>CAVWLM010000002.1:1450000-1654264 GCA_963755905.1 uncultured delta proteobacterium
GCCCGATTAAGGCATGCACTACTATTCAGTTTTCAAAGACCGGCGCCCTCAGGGGCAAACGGAAACATTATCGCTCGAAGGTCGCTCTGTCAATCAATTTTTTCTGAACTGCTGAAGAAATCGAAATTCCGTTTACGCGGCGCGGAATTTATTTTCGATTTTCCCGCTCGCGCACATCACTTGCGCGCCACGTAAACGACTCGCCAAATTTCCAGCGCGCGCCTCGCTCTCAACGTGCCCTCGATGCGCGACGCCTCGCCGCATTGAAATATCGCGTTGAAAAATAGCGGAAAGCATCGCAGACGGTATACGCGATCAGCGCCGCATCAACAACACCAATCCTCATTCAACACGCAGCCGATCGCATTTCAGCGAGCGAGCGTGCCGCGCAGTTGCACCGGCCCCAACGGCGCGGCTTGCGCGGATGATGACGCCGCCGCTTTCCTCGGATCCCCTTCCGCGGCGGGCTCCGCCGTGATCGTTGCCCCTTTCACCTCGAGCCCGAGTGGTATCGCCGCCGTCACCAGCGCACTGCCGTCCGCGGCAGTGCGGAACTCGGCGGCCTGAACCGGCGCGCCGTGCGAAGCGCTCCACCAGAGCACGAACGGCATATCGCCGGCCGGAGCCTTGAGGCCGGCAACGATGAGCACCGCGCGATGCTCCTCCGCGCTAAGCGCGAGCATCGCTTCGGGACGGTGCGCCGGGGCGGCCTTATGCCCTCCCAGGACCGCCGGCGGCGACAGCTTGAGCAATCCGGCGTCGGGCGCGCGCAGGAGTGCGCGCAAGGTCTCGGCGGCGGCGACTTCGCGGTGCGCGGCGGAAATCCGCGCACGCTCGGCCGCTATCTCGGACTCCAACCGCGAGACCCTCGAAAGCATCGCCTCGGCGTGACGATGCATCAAGGACACCCGATGGGCCGCCTGGCTGGTAAACTCGATCGTGACAACCACGCAGGCAAGCGTCACCGAGACCGCCATACCGGCCAGCGCCCGCCACCGCGTCACCACCTCGCGCGCGCGCGGCGTGGCTTCTGTGGCCGGCGTGCGCCGAAGTTGCGCCGCCTCGTCGTCGATCGGCGCCTCCTTGACCTGCTGTTGCATTATTCTCGCGCCAGAGCGCCTATATTATCAGCCGCCGTTTCGAGTAAAGATATACGGTCGCCCTATGCAAGAAATTCAAGACCTCCACGTCATCACCACCGAAGCCCTGGACTCGCCGCGCCTGCTGAAGGAGCGGCTCGCGATCGACGACCGCATCGCCCGCACCGTGGTCGAGGCCCGCCAGACTGTGCGCCGCATCATCCGCGGCGAAGACTCGCGCCTGATGTGCGTCGTGGGGCCGTGTTCGATCCACGACCCGATCGCCGCCCTGGACTATGCCAGGCGCCTCGCGCGCCTGCGCGCGCAGTTGGAGGAGCGGCTGTTCATCGTGATGCGCGTGTACTTCGAAAAGCCGCGCACCACGGTGGGATGGAAGGGCATGATCAACGACCCCCGCATGGACGACTCGTGCGACATGCGCGAGGGGCTGCTGCGCGCGCGCCGCCTGCTGCTCGAGATCAACGCGCTTGGGCTGCCCGCCGGAACCGAGATGCTCGATCCGATAACGCCCCAGTACATCGCCGACCTCGTATCGTGGACCGCGATCGGAGCCCGCACCACCGAGTCGCAGACTCATCGTGAGATGGCAAGCGGGCTTTCGATGCCGGTGGGTTTCAAGAACAGCACGGAAGGCAACCTGCAGGTCGCGGTCAACGCGATCGAGTCGGCGCGCCGCCCGCACTCCTTTATCGGCATCACGCAGGACGGCGTGACCGCGATCGTGCGCACGGCCGGCAATCCCGACACCCACGTGGTGCTGCGTGGCGGACGCACGCCAAACTACGACGCGGCCAGCATCGACGAATGCTGCCGCATCCTGCGCAAAGTGGGCCTGGAGCCACGCGTGATGGTCGACTGCTCGCACGCGCAGACCGGCAAGGACTACCGCAAACAGCCCGAGGTGTTCGGCGCGCTATGCGATCAGGTGCGCGCGGGCAGCGGCGCGATCATGGGCGTGATGCTCGAGAGCTTCATCAATGCCGGCAATCAGCCGCTGACAGCCGACCGCTCCGAGCTCAAGTATGGAGTTTCAATCACCGATCCCTGTATCGATTGGCCGGCCACCGAGCGATGCCTCCTGGAGGCGGCCGAAGCGCTGACGCCCTCGCGCCGCATGCGCGCAGCCGCCTCCGAGCGGTAACGCAATTCTCGAACACGGCGCTTCCGGATTTGAAGTTCCTCGCGCCTGGGGCAATCGTCACGGCTGTCGTCAGCGCATACGCACTTCCACGCCGTGCACTCGGGCGAGAAGGCGCGGATAACACGCCAGCGCCGCCGCAACCTCTTGCCTGTGCGCACCTCCAACCCCCCCGATGACCAGCACGCGCGCGCCGGCGCACTTGTCGGTCATGCCGACCGCGTCGATGCGGCGATCGGGAGTCAGGTAGTAGCGCACCACGCTGACTTTGTGGCTGTTGTAGACGGCGATCTGCTGACCCCGTGCGGTCTGCCCCGCCGCAAGCGTCGCAGCTTCGCGCCAGCCCAGCTCGTGGTAGTTCCTGAGCGAGTAGTGTATCGGCGGCACCGAAAGATAAACGAGAAGTATGGCCAAGGCGATCCGCGTCGCGGTGCCGGGCAATGCCGCCGCCCCGAGGCCGGCGAATGCGAACAGTCCGAGAAAAGCGATCAACACGTAGCGTGGAAATTCCATCGGCCGAATCAGGTAGGTGACCGCGAACGCCGCGAGCAGCGGTCCGGCGGTCCAGAACGCGAAAAATTCCGCAGTCAGGCGCATTGAAGCGCGCCGGCGCACCGTCCCATAGACGCCCAAGAGCGCAAAGATCCAGAACAGCGCCGGACTATTGGCCGAGTCGCGGAGCGTCGTGAACGGCCACGATATTGGCTGCACTTTTATCCAGTCGATCGCGCCCGTCTGCACGGCGCGCGCGGAATCGGCGAAGACAAATGGCAGCAGAGGCGCCAGCGACGCGACCCCGGCCGTCACCGCGAGACCCGGGGCTATTATGGCGAGTTTGCCGGCCGGCGCACCCATCCGCGCGCCTATCCATCCGGCGGACAACCGATAGCCGAGCCATAGTGCTTCCGCGAAAAGCAGAAAACCTGAACTGTAGTTGACGGCGATCATCGCCGCGGTAAAAATCGCGGTGCCTGCGTAGTCGATCCAACCACCGCGGCGCTGCGCCCGCAGGAAAAAGATGATTTGCAGCAATTCCGAAGCGAGCAGCAAGGGAAATTCGCGCGCCGTGCGGTCCGAAACGACCATCGTCAGGTCGGTCGCGTAGATGAGAGCGGCGAACGCACCGGCCATCTGGCCGATTGACGCGTTTGATTGGGCCTCCGATTGATCCTCCGATTGGACCTCCGACAAACGGCAGGCTTCGCGCACGGCTACGAAGACCAGCACGATCACAATCGTCCCGATCGCGGCCGACAACCGGCGCATCGAGGCCACCGAGTCGCCGAAGATGCGGATCCATCCGTGGAGCAGGACGTCATAGGGCGGAAGCTTGCCTCCATTCTCGATCCGCGGTTGGGCCGCAATGACCTCCGCTACACTAGGTGCAATAGCGCCCGCCCACGCTTGACCCTCATCGCCGCTCAAATCCCATCGATCCAGCCGATGAAAACGAAAGTGCGCTCCGAGAATCACCGCGACGCCGAGCAAAACAATCGCGAACATCCGCGGCGAGCGCCACGCCTGCCGCGACACATTCGAAATGGCTTCGCCTTTTCTCAAACGGCAACCTTGACGGAACGGCTCGATGGCGGCTTTGCTTTATAGCGGAACCAATCGCAGTAGCTGACCCGATCGCTCACCGGAACCCAAGACAATTGTCCACCTGGCGTTCACGCCTTGTCGCGCTGATCATTTACCTGGGCTTCTCGGCCTGGCTGTTCGCGCGGGCCGCTTTACCTCACTTCACCACCATCTACCTGGGCCGCGGGATCGATCAAGCTTTTTTCGTCTGGTGCCTGGTCTGGTGGCCGTATGCGATCGCGCATCATCTCAACCCCTTCGTCACCCAGTACATTTTCGCGCCTACCGGTTTTAACCTGACCTGGTCCACCTCGATTCCACTGCTAAGCCTGGCCGCGCTGCCGCTTACCGCGACGGTCGGCCCGATTACGACTTTCAATCTGCTCTCCGTCGCCTGCCCGGCGCTGGCAGCGTGGACCGCGTTCCTGCTGTGCCATCGCCTGACCAGACGCTTCGGGCCTTCGCTCATGGGCGGTTACATTTTCGGTTTTTCGTCGTACATGCTGGCGCAAATATTCGGCGGACATCTGAATCTGCTCGCCGCGTTTCTGATCCCGCTCGCCGTGTACCTGGTGCTGGCGCGGCTGGAAGGAGGTATCGGACGGCGCGCCTTCGCGCTGGGAGCGCTCGCGCTGGTTACAGCGCAGTTTCTGATTTCGATCGAGATACTCGCCACCATGACGATCTTCGGCGCGCTTACGCTCGTGGCGGGGTGGGCGATGGGCGAGCCCGGCCTGCGCGTGCGTATCGCGGATCTGGCGATGCCAATCTTTCTCGCTTACCTGGGAATGGCGATAGTGGTGAGCCCTTACCTGTACTACCTGTTCGTCGGTTTTCGCCCGGCTCCTATCTACTCACCGAGCTGGCACTCGACCGACCTGCTGAACTTCTTGATTCCCACCAGGACGATCGCTCTGGGAGCGGCAATCGGGCTCTTTGGCCGCGTCTCCGCCGGCTTCACCAGCGACATTGCGGAGCAGGCCGCGTACGTTGGATTGCCGCTGCTAGCGCTCGCGGCATGGTTCATCTTTGAGCGCCGGCGCACGCTCGAAGCGAGGCTGCTCGGTCTGATGTTGATAGTTGTTGCGGTGGCAACGATGGGCCCACGCGTCCACGTGGCCGGGGAAAGCTACTTCAAGCTTCCGTGGTCGCTGCTTCATCGCGCACCGCTCATCGATCAGGCCCTGCCCCTTCGTTTCACCGTGTACTTGTTTCTGGCGCTCGCGGTAATTGCCGCAAGGTGGCTCGCGGCGCCGGATCGCGGCACCACGAGCAGCGCAATCGTGGGCGCGCTTATCTTCGCGTCGCTCTTTCCCAACCCCTCGGTGCGCGTGTGGGCGGAGCCTGAGAGCGTCGCGCCGGCCCCCGCGTTTTTTCTAACCGGAATGTACCGGCGCTATCTCGCGCCGGGCGAAATCGTCGCGACGCTGCCCTATGCATGGGGCGAGGCCGACGCCTGTATGCTGTGGCAGGCGCTCAGCGGAATGTACTTTCGTCTGGCCGGCGGATACCCGCCGCTTAGTCCTGAGTCTTTTGTCCGTTGGCCGATCGTGCATTCCGCCAATCAGCGGGCGACGATACCGGACCCGGCCGACCAGTGGAAAGCTTTCGCCGCGAGCCATCAGGTCACGGCGGTGCTGCGCGGCGACAATCCGGCGCCCGCCGATTTTCCTTCGATCGATCCGATCATCGCCGCACTGGCGGCGTCCGCGCCGGTCGTCGCGGCAGGCGGTGTCACGCTGTACCGGGTACCGCCCGCGATGCTCGCGCCTTATCGCGGGCTCGATTGGACTCGCATGGAAGCGCTCGCGGACGCGCAACGTTTCGATGCGCTCCTGATTGCCGCGCAAGGCTACCTGGCTTCAGGAGCCAACCCCGCGGGCCTTGCGCCCGAAAGCGCCGTGAGGCAAGGCCGCCTGCCCGCCGCGTGGCTGCCGATGCCGGAGAGGGCGGCTGACTATCGATTGTATATGCGCGCGGAGCCCGACGGCCTAATCACGGTCGGACTGCTGGGAAGCCGCGCCGGTTTGCGTCCGCTTATCGATCGCTATGGTGCGTACGCGCGGCGGGTCGATTTTCATACTGATTCACGGCCGGAAAAAAACCTGTCACCCGCCGCAGGAGCTCACTATTATCCGCTCATGATGTCTTTCGATCGCAAAGGACTCGAACGCGCCGCGGCATTGGCGCTCTCAGAGCCTCCGCGCCTGGATCTCGATCTCACGTCTCAATCGAGGCAAGCTACGCCGGGTGTCGGAGCAAACACGCCGGCTGCAAAGGTCGCGCATTGATTCGCTATCCGCTCGTGCCGGGTCGTTGCACTCGCGACGGGCCGTTGCTGATTTTCGGCCGCGCGGTGATAATCTCTGGGCTCTACAAAATTGCCGGTTTACCCTCCCACGAGATGCGACGAAAGCGGAGTATCGATTCGTGACAAACGACCATCCCCAAACCGACATGCAACTGACTCCGAGCCTGTTGCAAGGTCTCGTCCCCAATGGGCCGACCGATCCGATCGCGTATTACAAGCGCCCGCTGGTCGGACGATTCTATCGCGAACGGATCAATATGGGGCTGCGGATGATTGCCGATCGCCAGTACGCCAAGGCCCTCGAGGTCGGCTATGGGGCGGGCGCGGTGCTTCTCGCGATTGCCGCCAACGTCCGCGAATTGCACGGAATCGACCTCGACGCCGACCCCGCCCCGGTTGAAGCTTGGCTCGGCAGCCATCAGCGGAGCGCAACGCTTATCCGGGGCAGTGTCTATGAACTGCCGTACGAAACGGCGGAGTTCGACCTCGCGCTCAGCTTCTCGGTCTTCGAGCATCTGCATCAGTACGCTCGGGGACTGCGCGAGGTCGCGCGCGTGCTGAAGCCGGGCGGACGTTTTCTCCTCGGCATGCCGGCGGTGAACACGATGATGCAGTTTGGCTTTCGCGCGATCGGCTGCAAGGACATCAACGACCATCACGTCGCCACGCCGCGCGCCGTGGCCAGCGCATTCGATGGCGCCGGTTTGCGGATCATCCGCCACGATCGGCTGCGTCTGATTCCCGGAGTGCCGCTTTATTTCAATTGGCTGCTCGAGAAAGCCGCCTGATGCGATCGTCGCCTGACGCGCCTTTTCCGCAACAGAATCGGCTGACGGCGCGGATGAAAATGACGGCGGCTCGCGATCGTTATGGGCTGGGCGCGCTCGGCGTCTACCTCGCGCTTTCGATGCTGTTTTTCGGGCGCGGCCTTGCCGAACATTTCACTACGCGCCATGTCGGTAAGGCCGTGGGCGACCCCGCGGTGGTCGCGTGGTTTTTGGCGTGGATGCCCCACGCGATCGCACATCGCGCAAATCCCTTCTACACGAACCTGCTATGGGCGCCGGCGACGTTCAATCTGGCGTGGACAACCTGGATGCCGCTGGTAGGCTTGTTGCTCGCGCCAATCACCCGCGCTCTGGGACCGGTCTATTCCCTCAACGTGGTGCTCCTGACCGCTCTGCCGCTCACGTCCTGGAGCGCCTTCGTGCTCTACCGCCACGTCACGGGATCGTGGTGGGCGTCGTTCGTGGGCGGGTACCTGTTCGGTTTCTCCGGCTACATGCTTTATTTCCTGTGGGAAGGTGATCCGCTGCTGTTGCTGGTTTTTCCCGTCATTTTGGGATTGTGGCTGGTGTTGCGTGCAATTGACGATGAAATGGAACCGTGGATTTTCGCCGGCGCACTGGCAACGATGCTGGTGGCCGAGTTCCTCATCTCGCTCGAGATTTTCGCGACCGCCACGATGTTCGGCGGGATCGCCCTTGGAGTGGCCTTCGCGCTTTTCGAGGGCAACGCGCGCCGGCGCCTGCGCGCCGTAATTCTTCCGATTGCGATCAGCTACTGCATCGCGCTGGCCGTGGTCTCGCCCTACCTCTATTTCTTTTTCTCCCAGGCGCCGCGCAGGGCCCCGATGTGGCAGCCATTCCTGTACAGCGCCGATCTGCTGTTTTTCGTGCTCCCCTCGTGGATGAGCGAAGCGGGCCGTCTCGGTATGTTTACCGGCGCGTTTGGCGCCATGCCTGACACCGTCAACTACGCCGGATTCAGCTATATCGGGCCGGTTCTGCTCGCGATAGTCGCGGTATTCACGTGGCAACACTGGCGCGAGGTGCGCACGCGGCTGCTGCTCTGGCTGATGTCCATCACCGCGGTCCTTTCATGTGGACCGTGGCTCACCGCCGGGGGACACCGACTGGCCGCGATGCCCGGAGCGATGCTTTCGGCCATCCCTTTGATCAAGTATGCGCTGCCGGTCCGGTTCACGATGTACCTCATGCTCGCCGCCGCGATGGTGGCCGCGATGTGGCTCGCCTCGAGCAACACCGCCCTGGCGCTCAAGTGCGCGGCCGTACTCGCCGCGATGTCGTTCGCGATACCGCGTCTGTCCGCGGCATTCTGGGATTCACCCGTGGACACGCCGGCATTTTTTCTGAACGGAGAGTACCGCGACTACCTCCGGCCCGCCGAAATTGTGTTGCCGGTGCCCTACGGCTGGCGGGGCAACAGCCTGATGTGGCAGGCGCAGAGCGATATGCACTTTCGTATGGCAGGGGCCTGGACCGGACCGCCACCCGCTGAGTTCGAGCGGTGGCCCGCGATGATCGCAATGTTCAACGGCAGGTACCTCCCCGATCCGGAGTTGCAGCTAAAGGCGTTCCTAGCGGCTCATCAGGTGACCGCAGTGCTCGTCGACGCTTCCATCAAGGAAAGCTCCGACGCGCGACAACGCCAGCAATACCGCACCGCGATTGCCGCCCTGGGGCCCGCGCCCGACGCCGCCGGCGGCGCTCTGATCTATCGCTTCACGCCGGCCGCGCTCGCCCCCTGGCGCGATCTCAATCCGCTCGATCTCGAACGCCGCGTTGACGAAGCGCGATACGCCGCGTTGCTCAGCGCCGTCGATCGATACGTTCAGAGCGGCGCCGATCCGGCGAAGCTTAGCCCCCAGCGTCTGGAACGAATCGGACTCATCCGCGACGACTGGCTGGGCGGTCCCAGTATCCTGATCTCCAGCGGATTGTGGGCGCAGAGCCGTCCCGGCGGCACGTTCGAGGTCGGAACGTTCGGTTCGCGCGGCGCGCTGGCCCGGCTTGCTTCCGAGTACCAGGCCGATGCGCTGACGATTCGCACCACACCGATCGCGACCGGCGAAAATTCGGATGGCGACGAGGAACTGGACCTGATGGTGATGACGTTCGACCGCGGCGGCCTCGCGCGGGCCGCCGTCAAGGCGCACGCCTTAGCGAGCTCCGGCTCGGCGCCCGCGTCCTCCGTCTCGGATGGCGGGCGGCCTTCGACGGGCGCGCCGCGCTGAACCGTCACACGCGCCGATGGTTGCACCGGTGACAGAAATCATTCGGCGGCCGCGCTCGGCGTTCGATCTGCGCGGCCTCTTTGCCCTCGTTCTGTATTTTTTGCTGGCCGCGCTCTTTTTCGCCCGTGGGCTGGGCCGGGATTTGTCGGCGGCGTACATCGGCAAGGGCGTCGACCCCCCACAGTTGATGTGGCTGATGGCATGGTGGCCGCACGCACTGGCGCATCGCCTCAATCCGCTCTTCACCGATGCGATTTGGGCTCCGCACGGTATTAGCCTTGCCTGGGCCACGTCGATGCCCCTCGTGAGTCTGATCGCGGCTTTGCCGATCGCTATCGCGGGTCCGATCGCGACTTACAACCTGCTCTGCCCGCTCGCGATCGCGCTCGCGGCATGGGCCGCGTTCGTGCTCTGCCGGTATCTGACCGGAGCGTATTACGCATCGCTCGCCGGCGGCTACGTCTTCGGCTTTTCCGCGTACATGCTCGGCCAGACCCTCGCGCATCTCGACCTGCTGCTGGTATTCCCGATACCGCTGTTCACGTTGCTGCTGATACGCGGCTTGCGCGCGGACCTCGCGTGGCGCGCGCTGGCCGGTGGACTGGTGCTCGTGCTGGTTGCGCAGTTTCTCCTGTTCGTCGAGCTGTTCGCGACCATGACGATGTTCGCGGGGATCGCGCTCATCGTGATTCTCGTAGCCGGTTCGCGTGCCGAGAAGACACGGGCGGTGAATCTTCTGCCGACCGTCGCGCTCAGCTACGCGATCGCGCTGGTGGCGGTGAGTCCGTTGCTCTGCTACATGATCGCTTCTGGATACGAACCTGGACCGCCGCATCCGCCGCTGCTCTTTTCGACCGACCTGCTCAACCTGGTGATCCCGACCTCCACGATGGAGCTGGGCCGCGCGGCTCCGCTGCGGTCGGTGACGACGCATTTTCTCGGCCTTATCTTCGAAGCCGGCGGTTATATCGGTGTTCCGCTGATGCTTATCGGGGCGGCCTTCGCGCGCGATCATTGGAACGAAAGATGGGCCCGCTCGCTCGTGCTGCTGCTGATCGCCGCCGTCGTGCTCTCGCTCGGGCCGTTCCTGGTGGTCGGCGGGCGGCCGATCATCCCGTTTCCAGGCTTGGCGGTAAGCGCGCTGCCACTCATCGGCAAGGCTTTGCCCGCGCGGCTGATGGTCTACGCCTTTCTCGCCCTGGCCGTGATCACCGCGCTATGGCTCGCGAGCGCGGTCACACCGGGATGGATCCGCATGGCGGCAGCGTTTGCCTTGGCCGTATCGACGCTGCCGAATCTGTCGGCGAGTTTCTGGACGTCTCCGATAGATCTGCCGCCCTTCTTCAGCGAGGCGCTCTATACGAAATATCTCTCGCCCGGCGAAATAGCCGTGGTGCTGCCTTACGGCATCAACGGCAATAGCGCGCTGTGGCACTTCCAGAGCGATTGGTACTTCAGGATGGCGGGCGGCTATGCCGGCAATCCGCCGGTCAAGTTTCGTCAGTGGCCGATCGTTCGGGTCTTCTATCGCCTGGAAACGGAAGAGCTTCCGGCCGCGAGCGATCAGCTCAAAGCCTTCCTCTCGACGCATCGCGTCGCCGCGGTTCTGGTGGACGATCGCGAAGCCGGGATATGGCGTCCGCTGATGGCAACGCTGGGCACGCCGCCAATCGAGGCGGGCGGAATGACGATCTATCGCGTGCCTGCAGCGGAGCTTGCTCCCTGGCGAAACGCGACCGCGCTCGCGATGGAGACGCGGATCGACCGGCAACGCTTCGCGGCAGCCGTGCTCGCGGCAGAGCAGTACCTGCGCAGCGGCAGGCCGCCGGCCGCGCTGACTCCGGCGGAGGTATACAAGTCGGGGCTGATGCCGGCGGGATGGATCGCCGTCCCGAAAAAGACCGAGCCGCCATGGGACGAAGGAGGAATGAATCTTCCGCGCCATCCGCCCGATTCGCATCAATTCGATGACCTGTGGTTGGGCAGCGACGATCAAGGGCGGATCGAGATCGGCGTCGCCGGCTGGTATCCGGCGCTCCGCGCGGTGCTGAACGAGTATCGCGCCGACGCGGTCGGCTTTGTGCCGCGCGATCTGGACCAACCGGCGCGTCACGGAGAGGACGACTTGCGAGGGTTACTCGTTATGACCTTCAGCGCTGAAGGATTGGCCCGCGCCGCCGCGCACTCGCGGGGTGAGGGCCCTTCCGCCGCTGCCGACGGCGCCGCGCGATGAGCGAATCCGGTGGGGCGGTGGCGGGCGCTTCGGGATGGCGCGGCAGCGCTGCCGCGTTGCTCATCTATCTTGGGCTCTCGATGCTCTTTTTCGGCCGCGCGCTAGGCGGCGGCGTGTCCTCGTTCTACGTCGGCAACGGCCCCGACCCGCCGCAATCGATCTGGTTCCTGGCCTGGTGGGCACACGCGCTTGCCGGCCGCCTCGACCCGTTGTTTACGCACGCCGTATGGGCGCCCGGCGGTTTCAACCTCGCCTGGACGACCAACATCCCGCTCGCCGCGGGGATGATGCTCGGGGTCTCCCGCACGCTGGGCCCGGTGGCCGCGTACAACATCCTCTGCCTGCTCTGTCCGGCGATGGTTGGATGGGCCGCGTTCGTGCTGTGCCGTTACATCGTGCGCGAGTTCGCACCCGCGCTCCTCGGCGGATTCGTCTTTGGTTTTTCGCCGTACCTGGTGTGCAAACTGCTCGGCGATATCGATCTTGCGCTGGTCCCGATGCCGCCGCTGGCCCTTTACCTGACGCTGCGCGCGCTTGACGGAACGATACGCCGGCGAAACTTCGTGGCGCTGCTCGCGCTGGTCATCGGTGCGCAGTTTCTGCTCTTCATCGAGGTCTTCGCGACGATGACGATGAGCGCCGCGATTGCGATTGCGATTGCGCTGCTGGTGGCGAGCGCGCGCGATCGCGCCCGCATCCGCGCGCTCATCGTGCCGATCGCGCTAAGCTACGTGCTCGCGATGACCCTGCTCGTGCCGTATCTCTACTACCTATTCGCCTTCGGCTTTCCGCGCGGCGCAATCTGGTCGACCAACACCGGCTCGGTCGATTTGCTGAATTTTCTGGTCCCCGTGCCCACCAACGCGCTGGGCTGCCTCGACGCGGCACGCGCCATCTCGATGAACTTCCGCGCCGGAATTTACGATACCGACGCTTACCTCGGCCTGACGCTGGCGGTTGCGATCGCGATGGCGTGGCGGCGTTGGCGGGAGCGCGCGGTGCGCCTGCTGATCTTGTTCGCCGCGGCAATCGGCGTGCTCGCGATGGGATCGTGGATGCAGGTGCGCGGACAATTTACCATGCCGATGCCCTGGATAATTTTCTCGGGACTGCCGCTCATCGCCAAGGCGATGCCCGCGCGGCTCGCGGTCTACATGTTCCTCGCGCTCGCGATCCTGTGTGCGATGTGGGTGAGCGCTCGTCCGTTTGAGACCGCAAATCACGCGGCCGTCAGATGGCTGTCGGCGGCGCTGATAGTGCTATCGCTGCTGCCCAACTTCGACGCCTCTTTCTGGTCGACCACGCTGGCGCCGCCTGAATTTTTTTCCGCCGGAATCTATCAGCAGTATCTCCGGCCGGATGAGACGGTGGTCATTCTGCCTTACGGGTTCGAGAGCGACGGGATGCTATGGCAGGCGCTGAGCGAGTTCTACTTCCGGATGGCGGGCGGATACACGGGCTTCGCGCCGCCCATTCCCGCCGAGTACGCGCGCTGGCCGATCGTGAGCGCGCTGTATGCGGTTGCGCCGATCCCCGACGCCGGCGGCCAATTCAAAGCTTTCCTCAAGAGCCACGGCGTCGGCGCGGTAATCTTCGCCGACGAGGGCGATCACGCGATCGAAGTCAGCCATGCGGCGGGCCCCGGCATCTGGCGCCGCGGGCCGATCGCGCAACGCGACCGCGAGGTATGGAAAGTGATTCTCGATGGACTCGGCGTCACCGCGCAAAGCGCCGGCGGTATCACGCTCTATCAACTGCCTGCGGAGGTGCGGGCGCAATGGCCCGACGAAACCCCAGTCACGCTCCAGGCGCGCGCCGCGGCCGTGCGCTTCGATACGCTGCTCACCGCGGCCTACGGCTACGTCAAAAGCGGCCGCAAGTTCGCGGATCTGTCTCCGCTGGCCGCGCAGGAGGCGGGGCTGCTGCCGTCCAACTGGGTCGGAGGTCCGCTGGTGCGCAGCGCGCAGACACCGGGCTCGCTGCTCGACGGCCTCATGCTCGCGCCGTGGCGATCGCATCGGGTCGCGCTCGGGGTCGAGGGTTCATACCCCGCGCTCGAGCCGATCATCGGCAAGTACCGCTCGTACGCCGCCGCGGCGTATTTTCCTTATCCGCGCAAACTCTCCGTGACGACGCTGACGCGGGGCGACGATCCGGGGTTGATGGTCCTGGTATTCGACGTCGACCAGCTTGCGCGCGCGGCAAACGCGGCCAAGCCGCCCGAGTCGCCGCGCCAGAGCGTGCCGGCGAACGCGCCGGCGGCTCGCGTGCCGTCTAAACCCCGGAGCCGGGCGCAACGCAGCGCGAAACCGTAACGTACCATCTCAGCGTTTGCGAACTTCGACCAGCCGTAGCTGCCGGACCAGCAGCGGATCGCAACCGCGCAGCGCGGCGAGCCGCGCAGGCGCGAGCACTTCCGCCCCACCCAGGATCAGCACGCGCTGGCCCGTATCGCATCGCTCCGCGGCGGGCTCGACGTTCGCGGACGACTCGGGTGGCAGATAGTACCGCACCACGTTCCCGGCGTAGGCGGGCAGCACGGCGATGGTCCCGCCGGGCGCGCCGGCCGCTAGCGCCAGCGCCGTCGCTTCGCGCCACTCAACATACTGCGGCTTGGCAAAGTCGCGGCGCACGTGGTCGAGCGACAGTCCCACGAGCAAGACGATCAACGCCGTACGCAACCGGGCGTCTCCGATCGCGGCGAGCCCGATTCCCGCCAGGATGAAGAACGCGGCGACGCTCGAAATCACGTAACGAATCTCTTCGAACGGGGTGAAAGCGTAAGACACGGCCATCACAATCGCCACCGGCACGAGCATCCAGCACAGCATGAAGCCGAGCCCCATGGCGTCGCCGCCGCGACCCATCCGCCATCCGCCGTAGATCGCAAGCGGCAGCAGAAGCAGAAACGGCGCTTTGCCCGAAGCACTCCGCATCATCGCAAGCGGCCACCATGGCGGCCGCAAATGAGACCAGTCGAGAACTCCCGCATGCACCACCGCGATCGACGTGCGGCCGGCCACCGGCGCCATCGGCGCGAGCAGCGCCATCCCGGCGCACAGCGCGAGCGCCGGAAGCAGCAGATGAAGCCCGCCGCCGTTGCCCCCGCGAGCGACGCCGCGCCGGCGAAGCGCCGCCCATCCAAGCCATGTCGCCTCGGCGGCAATAAGCAGGGCCGCGGTAAAATTGGAGGCCGTCGCCAGCGCGCCGAAAACCGTGGTGCCGAAGAGGCTCGCGGCCTGCCTTGAACCCCGGGCGCGAGCCGATGCCGCGCGCAGGAAGCAGACGACTTGCGCCAGTTCGAGCACGAGCGTCAACGGATACATCCGCACCGTGCGCGCCTGGTCGATTAGTGTGAGGTTGACCGCGGCGATCAACGCCGCGAGCGCGGGGCCAAGCTCGGCCGAACCAGTCCCGCCCGCCATGCCGAGGTCCAGCATCAGCTCTCTGGTCGCGGCGAAGACCAGAACGATCGCGATCGTTCCGAGCACCCCCGAAAGCGTGCGCATCGCTTCCGCGCCATCACCGTTAAGACGGATCCATCCGTGCAGCACGGCGTCGTAGAGCGCAAGCTTCCCCGGATCGAGCACCCGCTGACGTTTGACGACCGCGCGAAGGTCGGAGGCGGACGCGCCAGCCCAGGAGGCCGCCTCGTCGGCGGTAAGCTCGGCTGTCCCCAATTTGTAAAAGCGCAGTCCGGCGCCGAGGATAATGGCGAGGGCGAGCAACGCTAGCGCCGGTGTCCGGGCCATCAGCGGCAGCCCGCGCGATCTTCGGCCATCGCTCAGCCCTGGCGACGGCCGGCGCGCAGCTTCTCGCTTATCAGAAGCGCATTCAGCGCCGCGCTGGGGCGTACCGGGAAAGTCTCGGGGCGGTCGACGTCCTTGTAGCGAGGTTCGAGCCGCGCGAAAGATTCAAGAAAGCGCTCGCGCGTCTCGCGTAGCGCGGGCGGTGTTCCGATTCGATGACCGTCGGCGAACACCCGCTCGAGCATCGGATGAACCGACCTTGGCGGCGGGCGAAATTCACGTTCCAGGCTTTCGGAGCTCTCTTCGAACAGTCCGACCAGGTCGGCGTAAAACCCGTCCGTGGCATTGCACGCGCGGAAGACCTGCTTGCGGCCGGGCAGCGTGACTTTCTCGCTCGACGTTTTCAGGCGCGGCTCGCCGCGGTATTCGACCAGCTTGTAGGCTACGTCGAGTGCGGGTGCGTCCGCGCTAACGGTCATCGCGGTGCCCACGCCGAACGCGTCGATCGGTGCGGCGGCCTTGACCAGCTCGGCAATGTGGTATTCGTCGAGATTGCCGCTGGCGAAGATCGGGACGTCGGAGAGCCCGCGTCGGTCGAGCAGGCGGCGCGCGCGTTTGCTCAATTCGAGCAGGTCGCCGCTGTCGATCCGGATGCCCTGGAGCTTGACGCCTTTCTCGCGCAGCTCGAGCGCCACCGTGGCCGCGTTCTCGACTCCGCGCATGGTGTCGTAAGTATCGACCAGCAACGTGCTGAGCCGCGGGAAAACATTGACGTAACTGTCGAAGGCTTCGCGTTCTCGCTCGTGCGCCATCACGTAGCTGTGCGCCATCGTCCCGTACAGCGGAATCCCATAGCGCATGCCGGCAAGTACGTTGGAGGTCCCGGCGAAGCCGGCGAGGTAGCTGGAGCGCGCGGCGACCAGGCCCGCGTCAGCGCCCTGGCTGCGGCGCAGGCCGAAATCGATCAGCCGCCGCCCTCCGGCCACCGCCAGGCTGCGCGCCGCCTTGCTCGCGATGAGCGAGCCGAAGCCGGCCTGGTTGAGCACCAGAGTTTCGAGCAATTGTGCCTCGATTAGCGGCGCGCGTACCTCCAGGATCGGCTCGGTCGCGAAGAAGATCGTGCCCTCGGGCATCGCCCACACTTCACCGGTGAAGCGCAGCGTGCCGAGGAAACCCAGAAATTCGGGCGTGAACAGCCTGAGCGATTCGAGATATTCGAGCACCCGTGGCGCGAAGTGGAATTGTTCGATCGCCTCGAGCAGGCGCTCGAGCCCGGCCGCCACCAGAAAGCCGCGCCGCGGCGGCATCCGGCGCGTGAACATACTGAAGCAGGCGGTGTCGTTGTTGCCGCTCGCGAAGTATGCCGCGGCCATCGTGAGCAGGTAGAAGTCGGTGAGCAGCGGCGCTTCGTCGGCGTCCAGGCGCAAGTCTATCGTCATCTCAGGCGGCATCTCGGTGGTTACGCAATTCAGCTCGGCGCGTACGGCCACGGCGGCGCGACCGCTTTCAGCGCGTCCGCCGAAGCATTCCTATGCCGGCTGAGGGGCCGCGTCAATTCCCAGCCCTGCGCGTAGCGTCACCCACGCTCAGCGCGGCGGGGCCGGCGGCGTGGGCGGCGACGGTTCAGGCGCGGGGGACGGACCAGCCTGCAGCGTGCGATTTTCCTCAGGCGGGCGCCGCTCGCGCAAAATGTCCGACATGCGGCGCAGGCGGGCGCTCACGAGATTGTTGATCGTGCCCGGCTCGTCAAGCGTGCCCGCGCGCACGCCGGTCAGGATCTCGATTCCCTCATCGATAGAGCCGACCGGGTAAACGTGGAAGCGGCCGTTCGCGACCGCCGCGACCGTCTCCGGATCGAGCATCAGGTTGGTCACGTTGGCGCGCGGCAGCAGCACGCCCTGGGTGCCGCTCAACCCGGCCGCCTTGCACACGCGATAGAAGCCTTCGATCTTTTCGTTGGCGCCGCCGATCGCCTGGACCGCGCCGTATTGGTCGACCGAGCCGGTCACGGCCAGGTCCTGGCGGAGCGGCACGCCGCTCAGCGCTGACAGCAGTACGTACAGTTCGGTCGAACTGGCGCTGTCTCCATCGATTCCCGAATAGGATTGCTCGAACGCGATGCTCGCGGTCATCGCGGCCGGCAGCTCCTGGCCGAAGCGCTGCCGGAAGAAGCCGCTGAGGATCATGATGCCCTTGTCGTGGGTCGACCCCGACAGCCGCGCCTCGCGCTCGATATTGATCACGCCGGCCTGGCCGAGCGCCACCGTCGCGGTGATGCGCGAGGGGCGGCCGAAACTGTAGCCGCCGGCGTCGAGCACCGCGAGTCCATTGACCTGGCCGGTCTCGCGGCCTTCGAGATGGACGACGAGCGTGCCCTCCGCGATCAACCTGCGGATCTCTTCCTCGATAAAGTTCAGCCGCAGGATGCGCTCGTTAAGGGCGCGGTCGACGTGGCGCGCGGTGACCTGCTGGTCGTGCGCTTCGCGCGCGTAATACGCCGACTCCCGCGCGAGGTCGTCGATCGGCTCCATCACGCTCAGCAGCCGCTTACGATCGCCCGCCTGGCGCATCCCGAATTCGACGATTCGCGCGAGCGCGCCTCCGTCGAAATCGGGCAACCCTTCGGCTTTCGCCAGGGCCGCCACGCGCGAGGCGTAGTGCCGCGCGCCCTCGATGTCCGCCTCGACCACCGGACGCAACTCCGCCTTGACCTTGAACAGCTCGGCAAACTCGGGGTCGTAAAAGTATAACGTGTTGTAGAGGTAGGGGCTGCCGGTGACGATCACCTTGGCCGCCACTTCGATTGGCTCGGGCTTGAGCCCGCTCACCATGAAGAACGGAAACGGCTCAAGCGTCTCGAGCGTCATGCGGCCGGTCTTGAGCGTGCGTTTGAGCGTTTTCCATACGCCCGGTTCGACGATCGCGTCGTCGAGGTCGAAGAGTAAAAAGCCGCCGTGAGCCTTGACCAGCGAGCCGCCGATGATGCGGGTGAAGTTGGTCGTGCTGCGGCCGGTCGGATCGACCCAGCGCTCAATGGTGCCGAACAGGTTGCGGTAGGTCGGCGCGTCTTCGGCGATCACCGGGGCGCCGTTGCGCCCGGCATTATCGACCACCACGTTCACCATGTACTCGAAGAACCGGCTCTCCTCGAGACCGTTGGGACGCTCCGCGGCCGGAGGGCGCGGCGCCGTTCCGTCGGGAACCGCCTCCGCGCCTTCGCGAAAGCGCTCGATCCGGTCGAGCATGTGCTCGGCGACCTCGTCGAGATAGGCCGTTACGGCCGCGCTTGCGAAGCGGGTCTTGAGCGCGGCGACGGCGGGGGCGATGAGGCGCGCCGCAAAGGTGCGTTCGATCTGGCGGATCTCCCCGATCAACTCGCGCATCAGCTCCTGCTGATTCCCCGTCATAGTCGCGAACAGGTCGGCCAGTTCGCTCTGCTGCTTCCCCAGCCGTTCCCGTTCCGCCTCGGAAAGCTCCTGCATCTTGCGATTGAGATCCTCGGGCGACTCCGGTGCTTTGCCGCCGATGAGCGGGATGAACAGGACCTGGCCGTTCGGCGTAGCCTGGATTACAAAACCGCGCTGACGGGCGGCGGCTTCGAGCTGGTTGAACAGATCCTGAGCGCGCCGGTTGTACTTCTCGCGCAGCGCCTTGCGCTCCTGGTCGAAGTCCTCGCGGCGAAAGGCCTTGGGCAGTTGCTCTATCAGGAAGGCCACGAGATCGCGCATGCTGTCGCGTAGTTCGACGCCCTGTCCGCTGCTCAGATAAATCGCGGTCGGCGATTCGGGACTCTTGAAATTGTTGACGTAAACCCAGTCGCCCGGCGTCGGCATCGACGCGGCACGCTGCTGCAGGAGACGCACGATCGATTCGCGCTCGCGCCGCGAGCGGACCCGGCTGACGAAGACATTGTACCCGGGCGCGGCTATCCCGATCGCCATCCGCACCGCGTCGAGCGCGCGCTGTTGACCCAGCAGCTCGTGGGCGCTGTCGCGCGCCACCTTTACCAGCTCGTCGGGTCCGAGCGGCGAATGGCCGCGCAACTCGTCCTCGCGGAGTTCGACCGGCGGCGCCGCGGCCTGCAAAGCCGGTTGGCGTGGTGCCGGCGTGGGATTTTTGTCGTCCCCCTCGGCCATCGTCGCTTCCTTTCGGTTCTGGTTACTGTACTTTGACGCGGCGCCCGCGCAGCTTGGGCATCACGATGGTCAGCAGGCCGGCCGTCCAGCGCGCGGTGGTGCGCTCGTGATCGACAGCGTGGGCGAAGGTCAATCTCCGCTCGATCGCCGGGCGCGCGCCGGACGGAATCCGCACGATCAAGCCCGCCTCGCTGATCTCGACATCGATTACCTCCGGATCGTCCACGACGGCTTCGACCTGTACTACGTAATCCTCGCCGCGGTCGGTCACGAGAGCGCCGGCCGGCGCTCCCACGGCCGCCCCGCCGCGCCATCGTCCGAGCCACTCGTCGAAGAGTTCGTCGCAGGCGCGCTCGAAATCACTGAGGGCTCTCGGGTTTGGAAGCTTCATCACGATTTATCCGCCTCGATTTTAGTGCGCGGCGGTGTCCGGAATCCACCCCGCCGGATGCTTGCCCAACGCGCCGGGAGAAGCGTATGGTCTGTCAGCCATGCCCGACGTCAATAAGATCCTGCTCGCCACCGATTTTTCCGACGATTCGCTCAACGCGCGGCTGTTCGCCGAAGAGTTGGCGCGCAAGTTCGGCGCCGAAATAATCGTGCTGCACGTCGATCAGCCGCTCGCGCCCGTGATGGTAAGCGAATTGGGCCCCGCCTTCGACGTCGGCGCGATGAACCAGATCGCCGAGGATCAACGGCTCGCAGCGCAGCGCGAGATCGACAAGATCGTCACCCAGTTGCGCGACGCGCAAATCAAGGCGCGCAGCATGTTGCGGGTGGGCGCTCCGTTCGTCGAGATTATCCACTCCGCGCAGACCGAGAACGTCGATCTGATCGTGCTCGGAACACACGGCCGCACCGGGCTCGCGCACGTGCTGCTGGGCAGCGTGGCGGAACGCGTAGTGCAGAAGGCCGGATGCGCCGTGTTGACGGTGCGCCATCCCGACCGCCGCTTCAAGCATCCGCTCGACAAGTAGTCTCTCCCCGCGAACGATTTCACGCGCGCCGCGGCGCAGCCTGCGCTAGCGCCCCACGAATCGCGGCGCGCGCTTTTCCTGGAAGGCGCGGATCCCTTCCTTGAAATCCTCTGAATGCGTCATTACCGCGATCGACTCGCTCTCTTCGGCGAGCGCCGCGCCGAGGTCGCCCGACAGATGGTGATAGATGAGCCGTTTGGCGTGCGCGACTCCCAGCGGCGAGCAGTTGGTCGCGATCTCGCCCGCCATCTCCAGCGCCGTCGGCATCAACTGCTCGGGCGCGACCACCCGACTGACCAGGCCCATCCGCAGCGCCTCCTCCGCGTCGAGCAGCCGCCCGGTTAACGCGAGTTCGAGCGCGTTGGACAGCCCCACGATCCGCGGTAGCAGCCAGCTAGCGCCGTGCTCGATCGCGAGTCCGCGGCGCACGAAAATGAGCCCCATCCGCGCGCGCTGCGAGGCGATGCGGATGTCGTGGTAAAGCGCGGTGGTGAAGCCCATCCCGACACACGCGCCGTTGATCGCGCCGATCACCGGCTTGCGCAGGCCGGCGATCCATGAAAATCGCTGCCGGAAGTCGGCACGAGTCTCGGTGGTGCCAGCGACTTCGCCCGAAACCGCCTGGACCGCCGAAGTCGTGCCGTCGGCGACGCGGTTGAGCGCGCCCATGTCGGCGCCGGCGCAATAGGCCTTGCCCGCGCCGGTGATGACGATCGCGCCGACCTTGTCGTCATGCTCGGAATCCAGCAGGGCCTCGCGCAATTCGGATTCCATCCTGGCGGTCCAGGCGTTGAGCTGCGCGGGACGGTTGAGCGTGACCACGGCGACGCGGTTGGCCTTTTCGTAAATGATTTCGTCGAATCCCATTGGTTGGTCCTCTTTGCCTGGATCGTATAGCCGGCCCGGCGCCGCCGGCGCGGGGCTGCGTTGGGGTGCGCTCGAGGTGCCAGCGATCAAAGCACTTCACGAGCGCAAAATCTAACCGGCGAACTTCGCTCCAGGAACGAAGCTCTTACGTGGCCCTCGCGCGGCGGGATTGCGACCCGTCAGCTTTCCTTGAGCGAATGACGCTGTTAGAAAGGCCAGTGATGGTTTCCATGAAAGTCTTGTTCGCATCGGCTTCAGAACGCCACGCGCGAGCGTTCATCGGGGCCGCGACGCTCGCAATTTCAGCGCTCACTATCGCCGCCCTTCCCGCCCGCGCCGCCGAAGCGCATCGCGCGATGGTAGTGGCGGAAAGCGCCCTCGCCGCCAGCGCCGGAGTCGAAATCCTGAGCCACGGCGGCAACGCCGTCGACGCCGCGGCCGCAACCGTACTCATGACGGGTGTGACCAATCCAGCAGCGAGCGGGATCGGCGGCGGCGGCTTCATGCTCGTCTACCTGGCGCGCACCCATGGCTTCTACGCGCTCGACTATCGCGAGCGCGCGCCGCTGGCCGCCAGTGCCACGATGTACGTGCGCAGTGGCAAGCCCGACGAGGAACTGGCCCGTTCGGGATCATTGGCGGTCGCGGTGCCGGGCGAGCTTGCGGGACTCGACGCGGCGCTCCGCCGCTTCGGGACTATGAGATTCTCCACGGTCGCGGCCCCGGCTATCAGGGTTGCCGAGCAAGGCTTTCCCGCGACCCAGCATCTGGTGCAGGACATCGTGGAAACCGCGCCGCAGATAGCCGCCGATCCGGGTCTGCGGGCGACTTACCTCACCCCCGCGGGCGCACCGCCGAAGCCCGGCGACGTGCTGCGCGAAAAGGCGCTGGGCGCGACCTTGCGTTCGCTCGGCGATGATCCAGCCGGGCGCTTTTACCACGGCGAGATCGCGCGCACCCTCGCCGAGTGGATGAAGGCTCATGGCGGACTGATCGGCACCGAAGACCTGGCGCAGTACCGGCCCGTGTGGCGCACGCCACTTCATCGCGCCTATCGCGGCTACGAGGTCTGGACGATGCCGCCGCCGTCGTCGGGCGGGGTGGTGCTGGAAATTCTCGGGATGCTCGCCGGCGCGCCGGTTGCCGGCCTGGGCGTTGACTCGCCGCCCTACCTGGCGCGGCTTATCGAAGTGATGCGTCAGGGCTTTATCGATCGTGCACAGTACGCCGACCCGGATTTCGTCCACGTACCGATCGACGTGCTGCTCTCGCAGCGTCACATTGATGAGGCGCTCCAGCGCGCGCTGCATCGGCGGGCGCCCGCGCATCTGGTGCCGGCCTCCGACCATGGCACCTCCAACCTGCTGGTGGTCGACAAGGACGGCAACGTGGTCGCCGCCACTACCACGATCAATACGATCTTCGGCGCCAAGATGATGGTCGCGAGTCTCGGCCTGGTGCTGAACGACGAGATGGACGACTTCTCGGCCGGGCCGGGCGTGCCCAACGCGTTCAAGCTCGAGGGCGCGGCCGCTAACGAAATCGCGCCGGGCAAACGCCCGCTTTCGAGCATGTCGCCGACCATCGTGACGCGGCGCGGCCGTCCGGTACTGACGACCGGGGCCTCGGGCGGCCCAACCATCATTAGCGGCGTCGTGCAGATCGCGGTCGACGTGCTCGACTTCCATCTTGGCCCGCAAGCGGCGGTTGACGAGCCGCGGGTCCATGAGCAGGCCGCGCCTGACGTGGTGTTGGTCGAAACCGCGATGCCGGCGGCAACGCGCCGCGCGCTGGCCGAAATGGGCTACCAGCTCAAGGAAGTATCGGCGCTGGGCGCGGTTGGCGCTATCACGATCGCGCCGGGCGATCTGAACGGCGCTTTCGACCCGCGCAAGGGCGGCGGAGCGGCGGGCCTGTAGCGCGGGCGCGAAGCCGCGCTCGCGCATAGCTGCGCGCAATCGGCCCGCACGATACACTTGGGCGTCGTGTCCGAACCCGCGCCTATCGAGCCGCACTTCGCGACCGCCGCGGCGTCCGCGCCCCGCGCGCTGGAGGCGCTGCGGCGCTGGCCCGCGATTGATGCGCTCGCGCTCGTGGGGCTCGCGTCCACGATTTTTTTCTTCCATCTCGGGAGCTACGGCCTGTGGGAGCCCGACGAGGCGCGCTACGCCGAGATCGCGCGCGAGATGCTGGCGGGCCGCGACTTCATCGTGCCGCATCTCAACTACGTCGCTTATGTCGAGAAGCCGCCGCTGCTCTACTGGCTTGGCGCGCTGTGGATGGCGCTCTTCGGAATCGACGAGTTCGCCGCGCGCCTTACCCCGGCGCTCGCCGCGCTCGTCGGCGTGTGGATGACCTGGCTCTTCGTCCGGCGCACGATGGGCCGTGGGCGAGCGCTTCTGGCGGGCGCGATCCTCACCACCTCGACGCTCTACGCGGTGATGGCGCAGGTACTGACCACCGACATGCTGCTCGCGGCAACGGTAACGGTGGCTCTATTCGCACTTTACCTGCACTGGAGCGAGGGCGGCCGCTGGTGCTGGCTCGGTTACGCGGCGATGGCGATGGGTCTACTCGCTAAAGGCCCGGTCGCCGCCGCGATTCCGATCCTTACGATCGTTATCTTTCTCTGGTGGCGGGGCGAGTTGCGCGGCGCTATTGGCCGCTTCCATGCCGTCGCCGGCGCCGCGATGGTCCTGCTGATTGCCGCACCATGGTTCATCGCGATCGCGATCCACGAGCCCGGCTTCATCGACTTCTATTTCGTTGGCGAGCATCTGCGCCGTTTCTTTCAGTCCAGCTACAGTCACGGCGAACCTTTCTACTATTACGTGCCGGTACTGGCGGCCGGGATGATGCCGTGGACGCTGATGGCGCCCTTCATTGCGTGGCGTTCGCTTGCGCGCGGCCCGGCTGGGCGCTTCTGTATCATCGCCGCGGCGGTCGTGATCGTGATGTTCTCGGCCGCCAGCGCCAAGCTCATCCCGTACATCCTGCCCGCGAGCGCGCCGATCGCGGTGCTGCTGGCCGACGGAATTTTCTCGCGTGCCTTTCCCGCCGGCGCGTCCCCGGAGGCCGCGCCGCGCGGTGTGCGGGCCCGCTTCGCGTTGGTGGGTATAGCTCTGAGCTTGCTCGGAGTTGCGATGGTGCTGGCGGCTATGACGGCGCCATTGTTCAGCAGTCCCTATGTCGTCGCCACGCGGCCGGCGCTCTACGCGCTCGGCCTGATCGGCGCCGCCGGCGGAGCGCTGATTGCGGAAATCTTTCGCCATTGGCGCCTGGATGCGGGACTCGCGGCGATGGTGCTGGTGTCGGCAATTGCGCTGGGTGCCGGCAGCTACGTTCGCCTGGAGGCGGAGCCGTTGCGTTCGTACGCGTCGCTAGCACGCACGGTGCAGGCCCGCGCGCCGGACGCGACGCTCATCTGCTATCCACGCTACGTCCAGGCGCTGCCGTTTTACACCCGCCGCCGTGTAATCCTGGTCGGCGCGCCGACCGAACTCTCCTTTGGCGAGGCGCACGCCGCCGACGCGAACCGCTACTTCTTCAGTTCTGAGGACGACGTGCTGCGGTTATGGAACATGCCGGGGCCGGTGGTCCTGGTCGTCGACGAACGCGAGCTTAACCGGTTGCGCGATCGGCTGGGAAAATTCACCGCGATCGGATCAGAATGGCGCAAGCGAGCGATCCTCAAAGCCGATGAGCCCCGCTACCCAAGCTGAACCGCTAGGCGACGCATCGCGCGCGCAACCTCACGCGCCGGCGCCCGCCCGCAAGGGACATCCCGTGCTCGGCTTTGCCCTGCGCGCCGGGGCCGGACTGGTAATCGTCGCTCTGCTGCTATGGCACTATGACGTGCGCCCGGTGATCCATCAGATCGCGCGCGAACGGATAGGTTTTTTTCTCATCGCGGTGATGCTGTACCTGGCCGGGCAGGTGATGTCGGCGTGGCGATGGAGCCTGCTGGGCGCGATCCTCGATTTCCGCGCGCCGTTCATCGAGTACCTGAGCTACGTTTTTATCGGGATGTTCACGAATGTTTTTGTGCCAGGGCTCGTCGGTGGAGACGCCTTGCGCGCGATCTATCTCGGCCGGCGCCATCAACGGATGGCCGACGCTATCGCCTCGGTCGCCGCCGATCGCATCGTGGGGCTAATTGGACTGACCTGGCTGGGGGCCACGGCAGCCGCGGCTCTAAGCGTCAAATTGCCGCGCTCGGTGACGCTGCCGACGATTGCGGTCGGCGCGATTTCGCTCGCCGGTTTCGCGGCCCTGCCACTCATCGGCAAGCTGTCCTCGCGGATGCCGGGGCGGATTGCAGGGGCCGCGGCGACGATCGCGCCTTACCTGGACCGTCCGCTCGCGATGATGCCGGCGGTCGGGCTCTCGATCGCGCTGCAACTGTCGCTCGCGATATGCCAGTGGATCCTGGCGCGAGGACTTGGCCTTTCGGCGCCGGTTACGCTGTTTGTGTTGTGCGTTCCGATCGCCAACGTATTCGCGAGCCTGCCGGTTACGCTTAATGGACTGGGTGTGCGCGAGACGGCGTACATGATGCTCTTCGGGATGGCCGGAATGGCGAAGGCGGACGCGATCGCGCTCGGGCTGTTATGGTTCGCGGCGACGCTGATCGGCAATCTGACGGGGGTGGTGGCCTTCGTCCTCACCGAGTCTCCGCCACTGCGCGCGACCGCCGACGAGCATCCGTAATTCCATCGACAGCCTGCCCGCCCCACATCTCATGCGCCTATCTCATCAAGGCTGACCCGAGGGCTCATCCCGGTGTCGGGGTGCGCGTCGGATTGGCAACAGGAGCACCGGCGCCCTCGCCACCGTTCTCCGAATTGCCACAACTCCGGCGCGCGCGCGTGGCGATCTGCGCGGGCGTCAGCTCGCGATGCTCATAGACATAGTCGATCAGGCGATGTATCTGCGTGCGGAGCGCGTCGAGAGTGTTTGCGGACTGCTTTCCTCCAGTCGAGAGCTGGGAAAGTGAACCACTGGGATTGTCGATATCGGCGAGTTGGGATTCCTCGGTCGCGCCCGCGTCGCGCAGTTTCGCCGCCTGCTCGACGAAGTTCGCTATCAGCGTGCACGCTATGACGCCGCCGCTTTTGGTCGCCGGAGCGTCCGCCGTACTCTGGCTGGCCGGCGGCGGGACTCGTTCCCAGTCATCGCTCTGCGCGGATGCTCGCATCGCGGGCAATGCCAGCGCCAGTCCGCAGATGATAATCGCCGCCCCCCGCATTTCAGGCAGCACCCTACCCCGCCCGCCGCAAGCAGGCAATTGTATCCCTCTCAGCCAGGAGCCTGGATGCACGCCTTGCACGGCCGCGCGTCCATAGACAAATTCCTTTCGCCGATAATTCGTGTACGGACGTTATTGCCTGTCTGCGCCGCGGTTTGTATAGTCGCACTAACCAATCGGACAGGCTCGGGGAGACGACCAGAAGATGGACGTAATGAAGACGCTTTTCCTCAATCCTCCTTCGTATGAGGACTTTGACGGCGGTGCAGGGTCGCGCTATCAGGCGACGCGAGAGGTCTGGTCGTTCTGGTATCCAACCTGGCTCGCCTATCCGGCCGGGATGATCCCGGGCGCGCGTCTGCTCGACGCTCCGCCCCACGGCTACGATCTCAAGCGCACCGTCGAGGAAGCCAAGAACTACGACTTCGTGGTGCTGCATACCTCGACCCCTTCGTTGCGCATGGACGCGCGCACGGCCGAGGCTATCAAAGCCGCCAATCCCGATTGCATCATCGCCTTTGTCGGCGGACATCCCACGGCCCAGCCCGAAGAAACGCTCAAGATTTCGTCCGCAATCGACATCGCCGGACGGCGCGAGTTCGACCACTCGATGGTCGAAGTGGCGCAGGGCTGGGATTGGAGCAAGGTGGGCGGAATCTCGTATCGCAAAAATGGCGCGACCCATCACAACCCCGACCGCGCGCAGCTCACCAACGAGGAGTTGGACAAGCTGCCATTCGTCACCGAGGTTTATGAGAAAAACCTCGACTACCTGAAGTACAACAGCCCGTACTGCCAATATCCCTACGTGTCGATATATACGGGCCGCGGATGCCCGGCGCGCTGCACCTTCTGCCTGTGGCCGCAGGTCACGCAGGGCCATCGCTACCGCGTACGCACTCCTGAGAACGTCTACGAAGAAGTGGTCGCGATGAAGAGCAAGTTCCCCAAGATGAAGGAGCTGTTCTTCGACGACGACACGTTTACTGCCGATCCGGGCCGCGCGCGCAAAATCGCGCAGCTAATCAAGCCGCTCGGCATCACTTGGTCGACCAACTCGCGGGCCAACGTCGATTACGAAACCCTCAAGGTGCTCAAGGACGGAGGGCTGCGCCTGTTCGTCGCCGGCTATGAAAGCGGCAACGATCAGATCCTCAAAAACATCAAGAAGGGCGTGCGGCTCGATCGCGCGCGGCGCTTCACCCGCGACTGTCACGAAATCGGCATCCTGATCCACGGCACTTTCATCCTCGGCCTGCCTGGTGAAACCCGCGAGACCATCAAGGAAACGATGCGCTTTGCGCGCGAGATGGATTGCGAGACTATCCAGGTCTCGCTGGCCTCGCCCTATCCCGGCACCGAGCTTTACGACTACGTAGTCAAAAACGGCTACCTCGCGGTCGATCCGCTGCTCGACGAGTCCGGCTATCAGAAGTGTACGATTAAGTATCCGGGACTGGACAATGACGAGATTTACGGCGCGGTCGAGCGCTTCTACCGCAACTTTTATTTTCGCCCACGCTACATTTTCAAGGCGGTGCGCAAGATGATGAGTTCGCGCGAGGAATGCAAGCGGCTGCTCAAAGAGGGCGGTCAGTTCCTCTCCACGATGCGCCAGCGGCGCGCGCAGACCTCGGCAGCGCAGCAGGTTTCGGCGTAGCGCGCCAGACGTGCGCGCGGCGAATATCATTTCCGAGGTCCGTTCGCGCCGGCGCCTGCAACGCGGGGTGCAGGCGCCGGGCAACAGCCCGTTCGCCCCGCATCGCGCGCCGCCGCGTCCGCCCGCTATGACGATCGTCTCGTGACAAACCTGCTCCTCTCGCTGGCTACGCTCGGCGTCGTATGTTCGCTGGCTTACTACGTGGCTTCGGTGATCGCCGCGATGCGCTTTGCCTCGCACATGTCTGATCCGCCACTGCCGCTTCCCAAGCCCCCGCCGCGCATCGCCGTCCTGAAGCCGCTGTCCGGACTGAGCCCCAGCCTGCTCGACAACCTCGTGAGCTATCTCGAAAGCGGCTATCCGCGCGCCGATTTTTTCTTCGCCGTCCCGAGTTACGAGGACCGCGCCGCCGAGGCGGCGGTCGCCTTGCGTGCGCAATACCCTTACGCCAGCATCACGCTTATCGTCGGCGATGAGGCCGGCGTCGCCAACCGCAAAATTGCCAAGGTCATCCGCATGGCCGAACGGGCTGAGCGCGCCGACGCCTTCGTGCTGAGCGACGCGGATATCTCGGTCGAGCGCGGCCATCTGGAACACCTCATCGGCGAGCTGTTCGCCGACGAGCGCGTGGGGCTGGTGACTTGCGCCTACCGGGCGCGGCCGACCGGATCGTTCGCCTCGCACCTGGCCGCGCTCTTCGTCAATACCGACTTCGCGCCCATGGTGATGCTGGCGGTCGCGATCGAGCCGCTGCGCTACGCCTTCGGCGC
Source organism: uncultured delta proteobacterium (assembly GCA_963755905.1). Classification (GTDB taxonomy): domain Bacteria; phylum Desulfobacterota; class Binatia; order Binatales; family Binataceae; genus JAKAVN01. The sequence goes on from CAVWLM010000002.1 coordinate 1,478,808, forward strand.
GACCATCGCGGTGCGTCGCACGGCTCTGGAAGCGGCCGGCGGCATGCGCCCGCTCGGCGACAAGCTCGCCGACGACTTCGAGCTCGGCCGCGCGGTGGTCGAAAAAGGATGGGAGGCGCGGCTCTCGCGTTCGCTCGTCACCTCGGCCTCCGAGGAGCGCAATTTCGGCGAGTTCTGGCGACGCAAGCTGCGCTGGGCCCGCACCTACCGCACGATGCGGCCGGTGAGCCTGTTCACCATCCTGATCAACGGACCTTTGTGGGCGCTCTTGATGCTGTCAGTCTCCCATCGGCCCTCGGCGATAGCCGCGTGCGCGCTCGTAATCGCCGCGCGGTTGGCGAGTTCCGCGCTGATTCTCGTCCGCACCCTCAAGCTTCCTGAGTTGATTCGCGACGTGTGGCTCGTCCCGCTGAAGGACCTGCTGATGGCCGTTATCTGGGCCGCGAGCCTGGTCGGCAACGAGGTGGCATGGGGTGGGCGGCGGTTCACCATCTCGCGCGACGGCGTGATGCGCGAAATCGCCGATGGCTAGCGCGCGCGACGTTCTCGCCTGGAACCTGATACTCAGCCTCGTCGCCAGCCTGCTGCTGGCGATCGGTCTGATGATGATGAAAATGCGCGCGGACGCGCTGCCGATGGCGCGCGGGCGCCGCATGGCGGGCGCGGTGATCGCCTGGATTTGCGACCCGGTATGGATCGGCGGGCTCGCGGTGCAGACGGCCGGCTACGCGCTATACATGGTCGCTCTGGCGGGTGCGCCGGTTTCTTTGACCGCAGTGGCAATGCAGGGCGGAATCGCGCTGTTCGTGGTGCTCGCGGTGGTCTTCCTCGACGAACGCGCGCGAATTTGGGAATGGGTCGGGATCGGCACGTTCCTGGTCGCGGCGATGATGCTCGCCGTCTCACTCGGCGCGGGCGCGGTTCAAAAACCGGTCGACGCGGGAGCGCTCGCGTTAACCTCCGCGATCGCAGGGGCGATAACCGTGGCGTTGCTGGTCCTGCCGGCGCTGCGGCATAACGGGGCGGCCACCGCTATCGCATCGGGGATCGCGCTGGGATTCGCGAGCCTCTATACCAAGCCGCTCGCCGATCGGCTCGCCGCCTCTCACGATCTTTCCGCGATCACGGCGGCGCTGGTCGCGAACCCTTACTTCTACCTCACGATCGTAAGCAACGTGGCTGGGCTGGTGATGCTGCAGAACTCGTTTGCGATGGGACGCGGAATCATCGCGATGCCGCTCTCCTCCACGATTTCCAACGTGATTCCAATCGCGGGCGGGATCGCGGTCTTCGGCGAGCGGCTTCCCGACGATCCGTTCGCCGCGGCAATGCGCGCGGGCGCTTTCGTGCTGACTATCGCGGCCAGCGCGGCGCTGGCCGCGGGCGACCTCGGCGCCCGCGTCCACTGAGAGTTTCTGAACCTGCACCTGGATAGTCGGCAAAGAGGATCCGTCGCTTCGCGTTGATCCTTCGACTGCGCTCGCAGACTCGCTTCGCTCAGGATGACAGGAAAGCGCCCAGAACAAAAAGAGCGCTCGGGATGATCCAAAGAGCGTCTCAGCCGATCGTTTTGGCGTCGCGCAGCGCGGCCAATTCGCGATCGGCGTAACCGGCGGCACGCAGCACCTCGTCGGTATGCTCCCCCAGCCGCGGCGGCATCGAACGCAGGACTGCTTTCTCGCCGTTGAGGTTGACCGCGACGTCGACGATCTCGAAGCCAGGCACGCGAAAGTAGTCGATCCGTTTGATCATCCCGGTCGCGTTGACCTGCGGATCGTCGTGCACCTGGTCGAGGCGGTTGATCGGGCTGCAAGGCACTCCGACCTCGCGCAGCGCCGCGACCCAATGGCTGGTTAGACGGTGCCGCAGCCGCTCCTCGATAATCGCGTGCAACTCGGCGCGGCGCGGAACGCGCAGTGCATTGGTTTTGAAACGCTCATCCTCGCGAATCTCGGGAATTCCGAGCAGGTCGCAAAGCAGGCCGAAGAGCCGGTCGTTGCCGGCCGCGATCATGATCCATCCATCGGCGGTCTCGAACGCTTCGTAGGGAGCCGCCGCGGGCGAAGCCGATCCGGTGCGTTCGGGCACCTCGCCGGTCGCCATGTAGTTGCTCATGTGCAGGGTGGTCCATGCGACGCCGGTCTCGAGCAGGCTCACGCCGACCTTGGCCCCGCGTCCGGTCTTGCCGCGCTCGATGATCGCCGCGAGCACTCCGGAAAAAAGCCAAAGTCCCGATCCCATATCGATGATCGGAACGACCACACGCGCCGGTGGGGCGCCGGGATGGCCGGTCACGCTAATCACGCCCGAGTGCGCCTGGCCGAGCGGATCGTAACCGGGGAGGCTGCGAAGCGGGCCGGTCTCGCCAAAGCCACTGATCGCGGCATAGATGAGCCGCGGGTTGAGCGGTTTCAAATCGTCGTAACCCAACCCGCGCGCCTCGGCGCTGCCGGGTTTGAGCGCGTGGACGAAGATATCGGCGCTGGCCGTCAGCCGCCGCACGATTTCCAAACCCGCGGGATGGCCCAGGTCGACGCATACGCTCTTTTTGTTGCGGTTGTATCCCAGGAACGCGGTCGAATCGCCGGGCTCGGCCCCGCCGCCGTGCCATGCGGGAGCGTATCGGCGCGAATCGTCGCCGCTTCCGGGGCGCTCGATCTTGATGACGGTGGCGCCGAAGTCGCCGAGCAGTTGCGTGCAATACGGACCGGCAACGTTCTGCGTGAGGTCGATCGCGACTATTCCATCGAGGGTATTAGGCATTCGCTGGGAGCCACCGCGGTCTAAGGCGGGCCGGGCACGGATTCGGTATACGCACCAACGCTCGCACGGGCTACGAGATCTCCTTGAGACACTTCTTGATCGCTTCGAGGTCGGGGATCTGACGCGCGTCCTCGAGCACTTCACGGTAGCGAACCTTGCCCTCTCCGTCGATCACGTAGGCCGAGCGTTTGCATACGCCCTTGAGGCCGAGCAGTTCCGAGTAAATCGAATCGTAGGCGGGCGCCACCTCTTTATTGTAGTCGCTGAGCAACGGGAACTGGTAGTTCTGCTCGCGCGCCCACGCGTCCAGGGCGAACGGACTGTCCGTGGAAATTCCGAACACTTTGCATCCGAGCTGTTCGAACTCTCCGAGTGTGTCACGCACGCCGCAGAATTCCTTGGTGCAGGTACCCGTGAAGGCCAGCGGCACGAAGAGCAACAGGACCGCGCCGCCGCGCTGCTCGGAGAGTTTTACGTCCTTCATCTTGTTCGACTTCAGCGCGAAGTCGGGCGCCTGCTGTCCTACCTCTAAAGCCATTCGATTCCCCTGCCAATCTTTTATCAGAATCGCGCCTGCGGCACTGCCAATCTCCAATTAGAATCGCGCCTGCGGCACTGCCAATCTCCAATTAGAATCGCGCCTGCGGCACTGCCAATCTCCAATTAGAATCGTGCCTGCGGCACTGCCAATCCTGGAACGTCCGCGCGCATCCGGAATATCGTCCCCTTGCGGCTCGCCTCCTCGGTGTTATCGGCCGTGACCACGTACAAGTCCATCATGTCAGCGCCGCCGAAGCATAGGCTCGTGACCATCGTTGACGGGATCTTGATTCTTCGCTTAAGAGTGCCGTCGGCGGCAAAACGCACGACCTCGCCGTAACGCACGACCGCGACCCACACTCCGCCCTCGACATCGACCGCCATCCCGTCCGGCCATCCCTCGGGGAGCCGGGCGAAGACGCGGCGGTCCTTCAGCCGGCGGTCTCCGGTAACGTCATAAACCCAGACCGCCTTGGTGGTCGAATCGCAATGATACAGCAGCTTAGCGTCCGGGCTGAAGCCCATCCCGTTGGTTACTTCGATTCCTTCCCAGAGCTTGGTGACCGTATTGGGAGGATCGATCCGGAAGACGTTGCCCGGAATCGGCTTGTCGGTGCTGAGCGCGTCGAACTCGAGCGACCCGACAAAGACGCTGCCCTGAGCGTCGACCGTGAGATCGTTGAGCCCGCGCAGCGCGCGACCCTCCCATTCGGTGAACAGGTCGCGGCTCTGACGAGTCGACTCGCTCCAGCAGATCAGGCTGCGGCCGCTGCATACGATTCCGCCGGCCGCGTTCAGCGCGATCCCGCCGACGCCGCGCCGGCGCGGGATCAGCGTCTCGATAACGCCGTCGGGGCTCCGCCGGTAGACGCCGCCACCGGGCACGTCGCTGAAATAAAGCCGGTTGTGCCCGTCGACGCGCGGCCCCTCGATGAGACCATAGCCGTGGGCCAGGGTTTCAAGCTGCATCGCTCGATCCTCCAGTTGCCCGTTTAGCACGGCGCGCGCCACATCGCGAGAACCGTACCGCTGCGTCTCGGTGCGAGGAGTGGGCCGACGATCTCCGGGTCTTGTCTAAACGCCGGCGTCGGGGCTTGTCTCGATTCTCGGCCTTACCGGCGGCATCGTGTCCTGCAGGCGCAGCCGACGATGGCAGAGATAGATCAGGGCCGGCTGCAACAAGCGCGTAAGCAGCAAGATCGCGAGCGCGCCGCCAATCACCACGATCGCCAACGGGCGCTGGGTCTGCGCGCCGATCCGGGTCGAAATCGCCGCCGGCAACAGCCCGAACGCGTCGACCAGGTCGGTCATCATCGTGGCACGCAGCCTCCGGTCCGAGCCCATGATTATCGCCTCGCGGAACGGATGGCCCTCCTGCCAGAGCTGGCGGATATAGAAGCTCAGCAAAATACCGTCCATCACGGCGATGCCAAAGATCGAGATGAAGCCGACCGCGGCCGACACGCTGAATGGCGTTCCAGTCCAGTACAGCCCCAGTATCCCGCCCATGCAGGCGACCGGAATCTGCGCCATGATGACGAAGGTGTCGATCAGCGAAGTGGTCGCCGCATAGAGCACACCGGCGATCAACACCAGCGCGAACGGCACCACGATCGCCAGGCGGCGATTCGCCTCCTGCAGCTCTCCGTACTCGCCGGCCCACTCCAGGTGCACTCCCTCGGGAAGCTTTATGTCGCGCGCGACCGTCTGTTTGGCCGCCAGGACCGTGCTCTGCAAATCGCGGCCGCGCACCGCGAAACGCACCGGCACGTAGCGCTCGAGACCTTCGCGATAGATAAATGAAGCGCCTTCCTCGGTGCGCACTTCGGCTATCTGGGAGAGGGGAATTTCGGCGCCGGCCGGCATGGCGACGCGAATGCTCCGGATGGCGTCGAGACTCTCCCGGTATTGCGGCTTCCAGCGCACCACCAGGTCAAAGCGCTCGTCGCCCTCGAACACCTGGGTCACGGCCTGCCCGCCGATCGCCGCCTGCACGATCGCCGCGACGTCGGACACGTTCAGCCCATACCGCGCGGCAGCCGCGCGGTCGGGTTTGATCACCAGATTGGGCTGGCCAAGCGATCGATATACAGCAAGATCGACGATGCCGCGCACCTTGCCCATCTCTTCGACCAGCGCGTTGGCGATGCGCTCGTCCGCGGCAAGGTCGCGGCCGAATACCTTTACCGAATTGGTGCCTTTGACTCCCGAGAGCGCCTCGTCGATGTTGTCCTGGATATTCTGCGAGTAGCCGAAACTAACGCCGGGAAACTCACGCTGGAGCTTGTCGTCCATCTGCTTGATGAGATCGGGCTTCTGGAGGCCGGCGGGCCATTCCGGTTGCGGCTTGAGGTCGACGGAGAACTCGATATTGAAGAATCCGGTGGTCTCGGTGCCGTCGTCGGGGCGGCCGAGCTGTGACACCACCAACGTCACTTCGGGAAACGACATGAACACGCGGCGCATCTGCGCGGTCAGCCGTGCGCCGCGATCGAGCGAGATCGTCAACGGCATCGTGGCGCGCGCCCAGATGTTGCCCTCCTCGAGCTTGGGCAGAAACTCGCCGCCCAGGCGCGGATAGGTCGAGCCCGCCACCGCGGCCATTAGCACGACCGCCGCCAGGGTCAGGCGCGGCCATCGCAGGACGGTCACGAACATCCCGTGGTAAAAGCGCGTAATTCCGTTCCACAGCGGATTGTTGATGTCGTGCATGCCCCGCGCGAAAGCGAAGGAGGCCAGCACCGGCGTGAGCGTAACCGCCAGCAGGATGGCGCTGCCGAGCGCGTAGGCGTAGGTGTGCGACATCGGCGAGAAAATCGCGCCCTCGACCCCGCGCATCGTGAACAGCGGCAGAAACGCAATCACGAAAATCAGGGTCGAAAAGAACATCGGCCCGCCGACCTCCTGGGCCGCGCGCAGGATTTTCCCGACCGAAGATTCGTGGACGAATTCGTCCGAACTCAGATGGCGATGGATGTTTTCCATCACGATAACGGTCGTGTCGATGATGATGCCGAAGTCGATCGCGCCCAACGAGATCAGGTTGGCCGGCGTGTCGCTCACCTTCATCAGAATGAACGCGCCGCATAGCGCGAGCGGAATGTTGATCGCCGCGATGATCGCCGCCTTAAAATTCCCCAGGAAAAAGATCAGCACCAGGAAGACCAGCGCCATCCCGATGGTGAGGTTCTCCATCACCGTGTGCAGCGTGGTCTCAACCAGCGAGGTGCGATCGTAGTACGGCACAATCTTGTAGCCGTGCGGCAGCATACCCGAGGTGTTGAGCTGGCTTACCTTGGCCTCCACGCCGCGCAGCGTCTTGAGCGTGTTGCCGTACTTGCGCATCAGGGCGATGCCCTCGCTCACTTCGTCGCGATTGTTCATCCCGACGATGCCCAGCCGGGGCGCGTAACCGACCGAGACGTCGGCCACGTTGCCCACGGTGATCGGCGTCGACTTGCTGACCGACAGCAGCGTGTCGCGGATGTCTTCGAGCGTTTCGATGAAGCCGAGGCCACGCACGTCGAAGGCCTGCTCGCCAACGTTGAGATAGTTGCCGCCCGAGCTGATATTGGCGTTGGCGAGTGCGGCGGTCAGGGCGGAAAGCGGAACGTGGTAGTAGTCCAGTTTCTGCGGATCGACGTCGACGTGGTATTGCTTGGTAAGTCCGCCGAAGGTGCTGTCGCCGATCACGCCCGGCACGGTGCTGAGCTGACGCGAGACGATCCAGTCGTTAACCGTCTTCTCGTTGAGAAGATCGTGCTCGGGACTCTCGACGGTGTAACGGTAGATCTCGCCGATGGAATTTTCAGGCGAGATGCCCGGAGTGATGCCGGCCGGAAGGCTGACGAACTGGAGCTGGTTAATCGTCTCGGCGTTGTCCCAGTAGTAGTCGCTGTCCCACGAAAAGTAGCAGCGGATGTCCGACAGGCCGAACAGCGAGATCGACCGCATCGCTTCCAGGTTGCGCGTGGTGCTGAGCGTGTACTCCAGCGGCACGGTGACCAAGCGTTCCACTTCCTCCGCGCTGAACCCGTTGGGCAGCGTCAACAGCTCGACCATCGGCTGCACCGGGTCGGGATAGGCTTCGATGTCGATCTGGGAGAAGGCATAGATTCCGGAAAGGAGCAGCGCGATGGCCAGGCCGATGATCACGGCGCGGCCCTTGAGCGCGACCTGCATCAACGAACGGATCATCGGTGGCTCCTACCCCTGGCCGTGGGCCTCACGCCATAGCTCGTCGACCTGCAGCGAGCCGGCCACGACCACCGTGTCTCCGGGGCTGATTCCCGAGACCACACGCGCATAGCCCTTTTCGTTCCACGACGTGATGACGACCTTGCGCCGCGCGACCGCGTCGGGCGCCACTCGCACGTAGGCAAAGTAGGAGTCGGTGTCGAAGACCAACGCCTGCTGCGGCACCACCAGCGCCATGCCCGGGCGCGTGACGATCCGCACCCGCGCGAGCATCTGCGGCTTGAGCTTGAGACCCGGGTTTGCGACGGTGCATCGAATCTGCGCGGTGAAGGTCACCGGATCGATGCCGGGGCTGACACGTGAAATGACGCCTCTAAAGATGTCGTCCGGATAAGCGGTGGTAACCGCCTCGAGGTCCTGACCCTCGTGCACACGCGCGAGGTCGTCCTGGTAGATATTGGCCGTGATCCACACGTCGTTGAGCGTGCCAAGCGTATAGAGAACGTCCCCCGGTGAGACGGCCGCGCCGCGGGTGGCTTTATTGTCGATTACCGTGCCTCCAATCGGGGCGCGCATCCAGACCGTGGGATTGGGAGCAGTAAGCTCACGGACATCGGCCGGCTCCATTCCGAGCAACTCCAGTTTGCGCTCGGCCGCGTCCTCCATCGCCGCTGCCATCGAAGTCATCCCGGACATCCCGGGTGCGCCGCTCAGATGCGTGGTCTGCTTGGCTTGCAGGTATTCGGCCTCGGCGGTCATGAAGTCGGGACTATAGAGCGCCACGATCGGCTCGCCGCGCCGCACGTTGTCCCATTGCGATACGCGCACCTGTTCGATTCGTCCCGCCACGCGCGAGACGATGCTCGAGACGCGGCGATCATCGAACGTGACCTGTCCGTTCGCCTCGAGTATCGCGGGCAGTTCGACCTCGCGCGCTTCGCCCAGGGTGGCGCCCGGTACACGCGCGGGATCCAGGCGCAGCAGATCCTCGCCATTGCTCTGGTGGATGATTTGCGGAACCGGAGCGGGCGGCGTCTCGACCGCGGCGCGGCTGGGTGACGAGTTTTCGCATCCGCCCACCGCCACGAGGGCCACCAGCACAAACCACAACGTCGCGGATGCTTTGAACCTCATCATTGGCCCAGTGGTGCGCCGATCGCCTGTTCGAGCGCTACCCGGTTAGCCACAAACTGGTTGGCGGCCTGCAAATAGGCTATCCGGGCATCGTAACCGCGGCGCAAGGCGGCCGACAGTTCCACGAACGAGATCTTGCCGGATTGGTATGCGATCAGCGCGACTTGGAAATCCTCTTCGGCCAGCGGGATGAGCGATTGCCGATATAGTATCGCGGTCTGATAGCCATACTGGGCCGAGCGATAGAGCGACGTGACCGCCGCCGCGGTCTGATTTCTCACCGCCACCAGATCGTAACGCGAGGCTTCAAGGTTCGCGCGAGCGCGCGTGACGTCTTCGTTCTGCTTGAGCCAGAAGAAGATCGGCATGTTGGCCCCGATAACCCACGAATGGTCCTGGGTGCGGTTCGGCGCGGGAGCGGCGCTGGGGAGCAGGTAGTGGTCGAAGAAATAGCTGATGGTGAAATCGGGCAGATACTCCATCTTGGCAAGCTGAAGAGCGGTATTGGAATTGCGCTCGCCGAGCGCCGCTTCGAGAATCTCCTGACGCAGCCCTTCCGCGCGATCGACCAGTGTGTCGAGAGGGATCGTGAGCGCATCGAATTTGAGCGCGCGCTCGAAGTCGAGCGGAGCGTCGGGCGGCCGGCTCAAAAGCTGATTCAGCGAAGTCTCATCGTTCTCGACGTTGGTCTTATACTGAAGCTGCAGTTGCCTGGCCGCGGCAAGGTCGAACTCGGCGCTGATGAAATCGGTCTGCGTCACCTGGTTGGCCGAGTAGGCGACCTGCGTCACCTTGAGCACCTGATCGAGATTCCGCACGTTCTCGGCGTTGACCCCGGCCAGCGCACTGTCCAGCACAAGTTGGTAATAAGCGGTCTCCACCCCGGCTCGGGTATCGCGAATCGTAGCCTGGTAGGTCAGCCGCGCGATCTCCGCCGAGCGCCTGATCTGAGTTCCCTGTAACAGCGCCTTGCCGGGAAATTGAAAGGCCTCGCTCACCAGCAATGTGTGAAAAGACGAACGGTTAAAGCCGTTACCCGCGCTGTCGCCGTTCGTATAGGAGATCTGGGGATCGTTCGGCGCGTACGCCTGCTTGATCGAATGCTCGGCTGACATCCATTGTGCGCGCGCCGCCCGCACCTGTGGATTCACCTCCAGGGCCACCTGAACCAATTGCGTCACGTCCAGCGCCTGACCGGCCGGAGACGCGGCCTTCGCCATTCCGGAGAGAAACATCGCCATCCCCGCAGCCGTCATGACGGCGGCTACCCCCGTCCTAGTCGCCTGAATCTTCATTTGCTCCCCTTCCATCGCGAGGTCACGAATGTAGACGTTTCCGACCGTCGCGGGTTGCAGGTATCGACATTGCCACGGCGCTACGGGCGGCGGGACCGCCGCTCGCCGGCCCGCCGGTGCAGATCAATTAGATAGCCTCATGCAGGCTTACGGAAGAGGACCCAAGCGGCCTTATGCACCCCGGTATTCACGCTTAACGCGACGTTAATGAAGGTGCGAAACCGAAGCACAGGCCGCCGTGACCGGCCGCCACATGCCGGGCGCGACGCGTCTTACGGCGACGTGACCCTAAGGCGCGAAACGACGACCCCGCGTCGCGGGGCTGGCACTCCGCGCCTTAGAGATGCCCGAGGCTAACGAGGGTCCGCTCGCGTGTGCGCGAGGGCCCTCGTTAGCTCTGACATCGATTCAGGCGCCGCGCGGCGCCTGAATCGAGACGATCACTTCGAGGCCGTCTTCGAGTCGGCCGGACCCTGCGCCTGGAGTTGGCGGATGTACATCACCACGTCCCATCGCTCGTCCGAGTTCATCGCGTCGCCGTAGGAGGGCATGTGGATCCCGCCGTCGCGAATGTAGCCGTAGATATAGCCGTCCGGCAGGTTCTTGGTGACGCCGGTAACGAGATTCTTCGGATCGAAGCCATGGGAGTGCAGCAGATGGGCTACCGGTCCGTCACCGTGTCCGCTCGCGCCATGGCACGGCATGCAGGTGTTGTCGTACAGTTCTTTGCCGTGGGCGATATTCTGTGCGGTCGGTTGAAGCGGGTTATGCGCCTTGATCGTCGCCTGTTCGAGATCCTGCGGCGGCGAACCGGAATCGGTCGGCAGCGTTCCTTCCGGCATCACGCGGGGCGAAACTTCCAGCGGCTGAATCGCCGGACCGCGGAACATGTCGATACTCCAGGGAAAGCACCAGGCCGCGCTCGCTCCTGCAACGACGAAAGCCGCCATCGCGGCCACTATCACCGCCAGCTTTGGCCGCGCGGCGCGCGGGGCAAAGCGAACACCGCCGGCGGCGCGTTCCGAGTGGCTTGGCACGATCTTGCTGCGCACGATCACGATCGACTCCTTATTCGGCTCGGCACAATAGCCTAACAACCTACGCCCGGCAACGCCTTCGCGGGCGATTTCGGATATTTATTTAACCTCGATGACGCCCACCATGTGGTCTTTTTCATGCGGCAGGCAGAGGTATTTGTAGGTCCCCGGAACGGTGAAGGTGTAGCTCCACTTTGCTCCCGGCGGCATGAAACCCGAGTCGAAGGGTTTGGCACCAGCCGGCAGCGAAACGTCCTTGGGATCCTGCGCGACCGAAGGATTGGTGGTTACGGAATGGAGCGACTGCGCATTGTTGATCCACTCGACCGTATCGCCTTTGTCGATCGTAACCGACATGGGGAGAAACTTGGGCGGCGTATCGCTCATTTTGATTTCGACCGTCTTCGCGGCGGCTATCGACGGAACAAAAGCGGCAACCATCGCCAGCGCGGCCAGCGTCGCGCTTATCCGACCTATGACGTTTCGGACCTTCGGTTCATGCATGACTTTCGCCTCCTCACTAGCGGAGCCACAGGGGCCCCCATCCGCGCTTGGTTTATTCGGGGCCTTCCGTTTATCCGGAGTGCCCCGGCTATCCGGCTAATATCGCGTATTCGGATAATTAAGTCCAGCTAACTCGCGCGACCGCGCAGCGCGCGCTCCTAAAGGTCTCGGAGCGGCGCTATTCCTGGTTCGCTTCGACGAGGCCGCCGATCCGCGCCGCGTCCGGCCTTACGCAAAAAAATGAGGCGACAGCGCCCACCATCCCGATGATCGCGCAAACCTCGAATGAAACGCTGTAATTACCTGTCATATCGGCGATTCGGCCGACTATTGGAGGACCGAGCATCGCACCCAGCGAGAACGGAATGGCAAATATCCCCGCGATCGAGCCATACCGCCTGAGCCCCAGGGTCTCGACCTGCACCATCGGACCTAAAGCGATCGGCGCTGAGCCTGTGAGACCGCCAACGATGGTAAAGATCACGAGCACCCAAAGATTTCGCGCGAACAGGACGAAAGCAGTGTTCAGCGAGCCTATCAACAAGCAAAGTGCGAGCGCGTTCTTGCCGCCAATCCGGTCCCCCAGAAATCCCATCGCCGGCTTGCCGATCAGCGCCAGACCGAGCGAAGAGCCGATCACCCATTTGCCGGACGCCTCCGTATAACCGATACCGATGAGGTATTGCACGAGATGGATGAAGCTGCCGCCGATAGCGAACGTGTAGCAGAACTGGAGCACTATCAGCATCCAGAACGCCCGCGTGCGCAGTGCCTCGTCCACCTCCAGACCTGGCGGCGCCGACGGTACATAGGTCTCGTCCGGAGTTTCCGTAGTGGAAATATCGGCCGGCCGTTCCGGACGCGTGCGCACGAAGCCAAGGCATAGCGGCAACACGATCGCCACCAGCGGAATCGCCAACACCGCGTAGGTGAAACGCCAACCATGGGTAACGACGAGCACTCCCGCCGCTATCGCGAGCGCCATTCCACCCAGCTCCATGCCCGCCGTCGTGACACCCAGCGCCATGCCGCGACGCTCCCCAAACCAGTTCGATATGACCATCGTGGAAGGCAGGATCGTCGAAGCGCTCAGGCCGGCACCGGTGAAGGCCGATCCGACTATGACGCCCTGGAACGAGCCGGCCCGCGCCATCATCGCGATCCCTATCGCCGTCAGCACGACCCCGACACTCATCACAATCTGCGCTTGAACCCGGTCGAGCAACCAACCGACCATCGGAGCAAACATCAGGGCCGCGAGCGCCTGAGCGGCCGGCACCCATCCGATTTGCTCCCTGCTTAGATTAAATTGCCCGCGTATCGACGGCAGAAGGATCGGAAAGCAATCGTAGGCCACTCCCCAGATGAAAAAGAGCGAGACGAAGAGCGCCGCGGCGAGCGTCCAGGCCGTGCGTTCCTGCTTGGTCATGGAGAGCCCTCCTCAGCCTGCGGCGCTGGTATCCGGGATTCAGCCGTGCTGATGGCCCGCGGATTGTTGCGCATCGGCCGCGCCCCCGTAAAGCTTCGAGGACGGCGCTTGTGGAAAAGCAAAAAGGGGATGCGATCGATCGCATCCCCTTTGCAAGTGACGATTGGGCGCCGCTCCAGGCGCGGTTATGCGGCCTCGGCCTTGGCGGTCGGCGCCTTTACCTCGAACGACAGTCCGCGCGGTCCCGCGTCGACGACGACCTTCGATCCGTCGCGTACTTCGCCGGAAAGGATCTTGCGCGCCAGCCCGGTCTCGAGCTCCTGCTGAACCAGGCGCTTGAGCGGACGCGCCCCATAGTTGGGATCGTAGCCACGCTCCGCGAAATAGTCGCTCGCCTTGTCGGTAAGCTCGAGCTCGATCTTGCGTTCCTCGAGCCGCTTGCGCAGTCCGCGGATCTGGATGCTGACGATCTGACGCAACTCCTCGCGCGACAACGGATGAAACACCACGATCTCGTCGACGCGATTAAGGAACTCCGGACGAAAGCTCCTGCGCAACACCTCCAGCGCCTCTTCTTTCATCTTCTCGTATTCCCTGCCCTTGTAAGCAAGGATGAGATCGCTCGCGATGTTCGAGGTCATGATCACGACGGTGTTCTTGAAATCCACCGTCCGCCCCTGCCCATCCGTGAGCCGGCCGTCGTCGAGCAATTGCAGCAGGACGTTGAAGACGTCGTGATGGGCCTTCTCGATCTCGTCGAACAGGATGACCGAGTAGGGCCGCCGCCGCACGGCTTCGGTCAACTGGCCGCCCTCCTCGAATCCCACGTAGCCCGGCGGCGCCCCGATCAGCCGCGAGACCGTATGCTTTTCCATGTATTCCGACATGTCGATCCGCACCATCGCGGCCTCGTCGTCGAACAGGAACTCGGCAAGCGCACGCGCGAGCTCGGTTTTGCCGACGCCGGTCGGCCCCAGGAAGATGAATGATCCGATTGGGCGGTTGGGATCCTTCAGGCCCGCGCGGGCGCGCACCACCGCGTCGGCCACCGCCTGCACCGCCTCGTCCTGGCCGATCACGCGTTTGTGCAGTTGCTCCTCGAGATGCGAAAGTTTCTGGACCTCGCCCTCCATCAGGCGCGACACGGGAACACCGGTCCAGCGCGCGACCACCTCGGCGATGTCCTCTTCGTCGACCTCCTCCTTGATCAGCCGCGCGGCGCCGCTCGACGGCGCGTTGCGCGCCTCGGCCTCGGCAAGTTCCTTTTCCAGCCCCGCCAGCCGCCCGTATTGCAATTCGGCGACCTTGTTCAGGTCGTATTCGCGCTTGGCCTTTTCGATCTCGACCCGGGTTTGCTCGATCTGCGCCTTGATGCCGGCGAGCTTCTCGACCGCGCCCTTTTCGCTCTGCCATTGGGCCTGCAGGGCGTCGCGCTTGTCGCGGACTTCGGCCAGTTCTTTCTCGAGCCGCTGCAGCCGGTCGCGCGAGGCCACGTCGGTTTCGCGCTTGAGCGCCTCGCGCTCGATCTCGAGCTGCATCACGCGCCGGTTGACCTCGTCCAGCTCGACCGGCATCGATTCCTTCTCGGTGCGCAGCTTGGCCGCCGCCTCGTCGACAAGGTCGATCGCCTTGTCGGGCAGGAAGCGGTCGGTGATGTAACGCTTGGAAAGGATCGCGGCGGTCACCAGCGCCGAGTCTTTGATCCGGATGCCGTGATGGACCTCGTAGCGTTCCTTGAGTCCGCGCAGAATCGAAATCGTGTCCTCGACGCTCGGCTCCTCGACCATCACGGGCTGGAAGCGCCGCTCGAGCGCGGCGTCCTTCTCGATATGCTTGCGATACTCGTCGAGCGTGGTCGCACCAATACAGTGCAGCTCGCCCCGCGCCAGCGCCGGTTTCAGCAGGTTGGAGGCATCCATTGCGCCTTCGGCCGCGCCCGCGCCCACCACCGTATGGAGTTCGTCGATGAACAGGATGATCTGGCCGGAGGCCTCCTGGACTTCCTTGAGCACGGCCTTCAGCCGCTCCTCGAACTCGCCGCGGAACTTGGCTCCCGCGACCAGCGCGCCCATGTCGAGCGCGACCAGGCGGCGGTCCTTGAGTCCCTCGGGGACGTCGCCGGCGACGATCCGCTGGGCGAGGCCCTCGACAATCGCGGTCTTGCCCACGCCCGGCTCGCCGATCAGCACAGGATTGTTCTTGGTGCGGCGCGAGAGCACCTGGATTACGCGGCGGACTTCCTCGTCGCGGCCAATCACCGGATCGAGCTTGCCCGTCGCGGCCATCTTGGTAAGGTCGCGCCCGTAACGCTCGAGCGCCTGGTAGGTCGCCTCGGGATTGGATGAAGTTACGCGCTGATTGCCGCGCACCTTCTGCAGGGTCTCCATCAGTTTTTCGTGAGTCAGTCCGCCCTCGCGCAGAATTCGCGAGGCGGCGCCGGGCTCGTCGAGCATCGCAATCAATACATGCTCGACCGAGATGTAGTCGTCCTTGAGCTTGCCCGCCTCCTGCTCGGCGCGCGCCAGGACCCGGCCCAGGCGTTGGGTGGCGTAGATCTGACCGGCGTCGGTGCCACCGCCGGTAACTCGCGGGATCTTCGCCAGTTCGTCGGCGAGCTTGCGCCGCACGACGGTGCGATCGACGCCGCCGAGCTGGAGCACCGAGGAGACCAGGCCCTGGTCGTCTTCGAGCAGCGCGGCGAGCAGATGCTCGACGTCAACCGCCTGGTTGTGCGCATTCAGCGCGGCATTTTGCGCGCGCCCCAGCGCCTCCTGGAGCTTTTCAGTGAAACGGGATGGACTACTCATAGAAGACTGCCTTTTCGATTTCCTTATTCAAATTAACCATTTTCCGTTGCTCGGCAAACCGCGCCGGATCTGTCCGCTCGGTGGGTTGGCGGATTCCGTTTGGCCCCCGGACCTCGCGTTTGCTAAGGACTATGTGCTTGAAGATCGCCGGAGAACAAACCCTATCGGCGCCACGCGAGCGCGTGTGGTCCCTGTTGAACGATCCTGAACGGCTCTCGCGGCTGGTTCCCGGATGCGAGAAGCTCGAGGTCATCAGCCCCACCGAGTTCGCCGGTACGCTCAACGTCGGCATCGCCGCCGTCAAGGGCGTTTACAGCGGCAAGCTCAAGCTGGAGGAAGTCCGGCCGCCCGAACACTACCGGATGGCGGTCGACGGCAAGGGCAAACAGGGCTTCATGCGCGGCTCGGGAACACTCGACCTCGTGGCCAAGGGCCCCAATCAAACCCTGGTCACTTACGGCGGCGACGTGCAGATCGGCGGCCCGCTGGTGCAGGTCGGCCAGCGCATGATCGACAGCGCGGCCAAGATGCTGCTCGGGCAGTTCTTCGCGGCCGCCGACGCGGAGCTTAAAGCCGAAGCGGCGGGCACGGTCGCGCGGCAGGGCTTCTTTCTCAATTTCTGGCGCTACCTGATACGGCTTATCGGATCGCTCTTCGCACGCGGCTGAGCTGTTTCGCTACCGCCGCTTTCGCCGCGGCCCGCGCATCGGCGGACTTATTCGCCCGCGATCATCATCTCGGAAATCTTGAGCGTCGGGGCCACCGTCGAAGATCGCCAGGTGAGATCGTTGCCGATCATCTCGATCGACATGAACATATCCTTGAGATTGCCGGCGACCGTGATCTCCTGCACCGGGTAGGCGAGTTCGCCGTCCTCGATCCACATTCCGCTCGCGCCGCGCGAATAGTCGCCGGTCACCGAGTTGATCCCGAATCCGATTAGCTCCGTCAGGTAGAGTCCACGCTTGACGGTGCGGATTATTTCCTCGGGCGAGTAGGGGCCCGGCTGCAGGTAAAGATTGGTCGCGCTGACCCCGGGCGCGTCACCGGCCGAACGTGAGGCGTTGCCCGTGGGTTCGAGGCCGAGCCGGCGCGCGGAGTAAGAGTCGAGCAGGTAGGTCTTGAGCACGCCGCGCTCGACCACGTTTTTGCGCGTGATCGGCAGGCCCTCGCCGTCGAACGGTTTCGACCCGAGTCCCCCGCGAATCGTGCCGTCATCGACTATCGTGACGCCGGCGCTGGCGATTTCCGTGCCCAGCCGGCCGACCAGGAACGACGCGCCGCGATAAAGCGACGGCCCCGAAGCCGCGCCCACCAGCGCCCGCAGCAAACCCGCGGCCATATCGGGATCGAACACGATCGGCGCGCGCGTGGTTTTAATCTTGCGCGCTCCGAGCTTCCTGATTGCGCGTTTGGCCGAGGTCAGTCCCACGGAGGCGGCTTCTTCGAGCCCATCGAAGCGCCGGTTTTGCGTGTACCAGTGCCCGGGCTGCATCGCGCCGTTTTCCTCGGCGATCGGCGCGACGGCAAGGCTGTAAGTGGTGCCCGCATACTCGCCGGCAAAGCCCTGGCTGTTGGCGAAAACCACGCGGTAGTTGCCCGAGTCGAATTCGGCGCCTTCGGAATTTTTGATTCGGCTGTCGGCGCCGAGCGCGGCGCGCTCGGCCGTACGCGCGATTTCCAGCGCGCGGTCGGCCTCGATAATCCCGCTCGAGGGATCGGCGAGATCGAGTTCCGGCAGGGTTCGCGGATGAAGCGCCGGGTCGGGCAGGCCGGACCATTGGTCGGCTGCGGTCAGGCGCGCCAGGCGCACCGTGTCGGCCACGAATTCATTTAACGCCTTGCGCTCGAACTCGGCGGTCGACGCCGTGGCCGAGGATTTGCCGACGAAAACGCGCACGCCCAGCCGGCGCTCGCGCGAACTCTTGAGCTTCTCGACCTCGCCCATCCGTACGCCGGCGCCAAGCGACTCCCCGCTTACGATCAGCACCTCGGCTGAGTCCGCGCCCGCGGCGCGCGCCTGCTCGAGTCCCCATTGAGCGAGATCAATTCCCGGTTCGACTGATGACATCTGCGATATTTCTCCGGCGGAGACGGGGCCGCGTCAGGAGCGCGTCCCGCCAACCGTGATTCCGTCTATCCGAATCGTCGGCAGGCCCACGCCCACCGGAACCGACTGGCCGTCCTTGCCGCATACGCCGATACCGGAATCGAGTTCGAGGTCGTTCCCCACCATCGAGACGCGGGTGAGCACGTCCGGACCGTTTCCGATAAGCGTCGCGCCCTTGACCGGGCGGGTCACTTTGCCGTCTTCGATCAGGTAGGCCTCGGAGGCCGAAAAGACGAACTTGCCATTGGTTATATCGACCTGGCCGCCGCCGAAGTTGACCGCGTAAAGCCCGTTGCGCACCGAGCGGAGAATTTCCTCCGGAGTGCTTTCGCCGGGCAGCATGAACGTATTGGTCATGCGCGGCATCGGACTGTGCGCGAAGCTCTCGCGGCGCCCATTGCCGGTGGGTTCCATTTTCATCAAGCGCGCGTTGAGGCGGTCCTGCAGGTAGCCGCGCAGGATGCCCTTTTCGATCAGCACGGTACGCGAAGTCGGCGTGCCCTCGTCGTCGATATTGAGACTGCCGCGGCGATTGGGGATCGTCCCGTCGTCGACCACCGTACAGAATTCGCTCGCGACGCGCTCGCCGATACGGCCCGAGAAGGCCGACGTGCGTTTGCGGTTGAAGTCGCCCTCGAGTCCGTGACCGATCGCCTCGTGCAGCAGGATTCCAGGCCATCCCGGCCCCAGCACCACCATCATTTCACCGGCCGGCGCGTCGACCGCGTCGAGGTTGGTGATGGCCTGGCGCGCCGCCGTGAGCGCGTGCTCGCGCCATCGGTCGCCCTCGAAGAAAAAGTTCCATTCCACCCGTCCGCCGCCGCCCGACATGCCGGACTGGCGGCCCTTGTCGTCCTCGGCGATCACCATGACGTTGAGGCGGCAGAGCGGCTGCACGTCGGCCGCGATTCGCCCCTCGCTGTTCACGACCATCACGATCTTGCTCTCGGCGGAGAAGGACGCCATCACGCTCTTGACCCGCGGATCGAAAGCGCGCGCGACGCGATCGACTTCGTTGAGCAGCTTGGCGCGTTCCTCCAGCGGCACTTCGAGCGGCGTGCTCTCTAGCTCGTAGAGCGCATGGCGCGGCACGGGGCGGCCGACCTGCACCGCCGCGTGCGTATCACCGCTGTCGTGCGCGATCGCGCGCGCGGCCTCGGCCGCCAGCCGCATCCGGTCGACCGTAACCTCGTCGGAATAGGCGTAGCCGGTGCGGTCTTCGGCGCAAACTCGTACGCCGACGCCCTGGCTCAGGCTCTTGCTGGTGCGATTGACGATCGAGTCTTCGAGGCTCAAGCCCTCGGCGCTGCGATACTCGAAATAGAGATCGGCGTAGTCCGCCTTGCGCTCCAGCGCGGTGCCCAGAATTCGCTCGAGCGCGCCCTCGGTCATCCCAAAGCGGCTCAGGAAAAACTTGTCAGGTTGAATTAATTGGTTGGCCATTCATGCACTCCATCCGTGTACGATCGAGTTTATCAGAAGTGCTCCGGAGTCCA
This sequence comes from uncultured delta proteobacterium, assembly GCA_963755905.1. Classification (GTDB taxonomy): domain Bacteria; phylum Desulfobacterota; class Binatia; order Binatales; family Binataceae; genus JAKAVN01. The sequence goes on from CAVWLM010000002.1 coordinate 1,498,120, forward strand.
GAACGGAGGGCCGAAAAGTTCGTGGACAGCGATATTTCGAGCGGTTTTTGAGAACTATTTTCGATGCGTCTCCGGAGTCGAATCGCCCGGATCGCTCCGCGGGGGCAAACCTCCGGCGACGCGGGCAAAGAAAAGGAAAGGAACCGCGCGACCGCTCTCGAGCTCTAGAAGAGACTGCCCAGGCGGCAGCGGCCGAGTCAGAGACGCGTCCGCCGGTGCTCAAAGAGTCCCCCGGCCGATCCGTGACCCTGGAGCCCTAGCCGGCGGCGGCCGCGGCCCGGCGCTCGCCGTGCTGATGCTCTCGCGGTTCTGCCTTGCGCCGCTTCTTACGCGGTGCGGCGGTCTCGGAAGCGCCGGTGAATTCGATGACCGAGATAGGAGCAGCGTCGCCGCGGCGCACGCCGTACTTGATGACCCGGGTGTAGCCACCCGGACGCTCCTTGAAGCGCGGAGCGATCTCGTCGAACAGCTTCTTTACCGCGCCGTGCGACCCGAGAAACGCATAGGCGCGGCGATGCGCCGCGAGGTCGCCCTGCTTGCCGAGCGTCACCATCCGGTCAGCCCAGCGCCGCAGCTCCTTGGCCTTGGCGTCAGTGGTCTTGAGCCGGCCGTACTGGATAAGGCTCAACACCAGGTTGCGCATCAGGGCTTTGCGATGGGCCGAGGTGCGATTGAGCTTACGGCCCGAGTTAAGGTGACGCATCGATAGTGGCTCCCGCGGTATGCCGTACGGCGCTCAGGCCGATTCGCGCCGCTCCTGCTCGGCCCACATGCGGTCGAGCTCGTTGCGCGGCGGCAGGTTGTCCAGGCGCATCCCGAGCGAGAGGCCCATGTCAGTGAGGACTTCCTTGATTTCGTTGAGCGACTTGCGGCCGAAGTTTTTGATCTTGAGCATGTCCTGCTCGGTGCGCTGGACCAGCTCTCCAATGTACTTGATATCGGCGTTCTGCAATCCGTTGAAGGCGCGTACCGAAATCGGCAGCCCTTCGACCGGACGGTAGAGATACTCGTTGAGCAGCGGACGCTGCTCGGCGCCCTCGACCGCGATCGGCGTCTCGGTCTCTTCCTCGACGCCGGCGAAGATGGTCATCTGGTCGCGCGCCACGCGCGCCGCGTAGGTCAGCGCGTCACGCGGCGAGATCGAGCCGTCGGTCCAGATTTCCAGCGCCAGGCGATCGTAGTCGGTGCGCTGGCCGACGCGCGCGTTGGTCACGGTGAAGTTGACCTTCTTGATCGGCGAATAAACCGCGTCGAGCCGGATCGTGCCGATCGGCTCTTCGTCCTCGGTGCGCTCGGCCGGCGCATAGCCGCGCCCGCGCCGGATCACGAGTTCCATCTCCAGTTCGGCGCCCTTCTCGAGGGTCGCGATATGCTGGTCGGGCGTCAGCACTTCGAGGCTGGGACCACCGGTGATGTCGCGCGCGGTCACCGTGCCCTCGCCGCGCGCCTTGAGCGTCGCGGTCAAATGCTCGCCCTCGTGGAGGCGCAGGCGCACCTCCTTCAGGTTGAGCACGACGTCGGTCACGTCCTCCTTGACTCCGGGCATGGTGGAAAACTCGTGCAGCACGTTTTTCATCCGCACCGCCGTGATCGCGAAGCCCGGCAGCGAGGACAGCAGGATGCGGCGCAAACCATTGCCGATCGTGATGCCGTAGCCACGCTCCAGCGGTTCGGCGAAGAACCGTCCGTAAGTCGGAATTAGTTCTTTCTCGTCGAAATCGACAGCCTTCGGCTTGATTAAGTCACGCCAATCATTGTGCATATCCGATCGCTCTTCTCCAGAAATTTTTTCGCCCCACCTCGCCGCCGCAACCTCCCGGCCGCGCAGCCTTAGCGCGAGTAGTGCTCGACGATTAGCTTCTCGCTGACCGGCATCGTCAGGTCGGCGCGCGTCGGCAGCGCGCGCATCGAGCCCCTGAACTGATCGCGTTCCAGCGCAATCCACGACGGCGTTCCGCGGCGCTGCGACATCTCGATTGCCTCGACAATCACCTTCTTGGTGCGGCTGCCGCCGACCACGCTCACCACCTCGCCCACTTCGAGCAGGTAGGAGGGAACGGTCACCGGCTTGTCATCGACGTGGATATGGCCGTGACGCACGATCTGCCGCGCCTGGGCGAGCGAACTGGCAAAGCCCAGGCGATAGACCATGCTGTCGAGCCGGCGCTCGAGCAGCACCAGCAGGTTCTCGCCCGTAACCCCGGGCATCCGCTCCGCCATCTCGAAGTAGTGCTTGAACTGCGTCTCCATTAGACCATAAATTCGCCGCACTTTCTGCTTCTCGCGCAGGCGAATCGCAAACTCCGAAAAGCGCGTGCGCGCCTGGCCGTGCGCGCCGGGCGGATAGTTGCGCCGTTCGATAGCGCACTTGTCCGTATAGCAGCGCTCGCCCTTCAGGAAGAGCTTGAGCCCTTCGCGCCGGCACAGCCGGCAGACCGGACCTAGATACCTTGCCACCTTATTTCTGCTCCCCTAAACGCGCCGCCGCTTGGGCGGCCGGCATCCGTTGTGCGGAATCGGCGTTACGTCTTTGATCGAGATGACCGAGAGGCCCGCGCCCTGCAGCGCACGAACCGCGGACTCGCGTCCGCCGCCCGGGCCCTTGACGAACACCACCACCGCTCGCATCCCAACGTCGCTGACTTTGCGCGCGGCGGCTTCCGCCGCCATCTGCGCCGCGAACGGCGTGCCCTTGCGCGAGCCCTTGAATCCGACCGATCCGGCGCTCGCCCACGCCACCACCAGCCCCTGCTGGTCCGTGATGGTGACGATGGTGTTGTTGAAGGTCGCGTGCACGTGCGCGATCCCTTCGGGTACCGTGCGCCGCACGCGCCGCCGGCGCGGCGCCGCTCCGGCCGCCGCGGGCGCTCCGCCTGCCGCAGCCGCGGACTTTTCGCCGCCAGCCGGCGAACTCGGGGCGCCTTGCGCCTTGGCCGCCGCCGGTCTCGTTTCCTTGTTCTCGTCAGCCATTAGGCTTGCGTTCTCTCCTGCATACCGGCCCGATACTTCAGGCCGAAAAATTCCTCAAGTTCCAATCGACAGATTCGCGGGCGGCGCCCTCTAGCCCTTGGGCGGCGATTGCTTCTTGCCCGCGACGACTTTGCGCGGACCCTTTCGCGTACGCGCATTGGTATGCGTGCGCTGGCCGCGCACCGGCAAGCCACGGCGATGACGAATACCGCGGTAGCAACCGAGATCCATCAGCCGCTTGATCGATTGCTGCACTTCGCGCCGCAGATCACCTTCGACCTTGAACTTCTCGTCGATGATATTACGGATCCGAACCTGCTCGTCGGCGCCAAGATCGTCGCTGTTGCGCGCCGGATCGACCTTCGCCTCGGCGAGAATCTTCTGCGCCGCGCTGCGGCCGATTCCGTAGATGTAAGTCAACGCGACTTCCATCCGCTTGTGATGCGGCAGTTCAACTCCGGCGATGCGTGCCATGCGGCGATTCTCCTTTCTTTCCTCTCAGCCTTTGCCGTCTTGCCTGTTCGGTCCGCGCCGGCTTAGCCCTGGCGCTGCTTGTGACGCGGGTTGGAGGAACACAGGATGCGCACCACGCCCTGGCGGCGCACAACCTTGCAATTCTTGCAGATTTTTTTAACTGACGCCCTGACCTTCATCGAATTCCGTCCTGTCTTGTCCTGCCGCGAACTATCCCGCCGCCAACTATCCCATGACCAACCATGCGCCTCAGCGCATCCGGTAGGTTATTCGGCCCCGGGTCAGATCGTACGGCGACAATTCCACCGTGACCCGATCGCCGGGCAGGATCTTGATATAATGCATCCGCATCTTGCCCGAAATATGAGCCAGCACCCGATGCCCGTTCTCCAGCGAAACCCGGAACATCGCGTTGGGCAGCGCTTCGAGCACGGTGCCGGTTACCTCGATCGCGTCTCCCTTAGACATTTGCCACTTCGCTCAGAATCCGCGGCCCCTCGGCCGTAATCGCTATGGAATGCTCGAAATGCGCGGACAGCTTTCCGTCCGCGGTCACTGCGGTCCAACCGTCGTCCAGGATGCGCAGTTCGGGCACGCCCTCGTTGATCATCGGTTCGATCGCGAGCGCCATCCCTTCCTGCAAGCGCGGGTTCGGCATCCCGCGCCGCACGTAATTCGGGACCTGCGGGTCCTCGTGCAGGCTGCGCCCGATACCATGCCCGGCGAAATCGGTCACCACCGAGAAACCCGCGCTCTCCGCGGTCTGCTGCACGGCGCGAGCGATGTCGCTTATCCGGTTGCCGACCTGGGCCTGCTCGATTCCCGCGTACAGCGCCGCGCGCGTGACGCGCAACAGTTGCCCGGCGCGATCGGAAATCCTGCCCACCGGCACCGTGCGCGCCGCGTCGCCAAAGAAGCCCTGATAGATCACGCCGAAATCCAGGCCGACTATGTCACCCGGCCTCAGCCGGCGCCCCGACGGAATACCGTGGACGATCTCGTCGTTGACCGAGACGCAGAGCGTCTTGGGATAGGCCACGTTGTGCGGCTTGTATCCCTTGAACGCAGGGCGCGCGCCCTTGCGATACGTCAGCTCCTCGGCGAGCCGATCGAGCTCTTCGGTGGTAACGCCGGGTTTCACGGCAGCCGCCAGCTCTTCGAGGATTTCGGCCACGATCACGCTCGCCTTGTGTATCAGCGCGATCTCTTCAGGACTTTTGAGCAGAATCACGCCGGTTTGTCCTTGGCCGCCGCCTTGGATGCTCCGCCCGCGTCGCCGATAGCCTCGACGATGCGCTGCTGGATTTCCTCGGGCCGCCCGATTCCGTCGATCTGCGACAGCAGCCCCGCGCGCCCGTAGTATTCGAGCAGCGGCCGGGTAGCCGCGGCATAGACGTCCAGGCGCATCCGGACCGTATCCTCGGCGTCGTCGTCGCGCTGGTAAAGCTCGCCGTTGCAGCTATTGCATAGATTGAAATTGCGCGGCGGATCGTAGATCAGATGATACATCGCTCCGCAATTCTTGCACGTGCGCCGCCCGGAGATGCGCTTAACGATTTCCTCATCCGGAACGATTATAGCAATTACCTTGTCGAGCTGCCGGGAGTCGTGCCCTTTGAGCATCGCGGTCAGCGTTTCAGCCTGCTCGACCGTGCGCGGAAAGCCGTCCAGGATGAACCCGGCCGCGGCGTCGGGCTGGCCCAGCCGCTCCTCGATGAGCTTGAGCACCAGTGCGTCCGGCACCAGGGCGCCCTTGTCCATGTAGCGCTTGGCTTCCACGCCCAAAGCGGTGCGACTGCGCACGGCATTGCGCAAAAGATCGCCGCTCGCGATCTGGGGCGCGCCCAGCCGCGTCTGGAGCATCCTCGCCTGCGTGCCCTTACCTGCCCCGGGCGGACCCAGCAAAACCAGCTGCACGACTCCTATCCTCCCCTGCGCGACTTGATACGGCCGCGCCGCATGAAGCCCTCGTAGTTACGAGTCAGCAGATGGGTTTCCATCTGCGCCACCGTGTCCAACGCCACTCCGACCACGATCAATAGCGCCGTGCCGCCGAAGTAGAACGGCACGTTGAAGCGCTGGATCAGGATGGTCGGCAGAACGCACACGATACTGACGTAGATGGCTCCAAAGAGGGTTATCCGCGACAGCACGCGATCGATGTACTCGGCGGTGAAGCGTCCCGGCCGGATACCGGGGATGAAGCCGCCATACTTTTTCAGGTTGTCGGCGACGTCGACCGGGTTGAAGGTGACGGCGGTATAGAAATAGCAAAAGAAAACGATCAGCCCCACGTAGACGACGTTGTAAACCCATCCGCCCGGAGTCAGGAGCGACGAATAATTCTTGGCCGACGGGATGAAGGTCGCAACGGTCGCCGGAAAGACTAGGATCGACGACGCGAAAATCGGCGGGATGACTCCCGCCGTGTTGACCTTGAGCGGCAGATGCGAGCTCTGCCCGCCGTAAACCCGCCGTCCGACCACGCGGCGCGCGTACTGAATCGGGATCCGGCGCTGGCCGGTCTCGACATAGACGATACCGCCGGTAACCCCGACCGCGATCAGCAGGATAATGATCAGCACGAACAGGCTCATCTCGCCCTCGCGCACGAATTGGAAGGTCGTCGAGAGCGCACTCGGCAGACGCGCCACGATTCCCGCCATGATGATCAGCGAGATGCCGTTGCCGATTCCGCGTTCGGTTATCTGCTCGCCGATCCACATCACGAACATCGAGCCCGCGGTAACCGTGAGCACGGTGATGATCCGGAAGTTCCAGCCCGGTGCGTAAACGACCGAACCGCCGCCCGGCGCCTGGATGTGCTCCAGCGAGATGGCGATCATCAACCCCTGCACCACCGACAGCATCACCGTGCCGTAGCGCGTGTATTGGCTGATCTTGCGCCGTCCCGCCTCCCCTTCCTTGTACAGTTCGTCGAGATAGGGCCACGCGACCTTGAGCAGGTCCAGGATGATCGCGACCGAAATATAGGGCATGATGCCCAGTGCGAAAACCGAAAAACGCTCCAACGCGCCGCCCGAGAACAGGTTGACCCATCCGAACAGCGTGCTCGACGCGGCGTCGAAGAACGAGGCGAGCGCCTGCCCGTCGATTCCCGGCGTGGGCACAGCCACACCGGCGCGGTAGACGACCAGCATGACGGCCGTGAACCACAGCCTGCGGCGCAACTCGGGGATGCGCGAGGCGTTTGAGAACCCGTCAAGCATTAAGCTTTGGGTGATCCTCGATTAACTCCGCCAATCCTCCGGCCGCCGCGATCTTCTCTTTCGCACTCGACGAAAACGCATGCGCGCGAATGGTTATCCGTCCCGCAAGCGCACCGTCGCCGAGCACCTTGACCTTGTCCGCCGCGCGGATAATGCCGCGCTCGGCCATCAGCGCCGGATCGATCGTCTCGACGCCCAACGCGGCCAGCCGCTTGAGATTGACCACCACGAATCCTTCACGCCGGTCCTCGGACTTTTGCAGGCGGCGAAACCCGCGCTTGGGCACTCGCCGCTTGAGCGGCATCTGGCCGCCCTCGTAACCCGGCGGCGTGTTGCCGCCCGAGCGCGAGCCCTTGCCCTTGTGGCCGCGTCCCGCGGTCTTGCCGCTCCCGGAGCCAATTCCGCGGCCCACCCGCGCATGGCGGCGCTTGGAACCCGGCGCTGGCTTGAGCGTATGTAAATCTATCGCCATTACTTCTTCACTTCTTCACTTTTCACTTCAGCGACCAGATGCGACACCCGGCGCAGCATCCCGTCGATCGACGGGCTCCGCACGAGATCGCTCTCGCTGCCCACGCGGCGGAGACCCAGTCCCTTGAGCGTCTGGCGCACGCGCTGGTTGGTCCCTATCGGACTGCGCACCAGCTTAATTCTGATCGGTTGCGACATCGCGTGCACGTTCTCCTTCTCTCGCTGCGCTGGCCGCGCTCGAACCTGCCATGCCCTAGGCCGCCGCCGGTCGTTTGGGGCCAAGCTCGCGCGTACGCGCGATCTCCTGGGGACTGCGCAACTCGGCGAGCGCCTCCAGCGTGGCCTTCACCAGGTTATGCGGGTTGGACGAGCCCAGCCGCTTGGTCAGGATATTACGGATACCCGCCAGCTCAACCACCGCGCGCACGCCACCCGCCGCGATGACCCCGGTGCCTTCGGAGGCCGGCTTGAGAATCACCTTGCCCGCGCCGAAACGGCCGAGCACCTCGTGCGGAATCGTGCCCTCGTGCAGCGGCACCCGCATCAGGCTCTTCTTGGCGCGTTCGACGCCCTTGCGAATCGCCTCGGGCACCTCGTTGGCTTTGCCGAGCCCAAACCCGACCAGGCCGTTCTGGTCTCCGGCCACCACCAGTGCGCTGAAGCTGAAGCGGCGGCCGCCCTTGACGACCTTGGCCACCCGGTTGATGTGGACGACCTTTTCCTTGATGTCGAGCCCTTGCGTTTCTATCCGCTGTGCCACGATGCTCCCGTTTGCGAAAAGGCTTGCGCCCCTAAAACTTCAGCCCCGCTTCGCGCGCCGCGTCCGCCAGCGCCTTCACGCGGCCATGATAAAGAAACCCGTTGCGGTCGAAGATGACCTGGCTGATTCCCTTGCTGAGACAGCGCTCGGCAATCGTCTTGCCCACCACCTTGGCGGCCTGCACGTTGCGCCGGCTGCCGAGCCCCCCGCGCAGTTCGGCGCTGAGCGTCGAAGCGGCCGCCAGCGTCTGGCCCGAATCATCCGATACCACTTGTGCGTAAATGTGATTGAGCGATCGGTAAACCGACAGCCGCGGGCGCTCGTCGCTCCCTCTGACCCGGCGCCGCACGCGGCCCCGACGCTCCATCCGTTTTTGAAAACGTTCCGCAGCCATCCTGTTCCGCTCCCGGCGCTAGCCCGCCGCCGCTCCCGCCGCCGCTTTGCCGGCCTTGCGGCGGATCTTCTCGGTTGCGTACTTGATGCCCTTGCCCTTGTACGGCTCGGGCGGCCTGAGTTCGCGCACCTGCGCGGCCACCGATCCAATCAACTGCCGGTCCGCGCTCTCCAGCGTGATGGTCACCTGCCGATCGACCTTGGCGGTCACCCCCGGCGGCAACTGGTAGACGATCGGATGCGAGTAGCCCAGGGTGAAATGAATATTGGTGCCGCGCACCTCGGCCCGGTAGCCGACGCCGTTGATTTCGAGCACCCGGGTGAATCCCTTGCCCACGCCCTCCGCCATGTTGGCGACCAGCTTGCGCACCAGGCCGTGCAACGAGCGCTCCTGCTGCGTGTCGCCCGAGCGCTTCACCTCGATCTGCGAATCGCTCATCTCGAGCGAGTAGCCCGGCGGTATCGTGAGTTCGAGCTTGCCCTTGGGGCCCTCGACCTTTAGCAGGTCGCCCGCCAGATGGGCTTTCACGCCCTTTTCCAGGGGCACCGGCAATCTGCCTATGCGCGACATCCGAACGTTTCCTCTACCAAATCCTCAGCAGCACTTCGCCGCCGACTTTCTTGCGCCGCGCCTCGCGGTCGGTCATCACGCCGAGCGGCGTCGTCACCACCTGCACGCCCATCCCGTGCGGCACGCGCGGCATCGAATTGGCTCCCGCATAGCGGCGCAGGCTGGGGCGGCTGACGCGTTCGATTCCCCGAATCACCGGTTCGCGCTCGCCCGCGTAGCGCAGTCCGACGACCAGCTTTTTCTTGGGTATTTCGCCCGCCACTTCGACTCCGCCGAGAAAGCCCTCGGCCGACAGCGTGCGGCAAATCGCCTCGCGCATGCGCGAGTGCGGGATTTCGACCTGGTTGTAGCGCGCGTGCATGGCGTTACGAATCCGGGTCAGCAATTCAGCAATGGGATCGGTCTGCGACATTAAGTCTTTTTGATCCTTTTAGGCGATCTCTTTCTCTCTATAGTGCGGCGCTTGCTCGCATGAGCGCCCTGGACGCCCGCCGCTACCAACTCGCCTTGACCACTCCGGGCAGCGAACCGCGCAAGGCATACTTGCGCAGACACAGCCGGCACATCTTGAAACGCCGATAGTACGCGCGCGGCCGTCCGCATAGCGGACAGCGGTTGTGCTGGCGCGTCTTGAACTTGGGCGTGCGCAGCGCCTTTACCCGAAGGCAGGTCTTCGCCATCTCTCGTTACCCTATGCCGCCCGTGCCGCGGCTTCGCGCTCGAGCGCTCCGCGAAACGGCATGCCCAGCGCGCGCAGCAGGGTGTAACCCTCGAAATCGCTGCGCGCGGTCGTGTTGATCGTCACCGTCAGTCCCTTGACCCGCTCGACCTTGTCCAGGTTGAGCTCGGGAAAAATCGTATGCTCGCGCAGTCCCAGCGAGTAGTTGCCGCGTCCGTCGAAAGCCTTGTCGCTGACTCCGCGAAAGTCGCGCACGCGCGCGAGCGACACGTTTACCAGCCGGTCGTAAAACTCGTACATCCGCTCGCGCCGAAGCGTCACCATCACGCCGATCGGCATCCCCTCGCGCAGCTTGAAATTCGAGATCGCCTTGCGGGCCCGCGTGATGACCGGCTTCTGGCCCGTCACCACCTTGAGCTCCTCGACCGCGGCGTCGAGAATCTTGGCGTTGTCGCGCGCTTCGCTGAGCGACATGTTGATCACGATCTTCTGCAGCCGGGGCGCACGCATCGGATTTTCGATCTTCAGCTCGCGCATCAGCGTCGGCCGGATCTCCTGCTCGTAGCGCAACCGCAGACGCGCCGGAATCTTGGGCTCGGGCTCGCGCGGCTTGGCCTCGGCCTTGGGCTCGGCCGCCGCGGGCGCTCCGCCGCCGCCCTTTTTACCCTGGCGCTCGGCTTTCGGCTCTTTCCTGGGCTTTTGCGATTTGTCCTTTTCGTCCGCCATCACTCGTTACCCAGCGCTTCGCCGCAGCGGCGGCATACGCGCGAGCGCGCGCCGTCCGCTTCCGCCTTCTTCACTCCCACCCGGACCGGCGCGTTACAGCGCTCGCAGAACGCCATCACGTTGGAGATCGCGATCGGCGCTTCCTTCTCGACGATCCCTCCCGGGCTGGTCGCGCCGCGCGGCTTGGAGTGGCGCTTCACGATATTCAGCCGCTCGATTATCACGCGGCCTTCGCCCGGAATCACCTTGAGCACCTTGCCGGTCTTGCCGCGCTCGCGCCCCGCGATCACCATCACCATGTCGTTCTTCTTGACCGGATACTTGGCCACGTCACGCCCGGCACTCATCACAGGACCTCCGGCGCAAGCGAGATAATCTTGAGAAACCGCTTGGCGCGCAGTTCGCGGGCGACCGGCCCGAAGATGCGCGTGCCAATCGGCTCGTGCTGATTGTCGACCAGCACCGCCGAATTGTCGTCGAAGCGAATATAGCTCCCGTCGCTGCGGCTGATTTCCTTACTGGTGCGCACGATCACGGCGTGAGCCACGTCGCCTTTCTTGACCTTGGCGTTCGGAATCGCCTCGCGAATCGCGACCACGATAACGTCGCCCACGGTGGCATAGCGCCGGCGCGAGCCGCCGAGCACCTTGATGCACATCACCTTGCGCGCGCCCGAATTATCGGCCACGTCCAGCACCGTTCGCATCTGCACCATGACGCCTGCGCTCCCTTAACCAGCCGCCCGCGTCAGCACTTTGCTGACGCGCCAGCGCTTGCGTCGCGAAATCGGCGGCGACTCAATGATCAGCACGCGGTCGCCCTCGCGACACTCGGCCCGCTCGTCATGCGCCATGAAGCGCGTGCGCTGACGTATCCGTTTGCCGTAAAGCGGGTGCTGGACCAGCCGGTCGACTCGCACCACCACGGTCTTGGCCGTCTTGGCCGAGACCACGACACCCACGCGCTGTTTAACTCGCTCGCGCATCGCTCCCTTTCGTCCGCGCGGCGCCGTCGGCAGGCGGTCCGCTCTTTTGCCGCAGCACGGTCATGATGCGGGCCAGTTCCTTGCGCGCGCGCCGGTAGTTCGAGGGATTGTCGAGCTGATTGGTGCGCAGCTTGAGCTTGAGGCGAAAGATTTCCTCGCGCGCCTCGCGCTCCTTGACCCTCAAGTCACCCGCGTTCATCTGTCTGATTTCGTCAAGCTCCAAGGCTCTCGCCTCCCCGCTCGACCACGATCGTCTTGACCGGCAGCTTATGCGACGCAAGCCGCATCGCTTCGTGCGCGGTCGCCCGATCGACGCCTTCCATCTCGAACAGGATCCGTCCCGGTCGCACCACCGCGGTCCAGCCCTCGGGTCCGCCCTTGCCCTTGCCCATCCGGGTCTCGGCCGGCTTCTTGGTGAACGGCTTGTCCGGGAACACCCGGATCCACACCCGGCCGCCGCGCTTGATATGGCGGGTCAGCGCGATACGCGCGGCCTCGAGCGCGCGCGTATCCACCCGGCAGGTCTCGACGCTTTTGAGCCCGTAGTCGCCGAAGGCCAGTTCGAGTCCGCGCGACTCCGCGCCGCGCACCCGGCCCTTCTGGATCTTGCGATATTTAACTTTTTTGGGCTGAAGCATTATGCAATCCCGCTAGCGCGCATCGTCTCCGTTACTGCTGATGGGCTCCGCTCAGGCCGGAGCGCCGGATGTCTTCCTCTTTGCGGGTCAGCACCTCGCCGCGGAAGATCCATACTTTGACCCCGATCTGACCGTAGGTCGTGCGCGCCTCGGCGAATCCGTAAGCCACGTCCGCGCGCAGAGTCTGCAGCGGCACGCGTCCTTCGCGATACCACTCCACCCGCGCGATTTCCGCGCCGCCCAGCCGCCCCGCGACATGAACCTTCACGCCCTGCGCGCCCATCCGCATCGCGCGCAACACCGCCTCTTTCATAGCGCGGCGAAAAGCCACGCGCCGCTCGAGTTGCAGCGCGATATTCTCGGCCACCAGTTGCGGATCGAGGTCGGGGCGGCGCACTTCATGGATATTGATGAACGCCTCCTTGCCCTTCATCAGCTTCTGGATGTCGCCCTTGAGCTTGTCGATCTCCGCGCCCTTCTTGCCGATCACGATCCCGGGACGAGCGGTATGAATGTTGATCTTGGCCTTGTTGGCCATCCGCTCGATCTCGATCCGCGAGATGCCGGCATGGTAGAGGCGCCGCTTGATGAAGTCGCGCAGCTTCAAGTCCTCGTGCAGCAGCGCCGCGTAATTATGCGACGCGTACCACTTGGAATCCCAACCCTCGATAATGCCGAGCCGCAGCCCGCGCGGATGCGATTTCTGTCCCATGACTCCCTACGACGCGCGCTCGTCAACCACCACCGTCAGATGGCTGGTGCGCTTGAGGATCGGCGTTGAATGCATGTGCGCCCGCGCGAGCGAACGCTTCCAGGTCGGCCCGGTATCGGCGGTCGCGCGTTTGACGTACAGGCGGTCCTCGTCGACGTTCTGCTGGTCGCGCGCATTGGCCACCGCCGCCAGCAGGGTCTTGGACACGACCTTGGCGCTACGCTTGGCGGTGAACTCGAGCACCGAGAGCGCCAGGTCGATCTTCTTGCCCACGATAAGCTCGCACACCAGCCGCAGCTTTTGCGGCGAGATGCGCACGTGGCGGGTTTTAGCAACCGATTCCATCTCGATCCTTCGCTCAGCCTCCCGCCGCCGGTTTGGCCGCGGGCGGACCCGCCGGCGCACCGCCGCCCGAGCCCTTGACCTCGCCCTTGCGGTCGCCCGCATGGCCGTGGAAGGTACGGGTCGGAGAAAACTCGCCCAGCTTGTGCCCGACCATATTCTCGGTGCAGTAGACCGGGATGAACTTGTGGCCGTTATGCACCGCGAACGTCAGTCCCACCATGTCCGGCACGACCATCGAGCGCCGGGACCAGGTCCGGATAATCCGTTTGTCGCCCGAGGCGAGCGCGGCCGTGACCTTACGTTCTAGATGGCCATCGATGAACGGGCCTTTTTTGAGCGACCTCATGTTTTACGCTTCGCCTGACTCTTTACGCTTCGCCTGAAATTTCAAGCTCTGCCTAACGCTTGCCCTTGGGCCGGCGGCTCACGATGTAGTGATCCGACGGCTTCTTGCCGCGTGTTTTATAACCCTTGGCCGGCTGCCCCCACGGCGATTGCGGATGGTTGCCCTTGGAGCGCCCCTCGCCGCCGCCATGCGGATGATCGACCGGATTCATCGCCATCCCGCGCACGTGCGGGCGTTTGCCCAGATGGCGGCTGCGCCCGGCTTTGCCAATCGAAATGTTCTCGTGATCCAGGTTGCCAACCTGGCCGATGGTCGCGCGGCAATCGGCCTGCACCATCCGTTGCTCGCCCGAGGGCAGCTTGAGCAGCGCGAATTTCCCTTCCTTGGCCATCAATTGCGCCGCCGTCCCCGCGCCGCGTACCAGTTGGGCGCCGGCGCCGGGCTTCAGTTCCACGCCATGGACCATCGTGCCGAGCGGGATATTCCTGAGCGCCAGCGCGTTGCCCGGCTTGATATCGGCCTGCGGCCCCGACTCGACCTTGTCGCCCTGCTTGAGGCCCTCGGGCGCCAGGATGTAGCGTTTCTCGCCGTCCACGTAGTGCAACAGCGCGATGTTGGCCGAGCGATTGGGATCGTACTCGAGCGCCGCGACCACCGCGGGCACGCCGTCATGGTTGCGCTTAAAATCGATGAGCCGCAGGCGACGCTTGTGGCCGCCCCCGCGATGCCGCGTGGTCATCCGGCCGCGATTGTTGCGCCCGCCCGAATGCTTGAGCGGCGCGAGCAGGCTCTTCTCGGGCGGCTTGCCGCTGAGCCCGGAAAAATCCGCAAGCTGCATGAACCGCTGACCCGGAGTCCGCGGATTGAGTTGAATTACCGCCATCGCAAAATTACCCGGCCGCCAGTGTCACCCGGCCGCCTAGACACCCTCGAAAAACTCGATACGGTCGCCCTGTTTGAGCGTCACGTAAGCCTTTTTCCAATCCGAACGCGCGCCGACGATCCGTCCGCGGCGGCGCTTCTTGCCCAGCACCCGCAGCGTCCGCACCTTGAGCACCGTGACCTTGAACATCCGCTCGACCACGTCGCGGATGGCGTCCTTGCTCGCTTCCGGCCGCACCCGAAACACGACCTGGTTGCCTTCTTCGCCGACCGCCGTGCCCTTTTCGGTGATAAGCGGCGAAAGAATCAGATTCTCCGCGCTCATCGCGTCTCTCCCTTGAGCCGCGCCTCGATCGCGCGCGCGACCGGCTCACTCATCAGCACTTCGTCGTAGTTGAGCAGGTCGTAAACATTGAGCCCCGCCAAAGCCAGCACCTTGTGCGCGGCCAGATTGCGCGCGGCACGCAGGAAATTTTCTTCGCCTTCGCCCAGCACGATAAGCGCGTGCTTGAGGCCCAACGCCTCGAGCATCGCTTTGGCCGCCTTGGTCTTGGGCTCCGGCAACTCGAGCGACTGCGTCACCACCAGTTTGCCGCTGGCCGCGCGGTCCGACAGCGCGAGACAGAGCGCGCGGCGCCACGCCTGCTTGGGCATCTTGTACGAGTAGTCGCGCGGCTGCGGCCCGAAGATCGTTCCGCCATGACGCCAGATGGGCGAGCGAATCGACCCGGCGCGCGCACGTCCGGTGCCCTTTTGCCGCCAGGGCTTTTTTCCGCCGCCCGAGATAAAGCCCCGCGTCTTGGTCGACGCGGTTCCCGATCGCCGGTTGGCCATCTGCATCTTTACCGCTTCGTGCAGGAGCGACTTGTCCCCGGTACGGCCAAAAACCGCGCCCGCGAACTCCACTTCGCCAACCTGCTCGTGCGCCGCCGAAAAGAGCGGCACCTTGACCGCCGCGGGCGCGTTTGCCGCGTCGCGATACTTGCGCTCAGCCATTGGCCGACTCCGCCGCCTGGCGGCTCCGCTCCTTGGCCGCGTGATACACCACGACTGTCGTGCCGTCCGCGCCGGGCACCGCGCCCGACACCAGGATCGCGTTGTCGTCGGGCAAAATCTCGAGCACCCGCAAATTGAGCACCGTGGCGCTTTCGTTGCCCAGTTGACCAGCCATCCTCATTCCTTTGCGTACCCGGCCCGGATAGGAACGATTGCCGATCGAACCGCCGTGACGAAAATACTCGTGGGTGCCGTGCGAGCCCGGAAACCCGGCGAAGTGATGCCGTCGGATTACGCCGGCGTAGCCGCGTCCCTTGGAAGTCCCCGAAACGTCGATCAGGTCGCCCGGTTTGAAGACGTCGCCCGCGGCGACATTCTGCCCCGGCTTGAGTTCGCTTTCGCCGCGGCGGTCGAACTCGCCGAGCTTGATCCCCGGCGCGACCTCGGCCTTGGCGTAATGGCCGCGCAGCGGCGCCGACACTCGCGAGACCCGCCGGCGCCCGAAACTCACCTGCACGGCGTCATAGCCGTCGATCGCGGCAGTCTTTATCTGGGTCACCGCGCACGGACCGAGCTGAATCACGGTCGCCGCCCGCACCTTGCCGGTGGCTTCAGTAATCTGGGTCATACCCAGTTTTTTTCCAATCAATCCGCTTAGCACGGTGCGCTACTCGAGTTTGATTTCAACGTCGACACCCGCGGCAAGGTCGAGCTTGCCGAGCGCGTCGATGGTTTGCTGGGTCGGTTCGAGCACGTCGAGCAGCCGCTTGTGGGTGCGGATCTCGAAGTGTTCGCGCGACTTCTTGTCGACATGCGGCGAGCGGTTCACGGTGAAACGCTCGATCCGCGTGGGCAGCGGAATCGGTCCCGCCACGCGCCCGCCGGTACGCCGGATCGTATCCACGATCTCGCGCACCGACTGGTCGAGCAGCCGGTAGTCGTACGCTTTAAGGCGTATGCGGATCTTATCGTTCATCCTCTAAGCCAGATCTCCCAGAGCCGCCTTCGCCGACACTGCCACGCGTTCAAATCCCCGCCTCATCGCCATCGTCTATGACTTCCGAACCTTTCACCCCAGACGCTCTACCCGAGCCCCCGGTCCACGATTCACTAATTCTTCACGGTCGCCTGCTCAAGGACTCTACTAAAGACCCTACTTAGGGATTTGCCCTTACGGCCTTTACTTAAGGACCTTGGAAACCACGCCCGCGCCGACCGTACGTCCGCCCTCGCGGATAGCGAAACGGAGCCCCTCGTCCATCGCGACCGGCGTAATCAACTCGCCGGTGATCTTGATGTTGTCGCCGGGCATCACCATTTCGGTGCCTTCGGGCAGATTGAGCACTCCCGTCACGTCGGTGGTGCGGAAGTAGAACTGCGGCCGGTAGCCGGTGAAGAACGGGGTATGCCGTCCGCCCTCTTCCTTGGTCAGGATGTAAGCCTCGGCCTCGAAGTTGGTATGCGGCGTGATGCTGCCGGGCTTGGCCAACACCTGTCCACGCTCGACGTCTTCGCGCTTGAGTCCGCGCAGCAGCACGCCGATATTGTCGCCCGCCTGCCCTTCGTCGAGAATTTTGCGGAACATCTCGACTCCGGTCACGACCGTCTTGGAAGTGTCGCGGAAGCCCACGATTGCCACTTCCTCGCCCACCTTGACCTTGCCGCGCTCGACGCGTCCCGTCACCACCGTTCCGCGGCCGGAGATCGAGAACACGTCCTCGACCGGCATCAGGAAAGGCTTTTCGACCTCGCGGGTCGGCTGCGGGATGTAGCTGTCCACCGCCGCCATCAGGTCGAGGATCGGCTTGCAGTTGGGACAATCGTCTTTGCCGCAGCCGCAGTTGAGCGCCTTCAGCGCGCTGCCGCGGATGACCGGCACGTCGTCGCCCGGAAATTCGTACTTCTTGAGCAGGTCGCGCACTTCGAGCTCGACCAGGTCGAGCAGTTCCGGATCGTCGACCATGTCGACCTTGTTCATGAAGACCACGATCGACGGCACGCCGACCTGGCGCGCGAGCAGAATATGTTCGCGCGTCTGCGGCATCGGCCCGTCGTTGGCGCCGACCACCAGGATAGCCCCGTCCATCTGGGCGGCGCCGGTGATCATGTTCTTGATGTAGTCGGCGTGGCCCGGACAATCGACGTGCGCGTAGTGACGATTGGCGGTCTCGTACTCGACGTGCGCGATCGCGATCGTGATGCCGCGCTCGCGCTCCTCGGGCGCCTTGTCGATTTGATCGAAGGCGATGAACTGGGCAAGTTTCTTGGCGGAGAGCACCTTGGTGATCGCCGCGGTCAGCGTCGTCTTGCCGTGGTCGATATGGCCGATCGTGCCCACATTCGCGTGCGGCTTGTTGCGTTCGAATTTAGCCTTGCCCATGATCTGTCCTCCGGTATGGACCCTCCCTAACTGACTGCGTTAGGCCCGAGCGCGCTCGGCGTTCTCGCCGCTGCGCTCCATCAATTCCGCGTATATCTGCTGCGGCACCGGTTCGTAGGCGCCGAACTGCATCGTGTAAGTCGCCCGCCCCTGCGTCATCGAACGCAGACGGGTCGCGTAACCGAACATCGTGGCGAGCGGCACGCGCGCTTCGACCACCTGGGCGCCGGCGCGGTTCTCCATGTTGAGGATCTTGCCGCGCCGCCCATTGAGATCGCCGATAACTTCGCCCATGAATTCCTGCGGCATCACCACTTCGACTTCCATCACCGGCTCGAGCAGCACCGGGTCGGCCTTTTCGACCGCCTCGCGCAAACCCATCGAGGCCGCGATCTTGAAAGCGAGTTCCGATGAATCGACCTCGTGATACTTGCCGTCGAGCAGGATCGCGCGCACGTCGACCATCGGATAGCCGGCCAACACTCCAGTCTCCATCGCCTCTTTTATTCCGTCCTCGACCGACGGAATGAAGTTGCGCGGAATCGAGCCGCCCTTCGTCGCGTCCACGAACTCGAATCCGCCGCCCTTCTCGAGCGGCTCGATACGCAGGTCGACCACGCCGAATTGTCCGTGGCCGCCGCTTTGCCGCACGAAACGGCCTTCGGCCTCCGAAGGCTTGCGGATGGTTTCGCGATAGGCGACCTGCGGCTTGCCGACGTTGGCGTCGACTTTGAATTCGCGCAGCAGGCGGTCGACGATGATCTCCAGATGCAACTCGCCCATCCCGGAGATCAGCGTCTGGCTGGTCTCGCGGTTGACGCTCACGCGGAAGGAAGGATCCTCGCGCGCGAGCTTGGCCAGCGACTCGCCCAGGCGGTCCTGGTCGGCCTTGGTCTTGGGCTCGATCGCGATCTGGATGACCGGATCGGGAAACTCGATCGACTCGAGCACAATCGGATGCGCCGGGTCGCACAGCGTGTCGCCGGTAGTCGTGTCGCGCAGACCGACCGCGCAGATGTCACCGGCGAAGACTTCCGAAATCTCTTCGCGCTTGTTGGCGTGCATCTTGACCAGCCGTCCGATCCGCTCGCGCTTCAGCTTGGTCGAGTTGAGCACCGACGATCCGCTCTCCAGCCGCCCCGAGTAGACGCGCAAAAAAGTCAGCGTGCCGACGTACGGGTCGGTCATGATTTTGAACGCGAGCGCGCTGAACGGCGCGTCGTCACGCGGCCAGCGCTCTTCCATCTTGTCGCCGACCTTGCCCATCACCGGCGGCACGTCGAGCGGCGACGGCAGATAGTCGACCACCGCGTCGAGCATCGTCTGCACGCCCTTGTTGCGGAACGCCGATCCCATCAGCACCGGCACCGCTTCGATATTCAGCGTGGCAACGCGGATGGCCTTGCGGATCTGTTCCGCCGACGGCTCTTCCTTGCCCTCCAGGAACATCTCCATGATCCGTTCGTCGTGGTCGGCCAGCGTCTCGATCATCTTCTCGCGCCAGCCCCGCGCGCTTTCCTTGAGCTCGTCCGGGATTTCCTCGACCCGGTAATTCGCCCCGAGCCGATCCTCGTCCCAGTAGAGCGCACGGTTCTCGACCAGATCGATCACGCCGGTGAATTTTTCCTCGGCGCCGATTGGCAACTGGAGCACCAGCGGCTTGGCCTTGAGCTTATCGCGAATCTCGCCGACCACGTTTTCGAAATCGGCGCCGACCCGGTCCATCTTGTTGACGAACGCGATCCGCGGAACCCGATACTTGTCGGCTTGGCGCCATACGGTTTCGGATTGCGGCTCGACTCCGCCGACCGCGCAGAACACCGCGACCGCGCCGTCGAGCACGCGCAGGCTGCGCTCGACCTCGATCGTGAAATCGACGTGTCCGGGCGTGTCGATGATATTGATACGATGGTCGCGCCAGAAACAGGTGGTCGCAGCCGACGTGATAGTGATGCCGCGCTCCTGCTCCTGCACCATCCAGTCCATCGTAGCGGTGCCTTCATGCACCTCACCGATCTTGTAATTGATCCCGGTGTAGTACAGCACCCGCTCGGTAGTGGTGGTCTTGCCGGCGTCGATATGCGCCATGATGCCGATATTGCGCACATCCTGTATTGGAGTTTCACGCGCCATCTTGCTACTTCCACTGCGGCCGCCGCTTCCGATGCGTCCGCTTGCTAATCCTGCCTTTCCAAATCACCCCGGCGGGGTGAATTATCTCTTTGCCTTACCAGCGGTAATGGGCGAAGGCCTTGTTGGCTTCGGCCATCCGATGGGTATCCTCGCGTTTCTTGACCGCGCCGCCGCGATTGCCGGCCGCTTCCAGAATTTCGACCGCGAGCCGCTCTTCCATCGATTTCTCGGCGCGCGCACGCGCCGCCGTCACCAGCCAGCGCATCGCGAGCGAATTGCGCCGCACCGGCCGCACTTCGACCGGCACCTGGTAGTTGGCGCCGCCCACCCGCCGCGAACGCACCTCGACCGCGGGACGGATGTTATCCAGCGCCCGCTTGAAAACCACCAGCCCATCCTCCTTGGAGCGCTCGGCGATAGTGTCGAGCGCGCGATAGAGGATCTGCTCGGCGAGCGATTTCTTGCCCTGCACCATCACCACGTTGACGAACTTGGCGAGCGTGCGGTCGTGAAATTTTGGGTCCGGGGTGACTTCCCGGACGCGGGCCTGACCCTTGCGTGACATGGCTGTATGCTACTTCGGCTTTTTCGAGCCGTATTTGGAGCGGCCCTTACGCCGTTCCTGAACGCCGATCGAATCGAGCGTGCCGCGGATTACGTGGTAACGCACGCCGGGCAGATCCTTGACCCGGCCGCCGCGAATCAGCACGACCGAATGCTCCTGCAGATTGTGTCCGACGCCCGGAATATAAGTGTTGACCTCGTAGCCGTTCGAAAGCCGCACCCGCGCGACCTTGCGCAGCGCCGAGTTGGGCTTCTTGGGCGTAGTGGTCTTGACCTGCGTGCACACGCCGCGTTTCTGCGGCGAGCCTTGCAGGGCCGGCGCGCTCATCTTGTAGCGCTTCTTGATCCGCGCCTGGCGAATAAGTTGGTTGATGGTCGGCACGTCGTCTCTCGGGACTGCATCCTGCCGGGCGGCGTCCCTGCCCGCCCCGGCTACACAAGCCTGTCGAAAAAACCCGGCCCGGAGCATCTCTCCGAGCCGGCTCCTGCCCGCCCTCGTGGACGGGAAACCGTTCTGCAAATGGACCCCCCAAGGGCCGATTGGCCCTTGGGGTGAACACTCTTATTTAAAGCATCCAAGCCAATCTGTCAATCTCCCGCCGCCGCGGACGCTTCCGCCAGCTCGGCCTTGTCGCCCTCTTCGTCCGCCGGAGGAGCGTCGGCCGCCACTTCGACCCGGTTGTAGGTCGGAAGGCCCGTGCCGGCCGGAATCAGCCGGCCCATGATGACGTTCTCCTTGAGCCCGACCAGCCGGTCCACCTTGCCGTTGATTGCGGCCTCGGTCAGCACCCGGGTGGTCTCCTGGAAGGAGGCCGCCGAGATGAAGCTCTCGGTCGACAGCGAGGCCTTGGTGATACCCAGCAATAGCGGCTCGGCGATAGCCGGTTCGCCGCCCTTGGTCAGGACGCGCCCGTTTTCCTCGTCGAAGCGCCATTTTTCGGTCTGGTCGCCGACCAGGAAATCGGTGTCGCCGACCTCCTTGATCCGCACCCGGCGCAGCATCTGGCGCACGATCACTTCGATATGCTTGTCGTTGATCCGCACGCCCTGCAGCCGGTAAATCTCCTGGATTTCGTCGACCAGGTATTTGGCCAGCGCCTTCTCGCCCAGGATGGTCAGGATGTCGTGCGGGTTGGACGAACCTTCCATCAGGGGCTCGCCGGCGCGCACCATGTCGCCCTCGTGCACCCCGATATGCTTGCCCTTGGCGATCAGGTATTCGCGGGGCTCGCCGACTTCGGGCGTGACCACGACCTTGCGCTTGCCCTTGGTATCCTTACCGAAGGAGACCTGGCCGTCGATTTCCGAGATGACCGCGAACTCTTTGGGCTTGCGCGCCTCGAACAGCTCGGCGACACGCGGCAATCCGCCCGTGATGTCCTTGGTCTTAGTGGTCTCGCGGGGGATCTTCGCGATCACGTCGCCCGCGTGCACCGTGGTGCCTTCGGGCACGTTGATGTAGGACCCGACCGGCAGGAAATAGCGCGCGTACTGCTCGTTGGAGGTCAGGCGCGAGGTCTTGCCGCTCTCGTCCTTGATCGAGATGCGGGGCCGCACGTCGAGATCCTTGGTCGCCTCGACGATGACGTTGGAGCGTGCGCCGGTGCGCTCGTCGACCCGCTCCTCCATCGTTTTGCCCTCGATGATATCGCCGTACTTAACCGCGCCTTCGACTTCGGTGATGATCGGCGTGGTGTAGGGATCCCATTCCGCGATCAGCTCGCCGCCCTTGACCCGCTCGCCGTCGGCCTTGCGCAGCTTGGCGCCGTAGACCAGCGGATAGCGTTCGCGTTCGCGCTCGCGTACGGCGCTCTGGTCGCCCGCCGTCACCTGGGTGACGATCGCGACTTCGCCGTGACGCGACATCACGATCAGGCTGCCGTCGCGGCTTGGCACGGTCTTGACGTTGTGCAGGCGCACGATACCGTCGTTGCGCGCTTCCAGCGTGGTCTGCTCGGCGCGCCGGCTGGCGGTGCCGCCGATATGGAACGTGCGCATCGTCAACTGCGTGCCCGGCTCGCCGATCGACTGCGCCGCCATGATACCGATGGCCTCGCCCATGTTGACCTGGTGTCCGCGGCCCAGGTCGCGTCCGTAGCACTTGACGCAAACCCCCTGGCGCGACTGGCAGGTCAGCACCGAGCGGATCTTCACCCGCTCCAGGCCGGCCTCCTCGATCTCGGCCACCTTGTCCTCGTCGATCATTTCATTGGCGCGGACCAACACCTTGTTGTTGAACGGATCGTGGATGTCCTCCAGCGCCACCCGTCCGAGCACCCGGTCGCCCAGTCCCTCGATAACCTCGCCGCCTTCGACCAGCGGTGTCATCTCGATCCCGTCGAGCGTGCCGCAATCGTCCTCGGTGATGATCGAGTCCTGCGCGACGTCGACCAGCCGGCGCGTGAGATAGCCCGAGTTGGCGGTTTTGAGCGCCGTGTCGGCGAGTCCCTTGCGTGCGCCATGGGTCGAGATGAAGTACTGCAACACGGTCAAGCCTTCGCGGAAGTTGGCCGTGATCGGAGTCTCGATGATCTCGCCCGAGGGCTTGGCCATCAGGCCGCGCAATCCCGCGAGCTGGCGAATTTGCTGCTCGGAGCCGCGCGCGCCGGAGTCGGCCATGATGAAAATCGGATTGAACGACGGCCCCACCACTTCCTTGCCGCTCTTGTCCTTGCCGAAAACCTGGGTCGACAGACCCTTGAGCACCGCCGATCCGATCTGGTCCTGGACCTCGGCCCAGATGTCGACCACTTTGTTGTAGCGTTCGCCGTCGGTGATGACGCCGTTGTTGTACTGCTTCTGGATCTCGCTGACTTCCTTCTGCGCCTTGTCCAGCAGCTCGGCCTTCTTGGCCGGGATCGTCATGTCCTTGATCGAAATCGAAATTCCGGCGCGCGTCGCGAAATCGAAACCGACGTCCTTGAGCCGGTCGGCGAAGATGACCGTCGATTTGTTGCCGGCCCGGCGATAGGTCAGGTCGATCAGGTTGCCGAGCTCCTTCTTCTTCATGGTCTTGTTGACTTCGGCAAACGGCACCACCGGCGGCACGATCTCGTAGAGCAGCACGCGCCCGACCGTGGTCTCGACCCGCTCGAAGTTGGCCGCCTCTCCCGACGACGATATCGAGGGCCCGGCGCCGCGCCGATGCTCGTCCTCTTCGTCGACCGCCTGCGCCGCCATCATCCGCACCACCGGCATCCGCACCATGATACGCGCGTGCAGATCGACTTCGTCGTGGTCGTAGGCGATACGCACTTCGGCCGGGCTGGCGAAGAACTTGCCCTCGCCACGCGCGAGCGGCCGCTCGCGCGTCATGTAGTACAGCCCCAGCACCATGTCCTGGGTGGGCACGATGATCGGCTTGCCGCTCGCGGGCGAGAGGATGTTGTTGGTCGACATCATCAGCGCGCGCGACTCGACCTGCGCCTCGATCGACAGCGGCACGTGCACCGCCATCTGGTCGCCGTCGAAGTCCGCGTTGTAGGCCACGCAGACCAGCGGATGAAGCTGAATCGCCTTGCCCTCGATCAGCACCGGCTCAAAGGCCTGGATGCCCAGCCGATGGAGCGTCGGTGCGCGGTTGAGCAGCACCGGATGCTCGCGGATCACGTCGTCGAGGATGTCCCAGACGTCCTTGCCTTCCTTCTCAACCATCTTTTTCGCGCTCTTGATGGTCGTGACGTAGCCCTTCTCCTCCAGCTTGGAATAGATGAACGGCTTGAACAGCTCGAGCGCCATCTTCTTCGGCAAGCCGCACTGATGGAGCCTGAGCTCGGGACCGACCACGATGACCGAGCGGCCCGAATAGTCCACGCGTTTGCCGAGCAGGTTCTGCCGAAAGCGTCCGGACTTGCCCTTGAGCATGTCGCTCAGCGATTTGAGCGGACGCTTGGCCGGTCCGGTAATCGCGCGGCCGCGGCGTCCGTTGTCGAACAGCGCGTCGACCGCCTCCTGCAGCATCCGCTTCTCGTTGCGCACGATGATGTCGGGCGCGTTGAGCTCGATAAGCCGCTTCAGGCGGTTGTTGCGGTTGATCACGCGCCGATAAAGATCGTTCAGATCCGAGGTCGCGAAACGTCCGCCGTCCAGCGGCACCAGCGGCCGCAGATCGGGCGGGATGACCGGCAGGATAGTCAGGATCATCCATTCGGGCCGGTTGCCCGAGTCGCGAAAAGCGTTGACCACCTTCAGGCGCTTGGCCACCTTTTTGCGCCGCGCCTCGCTCGCCGTGGCCTTCATCTCGATCCGCAGCTCCTCGGCCAGCTTCTCGAGATCGAGTCCGGCGAGCAGCGTGCGAATCGCCTCGGCGCCCATCTCCGCCCGAAAGCCTTCGGCGTACAGCTCGCGCGCCTCGCGATACTTGCGCTCCGTCAGCAGCTCCTTGTGCTGCAGCGGGGTCTCACCCGGATCGAGCACCACGTAGCTCTCGAAGTACAGCACCTTCTCGAGCTCCTTCAGGGTCATGTCGACCAGGGTGCCGATCCGCGAAGGGAGCGAGCGCAAAAACCAGATGTGAGCGACCGGCGCGGCGAGATCGATATGGCCCATCCGCTCGCGCCGGACCTTGGACTGGATAACTTCGACGCCGCACTTCTCGCATACCACGCCGCGATGGCGCATGCGTTTGTACTTGCCGCAGTTGCACTCGTAGTCCTTGGTCGGCCCGAAAATCTTGGCGCAGAAGAGCCCGTCCCGCTCCGGCTTGAAGGTGCGGTAATTGATGGTCTCCGGCTTCTTGACCTCGCCATGCGACCACGACCGGATCATTTCCGGCGACGCGATCGAGATGCGGATGGCGTTGAACGCCAGCGGGTTCTTGGGCTTTTCAAAAATTCCGAAAAGGTCTTCCATACCCGATTGCTCCTTCTACCGCGC
Source organism: uncultured delta proteobacterium (assembly GCA_963755905.1). GTDB lineage: Bacteria > Desulfobacterota > Binatia > Binatales > Binataceae > JAKAVN01. The sequence continues at coordinate 1,523,250 of CAVWLM010000002.1, forward strand.
TATTAGCGGGGCTGCTGCTCGAGCAGTTCCACGTTGAGGCAGAGCGACTGCAGCTCCTTGACCATCACGTTGAACGACTCCGGCAGACCCGGCTCCAGCGTGTTTTCGCCCTTGACGATAGCTTCGTACATGCGCGTGCGGCCGGCCACGTCGTCGGACTTCACCGTCAGCATCTCCTGCAGCGTGTAGGCCGCGCCGTACGCCTCCAGCGCCCACACTTCCATCTCGCCCAGGCGCTGGCCGCCGAACTGCGCCTTGCCGCCCAGCGGCTGCTGAGTGACCAGGCTGTAGGGTCCGGTCGAGCGCGCGTGAATCTTGTCCTCGACCAGATGATGCAGCTTCAGCATGTACATCACGCCCACCGTGACCGGCTGCTCGAATTTAAGCCCCGTGCGGCCGTCGTACAGCGTGCACTGTCCGGTCTCGGAGAGCTCCGCGCGCTTGAGCAGCGCGAAAATCTCCTCTTCGCGCGCGCCGTCGAACACCGGCGAGGCGACGTGCACGCCGGCGCGGCACTTGCCCGCGAGCTTCAGCACCTCGGCGTCGGGCAACTGGTCGACGAATTCCTGGCTCTCGTGGTCGTTGTAGAACTCGCGCAGCCGCTTGCGCATCTGCGCGGGAGTCGCACCCGCCTTGAGTTCCTCGTCGATCTTGTGGCCGATCTCGCGCGCCGCCCATCCCAGATGAGTCTCCAGAATCTGCCCGACGTTCATCCGCGAGGGCACGCCCAGCGGATTCAGCACCATGTCGACCGGGGTGCCGTCTTCGGTCCGCGGCATGTCCTCCTCGGGCAGGATGCGCGAGAGCACGCCCTTGTTGCCGTGACGCCCCGCCATCTTGTCGCCCACCTGAAGCCTGCGCTTGATGGCGACGAAGACTTTGATCATTTTGATCACGCCCGGCGCCAATTCGTCGCCGCCGCGCAATCGATCCTGCTTGGCGCCGTAGAAGCCCGCCACCGCCTCGACGCTGGAGCGCATCGCCGCCACCGCCGCGGCGGCCTCCGCGGTCGCGCCTTCGTTCTCTACCCGCAACTGCTCCCAGGCGGGCGGCTGCAGCTCGTCGAGCGCCTCATTGGTGAGCGTGTCGCCCTTGGCCAGCAGCACGCTGCGATCGTCCCCGAGAATTCGCACGGCGAGTTTTTTGCCCACCAGCGCGCGCTTGAGTTTGCGCAGCGTCTCCTGGCGGATGATGCGGATTTCCTCGCTCTCGTCCTGCTTGAGACGTTCTATCTCAAGTCCGTGGATCTCCTGGCTGCGGTCGTCGCGGGTCACTCCGCGGCGCGCGAACACGCGCGCTCCGATCACCGCCCCTTCCACGCCCGGCGGCACCCGCAGCGAGGTGTCGCGCACCTCTCCGGCCTTCTCGCCGAAAATAGCGCGCAGCAGTTTTTCCTCCGGGCTCAACTGGGTCTCGCCCTTGGGGGTTATCTTGCCGACCAGGATGTCGCTCGGACGGACTTCGGCGCCGATGCGGATGATGCCCGAGGCGTCGAGGTTGCGCAGCGCCTCCTCGCCCACGTTGGGGATGTCTCGGGTTATCTCTTCGGGTCCGAGCTTGGTGTCGCGGGCGACGCACTCGAACTCCTCGATATGGACCGAGGTGAAGAGATCGTCCTTGACCACCCGTTCGGAGATCAGGATGGAATCCTCGAAGTTGTAGCCACCCCACGGCATGAAGGCGACCAGCACGTTGCGGCCGAGCGCCAGTTCGCCGACGTCGGTCGACGGTCCGTCGGCCAGCACGTCGCCCGTGTTGACCCGCTCGCCGCGCACCACCACCGGTTTCTGATTGATGCAGGTGTTCTGGTTGGAGCGCTGGTACTTGATCAGGTTGTAGATGTCCACGCCGGCGTCGCGCGGGTCCTTGCTCGGCTTGTCCGCGCGGACCACCACGCGCTCGGCGTCGACGCTTTCGATCACGCCGTCGCGCTTGGCGATCACGGTCACGCCCGAATCGCGCCCGACCGTGCGCTCCAGGCCGGTGCCGACCAGCGGCGCGTCGGTCTTGAGCAGCGGCACCGCCTGGCGCTGCATGTTCGAGCCCATCAGCGCGCGGTTGGCGTCGTCGTTTTCCAGAAACGGGATCAGCGAGGCCGCGACCGACACGAGCTGGTTGGGCGAGACGTCCATGTAATGCACGTCTTCGGGCCGCACTACCGTGAACTCGCCGCCGATCCGCGCCGAGACCGATTCGTTGGTAAACTTGCCGTGCGCGTCGAGCGCCGCGTTGGCCTGCGCGATTACCTTGTCCTCTTCGTCGAGCGCCGAGAGGTAGACGATCCGATCGCTCACCCGGCTGTTTTCGACCACCCGGTAGGGCGTCTCGATAAAACCGAAGTCGTTGACCCGCGCGTAGGTCGAGAGCGCCGCGATAAGCCCGATATTCGGTCCCTCGGGCGTTTCGATCGGGCAGACCCGGCCGTAATGGGTCGGATGAACGTCGCGCACCTCGAAACCGGCGCGCTCGCGCGTGAGCCCGCCCGGCCCGAGCGCCGAGAGGCGGCGTTTGTGCGCGATCTCGGAGAGCGGATTGGTCTGATCCATGAACTGCGAGAGCTGCGAGGAGCCGAAGAACTCCTTGATCACGGCGGAGGCCGGTTTGTAGTTGACCAGCTCCTGCGGCATCAGGGTCTCGATATCCTGCAGGCTCATCCGCTCCTTGATCGCGCGCTCCATCCGCACCAGTCCGATCCGGAACTGGTTCTCGACCAGCTCACCGACCGCGCGCACGCGGCGGTTGCCGAGATGGTCGATATCGTCGATTTGGCCGTTGCCGCTCTTGAGCTCGATGAGATAGCGGACGACTTCCAGGATGTCCTCGCGGCGGAGCGTGCCCTGTTCCAGCGGCACGTCGAGCTTGAGCTTGTGATTGAGCTTGAGCCGCCCGACCTTGGACAGATCGTAGCGCTCGGGATTGAAAAACAGGTTATTGAAAAAAGTGGTCGCGGTCTCCGGCGTCGGCGGATCGCCCGGCCGCAGCTTCTTGTAGATATCGATGATCGCTTCGTTGGGCGTCTCGAGCTTGTCCAGCGCGAGCGTAAGCCGCAGCGGCCCGCCGCCCGGCTGCTCCTCGGTGTAGAGCACCTCGAGCTTCTTGATCCCGTGGGTGCGCAGCTTCTCGAGCGTCTCCTCGCTCAGTTCCTCGTTGGTCTGCACCAGCACTTCGCCGGTCGCCGGGTCGGCCACGTCGTGGGCCGAGATGCGTCCCACCACTTCGTCGAGCGCGATCGGAATCTCGCTGACCTTGGCCGCCTCGAGCGCGCGCACGATCGCCTTGTTGAACTTGCGGCCCTCGCGCGCCAGCACGTCGCCCGACTTGGGATCCTTCACGTCGCGGCCGATCTTGGTGCCGAGCAACTGGTCGGCTTTGAATTGCTTGGCGAGCTGCTTGGGGTCGAGGATCAGCACGTCCTTGCGGTAGTAGTAGTTGAGCAGGTCCTCGGTGGTCATCCCGAGCGCGCGCAGCAGCACGGTCGCGGGAAACTTGCGCCGCCGATCGATCCGCACGTAGAGCACGTCGCGCGGGTCGAATTCGAAATCGATCCAGCTTCCGCGGTACGGAATGATCCGCGCCGAGAAGAGCAGCTTGCCGGTCGAATGGGTACGCCCCTTGTCGTGCTCGAAGAACACGCCGGGCGAGCGATGAAGCTGCGAGACGATGACCCGTTCGGTGCCGTTGACCATGAAGGTCCCGTTGCCGGTCATCAGCGGAATCTCGCCGAAGTAGACTTCCTGCTCCTTGACGTTTTTGATCGAGCGCCGCCCGTTCTCGACGTCCCAGATGACGAGCTGGATTTTGACCTTCAGCGGCGCCGCATAGGTCATCCCGCGCTGATGGCATTCCTCGACGTCGTATTTGGGCTCGCCCAGTTCGTAAGTGACGAATTCCAGCGAGGCGGTCTCATTGAAGTCCTTGATCGGGAAGACCGACTTGAACACCGCCTGCAAGCCGGTGTCGGTGCGCTGATCGGAGGGGACGCCGGCCTGGAGGAATTCCTCGTACGAGCGTTTCTGGATCTCGATCAGATTTGGAATGTCGATAATCTTCTTGATTTTGCCGAAACTGCGGCGCAGACGAAGATTACTCGTCACCTGGGAGAGCTGAGCCATCACTACCTCGCTTGGCGCCGGACCGCGCGCGCCATGCAGAACGTCGAACAGGCGCCAAGGACGGCCTGTCGTGGACCGCGCCCTGCGCCTTCTATCATAGCGAAACCGGGCGGTTCGGCGCGGCCACTTGCCGCTGCCGCCAGCCCAATTGCGCAAAATTCAAATTGCACCGAATAGATGAACCTACTTCAGCTCCACCGTGGCGCCCGCCTCCAACAGCTTCTTCTGCACCTCTTCGGCCTCGGCCTTGGTCACGCCTTCCTTGACGGCCTTGGGAGCGCCATCGACCAGGTCCTTAGCCTCCTTGAGGCCAAGCCCGGTAAGTTCGCGAACGACCTTGATCACCTGGATCTTCTTTTCGCCCGACCCGGTCAGCATCACCGTGAACTCGTCTTTCTCGACCACCGGCGCCGCCGCAGCCGCCGGACCCGCCGCCGCGACCGCTACCGGCGCTGCCGCCGATACGCCGAGTTCCTGTTCGAGATCCTTCACCAGGGCCGCCGCTTCCAACAGGCTCATGTTCTTCAGAAAATCCTTGACCTGGTCGCGGCTGATCTGCGCTGCTTCTGACATCTGAGAGTCCCTCTCTACTTTATTTCGTCGCCAAGGGCCGCCGGAAGGGGTGTTTGTGGGAGCGCCTCACCCGGGAGCCTTTCTTCACTTTCGTTTTTCACTTAGTCCGATTTTCTATGTGCAAACTGTCGACGCCGCGTAAGGCTGCCATTTTACGGGCGAATTGCCGTCTAGCAGCCGGAACCCTTCCTCGCCAATCCTCGTCCGATTCCGCGTCGGCGCTGTCCGTATAGCCCAGAAAAAGACCATCGGTTTCGGTCACAACCGTCGGTCCGCCTTCATCGAGCACCATACCGACTATACCGAGCCGCGGTTTTGGCACGTCCTTGCCGAGAAACTCACGCGTTCCGTTTTCCTCTGCGCTCAGGGCGGTTCGTACGTGTGCCAAAAGATGTATGGGCATCTTCCAAATTTCGGTGTCGTCACCCTCGTCCGCTGTAAACACCGCCCAAGTGGGTACTGTCGGAGGAACCAAACTGAGAACTGTCGTTTCCGAATTCCAGTCGTCCATTAGTGTTCCTCTCTCTGGTTCCTTCCGCTGCGACCCGTCTCTCGCGGTCAGCCCTCGCTCGGTGCCGCGCCCGACGGCGTCGAATCCGACGGCGTTGAATCGGACGGCGTTGAGTCGGTCGCCGCCGAGTCCGCCGGAGCCGCGTCGCCCGGGGTTGAATCGGCCGGGCCCGCACTGGCCGGCGCCGGCGCGCTCTCGCCATTTTTCTTGCCGATCGCGTCGACCACCCGCGCCAGTGCCGATCCTGGCTCGTTCAACAGCCGAACCACCTTCGTGGCGGGCGCCATCAGGAGCCCGAGCAATTGCGCGAGAATAACTTCACGCGGCGGCAACGCGGCGAGCGCCTGCACTTCCTCGCCGCTCAGCGGCTTGCCGTCTAGCACGCCGCCGCGGACTTTGAACTTCTCGCCGAGCTCGCGCATCCCGGTCACGGTCTTGGCCAGCTCGACCGGATCGTCGAAGCTCAGGATAAGCCCCACCGGGCCTCCGAGCTGTTCGTCGAGTTTCGAGAACGCGGTGTCTTTGATCGCGCGGCGGATGAGCGTGTTCTTGGCCACCCGCAACTCGCCGCGTACCGCGCGCAACCGGCGGCGCACTTCGGTCGCCTCGCCCGCGGTCATCCCGCGATACTCGGAGACCAGCGCGATACTCGCGCGTCCGAGTCCCTCGTTGATTTCCGCTACCAGCGCGGTCTTCTGTTCCTTGCGCATTCTGTTCAGATTCCCTTCACGCCGCCGCCGCCACGATTCGCGCCGCGCCGGGATCGACCTTCACGCCGGGCCCCATGGTCGAGGAGACTGACACGCTCGTCACGTAATTGCCCTTGGCGCTGGACGGCTTGGCCCGCGCGATCGCGCCCAACAGGGCGTGCGCGTTCTCCGCGAGCTTGGCCTCGCCGAAGCTGACCTTGCCGATCCGCGCGTGCACCACCCCGGCCTTGTCGACCCGGTAATCCACCTTACCCGCTTTGACTTCTCCGACCGCCTTGGCGACGTCGAAAGTCACGGTGCCGACGCGCGGATTAGGCATCAGGCCGCGCGGTCCGAGAATTTTGCCGATTCGGCCGACCGCGCCCATGATATCGGGCGTTGCGATCACGCGGTCGAAATCGAGCCAGTTTTCTTCCTGGATACGCTTGATCAGGTCCTCGCCGCCGACGAAATCGGCGCCCGCCTCGCGCGCCTCGCGTTCCTTCTCGCCCTTGGCCAGCACCAGCACGCGCGACACCTTGCCGGTGCCGTTGGGCAGCACCACGGTGCCGCGCACGTTCTGGTCGGCCTGGCGCGGATCGACGTTGAGCCGCACCGCGAGTTCGACCGTCTCGTCGAATTTCGCAACCTTGTTGGCGACCACTATCCCGAGCGCTTCCTCGAGTGGATAGCGTTTTTCGGGATCGATATGTTTGGCCGCCTCGCGATATTTCTTTCCTGCCATCGCGTCTCTCTATCCTGTTTCGATTGCCGCTCCGCTCGGCCGGCTCGCCTCTACTCGACTATGTCGATACCCATCGAGCGCGCCGTACCGGCCACGGTGCGCGACGCCGCCTCGACATTGGCGGCGGTCAAATCCTTGATCTTGGTCTTGGCGATCTCTTCGACCTGCTTGCGCGTAACCTTGCCGACCTTGTTCTTGTTGGGCAGCGGCGAACCCTTCTCCACTCCGGCCGCGCGCAGCAACAGGATCGAAGCCGGCGGACTCTTGGTCACGAAAGTGAACGAGCGATCGGCGTAGACCGTGACGATCACCGGGATGACCAGTCCCTGCATCGCCTGGGTCTGGGCATTGAAGGCCTTGCAGAACTCCATGATATTGACGCCGCGCTGGCCGAGCGCGGGTCCCACCGGCGGAGACGGATTGGCCGCTCCCGCCGGAATCTGCAGCTTTATCTGGCCGACGATTTTCTTCGCCATCTAATCAATACCCGTCAACACCTGTTTCAATAGCCCGCTCGGCTCAATGCCCGTCCGATACCATTCGGCAGCCGTCGATTCCCTTCCGGCATCCGATCCCTTCTTCGGCATCCCGCCTGAATTCTGAAACAACCGATGCGTCGCGCGGCACTTCGGCCGGGGGCCGCACTTTACCTATGATTTCTCCACCTGCACGAAATCGAGCTCCACCGGCGTGGCGCGTCCGAAGATCGAGATGAGCACCCGCACCTTGCCCTTCTCCGGCCGCACTTCTTCGACCGTCCCGTTGAAATCCTGAAACGGCCCATCGACCACCTTGACCGCCTCGCCGACCTCGAACAGCACCTTGGGCTTGGGCCTGAGCGCGCCCTCCTGCATCTGCTCGGTTATCTGACGCACCTCGGACTCGGGCACTTCGGGCGGCGCGGTGGCATGGCCGACGAAGCCGGTGATTTTGGGCGTCTCCTTGATGACGTGCCAGGTCTCGTCGTTCAGCTCCATGTTGACGAAGATGTAGCCGGGGAAGAACTTGCGGCTGGAAATCTTGCGTTGGCCGCCCTTGCCCAGCTCCTGCACGCGTTCGACCGGGACCAGCACCTCACCGATCCTGTCTTCCATCCGGAGCGCGCGCACCCGTTCCTCGAGCGCGGCCTTGGCCTTCTGCTCGTACCCGGAATAGGTATGCACCACGTACCACTTCCAGCTAGGATGATTGCCGGCCTTGTTGGCGCCGGACACTGGGGATGCTGCTGCGTCTGCCATAATCTAAAGTGCCGGGTCCCGGGTGGTTTGCCGCGGGACCGAATCACGAAAGCCGCATCGCCTGGGCGTCTTTGCGCCGGTTGCGATACGTGTCACGGGCGTTGTGCCTAACCCAATAGCTGGCGGACCACCCGAGTCGCGGCGAAATCGGCCAGGCCCAGCCACATCGCCATCACCAGCGTCAGTATCACCACTACGAAGGTCGCCTGTGCCGTCTCCCGTGGCGTAGGGAAGTGGACTTTCGCAAGCTCGGTCCACGCCTCTTTCACAAAACTAACTGACCGATCGAGGTAACTTTTCAGACTATCCATAATGGTCGACTGATTCAAGTGCCCTAGGCAGAGATTCAAAACTTCCGGCGCGCGGGATATCGAGTCCCTCCTGCGCGAGATATATACTGGCGGGCCAGGCAGGATTCGAACCTGCAACCCTCGGATTTGGAGTCCGATGCTCTAGCCAATTAGAGCTACTGACCCTCCGCAAAAGCGATTCTTACGCAAAGCCATTCTTATATGATACCCGCGCGAAGCATAAGCCTGAATACCCCGCGCACCTGGATCCGCCGGCGCCCCTTCCTCGCCCTCGGCCCGGCCGCTGGCAACTCGCCGCGACCCTCTAGACCTTGGTCTCGCGATGGGAGGTGTGGGATCGGCACGACGGACAGAACTTTTTGATCACGAACTTTTCGGTCTGCTTCTTCTTGTTTTTGCTGGTCGTGTAGTTGCGTCTTTTGCAGCTATCGCACGCCAGCCCTATCAAATCTCGCATCGTCGTTCTCTCTTGTCCGCCCGTTTACTGGCTCGAGGACCAACTTTATCGGTCCCTGAGAACTAATTCTATGGCAGCCCGCGCGGCCGCCAGGTGTTGTAAGCCCACGACGGGATTCGAACCCGTGACCTCTTCCTTACCAAGGAAGTGCTCTACCGACTGAGCTACATGGGCCCAATTTTCATCCTGCGGCCCGTACGCCGCAGTCCCGCGACACGGCCCGAGTACAACTTGATGGAGCGGGAAACGGGACTCGAACCCGCGACCCCGAGCTTGGAAGGCTCGCGCTCTACCAACTGAGCTATTCCCGCCCGCCCAGGCGCAACCCGGCAAACACTGGTGGAGAGGGGAGGATTCGAACCTCCGTAGGCATACGCCGGCAGATTTACAGTCTGCTCCCTTTGGCCACTCGGGAACCTCTCCGATCCGAAAGCGCACTCAGAACCTGAGCCGATGGGCGGATTTGAACCGTCAACCTACTGATTACAAATCAGTTGCTCTACCGTTGAGCTACATCGGCCCACGAATCGTAAACTAACCTAATTATTCTCGCCCCCAAAGCGTGTCAAGCGCGCCCCTCGCGTAGCCGCCGGCAGGCATCTGAACGCAGACGATGCGGATATGAGTGGAGTCGTACGATCGCCAGTCGGCGGTCGTCAGGATTTAGCGGCGATTTCAGGATTTCGCGGAATTTCGTCCGTGGAATTTAGTCCGAGGCTTTTCGTTCCCGCTATTTGCTCTTACTATGGCCTTTCATTATCCGAGGAGAGAGCTAATCCGAGGAGAGAGCTAGGGGAAACCCGATAGTCGCTCGCGTATAAGGCGGGGTGCTCTGGTGAGGAGTCTGCGAGAAGACGAAATGAAGGCATTACTGGCAACCCTGATTGCCGGCGGTTTCGTGTTGTTGTCGGTAATCGCCCTCGAACTTGTGAGCATCCGGAGGACGCTCAGACGCATCGACCGCGACGATCGCCGACTCGTGGTCGTTATCCAGCGAGACTTAGAAAACATTCATCCCGCTAAACCAGGGAATGCAGGACTGGGTCCCGGGACACCGAAAACTGTATCCAGCGAAGCGCCCTGACGTTCGTTGCCCGACGGCGCCACGCCCGTTATTGCTTCGCGATCCTCTTTTGCCGATCTTCGTTGTCGGCCGGTAAAGGCCTGCCGGGACAAGGCTCGCCCAGCCACCTTTTTGTGACCTCGTCGTCGAGCCTCAGAAAGCTGAACATCGAGACGAGCACCGCGTGCCGGCTTCCGGAAGGAACCGTAATGAAATCCCGCCCACATTCGACACAATGTTGTTGAAGAACAAAGACGCCTGACTGAATCTCGAAGCGCCTGGGCGAAGGGTCCGACCACTTGTGGCTCTTCCAGTTCTCGTCTGGAGGGTGGGTTTCCATGTGTCTCCTGGCGGTGACCATTCTGTATCGCGATAGTACGCATTCGTGGCGGCTGAGTTACGCCATTATAGGAGAATTCTGTCGCGTTTCGGGGGTTTAGAGTAAATACAGCTTGTTCTGTGATGCTTTGTTATGCTATGAGTTTGATAACGCAAGCTTCTTTAATCGACTGGAGGAAGGTAAGGAGGTGCGAAAATGGCGGCGGCGGCGGTTTTTTCGACTGGTCTTAGCAACGATCTCGATTCGTGCCGCAGAGATGTGCTGAATTTTCTGCATATGCTGTCCTGGCACATCGCTTCGGTCGAAGTTGAACGTTGGAAGATCGAGGGGCTGCTTCACGCAGTGCGTAAATGGGAGACGGTCGGAGACCTCGACGGCCTCGCCCAGGAAATAGCGCAGTTCATCATCGGAAATGACGGGGTCAAGACAGCTACCGTCCTCGTTCGCTGACGGTGCGGCTGGGCAATCGACCGCCAGGTGAATCCTGGCAAAGGTTGATCCTGGCCCGATACGTCAAGACTGGCGTGAGTGCCCCTCGCCCTTCGCGTGAGCGTTTGACCTGACCTAGTCATATCACCGCGCGATGGAGCGCTAAGAGCGCGATCGCGCCGACTGGTTAATTTCGCTCCACTTGATCTCTTTCGACTTGATCTCCTTCGACGGATTCCGACGCGGCCTTGCCGGTCGCCGCCGGCGCGGCCGCGCGCCGGCGTGAGATCTCGAACAGCGCGACGGCCGCGGCCACCGAGACGTTCAGCGATCCGACTTTGCCATACATCGGGATCCGCACCACGAAGTCCGCGTTCTTTTTGACGATCTCGCGCACGCCGCGCCCCTCTGAACCGACCACGATCGCGAGTTTGCGCGTCGTGTCCAATTCATAAATATCGAGATCACCCGCGGGCGCGAGCGCCGCGATCCAATACCCGGCCTCCTTGAGATCTTCCATCGCACGCACGACGTTACCGCATCGCGCGATCTTCAGATGCACCCACGCGCCGGACGACGATTTTATCGCCGTCGGCGTGATAGCCGCGGTTCGGTCGCGCGCAAGCACCACGCTTCGCACCCCGGCCCCCTCGGCCGATCGCAGCAGCGCGCCCAGATTCCGCGGGTCGGTCACGCCGTCCACCAGCAGCAGCGGGTCGGGCGCGGCCGCCACCACGTCCTCGAACGGCGCGTAGCTATATTCGTGAATCAGGGCGATGACGCCCTGATGACGCGACTCGCCCCCCGCCATCCGTGCGAGCGTCGCCGGCTCGGCGGCCACGATGTGGCCGCCGCCGGCGCGCACCCGCGCTATATCGTCGGCGAAACGGGCCTCCAGTCCGGCGCGCACGTACAACGTGCGCACCGCGCCGGGCGCGGCCACTATCAGCTCGCGCACCGGCTCCGCACCGAAGACCAGGTCGCGCGCCGACGTATCCGGCGCCCCCGTTTGGGGCGCCGGATACTCTCTCCGCCGCTCCGGCTCCGGCGTTCGTGCCCGCGCCGCCTGCGGCGGCGCGGGCGCGAACGCCGGCCGTGGTGGCTGTGACTGGTCCGTGGCGCGCCCGCTTCGCGGGCGCGCATGCCACGGACCGCCGGGTGGTTTATTCGGGCGGCGAGGCTTCATCGCCGCCGATCATAGTCCGCCGACGCGCGCGCGGCGACACCGTAGCGCCGGCGCGCGCGGCAATACAAATTCCGGCCGCGCGCGGCCGGGCCAATTCCGGGCGAAATTTCCGGCCGACAACCTTGCGGTGGACAATTGCAGCCTACATCTGCAGCCGACATTTGTGATCGCGGGCTGTATCCGTCTAGACTTGTTTGCGTACCAAACGGACGCGGCGCGCTCGCACGCGAGCGCGCCGCCCTTACGATGTTCAAGCCGCGAATCATCGACCGCTACGTCGCCGCCGAGGTCATCGGACCGTTCGTGATGGGCGTCGGACTACTGACCTTCGCACTCGTCACGGGCAAACTCCTCAAGCTGACCGAAATGGTGGTCAATCACGGCGTCGGATTGGGCCAGGTGCTGAGCCTCATCGGCTACATCATGCCGGCTTTTCTCGAGCTGACGTTTCCGATGGCGGTGCTGCTCGGCGTGCTGCTCGGTTTCGGGCGGATGTCGGGCGACCGCGAGCTCATCGCCGCGCGCGCCTGCGGTATTAGCCTTTACCGCCTGGCGATTCCGGTGATCGCGGTGGCGCTGGTGGTCTACGCGATGGCGAGCTGGTTCGCGTTTTCCGTGCGGCCGTGGGCCAACTCGAATCTTCAGGCCGAGCTTTACCGGCTCACCCGGACGCGTTCGACCGCCGGGCTCAAAGAGAAAATCTTCGATAGCAGCTTCCCGGGCCTGGTGCTCTACGTCGACCACATCTCGAGCCAGAACGGATCGCTTGAGGGAGTGCTGATTTCCGACGCGCGCAGTCCGACGCAACAGAACACGATCATCGCGCAGCACGGGATCATCGTGCCCGACGAGAACAACCAGACAATCACCCTGCGCCTGTTCGACGGATCGATCTTCGGGGTCGACCCGTCCTCCGACAAGAGCCATATCACGAGCTTCCTTCTCTACGACCTTAACGTGGAGCCGCAGGCCGGGCTGATCGAGGACAGCCAGCAGCCCGAGGAGATGACTTACCAGGAACTCAAGGGAGTGATCGCCAAGGCGCGCGCGGCGCATCAGCCGGACCATCTGGCGGAGGCCGAGATGGCCGGCAAGTACACGGTGCCGCTGGCCACGTTGCTCTTCGCGCTGTTGGGCGTGCCGTTGGGACTCAAGCCCGCGCGCGGAGGCCAGTCGGAGCGCTTCGGCGTCGCGATCTCGCTGTTCTTTCTGTACTACATGCTGATGCGGCTGGGACGCACGCTCGCGGAGCGCGGGATGCTCAACGCGCTGGCCGCGATGGCGATTCCCGACTTCGTGTTCCTGGTGCTGGCGGTATGGATGTTCTACCGCAGCGCGACCGACACCTCCGACCAGGGCCGCGGTCCGGGCGATCTCATCTGGGATCTGATCGAGCGCTTCGGCCACAAGGAGGCCGCATGAAACTGCGTCCGCGGCTCTCGCCCACGCTCGACCGGTTTCTCGGCGGCCACTTTCTCGGCCCGTTCTTCGTCTGCCTGGCGGCCTTCACGGCGGCCTACCTGCTGGGCGACATCTTCGACCGCTTCGACGACCTGATGCGCTACGGCGGCTTCGGCCTGTTGGGCCTGGAATATTTCGCGCTGAAGCTCCCGCTGATCGTTTCGCAACTGTTGCCGGTCGCGGCGCTGGCCGGCGTACTGCTCGGCTTTGCGCTGCTCAACCGCACCGGCGAGGTGCTCGCGTGCCAGCAACTCGGAATCAGCCGATTCGAGATGGCAGTGCCGGTATTGCTGCTGGCCGCGCTGATTTCGATCGCCGACTTCGGAATCAGCGAGACCGTGGTGCCGGTCGCCACGCGCGAGGCGAAGCATCTCTACCAGGTGCAACTACAGCGGCGGAAGATTTATGGAATCTTCTTCAACCGCCGCATCTGGGTGCGCGTGACCGACGGGTTCATGAGCGCGGACGATTATGACGGCCATGACAAGATGCTCCACGGTGTCACGCTGTACCGCGTCGGCCACGATTATCTGCTGACCCAGGTGGAGCATGCTTCGCAGGCGGAATGGAACGGGCACCAATGGTTGCCGACTGAATTGACGGCGCTCGAACTGATGCCCGGCGGCAAGGTCGCGGCGGCCGTTCCCGGCCCATTTCGGATCGACGTCAACCCGGCGGACTTCAGCCTGCTGCGGATGGACCCCGACGAATTCAGCCTCTGGCAACTCGATTCGTATATCCACAACCTGCGGCACAAGGGGCTCGATCCGGGCGGCTATTTCGTCGACCGCGACCTGAAATACGCGATGCCGCTTGCGTGCGTGATCATGGCGGCGCTGGGACTCGCGCTTAGTCTGGACCCGTTGCCGCGCAGCCTCAGTATCGGGCGCAGCTTCACCCTTGCGATCGCGATCGGCTTCGGTTACTGGCTGATGTTCGGCCTGACCTCGTCGCTCGGCCGCTCGGGCCTGATGGCGCCGTGGCTGGCCGCGTGGATCCCCAACATCACGTTCACGATCCTGGCTTCCGCACTCTTCCTGTTCGGCGAGGAACGCTGATGCCTTCGACCGAATCGACCGCGCTGCTGACCGTGCCCACGGTGCGCGAATTTCTCACCTTCGCGCGGATAGGGCACCTGGCGACCGCCGACGCGGCGGGCGTTCCACATAACGTGCCGCTATGTTTCTGGTTCGACGGCGCGCATTTCTACTTCGCGATCGACGAGAAGCCCAAGCGCGGGCGCGCGCTGGCGTTGCGCCGGATGCGCAATATCGCGGCCAACCCCAACGTCGCCCTGGTCTTCGACCATTACGAAGAACACTGGAGCAACCTCGCGTATGTGCTGGTGCATGGGCATGCGAGCGTCGTCGACGACCGCGAGGAGTACCTGTTCGCGCTGCGCAGCCTGCGCGACAAGTATCCGCAGTACCGCGCGATGGCGCTGAGTATCGAGCACAATCCGGTCGTGCGGATCGATCCCTCGCGAGTCCACGTCTGGGGCGAGCGCTTCAAGGCGGCCGTTCCGGCTCCGGAAGGCCCCCAATCCGGCTAAGCGGCGGGTAGCGATGCGACGGCTGGAAGAAATCGCCCGCGCGCTTGGCGACGCCGCGCTCGACGGATGGCTGTTCTACGATTTTCGGCATAGCGATCCGCTCGCGTATCGCATCCTGGGCCTCTCGGGACGCGGAATAACGACCCGCCGATGGTTCTGCTATGTGCCGGCGCAAGGCAAACCCCGCGCGCTGGTCTCGGCGGTCGAGGCGGAGCGTCTCGCGGAACTGGGCGTCGAGACGGTGGTCTATCGATCGGCCGACGGGATGCTCGCGGCGTTGGGAAGCTTTTTGGCGGGGGCGCGGCGGATCGCGATGAACTACTCGCCGCGATGCGCGATTCCGTACGTCTCGCGCGTCGACGCGGGCACGGTGGAAATCGTGCGATCGCTGGGCGTCGAAGTGGTATCGGCAGCCGACCTGATTCAGCGCTTCGAGGCTCGGCTCGAACCCGCGCAACTCGAGAGTCATCGGCGCGCGGTGGCGATCGTGCGCCGCGTGGTCGACGAGACCTTCGCGGAAATCGCGCGCGCGATCGCCGCGGACAGCCCAGTCAGCGAATACTCGGCGCAGCAATTCGTGCTCGCGCGCTTCGCCGCGCACGGCCTGATAGCCGACGATCCACCGATCGTCGCGGTCAACGCCAACGCCGCGCTCCCGCACTTCGAGCCGTCGCCCACCGCCGATACCCGGATCCGGCGTGGCGACCTGGTCCTGCTCGATTTGTGGGCCAAGGAGCCCGGCGCCGCCTCGATCTACGCCGACCTGACCTGGATGGCGTATGCGGGCGAGCAGGTGCCGGAGGAGTTCGCGCGCGTGTTCGGCATCGTCGCCGAGGCGCGCGACGCCGCGGTCGATTTCATCCGCGGGCGCGTCGGCGCGGGAGAGCCGGTGCGCGGCGAGGAAGCCGACCGCGCCGCGCGCGAAGTAATCGAACGGGCCGGATTCGCCGAGCAGTTCGTCCATCGCACCGGCCACTCGATCGGCCGCGAAGTTCACGGCACCGGCGCCAACCTCGACTCGCTCGAGACGCAGGACCACCGAACGCTTATCGATCGCACCTGCTTTTCGGTCGAGCCGGGAATCTATTTGCCGAGGCGCTTCGGCGTGCGCAGCGAACTCGACATGACGATCGAGGACGGGCGGGCCGAGGTGAGCGCCGGACCCGCCCAGCGCGAGATTGTCGCGCTGTTGAAGTAGTATTTGCATCCCGTGTTGCATCCAAAGACGGGTCATCCCGAGCGCTTGTTGCATCCAGGGACGTGTCATCCCGAGCGCTTGTGCATTTATGCATAACCGGCGCGGCGAGATTCTTCACCTCTCCTTGACCCAGGAGAGGTCGCCGCGAGTATCGCGAGCGGCGGGAGAGGTTCGTCTGAATCGCACTGGGGCACAGGCACTTCGAGCGGCTTGCGAGAGTCGATCATCCAGACCTCTCCCTAACCCTCTCCTCGGACAAGGAGAGGGAATTAGTCGGACAGGAAAAGAAATCACAGCCATCGCTAGATTTAGGCGAAGTTCTCCACCACATGGTGGACGAGGTCAGAAAATCCCTCCATAGAAAGTCTCGCCAGGGTATCCGATGATTCGCGCGATTATCTTCGACCTCGACGGCACGCTCGCCGATACCGAGCCGCTTCACTTCGAAGCCTTCGCCCGGGTGTTCCGGACCGAGGGAATCGAACTGGACCGCGCCGAATATTTCAGCCGTCTTATCGGCTTCGACGATCGCGATTGCTTCGCCACGGTGCTGCGCGAAAACGGCCGGGCGGCTGACGACACCATTCTCGCCGCGCTAATCGCGCGCAAGGCCGTAATCTACCAGGAGATGATCACCGGCCGCGACGTGACCTTTCCCGGCGCTGCCGACTTCGTGCGGCTGTGCGCGCGGCGCTTCCCGCTGATCCTCGCGACCGGCACGCTGCGCGTCGAAGCGGAACTGATCCTCAAACGCGCCGGCATCCGCGATCTGTTCGTCGACATCATTGCCGCCGAGGATGTCGAGCATGGCAAGCCAGCCCCTGAGGGCTTCGAAAAGGCGCTGGGCCGGCTGGGCTTTCTGATGCGCCTGCGGCCGCCGCTCGAACCGGCGGAATGCCTCGTGATCGAAGACACCGTCGCGGGCGTCGAAGCGGGGCGGCGGGCCGGAATGCGCGTGATGGCGGTCTGCAACAGCGCACGTCCCGAGGCGCTGAAAGGCGCGGAGATCGTGCGCAAATCGCTGGCCGAGACGGATTTGGACGAGATTCTACGCGATCTCTCCCGATAATCCTCAATCTCTCATTGACCGCCTTAAGCATCTTTTAAGATGCTTTGACTCTTGCCATCTTCGACCCGGGGAGTAGACTGAGGTGCATCGGCGGCGGATGACAGCCGAATTCAGTCGAACTTGGCGCTGAGTAAGCACGAACGGGGCAGCGCAAGAGAAAGCAAATGCGTATAACGTCGCATATCACGTCGATTCACCCGGGGCAGGCGGCAAAAATCGCCGCTCTCATGGCGTTGATAGCCGTCCTGGCAGCGACCTACCCGCTCGCCGGAGCGGCTTGGGCATTCTCGGTTCATCTGCCGCGCAAGCACTTCATGTTTCTGCTGTTCGTGCCGTTTTTCTACGCGCTTGCGACCTACTTTCCTGGTCGCTCTGGGATGCGTGCTCTACAACCTCGCCGCGCGCGCGACCGGCGGAATCCGAATCGAAATCGCGCATAACACCAACCACACCGTTGGCGAGTCGGCATTAAAGATTGCGGAAGGCCGCCGGGCCGCGTAACCGCGCTCGCGCGAACTTTCGAGAGCGCGAACTTCTAGTCGAATATTTCAAGTCCGGCGAGCAGTCGGTCCTTCAAATTGCCGAACGGGCCGTTGGACATGATGAGCGCCACGTCGCCCGGATGCGCGTCGTCGAGCATCCGCGCCAGGATGTCGTCGGTCGAGGCGCAGGCAAAGGCGGCCGGTCCGCGGCGCCCGATGTCGCTGGCAAGGTTTTCGATCGAGAGGCGGCCGTCCGCGGGAATCGGGTCGTTGTCTTTGAAATAGACCGGCGCCAGGTAGACGCGCGCGGCGCGGTCGAACGCGGCGGCGAATTCGGCCTGAAAGACGTTGCGGCGCGCGGTGTTGGAGCGCGGCTCGAAGGCGGCCAGGATGCGCCGGCCGGCGAAGCGTTCCGCCACGGCGGCGAGAGTCGCGCGAATCGCGGTCGGATGATGCGCGAAGTCGTCGACCACGGCGACGCCGCGCGCCTCACCGATCAATTCCTGGCGCCGCACGACTCCGCGAAACGACTCCAGTCCTCGCGCGATTTCGTCAACGCGGACTCCGAACTCGCCCAGCAGTACCGCGACCCCCAGCGCGTTCGCGACGTTCATCCGGCCGCCGATCGGCAGCCGCAATCCCTCGGCCACGATTTTGCCGTCGCGCTCGATCGAAAAGTGAGCGCCATCCGCTCCTACGTTTAAGGCGGCGGCGCGAAATTCACCGGCGCCGAGGCCGTACGTGAGGCGCCGCGCGCGCGAGTCCGCGGTCACTTCCAGCGCGACGGGCGAATCGGCGCATACAACGAGTACGCCCGCGGAATCCATCTGCGCCGCCAGCGCGCGGAACGAGGATTTCACGTGGTCGAGGTCGCGATAGATGTCGGCGTGGTCGAACTCGACCGCGGTAAGGATCGCGCCCCGCGGGCGATAGTGCAGAAACTTCGGTCCCTTGTCGAAGAACGCGGTGTCGTACTCGTCGCCCTCGATCACGAAATCATCGCCGGCGCCGAGCCGGTAGTTCGATCCAAAATCTTTCGCAACCCCGCCGACCAGCATCGAGGGATCGCGTCCGGCGGCGTCGAGCACGTGCGCCATGATCGCGGTCGAGGTGGTTTTGCCATGCGTCCCCGCGACCATCAGGACCCGCTTGGCGCCGAGGAAGAAATGCCACAACGTCTCGGGCATCGAGAGATACGGCAGTCCGCTCGCGAGCAGCGCCTGTGCCTCGGGGTTTGCGCGCGTGACGACGTTGCCGACCACGACCAGGTCCGGCGCCGGCGTGAGATTTTGTGCGCCGAAGCTCTGTTGCACCTCGACCCGCATCCGCTTGAGCAAAGAAGCCGTCGGCTCGTAAAGCTGGTTATCCGAGCCGGTGACACGATAACCACGCTCGGCCAGCATCCCCGCCAGCGCCGCCATCGCGGTGCCCGCCACACCAATCAAGTGGACATGGCGGACCTCCCGCGGCACCCGCGCCATCCGCGCGGCCGATTCGCTGGAAATTGCTTCAGGCATCGAAACGCCGGGGCCTAGAGCCTGACTCTGCGCAGCCTGAGCGCGTTTGCGATCACCGAGACGGAACTCAAGCTCATCGCGGCGCTCGCGATCATCGGACTGAGCATCAGCCCGAACCACGGGTAGAGCACGCCGGCCGCGATCGGGATGCCTATCGAATTGTAGATGAAGGCGAAAAAGAGGTTCTGGCGGATATTGCGCATGGTCGCGCGGCTGAGACGCAGCGCCCGAACGATTCCACGCAAATCGCCGCGCACCAGCGTCACGCCCGCACTTTCCATCGCGACGTCCGTGCCCGTACCCATCGCGATCCCCACGTCGGCCGCCGCGAGCGCCGGCGCGTCGTTGATCCCGTCACCGGCCATCGCGACCACGCGCCCGGCCTCCTTGAGTTCGCGCACAACCTCGGCCTTGCGTTGCGGCAAGACCTCCGCGTGCACTTCGTCGATTCCGAGGCGGCGCGCGACCGCCTCGGCGGTGACGCGGCTATCGCCGGTGAGCATCACGACTCGCACGCTCTCGGCGCGAAGCGCGCTCAGGGCTTCGGCGGCATTATCCTTGACCGGATCGGCAACGCCGACGAGCCCCGCCGCCCGCCCGTCGATCGCGACGAACATCACGGTGTTCCCCTCGCGCCGTAAATCCTCGGCCCGCGCGGCGATCTCACCGGACTCGATACCATTGTTTTTGAGCAGCGTTGCGTTGCCGGCCAACACGCTATGGTCCTCGACGCGGGCGCTCACGCCCAGGCCCGCGAGCGAGTGGAACTCGATTGCGTCGGAGAGTTTGAGTTGACGCGCCGCCGCACCCGTTACAATCGCCGTGCCGAGCGGATGCTCGCTCAGACGCTCGACCGATGCGGCGAGCCGCAAAATCCCCGCCTCGTCAAACGGAGCCAGCGCGACTACGGCTGTCAACGCCGGTTTGCCGACGGTGAGCGTGCCCGTCTTGTCGATTACCAGGGTGTCGATCTTTTCGAGCCGCTCGAGCGCCTGGGCATCGCGCACCAGTACACCGGCGCTCGCGCCGCGCCCGGTGCCGACCATTATCGACATCGGCGTCGCCAGTCCCAGCGCGCAGGGGCAGGCGATAATCAGCACCGCGACCGCGGCGACGATCGCATGCGCGAGCGCCGGCGAGGGTCCCTCGACAAACCATCCGATGAACGCCAGCACCGCGCAAATCAGCACCGCCGGAACGAAATAGCTCGCCACCACGTCGGCCAGGCGCTGGATCGGCGCGCGGCTGCGTTGGGCGTCGGCGACCATCCGCACGATCTGCGCGAGCAGCGTGTCGGCGCCGACGCGCTCGGCGCGCATCACGAAGCTGCCGCTGGTGTTGACGGTGGCACCGGCGACGCGGTCGCCGGCGCGCTTGGAGACCGGGATTGGCTCGCCGGTCAGCATCGATTCGTCGACGGCGCTCTCGCCTTCAACCACCACGCCGTCGGTTGGCACGCGTTCGCCGGGGCGTACGCGCAGGCGATCGCCGACGACGACCTCGCTCAGCGCGATGTCTTCTTCGGCATCATCCGCTCCGACGGCGTTCTCGCGGAGCCGCCGCGCGGTTTTGGGCGCCAGCCCCAGCAGTGCGCGGATCGCGCCGGCGGTATGGCTGCGCGCGCGCAGTTCGAGCACCTGTCCGAGCAGCACGAGCGCGGTGATAATCGCGGCGGACTCGAAATAGACTGGCACCATCCCCGACGCGTTCGCGGCGGTGGGCGGCAGCAGGCCGGGAAAAATCCCGGCGACTACGCTGTAGCCGTAGGCGATCCCTACTCCGAGCGAGATCAGGGTGAACATGTTCAGATGGCGATTGACGAGCGAGCGCCATCCGCGCTCGAAAAACGGCTTCGCGCCCCAAAGCACGACCGGCGTGGCGAGCAAAAACTGGCTCCACAGGAATGGCGCGTCGCCCATCGCCCGCATCAGCGGCTGGCCCGGCAGCAGGTCGGACATCGAGATCAACAGAAGTGGAATCGCCAGTGCCGTGCTCACCCAGAACCGCCGCGCCATGTCGGCGAGTTCGGGATTGGGCGCCTCCTCGGCCGCGACCGTGCGCGGCTCGAGCGCCATCCCACACTTCGGGCAATTCCCCGGATGGTCCCGCACGACCTCGGGATGCATCGGGCAGACGTATTCGATCTTAGCGGGCGACGGCGCCGTGAGCGTGGCTTCGAGCGCCATCCCGCACTTCGGACACGCGCCGGGAGCGTCGGCGTGCACCTCGGGGTCCATCGGGCAGGTGTATTTGGCGGCGGCCGGCGCGGCCGCGCGATGCGCCGCGGCATCCGCCGCGTGCATCGCGTTACCGCCGTGCCCCGCGTGCCCATGATGGGGCGGCGGTGCGGCCTGCTCCGCAGGCCGCACCGCCGCCCCATCGGCGCCCGCGTCGTGGTGATGGCGGGCGGGGTCCGTCCGGCCTGCGGCCGGACGGACCCCGCCCGCCGGCGCCGCGACGGCCGGCTTCGCCGCCGAGCCGGCGAGATATTTCGCCGGCTCGGCGGCGAATTTCGCGCGGCAGCCGTCGCAACAGAAATAGTAGGTGATGCTGTCGTGGACGTGCGAGTGCCGGGCGGTCGCGGGATCGACCTTCATCCCGCATACCGGATCGGTCGTTTGCAATCGCGCCTGCGGCTGCGAAGACGCCGTACCCTCTGTTCCGGCCGTGCTCACAATCGCATCAAGTGCCGTGCGGCTCCGCTGCCCGCGTCTATCGCTTCCATGATGAGGTCGTGGATACGCGGACGGAAATCGCGGATCGCCTGGTTATCGCGCCGCGGATGGACCCGGTTGGTCAGCAGCGAGATCGAGATCGCGCGCGCGGGCTCGATCCAGATCGAAGTGCCGGTAAACCCGAGATGGCCGACGGCGGCGGGCGAGAAATGCCGCCCCGAGCTCGAGAATTGCGCCGACGGCGTGTCCCATCCGAGCGCCCAGGTCGATCCTTTGACCGTGGTGTCGCGAGTCCAGAAGTCCTGCACCACTTTTTGCGGCAGCCAATCCGAGCGCCCGGCGTAGCAGGCCAGCAGCTCCTGCGTTATACGATCGACGTCGCGCACGGGAGCGAACAGGCCCGCATGCCCTGCCACACCGCCCATCGCGTACGCGTTTTCGTCATCCACTTCACCGACCAGCAGCCGTTTGCGAAATGCGCAGACCGAGGTTGGCGCGAACATCTCGGCCACCGGCTCGAGCCGGCGCGAGCGCACCAGCGAAATGTCGATGAAGTCGGTCGCGCGGATGCCGAGCGGGCGGAAGATGCGGTCGCGGCAGAAGCGGTTGAGTGGCGCGCCGGCCACCCGCTCGACCGCTTCGCCGAGCAGCATGAAGTTAAGGTCGGAGTAGATTGCCTTGGTGGCCGAGGGCGCTTCGGGCTTCTCGCGATGGATTTCCTCGTAGACCCATTCTTTGGCGCCGTGACTGGCCATGAAATTGACCTTGCCGCCTTTCTCGATCTGCGCGACCTGTTGGAAAAACGGCCGCCATGCGGCGAGCCCCGAGCAATGCGCCAGGACCTGGCGAAAGGTCACGTGACCCTTATCG
Organism: uncultured delta proteobacterium; assembly: GCA_963755905.1. Classification (GTDB taxonomy): domain Bacteria; phylum Desulfobacterota; class Binatia; order Binatales; family Binataceae; genus JAKAVN01. The sequence continues at coordinate 1,545,728 of CAVWLM010000002.1, forward strand.
TGAACGCCGAAGTTGTGAAAAAAACGCGTCACGCGATCGGCCAGGCGCAGTTTGTTCTCGCGCACCAGCATCATCACGGCCACGGTGGTGGCGAGCGGCTTGGTCAGGGAGGACAGGTCGAAGACGGTCTCCATGTGCATCGGCGAGCGCTCCGGAACCAGCGAGCGATAACCGAAAGCGCCCTCGAAAACGATGTCGGACTCGCGGCGTACGATCAGCGTGGCGCCCGGGATGACCCCGCGCTCTACCGCTTCGGCGAAAGCTTGCTCGACTTCACGCCATCCCAAACCGATCTCTCCTACGTCGCGACGGCCGGCTCCAAGAAGCTGAGCCGCCGTGCGGACGCGTCGACCCGTGCGCGCACTCCGAAAGGAATCGCGAAGTTCGCGCTCCCATGGCCCGCTTCGATTCCTGTAAGTACCGGACAATCGAGGCGCGCTGCCTGTTCGGCGACGCATTCGCCGATCAGGCGCTGTTCCGCTTCGCTGCCGCCGGGCGGACGCAACGCGCCGAAGACCACCGCGGCGACCCGTGCCAGAACCCCCGCCTGTCCAAGCTGCACCAGCATGCGATCGATCCTATACGCCTTCTCGCCGGTATCTTCCAAAAAAAGCACCGCGCCGTCGAACGGGGGAGCGTACGGCGTGCCGATCGCCGCGGCCACCATCGATAGACATCCGCCTACGACTTCACCTTCGGCGACACCCGGTCTTAGTGCCGCACGCGCCGGCAGATCGAAGCTCGCCGTTTCGCCCGCGAGCAAGCGGCGAAGATGATCGAGCGGCGCCTCGTCCAGCCCGCGCGCAAAATCCATCGCGACCATCGGCCCGTGAAAGCATACCATGCCGGCACGTCCCAGCAGCGCGTTTAGGATGAAGGTCGCGTCCGAAAAGCCCATGAAGACCTTCGGAGTGCGCGCAATCGCGTCGAAATCGAGCAGCGGTAGGATCCGCCCCGCTCCATAGCCGCCGCGAGCCGCGAAGATCGCGTCTACTTCCGGGTTGGCGAAGAACGCCTGCAGTTCGTGGGCGCGCACCGCGTCGGAGCCGGCGACGATCGCGGCCCGGTCGAGCGCATGGCTCGAGACCTTGACGCGAAAGCCGATTCTCTTCAACGCATCGACGCCGCGCTCGAGATGTTCGCGATCGATTGCGGAGGCGGGCGAAACGACTCCGACGGTGTCTCCGGGTTTGAGCGGACGCGGCCTGATTTTTGGCTGCCTCACCTGACTTCACAACTTTCGGTTTTCACGTTTTCACGTCGAGATTATCATGCAGAACGCGGCAACGCTTGCTATGCCCCACATTTAGGCTCAAGAAGAGGTGAAGATTCCTCGCCGCGCCAGTGATGCAACGCTCCATGGGGACAAGAAGGCCGCGGACAAATACAAAAGAGCAAGGATCCATCGCTCCGCGTAGATGCTTCGCTGACGCAGGAGCACCATCGCTCCGCGTAGATCCTTCGACTGCGCTCGCGGACTCGCTTCGCTCAGGATGACAGGAACAGAGGTTCGGGATGACCGCAGTAGAGGATCGGGTGACATGAAGAGACGCTCGGGGCGAAAGTAAGAGACGCTCAGGATGACAGCAAGGCAGCCTTTTTTGTCATCCTGAACGAAGGTTGCCGTAGTGAAGGATCGACGCGAAGCGATGAATTCGAGGCAGCCCGCGGCACAAACGCCGAGTGCTCCGCGATACAATCGATAATGGCGCGTTAACAATCGCGCCGGGGGACGCGTTTACAGAGCGGGCGGCGGCAGGTAGACTGTCAGATGGCGCGGCCACATTGGCCGCGCCGTTTAATATCAGCCCTCATAATGCGACGACAAGATATTCGTAATCTCGCCATCGTGGCCCACGTTGACCACGGTAAAACCACTCTGGTCGATGCGCTGCTGCGCCAATCCGGCGTCTTTCGTGCCAACGAGCATGTAGCCGAGCGCGTGATGGACTCGTTCGCCCTCGAACGCGAACGCGGCATCACGATCATGGCCAAGAACACCTCGATCGCCTGGCGTGACGTGCGGATCAATATCGTCGATACGCCCGGCCACTCCGACTTTGGCGGCGAGGTCGAACGCACGCTCGCGATGGTCGACGGCATCCTGTTGCTGGTCGACGCCTCGGAGGGGCCGCTGCCGCAAACCCGCTTCGTATTGCGCAAGGCGCTCGAGGCCGGGCTTTCCACGATGCTGTGCATCAATAAGATAGACCGGGCCGACGCGCGCACGGCCGAAGTACTGGACGAGGTTTACGACCTGTTCATCGACCTCGGCGCCACCGAGGATCAGCTTGATTTTCCGATTCTCTACACCAACGCGCGCGCGGGCATCGCGCTCACCCGGCCCGACGGCAAGGGCGAAGACCTCGCGCCGCTATTCGAGGCTATCATCAGCCATCTGCCCGGACCCGAGGTCGACCCGGACGCGCCGCTGCAGTTCCAGGCAAACAACATCGACTACGACGAATACGTCGGACGCCTGGCGATCGGACGGGTGGTCGCGGGCACCATCAAGGCGGGTGGAACCTACTCGCTGTATCGGGCGGACGGATCGAGTGAGACGTGCAAGGTCGCTCATCTTTACGGATGGCGCGGCCTGAAGCGGGCCGAACTCTCTTCGGCCGACGCGGGCGACGTGGTGATGGTGGCGGGCCTCGAGGACATCGAGATCGGCGAGACCATCACCGACCCCGAAAATCCGCGCCCGCTCCCTGGCATCAGAATCGACGAGCCGACCGTGGCGATGACGTTTTCGGTCAACAATGCGCCGTGGGCCGGACGCGAGGGGCAGTTCGTCACCTCGCGCAAGCTGGGCGCGCGGATCGATCTGGAGGCGCGGCGCAACGTCAGCGTCCGTATCGAGCAGTCCGGCGCCGACTCCTGGCGCGTGCTGGGACGCGGCGAGTTGGCCCTGGCGGTGATCGTCGAAACGATGCGCCGCGAGGGCTATGAGTTGCAGGTCTCCAAGCCGACCGTCGTGACGCGAAACTCGGGCGGCGAACTGCTCGAACCGATGGAATTCCTCGTGATCGACATCCCCGAGGAACACATCGGGCTCATCACCCAGCTCCTCTCGGCGCGCAAGGGCCGGATGCGCACGATGACCACGCATCAGAGCGGTCGGGTACGCCTGGAGTACGACGTTCCCGCGCGCGGCCTTATCGGATTTCGCGGCCGCTTTCTGGCCGACACGCGCGGGACCGGAGTGATGCACTCGGTATTCAACGGCTACGCGCCATGGTGCGGAGCGATTCGCTCGCGCCAGAACGGCGCGATGATCTCCGACCGCGAAGGAATCGCGACACCCTATGCGATTTTCCATCTCCAGGAGCGTGGGATCTTTTTCATTCCGGCCGGCGAGCCCGTTTACGAGGGCATGATCCTGGGCGAATACGCGCGCGAAACCAATCTGCCGGTCAACGTGTGCCGGGAAAAGAAGCTCACCAATATCCGCGCGGCCGGCCATGACGAGGCCGTACGCCTGAGCCCACCGCGCGTGATGACCCTCGACACGGCGCTCGAGTGGATCGACGAAGAGGAACTGGTCGAGCTCACGCCGCGATCGGTGCGGCTGCGCAACCGCGTGCTCAAGACCGGGCTGCGCGGGAAGCATCGCGCGGGCTGGCTCGAAACCGCGGGAGCCGGCGCGGCAGCGGCCGCCGAGAGCGACTGAGCCTCGCGCAGCTCGCCGGTTTCGGGTTGCCGGGGGCGGCGCCTCAATTCTAAAACTGATTGCGGATGAGACTCGTGCGCGCCGCCGCGATCGGCCTGCTTCTTATCGCCGCCTTGCTCGTGGCGGGAGTGGCGGTCGTGATGAGCCACCAGGCCCAGCTCATCAGCCTGGTCCTCCAACACATCCAGCAAAGTAGCGGCTATCAGATTGTCGCGCCTGACGCGCGGCTGCACTTCGGCACGCATCTTAGCGTCGTCCTCGAACACCCGAGCATCCAGCACGACGGGCGCGAGCTGGTACGTTCGGAGAGCGTTCTCGTCTATGTGAGTTACCACGCGCTGATCTGGAGCGGCGGACTTCCGCTGCGCGCGCTGGTCGTGGTGCGACCGGAGCTGCGCACCACGCTAAATCCCGCCGCGCTCGGCCCCAGCATAGTGCCGCGTCCCGACACCGCGGGAGCGCGGGCGGTGGCGGAGGAGTTTCATCAGTTCACGGGGCTGATCGAGCGCCTCACGATCGCCAATGCCCGGATTAACGACGCCAACGGCAAGCCGCTGGTCGAAGAGTTCTCGTTGACCGCAGCGCCGCAGCGCCGGCACGCGAAGATATGGAATATAGGTTTCCTCGCGCCGGAGATTCACACGGCGCTGCACGGGCTCGAGCTGAGCGGCCGGATGCGTATCGACACCCGCCCGCACGCCATCAGCCAGATCTTCTCCGACGGAGAACTGTGGTTCTGGAACGGGCAGCTCGGCCAGGACCTGGGCGGCGGCCTGACGGTCACGGGGATCGCCCATGGTGAAGGGACCTTTGCCCTGCATGGCGACGGCCAGCTGCAAGGCGACGGCAGCCTCGCGATCGATCGGCTCCAGGCGAGCGGCTCACGGCTGGTCAAAGCGATCGATCTTGGCAACTGCTCGCTCAAAACGATCTATGCGATTTCCACCGAGCGGGTAATCCTGGCGAACATGAAGGCCGAGTCCGGGACGGCCACGGTCGCCTCGGGCGACCTCACGCTCAACAATCCGCTCGAATCAAACGCCGCGCTGCTGGCGCATCTGAGCGCCGTTCAAATTGATCTCGCCACGCTCAAGGGATGGCTCGCGAGGGCGCGGGCGCTGCCCAAGCCGCTGGCGTGGCTAGCAGCGGCGCTGGTCTCGGGCCGGGTCTCCCTCGAAGGTGCGACCTACCAGGGACCGCTGCAGCAGCTCGGATGGAACGCGGCGGCGATGTCGAAGTCGTTGCAGCTATCGGTTCGCCTCCAGGCTGTGAGCCTCAAGCTGTCCAACGCGGCGGCGCTGCCGGCACTGTCGCAGGCCAACGCGGCAGTGTCCTACGCGAAGGGCCGCGTGACGATCGCCCAGGGATCGGCGGCGTTGGGCAGCTCATCGTTCCAGGATCTGAGCGGCAATGCCGACCTCGGATCGGGCCATCGGAAGGTGCGCTATCAGTTCAAGGGCGCGGGAACGCTCGACGTCGGCGAGCTCTACGCGGCCGCGATACAGATTTCTCCAACCCTGGCAGCCAAAACCGCTGGCCATGTCGACCGGCTATCCGGCCGCGCGACCGTGCGGGGAAATGCGTCGGGCTTGCTGGACACCGAAGTTCCCGCGCCGCCCGCAAATTATATGGCTAAAATCGACACCGGCGCTTTACGCCTGACCGCGAAGGACTTGCCGCAACCGATCGCGCTGGTCGGCGGCACCGTGACGCTCACCCCCGGCACGATCGATCTGAGCCGCGTGATGGCCAAGGTCGATAAGCCCACGGTGCCGGGCTTCGTGTCTGTAAACGGAAGTCTCGCCTTCGGCGCCGCGCGTGTGAGCCTGCGCCAAATCGCCGTCGAGCTGCATCAGATAGCGGTGCAGCAATGGCTGCCATTGGTGGTGGATCCAGAGGACATCGCGGCGCATGGGCCGCTCGGCGGGACGCTTACGATCGTGCGTGAACCGAGCCGCAGCCACGGCATCCGCGCGAACGGCCGGCTGACGATGGGCGCGGGCGAAATTCAAATGGGCTTTTTGCGCGCGCCAATCGTGGCCCAGTCGGCGACGCTCAGTTTCGACGGGCGCGGACTGCTGCTGGCGATCATCGGGGCCAAGCTCCAGGGCGCGCCGCTGGACTTCTCGCTCGGCGTCGCCGATTTGGACAAGCCGGTGCTCAGAATCGTGGCCAACTCCGGGCGGCTCGATCTGGAAGTGATGAAGTTCATCCGCCTGCCGTGGGCCCCCAGTCCACCGGCTAATTTTTTTCCGGTGCCGGTGACCGGACATATCGAAGCCAACCACGCGACGCTCGAGCGGCTGGCGATGTCGCGCGTCAGATGCGACTTCGATCGCGAGCTGAATGGCGACTGGAGCGTGCATAATTTCGACGCGACCATGTTCGACGGGCGGGTCGAGATGGAGTTCTCCGGACGCGGCCGCGACGACTGGATTAACCTCAAAGGCCGCGCCAGCGGGGTCCAGGCCGGCCCGCTCTTCAGCCTTGCGGACCCGGCCAAGCCGCCTCCGCTCAGCGGACGGCTCAACGCGCGCGGCGACCTGTGGGCCGACTCCAACACCGACTTCTTCAATACGATGGCGGGCACCGTTTCGATCGAGGTGACCGACGGAGTGCTGCACAAGTTCGCGCTGCTCTCGCGCATCCTCGGCTTCCTCGATCTCAAAAGCTGGCTCACGGCCAAGATGCCTGACCCGCGCGTCAATGGCGTGCCGTTCCAGACGCTGACGGCCGATTTCAAGGGCCGTGACGGCGACTTCTACAGCGACGACCTGCTCCTGCGCGGCCCGGTCGTGAATATCTCGGCCTTCGGACATATTCGGCTCGGCAACGACAACGTCGACATGGTGGTCGCGATGGCGCCGTTCAAAACAGTCAACTGGCTGGTCGCCAAAGTGCCGCTGATTGGTGAAGGGCTTTCTTCCCATCATTTTGTCGCGGCCTACTTCCATGTGAAAGGCCCTCTCAACAACCCGCGGGTCGTGCCCAAACCGATAACCTCGGTCGAGTATTTCCTGACCAACGTCCTGAAAGCTCCGATCAATGTCATCAAAGGATTTGGCCGCGGCGGCGGTAGTGGCAGCGGAAACTGAGTTCAACGATGCGCCCGCGCGGCGAAGCGCCCTCGCCGGCTCCCGCATTTCCCGCGCGATGGCGATGGTCCCGCGGCGGCTTGGACGGCCGCGCGTGGGCCGCTAGAGTACCAGCGCTGGAAATCGACGGATGAAAGCTTACAGCGATATCGCTCCGAAACGGTTGTCCGCGCCCGCGGCGACGGAGATTATCTGATGCCGGCGTCGGAAGCGCGACTCGTCCTGGTCACGGCCGGCGCCGAAGAACAGGCGCATTCCATCGCGCACCGGCTGGTCGACGAGCGGCTGGCGGCCTGCGTCAACGTCGTGGGCCCGATCCGTTCGATCTATCGATGGCGCGGCGCAGTCGAGGACGAAGCTGAATTTCTTCTGCTCATCAAAACCCGCGCACGCCTGCTCGGACGCCTCGAGCGCCGCGTGATCGAACTCCACAGCTACGAGGTTCCGGAAGTGCTGGCGCTCGCGCCGAGCGGCGGGTCGGCCGCTTACCTCGGATGGCTCCTTGAATCGACCGCGGCGCAACCGGCGCCCGCCAAGGCTCGCGCGGCACGCGGGCGCGCCAGGCGCGGATAGAGACAGGCGTACGATGTTTCGCAAAGCAATCCGCGAGATGGCGCCCTATGTGCCCGGCGAGCAGCCGCGGCCCGGCCAGCGGCTCGTCAAGCTGAATACCAACGAGAATCCGTATCCGCCCTCGCCGCGGGTGCGCCGCGCGGTGGCGCAGGCGGCGCTGGGGCAGGCGCTCCGGCTCTATCCGGCGCCCCTGGCCGACGATTTCATCGCCGCCGCCGCGCGCCGCTACGGGTTTGCGCCGCGCATGATCGTGGCCGGCAATGGTTCGGATGAATTGTTGGCGATGCTCTTCCGGGCGACGCTCGGCCCCGGCGATCGAGTGGCGTGGGCGAGTCCGACTTACTCGCTTTACGATACGCTCGCCGCCGTGCAGGAGGCGCGCGTAATCACCCCGCCGCTCGGACCCGATTTCGAGCTGCCGCTGGAAGCGCTGGTCCGCGCGCGGGCGCGCCTGACGATCGTGTGCAATCCCAATTCGCCCTCGGGCACGCTCACGCCGACCCGCACGCTCGCGCGTCTCGCGCGGTTGCTCGACGGACGGCTGCTCGCGATCGACGAGGCTTACGTCGATTTCGCCGAGGAGAATGCCCTCGCGCTGGTGCGGCGGCTGCCCAACGTTTTGGTGCTGCGCTCGCTCTCGAAGTCGTACTCGCTGGCAGGGATGCGGCTCGGGCTATGCTTCGCCCATCCCGAAATCATCACGCAACTCGGCAAGGTCAAAGATTCCTACAACCTGAGCCGCCTCGCGATCGCCGCGGGCGCCGCGGCGCTGGACGACAGCGCCTGGATGGAGCGCAACGTCGAGCGCGTCAAGCGTACCCGCGCCGCGGCCATGCGCAAGTTGCTCGCGATGGGTTTCGCGGTGCCACCGTCGTCGGCCAATTTCGTCCTCGCCCGGATGCCCGGCCGCGACCTCGGTCCGGTGGCGGCGGGATTGCGCAAGTCCGGCGTGCTGGTGCGCTTTTTCCGCGCGTGGCCCGACGCGCTCAGGATTTCGATCGGCACTCCCGCCGAAATGACGGAACTGTTCAAGGCGCTCGGACCGCTGGCCGCCGCGCTGACGGCCTCGCGGCGCAACGGATGCGCGCGGGGCTAGGCGAATAGGGGCCGAGCATCACCGGCACGCGGCGCCCGCAATCAACTGCAAGTCAGCCCCAGAGACAACCGAACGGCACGGCGAGCGTGAAAGGGAGCGCGTAGGACGCGAACGATCGATGGGCCGGCTGGGGCAGATGTTCTCCAGGTTCCGCTCCGCGCGCGCCGGCTCCGAGAGCCAGCCCGAGGAACGCGAGGAGTTGCGTGAGATGCGGTGGGTAGTGGCCGGACTGGGCAATCCCGGCGATCAGTATCAGCGCTCGGGCCACAATATCGGCTTCATGGTGATCGACCACCTGGCCGAAAAATCCGGCGCGAGGCTGGACCGGCGCAAGTTCAAGGGAATCTTCGGCGAGGCCGGTATCGGCGGGGACCCGACGATCCTGGTGAAGCCGCAAACTTACTACAATTTGAGCGGCGAATGCGTCGCGGCGATCCTCGGCTACTACAAAATTCCCGCCGAGCGTCTGATCGTCGTGCATGACGAAATCGATCTCGAACCGCGCCAACTCAGGCTCAAACGCGGCGGCGGCGACGCCGGCAATCGTGGCGTGCGCTCGATTGCCGCTGTCCTGGGCACGCCCGAGTTCGTCCGCGTGCGAGTCGGAATTGGACGGCCCGCGCCCGGCCTGGAAGCCAAGGATCACGTCCTACACAAGATGGGCCGCATGGAACTCGAAGCCTTCAAGGCGTCGATTGCACGCGCGGCGGAAGCGGTCGAAGCGGTGATTGCGAGCGGCCTGGAACGCGCGATGAACCTGTACAACCAGCGGGCCTGAGCGGCGCGCGCTAGGCCGGCGCGGGCTTGCGCGGCGATGGCGTGAGACTCGCCCGATGGCCCCAGATGCTCGGGGCTTCGTGCCTCTGCACCTGCCAGGTCGCGTCGTCGACGATCCGCGCGCCCCATCCGTACTCGACCTCGAAACCCGACGGCGTGCGCAGGTAGAATGACATCATGTGATCGTTCGTGTGGCGGCCGATCGTTCCGGAAATTTCGACGCCCTGGTCCTGGCAGAGATAATAGGTCGACCCCACGTCGTCCACGTGACGGCACTGCAGCATGAAGTGCATCAGGCGTTTGGTCGCCGGGATGACGCCGAAGGCGATCGAGTGATGGCGCGGGTTGCAGTGCATGAAGGTCAGGCTTATCGGATCGCCGCCGCGACGCGACCGCATATCGATAAAGTCGCTGATCCTTAGCCCGAGCAGGTCGCGGTAAAAGCGCAGGCTCTTGGCCGAGTCGTCCACGCGGACCACGATATGGCCCATCCCCAGCTCGCCGGTGACGAAACCGGAAAGCGGCCGCGGCGATTTGAACGGGTGCTCGAAGGTCATCAGCGGGCCGAAATAAATTTCGGTCGGGATGCCGCTCGGGTCCTTGAGCTTCAGGTATTCGACCACGCATCGCGCGCGGGCCTCCTGCGGGGTCGCCGCCGTGACCTCTACGCCGTCGGCGCGTAGCCGCGCGGCGATTTCGTTGAGTGCCGCCTGGTCGCGGACCTCCCAACCGACGAACGCGAGGTCATCGTCTCCGCCCGGCTGGAGGATGAAGCGATGGTGGTACTCGTCCATCCTGAGGAACGTCGAACCGTCCGCGTCGGTGCCGTTTACTTCGAGGCCGAGCACTTCGGTTGCAAAACGCGACCATCGCGCAGGGTCGCTGACGCCGATTCCCAGATAGCCCAGTTGTGTCACACTCGCCATCGCTCTTCTCCTTGGCCGGGAGCCCCGTTGGTCACGATGCTAGCGCGAAGTCGCGTCGGGAATATAGCCGACCCTAGTACCCCCGGGAACGGCCTCGGCTCGGAACGCCGCGGCGCAAATGTGTCTGGCGCGAAATCATAGGATTCCGTGCCGTTCAGGCCGGCGAACCGCCGCGAGGCCGGGCTAGGGGTTCGACTAGATGCTCAAGTTGTAGAGCTCGGCGACGTTGTCGTGGAGGACCTGGTTCTTCTCCTCTTCGGACAGGTCAGCCGTATGCTTCTTGAGCAGCTCCTGCGACCAGGGCCAGGTCGAATCGCTATGCGGAAAATCGTTGGCCCACATCAGGCGACGAAAGTTGCACATGTCCTTCATCTTGAAGGCTACCCAGTCGTCCTGGAACGTCAGGTAGATATTTTCGCGGAAATACTCACTGGGCATTTTGGAGATCGCGCCTGCGGTTAGCCAGTAACGATGGCGGTCGTAGGCATGGTCCATCCGGTACATATAATGAGGCGCCCAGCCAGCGTCCGCCTCGACGCAAACCACCTTGAGTTTAGGATGACGCTCGAAGACCCCGCTCAGGATCAGCGTTCCGATGATGTCCTGGTTGCCGCGGATGATCGAAAGAAAACTGTTGAGCTTGGGACCGCGCGTCCGTCCGATCCCGTCCTCCCGAGCTGGTCAGGATGTGGAAACTGAGCGGCATACCGAGGTCGATCGCGGCCTCCCAGAATGGATCGTAGAGAGGGCTGTCGTAGTCTTCGACCTGGGGATTGCCCGGCATCATCACGCCCTTGAGGCCCAGATCCTTGATGTGCCGCAGGTCCTCGATACCTTCCTCGATCGAGCGCATCGCGGTTTGCCCAGTGCCGATGAGACGCGTCGGATGGACCGAGCAGTAGGCGGCGATCCACCGATTATAAGCGTCGAAGCAGGCCTTCTTGTAATCGTAGTCCTTGTGGTTGCAGAGCAGCATCCCGACCGTCGGATAGATGACTTCGGCGGCGACTCCATCGCGGTCCTGGTCGGCCATCCGCGCCTCGGGGTCCCATCCGCCGCGATGCAGTTCCTCGAACTTGATGCCGAGGAGCGTCAGTTCGCTGGCCTGCTTGCCGGCGGCCGCGATCAAGCCCATCGGGATCGGCCGCTTCATGCCGTCGATCATGAACAGGTCGCCCTTGGCGTCGTCGCGCACCATATGCGGCGCGCGGTCCCTGAACTTGGGATCGATGTTGTCGAGATAAGTGTTTGGCGGTTCGGTGATATGCGAATCCGCCGAGATGATTGGTTTTTGCATTTTCCTTCCTCGTGAAGGCTCCGGGCGGAGCCTGGGATACAGACAGTGTTCCGTTCCTGTACCCACTTTTACTAAACCGGGGCGGCGTTTACAACGAAATTTGTGCGGCCGGATCGGGCGCGCGGCTGGATCGAACGCATGGGGCTGCGATATAACTGGTCCGTAATTGATTCTGGATTCAGGCCCCTTCCGGATTTCCCGATCCACATGCCGGACGCAAAAATGCGGCGTACCGGCCGGGCGCTACCAAAGGTTCGCCCAAGGAGAGATTCGATGGATTACGACCTCAAGATAACGGGCGGTACGATTATCGACGGCACCGGTTCCCCGGCGCGCGAAGGCGACGTCGCGATCAAGGACGGCAAGATCGCCGCCGTGGGCGAAGCTCCCGGCAAAGCGGCCGCGACGATCGAGGCGCGCGGCCGCGTGGTCGCCCCCGGCTTCGTCGATATCCACACGCACTACGATGCGCAGATCCTGTGGGACCGCATGACGACCATCTCGCCATGGCACGGCGTAACCACGGTGGTGATGGGCAATTGCGGCTTCGGCGTCGCGCCGACCCGCCCCAAGCATCGCGGACTGATCATGCGCACGCTCGAAAAAGTCGAAGGGATGAGCCTCGACGCGCTCGAGGCGGGGCTGGGATACGAATGGCCGTTCGAGACCTTCGAGCAATATCTGGACGCGGTCGAAAAACGCGGATCGGCGATCAACGTCGGCGCGCTGATCGGGCATACGCCGACACGGCTGTACGTGATGGGCGAGGAGTCCGTGGAACGTCCGGCCAACGAAGCCGAGATCGCCGAGATGCGCGAGATCGTGCGGCGCGGAATCCGCGCCGGCGCGGTCGGTTTCGCCACGTCCAAGTCGCCGACCCACGTCGGATACAGCGGCAAGCCCGTGCCCAGCCGTAAAGCTGAGATGAACGAGATAACCGCGCTCGCGAGCGTGCTCGCCGAGGAGAATAGCGGCGTCATCCAGGCCACCGTCGGGCGTGAACTGTTCCTCAAGGAATTCGCCGACCTCTTCCGCGCCACCGGCCGCACTATCACCTGGACCGCGCTGCTCGCCGGGATGACCGGATCCAACGACGGTCATCGCCGCCTGCTGGAGCAGTCGGAGGAAATGTCAGGCCAGGGGATGCGGATCGTTCCGCAGGTGGCGTGCCGCCCGCTCAACTTCGAAATGACGCTCAAAGAGCCCTTCATCTTCGAGAGTCTGTCGGTCTTCAAACAGATTTCGGAGGCCGACTTCGACGGCAAGACGAGGATCTACGCGGACCCCGAGTTCCGCGCGATGTTCAAGTCGAAGATGGGCATCAACTCGGCGGGCCGCTTCGCCGATCGATGGGAGCGCAGTTGGGTCTCGTACTATCCGGGCCATCCGGAACTCGAGGAAAGCAATCTCGCCGAACTTGCGCGCGCGCGCGGCATCGACCCGATCGATTTGATGCTCGACATCGGACTCGAAACCAAACTGGAAACGCGCTTCCGAATGGCGCTGTTCAATTACGAGGAAGACGAAGTTATCGCGCTGCTCAACGGCAAGGGCACCGTGGTCGGCCTGTCCGACGCGGGGGCGCATGCAAGCCAGCTTTGCGACGCCTGCTTCTCGACTTACCTGATGGGACACTGGGTGCGCGAGCGCAAAGCGATTCCGATCGAACGCGCGGTCTGGATGCTGACGGCGCGGCCCGCGGAGGTCTTCGCTCTGAGCGACCGCGGGCGCCTGGTGCCGGGATTGGCCGGCGACGTGGTGATCTTCGACCCGGACAAGATCGGATGCTCGCGGCTGCGCCGAGTCAACGATCTTCCCTCGGGAGCCGACCGGCTGGTCGCGGACGCCTACGGAATCGACGCGGTGATCGTCAACGGCAAGGTCATCCGGCGCGAGGGACACGACACGGTCGCTCCGGACGGACCGTTACCGGGACGGCTGCTGCGTCACGGACACGCGTCGGCGTAGCAACCCGATCGCCGACCGATGAGACTTGTGAGGTTATCGGCGGTCCGCTTCGCGCGGGCCGCCGATTTTATCCGCTGATGCCCTCCTACGCCTCGCTCGCCCCGCTCAATGCGATCCTCAACTCGGCCGCGGCGATCCTGCTGCTCGCGGGCTACGTCGCCATCCGCAACAACTGGGTCCGCGTACATCGCGCGTGCATGATAAGTGCGTTCACCGTGTCGATCGTATTTTTTATTTCGTACTGCGTTTACCACTATCACGTGGGCGACGTGCGTTTCGGCGGCCGCGGAGTGGTCCGGCCGGTCTACTTCTCGATCCTGATTTCGCACGTCACGCTCGCGGTGGCGATCGTGCCGCTGGCATTGATCACGCTCGGCCGCGCGCTACGCGGCCGCTTCGCGCGTCATCGGCGAATCGCGCGATGGACCTGGCCGATCTGGATGTACGTGTCGGTGACGGGCGTAGTGGTTTATCTGATGGTGTATCGCCTGTATCCGCATCTGCCGCCCGCGGCGACGGCGGCCGCGCGCGAAACGCGCGCGGCCGCCGTCGCCGCGATGCGCTGAGCACGCGAAGTCTCGCGGCTCCGCGAGGGCCTGCTCATCGTGCCTTCACTCCAGGGAGAGCTTTGACAAAACTGGCGCGCGCCAATTTCGTCAAAGCTCCATGGGACAAACAGGCGCCGATAAATACGAAAGGAAGATCCATCGCTTCGCGTAGATCCTTCGACTGCGCTCGCGGACTCGCTTCGCTCAGGATGACAGTAAAGAGACGTTCACAGTCAGAGGAAGGGGGGCTCAGGGTGATACGAAAGAGACGTTCAGGATGACAGGAAAAGAGCCTCTTTTGTCATCCTGAACGAAGGTTGCCGGAGTGAAGGATCTACGCGAAGCGATGCATCTTCTTGCCGCATCAGGCAGGCAGGAGCAGGTGCGCCGCCGCCGGCGGCGCACCTGCTCCTGCCTGCCTGATGCGAACTGCGTCGCGGCGTCAGCCGCGACGCAGTACCCGAGCAAAGCGAGTCTGCGAGAGGGAGTCGACAGAACTCGCGCGGAGAACCGCGCGCGAGTTCTGTCGGCTCGTCTTGCGACGACGACGGAACTCGACGGCAAAGCGGCCGCGGCGCCCTTCGGGCGCCGCGGCCGCTTTGCGTTGCTTTCCCGATGACCGCGCGCTCAGCTCTTCAGAAACTCCGTCACCACCCTGTCGAACTCGGCCGGCTGCTCGTACTGCACCATGTGTCCGGCTTCCTTGATCGTGTGAATGCGGCTGTTGCGGATGTATTTCTGGTACTCACGCGCGTAAGCCGGAGGAATCACCTTGTCCGACTCGCCCCATACCAGCAGCGTCGGCGCGGCTATCCGGTAGGCGCGCTTCTTGAGTCCGCGGTCCGGAATCGGCCATAGGAACTTGCTCGCCGTCGAGAAGCGCTTGACTCGCTCGACGTACATCGCGGTCAGCAGTTCCTGGTTGTCCCACGGCATCGCGATCATCATCTGCGCCAGCGGCGATTGCGGATCGTGAAACAGCAGCGCCGGCAGATCGTCCAGGTCGCTCGCGAAAAGATCGGGAATCGGAGTGTCGTCGAGCCAGAAGCCGGCCGCCCCGACCAGCACGAGCTTTTTCGCCCGCCGCGTGTCGAGCGCCGCCACTTCCGCCGCGAGCATCCCGCCCATCGAGTGGCCGACCAGATTGGCGCTCGGAATGTCCAGCTCGTCCATCAGCTCATGGTAGAACAGCGCCGCGTCGATCACGTCGTCGATATGTTCGGCGCCGGTCGATTCGCCGTAGCCCGGCAGATGCGGCGCGTAGACCTTGAAGTTGCGGCCGAGGTCTTCGAGGAACGGATCGGCTCCGGTGAGTCCGCCCGCACCGTGGAGGAACAGCAGCGGCTCGCCCTTGCCGGTAACTTCCATCTCGACCGAAAACTTGCCGTCGCACAGCTTTTGATATGTCTTCATTACTTCACCGAATTCCTTATTTCGGACACACCCGGCCTCTGCGTCTTGCCGTTGGTCTGAGGAGCGTCGGACCAGATCGGCGCCGGCACCGCCATCTCGCTCGCCGGCAGGCGCTTGGGCGACCATTTGTCCTCGAACCCGGTCCACAGGTCGCGCAGATGCGGCATCACTTCGCGCGCGAACAGATCGGTGCTCTTGCGCACCAGCTCGGGCGGCATCGATCCGATTTGCTGAAGGATCATCAGGTGGCCGCAGTTCAACGTCTTTAACGCCTCGCGCAGACGATCGCGCACGGTGGCCGGCGAGCCGGCGATCACGTAACCGTCGTTGATGAAATCCTTCCAGGTCAGGCCCTCGCGCGTGATCGAGGCGTTCTTGCTGATCTGGCCGGTCAATCCCGCCTTGATCGTGCTGGGTGTGCGATAGCCCGGCGCGTCGGCGAAGCCCGGATAGACGTGCAGGCAGCGGTTGTAGAAGTAGTCCATGTGGGGCGCGTAATCGCGCTCGGCCTGCTCGTCGGTCTCCGCGACGGCGACCACCTGCGCGAAGCCGAGGCTGTACGGGTTGAGCTCTTTGCCCTTCTTCGACATCACGTTCCAGTAGCCGTCGGCGACTTTCTTGCCCGCCTTGTAGCCGAAGAACGACAGGAACGAATACTGGTAGTCGTGATCGGCGACGAAGTCCCAGGTCTCGACCGAGCCGCCGCCGGGAATCCAGATCGGCGGATGAGGCTGCTGGAGCGGCTTGGGCCACAGGTTGACGTAACGCAGCTTGGTGAATTTGCCGTTGAAGGCGAATTGCTCCTCTTCTTTCCACGAGCGGATGATCAGATCGTGCGCCTCGAAGTACTTCTCGCGCAGCGTGGCCGGAATCTCGCCGTAGCAGAAGTTGGTATCCATCGAGGTGCCGACCGGAAATCCGGCCACCAGGCGCCCGCCGCTCAGCACGTCGAGCATCGCGAATTCCTCGGCCACCCGGACCGGCGGATTGTATAGCGCGATCGAGTTGCCGAGCACGACCAGGTTGGCGTTGCGCGTGCGCCGGGTCAGCGCCGCCGCCATGATGTTCGGCGAGGGCATCAGGCCGTAGGCGTTCTGATGATGCTCGTTGACGCCCAGGCCGTCGAAGCCCATGTGGTCGGCGAACTCGAGCTGGTCGAGATAGTCGTTGTACAGCCGATGGCCGATCTTGGGGTCGTAGAGGTCGCGCGGGATGTCGACCCACACACTATGGTATTTCTTCTTGAAGTCGTCGGGCAGGAACCGGTAGGGCATCAGGTGAAACCACGTAAATTTCATAAGCCAATCTCCTTTGGCGAAACGATTTCCCGTCTAATCATCCAGCGGCGAGACGCTCCGGCGCGCCTGTAGCGAGCGCTCCGCCGCGTCGTGTTCGTGATCGGTCGAGGCGCCGTTGCGCGAAGTCTTGACGATCCGTCGGCTGCGCGCGTGCGCGCCTGACGACTTGATCGCGCCCGCCGGCGCACGCCGGGGACGCGAGACCGCCGCCTGCGCGGCGGCGATTTGGAACTCGAAGGTTTCCTCGAGCAGCCGCGCGGCTTCGAGCCCGGTGAGGTCGCGAAAAATTTCGACGTCGTCGGTCAGCAGGAACGCGCCATTGAGCGCCGCCCATATCACGGTCGCCGCGCGCGTGGCGTCGGCGCTGGAAGTGTGCGCGCCGCTCGCGTTGAGCATGCGCTTGACCGAATCGCGATAGAGATCGAAGCATTCGCGGCCGAGCCGCCTCACCTGCTCGAAGTGTTCAAGCTCTTCGGCGCGCGTCAGGCGGAGCGACAGTTTGCTGAAGGTGACCGAGAGCTGGGCGAGGAACAATCCGCGCGATTCGCGCAGGTAATTGAAGTAGACATTCCCTATCGCGCGTAGCTCGTCGAGCGGCTCGAGGCCTCGCGCACGGATTTCCTGGTAGCGCGCGCGCAGTTTGCCGATCCGCTCGGCCATCAGGCTGACGAAGAGATCGTCGCGCGAGAAAAAGTAGAGATAGATCGTGCCGACGGCGACCTCGGCCTGGCGCGCGACCATCTCGATCGTGGCGCCGTCGACGCCGTGCTCGGCGAAGACCTGCGCGGCGGCACCGAGGATCGTCTCGCGCCTTGCGATCCGCTCGCGCTCCTTGCGCTCGCGTACGCTCATGCTGTCTGCTGAATCTTCATTCAGTTTCTGAAGCAGACTTCTATCGCCAATGCATATTTGTGTCAAACAGCCGAAACAGCCGAGATTGATCCAGGCGCGGTCGGTTGAAACTATGCTGTTTCTCGAAGCCTTCGATACGGGCGGGACGCAGGCTAAAGTCTGAGCCGGAATTGTCGAGCAGGAAGGTCGTGCGAGGTTGACGATACGGATGGCGGATTGTCATTACCCGCTCCGAGGTGACCGATGGACGATAGAGAGTCCTTCCAGGCAGCGGTGCCGGCGGAATCGATTGCCGCGGATCGTGAGTTCATCCAGGGCAATCCCGAACCGCTGAACCGACTCTATTCCCACGCCGATGACACGTTGCCGCGAATCGCCGGAACCCTTGACGACGTATCAGCTTGTGGGGGCCCCGTAGCGTTTGCGCAATTCGAGGTTGACCCGCAGCACGTTGACCATCTTCTCGCCGAACAGTCCGTTCATCGGCGCATACGCGTCAGTCTGGATGATTGTGTCGATCTCACCGCGAACCTGCGCAGGATCACGCTTCAGATCCGCCGCCCATTTCGGAGCCACGCGGTCGAGTTGATATTCCGCATTGTCGAGCGTGATGTCGGGATCCAGACCGGAGCCTGAAGTCGTGACCATATCGCCAGGGACATTGGCGAGAGCCACTTCGGGATGGTCCTGGCGCCACATGTCGAAAAAAATCGACTGGATATCCGAGCCACTCGCTACCGGCGCGATCGCCGTCTCGCTCTTGCCGTTAGGCAGTTGCCGAGTCACCTGCGAGGGGAACTTGCCCGGGTATTCCTTGGAAAAGGTTTCGAAGAACAGAACGGCCAGGTCAGAAGCCTGCGGCTGCGGAGTCGCCGGGTTCTGCTTTATCCAGTCCGCCACCGCCGCCTTATGATCCTTGGCCCAGCTATTGACGTACTGGGCGTGTGACGGATCGGCGCTCACCCAACTTTGCGTGAGCTCGTTATGGTTGTCGGCCCACTGCGCGACCAGGTGCGGGTTTCCCTGATAAATATCCCGTTGAAACCACGCCTCTATATCAGGAGCGACCAATTGGCCCGCTTTGGGACCGCTTTGATACTTGACGATAGGACCGAGCGTGCGCGCTACGCGATCGCGCAGCAGATAGTTGGACGCGGCGAGCGTCGACGAGGTGGACGCGGACGCGTCGTACGAGGCGGCCGAAGGCCGCGGCCAGAAATATTCATCCTTGGTGAATGGCTGCGCGATCATCAACGAGCCGACCGGTTTGCCGTCGGGTCCGGCGACCATGCTGCCGTTGGCGGTCAGCGGGAAGAAAGTCTGCCCGATCGCCCACACCGCCAACGGGTAAACCAGGCAACAGATGACTATCGTCGCGCCCAACAACCATAGACTCTTTGCAATGTAGGTTTGCATCTTCTTCAGGTCCCCAAAAAACATTCGTGGTTCGTGAAAAAAACCCGATCGTCACGCCACCAGGTGCGTGGCAGTCAAAAGAACATCGATGAGCTTTATTCCGATGAAAGGAAGAATCACGCCGCCGAGGCCCCAGATCAGTAGATTTCTGCGCAGCAGCGCGTCGGCGCCGAGCGGCCGGTACTTGACCCCTTTCAGCGCGACCGGAATCAAACTCGGGATGATGAGGGCGTTGAAGATCACCGCCGACAGGATCGCGGAGGTCGGCGAATGCAGCCCCATCACGTCCATCGCCTTGAGCCACGGCAGCGTGCCGGCAAACAGCGCCGGTACGATCGCGAAATACTTCGCGACGTCATTGGCCACGGAAAATGTGGTCAGCGCGCCGCGCGTCATCAATAGCTGTTTGCCGATTTCGACGACCTCGATGAGCTTGGTCGGGTCGGAATCGAGATCGACCATGTTGCCGGCTTCCTTGGCCGCCTGGGTCCCCGAATTCATCGCCAGGCCCACGTCGGCCTGCGCCAGCGCCGGCGCGTCGTTGGTGCCGTCGCCCATCATCGCGACCAGTTTGCCGTCGGCCTGTTCCTTGCGGATGTAAGCGAGCTTGGACTCGGGCGTAGCCTGCGCGACAAAGTCGTCGACCCCGGCCTCTTTCGCGATCGTGGCCGCGGTCAGCGGATTGTCGCCGGTGATCATCACGGTCCGCAGACCCATCATGCGCAGCCGTGCGAAGCGCTCGCGCATCCCGGTCTTCAGAACGTCCTCGAGCACGACCACACCCGCGATTTTCCCGTTCTCCGCCACCACCAACGGCGTCGCGCCTTTCGAGGCGACCGCCTCGACGATCTGGCTGAGCTCGAACGGGACCTCCCCATTCCTTTGCTGGATGAAAGCAATCACCGCGTCCGGCGCACCCTTGCGGATGCTTCTGCCGTCGGGCAGATCGATCCCGCTCATCCGGGTCTGCGCACTGAACGGGACGAATTTCGCGCCACCCGCCACGCCCAGATCCCTGCTACCCACCCCCGCCGCCTGCGCCGCGGTAACGATGCTCTTGCCCTCGGGAGTTTCGTCGGCGACCGAAGCGAGCGCGGCCAGCAGCGCCAGCCTGAGTTGCGTGTAGCCGGTCACCGGCATGAAATTGGTGGCGTGCCGATTACCCACGGTGATCGTGCCGGTCTTGTCGAGCAGCACTGTGTCGATATCGCCGGCCGTCTCGACCGCCTTGCCGCTCTTGGCGATGATGTTGGCCTGCAGCGCGCGATCCATCCCGGCGATTCCGATCGCGGCGAGCAGCGCTCCGATCGTCGTCGGAATCAGGCAGACGAGCAGCGCGACCAAAGTCGGAACATCGGTGCCGAGGCTTTTCAGCGGCTCTGAGAGCCCCAGATAGCCCATCATGTATTGCTCGGCATTCCAGGCCATCGGCCATAGCGGCACGACGACGATCAAAAAGGCGAGCGTCAGTCCCGACAGCACCAGGGTCAGCGCGATCTCGTTGGGCGTCTTTTGGCGCACGGCGCCTTCGACCAGTGCGATCATGCGATCGAGGAAGCTCTGCCCCGGGAGTGCGGTAATCTCGACGACGATCCGGTCGGACATGACCCTCGTTCCGCCGGTGACGCCGGAGCGATCGCCGCCGGCCTCGCGAATCACCGGCGCCGATTCGCCGGTGATCGCCGATTCGTCGACCGACGCGATGCCCTCGATTATTTCGCCGTCGCTCGGGATGATCTGGCCCGCCGCGACCACGACGCGGTCGCCGGGCCTCAGATCGGTCGAAAGCACTTCTTCGATCGAGCCGCCCCTTCCGCAGCCGGTAGGCCGGCGTCTCGCTGCGGGTCTTGCGCAGCGATTCGGCCTGGGCCTTGCCGCGCGCCTCGGCGAGAGCTGTCGCGAAGTTGGCAAACAGCACCGTCAGCAAAAGCCAGAAGTCCAGCGCGATGAAATAGGTAATCGGAACCTGGCTCGCCGAATGTGCTGACCGCCGCTTGTATGATGAAGAGCAGCGTCAGCACGGCGCCGATCTCGACCACGAACATGACCGGATTGCTCCACTGGATATCCGGGCGAAGCATCACGAACGCCTGCTTCAGGGACTCGCGCAGCAGCTCCGGCTCGAACAGTCCCTGGCTCTTTGTACGCCGCGGGCGGACGCGGATGCTCCGGCGGGTGAATCGTGCGTAGTGGTTGTGCGGCTGCTCCCATTTTCGCGCCTCCGAGTTGCTATCGACCGATGAAACTACACTTCCGAATTGGCTATAGCCGCCGATGTAGCTATCCGCCGAAGGGGATCGGCCCCAGATGCTCGGCCAGCGGCCCCAGCGCGGCCACCGGCAGGAACAGCAGCGCGCCGACGATCACGATCGTGCCGAACAGCAGACAGCCGAAGGTGAACGTATCGTCGCGCAAGGTACCCAATCCGAATGGGGTTTTCTTCTTCATCCCGAGGAAAGCCGCCATCGCGATCGGTGCGATGATCGGAAGGAAGCGGCCAAACATGATGACCAGGCCGCCGCCGATGTCCCACGGAACCGCTTCGGGCGCCGGACTTGGATTGTTGTTCAGGCCATAGGTCACGCCCAGGCCGTCGAAGGCGGAGCCGTTGTTCGCCGAGGCCGACGAGAACTGGTAAACGATCTCCGACAATCCATGCGCGCCGGGATTGTTCTCCGCCTTGATTCCCCAGTTGGTCGCGGCGAACAGCCCCGACGGCTCCAGGATGAGAAATGGATGAACCAGCAGCGCGATCATCGCGAGCTTCATTTCGCGTCGCGCCGATTTTCCTGCCCAGATATTCGGGCGTGCGGCCGACCATCTGTCCCGCGAGGAAGATCGCCGATGATCAGGAACAGCAGCAGGTTGATCATGCCGACGCCCTTGCCGCCGTAGATGCAGTTGACCCACATCCCGACGAACGGCGAGAGCGCGGCGATCGGATTCAGGCTGTCGTGCTCGCAGTTGATCGCGCCGCAGGTCACGTCGACCGTGGCCGCCGCGAAAGTCGCGGCCGGCCGAGGTTCCGAAGCGCAGCTCCTTGCCCTCGAGATTGCCGAGATGCTGATCGACCGGCAGTCCAGCCACCGCCGGCAGCGTAATGACGCGCTTGCCGCCGGGTGCGCCAGGGCTCGCGATCTCGAAGGTTCTGGCCGTGGGATGAGCGGTCAGGCCCGGGATTCGGCTTCATCGTGTCGAAGTAAATCGCCCAGACGACTGTCCCCACAAATAGCAACAACATCACCGAGAAAATGACCATCGCATGGCGCAGCCGCCCGAGCATCCGCCCATACATCAGCACCAGCGCCATCGGAAACAGCATCATGCAAAAGGTGGTGAAGAAGTTGGATGCCGCGCTCGGGTTTTCAAACGGATGCGCCGAATTCATGCCGTAAAAGCCGCCGCCGTTGGTCCCCATCATCTTCATCGGAACGAACGCGGCCAGCGGTCCGACCACGATAGTTTGCTGCTTGGGCTGACCGCTGTCCGTGGTGCCCATCGCCGCCGGTTCGAGCGTCGCGACCTGGTAATCGCTCTGGTAGGTCATCGGCATGCCCTGGGTCAGGAACACGATGCTCATCAGGAAGGCCGCGGGCAGAAACATGTAAGCGACAACGCGCCACATATCGACGAAGAAATTGCCGAGCTTCGGATCGCCGCGCAGCGCGCGAATGATCGCGGCAAGAGCGCATAGACCGATCGCGGCGGAGAGGAAGAAGTTCGCTATGCAAAAGAAGATCTGGCTGAAATTCGAGAATGCAACATCACCCGAGTAATGCTGCATGTTGGTGTTAGTTATGAACGAGATCACGGTATTGAAAATCGTGGTCGGCGCCAGGATGCCGAGGCCGCGTGGATTAAGCGGCATCCACGGTTGCGCCGACAGCACGACGTAGCCGTAGACGAAAAGCACTATGTTGAAGGCGAGCAGCGCGACCGTATACTGCTTCCAGTTTTGCGGGCCGCTATCCAGGCGTTTCTCGAACCATCGCAGCAGGCTCGGCGCCTGGTACTTGCCGTCCATGACCTTCGCCATATAGCGGCTCAGTGGGATGGCGATAACGATCGTCAGAACGATTATCGAAACGGGCAGAAGCCACATGACTTGATATCCTCTTCGATAGGCACTGGTTTAGTGACTAGAACCACTCCGGCCGGATCATCGCCGTCACCAGATAGGCGAACGCCAGGACCGTAACGATAGCTGTAAAATAAATCACGGCAGCCTCCCTAAATCCGCTCGCATCCGAGTAAGAAGGCGCAGCAAAGTCCGAATCCGGCCAGACCGAGCACGAATGTGGCTGGGAGCCAGATAGCCAGGTTCATCAGTTTTTCCTCCGCGATGGCTGACGTACGATGCAAATGGAACTTCCTGCCGGAAGCTGAAGCGCAAGTTCCATACCGAAAGGGAGAGCCTCGAAATCGCAAGCAATCAGGCATGCCGCCGCGAAGAGGTCGTGGGCGCACTGCTGCAAAACGGCAGGACGGATTGCATTTTGAAAGTTCGCGGACCGTTATCTGACAATTGTACTTTCATCCAGGAATTTCGCCGCCATACTTTCGCGGTGGCAAACGCCGCGCCGATCGGGGTACAAAACCATCATGGCAGCGGTTAATCATGCACGGCTGAAACAACTGTTCCTCGAAATCGTTCAGATCGATTCTCTCTCGCGCCACGAGCGCGACGTCGCGACGCGGCTGGTGCGCGAGCTGGAGAGCGTTGGCCTCAGCTACCGCTTCGACGGCGCCGCCGAGAAGGTCCGGGGCAATTGCGGCAATCTGATCGGCCATCTAGACGGCACCCGGACGGGCGTGGCGCCGCTGCTTTTGTGCGCACACATGGACACAGTCGTTCCGGGCGAGGGCGTGAAGCCGGTGGTCGATGGCGACATCATCCGCACCGACGGGACCACCGTGCTGGGCGGCGACGACAAATCAGGATGCGCGATCATCTGCGAGGTGCTTCATCAACTGCGCGAGCAGGCGATCGCGCACGGACCGATCGACGTCGTGTTCACGGTCTGCGAGGAGATTGGCCTGCAGGGCGCGCGAAATCTCGACCTCAGCCTGCTGCGCGCGCGCGAGGGTCTGGTCTTCGATAGCGACTCTCCCGGCTATCTGTTCGTGCGCGCGGCCGGCGCGCAGGGCCTGCGTTTCACCGTGCGCGGGCTCGAAGCGCACGCGGGGATGGCGCCCGAGCGCGGGCTCTCGGCTATCAAAATCGCCGCCGAAGCGATCGCCGCGATGCGTCTCGGACGAATCGATGACGAGACCACCGCCAACCTCGGCACTATCCAGGGTGGACGCGCCGGCAACATCGTGCCCAACGAGGTCGTGGTGCGCGGCGAAGTGCGTTCCAATGATCCGCTCAAGTTGACCGCCCAAATCGAACACATGATCGGATGCTTCAAAGAGGCGGTCGCCCGCGCCACGGTAGCGGTGGACGGCAAGACGGTGCGGGCCGAGTTGGAATACCGAAGCGTGCCCTCGTATGCCGCGATGAACGTGCCCGAGGACGCGCCGATCGTGCGTAAGGTGATCGAGGCCGCGCGCCGGCTGGGCCGCGAGGTCAAGCCGCATGCGACTGGCGGAGGATGCGACGCGAATATTCTCAACCAGCGCGGGCTGGTCGTCGCCAACCTCGGCACCGGCATGCGCGATATCCACACTGTGCGCGAATGGCTCGACGCACGCGACATGGCCGCGACCGCCGAGGTCACGCTGGAGCTCATCAAACTGCACGCCGGCGGGTAGCTGAGATCGCGCGGCGCATTCTGCGCGCGGCTTGACCCGCCCAGCCAAGCGACTATATTGCGACGGCCGCCAGCGGCGCGCTCGCGCGAGCGCTAAACCCCCGCAGATCCGCCGGCAACCAATCGTTGGCAATATGAAACAGCTCCGCTCCGCGCAGATCGATTCGCCACGCGCCTGGATAACGGTGGTCACGGCGTTCATGTCGTGCTTCACGCTCTTCGGCGTGGCCTACAGCTTCGGCGCGTTCTTCCGCCCGATGGGCCTCGAGTTCGGCGCGAGCCGGATGCCGACCGCGGTGGTTTTCTCGGTCACCGCCGGCATCTACAACGCGCTCGGCGCGCCCGCCGGCCACCTGAGCGATCGCTACGGCCCGCGCCCGGTGCTGCTGACCGCCGCGTTCTTCATGGGGACCGGGCTTATCCTGACCTCGCGCATCGACCGTCTATGGATGGGCTATCTGACCTACGGCGTCGGCGTGGGCGTGGGCGGCGCTTGCTGCTATGTGCCGATGGTCTCGGTGGTGGGCGGATGGTTCGCGCGCTGGCGCAACACGGCGCTCGGAATCTCGGTGGCGGGGATCGGATGCGGCACGCTGGCGATGGCTCCCGTGGCCGCCACGCTGATCGATCGCTTTGGATGGCGCGAGACCTATGTGATCCTCGGCGTGATAAGCGCGATCATCCTCGTGGTCTGCGCGCTGGTGGTCGAGGCCCCGCCGGTCCATTTACAAGCTGCGCGCCCGCGCCTCTCGGCGGCCGTACGCACGCCGAGTTTCGCGAGGCTCTGGGTCTCGTCGCTGCTGGCTTCGATCGCGATCTACGTGCCGTTCGTCTATCTGCCTGAATTTGCACAGCACCAGGGCGTGAGCCGGGTCGCCGCCGCCACCCTCGTCGGAATGATCGGCGGCGCGAGCGTGGCCGGACGGATGGCGCTGGGCGTAGTGGCGGACCGCACCGGGATCATGTGGCTCTACAAGCTGTGCACGCTCGCGCTGGGGCTGAGTTATGCCCTGTGGATCGTGACCAGCGGCTACGGATGGCTAGTCGTCTTCGCGCTGACGATGGGTGCGGCCTACGGCGGGTTGGTCGCGCTCGTTCCGGCCGTGGTGGCGGAACTGTTCGGCGTGCAGGGCCTCGGCGCGGTGCTGGGAACGCTCTACACCAGTTCGTCGATAAGCGCGCTGGTGGGACCGCCGCTCGCGGGGCTCGTGATCGATCGCTCGGGCAGTTACCAGTGGGCGGCGGCGTTTGCCGGCTGCGCCTGCGTCGCCGGTTTCTTCATCATCGTTCCGCTGCGCGGCGCGCGCTCCGCGCTCGCACTTGGCCTCGCCCCGGCCGAATGATTTCCGCAACGCGTACGAAAACTGGAAACGAATGGACGGACGCCGGTGCTATCGACCGCGTCCGTCTCATTCATTGCTAAGCTGCCCGCGCCGCGCGTCTCCAAACCCTGAGGCCGCGCGCTTCGGTCCTCCTATCGTCGACCTTCTCGCCAGGCCGGCTTGCTCCAAACGCCGGTCCCGAGGCTACTCCAGATGCTTGCGCAGGAAGGTCGGAATATCGAGCTTATCGTCATGTTCGCCGAGCTCGTTGGGCTCTGACCGCTCCATCGCCGCACTGGAATCCGTGCCGCGCCGTTTGAACGCCGGGATGTCGAGGCCGTCGTCAACGATCATACCCATCCGGCGCACCGGCTTGCCGCTGAACATCCGCTGCTGTGGCGGCGCGGGCGGCAGCGTAGGCGTGGGCGGCTGGATGACGACGGGATCGACGGGCCGGGTGACGGCCGCCTGGATCGGCGCCGTGATCGGCGCGCCCGAGGAGGAATAGCGCGGGTTGTAGCGCGTGGCGAGGTCGCCGAAGCCGGTCGCGATGACCGTGATGCGAATCTCGTCGGCGAGCCTTTCGTCGATCACCGCGCCGAAGATGATATTGGCATCCTCGTGCGCCTCTTCCTGGATCAGGCTTGCCGCCTCGGTAACTTCGTAGAGCGACATGTCGGTGCCGCCCGTGACGTTGATCAGCAGTCCACGCGCGCCCTTGATCGACACGTCTTCCAATAGCGGACTCGAAATCGCGCGCTGCGCCGCTTCGACCGCGCGGTTCTCGCCGGTCGCGCTCGCCGCGCCCATCATCGCGAGACCCATCTCCGCCATGATCGAACGCACGTCGGCGAAGTCCAGGTTGATCAGCCCATGAACCGTCACCAGCTCCGAGATGCCGCGCACGGCCTGGAGCAGGACGTCGTCGGCCTTCTGGAAGGCCTCGCGCAGCGAGGTGGTGCGGCTCGCGATCGAGAGCAAGCGTTGGTTGGGAATCGTGATCAGGGTGTCGACCGCGTCCTTCAGCTCGCGCAGGCCTTCGTCGGCCTGCGACATCCGGCGGCTGCCTTCGAACTGGAACGGCTTGGTGACCACGCCGACGGTCAGGGCTCCGCTCTCGCGCGCGATACGCGCGAGGATGGGCGCCGAGCCGGTGCCCGTGCCGCCGCCCATCCCGGCCGTGACGAAGACCATCTCGGCATCCTTCAACACTTCGCGCAGCCGCTCCTCGTCCTCCAGCGCGGCCTTGCGTCCGATCTCGGGATTGCCGCCGGTGCCCCGCCCGCGCGTCAGCACCGAACCGATTTGCATGCGCATCGGGGCGGCATTGTTGGCCAGCGCCTGGCTGTCGGTGTTGACGGCGATGAAATCAACTCCGTGCAAGCCCTGCTTGATCATGTGACTGACCGCGTTGCCGCCGCATCCGCCCGCGCCGATGACCTTTATCCGCGCCCCCGGATCCGGGGTGTCTACCAGCTCGATCATTGTTCAACCTCCTCCACCGTTGCGCGGCACTCAGCGGGCTGCTGAAGGCGCGTTGTCCATACCCCCCAACAACTTTAGAAAAAATCCCTCATCCAATCCGAAACGAGAGAGCGCAACCGTCCCATCCGCCCTCCCCGCATCGTTCCATTACCGTTCCCGCCGGCCGCGTTCGCCGCATGCAGCAACAGGCCGGCCGCGGTGGTGTACGCGGGCTTCATCAGTTCCTCGGGCATTCCCTTCAAATTGATCGGCAGGCCGCGGCGCACCGGCAGCCCGAAGATCCGTTCGGCCAGCTCCTGCGTGCCCTCGAGCAGCGAGGAGCCTCCGACCAGCACCAGGCCCGAGGCAAGGTTGTCGGCGACGCCCGAGCGCATCACCTCGCGCTGCGCCATCGCGAAAATCTCCTCCATGCGCGGCTCGATGATCTCGCCCAGCAGCCGGCGCGCGATCACCCGCGGTTCGCGGCCGCCCACGCCCGGCACCTGCACGGTCTGATCGCGCCCGACCACGGTGTTGGTCGCTACCCCGTAGTTGAGCTTCAGCCGCTCGGCCTCGTTAAGCGGCGTGCGCAGGCCGGCGGCGACGTCGCCGCTCAGATGGTTGCCGCCGAGCGGCAGCACCGCGGTATGCATCGCCGCGCCACCGTGAAAGACCACGATGTCGGTGGTGCCGCCGCCGATATCGAGCAGCGCGACGCCCAGCTCGCGCTCCTCGGGAAACAGCGCGGCGTCGGCCGAGGCGAGCGGCTCGAAGACGATCTCGAGCGGCGTGATGTTGGCGCGCTCGCAGCACTTGGTCAGGTTCTGTCCGTAACTCTGCGCCGCGGTGACGATATGGATGCGAGCTTCCAGCCGCACCCCCGCCATCCCGACCGGGTCGCGCACGCCCTCCTGATCGTCGACCGCGAATTGCTGCGGCAGGATGTGCAGGACCTGGCGGTCGAGCGGAATCGCGACCGCCCGCGCCGCGTCGATCACCCGCTCGACGTCGCGCGCGCTGACTTCGCCGCCGCGCACCGCCACAATCCCGTGGCTGTTGAGCCCGCGCACGTGCGCGCCGGCCTCGCCCACCACCGCCGCGCCCACCCGCACGCCCGAGGTCTTCTCGGCTTCGGTCACGGCGGCGCGAATCGCCTCGACCGTGGCCTCGATATTCACCACCACGCCCTTGCGCAGTCCGGTGCAGGGCGCCACTCCGAAGCCGAGCACGGCCGGGCCACCGCCCTCGGGCAGCGACTCGGCGACCAGCGCGCAAACCTTGCTCGTCCCCACGTCCAACGCGGTCAGCACGTTTTTCATCTGCGCCCGCCCCCGCCGAGGTGGACTCCGCCGCGCGGGCGGGTCCGTTCGGCGACGCGGCGCACCGCGCCCGATCCTTGCGCCGCGGCAAGCGGGGTCATCCCGCGCAGGCGCATCACCGCCTGCCCCGGCGTCGTCATATCGACCATCGCAACCAGCCGCTCATGCCCGCGCCACTGCGCGAGCACTTCGGTCGCGCGCTTGAGTTCGGCCGGCGCTTCGTCAAGGTCTATCCTGAGCTCGGTATGCGAGCGATCGAGGAAGAGCGACACGGTGCCGTCGTCGTCCAGCCGCATTTCGGAAACCAGCCCCGCGAGCGCGACCTCGGAACGCACCAGCGCACCGGCGTAACGCACGAGGTCCTGGGCGTCAGCCGTTTGCACCGCCGGCCCGCTCAGGATTGGCAGATCGCCCGCGCGCGACGGCTCGACCGGTCCGCGCAGCTCGCCTTGCGAGAAAAACGCATAGAAACCGTCGTGGCGTTCGACCAGCGCGACTGCGTCACCCGCCGCCTGACGCGGCAGCGGCGGGAACATCGCGCTCTCGGCCGGATGACCGCGCCACAGGGCAAACGTCGTGGCCGCTTCGGCCCAGTAGGAAGCGAGCGTCACGCGGACCCGCGCCGCGAGCGCGCGGCCCGCCTGGCTGAGCCCGGTCGCCATCCCCAAAACGAAAAAAGCGCACAGCACGAGGCCCAACGCCTTGCTCGACCAGCCCCATGAGGCCTTGGCCGCCGCCGCGCCCTTGCTCCGCTTCGTTACCGCCCGCTTCGCCACTGCCGTCCCACGTCCCCCGCCCACACCGCCATTCCGTCACCGCGCGTCCATCACCGCACGGCTGTCACCATTCGCCCACCATCCGCACTTCGGCTTCCAGAGCCACTCCGCTTTGTTCCTTGACCCGGCTTCGCGCGAGATCGATCAACCGCCGCACGTCTTCGGCGCACGCGCCGCCGAGGTTGACGATAAAATTCGCGTGCTCGGTGGAAAACGCCGCCGCGCCCAGCCGGGCGCCCTTGAGTCCGGCGCTCTCGAGCAGGCGCCCGGCGAAGTTGCCGGGCGGGTTCTTGAAAATCGAACCAGCGTTGGGAAGCCCGCGCGGCTGACGCGTCGCGCGCTTGGCCTTGAGTTCCGCGACGCGCGCGCGCAACTGATCGCGATCGCCCGGCTGAAGCTCGAAATCCACCCGCGTAATGACGAAGCGCGGCGGAAGCTGCGTGCGGCGGTACGAAAATTTGACCTCGGCCGGACTGAGCGCGAGCGACTGGCCCTGCTCGTTGACGCCGTGCACCAGCTTCACCACGCGCTCGATCTCACCGCCGAAAGCGCCCGCGTTCATCACCAGTCCGCCGCCGACACTGCCCGGGATACCCTCGCCGAACTCGAGTCCCATCAGGCCGCGCTCGACCGCTTCATAGACCAGCGCCCCGAACCGCGCGGCCGCACCCGCGCGCACCCGCACGCCGTCGAACTCGAGGCGCGTGAAGCCCTCGCCCAGGCGCACGACGAGACCGCGCACGCCGCGATCGCTGACCAGCAGATTGGTGCCCGCGCCCAGGCAGAAGGCCGGCACCCGTTCGCACCAGGCGGCCGCCAGCGCGGCGCGCAACTCGTCCTCGCTCTCGACCGCGAGCAGCGCGTCAGCCGGACCGCCGATGCGGAACGAGGTGAGCTCGGCGAGCGGAGCGCCGGTTCTGAGCCTCGCGCCAAAGCGCGCGCGCAATTCCTGTTCAAGCCGGTTCATGCGTCTTGGTCGCGTAGCCGAGGCTTTGCAGCACGGCTTCGCCGGTTTGATAAACGTCGCCCGCGCCCATCGTCACGAGCAAATCGCCCGCCATGGTGTCGGCGGCGAGCCGCGCCACCGGATCCGCCTCGTCGCCCAGATAGCGCACGTCGAGATGGCCGCGCGCGCGCAGCGCCTCGTAGAGCCGCCGCGCCGAGACGTCGGCCAGCGGCTCCTCGCCCGCCGCGTAGACCTCGCACAGATAAAGCACGTCGGCGTCGTCGAAGGCGCCGAGAAAATCGTCGAACAGATCGCGCAGCCGGGTGTAGCGATGCGGCTGGAAGACCACCACGGTACGCCGCTTGAAAGCCGCGCGGGCCGCGCCCAGCGTCGCGCGGATCTCCGCCGGATGATGCGCGTAGTCGTCGAGCACGATCCGGCCCGCCGCCTCGCCCTTGATCTCGAACCGCCGGCTGATTCCCGAAAAGCCGGACAGCGCGCGCGCCGCCACGCCGAATTCGATTCCGACGGCGAGCGCGACGCCCACCGCCGCCAGCGCATTCAGCGCGACGTGGCGTCCCGGCGTCGGCACCTCGACCGTGCCCAGCTCGCGGCCGGCGCGGATCACCGTGAACCGCGTCGAGAGGCCGTCGATCACGATATTCGCGGCGCGCAACTCGGCGTCGTGCGCGACTCCGTAGGTCAGCACGGGCTTGCGCACCGACGCGAGCAGCCCGCGCACGTTGACGCTGTCGATTCCCAGCACGGCGAGGCCGTAAAACGGTACGCGGTTGATGAAGTTGAGATAGGCCTCGCGCACCCGCTCCATCGTGCCGTAATGGTCGAGATGCTCGGGGTCGATATTGGTGACCACCGCGATCGTCGGGAGCAGGAGCAGAAAGGAGGCGTCGCTCTCGTCGGCCTCGGCCACCATGTAGTCGCCGCCGCCAAGGCGCACGTTGGTGCCGCGTGCGCGCAGATTTCCGCCGACCGCCACCGTCGGATCGAGGCCAGCTTCCTCGAGGATAAGCCCCACCAGTGAGGTGGTCGTGGTCTTGCCGTGGGTGCCCGCGACCGCCACGCCCAGGCGCACCATGCGCAGCAACTCGCCGAGCATTTCGGCGCGCGCGATGACCGGAATCTGGAGCGCTCTCGCGCGCGCGACTTCGGGATTGGAAAATTTAACCGCCGACGAAATCACCACCGCGTCCAACCGCCGGGTGCCGTCGGCCGCCGCGCGATCATCGGCGCTGTTTGCGGCGCGATCGCCGGCGCGTTCTCCAGAATGAGCGGCGGCCTGATCTACAATGTGATCGGAAATATGATCAGCGGAGATATGGTCAGGATGATGGCCCTGGAAGATTTTCACGCCCAGCGCGCTCAGCCGCTCGGTGGTGGGTCCAAGGCGCTGATCGCAGCCGCTCACCGCGAAGCCGAGCCGCAGCGACAGCTCCGCAATTCCGCTCATGCCGGCGCCGCCGACGCCGATGAAATGCAAACGGCGCTGGCGACTGAGCAATCCCCTGGCGAAAGCTTCGCTCATGCGGCGGCGCGCTCCCTGGAACCGGCTTCGAAGCATAACCGCGCGATCGTACGCGCCGCGTCGGGGCTGGCCGCGGTGCGCGCCTGCGCCGCCATCCGCACGAGCCGCGCCGGGTCGGCGGCGAGCTCGCGTAACGCGGCGGCCAGATTTTCGCCCAGGCGCTCGTCGTCGGCGACGATCACGGCCGCGCCGCGCCGCTCGAGCACTCGCGCGTTGAGTTCCTGTTGACGGTCGCGATGGAAAGGATATGGAACGAAAATCGCCGGACGCCCGGCGAGCGCGACTTCCGAAACGGTCATCGCACCGGAGCGCGCCACAAGCAGGTCGGCACGGGCTAGTGCCGCCGCCATGTCGTCGATAAACGGCACCACTTGCGCCTGGCACCCGAGCGCCGCGTATCCACCCTTCACCAGCCCCACGTCCGCCTCCCCTGTCTGGTGGACTAGAGCAAGTTTTATAACACTTTCTCGCAGATTTCTCAAGGCATTAATTACGCCTTGATTGAGACGATGGGCGCCGGTTGAGCCTCCTAAAACAAGGATTTGCAGCGGCACGTGTAGTTTCAGTGGCGACGGCTCGATATCAAAACGCACCGGATTACCGCTTACCACGACTTTAGGCGATTCTAACGTCGACTGAGCCTCGTCAAAGCCAACACAGACCTTGGTGGCGAAGCGCCAGAGCATCCGGTTCGACAGCCCCGCCCGCGTGTTCTGCTCCATCAGCACCAGCGGCGTCCGCGCCATGATCGCCGCCATCGCCATCGGTGCCGACGCGTAGCCGCCCGCGCCCACGACCAGGTCGGCGCCGAACGACCCGAGCAGTCCGCGCGCCCGCCCGAGCGCCGCGGCGAACTCGACGAGCGCCCTCAGCCGCTCGAGCGGATTGTGTCCGCGCAGCCCGTGGACCGGCAGCAGTTCGTAGCGCAAGCCGCTGCGCGGCATCCATCGCGCCTCGAGCCCCGCCGTGGTGCCGACGAACAGCACCTCGGTTCCGGGACGCTCGCGCATCATCGCCTCGCCGACCGCTACCGCCGGAAATAGATGGCCACCGGTGCCGCCGCCCGCGATTATCACTTTCATCGCACCGCCGGCCTGCGCGCCAGCGCGAGCAGCGTCCCCAGCGCGGCCATCGCCATCACCATCGCGGTGCCGCCGTAGCTCAGAAACGGCAGCGGCAGTCCCTTGGTCGGGACCAGTCCGATCACCACCGCCATGTTGACCAGCGCCTGCAACGTGAGCAGCGCGGTCAGGCCGACCGCGAGCAGGCTCGCGAAGGGGTCGGGCTCCTCGTGGGCGACCCGCATCCCGCGCACCAGGATCGCGCCGAACAGCACCAGCACGGCCACCGCGCCGGCCAGCCCGAATTCCTCGCCCACCACGGCGAACACGAAGTCGGTATGGGCCTGCGGGAGATAGAACATCTTCTGGCGTCCCGCGCCCAGGCCGACGCCCCATCCGCCGCCCGCGCCGAGCGCGATGAACGACTGGATGAGCTGGAAGCCCGCGCCGCGCGCGGTCTGCCAGGGATCGAGAAAAGTCCTCAGCCGGCGCGTCCTGTAGGGTCTTGCTACAGCCTGTAGAATCAGCACCGCGAGCGCGCCGCCGCCCGCGGCGCCCAGATGCTTCAGCCGCGCGCCGGCCGCGAACAGCATCGCGAACAGCAGCATCACGACCATCACCGTGTTGCCGAAATCGGGCTGCTTAAGAATCAGCAGCGCGAGCGGCCCCACCATGATGAAGGCGGGCAGCGGACCCTTCGCAAACGTGCTCATCCGCTCCTGGCGCCGGCTGAGGAAGTCGGCCAGGAAAAAGACCATCGCGAACTTCGCCAGCTCCGACGGCTCCGCGAGCAGCGGCCCGAGCCTGAGCCACCGCCGCGCCCCGCCGCGCATCACGCCGAGCCCGGGAATCCACAGCGCGACGAGCGTCACCAGCGCCAGCACCATCAGCGGCACCGCCAGCCGATGCAGCCCGCGCAACGAAAGCTGCGACAGCAGCGCGAGCACCACCAGCCCGGCCGCGATATGGCAGAGCTGGAGCTTGAAGAAGTGAAACGCGTCACCGGTCTTCTCGAGCCCCAGGAAATAGGTGGTATTGAGCACCATCAGCAGGCCCAATACCGCCAGCGCCGCCGCCGGCAGGTATAGCCAGGGGTCGAGCTGCGGCCGGGTAACCGCTTCAAAGCGCCCGAACCAGCTCCTGAAATATTCGCCCGCGCTCCGCATAGTTCCTGAATTGATCGAAACTCGAGCAGGCCGGCGAAAGCAGCACGGTGGCGCCACGGCGCGCCGCCACGGCCGCCCGGCGTACCGCCTCCTCCAGCGTCTGCGCGAGTTCGATTTCGGTTGCACCCTGAAGCGCCGCGCGCATCCGGTCGCGCGCCGCTCCGATTAGAATCAGCAGCTTCACCTTCTCGCCCAGCGGCTCGCGCAGCGGCGCGTAATCGCCGCCCTTGTCCATTCCGCCGGCGATCAGGATGACCGGCGCGCGCACCGCCGCGAGCGCCTCGACCACCGACGCCACGTTGGTTCCCTTCGAGTCGTCGATATAGGTCACGCCGCCGCGCTCGGCGACGAATTCCATCCGATGCGGCAGGCCCGCGAAATCGGCGAGCGCGGTTTCGATCGCGCGCGGCCCGATCCCAACCACCAGGGCCGCGGCCGCCGCCGCCATCGCGTTGGCGAGATTGTGCCGGCCCGCAAGCCGCATGCGCTCGAGACCGATACGTCCCTGTCCGATGCTCTCGTGGCCGATGCGAATGTTGAAAACCAGATCGGCGCCGTCGTAGCCGATCGCGGGTGTCGAGTCGGCCGGCGCCAACCCGAAGCTCATCACCTGCGCCGCGAGCGTGCTGCGTAAAGACCACACCCGCGGATCGTCGCGGTTCAGAATCGCCCAGTCGTGCCGATCCTGCATCCGGAACAGGCGCGCCTTCGCCTTGCCGTACTCGTCGAGGTCGCGGTAGCGATCGAGATGGTCCTCGGCGAGATTGAGATGCACTCCGACGTGCGGCTTGAAGCGCTCGGTGCGCTCGAGTTGGTAACTCGAAACCTCGCTCACCACCACGTCGAACTCGCCTTCGGCCGCCTCGACCAGCGGCGTGCCGAGGTTGCCGCCGACGAACGCGCGCCGCCCCGCCGCCTTGAAAATTTCACCGATGAGCGTCGTCACGGTGCTCTTCCCGTTGGTGCCCGTGACCGCCACGATCGGCGCCGCGATGAAGCGGCTCGCCAGCTCCAGTTCTCCGATCACCGGGATTCGCCGCCGGTCGGCCTCGACCAGCAGGCGCGAGGTCGGCGGAACGCCGGGGCTCGTGACCACCAGGTCGGTTCCCTCAAGCCATGCCGGATCTTCGGCGCCGAGATGGATCTCGCCCGGCGGTATCGCGGCTCCGTGCGCAGCGTCTTCCGGATGAAGCCCCGAGCGAAAATCGGCGCGCAGATCGGTCATCACCAGCGTCGCGCCACGTGCCGCGAGAAAGCGCGCCGCGGCGAGGCCGCTTAGGCCAAGCCCGATCACCATCACGCGTTTCCCCGCAAGATTCATTTGCCAGCTTTCTCAGCGCAGCTTGAGCGTGCTCAGCGCGACCAGCCCGCATACGATCGAAATTATCCAGAAGCGCACGACCACCTGCGTCTCGGGCCATCCGGCAAGTTCGAAGTGATGATGCAGCGGCGCCATCCGGAAAATGCGCCGATGCGTCGCCTTGTAGTAGTAGCGTTGCAGGATAACCGAGCCGGCCTCGATGACGAAGACGCCGCCCGCGATCGGCAGCACCAACTCCTGCTTGGCGAGCACGGCGACGATGCCCAGCGCTCCGCCCAGGCCGAGCGCGCCGACGTCGCCCATCATCATCGAGGCCGGATAGGCGTTGTACCACAGGAACCCCAGCGACGCGGCGATCAGCGAGGCGCAGAAGATCGCCAGCTCGCCCGCCCCCATCACGTGCGGGACGCCGAGGTAAGTTGAAAATCTCAGATTTCCCGCGACGTAGGTGAAGGTCCAGTAGCAGAACGCGACCGTCATCACCGGACCGATCGCCAGGCCGTCGAGTCCGTCGGTGACGTTGACCGCGTTGGAACACGCCACCAGCACGAACATCGCGAACAGCACGTAGAGCCATCGCGGCAGGCTCGGATGCAGGTTCTTGAGAAACGGCACCGTAAGCGTGGTGTCGAAGCGCAGCACGAAGAACAGCACGAAGGCCGCGACGAAGGCGAAAGCGAATTGCCATATCAGCTTATGCGGGCCGCTCAGGCCCTGGCCCTTGCCGCGGCGCAATTTCAGCAGATCGTCGGTGAAGCCGATCATGCCGAAGGCCAGGGTGACCAGGATGGCCAGCCACACGTAGGGATTGAGCGGATTGGCAAACAGGACGGTCGCGATGAGCGCGGTGCTGAGAATAAGCAGTCCGCCCATCGTGGGCGTACCGGCTTTTTTCTGATGGCTTTGCGGAACTTCCTCGCGGATCGTCTGCCCAATATGCGCCGCGCGAAAGCGCTGGATCAATCTCGGACCCGCCGCCAGAGCCAACGCGAGCGCCGCAAGCCCCGCCAGCACGGATCGGAACGTCTCGTAGCGCAGGACGTTGAAGCCCACGTAGTGCGCGTGCAGCCGGAAAAGCAGAATGTAAAGCATCGGGAAAACCCGTCACTGACTGTGCTGGACGCGACCGCCCGGACGCAAGGCGCGCCCAGGCGATTGCCGCGGCCCATGCGCCCGAGCCGGGCGGCTTCAGGCCGCCCCGCCGCGAACGCCGGCCTCCGGCGCGGCGCTTCCGACAGCGCCATCCTTCGCAGCCTGGAATCTCGAGGCAAGCCTTCGATCGGCCACCCAACCGCCCATCCTCCACCTCCGACCGAAGGCCTCCCTCAGGACCCCATCCGCGACCCCCGCCTCCTCACCACTATGCGCCGCGCGCCTGCCCGCGCCCGGCCACGATCGCGCGCACCACCGCGCGATCGTCGAAATCCAGCCGCCGCCCCGCGACGAGCTGGTAGTCTTCATGTCCCTTGCCCGCGATCAAAACGATGTCGCCGGGCGTAGCGATTTCGAGTCCCAGCGCGATCGCCGCGCGCCGGTCGGGCTCGACCAGGTAACCCTGCGCCTTGCCCGCCTCGAGCGGCGAAATACGGCCGAGGCCAGCGGCGCTCAGACCGGCCTCGACCTCGCCGATAATCGCGAGCGGGTCTTCGCTGCGCGGATTGTCGGAGGTCAGGATCGCGAGGTCCGCGAGCCGCCCGGCGATCCCGCCCATCAGCGGACGCTTGCCGCGATCGCGATCGCCGCCGCAGCCGAAGACGCATAGGATACGCCGCGGCTTTAATGCGCGGAGCGCCCGCAACACCGCCTCGAGCGCGTCGGGCTTGTGCGCGTAGTCGACCAGCACCGTCACTCCGGGCGGTCCCGGCACCGCCTCCAATCTGCCGGGGGCCCCTGGGCATCGCCGCAACCCTTCCGCGACCACATCCGTTTCGATGCCCAGGGCCACCGACACAGCGGAGGCGCCTAGAATGTTGAGCAGATTGATTTCGCCGAGCAGCGGCGATCGCACTTCGATCCGCTTGTCGAGCGCCGCGACCGAGGCGCGGATGCCGTCGGTGCCGGCGCTGTAACTCAATGGATGCACGTCGAGCCCGGGCTCCAGCCCGAAGCTGACCTTGCGGCCCTTGACCGCGTCGAGCACCCGCCGGCCGTACGGATCGTCGCCGCGCGCCACCGCGACCGCGTCTTTCCAGGTGCTGTTCGGCAACAGCTCGCTGAACAGGCGCAGCTTGGCCGCGAAGTAGTTCTCCTGCGTGCCATGATAGTCGAGATGGTCGCGGCCCAGGTTGGTGAAGACGCAAGCGCGAAAGTCGAGCGCGTCCACCCGCTCCTCGGCGAGCCCGATCGACGAGACTTCAGCCGCCACCCGCCGCACGCCCGCGCGCTCCATGTCCGCCAGCGCCGACTCGAAGTCGAGCGACTCCGGCGTGGTCAGGCCGCTATAGATTTTGCGCGCCCCGACGAAAATTCCGATCGTGCCGATAATTCCCGGCGGCGCGCCGGCGGCCTCGAAAATCGAGGCGAGCATGTAGCTGGTCGTGGTCTTGCCGCTGGTCCCGGTAACCCCGACCAGTTCGAGCCGGCGGCTCGGCGCGTTGAAAAAGCGCGAGGCGGCCGCGCCCATCAGCCGGCGCGGCCGCTCGCACTTCACAATGGTCACCGCGGGACGCGCGCTTTCATCATCCCATCCCTTCACCACCACCACGCGCGCCCCACGGTTCAATGCATCGTCGGCGTTGACGCGGGCCTGTGCGGCATCCCGCGCCAGCGAGAAAAACAGATCGCCCGGCTTCACCTGCCGCGAGTCGTAGCTGAGTCCCGCGACTTCCGCGCCCGCGTCGCCCAGCACCCGCAGATGAGTCTCGCCGGCGATCAATTCGTCGAGCCTCATGGTCTGCGCTCCCGACGCGGACCGCGCCGTGCCGCTAAACGAACCCGATGCGGCGCCGTGCCGATCCTGTCCGCCGTTTCGATCCCCAAAGACTCGTCCTTGCCCGCGTCCGCGAGCACCGGCGCGAGCCGCAACGTCACACTGCCAGTCGCCGCCGCGCCGGGCGCGGGCCGCTGGCCGACAACGTATCCTTCGCCCGTAACCTCGAGATTCAGATGTCGCCGCCCGGCCATCGCGAAAGCGCGCCGCAGGCTGAGGCCGCGGAAGTCCGGCACCCGATCGCTGGTGATCGGAGCGGCGTCCGCCGCGTCGCCGCCGAGCGCCGCTCCCGGCAACTCGTCGGATGAACCCTCGATCGCATGATCTCCCGAATCGTCAGCGGCCGGATGCGTGAACGGCAGCAGGCTCGCCACGTCGTAATGCGGGCCCGCCGACACCACGTTCAAGTCGCTGAGCGCGCCCGAGGCGATTTCGCTGAACACGGGCGCGGCCGTCAGTCCGCCGAAATGTCCGTGAGCGACGTCGTAGAGCACCACCAGGATCACCAGTCGCGGATCGTCGGCGGGCAGAAAGCCCACGAACGACGCGACCAGCCGGCTCTGGTAGTAACCGCCGGTCGTGGGATTCACCATCTGCGCCGTGCCGGTCTTGCCCGCCACCACGAAGTCGCTCACCCGCGCGAGGCGTCCGGTGCCGTCGGGACCGTTGACCACGCCCTGCAACAGCCGGTTCATCGTATGGGCTACGTCGGGCGAGATTACGCGATGCAGCGTCTCGGGCGTATGCGTCAACAGCGGCCGCCCCGCGGCGTCATAGGCGGCCTGCACCACATACGGCCGCACCAGGTATCCGCCGTTGGCGATCGCCGCGTAGGCGACGGCAAGCTGGATCGGCGTGACTCCCACGCCCTGGCCGAAGCCGTGATTGGCCAGGTCGATCTCGCGCCACGAACCGGGGCGGCGTAGGATGCCCGCCGTCTCACCCGGCAAGTCGATCCCGGTGCGCGCGCCCAGGCCGAAGGCCCGCAACCCTGTATAGAAACGCTGGGCGCCCAGCTTAAGCGCGATCTTCGACGCGCCGATATTCGAGGAGACCTCGACGATCCCGCCCAGATCGAGCCATCCGTGCGGACTGTCGTCATGAATCACGCGCCCGGCGAGCGGGAAGGCGCCGTTCTCGCAATAGATGCGCTGACGCGTCGTGACGGTGCCGTCCTGCAGCGCGATCGAGGCGAGCAGCCCCTTCATCGTCGATCCCGGCTCGAAGGTGTCCTGCACCGCGGTGTCGTGCAGACGCTCGCCGATACTCGCGCCGTCGGCCGCGATATTGGCGAGCGCCAGCACCTGGCCGCTGAACGGGTCGAGCACCACGGCCGCGCCGCGCCGCGCGCCGCTCTTGCGCACCTCCGCGGCCAGATCGTTTTCGGCCATCGCCTGGATCCGCGCGTCGAGCGTCAAGACCAGCCGCGCGCCCGCCTGCGGCGTCTTGAGCGCCAGCGGACTATCGAGAATCGGATGGCCCAGCGCGTCGTGATAAAAACGCAACACCACCGGCTCGCCGCGGATCAGCCGATCGTATTGCAATTCGAGGCCGGAGAGCCCCTGGCCATCCATCCCCGCCAACCCCACCACCGGTGCTGCCAGGGTGCTCTCCGGATAGAACCTTTTGTATTCGCTGAGCGCGCCCACTCCGTCGAGGCTCAGCGCTTCCGCCGCCTGTGCCTGGGCGGGCGGCAGATGGCGCCCGAGCCATACGAAGGGCGCCGTCCGATGTAGCTTCGCCTCCAGTTCGGAGGGCGTGATTCCGAGCGTGGCCGCGAGCGCCGCGCGCTGCCGGGACGTGGCGGCGCTCAGTTGCGCCGGCCGCGCATAGACCGATCGCGTCTCGGCCGAAAGCGCGAGCGGCTCGCCATTGCGATCCGCGAGCGGCCCGCGCGGCGCCGCCAGCGCGATCTCGCCCGTATGCTCGCTGCGCGCGAGCGAGGTCAGGCGCGGCCCATCGAACACCACCAGCGCCGCAAGCCGGAGCGCGACCAACACGAACAGCGCGGCCAGCACGACGGTCAGCGCGCCCACGCGGCCGCGGCGTTTTTTGAACGGCTCATTCACGGCAGCGTTACCACCTGTCCGGGCGCGGGTGGGCCAAGATTGAACCGGGGCGCGAGCGCGCGCAGGCGCTGGCGCGAAGCTATTTCGGCCGCTCCCAGGCGCAGGTTGCGGTTGTCGTCTTCGAGCTTCAGATTGTCGGCGCGCAAGCTGGAGAGCCGGTAACCTTCCCGCGTGACCTCCAGCCGGACCATCAGGGTCGCAAAGCCCAGCGCGATAACGCCTGCTGCCAGAACGGCCTGCAGCAGCCGCGACGGCGGGCGCGACGGTTTGACCCGCGCGCGGCTCATCGCGTCCCCCGTTGGACGGCGCGCAGCCGCGCGCTGCGCGCGCGCGGATTGTGCGCGCATTCGGACGCCGCGGGGCGCAGCGCCTTGCGCGTCAGCAACTCAAAACCGTCCTCCTGCGCGAGCGCGCGGAAGCGATGCTTGACCGGCCGATCCTCGAGCGAATGATAAGCGATGATCGCCAGGCGGCCGCCCGTGCCGAGGCATCCAGGGGCGCGATCGAGAAACGCGGCCAGGCTCTCGATCTCGTGATTGACCGCGATCCGCAAGGCCTGGAAAGTACGGGTCGCAGGATGGATCGCCCCGCGATGGCGCGTGCCGGCTGCCCGTTCGATCACCGCGCGCAACTCCGCGGTGGTGGTCAGCGGACGCCGGCGCCGAGTCTCGACGATCGCCCGCGCGATCCGCCGTGCGGCGCGTTCCTCGCCGAACTCGCGGATGATCCGCACGAGTTCGTCCTCCCCTTCCTCATTCAGCAAATCGTAGGCGCTGAGCGCCGCCGCCGGATCCATCCGCATGTCCAACGGGCCGTCGTTCCTGAAACTGAAGCCGCGCGACGGATCGTCGAGCGCGAAGGTGCTCATCCCCAGGTCGGCCAGGATCGCGTCGGGCATGCCCAGCCTGGATTCGGCAATCGCGCGATCGATCTCGGCGAAATCGATTTGCCGCAGCACCACGCGCGCGCCGAAACGGCGCAACCGTTCGCCGGCGGCCGCGAGCGCATGCGGATCGCGGTCCAGGCCAAGCAGGGTCGCGCCGCTCGCCTCGAGCAGCACCTCGGCGTGTCCGCCGGTGCCAAGCGTGGCGTCGACGATCAACCGCCGCCCGCTTCCGCACAGCAGATCGCGCACCTCACCCGGCATCACCGGCAGATGCAACCGATCCGCTCCCGCGTTCATTTCCGCCGCCAGCGTCATCCCCACCTACAGATTGAGCTTCCCCACGAATTCCGGATCCATCATCTGCTGCTCGGCCGCCTCTACGATTCGCTGCAGTACGGGCTTGTCCCAGAGCTGAAAATGGTCAATTAATGCATTGAAGGTTACTT
This sequence comes from uncultured delta proteobacterium, assembly GCA_963755905.1. Classification (GTDB taxonomy): domain Bacteria; phylum Desulfobacterota; class Binatia; order Binatales; family Binataceae; genus JAKAVN01. The sequence goes on from CAVWLM010000002.1 coordinate 1,587,661, forward strand.
CGCGATCGAGATGAGCATATTCGCGAAGCTTGGGCGGAATCAGAATTCTGCCCTGGCGATCGACTTGGACCTCATGCGCGCCGCCAACGAAAAACATCTGCAGAGTCTGCGTCGAAGGATCGAGGCTCCCGCGCTGGCTGATTTTGCCAATCAGCTTGGTCCACTGGCTGGGAGGAAAAAGCGCGAGGCATCGTTCCTTTTTATAAATCCAATTGGTGATAAACAGGCCTTCATGACCATCGCGCTGCAATACCTCGCGGAAACGGGCGGGAATGCTGACCCGTCCCTTTTCGTCGGTCGCATGGTCAAATCGTCCGCTGAACACCGCAATATACCCCGGCCTCCCACAACATCCCACTCACCCCCACCATAGTCAAGTCGATTGGAGTATTGCGGAGTGAGGAAAAGCGACGATATCGATCTGAGTAATAAAAAACGAACAAAAAGCGAAACTCAGTTCGTTCTTGACATCATGGGTATCTATCCAAAAGAATCGTGCGCATTCGTGGTTTTGCGATCGCGTTTTGACGGATTGCGAGACTGAGACATCGTGGACCTCGGGCAAGGTGACAAGAGATGATTGAGAAGAAGTGTGTATTGCGTCCCGCGTTGTGGGCATTCGCGCTCGCGGGCACGATGGCGATAGCGGGCGGCGCGGCGCTCGCGGCGGGCAACCGGGCGGCCGCCGAGGTCGCGGTAGCGGCGGATGTGGCGGCGACCGCCGGCGCGGCGAATTCCGACGGATCGAAGGTATGGGACTTCGACCACGACCGCGGCTACTCGACGCCGCAGGATTGGAAAGTGGTCGCCGGCGATTGGCGGGTAATTATCGATTCCGGCGCGCCGAGCGAACCGAACACCCTGGGCCTGCCAGGCTATGGCCTCCCGCATACAACCACCGTAAAGCTCTGGCTCGATTCGTTTTTCAACGACAATTATCTACTGGCTATTCCAAAGAACGGCGGTGAGTATTCCGACTTCAGCTACGAGGCGGCTTTCAAGCCGTGGGGCGGCGCGTGGGGCAGTTATGCCGGGCTGGTCTTCCGCTACTCCGATCCGCAGCACTACTACGTGCTCGCCGCCGCCTGTCCCAAGGACACGCTGGGGCTGTACCGGTTCAGCGGCGGAGAGTTGACGCTGATCAAGGAAGTTCCGGCGACGCTGGAGCGCGGGCACTGGTACACCTTCAAGGTCGATGCGCGCGGCGGTCATTTTGTCGCCTACCTCGACGGCAAGCGGATGTTCGCGGCCGACGACGCGTCGCTCGCGAAGGGACAGGTCGGAGTGTGGTCGCAGAACGATTCGAGGATCAGCTTCGACAATATCAAGGTGACGCCGGCCGGGGCGGGTTCGTAGCCGTCCGCCCGGACGCGACGGCTCGGATTCTTCACCTCTCCTGACCCAGGAGAGGTTGCCGCGAGCGGCGAGAGGTTCGCCTGAATCCGCTGTACCACGGCCGCTTCGAGCGGGCGCGAAAGTCGATCGCGGGATCTCCTCCTCAGTACGATCCGGTTTTCTGCGGTCATCTTGAGCGGAGGCTGCCGAAGTCGAAAGATCTCGCGCGTTCTTGCGCGCGTAATCCACGATTTGCGGAATTTTACCGATAAGTTGGATCGACCCCTGTAGCACTAGGGACATCCGTTGAACCGCCGGTCGCCCTAGTTCGACGCGCGGAGGACCGCGCAAGATCCTTCGACTCACGCAACGCTCGCTCAGGATGACTAAAAAAGCTGCTCTTTGGGTCATCCTGGCAATGGTAGAATTTTTTCGACTTCGCTAGCAGGCTCATTGCGCCCAGGACAACCGAAGAGGCAGACTCGTTACCGAAGCGACGGCATACCTCCGATCCTCACATCGCTTCCGACGCACGATCGAGGCTCGAATCGGGAAACGAGAACAGTTAGGGAGAAGGTAAACCGAGGGCGAGCAAGTCACCCCTGTAACGCAGCGGAGGAAAATAGCCATGTCTCAGTCGTGGACCCTCAAAGGTGCGTACTTCGAAACCTGCAACTGCGAAACAGCCTGCCCATGTGTCTTTTTGAGTCCGCCGACCGAAGGCGATTGCACCGTGCTTCTCGTCTGGCACGTGGACGAAGGCCGCTTCGGTGAAGTCTCGCTCGATGGCCTCAACGTGGCACTTGCCGTCCACAGTCCCGGACACATGGCAGAGGTCCAGTGGAAGGCAGCGCTTTATCTCGACGAACGCGCATCAGGAGAGCAGCGGGAAGCCCTGACGAAAATCTTCGGCGGTCAGGCGGGTGGTCACCCTGGGCGTCTCGCCAAGCACATCGGCGAAGTCCTTGGGGTCCAAAGCGTACCAATCGAGTATCGGGCCGACGGTAAGCGGCGCTCGGTTCGAGTGGGCAATGTGGCGGAGGCGGCTATTCAAGCGCTCGAGGGACCGGCTGGCGACGTAACCGTAAACGGTCATCCGCTGGCGATAGCGCCCGGCTTCCCAGCCGTCGCTGCGCGGTCGGAAAGGCTCCGCTACCAGGATCACGGTTATACTTGGGAGATCTCGAAAAGGAACGGGTTCTATTCTTCCTTCCAGTACGCCAATGGGTGACCCCACCCCTGAGGCGCGAGATCCACTAACCGCCCTGCTGCGCCGCGATCGCTGGATCGTTTTGGGCGGCCTGGCCGCACTGACTGTTTTCACCGCTGTTGAGAGCCAATGGGCCGGGGATGCGATGATGCGCACCACGTCGCGCTTGTTGGTCTCTCCCCCGGCCCGATGGGGACCCATCGCACTGGCGACAATCGCGCTGATGTGGGGCGTGATGATGGTTGCCATGATGACCCCCACCGCATCTCCGATGGTGCTGGCGTTCGCCGGACTCGAGCGTCGGCGTGTCGGCGGCGCGCGCGCCCCGTGGGGGACGACGAGCACTTTCCTTGGCGGATATCTCCTGGTCTGGATGGGCTTCAGCGTACTGGCGACACTCGCCCAGTGGGGTCTTCATTCCGCGGCGATGTTATCGGCCGGCGGAATGAAGACGGCGAGTTCTTCGATCGATGCGGTGCTTCTCGTCGGCGCGGGACTCTTCCAATTCACCACCGCGAAATCGGCATGCCTGAAGCATTGCCGCACGCCCGTCGGCTTCCTGCTCTCCGAGTGGCGCACGGGAATGGATGGAGCGCTTGTGATGGGTATTCGTCACGGGCTGTACTGTGTCGGCTGTTGCTGGCTATTGATGCTGCTCCTGTTCGTCGTCGGCATGATGAATGAGGCGTGGTGCGCCGCGCTGGCCGTTCTCGTTCTTGCGGAGAGGGTCCTGCCTGGCGGCCTTTGGCTCGCGCGCGCAGTCGGCATCGTACTCGCTCTCTCGGGTGGCGGCTTAGCCGCGGGCATCTGGTAGCGGCCATCGGCTCGCAGGCGAACGGCTCGCACAGTTTGGACCCATCGAGGGCGGCTCTGGCTTGCGCGCCCATGCACAGTGCCATAGTGTGATTTTTGATGGTTGATTCCGCCAAAGAACAGGCCCGCATCCCGCAGGAGCCGCACCAACCCGAGGCTCTCAGTTGGTCGGGGTTTTTCGGCACGGTGCTTTACGGGGTTGCTGTGAGCCTGGGGCTTGCGCTGTTGTGGGGAATGGAGGTCGTCCGGAACATCTATTTCGGAGTGCTCGACCGGTTCAACATCAAGCCGCGCCATCGCCGCGCGAGTGCTTTTCCCCCCGGACAGCCGCGTAAACGGCCGCAATCCCCAGTCTCGAACTGACCCGGAGAAATCCGGCGAAGCGGCCAATTCCCGCGTTCAGCGTTTCAGAAGATCGATTAGCGTTTTATAAGTGGTCGAATCACGCCCGGCCTCTCGTCGAGCAGCCGTCCCAGGTAGCGCGCGAGATTGTCGTCGAGTACGCGCACCAACGCGTCGGTATGAGCGGCTTGGATGATCTTTAGAAAGCCGTCGAGCCGATGGCCCCGGTCGTGCTGGCGTATCAATCGCGCAATAGCGCTATGCGAAAGCGCGGAAAGTTTCTCCTTGAGTGCGCGCCGCAACTCCTCGAGCATCTCGGCTAGGTCGGAGACCGGCAATTCCTGTCCCAGCACGAACTCGCATCGCGGACAGCGCGGCGCGAGGTCGAGCGTCAGCGGCGTATCGGACGCGCATTGCGCGACTTCACGCCGAAGCCTGTCAAGCCGCGAAGCGAGCTCGCCGCCAGCGGGAGCGCCCAGCGCCGCGATCGAATTGAGCCTCGTGAGCGCGGCAAAGCGCTCGCGGGCGTCGGCGAGTTCGATCGCCATGCCTGCGCTCTCACGCCGCCAGCGCTCATGGGCAATTGAATATAGCTCGATATAGCTCCATTTGAATTTTCGAAACCGTACTTCGAGCATTTCGAGGCTTCGTGGCTCCCACATCGCCACTCCGCTGTCGAGGGCTCCCAGCAGGAGCTGGCATTCGACCTGCAGAGCGGCAACCGCCTTGGCCACGCCGCCGCGCTCCCTCGCAATATCGCCACGCCGCTTCGCAGTATCATCAATATCGTCGGGATCCTCCGGAATATCGCCGGGATTCCTTCCGATATCGCGCGTCAATGCGCTTCCCTGCAGATAGCTGCGCATCGCGCGAATCCGCGGCACCGCCGCGCCTGCCACCGCCAGCGATTCGTAAGCCGCGAGCAGGCGTTCGGTGTGCGCGCGAGCTTGCGGATCGGTCGCCTGCTCGACAAGCGCATTCGCACCTGCGCCGGCCAGCGCGATAAAGTCGTCGAGCGTTCGCCGATGCTCCGGCTTCATCTCGACGCGTAGCTCGCGATGCGCCGCTTCCAAAATTTCGCCGATGCGATGCGCGGCTTCCACAGCCCGCGTCATCGCGTCGCCCGCGCGCTTGAGTCCGATCCGCGCTTCAGACAGCTCCGCCGCCTCGCTAAGTGTCGAATCAAAGCACCGCAAGAAAGAGAGCGCGTTGTTGAAGGCCGCAACCTCGGAAGCTGCAGCGGCGCGTGGATTGAATTGCGCTGCGTGACTATCGAAAGTGATCGCCCCGCCCGTGCGAACCGCCAGCGCTTCGAGCATCGCGGCGATTGCAACGTTTGCCGCCGTGGCGGAACCGCGCCGCTGGTAGCGCTGAGGCAGGCGCGTGCGCAATTCGCCGGGCGCGAGCGCCTGGGCATTTCCGATGAGCCGCTCCAGCATCAACGCATCGACGATCCCGCGCGCACATCCGCGCTCCTCCATCGCGTCGGCGGCGCGATGTGCAATTCTGAGCGCGGCGCGCCCGGCCTCGGGCAGACGTTCTTCAACTCGCTTCACGATCGCCGGAGCCTCCATCAATTCGACCGGCAAAAGCGGACGCGCGCAATCGTCGGAGATTTCGCGATAGGGCGTGAGCGCCGCGATCACAAGTTTTGCCATGGCAGCAATGCTCACCGGTTCGCCCGCGAGGCGGCTGAGCATTTCTATTGCCCGCGGATCGAACGGGAAGATCGCGCGCGGCTCGAAACCTTCGAGGTCAACGCGATCGTACAGTGCCGCGACGGCGGCTTCGTCTACGACACGACGCGCCCGAGCCACAGCGGCGAGCACCCGCTCCTTGTCGTCGGCGGGCGTGACTTCGAGAGCCATCGCGCATGCGGGCGCTTTGGAGCGCGCCGCAATAAAAACGTTGAATGCGACCTGGCGGGTACGCGATGCTGCGCGCGCGAGTTCCGCGACGTAGTCCTCCGATGCCGCCGAATCGATCGTGCCGAAGTCTATCGCGACACTGATCGCGCGAATGCCGACGCGATGAGCCCGTTCGAATGCGAGAGCAAGAGCCTCACCGCCGTGCAGCCGCCGCCAGAGCGTCGCGCCCGCATCGTCAGCCCCAATCTCGCGCGCCAGCATTTCGAAGATTCGCTGCTCGAGATCGAAGACTCCCGCGCGACCGTCGAGTCCAAGCCTGACGATCGCCCGCCGCCCCTTGGTCGCGCCCGCGCGCTCCTCGAGCGCCAGCACGTAGTTGAGAAAATGGGTTTTGCCCGCTCCAGCCGGCCCGCTAATCCAGAAGACCGCGCCGGCACCCGAAGCGAGACTCGCGCTGATTGCGGCCCATGCGCGATTTGCCGCCTCGGTCAGGAGATAGAATTCAACGGTGCCTGCGGCGGGCGCAGATTCGAGCGAAGCTCGATCCACCGGAGGTGGCCCGAACTCGATCGAACTGCCGCCGTTAATTTGCTGAAGAGCACGTTCACGGACCGCCATGGCGCAGTTCTAACACGGGAGCCAAAGACGTGCGCTTGCGGCCCGGTTCGAGAGACGTCAGGATTCACGCGCGCGTGGTCCGCGTATGCGTCGTCTGCACCGGGCACGAAGTACGCAGCGTCGCTCAGACCACGCCGTCGGCACGCAACCGCTCGAGTTCGGTCGCGTCTATTCCAACGCCCGTGAGCACTTCCGCCGTGTGCTCGCCCAGCATCGGAGGGCGCGTTTGTGGACGGCTCGGCGGCGCTTCCGACAGCTTGATCGGCGATCCCGTGACTTTGATCGCGCCGCGAGTCGGAAATTCGCTGTCGAGGAGCATCTCGTTCCGTGCCACTTCGGGATCGGCCGTCAACTCCGCGACTGTACGCACCGGCGCGGAGGGCACGCCCGCGGCGATGAGAGCCGCGATGAGCTCTTCGCGGCGCCTGGCGCGCGTCCATTGCGCGACCGCGCGATCAACTTCTTCGACATTCGCGAGTCTGGTCGCATGACTCTTGAAGCGCGGATCGCCGATCAACTCTTCGCGTTCCATCAGCCTGGCCAGGACGCGCCAGTGCGACTCGGTGAGGCAGAAAATCAGAATCTCGCCGTCGATTGCGGGATAGATATCGGAAGGACAGGCGTTGCGATGGCGGTTGCCGAGGCGCTCCAACTTGCGTCCCTGCAGTTGATCGGCAATGAGGCCGGTAAGCGCCGGAACGCAAACGTCGAGCATCGCGACCTCGACTCTTTGACCACGTCCGCTACGCTCGCGCTGCAGCAGCGCGGCTAGTATGCCGCTTACGAGATGGCTGCCAGTACCCATGTCGATGAAGGTGGCGGGCGTTTTCACGCCGGAACGATCGGGGTAACCGGTCACGCTCATAAAGCCAGAGCTTGCCTGCACCGTGGAGTCCATCGCGCCCAGGCGCGCCCATGGACCGTCGCTCGCGTATCCTTTGGCGCTCGCGTAGACCAGGCGCGGAAAGCGGCCGCGAAGGTCCTCATAACCGAGTTCGAAGGACTCCATCACACCCGCCGAGTAGTTCTCGACCAGCACGTCGGCACGTTCGAGAAGCTGAAGTAGGATTTCGCGGCCGCGCGGATGCTTCAGGTTGAGTGTCACCGAACGCTTGTTGGCGTTGAGCATCAGGAATGAATAGCCTACGCCGCCCGGCGACGATTCGGCGCGCCGCAGACTCTCGCCCACACCAGGCGGTTCGATCTTGATGATCTCGGCGCCCATCTGGGCGAGTTGCAGGGTGCAGTATGGCGCGGCGAAAATCTGCCCCAGGTCGATAACGCGGATTCCCTCGAGCGGCAGACCCATCGGACACACTACCTCATCACCGCGCCGGCGGCGTCATGCTCGTTCAGCGCAGCAGGTTACGCGCGATCACCATCCGATGCACTTCCGAGGGTCCTTCGCCGATCCGGCGGATGCGCGCCTCGCGGTACCATCGCTCGAGCGGGAACTCCTTGCTCACGCCATAGCCGCCGTGGATTTGCACCGCGCGATCAACCACGCGGCCAAGCGTCTCGCTTGAATACAGCTTCGCGATCGACGCTTCCATCCGCGCGTCCTCGCCGCGGTCGGCTTTCCACGCGCCGTCCCAGGTGAGCCAGCGCGCCGCGCGCAACTCGACCTCCGAATCCGCCAGCATCCATTGGATCGCCTGGCGGCGCGCGAGCAATTCGCCGAAGGTCTTGCGCTGCTTGGCATGCTCGACCGCCATCCGCAACGCCGCCACGCCGACGCCGATGTTGCAGGCCGAGTAAGGAAAGCGCAGCCGCGTCAACAAATCAAGGCAGAGCGTCAGTCCTCCGCCCTCGGGACCGAGCCGCTGCTCGGCCGGCAACGTACAATCCTCGAAATGGACTTCGCACGGCAGTGCCGCCGTGCGCAGCACCTTGAACGGGCGCGCGGTGAAACCCGGCGTGTTCTTGTTCACGATGAAGGCGGTGATTCCGGAACGGCCGGCGTTCGGATCGGTGCGTGTGAACACCACGCCCCACTCGGCCTCGTGCGCGTGGGAGGAAAAAATCTTGGTGCCGTTGAGCACGTAGGTATCGCCCTTGCGTACGGCGCGGCATTGGATCGCCCCGGCCGGATCGGATCCGCCGGAGGGTTCGGTTATCGCGAAGAAGGTATACGAGGCGTTTTTGATCGTGGGCACCGCGTATTTCTGGATCTGTTCCTCGGTACCAGCCCAGATGACCGGCGGCGGCGTGCGCCCGAACACGCCCGCGCCCGGGTTGTACAGGCCCATTCGATGCTGCGCCATCTCTTCCATCAGCACGCACATGTCGAAGGTGCCGAGACCGGCGCCGCCATATTTTTTTTGCGCGCCCATGCACCACATCCCGGCGGCCTGGGTCTTGCGTGCGATCGGCCAGAAATCGCTCTCGGGAATTTCGGGTGCGTCGGGATCGAGACGGTTTTCGATCGGGATGATTTCGTCGCGGATGATCCGCTTGACCTGATCGCGCAGCGCGATCAGCTCTTCCGATAGTACGAAGCCACTGTTGCCGTTCTCCATCAGGTGCTTAGCCTCCGCGCGCGATGCGGTCCGGCGTGCGACGTCTATTCGTCGAGCCGGCGTCTCAGTCCTTCGAGCCAAATCCCGTGGAAGCGCTCGAAATCGTAGGTGCCCCAGGCGCCTTTCAGCGCTGAACCGATCTCGCGGACGTGCCGCGCCGCGCGATCGACTTTTTCGATCGCTCGCGCGCCCGTCGCGCTGCGTTCGGCGCCTCCGAGCGTCCGCGCTTCGAGCCATTGCGCTATGCCTTCCAGAGCCTCAGCGCTGTATTCCCATAAATTGCGCTGCGCGCCAATCTCCGGCCGTATCGCGTTGCCCGGCTCTCCCATCGCGCCCTCGACTATCGCCTTGGCCGCGGCCACACCATCACGCATCATGGCCGCGGCGTTCAGCAGCCGCAAACGTCTTCGCGCGGCATCGGCGGGCGCCGGCGGCGGACGCAGCACGTCGCCATAGGTAAGCACCATCGCGGAGGCTCGCGCGATCGAACGATATACTCCGGCTATCGCGGGGGCGCATCCGGGATACCGCGTCGCCGCGATGTCATCCACGGCTGTGTCGGGATCGATGTCGAGCGAGCGCGTCGCGCGGGTAAACATTTCCAGGTTAACCGGATAGGCGAGCGCGCTAAACGCGCCGAAAGTCAGGCACGAGATGCTCCGCAGGCCCATCCGATGGTACGCACGAAGGTCGCGTACGACGATCGAGGGCGTGGCGAAACCCATTCCGCCGAACAGGATGGCGTCGGCGTAATATTCGAAAACTTCGCCGCGTCCGTCGAAGAGATCGATGTAACGCTTGAGTGATTCCAGGCAACGCGGATTGACCGCGCAGGCCGGGTCGTCGATCGCATGGCTGTAGCATCGCTCGCGCGGCGCCCATTCGAACCATACGTTGTCGAGCGGCCGCAGCGCGGGATCCGGCTCCAACGTATCGTGATAAGCGAGATAAGCGACCGGCGGCGCCGCGTCACCCTTGAGCGCCAGCTCCGCCGCAATCTCGTTGACCACCTTCATGTACTGAAGTTGCGGCGACAGCATCGCGCAATCGCCGCATCGGCACCACGCTCCGCGCCATACGTCGGCACCCCAAATATGCAGCATCGACATCTCGGGGTTGTCGCGCACATAGCCGAGCGCTCCCTCGCGCACCAGTTCGAGCGCCGCCCGATTGGACACGCATAGGTTCCCGCTCTCCATCCGCCGCCCATCCTCTCCGCATGGAAAGTATTCCGGATGCGCGGTGAACCGATCGCGCGGCAGCAATAGCTGAAGCACGTGACCGCCATACTCTGTCTCAATGCCGCGTGCAGCCAGCATCGGGACCAGTTCCTCGATCTTCAGCCGCGTGTCCTGCGCATGGCGAATGTACGAGAACGCATTGATGCCGCGCCGCCCAATCCAGGGCACGAACTCGCGATCGTGACTGAGATGCGTCTCCAGCCGTTCGGGGTCCTCGTAATGCCAGGTCATGATGTCCGAGACGAAGGCACGCCGGCTGAACGCCGGCTCGACCTGGTACGGCGCCAGCGTAGCGAGTTGCGCCGGTTCCAGATGCGGCAGCATCGGCGCCCGACCGAGCGCGAAGCGTGCGCCGAGGCGCTCGAGCAAGTCGTAGGCGCCGTGGAGCGCGGCGCGCTCCGAGGCGCCCACAACCACCAACGGGGCGTCGCGCCCGGCGCCTGCGGCGCCGGGCGCGACGCCCCGCCGAAGCGCGAAGCTGTCGTCCGGGAGCGCCGCGCGCGAGCGCGCGGCGCTCCCGGACGATGAAGCCGGGTCCCGCGGCCCAGCCGCGGGACCCGCATCCGTAGAAGGGGCGGCCGCGGCGCTTTGCGCCGCGGCCGCCCCTTCTACGGACTCGACGACGAGACTGCGCGCGTCGAGGCCGGGTACGGCCTCGACGCGCGCAGTCTCGCCAAGCATCGCGCTCAGGCCCGCGGCAAGCTCGTGCGCCGCAAAGCGCACGAGTCCACTCGCGTCCGGAGCGTGACCGACTCGCACGCTGCTCCGAGTTTTATCCGTGCGCGACATCTGATCTCTCCGCGGGCTCCTCTCGACGCGTTTTTCCCAAACTGTGGGAATGATAACATCGGGCCGCGGCCTGAAAGGAGGCGACTGGCGCGCCGGCGCGCCGCACTTTATAGATGCCGACTCCCAACGAAATTCTGGTTGAACTCAAGAAGGTCAAATACCCCGGTTTCACCCGCGACATCGTGTCCTTCGGCATGGTCAAGGATATCGAGATCGCACACAAGGGCGTAACTGTCACCCTTACCGCACCGAGCGCGAATTCCGAGGTCGCGGCCCAAATCATCGACGAAGTCCGCCGCACGGTTGCCACGATGCCGGGGGTTCCTGCCGTCGAAGTGCTGATGGAACAGGCGGCGAACACCCCAAAAATGGCCCCCGGGTCCCATCGCCGGCTCGTTCCCGGCGTCCGCCATGTCCTCGCGGTGGCCAGTGGCAAGGGCGGCGTGGGCAAATCGACCGTCGCGGTTAACCTCGCGCTCGCGATGCAAAGAGCGGGATGGCGTATCGGCCTGATGGACGCCGACGTCTACGGACCCAGCGTTGCGATGATGGTCGGATCGGAACACCGCGTCGAGCTAACGCCCGAGCGCCGCATCATTCCGATCGAAAGCTTCGGCATCCGCTACATCTCGATGGCGCTATTCGTGAACGATGAGACGGCGGTCATATGGCGCGGCCCGATGGTAACCAAGCTTGAAACGGAATTCCTGTTCAACGTCGAGTGGGGCGAACTCGATTGCCTGGTGCTCGATCTGCCGCCGGGGACCGGCGACGCACAACTCACGATCACCCAGCGCGTCGCGCTGGCCGGCGGGATCATCGTCACCACGCCGCAGGAGGTCGCCCTGATGGACGTGAGACGCGGCGTCACGATGTTCCAGGAAGTCGAGGTTCCGGTGCTGGGCGTGATCGAGAACATGAGCTATCACATCTGCCAAAAATGCGGCTCGCGTCACGAGATTTTCGCGCACGGCGGCGGAGCGCGGCTGGCGCACGACCTGGGCGTACCATTTTTGGGTGAGCTTCCGCTTGTCCGCGAATTGCGCGAAGGCGGCGACTATGGGCGCCCGCTGGTCGCGGTGCGGCCGGACCATCCGGTTGCCGCGGAGTTCCGGGCAATTGCGGATCGGATCATCGACAGGCTCGAGCGTTCAACGGCCTGAGCGGCCGAGGCTGCGGCCGCAACGGGTGGCACCGCGACAATTGCTGTGTTCGCGATATTCGATATCGAGACGCGCGTCGACAAACGCCTCCTCAACCAGGCGCTGTGTGCCGGCGAAGGATTGACGGACGAAGACGCGTTTCAGCGTTTCCGCGAACAGCTACGGGCACGCCGCGGCAGTGATTTCTTTCCGCTCACGCTGCATGTACCTATTTCGATCGCGATCGGAGACCTCGGAGCCGATCACGCCCTGCGCTCAGTCGAAAGCCTCGCGATCGACGGATATTCCGAGGAGTCGCTGGCGCGCGAGTTCTGGGCGCGCGCGGAGCGTTTTGCGGGATGCCTGGTCACGTTCAACGGACGGCGTTTTGATTTTCCCGTACTCGAGCTCGCGGCTCTGCGCTATGGAATCGCCGCGCCCGGACACTTCGCGGAGGGCACAGGATCGGGACGCGCACGTTATTCCACCGAACGTCATCTCGATCTGTTCGACTACCTGACCAACTTCGGCGCGAGCGGCGGGCTGCGCGGCGGGATGGATCTGCTGCTCAAGATGATCGGACTGCCGGGCAAAATGGAAGTCGACGGATCACAGGTCCAGGAGTTGTACGAGCAGGGCCGGCTGGAGAAGATCCATCGCTATTGCCGCAACGACGTCGTGCAGACCTATTTTCTGTTCCTGCGTGTCGAGCTGATGCGCGGGCGGATCGATGACGCCGCCTACCGGGCCGCGCGCGAAGCCTCCGCTCATTTCCTGGCCGAAATTGGCGCACCAACCGGGCAGCCCGGCGAACCGCCGCCGGGCCAAACATGACCGGCGACGCGGCAAATACCAAGCCGAAGATCTCTCTCGTCGTCATCACGCGTAACGAGGAGGAGCTGATCGGCCAATGTCTCAAGAGCGCGGCGGCGTTCTGCGATGAGTTGATCGTCGTCGATTCCTTCTCGACCGATCGCACCGCGGAGATCGCGCGCGGCCTGGGGGCGCGGGTGTTCGAACGGCCTTTCGATGGATATATCGCGCAGAAGCAGTTCGCGCTTGAACAAGCGCGCGGCGAATGGATTTTTTCGCTCGACGCGGACGAACAGGCGACCTGGGAATTAGGCAGCGAAATTCGCGCCGCTCTCGGGAGCCCGCGGCCGCCCTCCGCTTACCGCGTCCGCCGTGTGCTCTATCATCTGGGTCACTATTACACCCGCGGAGTCTATCCGGATTGGCACTTGCGGCTGTTTCGGCGCGAGCGCGCGCGATTCGGCGGACACGAGCCACACGCGAGCGTGCAGATCGAAGGAGACCATGCGGGCGTTATCGCCAAACTCAACTCCCCGATCCTCCATTTCAGCTACCGCGATGTCGCTGACCATGTGGCCACGATCAACAGGTTAAGCTCGCAGGCGGCTGCGGAGGGCGAACCGGGCGCGTTTACCGTGGTCAAGATGATCGCCAATCCGGCCTGGCGCTTCGTGAATTTCTATTTTCTGCGCGGCGGCTTCCGCGAGGGCGGCCGCGGGCTGTACGCCGCGATGAGCGCGGCCTTTTATGTCTTCCTCAAGTACGCGAAACGTTACGAGCGCCGGCTGCGGACGCAACGCCGGCTATGAGTCCGCGCGCGGTGGCGTAGCCTGTTTTTCCGCTCGGCGTAACTGATAACGTAAGCCGATTATGCCGGCACGGGAAATAATCCAGGGCGTCCTCGGGCTGCTCGACGGTCTCGAGGCGCGGGGCACGCGCGCGCTGGACGTGAGCTGCCGCAACGGCGAGATCATGAGAGCGCTCGCCGCGCGCGGTTTCGAGGTGCGCGGCACCCGCTTCGAGCGCGGCCTGCCGCCGATCGAGGGTATGCCGATCGACGAAGGCGTCGACCTGACGCGCGGCCTGCCCTATCCCGACGAAAGCTTCGAACTGGTCGTACTCACCGAAGTGATCGAGCACCTGGAGAACCATCGCGCGGCCCTGAGCGAGGTTGCCCGCGTGCTGCGGCCGGGCGGCTATCTGATCCTGACGACGCCCAACATCATGCGTCTGGATTCGCGCCTGGGCTTCATGCTGTCCGGGATGCATAAGGCCAAGCGGCGCCAGATTCCGCTCGACACGCCGCTCGACGAGGCGCATCGATATCACAACTACCCAATACCGTTCGTGCTCCTCTACTACCTGATGCGGATCAATGGTTTGCGTCTCGAAGCGCTGGGCCACGGCAAGGTGAAGCCGTTCAGCTACGTACTATATGTGTTGCTTTACCCACTGGTCGCGCTCGACACTCAGTTCCGCCTGGTATGGCGCGAGCGCAAGCCGCAGGTGCGCGCACTCAACCGGGAGCTTGCACGTTGGATGATAGACCGGCGCGTGCTGACGGAAGACAACCTGATCGTGCGCGCGCACAAGGCGCCTGTGCGGGAGGCTCTCAAGGAAACTCCGGCCGATCGGCTTTCGGCCGCCACCGCGAATGAAGGCCGCGTTGGCCCTCGCGCGGGGGCTTGATAGGTTAGTCGGCTGACATGAAACGCCTGCTCGGCTACGTTCGCCCCTACTGGCATCGTTACGCGCTAGCAACGTTCTGCACGCTCGCCACCGTGACGCTCGGCATGGTGCTGCCGTATCTGACCGGTAAAGCGATCGACTCGATCCAGGCCCACAATTCTCGCCGTCTCACTTTGCTTGCCGGCGAAATATTCGCGGCGGCGTTGCTGATGGGCGTGGTGCGATGGTTTTCGCGCTTCATGTTTTTCAACTGCGGGCGCGACGTGGAATACTGCCTGCGCAACGACCTCTTCACCCATCTCACTTTGCTCGACCGGTCTTTCTACGAGCGGCAGAAGACCGGCGATCTGATGTCGCGAATGATCAACGACCTGAGCGCGGTACGGATGATGGTCGGGATGGGCGCGCTTACCTTCGCCAATACCCCGATCGTCTACATCTATGCGCTGACCTTCATGTTCGCCAAGCAATGGCGCCTCACCTTCGTCTCGCTGGTGCCCTTCGTGATCCTGTTCTTCGCGATCCGGCGGCTGACGCACTCGTTGATGGAGCGCAGCTTGCGCGTGCAGGAAGAACTGGGGGCAATCGGCGCCAAAGTGCAGGAGAGCCTTTCAGGCATTCATGTCGTGAAGGCCTACACGCTGCATGAGCGCGAAGCCGAAGAGTTCCGCCGCCGCAACGACAGCTACAACGAGCAAGGCCTGGCGCTCGCCCGGCTGCGCGGCGCGATGATGCCGCTCATCCGCGGCACCTATGCAACCTCGATGATGACCGTGCTGGTGTACGGCAGCTACCTGGTGACGCAGCACGGGATGTCGATCGGCGGGCTGGTCGCCTTCATGGGCTATCTGGCGCAGTTGATGTGGCCGACCACGGCGCTGGGCTGGGTGATCTCGATTTACCAGCGCGGGCGCGCCTCGATGAAGCGGCTCGAGGACATCTTTCTCGCCGCGGCCACGCCTTCGATCGAGGGCGGCGGCGACATGCGGCTGGAAGTTGCCGGCGCGATTGAGTGGGAGCACGTCTGGTTCAGCTACTTCGCGCACGAGGGTATCCAATCCGGAAAAAACGGCCGCGACGTCCGGTACGCACTGCGCGACGTTTCGGTCAAAATCGCCGCAGGAGAGAAGCTGGCGATCGTCGGCCGCACCGGCGCGGGCAAATCCACGATGGTTAAGCTGCTGACCCGGTTGGTCGAGCCGACCGCGGGCCGCGTTACGCTCGACGGACGCGACCTTCGCGATCTGTCGCTGGGAGCGCTCCGCAAAACAGTCGGGATGGTGCCGCAGGAGCCCACGCTGTTCTCCGATACGATGGCCCGCAATATCGCGTTCGGCCGCGCCGACGCCTCGCTCGATGAAATCGCCCGCGCCGCCCGCGTCGCCGGACTCGAAGCCGATATCGCGGTCCTGCCGCAAGGCCTTGCCACTATCGTCGGCGAGCGCGGAATGTCGCTTTCGGGCGGGCAGAAGCAGCGCGTCACCATCGCGCGGACACTGGTCTACGACCCGGCGGTGGTGGTGCTCGACGACGCGCTTTCCAGCGTCGACACCGAGACCGAGCGCGGCGTACTCGATAGCCTGGTCGAAAGCGTGCGCGGCCACACCACGGTCGTGGTGAGCCATCGCGCGTCCACCGTACGCGACGCCGACCATATAATCGTGCTCGAGGACGGCGAGATCGCCGAGCGCGGGACGCACGGAGAATTGATGGCGCAGCGCGGGATTTATGCGGAGCTGTTCCATCGCCAACTGGTGGAGGAGGAGCTCGCGCGCTATTGAGGCGCGCGAGCGGGTGACGATGGAAATCGCGCCGGAAGAGAAACTGGACCGCGTTTACGATCTGAAACTACTCAAATGGGTGTGGAGCTATGTCCGCCCATACCGGGGTCTATTCTTCCTGTCCGTGGTGCTGATGCCGCTGAACTCGCTGTTCGCGCTCGCCCAACCGTACATCTGGAAACTTACGATCGATCTGTTTTTGACCCACAACCGCGCCGTACCGCCCGGATGGCTCAGACCGGTGCTCGGGGCCTTTGGACCGCACGGGCTGCTCGCGATGGGCTTCGTGTATTTGCTGCTGGTGGCGGGCGAGTTCTCGACCTTTTACGGACAGTTCTACCTGACCATGATGGTCGCACAGTACAGTCTTTCGGACCTGCGGATGGCGCTGTTCAAGCACGTAGAGCGCCTGCCGATGTCGTTCTTCGATCGCACACCAACCGGCCGCCTGGTCAGCCGGATGACCACCGATATCGACGCCATCAACGAAATGTTCAGCGCGGGTTCGCTCACCATTTTGATCGACGTGCTGACGATGCTGGGAATCGTCGCGATCATGTTCGCGTTCAACGCGCGCCTGGCGATGTGGGCGATGTGCGCGGTGCCTCCGCTGTTGCTTATCCTGAATTTCTTCGGCCACCGCGCCCGCGTGATCTACCGGGAAATTCGCGAACGGCTGGCGGCGCTCAACGCCTACATGGCGGAGGCGCTGGCCGGGATGGCGGTGATTCAGCTTTTCACGCGCGAGCGGCGAAGCCGCCAGGAGTTCGACGCGCTCAACGTCACCAACCGCGACGCTCAAATGATCGCCAACGTTTACGAAGCCGGCGTCTTCTCCTCGGTCGAGGCGCTCAGCTCCGCCACCATCGGGATTATTCTGTGGGCCGGCGGAGGCGAGGTGATCCGCCGTTTGATCACCCTCGGCACGCTGGTGGCATTCATCGACTACGCGCAAAAATTTTTTCTGCCGCTACGCGATATTTCGAGCAAGTACACCACCCTGCAATCGGCACTCGCGGCGATGGAGCGGATCGAGGCGCTGATGGAAACGCCAGCGTCGATCACGAGCCCCGCGGCGCCGCGCCGCCCGAGCACACTGCGGGGCGGGATCATTTTCGATCGCGTCGGCTTCGCCTACCGCAAGGGGGAGCCGGTGTTGCGCGATCTGAGCTTTACCGTCGAGCCGGGACGCAAGATTGCTATCGTCGGCGCGACCGGCTCCGGCAAATCGACCATCATCAAACTGCTCACGCGTTTCTATGACGTAAGCGCCGGGCGCATCCTGGTCGACGGCGTCGACGTGCGCGAGTGGGACCTGACCGCGCTGCGCCGCGCGATCGGCCTGGTACAGCAGGACGTGTTCCTCTTCGCCGGCGATGTGTTCGACAACGTCCGCCTGGCCCGCACCGAGCTTGGCGAAGCCGAAGTGCGCGAGGCGCTCCGGCGTGCGCAAGCGCTGGACTTCGTCGAGCGTCTGCCCAGCGGCCTGCATGAGGAAATCCGCGAGCGCGGCGCCAACCTCTCTTCCGGCCAGCGCCAGTTACTCTCTTTCGCCCGCGCGCTCGCCTACGATCCGCGTGTGCTGGTCATGGATGAAGCGACTTCCAGCGTCGACAGCGAGACCGAGTCGCTGGTCCAGCGCGCGTTGAATGAGCTGCTCAAGTTCCGCACGGCGCTGGTGATAGCGCATCGCCTTTCCACCATCGAGCGCGCCGACCGTATCCTGGTGCTGAGCCAGGGCATGCTGCGCGAGAGCGGTACCCACGCGGAGCTGCTCGCCCGCCGCGGCCTGTACCATCGGCTGTTCGAACTGCAATATGCGACCGCGGCCGCGCCCACCGGTCAAGCCGCGGACTGAGACCTTGGCGCCGTTCGCCGCAATTCGCGCCGTTGTCCTCGCGATCATGCTGGCCGCGAGCACGCTGGCGATCGCCGGATGCGAGGCCGGATACATCGCTCGCGCGGCTTACGAAGAGGGACTCCTGTT
Source organism: uncultured delta proteobacterium (assembly GCA_963755905.1). Classification (GTDB taxonomy): domain Bacteria; phylum Desulfobacterota; class Binatia; order Binatales; family Binataceae; genus JAKAVN01. The sequence continues at coordinate 1,605,808 of CAVWLM010000002.1, forward strand.
GTGGCGCCGAAAGCCTATCGACACGCTGCTCGCGCGCAGTGATCTACCAACCGAAGTCCGCGCCAAGCTCGAAACCGCGCTCGCGGTGCGCGAGTTCGCTCGCGACCGCCTGGGGCTCAACGTCGGCGATGCCTACACCACGATTTCCGAGGTCGACAAGGGGGCGATCGCATGGGTCGTGATGGCGGCGCCGCGCGATTCGCTCCAGCCTTACACCTGGTGGTTCCCGATCGTCGGCAGGATCCCTTACCGCGGCTACTTCAACAAGGATCGCGCCGAAGCCGAGGCGGCCGACATGGAGCAGCGGGGGTATGACACGATGGTACGGCCGGCGGTGGCGTTCTCGAGCCTCGGATTCTTCAACGATCCGCTGCTTTCCAACCTGCTGCGCCTGAGCCGGGTCGAGCTTGCCGGCGTTATCATCCACGAACTATTCCATCGCACCTACTTCCTGGCGAGCGACGTGATGTTCGACGAGTCGGCGGCGACCTACGTCGGCAGCGCGGGCGCAATCAAGTTCTTCGAAGCTACCAAGGGAGTGGGTTCGGCCGACGCCGATGCGGCGCGCGGGGTGCTCGACGCCGACCTCAAATTCGCGCACTTTTTAAATGGCGAGGCGGCGCGTCTGGTCGAACTCTACCAGAGCGGATTACCGCACGCGGAGATTCTGAAACGCCGCGTGGCGGTCTTCGCCAGCATCAACGCCGACTATGCGCGGCTCAAGCCGGGGCTGTCTGGACTGGAGCGTTTCGATCTCGACAAAGAGCCGCTCAACAACGCGGTGCTGATCAACTACCTGATTTATTTTCACGACCTCGACAGTTTCGCCAAACTCGACCACATATATGGCGGCAACCTGCACGATACTATCAAGGCGATAATCGCGCTCGCCGAGTCGAACCGGGAAAATCCCTTCGATCCGATCGAACGGGCCGCCCGCGTGGGGCCACTTCGCGCCGCGGCGCAGCCCGACAATACGCAATCCACGCCGAGCATCACTTCTGTTCCGGCCCCCGCACCGAGCGTGGCGCCTTAGTGTCCAGAGAACGAAGTAAGGGAACTCGCGATCGCGCGACGGATACGGATGACCGAAGAGGCGGGCTCGGCGGATATTTGCCCGTCACAAAAGAGTCAAAAAAAAGAGCGCGGTCCCGCAGACTCCAACCGCCATCGAACCGAACCAAACCATCCGCACCCGGGTGAGCGCCGCCACCGCCCCGAGCGCGATTGCGACCTGGAACAGCGCGACGCTGTCGGCGAACCGATGATGCTGATGCATCAGGTGGTCGGCCTCGGCCGACTTCCGGTCGCGGTCGCGTTCGCGGTCGCGGGCGACTGCCGCGATTTCGGCTTGCTCGCGCGCGTAACGCTGGCGCTCCTCGTCGAACGACGCCGGCGGCTGTTTGCCAAGCGCGAGCCAGGCCGACTCGGACGCGCGCTGGATCGCGGATTTAATCCCCTTCGCCTGGTAGGCTGTCCACTGATCGGAAGCCTCGGCCTGCAGCCTGGTCGCCTCGGTTTTCAACACCAATGCTTCGTTGACGGTGCCGCCCGCGCGCAATGCCGCCACCGCCGCCAAGGCCGCGAATAGCGCCGTGGTCAAGGCGATCGCCTTGAGCATCGAGCCGCCCTCGCGCTCCACCTCTTCGTGAATCTCTTCGTGGAGCTTGTCGGTGTCGATTTCTATTTCTTCGGGCACATCGTTCCTCCAGGCAGGCGCCTCGGGACATCAGCCTGCCGGCAGCCGACCGAAATCGCCGCGGACGTTCCTCCAGTGGCTACAGGGCCGCGAGCGCCTCGGCGAGAGCGGCGGTAATTTCGTGCTCGCGGCCGCCAAAAAAATGATCGGCGTCAGGGATAATTTTCAGTTGCGCTGAAGGTCCTATCCGCTCGGCCAAGGCCGCCAGATCGTTCACGGGACAATACGAATCCTGGTCGCCCGCGAGCAGAACGATGGGCTTCGTGATCGTGCCGAGCGCCGCCGAATCAACCATACCCAAGGGCAACCCAACCGTCACAATCGCCGTAACCTCCGCGGCGCCCGGTGCCGCCCGCAGCGCCGTAATCGCGCCGAAGGAATACCCGGCAAGTATTGCGTCGGCGTCGCGCACTCCTTTTTGCGTGGTAAGAAACCGGATCGCCGCGAGAGCATCGTCGGCCTCGCCCCTGCCGTTGTCGAACTCGCCCTCGCTCTGGCCGACACCGCGAAAATTGAAACGCAAAGTCGCGAAGCCACGCCCGTGCAAAGCCTCCAGCGCGGCATCGACCACGTTGTTGTACATCGAGCCGCCGTAGAGCGGATGAGGATGGCACACGACGGCCCCGCGATGCGGCCCGGCGCCGTCGGGGTAAGCAATCATCCCTTCGAGCGTGAGATCTCCGGACTTGAACGTGACTCGCTCTTCCTTCATCGGCCTCTTTTCTCCGAGTGATTTATCCCTGCTGTCTGCCGTTCTTCGACTTCAAGCGATGCTTCAATATCACAAATACCGGTCTCAAGCGGACCGTCTCGGGAACGGCTCGTGTTCTCCCAGGCCTGCTATACTACATCGGCACGCGATGGACGAATTGGTCAGAGAGGATTCGCAATCCATGCCGAAATTCGCCGCAGACCGGATGCTCGCGCGGCTCGCGCGATGGCTCCGGTTGCTCGGCGCCGACGTGCTATTCGATCCATCGCTGGAGGGCCACAAGCTGCTCGGACAAGCGCGAGCGGAAGGCCGAATAACGCTGACGCGCGACAAGCGTTTGCGTACGGCGCCTGATGCTCTGTACCTCGAAGATAATCTGTTCCGGGACCAGCTTCGCGCAGTGCTCGTGCGCTTTCCTTTCGATCCGCGCCGTGGAGCTTTCACCCGATGCTCGCACTGCAACGAACGGCTGATCGACGCCGGCCGCGACACCGTCGCACGCCGCGTGCCGCCCTTCGTCTATGCGAGCCAGCAGCGCTTCACCCGCTGTCCGCGATGCGGCCGGGTCTACTGGGGCGCGACTCATCCCGAACGCATCCGCCGCGAGCTTCAATCGATGGGCCTTTAGTCCCTCTCTTTGATCAGATCGCGGAGGCGCGATGCGGTCGCCGCATGCGATCTCGCCACGCCAATGCTAAAATTGAGAGCATGACGCCAAGCGGAAAATATCTGACCCTCGACAACAAGCTCTACGACTACCTGCTCGCGCACGGGCACAATAGCGACCCGGTTTTGCAGGAACTGGTGCGAGAAACCCAGGAAAAGTTGGGGCGGCGAGCCGGAATGCAAATCGCGCCCGAGCAAGGGACCTTCATGACCCTGCTCGCGCGTGCTATCGGCGCGCGGCACGCGATCGAAGTCGGCACGTTTACCGGCTACAGCGCGATCTGCATCGCTCGGGGACTCCCGGCCGACGGCAGCCTGCTCTGTTGCGACGTGAGCGAAGAGTGGACAGCGATCGCGCGGCGATACTGGGAGCAGGCGGGCGTCGCCGGCAGAATAACCCTCAAGATCGCGCCCGCGCTCGACACGTTGCGCGCGCTACCGTCCGGCGAGGCTCTCGACTTCACCTTCATCGACGCCGACAAGACCAACTATCGCCACTACTACGAGGAAGTGCTCCGCCGCACGCGGGCGGGTGGATTGATCCTGGTCGACAACGTGATCTGGTCCGGGGCGGTGCTCGACGAAAAGGATCAGACCGACGACACCAAGGCGATCCGCGCCTTCAATGATTTCGCGGTTACCGACAAGCGGGTGGAACTCGTGATGCTACCCATCTCGGACGGACTGACGATCGCTCGCAAGTTGTAGGAGATCGGAAAAAGACGCGAGACGAAGAAGCGCCGAAAGAAAACTCGGCGCTCAGTCTTCGACGATTCGCGGAGGCCGGAAACTTCCGTTTTCGTATTCCACGAGCACGATTCCGCAATTGGGCGGCACGTACGTGTCCTCCCAATGTCCAACCAGATGCGCCCAGCAGGTCAGCATCACGCCGCCGTGGCTGACGACGATAAGTTCATCGTCGCCGGCGCGCGCTGCCAGCCGCTCCAGGATGGGCGCCACGCGCACGCGCACGTCTTCATAGCTCTCGCCACCCTCGGGCCGCCATAGCCACGTTTTCTCGGTTTCGAACGTCGGATCGTCGCGCACCGCTTCGTAGGGCTGTCCTCGCAGGTAACCGAAATGGCGTTCGTAGATGCCGTCCTCGACCTCGACCGGCAGTCGCAGCGCCGCGGCAATTATTTCGCCGGTCTCGCGCGCCCGCGCGTAGGGGCTGGTGATGACGAGGCTCGGATGAAACAGCCGCGCGATCCGGCGGGCCGCCTGGGCGGCCTGTTCGCGTCCCAGATCGGTCAGCGGCGCATCCGGAGTGGTGGTAAAGCGGCGCTCGCGATTGCCCTCGCTCTCGCCGTGACGAACCATTATCAGCTTGCCCATCGCAGACGTACGGCCCCCATGTCTCTTTAATCCCTTGGGACTTATTTAAAGATTTTCGATCAGGATTTCGTGCCGTCGCCCTCAGGTTTACTGGCGGCGCGGCGCAAGTTCAAAAAAGGCTCGAACAGATCGATCGGAATCGGAAAGATCGTGGTTGAATTGTTTTCGGACGCGATCTCCTTCAGCGTTTGCAGGTAGCGAAGCTGAAGCGTCACCGGGCTCTTGTTCATGATCTCGGCGGCCTCGGCCAGCCGCTGCGCCGCCTGGAACTCGCCTTCCGCCGCGATCACCTTGGCGCGCCGCTCGCGCTCGGCTTCGGCTTGCGCCGCGATCGCGCGCTGCATGTCCTGCGGCAGATCGATATTCTTGAGCTCGACCAGCGTCACCTTGACGCCCCACGGCTCGGTCTGTGCGTCGACGATCTCCTGGATGCGCGCGTTGAGCTTGTCACGCTGGGCCAGTAACTCGTCGAGTTCGGTTTGGCCGCCCACCGAACGCAGCGTGGTTTGCGCAAGCTGGGTGGTGGCAAACAGATAGTTGGCGACCTCGGTCACGGCGCGCGACGGGTCGAGCACGCGAAAGTAGAGCACGGCGCTGACTTTTATCGAGACGTTGTCGCGGGTGATCACGTCCTGGGGCGCGATGTCGAGCGTCACCACGCGCAGATCGATCCGCACCGCGCGCTCGAGGACCGGGATGACGAAAATTATCCCCGGCCCCCGGAACGGAGTGAGCCGGCCGAGGCGAAACACCACTGCGCGTTCGTACTCGTTGAGCACCTTGAGTGCGCTGAGCACGATCAGCACACCGAACACGATGATTACTCCGATTGCCGTTGCCATAGGCCTCCCCGCGCTAGAATCACTGTTTCGCCGCTCCACCGCTTCACTGGTTAGACCGCCTCATCGGCGCGGTCCACCGCTTGGCAAATGTTTGCATGAACCGGTGTTACGATTCGCCGCGCACCTCGATCTCCAGCCCGCGCACCGCGGTCACACGCGCGCGCGCCCCGACCCCAAGCGCCTGGGCGCTCGCCGCGCGCCAAAGCTCGCCATGCACGAAGACGCGGCCCGGCGCACCCGGCGTGATCGCCTCGCGCACTTCGCCGACTTCGCCGACCATCCCCTCGCTCCCGGTCGTGGGTCGCCGATGCCGCTCGCGCAAGACGATCCAGCCGAGGCCCAGAATGATCGCGCTCATCGCGATGGCCGCGCCCGCAATCATACCGCGGTTCACCTCGAGATTGGTTTGCGAACTGTCGATTAGAAACAGCGAGCCGATTATGAAAGCGATCACTCCGCCGATACCCAGCACGCCGTAGCTGGTGACGAAGACCTCGGCCATCAGCATCCCGATCCCGAACAGCAAGAGGAGGAACCCGGTCAGATTGATTGGCAGGATCTCGAACGACCCGAGCGCGAGCAACAGGCAAATCGCGCCGACCACGCCTGGCAGGTAGATGCCGGGATGGCTGAACTCGAAATAGATCCCGACGATCCCCGCGAGCATCAGCAGGTAGACGATGTTCGGGTCGGCGAGCACGTTTAGCACCGCCTGTCCCATCGTCATCCGCGAACGGCGAATCACGGCGCCGGCCAGCTCCAGTTTGACGATGCGGCCACCGACCGTTACTTCGCGGCCCGAAGCCTGCGCGAGGAGACTTCCCAGGTCGGGCGCGATGATGTCGATCACGTGACGTTTGAGCGCCTCGGCTTCGCTGATGGTCGCGCTTTCGCGGACCGCCTGCTCGACCCATTGCTGGTTGCGGCCGCGCTCTCGCGCGATACTGCCGGCAAACGAGGCGGTGTAGTTCTCGATCTTCGTCCCGACCACCCCCTTGATCTCGCTGCCGCCTTCTCCGACCGGATGAGCCGCGCCAATCGTAGTCCCGGGAGCCATCGCGGCGATCGCCGCCGCCTCAGTGATAAAGGTGCCCGCGGAAGCCGCGCTGGCGCCCGAGGGCGAAACGTAGACGATGGTCGGAAGGGGCGCGTTGAGCAGGGCCTTGACGATGCGTTGCGCGGAGCCGAGCAGGCCGCCTGGCGTGTCGAGCTCGATCACCAGCGCGGCGGCGTGTGCCGAGTTGGCGTAGCCTATACCGTCTTCGATATACGCGGCGACGGCCGGATTGATCGACCCGTCGACCTTCAACAGGCAGACCCATGGCACCGCCGCACCGACTGTTGAAGGAACTGCGGCGGCAGTGGCGACCGCGCTGGCGGTCGCCACCGCGCTCATCTGAGGCGCGGTACCGTCGCGTTCATCGGCCGCGCCGACGAGGCCACTGAGCATGAGCACGCACAAGATCGGTAATACGCGTGCTGCGGACGCTCCGTGGGCGCCGCGCTGTCTCACTTTTTCACCGTCTTACTTTCTCACTGTTTCACTGCTTCACTGTCTCACGGCGTTATCGCGGGCTCCCGCGCGCCGGAATCTCGAGCCCGAGCAGCTTCATCACTTCCTGGATGTCTTGCCATACCACCCGCTTTTCACCGGGACTGCGCAACAGGTAGGCCGGATGAAACGTCGGCATCAGCTTGACGCCGCGCACTTCCTGCCAGTTACCGCGCAGCCGGCTTATTGGCGTCTTAACCTTGAGCAGCGCCTGCACCGCAAAGGTCCCAAGCCCGACGATCGCGCGCGGACGCACGAGGTCGATTTGACGCATCAGGAAAGGCTCGCATGCGGCAACCTCGTCGGGTTCGGGATTGCGGTTGTCAGGCGGCCGGCACTTGATAACGTTGCAGATGTACACGTCGGCGCGGCGAAGGCCCATCCCGCGCTCGATTATGTCGGTCAGTAGCTGCCCTGCGCGCCCCACGAACGGCTCGCCGCGGGCGTCTTCATCGGCCCCCGGCGCCTCGCCGACGAACATCAGATCGGCCTGCGGATTGCCGACACCGAAAACCAGATGAGTGCGCAACGGCGCAAGCTTGCAGCGCTTGCAATCACCGATGAACCCGCTGAGATCCTCCAGCGTCGCGGTTTTCTCGAGACCCGGATAGCGCGAGAGCAACTCCATCGGCGCGGGCGCGGAACGGGATGACGAAACGGCGGCGCGCGGCGACTCGCCGCCAGGCGCAGCCGCCGGCACCGCAGGGGCACCCGGCTTCGCGGCGGGCGTGGCGGCTTTCGGAGCCGGGATGCGTACCTGCAAGGTCGCGGGCAGCCCCTCAAGGCCCTCTTCAGACAATTGCTCCAGGTAATCGCGAACCGAATCGAGTATCAGGCGGCGTTGATCTGGTGCGGTAAGGTCGCGGCTCATAACATCAATCCAGCAGACCAGCGGCAAAGGCGGCCGCACCCATGATCATAGCCGGTGTAATCGCCTTCATAGTCAGCTTCATAGCGCTCAGCGCTGCGCCGGCTTTCGCCTGGGGTCCCATCACTCATATCGCGCTCGGAGCGCAGGTGCTTGCGAGCGTTAGCACCCTGGACCAGCCGCTTCAAGCCATCCTACTCTCGATGCCCGACGCTTTCCTGTACGGCTCGCTCGCCCCGGATATAGTACAGGGCCGCCGCTTTCAGAGCCGCCTCCGGCGTCATTCGCATAACTGGTCGACCGGGTTCGGGCTGCTCGCCGCTGCCCACGGCAGCGAAGAACGGGCTTTCGCGCTCGGCTACCTGGCCCATCTTGGCGCCGACGTGGTGGCGCACAACTTCTACCTGCCGACGCGCTGGGTCGGACGCTTCAATTCCGCAATGGCCGGCCACATCCTGAACGAAGCGCGTTTCGATTCGATGCACGATGCGTCATATCGCGAAACTCTGGTGAAGTTGATGGCTATCGACTTCAGCGAGCTCGACTCGAAGCTCAGTCAGCAGATTGACTCGCCGTTGCTGCCCTTCCGCGCTCAAAAACGCATCTTCGAAGGCGGGATACGCCGGATTCGCCAATGGAATCGCGTGATCCTGGCGATCGGTCGAGTCACGGCGGCCGATCGCCAGGACGTTGAGGTCTATTGCTCCGCCTCGTGCTCGGCGATCGACGGAGTGCTCCGGGACGGCGATGAGGCCCCAGTCTGCCGATTCGATCCGATGGGTCAGCGGGCGCTCCGCAATGCCCGGCGCGCGCGGCACACTCTCCAGCGCCTTGCGAGGATGGGGCCCGAGACCCGGCGCGCGGCGCGTCAGCTCGCCAACACGACCGTCGAAGAGCTGCATACCCATCTGTGCCAGGTGCCGTTCGGCGGCCGGGCCAAGCCTTCCTGACCGGCGATCAAGCCCCGCAAATTCTTCGAGAATCGCTTCCATCTGACGCGTCCGCTTGTGGTAAACGCGCCATCGGTGTTATCACGGCGACGCTGGCACCATTGCGGCAGGGGATCCCACTATGGAAAGCAGCGACAAACATCGCCCTCACATGTTGAACGGCGTGCGCGTGCTGGATTTTACCCAGTACCTCGCAGGCCCGACCGTAACGCGCTTCATGGCCGAGATGGGCGCCGAGATCGTCAAGGTCGAGCAAGCGCCGATGGGCGACCCGGCGCGGCTACTGCCCGCAGTGCGCAATGGACGCAGCGCGTACTTCGTCCAGCAGAACCGTGGCAAGCAGAGCCTCTGCCTGGACTTCGCCAAACCCGAGTCGATCGAGCTTTTGCGCGAACTCGCGAAAAAGGCCGACGTGGTGATCGAGAACTACGGGCCGGGAGTGATGGAAAAGCGCGGTCTCGATTACGCCTCGCTGAGCAAACTCAACCCGCGCGTCATCATGGCGTCGATCTCGGCCTTCGGGCGCAGCGGTCCGCTTTCGCACAAGGTCGGCTACGATTTCATCGCGCAGGCCTTCTCGGGGTTGATGCACATGACGGGCGATCCGAATGGGCCGCCGATGTTCGTCGGGCTGGGCATCGGCGATGTGTCATCGGGCGTGCACGCCTTCTCAGCCATCGGCTACGCGCTCTTCTATCGCGAGCGGTCCGGCGTCGGGCAGTACATCGACATCGCGATGGTCGACTCGCTGTACCACATGCACGAAGCGAACATCCAGGTATGGGCGACGACCAACGGCGAGTTCGTACCGAAGCGGATGGGCTCGCAACACGCGCTGGTAAGTCCATGCGGCTCGTTCAAGGGTCCGGACGGCTACATCGTGATCCTGGTGCTCGACCGGCAATGGCCGGCGATGGCCCGCGCGATGAGCCAGCCGGAACTGATCGAAGACCCGCGCTTCGCCACGATGCGCGACCGCGCAAAGAACCGCTACGAACTGGCCGCGATCGTCGAGGCCTGGATGCAGGCGCAGCCCTCCAACGAGGCCGTGCTGAAAGTTCTCGAAGAGCATCGTGTCGCCGCGGCGCCGGTAATGACCGTCGTCGAAACGGTGAGCCATCCGCATTACAAGGCGCGCAACATGATCCGCACGGTATCCGACCCAATCCTGGGCGAGGTGATGATTCCCGGGTTTCCGCTCAAATTCTCGGCCTTTCCCGAAGCGCTCGAGATCAGAGCGCCGCTTTTGGGCGAACACGGCGCCGGCGTGTTGCGGGAACAACTCGGCCTGAGTGACGCCGAGATCGCCAGGCTACAGAGCCAGGGCGTGCTCCACTCTGAAAACAAATAGGGCTTGCAATCGGGCGCGCCGCGACGGGCTGCGCGCTCGCTCTTCATTTGTCCGGGGCAGTCGAAGCTGAATCGAGAAACTCAACATCCGGGAGGAAAAATCATGAAAGTCGGCTATTTCCCATGTACGCAGGACCCACCGAACGGCGCGAACATCGGGGGCGTCCTGCGCGAGGCAATCGTCGAAGCGCAGGTTGCGGAAGAAAGCGGATTCGATAGCTGCCTGTTCAGCGAACACCATCAGCAGGAGGACTGTTACATCCCCAACGTCATCCTGATGGCCGGAATGGTGGGGGTGTGCACCAAGAAAATCAAGGTCGGCACCTGCGTTACGCTGATTCCGCTGTGGCATCCGGTGCACGCGGCCGAAGACGCCGCGATCGTCGATCAGATAACCGGCGGCCGTATGATCCTGAGCGTCGGAGTCGGTTACCAGGACCGCGATTTCGGGGCCTTCGGCCTTTCAATCAAGGAGCGCGCCGGGCGCAGCGAAGAAGGCGTCGAAGTGCTCAAGAAATGCTGGGAGGAGGAGCGCTTCTCCTATCATGGCAAGTTCTATCACCTCGACGACGTGATGATTACGCCCAAGCCCTTCCAGAAGCCGCGGCCGCCAATCTGGATGGCGGCGTGGAGCGACATCGGGATTAAGCGCGTGGCGCGGATTTCGGACGGATGGATAACCTCGCCACTCGAACACGTGAAAGTGATCAAGCGTTTCGCCGATCTCTATCGCTCCGAGTGCAAGAAGCACGGCAAGAAGCCCTACCTGGTGCTGATGCGCGACATGTTGGTGTCCGATTCGATGGATTCGGCGCGCCGCGAGAGCGAGCCGCTGATGTACACGCACAAATTCTACTACCGCAATAACGGTTACGCACCCGACGAGGTGATCGACAAAATCAAGTCGGAAGACGACTGGACTTTCGACGTCGCCTCACCCAACCGGCTAATTGTCGGCTCGCCCAAGGATTGCCTGGCCCAACTACAGATGTGGCGGGAGGAAGTTCAACCCGACTACTTGGTCCTCCGCATGCGCCATCCGGGCGGTCCCTCGCACGAACGGGTCAAAGAGGCGATTCGGGTGTTCGGCAGGGAGATTGCGCCGAAGCTCTAATCAGGAATCCGCGAGTGTTTTGCGCCAGTCGGCGGCGGTGGCTTAACCGCCTCGCCGCCGGCTCGTGCGCCCATTTTATCTGAGTCCGCCGCGGGTCCGCCGCTCGGCCTCACGCAGTAGCGGCTCAAAGTCCCCAGGTCATATCCACATATAGTTCGGACGCCATCGACTGCATCATATTGCCCCTGGCTACGGTCTGCTGCGTCGCCGCCACCTGCATATCTGTCATATTAAGTATGTCGGGACCGCGAAGGTTCTGTTTCAGGAACTGCGGGGTAGTAGGCACGATAGCTTGCGCCACCACGGAAGCCTGCGACGAAGCACCAATGCCTCTGGTGCTCCATAAAATCGCCTTGGTTCGCCGATCGGTAAGCGTAGCTGCAACCATCATGGTGTTACCGTAGCTCAGCGGTTCGGATACACCGCTTAAGCTCGCCGGCTGTGTAACGTCGTAAATTATTCTTCCAGAAAGCAACAGATCCGCCTGCGTCGGATCGTCCACCACCACCAATCTTCCGCGCTGCGAGATGGTGTCCTTCATGTAGCGCATGAACTGGTTGTTGACACCGGAAACGTAGGTCAGGTTCTCGAAGGTCTCGACATAAATCGTTTTCGCCGAGCTGGGCAGCGCACTACCGTTGTCGGCGAAGTGCAGCGAACAGCCCTCTATCGCAACACTCGCAAGGGCGAAATACATCAGGGGCAGGTACATCAATCGGATGATGGACCACGGCCAGGACACCGTACCAGCTCTACACCTGCTCATTGAGACTTTATCACCGTCTGCTGACTGGCGCGTTCTCGCTCTGCCGTGCGCGGTCCGCAGACCCTAGTTAGAAGTTGGCTGTCTTTCAATCGTGTCCGACGGCGCGACTATTGAGCGGCTCGGCACCAGTCCCATGAGCTGGAATGGATTGCTGCCAAATGGAGATCCGCTGCCCAACGAGCCCAGCCCGGAAAGAGTAATCTGGAAAATGTAGCTCGTGTTATTCGGATAGTAAGTATCATCGATAGCCAGGTCGGCATACCAGCAGTCACAAGAGGATTTCAGTCGAAGCCCGTAAACACTCGACAGCATACGCGACTGTGCCAGGTCGTATACAGGCGCGAAGAAAACTCCCGCGCGGTTGAACAAGCCCAGATAGGTTTCAAATGAGACCGCGCTGAGAGAGTTCACGGATTTGCTGGTATTTATCAGCACTGCGTTCGGCGCGGCGTAAGTGTACGCCAGCTGCATAAACGATCCCTGCAAGGCTCGCCCAGTATAGACGCTTGGAGAGGTTTGCCCCGGTGGTTGAAAAGACAGAGAGAAGTTGAACGCGTCCAGGCCCTGCCCAGCGCGCGGGCTGTAGTCGACTGTTGAGGCGGCCGATAAAATGCTGGTTGGGAAGAGCGTTCCCTGGAGAGCGACATCCGAGAGATGAGATCCGCCGTCGTTATCCACCGCGTGAGCCGTGTCGTAGGCCTGTTCCACGCTCAGGCGCACAAGCTCCGCGGTGGCGCCGTTTGCGCCCTTGAAGCTCGGGCCTATCATGCTCAAAATTCGCTGACCTAGGCTCGTGCTGGATTCCTGGGTTTCCGATTGACCGAAGATCCTGAGACTTACGCCATAATCGAGCAGACTGCGGCGATTCCATCGGTCAACACTGTCGAAAATCGGAAACTGGCTCTGGTTGATGCTGGGAACATAACTGTACTGCCCGAATGGCTGAATCAGGGTTTCGATCTTACGTAAGCCGAACTTATCAAGTTCTAAACTGTCTACCAGCGCGCTCCGGACCCCCAGGTTCGTATAGGGAATGGCACGAGCCATCAAGCCACCCGGGGCCAATCCACCCAACGAGAGGCCGTTGTTGTAAGTCAGACCCTGCGTTCCCACAGGGATCACATTCACCTGATGCCCCGAAACGTCATAAGCGGCCGCGTCGACGCCCGCCGTCGCCCAGCCGTCCAAATAGCGACTCCACATCCAAGGCACGGTAAGACGAGGATTCAGGTCAACCCTCGAACCGTCGATACCCTGTTCTCTCCAGTAGTTCACATAGGAGGCGTCATAATCGAGATAAGCCAACCCACCATCCAGTCCCTGGAAGCCGCTCCACAGCAGCTTCGGCAGGGTCTGTAGGGCGAAGCTCTGGGGCTGAATCAGGTCCTGGTTCCACACTCCTTCCATCTGCAGGTAGCTGTCATGGAATTCCTGGAACAACCCGAAATTCGACATCGCCACGCGATCTGTCTCCCACGAGGCACTGTTCAAACCATAATCGTGCGAGAGGCCGGCGCTTGGGATTTCTCTGAAAAACAAGCTGTCGCTGCCATAAGTCAAATTGGCGTATGCGAACAGACTCGGCGTGAGGTACTGCTGCATTAGACCCACGAAACCCCAGCGATTGATCGGTATGTTCGGGTCGGCGATCTGCGGGTCAACCAGGTCGCTTTGGCGATTTGATTCAGAGCGGATGGATTCGTTGAAGTAGCTCGCAGTGATGAAAAGATGATCTTTCTCGCCATTCACCAGGCGGTATTCGAGTTGCCCGCCGATACGCGTCGAGCTTTCGACGTCGAATTGGGCGGTCATGTCCTGGCTTCTGCTGATATCGAGAAAATAGGGCTGCAAATATGTCGCGCCATTTAAGCTCGAATAGCCGTATCGCGGAGTAAGAAAGCCAGTGTGCCGGTCGCTGTTCGTGTTGAATTCGACAAAGGGGACCGGAACTATCGGTTGGCCCATGACATCAAAGTAGGCATCGTGCGCTTTGGCCGTACCGCCAAGATGAACATCGATTTCCTTAGCCGATATGCTCCAATCGGGGCGCTTGGGATCATCCAGGCAGGTCGTGATCGAAGCGTCGGTAGCCTTATAGTGCTGGCTGGGAAATTTACGTATCTCTTTTCCTGTCAAATAATAATTGTTGTTGAGCGCGAACACGCGCGCATCGAGAAGCCTGACGGTCTCGTTGTGCATATCGAACCAGGCTTTGCTTGCTCGAATGTTCGAGGTCGGATCGACCACGTGGACGTGGCCTGTGGCGGTGCCATGATAGCGCTGCTGCAAGACGATTTGGTCCGCCGTTATCGTGGTCGGGCCCTGCTGTAGTCTCGCGTCGCCGGTGATGGTGTAGGTGTCAGTCTTCGAGTTGTGGACCAGAGTACGGCCCTCGATGGAAACCGGCATCTCCCTGGTCGAACGCTGCGGGCGCAGCGCATGGATTTGGCCCTGAAGGAACTGCTGTTCCGTAGGCATTTTTGGCTGGGGGGTTTTCGAGGAGGCGCAGACCTCGGAGGCGTACAGTATTACGCCGAACAGCAGCAGCAGATTCAGCAGGACGGGATGAAATCGCCCGATTTGCCCGATGGCCGACTGTCGGCTGGGATGGATTCTATCGACCCCTCGAGGGTGCGCTAAATGGCGGAGGACAGACCTGACAGTCACGAGTAGATTCTCGGTTATCAAGGGCAACCCCCGCGGCAAAGGCATTGTATGGTGTTTTACGCTATTCGTCGGCAGCCGCCAACAGTTACGCAGGAAAACCGGGATGATCTTTTCCACTCCCGGCTCACGGAGTTGTTGACAAAGTTTTAGCGAAACCGCGTGATCGTCTAGCGTACCGCGCGCAGCGTACGACGGCTGGATTTAGCGGCCCTCAGGGCCAGGAGCCTGTCGAGGATGACGTCGGCGACTTCGTCCTTGCTGAGCTTGGGATACTCGACTGCCCGCCCGTCGTCGCCAATGATGGTCACGATGTTGGTATCGACGGCGAAACCGGCGTCGCTCCGTGACACGTCGTTGGCGACAATCAAGTCGAGGCGCTTGCGCCGCAGTTTGTCGGTGGCATTTTCCTCAAGGCCCTGGGTCTCGGCGGCGAAACCTATCACGATACGCGAACCCTTGCGCGCGCTCAGCCGCGGCATCTCGTCCGCAATCCCCTCCAGCTCCAGCGTCATCCCGCGAGAGTTTTTCTTGATCTTATGGGGCGCCTGATGCGCGGGACGAAAATCCGCTACCGCCGCCGCCATCACCAGCGCTGTGCTCCAGGGAAAGTTTCGCGCGGTCGCGTTCAGCATTTCGGCCGCGCTGATGGTATCGATTCGCTCGGCGCCATATGGCGTGCCGAGCGGGGAGGGCCCGGCCACCAGTCGAACGCTCGCGCCGCGCCGCCAGGCCGCGCGCGCAATCGCAAAGCCCATCTTTCCGGTCGATCGATTGGAAACGAAGCGCACCGGATCGATCATCTCCTGGGTTGGTCCGGCCGTCACCAGGATACGTTCCAGGGCGAGGTCATGGGGCGAGATCATCCGCTCGACCTCCTGGACTATCGCCGCGGGGTCCGGTAGCCGTCCCTTGCCCTGATAACCGCAGGCCAGATCGCCAGAGTCGGGCTCGACGACCGTCACGCCGCGCGCCTTCAACCGCGCCAGATTCTCGACCACGGTTGGATGCGCGTACATGTGGACGTTCATCGCGGGGGCGAAAGCTATCGGGCATTGGGCGGCGAGCAGGACCGTGGTCACGATATCGTCGGCAATTCCGACCGCAGCCTTGGCGATGACGTCGGCGCTGGCGGGCGCTATCACAATCGCGTCCGCGGTGTCGGCGAGCCGGATATGCCCGATCTCGGATTCCTCGGTCAGGCTGAAAGTGTCGGTCGCGACCGGACCGGCGCTCAGCGTCTGAAGCGTGAGCGGCGTGATGAACTCGGCGGCGTTGCGCGACATCATCACTCGCACCCGCGCCTGCTGGCCGGTCAGCAATCGCACCAGTTCGGCGGTCTTGTAGGCGGCGATTCCGCCGCATACACCGACCACGATCGTCTTGTCCTTTAGCGCGCTCATCGTGAGACCGATTCTACGGCGTTGGCGGGCGCCGGAGAAAGAGCTTTGGCGCGCCTCACGGGCGTATTCCGAAGTAGACCGCCTATCGGGTCGCTGGAGGCGCTCATCGGATTCTGACGCGATGAGACCGCGAGAGCGTACGGCCCCGGCGCCGGGTCAATCGCGCGATTAGCGTTCGATCTCGCCGCTGATAAACTTCTCGACCCGCTCGCGCGCGATATCGTCGGCTATCTGGCGCGGCGGATGCTTCATCGTGTACGCCGCGATCGAGTAAAGCGGTCCGCCAATTTTGCGATCGCGCGCGAGGCGCAGGCATCGAATCGCGTCGATCACCACGCCGCCGGAATTCGGCGAGTCCTGCACCGACATCCTGAGCTCCAACTCGATCGGAATTCCGGCGAAGCCTTCGCCCTCGATACGCAGGAAGCAGACCTTGTTGTCGCGCTGCCAGGCGACGTAGTCCGACGGGCCGATATGCACGTCGGCGTCGGGCAGCCGCTCGGGCATCACGCTCTGCACGGCCTCGGTCTTGGACTTGCGCTTGGAGCCCAGCCGCGAGCGGTCCAACATGTTGAGGAAGTCGGTATTGCCGCCGGTGTTTAGCTGGTAGGTGTGCCGCACCTTGATCCCGCGGTCGGCAAACAGCTTCATGATGGTGCGATGCAGGATGGTCGAGCCGAGTTGCGACTTGACGTCATCGCCGACCACCGGAATCTTGCGCTCGGTGAACTCGGCCGCCCACTTCTCGTTGGACACGATGAAGACCGGCATACAGTTGAGCAGGCTGACGCCCGTCGCCAGACAGGCCCGCGCGTAGCGCTCGACCGCTTTCTGGCTGCCCACCGGCAGGTAACACAGCATCACCTCGGCGCCGCTCTCGCGCAGGCGGCGCTCGATGTCGACGGGCTTCTCGTCCGCCGGCAAAAAGGTGCACTCGGGCGGGTATTGGGACATGTGCTCGGCGATGCCGTCGTGAATCTCACCCATGTCGACGGTAACACCGTACTGCGGCAGGTCGCGCCAGATGGTGATAGTATTGTTGGGGAGCGCGAAGCAGGCGTCCTCGAGCGGCCGGCCGACCTTGCGCGAATCGATGTCGAACGCGCAAGCGACTTCGATATCGCCCGGTTTGTAGCCGGCGAGGTCGTAGTGCATCAGGCCGATAGAACCGGATTGCGCCTTCGCAGGGGTATGCTGGTAGTACTCGATGCCTTGGAGCAATGAGGATGCGCAGTTACCCACTCCGACGATTGCTACTCGAATTTTCGCCATATCCCTCTTTTCAACTCACCCCATCGCCCACCAATAATGTTCGGGCGCGACCCATATCGGTCGCCCCTAAAGATAAGCGGAACTGATAGTGCTCTGTGTATCTATCGGAGCGCGGCATCAAAGTAAATTGCCCCGGACCCGGTTCCCCACAGCTTATCGATAGGTCAGCGTCCGCCGGGCGAAGTCCAACTGCCCGCGTGGGCGCAACGACGCGTCTTGAAGCGAACAATCGCGGCGAAACCGCACGTAAGTCTACACGCCGTCAGTCCTTGGGCATCGCCGCCAGCACACCGCGCGCGAGTTCCATAAAGGCGCGGCTCGCGGGATGCTCCGGGTCCTTCAACACGATCGGCATCCCGGCGTCGCCCGCCGCGCGCACCTCGAGATGGATCGGAATCTGGGCCAGCACCCGCGTGCCCTCTTCCACCGCGAGCTTTCCGCCGCCGCCCGCGCCGAACAATTCGTCGCGCTCGCCGCAATCGGGGCAGATGAAGTAGCTCATGTTCTCGACCACGCCGATAACCGGGCAATGCAACTGGTGCAGCATCCGCGCCGCTCGCGTCGCGTCGAGCAGCGCCACATCCTGCGGGGTGGTGACGATGACCGCGCCGTCCAGCGCTACCTGCTGAGCCAGCGTGAGTTGCGCGTCGCCGGTTCCCGGCGGCAAGTCGACGATCAGAAAGTCCTGGGTGCCCCACAGCGTGTCCTTGAGGAACTGGCGCACCGCGCCCATGACCATCGGGCCGCGCCAGATGACCGGCGACTTGTCGGTCAGGAAAAAACCCATCGAGATGAGTTTCACGCCATAGCGCTCGACCGGGTAGAAATTTTGCCCACCGGCGCCGCGCGGCCGCTCCTCATCCACTCCGAACATCATCGGCACCGACGGTCCGTAAACGTCGGCGTCCATCAGCCCCACTGTCATCCCGAGCCGCTTGAGCGCCATCGCGAGATTTACCGCGACCGTCGACTTGCCCACTCCGCCCTTGCCGCTCAGCACTGCGACGACGTAGCGCGTGCCCTCCAGGCGCACGCGCCCGGTCTTCTCGCCCAACTCGGCCTCGAGCTTGCGCAGCTTAAGCTCGACCCTCGCGACGCCCAGGTCGCGCTTGAGCGTGGCGCTGATTGCGCCAGCCAGATCGTGCATCACGCGGTCGTTCCCGCTTACCTGCCTGACGACCACCGCGAAGCCCCCGGCGGACTCCAGCGGTTCGACTGCTTCAACAATTCCGAGCGAAACGACGTCGGTCGCGTAGCCGGGATAGTTCACCCGGCCAAGCGCCTCGAGCACTGCCTCAACGCTTATTGGCTTGGCCACGCGACGATTATTTCAGAAGCGGCCCGCTGCGCGAAATGGCCGTGAGCGGCGCTGGCATTCGATGAACTACACTCCGCCGGGACGATTCGGCGGGAGCCATCGGCTCACGGCGCGTCCCAGAACTCCGCCATGCGGCGGCGTGACGCGGCGTCGGCTATCGGAGCGCAGCCCGCTTTGAGATCGTCGCTCAGATGCGCGGTATCGGCGGTTGCCGGAATCACGCAGGTCACCGCCGGATGCGAAACGATGTATTTCAGAAAAAGCTGTGCCCAGCTTGCGCATCCGAGTTCCGCCGCCCATTGCGGCAGGCTCTTTCCGCGCACTTTTCGGAACAGGCCGCCCCCGCCGAAGGGACGATTCACCATCACCGCAACTCCGCGTTCGGCCGCCAACGGCAGCATCCGCTTTTCGGCATCCCGCTGATCGATTGAATAAGGCAACTGCACGAAGTCGATTTCCTCGCGCTCGATGATCGCGGCGAGGTCGCCGAACCCGGAAGGGGTGTAATGGGTAATCCCGATGTACCGCACCTGCCCCGCTTCCTTCATTTTGCCGAGCGTCGCGAGTTGCGTGCGCCAATCGACCAGGTTGTGAATCTGCATCAGGTCGATGACACGGGTCTTCAGCAGTTCGGCCGAGCGGCGCATCTGCCCGATTCCCTCCTTCCGGCCCGAGGTCCAGACCTTGGTCGCGAGAAACGCGCGATCGCCGGCGTGCATCTTCGAGAGCAAATCGCCCACCACGGCTTCGGCCCGTCCGTACATCGGCGAACTGTCGATCGCCTTGCCGCCGCCGTCAAAGAACAGTTGCAGGACCGCGACGAGATTCTCCAGCGCGGCCGGGTCATTCCCGACATCGAAGGTCTGCCAGGTGCCCAGCCCGATCATCGGCAACAGCTCTCCGCCTTTGGGGATTGGCCGTGAAATCATCGAGCCGCTGGGGCCGTTCGACTTCTCCATCGCGATACTCTCCAGGGCGCCCGCGGGACCGCCGATCACCAGGACGGCAAGCGCGCGCCTTCATCTTATCCGTCTTTGATTATCCGTCTCCCAATTGGTTACCCCGAATTTCCGCCGATGCGCTAGACTTCGCGCAATTCTCCGGCGGAGGTACGCGCTATGGCTACGCCATCGGTCGCACGGCTTGGACACGTCGGTCTGCACGTCCAGGATCTCGAAAAAGAAAAGGCCTTCTATCGCGACATCATCGGGTTGACCGTGACCGACGAGGACCCGGAACTCGGGATGGTATTTATGAGCGCGCGCCCCGAGGAGGAGCATCACGAACTGCTGCTGTGCCGCGGGCGCAACGTCGGCGCGGAGGCGCGGGTGGTGCAGCAGGTCTCATTTCGATGCGACTCGCTGGAAGACGTGCTCGGATTTTATCGCCGCTTTAAAGAGCGTGGCGTCAGGTTCGACGTGATTCTATCCCACGGTAACGCCATCGGCATTTACGTCTACGACCCCGAGGGCAACCGCTGCGAGACTTATTGGAACACGGGACTCCTGGCGAAGCAGCCGTACGGGCAGGTGTTGGATTTGGAAAAACCGGCGGCTGAGCTGATGCGCGAGGTCGAGGAGTCGGTGCGGAAATACGGCAAGACGGGATTCCTCGACCGCGAACGCCTGGCGCTCCAGGACATCGGACCGGCCGTGAAAAAATAGATCGCGGAGCTAATTCGCCTCGGCGTTGTACGCGCGCAACGTGATGGGAGGTTGGGGCGAACCTTCCCTGAAATCCACGCTCACCGCGCCGCTGCGGTCGGTCCTGAACACGCGCGCGCCCACGGCGATATAGCGCTCGACGACCTCGGGCGCCGGGAAGCCGAAAGGATTGCGATAGCCGAGCGACAGCACCGCCACCTGCGGCCGTACCGCCGCGACAAAGGCGCTGGACGACGACGTGCGGCTGCCATGATGCGGCACCTTGAGGACCGTAGCGGCGAGCATCGCGGCCGGTGTGCGCGCGAGCAGCGCGCGCTCGCCCGCGGCTTCGATATCGCCGGTGAAGAGCACGCTTTGCGGGAACTTGTTTTGAAGGCCTTGCGCGATCCGCAACACCATCGAGAGGTCATTGTCCCTGCGCTCGGCCTCCTCCGGAGCCGGACCGAGACATCGCACCGTCGCGCCTCCCAGCACCAGCGGGCGCATCGCCGAATCCACCACGCGCAGCGGGATTTTTGCCGCGGCAACCTCCGCGAGCAGCGCCATGTACATCGGCTCGTGCTTGACCGCGCCGGTCACCCAGAACTCGCCGGGTGAGAAGTTGCGCGCCACGAACGCCATCCCGCCGAAGTGGTCGAGGTCGGGATGGCTCACCACCAGGTAATCGACGCGCATAATTTTCTCGGCCCACAGATAACGCGCGACGATCCGCTCGCCGAAGTCGAAGCCTCCGGGCCACGCGCCGCCCGCGTCGATCAACATCACGCGCCCGCCTGCAAAACGCACCACCGCGGCGTCGCCCTCGCCAACCGAAAGGAACGTTACGCGCAGGCCGGGAGTGAACCATCGATCGTGAGCCCACCATCCCGCGTCCGCGGCCAGCATCACGGCCAGGATTGCGCAGCACGTGAGACGCCAGCGCGCCAAAGGCGCCGCGGCGGATTCCGGCAACACGGTTATCGCCGCGCGTTCGATCGGCCTCGTCAGCCACAGGAGCAGGAATCCATAGGCGATTGCGATTTCCAGCGGCGTCGGGGTGAAAATTCGGAAATATGCAGCCGGCCATCGCGCGAACCATCCGGCGAGATACGTCCCCGCCGCAAGCGACCATCCGGCGGCGACGAGCAGCGGCGCGCCTAGCGCCGGCGCGATCATTCCGATCGCGCACGCGGATAATCCGCAAATCACGCCGCCAATCGCCATGATCGGCACGACTACCGAGTTGGCGATCAGTCCCACCGCGGAGAACTGGTTGAAGTGATATGCGGTCAGCGGCGCGACGCCCGCCAGCGCCCAGAACGAAACGGCGACATAGCCCGCAATCGCCGCCACCGCGCGCGGCGTCCGTCCGCGTGTATGGTCGGTGGTCCGATGCGCTCCGATCCGCCGTTTCCACCACGCCGCGAACCGGCGCATCCCGAGCACGATCGCGAGCACCGAGGCGAATGAAAGCTGGAACCCGATATCCGCGGTCGAACCCGGCATCATCAGGCAAATGACGATCGCCGCCAGCGCGAGGCTCGCCAGCAAGGCGCGCGAGCGGTCGGCGATCACCGCCAGGGCGTATGCGAGCACCATCACCAACGCCCGCGCCGTTGAGACATGGGGCATCGCGATCGCGGCGTAAGCGCTGGCGGCGAGCGCCGCCCCGAACGCTGCGACTTTGTTCGCGTAGCCAAGCGCCGTCAACCCCGGAAACAGCATCATCAGCAACCGCAACAGGCTGAACGCGGCAGCCGCGACAAACCCAAGATGAAGCCCGGAGATGACCAGCATATGCGCGAGTCCGGTAAGCGCGAACCGTTGGCGCAGAGCCTCTCCGATACCGCCGCGGTCGCCGATAATCAGCGCGCGCATCTCGGCACGCGCGTCGCCGGTCAGGTTGGCGTCGATGAAGCCGCCGATTCGCACGCGCATCGTGGCGATTTCCGAGGCCGGGAATTCGCGACGATAGCCGATCGCGACGAGCCGAGCGCGCTCGCTCATGTTCAATACCATCGTCGCGGCAATTCCCTGGCGCGCCAGGTATCCGACGTAATCGAACTCGCCGGGGTCGCCGAAGTTACGCGGAAAGCGCAGCACGCCCGTGACGCGCACCTCGTCGCCGATCCGCATCCGCGAGTGTCCGCCGACAACCGTCACGCGAACTGTGCCGCTCGCGGGGCGAAGCCCGGACGCGGTAAGTCTCGCGCGTTCGACATCGACGAATATGTATTCGCGGTCGGGGTATTCCTGCGAGGGGCGGTTGATTCGCCCCTCCAGCGTGAGCCTCGTATCGTCGGAAAAATTGCGGATACTGCCCGCTGCGAGGGGCGGCACGACCGCGTCACGCGCCGCCAGTGATCCGGCCGCGGCTATCGCGAGCATCGCCACGGCGGTTGCCGCGAATGCGGCGCGCCACATGAAGAGCGCGGTCGCTGCGATCGCGAGCATCGCGGCAGCCCACAATGGCGCCGCGAAACGGCATACACCAAGCGCGTCGCCGGCGAGAATCGCGACTGCGACCAGATAGATGGGCGCGATTTCGAGAATCAGTTTTGGCGAGAACGGCGCCGCCGCGGGCGGCGCGCGCGACGGGGAAGGCGTCGCGGACGGCCGGACAAGCGCCGCGACCGGCGTGCTCGGGGCAGGCGCCGCGGCAGTGCGCATCGGGCCGGCGCGAATCGCAGACGAGGATTCCACACATCATTGTGATACCGATGGCTACGCGATGCGCTCGCGGGCAGGATGATGGACACCGATCGCGGGATATTCCGCACGGATCGGGAGTCGATCGCGGTCATTTCTGACCGCCGCTTTACCACCTTGCGTTGTCCCTCCAAAGGCAGTGGCGAACGATCAGACACTGTAGAGCAGCGCGCCTGTATCACCGCTTCTATTCAGGCACACGCGTAGGGAATAAGTTCGTGTGTGTAGTCGTGAAGGTTGCAGCCGGCGATGCTTGCGTCTTGACCGCTTATCTGACCGACAAGCCGAAGAAGGGAACCGTGCTATGGAACGCAAACTCGTAAAAGTTTGGTACGACTCCGAAGGCGATTATCTAGAGGTAGTCTTCGAACGCAAGGAAGGTTATTTCCGGGAAACCGCCAACGATCAGGTGATGGAAAAGGTCGACGCAGAAGGGAACGTTATCGGCTTTTCAGTGCTCAAGGTGAGCGCTCTGAAGGAGCGACCAATCGACGTTGCACTGGGCTCCTGAAGCTTCGCCCATTTACTCAGGTACTCACCCACTCTTTTCGCCGGGAGCCGGCCACATCGAGGCGATCCTCCCAAAATCTTTTATTGTTAGTTGGCGTCCGGAGGACCGCCGGTAGCCTTCGCGACGCTTGTGAATTCCATCTGACCGCCGGCATCCGCGGCGCTGTCGGCGGCGGCGACGGCGGCGTCTTCTTCAGCGGTCTCGGCACGTTCCTGCTCCTCGAGCATCGCGCCCATCGTATCCAGATAGCGCCGCACCTCGGCCGCCAAGTCGCGATTCATCCCTTTAACCACCGCGATCTCGTCTGCACTCGCCGCGCGAATCCGCTTGAGACTCCCGAAATGGCGCAGCAGCGCGCGCCGCCGCACCGGCCCGATACCCTCGATATCGTCGAGCACCGAGCGCAGCCGCGAGCGCCGGCGCAATTCGCGGTTGTAAGTGATCGCAAAACGATGGGCCTCGTCGCGGATGCGCACCAAAAGGAAAAGCGCGGTCGAATTCCGCGGCAGCACGATCGGGTCCTTGCGATTAGGCAGGAATACGCGTTCCTCGGATTTGACCACCGCGCGCTCGCGAGGATCGTTCAGCACATGCTGCTTGGCGAGCGACACGACGTCGATCTGATCGATCAGCCCCGCCTCCCGCAGCACCTCAATTGCCACATTAAGTTGGCCTTTGCCGCCGTCGATGACCCACAGGTCGGGATATTCGTCCTCGGCCGCCGCGCGCTTGAGGCGCCGGCTCAGCACCTCGTACATGCTGGCGAAGTCGTCCTGGCCCTCGACGGTGCGAATGCGGTAGCGCCGATAAAGATCCTTGCGCGGTTCGCCCTCGTCGAAGGTCGCCTGCGATCCGACCACCATCGAGCCCTGCAGATTGGAGATGTCGTAACACTCGATGCGCTTGGGGCTGTTGCGCAGATGGAGCCGCGTGCGCAACTCCTCGAGCATCCGCTCGCGCGTGTTCTCGTTGTCGCGGCGCGCGGCAAAACTCTGTCGCGCGTTATCCATCGCCATCTCGAGCAGGCGCAACTTTTCGCCGCGCTGCGGCACCAGAAATTCGACTTTTTTTCCGCGCCGTTCGGTAAGCAGCTCGGCGCGCACGTCGGCATCCTCCAGCGCGACCGGCACAATCACCTCGTCCGGCGCGACCCGCGCGCCCGAGTAAAATTGCGTGAGCAGGTCGGCGAGGATGTCTTCGTCGGCGAATTCGAGGTCGTGGAAACTCCATCCTTGCGTGCTGGTCAGCTTGCCGCCGCGCACCATCAGAACGATCGCCTCGATAAAGCCCCCCTCGCGATAGAGCCCGAAGACATCCTGGTCGATACCCCAGTGATGAAGAACGGTCTGGCGCTCGACGGTCTTTTCGATCGCGCGTACCTGGTCGCGCAAACGCGCCGCCTCCTCGAACTCCAGCCGATCGGCATGCCCGCGCATCCTTTCGCGCAACTCCTTGAGTACTTCGAGATTGCGCCCTTCGAGCAGCATCTGCGCCGCGTGCAGATGATCCTCGTACTCGGCGCGGTCTACAGGCAGACAGCACGGCCCCAGGCATCGCTTGATTTGATACTCGATACACGGGCGCGCGCGGTTGCGGAAAACTCCATCCGAGCAGGTGCGCAGCGGAAAGACTTTGCGGATGACGTCGATCGTCTCGCGCAGTCCGTCGGCCGAGCCGAAGGGTCCAAAATATTTGCCGCCGTCGCGCACGATCTTGCGCGTCACCATGATGCGCGGCCACGGATGGTTGGTCATCTTGGCGCTCAGATACGACTTGTCGTCCTTGAGCCGGATGTTGTAGCGCGGACGGTACTGCTTGATCAGGTTGTTTTCGAGGATCAGCGCCTCTTTCTCGCTGCGCGCGACGAGCACGTCGAAATCGCCGACGCGCTTCATCAGGAAGCGCACCTGGAAGCGCGTGTCGCCGCTCTCGCGAAAATAAGCGCGCACACGCGAGCGCAGCGACTTGGCCTTGCCCACGTAGAGCACCTTGCCAGGGCCCTGGCCGGCGCTCCTGGCGCTCGCCCGCTCGCGCAGCAGATAGACGCCGGGTTCCGCCGGGATGGCGTCGAGCTTGCGCTCGAGCGCGGCGTCGTCGGCGGCGCGACGCGCCGCCGACGACGCCGCCGCTTCCGCATCCGCCGGTACACCGGCGGATGCCGAGGCTTCAGTGGCCGCAGGCGGCGGCGCGCCCTGCGCGCCGCCGCCTGCGGCCACGTCGCCCGGATAGCTCACCAGCGAATCCCAGCGCCGGCGCTCCGCGGGCAACGCCAAGTTGCCCTGCGCGCCGGCGTCGAGGTCGTCGCGGGAGAGATCTGGCGCCGCGCCGGACGCGCCCGAGGGCGCGTCCGGCGCGGCGCCCGCGGCATGCTCTGCAGCGCCGGCTTCGCTCGAAGCCGGCGGTGCAGCGGCCGTATCGACGGCGTCGCCGTCGATACCGGCCGCGTCGGTCAGCGCGGCTGGAGGCCTGCCGTGCAGGCCTTCAGCCGCTCGTACCATCGCGGCGGCCGAGCGCCGGCCTCCGACTGGTGCCTTCGACATAAGTCCGTGATTATACCATCATGGCGCCTCCGGGCTTACCGGAAATTGCACCGGTTATCCGGCAGGCGGCACGCCAGGAGGACTCCTTCACGATGGGCAGACTAGACGGCAAAGTTGCGGTGATTACCGGCGCGGCGAGCGGGATGGGCCGGGCGACGGCGGTGCGCTTTGCGGGTGAAGGCGCAGCCGTCGTGATCGCCGACCTCAACGAGGACGGCGGCGCGGCGGCGGTACGCGATTGCAAGGAAAACGGCGGCCGCGCGGTCTTTCAGAAGACTGACGTCACCAGCGAGGAAGGCATCAAGGCGAATGATCGACCGCGCGGTAAAGGAGTTCGGACGCCTGGATATAACCTACAACAACGCCGGGCTGCCCGGGGCGCTGGGCTCTATCGAACAGACCAGCGTCGAGGACTGGGACCGCACCTTTGCGGTGCTGACGCGCGGCGTGTTCCTGGGAATCAAGCATTCGGTGGCCGAGATGCGCAAGGTCGGTGGCGGATCGATCATCTCGACCGCGTCGGTCGCGGGACTGGCGGGCGGCTATGGCCCACATGCCTACAGCGCGGCCAAGGCGGGCGTGGTCAATCTCACGCGTTCGGTCGCGCTCGAGGTCGCCAAGGACAAGATTCGCGTCAATTGCATCTGTCCAGGCGGAATCAATACGCCGATTTTCAACTTTCTCACGACCGACCGCCAAGCGACGGGCCAACTGCTCGGCCCATTGCATCCGCTGCGGCGCGCGGGCCTGCCCGAGGATATCGCAAACATGGCGCTGTTCCTGGCCAGTGACGAGTCCGAGTGGATAACCGGGGTCGCGATGGTGGTCGACGGCGGATTGACGGCCGGGCGCGACATCTTCGGTGATCCGCAGTTCGGCGGCGGGATGTACTCGGTCAACGCATACGTCGGCCCGTCGTTTGAAATCAAACGCTAGCGCCAGAGACGTACATCAAGCGTCATCCTGAACGAAGGAAAGGATCTCGCGCGGTCGTGTCCGCGTGGATCCCGCCTCTGAGTTTGGTTCCTCGCCAGGCGCGCGGAGGACCGCGCGAGATCCTTCGACTCGCGCAGCGCTCGCTCAGGATGACTGTAGAAACTGCCTCGGCAATTCTGTGGCGCCTAATGAATTCACAAGCTATGACGATGGCTTAAACGGCTGAGGGATCGAAACGACTGAAGTGGCGAGCTGGCGGCGGATATTTCGCGCGGGCGTCATCGAAACCCGCTTGACCATCCAGCACAACTGCGATGGGATGCGTCCAACAGGGGACGCACGCAACAGGGAGGACAAGTCATGGCAGATTTCAAAAAGATCGAAGGGGCATGTTTTTGTGGAGCGAATAAGTTCGAGGTGACGCAACCCGCAGTCGAGATGCATCATTGCCATTGCTCGATTTGCCGGCGGCTACAAGGCGCGGCATTCGTCAGTTTCGCGATTTTCCCCCGCTCAGGCTTTCACTGGACCAAGGGTGGCGACCTTCAGACCTTCAGCAGCTCAGCGCAGATCCATCGCAACCGCTGCAAAAACTGCGGTTCGACGCTCACGGTCGATGTCGACCCGATGCCCGATGTTCTGATTGTCACGCGCGCCAGTCTGCCGCCGGATGCCGAGCTCGCGTATCCGCCCGCAACGCTCCGCCATGCCTATTGGCCCGACCATGTCCCCTGGGTCGAACTGGGCGACAAGCTGCCGCGAGTCGCCGGCTTCGACAAATAGGTCACGAAAATCGCAACTCCGCGGGCATCGAGCGGCAGGAGAGGGACTATTTGGGCTGGTCGGGAATCAGCTTGAGCCGGCTCTGACGCGACGCCGGCGCGGCAGCCGTCGCGCGGGCGCCGCGGCCCTTGCCGCGGCCGCGCGGCAGCAGCGACTTTTCGTTCGCGTCCTTTGTCTTGCGGCTATCGGCCCGCCCGCGCGCCGAGTCGTTCGCGTGCTGATGGGCCGAGCCGGGCGCCGCGGCTGGCGCTGCTTCGCGCTTCTGGTCGAGTCCGAAGACCTGGCGCTCGAGGCGTTTTATACGGTCGCGTAATTCCGCCGCGCGCTCGTATTCGAGCCGCTCCGCCGCTTCCATCATCTCGCGCCGAAGTCCGGTGATGCGGTCGGGCAGTTCGTGCGCCGGGATCAATTCCGTATCGGGCGGCGCGTCCTCCACCTCCGGCACCACCGCCCATTCCGGCGAATACATCTCGACCAGCGACGCGTCGATCGCCTTTACGATCGACTGCGGCGTGATCCCATGTTCCTCGTTGTACGCGACCTGCCGGGCGCGGCGGCGGTCGGTCTCGCCGATCGCCATCCGCATCGAGTCGGTCATCGTATCGGCGTACATGATCACCTTGCCCTCGACATGCCGCGCGGCGCGCCCGATGGTCTGGATGAGCGACCGGGCCGAGCGCAAATACCCTTCCTTGTCGGCGTCGAGGATAGCGACCAGCGAAACTTCGGGCAGATCCAGCCCCTCGCGGAGCAGGTTGATGCCGACCAACACGTCGAACTCGCCCTTGCGGAGGCTGCGGATGATCTCGACGCGTTCGATCGTCTCTATGTCCGAGTGCAGATAGCGCACGCGCACGCCGAGGTCGTGGTAGTAGTCGGTCAGGTCCTCGGCCATTTTCTTGGTGAGGCAGGTAACGAGCACGCGTGCGCCGGCGTCGACCCGCTTGCGGATTTCGCCGAGCAGGTCGTCGACCTGGGTGCCGGCCCTCCGCACCTCGATTTCGGGATCGATGAGCCCGGTGGGCCGGATAAGCTGTTCGACCACGAGGCCGCCGGACTTCTTGAGCTCGTAGTCGCCCGGCGTGGCCGAAACGTAGACCACCTGGCGCGCCAGCCCTTCCCATTCCTCGAAGTTAAGCGGGCGGTTGTCGAGCGCCGAAGGCAGGCGGAAGCCGAACTCAACCAGGGTCTGCTTGCGCGAACGGTCGCCGCGGTACATCCCGCCAAGCTGTGGAACGGTCACGTGGCTCTCGTCGACGAACATCAGGAAGTCGCGCGGAAAGTAGTCGAGCAGCGTCGGCGGCGGCTGGCCGGGTGAGCGGCCAGTCAAATGGCGCGAATAGTTTTCGATACCAGGACAGAAGCCCATCTCGGCCAGCAACTCGAGGTCGTACATCGTGCGCTGCTCCAGGCGTTGCGCCTCGAGCAGGCGATTCTCGCCACGAAACAGCTCCAGCCGCTCCTTGAGCTCGGCGCGGATGTTGCGCACCGCTTCCTCCATCCGATCGTCGGTGGTGACGTAGTGCGAGGCCGGATAGATGCATACGCTCTGGAGCTTGCGAATAACCTTCCCGCGGAGCGGATCGATTTCGTACAAGGCCTCGATCTGGTCACCGAAGAATTCCACGCGCACCGCCCGGCTTTCTTCGTAGGCCGGGAAAACCTCGACGATATCGCCGCGCACGCGGAAAGTGCCGCGATGGAAGTCATAGTCGTTGCGCTGATACTGGATGTCGACCAGCTTGCGCAGCACGCGGTCGCGTTCGATGGTCTGGCCCTCTTCGAGAAAAGCCAGCATCTCGAAGTAGACCTCGGGCTCGCCCAGGCCGTAGATGCACGAGACTGAGGCGACGATCAGGACGTCGTTGCGCTCGAGCAGGGCCTTGGTGGCCGAGTGGCGCAGCTTGTCGATCTCGTCGTTGATGCTGGCGTCCTTCTCGACATAGGTATCGGTCGAGGGAACGTAGGCCTCGGGTTGATAGTAGTCGTAATAGGAAACGAAGTAACGGACGGCGTTATCCGGGAACAGGCTCTTGAATTCGTTGTAAAGCTGCGCGGCGAGGGTCTTGTTGGGCGCGATGACCAGCGTGGGCTTGTTCACCTGGGCCACCACGTTGGCCATCGTAAAGGTCTTTCCCGAGCCGGTGACGCCGAGCAACACCTGCTGGCGCACTTCGTCGCGCACGTTGCGCGTCAGCGCCTCGATCGCGGCAGGCTGATCGCCCTCCGGGCGATAGCCGGAGACCAGCCGGAAGATTCCTTCTTTGCCGCGCGCCAACGAAAGCACGATATGAGTCTAGCAGGCCTGCGCGGTTACTCGCGACTGGGATCGAGGGCTGACGCGAAGACAGTCACGCGGACGGTTTGGGCAATCAGGTTGTAAACAAGCCAGAAGCCTATTGATTTTAACGGCTTTGTCGCGCTCCGAATCATTGCAATAAAACTAAGAAACTACATATAGTTCTACCGGCGTTATTAATTTGGGTTGTCAATTTCGTTCCTGATTGACGCCCGCCAAAACGGTGCCCAAAGGTGCGGGGGAAGCTTGCGCGGGGGTTGACGCGCTTCGGCGCCCGGGAGAGGTAAAGGAAGGGTTATGTTAGGACGAAGACGAGGAAAGGGGTTCTGGGCCCTGTGGGCAGCAGCCGCGATCACGTTCGCCGGTTGCGGTATGACACAGCAGCAGAGGGATTACACCATCTATGGGGCTGTGGCAGGCGCCGCAATCGGCGGTGGTATCGGCGGCGGCGTATACGCAGCCGATAACAGCGATAACTGGCCCGCAGTTCCGGCCGGCATCGTCGGTGGTGCAATCATTGGAGGAATTATCGGCTACCTGATGACTCCGGCGCCGCCTCCGCCGCCACCACCGCCGCCACCGCCACCTCCTCCGCCGCCACCGCCGCCGCCTCCGCCGCCTGAGAAGATCATCCTGCGTGGCGTGCACTTCGACTTTAACAAGTACAACATCCGTCCACAGGATGCGGCGGTGCTAGACGAGGCCGCGGAAACCCTGAAGTCGCATCAGAACGTGACCGTCAACGTCAATGGCTACTGCGACGCGATCGGCTCGGTCAGATACAACCTGAAGTTGTCCGAGCGCCGGTCCAACGCGGTCGTGAAATACCTGGCCGACCACGGTATTGCGGAGAGCCGTTTGACCCCGCACGGCTATGGTAAGACGAACTTCGTCGCCACCAACAAGACGGCGGAAGGACGTGCCCAAAACCGCCGGGTCGAATTGGTCCCGAACGAATAGCCAGGAATCAGTACGGTCTGACAGTACAACTCTGAAACGGCCGCAGCCCCCTTCGACAGCCCCACCGACCCCAAGAAGCTCGTCGTCTTCTACCGCGAGATTCCTCCGGCCAATGACGGGTTCAGCGCGCAAGTCATCAGCCACCCCTACGAACTGGTCAAGGTTCCGAAGAAGGCGGTCGTCGATTTCGAAGTCAACCAGCGCATGGGCATCCTGCCCGGCGAAGGCGCGCAGACGGCTCCCAACGCCATCACCCCCGAGCAGACCGTCCACATGAACGGCGTCGTGCTGAACCTGCAGGGCTTTACCGCCGCCTTCGACAACCGATAGCTTTTACCATCCTTATATAATCGGTCCCATCCGCTCCTAGGACCATTGCCGCCGCCGTTTGGGCCCAACGACCCTCGGATGGCCGGCCTTCAAATCCTAAACTAAAGGTATGAAGATCACCGCCGCTCTATTGGCGCTTTCTCTTCTCAGCCAGACCGGCCTGGCGATCGCCGTCGAGATCAACGCCGGCGGCGAAATCCCCGGGCTGAACTACCAATTGCCCGTTTCGGGCCTCTTGATGGCGCAGGACCCTCTGCGCGCGCAGGTGATCTCGCAGATCCAGACTTTAGGCGTTCCTCAGAACCCCGCCGCGATGACCCTGCCCGGCGCGCCGGAAGCCGCGTCCATCGTCAGCGGCCTTTTGGAACAGCCCCAGCTTTTGCAGGCGCACCAAGCCGAGCTGACCCAGGTCTTAGGCGCCCAGCACTACCAGGCCCTGGCCGCGGCGGTCGGCAACGCCGAGGTCTTGAAGGCTCTGCAGGGCAGCGGCCCGGCGATCAACCCGGCCGATGCCGGGGCTGTTGCTCAATTAGGGGAACGGCTTTCCACGATCTTTGATGGCAATAAAGGAAAGCAAGGCGGCATTAGTGAGACCGCCGCCGACGCTGTTTCGGCGCAGAGCTACGCGGGCGAGCCCAACATCCCGGCGCAGTGGCGGCTGTCTCCCAGCCAGAAGATCCATCGCGACGCGCCGGGCAGCGAGGCCGACGCGTTGAAGAGCCTAGCACGCGATCTGAAGATCATGGACCTTCCTCCTTATCAGGAAAAGTACGTCGACCAGCCCGTGACGGCTCCTTTGGTGGCTTGGGCCGGGTTGTCCTCGGTCTGGAAGCTCTCGGTCTTCCGCCAGGGCGGCCGCCAGGACACGGGCAACATCGTCTACGTTCTGGATTCGTCCTGGTTCATCCAAGTGCCCGGCCCGGACGGCAAGAATCTAAACTACGTGACCAAGGGCTTGTATTTCGACAAAGACGGCAAAACGCCCATTCTGGTGACCTACAAATACCCGCGCCGGGCCCGCTACTTCGGCAACCTGCTGACGATGGGCGCCTTCGACACGGCCGCCGGCGTTCCTTTAGAGAAGAATCTCAACACGCCGATGTCGAGCTCGTCGCGCCTGGAGAAAGTGACCAACGACAAATTGTGGACGCGACTGCTCTTGGCCGCGCAAGGCGCGCGCGTGCCGGCCACCCGCGCCTTCCTGCTGCCCGACCACGTTTTCATCAAGCGCGGCGGCACGATCCCCGGCAACGCCAGCGTGAAGGCGGGGCTTCTGCCCACCCGCCGCGCGGACGTCCGCCGGGCCGTCGTCGAATTCCTCGCCAACTATAAAGGACCCGAGGTGGTCGTCAAGCCTTCGGGCCCGCGCTTCCACTCCGGCGAGGGAGTCCGCTTCTTTCCTCGTTCTGAAGTAGAAAAGATCACCGATTACGTGACGGAGCTCTCCAAGACCGATCATATGGACTCGCAGGGCGTGGTCCTGCTCGAACAGCGCCTGGCGCCGCCGCCGGTCTACCTGCGCCTGAGCGATTACACGGGCTCGGGACCTTTCGTGTACCGCGACAAGAAGAAGGTGGCCGCCCGCGTTCTGCGCCCCGACGAGATCGCGACAGCCGACGCCCATGAGAAGAAAGATTCAAATGAACGCGTGTACGTCGTGCGCGACTCCAAGGACCAGGCTTACACCGTGCCGATGACCTTCTTTAGGGCCGGGACCTGGGGCCTGCCCACCAGCGGCCAGCCCAAGGACCCGCGGGATGCGGCCGCCGTCCTGCCGTGGGAGATCATGCGGGATGCCTGGCGTGAGCAGTACGGCATCTTCAAGACGCCCGAGGAGATCGACGCCTTCATGCGCGAGCGCCAGGATATCGGGCAAAGAGCGTTGACGGCCATCATGGCCAACGAGAAGGCCCTGGCGCGCGAGGAAGGCGAGCCCTACCAGGCGCAGACCGACATGATCGGCCTCGATCTGATGTATCAGCTGGAAAACGGGCGGATGGTGCCCTACATCATCGAGGTCAACGACCACGACGCCGCCGGCCAGCACGCGCTGGACCTGTTCTACCCGGACCGTCAGGGCGAGCACTCCCAGGTTTGGCTCGAGACGATGCGCCACCGCGCCCAGCAGGACGCCGAGCAGAATCCCTAGCGCCTAGGCCCGTTCACGGGCATGGCCGCCGCCCGCTGGCGCAGAGCCGCCGCCGTTTTCATGTCCGCGGCGATCAGGACTCTTGCATCAAGAGGGCCCGGCATCCATGGAATGGCCCAACGGCCGCACCGTTCCAAGGTCTCGGCGTCGCGTTCGATCTCATCGGCCCGATTAGAGTGCAGATGCCGCTGAACGTCGGACCAGGTCGACAGGGCCGTCAGACCCCAGCCGAGATTCCAGCTGCATAGCGACACAAACCCTCCGAGACTCAGAAGGAGCCCCGCGAGGGCCGCCATGAGCGGCTTCGCTCCGGGAAACTTCCGCTTCGCGCGCCACTGGCCCCGGAGAATAGCGTTGAGCAGCCAGCCGGGCGCCACCAGCCCGAAAGTCACAGTGATGACGAGGAAAACGGCGGCGCCCCTGGCCGTCATGGCGGCGCTCCCGCGGCAGGGACCCGGACGCTCTGATTCCCCATGCCGACAGTATAAAGCGGAAACCTCGGGAAGATGTTTCGCGCGTTAAAAAGAACGGCAAAGAGCCTGTCCGGGCGCCGCTACCGGTCCTGCAGGAGAGAGTCGATGCGCTCAAGGCCGGCTTTGGCGTCGTCGTTGCCGGGGTTGAGCTGGACGGCCCGTTCCCATTCCTTGCGCGCTCCGTCGTAGTCGCCCTTCTGGAAGTAAATGATGCCGGACAGGTAAGCCTGCTCGGATTGCCGCAAGGCGTCCTCGGACGATAGCCCCTTCGCGGGCGGGACCACGGGCGGCTCATCGGCGGCCTGGCCCTGCCAGCGCGTCTGCGCCAAGTACTTGCTCAGGCGGGCGTTGAGCGCGCGGGCGCGCGCTCGGTAGTCGTCGAAGGCCGCTTGGTTGGTGTACTTCGTGGGCTTGCCGCCGCGCTCAAGGTAGTCCTGCGCCCGGCGCAGCCAGTCGACGATGCACTGCAGGCTCTGGGCGTCGTGGTCGGGCCGGTCGTCCTCGTCGGAGTCCATCGCGCAGCCCGCCGGCTCGGCGAGGCCGGGCTCCGGAGCGGTCGCCGGCTGAGGCAGCTTGGTCTCGAGCGCCTTCATCTCGCTTTCGAGCGTCTGCATCTCTTGGATCGACTGCGCCAGCGTGACGGTGGAGACGGGGGCGGCGGCCTCGATGGGGGCCTGCTTGCGAAGCGTGCAGCCCACCGCCGCCACCGCCACGGCCGTCAGAACGTACGCTCCCTTCTTCATTGGCATAGGATAGGGCCGAAGGCGCGGGAAGACAAGGCGCGCGATGTTACATGACGGTAAAAGCCCACGGCCGCCTTTTCTAGGGCCGGTCCAAGGCCGAAGCCGGTACGATCGCCCAGGAATGCGAGCCGCGCGCCCGCCACCACAACTGCAGGGCGACGTAATCGGCCGGGCCCTGGTAGTAATCCACGCGGATGGCGTGAGGGCCGGCGGCCAGATTGATGGAGCCGGAGGCTGAGCGCACCGGGTGGCGGCCGTCGTCGTCGACGATCTTGGCGCCGTCGATGTAGAGATTGGCGGCGTCGTCGGCGCTCAGCTGAAAATCGTAGGCGCCGCCTTCCGGCACGATGAGCTGTCCCCGGAAGACGATGGCGAACCATTCAAAAAGGCCGCGCAGGCCGGGAATGCCGTTTCTGAAATAGCTGTTGGGGATGGCGAGGTTGGGCATGACCAGGCGCTGGATCGGCGAGCGCGAGTCCAAGTCGGCCGGTATTCTAGACGTCGTGGGGGGGGGAGGGAATAGATAAGCAGCCTTCACTATCCGGGAGATGTCGCCGGCTACAAAAGCGGCTCGACGACGCCATTCGAATCGATCAGCGTTGGGAACCCGGCCGGCCTCGCGGTATACCCCAAACCCAAAGACTAGCGCCCGGGCGAAGTCGCGCCCTAAAGAATGTCAGCCTGAGCCTTCCCAGTGTCATGCGTCATCCTTCGACAGAGCTCAGGATGACAAAGAATGCAGTCAGGATGACATCGGGAGGCGGTCAGGATGAGGGCGGGAGGGCGATCGTCGCGGCGCCGAGCACTTCGTCGCCGTCGGGTCGAACAGCGCGACGAGTTGGCCCGGCGCGACGCGCGCTGCGGCGCGTCGAAGCGGAGCTGCGCAGGCGTCGGCGCGATCGACGCGACGGCGCGGTGCCGGCGTTTGCGCGGTAGCGGGTCATCGCGAGCACCGGCGCCGCGCCGTCTCGCGAAGCGTTCGGGCCGGATCAGGTTGACCTCGTCGGCGACCAGCTCGTACGCACCGAGCTCGTCTTCGCGGCCGACGACGATCGTGTTGGTCGCGGGGTCGATGCGCGTGACGTAGCGCGGGCCGTCGCTGCTTGCCGGCAAGCCGCGCGCGCTGGCCGACCGTGTAGTTGGCGATGCCGGCGTGCGCGCCGACGAACTCGCCGCCCGCCGTGACGGACCTCGCCGGGCGGCTGCATCTCCGGGCGCAGCCGCGCGAGGACGTCGCGGTAGTCGCCGCCTTCGACGAAGCAGATGTCCTGCGACTCGGTCTTGTCGTGCACCGGAAGCCCAGCCGCCGGCATGCGCGCGCGTCGCCGCCTTGTCGAGCTCGCCGAGCGGCAGCAGCAAGCGCTGCGAGCTGCTCGGGCGTCGAGCTGCGCCAGCGCGTAGGCCTGATCTTTTGCATGCGGCTGCGGAAGAGATGCGGCCCGTCGTCGCGCTGCTCGAGCCGCGCGTAATGACCGGTCGCGACGTAGCGCGCGCCCAATCGGTCGGCGTACTGCGCGAGCGTTCCGAGCTTGACGAAGTTGTTGCACGCAGACGCACGGGTTGGGCGTGCGGCCGGCTAGCGTAGTCGTTCGCGAAGCGCTCGATGACGGTGCGCCGGAACGCTTCTTCGAAGTCCAGCACGTAATGCGGGATGCCCAGCGCTGCCGCGCTGCGGCGCGCGTCGTCGAAATCGTCGCTGCCGCAGCAGCTCTTGGCGTGCGCCGGTTTCGACGGCGCGTACATCTTCATCGTGATGCCGACGACGTCGTAGCCGCCTTCGACCAAGAAGCCCGGCGGCGACGGCGGAATCGACGCCGCCGCTCATTGCCGCAATGACGCGTTCCCTTCGCCATCTAATCGAACAGGATAACACTAGAGCGGGGCCAACTCAAACCTGACCGATGAGCGATGCTGGGCCTCGACCACTGGGTGAACGGTTTCGCGCCGCCCGCGAGGCCCGCGGCGTCTCGCTCTCCGACGTGGCCGACCAGATCCGCATCCGCTCGGTCTATCTGTCCGCCATCGAGGACGAGAACTGGAACGCGATCGGTGCGCCGGTCTATATTCGCGGCTTCCTGCGCACCTACGCGCGCTATCTCGGGCTCGATCCCGAGGAGGCGGTCGCCGAGTTCAACGCGACGCTGCCCGAACCGCCGGCGCCGCAGCAGCCGTCGAGCCGCCGAGCGTAGCCCCGACGATCGCGGGCGCCGCGGCCTGCTGCTGATTTGGATCGCAGGGACGGTCGCCGTGCTGCTGGTCGCCTTCGTCGTCTATAACGAGCTGACGCTGCGCAGCGAGCGCAGCGCCGTGGCGATGGCCATCGCCGCGACGCCCCAGCGCCGCCGCTCTGGCGAGCGTCGCCGTCGCCGCCGGCCCGTCGCCCGTCGCCCACCCCGGCGCGCCGGCGGCCGCGCAACTCGCTCGCCTTGGTGTTCTCGGCGCCCTCGTGGCTCCGGGTTACCGTTGACGGAAATGTTAGCATGGAGGGTACGTTTCCGGCCGGCACGTCGAAGACGTTCCACGGAAAGAACGCCTTGGTGCGCATCGGCAACGCCGGCGGCGTGGAAATCTACGTCGACGGCAAGGACGTCGGAAAGCTCGGCAAGGCGGGAGACGTCGTCGAGCACAGCCTTCACTCTTTGAGAGGAGTAACGATTGGCGAGCGAATCTTCGTTCGACGTGGTCTCGCGCGTAGATCCGCAAGAACTCGACAACGCGCTCAATCAGACGCGTAAAGAGATCGAGAACCGCTTCGACTTCAAGCACAGCAAGACGAGCATCGAATACGACGGCAAGAAGATCACGCTCGATCTCCGACGACGAGCTGAAGATGCGCAACGTCGTCGACATCGTTCAAGCCAAGGCCGTCAGGCGCGGCATCGACCTCAAAGCCTTCGAGTATCGGCGAAGTCGAGCCGGCCGCCGGTGGAACCGTGCGGCAGATCGTCACGCTGCGCAGCGGCATCCCGAAAGATCAGAGCAGAGCGCTGATGGCGCACATCAAGAACCTCAAGCTAAAAGTCACCGCGCAGTATCAAGACGAGCAGATTCGCGTCTCCGGCAAGAACAAGGACGATCTGCAGAAAGTCATCGCGTCGCTGCAAGGCGATGGAGTTCGAGCTGCCGTTGCAGTTCGTCAACTACCGTTAGCGAGACGTGCCGATGCGAAGCGTTGCATTCATCAGCCTCGGCTGCGCGAAGAACCTGGTGGACACCGAGGTGATGATCGCCAAATCTCGGCGCGCCGGCTGGCAGCTTGGAGTCCGACGCCGGGCGCGCCGATACGGTCGTGATCAACACCTGCGCCTTCATCGATCCGGCGAAGGAAGAATCGACCGAAGTGATTCTCGAGCACGCCGCGCGCAAGCGCCGCGGTCAGCAGCTGATCGTCGCCGGCTGTCTCGCGCAGCGATACGGCGCGCAGCTGCAGAGCCTGGTTCCGGAGATCGACGGCGTCGTCGGTACCGGGCGCCTACGCCGGCATCGTCGAGCTGCTCGAAGACGTCGAGGCCGGGCGAAAGCCGGTGCGGCTTCGATTTCGAAGCCGAGCCCGAGCACGATTTTCTGCCCCGTCTGGTCACGACGCCGCGCGCGACCGCCTATCTGAAGATCGCCGAAGGCTGCGATCATCCGTGCACGTTCTGCATCATTCCGGCGCTGCGCGGAAAGTTCCGCAGCCGCAGCGTGGAATCGATCCTTCTCGAGGCCGAGCGCTCGTCGAACGGCGGAGCCAAAGAGCTGATCTTGATCGCGCAAGACACCTCGATGTGGGGCCGCGACCGCGGCATGCGCCGCGGCGGCCTCGCGCAGCTGCTCGAGCAGCTGCACGCGATCGACGGCTCGCAGTGGATCCGTTTGCTCTACCTATATCCGGCGACGGTCGATCGCGAGCTCGATCGACGCCATCGCGCGAGCTTCCGAAGGTCTGCAAGTACATGGACATGCCGCTGCAGCACGCGCATCCGGAGGTGTTGCGCGCGATGCGGCGGCCCGGCAACGGCGAGCGATATCTCGAGATCATCGACGATTTTCGTTCGCGCATTCCGGGAATCACGATGCGCTCGACGTTCATCGTCGGTTTTCCCGGCGAGACCGACGAGCACGTGGAGTATCTCGAGCGCTGGATCGAACGCGCGCAGCTCGATCGCGTCGGATTCTTTGAGTATAGCGCGGAAGAGGGAACGCCGGCCGCCGAGCTATCCGCTCGCGTCGGCGTGCGCGCCGCCGGCGGCGGCTCATCCGGCTTGCGCGAAGCGCAACGAGTCGCCTCGGAGCGCGCGCGCGCGCGCGCGCTGCGGCACGACGGTGCGCGTCCTCGCCGAAGAGTTTCTTAATGCCAAAACGAGCATGGTTCGGACGTTCCCAAGGTGAAGCGCCGGGTGTCGATGGTGGCATTTACTTCACAGGAAACGCTCAGGTTGGCGAGTTCGTCGACGTACGTTTGGAAGAACACGGGCCGTTCGATTTCTTCGGCCGCGCCGTATCGCCGGAGCCCTGCGCGATTTGATTAAGAGCAAGGTCGCGATCGATCGCTCGGCATCGTCGCTACTCGGCATCGTCTCGGCCGCACGCCGGTTATACGGTCGTCGAGCGCAGAAATCCGGTGACCGCGTTTACGCAGATGTTCGTGCCGTCGCCGCAGCAGGTCTTCGGAAAATCGAACCTCCTGGTGCTCGTCGAGGGACTCGACTACGATTATAACGAGAAGGACGAAGAGTATCTCGACCGAATTCGCGCAGCGACGTCATCTGGGCGGTCAATCTCGATTTTGCCAACAAGCGCATCTACCAGCTATCGATCCCGCGCGACATGGTCGCGACGATGCCCAACGGCACTCAGGCCAAGATCAATCAGGCGCAATCCGAAGGAGGCGTCAAAGAGGCGAAGAGCGTCATCGCTCAATGGCTCGGGATTCCCGCCTTCAACCGGTACGTGATCCTGCGCATCGACGCGACAAAAGAGTTTATCGCCGCCATCGGCGGCGTGAACGTCGACGTAAAATCGTCGAATTGCCTGCAATACAAAACCGACTGTACCGGCGACACCCTCGATTACGACGATACCTGGGGCCACCTTCACATTCATTTGAAGGAAGGCATGCAGCATCTCGACGGCGAGCATGCCGTCGCGTACATGCGATTTCGGCACGATTGGTGCAGCGATCCATGCCGAATCATGCGCCAGCAGCAAGTCCTGCAAGCGGTAGCCGCCAAGATCAAGAGCGACCGCATCAACACGCTCATTCACCTGGGCGATCTCTTGGCCGTCTTCCGCAAATACGTTCAGACCGATTTCACGGACCAAGAGCTTTTTTCCATCGCTACCTATTTTCAGGGCGCGCCGAATTTCGCGATCGTGAGCAAGCAAGTGCCCTTCACCGGCGACGTTGATTTGCCGAGCTATGGCGATTCGCTCGTGCCCGACACGCAAGCGCGAGCGCAGTTGGTTGCGTCGATGCTCGTCGCGCCTCCGGTTCCGGTGCCGTCGCCCGACGCGTTGGCGCTTGCGGCGATTCCCGCCGCGACGCTGCGCGTCGACATCGAGAACGGCAGCGCGGTTGCCGGCGCGGCGCACCGCGTCGCCGCCGAACTCAAGCATGCCGGATTCACCATCGGTACGGTCGGTAATGCGGATCGTTCCGATTACACCGCGACCGAGATTCACGAGCATTCGAGCGTAACGTTTGCCGGAGCAAAAGTGCGCGCGGCGCTTCCCGAGGGCGCGCGGGCCGCGATCGTCGTCCCCGATCCCTCGCCCAGCCCTTCTCCCGACGCAAGCGAACGTTACGGCAAGCGACGTAACGGTCATCGTCGGAAACGATCTGGCGAGTAGCGCAGGCGCCGAATTTGTGACGGCTAAGAGCGTCATCGCCGTCATTGCGGCGGCCGGACTCATCGTTGCCGGCGGTTGGCGCGTGATCGTGCACAAGAGCAATCTGGCGCCGGCGCTCGTAACGCCCGCGACAAACGTGCATCTGGAGATCTCAGGCGACCTCGCGGCGCGGCTGTATCGCGCGACGCACGAGCTGCCGACCGAGGATCGCTCCGCGCGGCCGCGCTTGATCGCGCTGACGTTCGACGATGGACCCTATCCGATTTACACG
Source organism: uncultured delta proteobacterium (assembly GCA_963755905.1). Taxonomy (GTDB): domain Bacteria; phylum Desulfobacterota; class Binatia; order Binatales; family Binataceae; genus JAKAVN01. The sequence goes on from CAVWLM010000002.1 coordinate 1,646,498, forward strand.
CCGATGCTGCTCGACGTGCTGCACGATCTGCACGTACCAGCGACGTTCTTCTTGATCGGACAGGATGCGCGGCAATGGCCGGAGCTGACGCGCCGCATCGAAGCCGACGGCAACGAGATCGGCGATCACACCTACACGCATCCGAATCTCGATCAAGAGAGCGCCGATCAAGTGCGAAAGGAGATTCTCGAAGGGCGCGACGCGCTCTGGCAGCTCAGTCACGATCCGGCCGTGCGGGTGCTGATGCGTCCGCCCCACGGTCGCTACACCGAGCGAACGTTGCGCATCGCTCAGGCGCTGGGCTATTCCGTCGTGCTGTGGACCGATGACGGCGGCGATTGGCGCACGGTGACGGTTGCGGCCCTGCAGCGTCACCTGGTGGAGCATGCGACGGCACCAGAGATCGTGCTGCTCCATAGCGGCAAACTCGCCACGATCGAGGCGCTGCCATACGTCGTGGACGCGGTTCAAGAGGGCGGGCTACCGATTCGTCACCGTCGGCGAGCTGCTCAAGCTGGTGCAGACCGGCGAGCTCAACCATCCCTTGCGGAGAGCGGTTTAGGCAGTTGCCCCGCCAAATTATTGACGTCGAGTCGGGGCGTCCGGCCTACCAGCGCCGGCGCATCCGCCGTTTCGATCGTGGTTTTTCTGGTCATTGTGATATTTGTAGCCGCCGTCTGGTTCCTTGCCAACCGAGCGCCGTGGCGAGGAAAGTCAGGCCCCTGCGGGAACCCCTGGGAAAGCATGCTGTCTAAGCTCACCGTAGGTTTTCTCTTGCTCGCCACGACTGCCGCGATCGTCGCGTGCAGCAATCTTGGCATGACGCACGGGCGTGAACGTCGGACCGAACTTCCCGTCGAAGACGCTCTACGCGACCAACAGCAATCAGAACGCGATCAGCATCTATTCGAACGGTACGGCGGAGTCGAAGCTCGGCGGGGGGCCCGCCTATGAAATCGGCGGCGCCAACACGACGCTCAACGGCCCGCAGTATCTTGCCTTCGATCGACGGCAGAATCTGTGGGTGACGAACTACAACCCCAGCACGAAAAAGGCGCTCTTGATCGAGTTCGCGGCGCTGGCGACCGGGGATGTGGATCCGCTGCAACTCTGCGGTTCTGCCGGGGCGTCCGCGCGGCATCGCGTTTACGCCCAGAGGTCCAAGCCCCTTGCCTTCGAGCTCCGTACCGCCCGCGCCGCCGATCATGGTAATCGCCGACGTCGATTCGACCGACGTCTATCCGAGCCGGATCTTGCTCTTCATCTCGGGTGCCACATCGCCGTACCAGTCGATCGGCGGCCCCAAGCCCGATTTGAAGTTGCCCGGCGGCGTCGCGATCGACCGCAGCGGTCACGTTTACGTTGCCAACATTCAAGGCGCGACGGTCGAGCAGTTCGCTCTGCCGACGCCGATCGCCGAGGCCCAAGCCGACGCCGACGCCCAAGCCGACGCCGACGCCCAAACCGACGCCGACGCCGTCGGGCTCGCCTAGCCCCTCGCCGTCACCCTCGCCGTCGCCGACGGCGTCGCCGGTCAACATCTCCCCGCGATTTACGATCACCGCGAAGAACGGCATGATCACGCCGATCGGCGTCGCGCTCGATTCGTCCGGTAACATTTATATCGTCGATCAAGGGCGACGCGGCGCAAGCTGTAGCTCCTCCGAGCGCGCCCGCGATCCTCGTCTTCCCGCCGTACAACAAGCGGATTCCGTACACGAAGCCGATTCGCAAGATCCAGGGCTGTAATACGATGCTCAACCAGCCGACCGACATCAAGCTCAACTCGGCCGGGGTTACGTACGTTGCGGATTCGACCCCCGGCGGAAAGGGCGATCATCTTCATCTTCCCGGCCGGCGCGAGCGGCAATCGTTGCGCCGACGAATTACACGTCGCCGGGCGCCGTAACCGGAATAGGCATCATCCCGTAAGGCCTCTCGGCGTATGTCATTTCTCAAAACACTAGTTGACGGTAACGAACGGGATGTGGCGCGCTTGCGGCGCACCGCTCGAGCCGTCAATGAGTTCGATGCGGCGTTTTCCGCGTTGCCCGACGCGGAGCTGCAAGCCAAGACGGCCGAGTTCAAGAATCGCCTAGAGCAAGGCGAATCGCTCGACGCGATGCTGCCGGAAATCTTCGCCGTCGTGCGCGAGGCCGGCAAACGCACGCTGGGAATGCGTCACTTCGACGTGCAGATCATGGGCGGTCAAGTCCTCTTCGAAGGGCGGATCGCCGAGATGAAGACCGGCGAAGGCAAGACGCTCGTCGCGACGCTGCCGGTCTATGCGCGCGCGTTGGAAGGGCGCGGCGTGCACGTCGTCACCGTCAACGATTATCTCGCGCGCCGCGATGCCGAGTGGATGGCGCCGATCTATCAGTACCTCGGCCTGAGCGTCGGCATCATCCAGCACGGACTCGATCCGGCCGAGCGGCGCGCGGCCTACAACTGCGACGTCACCTACGTCACCAACAACGAAGTCGGCTTCGACTATCTGCGCGACAACATGGCGTGGCAGGTGGAAGATCTGGTGCAGCGCGAGCTGTACTTCGCTCTCGTCGACGAAGTCGACTCGATTCTCGTCGACGAAGCGCGCACGCCGCTGATCATCAGCGGGCCCTCGCAAGAGGCGACCGAGCTCTACGAGAAGTTCGCGCAGATCATTCCGCGACTGAAGAAGGGCGAAGATTACACGGTCGACGAGAAGGCGCACGCCGTTCCGATCACCGAAGCCGGCGTCGCCCGCGTCGAGAAGATGCTGGGCATTCAGAATCTTGTACGAGCAGCGCAACATCGAGCTGACGCATCAGCTCAACGCCGCGCTCAAGGCCTGGAATCTCTTCCATCGCGACCAGCAGTACATCGTAAAAGATGGCGAAGTCGTCATCGTCGACGAGTTCACCGGACGGCTGATGTACGGCCGGCGCTACTCCGACGGCATCCATCAAGCGATCGAAGCGAAGGAAGGCATCAAAGTTCGCGGCGAGGATCAGACGCTCGCGACGATCACCTTCCAAAATCTTTTCCGGCTCTACGATCATCTCGCCGGCATGACCGGTACGGCAAAGACCGAGGAGCGCGAGTTTCGCGACATCTACGGATTAGACGTCGTCGTCGTGCCGACGAACATGCCGATGGTTCGCAAAGATAACTCCGACATCGTTTATAAGTCGGAGCAAGCGAAGTTCGAAGCCGGTCGTCGACGAGATCATCGCCGAGCATCAGAAAGGGCGGCCGGTGCTCGTCGGTACGCGCTCGATCGAGAAGAGCGAGTTGCTGGCGGCGATGCTGCGCCGGCGAGGGCGTCGAGTGCAACGTCCTCAACGCGAAGTATCACGAGCAAGAAGCCGAGATCATCAAAGATGCCGGCCAAGACGGCCAAGTGACGATCGCCACCAACATGGCGGGCCGCGGCACCGACATCAAGCTGGGCGAGGGCGTCGCTCGCAACGGCGGCCTGCACATCATCGGCACCGAGCGCCACGAGTCGCGGCGCATCGACAACCAGCTGCGCGGACGCTCGGGCCGCCAAGGCGATCCGGGTTCGTCGCGCTTCTACGTTTCGCTCGAAGATGAAGTGATGCGGCTCTTCGGCGGCGAGCGCATGACGTAGATCATGGAGCGCGTCGGCTTTACCGACGAGCAGCCGATCGAATCGGGGCTGGTGACCAAGTCGATCCAGCGCGCGCAAAGTAAGGTCGAGAATCACAACTACGAGATTCGCAAGCACGTCCTCGAGTACGACGACGTGATGAACAAGCAGCGTTCGGTGATCTATGCCGACCGGCGCGCGAATCTGGAAGGGAAGTTCGATTCGCGCACGTTCATGCTGCAGACGCTCGAGGGCGAAAGTTGACGAAGCCGTCGAAGAAAACGCGCCGGAGAACGTGCACCCGAGCGAATGGGATCTCGAGGAGATGCTCAACGCGCTCGAACTGGTCTTTCCGATCAAGCGTAGCTTGACCGTTGCGGATTTGAAGCGAAGGATCGCGAAGAGATTCGGCGCTTGCTTCAAGCGAAAGCGATCGAGGCCTACGAAACCAAAGAGAAGGAAGTTACGCCGGAGATTCTGCGCGTCGTCGAGCAGCGCTATCTCTTGCTGCCGATCATCGACCGCCAGTGGGTCGATCACTTGTACGTGATGGATCACCTCAAGACCGGCATCGGTTTGCGCGGCTACGGTCAAAAAGATCCGCGCGTGGAGTACGAAAAGGAAGCGTTCGAAATTTTCGAATCGCTCAAGAACAACATCGCCGACGAAGCGATCAAGGGCGTCTTCCGCGTCGTGATCGAGCACGGTCCGCCGCAGCAGGAAATGATGCCGTATCCCGAGCGGCCCGCAGTTCGAGCCGATTCCGTCCGGCGAACTCGTTCCGCAACCCGCCGCCAACGGCGGCCGCGTTCCCGCTCAACAAGTCGAGCAGCTCCTCGGCCCGATGCCCGGCGCGGGCCGCAGCGTCCAACAATTCCACACGAACAAAGACGACGAAGAACCGGCAAAGCCGATCCATCGCGACCAGCCAAAAGTCGGACGCAACGAACTATGCCCATGCGGCAGCGGCAAGAAATTCAAACGCTGCCACGGCACCGCCGCGTAAGAGGGATAAGGAGTTAGGCCGCTTTGAAACGACGCCCCCCTCCCAGCCAGCTCAGCTCTAGGCATCCAAGCCGCCGCGATCCAAACTGCAACGCGTTAAGCGCCGCGATCTAAAACTGCGAGGCTGCTGCGAGGCCTAGCTGCTGCGCTGCGAGGCACGCGAAGCTGCAATGCGAGCGATGCGCGTTGATCTAATCTGCTGACCTCGCTAACGCGATGTGGCCTCGCGGGCGCGGCGGCGGGGATGGACCGGCTACGGAAGCACCGCTGGATAGATCGCCAGTCCGATTGGCGCGTGCAGGCCATTGCTAATGCTCCGTTTTGAAAGTCGCGCTGACCCCGGTCGAAACTCAACGACGGTATCCCGTTCGAGGTTAGCGGCAAAGAGCCAGCCCTTCTCATTGACCGTCAACCCCGCGGGCGTACTAACGCCTTGCGTAATGGTTCTAAACGGCTGATCTGCGCCAGGCGCGTACTCCTCGATGTTATTCTGCGTCACGTTTGTTACGTAGAGGTTACCACTCGCGTCGATTGCCAGGGCCACCGGTGAGGTGACGCCATCGGTGATCGTACGCGAAGGATCCTCGCTCCCAGGCGGAAAAACAACAACGTCGCCGCCACTACTAAGACGGTTTGACACGTATAAGTTACCGGAGGAATCAATTGCGATTCCGGTAGGATAGACCATATCTTCGGTGATTACGGTGTGCGGTTTTTTCGAGCCATGAAGATACTCTGTGGCGTTGCGGCCGCCGATGTTTGTAACCCAAAGGTTTCCGCTTCTATCGATTGCACAATACGCTGGCGTGTTCATCCCCCTCGTAATAGTCTTTGACGGATTAGTTTTGCCAAGGGGGTACTCGGTAACCCAGCCGAGACCGTCGTTTGGCTGGTTCGTAACATAGAGTGTTCCCTGGCTGTCCAAGCAAACACCGGCAGGTCCATTGAGGTCATCCGAGATCGTCGCAATTGGAGCGGGATCCTTTGCGCCTGCATGATATACAGTGACATCGTTGTAGACGGGATTCTGATTCGTAACATAAAGAAGTGGTCCAGAGGCGACATAATCGGCAGAGTGTGCAGTGGTCGGGGCCGGCAGCATCCACGACTTGCCACGATCGGCGTGCGCTGCGATCGCCGAGGTCTGCGGCATCGCGCCCGGCACACCGATCGGCGGCTGCGATCCGCCGCATTTTGCAAGAAGCACCGCAGCGCCAATGCTCAGCGAGTAGCGAATGAGAGGCGATGTGCTCATTAGCGGCTTGAGCCCACGCTGACCGTGATGGATTCTAGCCCGGCCCGACCAAAGCCCGTGATCTTTCGGATAACCTTGCCCCCTCTAGGGTAGTCCCACACTCCCAGCGAGTTAGCGTCCGGGCCGCGTTCGTGCCAAGGTGCCAGTATTTTCCCTTGATAAATCCATGGATACCACAAGAACTTCGGGTTGCTAAGACGCGTCGTTCCTACGAGGTTTGCGACGGTCCCGGCTATTTTAAACCGATAGATGTACGGTGCGCCGCCGAACGCTGACATGTAGCTAAGGTACTTGCCATACCACTCTACTTGGCCCGCGCCCTCTATGTATTTTGCGTTAATGGTAAGTAGTGTAAAGCTCGAACTGCCTTTTGGCAGTTCTGCCAACGCCGCTCCCCCACTGCGAAGCCCTCCAACAAAGAGATTTCCCGAGCGATCGTAAGCGCAGCTGAACCCATCTACTGGCCCAGGATACACCATCGGTGTCTGACTACCGGGCGTAAATATCGCTACACCGCCGAACATGACGGCGAGGTTCCCCGTAGTTGGATCGACGGAACATCCCGCAGCCGTACCGCCGCTACCGGGAAGGTTAAATGTTCCGATCGGCGTCGTCCCGCCATGAGCGTACTCGATCACCTCAGTGTCGTCAGCTATATAAACGCGTCCTTGACCGTCCGCGCACACGCCGGAATTGAGACCATAACCTACGTTTAACGACCCGACGATTTTGCCGGCGGGGTATGAAACGACGCACGTACCGTCGCATCCACCTGTAACATAAACTAAATCCTCGCCCTTCGCTTCCGGCAACATCCACAACTTGCCACGATCGACGTGCGGTGCGAGAGTGGAGGTTTGCGGCATCGCGCCCGGCGCACCGATCGGCGACTGCAATCCGCCGCACCCCGCGAGCAATGCAAGCGCAACGCCTCCACTTAGGGCGTACGAACCAAGACCAAAGCTCTTCATTCTCCGCGCTCCCCTGATCGACGTAACGGATCGACGGCTGAGGACGTTCGGCGCTGAGGCTCAGTTCCCGGCTTCGAGCAGCGCCAGCAATGCCTCCCAGTGCCTCGGATGCGGCACTTTCGCACCCGACCGAAAGCGCGAGCACGCCGCGAGGGTTAACCCTGTCGCTTTCGCGATCTCCTTAAGCGAGAAGGCATCGAGCTTCGGCGCGACCTCGCGCTTGAACCATGCCTCGTCACGCTGGCCCGCATGCTCGCGCGCCCACCTGCGATTGCGCTGGTGTGCCTCGGCAATCGCCTCGCCTCGCGCGCGGTTCACTTCGGCGCTGCGTCGTGGATCGTGGCCCGCAGCGGTCTGCGCTGCGAGCGCCATGCGAGCCGCTTCGATCGCTCGCAGTCCGTGCTCGCGCCGTGCTTTCGGCATACACGCCTCGCAATGACGACGCCTGCGCTTGAGGACGGGCTCGCCGCACATCGCGCACGCGGTCGGACGCGCTGGCGGTGCTTCCACGGTGGGCGCGCGCCATGCGCGCGTTGCATACGGCTGCGGCTGCGAGGCTTTGCGAGGCGTTGCGAGCAGCGGCGATCGCTCTGGAGCTGGAACGCTGCGACGCTTACTCCCGGATTTAGCCGCGAGCGTGCGAGGCGGTACACCCTTATTGACCAGCGATTCGCGGAAGGTTTGTGCGAGGCGCGCCGCCATCGGCCGCAGGCATTCACGCCAACGCGGCAGTGTGAGCGCGAGTTCATGCGTCAGCGGCGCGGCGATCCGGCAAATGCCGTTCGGAAGCTCGCCGAAGTCGCGCGCGGTAAACTCGCGATCCTCCAAGAGATCGAGCAAGAATGCATCCACGTCGCCGCGTATCGGCTCCATCGCGTCGAGTGCGAGCGAATCGCGGTTCCGCTGATCGGCATGCAAAACACCCATCGTGGGATCGCAGCCCT
>CAVWLM010000003.1:0-318713 GCA_963755905.1 uncultured delta proteobacterium
GGCATTGATCTCGATTCTCGGGGTCCTTGCACTCGTCGCGCTGATTGTTCAACAGCTCCAAAATTACAGCACAGCGCTCCCTCGGCGCGGAGAGGTTGACGTGCGCACTTTCGATAAGAGCCAAAGTTCAGCCAAAGTCAGCCGCGATTTCCGCGCGAAGGGACTTGACAGCCAAAGTATCCTGCGCTAGAAACCGCAGCACTGTCGGGGAGAAATTGGTGCCGGGGGCGGGACTCGAACCCGCACGGACCTTTCGATCCAGAGGATTTTAAGTCCTCTGCGTCTGCCATTTCGCCACCCCGGCGTTCCTCGCACTTCACAGGTCGACGCCTCAGTATCCCACCGCCGCCTTGACGCGGCGCTGGTCCGCGCGCGTAGCGCCTCGCGATCTCGCTTGATCGCTGGGTCGCTCGTGTTGATTCCCCCTGTCTCGCCATCGCGCACCAACTTATTCCCGGCCGGGCGCCGCCGAGCGATCTTGCACGGCTCCCGAATGCCAACGCAAGCTATCGGTCCGCAAGTAACTCTTATCGTCGCACTTGGCCGTATGAGTCAGCCCCCTCGCGACCGAGCGATCTGCCACGAACCCATTGTGCCACTTGATCGTAGCATGCTGTTGGGCACTACAATGATCTACTATGCTTACGCAAATTCGCCGGGCGACTCAGGGGCTAGCGCCTCTGATGATGCTCGCGATGTCGGCATGTGGAATCGCGTCGGCGCCGCTCAAAGACACGCCGCAGATCGTTGCCACTCCGCAGCCCGGCCAGCTCAACGTTACAACTCAGCCGAGCCAGCCGATCGGCGACGTGCTGCCGCTGTACGTCTCAGTCGCCAACGGGAGCGATATTCCTCGTTCGATCGTGCCGAGTCAGATCTTCGCACTCAATGATTCCGGCGCGCGAGTCGCGCCGCTGCCGCCGGGCGAAGCGGCGCGTCAGGCAGGTGGAGCGGGAGAACTAAAGGCCGCATTGACCAGCGGAGCGGTGGGGGGCGTTGCCGAAGGCGCGCTGGGCGCGGGCCTGGGAGCAATCGTGGGCTCGGTGGTAAACGGATTCTCCGGTTTCAGCGGACCCGCGAGCGGCGCGATAATCGGCAGCGCGATCGGCGGCGGCTCGGGAATCGTCAGCGGAGTTCAGCGCGGCGCCGACAAGGCCGACCAGCAGGCCGGCCAGCAGCTACAGGCGCTGGCGCTGCAGAGCGGCGAGATCCGGCACGACTTCACCGTCAGCGGATATGTATTCTTTCCCAAGGGAAGCTATCACGAGGTCGAGTTCCTGCTGGTAAATCAGGAGACCGGGGACACCGAGGTGATGCGCGAGCCCTGGCGTTAGTCAATCACTCGCACGACTATCGCGGATCTCCGGTCGGATTCCGCATTCGGGAACTTACTATTTCTTCTTGTCCGTGTTGGCCGCGAGTTCGTCGAGCGCCTGGTTGACGAAGTATCTCTGCGACGGGTCGCGGTCATCCAGTTCGGCCTTGCGCCGCGCGGTCCATTCGGCGATTGCGATCACCGCGGCTTCTTCGGCGTCGGAAATACCGAGCGCGTCAGCCACTTCGCTCAACCCGGCCCATAGTTCGTCGGGCAACTCGACCGTTATCGCCTTACCAGCCATCGCGTAAATCCTGAAACTTCCGTCGCAAAGCTTCGCATAATCGCGGTAGATTCGCCTCTTAATCCCTGAGCCGCGCAGGAACGCGACTAAGAAATAGCTTTTGCGGGGTCCGGCCGCTAGCGGTCCACAGGGCCAAGCCGACGCGCACCACGCCAGACCACCAGGGCAATCGCGGATCCCATCAGCACCACCACTGCGACACCCTCTCGAATTTGCAGGAACGGCTGCAGCAGCGCGAGCAGCAACAGTCCGGCGCAGACCATGATGGCGAGTTGCAGAATTTCAATCATCACTCCGCGTTCCCAGTCCTGTAAGGTGGCCCTCACCCGCGCACGATGATCGGCTAGCCTTTCCGCCAGCATCCGCGCGCTGAAAAGCATCCCAACCGTTCCGATCACCGCCACGGCAAGCGCCAACAAGTCGGCAACGATCGCGGTCCGCGCCGTCGCCATTCCGGAGAGAAGGACGACCCTCTCAATTGGACGCCCTGGAACGTCGACGGCGATTACCGCTGCCGCAATGGATAGCCCGCTCGCGACGAGAAAGATCATAGGCACCGCGACCCCCTGGCGGCCCTCCGGAGCGAAGCGCCCGGCGCTAACGCGCTCAAGCCATCCGTCGTAGATAAGCTGCAAGCGAGCCAACGGATGCGGTGCGAGGCTTTCGAGCATCGCTCCGACCGGCCCGCAGGCGCGAATCATGAAGGGCGTGGTGAACGTCGTAAGCGCCGAGACGGCGACGGCAAGTGCGAAGAGCGAGGGGCGAGCCGCACCGGTCTGGATCCCGACGCCGGCGATAATAAAAGAGAACTCGCCAATCTGGGCGAGGCTGAGCCCGGCCTGGACCGCCAGCGGCGCCGGCGTCCCGGCGAGCAACGCGCCAAGCGTGACGCCGAAGGTCTTGCCGGCAATCAGGACCCCCACCATGAGCGCAAGTGCATGCCAGTGCGTCACGATGAGTTGCGGATCGATTATCATCCCGACCGAGACAAAGAAGACCGCCGCGAAGACATCGCGGAGCGGTCCGACCAATTCGCTCAGATGTTCCGCCTCACCCGACTCTGCCACCAAAGAGCCAGCGAGAAAGGCGCCCAGCGCGACCGAGTAACCAGCCCGCTCAGCCGCCATCGCGAGACCGAAGCAGATCCCCACGCTGGCAACCACCATCGTCTCGTCGTTACCGATCCGCGCGATCAGCCGCACCAGTGGTGGAATCGCCAGGATTCCTCCGCCGACGATCGCCACCAGAAATACGGCCAAACGCAAGCCGGTCCATTCGAGCACCATGGCGCTCAGCCCCGCACCGGCGCCAAGCGGCGTCAGCACCGCGAGCATGATCACCGCGGCCAGGTCCTCGCACAGCAGCACGCCCAGAGCGAGTTCGCGCAGGTCGACGCCGACCCGCTGCTCGGCGAACGCCTTGGCTACGATCGTGGTGGAAGAAATAGAGAGTACCGCTCCGGTGAAAATGCTCTCGAGCTCGCTCCACCCCAGCAGGCGGCCGCATATGTAGCCGAGCCAGAGCATCAGGCCGACCTGCACGGCCGTGATGAAGGCGGCGCGCGGGCCGAGGCGCAGCAGGCGGCGAATACTGAATTCCAGGCCAAGGGCGAACATCAGCAGGATCATGCCCAACTCGGAGACCCCGTGAAGCCGGTCCGCGTCGACGAAGATCAACGGCGTATACGGTCCTACGATCATGCCGGCGATCAGATACCCGACCACCGCCGGCTGCCGCAACGCACGGAAAAGCACCGTGGTGGCCGCCGCCACGATGGACACGAGCGCCAGATCCTCGAGAAATGAGTTCGCAACCAGGGTTGGAATCGTCACCGGGCAATCTCCAGCAACCGCGTCTTCCCGCGCTTCGCACTGCCAGCAAAGCTTCGCGGCCGGCTTCGCATATGGTCTTCACTCACCGCGGCGGTCACAATAGAGAGACCCCTTGAATTCAGCAATAAAATACTCCGGCTCGCTGGTCGAGTATCTCGACCGCGGCGGGCTCCATCCCGGATTCGTGGTACGCGAGCAAGGTGACAAACTGGTGATCCGCGACCGCGGCGGGAACGAGCGCATTATCGCGCGTGAGCTGCTCATGCTGCGCCACTCCGGTCCTCACGCCGAAGGCGACGGCGACCCGGTCGCACGGATGGCAGCGCTGGAGGAGGAGAAGGCCGCACTGCGCGCCGAGCTCGACCTCACGCTGCTGTGGGAGGTCGTGCAGGAACAGGGCCGCGGGTTCAGCGCCGAGGATCTTGCGGAGCTGTTCTTCGGCCGCCGCTCGAGCGCAGGCGCCGCGGTGATGCTGGAGGCATTGCTCGCCGATCGCATCTACTTTGTCCGCCGCAACCGCGAGTTCATGGTGCGCAGCCCCGAGCATGTCGAACGATTGCGCATCCAGGAAAGCCGGGTGCGCATGCGCAGCGAAGAGGGTCGGCGTACGCGCGAACTCCTCACCGGCATCATCGCCAACGACATCCGGACCAACGGCACTCCCTACTCATCCGAAGAAACAGCACCGTTAGCCGCCGAGCTGCAACGTTATATCAAGAATCCTTCCACCCGCAGCCAGGAGCTGACCGTGATGCTCGGACAGGCCGCCCCCGACGTCGAACCGGTCGAGGTGGCGTTTGAAATCCTCGAGCGCCTCGGAGCGGCGCCCGCGGCCCCAAGATTCGCCGCCATCGGCGCGCTCCCGACGGAGTTCAGCCAGGCCGCGCTCGTTGAGGCCGCGACAGTCGCCCCGATAGAACGTGCCACGATTGACGGGCCCGTGACGTTCACTATCGACGACGAAGAGACGCTCGAGGTCGACGACGCGCTTGGCTGCGAAGTGACGGCGGACGGCCTACTGCGGGTCGAAATCCACATCGCACTGGTCGCGGACTTCGTGAAGCGCGGTGGCGCGATGGATCGCGAGGCGGCCGCGCGCGCCACCACCGTGTATCTTCCTGAAACGACGGTCCGGATGCTCCCCGACGAAATCTGCTGCAAGCGGGCAAGCCTGACGGCGGGCGAAAGGCGTCCTGTGCTGAGCACGTCCGTGTTGTTGGGCCCGCAGGGGGAACTGATCGAGAGCGCGATCAAGCCGCGCAATCTGAAGATCGGCCGCCGGCTCAGCTACACCCAGGCGGACCGCATCCTTGCCGGGGCGGACGATGGCGAAGACGAGGTCGCGGCGGGGCTGCGACGGCTGTACGAGGCGGCGCTCGAGCTTCGCGAGCGGCGCAAGCGCGCCGGGGCGACTCTCGTGCAACGCCGCGAGCCGAAAGTACGGGTGCATGGCGACAAGATCGAAATCGAAGTTATCGACAACAACAACTCTCCCAGCCGGCTTCTGGTCTCCGAGTTCATGGTGCTGAACAATTTCGTGGCGGCCAGCTACGCCGCCGAACGGCGCCTCCCGATCATCTACCGGGTACAACCGACGGCCAGCGATGCGGGAGCGGTGCGAGCACACCTGTCTGTGTATCCCGAGTTCCACGCCGGAGCAGGGCTGCAATATTACGCGCAGCTCAGCTCTCCCATCCGGCGTTACGCCGACCTGGTCTTGCAACGGCAACTGGTGAGCTCGCTGAGCGACTCGCCGGCGCCGCCCTACAACGCCGACGAAATTCTAGCGGTGATGGCCAATGCTGAGAGCGCCGAGGCGGAAGCCAAGGAACTCGAGCGCCGTGCGCGGCGCTACTGGACTTTGCTCTATTTACGGCGCCACGCGCCCGGTCGCGAACTCGCAGCCACCGTCACGCGCGACGGAGTTAGCGCGGAACTCGACGACTACGCCGTCCGCGGCGCCTTGCGCGGCGCACCTAACGTCTCGACTCAGACGCAGATACGGGTCCGCATTTCCCGCGTCGATCCGCTACGTGGCTGGCTCTCTTTCGACTATCTCGCTACGGTCCCGAGAATTGCGGAGCGACCGTCTTAGGACCTCTTTCCAGGGTGTCGTATCTGCACGTGACGTGTCTGAGAACTTTGACTGAAAGCCTCCCGAAGCCCCCATGAATCAGCCTTCAGGAATGTTCTTCGACGGGATGTTATCCTCGCCGTTCCCCTGCCTACACCGCCCGGATTCGCCCTTGTTTCGTGGCTCGAAACAGAAAAGGATCAGAAAAAAGGGACCGCCCCCGCCCTGCGGTCCTCGCGTCAATCGGACAGACCTCTCGGACTCAGCCTTTAAAGTTGTCCTGCTGCAACCGCCAGCGATCGATCGATTCGATATTGAACCGCCAGTCGCTGCCTACCTTGAAGGCCGGCAAGCCTCCCCGCTTGAGCTGGCGATAGACGGTCGAAGGATGAACCTTAAGGTAATCCGACAATTCCTTAACCGTCATCACCCTACTGCTTTCGAGCTTCATCACCATGAACTTTCCCCTTTTGCCTAATAAGTCCCGCGCTATCTCATGCCAATACCGTCTCGGACACCACGGCGTAAAGCAAGGCACGTGCCGTAAGCGATAAAAAGGGGAATCGAGCCCAATAGGATGAAAATGAGAGCAACCATAACGAATAAAGCGACAACAATTTGGCGACTGCTATGAAAGTGTCGGTCAATCTTACGCCACACCGATGCAAGATTGACCATGACGTGTTTCATTCTTGCTACTTCACCAATCTCTGGCATCAGGCCCCAAACGATGCTCCCTCATAGACATACCGCGTTCTAAAACCTACCTCGGCGACAAAACGCTCCTCATTCGCCTCCGTCACAAAATCGACCGCCTCGGCCCTTAAGCCTTGCCGATCAGATCGCGCTCGCATTCGCCGACAAAGCGCAACACTCCCGCGGGATCGGTTTGGCGATGCAACAGGATCAGCCTATGCACCCCGGCCTCGGCAAAGCGTAGTGCTTCGTCTCGATCTATCCGGCGGCTCGGAGTGACACTTATCTCCAGATCCTCGAAACGCCGTCCAATTTTGCCACACGCGGTTTTGAGCCCTTCCAGGTGGCGCCTGGTGGTCTCCAGGTCGAGCGCGAACCCGTACCATCCCTTGGCCAGACGCGCCGCCCGCGAGAAAGCCTCTTTTGTATGGCCACCAAAGACGATCTCCGGATGAGGCTTTTGGACGGGACGCGGCATCGCATTGACCCCGCCGAAGGAGACGAAACGGCCACGAAACTCCGGCTTGTCCATCGTCCATAGGGCGATCATCGCACGAAGGAACTCCTCGCTCCGCGGCCCCTTGTGATCGAAAGGAGCGCCAATCGCGTCGAACTCAGGTTTGAGATAGCCGACACCGATGCCGAAAATCAGGCGCCCCGAAGCGAGCACGTCGGTCGAGGCAAGCTCCTTGGCCAGCACGACGGGATTGCGCTGCGGGAGGATGATGATCCCCGTGCCGAGCCGGATGGTCGTGGTATGCGCGGCGACGAAGGCCAGCGCGACCAACGAGTCGATGAATGGAGTATCGGGAGCCGCCGGCGAGGGCGGCACCTGTGGGTCGGGTAGAACGATATGCTCGCCGGTCCACAGGCTCTCGAAGCCGGCCGCCTCCGCCGCGCGCGCGACCTGGCTTGCGGCCTGCGGATCGGCGCACGGTCCGTAGTTGATTCCGAACAGCGCTATCTTCATGTTAGGCAGAACTAACACGAAGCGATGCATTCGGATACAAGCCGAGCCGGCGAACAGTCCAACGCGGCGAACCGTCCAACGCGCGGCCATTCCGGGATCACCAGTGCGGCCCGTCGCTCGTTATGAGAATCGCAGGTAACCCAACATGAGATGTCCGCAATGCGGATCCAACTCGTCCCCCGACGCCGCGTTTTGCGCGCGATGCGGCACGCGCCTGTTCGAGCCCAAGCCTGCGGACAAGCGCGAGTACGCACTGATGCGGGTGCATCCGGCCTGGTGGCACTTCGCCGGCGCGATTATCTTTTCATTCCTCCTGGTCGTAGGGGGATTTGCCCTGCACCTCAAAAACACGAACGAATGGGGCCCCACGCTGCTGTTGTTTGCGTTCGCGGTGGCCTACATAGCCTTCACCGCGTTGCGACGGCACTTCATCTCGTGGAGCCTCACCTCGGAGCGGGTGATCGAGAGCAAAGGCGTCCTTGCCAGGCATCGCCGCGAGATGGAGTTGGCCGACGTTCGGTCGGTGGATGTCGAGCAGCGGTTCATGCAGCGCGCGATGAGTGTTGGCAATATCATCATCGCTTCGGCCGCGAGCGCCGACTACGCGATCAGGCTTTACGACATTCCCGACCCCGAGGGTGTCGCGGAAACGCTGCGCCGCGCGCGCCTCAAGCGCCTGGCCTGAAAGAACGAGGCGCGAGCATTCGCACACCGATAACGGACGCTCGCCCCGGTGGAAAAATCATCGAGTCCGGCACACTCGGAGTTTGACGCCGATTGCACGGGCGTCGATAATCGGCGCATCGGCGCGCAAGATTGGCGCGCGGGAGCGACGCGATGACGAAGCATCCGGATCTCCGCTACGAGCGCAAGCTCTGGCGGAGCGGAGTGGAAGTGGTGGCGGGTGTTGACGAGGCCGGAGTCGGTCCGATGGCGGGGCCGGTGGTCGCGGCCGCGGTGATCTTCGCTCCTGAAACGTTTATCAAGGGCGTTCACGACTCCAAGCAACTCGCCCCCGAGCGGCGCGAGGAACTATACGATCGGATAACGGCGCGCGCACTCGCCTGGGGAGTCGGCGTGGCAGATCCGCTCGAAATCGACCGGCTCAACATCTACTGGGCGACGCGCGAGGCGAGCCTGCGCGCGCTGTTCGGGCTCGGACGCACGCCGGGTCACGTGCTGGTCGACGGCCGCGCAATCGCACGCCTGGAGCATCCGCAGACCCCGATCGTCGGCGGCGACCGCAAGAGCTTCTGCATCGCGGCCGCTTCGATTCTGGCCAAGGTTACCCGCGACCGGATGATGTGCGAGTACGATGCGCGCTTTCCGGGTTATGGGTTCGCGCAGCACAAGGGCTACTGCACGCCCGAGCATTTCACGGCCCTCCGCGCGCTCGGACCTTCACCGATCCATCGCCGGTCATTCGCGCCCGTCTTCGCGGCGGCCCAGCTCGTCCTGGATATTCGCGATTTACCATCCTAAGCGCCTTGGGCTAAAGTCTTGAATTGAACGATCCCGGCGCCGGGCATCACGGTCAACGGCGTGACGGCCGGCGGCTCGCCTATTTCACCGTTTCAGCGTTTCATCCCGGGGGTTGAACAAAACTTGGCAAATCCACGATACGATCTGGTGGTAATCGGCTCTGGCCCGGGCGGCTATGTCGCGGCGATACGCGCAAGTCAGCTCAAGATGCGAGTGGCGGTGGTCGAGCGCGAGGAAGTGGGCGGAGTATGCCTCAACTGGGGATGTATCCCGTCCAAGGCGCTGCTCAACTCGGCCGAGACGATGGAATCGATTCACGGCGCCGCCAAGGAGCACGGTATCGAGGTCGGCGAAGTGAAGGTCGATTTCGCCCACGTGATCAAACGCAGCCGCGAGGCCGCCGACAAGCTCTCCAAGGGCGTGCGCTTCCTCCTTCGCAAGAACAAAATCGATCTGATCGAGGCCGAGGCGAGCGTCGCCGGGCCGAACACTGTCGCGCTCACCCAGGTTCCGGGCAAACCGTCGCCGCCGTCTCCGTCCGTCGAGGCCGAACGCATCCTGATCGCCACCGGCTCCGGCGAGCGGCTGTTCGGCGGGATGAAAGTTGGCGATGGCGTGATGACCAGCCGCGAAGCGCTCCTGAACGACCATCTGCCGGAAAGTATCGTGGTAATTGGCGCGGGCGCGGTTGGGCTCGAGTTCGCGTATTTCTACCAGGCCTTCGGCGTAAAAGTGACGGTGGTCGAACTGGAGAAACAGATGCTGCCCGGGTTCGACGCCGAGATCGCCGAGGAACTGCGCCGCTCGTTCGTCAAGCGCGGGGTCACGGTGATGCTGGGGCATGGATACAAATCGATGGAGCGGAAGGACGGGCGATGGACGGTCACGCTCGACGCCGCGGGCGCAGCAAAAACGATCGACGCCGAGGCCGTGCTCGTCGCGGTGGGACGTCGGCCGTTAAGTCCGAATCTGGGACTGGAGAAGCTGGGCGTTGAACTGGACCGCGGCGGCTTCATAAAAACCGACGACTCTTTCCGCACCACCTGTCCGAGCGTCTACGCGATCGGCGACGTGCTCCGGCCTCCGCTGCTTGCCCATAAAGCCTCGGCCGAAGGTGTGGCGGCGGTCGAGATCATGGCCGGCGTGCGCGAACCGGGGTTCGATCTGATGTCGATCGCCGGATGCATCTACTGCGAACCGGAGGTCGCCACGGTCGGGCTGACCGAGGCGCAGGCGCGGGAGCGCGGGATCGAAGTGAAGGTGGGCAAGTTTCCGTTTCGCGCGATCGGCAAGGCAGTCGCGGTCAATCAAACCGAGGGCTTCGTCAAAATCGTCGCGAGCAAGGAATACAGCGAGGTTCTGGGCGCGCAGATCATCGGGCGGCATGCGACCGACCTGATTTCCGAGATCGTGCTGGGCCGGACGCTTGAAACTACAACTGCCGAGATCGGCAAGACGCCGCATCCGCATCCCACGCTGTCCGAGGCGATCATGGAAGCGGCGCTGGCAGCCGAGGGCGAAGCGATTCATTTTTGATCGCGCAATCTGATGGAAACGCGCGGCACCCTCGAGATTGCGCGGCTGGGAACGGTCGATTACGAGTCGGCCCTCGCCTTGCAAGACGCGCTGGTGGCGGCGCGCCGCGACGATCAGATCGGCGATACGCTGTTGCTGCTGGAACATCCGCACGTCTTCACTCTCGGTCGCGGCGCTGACGCGCGCTATTTGCTGGAGGCGCGCCCGGGAGTGCCGGTGTTTCGCGTCTCGCGCGGCGGGCAGGTCACCTATCATGGCCCGGGACAACTCGTCGGCTATCCTATCCTCAAACTCGAGGGGCGGGACCGCGACGTCCACGTCTACCTCCGCAATCTTGAACAAACTCTGATCGACGCCCTGGCGGCGCTGGGGATCATCGCGGAAAGACGCGCCGGCCTGACCGGCGTATGGGTGGACGAGCGCAAGATCGGTTCGATAGGGGTTGGACTGCGGCGCTGGATAACGCTGCACGGCTTCGCGCTCAATGTATGCACCGAGCTCGAGTACTTCGACGCGATGGTGCCCTGCGGAATAACAGGATGCCGGATGACCTCGGTCAGTAGAGAAATTGGACGCGAAGTCGGCAGCCGCGGGAACCTCGAAGTTGCCGAGGCCGCGGTGCAACAGTCCTTCGCCGCGGTTTTCGGTTACGATCGTATCGCGAGCGCCGACGCTGAGGCGCTGTGGAAGCGCGTTGACCCCGTCGCCGCCGCCTGCGAAGCTCAGATTGTCACATGAGCGACCGTAGACATCCCGACTGGATCAAGGTTCGAGCCCCGACTTCGCCGGATTACTTCCGCACCAAGGCTTTGCTGGCGGAATTGCGGCTGCACACGGTCTGCCAGGAAGCGTGCTGCCCGAATATTGGTGAATGCTTCTCCCATCGCACCGCCACTTTCATGCTGATGGGCGATGTGTGCACGCGTAACTGCCCCTATTGCGCGGTCGCTCATGGCAAAGTCCGCCCGCTCGATCCCGACGAGCCGCGACGGATCGCGGAGGCGGTCGAGCGGCTGGGTCTGGACCACGTGGTCGTCACCTCGGTCGATCGGGACGATCTGCGCGACGGGGGCGCGTCCCATTTCGCCGAGACCGCGGCCGCGATCAAGCGGCTTCGACCGGCCGCCCGCGTCGAAGTGCTGGTGCCGGACTTCAAGGGATCGTATCCGGCAATCGAGACCGTGGTCGGCGCGCCGATCGCAATCTTCAATCACAACATCGAGACCGTGCCCAGCCTTTATCGTAAGGCAAGGCCCGGAGGCGACTATCGCCGATCGCTCGACGTGCTGGCTCACGCCCGGGATTTCGGCCAGGTCAGCGGCCGCGCCCTCCTGACCAAAGCCGGCATCATGCTCGGCCTCGGCGAAGAGCAGTCGGAGGTCGAAAGCGTGCTAAGTGACCTGCGGGCCGTGGGATGCGATATCCTGACGCTCGGTCAGTATCTGCGCCCCTCGCGCGACCATCTGCCGGTCGAACGCTACGTGACGCCGGCCGAGTTCGCCGAGCTTAAAGCGGCGGCGATGGCGATGGGTTTTCGTCACGTCGAATCCGGTCCGCTGGTCCGTAGCTCCTATCACGCATGGGAGCATGTGAATTAGGCTGCCGGCCCGCACCAAGCCCTGCCCTGCAGACTCTAATCTCCCGTTAGCGCAGGACGATCGCGAGCCAGCGCTGCGAGACTCGCGATGCCTGCGGGACGCCGCGCGCGACACGCGCGGCGTCCCGCAGGCCATTTCTGGATACCAAAACGGGCGGGGCCGCCCTGAGGGCGGCCCCGCCCATCCCGTTTTGCTAGGGCGATGCCAGGACGTTAAAATGGGGCGAGGGGATGCGGGCTTACGCCCGCATCCCCTCGCCCCTGAAAGAGTACTCTACTGCGCCAGGCGCTTGAGCTCGGCGGTCCGCGTCTGCATGTAGGCGTCCTGTACCGCGCCGTACAGGTCGACCGCATAGCGGTCAGCCTCCTCGAACTGGTTGGGATGCAGCGAGCGATAATTCACCGCGTTTATCGCCTCCGACCCCGCGTCGGCGGGCACCGTCACATACCACGGCAGCAACCAGGCCATCGGGTTCATGCAACCATCGACTACCATGCCGACCGTGTCACGCACCGTCGATGGGCCGAAGAACGGCAGCATCACGTACGGACCCGAGTTGAGACCGTAGTGGCCCATCGTCAAGCCGAAGTCGTCGTTGTGCTGCTTCATCCCGAACCAGGTGTCGGCAACGTCGAAGAGTCCCGCGACACCGAGCGTGCTGTTGATTCCAAAGCGCGCAAGCTCGTCGGCCGCATTATAGACGTGCAGTTGAAACAGATTGTTGGCAAAGCGCGGGATGACCCCGATGTTCCTGAAGAAATTGTTTACGCTCTGGCGCGCCGGCTCGGGCAGTACGTAGGAGTAGCCCTTGGCGACCGGGGTCACGACATACTGGTCAACATTGATGTTGAAATTGAACATCGCGGAGTTGAATGGCTCCAGCGGATCGGCGTACGCGGCTCCTCCCTCACCCGGCAGCGGTCCTTCACCGGGCAACTTCGGCGGAGCGGCCTGATCCGCGCCCATCGCGGCCTGGGCAAACGAAGTCGACGCTACCATCAGAGTAGCCAACATAGCCGCCATCAATAAGCTAGCCAGCTTTTTCATAGATTGTTTGTTTCGCATTCGTATCATTGCTTCGCTCACGGCCACGTTCACCTCCGCGCCGACATCTGGGTTGGCGCTCTCCCCTGTGATTATGAGATCTATGACCCCATCGAGGCCTGTAACTGCTGCTGCTTGGCGCGCATGTCCGCCATCAGCTTATCGAATCCCTGATCATTGATCACGCGGTTAAACTGATTCCGATAATTCGCGACGATACTGATGGCGTCAACGGTTACGTCATAGATCTTCCAGTCGCCGTCTAGCTCACGCAAGAGATAGTCTACCTTAATTGGTTGTTTACCGGGCTGTATTATCTGGCTACGCACTCGCGAGAAGCCCTCGCCTTCAGAGTTTTGCCCCAGGACGGCGACGTCCTGACCCGAATAGTCTTGAATCTTGCTCAGGTAGGCGTTCTCGATAAAAGCCGTGAAAAGTTTGACGAATTCGCTTCGCTGAGTCACGTTCAGCTCGCGCCAATGGTACCCCAGGGTGATCCGGGCCATGTCCGCGAAGTCGAAGTGTTGCTCCAGCAAGTTGCGCAATTGACGGCGGCGCTGCGAAACCGGCGTCTGTTTGTCACGCAGCACCGGCAACGAGGTGTTGATAACCTCATTGACCGTGTCGAGCGCCGTCGGCAAAGCCCAGGCTCTCGCCGGCGCCACGGCCTGCATGAGGATCAGCGCGAGTATCGCCGCCGCAAACACGTTCGAGAGTATCCGTACGGAGTAAAAAGGCGCCCATCCCGGATGACCAGCTCGAAGGTTGCGCGCTGAATGATTCTTCCCGAGCATACTGCTCTGATTCCCGTCTAGTTCTGGCCTTTGCCGTGATTATCGGAAGAGGCGCCGCTACCCGAGCCGCCGCCACCCGCGCTCGGGCCGTTGCTGTTGTTGATTAGCTGACCGATAGCGTCTTCGAGCACGAAGGCCGACTGGGTCCGCTGGATCACGCCATCGTTCGCGAGATCATGTTCGCCGCCGCCAAGGGAAATCGAAACATATTTGTCGCCAATTATACCGCTGGTTTTGATTGAAGCTATGGCTTCAGTATCAACCTGTACCCCACGGTTCAATCTCAGCGTCACATGGGCGCGATAATCCTTGAGCCCGATGGAAACTACCTTGCCGACCTGCACGCCCGCTATCTCAATTTCGTCGCCAGTCTTCAGGCCTGAGATATTGTCGAAGTTCGCATAGAGGATGTAGCCCTGGTTGTTGAACAGCTCGATTTTCCCGAGCCGCAGCGACAGAGCAGCCAGGGCCGCGATACCTGCCAGGGCGAAAAGTCCCACGATCAGCTTGGTTGTCCAACTGGCGTACATTTTCTATCTCAGAGCGCGGCTGGATCGCGCTCGTCTCCGGAGGCCCTGCCCGCCAGAAAGCGGTTGAAGAGCTCGTCGTTGGCCGCCGTCACTTCGGCGGGCGTCCCGGTAATCCTCATCCTGCCCTCGTGCATAAATGCGACGCGGTCGGAGATCTCGAAGACCGCGGGCACGTCATGGCTGACCATCACGACGGTCAGGCCGAAGCGTTGCTGGGTATGGCGCACCAGCGCGTGGATCGATCCAGTGCGGGTCGGATCCAACCCGGTGGTCGGCTCGTCGAGCATCAATATCTTCGGATTGCGGATAAGCGCCCGAGCGAGCGCCGCCCGCTTCTGCATCCCACCGCTCAGCTCCGAGGGAAACTTGTTCTCCATCCCCTGCAGTCCGACGTTGGCGAGCATCTCATGCACTTTCGCCGCAATTTCTCCGCGCTCCAGCCGGGTACTTTCGACCAGCGGAAACGCGACATTGTCGAACACGGTCATCGAGTCGAACAGCGCCCCGGCCTGGAACAACATGCCGAATTCCTTACGTACTTCATCGAGACCGCCGGAGCGCAACCGGGTAACGTCGACGCCCTCAATCACGATTCTGCCCGAGTCGGCACGTAGCAGCAGGTTTAGATGCTTAAGTAGAACGGTCTTGCCGCATCCGCTGGGCCCCACGATGGTGGTGATGGAGCCGCGCAGGAAATCGAGGTCGACGCCATTGAGGACCTGCTGGGCTCCGAAACGATGGCGTAACTCGCGCACCTCGATCGCAACCGTCCCGGCCGATCCTTTTCCGTTCTGTCCAACAGCAGCCATCTTTGCTAAATAACGCTCTATATAGCTCACTCGAACCGCGGATTCTACAGGAGAATCGACGTGAGGAAATAGTCCCAGGCCAGGATCAGCACGCTTGAGAGCACCACCGCTTCGGTGGTGGCGCGGCTGACTCCGGTCGCCATGCGTTGAGCGTGGTAGCCCTTGTAGCAGCACACCCACATTACTACCAGCCCGAACACCAACGCCTTGTACAGGCCGCTCATGATGTCGTGGCCGCTCATGTTCTGCGCGATGCCGTTCAAATAGCTGCCGCCCGGCGCGCCCATCAGGCCCACGCCTATAAGGTAGCCGCCCCAGATTCCGATCACGTCAAAGATGCTGGTTAGCAGCGGAAAGCTGATTATCCCGGCGATTACCCGCGGCGAGACCAGGTACTGGATTGGATTTATCGCCATCACGGCCAATGCGTCGACCTGCTCGGTCGCCTGCATCGACCCCAACTCCGCCGCCATCGCCGACCCCGCCCGCGCCGTAACCATCAGCGCCGCCAGCACCGGGCCTAATTCGCGCACCAGCACCAGCGCAACCACGGTGCCGAGCGCGCCCTCCGAGCCGAAGCGCCGCAGCGTGTTATAGCCTTGCAGGCCGAGCACCATCCCGGTAAACGCGCCGATAAGCGCGACCAGCACGATCGACTCGGCCCCGATAGTGCGGATCTGCCGGATCGTGAGCCGCAGCTTGTAGGGCGGCGTTATCGCGCACCAGAGCGCGGTTGCCAGGAACAGTACGAAGTTGCCCAGGGCGGTGACATTATCGATCACCAGCGCGCCAAGGCGCTCGATCATCTCCAAAATTCTCGACATCCGGATGGCCGTCTAACCGTGGGCGATCCCGAGTCGGGCGAGTTGGCTGTAGGTGTGGGTCATGCCAGGCGCACGGACGAATTCGTTTAGATCGTCAATCACGTCGAGGTCAAGCGCCGGGCCTCTCTGTCGCACGACCCGGCTGGGCAAGCCGAGTCGATAGCATTCCTCGAGATGGCGCGCGAGACTCTGGCCGCCAAACCGGGTCGGAATCGCATCCGCCGGCGAGCGCGCAATCATATTGGTCCCGCTCAAATCGCGCGAGGGCACCAATACCACGCCGCGCTCCTCTTCGGCCAGTTCGCTGAACACCGCGTCGATATCTTCTCCGGTAACCAGCGGAATATCCGAGAGCACCGTGCATAGCGCTCGGACGCCCTGCGCGGCAAGCGCCGCCGTTGCCAGGCGGACCGCCGCGTTGAGCCCGCGCGGAAACTCCTCGTCGATCACCAGCGCGCCGGCGGTGCGCGCCATCTCGAGCAGCGTCGGGTCCGAGCTGATTACCGCCACATGGTCCGCCGCCCGAGAACTCAGCGCCGCGCACAAGACGTCGCGGAACATCGCCTCGGCGAGCGCCATGCGATCGGTGTCGCCCACGGCGCGGCCCAGACGCGTCTTGGCGAAAGCGAGATGCTTGGCAGCGATGAGGATTGCGCGCACGGCGTATCTTTATAACTTACGCGGGCGGGCGAGCCAACCGCAAAAGAATCGCGCCCCTCAGCGCCGACGCCTTGACAGTCTTTACATCCCTGCTTCACCATTGAAGCAGCGCTCCGCCATCATTGGCCAGACGGCCGCGCCGCGTGCTCGTCTGAGATCCGATGCGATGGTCGCGGCGGACGCGCCTTATTCCCTGGAGTCCAGCGAGGCAGGTGGAGGCAATGGAGCGGAAGCAACGGACTTTTCCGGTATTTACGCGCGCCGAATTTACGGGCTCGAGACTATTATGCACCCGCGCGCTCGCGCTTGCGGCGATGGCGGCGTTGAGCGCGGGGCTGATCGCCGGATGTCATCGCGAGTCGGTCGGCGACTACCTGAGTGCCGGCGATGCGGCGATGCAAAACACGCAACTGCCACTGGCCGAGCAGAACTATCAGGCGGCGGCCAAGGCCGCGCCCGACGATCCACGGGTCCATATCGCGCTTGGCAACCTGTATGTCTTCGAGCAAAAGCCGACGCTCGCACAGCCGGAATTCATGCGCGTGCTGGAGCTCCAACCCGGCAACGCCGCCGCCCACTCGGCGCTCGGCGGACTCTACGAGTCCGAATCGGAAATCGGCCCGGCTGAAGAGCAATTCCGCGCGGCGGTCGCGCTCAGGCCGGGCGACCCCGCCTATCGTCTGCAACTCGGATCGCTGCTAGCCAAAGCCAACAAGCCCGGATGGGCCGAAATGGAATTGCGCACGGCGGTCGGACTCCAGCCCAAAAATGCCCGGGCTCATCTGGCGCTCGCAAACCTGTTGAATTCGATCCCCAACGGCAAGACGGAAGCCGCGGCCGAGTATGCCGAGGTGCGCGCGCTCGATCCGCATCTCCTGGAAACCCCGTTGCCAACCGCGGTCGAGCCGGCGCCTGGCGCCACTCCGAGTCCGCAAGCCGCGCCACCGACGCCCTCCGCGCCGGGCGCAAGGATCCCGAAGTTCAAAGCGCTTAACCGCAACTTCAGACTGACCAAGAACTCCGCCGTCTATCAGAGGGCCGACGGCTCCAGCGGCGTGGTCGCCCAGGTGCATCGCGGCCACCTCGTTCACGTAACCGGGATCCTGGGCGATTGGCTTCAGATAACGATGCGCAATGGCACCGTCGGCTTCATCCCGATAGCGGCGGCCGAATAGGCGAACGCGCGGCGCGTTTGAAGGCATAGCAAGTAAAAGTGACGGCGCCTGACGAATCGCGGAATGGACCAGCGAGCGCGGCCCGCGCCGACGCCGTGAAAGACGCCGCACCGCCGGGGCCGCGCGGGCATCTTCTGTTGGGCAGCCTGCGCGAGGTGCAGCGCGAGCCACTGAAGCTTTTGTACGACGGCTTTCGCGAGCACGGCGACATCGTGCGATTCCGCTTCGCCGGGACGCGAGCCCTTTTGCTGGCCCATCCCGACCATATCCGGCGCGTGCTGCACGACAACCATCGCAACTACGACAAGCAAAACGTCGACTACGCGATGCTCAGCCGGCTGCTCGGCAACGGCCTGCTGACCAGCGACGGCGCGCTCTGGCGTCGCCAGCGCCGGCTGATCGCGCCGATGTTTCATCGCCAGCGCGTCGCGGGCTTCTGCAACCTGATGGTCGACAGCACGCTGGAAATGCTCGAGCGATGGGAGGCACTGGCGCAAAGTAGCGAGCCCTTCGATGTCGCGACCGAGATGACGCGGCTCACCCTGGCGATCGTGGGCCGGGTGCTCTTCAGCGCCGACGTGAGCGAAGACGCCGAGACCATCGGCGCGGCACTGACCGAGGTCAACCGGCAGTTGGGCGAATTCAATCTACTCGACGTATTCTGGATGATTCCGACGCCGCGCAAGTGGCGCTTTCGCAATGCCGTCCGCGCGCTCGATCGGGTGGTCGACAAGATCATCGACCAGCGCCGCCACACGACGCATCGCGATCAGGACCTGCTCTCGATGCTGCTCGACGTTGTTGACGAGGAGACCAGCCAGGCGATGACTCCGCGCCAGGTGCGCGACGAAGTGCTGACTCTGCTGCTGGCGGGTCACGAAACCACCGCCAATGCGCTGGTCTGGACCTGGTACCTGCTTTCGCAAAACCCCGAAGCGGCCACCAAGCTTCATCGCGAACTCTTAGGCGTGCTCGGCGAGCGTGCGCCCGGCGCACTCGATCTGCCGCGGCTCCCCTACACCCGGATGGTGGTCGAGGAATCGATGAGGCTCTACCCACCGGCGTGGGCGATCTCACGCAACGCGATCGGCGAAGACGAGATCGGCGGCTACCGCGTCGCGCGCAAGACCAACATGATCATCAGCAGTTTCATCACCCATCGTCATCCCGCATTCTGGGAGGATCCCGAACGCTTCGATCCGGAGCGATTTTCGCCCGAGCGTTCCGAGGGGCGTCCGAATTTCGCGTACCTGCCGTTCGGCGGCGGTCCGCGAATCTGTATCGGCAACAGCTTCGCGATGGCCGAGACGCAACTCATCCTGGCAACGGTGGCGCAGCGCTATCGCCTGCGGCTGGTTCCCGGCCATCCGGTGGAACTCTATCCGCTGATTACATTGCGCCCGCGCTATGGGATGCGGATGACGCTGCACCCGGCCGACGACGGCTCCGAATCGAAGTCTCCCGCCCGCGCCGCCCGCTGACGCGTGGATTGCGCAATTAGCTTTTGACCGCGTCGGGTTGACGCGCGGGATGCGCCGCCGCGAAAGCCTCGAGCTTGAGGCACTCCTCGTTGATGCGGCGAATCGTCGGGTAGGGCGCCATGTCGAGCTTGACCCGTCCGGCGTTCAAGATCTGCGGCACCAGGAAGATGTCGGCCATCGTCGGCGCGTCGCCGTGACAGAACCGCCCGGTCGCGCGCGAGCCGTTCAGCATCTCTTCGCTCGCGGCGAAGTTCAGCCCGATCCAGTGACGGCACCATTCGCCCAACTCGTTCTCGCCCAGCTTGAAACGATCGCCCAGGTAAACCTGCGTGCGCCGGTTGGCCAGCGGATGAATCTCGCAGGCAATGTTGAGCGTGATCGCGCGCACGCGAGCGCGTCCGGCCGGATCGCGCGGGAGGATCGCGGGGAGAGGAAAGCGCTCTTCGAGGTACTCACAGATCGCTATCGATTGCGGGACTATGACGCCGTCGTCCTCGAGCGCCGGGACGATCGCCTGCGGATTGATCCGCCGGTACTCCTCGCCCAGGGTCTCGTTCTTCAACAGATCGACCGCGGCGTATTCGTACTCGAGTCCTTTCAGATTGAGCGCTATTCGCGCGCGATACGAGGCCGAGGATCGATAATATCCGTAGAGCTTCACCGCCGGCGCCCGGGCTCAGTGCTTGCCGTAATCGAGCGGCACGCCCTTGCGCTGCGCGTAGATGTAGGCTTCAAGCGCGCGCAGCTTGGGATCGTTGGGGTCGAGCGCCTTGCCCTTGATCGGATTCTCGATACACCAGTCGATCATGTCCCGCAGCAATGCCACCCGCTGGAGCTGAACTTGATACTTCGGGTAGGTCTCGGGATGCGTGTTGGAGGCGTCCGGATGGCACATGTCGCAGCTTATTCCGATAGTACTGCCAAGCGCCTTAGCGTCGTGAAAAATACTCTTGCCGTCGGCCACGAACTTGTCGGTCTCGGCTTTCCAGACCTTGTAATCGCGAGGCTGAAAACTTGCGTAGGTGTCGCCCTGCTGGACCGCCAACGAAGGCGCGGCCGCCGGAACATGGCCGGCCGAGTTTGCTCCGTTCGCGGAAAGACCGCCCGGCGCTCCCATCGAGTCCGGGGCTGCCGGCGAGGCCTGGGCGACCTCCCAGCTCTCGCCCGGATGCGCAAGGCGCCACTTGGCCATCAGGTCGTCGCTCACCGCCTGAGCCTGCGCGCGCGACATCATTTGCCCGGGCTTCAGGTCCTTGACCTCGATACTGGTCTTGCCGTCGCAGAGCATCACCACCGTGCCGCCGCTTTGCGCGGCGGGAACGTCATGAGTAGCCGCCTGCTGCGCATACGAGCGGGCGCAATGAACCGCCACCGGAGCGGCCGCGATCGCGGCTCCAACTATCAGGTAGACTATTCGTTTGGAGGTCATTTTCGCCTCGTCGAAGCGGAACCGTCGAGTGCAGGGACGATCAATAGCTTGCGAATTGCGGCGCGGGCGGCCGATAGAGCTTTCCCTGCGATCGCAGGTATTGCGCCCGCACCGTGACCGGATTGCGATCCCACAGGTTGTACATCATGTCGGCCAGTCCTTCCTTGCTGACGTTGACCTGGCCGTCACCGAGGCCGTCGAGCTGATCGTAAGGATCGGCGCGATTCATCTGCACCGTGAGCGGAGGTAAACCCTCCGGCGCGTAGGGCCACGGCCAGGCCGTCGAGAGCATCCCGTAAAAGCTGATGTTGCCGATCTGGTTGAAGAGCATCTGATGCGTATGGCCGTGAACGACGGTAACCGCGCGGTAGGGCCTGAGCAGCGCCTGCACCTGTTCGGCGTCCTCGGTCCAGAAATTCCAGTTGCGGTAGTACTTGTAGAGCGGCGAGTGCGAGAAGACGAGCAGCGGGGTGGTCGTCGGTACCTTGGCGAGATCCTGCTTGAGCCAGGCACGCTCTTCCTCGCCGACTTCGAAGCGCGACTGAATCCCGTTGTCCAGGCCCGCGACGATTTGCATCCGTTCGGCGGGCGTCAATTTGCGCGCCGTCCAGAAATCCTTCTCATGCACGCTCATCAGGACGATTACGTGGACGCCCTTCCAATCGAACGAGTAGTTGGGCGGCCCGAATAGTTCCTGCCACTTTTCGCCCATGTCGTAGAACCAGTCGTGCTCGCCAACCATCATCTTGACCGGCGCCTTGAGCATCGAGAGCACGCCCTTGCCCTGCTCCAGCTCCTCGGGACGTCCAAGTTGCGCCAGGTCGCCACCGAACAGCACGAAGTCGGGCTGCGGATCGAGCGCGTTCACGTCCTCGACCGCCTTGACCGCTCCCTTGACGAAGCGCTGGTTGAGCGTCCGTACGTACATGTGCGTGTCGGAGACGTAGGCAAAGGTGAACGGCGGTGTTCCCGGCGCGCCCGTCGCGCTAGCGTTCTTGTCCAGAGCCGCCTCGGCCACATTGACGAGCTGAAACGTATGCGGTGGCACCAGCCCTTTGGCCAGCACGGCGCCGGCGCTCGCTCCCAGGACCTTCAGGAAGGTGCGGCGGTCGAGCCGGCGCAGTCCGCGCAGCACCTTGTCGCGATCTTCCATGTACTTGGTTTCGACACTTTTGTGCCGTGCTGCCATTGCTCTTCCTCGCGGACGGAATGTGGTCAGTCGCCGCCGAGCGACGCTGGATTCTCTTCGTTCTGCGACGGCGTCATATCGCCGAACGGGCCTTTGAAGCCGGGACCGAGACCGCTCTTGCCCATCGCGGCCGCCTGGTCACGCTGCGGACGATCTGTTTTGGAGCGTGCGCGCTGCTTCTCGAGTTCCTCGTTCGCCGCGCTCGCGTATTCGGGACTGGTCAAGGTCGCAAGCAGGGCGACGAGGTCGTCTTCTTCGGATTCGCTGAGTCCGAGCGGCAGCAGGCCGCCGTCCAGATAGGGATTCTGCACGCCGCCTTTGTTGTAGTGGTCCAGAACGTCCCACAGGGTCTGCTGTGAACCGTCGTGGAAGTAGGGCTGCGTTACCAGCAGGTTGCGCAGGCCCATCGTTCGGAAGCCGCCGATATCGTGCGGCTGCTTGGTCACAAGAAAGCGGCCGAGCCCGCTCATGTCGGTCTGGATCGCGAGTTGGTCGAGCTGCTGCAATCCGCCGCCGCCTCGACCGATCAACACCAAGGCCTTGCGCGCCAGCGGAACGAAGTCGGCCTTGTGCGCGGAGACGCCGATATTATGAAAGCGATTGTCGGTGAATAGCGGCTGCGTCGGATTCCATCCGTGGCAGGTCATGCAGCGGCCCTTGCCGTTGAACAATGCCCATCCACGTTTGGCGCTCGCATTGATGGCGTTCTCGTCGCCCGCCATGAAACGGTCGAAAGGCGTATCGAAGCTAATCTGCGTGCGCTCGTACGCGGCGATCGCCTTTTCCAAATTCTCCATCGTGACCGGGCCCTTGAACACGGCCTGGAACGATTGCTGGTATTCGGAGATCGCCCCAACCCTCTTCACCAGATCGTCGAAACTCTTATTGCCCATCTCGACCGGGTTGAGAGTAGGTCCTTCGATCTGTTTTTCCAGGGTTGCCGCGCGTCCGTCCCAGAACTGCAGCGTGTTGAACAGCGCGTTCAAAACGGTCGGGGCGTTGCGCTGTCCGAAGGCGTGATGAATCCCCATCGAGGTCGGGAGTTGATCGGTGAACCCCTTGGCCGGCGCGTGGCACTGGTCGCACGACACCGTGTTATCGGGCGAGAGACGATCGTCGAAAAAGAGCTTGCGGCCAAGCTCGACCTTTTCCGGCGTCTGCGGATTATCCGCCGGTATAACCCACGAGTAGAGCTGGGCCGGAAAGCCTGTCTGGCTGTGCGGCTTGGGCGCGGAGAGCGGAACGGACTCCTGGGCGCCAACGGTGCTCATCAGCGCAATCGCGATGGCAGAGAAAATTATGGAGGTGAACAGCCTGGCTCTCATCGCCTTCTCCTGGCCTTCTCTTGGCCTCCCCCCGTCGGCTGGACCAAATCTCGGGCTCCCCGCGGCATCCTGACGCGAGGCTTCACGCTGCTGCAAGGGCGACGGTTGGCTGACTCATCCCATCAGAACTAGAAAATCTTCACGAATCAGGACTCAATTTCCATTTCTCGTGCCGGTCTTATCGGCATATAGCAAAAGTTCGGAGACTTTCGCAAAGTTCAAGAATTTGATTCGCATTCCGCCTCAAGACGGCGATACCTCGGCAGCCGCGGGCTCGGTGACGGGCGGCCACAGCGTGCATGGATTGAGAGCCGGTCCGCGCAGGTACACGAGACGGCCATCGGCGGGGTCGCGCTCCGCGAGCCATCGCGCAACGATCGCCATCGCGTCGAGCTCGGCCCGCACGACCGGCCGCGCGCGGTAACGCTCATAGTTGGCGGCCACGAATTCCACGATCGCCCGTGCGTCAGCGGCCTCGCCGAGCGGATGGGTCAACGCGAGGCGGCCGCTCAGCACGACGTGCGCGAGCATCGCGGCATCCGCGCCAACAATCCCGCCGACGACGATAACCAGGTTGTTCTCGGTGACGACGCGGCTTAGCCGCTCCGCGCGCGAGGCGAGCGTGGTCAGCGACTTAAGCTCGCGTTGGAGCCGCGCGGCCTCTTCGTAGCGTATCGCGCGAGCTGCGTCGTCGCGCGCGCGGGCGAGCTCGCCGAGCAACGGACCGCTGCGCCCGCGCAGAAATTCGATCGCGCGCCGCACTCGCGCGCCGTACGCGTCCTCGTCGGCGGTCAGATTGCAAGGCATCGCGCAGTGGCCCATCTGGCCGTACATGCACGGCGAAAAATCGGCCTCGGGCGCGAGCCGGCCCGCGCAGGTGCGCAGCCCCAGGACGCGCCCGAGCGCACGCATCGCGCGATCGACCCCGCCCCGCCCCACGAACGGCCCAAGCTGCATCATACCGCGGCGCGCCGAGAGCTTGGTCGAAAGCGTCAGCCGCGGGAAAGCGTCCGCCAGGTCGAGCCGTATGAAGTATGCGTGCGCCATCCCCTTGAGCATCCGGTTGTAGCGCGGCTTGAGTTCGCGGATGAGCCGCGCTTCGAGCAGCGCGGCGTCGAGCGCCGAAGGCGTTACCCGGGTGTCGATCGTGTAGACGTGGCTCACCAGATCGGCAGTTTTGCCGTTGATACTCATGCCGCCGTTGAAATACGAGGCGACGCGGTTGCGCAGGCTGCCGGCCTTGCCGACATAGAGCAGATCGCCGCGCTCGTTGCGCATCAGGTAGACTCCCGGGCGCCGTCGGCAACGCCGCTATCACCTCGGGCGGGACATGGCGCTCAATTCTGCGGCCGGCCGCGCCGCGACAGTGCAGATCGATTAGCCGATCGACCCGCGTGATCCCGCTTTGCGCCGCGATGTCGAGAAAAATCGATAGCAACTCGGCGGCCATCCGCGCGTCCCCGAGTCCGCGATGGCGTCCCTCGGTCGAGAGCCCGAAGTGCTCGGCCAGTGCGTCGAGCCGGCGGCGCCGCAGCGAGGGCGCGAATCGTCGCGAGAGCCTGAGGGTACACAGCACCGGGTTCTTCAGCCCCATCCCGAAGACCCGCCGGAACTCGAGGTCGAGGAATGCGAAATCGAACTGGGCGTTGTGCGCGACCAGCACCGCGTCGCCCAGAAAATCGCGGAACGTCGGCAGTACCTGCTCGATCGGCGGCGCGCCGGCGACCATCTCATTCGTGATCGACGTGAGCCGCGTGACGAAAGGCGAGATCGGTCCTCGCGGGCGCACCAGCGTCGCGAACGAATCGGTCATCCGCAGACCTTCCATCCGGTAGGCGCCGATCTCGGTGATCGCACCGGGGCCGGGGCGACCGCCGGTGGTCTCGAGATCCACTACCACGTAGCGGCCCTGCTCCAGCGGCACCTTCAACGCCTCGCTCGCGCGCAAGGCCCACATCCCCGTCGCCGAATCGAACACGAAATTCGGATCGCCGGCGAGCAGGCGGTGGACGATCCGCGGGCCGAGTTCGGGGTCGGAGCCGGCGCCCTGAAAAAGCAGGCCGACCAACTCGTCGGTGTGGGCCCCGGCTACCTGGCGCTCGAGGTACGCGTAGAGTTTCTCGCGCGCGGTCGCGCCGGAATACCGATAGCCGATGTCGAAAGCTCCCACATCCACCCCTCACGATTCGTGTTATGTTCGCTTATCAGAGCGCGCCGCGAAATCCTATCCCTTCATGGAGACGGGCTTTGCCGGGCAGCGGCTGGAAGGAATACGCTGGATGGCAGACGCGGCGGAAGATTCCAGATGCTGACTCGCAAGCCATGGAAGCTGACGCGGATGGTGATGGCGGCCGCCGCGATATCATTGATGGTGGTCGTGGCTGGCGAACTTATATCCCGGGCGGGTCCCTACCAGGAGGCCTCGCCGCCGACCGGCCAACTGCGGCCGGAGCAGTGGTCCGACCGTGCGCTGACCATCGCCGACCTCGGCCACGCGACGTTGCTGATGGATTGGTACGGCCTGCGCGTGCTGACCGACCCGGCGCTGTTCAATCGCGTCGGACTTTCGGTAGGCTCGCTATTGACGATCGGGCCGCATCGCCACTCCGCGCCGCCGCTTGGGCCGGACGAGTTGCAAAACCTCGACATCATCCTGATAACCCACGCGCACATGGATCATCTTGATCTGCCGTCATTGCGCGCCCTGCCCAAGACCGCGACGGTGATCGCGTGCTCCGGATGCGCCGCGCTGATTCGCCCGCTGGGCTTCACCGACGTGCGCGAGCTTCGATGGGGCGAGCGGACCGAGGTCAAGGGACTGAGCGTGACCGCGATGGGCGCGAATCACTGGGGCGTGCGATGGCCGCCGATGGGCCGCGCGTACGGCTTCAACAGCTACGTGCTGGAGCGCGGCGGCACGCGGATGCTGCTCGCGTGCGACAGCGCCTTGACGCCGCTGTTCGAGGCGCTCGCCTCCAACCCGCCCGACGTCGCGGCCTTCTCAATAGGGGCGTACGATCCGTGGATTCATAATCACGCCAATCCCGAGCAGGTCTGGTCGATGTTCCAGCAGAGTGGCGCGCGCTACCTGGTGCCAATTCATTGGGGAACCTTCCGGCTCTCTAAAGAACCGATGGACGAGCCGATGCGCCGGTTGTTGGCGGCGGCAGGCCCGGAGAGCGGCCGTATCGTGATACGCCAGATTGGCGTGCCCTGGAGCCTGCCGGCCGCGGCGGAAAAATCCGGCAGCGCGAGCCGCGGGCCGGCCGACGGCGGCGTCGGGCTGAAAGCCTCGGAATGATCCACGATGCCGGTGAAGCGATTTATGGCCGCGCGGCGGGCGCCGGAGAGATTGCACGGCAAGCGCGCGATCGCGTATCGCGCGATGCTTTCCCGGTCGGCATCCGCACGGCTTGCTATCGCCGTGGTGATGCTGGGATGCGCCGCGCTCGGCGCGCGGTTCGTGTTCGCGCAGGACGACGACTGGTCGGTCGTGTCGCATCAGGTCGCGCCCAGCCAGGTCCGCGAGGATCATCCCGCCGAAGCCCAGCCTGCCGCGGCCCAGGCGCCGCCGTCGGAGCCGCAACCCAAAGCCGGCGGCGCACAGATGATCTGTGGTGAGATGGCGCGGTCGGCCGCGGAACCGTACAAGACGATCGTCGCCAATATCGAGCGCGAGTGGGGCGCCGACGCTCCGGTCTATGAATCGGTGCGGGACGGTTCACCCCACGTCTCGCGCGGCGGATGCATCTTCTACAACCCGGCCTTCATGGACACCTTCCTGCGTGGCGAGACCGACGAGCACGGCGAGCCCGACAAGACCTCGATGATCTACGCGATCATGGCGCACGAACTCGGCCATATCGAACATCACGATTACGATCGCACGCAGGTTTCCAGCGTCGAGAAGGAACTCGAAGCCGACCGCTTCTCCGGCTATACGCTCCAGCGCCTGGGCATCTCGCGCGCCAACATCACCGCCTACTACAGCCTGGGCGGCGACGAGTTCAGCGGGGTCCACAACCACGGCTTCTCCGACCAGCGCATCGCCGCCTTCGACTCCGGCTGGAAGCGCTCCGAGTGGAACGAGCCGGAGAACGGCAACACGCCGAAGAGCGTCGCCAACGACAGCTCTTTGGACGACGCGGGCGCGGCTGACGATTCGAGCGCCGCCGCCGTCCCGTAGCGATCGTTCTCGCGTCCTCGCTTCGCGTCCAGCGGCCGCCGCCATTGCCGGCGCCGGCATCGGCCCTGCTTCGTCATCCCGCCGTGGCGCGGTCATGCTGCAATATTTGGAACCAGTCAAAGAGGGACCGGCTCGCCGCTTGACTCCTACCTCAAAATTGAAATATATAAATTATGGTCTAACGACGACAACGTGACCCGATAATCATCGGCAAGGAATGACATCAGCGAGGAGGAGTATGTCCATGTTGCAATCCGACAACCCCTACTTGACCGGCAACTATGCGCCCTGGCGCGAAGAGGGCGACGCCTACGACCTCGAGGTCGAGGGCGAAATTCCGAGCGAGCTGAACGGCGCGCTCTACCGGATCGGCCCCAACCCGCACTTCCGGCCGCTCGGGCCTTATCATTGGTTCGACGGCGATGGGATGGTGCACGCGCTCCTGCTGCGCGATGGCCGCGCCGCTTACCGCAATCGTTACGTGCAGACCGCCGGGCTGCGCGCCGAGATGAAGGCCGGCCGCTCGCTCCACGGTGGATTGCTCGGCGGCGCCGGCGAGGACCTGCCGCCCGGGGCTCCGGCAATCAAGAACGCCGCCAATACCAATATCATCGGCTATGCGAACCGCCTGCTCGCATTGTGGGAAGCGGGTCTGCCGCACGAGCTCCGGCCGGAGACGCTCGAGACCGTGGGCCTATTCGACTTCGGCGGAAAAATGAACAGTCCGGTCACCGCCCATCCCAAGTTCGACGCGCGCACCGGTGAGATGCTGTTCTTCGGCTATCAGGTGATGCCGCCCTATTTGACCTGGTATCGCGCAGACCGCGACGGCAGACTCCTTGAATCGCGCGTGATCGATACCGGACTGCCGGCGATGTTGCATGACTTCTCCGTTACCGACGACTACGCGCTCTTCTTCGTCTGTCCGTCGGTGTTCCGGCTCGAGAACATGATGAAAGGGCTGCCGGCGCTGAGTTGGGAGCCCGAGCACGGCACTAAAATCGGCGCCATGAACCGCAAAACCGGCGAACTTACCTGGTTCGAGACCGACGCGTTCTATATCTTCCACTTTCTTAACGCCTACCAGGAAGACGCCAAACTGATCGTCGACGGCTGCCGTATGCCGAAACTCGACATGGCCGGAAACTCGTTCGGTTCCACCCCGATGCCGTGGCGCTGGACTCTCGACCTCAAGAACGGCACCGTGAGCGACCACCAGATCGACGACATCTCGAGCGAGTTCCCGCGCTTCGACGAGCGGCTCGCCGGCCGCAAGCATCGTTATGGATATTTTGACGCGGCGCGCGGCGCCGGCGATCGCGAGTTCGAGTTTAACTCAATCGTCAAGCACGACTATGAAACCGGCCGCAACGAGTACCAGGACCTCGGCGGAAGTAAGGTACCAGGCGAGCCGGTGTTCGTCCCGCGCAGCCTCGGGTCGGCGGAGGACGACGGCTGGATACTCTCGATATGGTATGACGCTACGATCGATCGCAGCGAACTGGTCATCCAGGAAGCTCGCGACTTCGCCGCCAAGCCGGTAGCGCGCGTGAAGCTGAACCATCGCGTGCCGTTCGGATTCCACGGCAACTGGGTGCCTGCGCGACAGTAGCGATGGACACGGACGACGTGATTCGGCGCGGCTTTGAGAGGGAGCGGCCATAGTTGAAGAGATCCACCGGCACCAGCGTCAGACCCGCGCGCGCGACAAAAGCGAAAAAGCGGCCGAGTGCCAAGGAGGCGCTCGGCCAGACGCGGCGAGGCCGCTCTGGCCGCGTTCCGACTCGTACCCTGCTCGAGCATGCTCTGCTGGGGATGATCGCCGAGACGCCGAAGACCAGCGGCTACGACCTGGTCAAGCTGTTCGAACTCTCGGTGTCGCACTTCTGGCACGCGCATCAAGGACAGATTTACCCGACGCTCGATCGCATGGAGCAGGCGGGATGGATAGCTAGCCGCACAGTGATTCAAGAGTCCCGTCCCAACCGGCGCGAGTTCAATATCACGCCTTTGGGTGAACAGGTGCTGGTCGCGTGGCTAAGAAGTCCCTACGAGGGCGCCCGAATCAAGCACGCGCCGCTCGTGCGGACCCGCTTCCTTGGACATCTC
This sequence comes from uncultured delta proteobacterium, assembly GCA_963755905.1. Classification (GTDB taxonomy): domain Bacteria; phylum Desulfobacterota; class Binatia; order Binatales; family Binataceae; genus JAKAVN01. The sequence goes on from CAVWLM010000003.1 coordinate 29,363, forward strand.
CCGGCCGCCGAGGCCCTGGCGTACCTTGGCGAACAACTTAAGGAGTGGTCGCGCTATCTCGACGAGCTGAAAACTCTCGACGAGCGCTATTTCAGCGGCGCGGTGAAAGGCGGAGCGTTCGAGAACGCCAACCGGCTATGCGAATTCCTTACCCTGCACTACGGTATGAGCTTCGCCGAATTCAATATGAAGTGGTGCGGCTCAGCCGCCGACTTCGTCAAGCGCTATCGCGGACTATTCCCGTGACGCGGCTGGCGAACTCATAGTTCATTGATCGAAAACTGGCGTTTCCTGTCTCTGTGCATCATAAGCGAAGACTACCGGTATATAAGACTAGTATTTTTTGCCTTATGTCATCCTGAGCGAAGGCTGCCGGAGTCGAAGGATCTCGCGCGGTCATCCGCGCGTCTGACTGATCAGATATCACGCATACGCGGCGAACGCCAAAGCGGGAGCGCTCTGCAACGGCCGAATAGTCAATCGCGCGGAGGACCGCGCGAGATCCTTCGACACGGCTCGCGATGCTCGCCGGCTCAGGATGACAGAAAGAGGCGAAGCTGAAGGGGCTAGACGAAGCAAAGGACCTAGGCGAAGCGAAAAGGGCTAGGCGAAGCTGAAGGGGCTAGGCGGAGCGAAAGGACTAGAGGAAGAGGAAGGGCCGCAAGAGGAAAGGCTAAGGGAAGCAGAGCGCTAGAGTACGACGGCTGATAATTAGTTTTCCATTAGGAGAACTTGATACTCACTTTGCCGACTGATTCTCAGTTCGGTGCGACGCCGCTACACCTTCTTGCGGCGCTTGGAGAAGTAGTCGACCAGCATATATTCGCCGAGATGGTCGGGACGCGTATAAAGCGCGCGCCCGCGGTTGATCTGCGTCATCTTCTCGACGAAGGCCCGCAGGCTCGGCGAGTCGTCGAGCATGAAGGTGTTGATCGTGATGCCCTTGCGGGTGACGCGTTCGACTTCCTTGAGCGTCTCCTGCGCCGCGCGCATGCTGATGCCGCCGAACGACAGCGGCCACTCGCAATACAGGCGCTTGTTGAGAAAGTAGGCGGTCGGTTGACCGTCGGTTATCACGATGATGTGCTGGTTGCGCGAGGGATGCCGCGCGAGCAGGTCCGAGGCGAGGCGCAAGCCGTCCTGCAGGTTGGTAAACGGGTCGCCCATGTTCCACGAGGCTTCGGGAAGATCCTTCAGCTTGAGCTCGACCGCGCGGGTGAAAAATCCGACGATCGAAAAGAAATCGCGCGGGAACTTCGATCGGATCAACGTCTCCATCGCCATCGCGACTTTCTTGGCCGCCGCAAACCGTCCCTCCCAGCTCATCGACCACGACATGTCCAGGCACAGCACAGTCGACGACGAACTCGCGTAGTCGCTCTCGTAGACCTCGAAGTCGCCCGGCTCCAGCGCCAGCGGCACGCCGGGCCGCCGCGTCAGCGCGTGCTTGAGGGTGGCGACCAGGTTCAAATTGAGCGGGTCGCCGAAGCTGTAGCTCTTGGTCTGGTCGGGGCGGATCTCGGTTATCCCGCGATGGTCGGTGACATGCGATCCGCCACGGTCCTTGAGCAGGCCCTGGTAGATGTCGCGCAGCGCGAGTTGACCGATGCGGCGTACGCCCTTGGGCGAAAGCGCCATGTGTTCGCCCTTTTGCACCATGTAGCCGCCCTCTTCCAGGAGCAGTATCACCTGGCGCAAATTCTGAAAGTCCCGCTCGGCCTGCTGGCCCAGCATCTCGCGCAGATCCTCCATCGAGATGTTGTCGAAGTTGCCCGACATCAGGTCCTGCTCGAGCTGCTTCATGCGATCCATCTCGCGCATCAGCTCGAGCGCCTGCTGGTAGTTCAGGCTCTTGGGACCGTGAAACAGGTGCTGATTGCGCTCGCGGAAGTTCTCGAGGTCGCGGATGTTCTCGTACTCCTTGAGCAGCTCCTCGAAATCCGCGCGCGCCGCGGCGTCCTCGAACTCCTGGCCTTCGAGTTTGCGAATCGCTTCGGAGAGCCGCCGCGGCAGCCGCTGAAGCTGGCGCAGCTTCTCGTCGAGCTTGCCGCTCGGCTGCTCGGCGTTCATCCGCTCCAGCGTGCCGCGCTCACGATCGACGATCTCCTGGAGCCGCTGTTCAAGCTCGCTCAGCGCCTCCTTGAGGTTGAACTCGCGGTAGCGCTGGCGCATCTCCTGCCGAAGCTGTTCCAGAAACTCCTCGAGCCCGGCCACGCGCGAGCCGTCGAAATCCATCCCCTGGCGCGTCATCCAGTCCATCGCCTGGCGCACGTCGTCGGTGTAGGAGAGATACTCGGCCAGCTTCTCGAACACCTTGTCGGCGTCGAGCTTGAGCTTCTGGCTCCCGTCCCACGCGGTGTAGCGAATTTCGATCATCGGTTAACCGAGCCGCGCGCGCGCCTTGTCCGGGCCTCAGGCGTGATAGGCGAAGCGCCCGCCGTGGCGCTCCTTGTTGAGCTTCTGATGGAGGTGCAGGCCCTCGAACACCAGCTCGCTTGCGGCCGCCATCAGCCCCGGCGTCTCGAACGAGCCAAGCTGTTCGACCGCTTCGCGCAGGCCCGGCACCTCGCGCAGGGCGTCGAGATACTCGGCGGCCGGCGAGTCGTCGGAGACCTCGACGCCCCATCCGCCCTCGAAGTAGGCGGCCACGCGGCGCAGGTCGTCGATCTTGAAATAATGATCGAAGACCTTGAGCACGGCGCGGTTGAGCAGGCGCTCGATCAGGTCCTCCTCCTTCTTGTCCTCGCCTACGTACTCGAGCTCGATTTTGCCGGCGGTCGAGGCGTAGAGCGAGGGCAGGTCCGAAAGGCGCGGCACGATCTCGTTGTCGCCCAGGCGCACGGCGCGCTTCTCGGCGTTGGAGATCACGGACTCGAAATTGTTGATCGAGACCCGCACCGAGACCCCGGAACTCTGGTTGATCTCGTTGGAGGCGCGCGCCTCGAAAGTCAGTTGCGCGACCACTTCCTTGATGAAAGGCGGGATCCGCAGGGCCATCCCGGGGCTCGCCGGATATCCGCACTCCTGGTCCATGATCGCGATTTCGTCCTCGATCGTGCGCGGATAGTGGGTGCGAATCTGGATGTCGAAGCGGTCCTTGAGCGGCGTGATGATCCGGCCGCGCGAGGTGTAGTCCTCGGGATTGGCGCTCGCCACGAACACCAGGTCCAGCGGCAGGCGGACCCGGTAGCCCTTGATCTGCACGTCCTTCTCTTCCATCAGGTTGAACAATCCCACCTGCACCTTCTCGGTCAGGTCGGGCAGCTCGTTGATGGCGAAGATGCCGCGGTTGGTGCGCGGGATGAGACCGTAGTGGATGGTCTCCTCGTCGGCGAGATAGCGCCCCTCGGCGACCTTGATCGGATCGATCTCGCCGATCAGGTCGGCCACCGAGACGTCGGGCGTCGCGAGCTTCTCGGCGTAGCGCCGATCGCGCCCGATCCATTCGATTTCCAGCTCTTCGCCGAACTCGGCCGCCCGCCGCCGGCAGGCGCCGCAGATCGGCCGATACGGATCGTCGTTGATCTCGCAGCCCTTGACCGCCGCCACCAGCTCGTCGAGCAGGTCGGCGAGCAGCCGGATGAGGCGCGACTTGGCCTGGCCGCGTTCACCCAGGAAGATCATGTGATGGCCGGCGAGCACCCCGTTTTCGATCTCCGGCAGCACGCTGTGGTCGTATCCGATGATGCCGGGCAAGATGCGCTGGCGCGCGCGCAAACGTTCGACCAGGTTGCGGCGCATCTCTAGTCTGACCGGCAATACCTCGACACCCGCCGCGCGCAATTCGCCCAGCGTGCGAATCTTGAGCAAGTCTTGCTTCATTTGGAAATCCAGTTGGGAAGTTTCGTCCCGGCTCTAGGATATGGTAGCGCCGACCGTCTTGAAAAGCGGCTCGAGCAGGTCGAACGTCTCCTCGAGATGTTGCGAGATTACGCGTGTCGCCGCCAGCACCGGCATGAAGTTGACGTCACCGTTCCAGCGCGGCACCACGTGCCAATGCATGTGATCGGCGAAACCCGCGCCGGCGCTGTGCCCCAGGTTGGCGCCAAGGTTGAATCCGTCGCAGTTGAACGCGGGCCGCAAAAGCCCGACCGCCGCGGCCTGCAGCTCGGCTATCGCGGTGCGCTCGGCCCGCTCCAGCAGGTCGGGCGACGCGACGTGGCGCCGCGGTGCGATCATCAGATGGCCATTGTTGTACGGGTAGCGGTTGAGCATCACCAGCGCGAGCGGTCCCGCGTAGAGCACCAGCCGGCGGCGGCGCTCAGGCGCGTCCGGCTCGCCGAAACAGAAGATGCATGCTTTGTCGGCCTTCCCCGCGGTGCGCAGGTAGGCTCCGCGCCAGGGCGCCCATAGCCGAGGCGGCTCGCCGCCGGCGGCCTTCGGCCGAGCGGTCCTACGCGGGCCGCGTTTCGGGGTCGTGCTCCGCGCCATTGAGCCCCGCGCGCAGTTCCTTGCCGGTGCGGAAGAAGGGTACCCGCTTGGCTTCCACGGCGACCATGTCGCCGGTGCGCGGATTGCGGCCCTGACGGGCGCGGCGATGCTTGACGCCGAAACTGCCGAAGCCGCGGATTTCGATCCGGCCGCCGCGGGCCAGCACGCTCGCCATCTCTTCGAACATCGCGTTGACGATGGTCTCCGACTGACGATGCGAGAATTTCGGACGCCTGGCCAGCAATTCCTCGATGATGCCGCGCTTGGTCATCGGACCACTCGTGCTCCCGCCGTAGTTCCGCCGTGAAAGTGGCTTTTCGCTTCGCGTTCGGTGCCCGCCTCGCGGCTGTCCGCTAGCGATCCCGTCTTTGGCCGCGCGGAGCGGTACGGCCGCTCTCGTCGCGATCGAGCCTAAGCTCCTCGTTGAGAATGTCTTCCATCGAGAAACGCGCCGCCTCGTGCTCGCGCTTCAGATAGGCCTGCATCTCCTCGCGCTCTTCGTGCTGCTTGACGGCCTTGACCGAGAGCCCGATACGGCGCTCGCGGCTGTCGACCTGCACCACGATCGCTTCGATCTCGTCGTCGACCTTGAACAGCGAGGAGGGTTTGTCGACCCGCTCGTTGCTTAGCTGCGAGATGTGGATCAATCCCTCGATCCCTTCCTCCAGCTCTACAAACACGCCGAAGTCCGCGACCGAACTCACCTTGCCGCGCACCCGCGTGTTGAGCGGATAGCGCTGCGCCACGCTCGACCACGGATCGGGCGTGAGCTGCTTGACGCCCAGGCTCACGCGCTCGTTCTCGACGTCGATGCCGAGCACGGTCGCCTCGACCTCGTCGCCCTTCTTATAGACCTCGGAAGGATGGCGCACCTTCTTGGTCCACGAGAGATCCGAGATATGCACCAGCCCGTCGATGCCCGGTTCGATTTCGACGAACACGCCAAAGTCCGTTATGGACTTCACCTTGCCCTTGACCAGGCTGTTGACCGGATGCTTCTGCGCGAGCTCTTCCCACGGATTCGGCTCCGTCTGCTTGAGTCCGAGCGAGATGCGCCGGTTGGTCTCGTCGACCCCCAGCACCTGGACCTCGACCAGGTCGCCCTGGTTGACGACCTTCGAGGGATGCACCGCGCGCTTGCTCCAGCTCATCTCGGAGACGTGGATCAGTCCTTCGACACCCTTCTCCAGCTCGACGAAGGCGCCGTAGTCGGTGACGCTCACGACCTTGCCCTTGAAGCGCGCGCCGACCGGATAATTCTCCGCCGATCGCGCCCACGGGTCGGCCATGATCTGCTTCATGCCAAGCGACACGCGCTCGCGCGAGGGATCGTACTTGAGCACCACCACCTTGACCTTGTCGCCAACCTTGACCGCCTCGGACGGATGCTGCAGGCGGCCCCACGACATGTCGGTGATGTGCAACAGGCCGTCGAGCCCGCCGAGGTCGACGAAGGCGCCGTAGTCGGTGATGTTCTTGACCACGCCTTCGAGGATCACGCCCTCTTCGAGCACTTTGAGGGTCTGTTCCTTGAGTTCGGTGCGCTCGCGCTCGATCACGGCGCGGCGCGAGACCACCACGTTGCCGCGCGCGCGGTTGAACTTGAGCAACTGGAAGCGCCCGCGCTGGCCGACGTAGCGATCCAGATTGCGGGCCGGCCGGATGTCGACGTGAGAGCCCGGCAGAAAGGCCGGCACACCGATGTCGACCTGCAGGCCGCCCTTGACCTTGCCGAGGATCACGCCCTCGACCGGGACTTCGCTCTGGAACGCGCGCTCGAGCTCGCGCCAGACCTTGAACTTTTCGGCCTTGGCGTGCGAGAGGGTGACCGTGCCGTTCTCGGTCTCGGTGCCCTCGAAATAGACATCAACCTCGTCGCCTTCCCTGACCACGGGGTTGCCCTCGTGGTCGAGGAACTCGGCGAGAGGCACCTGCCCTTCGCACTTGTAGTTGATATCGATTATGACGCTGTCGCGCGTGATCAGGAGAACCGTTCCGGTGAGCACATCTCCGGCGCGGGGAGCCCTGAGGCTCTGTTCCATCAGCGACTCGAAGTCATTATCTCCTCCATGCAGCTTATCAGACAACTCTTTCTCCATTTAGTGGGACCTTCCCCGGAATTCGAGGCTACAGCAATGCATACCGCCCGGCTCTCTGCGTTTCAAGCCCTAGCTCTCCCGCCGCGCGTCCTGACGCACTCCGCCATTAATGTTACGACCTCTTCGACATCCATTCGGCTCGCGTCGACCACTTTTGCGTCGGGCGCAGGCCTGAGCGGCGCCAGCTCGCGGCCGCGGTCGCGCCGGTCGCGTTCGTGCAACTGTGCGAGCACCTCTTCGAGCGCGATCCCGGCTCCGCCGGCGGTCAACTCGCGCCAGCGCCGCCCGGCGCGCACCTCGGGGCTCGCGTCGAGAAAAAACTTGAACTCGGCGTCGGGAAAGACCGCGGTGCCGATGTCGCGGCCTTCCATCACCACCCCGCCCCGCTCACCGGCCGCGCGCTGCAAGCCGCGCATCCGCGCGCGCACCACGCCGAGCGTCGAAAGCCGCGACGCGCTTTCGCTTATCTCCGGCGATCCGATCTCGCCGCTCACGTCGCGGCCGTCGAGCATGATCCGGCCGGCCGCAAAATCGATCCGCGCGGTCTCGAGCAGCGCGCCGAGCCTGGGCTCGGCCTCGCGATCGTCCGCGCTTATCCCGGCGGCGCGCGCCGCCACCGCGACCGCGCGGTACATCGCGCCGGTGTTGACGTATTCGAAGCCGAGCACCTGCGCGAGGCGCCGGGCGACCGTCGATTTGCCCGCGCCGACCGGCCCGTCGATCGCGACCACTGGATTAAGGCGCGTCACTTGAGCCCCTCGCGCATCGCGCGCCCGCGGTTAAAAATCCCCTCGAAGCGCGCGACGTCGCCCGCGGCAATCGCGGCCACGAACTCATCCAGCGTGCCGCGAAAAAGCCCCAGCGCTTCGAGGATCGCGTCGCGATTGGTCAATACGATATCCCGCCACATCTCGGCCGACGACGCCGCGATACGCGTGGTGTCGCGAAGTCCGCCCGCGCCATAGGCCGCCGCCTCGCGCTCGCCCACCCGCTCGCCGCAAAGCGCCGCGGCGAGTGCGCTCGCGACCACCTGCGGCAGATGGCTTGCGCGCGCGAGTATCCGGTCATGTTCGTCCGGCGCCATCCGCTCGACCTGCGCGCCGGTCGCGCGCCACAGGCGCTCGACGCGGTCGATCGCGTCGGGGGTGCTGCGCGCCGACGGCGTGATGATCGTGCGGCGCCCGATAAACAGGCTCTCGTCCGCGGCGCCGGCCCCGGTGGTCTCTTTGCCGGCCACGGGATGCGCCGCGACCAGCGCCATCCGCGGACCGAGCAGCGGCTCGAGCGCGCGCACTACCCATCCCTTGACGCTCCCGACATCGGTTATCACCGCCGTGGGCGGCAGATGCTGCGTCATCGCGGCCAGCGTCTCGGGCATCGAGCGTATCGGCACCGCCAGCATCACCAGGTCGGCGCCGCGCGCGGCGGCCGCGGGGTCGCGCGTCGCTTCATCGATGATCCCGCGCTCGAGCGCCACGTCGAGGTTCGCTTGCGTGCGGCCGAGTCCGACCACCCGCTCGACCAAGCCCGCGCGCTTGGCGATTAGCGCGAGCGAGCCGCCGATAAGGCCGACTCCGCACACGGTCATCTGCTTGAACAGCGCCGCCATACGTTCAGCCGCCACCATCTGCCGGAGAGCCGGCCGAATTGGATCGAGACTTCGGGGATTGGATCGTTGGATTAGTCAAAACTGAGATGAAACAGCCGCGCAGGCGCCGGGCGATGCGAGACAATAGCACATCGGCCGATGCCACGCTCGTTTTGGAACATCGAAAACTGTTAATTCTCGCAGAATGATGATCGACGCCGGGGTCAACCGGGCGGCCTAGCGCCGCAGCACGCGTTCGAGCGCCGCGACCATCCGGCGGTTCTCTTCTTCGAGTCCGACGCTGATGCGCACGTGGCGGGGGAAGCCGTAACCATTCATCGGACGGACGATCACGCCCGCCTGCAGCAGCTTTTCGTAGACCGTGCGCCCTTCGCCGACGTCGACCAGGATGAAATTGGCCTGGCTCGGCAGGAACGGCAGGCCCAGCCGCCGGAACTCGCCCTCTAGGTAGGCCATCCCGCTCGCGTTGATCTCGAGCGTGCGCCGCACGTGATCGTGGTCGTCCATCCCGGCCTCGACCGCGACCAGCCCGAGAGAGGTGATATTGAACGGCTGGCGGACGTTGTTGAGCAGGCGCGTGATGTCCTCGCGCGCGACCGAATAGCCCACGCGCAAGCCGGCCAGGCCGAAAATCTTCGAGAAGGTGCGCAGCGTCACCAGCATCCGCGGCCCGTCGTGACCGCTTTCGTGATCTTGCAGCGAGTCGGGGTACTCGGGGTCGCGCACGAACTCGAAGTAGGCTTCGTCGGCGACGATCACCACCCGCTCGGGCACGCGTTCCAGGAAACGGCGCCACTCGGCCTTGCGGTAAATAGTACCGGTGGGATTGTTCGGATTGCCGAGGAACACCAGGCGCGTGTTGTCGTCGATCGCCGCCGCCATCGCGTCGAGGTCGAAGACGTAGTCGCTGCGCAGCGGAACCACCTTGGCCGTTCCGCCGGAGGCCGCGATCGCAAGCTGGTAGATGGCGAACGAGTGCTCCGCGATCACCGCGTTCAGGCCGGGCCGCAGAAACAGATAGACCAGCAGGTTCAGAATCTCGCACGATCCCGAACCCATGAAAATCTGATCGGGGCTCACCCGATGCCGCGCCGCGAGCTTGTGCCTCAGCGCCCAGCTCGAACCGTCGGGATAGCGATGGAGATCGCCGAGCGCGCCGCGAATCGCGGCGACCGCCAGCGGCGACGGACCGGCCGGATTCTCGTTGGAGGCGAGCTTCGCCGGCTCGCCGATACCCAGTTCGCGCTGGACCTCTTCGATCGGCTTGCCGGGCTCGTACGGATGGAGCGCGGCAACCGCGGGCAAAACCAAATCGTCGGCTTTTATCAAGGCGCTATTGGCGGCCCCGTTAGACGGCGGGCGGCCTGCCCTCAGGATACGATCCCAGCACTTTCAAAAAAAGGGTTTTTCGTTCGAGCGCCGCGATCGCGCGCTTGAGCCCCGCGTCCTCGCGATGGCCCTGCAGATCGACGAAAAACAGGTATTCCCACGGGCGCGAGCGCGGCGGACGCGATTCGATTTTCGAGATGTTGATCCGGTTGCGGGCGAAGACGTTGAGCGCCTGGTTGAGTGCGCCGACCTGGTCGCGCACCGCGAACAGCGCGGTGGTCTTATCCGAGCCCGTGCGGCCGGCCGGATTGCGCCCGATCACCAGGAACCGCGTGGTGTTTTGCGCCGAGTCCTGGATATTGCGCGCGATCACGCGCAATCCGTAGGGCGCGGCCGCCGCCTCCGAGGCGATCGCCGCCGCGCCGGGCTCGGCCGCCGCACGCTCGGCCGCCGCCTGTTGGAAGCGGCCGCCTCGAGCCCGCAATGCGGATAGTTGGCGGCGAGATAGTTGCGGCACTGCCCGAGCGACTGCTGATGGGAATAGATGACCGCGATCGCCGCTGCGTCGCCCGCGCGCGACATCAGGGCGTGGCGAATCGGCAGCAGCACTTCGCCGATAATCACCAGCGGCGTGTCGATCAGCAAATCGAGCGTCAGCGTGACCGAGCCCTCGGTCGAATTTTCCACCGGCACCACGCCATAGTCGGCGCGCGCGTTGTCCAGCGCCTCGAATACCGCGGCAATCGAGGGCTCGGCGACGAACTCGGCGCTCGAGCCGAAGCGCGCACGCGCCGCCTCGTGCGAATAGGTATACTCGGGGCCGAGAAAGGCGACGCGCTGGGGATGCTCGAGCGCGGTGCAGGCCGAGATGATCTCGACGAAGATGCGCCGCAGATGCTCGCCGGTAAGCGGCCCCTGATTGAGCGCCGTCACCCGGTCGAGCACCGCGCGCTCGCGCGCGGGCTGATAGATAGCCGCGCCGCCGGCCTGCTTGAGATGGCCGATCGCCTGCGCGACTTTCGCGCGCTGGTTAAGCAGGCGCACCAGCTTGACGTTGATCTCGTCGATCTGCGCGCGCAGGCGGTCCAAGCCGGCAAGATCTTCCGGCTTAGCCGGTTTTGCAGCGCTCCCCGGATTTGCATTGCTCGGCGGGGCCGCCGCGCCCGCGGTCGATACGCCGGCCGGGTCTTTGGTTTTTCGCGATGCGCTTGCGCTCGATGCCATAGCGGACAATGCCGTTTCGTCGATGAGGCTTTCAGGTGAACGTATATAGGGAAAGAGATGGCTAGCCGAATCGGCGCCGATTTTCAACGCGCCGTTCCCGCAAGGAATCCCGCGCCCATCGCGGCGAACTTCTTCTCGCGCTCGCGGCGCAACCGAAGCGGCGAAAGCTTCGAGCGGCGGGCGAGCTGACGCTCTATCCCACGGCCCAACTCGCGCGCGGCGCGGGCCGGATCCTGATGCGCTCCGCCGGGGGGCTCCGGCACGACCTCGTCGGCCACTCCGAGACGCAGCAGGTCGGCCGCCGAAAGCTTGAGCGCTGCGGCCGCGTCGGCCACCCGTTCCGGACCGCCCTCGCGCCACAGAATCGCGGCGCATCCCTCGGGCGTGATCACCGAATAGCAGGCGTTCTCCTGCATCAGGACGACGTTGGCGACGCCGAGCGCGAGCGCGCCGCCCGAGCCGCCCTCGCCAATCACGCAGGCGATGACCGGCACTTCCAGGCGCATCATCAATTCGAGGTTGGCGGCGATCGCCTCGGCCTGCCCGCGCTCCTCGGCGCCGAGCCCCGGCTCCGCGCCCTGCGTGTCGATGAAAGTGATTAGCGGCACGCCCATCCGGCTTGCCAGGTCGTACATCCGCGCCGCCTTGCGGTAGCCCTCGGGATGAGGCTTGCCGAAATTGCGGCGGATCCGTTCCTGGGTCGAGCGGCCGCGTTGATGACCGACGATCGCGACCGCGCGGCGCCCGAAGTAGCCGAGGCCCGCGACGATCGCCCCGTCGTCGGCGAAGCGGCGATCGCCGTGAATCTCGAAAAAATCGCGCACCAGGTGCTCGACGTAGTCCAGCGTTTGCGGCCGCGAGGGATTGCGCGCGAGGCGTACTCGTTCGATTGCGCTGAGGGATGCCGCGGCCGGCGCATCCGTTGAGTCTTTTGGAGCCGAGCTTTGTGTAATTGGCACGAGGTCTTTCTTCCCGCCCTTTGTTCCTATTATTTCCTCTCTCCTTATTTAAGAGAGGTTTGCGTATTTAAGGAAGCTTGGCGTAACTGGCCCGGCGAATTCCTCACGCTCTCTTTGGTGAGGTTTGTCGATAAATGCCGCAAGAAGATCGTCGTTCGCTGACACTCACAGGAAGACCCATCCCTTCGCGTTGATCCTTCGACTGCGCTCGCGGACTCGCTTCGCTCAGGATGACAGCAAAAGAGCTTTTTGTGATCCTCAACGGAGGCTTGATAACAGCAAAAGAGCTTTCTTTGTCATCCTGAACGGAGGCTGCCGTAGTGAAGGATCTACGCGAAGCGATTTTTGTATTTACCGGCGGCCCCTTAGTCCGACAAGACGTGAGAAGCCTGTCGGCCGGAATCAGCCGCCTGCCGTCCGCGGACGCGCGAAAAACGCGCCCAGCAAGCTGAAAGCCTCCTGAAGCCCGCGCTCGGCGTCGACCCATACGACCTCCGGATCGGCGCGAAACCACGTGAGCTGACGCTTCGCAAGCCGGCGCGTATCGCGCTTGGCGAGCGCGATTGCTTCGCCGAGTGTAATGTCGCCGCGCACGGCGGCGGCAATCTGCCGGTAGCCAACCGTCCGAAGCGGCGCCTCCCCGGGATCGTATCCGGCGTCCAGCAGCGCGCGCACCTCGCCCTCCAGTCCGCGCTCGACCATCTCATCGAAGCGCCGATCGATCGACTCGTAGAGTCGCTTGCGCTCCATCGCGAGTCCGACCGTCAGCGTGTCGTATTCGCGCGCGGCGAACCGATGGCTCTGCTGATGGACGCTTATCGGCTGGCCCGTCAGCCGGAAGACTTCGAGCGCGCGCACGATACGGTAAAGGTCGCGATGGCCGATACGCTCGGCGGCGGGGGCGTCGACTTCGGCCAGGCGCGCGTGCAGGTATTCCACTCCATGCGCTGCGGCGAGCGCCTCGAGTTCGCGGCGCAACTCGGGCGCGGCGGCCGGCCCGGTGAAGATTCCGCCGCGCAGCACGCGCAGATAAAACCCGCTGCCGCCAACCATCAATACGTTGCGGCCACGCGACGCGATCTCCGCAATGGCCGCACGCGCGAGCTTTAAGAACTCCGCCACGTCGAGCGGTTCGCCGATCCCCCGGATGTCCAGCAGATGATGCGGCACGCGGCGCCGATCCTCCGCGCTCGGCTTGGCCGTCCCGATATTCATCCCGCGGTAGACCTGGCGCGAATCGGCGTTGACGATTTCCGCGTCGAGGCGCTCGGCGAGCGCCATCGCGGCCGCCGATTTGCCGACCCCGGTAGGCCCCACGATAAAGCCGACGCGGATCGTATCCGCGGCGAGCGTGGCCGGAGCGCCGGCCCGGCCGTCGTTTCCGCCCAAGCCTGGACCCGTGTCGCTAGTCGGAGAGCTTTGCGTCACAAGCGAAAACCTCTCCCGCGACCCTATCGCGACGCGGGCAGAGACGTGGAAAATATCGCAGCGGCTCCAGCTTCCAAAAAAGAATACCCGCTAAAGCTAGCGCCGGAACATCCGTTCGATAAGCCCGCGGCCCCATTGGATATGTACCGGGCGGCCGTGCGGGCAATTGGTCTTGAACTCGGTGCGATCGAGTTCTTCGAGCAGCGCCGAGATTTCCGGCTCTTTAAGCACCCGGCCCACCCGCACGGAGCCGTGGCAGGCTAGCTGTTTGAGCAGTTCCTCGAACGCCGCGCCGCGATTCATCTTGAAACCGACGCCGCCGAACCCCTCTTCGCCCATCGCGTCGATCATCTCGGCCAGCAGCCGCGAGCCGCCGTCGGCGCCAAAGACCGCGGGTGCGCCCTTGAGCAGGAGGGTCGCCGGCCCGAACGGCTCGAGGTCGAAGCCCATCGCGCGGAACTCGCTCAGCGCCTGATGGACCTGCGGGGCGCGGGCCGGGTTGAGTTCGATCGGCACCGGCGTGAGCATCGCCTGCACCCGGATACCGCCCGCACGCAGTTCGGCGCGCAGTTTCTCGAAGGTGACGCGTTCGTGCGCCGCGTGCTGGTCGACCAGGATTAGACCGTCGTCGCCTTCGAGCGCGATATACCCGGCGAAGAGCTGGCCGATGACCCGCAGGCGCGAGTACATCGGTACATATTTTTCGGGCACGTACTTTTCGGGCACGTGTTTCTCGCCAGGATCGCTGAGCGGGACGACTTGCGCGCCGACGCCATTGTTCGTTTGGATTGCCGGCATTGCCGCGCCGGCCGACTCGCCGCCTGGAATATCATAGAGCGCGACGGCCTCCGCCGCCGCGCCGGGAGACCATCCGAGGCCCAACGCGCGTTGCGCGGCGCGCGCTGGAGCCGGCGCGTCGGGCACCAGGCGCAGCGCCCGGGCGGTTTCCGAAGTCGCGTCCCAAGGTGCGATCGGCGCGTCCGCGGACCCGAGACGCCGCGTGGTCGTGGGCGGCGCGCCGCCGGCCGCGGAGCCGGCCGTCTGATCGGCGAGCCGCTCGCGCAACGCGTGATAGACCGCCTCGAAGATCGCGCCCGAATTGCGAAAGCGCACCTCGGTCTTCATCGGATGAACGTTCACGTCGACATCTTCGGGCTGCATCTCGACGAACATCGCGACCGCGGGATAACGCCCGCGCGGGATCAGCGTGTCGTAGGCCTGGGTGACCGCCCGCTGGAGCATCCGGTCGCGCACCGCGCGCCGGTTGACGAAAGTGAAAACCATCCGCGGCGTCGGATAGGAATCCTGGCTCATCCCGGCGACCCCGAAGACGCGCGCGCCGGCGCGTTGGGAGTCGAAATGCAGCATGCGGGACGCGACCTTCGTTCCATAGAGCTGGCGGATCCGCTCCAGCACCGAGGCTGTGCGCGACAGGTCGTAGACGACGCGCCCCTCCGCGACCAGTTTGAAGGCGACGCGCCAATGGGCGACCGCGAGGCGCGCGATAACCTCGGCCGCCGCGCCCTGCTCGGTGGCGACGGTCTTGAGGAACTTAAGCCGCGCCGGGGTGTTGAAAAAAAGCTCGCGGACTTCGATTCGGGTGCCGGGAGCCGCGGCGCATTCGCGCCTGACCCCGATCTCGCCACCGTCCGCGGCGATCTCGACTCCGGCAAGGTCGGCGGCACGCCGCGTGATCATCCGCATCCGCGCGACGCTCGCGATAGAGGCTAGCGCCTCGCCGCGAAAGCCCATCGTGCGGATCGCCGAGAGGTCGCCCGCGTCGCGAATCTTGGAGGTCGCATGGCGGCGGAGCGACAGGATCGCATCCTCGCGGCCCATCCCGCAGCCGTCGTCGCCGACCGCGATAAGAGCGGCGCCGCCGCGCTCGATCTCGACGCTGATCGCCTTGGCGCCGGCGTCGAGCGAATTCTCGACCAGTTCCTTGAGCGCCGACGCCGGCCGCTCGACCACCTCGCCCGCCGCGATTTGGCTCGCGACCTGCTCGGGGAGAATATGGATCAGCCGCTCCGCCATCCCGGAATCCTCGCTCAACCAGGCTTACGGGACGGCGGGGGCTTGCAAAGCGATCGCGAAAGCATCGCAAAACAATGGAACGTTTGCGTCGCCGACTCAAGCTCGGGGCCGCCCCTCACTTCGCCATGTATCCACCGTCGACTTGCATCGCAAGTCCGGTAACATAGGAGGCCGCGTCCGAGCATAGCCACGCGACCGCCTCGCCAATCTCCGCCGGCTCGCCCAGGCGCTTGAGCGGTTCGGCGGAGGCGAAGCGCTGTTCCATCTCGGGGCGGCCGGTCAACAACCGGCTCATCATGGGGGTGCGGATCGGCCCCGGGCATACGCAATTGACCCGGATTTTTTCGCGGCCGTATTCGATCGCCGCCGCGCGCGTCAGCCCGACCACTCCATGCTTGCTGGCGACGTAGGCCGGGAGCCCGGGTGAGCCCGTCAGCCCGGCGACCGAGGCGGTGTTGACGATTGCGCCGCCGCCCTGGCGCAGCATGTGCGGAATTTCAGCCTTCATACAGAAGAACACGCCGCTCAGATTGACGGCGATCGTGCGGTTCCAGGTTTCCTCGGTGCAGTCGGCGAGCTTGGCCATCCTGCCGTCGATCCCGGCGTTGTTGAACGCGCAATCGATCCGGCCCCAGGTCGAGATGACCTTGGTGACCAGCGCCTCGACCTCGGCCAGTTTGGAAACGTCGGTGCGCACGAAAATAGCCTCGGCACCCAGTTGCTCGACCATCCGGAGCGTCTCCTCGCCACCTTCCGCAACGATATCCGAGAGCACCAGCCTCGCGCGTTCGCGCGCGAAAATGAGCGACGTCGCGCGCCCTATTCCCGAGCCGGCGCCAGTAATCAGCGCAACCTTGCCGTCCAGCAATACAGCCATCCAAGTGTCCTCCCTTTTGGACCCCCATCAGTATCGAGCGGCCTCTTTTATCCCGCCGCCCAAGCGGATATGGTGAACGTTCGACTCAAGCGCGACCCCGCGCCATCTAGTACCAATCGAGCGGAAACAACGATGCGAACCTGCGAGATTTGCGGAAAACGCCCCTCCGTCGGCAATAACGTAAGCCACGCCAACAACAAGACCAAGCGCCGATGGCAGCCCAATCTGCAGGAAGTGCGCTCGGCCGCAGGCGGCGGGGTCAAGCGAATCCTGGTTTGCACGCGATGCATCCGCAGCGGCCGCGTGACCAAGGTGGCCCCAGGCGCTCAGGCGCGATACGCCGCGGCCGCCGGCAAGCCGTCCTAACCAGCCGCCTCGATAAGCGGAAGCAGCCGCTCGGGCGGACGCGCAATCACCGCCTTGCCGCCCCTGACGATAACCGGACGCTGCATCAGTTCCGGATGCTTCAGCAGGAGCGCCACCACGGCCTCGGCCGAGACGTAGTTCGCGGCTCTAAGCCCAAGCTCCTCGAAACGGCGATCCTTGCGCACCAATTCGGACGGCGGCCCCTCGAGCATCCCGAGCATACTTTCGAGCGTGGCGCGGCTCAGCGGACTCTTAAGATACTCAACGATGTCGAACTCGACTTTTTGCGCGCGCAGCAGGTCGATCGCGCCGCGCGAGTTGCCGCAACTCGGGTTGTGATAAATAGTCACCTTTTTCATGCCGCAAATTTGCCCCCTCGACGAGCTTTTCCTTTGCCAAGTTTTGATTCAGCATAGGCTCCGGTCCTATATTTCATCAAATGGCGCGTATGGACGCCGCGGATTTCAAGCGGACCTCGGGCGCGGCGCGCCCTGGGACGAAGCCTCAGGGTGAAGCGTTCAGGCGAAACGTCAGGCGAAATTTCAGGCACGGCAATTGAGCAACGATAAATTGGCGGCGGCAATAGTGATGGACTCGAAGATGCGTTGGCTGAGACTAATCGCGGCGAAGACTCCGGCGGCGGCGTTCAGGACACCGGCGGTCAACCTCGGGATCATGACCGCTTTCGTCACGATAGCGCTGACGGCAACCTTCGCGTTCGGGCCCGGGACGGCAAATGCGATAGAGCATTCCGGCGAGCCGTCCGCCCTCGCCAGGCGCTCGGTTCCAGCGATGGCCTCGCCGGAGGTGGCGACGCTACAGATGTCCACCGCGGTGACGGGAGTGCTGGCGGCGCCCCAGGGAGGATCTGCGGGAGGATCTGAGGAAGGATCTCCGGCGGGGCATGACATGCACTTCCAAAACCGCCTGAGCGGGAACCTTTACACCGTGCGCACCGAGGCCAACGGCGCATTTTCGACGATGCTGCCCGAGGGCGTCTACGATCTGCGCGGGAAGCACGGCGCCGTGATCGCATCGGGCATAGTGGTTGGGCAAACTCCGGTCAACCTGGGCCAGGTGAGTTCGCCCGGCCCCTACAATGTCTGGCGTCTGCTCGACCGGCAGCAGATCGGTCAGGCGATCGTCAAGAGTCCGGCGCCGGCGACGGCCTACCTGCCCAACCTCGGTGCCTCGCCCCAGCCTATCGCCGTCACGCCGGTGGTAAACCCGGCGGTGATAGGCGGAGGGCCCAATGGAGAGCCGCTCGCGCCCGCCGTGGTGATGCCGCCGCGGACCTACGAGCAAACCCAGATTCCCTCTGGGGCCGACGTTCCGAGTCCCGGGACCGCTCCGCCCCAGATGGAATCGCCACCGGGCGGCGGCTACTGACGGATCTCAACCGGCGGGCCTGGAAGCCTGCTTCCGCGAGCGGTTATGCCTTTACCAGTCTGAGGCCGCCGGCGGGGCCGAGCGCGAAGCCATCGTCATCGTCCTCGCGGTCGGCTTCGCGGCCAAAGCCTTCAAGGCCATAGCGCATCAGCATTCGGTATAGCGTAGTCCGCGAGACGCCGAGAATCCGGGCAGCGCGCTGCCGGTTGCCGCGCGCGTGGCTGAGCGCGCTCACCAGTGCGTCGCGAGTTAGCTCACGCAGCGACGAGGGCGTCGAACGTATTGGCTCGGCGACGGGCGCCGGTCCGGTTACGGCGGATTTCGGGGCGCAAGAGGCCGCCGCTTCGACCGCGTCCTTATGGGGCGGCCGAACGGCCAGCACGTCGCCTGGGAGATTTTCGAGATCGATACGGTCGGAGTCGCTGAGCAACAGCGCGCAACGGATTGCGTGCTCCAACTCGCGCACGTTGCCCGGCCATCCATAGGCGAGCAGACGCTCCATCGCGCGGCGCGAGATGAATCTTACGCTGGTGCCGAACTCGCTATTGCAACGTTCCACGAACAGGCTCACCAGCGCGTCGATCGCCTCCAGGCGCTCGCGTAACGGCGGCACCACGACGGACGCGACGTTCAGCCGGTAAAAGAGATCAGCGCGAAAGCGCCCCTCCTCGACCGCCTTGCGCAGATCGCGATTGGTCGCCGCGACTATCTGAACATCGACTTTGTAGGTGCGGGTCGAGCCGATCGGCTGGACTTCGTGGTACTCGACGGCGCGCAGCAGCTTGGCCTGCAGGCCCATCGGCATCTCGCCGACCTCGTCGAGAAAGAGCACTCCGCCCTCCGCCGCTCTGAAATAGCCCTGCGAATCCTCGCGAGCGTCGGTGAAAGCGCCCCTCACGTGGCCGAAAAGCTGAGATTCGGCCAAGGTCTCGACCAGGTTGGAGCAATTGAAAGTGATAAACGGCCCGCGCGGCTCGGGCCGCAGGTTCCATACGGCGCGCGCCACCAGTTCCTTGCCGGTCCCCGACTCGCCGTGGATCAGAACGGTTGTCCGATGGGCGCTCAGGCGCGCGAGCAGCCGCATCAAACCCACCATCCCGGCCGACTTCACGACCATACCGCCGACCTCATCGGCGCGGTCCATCAGGCCCAAATCAAGCCAATTGCCGTCGGTTCGGTACGCACCCGCCGTCAGGACCAGACGTTCCATCACTCTAGCAATTCGACTCAAGTGCCTCACCTCAGCCTCGCCCGTCAGTGGGGGGCGGTCGCAGACATTCCTCACATAGGGCTGGGCAAAGCAAATGCTGTGCCAGAACGAGAAATTACGCTATAATAGCGTACTATAGCAAAATTCAGGTGAGCTTAGATGAGATGGATGTAGCAGAATCGTGCTTCCATGTTGCTCCAATGCAACCATGTTTACCTAAATTAGGCATATCTGAGCCTGTTCGCACGCTCCGACGGTCGAGCGGCTCTCGCGAGCGACGCCCGGAGAGCTATCGGATCGTCGGCGGGTCAATCAATTCCGGAGTCTGCCGCATTGCGCGTGAGGTCAATCCGCGATTAGCTCAATGACGTTTAGCGACGTTGCGTAATGACAACGATAAGTTGCGAACGCGCGCCGCGATGGAATCAAAACTCACATTAGCTCATTTTCGCCTAACATATATCTGGCACGTGATATGCGGTCTATGAAAAACCTTCAGGGGGACATCGACTGAGCGCAGCGGGAGATTGTTATGCTGCAAAGTTACGACGATAGCTTTCGGCCATTTCACGGGGAACGGAAACCGAGCGTCGCCTGTCAAACATTCAAAAAGCGCATCCTGCTAAGACGTGCTCCCGCTTCGGTGCAATGCGAACTCTGCCAGCGCCACGGCGCGCGCACGGCGGGGAACTTCACGCCTGCGGCGATCAAGGGATCGGATCGGTTGACGGTGGTCGGCCCGGAAACCGCCCGGGCGCTATGCGTCGATTGCTCGGACCTGCTGGAAGGCACGATCGACGTCGCCGAGTGGAAGCGCCGGACCAATTTCCGGGCCGCCAATTCAGTCGGGTCGTTTCGCTGACGGAGCGGCTTAGGGGCGGCGGGGCGTTCGCGTTTGCCCCTGTCCCTCCCGTTCCATGAGGCCTGGGCGAGTGGTCATATCCGCGAAGAGGCGCCCGGCCCGGAATCGATAAACTCGCGCAGACGCTCGAACCACACGAGCTTGTGTTTGAAGCCCGGGAAGCTCGCGTTGAGGCCGCTCGGGTTGGGCAGCACGAAGACTCTGGCCCCGTGGATAAGCTCGGGCTTGGCACCGGCTCCAGTGCTCGGGCTGCCTTCGGAAACTGCCGTCTCGCCTGCCTCCGCTATCCGGACAGCCGCCGGACGCGACGCCCTCGCCGCGGCCTTGCCGAAGAAATCGCGGTAAATAGTGATACCGACAAAGGCGACCACCTCGGGCCGCAGACGCCGGATCTTGGCCGTGAGCGTTCGTTTGCCACGCTCTATCTCGACACGGCTCAACTCGGCGGCGGCACGGGTCGCGCGCGGACAAAGATTGGTAAGCGCGAGGCCGAAATCGGCGAGACGGCGATCCTCGGTATGCGGCAGTTCGACCGGGACGAGCCGCGCCGCGTAGAGCAGCCGCCAGAACGGATTGCCGGGGCCGGCGAAATGATGGCCGACGGCTTCGGAGCGCAAGCTTGGATTGATCCCGACGAACAGCACTCGGGGACTGGGCGTCAGAATGTCGCGCAGCGGCACGCGTCAATTACTACGCTATCCGCGGCCCGGAAAGAATGCATCGACCCTGGAGATTCCAAATGTTATGGACTGGTCGGGCAGATGTCTCCGACCAACCTAAGCTTAACGGAGTGGCACGACTTCTATGCGCTGATCGGGGGCGCCTCGGCGACCCTGGTCGCGCTGATGTTTGTCGCGGCCTCGATCGGAACGGGGGTCTTTACGCGCGCGCATCAGGCCGGGATTCGTTCCTTTCTCTCGCCTACCGTGGTCCATTTCACCGCGGTGCTGGTCGTCTGCCTGCTTGCGATGATCCCGACCCAGACCTGGTTTGTTCTCGGCGTTCTTCTCGGCGGCGTCGGCGGTATCGGATTGGTCTACTCGATCTGGGTTTGGCGCAGGATGCTGAAGCACGGGATCATGGGCGAGATCGATACCGTCGATCGTCTGTTGTACGCGCTGCTGCCGCTCGTCGCCTACGTGTTGGTCATAGCGGCGGGAGCGGGTCTTATAAAGCAGTCCGGGGCCGGCCTCAACATTCTCGCGGTGGCGTTAATCGTGCTGCTGCTAATCGGAATCCGGAACGCGTGGGATATGACGGTGTGGATCATCGACCGCCGTCAGCGTTGATCGTTCGCCATGACTATCGAATGACCGTCCCCGGCCTTCCCACGCGAGCACGCAAAGCGAGCGCGGCGGTAGTTCAACGGAATGAATCTGCCGTCGGCCCGGGACTCGCGCTCGATCCGCGTTTTCGCCACGGACCTACGCGGTACCACAGGCGCGCGCTTCTCCTGTATGGTGGTCACTATGAGTGACGAACACAAAAAAACGACCGATAAGAAACCCGTGGTCCCGGCCAACGAACCGCCAGCACAGGAGATCGCTGACGACGAGGTCGAAATCGCGGAGACGGGAGGCAAGCCCGGCGATGAAGAGGAGTAGCGGCAACCTCGCCGCCTGAGCGGCCGCGTCAAGGCGCGACTTGCGCTCACCCCCCGATCTGGTACATCGAGCGGTCGCGGGTCGATCGGCCCTCCAGCAGATGATGGCCGGTCGGCTTGAGTTCGACCGCGCGCAGCAGGATACGCGCCACTGCCTCGATCCCTCCCCCCGAGCGAATCGCCTTGCGCACGTCCATCTCGTCGTCGTTGAGCAGGCACAGATGGAACTTGCCGTCGGCGGTCAGACGCATCCGGTTGCAGGTCCCGCAGTAGGGTTCGCTCACCGGGCTGATAAAGCCGACCACGCCGGCCGCGCCCGGCAAAGTGTAGTTGCGCGCCTCGTCGGACGGATTGCTCGATTCGGTCTCGATCAGCGGGCCGAGCGCCACCTCGATTCGCCGCCGCGTCTCGATGTTCGAGACGTAGCGCTTGATCGAAAGGGTCGCGCATTCGCCGCCCCCAAGCGGCATCAGTTCGATAAACCGCACGTGCCAGTCGCGCGCGACCGTGAGGCGCGCAAGCTCGACCACGTCCTCCTCATTGAAGCCGGCGGTCACCACCGCATTGAGCTTGATCGGCACCAGCCCGGCTTCCTCGGACGCCATGATGCCTTCCCATACGCGCGCGAAGCTCCCCCATCGCATCTGCCGCTCGACGCTTATCGGGTTGAGACTGTCGAGATGGACGTTGATACGCTTGAGCCCGGCCGCCTTGAGCGGCCGCGCGAGCTTCGGCAGCAGCAGCGCGTTGGTGGTAAGCGCAAGGTCGCCCATCCCGGGCACCGCCGCGAGCCGCTCGACGATCTCGATCAGGTCCGCGCGCAATGTGGGCTCGCCGCCGGTCAGGCGAAACTTGCGAAAGCCGACACTGACAGCGGCACGCACCACCAGTTCGATTTCGGCCGGCGTCAGCAGCTCGTCGCGGGGCAGGAAGCGCAGCCCCTCGAGCGGCATGCAGTAGACGCATCGGAGGTTGCAGTTGTCGATGACCGAAATACGGAGGTAATCGATTTCGCGGTTGAACGAATCCCTTGGCATGCTTGCCTGGCAAAGCCCGTCGGTGTTTGTTCCGTGTAAAGCTCGCGGTGACGCCCGCGCGACGAGCCCCGCCTCTCTGATATTGTAGTCGGGCGCGACGCGCCCTTACAACCGCGCTTTCCCGCCGTAGTCCACGTCACGATTCTATTCGGATAGGTCCACGGTCTATTAGAACAAATAAGCGGTCTATTAAAGTCGGTCCGCGATCCTTATAGATTGGTTCGCGCGCCGGCGGTTGTCGCAGCCTGACCCTGCTTCAGTTCATCCGGCCCTAGGTGATGCCGCACGAGCCCTCCCATACCAGCGCCGAACGCGCGCGCCCGATTATCGGCGCGCCGATCATCGAAATCGAAGGCCTTCGCGTCGACCGCGACGCGCTCATCCTCGACTCGGTCGACTGGCGCGTCGAGGCCGGCCAGCATTGGGTCATCCTCGGCGCCAACGGCTCGGGCAAGACTTCGCTCCTGAGCGTGCTCACCGGCTATCTCGGGCCCACCGCCGGGACAATTCGCGTGTTGGGCGAAACCTACGGACGCGCCGACTGGCGCGAGTTGCGCACGCGGATCGGGCTCGTCAGCTCGTCGATTCGCCAATTGATGCCGCCGCATGAGAACGCGCTCAACGCGGTCGCGAGCGGTCGGCGCGCGATGATCGGGATGTGGGGCGAAGTCGGTGAGGCCGAGGCGAACCGCGCGGCCGAAATTCTGCGCGAAGTCGAGGCCGAGTACCTGATCGAACGCCCGTGGCGATTTCTTTCGCAGGGCGAACGGCAACGCGTGTTGATTGGGCGCGCCTTGATGGCCGATCCGCGCCTGCTGGTGCTCGACGAGCCGTGCGCCGGCCTCGACCCGGTCGCGCGCGAGCATTTCTTGGCCTTCGTCGAGCGGCTGCTCGGCCGCCCCGACGCTCCGACGTTGGTACTCGTCACCCATCACGTCGAGGAAATCGTCGCCGGCTTCTCCCACGTGCTGGTGATGCGCGCGGGAAAAGTGCTCGCCGCCGGATCGCGGGAGAGCGTGATGACCTCGGCGACCCTCAGCCACGCCTTCGACGCATCGATACGATTGGCCGCGGCCGGCGGGCGATACTCGCTCGCAGTCGGCGCGGAACCGTCCAAGGTCGTCTGATCGGCGAACCTGGCCGGCGAAACCGCGGCCGGGCCATGTCGTATCGTTATGCAGGCGGCGTCATGCGGGCGACGTTTTCCGCTGTCGTGTCGCTCGACGCAAACGGATAAGATTGGTTTAGAAATGGCCCGCGGATGAGGGGCAGGGAAACACATCATGGGATGGAAATTCGTAGTAGCGCTGGTTCTTGTCTCCGTCGCAGCGGTTTCGGCCTGGAGCCTCGGGGAACCGGAAGATGAGGCTGCGGTGCAAAAAGAGGCAGTGAAGCATCTGGGCGCGCTCCGCAAGCATCTGATTAAGCGTTAATCTCTCGCGTTAATCTCCGGCGTTAATCCGGCAAGGCTGTTCGGCGGAACAAAACTCGCGGCGCCGAAGCTCCCTTCTCGGGTTATCCTGAGCGGCGCAACAGGAATAGTGAAGCTCGCTTTCTGTCATCCTGAGCGAGCGTTGCGCGAGTCGAAGGATCTCGCGCGGCATCTGATGCCGCGTGATTTGCCCGGCCTTCCGTACCGCGCCATTTGCCGGAACTCCCGGGAACAACCATCACAGCCGCCAGGACCGCGGCCGCGAGATCCTTCGCTGCGCTCAGGATGACAAAAAAGAGCGCTCAGGATGACCCAAAGAGAGCGTTTTTTGAGGTCACCCTAAGCGAAGTGAGTCTGCGAGCGCAGCCGAAAAACTCCACAAAAAGAGCGCCCCGATGCCCACCTGCGCAAAGCCTCCGTCAACTTCCGGTGATCGGCCTTTCCGGCTCGGCCACGCAATGCGCGCAGCGGCAACTCGCCCGCAACTGAACCGTGGTGTAAAGCGTCTCGTGCCCGTCGACCCATCCGAGGAACACGCCCTGCTCGCCCAGGCGCGATAGCTGCGAAAGCCGCTGGCTGGCGGCCGGAATCTCACCCGCGATAGCGCCGCCGCAGGCCATGCAGGGGCATCCGCGGCGCAGGCTCTCCAGCGGATAGATGCTGTCGTGGCCGTCGGCCCATCGCACGCCGATAGCGTAGCGGCCGACGTCGTTGAGCGCGGTGATTCGAGGCGTCTTTGACTTGTTCAACGGCATTGATGCACTCTTTGAAGATAAACCAAGTATAGCACTGCGCGCGTTCCACGCCGCCACCAGGCACGAGCGCGCCGGCGATGGAGGCCAAAAACCGATGGACGAAAACGCAAAAAAGAAAGCGCTCCTGATGATTCCCTACGGACTGTTCGTGCTGGGCGCGCGCCATGGCGACAAGCAGACGGTCGCGACCGTCAACTGGCTTACCCAGGCGAGCTTCAAACCGCCGTTGGTCGTAGTCGGAATCAAGGGCGACTCGACCGCGCACGCGCTGGTCAAGGAGTCCGGGATATTCACGCTCTCGATGCTCGGGGCGGGCCAGAAATCGATCGGCACCGCTTTCTTCAAACACGTCGAGCCCAAGGACGGCAAGTTCGGCAACTACGCTTTCGAAGCGGGGAAGAACGGCGCGCCGATTATCAGCGAGGCGCCGGCCGCGGTCGAGTGCAAGGTGGTCGGCTTCCACGAGCTTGGCGACCATAGCGTGGTGATCGGCGAAGTCACCGAGGGCCATCTCAAGCGCGAGTCGGAGCCGCTGACGCTCAAGGAGTGCGGCTTCAACTACGGCGGCTGATTCTCCCGCGCCGGCGGCAACGAACGTGGCCAGCAAGAGGGTCGTGGTACTGCCCGGCGACGACGCCGCGCCGGAAACTGTCGGGGCGGCGATGGAAGTCCTGCGGGCGCTCGCACTGGATATCGAGTACGTCGAGTTCCCGCCCGGCGAGCAGTGGGTGCGGAGCAAGACCGCTATCGATGCGCGCGCGGCAATCGACGCCTCGGATTCCACGCTGTTCGGCTCGACCTCGGGCAAGACCGCGGGAATTGGCTATCTGCGCTGGGGCAAGGACACTTACGCAAACGTGCGCCCGGCACGTTACATCCCGGGCGCACGCAGTCCGCTCAGGCATCCCGAGGGTATCGACTACGTAATCGTGCGCGAGAACCTCGAGGATCTCTATCTCGGCCTCGAGGGGCCGCTGGACGTCCTGGGTCCGCTCAAGCTGCACAGCCGCATCACGCGCGCGGCGCTCGACACCTCGATGCCGGGAAGGTTCGCGATCAAGATCATCACCGAACGCAACAGCAAGCGAATCGCGGAGTTCGCGTTCAAGCTCGCGCGCAAACGCAAGGCGGCCGGCGGCAAGGGCAAGGTCACCTGCAGCTCGAAGTACAACATGCTGCGCGAATCCGACGAGTTGTTCCGCCGTATCGCCGAGGATATCTCGTCGGGCTATCCCGATATCGCCTACGAACAGTTCATCATCGACGACTTCGCGCGCCGCGTGGTGCAAAGCCCCCACGATCTCGACGTGGTCGTGATGCCGAACCTGTACGGCGACATCATGTCGGACGCCGCGGCCGGCACGCTGGGCGGGCTTGGCCTGGCGCCGAGCGGATGCTACGGCAGCGACTACGCCTACTTCGAGTCGGTGCACGGCACTGCACCCGACATCGTGGGACAGCACATCATCAATCCGACCGCGACGATGCTTTCCGCCGCGATGATGCTCGAGTATCTCGGCTTCGCCGAGCAATCGCGGCGCTTCGAGAGCGCCGTGCGCAAGGTCTACGCCGAGGGCCGCGTGCTCACGCCGGACCAGGGCGGAAGCTCGAGTACCACGGAGTTCACGCGCGCGGTATTGGCGAATCTCTAGTCCTGTGATCGGTGGCGGTCGCGTTTCGGCGCAAGCGTCTCGGCTTGCGAACGGACGCTCCGCCCGCGGCACGTGCCAAAAAGTCCACGCTATCGGCGCCGATGCGCCGATTGGCGTGGACTCTTGCACGAGCCTGGTTTGTCGACGCGCGAAAGCGCTACCCCGACGCAAGCGTCGCGGAGCGAGCCGGCGGCGGGATGTTCACTGCGCGCTCTGCCTCTCGCCTTCCTCCGGCGGGAAAAATACCAGCGCGCGAACTTCGATACTCTCGCGCGGCGGCGCATCGGGCGGGCTGGTCGGATCCTCGAACGCGGTATGCGCGGTGAATCGCGCGCGACCGTCCTCTTTCGAGTCGTAACACTTGAGGAGAATTACTTCGTCCCGCTCCAGCCGCGGGAAGTAGAACCAGCGGTGATTCGGATTGTAGGTGAAGCGATAGGTTTCGCCGACTCTCTCGCGGTAGATCAAATCGGATGGGACGAAGTCCTTCGCCTCGATCGAGCCCGCGTCGCATAGCGCGAGCGGCGACGATTCGATCGGTCCGCGAATCGGCCGCCATACGTTAATCTCCAGAAAGCGCCGCGTCAGCCGCTCGGCCGCTTCCGCCGCCGGCAGATGGTCGCGGACCCGGCGCGGTCCCGATTTGGCGGTGTAGTCGTTGTGGACCACCTTGCCATATTCCCGGGCTTCCTTTTCGCCGCGCCGCGCCAGTTCGAGGTTGCGCACCTGGTGATCGAAGATCACCACTTTCTCGGCGCCGGTCGCTTGCTTCAGAAGCTGCTCGACCTCCGGGTAATAGACGCGTTCCACTTCCTCGCGATCATAGAAGTCGCGCACCGCGCTATGCTGATGCGTGAGTTTGAATCCCTGCCGGTCGAGGGAAAGCTCCCCGGCGACGGCGCGCCCGTCGCGAATCGGAACCACGTGCGGAACGAACGTCCCGCTGATTCGCGGAATTCCCGCGGGCGGTTCGTAGGCGTAGTAAACCGGCTTCTCCGAGGACTCCGCGATGTAGTTCAGCGCCGCCTCGACGGCGCCGCCCGCGCGATTGTTCGATCCCGAAAGTTGGCCTTCGCTGATGTCGTCCATCTGAAGAATCTCCTGGTGCGGTTGCTATTATTTCCCAGCGCTCGGTGGACCGCGAAGCGGGCTCCTTATTCGCCAGGGTCAACGCCGTTATCAGACCGATCGCGACAAGCCGCTCACCGGTAATCGTCGCGAAACCTATCCGCCATTGCGAATGAATCGCCGGAACCAGCACCGCCAGGTATTTGGCGAATACGATCGCGACCGCCGCCACCGAGCCGGTGTGCACCACGGCCACAATCGTCCATCCGAACAGGAATGCGCACATTCCGCCGTAGGACTCGCGAAGGAAAATATATTGACCGCCCGCCACGGGCATCATGGCGGCCAACTCGGCAACCGTGAGCGCGCCGGTAAGACTCATCAACGACGCCGCGATCCAAACAAGGAGCAAAAGCGCGGGCGAGTGAACCTCCCGTGCGATGCCGGCGGAAACGATGAAAATGCCGGAGCCTATCGTGGTGCCCGCGATGATCGTCAGCGAATCGAACAGGGAGAGGCGAGGTTTGAGAGCTGAATTGAACACTATTGCTCTTCACACGATATAATCTACTGATTTACTCGATTACAGGTTGAAAGGCAACTGCGCGCTGCGATTACCGGAATTTCCGAGTGCGCGGCGACGCTGGCTCAGCAGCGACGCTCGCTCAAGGGGACGGCTTCGCCTGGGAGGGCGGCGGCCGGCGTCATCTTTGGCTCATCGATTTGTCGCGAGTCGCGCGGAACTCGTCATCGGAGTACCAGTCGGGCCAGGCGTTGCTGTCGGCCAGTTCGCGGCCGAATTCATAGTAAGCCTGCAAATCCTCGATCGGTCCCGAAAGGTCCCAGCTCGGATTCCACTCGTCGGACGGCTGATGATAGCGATGGTCTCGGTAATCGTCGGCCACGGCTTGACCGGCGGCGGTTCCTCCGTCGAGCAGATCGTGACCGCCGGCGGGAGCCAGCATCGGAACGCCAACCTTGGCGAGGCTGAAGTGATCCGACCGGTAAAAGTGGCCCTTCTCCGGCTCCGGATCCGGCGTCAGCACCCGATGCTGTTTCGCGAGCACCTTCGCGAGCAGGTCTTCGAGTTGCGAGGAGCCGCGGCCTACGAGCACGAGATCATGCGCCCGGCCCTCGGGCAGATTCGCGTCAAGATTGATCCCGCCGACGATGTGATTGAGCGGCCACAAGGGATGCTCCGCGAAATACTGCGATCCCAGGAGCCCCTGCTCTTCCATCGTCCAGCAGATGAACGCGATCGAGCGCTGCGGACGGGCCTTGCTATGCGTGAACGCCTCGGCGATTTCCAGGATGCCGGAAACTCCCAGCCCATTGTCGACCGCGCCGTTATAAATCTTGTCCGGCCCCGCGACGTCGGGCTTCGTGCCCAGATGATCCCAGTGCGCCGTGTAGAGAACATAGTCGCCGGGATGTTTGCTACCCCGCACCACGCCGATAACGTTGCGGGTGGTCATGTGGGTAATGGTGGAATGGGCTTCGGCGTGCAGAGTTTCTCTCGCCATCGGAATCGCTCTGAAGCCGCGGCGGTTGGCCGCCGCCTTGAGTCGATCGTAGTCGAGGCCTGAACGCTTGAAGAGTTCGCGCGCGGTACCGAGCGTAATCCATCCTTGAATCGGAACTGTTTTCGAATTCTTGTCGGCCGCGCTGAGCCACGACCTCGCGCCGGAATTCGAATTGCGCACGACTTGCCATCCGTACGCCGCGGGCCCGGTCTCGTGCACGATAATCGCCGCTGCCGCCCCGCGTCGCGCCGCCTCCTCGAACTTGTAGGTCCAGCGGCCATAGTAGGTCATCGCCTTGCCCTTGAAGAATTTCGGGTCGGGATGGGGATCTTCGTTGCCCGGGTCATTGACCAGAATCACCACCGTCTTCCCTTTCACATCGGACCCGGCGTAGTCGTTCCAATGGTATTCCGGAGCGACGACTCCATACCCGACGAAGATCAGCGGCGAACCGGCTACCTTCACGCTGTCGCTCGCATACTGTTGGGTCCAATAGACCGTGTCGTCGGGAAATTTTGGCGTGAGCGCGCCTCGCGGCGTGTCGAAAGTGAAGACAGACTTGGCCGGGTCTAGAGTGATAGTTACCGCGGGCACGGGCTGGAAATAACTTCCGTGATTGCCGGGCTGCAATCCGACGCGCTTCATCTCGTCGGCGATCCAATCCGCGGCGGCCTCGCCGGCGGGGGTTCCCGGACCGCGGCCTTGAAACGAATCGTCGGAGATCGCCTTATCGCGCGCCGAAAGATCGGCCGCACAAATCGCGGGTTGCGTCGCCGGATGGGATGGATATTGCGCGATTGACGCGCATGGCGAATACGAAAGCGCTAAGGCCAATAAGACGGCGGAACGCACCAAGACCCGGAAAGACCGCGGTCGTACCGCGATCATCGTTTGTTCGGCGTGCGGTGTGTTCGCGCGCGCTTGAAGTCTCTCACGTGGGATCCGGAGCCGCGCGCCATCGAGGCCGGCGAAATTCGAAACTTCATTCAATCTCAGAGCACTTCTGATTCAAGGCATTCCTGAAGTATTTTGGCCGCCACCTGATCCGGCGTGAGATCGTAGTGAGTATATACGTCGGCGACATTGCAAGTTGTTGGACGCAAATCGGTGCATGGCCCGCGACGCTTGGAGGAACGGCTGCTCCCGGAGACTACGAATCGGCTACAGGTTGGAATGAAGGCGCAGCACTACTCCCGTCCGAGTTCCAGATCGGCGCGGCCCAGGCATGGAGATAGATTCCGAACGTCATTGCCGTCACGAATATCAATACAGGCGTGGCTCCGGAGGCTAGAGAGACGATCGCAGGCCCTGGACAAAAGCCGGCGAGGCCCCATCCCACGCCGAAGATGACCGCTCCGATGACCAAGCGCCGGTCCAAATCGCTCCGCGTTGGAAGGGAAAATTTTGCGGCCAGCAGCGGCGATGTCATGTTCAGACTGATGCGATGGGCCAGAAAATAAACCGCAATCGCTCCGATCATCACGAAGGCGAGACTCGCGTCCCAATTTCCGAACAAATCCAAAAATCCGATGACTTTGATTGGCCGGGTCATACCGGAAATTCCAAGACCCAGAGCGAAAACAATTCCGGAAACAAAAGACGTGACTTGAGCCTTCATCCATAAACCTCAGCCGAGATGATTCGCTACGAACACCGTCACGACCGCGCTCGCAAAAAAGACCGCGGTTGCGACCATTGAGCGCGTTGATAGCCTGCTCACGCCGCATACACCATGACCGCTGGTGCATCCGTTCCCGAGTCGCGTGCCGAAACCAACCAATATGCCCGCCGCCGCGAGAACGGGATACGATCGGATCACACCAAATTCGTAAGCTTCCGGAACAAGGACTCTCAGCAGGAGCCCTCCATCCACCAGTCCGCCCAGAAACCACAGCTTCCAAAGGGTGTCACCTTTCTCTGGACTCAGGACTCCAGCGAAAATACCGCTGATGC
Organism: uncultured delta proteobacterium; assembly: GCA_963755905.1. Classification (GTDB taxonomy): domain Bacteria; phylum Desulfobacterota; class Binatia; order Binatales; family Binataceae; genus JAKAVN01. The sequence goes on from CAVWLM010000003.1 coordinate 60,203, forward strand.
CGGCGATCTTTCCCTCGAGGAGTAGCATCGCCGATGCGGCCAATCCGATCAGGATCCCGCCGCACAAGGCGGCGACCGGTGTGAAATTGTGCATGGCGCGACTCCCGCTCCGTTCTGGCGATTTTTTATTGTTCCGCAGCTACGCTACAGCTCGTCGAAGTTCTAGCAGAGACGCCGCTGCAAGGAACTCCCCTTTGTGGAACGCCGTGGCAAGAAATTCTGCTTTGATATAGCCGAGTCATTCAATCGCTTCGACCGACCGCATACTGTCTCGCTCTCAGTGCGCTAGAACGGCTTGTCGCCGGCGATCGTTACGCGATGACCGTAGCGGCGATGCGGAAAATAGTCCCACAGCGCCAGATGCTGCGTCGATCGATTGTCCCAGAACGCTATCGAATTAGGCTGCCAGCGGAATCGGCATTGGAATTCCGGATTCTCGATATGCTTGAACAGCATCTCGAGAATCGCGTCGCTCTCGCGTTTCTCGAGCCGCACGAGGCGGGTCGTGAACATGCGGTTGACAAACAGGGCCTTGCGGCCCGTCTCCGGATGGGTTCGTATGACCGGATGTTCCGCGTGCGGGAAGCCGGCGCTTCGCGCGGGGGCCGCTTGCCGTCCTTCATAGTTCCGTGCACCGTCGTGAATCGCGGTCAGGCCGCCGAGAAAACGCCGCATCGGATCCGACAATGCCTCATACGCCGCGTACATGCTTGCGAAGAGGGTGTCGCCGCCGATCGGCGGCACCTCTGCTATATGGAGAATCGAGCCCATCGGAGGTTCCGCATCGCAGGAGACGTCCGAGTGCCACTGGTCGCCCGCGATACGCCTGGAGCCCTCGTCGGCCTTGATGACCACGATCTCGGGATGGCCGTCGAGAACACCCAGCGGGGCGGGATGAATATGAAGCCGGCCAAACCTGCGGCCCAGCGCTTTGTGCTGGTCAGGTGTCAGTTTCTGATCGCGGAAGAAAATCACGAGATGCTCGAGAAGCGCATCCCGAATCTGCCGAAACTGTCCATCGGTCAGCGGAGCCGACAAATCGATTCCTTCGATCTCGGCGCCGATCGAGGGCGTAAGCCTGCGAACTGAAAGTGCCGATTCTTTCATTGGTCAGCCCTCGCCTCCTCACTCGTACCGGCAACTGAACGAACGGTCGAGACCTGCAAGACTAACGGAGCCATCGGATTGAAGCGCTTCTCACGTTTCGTCGAGTCTGGCAGATTGTGACATTAATCGATAATATCAATCGAGAGTATGGGCAACCGTTCGGCCATTCGGATGGTAGAGTACTCGGAGAGAATGAACGGAAATCGGCCGTTCCGCTTCTCGCCGGTTGCGCTGCCTTCGTATCAGTGACGAGTTCACATTTGACGATCACCCCAGTTTTGCGCCAGCCTTCGAGCAGAGAAAAGGGAACGTGCCGGTATCCGGAAAATCCGCGAACAGTTTCGACAGTCAAGACTCCATTCGTCTCCGTCCGATGACGGCCGCCGACGTTGGCCACGTCCCGATCGTCCATCAGGGCGATCGTGACGAAGTGCTCGAACGAATCGCGGATCTTGGCTCCAGCGCGATCCTGGCTTTCGACGGTGACCGCCACGTTGGTCAATTGCAGTTCCGGCGTTACCGGCCCGGCGTGAGATCACCGCAAGGCTTGTGGGACCCTCTCTATTGGGGCGATTTCGAGGGTTACGCGCCCGAATTGCCCGACGACACGCTCGCGGTCTTCTGCTATCACGTCGGCCAGGTGGATGACACCGAGGCGCGAGACCCTCGCTACCAGGGACGCGGCCTCGGTACGAAACTGCTCGACTACTTTGTCGACTGGGTAATGCGAGCCGGGTTCGAGGGCGTGATCGCGAAAGCGGTACCGGATCTGCGCCCCATCATGGCCTTCATGGGCGGCCAACCACCCCGCGTGTACCAGGCCCGCGGCTTCGAGATTGCCGATAGCTGGATCGATCCCGAAGTGCGTGCCGTGGTCAACGAGAGGAGTCTGGCGCCCAACTCCGGCCATCCGAACGACGCGGCGAGAGTGGCCTGCTGCGTTCGCCGAATGCTCCCGACCCGATAGCAAGTAATAACTGAAGCGGCCACCGAGCCATACAGGAGAAGACATATGATTGATCTTTACTACTGGCCAACGCCAAACGGAAAAAAAGTCACTATCCTGCTCGAAGAAGCCGCCATTCCTTATACTATCAAGCCGATCAATATCGGACGCGGTGATCAGTTAACTCCCGAATTCCTCAGGATCTCGCCCAACGGCCGGATGCCGGCGATTGTGGACCACGAGCCGGCGGACGGTGGCGCGCCCATAGCTATCTTCGAGTCGGGCGCGATCATGGAGTATCTGGCGGAAAAGAGCGGAAAGTTCTGGCCGCAGGAAGCGCGTCCGAAGTACGAGGTTGCTCAATGGGTCTTCTGGCAGATGGCTAACCAGGGACCCAAGATGGGCGAACAAGGGCACTTTCGGCGCGCCTCGCAGGTTCCGAAAAATGGCGACCAGGCATATGCGCTCCTGCGGTTCGACAACGAAGTTCATCGAATCTACGGAGTACTTAATCTGGGCTTGCACAAGAAGCGTTACCTGGCGGCGGACCAGTACACGATCGCCGACATGATTTGCTATCCGTGGGCGACTACCTGGCAGACTCGCAATATCGATTTCGGCGAGTTTCCCAACGTCAAGCGCTGGCTCGATGAGATCGGCGAGCGGCCGGCGGTAAAAAAGGCGATGGCCGCGGGTCCTGAGTATCGCGAAGATCCGGCCACGGTCACCACCGAGGAGCAAGCGCGGCGCTCGACGATGCTAAACCATCAGCGGGCGCAAGCGGTGCCTAAGGAGTGGTCGTAACAGGCGCGGTTCACCGTACCCACCCTGCTACCGCGATGCGGCCGGCAAATTTGTCAAGCTCGAACGTTTTCTGCTAAGACAACCGGTCCGTCACTCTTCTATTTTCAGCGATCGCGCGAAAGGGTAAGGTATTCGGATCCGCGAACGATGAACTATATCTCCCAAAAGGCGAAGTACGCCATCAAAGTGTTAATCGCCTTGGCCAAAGAAGATGGCACAACTCTCTTCCACAACAATGAATTGGCCGAACGCGAACGTATCCCTCCGAAATTTCTTGAGATAATCCTGCGCGAACTGCGCAACGCGGGCGTGCTCCACAGTCGGAGAGGCAAGGGCGGCGGCTATTCCCTGGCCCAACATCCTTCCAGCATCACGCTCGGACAGGTGTTGCGTCTTATCGATGGGCCCCAAGCTCCGCTGCCGTGTCTCAGCAGGATGTCGTACCGGAAGTGTGACGAATGTATCGACGAGCACACCTGCGGCATCCGCCTCTCGATGCAAATCATTTACGACGCCACCAGCCGGCTGCTCGACTCAACCACGTTGACCGACATCATCCGCCGAGCCGACGTCGCCAAGGCCGGCACGGGCGCACTCAGCTTCGACATCTAGCGTAAGTTCGTCGCGCGAGGCCGAAGCGCCATCCAGCCCATCCAAAAGCTCGGGATCGTGTGCGACGAAAGAAACCCGCTCGGCGCGCCCGTCGACTTGCTGCTATCCTGAACGTACGAACGATTGCGCGCCGCCGGTCGAAAGCCGTCGAAGTTTAGTACGAGGATTTCCAATCATGAGCACGCTCGCGAGAAATTCCGAGACCGGCCCCGTTGACGAAAAGATCTCCGCCTACGGCATCGCCCGCTCGACGATCGAGGGGACACCGCTCAGTTCCGATGAGCTGCAAAGGATTGACGCATACTGGCGCGCGACTCTGTACCTGTGCCTGGGGATGCTCTATCTGAAAGAAAATCCTCTGCTTCGCGAGCCGTTGAAAATCGAACAGACCAAGCCTCGCCTGCTCGGCCATTGGGGCTCGGACGCCGGCCAGAGCTTTACCTACATTCACTTCAACCGGCTCATCAACAAGTACGACCTCAACGCGATATACATCTCGGGCCCCGGTCATGGCGCTCCCGCCGTACTGTCCAATGCCTATCTCGAAGGAACTTACTCCGAAATCTATCCGGACAAGAGCGAAGACCTTGCGGGAATGCAACGCTTCTTCAAGCAGTTCAGCTTCCCCGGCGGAATCGGCAGTCATGCGACTCCCGAAACGCCCGGCAGTATTCACGAGGGCGGCGAACTCGGCTACAGCGTCTCGCACGCCTACGGCACGGTGTACGACAATCCGGATCTGATCACGCTGGTCGTGGTCGGCGACGGTGAGTCGGAGACGGGTCCGCTCGCGACAAGCTGGCACAGTAACAAGTTCCTCAATCCGATCGTCGACGGCGCGGTGCTGCCGGTGTTGCATCTGAACGGCTACAAGATTAACAACCCCACCGTTCTGGCGCGTATCAGTCACGAGGAGTTGGAGTCGCTATTTGTCGGCTATGGGTACACTCCCTACTTCGTCGAAGGCAGCGAGCCGCAGAGCATGCATCAGGCGATGGCCGCGACCCTGGAGCACTGCGTAAAGGAGATCCGCCGGGTGCAGGAGGAGGCGCGGCGCAGCGGGAAAGCGACGCGGCCGCGCTGGCCGATGGTCATCCTTCGCAGCCCCAAGGGATGGACGGCGCCGCGGCACCTCGATACGCACTACCTCGAGGGCTTCTGGCGGGCGCATCAGATTCCGATCACCGACGTCGCCGCGAATCCGGCCCATCTGGAAATCCTGGAAAGCTGGATGCGCAGTTACCGGCCCGAGGAGTTATTCGACGGCGCGGGCCGCCTGGTCCCCGAATTGAAGACCCTCGCGCCCAAGGGAAATCGCCGGATGAGCGCGAACCCGGTCGCCAACGGTGGCCTCTTGCGCAAGCCGCTCGACATGCCCGATTTTCGGGATTCGGCGGTGGCGATGAAAAAGGCCGGCGTGAGCGTGGCCGGGAACGTGCCGACGTTAGGCAATTTCCTGCGGGAAGTAATGCGGCTCAACCTGGATCGCTTTCGCGTCTTCGGACCGGATGAAACCCAATCCAACCGGCTCGAGGCGATTTACGAAGTCGCCAAAAAAGTATGGCTGGGTGAGTATTTCGCCGAAGACGCCGACGGCGGAGAGCTTGCGCCTGACGGGCGCGTGATGGAGATCCTGAGCGAGCATACCGTCGAGGGATGGCTTGAAGGTTACATCCTCAGCGGCCGGCACGGTTTGCTCAACAGCTACGAGCCGTTCATCCACGTGGTCGATTCGATGTTCAACCAACACGCCAAGTGGTTGGAAAAATGTAACGAACTGTCGTGGCGCGCGAACGTCTCTTCGCTGAACCTGCTGATCACCGGGCTGGTCTGGCGGCAGGATCACAACGGCTTCACGCATCAGGACCCGGGCTTCCTCGACGTGGTCGTCAACAAGAGCCCCACCGTCGTGCGCATCTACCTGCCGCCCGACGCCAACTGCCTGCTGTCGGTGGCCGACCATTGTTTGCGGAGCGTCAACTACGTCAACGTCATCGTCGCCGACAAGCAGACCGCATCTCCAGTACCTGGACACGGAAGGAGCGATCGAGCACTGCACGAAGGGCGCCGGCATCTGGAACTGGGCCAGCAACGACCAGGGCGCCGAGCCCGACGTGGTGATGGCGAGTTGCGGCGACGTGCCGACGATGGAGTCGCTGGCCGCCACGGCGCTGCTCCGCGAGCAGCTGCCCGGCGTGAAAGTGCGGTTCGTCAACGTGGTCGATCTTTTCAGGCTGGTTCCTAGCACCGAGCATCCTCACGGCCTGACGGACCGGGAATTCGAGGCGATCTTCACGCCCGACAAGCCCGTGATCTTCAACTTTCATTCGTACCCGTGGCTGATTCATCGGCTGACATATCGCCGGCCTGGGCAACATCACATCCACGTGCGCGGCTACAAGGAGCAGGGAAACATCAACACGCCGCTGGAATTGGCGATCCTGAATCAGACGGATCGCTTCAGCCTCGCCATCGACGCCATCGACCGGATGCCCAGGTTTCACGTCACGGGAGCCGGCGCCCGCGATGAGATGCTCAATCGGCAGATCGCGAGCAAGAGTTACGCTCATCAGTTCGGCATCGATCCCGAGGACATCACGAAGTGGAAGTGGCCGTTCTGACGGCAGCGTATCCGCAAGGGACTATTTGCGCGGCGGCCGGAGACCGCACGAGTCTCTGGCGTCAGTCTGGCCGATTGGGCAATGCTCCCGCGCGAGCGGGTTTCGGATTCGAACGGTTGAGCCACCTTACCGAGCAAAACGCGCCGATCCACGAACCTACCGCCGCGAAGAGCGCGTAAATCGGATTGCCCGTATAGCTGATCACCGCAAAGGCGGCGAGAAGATACCAGAGCGCGCTCCAACTCGCCGCCGTCGCCGGCCTCCTTGCGGACACCGCCGCGTTGAACATCACGTAGACCGCGTCGGTGGCGGCGGTGGACACCACGACTCCCGATGCGATCAACGGGTTTAGTTCTAACGTCATAAACCTCCCCTTAACGCGGATTTTCGTCGCTTACCTTCCATTCCAGCCTGGTGCGGGCAGGTGTAACCGCCCGATTCCGAGAGCGTATGACCGAATACAGGAGATTTCGATATGCGAGTAAAATCCAAAAGCGGGAATTTCAAGGCTACGATACTCGCGCTCATCTCCACTGTTTGCCTGGCGACGATGACCGGATGCTACGCCGGAGGTTTCACTCCGCGCGAGACCGGAACGGTGGGAGGCGCCGCATTGGGCGCGGGCGGTGGGGCGCTGATCGGTTCGTCGGTGGGCGCGCCGGGTACTGGAGCGCTGATCGGTGGCGTCGGTGGAGGACTGGCCGGCTACCTGGTGGGTAACGCGGTGCAGGAGCGCGATTACCACTACTATCGCGGCTATTAGATGACAGGCGGAGAGGACACCGAGATCGCTGCACAATCAAGCAATGGCAGATTGGGAAGAACCGCGACGGTCGCGACGGCGGCCGTCGCCGTTTTCCTCTTTGCGGCCTTTGGTCAATGTTTTGCGCAAAGTCTTGGAGCCCTGGGGCAACTCCTGGGCGGTGGGAGCTCGCGACATCAGCAGAGTTCGACCCAGTCCAATAGCGGCGTGACGGTTCAGCGGAACGACGCGCCTTTTGTGGGAAAATTTGTCGGCAGGCAGAAGCAACCGTCCTACGAGACCGACATGAATGCGGAATTTGCCTGCTATCCGGCGACCGACGCCGCTTTGCCGCAGACCAAGACCTTCGTCTGTTACACGGCGGGGGGACGACCGGCGCAGAGCCAATCGGGCCTTCCCGAGTAGCTGGCCAGAATCGGCTCGCCGCGGCTCTGTCGATTTTCAAAATCCGCGGCGCAGATGCGGAGCCCGCCGCGGCCTCACTCAGATCGAGGAGCCGACGGCGATTCCCGCAATCGCACCGATCGCTCCCAACACAACACTCCCGATCATATAGGTAGCCGCCAGCAGCATTTCACGGTCCTGCATCAAGCGCACCGACTCGTATTCATAAGTCGAAAAGGTCGTGTAACCGCCGACCACGCCGACCGCAAAAAAGAGCCGCCAGTACGGACTCAACGCAACGCGCTCCTGTGCGAACGCGAGAAACAGACCGATAATGAAGCTGCCCGTCACATTGATCACGAACGTCCCGTAAGGAAACGCCGGACCGAACCTGGCCGCAAACCATCCACTCACCAGGTAACGAGCCGCCGACCCGATCGCTCCGCCCAAGGCGACGAACAATACTCCCAGCACCCTGCGAATCCTTCCCTGCCCTGGTCAGGCCAGCAGCGCCCGCATCATTTCGGTCCGTCCGACGATCCCAACCAACTCGCCCTCGGCATCGACCACCGGCAGCCGTTTGACGCGCTTTTCCGCGGACAGCGCCAATGCGCTCGCGACCGGCATCTTCTCGCGCACGGTTATCACGTCGCGGTTCATCAAGTCTTTCGCGGAGCGGGCCCGCAACTTCTGAAGATGCTTGCGCGCTTCCTCCCCGATCAGGCCGCTCGAGACCTTGGAGACAAGTATCTTCATCACATCGGGCCAGCTCTCGCGGCTCACCTTGGACAGCAGGTCGGAGTCGGCGATGATGCCGGCCACATGCCGCTTGTCGTCGACGACCACCACGCGCTTGTGCGACGACGAAACGAGGAGATCGAAAATCTGCTCGATGGTCGCGGATTCGTGGACTGCCGGAACGTCACGAGTCATCACCTCCGCCACCGTCGCCTGCCGGCCGACGGGATGAGCCTCGGGGTGCCATTGGGGTAGCTGGACCGCCGCGATCGTGTTCAAAACGTCCAGGCGGCCCAGGATCCCCACCAGTTTGCCGTCGCCGTCCACCACCGGGAGTCGCTTGAGATGCTTCTCGACCATGACCTTGGCAGCTTGGCCCAAAATGGCGTCGGGAGCGACCGTCTCCACGTCGCGCGTCATCACCTCCGAGACTTTATGGTTCGGGCGATCGAGAGATTCGTGCAGTTCGCGCACGTAGTCCAAATCGGTCGCCTTTTGTAGACTGATCGTGACGCTCATACCGCCGCGCGTCAGCAGGTCGCTGTCGCTGACCATCCCGACGACCTTACCCTGATCGTCGACCACAGGCACGGCCGTGAAGTCCTTGTCCAGCAATAGTTCGACGACCTGCGTGAGCGGACTGTCGGGATGAACCGTGGCGACCTCACGACGCATCACCTCCGAAACCTGCACGTCGGGCAGGCCTTCCTTGAATGGAACGCCTGACTGGACGACTTCCACCTCCTGCATCGTAATCAGCGCCGCGGGAGCCATCTCGCGCAGCGGGCCGAGAATGCGATCGATCCTCTCGGGACGGTCCACCACGGTGAGTACGATCGGGAGATCCATCGAGAGTCGAAGAATCGCGCTCGTATGAATCAGCGATGAAGCCCCAAAGCCCGCTACCCCGCGAACGGCGGTCACGCCGCTTAATCCCTCGCGGCGCAGCATCTGGATGATCGCCATGTACAACGCCTGGTGCTGGTAGGAATCTGTCTCGCCCACGAAGATCGTGAGCTGCTTAGCCTTGCCGGTGAACATATTGTTCTCGCTCTCTTTCAACCCAGGTGCGGACGGATCTACGAGTTCTCCCCTCTGCGAGCGTGTTGTGCGGATGGAACAATCACGTTGCCAGCCAGGCGCTTGGCGAAGCAAACGCTGATCGGGCTTCCGATATAAGGTCCGAAAGGTGGTATCGGGTGCCATCCCGCCGATTCATAAAGAGCGATCGCTTCGGTTTGTTTATTGCCCGTCTCGAGCACGGCGCGCGCAAAGCCGCGCCGCGCCGCCTGGTCTTCGAGAAATTGGAGCATCCGTCTACCCATCCCACGTCCGCGCATCGCCGGGACCACGAACATCCGTTTGATCTCGGCCGCGTCCTGGTAGCGGCGGAACGCACCGCTGGCGGCAGGATGGCCGTCGGCGTAGCCAACGACGAATAGCCCGCCGCCTGCCTCGAACCCGGCGACGTCAATACCATTGACGGGCAGGCCCGGATAATTTCGAACCAGTTCCTGATCGAGCGCCTCCGTCAGTCCAAGACTAACCGGCGAATCGGCGGGTTCGATACGGAAATCGATTTGGCAGGATAAAGTCACTATACCGTAAATCCATTGTCTGAAAGATACATCGGCTGATCTGCCCCAGCCATGCAACCTGTTGTCACTACCATAGCACTGGTCCACAAACCCTGATTACGTTATATCCGATTATAAGCGAACTCGTTTCAAACGATGAGCAGAGCGGATTCGAGGTATCGAAAATGCACACCGCAAGGAGCCTGGCGATAGTGCTCCGCACTTGACGGCTACACGGAAATGAGTGCGGGTCAATCAGGCACAGTAACCCTGCTATTCAGCGACCTGGTAAATTCGACTGAGATTTTGACGAACGCCGGTGACGAAGCCGGACAACGGCTGTTTCAGGCTCATCACAAACTAATCAGTGACGCGGTTGCGGGTAGCGGGGGCGAAGAGCTTGCGTGGCTCGGCGACGGAGTGCTGGCCGCGTTCTCATCATCGGCCGACGCGGTGCGCTGCGCGATCAGTGTCGAGCAGACGGCGCGGCGGCCGGTCGCCGGCGCGCGCTTCGACATCCGCATCGGGATTCATCTGGGAGAGGTGTTGCGGCGCGACGGCGGCTATTTCGGGACACCGGTCGTTACCGCGCGGCGGCTGTGCGACCGCGCCGGGAGCGGGCAAATCCTGTGCAGCAAATTGATCGCGGAATTACTGGCGGCGCGGCAGACGTTCAGTTTTCGCGACCTCGGCCAGATGGATTTGAAGGGCCTCGCCGCGCCCACTCAGGTTTGCGAGGTACTCTACGAACGTAACGACCCGGCCGCGCTGTTGAAACGGACGCCGTTCGTCGGGCGCGCCGCGCAGTTGAAGCTGCTGTCGGCCAAGCTCGGTGAGGCCTGTAATGGCCAGGGCTCGATCGTGATGCTCTGCGGCGAGCCGGGAATCGGCAAGACCCGCACCCTGGAAGAGTTTTCCGACCTCGCGAAACAGCAGGGCGCGCTGACGATCCGTGGCGCCTGCTACGACGGAGAATGGCAGGCGCCCTACGGTCCGTTTGCCGAGGCGATCGTGGACGCTTCGCGGCGGCTGCAGGCGGGGGAGTTTTCAGCCGCGCTGGGCAGACGCGCGCCGATCCTGGCGCGGATCGCCCCGGTGCTGAACGAGCTGATGGAGAATGTTCAGGCGCCGCCGCCGCTGGACAAGGACGAGGAACGGCTGCGGCTGTTTGACGCGGTGGCGCAGTTCCTGATCGCGATTTCGCGGCGAACGCCGGTGGTCCTTATCCTGGACGATTTGCATTGGGCGGATCGCGGCACGGTTGCGATGCTGAGTCACGTCGCGCGTTTCGTCTCCAACAATTCGATTCTTATGATCGGCGCTTACCGCGACGCCGAGGTGGATCGCAAGCATCCGCTCGCCACCACGCTCGCCACGATCAGCCGGCAGCGCGATTTTGACAAGCTGATGCTCCACGGGCTCGAAGAGAGCGACCTTGTCGATCTGCTCGGCATGATCGGGGACCAGGATGCGCCCGCGGCGCTGGTCAAGGCGCTGGGCGGAGCGACCGACGGCAACCCGTTGTTTATCCGCGAGGTGCTGCTGCATCTGGTGGAGGAGCGAAAGATCTGGCAGGGCGGTCAAGGCTGGATCGCTCAGCTTAACGTCGAGAAGCTAGGCATTCCGGACAGCGTACGGCAGATCGTCGGCAGGCGGCTGTTGAGGCTCTCGGCGCAGGCCAACCGGTTGTTGTCGGTCGCTTCCGCCTTCAACGGCGAATTCTCGTTTGTCATTGCCGCATCGGTCGCCGAACTGGATGAAGACTCCGCGCTCAGGGCGATCGACGAAGCGCTTGACGCCCAGGTTCTTCGGTTCGGTTCCAATTCAGAGAGTTTTGATTTCACCCACGCGGTGATCCGGCACACGGTATATTCTGAGCTGAACCCGGTCCGGCGGGTGCGGTTGCATCGCAGGATCGCCGAACAGATGGAGCGTGCGTGGGGCGAGCGGGCGGCGGAACACGCGGCGGAGGTCGCGTACCAGTTCTGGCGCGGAGCCGCGGCGTCAGGCACCCAACGCGGGGTGGATTACGCGATCGCCGCCGCCAACAATGCGGAGTCGGCCTACGCCTCCGACGAGGTCGTGGCTTTCTTGCGCATCGCCCTGGAGCTGTTGCCCGCCAATGACACGCGGCGTCCGCGTCTGCTGGCCCGTCTCGGCCTCGGCTTGGCCTGGACGTTGAACGAGGAAGACGCGGTCAAGGTCACACGAGAGGCGGGAGATCTGATCGCGGCGGCCGAAAGTCCCGAAGCCGCGGCTAAACATCTGGCGGCCACGGCAATCGCGATGTACGCGGCCGGCCTCATGCGAGGCGCATGGGAGATAGCGTCTGCAGGATTGCGCCACACAGGTGACCGCCGCGACATCGTCTGGGCCTGTCTGAAGGATCTCGATCTGTTACGAGAAAGCGCCGAAGACCCCAACTCGCCCGGCGTACCCGTGGATTCCGCGGGAGAGCGGGAGCTGAGGGCAGTCCTCCGACGGATACCGTTGGATCAACTGAGTATCTATGGCCTGGAACCGCCCTTTGAATCGCGGCAGGAAATCATCGAATCTGAAAAATCGACGCCGATCGCTCTGCTGTTCATGGCAGGCGAGACCCGGCGGAGCCTGCCGATCTGGAGCAAAGAGGCGGCCGAAGCCGAACGGCAGGGAAGAATTTTCTGGGCGATGATCTGTTGGGCGGGCGTCGCGCGCTGCCACACTTCGCTTGGCGATTTCACTGCCGCGCAGGCCGCCCTCGATCGTGCGACCGCGTTATCCAGATCTCTCGGCCGCTTCTTCGCCTCTCTCGGACTGCTCAATCTGCTCGCCGCCGAGTTGGAGATGTGTATCGCGAAGGACGCTGGATGGGCGGAATTGTTGAACGATCCCCATGTCCTGAGCCTGATCCAGCAGCAGAGCACGGAAAGCCAGTGGGCGTCCGCACCGTTTGCCGCGGCGCAGGCTTATGTCTTGAGCCAGGTCAATCAACCCGAGATCGCCCTGCAAACTTATCTGTCGGTGTTACCGGCGCTCCAGCGCGGCACTCCAGAGTCCCGAAGAGGAGCAAACGGCATCTACATCAGTATGGCTTGTGACGCGGCCGCCACGCTGTGGTTTATCAATCGCACGGACTCGATCGAGATCGTCGAGCAGAGCATTCGCGAGAAAGTGGTCGCGCCAGACTTCAGATATCCTATGCGTGACGGCCGCCTGTCGATGGGCCGGCTGTGCGCGTTGCAGGGGCGCTATGAGGAGGCAAGCCAATGGTTCGTGCAAGCACGCGAACTCCTCGATGCGGAAGGATGGCGGCCGCTGCGCGCGATCACTGACTATGATGAAGCGCTGATGTTCCTGCGTCGTGGCGCTCAGGGTGACGACGATCGCGCGAGGCCGCTGCTCGCCACGGCCTCGCAGCAGTTTCGAACGCTCGGGATGCCCGGATGGCTCAAGCGGGCCGAGCAAAGTGTCGCGAGCATCCCGGAAGAGCGTTCAAAAAAAAGCTAAACCGGATCGCGCATCTACTCGATCACGCCGCAGGCGATGCGGGCGCCGCCTCCACCCAGCGGTTCCGGCCGGTCGGAATAGTTGTCCCCACCGGCATGAATTATCAGCGAACGCCCGCGTACGTCTCTCACCTTGAGTTGAGGCGCCAGGACCGGAATCGCCGCTGCGCCGTCCGTGCCCACTATCAGGACCGGGAGATCGCCTTTATGGCCTCCGTCGCCATAGGGTCCCAGGTGTTTGCCGGTATGTTCCGGATCGTAGTGACCGCCGGCGGCAAAGCCCGCCGCCATCTTGCCGTCATGTTGCGCAAGCCCACATGCGCCCTTGTCGTGAATGTGCCAGCCATGGACGCCCACCGGCAGGCCGGAAATATCCGGCGTGACGATGAGGCCATACTTCGTGTCTTTGAACGTCACACTGCCGATAACGGGCCCGATGCCGTTCACGTCGATCGAGTTGATGGTCGCGCGCGCGGTCGCCGTGTACGCGGTAGCGGCTCGCGCGAGGACGAACGCCGCGATGAGCGTCGCGCCAATGGCGCTGCGATTCGTCATGGAAGAGCCTTCCCGCCCGACGCTAGTGAATCGCCGCCAGTCCCGCCTCCGCGCATTGCTCGTCCTGCGCCGGGTCTCCGCCACTGACGCCGATCGCGCCAACCGCGCTACCGTCGACCACCACGGGCAGGCCACCGCGAATCGCGATGATATTGGCGACCGTGATCAGTGCCAGGTGGTTCGCCGCGATCGCGTCTTCGAACTCCTTGGTGGGCCGCTTGAAGCGGACCGCGGTGCTGGCTTTGCTCTGCGCCACCTCGATCGAACCGATCTGCGTACCGTCCATCCGTTCGAGGTAGATCAGATGACCTCCGTCGTCGAGGACGGCGATCGCCATGTTCCATTTGTTCTTGGCCGCCTCGGCTTCGGCCGCCGCCGCCATCTTCTTGGCCGAGGCCAGACTCAGCGTTTTCTTTTCCACGAATTGCGCCGAAGCGCGGGCCGAAGAAAACGCGACCGCGAAGACCACGGCACATAAGGCGAAAAACCATCTTACGGACACGGACGCTCTCCTGGGTATTGCCCGATTGTTCGATCGGATCTGTTCAAAATTCCCGACGCAGTGCTCGGCCGTCCAGCGGCCCCGCTGAATGATAGCGAATAGCAAGCGCCTGGTCAGCCCAAAGGGCCGATGGCACGCATTACCTCTTCGACCGTCGCGACCTGCGCGAAGCCTCGACGGAGATTAGCCAGCACCGTCTTCTGCACTTGCGAAGCGGCGATGCTCTGGCCGTCCGTTTCTTCCAACGCGATCGGCGCCGTACCGTCTTCGAGCACGATGACGCGATAGTCCCTGAAATTGGCGTCGCGGGCGGTCGAGTCGCAGCAGAAATTCGTCGAGTAGCCCCCGATGATGAGCGTCTCGATTCCTTTGTCGCGCAGCATCCGGTCGAGTTCGCTGTTGTAAAACGCACTGTAGCGGTTGCGCTCCAGAACCGGCTCGCCTGTCCTGGGCGACAGTTCCGGCAATATGGCGACGCCCTGGGTCCCCTTGACCAGGACTTCTCCTTTGCCGATCGGCTCCCAGAACTTTCCCAGTTGGCCGCTGTCGGCTCCGTTGTCGCAGAAGGCGAGAGATGAAAAGACCACCGTGACGGAAGATTTTCGAGCCTGCTCCAATAGTCTTTGCAGACGCGGCACCAGCGGCCTAACGCCCTCCCATCCGAGCAGATCGTTGGTCATGTTGATAATGAGCAGGGCCGTCTTTGCGGGGTCGAGTTTGTTGATTTCCACGTTATCTCCAAACAGTGCGACAAATAGTGAGTACTTAGCCGGCGCGCCGCAACCAGCTCATTGAGTCGAGAGCAGACCCAACCGCATCCGGCCGTACAGCTCGCCCGAAGTGTCGAAATCGATGCTGGCGTGCTGGGCGCCGACGTTCACGTTTCGAAATGCGGCCTGGAGCGGCGAGGAGTCGTAGATCGCGTGCGCTCCTGACCCGGCGAACAGGCGCGACACGGCGCGCCGGCAAAGCTCGGCCGCATACGCCGCCTGCCATTTGACGCGCGCGCGATAAGTCATATCCGTCGCATCCCGCTCCGACTCCGCGACTTCGCCCATGAGTTGCGCCGCGTCATGGACGAAAAACTGCGCGCACTCCAGCTCCGCCATCGATTCCGCCAAGCGGAGTTGCGTGGGGCCATGCTCGGCCTTGCGCGCGCCGGTGACAATTACCCGGCGCTCTTTGGTGCGCTCGACGAATTTATCCAAAGCGAATTTAGCGGAGCCCAGGACAGCCGCCGGTATCGACCCGGAAAGGACCGAATCCGCGGAGACCCGGTATGCGTTGGTCGCGTGGTTCAAGGTGTGCGACGACGCCCCCTTCATCAGCACGCGCGTGTCGATCGCTCTGTGAGCGGGCACGAATAGATCCTTCGCGATCACATCCTTGCTGCCGGTGCCCTCCATACCCAGCACATGCCAGGTGTCATCCACGATTATCTGTTCGCTGGGCACCACGACGTGGACGCCGGGACCACCGCTT
The DNA here is from genome assembly GCA_963755905.1 of uncultured delta proteobacterium. Classification (GTDB taxonomy): domain Bacteria; phylum Desulfobacterota; class Binatia; order Binatales; family Binataceae; genus JAKAVN01. Next base: position 75,782 of record CAVWLM010000003.1, read on the forward strand.
TCCGCATTGGCGCATCCGAGGATCACCCAGTTCGAACGATCGACGCCGCTGCAAAACTGCCAGCGCCCGTCGACCCGATAGCCGTCGCCGGCCGCGCGCGCCTTGCCCTGCCACGCGAGCGTGCCCGAGACCAGCCCGTCGCGCCCGTCGCCGAAGACTTCCTCCTGCCCGCGTTCGGGCCAGGCTCCGAGGCAGAAATGATGCGCGCCCATGACCATCAGGATCCATCCACTGGACGGACACACCTGTGACACGGCGGTTACCGTGTCGTACTGGATGCGGAGGCTGAGCTCGTAGCCACCTACCCGCGCGGGCTGACAAATCCTGAATAGCCCCGCGTCGACCATCGCCTTCATGCTCTCGGGCACGACGCTGCGGGCCTGGACACAGGCCTCGGCGTTGGAGGCGAGAGTCGGCGCGATGGACTCGACGCGCCGGGCAATCTCTTCCGCGGACGGTATCATGATGTCTCCTTGCGTCACGGGAAAGTCTCTTTCGTCTTCAACGCCGAAATCCGGGGCAAGCGGACGACGTGACACCGGCAGCGTCGGGGAAGCAGACCCTCGGCTTTCCAGTACCACACCGGGTCCGGCTCGTCACGTTGAACCGTGTCTTCGGCGGAAACCGCGCTCACGCGAGGATTTATATGTAGTTCGGCAGGCCAGTATGCACCGTCAGGCCGCCATCGACCACGATCGCCTCGCCGGTAATAAAAGAAGCCTCGTCTGAGGCGAGAAACAATACCGTGTTGGCGATCTCGTCGGGCTCGCCCATCCGGCCGAGGGGATTTTGACTAAGCTTGCGTTTGAAGCCCTCGGGGTCGTTGCCGCCCAGCACTTGCGATACGCGGGTATTGATGGCGCCGGGACATACGCAGTTGACGCGGATTCCGTACTTGGCGTTTTCCAGCGCGGCGCCCCTCGTGAGATTGATGACCCCGGCCTTGGCCGCATTGTAGGAGGACATCCCATAGTCGCCGGCCGTGCCCGAGATCGAAGCGGTGTTGACGATCGATCCGCCGCCCTGGTTGCGCATGATCGGGACGCTGTACTTGATACCCAGGAACGTGCTGGTGAGCGTAACCGCGAGTACCCGGTTCCAGGCCTCCAGCGACGTTGTTTCGAGCGCCTCGATCGTACCCATGCCCGCGTTGTTGAACATCACATCGAGCCGGCCCCATTTGTCGATGGCGAGACGGATAGCGGCCTGAATGCCCTCCGGATCGGAGGCGTCCATCTTGAGCCATAGTGCGGTGCCGCCCGCTTGCGTAATCGAGCCTGCGACCTCGGCGGCGCGCGTCCCGCTCAGATCCGCGATCACCACCGAGGCCTTCTCGCGCGCGAAGCGGCGCGCGGTCGCGGCGCCGATTCCGGAACCGCCGGCTGTGACGATCGCAACCTTACCCTCCAATCTGTCTGCCATGAATCCTGTCTCCTACGTTAATTGAACTCGACCTTTGAACGGGCGGCCGAAAGGCCCGAAAGCGAGGCCTGGCGCACGCGCCGCGATCCGTCTCAGCGGCCGCGTTCTGGATCCCCCGACCATCGCCACGCCACGTTGGTGCGGCTCACTCCGACCAATACGCCGCAAAACGCCGTCGGATGGATCCACAGGCCGTCGTGCAAGCCTTCCCTGCGTGGAGTGAAGCGGCCGTCGCGTGCGCGCAACCGCTCGGCAATCGTCTCGACGCTGTCGGTCTCGACATAGAACATGTAGAGCGAATCGCCGTGGCGGCGATGGAACTGGCCCATCGCGGCCGCGCGGGTCGGCTGGGAAATTTCGATCCGATCGAGGCGCGCGGGCGGATCGAACAGCGTGAGCGTCCCGGTGTAGCCGAACTCCGCGTGCTCGATCGGAGCATACTTCGAGGAATTAAGTCCGAAAATGCGCGTATAACGCTCCGCCGCCGCGCGCCAGTCGGCGACCACGTTGGTCACTTCGTACATCCATTTTATCGCGCCGACAGGTGATCGTTCGTGAAAGCTGCTGATAACGGTCGGCATCCCGCAGGTGGCGGTTGAATCGAGAAAAAGCTGGCCGCGCTCGCGCTCGAACTTGACGCCGTTGCGCTCGAACAGCGCAGCCGCCTCTTCAAGCTCCGCGACTGAGAAGCCGGCGGCATACAGTCCTCCGCCGCGGCGCTTCACGAAATCGGCGATACGGCCGGCGCCGTCGGCCTCGAGAAGTTCGAGCATGCTGGCGCCGACCTGGCACACGGTGCGCTTCGCGCCGAGCAGCTTAACCTCGTCGTCCCGGATGAACTCCGCGCCGAAAATCGCAGCCGCCGCGTTCCGAGCTTCGGCGCGGTCGCGGACGACTATTTGCACTCGATCAACCCGCTTCAGCATCAAATGCCTCTGAGGCCTGCGAAAAAGCCCTGTCCGAAATATGACGTAGACCCGCTGATGCGAGAGTGCAAGGGCTGGCGCTCAAATGCGCGGCCCGGAGAGGTCAGACGAGACGCTGAATGTTGCGAACGGAGGCGGTCAGGGCGCGTGAGCCTCCGCAACCTGTTCGACCGACGAAGGCGCCTCCAGTTCAGGCAGCACCTTGGTCATGAATGTTTCAAGCTCGTCGAGCACTACCTCCTTGGGGCACTGGGCGTAATGCCAGATGAGCGTGATGTATTCGGCGGGCATCGTGGCGTAGATATGGCGCCACTGCTGCTTTAGCTGCTCGAGCGTCCCGCCGAGGAAAATGCCGCTCTCCGTCATGCTTTGCAAAGTGGTGTCGGCGTCCTCGAAGTGCGGCAACTTGGGAAAGAACGCGGTGTAGAAGTTCACGTACATTTCGTAGTCGTAGCGCATCAGCTTGTCGCGAAACTCCTGTTCGCTTCGGCCGACGTGAATCCAGCGCACGATATTCTGGCGCTCGCCCAGGGCGAACGGCAGGCCCGCGCCTCGCGCTTCATCGACATACTGGCGCGCGAACTGGAGCACGTTGTCGAGCCCGGTAAAATACGTAGGCCGAAAGCCGTGGTGCGCCAGGAAGGGGATGGAACTCGCGCTGCCGCTCATCGCGACGAATACCGGAGGATGCGGTCGCGTGTAGGGACTCGGCACGACGCTGACCCGCCGGATCGTGCCGTCGGGTCCGACCTCACCCGGCGCGCCCGCGGTCTGCGCGCTCCTCCACGCTGGATAACCCCGGACACCGGTTTCGTACGGATAGGGAACCTCGTAGTGAGGCTGTCGGGCTTCGAGCGAATCCTCCGCCCAGCACTTCAGCAACAGCAGGGTGCGCTCTTCGAAAATTGCGCGGTTCCTCGCGTCGTCCGCGCCGCCGTCCGAAAGCGTCGCGACAGCGTCGATGTGCTGGCCCAGGATGTTCGTCCAGCGTGCCTGGTAGCCGCGCGTCAGGCCCACGAAGAAGCGGCCGTTGGTCATGTGATCGAGGATGGCGGTTTCCTCGGCGACCCGAATCGGATCGCGCGTCGCCATCACGTAGCCCAACGCGCCCAGGTATGCGCGTTTGACCTGGCTCGCCCACCAGGCATTCAACACGCCCGGATTGGGACCCAACTCGTAGCCCTCGGAATGGAGATGGTGCTCGATGGTGCTGATACCCCAGACGCCCATCTCGTCGATCGCCTTGACGAGGTCGAGCGATTCATGGAGCACGCGATGATAAAGCTTGCTATCGCGGCCGAGCGGACGCCTGCGCTCGCGATCCGCGCGGTCCGCGGCGGGCAGCACCGGGTATAGCTGGACGATCACCTTGGGAGTCGCCATCTCGTTCCTCCTGCGTGTCGCCTGATTAGCGCAAGTTATGCGACGGATAAGAACACATCCTGCTCCAGCGTTCAACAACAATCGCGCAAGCGCTCACGGCGATAGCCAGCGCCGGAACGATTCCGCCGGCCATGCGCCGCGGAGCGGAGCTAACCAGGCGCGAAACGGACGCGAACCGGGCCAATCGTCGCGAAGGCCTCGACCGAAACGGTAAAATCGTGATGCGCGCCAGGCGCGCCGCATCGAATATGGCTGCATGGCCCATTACCTCGGATTCAAGCGCCCTCTCGAACCGCGACTTTCGCCGCTACCTGGGCGCAGGCTTCCTCGCGATCCTCGCGATCCAGATTCAGTCGGTGGCGGTCGGCTGGCAAATCTACGCTATCGCGCGCTCCCCGATGGCGCTCGGCTACGTCGGGCTCTTTCAATTCCTTCCGATGATGGCTTGCACGATTCCCGCGGGGCACCTGGCGGACCGTTTCGATCGCAGGCTGATCCTGGTGATCAGTTACCTGCTGGCGGCGATAGCGGCAGGCTGTTTTCTATTCCTGGCGTTGAGCAGGACCGCCGTCGTCTGGCCGTTCTATGCGGTGCTCGCTCTGTTCGGAGCGGCGCGGGCGTTTGCCGGGCCGGCTTCGCAAGCTTTCGTCCCGTTGCTGGTGCCGCAGGATCAGTTTCCGCAGGCGGTCGCGTGGAACTCCTCGACCTCGCAGGCGGCCGTGATCGCGGGACCGGCAATCGGCGGAGCGATCTACATTCTCGGCCCGGCCGTGGACTACGGTGTCTGCCTGGTCCTGTTCGTGACTATTGCGATCGTGATCGCGGGCATCCAGAGCCGCAGCGCACGCTACGAGGTGGAAGCCGATACGACGATATTCGAGAGGGTCACGGCCGGAATTGCCTACGTGATGGACAAGCCGCTGATCCTTGGCGCGTTCTCGTTGGATTTGTTCGCGGTACTGCTCGGCGGCGCGACGGCGCTCTTGCCGATCTACGCACGCGACATCCTGCATGTCGGGCCGCTCGGACTGGGGGCGTTACGCAGCGCCCCGGCGGTGGGTGCGGCGATGCTCGGCCTGGTGCTCGGCCGGATGGCGCTGCAGCGGCACGCCGGACTCGCGATGTTCGCGTGCGTTGCGGTGTTCGGAATCGCCACGATAGTCTTCGGCCTGTCGGAGAACTTCGTGCTGTCGATTGCCGCGCTGTTCGTTCTCGGCGCCTCGGACATGGTGAGCGTGTATGTGCGCACCACCTTGACCCAGCTTGCGACGCCCGACGCGATGCGCGGCCGGGTGAGCGCGGTCAACCGGCTTTTCGTGGGCGCGTCGAACGAACTGGGCGAGTTCGAATCCGGCATCACGGCCGCCTGGTTCGGAACCGTGCCGGCGGTGGTAATCGGAGGCGTGGGCACCCTGGTTATCGTGGCCGTGTGGTTCCGCCTGTTCCCGAGCCTGCGCGACGTGGACCGGCTGTCGGACGTGGTTCCTCCCGTTCCTTGAATGATGGTATACGATTCTCGGCGAGAGCCGCGCACTGGATGAAACTCAACCCGAACTAGAGAGCCGCACGAGCGATGCCAGCAAACGACAAAGACTTGAAAGAGCATGGCGGGATGACTCGCGAGAGGGCCGTGGAGTTTCTCGCGGCCAACCAGGTCAAGTTCGTACTTGCCCAGTTTGTCGATATTCACGGGGTGGCGAAGACCAAGGCGGTCCCGGTCGCGCACTTCGAGGATGTCATCCTGGAGGACGGGGCGGGCTTCGCGGGGTTCGCGCTGTGGGGCATGGGCCAGGAGCCGCACGATCCTGACTATATGGCGATTGGCGATCTGGCGACCCTTTCGCTGGTGCCATGGCAACCCGGATACGCGCGGATCGTGTGCGACAGCCGGATCAAGGGAAAGCCGTGGCCATTCGACAGCCGCTTCATCCTGAAAGAACAGGTCCGGCGCCTGAGCGAGCGGGGATGGACCTTGAACGCCGGGATGGAACCGGAATTCATGCTTCTCGTGCGGCGCGCGGACGGCTCGATCGGTCCGGCCGACGAGACCGACCGGCTCGACAAGCCATGTTACGACTACAAGGGACTTTCGCGAAGCAGAGCCTTCATCGAACGGCTGGTCGATTCGCTGCAGAAGGCGGGATTCGACGTTTACCAGATCGATCATGAGGATGCTAACGGCCAATTCGAGATAAACTTTACATACTCGGACTGCCTGACCACCGCCGACAGGATAGTGTTCTTCCGGATGGCGGCCGGCGAGATCGCCCGCGAGATGGGTCTCATCAGCACTTTCATGCCCAAACCGCTGTCGGATCGGACGGGCAGCGGCCTGCATATGCATCTGTCGCTCGCCGACGCTGCGAATCCCAATCTTTTTCTCGAACGGACCGACCGGCGCGAGCTGGGTCTCTCGGAGATGGGATATCAATTCCTCGGCGGACTCCTGGCCCACGCTCCGGCGCTGACGGCCCTGGTCGCGCCGACGGTGAACTCCTACAAGCGGCTGGTGGTCGGACGGGCCTTCTCCGGAGCAACCTGGGCTCCCGCCTACATTTCATACGGCGACAACAATCGAAGCTGCATGGTCCGCATACCCTACGGCAGATTGGAGTTGCGGCTGATCGATTCAAGCGCTAATCCGTACCTGGCCGCGGCCGCGGTCATCGCTGCGGGACTCGACGGTCTCGAACGCAAGCTCGATCCGGGCGAGCCGCATAACTTCAATCACTATGACCTCGGCGAAGCGGAACTGGTGGCTCGTGGGATCAAAACGCTTCCGCAGAGTCTGCCCGAGGCGCTGGACGCGCTCGAGGCGGATAGCCTGTTCCATGAAGCCCTGGGCAAGCAGTTCGTGGCCGAGTTCATCCGGCTAAAGCGCATGGAGTGGGTGGACTATCATCGGCACGTGTCGGATTGGGAAGTGAACCGATACCTGGAATTTTACTGAGACGACCGGGAGGTAGCCTGCGTGTGCGGAATTATCGGACTGATGTTGAAGAACGAAGAGCTTCGCCCGTCACTTGGAAAACTGGTGCTTCCGATGTTCGACTGCATGGCGGAGCGTGGGCCGGACTCGGCGGGCCTCGCGGTCTTCACCAATGCGGTCGAGCCGCCGCTGCGGCGGTTCAGCCTGTTCAGCGGCCAGCGTGATTACGACTGGGGCGCCCTCGCGCGATCAGCGGCGGCCGAATTCGGTAGTCAGTCAACTGTATCCATACATGACAATCAGGCCGAGTTGAGCGCGGAAGTCGATAGTGAGCGGCTCAAGAATTGGCTCGCGAAACGTGGCAACGGCGTGCGCGTGCTGGCGGCCGGACGTTCGATAGAACTGTTCAAAGACGTGGGCCGGCCCGACCAGGTCGCCAGGCGCTATCACTTTGACGAGTTGCAAGGCACGCACTGCGTTGGCCATACGCGGATGGCCACCGAGTCCCAGGTCTCACCCGCGCACGCGCATCCTTTCACCGCGGGTGAGGACTTCTGCCTGGTGCATAACGGATCGTTGTCGAATCCGTATAGTTTGCGCCGTCTGCTGGAAGAGGAAAATCTTGAATTCGAGACCGACAATGACAGCGAGGCGGCTTGCCGCTTTCTGCAGTGGCGCATGTCGCAGGGCGATACTATCGAGCGGGCGCTGACCTCGGCGTTCGAAAAGATCGACGGCTTTTACACCTTCCTTATCGGCACGGCGCGCCAGATCGTCCTGGTGCGCGACGCCTTCGCCTGCAAGCCGGCGGTTGTCGCCGAGACCGATCAATACGTGGCCATCTCATCTGAGTTCCGCTCGCTCGCCCATCTGCCGGGAGTCGCCGAGGCCAACATTTTCGAGCCGCTGCCTGAACAGATCTATGTCTGGCAGGTGGCCGCGTGAAGACCGTCCAATTGGATTTATCGGAATTGAGTGTCCGCCAGTTGAATGACTATTTGCATCATCGACTCGCGAGCGAAGATGTAGGAGTGGTTGAAATACTCAATCCCAACGGGATGCATAATATAGCGGTCGGACTGGACTACCCGGTCGAAGTGCACATTCGAGGCAACGCCGGCTATTTCATAGCCGGGATGAACCGGCAGGCCGCGGTGACCGTGTACGGCAACGTCGGCTGGAGCGTCGGCGAGAATATCATGTCCGGTGTCGTTCGCGTGCGCGGCAACGCCTCGGAGTGCGTTGCCGCCTCGGGCCACGGCGGCCTGGTGGTGATCGAAGGAGACAGTTCGTCGCGCTGTGGAATATCGATGAAGGGTTGCGACATCGTGGTCGGCGGATCGATTGGCCATATGTCCGGCTTCATGGCGCAGGCCGGGAACCTGGTAGTGTGCGGCGACGCCGGGGCCCATCTGGGCGATTCGCTCTACGAGGCGCGGATCTACGTCGGCGGTAAAATCCACACCCTGGGCGCCGATGCTCGGGAAGAACCGATGACCGATGACGACCACGCGAAGGTAGCGGCCCTGCTCAAGCGGGCCGGGATGGATATCTCCTCGAAAAATTTTAAGCGAGTGGTCTCGGCGCGAACGCTCTATCACTGGAACGCCGAAGCCCATCAGGAATATTGAGCGCCGATGTCATCGAAATACCTTGAAGAGAGTTCGACCCTCGACGCCGGCGCGCTCGAATATATCCATCGAGCGGCGGAACGAGGCCTCTACGAGATCAGGGGACTTGGCGCCAAACGCAAAGTGCCGACCTTCGACGATCTTGTATTCCTTACCGCCTCGCTCTCGCGCTATCCGCTCGAAGGCTACCGCGAAAAGTGCGTATCTAAAACGATTCTGGGAACGCGCTATGCAAAAAGGCCGCTTGAACTAGCTATCCCGATAACTATCGCGGGTATGAGCTTCGGCGCCTTGTCTGCGCACGCCAAGGAAGCAATCGGCCGGGCCGCGACGATAGTCGGAACTTCGACCACGACCGGTGACGGCGGCATGACGGCGGAGGAGCGCAACGCTTCAAAGACCCTCGTCTATCAGTGCCTGCCTTCGCGTTACGGATTCAACCCCGACGATTTGCGAAGGGCCGACGCAATAGAGATCGTGGTTGGGCAGGGAGCCAAGCCGGGCGGCGGCGGCCTGTTGCTGGGGCAGAAGGTAAGCCCGCGAGTCGCCGCGATGCGCGCGTTGCCCGAGGGCATCGATCAGCGTTCCGCGTGCAGACATCCCGACTGGACCGGTTGCGACGATCTCACGATCAAGATCGCCGAGTTGCGCGAGGTCACCGACTGGCAAGTCCCGATCTACATCAAGATAGGCGCTTCGCGCGTCTTCAACGACGTCAAACTGGCTATTAAGAGCGGCGCCGACGTCGTCGTGATCGACGGCATGCAGGGCGGGACCGCGGCGACTCAGCAGGTGTTCATCGAGCATGCCGGGATACCAACCCTGCCCGCTCTGCGTGAGGCGGTGGAAGCGCTGGAAGAGATGAAGATGGTCGGCAAGGTTCAGATTATCATCTCGGGCGGTATCCGCACCGGAGCGGACGTGGCAAAGGCGCTGGCCATGGGAGCCGACGCCGTGTCGATCGGACAGGCGGCGTTAGTCGCGCTCGGATGCAATTCGCGGCACTGCGCGGACGGCGGAGCGCATCAGGACGTGAGCGCCGATTATGCCGCGCTTGGCGCCGCTCCCGGCTATTGTCATCACTGTCATACGGGCCTTTGCCCGGTAGGCATTACTACGCAGGAGCCCGAACTCGAAGCTCGGCTTGATCCGAAAGAAGGAGCGCGGCGGCTGCGCAATTATCTAAACGTGATGAATATGGAATTGGTTACTCTCGCGCGCGCCTGCGGCAAGTCGGATGTTCATCATCTGGAGCGCGAAGACCTCGCCGCGCTTACGGTCGAAGCGGCCGCGATGGCGAAGATCAAGTTGGCCGGAACGAATTGGATACCCGGATTGCACGACGTATCCGGCTCCGACTGAAAACGCGGAACAGGGCCGAGCGGACGATGGGACTGGGTAAGCTTTGGCGCGGCCTCGGGCCGGGCAACGGCAACGACGGCGCCGGGCGTGCGCCGCGTCTCCCACGCGGTTATTCGGCGTGGAGTCTTTTGCGTCATGGGCTGACCGGCGAGGACTGGCCGCGAGCCTGGCGGACGCACGATCTCAAACCGTCCTATGACGTAGTAATCATCGGAGCGGGAGTGCATGGACTTGCCGCCGCGTACTATCTCGCCCGGAACCACGGCATTACGAACGTCGCGGTATTGGACCGCGGTTACCTGGGCGGTGGAAATTCGGGCCGAAATACGGCAATCGTTCGTTCCAACTATCTGACGCCCGAGGGCGTGCGCTTTTACGATCGCTCGGTGAAGCTGTACGAGCAACTCGCCTCCGAGTTGAATTTCAATGTCATGTTCTCGCAGCTTGGCCATCTGACCCTGGCGCATACGGACAGTTCGTTGCGCACGATGCGCTGGCGCGCGGAGGTCAACAAGCTCGAGGGAGTCCGCTCGGAAGTGATCGATCCGCAGGAGATCAAGCGGCTGGTTCCTTACCTCGATGTCTCACCCGGCGTGCGTTACCCGATTCTCGGCGCGCTTTACCATCTGCCCGGCGGAATCATCCGTCACGATGCGGTCAACTGGGGCTACGCGCGCGGAGCCGACGCGCAAGGCATCCACATTCATCAGAAAACCGAGGTCGTCGGCATCGAGGTGGAGCGGGGGCGGGTCGCCGCCGTTCACACCAGCCGGGGCAGAATCGCTACGCGGTGCGTGCTGAACTGCACCGCCGGATTGTCGAGCGTGGTCGCGGCGATGGCTGGAGTCACTCTGCCGATCGTGACTTATCCTCTGCAGGCGGCGGTGACCGAACCGGTCCGGCACTTTCTCAATGCCGTAGTGGTCTCGGGCACCTTGCACGTGTATGTAAGCCAGACCGATCGCGGAGAGTTGGTATTCGGCGCGAGCGTCGACCCGTTCGGGTCGTACTCCACGCGCGGCTCGCTGGAATTCACCGAGGAGCTCGCGGGCCAGATACTCGAACTGATGCCTTCGATCGCCAAGGTTCGGCTCGTGCGCCAATGGGCCGGGCTGTGCGATATGACGCCCGACTTTTCGCCCGTGATGGGTGCGACTCCGGTCGAAGGGTTTCTGGTCGACGTCGGATGGGGCACTTACGGCTTCAAGGCGGGACCGGTCTCCGGCGAGTCGATGGCGCAGCTTGTCGCAAGCGGCAAGACACCGGAGTTGATCGCGCGGTTTGGCCTCTCGCGCTTTGCTCGGGGCGAGCTGGTTGGTGAAAAGGGCGCGGCTTCGGTCGGCCACTGACACGCGTGAATGCATAAACAGGAGCGCTGGATGATATTGGTGCCTTGCCCGAATTGCGGATTACGCAACGCGAGCGAATTTCGCTGGTGCGGAGAGCTCCGGCCAAGACCCGACTCCAATCGCGCCTCACCTGAGCAATGGCGAGACTACCTATATCTAAAGTCCAATAGCGCCGGCTGGATTACGGAGACCTGGTACCATCGCGAAGGATGCGGCCGATACTTTCGCACCGAACGCCACACCCTCAGCAATGAGATTCGGGTGACCCGTGGCGTGGGCAGGCAGGAATCCGCGGCGGCTGAGACCGGGACCGATGCGAGCAGGCGCCGATGAATGCGTCAATGACGCATCGGCTCGCGCCCCAGCCCGGCGAAGTCATCGATCGCGCGAAGACTTTCACCTTTACCTGGAATGGCGCGCCATTCCCCGCTTACGCGGGAGATACTATCGTTTCCGCCCTTGCCGCTTGCGGAGTGCGGGTTTTTTCCCGCAGCTACAAATACCATCGGCCTCGCGGAATACTCACTGCCAACTATCTGGATCCATCGTGCATGATGCAGGTCGGCGACGAGCCTAACGTCCGCGCGGCCCATCGCCTGGTCGGGACGGGGATGAATGTCACGGCTCAGACCGGCTGGCCATCGTTGAGCTTTGACCTCAAGGCCGGAATCGGACTGATCTCGCGATTCCTGGGGCCCGGATTTTATTACAAGACCTTCAAGTGGCCGCGCCGATGGTGGCCGCTCTACGAACGGATCCTGAGACGCTTTATCACGGGTGGAACGACCGCGCCGGATTCGGAACACGGCTATTACGACAAACGCTATGCGCATCCCGATGTCGTGATCGCCGGCGGCGGACCCGCTGGTATGGCGGCCGCCGTGGCGGCCGCGATAGCTGGCGCGAAGGTGATGCTGGTGGAAGAGGAGCATCACCTGGGAGGCCATCTGCGATATGGCGACGAACAAGCGCGGGGCGTGCTCGCGCAACTCCGCGCCGAAGTGCAGGGTCAGCCGGGAATCGAGGTTTTGACTAATTCGGTGCTCACCGCCCGCTACGACGGAAACTGGATCGCGATCGTCCAACGTGGCCTGCCGAAGGTCGCCGAACGTCTGATCAAGGCGCGGGCGAAGGCTTTGGTGGTCGCGCCCGGGCTAATCGAGCGGCCATACGTGTTCGCGGGTAACGATCTGCCGGGCGTGATGCTTTCCGGCGCGGTGCGCCGCCTGATCAACCTCTACGCGGTAAGCCCCGGGACGCGCGCGGTGGTTTTCACCGCCAATGATGATGGCGATCTGGCTGCCCTCGACTTGCGTCGCGCCGGCGTCGAGGTGGCCGCGGTCGTCGACGCGCGGCGCGGTGGAGGGATCGCGCGCGCGCTGGGACGCGATAGCGTTCGTGGCGTCGAGTTGATCAACGGCTCGCGGATCGATTGTGACTTACTGGTGACAGCCGTCGGATGGACCGCGCCGACCGCGCTGTTGAACATGTCCGGCGATCAGCCGAAATATGAACCGGCGGCGGCGCGCTTTTTTCCCGGCGGCAATCTGCCGCGCGATGTCTTTGCCGCCGGAGGTCTCGCCGGCGACGGTTCGATCGACGAACTGATCGCTCACGCACGCGAGGTCGGCGCGGCGGCGGCCAAGCGAGCGGGCTACGGTACCAAATCGGCCGCACCACCAAGACTTGGCCTGCGCAGCCACCCGGCGCTCTTCCGGAGCGCAACGCACGGAATGGTCGATTGGTGCGAAGACGTTTCCTCCAAGGATATCCATTCCGCGGTCGCCGAGGGTTATGACTCGATAGAGTTGGTGAAGCGCTACACTACCGCCACCATGGGTCCGACCCAGGGAAAGCTCGAGACCATCAACACAATGGCGATCGTGGCTGAAGCGCTGGGCAAATCACTGGAGGAGATTGGGACGACGACCTGGAGACCGCCGTACGCGCCGATCACACTGGGAGCGCTTGCGGGGCGCCCGTCGGAACCCACACACGTATCGCCGATGCAGTCCTGGCATGAAGCGCACAACGCTCAACCGCTGGTCGCGGGCAAATGGATTCGTCCCGAGCATTACGGTGACCCGCAGAAGGAAGTAGCCAATACGCGTGCCAATGTCGGCATCATCGATGTCACGCCGCTGGGCAAATACCTACTGCACGGAACCGACATTCCAAGCTTGCTCGACTTCCTTTATGTCAACAGTTGGTCGGAGTTGCCGGTGGGATCCGCTCAGTATGGCCTGATGTGTAACGATGACGGCGTAGTGCTGGACGACGGCGTCACCGCTCGCCTGTCCGCGAATGAATACTTCATGACGACCACGTCATCCGGAGCCGCCGGTGTGGGCGAATGGATCGAAACCTGGCTACAGGGTACGAGCCGGGAGGGACGGGTGCATGTGACTCCGGCCACCGATGCTTTCGCATCGATCAATGTCGCGGGACCCCGTTCGCGTGAATTACTCAGTCGGCTTACACAGAATGTCGACTTGAGCCCCGCCGCGTTTGCCTACATGGGAGCGCGCCGGGGCCGCGTGGCCGGCGTCGACGGTTGTCTCATATTGCGCCTGGGCTTCACCGGGGAGCTGAGCTATGAGCTTCACGTGCCGGCAGGCTATGGATTCCACGTTTGGGAAACTCTACTCGAACGCGGACGCGACCTTGGAGTTGCAGCTTTCGGCATCGAGGCACAACGCATCATGCGCCTGGAAAAGGGGCACGTCATCGTGGGACAGGATACCGACGGTCTGACGCAGGCGCTTAGCCTGGGATTGGGCAAATTCGTAAAGCTCTCCAAGCCCGACTTCGTCGGCAAGCCTGAACTCAAATGGCAATCAGAACATAGTGACTATTCGCGCCTGGTCGGCTTGTGGCCGTCGGATCCGTCCCTGGTGCCGCCCGAAGCAAGCCTGATCGTCAACGGCGAAAGAATTCTTGGGCGAATCACTTCGAGCCGCATGTCACCCACGCTGCGCCGCTCGATATGCCTCGCCCTCATATCGGAAGACTCCTCGCGTGCGGGCACCTCTGTCACGGTGCGCCTGCCCGACGGGCGACTGGCTTCAGCGGTAGTCACGGAGCGCCGCGTCCACTTCGATCCAAAGGGAGTTCGTCAGCGTGGCTGATTCTTCGCCCATCGCGCGAAGTCCTATAAGGCAGGCGCCGCCCGAGGTGGTGGTCGCCGCATGGTCGGTATCGGCGAAAACCAGCATCAGTCCGCTGCGCCTTATCGACTGCACGCCCTGTCAAAAAACTCTCCTCCGTACCGATGCGAGTTCCGCGGCGGCGCGATCGTTGCGCGTGGATCGCGGACGGGCAAGGCGCGACGGATCCGGCATGATCGCCGCGGGTATCGGGCCAAACGAATGGATAATGATCAGTCCTCCGGGCGCACCCGTTCCTCCAGCTATCAGGCAAACAAGCGACGGCCCGGCGCCATCGACGGTCGTCGACCTGACTCACGCCCGCGCGCTGATACGCATCGCGGGAGCGGATAGCGCAAAAGTTCTAACCAAGCTTTGCGGTATCAACTTCAGCGATTCGGCAACTCCCAATGGCACCGCATTACGCACTTCGATCGCGAGATTGGTTACCGAGGTCATACGCATCGATCTCTTCGAGCGGCCGGCGGGGACACCAGATCCGGGAGGGCCCACGCGTTCTTATTTGATCATGTGCGAGCGTTCAGCCGCACAATACCTTTTCGACAGACTCTTGGACGCCGGTCAGGAGTTTGGCATCGACATCGAGGGTTTCGGGGCGGTCGCGTCAACGACCTCGAGCGATACCGCGAGACGCGTGGAGTCCGCTCGATGATCGCGCTCGCGGCGCGTTGTTTGGCAACGGGCGTCCTGATAGTCACCGCCGCGGGATGCGACCCGGTGGTGAGCATCGCGGGGGCCGACTTTCCGGGTTGGCTTCTGTGCGCCGCCGGCGGCGCGATCCTTGCCACACTTTGTCATCCATTATTTCTCGCAGCCGGCCTCAAGCGCGATCTGCGCCCGCTGCCGCTATTCTATGGCGCACTGATCGCGATGTTCGCGCTGATTGGATGGATCATTTTCTTTAGCCGTGCCTGAGGACCGTACTATGGCGGCGGCGAGCGGCGGGCGATCAGCCAAAAATCGGGCGCGCCTGATTGCAGCCCGGGCCCTTTTCGCGTCTGTGCTCCTCGCGGACATCATACTCGGTATATATGTTCTGCGCCTCTACTATGTTCATCCGCGCACCGACGACGCTTACGTGCGTGCCAATATCGTGGCGGTCGCGCCCGAGGTGAGCGGCACGATCGTCGAGCTCCCGCTGCGCGACAATCAGCACGTAAAGGCGGGCGACCTGCTATTTGTGATCGATCCTCGTCCATACCAGGCCGAACTCGAGTTAGCTGAGGCGCATCGCGAGCTTACGAATCTACAGATCCAGGCGCTAGGCCATGCGATCGAGGCCGCCAAAGCGAGCCAGCAGCGGGCCGAGGCCAACGCCGACTATCAGCGTCAATATCTGACGCGCCTGGTGCCGCTCGAAAAAGAGGAGTTCGTCACCGCGAACAAGGTTGCCGACGTCCGCAGCAGGCTCGCCGCCGCGCTCGCGGCGACCGAACAGGCGCGCAGCGAAGTTGGCCAAGCAGAAAAGCAATTGGGGCAGATCGGAGATATCAATGCGCGCCGAGCCGAGGCCGAGGCCGAGGTCTACAAGGCGAAACTCAACGTTGGCTATTGCCGGGTGCGCGCGCAGTTCGACGGCTACGTCACCAATCTGAATATCGCGGTCGGCCAGTATGCGAATCGGGGACGCGAGGTAATAAGTCTGGTCGACAATCGTAAATGGTACGTTATAGCCAATTTTCGCGAGACCTTTCTTACTAATATCGCGCCCGGGATGAGCGCGCGCGTCTATCTGCTCGGCTATCCCAATCGGCGCTTTCGCGGCGTGGTCGAAGGCGTCGGATGGGCGCTATACCAAACGAACGGAGGCACTGTCGCGGGTCTCGCCAACGTCGCCCCGACGCTCAACTGGGTGCGGCTCGCGCAACGCTTTCCCGTTCGCATCACGCTTGAAGACGAGGATCCCAGGTTTCCGTTTCGGATGGGCGCGACGGCGGTGGTGACAATCGAAGGAGAGCCAGCGCATGCATCCGCACAGATGCGACCGGAAGCGCAATGAACAGGGAGACGCTGACGCTTCACGGATGGGCCTGCGGCGGAATCGCTCCGCTCGCGTAAGCGACCGCCGCTGCCGAGATCAGGAGGTCGGCGCGGCTCCCGACCATCGTGTACTTCGCGTCGGCCAGGTCGCGCTCGGCCGATAGCAAATCGACGATCGTCGCCAGTCCATGATTGAACGAGCCGTAATTCGAGTCGTAGGCCGACTGCGACGCCTCCAGCAGCGACTGCGCGTATTGGTATTTCTTGAGCGCCGTGGTGAAGGCGTAATAGGCGCGCCAGACCTCGCTCGCCACGTCGAGCTGGTATTGATAAACCTGCGCACGCGCACCCTCGCGATCGGCCTCTGCCCGCTCGACGGAATTCACGTGCTCGAAACCCGCGAACGCGTCCCACCGAACCGCGACGCTGGCCGCGTACTCGGGCGCCATCGCCGTGAACTGAGGCGTCGGCGGATTCGACAGACGATAGTTGAAAGCGTGGCTGCCGTAGTAGCTTGAAAGCTCGACCCTCGGATACATCGAGGCGCGTGCCAGATCCACCTCCGCATCGCCCGAGCGCAGCGCGGCAACCTTGGCCGCAAGGTCCGGCCGTTCGCGCATCGCGACGCCGATCAGATCCTCGACCGCGCCGCTTAGAGTGGCGGGAATCGGCTGACCACCGAAGCTTTCGACTTCCGGCAGCGTGTCGACGCGAACGCCCAGCGCGACCGCCAGACCGGCCTGCGCGTCGCTGACTCCGAGCCGCGCGTTTTCCAGTTCGTAGTGGGCTCGCGCCTCGCGCTGGCGTGCCAGCAGGACGTCGGGCCGAGTCGCCAGGCCGGCGGTATGACGCTTCTCGACCGCGATTCGATCGGTAATCGCAAGCCGCACGATCGCCTGCGCGGCTGCAACATCCGCCCGCTCGGCATCGAGCAGGTAGAAGTTCTTTTCGACCGCGAACACCACTTCCTGGATTTTGCGGTTGAATTGGAAATTCGCCGCCAGCATCTGTTCGCGTGCCGAGAGCGCGGCCGCGTCGCGGCGGCCGAAATCGGCAAGGTCATAGTTCATAATGAGCAGATTGGTGCTGCGCCAGTTTTTGAGCGTGCCCCAATGCTTCGGAACCTGATCGATGACCCGCTCGTATCCGCTCTGGCTGTCGACGCGCACCGTCGGATAAAAGGGTGCGCGGCTGATTCCCCATTGCGCGGCGGCGGCGCGTGCCGCTTCCCACGCTTCACGCGTTTCGGGATTCCTGCCGAGCGCTAGGTCGATCAACGCGGGAAGGTCGTATTTCAACCGCGCCGTGCGCGCGGGAGGATTGTTGTCGAAGCCACTGGGTCCCGCCTGAACATTGATCGCCTGCTCGTTCGGGCCGGGTTGCCATTCATGTTGCACTTCCGCCGGCGCCCATCGAGCTGGAGCGAGCTCCGGCCGTTCGCCCGACGCGGCGCATCCGCCCAGCCCGGCAAGTATCAACAACATCCAGATCTTGAATTGCAGCGCCAGGCGCGCGGGCTCGCGGTTCGCGGCAGACAGCGGATGGCCCGCGGCAAATAAATGATTGCATCGTCCAACCAACCCGTGCGGCGGCGCGATCGGATGCGTCACGCTCGAAGCGCAAAGTATGCTTTGATTTGCGGCCTGAGCGATGACAGCGAGCGGCAAATGGGGCGCCTTGTTCGAAGAACTCTCGCCGACGCCGGGGCGATGGCGGCGGGCGGCGCGGGTCGGGTTGATCACCGCGCTCGGCGCGGGTGCGACCGCCGCGCTGCAGATCACGAATCCTCTCGGGCTGACGCTGCTGTTCAATTTCGCGCTGCCTGAAGCGGCGTTCTCACCGGCGCGAGGAGTCACTTTCATATGTTCCGCGGCGGTGTTCCAGGGGCTCGGATTGATGTTGGTCGGAGCTTTGGTCGATTCGCCCGTTGTCCATGTCACCGTCTTCATCCTCCTATGTCTCTTCACCACCTACGTGATCTACGCCGTTCCGACTTTGGGGCGGCTATGGGTATGGATTCAAGTTCCTGTGGTCACCGCTTTTTACCTGGCGTTATTCATCCCGGACGGGCTGTTGTCGAACGCGGCGCAGGCGTTCGGCGCAATGGCAATTGCGATCGCCGTCCTGCTGCTATGCAACAGTGTCGTGCGGCCGGAACCGGCGAGGTCGGTGCTAGCCGATTCGATCATCGCGACGCTCGCGCGCTCCGGGCGGCGTCTGGCGACGTTGATCGAAATTGTACTGGGTGAAGTTCCAGCCACAGACGAGCGCCCGGTCGCGTCTCGCCTCGGATATCATCTTTCGCTGCTTGGTCCCGCGATTGCGTCGGCACGCGGGGCCGCGGGGCCGGCGGCACTCCTCGCCGACGTGATAGTGGCGGAAGGCATACGCGGCCAGGTAGATCGTGTGGCCGCCGCCGCACTCGCGAGCGCGACGGGCCCGATTACCGCCGCGAAGGCCGGTGAATTGCGGGCGCTCCACGCGGCGCTTGACCAGCGTCTGGAACGTTACCTCGAGAACCTCCGCGAGCATCGCGCCGATCGCATTCCGAGTGCGTCCGACGCGAGGCCCGGCCCCGATGGAACGTCATCGGATAGCGCTGACCCTGACGCGCCTGGCGCACTTGGCGCACGGATCGCGCGCCTCGGCGAAGACCTTCCCGAACTGGCGGCGATTACCGCGCCGATGGCGAGAATCGGCGAGCTTCTGCAGACCGATCTAAGCGAATTCCCGCCCGATGAGACTGAACTTCCATCCGAAGAGGACGAAATCGACGAGGCGGCGAGGCGGCGCCCGGCCGGCGCGAGAAATTTCCTGATCCGCTTCAGCGCGCGGCATACGATTGCCCTGACGGCCGCGTTTCTGATCGGACTGTGGGACAACAATCCGGCGCTGCATGCGGCTATCTGGCTGCTGATGCTCGGCGGCCCGCCGAGCCATGGAGCGACGGCGCGCAAGTTCACGATGCGCGCGATCGGCGCGTCAGGCGCGCTCGCATTGGCGGCGCTCGGCACCCTCGTCATCGATCCCAACTTCACCTCGCCAGGACCTTACATGGCCGCGATTTTCGCGGGTACCTTGCTGATGGCGTATATTGGCGAGGGTGGCGGAATTCTTTCGTATCTCTCGATCGGCGGAACGGCGTTCGTTATCGGCTATGGAAGCCCCGGGCCGCGCGCCGACGTGATCGGTTCGATCTGGAGCATCTGGGGCATCAGCCTCGGCATGATAATCCGCGCCGTTGTTTCCCTCTTGTGGCGCGAAAAGGCGCGCCGCACACTCGCGGAGCAGTTCCAGGCGCCGCTGGCCGCGATACTCGAACTTCTGAGAGAAGGCACCGGCCCCAAAGAGCAGCGGCGGCGTGCCGCGGCCGAGATGGCGACGGTATCGGGCATTGCTATGATGTTGTCTGTCGCGAACGACGCCATGCTGGAAGGCCGCAGCGCCGAGATTGACGGCGACCAACTGGTCAACGCGCTCGACACGCTTCGCCGCCTCGCCTTCGCGATCGACAATATGGCGCGTCACAAAACAGTCCCCACAAGCGTCGCGAAAGACGCGGCCGACAACTCCGCGTTGATCGGTGCGATCAAGATCCGGCTGGAATCATGGCTCCAAAGCCTGCACGATCAGACGGAGTCCGGAGTCACGAGCCTCGCACCGCTCAGGAAGATGGTGGCTGAAGCGAAAGTACCCGAGTTGCCCCTTTTGTCGAGCGAAATGCACAACCCTTCGCCCGGGACCGATGCGTCATACGGCGCGGCGGCCGAACGCGTGGTCCAGCTGACGCAAGCGCTGGAAATTCAACTCGCGGCGGTTTCGCTGAATTGAAAGGTCCGCGCCGGCCGAAACGGCGAATAGTGGCATGCACGAGAATGATGACTCGCTGATCGATTCTGACGTGTCCGGCTCGGAAGCGGCGCCAAAGCAAGCCGCCGCCAGCGGAATCGTCGTTCGCGTCCGCGGATCGGTAGTGGACGTCGCGTTTGCGGACGGCGCGCTGCCCGCGCTGAACGACGCTCTGGCCGTCGAATGGGATGGAACCTATCGGCTGCTCGTCGAAGTGGAGGAGCATCTCGACCCGCACATGGTGCGAGCGGTCGCGATGCAGAATACGGCGGGGCTGCGTCGTGGATGCGCGGTGCGCAAGACCGGCGGTCCGATTGACGTACCGGTTGGCGAAAAGGTACTCGGCCGGCTGATCAACGTGGTCGGCGAACCTATCGATGGATTGGAGCCGTTCGCGCCCGCCGTTCCACGATGGCCGATTCACCGGGCCGCGCCCGCCTTCAGCCGCCAAGATCCGGCCCGCGAAATTTTCCATACCGGAATGAAGGTTATCGATTTGCTCGCGCCGCTGGCCAAGGGCGGGAAGGCCGGGATGTTCGGCGGCGCCGGAGTAGGCAAGACCGTGCTCATCACGGAATTGATTCGGACCACGGTCGAGAATTACTCGGGCATCTCGGTTTTCGCCGGAATTGGCGAGCGGTCTCGCGAAGGGCATGAATTGCTGGGCGAGCTGCGCGAATCGGGTGTGCTTTCACGCACGGCACTCGTTTTTGGCCAGATGAACGAACCGCCCGGAGCGCGATGGCGCGTCGCGATGACCGCACTCACCATCGCCGAGTATTTCCGCGATACGATGAGCCGCAACGTGCTGCTCCTGATGGACAACGTTTTCCGCTTCGTACAGGCCGGGGCCGAAGTCTCGGGGATGCTCGGACGCCTGCCCTCGCGCGTGGGCTACCAGCCAACGCTGGCGACCGAGATGTCGGATTTGCAGGAGCGTATCACCTCCGTGGCGGGCGCGGCCGTGACGGCTATCCAGGCCGTTTACGTACCTGCCGACGACTTTAGCGATCCCGCCGTAGTGGAAACTTTCCGCCATCTCGATTCATCGATAGTGCTATCGCGCGACATGGCCGCCCAAGGGCTCTACCCGGCTATCGATCCGCTCAATTCGTCTTCGATCCTGCTCGACCCGCGCATCGTGGGCGAAGAGCATTACGCTACGGCGGAGGAAGTGCGCCGGACGATCGCTCGCTACCATGAGCTGCAGGAGATCATCTCGCTGCTAGGCGTCGAAGAGTTGAGCGCCGAGGACCGGCTCACCGTCCAACGCGCCCGCCGCTTGCAGCGGTTCCTGACACAGCCGTTTCTCGTGACCGAGCAATTCACCGGCATCGCCGGTAAGTCGGTGCCGATCACGGACACAATTGAGGGATGCCGCGCGATTCTTCGCGGCGAGTGCGACAAGTGGGCGGAGAGCTCCTTCTATATGATCGGCGCGCTGGCGGACGCGCGCGACAAGGAAGCCAAATCGGCAGCAAAACCCGCCGCTGATCAGGCCCGATGAAATTAGTTATCGTCACGCCCACCGCCATCGTCGTGAATGCCGACAACGTCGGCTACGTTCGAGCCGAGGATTCGACCGGAGCTTTCGGGATACAACCCGGACACACGGATTTTCTGACCGCTCTGGTGGTCGGCGTGCTGGCGTGGCGCGACGATGCTGGCCGGGAACACTACGCCGCGGCTCGGAGCGGTGTTCTTCGCGTGCGTGAAGGCACGTCCGTGGAGGTAGCAACGCGAGAGGCCATACTCGGCGACAACCTCGAGAATCTACGTAAAGTCGTTCTCGCGCATATGACGGAGCATGCGGAGACCGAAAAGGCGGCTCGGCTCGGTGCGCTGGGTCTTCAGCAGGCCGCGATTCAACAGCTTTATCGCTATCTGCGCCCTGACGAACGGACCCGAAATCCACTGGGCCGCAAAGCATGACGCCCGGGCCACAACGCGGAGGATCTGCCGACGACGAGGAAGCCAGACTCGCGAAGGCTGTCGACCAGGTAAAGGCGCGACGCGAGGACTGGGACCGCACCGGTGAGCTGCCGCTCGGACGCGCGCTCGGCGCGATGGGCAGATTCGGATGGACCATCGTGGGTCCGACGCTGCTGGGCGCTTTCGTCGGCCGATGGATCGACCGAACTTTCGACTCCGGCGTTTTCTGGAGCGCGACGCTGGTTTTTGTCGGCGTCGCAGCGGGCTTTTACCTGGTCTGGAAAAGGATGCAAACGCAGGCATGAACATCCAAGTTCTCAAGCCGTTGCTCTGCCTGGCGTTCGGAGCGGCGGCCGGCGTGGCCTTCTTCGGCGCGCTCGCATGGAATGTTCGGCTCTATTGCGGCTGTGGAGCGCGGCTGGCTCTGCTCGCTCACGCGGCGCGGCTACTCGGTATCGCCGCGGTCTTCGCTGGAGTCGCCGAATTGGGCGCCGTGCCGCTGCTTTTGGCTTTGACCGGATTCCAGTTGGCGAGAGTCCTCGCCATTCGTGCAAAAAGGCCGGCGTTCGAGACCGCGCCATGAGCAACTCTCCGCTCGCAGCATCGGTCGTGTTTCAGATCGGCCCCGTCTTGATTACGAGTCCGGTCGTGACGACCTGGGTGCTGATAGCGGTACTGGCGATCGCCTGCCGCCTCGCGACGCGCCGTCTGAGTACAATGCCTGGCGGGCTACAGGCGATGGTCGAAACGATGGTGGGCGCGCTCGAAGAACAGATCCAGGGAATAGTCAATCGCGACCCGTCGCAATTTCTGCCACTGCTCGGCTCGCTGTTCGTGTTCCTCATAATAGCCAATCTCTCTGGAGTGCTGCCGGGAGTGCATGCGCCCACTGCGGTGATCGAGACTCCGGCGGCACTGGCAGTGATCGTTTTTCTTTCCGTGCACGTCTTCGGCGTCAGGCAACACGGGCTCGGCGGGTACCTCAAGGGCTACCTTCGGCCCAATCCGATGCTGCTTCCGCTCAACATACTTTCGGAGTTCACCCGGTCCTTTTCCCTGATGATGAGACTCTTCGGCAATATAATGAGTGGCGAGCTCATAATCGGGATAATAGTCGCCCTGGCTGGGTTGCTAGTACCAATCCCGTTCATGGCATTCGAAATACTGGTCAGCATCGTGCAGGCCTACATATTTACGGTGCTGGCCGCGGTTTATATCGGCGGCGCCGTGGGCTCGATCGAGAAGCAGTAATGCGAGAAGCGGTAGTAGGGGATCGGAGCAATGGAGGATCGGATATGACTGTGCAGATAATCAGCATAATTGGCGCCGCGCTGGCGGTCGCGGTGGGCTCGATCGGACCGGCGCTGGCCGAAGGGCGCGCGATTGCCGCCGCGATGGAGGGTATAGCCAGACAGCCGGAGTCGGCGGGCGCGATGTCGCGCACGCTCTTCGTGGGTCTGGCCATGATCGAAACGATGGCCATCTACTGCCTGGTGGTGGCATTGCTGCTGCTGTTCGCCAATCCATATGCGGCCCACTGATGTCGTTTAGCTGGACGACATTTGCGCTGCAGGCAGTCAACTTTCTGATCCTGGTATGGCTGCTCAAGCGCTTCCTCTTCAAGCCGGTCGGGAACCTCGTGGCCGAGCGCAAGGCGGAAATCGTTCGCGCCCAGGCGGAAGCGGAAGCCGCCCGGCAGAGCGCCGAAAGGGCGCGCAAGGAAATCGAGGCGCGCCAATCCCAAATAGAGGCCGAGCGGCAGGCTATCCTGGATAAGGCGCGCGCACAGCTTGCCGACGAACGTGCGAAGATGATCGAGGACGCGCGCGCCGAGATCGAGAAACTGAAAGCGGCGTCGTTGAAAAGCCTGAACGAAGAGCGGGACGCCGCCGCGCGCGAGGTGACCGACCGCTCGATACAAATCGCCGTAGGACTCGCGCAACGCCTGTTGCGGCAGTTCTCCGCCCCGGGTCTCGAGGAACTATTCCTGATCAGCGTGCTCGATCGCCTGGACCATCTTGCCGCGCCAGAGCGTGCGGCTCTTACCGGACAATTCGGACATGACGGCGGCCAACTGACCGTGGTTACCGCGGATGCACTCAGCCCCGAGGCGGAATCCAAATGGCGCGCCGCGCTGAATCAACGGCTTGGAGGGCGATCGCAAATTGCTTTCGCGGCCGACAAGGAACTCATTGCCGGCGTGGAACTGAAGTTCCCGCACGCGGTCCTTCGCTTTAGCTGGCGCGATGCGCTCGACGACGCGCGACGGGAGTTGAATCATCATGAGCACGCTGGCTGAAAACGTGGAGCGGCGGCTGGACGAGGCGGCGCGTCGTATCGAAAAGCTCGCGCCCGGTCCGGCGCTCGATCTGCTCGGCCGCGTCGAGAGTATCGGCGACGACGTCGCGACGGTCTCGGGCCTGCCGGCAACGCGCCTCAGCGAATTGCTGCTGTTCGAACGAAAAGACGGCGGCGAACCTGTGACCGGAATGGTGCTCGCGCTCGATCCCGATTTGATCGGCTGCGCGATGCTGGGTCCGGCGGAAGGAATCGCGGCCGGTAACTTGGTACGCGGCACCGGTTCGGTCGCCGGCGTGCCGGTCGGCGAAATGCTGCTCGGGCGCGTGATCAACCCTCTCGGCGTACTCCTCGATGGCGGACCTGAACTGGCGCTCAAGGATTTCAAACCGGTCGAGAGACCGGCCCCCGGCATCATCGAGCGCGACCTCGTGAACCAGGCACTGCAGACTGGGCTGATCGTAATCGATTCGATGCTGGCGCTGGGACGAGGGCAGCGCGAGTTGATTATCGGCGACCGCGAAACCGGCAAAACAGCGATCGCGGTCGATGCGATCGTCAATCAACGCGACTCGGGCGTCATCTGCGTCTATTGCGCGGTCGGGCAGAAGACTTCTTCCGTCACCCAGGTGATCGAAGCGATCAAGCGCCACGGCGCACCTGAGCGATGCATCTTCGTCATCGCCGCGGCCGACGATCCGCCGGGACTGCAATGGCTGGCGCCCTACGCGGCCTGTACGATGGCGGAGTTCTTCAGCGAACGGGGCGACGACGCGCTGCTTGTGGTCGACGATCTCACCAGCCACGCCGTCATCTATCGGCAGCTTTCGCTGCTGCTGCGCAATCCGCCGGGACGTGAAGCGTATCCCGGTGACATTTTTTATATCCATTCCCGCCTGCTCGAACGCGCGGCCAAGTTGAGCCACGAGCGCGGCGGCGGTTCGCTCACGGCGCTCCCGATTGCCGCGACCGAGGAGGGCAATCTATCCGCTTATATTCCGACCAATCTCATTTCGATTACTGACGGGCAGATCGTTCTCGAGCCGAGACTTTTCCAGGAAGGCCAGAAACCGGCGATCAATGTCGGCAAAAGCGTTTCGCGCGTGGGCGGAAAGACTCAGGCGGCGGCGATGCGCAAACTGGCGGAGAACCTGCGGCTCGAATACCAGCAATTTCTCGAACTTGAAATCTTCACGCGCTTCGGCGGGATGGTCGACGACCGAACGCGCCGCACGATCGAACACGGCCGACGCATCCGGGCCGTGCTCACGCAACCGCAATGCTCGGGGCTTGCGATGCCGCTCCAAGTCGCGCTCCTGCTCGCGCTCAACGAGGGCATGCTCGATTCCCTGCCGTTGGACAAGGTGACGAAGCTCGGCAGTTCGCTTGCCCCATGGTTCAGTGAAAAAGGTGCGGCGCCGATCGAACGAATCAAGTCGACCGGCGAGCTCGACGATGAGACACGCGCGATCCTGCGAACGCTGATGGCGGAATTGATCGCACACTTAAGCGGCTCCGTCTCTCCCGCCGGGCAGCCGCCCTCGGCTTAACTCACCGCGATGGCACGGGCAGAGGTTATCGCGTCGCAAATCGGCTCGCTCAACGAGCTGCTGGAGATCGTCTCGGCGCTGCGCGCTATCGCCGCGGTGCAGATGCAGCAGAGCCAGCGGTCGCTGGATGCGATTCGCCACTATGCCGACATAATTCGCCGCGCGCTGGCCGAGGCGGCGACGCTCATGCCCGAGGACAGCAACGGCCCGGCTGCGGGCGGTGCACGGAGACCCGGGTTGATAGTCTTCTGTTCGGAGCATGGATTTTGCGGCGCCTTCAATGAGCCTCTCATCAGTGCCGCAGCCGAAGCATCGAAGAGCGACTCGAATCTCCGGCTGATCTTCGTCGGAAGCCGCGGCTCGCAGCGCTCCTCCGAGCGCGGACTTCACCCGGCATTGACACTTCCGATGGCCACGCATAGCGGTGGAGTCACGGCGACGGCCCGCCGGGTCGCCGCCGAGCTGTACCGGATGTTCAACGAGCAAATGCTCACCAGCGTCGAAGCGCTCTATACGCGCGAAGAGACCGCCCAGCGCGCGCATCTCGTCAGATTGAAACTCCTTCCACTGGAAGCGCCGGCGGTCGAAGGAGATAGGTCCAGGATGCCTCCCATCGTCAACATGGAGCCGCGCCGGCTCTTCGACGACCTCGCGGCAGAGTATATGTTCGCGATGCTGGAGGCGGCCGCAATGGAGTCGTTCGCCAGCGAGAACGCGGCGCGTTTCCGCACGATGGAAGCGGCGCACGAGAATATCGGCAACAAGGCCGGGGAACTAGGACGAACCATGCGCCGCATACGCCAGGAGGCGGTCACCACCGAAATATTGGATCTCATAGGCGGTTTCGAAGCGATGAAGCCGCGCTAGAGATTGGCCTTGATGCTCGCGGCCGGTACGGCTCGATGAATTCGTTTCTTCGGAACGTTTTGAAATCGATTCGCGGAGAGAGGACGAGCACATGAAAGTCAAAGATCTGATGACTTCGAAAATTAGAACGTGTTTCGTCTCCGACAATCTGGCCACCGCGGCGCAACTGATGTGGGAATACGATTGCGGATGCGTTCCCGTGCTGAACGAACACGCGCAAGTGGTCGGGATGCTTACGGATCGGGACGTTTGTATGGCCGTTTTCTTCCAGGGAGCGTCGATGAGCGAAATCAGGGTTTCAGGCGTGATGTCCAAGCATCTCTTCGTCTGCGCCTCGGACGATGAGCTTTCCGCGGCCGCGGCAACGATGTGCGAGAAGAAGGTGCGCCGCTTACCGGTGCTCGACGAGCAGGCTCGCCTGGTCGGCCTGCTTTCGCTGAGCGACTTCGCCGCGCGTGCCGACTCGGAAAACGCGCAAGGCGTCGTGAAGCGGACCGTGACCGATTCCCAGGTTGTTCGTTTGGCCGCAGCCGTTTCCGGCCCGCGTAAGGCGGAATAGGAAAACTCTCACGAGGATATCGACAGGCGGAACATGAGAAAGCTCTTCGACAAAGTTTTATGCGCGGTGGACTTCGACGAGTCAGCGCCGGCGATCCTGCACTTCGCGCGTGAAATCGCCGAGCAGAACGGCGCGACACTTTGCGCTCTGCACGTCGCGCCGCTGCCTTTGGCCGCCACCGAGTTTCCTCCGGACCCGGCGGATCCATACCCAGTATGGGAAAAAAACGCCCGAGCCGAACTGGAG
This sequence comes from uncultured delta proteobacterium, assembly GCA_963755905.1. Taxonomy (GTDB): domain Bacteria; phylum Desulfobacterota; class Binatia; order Binatales; family Binataceae; genus JAKAVN01. The sequence continues at coordinate 103,232 of CAVWLM010000003.1, forward strand.
AAGCTGGCGGCTGCGCATCTCGAGGGCCATAGCATTGTCTATAAGGTTGAAACGCTCAGCGGCGAGCCGTCCGACGGTATCCTCAAGCAGGCCGAGGAGATGGACGCCGACCTTATCGTGCTGGCGACGCATGGGCGCACGGGCGTAAGCCATCTTCTGATCGGCAGCGTGGCCGAACGGGTGATCCGCGGCTCGCGGCGGCCGGTGCTGGTGGTCAGGCCGAAAGCGAGCGCCGCGTCGTGACCGTTCGCGCCGCGATCGTGATCGCCGCGAACCATGTTTGCGGGGCGTGACGTTGGCTGTTAGAAACTCGCTGGTGACTCCGCCCAAGCCGTCCGCTCTAGCGACCATCGTCGAAGCGATGATGCGTCCGGAGATATACCCGGAGCATCCGCGCTCGGTGGAATTGCGGCAGACCCATGTGTCGTGCGTATTTCTGGCGGGCGATCACGTTTACAAGATCAAGAAACCGGTGCGCTTCGCTTTTGTCGACGCCTCAACGCTCAGCCTGCGCCGTCAGCTATGTCTCGACGAGGTGCGGCTCAACCGGCGGCTCGCGCCGGAAGTCTACCTGGGCATCGTTCCGATCTTGCGCCGCGGCGGCGAGTTAGTGCTGGACACCACCTCTTCGGGCGCGGCCGAGGCGGGTGCGATCGAGACGGGTACGGTGGAGGAATGGGCGGTCAGGATGCGCAGGCTGGACGAAACTACGATGCTCGATCGAATGGTGTCCGAGAACGCCGCGAGCGTGAAACAGATTCGTGCGATCGCCAATCGGCTTGCGGCCTTCCATCGTGCGGCCCCCGGAGACCAGGGATGGAAGTACGGGTCGGCGGCGGCGATATGGCGATTGGTGCGTGGCAATCTGGAGGAACTCGCTAGCGATCGCGCGGAGACGATCGTGCCGGCGGAGTTGGCTGAGCTCGGGCGCTTTATCGAGTCGACGATCGAGTCGCGCTGGAGCTTGTTCAACCGCCGCGCTCTCGGCTTTCGCGTATGCGACGGCCACGGCGATCTACGCTGCGAGCATGTCTCGCTCACCAACGACCAGGTCACGATCATCGACTGCGTCGAGTTCAACGAGGGCCTGCGCTACGTCGACGTCGCCTCGGACATAGCGTTTCTTGCGATGGATCTCGATCGCTTCGCCGCTCGGGGACTCTCCGACGAATTGGTGGGCGCGTATCGCGAAGCTTCGGGCGACGCGGAGTTTACGCTGCTGATTCCGTTTTACAAAATCCATCGCGCGCTGGTACGCGCCAAGGTGGAGAGTCTCGCCAGCCGCGACGCCGCGATCGCTCCCGACCGGCGCGCCGCCGCGGCCAATGCCGCGCGCAACTACGTAGCGCTTGCGCTCGATCTCGCACGCGAGTCGCGGCCCGCGATGGTGGTGGTGTGCGGGCTCTCCGGCAGCGGCAAGTCGACCGTGGCGCGGCGTCTGGCGGATCGGCTTGGATTCGAGTGGTTGCGTTCCGACGAAATCCGCAAAAGGCTCGCTGGTGTCGCGCCTAACGAGCGTCTCGCCGACGGCTACGCGACCGGCGCCTACGACCCCGAGTTTACCCGGAAGACCTACACCGCTCTGCTCGGCGAGGCTGCGGCCCGGTTGAACAACGGTGCGGGCGTGATCGTCGACGCTACTTTCGCCGCGCCCGCCTACCGTGCCGAGGCACTCGCGCTCGCGGCGCGCGCTCACGTGCCGGTGTTGTTCGTCGAGTGCCTCGCGAGCCATGACGAGATCGTGCGGCGGCTCACCGATCGCGCGGGCCGCGCCGACGAGGTCTCCGATGCCGGCGTGGCGACCTATCTGCGCCAGCGCGACGAATTCGTCGCGCTGAAAGAGATCCCCGAATCCTCCCGCCTGACGGCCAATACGGAGCGCAGCCTCGAAGCGCTGTCGGCGTCGATTACCGAGCGGCTCAAGCGCATGCCCGAACCGCACTGAGCGGCATCGAGATTAGCCGTCTTATGGAGCGGCGGTGCTGCGCAGGAACAGCGCCAATCGAGGTCGCGGAACTAACGGTTCGCGTACTGATCCTCGATGCCCGGGAGTTGCTGCCACGCGTGGCGTGCACCGGTCTGAATCGATTGGAGATAGGCAACCAGTGCGGCCAGCCGCGCCTGGACCACGCTCTCGTTGCGCGTCTCGGTATAGAAACGCTGACCCCACACCGGCATGTCGCGCGGTCCGTGCGCCTTGACCGTGGTGCGGCCGTCGATGAAGCGAACGACCTGATCCTCTGGAAGTGGATTCCCGAAGCGCTCCGACAGCCGCCGCAGGTTGGCCGGCGGAGTCGACAATGCGCGCGCCACCGGACCATCGCCCTCGCCAGTCAGCCCGTGACACGACGCGCAATATTCGAGATAGAGTCGCCGCCCTTGCGCAACAGCGCTGTCCGCGGCGCTCGCCACGGAACCGAGCATCATCAGCAGTCCGGCCAGCGCGGGAATCCATTTGCTTCTCGACGTCATCGGTTCTCCCTCATTCGCAGCTTACCCTCCGCATTACAACATAGATACGACAACGCGCTACAATCACGCGCCTGCCACACGCGGCCATGCATGGGAGAAACGCAACGTATGAAGACCCGGTTCCGCAAAATACTGTGCCCGATCGATTTCGATCGGATTTCGATTCCCGCGCTGGAGTTGGCCGTGAGCACGGCCAAGCAGTACAAGGGGAAAATCTACCTGATTTACATCGTCCCCAAAGTAGACGCGGCGAAACTGAGGGCCGACGTGGAACAAGTCGCGACGGACAGTCTGCGCGCGGTCGCGCGCAAGTGGTTGCAAGGCAAAGTCCCTTTTCAGATCATCGTGCGCCCCGGAACTGCGGTCTCGGCCCTGCTCAAGGCTGAAGCGGAGTTTTCAATCGACCTGGTGGTGATGTCGACGCATGGGCGAACCGGAAGGAAGCACACGCTGCTCGGCAGCGTTACCGAGCAAGTAGTGCGCAAATCAATCTGCCCGGTCCTTACGACCAGGCCGGTCTGAACCTGACTTCACTTTTCGAGGATTGCGGAAAATTGGCTCGCCGTGCATATCCATCGTCAGCCTGAGCGCGGTCGAGGACGAAAGTGGATCCCGAAAGCCCGCAAGCCGCAATATCCGGGGATGAGAGAACCGCACATATGCCGGCCGCCAAAGGCGTGCAGGCGGAGCGGCCGGAAGATCTTTTCGCTCGGCTCCGATCGTCATCCGCAGGCCTAAGCACGGCCGAAGCCGTCCGGCGCGCGAGGGAAACCGGCCCGAACGATCCGGCGGCGAAGAAGCAGGGCGGCCCGCTCGCGGAGTTCCTGCGCTTTTGCGCGAGTCCGCTGGTGATAATTCTGCTCGCTGCCAGCGTCACTTCCGCACTGCTCGGCCAGATCATCGACGCGTCGATCATCGCCGCGATGGTGCTGCTGAGCGTGGTATTGAACTTCGTGCAGGCCTACCGCTCCGAGCGCGAGGTCGAGCGCCTGCGCGAAAGGGTCGCGCCCACCGCGACGGTCTTGCGCGACGGCGTATGGAGCGAAATTGGCAGGCGCGACCTTGTGCCCGGCGACATCGTCCGTCTTTCCGCCGGAGACCTGGTCCCGGCCGACGCGCGGCTGCTTCAGAGCCGCGACCTGCACGTGCAGGAGGCCGCACTGACCGGAGAATCGACGGCGGCGGAAAAATCCGCAAGCGATACACAATCCCAGGAGCCCAGCGCGCTTGCGGCCAACATGGTCTTCCTTGGCACCTCGGTAGTGAGCGGTACCGCCACGGCGCTCGTCGTCGCGACCGGTAAGGGGACCGCCTTCGGCGACATCGTACTGAGGCTCGCGCTGCGCCGGCCCGAGACGGAATTCGATCGCGGCATCCGTCAGTTCGGCATCCTTATCCTCAAGACGGTGATGTTCCTCGTGCTGTTCATCATGCTCGTGAATATCGCGATGCATCGCAACGCGCTCGAATCGCTGCTGTTCGCGGTCGCGCTGGCGGTCGGCCTCACGCCGGAATTTCTTCCGATGATCACCACCGTCACCCTGGCGAGCGGCGCCGTGCGGATGGCGCGGCAGAAGGTGATCGTCAAGCATCTCGTCTCCATCGAGAATTTCGGCAGTATCGACGTGCTCTGCTCCGACAAGACCGGAACACTCACCGCCGCCGCGATGACTTTTGACCGGGCGTTGGATTGGTCGGGCGAGCCAGCGGAGAAGCCGCTCTCATTGGCTTATCTGAACAGCTCGTTCGAGACCGGAATCAAGAGTCCGCTCGACGCTGCGATTTTGGCGGCGCACCCGCAGGACACCGCGGGTTGGGAGAAGACCGACGAAATACCATTCGACTTCGAGCGCCGACGGCTCTCGGTCGTGGTCGAAGGACATGAACAGCGAATTCTCATCGCCAAGGGGGCTCCGGAAAGTATTCTCGAGTGCTGTACGCGATACGAAGCCGGCGGGACGGAAAAGCCGCTCGGCGAAATTGAAAAGAAGCAATGCCACGACATCTATCAGCGCTTGAGCGCAGACGGATTTCGCGTGCTCGCGGTTGCCTCGCGTCCGGTCGTCACGCGCGAGAATCTCACGGCGGCGGACGAACGCGAGCTTATCCTGGCGGGCTTCCTTACCTTCATCGATCCGCCGCTGGAAGGAGTGGAGGACTCGCTCGCGGCTCTCCGCCGCGACGGCGTGACGGTAAAGATTCTAACCGGCGACAACGAGTTGGTAACCCGCCATATCTGCGGACAGGTGGGAATCGACGCGACGCGCATCGTCCTGGGCGATGAGATCGAGACGATGAACGATCCCGCTCTCGCGCAAGTAGCCGAGCAGACCGACGTTTTCGCGCGCTTGTCGCCCGGCCAGAAAAACCGGATCATCGGCGCGCTCAAGCATCGCAGTCACGTGGTGGGCTTTCTCGGTGACGGCATCAACGACGCGCCGTCGCTGCACGCCGCCGACGTCGGTATCTCGGTGGCGGGCGCGGTCGACGTGGCGCAGGACGCCGCGGACATCATTCTGCTCGAACGCAACCTCGCGGTCCTGCATAGCGGTATAGTCGAGGGACGCAAAGCATTCGGCAACGTGCTGAAGTACCTCCTGATGGGGACCAGTTCGAACTTCGGCAACATGTTCAGCATGGCCGGGGCGTCGCTGTTTCTGCCTTTCCTGCCGATGCTGCCGACGCAGATTCTGCTCAACAATTTTCTGTACGACCTGGCGCAGGTCACGATTCCGACCGACAACGTTGATCCCGCCTACATTCGCCAGCCCCAGCGCTGGGATATCGGGATCGTCCGCAACTTCATGCTGGTGATTGGTCCGATCAGCTCGATCTATGACTTCCTGACCTTCTACGTGCTGCTCTCGCTGTTTCACTCCTCGGAGGCGCTTTTTCATACAGGTTGGTTCGTCGAATCGTTGGCCACCCAGACTCTGGTCCTGTTCGTGATCCGCACCGCCGGGAGTCCGTGGAGCAACCGGCCGAGCCTGCCGCTGGCGGCCACGATTCTTCTCGTGGTTACGGTTGGGATGTTTTTGCCGTTCAGCGGGATGGCGGCGGACCTGGGATTTGTGCCCTTGCCGGGCGCGTTCTTTGTGTTTTTGATTGCCGTCACGGGAACCTATCTAGTGCTCGTGGAATTGGTGAAACGGAGATTGATCAAGCGTCTGTTCAGTCCGAGCAAGACGGTATGAAGTTCGGCTCACCAAACGGAGGCGTCTAGCGGCGGATCAGAACCACGACCGAGCGGGCGCGGACATTGTAGCGCAGCGATGCGAGACGTTCTTCGTCGCCCGGCTCAAGGATGTCGTTGGGACTCTCCTCAGCAGTATCGACGACTCTCAACCACTCGTCCGCTTCGCCTTCCGCGACGGTGAAATCCAGGTCGCTCCAGTAGCAGTTGATCATCACGTAGAGATCGGAATCGTCGAGCGCGCCGCCGCGCAGGCAAAATGCCAGCGTGTGCGACGCATACGACTCGTCCGGAGCCGCGCTCACCCCATGCCAATGAACGTCGCTATCCCAGAAGGTGCTTCGACCGATCGACGGATGAGCCTTGCGGAACGCGATCATGGTTTTGAAGAATCTGAATATGTCGGGGTTCGCATCCAACCGGCGCCAATCCAGCCAGACGACCTCTCCGTCCTCGTTGTAGGGATTGTCGTTGCCGCGCTGAGTGTTCATGAACTCGTCGCCCGCGAAGAACATCGGAGCGCCATTGGCGAGCATCAACAGGCAGCAGAAGTTCCTGATTTGCCGCTTGCGCAAGGCTGCAACTTCCGGCGGCACGTTGGCGTCGCCCTCCCATCCGCAATCCCAACTGTTCTGGCCGTCGTTGGTGTAGGCAACCATGTCATACAGGCAGAGGCCGTCGTGACAGGTCACGAAATTTACGCTCTGCTGAGGACGAAAGGCGTTGAACAAATCGTCGGGGAAGAGATCGGTGCTGCCGTGCAGGCGGGTCATCAGCGCCGGCACCAATCCACTGTCACCTTTGACGAACTGCCTGACATCGTCGCGAAATTTTCCGTTCCACTGCTGCCAGGTCAGACCGGGAAAAGCCCTGCCCAGGACATATCCGCCGCCCAACTCGCCCTGCCACGGCTCCGCGATAAGCCTCAGCCCGGCCACCGCCGCCTCGCCGCTGATCTCGGAGATGATCGATGGATCCTGGTAATTCAGATTCCCCGCATCATCGCGCATGAAGACTGAGGCCAGGTCGAAGCGGAACCCGTCGACGCCCATTTCGGAGGCCCAGTAGCGAAGGCTGTCGACTACGAACCTGCGCACGGCGGGATGCGAGGTGCGCAGGTCGTTACCGCAGGCGCTGAAATTGAAATAGCTCGACAGATCGTTCGGATCGAGGGCGTAGTAAGTGGAATTGTCGATACCGCGGAAGCTGTAGGTCGGGCCGTTCTGATCGCCCTCGGTGGTGTGGTTGTAAACCACGTCCAGGATTACTTCGATATCCGCCGCGTGCAGAGCATCGACCATCGCGCGGAACTCCGCGGCGGCGGCTTCGGTATCGGAATTTCTCGCGTACGCATGATGCGGCGCGAAGAATCCGAGCGTCATATATCCCCAATGGCTGCCCTCCTGCGGATCGTACTGATGCACCGGCATCAGTTCGACTGCGGTGACGCCCAGTTCCTTGAGATGCGGAACCATCGCGGCCACGCCGGCATAAGTGCCGCGTAACTGCTCGTCCACTCTGGCGCTCGAATCCCTGGTGAAGTTTCGTACATGGAGCTCGTAGATCACGAGGTCGTGCGTATGCCGGGTCGGCCGGTCGTCGACGCGGACCAGGCCGACCGAAGTCATGGGAGGCAGGAGACCCAGCGGCGCTTTGCCGTCGTTCGGGCCGGGTGCGCAGGCGGCGGCTCGGCTGAAACCCGGCGGGAAAAAAACGCTTCTGGCGTATGGGTCGAGCAGAACTTTGCCGCGGTCGAAGCGCTCGCCAAGCCCGGGGCCGTAGGGACCGTCGACTTTGTAGGCGTAGTATTTGGCTCCGGCGATTTCCGCCGCCGGTACGATCATATGCCAGATCCTGTTGGTCTTGTGCGCCGGAAAATCGAACGCGAAAGTTTTGATCGGATTCACGAAATCGCCGCCGCCGTAAAGCAGCAACGAAACCGCGGTCGCATCGTTCGAATAGAGCGCGAAGTTATAAGCCTTGGCGGAGTCGATCCAGACCGCGCCAAGCGGCGTCAAAAGCCCTTCGGCGCGGCTCCACGCGTCCAGTCGCATGGCGGTCTCCTTCAACTCATTCGTCAAACGCGCCTTATGGCCGCGGCAGCGGTGTCCCAGGATAACTGACCGAGAGGGCCCTGATGAGACTACATGATCGTTACGGCCGATGACGTAAAGATCATTTACAAAGTCGACCGTACATAGAACAAGACCCGGCTCTGCTCCTGTAAGCCCCGCCGCGCCAGTTCTCTTTCAACCGCGATCGGGCAAACGACGCGCTAAACATTTGTTGGGCAGCTTGGATCGTATCTGATAAAAGGATCAATTGGACGCGTATAGATCGAATAGCTCTTATGGAACAGATGGAATGTGGATGACGTCGTTTGAATTTCCTGGGCGAGGAGTTTGCGTTTCAATTATAGCGCTGCTGCTGTTGGTGGCCGGAGCGGCCGGCGTTCTGGCGGACACGACTGGCAAACAGGATTTTGACGCGAACTGCGCTTCTTGTCATGGCAAAGATGGCAAAGGACACGGGGAGGCCTTGTACGTCATTCCTGGAATCAAGCCGACGGACCTCACCAGATTGACCATTGGCAATGGTGGTGTGTTTCCGGCGAAGCGGGTGTACGAATCGATCGATGGGCGGGCCGGCATACCCGCGCATTCTCGCATCGATATGCCTTTTTGGGGGACGACCCTTCAGCAGCCAGGGAAGGAGTTCAGCCCCGAGAGCGAAGCAAAGGTCAGGGCGCGGATCTCGAATATGGTCACCTACATCAAGAGTATCCAGGTAAAATAGCCAGTAGCCATTCGTCTAATCCGCCGCCGTGGCATGCGGCGCCGAACCCTTGGCCGCGCCGGACGCCGGCTCGACCGATCTGCCGGCAAGCTCGCGCACCGCGATAAAGAAGACCGGGACGAATGGAATGGCCAACAGCGTCGAAGCGAGCATTCCGCCGAAGACGACCGTGCCCAGCGACTGCTGACTCGCCGCACCCGCTCCAGTGGCCGTCAGCAACGGCACCACGCCCAGGATGAACGCGATCGAGGTCATCAAAATCGGCCGAAAGCGCCGGCGCGTCGCTTCGACCGCGGCTTCCACCGTGCCCATCCCCTCTTCGGTTAGCTGCCGCGCAAATTCGACGATCAGGATCGCGTTTTTGGCCGCGAGCGAAATCATCAGTACGAGACCGATCTGCGTATACAGATCGACCGGAAAGCGACGCAGCGCCTGCGCGATGATGATGCCGACGAGCGCCGTCGGCACGACGAGGATTACCGCGATCGGATCCGTCCAGCTCTCGTATTGCGCCGCCAGCACCAGGAACACCAGCGTGATCGAGAGCGCGAAGATGAAATAGATTTGGCTGCCGACCTGCTTCTCCTGGTACGAAAGGCCGGTCCACTCGTAACTCATTCCCTGCGGCAGCGTTTCCTCGGCGAACTGCTGCATCATGTCGAGCGCCTGCCCCGAACTGTATTTAATCGTCGGCACACCGTTGATAACCGCCGAAGGATAGAGGTTGTAGCGCGTCACCAGTTCCGAGCCCAGCATATGACGAAACGCAATCAACGCGCCCAGCGGCACCATCTGCCCTACCCGGTTCGGCACGTTCAGGTTCGCAATATCCCTCAGTTGACGCCGGTAGTCCGCCTGCGCCTGCACGCGGACCTGCAGGCTCTGGTTGAACTTGTTGAACTGGTTTACGTAGCTCGACCCCAAGTAGGTCTGGAGCGTCGTGAAGATGTCGTTGATTGAGACTCCGAGCGACTCCGCCATCGTCCGATCGATGTCGAGATATAGTTGCGGGCTGCGGTCGCTGAAGGTCGTGAATCCTGCGCGCAGGAAACCCGGATCGCCGAGCGCTTTTCGCAGCAACTCGAGGACGGCCTTTTGGAGTTCGCCAAGGCCGCTGCTGGCGCGGTCTTCGACCACCATCTGGAAACCGGACGCGTTGCCCAGGCCGGGAATCGGCGAGGGCGGCATCACCGCAAACGCGGCTTTGCGAATCGCCCTGAACCTTTCCTGGAGTCCGCCAATGATCTTGATTTGCGTCAGCCCGGCCGGCCGCTTGTCCCAATCATCATAAATTACGAACACGGTAATGACGTTGGAGAGATTCGCCGAATCAAAGACTGAGTATCCGCCGATCGTCACCCATCCTTTGATACCGGGACTCCGCTTCAGGACCGCGTCGATATCCGCGGAGACTTCGCGCACCCGCGGCTGGGCGGAGCCCTCGGGAAGCTCAGCCGAAACGATGCAGTAGCCCTGATCCTCCAGCGGCAGCATCCCCGATGGATAAACCGAAAGCGCGAACACCGCGATCGCGATGACGCAAAAGAATCCGAGAATCATGCGCATCGGACGATGCGCCATCCAGTCGACCAGCGCGATATACCGGTCCTGAACCGCGCCGAATCCGCGATTGAACTCCGTGGAGAACCAGTTGAGCGGCTTGTCCGTGGGCCGCGGCCGCAGGTACTGCGCGCATTGCGTCGGCTTGAGCGTGAGCGCGTTGAGCGCGCTGATGATAGCCGTCGCCGCGATCACCAGCGCAAATTGCCGGAACATCTGCCCCGTGATCCCCGGCAGAAACGACGCCGGCAGGAACACCGAGATCAGCACCAGCGTGATCCCGAGCACCGGGCCGGTCAGCTCGCCCATCGCCTTGATCGCCGCGTCCTTCGGCGTTTGTCCCTGCTCGATATAATGCGAGCATTCTCGACGATCACGATCGCGTCATCGACCACGATGCCGATCGCGAGGATCAGCGCGAACAGCGTCATCAGGTTGACCGTGAAGCCCAACAGCGCCATCGCGGCGAACGCGCCGATTATTGTCACCGGCACCGTGGTCGCCGGCACCAGCATCGCGCGGAAATTCTGCAGGAACATCAAAATGACGATCAACACCAGCACACCGGCGATGGCCAGCGTCATGTAGACCGCGTGGATCGCCTGCTGGATGAACACGGTGGTATCGTACAAAGAGCTGTACTTGAGCCCTTGCGGAAACGACCGGCTCATCTGTCGCCATCAGCGCGCGCACTTCGGTCGCGACCTGCAGCGAATTCGCCCCCGGCAGCGCGTAGACGCAGATATGTCCGGCCTTTCTTCCGCTCAGGTTCGAAAATATCGTGAACTGCTGCTGGCTCAGCTCGACCTTCGCGACATCCTTGATGCGCACGATCGACGCCGATTGCGCGAGCCGGCTGTTCTGCCCCGTATCGCCGGGCAACCCGGCGGGGGCTCGGCTCTTTATAATGATATTCTCGAATTCCTTGACGCTGGACAGCCGGCCCAGCGTGTTGACGGTGAATTGAAATACCTGGTTCGATGGCACCGGCGGGCCGCCGATTTGTCCCGACGCCACCTGCGCATTCTGATTCTGGATCGCCTGCTGCACGTCCAGCACGGTCAGCCCGAAGGCCTTCAGTTTGTCGGGTTCCAGCCAGATGCGCATGCTGTATTCGCCGGCCCCCAGCACCTTTACCTGGCCAACCCCCGGCAGGCGCGCGATCGGATCCTGGAGATTGATCGTCGCGTAATTACTCAGATAGGTCCCGTCGAAACGGTTGTCGTCCGAGTACAGGCTTTCCATCAGAAGGATATTGGTAGTGACCTTCTTGACGTTGACTCCTTGCGCCTGAACCGGCTGCGGAAGTTGCGATATCGAGCTGTTGACCGCGTTTTGCACCAGCGCCAAAGAGGTATTGAGGTCGGTCCCTACCGCGAACGTCACCGTCAGGGTGTAACTACCGTCGCTGCCGCTGGTTGAATTGTATGTAAATCGAATTCTCGACCCCGTTGACTTGCTGCTCGATCGGAATCCCTACCGTGTTCGCTACCGTCTCCGCGCTCGAGCCCGGATAGTTAGTCGTCACCTGTATCGTTGGGGGCACGATATTCGGATATTCCGCGACCGGCAGAACGTAGATACAGACCATGCCGAGCAGGACGATCACTATCGCCATCACGTTGGCCAGCACCGGCCGTTCGATGAAAAACTTTGACATCTGCCGTCGCTCGTTTACCCGCCGGCCGGCGCGCCGCTCTTCGAGGATCCTGCGACAGGCGTATCCTTGTGACGCGGGTTGACCTCGCGGCCCGGTATCGCTTGGAGCAGCCCTTCCACTATTACCCAGTCGGTCGGCTTGAGCCCTTCTTCGATCACCAAACCGTCGCCAACCTGCGCGCCGGTTTTGACTCCCCTGCGCTCGACCATGTTGTGGCTGTCGACGACCAGCACGTACTCGCCCTGTTGATCGAAGCTGACCGCGTCGCCGGGAACTATCAACGCGCCATGCCGCTCGGCGGTCGCCACCCGAATCCGCACGAACAATCCAGGCAGCAGGCCAAGATCATGATTGGGCACTGTCGCTCGCAATTGCAGGGTGCCAGTCGTCGGCTCCACCGTGAGCGATGCGAAATCGAGTCGTCCCTGGCGCGGAAATCCTTCCTCGTTCATCACTCCGAATGAAAGCGGAATCGACCGCTCCGCGATCGGCTGATTCGCCGATACCCGCCTGCGCTGGCTGATTCGCAGCAGGTCGCGCTCGTCGATCGTGAAGTACACATAAAGCGGATCGATCCGATCGATTTCCGCCAGCACCGTCGGCTGCCCCATCGCGCCCACCACGTTGCCGGGGTCGACCAGATGCCGTCCGAGCCGTCCATCGAATGGAGCCGTCACGATGGTGTAACTGAGATTAAGCTTGGCGATCGAAATCTGCGCTTCGGCGCTGATCACGCCCGCCTCCGCGGTTTCGCTTTCAAAGCGCCAATGATCGACCTCGGTTTGAGTCGCCGCGTCCTCCTTGAGCAGGCCGCTGTATCGTTTGAGCTCGGTTCGCGCATGCCACAATGACGCCCGTTCGGTTGCGAGTTGCGCCTGCGCCTGCACCAGTTGCGCCTGGTACGGTTCCTGCTGAATCGTAAACAGCGTATCACCCTTGCTGACTCGCGCGCCGTCGGTGAAATGCAATTTCTCGAGATAGCCTTCCACTCGCGCTACCAGGTTCACTGAGTCGGTGGCGGCGGTGTTGCCGGTAAACGTGATGTAGTCAGTCACGTTCTGCACCCCCGGCCGCGCGACCGTGACCTCGGGCGGCGGCGCCTTGACCGCTGGAGGACCGCCGCAGCCGCCATTCGCGAAGATCGCCGCAAGTCCCAGCACTATCGCCGCCAGCGCCCTGCCGCGCGCCGTCTCCGATTCGCATCCAGGTATTCTCACTCGTGCCTCATTGTGCTTCGAGTTCGTCATTCCGGCGGCCGAATCAACGGCCCGACGTCGCTGGCCGACGGCAATCCCGGCGCCTGCGGCATTAGCAACTGCGGGGTCAGGAGGGTTCCCCAATTCGTCCGCTTCGACATCTCGTCGCGAGTGTCGGCAGGCACGAACTCATGCCCCTCGCGTATCTGCCATCCGCCACCCATCGCGCGATACGTCGCAATCACCCCCAACGGCACCGAACCCTGCGCCAGCGCTAGGCTGTTTTCCGCTATGTACAGGTTCTGCTCGGCGAGCAGTACCGTGGTGAAGTCCATCGTGCCCTCTTTGTACTGGATCAGCGCGATTCTGAGCGCCCCCTGTGCGGCCACTACGCTCGCGGTCAGAAATTCCACTTCGTACTTTGACTGAGTAAAGAGCGCGATTCCATTTTCGACTTCCTGCTGCGCCTTGAGCACGCTGTCCAGATAGTCGACCTGCAGCTCCTGGAAGCGCGCGTCCTGCACCCGAACGTTGTTGGTTATCTGCCCGTAATTGAGGATGTTCCACTGAAGCGTAGGCCCCAACGCGTACGCCAGGCTCATCGAAGTGAACACTTCGCTGAGGCTCGCGGTCCCGATAGTACTCGAAAGCGTTCCGACGTCGCCGACCAGGCTGAAGGTCGGGAACAAGTCCGCCTTGGCGTATCCGATCTGCGCGCATTGCGCCGCCGCCTGCAGCTCCGCGCGCCGAATATCGGGGCGCCGCCGGAGCAGGTCCGCCGGTATCCCGACCGTCACTTGCGCCGGCGCGGTCGGGATGTCGGACGCTCCGGCCATCAGGGCGTCCAGCCGTCCCGGCTCCATCCCCAGCAGCACGCTGAGCGCGTTCTTCGACTGTTCAAGCTGAATCATCAACTGCGGCACCGCCGCCTCGGTCGCTCCCAGCACGTTGGTCGCCTGGTAGACGTCGCGCTTGGTGGCGGCGCCGCCGTGGAATCTTGCCTCGGCTATCTTGAGGGCAATCTTCTGCTTCTCGACGTTGTCGCGGGCGATCGCGATCTGCCTTTCGGTCGTGCGGATCTGAACGTAGGTGCCGGCCACGTCGCCGGTCAGCGAGACCAGCACGTCGTCGTAGTTGGCCACCGACGCCAGGTAGGCATAGTCGGCGGATTGGATCGCGCGGCGCAGCTTACCCCACACGTCGACTTCCCACGCCGCCTGCGCGCCGAACGCGTCGCTCCAGAATTTATTCGTGATGAGATTGTAGGGATTCGAAGACGGGAGCCGGTTGTACGTGACCGACGCCGTCAACTTCTGTTGTTGAGGATAAAACTCACCTATCGCAATTCCAAGTTGCGCGCGCGCTTCCAGCACCCTTACGCCTGCGGTCAACAGGGTCAGGTTCTGCGCGTACGCGACATCGATCAACCGCGTCAGGACTGGATCGTTGAACACCCTCCACCAGTCCCGGTATTCGTCACGAGCCGTATTCAGATCCGGATTGGCGGCCTCCCGCCATTTCGATGCGACCGGAGCCGGCGGCTGATGGTAATCGGGACCGAGCATGCATCCACCGGCGATCAACGCGGGGGACGCGGCGGTTAATCTGAATATGAGAGCGAACCTGAAACTGAATATCAGACCCGCGAAGCGTAGCTTCATAGCCCGCCCACCATCGTGCGTATCGACGCCATCTCAGGCAGGCGATCCGGCAGAGGCTCTCGAGCGGAGACACCGATCCGAACGCTCGTCGCGCAATGTTCGCCCTCCCCCTTGGGTGAAGCCTAAAGCCGCGTCGCCGAGTATTCGCGACGAGCCGGTTTCACCGCACTCCGGCAAACGACTGTCACATAAGTGACAGCGTAAGGCTATTCAGTCGCGCTCACCCTCAACGATCGAGAGCATCGAGGGATTATGAACTATCCGCGTGAGCTTAAGCCCTGCGCGCTTGTACAGATCGCGGAACTCATCCTCCGTGCGCTCGCGCCCCTTCAACTGGATCATCAAAAAAATGTCGATAATCTTGCCTGGATGCGGCTGGTTGGCCGGCGGCAGGACCACATTGGCGGTTAGCACGCGCCCGTTTTCCGTCATCGCGTCGCGGCACAGGCGCAGCATTTTGACGCAATCCTCATCGTCCCAGTCCATGAGGATTCTCTTCATGATATACGCGTCCGCTCCCTTGGGAACGGATTGGAGAAAGTTACCACCGATGAGCTCGCAGCGATCGAGCACTCCGGCGGCGGCCAGGTATTCGGGCTCCTTGACGATCAGTGGATGGTCATAAAGCGTGGCTTTGACGCCCGGATTGCGCTTTAGAATTTCCGCCAGAAAACCGCCGCGGCCGCCGCCGACGTCGACAATCCGATGGAACGGCGCGAAGTCGTAGTTGCTGACTATCGCCACGTTCTCCGCGGCGGCGAAGCTCGCTACGCCCTTCGACCACCATCGGTTTGCCGCGGGAGCGCCGGCCAGATGCGTGTAAAAATCAGTGTTGTAAACGCGATCGAACTCCGGGTCACCCGTCATCACGCAACGCTGCAGGTCGCCCCATAGATTCCACCACTTTCCCTCGCCCGTGATGTCCCCAAGCAGCCGCACCGCATCGAGCAGCGATCCTGACGTGCCGCTGCGAAGAAACGATGCCGGCGGTGTTAGTTCAAACCGCCCGGACGAATCCTCCGCGAAGATGCCGCTTCCGGCGAGCATCCGTAGCAAACGGTACAGCGAGGCCGGATTCGCTCGGGTCGCCTGCGCCAGCTCATCGAGACTTCTGGGACCATCGCTCAGCAGGTCCGCGATCCCCAGCTCGGCGGCTACGTGCACGGCGCGTGCCATCATATAGCCCATCGCCATTCCGAGGAGCAGTTCCTGTGGAGACTGATTACTCTCGTTCCGCTTCTCGCTCATCGGTAGCACCTTTGATGTTTTCAGTCATCACGCAACGCGTAACAGATTTCGCGCGCCATATCTGTAGCATACCGGACATTGGTTTGCTGCAATTTTTGGTTTGCTGCAATTTTTTCTTTGATAGGTTCGCGACTCGACGTGTGGCGCTTCCCGCGGCCCCCCGATTTCAAAATCCCCGGGCCGGCGACAAAGATCACCTGGAATGACTTAACCGTGACGAGTCTGGTGATGGTTTCCCGGCGCTGGTGCCGCCACGACATCCTGGCCCCCTCCAGTCAGAAACCTAAAGTGTCAGTTGTTTTCCGAACAAGTGGGCGTACAATTTGGCGCATCTCGAGCGGTTACCCTTCACGTTCGCGGCCGGCGGATGAGCGGTGAAATGAGAGTTCGAATTATTGCGATTCCAATGTTGTCAGCGATTCTGTTGACGATCGTGCTTCTAGCCTGTCCGTCGCGAGCGGCGGCGCAGTCGCACCAAATGAAAGACGACGTCGAGCAGCTAGCGATGGACGTTCACGTCGGCCTGGAACGCTCGACCCTTACCGAACAGCAAAAGGCGCAATTTCGCGATGATTTCAAAGAACTGCGCGAAGCCCATCAGAATCATCGGATGTTCGCCGCTTTGCGTGCGGCAAGAAGCATTCGCAAGGAATTGGACAGTGGCGCTTTCAAGCCGGAGGACGAGGCGAGAATCAAGCAGGATCTCCAGGCAATCAAAGAGGCGCGCGAATATCGGTCTGGAGCTGGAATGTGAACGCGGGAAAGCGTTTCCGCGATTTCAGTCGCGGAGCCGCGTCGGCGGCGAAGGCCCGGGTGACTAAACAATCGGCGCTTTTAGCAGCCATCGCGCTGTTCGCCGCCGGATGCGTCAGCCAAACCCAGCTCCTGGACAATAAGCAGGCGATGGCGGTGCAGACCGCCGTCAGCCGCGCGCAATTCGAGATGAATTGTCAGTCCGCGACCGGAGAAATCATCTCCCGCGAGGTCGTCCAACCCGCTCTGCAAGGGCCGTATGTAAATGGCATTCAGCGGGCGGAGTTCACGGTCGGAGTGACGGGCTGCGGCAAGCGTCATATTTTCATCGTCATCTGCCCGGAGACGGGAGAGGGATGTTTCGCGGCCGGCCCTGGCCGATTCATCGGAGACCAGTAAGGCCTCGCCGCCGGCTGAGGCGAAGCTCTATCGCGTCCGCGGCGCCAGGCCAGAGGTTCCCTCGATGCTGAACGTATTTTTCGCACTTGCCGTGATTGCCGGCGTGGGCGCCGCGCTCCATACTCTGCTGCCCGACGTCGATATCGATTCCACTCGCCGGCAATGTGGCATCCTGGTGCTCAACGTTCTATTGCCGGCTTTGAATGTCGAGGTGATTTACGGGGCACCCGTCGGCAACGCTTTATGGCGGGTTCCGCTCGTGATGCTGAGCGGACTGTTGGTATGTGTAGCCAGTGCGCTACTCATTTTCCGCGCCTTTTCAGTAACCCCGGAACAAAAGAGCTCACTTGTTATCGGCAGCGCTTTCGGCAACGTGACCTATCTCGGGATGCCGTTGCTCCGGGGACTGTTTCCGGAATACTTGCTGCATGTAACCGAGGTAGCGATCCTGTGCGAGATCACCGTTACTTCGTCGGATCTAATCACGGGTTCTTTGCTCGCGATGTTCTACCAGGAAGGAGGCCCGGTTTCGATCAAAACGACGCTGGGCCAGATAGCACGATTTCCCCTGCTATGGTCCGCCGCGCTCGCGATCATCATCCGGGTGATCGGCGTTCCGTTGCCCGAATTCCTGTTAACGGCGCTTCATCTGCTCGGTCAATCCGCTTCCGGGTTGATGCTGCTGATTCTCGGGATGGCACTAAAGCCCAGCGTCCTCCGCAAATCTTTTGAGCATCTAAGGAGCTGGTGGCCACTGTTGGTAATCAAGCTCGGCCTTTCACCGCTGGTCGTGGTATTCGCGGGCGCGATGATTGGGCTTTCTCATCTGAACATCCACGCGACCACGATCGAGGCGGCGATGCCGCCGCAATTGTTCACATTTATCGTGGCGGACCGCTTCGGCTTCGACACTGAAGTACTGGCTACCGCGGTCGCCTTCATGACCGTAATAAGTCTGTTTACCGTTCCTATCGTCAATCATATCCTGACCTAGCCGGTAAACGCGTGACCGAAGCTGCCGGTAAATGCCGATCAGCCATCTAATGGCGCGACCGGTATGGCCTGGCTGATGACTGGTCTAGTCCGGAACCCCGTCGAGCTCGCGATCGGCCTGGTTGAGATGGTTCATCGCCTCCCGGTACTCGCCCCGCGCCACCTCGCGCTGTGCCTCGATATACTCTCGCTGCGGGGTGGGACCGAGATGCGAGGCTAATTTCGCTTCCTGCAGGCGGCGTCCGACCCTGTCGAGCTCGTCTCGGACGGCGGGCAGAGTTGGCGCTTTCTGAGCCTGAATGGCGGCCGCCGGTTCCACGGACACCGTCTGACTCAAGGCCACGCCCGGACCTCCTCCGATCACCGCGATCAGCGCCGCGATGCCCATAATTCTCGAAGTCTTCATTCTTCTTACACTCCTCTAACAGATAGCTCGCCAACCATTTACGAGACTGTGTATCTGTTAATACTGAGTATATGGAGAGACGAACGCGAACCAGAGGCATTCTTTATATTGGTATATATACTACTGGCACAGACCGAAGCCTGTAGCAGAAAGGGACGGAATCCCGACAACGCCGGCTTATGGCGGGAACCTCGATAAGCGATGGAAAGCCGGGAATATTTGCACCGACGCGCATCGGACGACGCGCTTTCCGATCGGCTGCTAAAGGCCTCCAGAGGAGCCTGACTGTTCCCGCTCGGCTATTGGAGGCGCGGTCTCGGAGAGCGTGTATTCTCCTGGGATGCAGGCGAAAGCTGCGATTGCGCCAACGGCCTGCAGCAGCGCGAGCAGTTGGAAAGCGCGCACGTAGCTGTTGGTCGCGTCGAACATCAGTCCGGATAGCTCGGGACCGAAGGCCGCGCCAAACTGTGCGGCGCTCCCTAACAGCCCCTGCAGCGAACCATAACGTTTACGCCCCAAGGAATCCGCTACCAGCATACTGGTCATCAGCACAGGCGAGTTCGCGATTAGACCGGTGCCGACGTACATACTCAGAAATCCTACGTGCTGCGCCCAGGCCAGACACATACTACCCGCGGCCAGCAGGCTGAATGTAACTATCAGGCTTGTCCGCGCTCCCAGGCGATCCGTAATACCTCCCGCCAGCGGCTGGCCCACGATACCCAACGCCGCGTATACGCTCATCGCCAGCGCCGCGGCTCCGGGGCGGTAACCGAGTCCGTCCATGTAAGCCGGGAGATGCATGAACAGCCCGGTGATGGCACAGCCCCAGCAGATTTGCGCAATTGCGATCATCCAGAATGAACGGCTCCGCAGGGCCTCCTTGACCTCCATGCCAGGGAGATCGTCGGTCGAGATGTGCCCGTGTTCGAGCGTGTGGGCCTCGCCCGGCCGGGTACGCACCAGCGCAAGCGCCAGCGGCAGAAGGAGGACCAACATCAGTACCGCGATAGTCAGATAGCCCGCGCGCCAGCTCCAGGTGGAAATCGTTCGGGTCAGGACCGGCGCCATAACCATGATCCCGAGAAATTCTCCGGAGAGGGCGATACCCATCGCCAACCCGCGCCGCTCCTGGAACCAATTGGTAATTACCACGGTGATTGGCACGTAACCGGCGACACCGATGCCGATCCCAATCAATATGTACGCGGCCATGATGGAAGCGTAGGAATTGCTCACACTCGCACACAGGAATCCCACTCCACAGACTCCGGTTCCGGCCGCCATCACGAATCGTGCGTCGAACCGATCCAATAGCCATCCCGCGGCAGGCATGCTGGCCGCGTAGAGCAAGCCCATCGCGGTAAATGGCAGCGAGCTTTGCGCGCTGTTCCAGCCAAAGTGCTCCTGCAGCGGGACCAGGAAGATTCCGAAAATGTCGTATGCCGTACCCATCAATAGAAATAACGCGATGGACAATACCCCGACGATTACCCAGCCGTGGCGTTCGAGCCTGGTCATAGCGATTCCGTATGTCTGATGCGCGGCCGGCGTGAAGCCGGCCGACCGATTAACGAACGAACTGATACTCCGAGGTTGCGCGGGAGATCGGCGAGGCGGCTCACCAACCTACCGCGTAGCTCGCGCGGCGCGGATCCGCGCCGCCAATGAGGAGGCCCAGGCGGCGGTCCGCCCGGATCGAACACACCGAACCGGCGCGCCAGGTTTGATCGGGCCACCATTCGACCTGGTGCCCGTAGCTCCTGAGAGCGTCGCCCAGCTTTGGATCGAATCGCCCTTCGATCTGCAGACGCCCGGGAAAGTAATCGTGGGGTTCGAAAGAGTCAGGGAAGCTGTAAGAGGCAAAGCGAGGCGCTTCCGCGGCGACCTGCGGATCCATCCCGAAGATCACCTGGTTGAGGAACGTTTGCAGCATCGCCTGAATTTGCACATCGCCGCCCGGTGTCCCAAACGGCATCACCGCCTCGCCTCGTCGGATGGCAATGGCGGGATTCGGCGTCAGCCGCGGCCGTTTGCCCGGCGCGAGACAGCTTGCATGAGCCGGATCCGTCCACGACTGCGAGCCCCGCGTCGACACTGAAAGGCCGGTTCCGGGAATCACCGGCGCGTCAAAGGACACGTCGCTCGGAGTCGCCGAAAATGCGTTGCCCCAGCGATCGACGACGCATACGTAGGAGGTGTCGCGAGCGACCGCGTGTGGAATCGCGCCAGACCCCGCCAGGTTCCTTGCACTCGAATCCAACACGGCCGCGCCGTTGCGCGGGTCGCCGGCGGGAGGCATTTCCGGCCACGCGCGGCCCGGGCGGATGAGCCCGCGGCGCGCGGCCGCATACTCAGTCGAGATAAGCCGCTCAATAGGCACTTCGACAAAACGCGGATCGCCGTACCATTGTTCGCGATCGGCGAAGGCAAGCTTTATAGCCTCGGTCAACGCGTGCACGTAGTCGATCGAGTTGTGACCGAGCGCCACCAACTCCGCCGGGTCAAGCAGATTGAGAGCCTGGATGAGCGCCGGCCCCTGGCACCAGGGGCCGCACGTATAGACCTCCCAGTTCGCGAAGCGAGTGCGCACGGCCGGTTCGACCGCGACCCGGAACTCGCTCAGGTCCTGGCGCGTCAGCCATCCGTCGTTCCCGTGATGGAACGCGGCGATGGTTGCCGCGATGTCGCCCTTGTAGAAGGCGTCGCGCGCGGCCGCCAGGCCCGCGGCCCTGCCGCCGGTCAGATGCGCCCGCTCCTCCTCGACCATGAATTGCATCGTGGCCGCGAGGTCGGCCTGCACAAACAACTCGCCGGTGCGAGGCGGCCGGCCGCCTGGCAGATAGATGGCGGCGTTTGACGGCCAGCGCGCGTAATCCGATTCATGCAACGTGATCATATCGGCAAGAATCGGGTACATCGGAAAGCCGTCACGAGCGAAACGGATGGCCGCGGCGGCAACGTCACCGAACGACATCGTGCCGAACCGCTCCAGCGCGGTTATCCAGGCGTCCGGAGCCGCCGGCACCACCGTTCGTCGCAGCCCGTCCGGAATGCGTCCCCCATGCTCGCGGCGGAAATACCCCGCGTCGGCGGCCCGGGGCCACCATCCGAGACCGCTTATCGTCGTGATTTGTTCGGAGGCCGCGTCATAGAGCATGATCGGCGCGACGCCCGCCACCGACACGATGTCGGGCTGCAGAACTTCCAGCGCGAGGCCCGCGGCGACGCCAGCGTCGGTCGCGTTGCCTCCCGCCTCGAGCACCACGAACGCCGCGTGCGCCGCGGCGTAATGACCCGCCACCGCCATGTGGCGCGTGCCCATCAGCGCCGGCCGACGGGCGCCCGACGCGCCCAGAGCATCCGCGTTCGTCGAGAGGGAATCACTCATAACTACATCTCTAACTCACGCTCACGCGGGTGAAATACGTTTGCTCCTCCAGACGCGGATGATAGGTAATCGTACTATCCTTTCCCAGGCGGGCCTCAGCCTCCTGCACGGCCGCGTCGATCGTCGGGAAAGGCTCGAAGCCCATGCGGCGCGCCACTTCTTCATTCGCCTTAGGCACGCCCGCCGCGAACACCGCGCTCACGTGGTTGAGCGCGTACATTCCCTGCCCGTACAGAATGCATGGATGCGATCCGTAGTATGCGAAGCCGGTGCGATATTTATGCACGAACTCCGGCCGATGGGCGTATTCCTCGGAATAGGTATCCCACACCTCCACCGGGTCTTTCATCACCGGAAGGACTTCGTTGTATAGCGTGTGATACGAGGGATGGTTGAGCAGGCTGAACTTCGGCTCGAACGGATTGGCTACAATAAAAATCCCGCCTTTCCGCACCAGCGGATTCTCGTGGTACGCGTTGAACAGCGCCGAGAGAGCTTTGTTGCGGCAATGGATGGGATTAAAAACTGAAAGGCGCGAGTAACTGTCGCCGTCGGCCATGCCGATCAACAGCACGTCGGTCTGTCCCTTCACGTCGGTCACCATCTGGGACAACAGCATATCGATATGCATCTCGCGCACCGGCGTGATCAGGCCGGCATCGATTGCCGCGAACTTCTGAGGCTTGCTGGTAGTCAGGATCCCTTCGATCTTCATGATCGGCGGATGCCCGCGCCGCGCCAACTCCGCGTCGACCAGCTCACCCATCTCGTTCAACAATTTATGGAAGGAGCTGTTCTTCGGGTCCTGCACGGAATGGCCCGAGGCGAACGGCCAGGGGCGATGGTGATAACGAATCGATTCCCAGTTGCTCATGCCAACGAGGATCGATTTCCAGCCGCCCTGAAAAAATCCCTGCGGCGTCGACATGAAGATGAACAAATCGGACTCGACCACCGAGCGATGGACCATCACCTCCATGCCTCTCCGCGTGATGCCCAGGTTGACGAACTGACTGAGGTCAGCCGCGTCGATACACGACAACCGTCCGCCCAGAGTGTACGGCAGCTTCGGTCCCAGGATGTGGGTCATTTCTTTGCGGGTCCACATCCGGTGCAATGCGTTGGCGACTTTGATCTGGATATCCTCAGGCCGCACGCCGTACTGTTCGAGCAGTTCCATCAGGATCGGTAGGCCGAGAATGCGCAAATCCTGATCTTCCGGATGATAGTTGGCGGCTCGCCCATCCTGGATTCCGATCGTGACCTTGGCGCCCCTCTTGACCAGCTTTTGCAATGGCGGCATCCCGACCGGTTCGGCAAGGGCCTGGCGGAACTTGGCCGCGGAATCAGGCAGCGGCGAGGCCGATGCCGGCGGACCCGCGGGGATGCGAGTGCGATCGACCGGCAGATGGGCGGGAACTTTGGTGGTGCCGCTGCTCACCATGTATTCCTGAGTCTGTGCCATGAAAGCCTCTCCCTCGCTCCTTTGGGATGGAGATTCGGCGGCTGGGCGACCTGCCAAAAAGCCCCGGCGCCGGTCACGAGCTACACATATTAAGAGGTTTTTGATATTCCACAACTGTCGGAGGCCTTTGCGATACGCGATTCGATTATTTTCCGACTCGGTCGCCGCGACCGCGCGTAACTGGCCTCTGTTTCACGATACGGACGAGACCGGCCGAGCACGACAGGAAGGAGACGATTAGATGAAGACCGCGAAACCGGCGGAAGTTGGTCTGGACGCGACCAGGCTCGGGCGATTGAGTTCTGCGATCAAGGACGATATCGCCGCGGAAAAATACGACGGCGCGGTGTTCATTGTCGCACGGGGCGGCAAGGTCGCGATGCACGAGGCGGTCGGATTTGCCGATCGCGCGAGCGGCAGGATTGCCCGCACCGACGACGTGTTTCTGATCTTTTCGATCACCAAGGCGCTCACCGCGGCCGCCGTGCTCATGCAGATCGACCGTGGAGCGTTGTCGCTGACCACCAGAGCCGCGGACATCATCCCGGAGTTCGGAAGCAAGGGAAAACAGCGCATCACGATCGCCCAACTGATGACCCATACGGCCGGCCTTTCAGCGGGAATTCCTCCAATCCCGTTCGAGATGATCGGCGACCAGAAAACGATGGTCGCCGCCATCAGCCAGATGGGCATCGAAGGGATACCGGGCGAAAAAGTGAACTACAGCCCGATGATCGCGCACTCGATCCTGGGCGAGATCGTACGTCGCGTCGATGGTGGATCGCGTCCGTTCCGCGAGATCCTCGCCGCCGAGGTGTTCGGGCCGCTCGGCATGAAGGACACCTCGCTTGGACTGCGCAAAGATCTCGAGCCGCGCCGCGTGCCGGTCGTCGTGCGTGACCGCAGCGAGGGTGTCTTTCCGCCCGAAATGCTTGAAACCTACAGCACCAATCTCAAGGAAGATTCCGAGATTCCCTCGGGGGGCGCTTTCTCGACCGCCTCGGACCTGTTCCGTTTCGCGGAGGCGTTACGCAGAGGCGGCGAACTGGACGGCACGCGGATACTATCTCCGGCGATCATTCGCCTCGCGACCACCAATCAGACCGGCACGCGCCGCAACAGTTTGTGGGATTTCGCGCTGGAGATGCGGGGATGGCAGGAATTTCCGGCATTTCTCGGACTTACCTTCTTCCTTCGAGGGACGGGGATCTTTCCGCATTGGTTTGGCAATCTGGCTTCGCCCGGGACTTTCGGCGCAGTGGGCGCCGGCTCCACGGTGTTCTGGGTCGATCCGGAGCGGGACGTCACCTTCGTATGCTTAAGCTCCGGGCTGCTCGAAGAGACCCGTAACGTCGACCGATTCCATCGGCTGTCGGACCTCGTGTGTTCGGCGGTGGTAGACTAGGCGATTCGTTAGACAACCTGGCGCCGGAGCTCGCGAATCTCCCATCGACCGGCGCCCGTGAGTTCGAGATTGCGGCCGTGATACTGCGCGAGGCTCGTGCGATGTCCCACGCTGACAAGCACGATCGGGCTTTCGGCCAGCCGCCGGTAGAGCGTCGCTTCATTAGCGGGGTCGAGCGCGCTGGTCGCCTCATCGAGGAACGCGAAGCGCGGTTGGTTTAGCAATAGGCGCGCAAACGCGAGCAGTTGCTGCTCACCCTGCGACAAAACCTCGGCCCAGGAACGCTCGGCATCGAGTCCGCCGACGCGCGCGGGCAGATCCGCAAGATTGACCTCGGCCAGGATACGGCGCAGATCGTCGTCGCTCGCGGCGGTCACGCGCGGATAGCATAGCTGCGCGCGCAGCGAGCCCAGGATCATGTAAGGACGCTGGGGCAAAAACATCATGTCGTCGAGCGGCGGACGTACGATTCGGCCGCTTCCCGAGCGCCAGATTCCCGCGATCGCACGGGTCAACGACGTTTTTCCTACGCCGGTCGGACCGGTAATCAGCAAACGCTCGCCGTCGGCGACCTCGAGCGAAAGGTTATCCACGAGCAGGGTCTGTCCGTCTGGAGTTGCCAGCGAGACGTTTTCGAGCGCGAGACGCGGGGCCTCGTCAATCTTGATTCCGGTGCTCGTTTCGGCCTGGCGCGCGACTTCGCATTCCTCGACAAAGGTTGCGAGCCGATAGACGACCGTAGCGTAGCTGGTCAGCCCCTGGAATTCGGCGATTACCAGCGCCATCGTCTCCTTGACCGCGGCAAACGCGGTGGCGGCCTGGAAAATCTGCCCCATCTCGATTCGATGCGAGAAGTACGCGCCGGCCAACACGATCCACGGCACCAGGGTGACCGAGTGATCGTAGGCATTCTGCACGAAGCCTAGATAAAGCTGCCACTTGAGCAACACCTTGTAGTTCGCGACCACCCATCCCAGGCGGCGGCTCAACTCGCGATGCTCTTGCGCTTCACCGCGGTACATCGCGATTGATTCCGCGTTGTCGCGGACATGCACCAGGTCAAAGCGGAGGTCCGCCTCGTAACGCTCCTGGTTGAAATTGATCACCACCAGACGGCGGCCCACCACAACCGCGACGTAGGTGCCGATGAGCGAATAGCCGATCAACGCGAGCGCAAGCCACGGCGAGATCGTCCATAGGATGCCGAAGAACGCGGCCGCCATCACCACCGAACCGATCGTGGTGTTCAGATAGCTCAGAGTCGAGGTGGTGAAGGAGTTGAGATCCTGTTGGATGCGCTGGTCGGGATTGTCGATCCTGCCGTCCAGGTTCATCTGGTAGAAGGCGTTGTTGGCGAAGCCGATTCCCATGAACCACTCGGTCATCCACTCGCGCCACTGGATCTGAAGTCTGCCCACCAGATAAGGCAGGAAAGGATAGGCGAGGATGACGAAGGCGATCCATATGAAAAAGAGCATCAACAAAAAGTGGAATCGCTTCGCATCGTATTTCTGAAGCGCATTCACCAAATCGCGATTGATATAGCTGAAGATCGCCGAGAACCCGACGAGCAGCAGGACCATCGCGATCACTACCGCCAGCAGGGCGCGTGCCTTGCGCTTTTGATCCGAAACCCAAAACGGTTTCGCAAGCCCCCACAACCGTCGCCAGAAGACCCGGTCAAACCTTTCCATCGAGTTCACTCGGACATCGCTAACCGGCATTGAATTGATTTCCTGGGCCATGTGCTTATAGCGCACAGATTAGCCTTCGGCGGCGGGCCCTGCGATTCGCGTCAGTTCGGCCCGCGCGCCTGCACTCCGCGGAGCAGGCTTCCAAATCGAGGGGGGCTTTGCGAACTGCCTAAGTGCGCTATACGCGCTCTATCGCCTCGGCTGGGCGAGCGGTATCGCAGAGTTGGAGGCAATCACCGGAACGGCGTGCGCAGGAGGGTTTGTAACCAGCACCTTGAGCGGCAGATCGTGGCTATTTGCCACCGGAATAGTCCCAGCCGGCCCCCAGCCCGCGACGTAGCACGGATGCCGCGAGTCGGAACCGCAGCCCTGTCCCAGATCCGCCGCGCCGGCTGGAGCGGAAACCACGAGCAATCGGCTCGCGATGACAACGAGAGCCAAAGCGATGATCGTCAGGATAAATTTCGTGTATCGATCTATCGACGTCATGATTCCACCTACCGGATGGCTAAAATCAGGCCAATTTAATCTCTCGGTTCACCGAACGGTCAACAGCCGACCAGCGGACGCCGATAAGAGACATCGACAAGCGGACGAATTGGCGCGGGTCGCAAAGAAAATCGGCGTCTCGGGACAGATCTTCCCGAGCGCCGATTCTCGAGGGTCTTTACGGTCGCGCGACGCTTCAGCCGCTAGAGCGACCTGAGAAAGTTCAGCAAGTCTTGCTGATTGTTAGCGTGTAGTCCGTTGAAATTGCTGATTACGGCGTTTGCCTCCGAACCGCAGGTAAGGATCGGCGACAACGGAGCGAAGAAATCGCCGGCCACTTCAAATGTCTCAAGCGAACTGACACTGACGCAGTCCTTGAGCGGACTGGCATGTGCCTCTATTGCGGAGAGGAGATCGGTGGCCCGTCCGTCGTGCAGGAAAAAGAGGCGCTCGCCGACACCCCACAAGGGTGCAGTGCGAAACTCATCCGGACCGGCGATACCCTGGTTAATACCGTCGGTGAGGTTCTCCCCCATGTGATGCAGCGCAAAATCCGAATACGGCTGATACGTGACGTTGTTCAAGTCCTCGAACTGGGACGCCGCCGTGGTCAGGCTCGGCGAGTGGCAGTTGGCGCATCCGACTGAACTGAAAAGGTTCTGGCCATTGGTCACAGAAGCCTGGGAAATCGTGGTCCCGTTCTCGGTGACAAATGGCGCCGTTGCTGGTGAGGGTGGCGCATTAAACCTCATGAATATTACGAGATTCTCCATTGCGGAGGCCATTTGAGTGGCGGTTCCAGTGGTGGCGCCAGGACTGCCGTTCGGTCCGGTAGCTGGAGAGCCATCCTCGGGGGTGTTGTTGAACACGCAGCCGGCGACCGCGGAGCGCTCGTTAGAGAAATTCTCGTTCGAAACGCCGAGTTCCACGTTTAGAGCCTCGCCGGAAAACACGGCGAGTGATTTGTTCTGTGCTTTCCAGCCAAACCGCGTAATCGTCCCGTCATTTCCGCTCACATTGAACCGGCCTGCGATCCCGAGCCTCGATTTCGCGGACTGGTTGGCGCTGAGGTTCGCCTGAAGGATGGCATCCGGGGTGTTCTCGACCAGGCCCAGGCCGAGCACCGGCGTGGGAATGCGGAATATGACGTTACCGCTCGCGAGTTGCTGGGCGAAGTTGGGCTGCGCGAGGTTGCACCCTGAAGCGTCGGACCGCCCGGCGATCGTGAACAGATTATGCACGCCGCCGTCGAGCTTGCCCTGATTCAGGATAAA
The DNA here is from genome assembly GCA_963755905.1 of uncultured delta proteobacterium. Taxonomy (GTDB): domain Bacteria; phylum Desulfobacterota; class Binatia; order Binatales; family Binataceae; genus JAKAVN01. The sequence continues at coordinate 131,287 of CAVWLM010000003.1, forward strand.
GCGCGCCTCGCGAACCGGACCATTTGCCGTAATGAACGAAGGTATCGCATTGGTTGCGCCATCGATATTCGCGGCGCCAAATTCCGGGTTCGAACTCGGGCTCGAGCCACCCACCGTCGGCTGGGAGTGACACATCGCACAACTATTGCCGTTGTAGGCGGGGCCAAGCCCCACTCCGGGCTCGCCGGTGATGTTGTTGGCCTCGGAATTACCCGAAACTGAAAAAATTTGCTTGAAGATATTCTGGCCGCCGCCCCAGAACTTCTGCATATCCACCGAGTCCGCGAGGGGAAGGCGAGCAGCGTTGCCTCCGGCGCTCGGGCGTGGACCAGGATCGGTCTGCGCATGGAGAGTGCCGGCCCCGAACAGAATGAGCATCATGCCTGCGAGCATCAGACGCGAAAGTGAGCTCCCCGAAAAGCCGATTCGTGAGCTGGTCGAAAGGGTTGAGGAGTAGTAACCCGCATGAAGCGGCCTGGCTAGGTCCATCGGAATCCCCCCAAGGACACACAGCGTCGGCCCGCGCCGGAAAAACGTCCTGCTAGAGCTTTGAGTGGCCGAAGCACGCGCAAAGACTTCCGAAGGAACTATCTAATGTATAGACACTATGTCAAGATTTTTTACATACTTGATATTATATTTTTCTGTTGTGAGGTCTTCTAAGAAGTATTAGTTAGTAATCTGATGTATTCTATAGTAACCTGACGTATTTTAATGGAACGAATTGAAACGATCTTTTTTAAGCAATTTCATGCCGGTAGCTAGAGCACCGGAGATGGGCATTATGAAAGAGGTGTCTCGGCACAGCCGAGACTGAAGCGAAGGTTAACGCGAAAGTTTCGACGCCTGACTCTTCAAGACAGGCTAAAAATCAAACCAGGGGATTTTAGCAGTTTGTGCGTCGCGCAATGTCGCGCGGACGCTTACTTCGACCGCAGATGCGGCCGAGCCACGTTCGGAGTCCGCGCCGGACCGATCGCGGCTGGCGCGGCTGGCGCGCTTGGCGTGGCAAACGATAGGTCGCTCCAGGACTGCTCCGTCTTGATCAACGCGTCGGGCGTGACGCTCACTTCGCCGCGAAACGGCCAATCGAGCGCGATGATTAGCACGACGACCAGCGCCAGCGAGGTCGAAACCGCCGCCGTGGTTATGATGTGCATACGGAAGTTGTGAAATCCGAAAAGATAGGTGTAGCCGGTCGTGATCGCCCCGCCGAAGAATATGATCCACCAGATGACATCCGGGATATGTCCTTCGACGGCTGAAAGACGGCTACCCCTGGCACTGTAGAGCATATTGAGGGTCTTGAGCAGCTCGGCCTCGATCACAGCCTCCCCAAGGTCGGTGGGCTGCATCGTCACGATTGCGCCGTGAATCCTGCGCAGCGGTTCCCATCCCGCGCTGGGCACCTTGCCGCTTCGCTGTACCGGCCATTCCTTGCGAATGACGGTATCCGTGTACAGCCGGATATTGGAGCGTATGTCCTGACCCATCGCCGTCGGCAGTCCCTGCGTATCGCGGTAGATACTTCCCACGCAATCCGCCTCGCGGTCGACGATGTCCTCGGATTGGGAGAATGATTCCCATGTGGCAATCGCGATGAATGCCAGCAGGACCGCGTACGTGACGCTGATGACGGCGACGGTGAAGCCGGTTAGCTCATTGTGAGCGCGCCGCACCTCGAGATGTACCAGGCGATGAAATACGACAAGCCCGGTGCATGCGAGCAGGTCCAGCGCCAATACAACGACCGTTCCCCATAGCCACGTCGGGTTGTTGTAAATCCAATCGAGGATCATGTCTGCTCTCGTTATTAAGTTTTTGTCGCCCTTTTTTACTTTATGGGAAAGAGGAAGTGTATAGGATTTGCTATCGTTTACGACAATATTCGTATCGAATCACTACGTAATTTGTCCCATTTGAGTAATAGCGGTCTTTTGTAATCCTCTGTCAGTCCAGAGTGATTCAACCGACGCGAGCATAAGCTGTAGCTGCACTCCGAGGCCGACAAACAATTCCAGATGACCGCCGTGAAAGGTTGGCACAGGCGAGCTATAGGCTCCGGGATCGCGCTAACGGAGATCGAGTACCGCTTGAATGACCGCATCCGGCGTTTCGCGCGAGATGAAATGCCCGGCGACCGGAATGACGCGCCGTTCGTAGCGCGAGGTGAAGTGCCGCGCGTGATGCTCGGATGTCTCGGGCGGCGCAACCCCATCGGCCGCTCCTTGCAGCACGATCGTCGGCGTCGCGATCGCGGGCTGCGCCTCGAGCCGCAGTTCGATCGGTTCCAGCGCCGGATCGCCGGGCGCATTGGCGTAGCGATGCCGGTACGACTGGATCGTGACCGCGACAAAATCGGGATTTTCGAAACTTGCCGCCGAAGCTTCGAACATCGCATCGTCGAAGTCCCAATTGGGCGACCATAGATGCCACAGCAGGCGGCAAATCTCGCGTCGGTTGCGCTCCAGACCCGCGCGCCCGCGCTCGGTCTGGAAATACCATTGGTACCATAGGCGCTGCTCGAAAGCGGCGGACGCCGGCCGTGCGGAAGCCGGAATGTTCTGCAGATTATAACCGGTCATCGAGACGAGGCCGCTCACGCGCTCGGGCCATAGCGCCGCGACGATACAGGCGGCGCGGCCGCCCCAGTCATAGCCGCAGACGATCGGCTGTTTGATTTCGAGCGCGTCAAGAAAATCGCGCAGATCGGCGCCCAGCGCGGCCTGCTGCCCCGATCGTGGCGCGGCCGGATCGAGAAATCGCGTCGGCCCGAAGCCGCGCAACCATGGTACGAAAACCCGACGTCCGGCCAACGCCAGCGACGACGCGACCGCGTCGTAGTCATGCGGGTCGGAGGGCCATCCGTGAAGCAGAATCACCGGCGGGCCGTCGACGGGGCCCGTTAGTCTGTAAGCTATCTCGAGGGTCGGCGTGCGAACCTTGAGCGCCGCGGTCTCCATCTTTGAATCCCGCCTTGGACGCAGCTTAAGCGGGCGACGGCGGAAGCGTAGCTCTCCCGACCGATTGTATAACGCTCGGTCCGCTAGCGGCGCCGAACTGGGAGCGGTTGCCCTGCTCCTGGCCCAGCCGTGCCAGATTTTCTCCCAGTTGCATCTGCGTCGGCTCCCATTCGCGCAGTGCCGCGGCCACGTCGCGCCCATGCGCCCGCAGGCAGCGGCCCAGCACGACGGCATTGGTAAACGCCTTGTAGGTGCTTGCCGCCGGATGCGGACGCGGCACGAAAGCCGCGTCACCGAGCAAGCATAGGCGTCCAAAGGCCATCTGTGCCACCGACAGGTCGTAAATCGGCTGGATGAAGGGTTCGGCCGTGGCGCCAAACAGATCCTGGAAAACTTCTGGCAGGACCTTAGCCGCGACCTCACGCTGGCGAGACAACAGCGCCGGTTCCACGGCGCCCTGGGGCACTGAGTAGTCGTGAATCAGTCCGCTTCGATCGGTAAGAGTTTCGCGAAGCTCTTCGCCTTCGGGTACGTTCCAGTACCACACCCAGTTGACCCGGCGTTTGCCGGGAGCGGTCTCGCCCGCCGGACCAGGAACGAAATAGCTCAACATCTGGGTGTGGCGAGTGTGGAAGAAAGTGAACTTTTCCGCCAAAAGCTCGTGCGCCGGATTCGACACCTCCCGCTCAGCCACCATCCCACGCCACGCCACGTAGCCAGCGTAATGGGGAGCTACATCGGGCAGCAGCAAACGCCGCGCGGTCGAATTTGCGCCGTCGGCACATACGAGGAGATCGCAAGCTTGTTCGCGACCGTCCTCGAGGCCGGCAAACACTCGATCCGTATCCTGTCGAATCGCCGCGAGCCGGGCACCATGGTGGTAATGTTCAGAAGGAAAGGCGCGCTTTAGGTAGCGATAGAGCGAGTCCCAAGAGGTCATCAACTGCGGAGTGGGCTCGGTCCAAATAGAGCTTCCGTCGCGGTCCAGAAGTTGCCTTGCGCGCGAACGCACGCCGAGATCTTCGGCGGTGGCGCCGCAGTGGTCAGTGACGAAGCGGAGCACTTCTTCATGAACCACCAGGCCGGCACCCCGCTCCTGCATCTCCCGCGGCGACTTTTCGAAGATCTCCACCGCACAGCCGACGTCGCGCAGGACGAGGCCCGCGCAAAGACCGGCCATCGATCCACCTACGACAAGAGCGTTGAGCGCCTTTGATTCGTCCACAGCGAAGCCAGACCTCTGAGTCTAGGCCAGGAAGTTGAACATCCGCGGAGTCCCGGGCCATAGTCTCGCCCCGCATTAAAGAAAGTCAAGAATGATTGGCGATTCGTATGCGATCAGCCACGCGCAGAGGTAGTATGCAATGTGGCCTCCACGATCCGCACGATGTGCCCGATGAACTGTTTTCCCACCTTGTGCGGAATGTTGGTCGAGGTCGAGGACGGACGCCTCCTCGGCGTTCGCGGAGACCCAGACAACCCGGATAGCCGCGGCTTCCTCTGTATTCGCGGTCAGGCCTCGCGCGAGATCATCGGCAATCCGCGCCGTCTGCTGCAGCCGCTGATGCGCACGCGCCGCGGCGACAAGCTGCGCCGCGCGTCGTGGGACGAGGCGCTCGATCTAATCGCCTCCCGAATGCACGCGGCCGGACGCGAGGCGGTCGGTACCTGGGTGGGGCATGGGCTCTTCACCAACAACTACGGCACCCGTGTCGGCTCTCACCTGGTACGCCGCTTCTCGAACCTCTACGGCTGTCAATGGTGGAACCCGACCATGATCTGCTGGGGCCTCGGCGCTTTCGGCCTGGGGCTCACCGGCATTCTCGAGACGAATACCAAGGAGGACATGGGCGCGCACGCGGCAATGGTTTTGCTGTGGGGCGCAAACCTCGCGAGTCAGCCGAACACGGCCCGCCACCTGGTGGCCGCGAAGCGGCGCGGCGCCCACGTCGTCACCGTCGATGTACGCCGGACCGAAGCGGCCGCGCAGTCCAGCGAGACCTTTTTGATTCGTCCGGGGACGGACGCGGCGCTCGCGCTCGGCATTATGCACGTCATCCTCCGTGAGCGGCTGCATGACGTCGAGTTCATCGATCGCAACACGGTTGGATTCGACGCGCTCAAGAGCCATTTGGAAGCGTACCCGCCCGAGTGGGCCGCCGCGATCACCGGTATCGCGGCCGAGCGGATAGCCGCCTTGGCGCGGCGGTATGCGACGACCAAGCCCGCCATGGTCGTCCTCGGCGGAAGCTCGATGCACAAGGGCAGCAACGGATGGCAGGGCGCCCGGGCGATCGGATGCCTTCCGGCGATTACCGGCAACGTCGGCGTGCCAGGGGGCGGCTTCGGTCCGCGTCACGGCGCCGCCGCCCATGGCCAGGCGCTCAACAACGATCTGGTCGCGCTCGACCGGCGCCCTCCCGGACGCTACAGCGCGAACCAGATGCCGCGCATTACCGGGGCTTTGCAGGCCGGCGACGTGCGCGTGCTGCTGCTATTCGGCACTGACATGATGTCGTCCTACGCCGACTCGGGCAGCCTGGCCAAAGGGCTCGACCGCACCGACCTCGTGGTCAGTTACGACCTCTTCATGAACGACACCGCGCGCCGCTTCGCGGATGTCGTCCTCCCGGCGACGGCGTGGCTGGAGGAACTCGGCTGCAAGAGCACCAACACGCACTTGTATCTGATGCCCAAAGTCCTGGAGCCCGCCGGTGAAACACGGGCTATTGGATGGGTGCTGAGCGAGTTGGCGCGCCGGCTGGAAGTGGCGGATTTCTATCCGTGGGAAAGCGACGCGGGGCCGCTCGACGCTATCCTCGATCATTCCGCCACCGGCCACGCGACCGTGGAGGCGCTCCGGGCCGAGGGTGGCATCCGCGCGTTGAACATCTCGCACGTGGCCCATCCGGATCTGCGCTTTCCGACACCGTCGGGCAAAATCGAGCTGTACTCGGAGCGCGCGAAGGAACTTGGACTGCCACCGCTGCCGGTGCACGAAGATCTTGCGGCGACGCGGTATTCGCTCAAGCTCTGCCAGGGACGCACGCTAACGCAGTTCCATAGCTTCTATGACCATGGCCGCGCACTACCAACTCTCGCCGCCGCGGACCCGGAACCCTCGTTGTGGATCTCGCCCAATGACGCGGTCGAGCGCGGGGTGAAAGACGGCGACGCGATCCGCGTTTATAACCAGCGCGGCGAGATGCAGGCCCGCGCACGCGTAACCGGCGACATTCCGTCAGGCACCGTCTGGATGCGCGACGGATGGCTCGGGCTCAATTCGCTGACCGGCGGCGCGGCGGTGCTCCCGGACGAAGCGGTCGACATCTTCGGCTTTTCCGCCGGTCAGGCGACCTTCGACTCTGCCGTTGAAGTCGCGCTCGCCTGACGGGAACCGACTGTCGCGGTCCAAGGTCTGGCACGCCGCAAAACTTTCATGTCGTCTGTCCTGGCGGTCGGGCAACGAGGATTACGTCTCCTTTCTGTATCTCTCTACGCCAAGTTCTCTTGTCTGTGACGTAAACCGGTCTTATGCCACGATCTTTGAATTCACCGATCTGGTCACGCGGGATGAGCTTCAGATCGAAAGCCTCAGCCGTCAGAGCAGCATTCATTGACTCCTGGTAATGCTCAGGCTCGATAAGTGCAATCCGTTCAATAGGTCCGGCACACACTAGGAATTTCCCTTCCCACGCGACCCCAACCCAGCCCTCATATGCGTCAGCACGCGACTGTGCGTCTCGTTCTAGCTCTGTGAGTCCGTTGGCTAATGAATCGAGACCCGTGGCATCGGCGACCGCCACGCCGGTAATTCCGGACAACTGTTCGAATAGAAGCTTCAAATCGTTCTCGGTAGTGAGTGTAGTCGCTTGGCGTTCGCCGAGCGGAGGAGGGAGGCTGTCCGGCCGTAATTCTCCAAAGCAGCAAATGACGATCGGACGATCAAACCAGAACGCGCCCGATTCAAACCAGACCCAGTTCCGCTGGATGCTTCGGGTGGTAGCGACCAGTATGAGCGTGCCTGCTTCTTGAAGGTTGCGTTGGATTTCTGGCGACCAGCGAAATCCAAGCGGGATATGACCAGGGTAGCTTGAGCAGAAAACGCTAGTTCCGGGCAGCCGCCGTTCCACTTCCTCTTTCAGGAGGATGGCCACAGCCGCGTCGATCGCTGCATGGCTCATGAACACTCGCCGTGAATCAATCGCAACCGGCTGCCCTCTGGAGGATGTCGCTCGCTTGGTCACGAAGAGGTCGATGTCAGCCTCGGCCTCGGGTAAGACCTGCCCAACCAGCGCATCAACGTCGGCCTGTCCGTCTGCCAGTCCCGAGCGTCCTTTGGTGAGCTGGATTGCTTGCCGAAGATCGGAAGTTGAACCGAGCACATGCTCTCGCGTCAGTATTTTCAGATCTTCTCCGGTTGTCGTCGAGCGCGACAGGTTGAAATCAACGGCAACGCTTCGAAGTATCTCCCAAACGGCTTGAAACCTCTCGCGTAACTCCGCCCTGCAGGCGTCGCGGATAATCTGTTGATGGGCGCTGCTGCCAGCAACACCAGCCTTTACGAATTGGCTGTGAAGATCGGCGAGCTTGTAGCCGAATTTTTGCTGACGATCGGCAAGAGCGCCTTTGACTTTGCGCTTGGCGATACTCCGGGTATTCGCGTCGAATTCAGATTGTGTCATCGAGCGGGATGCGCTCCAACTACCATTCGGGTATGCGACCGACGCATTGGTCGGCATTTGATCCGAGTCCGACCAACGAACGGTCTACAGATCCTTTTTCTTATTTTTCCCGACCTACTGTTTAAAGAAAAATGCGACGTCTCCGTTACGACATTGATTCCGCAATCAAATCAGCCAAGTTGGATTTGGAGTTGAGACTTCAGGCCAGAATCCCCACCAACGATAACCCAATCGATGCCTTGTAGGTCGAGCCGGTGCAACTCTGTGCAGACGGTCATGGGATTCCATGTTGACTGAGTCCACTCGATTCCAAACCCCGTTACCCTTAGCGCATTGCCTCCTTGAGTAGGTTGTTTGCAATGCGTAGCGCGACCGGAGCGCCGTTTTGATTACCGACCGCAAAACATAAAAGGTAGAGCGGGCAGTTGACCGAATTCCGCAAAACCTTTGGATGATCGGCGACTCCAGCGAAAATGGCTCCAAGGCGCTGGTTAAAGTACCGGCCGATCGTCTCTGTGGTTGCTTTGACGACCCGGTCTGCCTCGCCAAACAGGGTGGATTCTCTTTCGACCCGATAAAAATCCTCGTACCATCGGCCGGTTCCTAGCAGCAGTTCGAGCCGCTTCCGCCAGGATTCCGGTATGTCTCCCGACTTCGTGAGCAGGCGGTTAACGCCAATGCCCAGAGGGAACAGGATCCAAAGGTCTATCGCCTTAGTGGCCGCGATCGCCTCGATTGTTGTCCATTCGACCTGCATCCCGTATGGATCGAGAAAAAGCACCGCGCGGTGGGAACTCCAATCCTTCTCGCACAAAGTCCGAATTTCAGCGTTGGCATCCCCTCGCCGAACCTGAATTCGATTCGCGAGGTCGGGAAACTCTGACTTGAGTGTCTCGAGCTCCGCAGATCTTAATGCGCTGCGCTCAATAAAAACGTAGCTATCGAAGGGGGGCACTGTCTTCAGGGCCAGACGAGCGGAGCCATCGAGGAACTCTTGGGGCTCCTGCCCGGCCAGGTCGGGCAACAGCACCGCCTGCGGGGATTTCACGTTGGCTTCTCCTCGCTGGCCATCGCGATATCCCGTCCCCGCGAAAGCGTCTATATAGCCCTTTTTGAAAGGATGTTGCTTCGAGGGTTTCCCGTTCAATGCAGTCGTGTAGCTGCTGAGATATTTGGCTATCAATTCGAGTTTTGCGGTTGTCCAGGCGCCGCCAAACTGATGGCCTTTCCTGGCAGTGTCAGTCTGTCTTCGCTGAGTCACGGAGATCCTCTTCCTGAGACTCCGCACCGGCGAGTCGACCGCCCGCGCCGGGTGGGCTCGTGACACTCTCCTAGTTTGAACGGATCAGACCAACGACCACGTCCTGAACTACAGCGTCCTCACCATGCACTTCGATCGGCGGATACACGGGATTTTCGGCGACGAGGGCGATACGGATCAACTTAATCACTCGGCCGACGCACCCGAACTTCATCGCATAAAACGAGGAAGCCGTGCGGGCAATCACCAAATCCCGCGCGATTACTTCAAGCCCAACTGCTTCAACGATTCACGATCCACCACCGGGGCGCGTTTGGCGCCCGGCGCCAGCTTCACGCTTCCGGGCGTGCGCTCGAACGGATCGCGGAGGTCTATCTCCTTGGCGTGCGCCTTCATCGCGGGTATTACCTCCTCGGCGAATAAGCGCATGCTGGTGCGTCGATCGTCATCGGCAACCGGCCCCTGGATGCTCAGAATGATGAAAATGCCGATCCGCAGCACGCTCATGATCGTTTTGATCTTCGGGATGACGCTTTCGGGCGTGCCGACGATCACCTGCATGTTCTGCTGACCCCGCAGCAGCGCGGCGTGCAGCTTGCGGCGAATCTCGGCGTAGTCGATCGCCTCGGCGTCCGCGCCGTGCATCTGCTGCCTCACCTTCTCGCCACTGATGCCGAGCCATGCGCTGGTTTGTTGCTTGGCGAGTATGCGGATTGCGGCCTTGGAGTTGTAGCCCGGCGGCATCGTGAACTGCGGGGCAGAAAATGCGTTCTGGCCACCGCCATACACGAAGCCCTCCGCCAGCTCTTGCGCCTTCTCCTCGGTTTCGGCGAGCACGGTCGCGATCATGTAGCCGAAGTTCTCGGGACCCGCCTGGTAGCCATGCTTGGCGGCTTCGTCGGCGTAAAAATCCCATAGGTCACAGGTCGGTACGAGCGGGGTTCCGAGGCCTATGTAGGGATAACGATGCTCGGCGCACCATTGAACCGTCTCGGGACTGAGCGTGCCCGGAATCCACATCGGCGGATGAGGTTTCTGGTAAGGGAGCGCCCATGGATTCACGTGGCGATAATGAAAATGCTTGCCCTCGTAACGCCACGGGCCGGGCCGCGTCCACGCCTGCACGATAAAGTCGTGCGCCTCGTTGAACATCTCGCGGTTGTAGGCGGGATTGGCGTTATTGAAAAACTGCTCGCTGCCGGCGCCGCGGACCCATCCGGTGACCAGGCGGCCGCGCGAGATTAGATCGATCTCGGCGAGCTCCTCGGCCATCCGCAGCGGATGTTTGATTACCGGCAGCGGGTTGCCGATTAGGACGAGGCGCACGCGCTTGGTTCGATAGGCCAGCACGGCGGCCTCGACGTTCATCACCGACCCCATGCAAATCGGGTTGCCGTGATGCTCGTTGAGCGCGACTACGTCGAAGCCAAGGTCCTCGGCGTAGCAGTTTTCGTCGAGGTAGTAGTGATAGTCGTCGGACGCCCTTTCACGGTCGTACAGCCTGTTGGAGACGGCGAAGAACCCGCCATTTTTTAGAATCTCTTCTTCCGGGAGCCATCGATAGGGGCGCTCGGTGAAATAGCCTACCTGCATTTACGAACTCCTTTGTGATCGTTCGGACTCACGCCGCGAAAAACTTGTGCACGACGCGATCGAACTCGGCCGGGTTTTCCATCTCCGGGCGATGTCCCGCGCCTTCGATCGGCGCGACCTGCGCGCCTTCGATCGACGCGCGATACGCGTCGATACATCCGCGCGGCACGATCCCATCGCGCGTGCCCCATATGAGCAGCGTCGGGATTTTCACTCCCCGTAGCAGGTACGGAAGACTGGGATTATGCATGAACGGCTCCCACCCGATGCGGGCGGTCTCCGCGCGGGCATCCTCGAACGCCTCAAACTGCGCGGGCGTCATCTGCGTACCGAACACCTTCATAAATTCCGGCGTGTTGGCGGGATCAGCGACGGTGGCAAGGAGGTGATTCCGCACCGTCACCGCGAAAATATCCATGATCTCGCCGTCCACCGGCTTGATGCCCATCGGCGCAACCAGCGCCATCCGCGAAAAGATCCGTGGGTCGGCGGCGGCCATCTCCGCGGCGATAAATCCGCCGGCCGAGAAGCCAATCACGTCGATTGGCGCGGCGTCCAATTCGCGAATGATTTGCGAGTAAAAGCCGGCGAGGTCGCGGTAGCTGCGGATCCAATCGATGCGCTCGGTCCGGCCGAATCCGGGTTGAAGCGGAATTATCAGGTCGCGGTCCTGCGCGAGGCGCTCATTCCACGCAAGCCAGCCTGGATAGCCAAGTTCGTCGTGCAGGATTAGCAGCGATTTGCCGGTGCCGCCGCGAATCACGGCGATCTCAGCGCCCGCCGCGCGGACGGTGTTCTCAATCGGAGTCGTCACGATGTCCTCCTCGGGCTCGTTCGCGCCACGCGCCATCCTCGATCGCGCTTGCGGCCACTGCGTGTCAGTGAACGGTTGACTGATTCGCAGAGGACGCGGGCTACCGATGCCCGGGTAAAATTCTAACTGCCCGTAAATCTTGCACAGGAATCGCCCGCCACTGCAATCGCCGCTCAGAAGCGACCGCTGAGGGTCCTGGGCACGGCGCCCGCCAGGACGGACGCTCTGACCTTTTATCGCTCGCCGCTCATGCTTTTATCGCTCATCCCTCATGGGCAACTTCGTCGAGGCGGCACGCGGAAAAGCTCGCTCACTCAGCCAGCAAACCGGGCCTGATTCTTTTGGAGGTCGGTCCATATGATTAGCCCGAGATCGACCACGTAAAGCGCGATAACCACATTTCCCAACTCGGTCGCCATATCGCCGGCGGGCATGAGTTGCACGACCCCCCATAAAAGAAACGCTATTCCGAGCATCAACCGTTTGATCAGCTCCAACGGGCGAGGCCGAAGTATTGCCTGCAACAGGATATAGGCGGCACCCGCGAGCAATAGAGGTAGCGAGGAGAGCGGTAGGCTCGCGACCTCAGACCATACATGCGACGCCGACTTGGCAATATGCGTTCGCAAGGAAGCCAGTAGCGGTGCTAGCTCCTACGCATAGAAGGGCCAGGGTACTCATAATCGCCATAACCGTAAGCGATCTGACGATCCATCGCAGAAGTTCCTCCAGCGGACGTCCCTCGCCCGGCCTTCGGATGGAGCTTGTAGGGTCATCCTCCGGTTCGAATCGATCGTCCTTCCCGTTCACCAATTCAGGCGCCTGACTATCGTCTGCTGAAATACCCACTTTTCCCGTCTCGAGTCGCAGGGAGCTTGTTGATTTAGGCATTTTCGTCTCTTTGCCGGTGTTCATTGGCCGCTCGGTCAGTTTGCCAAACCCGGTCCGCTCTGAGAATGGGGTGCCAATGAAAAAATGAAAAAAGAAATTCCCGCCGCTGGAAGTCGAATCATGCTCCAGTTGCACGGACACGCTGGCAGATCTCGGACACGACGCGATGGGCTGAAAGCGCCGCACCCTCCTGCCAGCCGTTGAGATGGCTCAGATGCTCGCCTGCCAGATAAATTCGATCGTCGGGCCGGTTTAGCAATTTGTATTCGGCGTTCGAGCCGTCGGGCCAGTCAACCCAGGGACCCAGGTTGAAGGGCATCTTCTGCCAGGCGACGGCCACCGGGTAGAGAAGGTCAGCACCATGCCCCGGATGAAGCTCGTCCACGGCAACGCGGGATAAACCGTATTGGTCGGCAAGGGACAGCGCGCCGAATTGCCTGGCCTCATCGCCGGTGTTGTAGCATCCGAGCAGGATCCCGCTCGGACTTTGGAAGCCGTCGCTAGGATACCAGACCAGCCTGGTTTCGCCCTTGACGAACGAGATCCCGCCGTAGATGTGATCCCCGGTCTCCCAGAAACGAGGAGACTGCCATGCGAGCTTGACCGCATTGTCGTACGGGGTGGCTGCGATAGCTTGTTTGAAGGGCGGAGAAAAGTCGTTGTCGATCCTGGCAAGCACTGGCAGCGGGATAGTTATGATCGCGTACGCGGCGGTTATCGAAACCGGTCGGCCGGCATCGCGGTCATGGTAGACAATCCGTACTCCGTCCGGCAGCTTGCGGATCTCGCTAACCTCCGCGCCAAGCCGGATTTGGGAGTTGAGCCGCTTCTGGAAAGCCGCCGGAATCCGATCCATGCCCCCGACCGGCTGCAGCATCGTCGCCTGCATCACGAACATGTCCTCGAACATCACGCCGGCCCACAGATTTTCGTCCAGCAGTAACCGCAGGTCGACCGGCTCGCGCGGCACCCCGGTGTCGAAACTGGCGCCCGGGAGAGTGCGATAGCCCGAACGGGTAGAGCCCTTGTAGAAAAGATCCGGAGACAGGTCGCCGTAAATTCGCAGGAACTCCACGACCTGCTCTTTGTCCGTCGCCGTCATCTCCTGATCGAGCGCGCCACGATTGATAGCTTTCGCCAGCAATTCGGAGACGTGGCCGCGCGTATCGTTGACTACCTGCCGCTGCTGGAGCGGCCGTCCATCGTTCACGTCCTCGTTTAGTAATAGTGCGCTGCGGTTGCTGTTGACCTCGACCTGCAGCTCGACTCCGAATTCGCGGCAATAGCCCAGGATCGCCTGATGATGGCTGGGGATGCGCGCCGGACCCGCGTTGAAGTAGAGCCCGTCATCGAACGCGCACTGCTGTTCGGCGGTATCGTTCAGCTTGACGCGCGTACCGCGCCGGATCGTCCAGTTCCGTCCGCCGACTCGATCGCGAGCCTCCAGAATCGTAACGTCGTAGCCCGCCTTGCGAAGCTCATATCCCGCCGTGAGCCCGGCGATTCCAGCACCGAGGATCACGATTTTGACTCCCTTGCCGGAGTCTGCCGGCAGCGACGGAGGTCCCGCGTAAGAAACCGGGACGGGCGCCAGGCCCAGCGCCTCCATCGCGACATGAGCGGCACCAACGCCGCCCAGGATGCCGATCTGCCGCACAAATTCTCGCCGCGATATTTTCATTTCACGCGATTCCCGCAGACGGTCCCGAGACTGCCACCAAACGCAGGTTGTCCGCAAAGATTCGGATGTCCGATCCGAAGCCTTTGAGCCATAGCAACGAACTGAGCCACTTAAGTATGTTTTTTTAAGTTTTCAGATGGATTTAATCGAAATACGTCGATGTTTGACTTTAACAACACTATTTCCTATCTAACCATTGGTTATTGTTGCAAATGCTTCACCAGCGCTCCCAAGGCACCACCCGTTGAACAACGATTAAGGGGAAATGATGAAACGCAAACGCCGAAGGACCTTCGTATCGATTTTGGTTGCGTTAACTGTCGCGTTGGCCCCGTTTGCCAGGATGGGTGAAGATTGCGCGAGCGCCGAGGTAAGTGCCAATTCCGGCGCGGAGGGAAACGCCAGCCCCGGCTTCATCAAAAATGCCATCGCGAGCACCGTGAGCCTGCCGACGCCGCAATGGCCATTTCCGTGCGCGCCATCAGGATCGTGCCATCCCCACTGGTTTTACCTGGTGAACGGAACCACGGTAACTGCGGATTCGCCTCTCGTCCTGACGGTAACCGGGTCGTTCCCTTATGGGCAGCCCACGGCGGAAAACGGGGTAACTGAGCCTGCCGTCACGGTGGGGATTTCCGGGAGCGGCCTGACCCTGCAGCCCCGGAACACAACAACCTACGCTGACAACCAGATGTGGTACGCGGTCGAGGCATCCAACGGAAATATCAACCCCTCGTACTTGATCAGCAGCCTGCCCCCTCTCATCAACCCTGTGTTCATTACCGGAACCGGATCCTCGCCAAGCACTAATCTGGCATTGGGCTATATCGGCAGTCCGACTCTCGCTTCCGCAAGCGCGACAATCAGCTCGGTTAGCCTCGGCAGTGCCACCGGGTCGCATAACGGCTATGACGTGGATAGCTACTATGCAACGGTCGAGACCACCGGACCCAATAACTTCCAGATCGGCCAGATTGTAGAACTCAGCGGAGTAAACACTGGCACCTATAACGGAATCTGGACGATCCAAAGCGTCGATACCAGTAACAATTCGTTTACCTTCACCATTCCATACCAAGATAGGGGGGTAAGTTCCGGCAGTGGTGGAACCGCCATGGCAATGTCCGGAGTTTATCTCCTGCAGCAGAACTCTCAGCATCTTGACCCGGCCTACAACAATTCCTTCCAGCAATGGACGTTCGACGGCAGTGACAGGACGGTTTGCAATCAGCAGCAGGTTTGCCTGTACTCGGCAAACACAGCGCCGAAGGCCGGCTCTCCAGTCAGCGCCGGACCTAAGCCGTCGCCCGTGACCTCGAACTACCAGTGGTACTTTTATCCTGATCGCACGCTGTCGCAGATCCTCCAGCAAAGTCCGGTAGCGTTTCCAACACTCTCGACTACTCAGCAAACCGAAGCACAAAACTACATAACCAATAAACTTGGGCTGAGTCCCACGAGTTGCACCTACAATAACAACACCTACGTCGGATTGCGCTGTGAATACAGCAACCTTGCCGCTCCGCTCTCCACCTACGTCACTTTGTTGTCAATCATGACGCCGCCGTCGTCGTCGACGATTACGCCCGCCAACTGGCAAAAGGTAAAAAGAGAACTCCTCCTCGAATTGACCGACGCGATCGCCGTGCAGAATCTGTTCAACCAGGTTGGGTGGGTGTATGACACGGTCTTCCTGGAAAGCGAGGATCTGCTCAACCAGGATCTGGCTGATCTTGCTATGGACCTCACTGATGAGACCGCCTCCAAGAAAACCTTCTCCTGGCAAACCCTGGTAGAGGGTCTCCTCTACACCGCACTGAATGTTGCGGGTGCGTTTTTCGGCGACCCGAAGGCCGGGAGCCAAACCGAGAAGCTCTTCAAAGGTATAGGCGTGGCGTGCGGGGCCTCGGCCAACCTCATGGAAACAGGATGGAACACCGCGATGGCGGAGGGCTCCGGCAGCAGCACCAACCCTTTGGCAAATGAGTTTGAAGCCGCCGCAGCCGACTTGTATCAGTATTTATTCAATGACTTCACGATCCTCGACCAGATCATTACCAGTGAAGAAGAGCAAATCCTGCAGGACTGGGGCGAACTGCAATTAGTCGGTTTGCTCGCTCAAGAGACTCCCTCGTTGCAAAACGGAATGGCCGGGCTCGCCTGGGATCCTTCCGCTAGTTCGGCCCTGGTAGAGAAATTCACCAACGCATATCAGCTAGCCCTCATGGAGCAGCTTCTGCCGCAATTTTTCAACCTGTATATCGCGATTGACTGGGTCGGAGGCGGGTACGATGGCGGAGGCCTGAGTAACCAGCAGGCCAATACGTTCAACTCCGGCACGTCCGCTTACCTTGGCAGTGTATCCAACAATGGCGTGCCCAGCCCTCTGCCGACTCCCGATTCTCAGCAAAGCCCTGTACCGCCCATGCTGCTCGATCAATACAGCACCCCAATTGACGTTCAAGGCAGCCAATACGGCATGTGGGTTGTGGGATGGCTTTATACCAGCGACGCTCCTGGTAACGGCAGCACTTTGTCAAACTCATATCTCACGCCGGAACTGGCGCAGGATGTGGTAAACGCGAATCCTTACTTACTCTACAACGGACTCGGTGCGTGGAGCACTCTCAGCTCCAGCAACCCGTCTATACTCGCCGACCTCGGCTGTACCGGCAGTTTCACAACACTCACGAACTTTACGTCGCGAGCGCTGATGGTCGTCCTGCACTCGTCCAATGGCAATCTTTTCGGAGGTGGCTATGGCACAACGTATGCCCACGACAGCAGCGGCAACAGCAGCGTCAACGATTACAGCTCCGTGGAAACGGCCGGCGTGTCTGGGCCGGTCTATCGTACTTTGCCGCCATACGGAGTGTTGCAGTTCGGCGCTCAAGGCTCCAGCCAAACACTGGATATCTCGATTTGGGATTTCTCATCTTCGCGATCGCAGTCAATCGCTTCCTTCGACGTCAACCTTAGCGGCAGTGGGAAAAATAGCTGCGGTACAACCTCGATCAGTAATACGGGAGCTATCGACGGCTATACGTTAACCACATCCTACGAATCGGGAACCATTATTACGAACCAGGAAACAGGGCGAACTCCCCTGCTGGGAATAGCTAATTGAGTGTCTCTCCACTTTGGATGGTTGCGGTAATCGCTGTTGCGACGATGGTAGCGTTTGCCGCTCCGGTCCATGCGCAACAGCGGGGACCTGGTCCGACAAAAGCCAGGCCCGGGAATATCATCGACCTCAAATCCGTTGCGCCATCGATTATCGTCGATATGCGTTACGCCGGTCCGCACAACTTCGTGGGGCGGCCGGTTCCGGGTTACGACGCGGGCAAATGCTTGCTCACCCGCCCTGCGGCCGAAGCGCTCGCCAGCGCGCAACACAAGCTGAGCCCATTCGGGCTCTCACTTCTGGTTTATGATTGTTATCGTCCGCAAAGCGCTGTCGACTACTTTGTGAAGTGGGCCGCAACTCTTTCTGATGACGCCATGAAGCGCGAATTTTATCCGCATGTAAAAAAAGCCGACCTGTTTAGGGACGGCTACGTCGCCTCGCCGTCAGGCCATAGCAGGGGCAGCACCGTGGACTTGACGATAGTTCCATTGCCACGCTCAGACATCGAGGTCTACAAACCGGGTGAGCGACTGGCGGGATGCGACGAACCGTGGGCGCTGCGTTTTCGCGACGGTTCACTCGATATGGGAACAGGCTACGATTGCTTCGACTCGACGGCGCACGTTATGGCGTCGGGTCTCACGGGACAGCAACGGGCGAACCGGATGCTGCTTGCGACTCTCATGGCGCAGGCGGGATTTGCGGCATACCCGTATGAATGGTGGCACTTTACGCTACGCGCTGAGCCGTATCCTGATACCTACTTCGATTTTCCGGTGCGGTAGGGCCGGAACCGAGCGATGTGAACGTAGTCAGGTTGTGACATTCGACACTGACGTGGCGAAGCCTCCGAACAGCCGACACCGTTAACGGCTCTCCACTATGGCTGGAGCGGTTCAGGGCGCGCTCACGATGAGCGCGCCCGGCTAGAACGATTGCAACGTCGTCCTTTAAAGCTTGAAGAACAGGTTAATTCCTTCCGACGCTGGATATTCCGGTTCAGGCGCCGAATAGTAGTTCGGCGGAGGTGCGTAATAGTAGTTTGGCGGAGCGGCCTCATAGTGGCTCCGGCCGTGATGGCGAGCGACTTCGTGTCCTTGGGCGTGTCCATGGCCAGCATCATGATAATCAGCGGCAAAGGCGGGTCCGATCCCAACCATACAGACTACAACCGAGAATGCGATTGCCAGGGTGATTTTACTAATCCTGGCCGTCACGGTGTCTACCATAATGATTCTCCTCCCGAGGAGCGATGTTCTCTCTCACTACGTGCTTGGACACGAGTCTACTTGCTCGATTTCGCCGATGCGGTGACTACCTTGTTCTGAAACATGGCATCGGCAGTCTTCTTTTGCGCATCCGACATCCCGTCATAGAGCGCCTCAAAGGCCGGAACGAATTTGGTCATACCGGCTTCGTGCGCTTCTATGACCGCGGCGTAGGATTTGATCGCGTCCACAGCGCTCATCGACTTCGCATCCTGGCCCCTTTGCTTTTGCAGATCCATCATGGTCTTCGCATTATTTCGCATCACCGCGACGAGATTGTTCCACTGAATTTGCTGGGCCTCCGTGATATGGAGTCTGTTGTGCAGCTCTTTGATGCGCGCCTCGACTGGATCGTTCTGGGCAGCCGTCGATGCGGGCTCCGTCGTTGCAGGCGATGCGGAAGCACTCGCAAGGATCTCGTGCGCCGGAAGAGCCTTGACAACGGATGGTTGCGCCAGTCCGGTCGAGCCCGCCGTTACCGGGATGCCAAAAGCGAAAGTGCCAAGCACGGCCGCTGCCGCAATCGCGCGCGCGGTTGATTGAGTCAAGTAGAACATTGGTTACTCCTAAGTGTGATCAGCATTGTTGGCGGAAGCGAGCCTCGAGCGCGGTCGACTCGCGGGTTCATTCCACAGTCTCCGCGCTAATGTTCTGGCGCGCTATATTGGAGAGAGACAATAGTGACGAGAGTGTTATCTGGGTGACCGGAACTCCGCTGGCAACTCGTGACCGTTGCCCTGTCCCGAGTTCAGACGGCCGTCCCTATCAATCCGGCATCAGGCAGATTGCAAGAATTGCCGTAATCGCGCTCTAGCCATTCCCATCGCTGAAAAACTGGTTGATGATCATTTCCAGCTTCTGGAAATTTACCGGCTTCGTCAGGTGCGCGTCGAATCCCGCTTCCTTGTAGCGGTTGATATCCCGATCGGTCCCGAAGCCGGTCAGGGCTATGGCGGGAACCGAAGAATGTCGACGCATCTGCCGGATCAAGTCAACGCCGCTGCCGTCCGGCAATCCTATGTCGCTCACAACGAGGTTGAACTGTTGCTCAGTTGCCAACCGGATCGCCTCAGCCACCGTGGCGCTGGTCTCAACAGAGTAGCCTTTTTCGCGTAAAAGCCGGCTCAACACTTCCGCCGAGTCCTCATGGTCTTCGACCAATAGAATCCTTATTCCTTTGACGTTCGGTCTGGTCCGAGGATGCGCGCCGGACATGACTGGCAGCTTCATTGTAGATGCATGAATTGAAGGCAGTGTCACAGTGAACTCCGCCCCTTGACCCGGGCCTTCGCTCCCGGCGGTTATGAGCCCAGCATGGATTTCCACCAACGCTTTGGAGATCGCCATGCCGAGTCCCAGACCTCCATACCTGTTGCTGACGTGAAACCCCTGTTCAAACGGTTGAAAGAGACGGTCGATCACCTCCTGAGTCATGCCAATACCATCGTCTCTGAATGTAAGGATCAGCCGCCCTTCCGTATCATCCGCACTGGTAATCGAGATATGACCGCTGCGCTCGGTAAACTTGGTCGCATTGTTCAGGATATTGCCGAATACCTGCTGCAAACGCGCAGAATCGCCTTTGACGTAGTGCCGCGTGGCATTCAGTCCAATCGCGACCTGGAGTTGCTTCGCGTTGATCTCGCTCTGAAACATATTGACGACCGACTGCACGAGCTCATGAGCATCGATCAGCTCCAAATTGAGTGACAGCTTGCCTCTTACTATTCGATTCAGATCGAGCAGGTCGTCAATGAGGCGCGCTTCCAGCTCAACATTGCGCCGGAGCATCTGGATATCAGCATGAAAGGGAGCTGGCAGCACATCGCTGGCCTCCCAGTTGGTCAGGGTGGCGAGGACCGGCGTGAGCGGCGTTCTTAGCTCGTGTGACAAAGCAGCCAGGAACTGGTCCTTGGCGCGATTGGCAGCCTCTAAAGCGTCGTTCGCCTCGAGCAATTTGTGTTCCGCGGCCTTATGTTCCGAGAAGTCGCGAAAGATCAGAACCACTCCTCGGACGGTGCCATTAGGCTCTCTTATCGGCGCTCCACTATCATCAATCGGAAGCTCGCTACCGTCTCTGCGCATGAGCACGGTGTGATTGGCGAGCCCCACGATCGTACCCAAGCTCAGGACTTTATCGACCGGGCTCTCGACCATTTCGCGGGAGCTTTCGTTTATGATGTTGAATACCTTTGAGCAAGGCTGTTTCAGCGCTTCCGACAATTTCCAGCCTGTCAGCTTTTCGGCAACCTGATTCAAAAACGTTATCCGTCCCGCGATATCGGTGACAATCACCGCGTCTCCGATACTCGCGAGCGTTACCTCCAGTAATTCCTTTTGCCGCAATGTTTCGAGCGCCGCTCTCTCGCGACCCTCTGTCTCCTCCCGAATTCGCCGGTAGGCCCAGGCGAGAACTGCGAGATTCAAAAGAGTGCTTAGTACGAACAACAGATTTCGCTCGTAAACGAGTGCGTCAGCCTTTCGCCTCGCGTTGGCGAGTGCCGCCTCTTCGTTGGTGGTCATTTTCGCGACAAGCGCACGAATCAAATCCATCTTGTTCTTACCGATGTCGGTCTCGACGGCTGCCAAGGCCGCCGGCAAGCCCTGAGTGCGCCTGAGAAAAATCGTCTTATGTAGCTCGTCGAGCTTTTGGCTGGATAATTTCCAAAGCTCGTCTACATCCGAGACCGAAAGCTCGCCGGCTCTCGCTCTGGCTTCCAGGGTTTCAAACTCCTGATGAATGCGTGCAACCGCCCGGTCGTGGGGTATGAGATAGTCGTCCTTACCGGTGAGGAGATACCCTCGCTGTCCGGTCTCGGCGTCCTTTAATGTTGAAAGGATTTCCTGCAGCTCGCCGATTATAACGTGATAACGAACGAGGTCGCTGTCGATGCGGATGGTGAACCGGCCCATAAGGTAGAGGATCACCAGACTGCCAAATATGACGCCGCCAGCCGTCGCTATAATCGTAAAGATTTTGCTTTTTCGCGACATATCTCCCCAGTATACTCGCTTACAGCGCCCATCATTACGGCCAACAAGGGCCTATTATCATGGCCAAAATGTTTGAAAAGGGCGACACTCATCGAATAGCTTGCCGGCGAGCGGTGCGAGCCGAACGACCTAAGACTCGCTGATAACCTGCCACATGAACAACCCGTCCGAATATCGCCCACCCTTGCCGCCGTTCACGCTGGAAACCGCGACCGTGAAGGTCCGCAGAGCGGAAGACGCCTGGAACACCTGCGACCCGGCGAAGGTGGCCCTTGCCTATACGGCGGACAGCCGCTGGCGGAATCGTAGCGAGTTCCTGCGGGGCCGTCCGGCGATAATCGAGTTCCTGACCCGCAAGTGGAAAAAGGAATCCCAGTACAGGCTCATCAAGGAACTATGGAGCTTTGGTGAAGCCCGGATCGCCGTCCGCTTCTGTTACGAATGGCACGACGACAAAGACCGCTGGTTCCGCAGCTATGGCAACGAACTCTGGGAATTCGACGAAAGTGGCCTGATGAGCGCTCGACACGCCAGTATCAACGACGTACCGATCCGCACGGACGAGCGCAAATTTCTGTGGGAGCGCTCGGGACCTCGCCCGGCGGATCATCCCGGACTGAGCGGCCTCGGGCTCTGACGCGGAAAGTTTCTTCCATCACCGTCAGAGCGTGACAACCCGTAAATCCGTGATATCCCTGCCCCGCACGACGCGCTATGCGGCACGTCAGCGTATCGCGCGCGAAGCCTCCGACGAAGTTAAGTATACTGCTATTTGTAATATCCAGATCCGTTCGCGCGGTCGAGGAGGACACTTGGAAAAACCGATGCAGCCGGAATTATCTCGTTGGACGTAGCAAGCATCCCGGCGCCGGATGGTGAAGAGCGGGCGGAAGATGGGTATTGGCGAAGGAACCTGGTGGTCTGCCTGCTCGGCTCTTTCACCACCATCATCGGGATGACCCTGCTACTGCCTTTTTTGCCGCTCTACGTCCAGGAACTCGGGGTCGCGGATCATGCGGGGATCGCACTATGGTCCGGTATCGCCTACAGTGCGACTTTTTTTGCCGCCGCTCTGGTGGCTCCTCTATGGGGACGTCTCGGCGACCGATACGGCCGCAAGCTCATGCTGCTGCGTGCGAGTTTTGGCATGGCGGTCAGCATCTCGCTCATCGGGATGGCCTACAATGTCCGGGAATTGGTTGCCCTGCGGTTCCTCGCCGGGCTGACCGGTGGTTACTCTTCCGGTTCGATCATTCTTATCGCCGCGCAAACGCCGAGGGCGCGATCCGGTTGGGCGCTGGGCATGTTGTCGACGGGAATCATGGCGGGCAACCTCGCCGGGCCGCTGATTGGAGGCGTGTTGCCGCCAATCATCGGTATCCGCTGCACATTCTGGATGGCCGGGGGATTGATCTTCCTGACCTTCATCGCGACCACGGTTCTTGTCAAGGAAGAGAAGCGGCCGATCGAAGAGAAAAAAGCGGCGTCGGGCGAAGGATGGGCGGCCTTGCGCAACAAGCGTCTGGTCAGCGCGATGCTGGTGACCGGGGGCCTGCTGATGCTAGCCAATATGTCGATCGAGCCAATCATCACCCTCTACGTAGCGCAGATCGAAGCTGCCTCCCGCGTTACGCTCATCTCCGGAATCGTCATGTCAGCGGCCGCTCTCGGCAGTATCCTTTCCGCTTCGCGGCTGGGCAGGCTTGCCGACCGTATCGGGCACGGGCGGGTCATCGTCGGCAGCCTGGCGATGTCAGCGCTTCTGTTGATCCCTCAGGCTTACGTGACCGCGGGCTGGCAGCTCGTCGGCCTGCGCTTCCTGATGGGCCTGTCGCTCGGCGGGCTGCTGCCGTGCATCAACAGCGTTATCCGGCACAATGTTCCGGACCGCAGCACCGGGAGAATTCTCGGCTATGCGACTTCGTCCCAGTATGTAGGGCAGGTCGCGGGGCCGCTTCTGGGCGGCTTTGTCGGCGGACACGCCGGAATGCGGATAGTGTTTTTTGGGACCGCGGTCCTCATGGCTGGCGGCGCGGTTTTCACCTGGGTCAGCCAGCCGGGCGCGCAGGTTTACGCACAGGTCTAACGAATCCATAGCTGCCCTTCGCTATCCACAATCGCGTGTCGCGCCTGTCTGACACCCTGCTGAAGTCTGCCTGAATCCGGCATCAGAATCCGGTTCTCCAAATAGCCGAATAGGTCGCTGTGCCCCTGTTTCGAGGGCCGTACCGTGGACGGCCGTCCTGTGCCACGTCGTGTCTTCCGCTTGCCGTAACCAAGTGCTAAATTCGGCAGATTGATGAAAATTAAGCGTCAAGGCGTGCTAAAGATGAACATAAGCCATAGTTCGAAGCGCCATCCAACGCGTCATGGTAACACTTGGGGCAGGCGTATCCGGCTCCTTACGATCGTCGCCGAGGCTTGCGCCGCGGCGGCGATCGCGCTCTTCGCGTTCGGCGGGACTTCCGCGATCGGCCGCCTGTTTCACACCTCCGAGGCCTTCGCGGCGGGCGCCCCGCCGCTGGCCAATTTCCAGGGTGAGAATACTTTCACCGCGCCAACCGATCTGACCCAACCCGTCACGCAGCGGGTGTACTTGAAGCGCGAGACCAACTGTCACCTGACCTCGACGACCATCAATTCGGCAAGCCCCAACAAAGTCGTGTCGACTATCCCGAACTACGAGGACGTCCTTCACGCAGAGGCGCTGCTGAACTCCAAGGCCGATGTATTTCCCGACGGATGTCCGTCAGACTTTCCCGGCGCTTCCGGCCAATATGGCGGCGCCGTGGAACGGACTGCCGCCGGCAACTATGTCGTCGCAATACTCAACAATGCCAACGGAGCAACAAGCGGCGTTAACGTCTTCGTCTCGAACGGTTCCACCGACGTAAAAAGCACCACTAACTACCCAACCGCCGGTACCGGTTCTATCCCTCTGTACCTGGCGATCGCCGATCTTGGTAATGGCAACGGCGATATCGTCGTCCTCGATTACACCAATTCCGGATCCGTCGTCTCGGTTCTGGTCGGCAATGGCGACGGTACATTTAAGAAGGCCGTCAAATACCCCTTGAGCATCTCAGCCGAAAATCTGTCGATTGCGGACGTTAACGGTGACGGCCATCTCGACGTTGTGGCGGCCGGCGATGGCGTCCAGGTTTTGCAAGGCAACGGCGATGGCACCCTTACTACAGAACCCGCCAACGGCGCTCTGGCGGGAATCCAAGGCGCCAGCCTGGTCATCGCCCGGTTCAATACCAACAACGACAACAATCTGGACCTTGCCTTCGGAGGCCGTATCCTGCTCGGCGACGGGCACGGCAACTTCACCGCCGCGGCCGGCCTTCGATTCCCGAGCAACGGGATTCTGGCGACCGCCGATTTCAACGATGACGGCAAGGCCGATCTCGCGTTAACCGACTTGACCACCAGCGTCACCTCGATTTATCTCGGCAATGGCGACGGCACTTTCACGCTCCAATCGAGTTACGCCGGAATCTTCGGCACAATCGAGCAGGGCGCCGTGGACCTCGACGGCGATGGCAATCCCGACCTGGTTACGGGCATGGTCAGTCCCGACTTGTACGGCCCCGACATCAACACCGGCGGCATCGGTTACTACCTGATGAGCCAGGGTACAGGAGCTTTCGCCGGCGTTCCGGCATACGTCGCGCCCAGCGGGGATAATTGGGCCGCGGGCTTCGCCATCGGAGATTTCACCGGCGACAAGATTCCCGACGTGCTGATGAACGGAATCACACCCTCCGACGGATCCTCGTTCCTCCAGGTCCTAACCGGGGACGGCAAAGGCGCCTTCACCCTTGGTCCCAAGACCACGATTCCCAGCGCCGGATTGCTGGCCGCCGGTCTCGCCGATCCTGACAGCGGCAATCTCGCCGCGTTCATCGCGTCAACCAATTTGGACGGGACCAGCGGGACGCTGGCGGTCGCCTTTGGCAATGGCGACGGCACTTTCCAAACGCCCTCGCAGTATTCGTTTAATTCGACTGCCAAAGTATTGACGCTGGGCAACTTTAACGCCACGGGCCGCGGACCAAACAACATCGACGCCGTGGTCGCCGGCCCGGGCGGAGTTTACCTGTTATCCAACGACGGCACCGGCCACTACGGCGCCGCCCAAGCGATCGCCGCGCCCTCGAATCCGACTGCGATCGCTGCCGCGGATGTCAACAAGGACGGCTTCACCGACCTCATCGTCTCCGACAGCAGATCCCCGGAGGCCAATCCTGTCGTACCCGGTTCCGTGAAGGTCTATCTGGGTAAGGGCGACGGCACCTTCAAAGCAGCCATGCCAATCAGCGGAGTTGGCACTTCCCCCGGGCCGCTGGCCGTAGGCAACGTCAGCGGTGATGGCAACCAGGATCTGATCCTTGGCACTACCAACCCGAAGACCTTCACCACCTCGCTGCTTCTTTTCAAAGGCAACGGAAACGGCACCTTCAAGGCACCAAGCACGCTCATCCCCAGCGACTTTGGTCTGACCGGGATCGGCATCGGCGATTTCAACGCCGACGGCAATCCCGACCTCCTGATTACCGCGTGCTGCGGCGCTACGCCATCCGAAGTATTGCTCGGCGCGGGCAACGGCACCTTTCCTCGAACCCAGCTATTGCCCGTCGGAGTATCTCAATCCTCGCTGATGGTCGCCGATCTCAATGGCGATAATCGGCCCGACGCGGTTCTGCAGTCTGCCGACTTTGGCGTCTCGGCGATCATGGAAGTATTGGTCAATGGCGCGCTCCCCGTTTCGCTTCCAAATCCGGTGCTCACCAGGAAGGAAACCACTGTCGCCTTTGGCAAGGTCTTCGCGACCGGATCAAGCGCCGTGAACGTCGTGACGCTAACCAACAACTCAAAGGTCGCCGCGGTCGTCGGGCAGGCGACCGTCCCGGTTAGTGTGAGCATCAGGAAGGACACCTGCTCCAACAAGACCATCAAGGTTACAGCCTCCTGCAACGTGAACCTCGTCTACTCGCCAGCGGTCCCGGGACCACTCAGCGGATCGCTCGCCGTCCCTTATGGCAGGTCATCCGCACAAGAGACGCTGTCTGCCACGGTCACTCTCTTCGGTAACGGTAAGGCGGCGACGCTGACTGCTCCCGCACTGGTGAAGTTCGCGGCGACCAAGCCGGGTACCACTAAGAACGCGACGGTTACCATCCAAAATGAGACTACGGTAGCGTTGACGATGGGAACGCTGGTCCTCAACGGAAACGGTTCGTTTCTCACTCTTCTCGACAACTGCTCAGGGAAGATCCTGAAGGCGAAAGCCTCCTGCACCGACAAACTGCAGTTCGCGCCGCCGATGGCAACCAAGAAGGGCACGATGCTCACCGGGAGCCTCTCCGCGCCCTTCACCTACGGCGCTAACATCGGAACCCCTAAGGCGATTGGGCTTGCGGGTACCGCCAATTAATTCACTCCTGGGTTGGACCGGGCGGAAGGCACGGGGACGCCTCCGCCCGGCGCCACACAGGCTTCGCGAACGCACCTTACTTCGTCTCGTCTGGCTAAACACCCGGCGGCCACGGCTGGTCCTGATGCTCTGCCTCCTGACCGCCATCATCAGCGTGTTCTATGCGCGGGCGCGCCTCCAAATTGAAGCCGGCCAGGCCAACGTCGCCGGCACGGCCGGGCGGGACCAGCGCAACTATCTCGCCTACAAGCAGGAATTTCCCGACCGGCGGACTCTGGTAGTCGTGATCGATCGGCACAATCGCGAGCGTGCCGAACAACTCGCCGATCGGGTGGCCGCGAATCTACGCCGGGATTCCCACGATGTGGCCGGAGTTTTCTATCGCTCTGACACGGCTGTCGCAGCCTCGGCCATCAGCTTCCTCGATAATCGCCAGCTCGCGGCGCTCCTCGATCGGCTTTCGCGCGATCGCGCCCTCGTGCACGCCTACGCTTCCGATCCGACCCTGGCCACTTTTTTCCATCAGGTGAATCAGCAGGCGCGCAGCGTGATGATGGAACGCATGATGATCGCGATGGGCGCGCACGCCGACCCTCACGCCGCTCCCGCGTCGAAGTTCAATCTCCAGCCGGTGATTGCAACGCTGGAAGGCATGAACGCCGGCAACGCGGCCCCGGACCCTCAATTACCGTGGGACCGATTCCTCACCGTCCATCACGGATCGTTCTTCGAGCACGGTTATCTCGTCAGCACCGGCGGCACTTATCTAATGATGCAGATTGGGCGCGCGGGAGGCGATGCCAACGCGGTGCATGCGCGCGACGCGATCGCTCGGATCGTTGTCACCACGTGCGCTCTGTTTCCCGACGTCGACGCTGGTTTGACCGGTGGCCCCGCGCTTCAGAAAGACCTGATGAGCTCGACCGTGCACGACCTCGGAGTAGCGTCGGTTTTAGGCATCGCCAGCAACATTATTCTGCTGGCCGTGTCCTTCGGTGCGCTGGAGGCGACCCTGGTATTGATCTCCCTGTTGGCCGGGATCGCCTGGTCGTTTGGTTTCATAACGCTCGCGGTCGGTCATCTCAATTTCCTGTCGGCCGCCTTTGTCAGCATTCTGATCGGCATCGGCGTCAATTTTTCCATCCACCTGGTCGCCCGCTTTGACGAGGTGCGGGACCGCGGCAATTCCGCGGACCATGCGCTTGGACGCGCACTTGTCAGGACCGGCGGTGGAGTGATCGCTTCGTGCCTCGCGATGTCGTTCGCCCTGCTGGTCGAGGCCCGGATCGGTTTCAGAGCCATCGCCGAACTCGCGCTGTCGTCGGCCGCCGGACTGATCCTATGCTGCGTCGCCGCCCTGCTGGTGCTCCCGAGCCTGATCGCCGTTCGCTCGCATGCTCGACTACGCTCGGCACCGATGCCGCCAGAACCTGGCGCACGCGAGCGATTGCCAGCCACCCCTCTATTGGATTTTCCGTACACGATAGCCGGCCTGGCGGCCGTCGTGAGCGTCGTTGCATCTTGTGCTATCGGCCGGGTGCGTTACGACGGCGCCTTGCTCGATCTGCAGTCTCGCGGCGGAACGGCATTTCGGTTCGAGGAAAAACTGCGCGCCGACGGCGAACGCGGGGATACGTATGCCGTCGCCCTCGCGAAATCGTCCGTTGCCGCGGACAATCTCGCGGCCCGGTTTCGCAAGGTGCCCGAGGTCGCGGAGGTCGAGACTCTTTCCGACTATCTTCCCAACGACGATAACCAGCGTCTCTCCAGCCTTTTACAACTTCGCGCACTCACCGATCCGATCGAAGTCAAAAGCCCCGCACCCAACCCCAGTCCGGCGGCGCTCGCCTACGAACTCGAATTCCTGAAGGCCAGCATCATGCAATTTCTGGCGGCGCGGGATCGCCCCGATTTGCGGCGTGCCAATCTCTTGCTCGCGCAGGCGATCACCCGGATGCGCGCACAGCCCAACATGTTTCTGGACTACGACCGGGCGATGGCGGCCGGGTTTCGCGAGACCTTACTCCAGCTCAAAGGTGCGATCGACGCGGCGGTGGCGTTCCCGCAAGCGATCTCTCCGGAGTTGCGGACGCGCTTCATCGGACGTTCGGGCAGTTACCTGGTGCGCATCTATCCGCACGGCGATTTCGAGCACGCGGGCAACCGCGAACGCTTCGTGAACGCGCTCCGTGCGGTCGATCCGGATGTCACCGGCAACCCTGTCTTTGACGATGCGATCGCGGACTCGATTCGCCACGGCTGTGCCGACGCGGCCGCGATTGCCCTACTCGCGGTTGTCATCTACCTGCTGTTCGATCTCCGCAGCATTCGCGGCACCGTGCTCGCGGTCACGCCGCTGCTGCTGGGCGGCATCTGGACCCTCGGTGTAATGGGCCTCGCCGGATGGAGCTTTAATCCGGCGAACCTCTTCGCGCTGCCCGTGATCATCGGCACCGGAGTCGACAATGGCGTCAATATGCTCTACCGGTGGCGCGAAGAAGGCCATCATTCGCGGTCAATTTTGCGCACCTCGATTGGGAAATCGGTGACGGTTTCGTCGCTGACCACGATCGCCGGATTCGCGGCGCTCACCGTTGCCTCTTCACATGCGATCGCCAGCCTCGGCGCAATACTGTGTCTCGGCGCCACGATGATTCTGCTGGCGACCATCGTCGTCATGCCGGCGCTCCTTCAGTTGGCAGCGCCGGCCCGTGCCGATAGTGCCTACTAGACGGCGCATCACTCCCGTGACTGGCGCGAGTAGTATCGCCGTAGTCCAGGGTGCGCCGCCATGAACCTCGCCAGCCTATCCAGCCGGTCTTCTCGCCACACTTCAACCCGTGATTCGCTTCCAGCATCGGATGGCTCATGACACTGTGGCCCCTGCTATGAAAGAAATCTGGCCCAATTTCTATATTGTTGGCGCGATGAGATCGGGGACTACCTCGCTCTACGCGTACCTGTCGCAACATCCGGAAGTGTTTCTCTCCCGTACCAAAAGTCCGCATTTTTTCTGTCAGATGCCGGCTGCGCGCTGGCCAAGACCTTTTCTGCGCTTAGTGACGGAAATGCCCGCCAGGCGGGAGAAATATCTCAGCCTGTATCGAAACGCCGACGGTTTTCCGGCGATCGGCGACTGCAGTACGTCGTACCTCTGGTATCCCGACGTGCCTGCAAAAATCAAAGCCGTCGCGCCCGCCGCCAAAATCATAATCATCCTGCGCGACCCGGTGCAGCGCGCCTACTCGCACTACCTGATGGAGTTTCGCGACGGCGCCCAACACCTCCCCTTCCAGGACGCTCTCGCCGAGGACCTGCGCCGCCCCGATCGAAGCCTGGGAGTTTCGTCGATTTATGTCGAACGTGGATTCTACATCACTCCCGGACTGTACGCGCAGCACGTTCGCCGCTATCTGCAAACTTTCGGAAAATCGCGGGTGAAGATTCTGCTGTTCGAGGATTTCGTACGCTCGCCGACGGCGATACTTAAGGAGGTTGCGGAGTTTCTCGAAGTTGGTATTGCGCCAATTGAGAGGATCGATACTTCCGTCGCACACAATGCCTATGCGATACCGCGTAGCGAATTTATCCGCCGGCTCGCGGGGATGAATTTGCTGCGCATGCTCAACCGATCCGGAATTCCGCGGACTCGCGGATGGTGGATCTATCAAAAGATGTTTCTGAAGAGCGGGAGCAAGCCCCCGATCGAGCCGCGGTCGCGCGAGCTGCTTTGTTCAATATATGACGCCAGCGTGCGGGACCTCGAGACTATGCTCGAACGGCCGCTGCCGCAGCTTCGGCGTTCGTGGAACCATGGCGGACAGAGCTTCGGACGAAAGCGGGGCTCGATCCGACGGCGCCTCGATCGGCTCTCCCAACAGCCTCGCGGATTAGATACGCGCGAGGACCAGGCCCACCCCTTCGAGTACTTAGTACATTTCGAAGTACTCTCGATGTTCCCAGTCGGTCACGTACGAGAGAAACCGGTCGATCTCAAATTGCTTGAGCTTGAGTATGTAGTTTACGAAATCGTCACCCATTTTCGCGCGAAACAACTCGTCTTTACGGAGAGCCGCCACCGCATCCATCAGCGAGCGCGGCAGTGGTTCGCGATTGGTTTCCGCGTAGGGATCGGTGCTGGGCTCACCCGGATCGATACGCCGGTCGATCCCGTCCAGGCCGGCGACCACGTTTGATGCCAGGTACAAATAGGGATTGGCCGCCGGTTCTCCCACTCGATTTTCGAGGTGCGTTCCGGGATCCATCGGTCGGCCGACCACGCGAATCATCGCGCCTTTATTGTCTCTGGCCCAGGTCGCCTGGTTGGGCGCGAGCGAATTGGGCCGCAGACGCTTATACCCGTTGATTGTTGGATTGCTGAAGACGCATGCGGCGCTCGCATGCCGCAACAGTCCACCGACGAAAAACCGGCCGACGTCCGAGAGGGGCCGCGACGCGTCGGAAGAGACGAACGCGTTCTCCCCGGTCGAAAGAAGGGAAAGTGACTGATGCAAGTGCCAGCCGCTGGCGTAAGCGTTAGGCACCGCCGGCCAGCACATGAAAGTCGCGTGGTAGCCGTGGCGCCGGCAAATCTGCTTGACCGCCGTCCGAAACAGCAACATGTCGTCGGCCGGGCCCATTCCCGCTCCCGGTTCAAACGTGACTTCGCATTGGCTCGGTCCCCACTCCACCTCGAGGCTCCTGATCGGAAGCTTCAGGGCCTCGAGATTTTCCCGCAGCGTTTCGAGGATCGGCTGCATTTCATCGATCTTCAATTCAGCCAGGTACTGAAATCCATGCGCCAACGGGCTTACCTGCGGAGGATCCGGCGGTTTTCCGGATTGCTCGGGGCGCAGCCGCGCATCCTCGAGTTTCATTACGTAAAACTCGACCTCGAGCCCCGTCAACGCCGAGAATCCCTTCTCCTGCAACTCGTTTAGCGCTTGCCGGCAAACATACCGCGGCACGATGCGCACCGGGTTTCCGTCGGGCAGGTAGAGGTCGCAGAGCGCCCACGCCGTCTTTTCAACCCATGGCAAAACGCGGAACGTCAACGGGTCCGGGAACCATAATCAGGTCGCCCGTGCCGCCGGCTTCGGCGAACGGCAGACCGCCATCACCGCTGAAAACCGGGAAGACGATCTCGTTTGCGGTGTCAAAGGCGAAGAGCGCGCTGGTGATCGCGTATCCGCGCTCCAGGGCGGAAAGAAAGTATCTCGCCGTCAGGGTTTTGCCTCGTGCTATCCCGTGTTGATCACAGTACACGAGCCGTACGGAAGTGATCTCGTCGCGTGCGATGGTTTCCTTGATCCATCGCACGTGCTCCTTTTGCGCATTCGTCCAGAGGCCGTGGCGATCGATGAACTGGGGGCGTTCGAGGCCTGACGGCTTCATCTGATCCGAGTTGGCCATTCATCACTCCGCTGACGATATTTTTGTCGCAGCCACCAAGGTCGAGCCCGGATTACCTTCACTGCTTGCCGCCGGCGTCAACCGGCGGGCGCTTTTATAGCACGAAGCTGATGTTCTCCTGGCCCTGATCACAATCGAGCAGGTTGATCTTTTTCATGCCGATTTTCCAGGCTCCTTCGTCATGCACAAAAAGATACCCGCACCATCCGGCCAACGTCCGGTACACGTCGAGACGGTAGGTCTGTATAAGGAAGTTCGCCCTGGCTCCGATCTCGTTTGCGCCAACTACGAACATTTCGATGTTAGTCAACAAATGGCACGTTCGGGTGGGAGGAATCTGGGAATATGCGGCTCCACTGCGCAAGCGGGCAATGCGATCCACGAGGCGGCGGCGGTCGTGAAATTCAACCGCCACTTCGCCGCGAGGATCGCTGGTGGGCCTTGCGGGTATCCAGTAGACACAATCGCGGCTGAAAAGGGTCAACCATTGCTCCAGTTGGCCATCATCGATCAGCCGGGCCTCGCATTTGATCAAATTCTCGCACAGCCGTTCGAGTTCGGGCGGCGGCGGATCCCCCGGCTCTTTCCATAGCTTGTCGAGCCCGATCAACCGCTCGTAGAGCGCGTCATCGACGTAACTGGAGGGTCCGAGCGCGCTTGATTCATCCTTCGCCACGAAAGCCAATCCCCTATTCGACTATCCCACCGTAAGGTTCAGCTCCGCGCTCATCAGCCGTTTCCATTCCTGATAGTACGCGCGGAGATGAAGATCGTCGCTGATAGGACCGGTTAGGACGCCCCGCGCGTCGAAGCGCTCACGGCCCGTGTGCAGATGGCGGCTGATATCGAGCCACTCCAGTTCGGGAATTGCAAGGCCTTGCTGGCACCCTTCGAAATTCGCACCGTCGTCAACTTCGCCGAAATTTGGAAAATCCTCCTGCGTTCGCATCCGCAGGACATTGATTTCCTCCGGCACGCCGTCCAGCGTGGTTGCGTACCACGTCACCTGGACCCGGTCGACCGCCAGCGGCTCAACCACCTGGATCTGATTGCCGATCATCAGCAGGTTGGGAAAGATATTGAGGTTCATCCCGGAGCCGACCGCTACCTCCAGCAGCCGATCGGCTTCCTCGTCGCCCACCCGTTCACGAAGCTGAGCCTCGTAGATTTCGCGCCCGGGCTGCGGCCGCTGGCGCTTCCAGGCGGATTCAGCATGCATCTCGGGCCGCTGATCGATAAAGGTGTGGCCGTTGCCGAGCGACTGCGTGTACATAGCGCAATCGTCAGGAGCGCTCGTCCCGTAGTAGGACATGTCGAGGTCAGGGCCATGCCGGCGCGCGGTCATCAGTAGCAGCGAGCGATGCGAAAAAGGCGGATGATAGCCGTCACCCGCGTTGTCATAGACCGTTTTCCAGTTGGCCCGCATGATCAGCCGATGAGCGGAACTGCGCACCACTACGTCCGCGCGCGGATAGCGGTCCAGCCATTCATCGATTAGCAGCCGTGCCGCACTGAGATGCTCGAGCAGGTCAGGCGCTTCGAGATTCAGCGTGCCGAAAATAAATCCACGGTAAGTCTGCAGACGCGGAATCCTCGCCAGATTGTAGGTCTCGGGCTTGAAGTCAGGTCCGTAGGCGTCGTCGCCGGGTATCGAGACGCATTTACCGCTGTTGCTATAGGTCCATCCATGATACCCGCAAGTGAAATAGCGCGCCGAACCCTCGCGTTGGCGGCACACGGTGGCGGCGCGATGCGCGCATCGGTTGAAAAGAGCATTGATTTTGCCGCTGCCGTCGCGAGTCAGGATGATTGGACGCAATCCTAAATTGCGCAGGACGAAATCGTTGGGCTTGCTGAGTTCGGTCTCGTGGCCCAGGTAAACCCATGTCCCGCCGAAAATCTTGATCATTTCCTGCGCGAAGATCGCGGGGTCGGTGTAGAGCGAGCGATGCACTCGCCCTTCCTGCACCAGGTGATCCCATTGAGACGCTTCTATGCGCATAAATCCCTAGTCAGCCGAGCGAATGAAATCGCCGGCGTGCCACTTCGCGTGCACAGTGCTCATCTTTCGACCACCCCGCTCCGCTCTTTCGACCAGCTCGCTGTGCACTGCTGACATTGACAGGCGTTTCGGGCTTGAGCCAGATTTGCTTCGCTTTCTCTCGCACTTCGGGTTGCCAGGATATCAAGAAGGTGTTTGTGCTCCGGGAACGGCCCAGGTTAATCAGCATTTTACGTGCCAGCGCTGCGATTCCGGCCTCGGCATCTAACCCAAGGCCGACCGCATCAAGTCCATTAGGTACGGACGGAACCCTCGTAAAACGTCACGTCTTCGCCGTCCCTGAGATCCAGGACCTCGCAACCGGTGTCGGTCACTGCGACGACATGCTCCCAATAGACGGCGAGTGAATTGTCTGCGGTGACCGCCGACTTTGTGGCATTGGCCAGCCGCAAACCTGCCCCCGTGCCGGCACAGATAAACGGCTCGACCGATACGACCATGCCTTTGCCGAGCACGCGGCCGATATTCCGGTCGTCCCTGTAATACGGAATGAGCCAGCCGTCGGCATGCACCTGACCGATCGAGTGCGAGGTGGCGCTGTCCACGCGCAGCATCGCGAAGCCATAGGATTCGACGTACGCCTGGACCCGCTCGGCGACCGCTTGCAGTTCCGCGCCGGGACGCATCAGGCTGATTCCGAGGCACATAGCCTGGTATCCCACCGCGGTGAGCAGTCGCGCCTTCGCGGAGGTTTCATCGCCCACGATCCACGTACGGTGTGTGTCGCCGCACCATCCTTCTTTCTTGAGGCTGACGTCAACGCCAAAGAGATCTCCCAGTTTGAGCGGAATGTCACTCGGTTCTCCGCTGAAAACGACTTCGTTATGAGCAATCGAAATGCAGGCGTATTTGCTGGAGTCGAACCCGGACAAATCCTCCCGGTCGACGTCCGCGCCATATTTGTTGACGATCAGATCATAGGCGATTTCGTTAATTCTCCTCGACGTGACGCCAGGCTTCACATGCGGGGCCAAGTCCTGCAAAACGCGCGCTGCGATACGGCCGGCCTCGCGTAACTTTGCGATCTGGTCCGGACTTTTGATGGGAATTTTATTGTAGTCGACGTTGTGGGTCACGATGAGCCCTATTGAGTAGCAGCTTACCTGCCGCCACGGATTCTCGACACTCCAATAATGGACTCCGCTTAATCATCCGTCGAATACTCGCGATGATAAGTTACCGGTGGCCCCAACGTCGTAGTAAAGGTCACTTGGCTGGGACCGTTGAAGTAGTATCTGCCATGGTCGGATATGCCATTTTGCCCGAGGCGAGACCACAAGCCATGCACCGCCTGGAAGCTGCCGATGTCATCGGGCAACAGTACCGCCCCCAATCTCAGGCCCGTCCGATACGTGCCATCGTTGCTCGGAACGAAGCGCAGATGAAGCGGACCCCTCGGTGTTGCCACCGTCGCGATCCAGGTCCCAATCAATCGGCTATCCACCGCCTCGGGAACGTCGGCCTGAGTAGGCGCCGCGTAGGGAGTAGGGGGACTTGAGTTGGCCAAGGACTCGGATGGCTGAGTGGTCGGTTGAGCCGCAACCACGCTCGGTTGGGCCGCCGCTACACTCGGCTGAGCCGCCACCGCACTCGGCTGCGCGTCAGGTTGACCAGGCTGGCGGTGGAAAATCAGGAACCCGCCCAGGATTGCGATTAGGATGACCAAGGCGCCTGCCGCGGGTTTCACCCACGGCGGTTGCTTTCCGGCGAGTTCTAGCGGGTCAGGGTCGGGTTCCGGATATGGCGGCGGGGGCGGCGGCTGGCCGCCCTGCGCAACGCCGAGAGCGGCTTGAAAATCCTGGATCGTCGGATAGCGCTGAGCGGCCTTGACCGCAAGCGCGGTCATCAGGGCCTGCTCGGCGGCGGGCGGAATATCGGAGCCGGCCACGCTCGGCGCCTGAATCGTGTCCTCGACCAGGCGGTCGATCGACGGCGGTGGAATCGAGCCGGTGAGAATGTGATAAAAGGTCGCGCCGACGGCATAAACGTCGGTCCACGGTCCCTGGTTTCCAGTGCTGCGGTACTGCTCCTCCGGTGCGTAGCCAACCTTCAGAATGACCGACAGCCGTTGACTTCGATCGCGCAGGGCCTGACGCGCCGCGCCGAAGTCGAGCAGCTTAACCTGTCCTCCGGCGGTGACGTAGATATTGTCGGGGCTGATGTCGCGATGGAGGACGTTGACGCGATGCAGCTCGCGCAACGCGTCCATCACCGGCGTCATGATGCCGAGCGCCTCGTTGAAGCCGAGACGCCCGCCGTGGTCCTTCAGATAATCTTTCAGGGTTGTGCCCTCGAGATATTCCATCACGAGGTACGCGGTGCCATGGGCCGGAAAGAAATTGGTGACTGCGATTATGCCGGGATGGCCCTCGAATTGCGCGACCATCCGCGCCTCATCGAGAAAGCGTTCGAGGCCATAATTGAAATCGTCCTTAGCCGAGCCATGCGGCACCACCTGGCTGGTATCAATCGAGCGGCTGGCCATCCCGCTCGGCATGTACTCCTTGATCGCGATGCGGCGGGCCAGGCGGATATCCCAGCCGAGGTAAGTGATCGCGAACCCGCCGGCTCCCAGTGCGCGCCCCACGAGGTATTGATCGTTGAGCAGCGAGCGCGGAGCGAGCTGGAGCGGCACCAAAGGCGGGCTGGTTTCGTCGAAGCCGCAGATGGCGCAGATCGTGGCCTCACCACGATCATTCATGCATCCCATGCAAAGCCGCGCGGTTTCGTCCGGAGGCATCCTACTTCGTTTCCTTTTCCGTAATCCTAATGCACAGAACGGTTACGTTATCCTGATGGGGAAGTTCGCGCGCGAGAGTGCTGGCGACGAGCGCGTCGGCGGCCTCCTGCGGGTCGGCGGCGCCGATCGCGATGCGTAAAATTTCCTCGTGACTGAGCGCGCGATAAAGCCCGTCGCTGCATAGAATGACAGTGTCCCCGGCCTTTAGAACGAACCCTTCGCCAGGCGAATCAATCTCGGCGATTGGGCCGGCGCCAACATAGCTGGTGAGCGCGTCCCGGTCGGGATCGATCGCCGCGTCCTCGGGCGACATATCGCCGCGCTTAACCAGCTCGGCCAGACGCGCGCTAAGGGTATGCGGATGGTTGAGCTGCGTCAGGCTTCCATCGCGGCACAGGTAGAGCGCGCTGTCGCCGACCGACATCCAGTACAATCCGGACGGCGTGAACGCCGCGGCCACCAGCGTCGAACCGACGTCGCGCGCGAGGCCGACCGACTCCGCGAATTCGACTACCGAGCGATCGGCGGCTTCGACCGCGCGGCCCAAGGCCTGGGGAATCGATTCACCGAGCTGCTTGCTCGCGTACTGCCGCAGAAACGCGCGCACCGCGAGCCGGCTCGCTTCGCCGCCATGCGCCATCCCGCCCATGCCGTCGGCCACGAGCGCGAGCATCCCGCCGTGCGTCATGAACGTCGTGTCGCGAGGATCGGAGAACCCGAAAGAGTCCTGTTGGTCTTCGCGCTTGCCTACGTCCTGGGCGTTGCCGGGCGCGTAGACAAACCCGTCACTCCCAATGAAATTTGTCGTCACAGAACGGCCAGAACATCAGCTTGCTTTTGCCGACTTCGACGATATCCCGCGAGGTCAGTTTCGTCGGCGTGTTGACCAGTTGCTCGTTGAGATAGACGAGCCCCGAGGCTTCGCCCGGCAGCAGCCAGAAAGCGCGTTGTCTGGGATCGTAGGCCACCGAGGCGTGCTTATCACGCGAAACGCTCTCGTCGCCGGTTAGCGCGATGTCCATCGCCGGGCTGCGACCAATAAAATTCTTCTCACCGTGGATTCTGAAATCGCGGCCCTTATCGGGACCTCCTACGCATACCAGCCATCCGACTACCGGACTTGTCGCCGACGATGCATCGCGAAACACGGCGCGGGTCACCCCGGGATCGGCAGACGCCGCGGCTACCGCCGATGGAGCCGCTGCGGCCGGCGCGGGCGCCGCCTGCGCCCGCATGATCGGGTACGCGCCGCGTTTTGCCTTCGACGGCATCCGCGCCAACGCCGCAATACGGACACGACGTGTGTTTCGCGGCGTCGTAGAAGTGACCGTGACTGCATCTTATCATCGCCATCGTGACATCACCTTCAATCGAACAGACTGGCCGAGAAGTCGCCGCTCTCGACGTTAAAATCCAATTCAACATTCTGTGTTTGCGTGATCGCAAGCCGCTGCGAGCGTTGATTGGCGTTGGCCGTTGCAATCGAAATAGTACAGGTGCCCGGCGCGGTCAGAGTCGCGCTCGCCACGAAGCGATATGGCCCGGGGCGGATGGCAAACAAGTAGAAGCCATAGGAGCTTCCGTCGGGCTGCTTGCCGATGGGACGGTAGCCGACCGGTGGCGCTCCGGGAGGCTGAATGGTCGACTTGAGAACGAAAGTGGCACAGGCTGCGGTCCGCTGGACGTTGCTTGAACTAAGCTGTAGCAGCGCGAACGGTGGCATCTGATTGCCAGCGGCCCTTTCGGCGGCAATCTGCGCTTTCAGGCTTTCGTTATGGGCCTTCAGGCTGGCGTTCGCGGCGTCGGCGCCCGCGCCCGCCGCCGAGACGTTCCGGGCCTTGAAGTAGTATGGGAACAGCGCGAGCGTGAGAAAACAGAACGCGCCGAGTGCGCCGGTCAGCAGGTCGAGCACCGACATGTTGAAGATGTTGACTTCGCGATTGCGCGGCTTCATCGCGCGCTCCGCTGAGATTCGAACGTCCGCTGCGGTTCGACTCGTCATGCTACGCGCTCAATTACTGTTTCAGCACCTGCGCGAACTGCAGGTCATCCTTCTGCACGTCTAACTTCAAAATGTAAGATGCGGTCCCGGTCCGGAAGTCCGCCGTCGTCTGTCGAGTGCCGCTCGCACCGAATTCGTCCACGATGAAGACGCAGGGCATGCTCTGCGCATAGGCCTGAACCGACAGTTCGTAGGTGCCAGGCGCGAGCAGGAACATTTGCAGGTTGGCGTCATAGCCGTTTTTGAGCACGCCGTCGGGTAGCAGTCTGACCGCGGCTTCGCCGCCCGGGCCAACCGCATTGGTGACCTGAAAGGCACCGCAGAATGCGTTCGGGTCGTGCGGCTTGCCCATCGTCACGAACGCCATCGCGAACGGCGGCATCCCATGTCGCCCGGCTTTGGCGCTTGCCAGTTCACTCTGGAGTTTGACGTGCATCGCCTGTAGCGCCTCGGCCGCCCTGGTTTCATCGGCTTTGCCCGCTGCGGAGGCGGCGGTGGCTTTGAAGTAGGAGGGAAACAGCGCGAGAGTCAGAAAGCAGAACGCGCCGAGCGCGCCGGTCAGCAGGTCGAGCACCGACATGTTGAAGATATTGACCTCGCGATTGCGCGGCTTCAACGCTGTCCCTCGTACAGCCGATTGATCAGGTTGCGCAGCGTGTAGGTGCCCGCGAGATTGATCCCCGTCTCTTCCTTCTCCTGCGCGAGGTAGAGCACGAAGACCAGGATGGCACTTTCCATCAGCGCGACCATAGTACAGTTGAATCCGAGCGACAACGCCTGTGCGATTTCATAGATCGAGATGTTGCCGTTTTCCGGCACCAGCGCGAGCGATCCGCCGAGGCCTACTACGGTTCCGATAAATCCTACCGTCGGGATTAACCAGGCGATGTAACGAATCAGCCCGTAGCGAAGGTCGACCCGATGCTCGATCAGTTCGAGGCTCGAATTCATCACGCCCACCACCTGTTCGACCGAGCGGCCCGACTGGAATTGCAGGATGCACACATCGATAAGGTACGGCAGGAAGCCATGCTCGCGGCCAAACATGTGCGCAACGCGGCGGCGGATTGGGGCCAGGTCGGCCTGCTGCAGGACCGTCTCCTGATCCTCGGGCAACAGATGCATTTCCGCGAAGGCGTGTTCGTTTTTAGCGCTGCGCCATCGCACGAACAATTCGCCAAGTCCGATGAAAAACAGCACGTGCTCGAGATTCTGGATCGTGAACGGATAGGGGAAGTGCGAGTACTTGCTGTAGTCGGTCAGAATCTCGGCGCCGTGGCTATTTTTAGGAAAGATGATCGTGAGCAGGATAATGAACGCAATTGCCGCACCGAGCGACAGCAGCATCACCGTGCGCCGATCGGGCGTTGCCCGGAGTCGCGCGTGTTGGCCGTGTCCTGACGGCGGTGCGGGCGTTCCGGACCCTATCGGCGCTTGCGGTTGAGCGGGACGCGCCGGCACCGCTTGCTGTGGCTGACTCATCGAAGGTCACTCCTCTCCTCAGCTCAAGTCATTTTCCTCAGCTCGCGTCATTCACCGCAGACTGGGCAGCGCTGGCCGCGCGGTTTGACCGCTCCGCAATCGCAGCGCACCACCGCCGCTTCCCCGCCGGACGCCTTTTGCGGAGGAGCCCGCCGCGCGGCGACGGGTGGGGCCGCCGGTTCCCCAGCCGAACTCGACAATGCCTCGAAGACTATCACGCGCGAGCAGCGACACTTCGCCAAAGCGCAGCGTGTCGGTCAAGAAGATCGTTTCCTCGCCAAGCCGAAACTCGCGTCCCTGGCGGAGCAGCACGGTACCGTTCTGGCTGCCGAGATCGCGCACCAGCATTCGATCGTTGCCCAGGAGCTGAATTTCGGCGTGAACCCGGCTGACCGAGTCGTCCGCGATAGGGATATCGCAGGTCGTAGCGCGTCCAACTGTAAATCGGCGTGAGCTCATAGGCTGGAACTTCGGTTCGACGCTCCCAAATAGTACGTAACTCGCCACGCGCCCTCCCTGGTGGAGCGTAACCCGCGAAGTCGAGGCGCGACAGCGCTGATTCCGCCGGTCCCACGCGAGACGGGGGTTGACCCCATTGCGCGGCAGTATAGCGGCGATTGGCCGCTTATGGCTACTGGAATTGGCCACGCTTGTTTTGCGCCGGAAAATACCTCTCGCCGCGGGCTAATTGAAGCGTTCCCGTCGGATCTAGGACTTCGAGTTCAGATCCGCCTTCGCGGTGTCGAGATCGACCGGCACGGAATAATGCTCATGCACGATCAACCACTTGCCGTCTTGCTTGCGGTAAATGTCGGTGGCGCGCAGCGTGAGGGCGGCCTTGGCGCCTTTCGAATCGGTGCAGGTGAATCGCTGGATGCTGCGCGAATACGCCAAGGTGCCCGCGGTTTCGATCACAAGGCCATCGATTTTCATCGTGGGCTTGTCCGCGCATCCCGCCAGGGCGCTCTGCCAGTTCTTCAGGTAGGCCTTTTGCCCTCGACACTCCAGCGGCGGAACCACGTCGAACACGACAAGAGAATCGCCCTTGGCGTAATTCGCCATGATGGCGCTCGCGTCCTTGGCCACGACCCCTTTGACGATTCGCGCTTCGAGCGCGGCTATTGCCTGCTTGTCGCCGTCATCGGACCGCGCCGCCACCGCGACGGCGCTCAGAGCCGCCGCGATACCAATCAGTGCCAAAATAACGAGCGACTGTTTCATCTCTGCTCCGTCTTCCGTCTAGGGATGGGTCGGCGAAATTGCCGCGCTTTCAACGCATTTGGTGGGAGGCACGGCCCGAGCCAGGCGCCGGCGCCGGTTTGGATCTCTGGTTAAATTCGCGTATTTCACTTGCTTCTTGTAGTCGGCTTTCCATTTGTCCGCCGCCTGCTCGCAAGCCTCTTTTGTTTGAAAGCCGGTTTTGATCGTGCGCGGACTTGGTTCAGTTGCAATCAACGTCCAGCTCAGAAGCGCCAGCGCAGCCATGTGGTATCGCCTCATGCACGCCTCGCTTGCCGCCATGCGCGTGACTGCGCGCGGCTAACGCATGGTACCGTTCGACTTTCGAAAAAGGTAGCGCGGCAAAGAAGCTCCGCCGGAACCGCCGCGCTTGACCTCGACTCTCGACTTCGCCTAATCGTCAATGACAATTGCTCGAAGGCCCGCACAGGGAGAGAACCTCATGGTTTACGAGTTACGCGTTTATCACTGCCTTCCCGGACGGCTTCCCGCCCTGGTCAAGCGCTTCGAAACGGCTACCATACGCCTGTTCGAGAAGCATGGCATCCGCCAGGCGGGCTTCTGGACGGTCGCGATCGGAGAATCGAATCACGATCTGATCTATATCCTGCAATGGGAATCGCTGAACGATCGGGACAAGCGGTTCGCATCCTTTCTGGCCGACCCTGAATGGATCGAGGCACGCCGCAAGAGCGAGGAAGACGGTCCGCTAGTCGCTTCGATCAGCAATACGATCATGACGCCGACCGCGTTCTCGGCGTTGCGATGAGGCGGTCGCCTAGGTAGCACGAATTCACTATGCGCCGAGTCGAGGTTCGTGGCAGTCCCGCTACCTCGGAGTGAGGACCCTATGGTGGCGAGACTCACTTAGCGTCCTCTAGTGTTCTCCGGCCTCGAATCCGCGTTCGACGGCAAGAAACCGCTCCATCGCGGGCGCAGGCACGTGCGATTCGAGTTTGGGATTGAGGACCACCTTCACCATCCCGTCCTCCATCCCGAATTCGAGCATCCCCGGATGAAACCGCTTGTTCTTGACCTCCGTCGCAATCCTGAGAAAGGCCTGCGCGTTCGAGGTCACCGCACTGGCGAGGACTA
Source organism: uncultured delta proteobacterium (assembly GCA_963755905.1). Lineage (GTDB taxonomy): Bacteria > Desulfobacterota > Binatia > Binatales > Binataceae > JAKAVN01. The sequence continues at coordinate 174,036 of CAVWLM010000003.1, forward strand.
CGCCCGGCACGATGTCGTTTTGGTTTCGGATCGCGCCAAATGCCAGGATATGCGCCTGTGCGGCGGCCTCGAAAACTCCCAACCCCGCCGCGTCGGCGTCATGAATGATTAGATCCGCGCCCTGACTGATCTGCGCCAGGGCCGCCTCCTTCGCGGCCCCCACGTCGTCGAATTTGCCGATATAGCTCACCAGCATTCTTCCTTCCGGTCGAACCGACAGAAAGCCGCGCTTAAATCCCTCGAACGTGAGCCGGATAGACGGCAGTTCGATACCGCCTATCGCTCCGACGATTCCGGTTTTTGTGACGCCACCGGCCAGCACGCCTTCGGCATATGCCGCCTGATCGAATTTAAAGGTGAGCGATGCCACATTGCGCGACGATTGACTACCTGAACTGACTACAAAATAGACATCGGGAAAATCACGCGCGACGCTGATAGCCGAATCCGTGTACTCGTAGCCGTGCGCGAAAATCAGGTTGAATCCGCGCGAGGCGAAATCGCGAAATCCGTCGTCGAAATCGGCGGGCGATCTGGTCTGCACCAATGCGGTTTCGGCGCCCAATTTCTCTTTTATAAGCTGCAATCCGTCGAATGCCGCGGCATTCCAGCCGGCATCGCTGACCGGCCCAGGGGTCAGCAGCGCGACGCGAAAGGTGGCAGCATTGGCCGGATGCTTTGCCGGTGACGTGCAGGCCGCCAGGCTGGCTACGAATAGTGCGACAAGGATCGCGACCCCGTGGGCTTCGACTGTAGTAGTACGCTGATCCGCGAGCGCCATTTGTGACCGAATGATCTAAGCGTGCTTCCTGGCGCAGAGAACCATCCGGCGCGATCCGATTCCGTACGGTTCACCATCGAAGCCTCCGCAAGCCTCGACGCCGGCGAGGCCGACGCCCTCCAGGAGACGGGTCATCTCGGTGAGCGTGTAAAGCCGGATGTCGTGGCCAATCGAGTCCCGGCGTTCTCCATCCGGTCCCACGATGATAAACCGCACGCGCATGCGGCTCGACGCAAGATCGAGCGCGCGATGCTCGACGTACAGCGTGCCGTCGGGATCGGCATGCCAGTCGTTTTGAATATAGTTTGTGACCGCCCATTCACGATTCAGCATGTCCAGCAGCAGCCGCCCGCCCGGCTTGAGAGATCGTGCGATGGACTCGAGGACCCTCAAGTCTTCGGTTTCTGACTCGAGGTAGCCAAACGAGGAATACATGTTGATGACCGCGTCGAAATAGTCATCGAACGGAATCTCGCGCATGTCCGCCGATACGGTGTCGAGCGCGACCTTGCCCTCTGCGGCGGCTCGCCGGGCGAGTTCGAGGTAGGGCTGGCTCAAGTCAAGGGCGGTTACTTTGTATCCGTGTTTTGCCAGGATCACGCTGTGGCGGCCCGGGCCGCAGCATAGATCGAGCACGCGCGCGCCCGCGTCCAACTCAAGTTTTCGCTCCGTGAAGGCGACTTCTTTTTCGGTGCGGTCCGCGGTCAGCGTATGACGATAGATGTTCAAATAGTCATCGCCGAAGAAGTTCACGTACCAGGCTTTCGGTTCGGTTCCCATGCAATCCGCTCTCGTGTTACGCTTAGCGTTCCTTCGTGAAACTTCCATACTAGATCGACTCATCGGTGGGGAGAAACAGCTTGGACAAAATCGCGGTCTTGGCGAGCGGCGGCCTGGATAGCTGCGTACTGCTCGCCGAAGAAGCGGAAACAGCCGAAGTCTATCCGGTTTACGTACGATGCGGGCTCGCGTGGGAGGAGAACGAGCGTGAAGCGCTCGCGGCCTTCCTCCAAGCGCTGAATCACCCGAATGTCAGGCCAATAACCACGCTGTCGGCACCAATCGGCGCGATATACGGCGGCCACTGGAGTGTCTCGGGTGAGGCGGTGCCGGGGGCGGAGGAGCCGGACAGTGCCGTCTATCTTCCCGGCAGGAACATCCTTCTAATAGCTCTCACGGCGGTCTGGTGCAGCACGCACGACGTTTCGAGAATCGCGATCGGCTCGCTCGCCGGAAATCCATTTCCCGACGCCACGCCCCAATTCTTTAGCGACTTCGCCTCCGCCTTGAGCAGCGGACTGAACCATCCCATCGAGGTGAAGGCTATATTCGGAAACCTGCGAAAATGGGAGCTGATAAAGCGGTTCGGACACCTGCCGCTGGGATCCACGCTGACCTGCATGGCTCCGCGCGGTCAAAAACATTGCGGTCAATGCAACAAGTGCCGGGAGCGCCAGATCGCTTTTGAAAAGGCCGGCGTGGCCGATCCTACAGATTACGCCCGGCCGTGACCGCGGGAGTATCCTGAAGAAGGAATGTCCGGAAAAAGAGGGCCAGTGGGTAAGGAACGGATCGCCAAATTCCTCGCCCGCGCCGGTGTCGCTTCGCGCCGCGAGTCCGAGCGCCTGATCGAAGCAGGCCGCGTGGCGCTGAACGGCGCTCTCGTGAGTCACCCCGCAACGCTGGTCGAGAGCAGCGACGCGGTGGCGGTCGACGGCAAAGCGGTAGCGACGCTGGAGCAATCAAGAATCTGGCGCTATCACAAGCCCGCCGGACTCGTGACGACGGCACGCGACCCCCAGGGGCGCCCAACAGTCTTCGCTTCGCTTCCGGAAACTCTGCCCCGCCTGATTTCGATCGGACGCCTCGACATCAACACCGAGGGACTCTTACTGCTGACCAACGATGGTGAACTGGCGCGTTATCTCGAGCATCCGGCTCAGGGCGTTTCCCGCACTTATCGAATCCGCGCCCATGGCGACGCCGATCAAGCGGCGTTGGTCAGACTTGCCAAAGGCGCCGACATCGACGGCGTCCGCTATCGCCCGGTTCAGGTAACCTTCGACCGGCGCCTGGGGAGCAATTGCTGGCTGACCATGACGCTGCGCGAAGGTAAGAATCGCGAAATCAAGAAACTGCTCGAACACTCTGGCCTGCGGGTGACTCGCCTGATCCGGACCGGCTTTGGACCATTCCAGCTCGGCCGCCTGGCCCAAGGTGCTATAGAAGAAGTACCGTCCCGCCTCCTGGCCGACCTGCTGCCAGGCTATTTCGTATGATAGATTATCGCGGAAATGTAAAATCCTCGGAAAGAAAAAATACTCGTACAAGGAACAGACTCTGATATGGCAATAGGCAATATCCCTTGCGGCATCGCGATCCCGCAAAGTTTCGCCAATCCCACGATCGATGCGGACCTGATCCGCCGGTTTCTCCCGCGAGCGGAAGCGCTCGGTTACGAAAGCTTGTGGGTCCAGGAGCAGATTATCGGTGACTCACCAATCCTCGAGCCGGTTACACTGCTCACATACGCTGCCGCGCTCACGACGAAACCTCACTTGGGCACCTCCGTGTTGCTCACTGTGATTCGCAATCCCATTCAATTAGCCAAAAGCCTGGCCTCCCTGGACCAACTGAGTCATGGGCGGCTCATCGTGGGCGTGGGGATCGGCGGTCCGCATGTGCCCGAAGCGGTTTTCGGAGTCTCCAGTGAACGCCGTGGCCGTCGCTTCGTCGAAGGGCTTCAGGCCATGAAGGCGCTGTGGACGCAGCCACAGGCGACGATCAGCGGCGAATTCTGGCGGTTCGAGAACATAGCTATGGAACCGAAGCCGGCGCAGAAGCCTCATCCGCCGCTTTGGTTTGGCGCGCGTGAACCTGTGGCCCTCAAGCGTGCGGTGCGCCATGGCAACGGCTGGATGGGCGCCGGTTCGTCGTCCTCGGCGGACTTCGTCGCGCAGGCCGAGCACCTGCGGCGCTTCCTTGACGAAGCGAAGCGCGACCCCCGGGACTTCACGGTGTCGAAGCGAGTCTACATCGCAATAGACAGCGACCGGGGGCGTGCGGAACGACGGCTGCGCGATTGGTTTGGGATGCGCTACAAGAACGCGGATATGGCTTCGCGCGTCTCGATTTGGGGCAGTCGCGCGGAATGCATCGACAAGCTGGGGCAGCTCGTTAGCGCCGGCGCGCAACATCTGTTGCTAAACCCGGTCTTCGATGAAATGGAGCATCTGGAAACTCTCGCTAGCGACGTGATCCCGAAGCTCTGAGCAGGAATCCTGAGTATCGGCAAACTGGTTTGTGACAACCTCATCGGATAAACTCGATCGCAATTAGTTGAAGGGCTGAGGAACTGCGCATCGCGCAGGCCCGGCGGGGCATCTCATATGATGAGTTCGCAGCGTAACGAGATGATAACGCGGACTGGGCCGGAGACGGCGGCCGGAAAGCTGATGCGGCTTTACTGGCAACCCGCGGCACTGGTCGAAGAACTGCCGGCCGAGCGTCCGGTCAAGGCGATCGAGCTGCTGGGGCAGAAGATGGTCCTCTTTCGCGACGAGCAGGGACGCTATGGCCTCGTCGATCGCGCTTGTCCGCATCGCGGCGCGGATCTGGCCTTCGGGCGACTCGAGGACGGAGGACTGCGCTGCGCGTTCCACGGCTGGTTGTTTGACGTTGGCGGAAGATGTCTCGAGACGCCGGCCGAACCGGAGGGGAGCAAGCTTTACACCAAGATTCGCCACGGCGCTTATCCGGTTCGCGAGCGCAACGGCATCCTGTTCGCATATTTAGGTCCTGGCGAACCGCCCGCCTTTGCGCACTTCGATTGTTTCGTCGCCCCCGATTCCCACACCTTCGCGTTCAAGGGGCATGTAGCTTGCAACTGGCTCCAGACGCTGGAAGTCGGTATCGATCCCGCTCACGCTTCGTTCCTGCACCGTTTCTTCGAGGACCACAGCTCCTCGGGAAACTATGGAATACAGTTTCGCAGTACGTCGGCGGACTCCGGGCTGCCGATGACGAAAATCATGCGTGAGTATCCACGCCCGCAAATCGACACTGAATACACAGACTATGGCTTTCGGATCGTAACCCTGCGGGCGATCGACGATTCGCGAACTCACGTGCGCGTGACTAATTTGCTATTCCCCAACGCGTTCGTGGTTCCGCTGAGTCCCGAGATGACGGTTACGCAATGGCAGGTGCCGATCGACGATGTGAGTTGCTACTGGTACGCGATCTTCACCAGCTTTAGCGATCCGGTCGACAAGGAAGCGATGCGCCGCCATCGACTCGAACTTTATACGCTGCCGGATTACAAACCCCGGCTCAACGCCGCAAACGACTATGGATTCAATGCGGCCGAGCAGCGCCGGCATACCTACACGGGCATGGGCGACGACATCAACGTGCACGACCAGTGGGCGGTCGAGTCGCAAGGGCCAATCCAGGACCGGACGCGAGAGCACCTCGGCGCCTCGGACAAGGCTATCGCGGCCTATCGGCGAATTCTGGTCGACGCGATCGGACGGGCGGCGGACGGCAAGCGGCCATTGATGGTCCTGGATGAAGCCGCCGCGGAGCGCATCCGCGGTCCAATCACGCTTGACGGAATCACCGACGGCGGGGCGCTCGAATCGTATTGGCGGGAATTCGACGCCCGACGCCGAAAAGGCTCGGGCTGGGCGGCGGCGCATCTTGCCGAATGATGCCGCGGCCGGGCGATGACTTGAAGTAGAATCTGCGCATGCGGCGACGCGGAGCACGATGAGTTTCGTCGAACGTCACGGCTTGTGGACCGAGGGGCGGTCAAAAGCGGCGAACGACGTCGAGAAGCTGGTCGAATCGCAAAAGCTCGAAGTCGTACGGCTCTCCTTCGCCGACCAACATGGTGTACTGCGCGGCAAGACCGTGGTCGCCGACGAACTGCCGCGGATGATGCGCGAGGGAAGCACCTTCCCGATGACGCTGCTGGCGAAGGACACCGCGCATCGCACCGTCTCCGCCGTTCTGTCGCTGAACGGCGCCGGCTTTTCCAGACGCGACATGGAAGCGGCCGCCGACGTAGTCATCGTTCCAGACCCGGCCACGTTCCATGTCTTGCCGTGGGCGGCGGCCACGGGCTGGCTGTTGTGCGATCTTTATTTTACGAACGGCGAGCCGGTTCCCATCTCGACTCGCTACCTGTACCGGCGCGCGCTGGAGCGGCTGGGAGAAGCCGGTTTCGAGTACGTGGCTGGGCTCGAGGTCGAGTTTCACATTTTCAAAATCGAAAATCAGCGGCTTCAACTCGGCGACGCCGGTCAGCCGGGGCCGCCACCCGAGGTCAGTCTTCTCACGCAAGGCTATCAGCATCTGACGGAGCTGCGTTACGATCAGCTCGATCCCGTGCTCGAAATTCTCCGCCGCAATCTCGTGGGACTCGGACTCCCCTTGCGTACACTCGAAGTCGAATACGGGCCGAGCCAGTGCGAGTTCACCTTTCAGCCGCGGCAGGGGCTGGAGCCGGCCGACATGATGATGCTGGCGCGCAGCGCGATGAAGCAGGTTTGCCGGCGTCACGGCTATCTTGCGAGCTTTATGTGCCGGCCGCGAATTCCGAACGTCTTCTCCAGCGGCTGGCATTTGCATCAGTCGCTGCTCGACAAACGCACGGGCGCCAACGCGTTCGTCCCGACCGGCGGCGCGGAGTTGTCGGCGGTCGGACAGCACTACCTTGCGGGGCTTCTCGATCACGCTCCGGGAGCGGCCGCGCTCGCGACACCCACCATCAATGGCTACCGGCGTTACGGCCGGCACGCCTTGGCGCCCGACCGCGCAGTGTGGGGACACGACCATCGCAACGTGATGGTGCGCGTGCTTGGGGGACCGGGAGACTCCGCGACGCGGCTCGAGAATCGCGTGGGTGAACCGGCCGCGAATCCGTACCTTTACATGGCCTCGCAAATCATTTCGGGCCTCGACGGGATCGACCGCCAACTCGACCCCGGGCCGCCGACCGACGCGCCCTATGAAGCGGCCGCGCCGATGCTGCCGCATTCGCTCCCCGAGGCGATCGCGGCGCTGCGCAAAGATGCCTGCCTGCGCGCCGGGCTGGGCGACACCTTCGTCGAATACTATTCGCTAATCAAAGAGGCCGAGGTCGCGCGCTTCGAACTCGAAGTCACCGAGTGGGAGCAGCGCGAGTACTTCGAGATTTTCTGACCGCGGGCGCGGCTCCGCGGCCACGGCGGTTCGCGGCTGCGATTTCAGCTGATAATCGCCTTTACGAGCTGCTTGGTAGACTCAAGATCGAATTCCCGGTACATCTGCACGCGCTCCGCCGCCGGTGATCCCGACCCGTGAATGATCTCGTTGTACCACCATCCCGCATACTCGGAGGAGCAGAGGTCGCCGATGAAGTGGAAGAGCTTGATCCGATCGGCCACGGAAACTCCCGGAGCCGCCTTGAAATACTTCTCTATATACGGCGCCACTTCCGGATGCTTCAGATCCATTACCGACGGCATCGTCACCGCGGCGCCGCCGGCGACTTCATTAAGCAGACGGGCACAGATGTAATGCGCTTCCATGGTCAGATGCTTGCCCGCATTAGTCATAACCGGATCGGGGAAGGCGACGCCGTTGATTATGGTATTTTTCATCGCGGCCGCGATTCCCAGCGCGTAGATGGCACTGGCTAGTTTGATCATCTCCGCAATCTTGTCGCGGACGTGCGGCTTGTCGGCCACTCCGTTGTACTCCGCGATGAGCGCCGCCGCGCCGATAAAAAGCTCCAGCTTGCCGTAGTCCGTTCCGAGGTAACCGTGGCGGTTGATCGTGGCGAAGTTATTGGCCACGTCACCGCAGAATTCAGTCTCGCCGCACAAAAATATCCGCTCGGTGGGCACGAACACATCGTCAAAGATAGTCAGAGACTCCACTACAGCGCCGCCATGACTCAGGGGAGCCTGCCGCGGATCCGCCGGCATTCCGATACCGCGAGCCACCAGCGTAAGGCCCGGGGTATCGACCGGAATGGCAAAAGCGACCGCGTAGTCGCGATCGTCTTCACGCATCGCCCGCTGCGCAATCACGATCAATTCCTCGCAGATCACGCCGCCGCTCGTATGGGCTTTCGCACCGCGCACGACGATGCCATCTTTTCTCCGCTCTACCACGCGCAGATACATATCGGGGTCGCGCTGCTGCGAAGGGCGGAGATTGCGGTCGCCCTTTACGTCGGTGATCGCGGCGGAGCCGATAAACTGGCGGCGCTGAAAAACACGGAGATATTCCTTGAGGCGTCCGGTGTAGTCGGTTTCATATTTTCGATCGACCTCGGGAAGGACGGACAAGAGGCCGGCAAGCTCGTCGCGTGCGATGCTGGTGTATCCGGAAATCGGCACGCGCTCGGCCAGCTTGATCGCGGCGTCGAAATTCTGGAGCAATCCGGCGGTGTCGTTGGGGATGTGCCAGAAAATGTGTACGTCCTCGCCGGTCAGTTCCGACTTGGCGGTCATGAGGTCTCGCAATTTTGGCTCGAACGCGGCGTCGCATGGCCACTTGCCCCAGGCGATTATGGTCGACTGGAACAGAGGTTGTTCGGCCAGATTCTCCACGCGCTGGCCCTGCAGGAAAACTCGGCTTTTGAGCCGGCTAAGATTGTCGACGTAATCTTGTCCCTTTCGCATTTCCCATACCTCCACTGCGGCGCGGCGCCGCCGGACTGAAGCCCAGAGACTTGAGGACCCAATCGGCAAACACCTCGGCCACGTCCATACGCGTCAATCGGCCGGAAGGCTTGAACCAGCGCTCGATGTGCGTCAGCGCCCCATCGATTCCCAGAAAGGCGAGCTTGGGATCCTTGATGCGAAAAATGCCGCGCCGGTTGCCGTCGTGCAGAACGTCAAGCCACAGGCCGCGATATTCCCTTTGCTTGCGCGCGATCGAAGCACGATGCGCGGGGCGCAGATTCTTAAGTTCCGACTGCAACAGCGCCGTTTCATATGGCCCCGGCTGACAGATATTCGTAACCACGAGCCTTCGCACCAACTCCTCGGGCTCGCCGCCCCCTTTCAACGCCGCGTTGGCGCGAGTGAGCACTTCATCCATGAGCCGCTCCATGACCCGGAAGAGCAATTCCTGCTTGCTCTTTACATGGCCATAGATGCTCGAAGGCTGAAGTCCGAGATTCCGCGCCAGATCGCGCATCGAGGTGCCGTCGTAGCCGTTGCGGACAAAAAGCTGCGTCGCTCCGTCATCTATACGGTTGCGGGTGCTGACCGCGGGCTTCGGCGTTTTTGTTCGCCTCGGGGTGAGTCTGCGGGCTTCCATTGCGATGTCGCCTGCCGATCCGGCTCAAACGTCCGAACGTTCGTTCGGACGCTGACACAGACCGGTAAGACTTGTCAAATGAGCGTGATCAGGAATGGAGGATGCCGAAACCGCGCAGGCGAATCGTCAAGCGTTCTTGTCTTCGCCTCGCCACTGTTTGGCCTGGTCGCGAAACCGGGAATCGATCTCCGCTGGCTTGGTGGTGCGGGTTTTGCTGAAGTCCGGCTTCACCACCTTGATTGGATCGCGAACGTCGTCGACATAGCCGAGCGCGTAGCCGCCGTACGAATATCCCATCAGGCGCAGCAATTCGACTGGCAGAGTTGACGCGATCGAAAAAGGCACCGACAGGTACTGGTTCTCTTCCTGCCGCAGCCACGGGAGGCTGTAGGTAAGATTGATCCCGCATCGAACCGCGTCCGAGCGGTTGGCGCCGCCTGCGTGATAGACGCTCCCGGTGTAAAAGAGCGCGGAGCCTTTGGTCATCGCTGCAGGTTCGGCGTCCTTTTCTTCGAACTTCAAACCGTCGTCGAACAGATGGCTCTTCGGAATGACCAGCGTGGCGCCGTTCTCCGCCGTGAAATCGGTCATCGCCCAGATGGTATTGAGTTGCACCTCGAAGCCCTTGGGAAACTTGAAAAAATCAAATACCCACTGGTCGCGATGAATCGCCTGAGCCGTCGCTCCAGGCTCGATCGTGATGACCTGGGTCAGATGGATTTGGAAAGTCGTCAGCATCTTCTTGGCGACCGACAGCACGAACGGGTTCATCACCAGGTCGCGGCAGCTTTCCGAGCGCCCAATCAACCCGCCTGTTCTGTGCGTGTGGCGTCCCGCGAAATCATCGCGGCCGATGGGCGTCGCGTCGATGTATGGCTGCATTTCCTGCGCGATCTGGTCCATCAGGGACGCTGGCGCCAGCGCGTCGACAATCGCGGCTCCATCCTCGGTGAGCGCGGCGCTGACCTCGTCGGCGCTGGCGGATGCGGCAAGATGCTTGATGCTCATTGGATGCTCCTAAACGGCTCCCGGGGATCTGGTGCGCAGCTCCACGAACGGGCCATGCCTCGCAGAATCATAAGCACTTCGCGAAGCAGCGGACAACAGTGTCCGCGCGATGCCGCGGACACTATGGCAGGACCGGCCGCCCTCGATCGACTTCGCCCGGCGTTGCGTTTGCCTCCGAGTAACGCTATCGAAAGCACACGACGCTGGCACGCTTTGCGGGCACACTCGCCGCCCGCCGGGTTTTCCACGCTTCGATTTCGGGGAGGCAGCCGCAAATGCAATTCGGAATCAGCTATCCAACATATATCCGCGCCTGGCAGGACGTGAAGATGGCCGAGGAGTACGGCTTCAGTCACGCCTGGTTCGACGATTCGCACATGTGTTACAGCGACATCTTCGCCACCATGGCGCTCGCGGCCGAGCACTCGCGCTCATCCGTGCTGGGAAGCTTCGTTTTGTGCGCGGGCAACCGGGCCGCCCCCGTCAGCGCGTCCGCGCTCGCGACGATCAACGAGCTTGCACCCGGCCGCGTGATCGCCGGCATCGGCAGCGGCTTCAGCGCGCGCAACGTGATGGGGATGCCGGCCACGCCGCTCAAGGCGCTGGCCGAGGAAGTCGAGGTATTGCGCAAGCTGCTGGCCGGTAAGGAGGCAAACTACCGCGAGGACGACCGCGAGAGGGCGGTGCGCTTGCTCCATCCCGAGATGGGTTTCATCAACGTCAAGGATCCGATTCCTATTTATGTTGGCGCCAATCTGCCCAAGGCCATCCGCGTCGCGGGCGAGGTGGGCGACGGCTGGATTACGGTGGGCGCGGATCCAGGAATGATTCGGAACGGACTTTCCGAGATTCGCGACGCGGCGAAATCCGCGGGCCGCACGTTGGAGAAAGTTCCAACCGTGATCGTGACGGCCGGCTGCGTTTTGCGCCAGGGCGAAGACATCATGTCGCCGCGGGTCTTCGCTCGGCTGGGTTCCTGGGGCGCGCTCAGCCTGCATACTATCTGGCATCCGCAAAACACGCCGATTGGTCCCTTTGCGCCGCCGGAATTTCAGCCGCTGGCCAAGCGCTATTTCGACGAATACATAATGAAGATGAAAACGCCCTGGGAGAAACGATACCAGGAGATTCACCTGGGGCATCTAATCTTCACCAAGCCAGGCGAGGAACGATTCGTCACCCGGCAATTGCTCGAAGCGACCACGGTGACCGGTCCGGCCTCGGCGGTAATCGAACGCATAAAAGAACTCGAGGAGTCCGGCGTGACAGGCATCGCACTCCGTCTCACGGGAACGGATGGCCGCGAAATGATTCGCGAGTTCGGTAACGAGGTCATCGCCAGATATTAAAAACGATAGCGGAGCGAGCGTCGCGACGTCGCGACGCGCTGCAAACGCCTAGATGCTGGCGATTCCCGGCCCGACCGCCGGTTTGCGCGAAATTCGTCTGCGCAGGTTGACGCCCCACAGCCGCAGACTTTCCATGTACAGGTAGATCACCGGAGTCGTGAACAGCGTAAGCGCCTGGCTCACGATCAAGCCGCCCACGATCGCGATTCCGAGCGGACGGCGCAGCTCCGAACCGGTACCGGTGCCCACGGCCAGTGGCAGCGCGCCCAGCAACGCCGCCATCGTGGTCATCATGATTGGCCGAAACCGCAGCAGGCATGCTTCCTCGATCGCTTCCAGAGCGGATTTGCCATGCTTGCGCTCGGCCTCGAGGGCGAAATCGATCATCATGATCGCGTTTTTCTTGACGATCCCTATAAGCAGGATGATGCCGATGAGCGCGATGACGCTCAGATCGATGCCGCATATGATCAAAGCCAGCAAGGCTCCGACGCCGGCGGACGGCAGAGTCGAAAGAATCGTGATCGGATGAACGTAGCTCTCGTACAAGATCCCCAGCACAATGTAGACGGCGACCAACGCGGAGAGGACCAGCATTGGTTCGTTGGCGAGGGAAACCTGGAAGGCCTGCGCGGTCCCCGCGAAGCTGCCGTAGATGCTGCTCGGAAGTCCGATGTTCCGCTGGACCGCATCGATCGCGTCTACCGCCTGTCCCAGCGAGACGCCCGGTGCCAGGTTGAACGCAATCGTAACCGAGGGAAACTGCCCCTGATGGTTGACCGAGAGAGCCGTGGTGCCGGGCGCGTAGTGCGTGAAGGTATTCAGTTTGACTTCCGAGTTGTTGGAAGAGCCCACGTCGATCTGAGATAAGGAAGCCGGGTTTTGCCAGTCCTTCGGCGCGACTTCCATCACCACGTGATATTGGTTCAATGGCGTATACATGGTCGACACCTGGCGCTGGCCGAAAGCGTCGTACAAGGTATCGTCGATCACCTGCTGCGAGAGCCCGAGGCGCGACGCCGTGTCGCGATCGACCACAAGTGAGGCCTCGAGGCCGCCGTTCTGTTGGTCGCTATTAACGTCGGTCAGGATCTTCATCCCGCGCATTTTCTGGAGCAGGCGCGGAGCCCACAGGTTAAGTTCCTGCAGGTCGGAGCCTTGCAAGGTGTACTGGTAGAGCGCGTTGGCCGAACGGCCGCCGATCCGCAAGTCTTGCGTCGCCTGAAGGTAGAGCGTAGCTCCCGCGATGTGCGAGGTCTTCTTGCGCAGCCGCGCGATCACCTGGTCGGCGTTGGCGTTGCGCTCGTCCAGCGGCTTGAGTGCGATGAACATGCGAGCCGAGTTGGTGCTGCCGGCGTTGCCTCCGGCAAATCCAATCACGTGATCGACGGCCGGGTCGGCCTTGATGATGCCGACGAACTTGGTGAGCCGGTCGCGCATCGACTGAAACGAGGTGTCCTGATCGGCCTGGATCGCGCCCATCAGGCGCCCCGTATCCTGTTGCGGGAAGAAGCCTTTCTGAATGACCGAGAACAGGTACACACTGAGTCCGAGTGTCGCCAGCGCTATCGCGAGCGTCACGCGCGAGTGCCGGAGCACCCACGAAAGGCCCAAAGAGTATATTGCCAGGGCGCGGTCGAAAACTCTCTGACTCGCCCGGAAAAACCTTCCATGCGACTCCTCCGCTTCGGGCCGCAGCAACTTGGCGCACATCATCGGCGTCGTGGTAAGCGAGATAACCATCGAGACCCCGACCGCCACCGAGAGGGTGACCGCGAATTCGCGGAACAGCCGGCCAACGATCCCGCCCATGAGCAAAATCGGGATGAACACCGCGACCAGCGAAACGCTGATCGAGACCACCGTGAATCCGATCTCGCGCGCTCCGCGCACGGCCGCCTCGAAGGGCGCCATGCCCTGTTCGCGGTAGCGGGAAATGTTCTCGATCACCACGATCGCATCGTCCACCACGAAACCGGTCGAGATGGTGAGCGCCATCAGCGACAGGTTGTCGAGGCTGTACCCGCACAGGTACATGACGCCGAACGTCCCGATCAGCGAAATCGGCACCACCACACCTGGAATCACCGTGGCCCGCAGATTCCGCAGGAAAAGAAAAACTACCAGGATGACCAGCGAGATCGAGATGAGCAGCGTCAACTCGACGTCGTTGACGGACGCTCGGATGGTCGTGGTCCGGTCGAGAACCACGGAGGTATTGATCGCCGGAGAGATCGAGGCCTGCAACTGGGGCAAATCTGCCAGCACCCGATCCACGGTGTCGATGATGTTGGCGCCGGGTGCCCGAAAGATGATGATCAGGACCGACGGGGTGCCATCAACCATTCCCGCGTTGCGCACGTCTTCGACCGAATCGATCACGTCGGCGACATCGGAAAGGCGGACTGCGGCGCCGTTGTTGTACGCGACAATCAACGGGCGGTACTGGTCCGCGCTGAGCAGTTGGTCGGTGGCGCTCAGCGACCAGGAATTGGTTTGGTCGGCGACCTCGCCTTTGGGACGGTTCGCGTTGGCCTTGCTCAGCGTATTGCGGACTTGCTCCAGGCTGATGCCGTAGTTGTTCAGTGCGCTGGGGTTCAACTCCACGCGAACCCCGGGCAGCGCGCTGCCGCCCACGGTCACCTGGCCAACACCCTGAATCTGCGAGAGCTTCTGCGCCAGGATCGAATCGGCGGCGTCGTAGATTAGGCCACGGCGCAGGGTGTTGGAGGTCAGCGCCAGGATCAGAATGGGCGCATCCGCCGGATTCACTTTTTTGTAAGTCGGATTGCTCGGCAGATTGGCCGGCAGTTGGCTGCGAGCCGCGTTGATGGCGGCCTGAACGTCGCGCGCGGCAGCATCGATGTTACGGTCCAAATCGAACTGCAGGACAATGTTGGTCGTCCCAAGCGCGCTGGTCGAGGTGAGCTCGGTCAGCGCCGCGATGCGTCCAAACTGACGTTCCAAAGGAGTCGCCACCGAGGATGCCATCGTCTCCGGACTGGCGCCCGGCAGGGCCCCGCTAACCTGAATGGTTGGAAAATCGACCTCCGGCAAAGGCGCCACCGGCAGCATTCGGAATGCGGCCGCTCCGGCAAGCGCGATCGCCACGCTCAAAAGCGTCGTGGCTACGGGCCTGCGTATGAAGGTTTCGGAGAAGCTCATGAAGCGCGCGAAGCGACCGGCTCTTGATAAGCGGCGTCGTCCGGCGCCTTTGCCATCCGAGCTGCGAGACGCTCGAAGGCAAGAAAGATCACCGGGGTGGTGTAGAGAGTCAGCAATTGGCTCAGCAACAGTCCGCCGACCATCGCGATTCCCAGCGGGCGGCGCAATTCGGATCCAGTGCCGGTGCCCAGCGCGAGAGGCAAGCCGGCGAGCAACGCTGCCATCGTGGTCATCATGATCGGCCGAAAGCGCAGCAGGCACGCCTGGTAGATTGCTTCGGGCGCGGGCTTACCCTCCTTGCGTTGAGCCTCGAGGGCGAAGTCGACGATCATGATGCCGTTTTTCTTGACGATGCCGATCAAGCAGGATGATGCCGATAAGCGCGATCACGTCGAGGTCATTGCCGCAGATCAGCAGATGCGAGAATCGCTCCCACGCCTGCCGACGGCAACGTCGAGAGAATCGTAATCGGATGAATGTAACTTTCGTACAGCACGCCGAGGACGATGTAGACGGTGATCAGCGCGGCCAGGATCAAGAGCGGCTCGTTCTTCAACGACGCCTGAAAGGCCTGCGCGGTACCCTGGAACGCGGTCGCGACACTGGCCGGCATCCCAATCTCGCTCTGCGCCGCGTCGATAGCGGTTACCGCGTTGCCGAGCGAATAGCCCGGCGCCACGTTGAACGAAATCGTGACTGCCGGAAATTGTCCCTGATGGCTCACGATCAACGGGACTTTTGCTGGCCTCGAAGTGGACGAAAGTGCTGAGCGGCACCGAGCCTCCCGTGGGCGAGGTGAGATAAATATCTCTGCAGTGCGCGCGGGTTGCTCTGAAACTCGGGATCGACCTCGAGCACCACGTGATACTGGTTCAACTGCGTGAACATCGTGGATACCTGCCGCTGCCCGAACGCATCGTAGAGCGTGTCATCGATCATCTGCGACGTGATTCCCGAGCCGCGAAGCCGTGCTGCGATCGATCACCAGTCGAACCTGCGCGCCATTGTTCTGTTGATCGGTCGCAACATCCCGGAGCTCGAGGCAGCGTGCTCAGCTTCTGCCACCAGCTTGGCGGTCCAGCGTATTCAACTCGTCCATGTTCGGGATCTTCCAGGCTGTACTGATACTGCGTGCGGCTGACCCGGTCCTCCACGGTCAGATCCTGCACCGGCTGCAGAAACAAGGTGATGTCCTGAACCTTGGCGAGCTCCGGCTGCAGGCGGTTGATCACCTCGCTGATGCTGACTTTGCGTTGCGCCAGCGGCTTGAGGTTGATCAGAAAGCGTCCGCTATTGACGGTGGTGTTGGTCCCGTCGATCCCGATAAACGACGACAGGCTCTCGACCGCGGGGTCTTTCAGAATCACTCGCGCCAGCGCCTGTTGCCGCTCCACCATCGCCGGAAAAGACACCGACGGCGGCGATTCCGATACTCCCTGGATCACGCCGGTATCCTGGACCGGAAAGAAGCCCTTCGGCGCGATGATGTAAAGACGATCGTCAGGACGAGCGTCCCCACCGCGACCAACAGCGTCGCATCCTGATGGCGCAGCACCCATTGCAGGGTCGTGCCGTAGTACTCGATGGTCGCGTCGAACATGCGTCCGGTCTCGCGATAGAACCGTCCTTGCTCGGCCTCCGGCGTATGCTTGAGCAGCTTCGCGCACATCATCGGCGTGAGCGTCAGCGAGACCACCGCCGAAACCAGGATCGTCACCGCCAGCGTGATCGCGAATTCGCGAAACAGGCGGCCCACGATGTCGCCCATGAACAGCAACGGAATCAGCACCGCGATCAACGAGACGGTCAACGACAAAATCGTGAAGCCAATCTGCTCCGAGCCCTTCAGCGCGGCTTCCAGCGGCGCTTCGCCCTCCTCGATATAACGGGCGATGTTCTCGATCATCACGATCGCGTCGTCCACCACGAAACCCGTCGAGATCGTCAGCGCCATCAGCGTGAGATTGTTCAGGCTGTATCCGAGCAGGTACATCACGCCGAAAGTGCCGACCAGCGAAAGCGGAACCGCGACGCTCGGGAATGATCGTCGCCGACAGATTGCGCAGGAACAGAAAAGATGACCATCACTACCAGCGCAATCGTGAGCAGCAACTCGAACTCGACGTCCTGCACCGAAGCCCGAATCGTGGTCGTGCGATCCGTCAGTACTGCAACCTTCACCGATCCCGGCAGCGAGGTCTGCAGCCGCGGCAGCAGCGCTTTCACTTTATCGACGACCGTGATGATATTGGCGCCGGGCTGCCGCTGAACGTTAAGGATCACCGCCGGCACAGTATTCATCCAGGCCGCCTGCTTGACGTTCTCGGCATCGTCGATCGACCGCGCGACGTCTTCCAGCCGCACCGGCGCGCCGTTGTGATAGGCGACCACCAGCGGGTCGATAGGCCGCGCTCGATAAGTAACTGGTCGTTGGCGCCGATCGTGTAAGCCTGCTGCGGTCCGTCGAAGTTTCCCTTGGCCTCGTCAACGTTGGCCGCCGCGATCGCGCTGCGAAGGTTCTCGAGGCTCAGGCCATAGGAGGCGAGCGCGGTCGGGTTGGCCTGAACGCGCACCGCCGGCTTCTGCCCGCCGCTGATGCTGACCAGTCCGACCCCGGAGACCTGCGAAATCTTCTGGGCCAGCCGGGTGTCGGCCAAATCCTCCACCTGGGTCAGCGGAAGCTGCGTCGAAGTCAAGGCCAGCGTCAGGATCGGGGCGTCGGCGGGATTGGTCTTGCTGTAGATCGGAGGATTCGGCAGATCCGGCGGCAAGTAGGTGGCAGCCGCGTTGATCGCGGCCTGCACTTCCTGTTCGGCCACATCGATGTTGAGATTGAGCACGAACTGGAGCGTGATTACCGAACTGCCGAACGAGCTGTATCGAGGTCATCTGGTTGAGACCGGGCACCTGGCCGAATTGGCGCTCCAGGGGCGAGGTCACCGACGAAGCCATCACGTCGGGGCTGGCCCCCGGATAGAACGTGAGAACCTGGATCGTCGGATAGTCCACTTCGGGCAGCGCCGATACGGGCAACTGCCGGTAGGCCACGAGACCCGCGAGCAGGATGCCGGCCATCAGCAGCGAGGTCGCAACGGGACGCAGAATGAACGGGCGCGACGGGTTCACTGAGGATTCACTGCGGCGCTCCTCTGCGCCGTCTGCGTTGGCTGCCATCTGGACGGTTACCTTGGTCCCCGCGCGCAGCTTGTCCACGCCGTCGGTGACCACCAACTCGCCCGGCGTCACCCCGGAATCGAGCGCGATCACGTCTCCTTGCGTCGCGCGATCGTCACCGTGCGCACTTCGACGGTGTTATCCGGCTTGACCACATATACGAACGTGCTCTGCGGATTCCTCTGCACCGCGGCCGCCGGCACCAATAGGGTGTCGTGCAACGTGTCGACCAGCAATTTGACGTTTACGAACTGGTTGGGAAACAATGAATAGTCATTGTTCGGAAAGACCGCTTTCAACTTGATCGTTCCGGTAGTCTGATCGATCTGGCTATCGAAAGTTTCCAGCGTTCCTGTAGCAAGTTGCTTTTTGAGTTCTCGGTCGAACGCGTCCACCGGCAACTCCTGCCCGGTTCCTCATGTCCTTGATTACCTGCGGCAGATTGTCCTCGGGAATGCTGAAGTCCACCGCGATCGGTTGCAACTGGGTAATCACCGCAAGGCCCGTGGTATCGGCCGCATGAACGATATTGCCCTGGTCGACCAGCCGCAGCCCGATGCGTCCGGTGATCGGTGAGGTGATCCGGGTATAGACCACCTGGACCTTGGCCGCCGCGATATTGGCCCGGTCGCTTTCCACCGCTCCGGCGGACTGGCCCACCAGCGACTGTCTGGTTGTCGAAGTCCTGTGCCGCGATCACGCCCTGCTGGAACAGCGACTGATCCCGATTCAGCGTGATTTTCGCATTGAGCAGCGTGGCCTGGTCTTTCACCAACTGCCCTTCGGCCTGGGCCAGCGCCGCGTCGTAGGGACGGGGATCAATTTCCACCAGCAAATCGCCCTGATGCACTGTCTGCCCTTCTCTGAAGGCGACCTTTACGATCTGGCCGTCCACTCGGGTCTTGACCGTCACGGTATTGAATGCGGTCACGGTGCCGATGGCCGTCAGATAGCGGTTGAGGTCGCCGCGCTTCACCTCGGTCGCCGAAACTGGCACGCCCGCGTGCACGGCGGCCGAGGCTTGAGCGGAGGTGTTGCGCGCTCCGCCGAGCCGAGTCAGCAAAAAATATCCGATAACGACGAGAATGCAGAAGATCGCAACCCAGACTCGCCGCCTGGAAAAGCCTCCCTGTTGCGGGAGGTATATATCCTTCACGCCTCCACCTGGCGGAGCGCTCAAGTCCATCATTTCCTTTGCTTCGGACCGATTGGAGCCTCGCCTCGCACCATCGGGCGTGCCCCTCGTGACAATTTATGCCTTATAAGACGTTAAAACAGCCGTCCGGTTACGGCCTGAACTCGGCGAAAAACGATCAAGTCGTCGGGTGAAGGCTGTCCAACCAGGATTGCCAACAGGAAGATTTTCGTCGCGACTCGAGGCTCTCACCATATAGTCGCCGGGCCCGATTCTCGACGCGCAAAAATCCATGCTGCGAGCGGAGCGTTGGAAATGGCGCATGCGCGGTGTACGGGCGTGTACGAGATCGTCTAAGCGTTACGCGAGCTTCGAGTATGACTGACTACACGCCTTCTACTCAATCCCCTCCGCAAAGTGGACACTGCCATCGTTTTGTGGAAAAATTCACGGCCGATGTACAAAATACGAATTGTCGGTTTCCTGCTATTAGGCTGCCTTCTGATGCTGACTCGCCCCGTGATGAGCGCGGATGCTCCGACTGGCGGCGTGGAAGAGGGAGCCGGAGATCAGCTCAATCTGCCGCAAGGGGCGGGCTGGGAGGATTGGCAGGTCGTAAGGGACCAGAGCGAACATCGCGCCACGGTCAAGGTACTCGTACGTAAGGGTCAGGCACCAGCAACCGCGAAGGTGCGGATAGTAGTTGCCCAAACACCCAAGCCGACGTTCGATACGCCTCAGGCGGTGATCGATGCTCTCCTTCACACCGCCGATCAGCAATGTCAAAAGGTCACCTCAAGTACGGTCAGCAAAACCGCCGAGGATATAACTTTTGAAATGCGGGGCTTTGGATGTCCCGGGCAGAAGGGCGAGCGCTACCTGTTGCAACGGATAGCTTACGTCGGACCGTGGGAGCTCCAGGTGACTTACGCTCCGATGGATCCGATCGATAAGTTGCCCGCTGCCGAAAAGCAGCAAGCACTCAAACTCATTTCGTCGGTCACGATAGCGCCCGCAAAATGACGCACCTAGTCGGGATTTTCCGCACCGCGCGGGTTGTCGATCGCGAAAAGCCAGGTTCCATCGCTTTGGCGGCGAACCACCTCGGTGCTGTTGCCCGACAGAGCGACGGGTTTGCCGTCGGGATCTGTGCCTGTGGCGCTCCATTTGAGGCCCGTTAGCGCGATGGTACCATCCGCGCTCAGAACGGCGCGCGATTTCACGGTGAATTTCGGTTTGATCGCGACGTAACCGCTCAGAATTTCGCGAATCGCCGCCCGACCGACCGCCACTTCGCCGGATTCCAGGACAAAACTCGCGTCAGGCTCGTAAAGTGACACCGCGGTCTCGAGATCTCCCCGGGTGAGCGCCTCTAGCAACAGGCTGTCGCATTCCTCAGGATTTCGCGCAGGCATTGAAATATCTCCTTTATTTCCGGCTTCTATCGGTGGAGAATAATTCGCGAGCGCATCAGTGTCCAGCACAGACTGATTACAAGCGGATGAAGGTGATGTTTGTCGGATTCCGCCGCTTCGCCAATGCATCGCGCCGGAGGAAATGCCGATGGCAGTGACGATAATCTATGACAATAAAGCTGTATCCGTCGAAAATGCCGTCGCGCAGGGAGACGATCTCTGGATGCCGGCGCGCGAGCTGCAAGCCGCCACGGCGTGGGAGCTGAAACCCGAGGGTCTTTGTCGCGATGAGCGATGCGTCCCTATCCCTCCTGCCCGCCATGATCAGTTTTTGCGCGCTGGTGACTTCGTCAATCTCGCCGCTCTGGCGCGCCAACTCGGTCAGCCCGTAGTCCACGACGACTCGCATGCGCTCTGGTTTTTTGGCGAATCAGCGGACACCCGGCGCGAGGCCCTGGCCTCCCTTAAGGCGCCTGACTTCACTCTACCCGACCTGGACGGCAACCTTCATTCACTTTCCGACTATCGGGGCAGCAAGGTCCTCCTCCTCTCATGGGCAAGTTGGTGAGGATGCCGCTTCGACCTGCCGGTCTGGCAGGCTATCTACAGCGAGCTAAAGGACCGCAATTTCGTGATTCTCTCGGTTGCGTTCGATAGCGGCGGGACCGCTGCGGTACGCGACTTCATCAAGCCGGCGGAACCGGTGCGGATCGATCCGCTGTTTCAGGAAATCATGGGATGGGACGCGGCGCTATGCGATCGCGCGGCGGCTCCCACCTATCCGAACCTGATAGACGAGCGCCACGTGGTTGCCGAGCTCTACAACATGACCAACGTACCGATGGCGGTATGGATTGACGAGAACGGAAACATCGTTCGCCCTGCCGAGACCGCCGGCACCAGCGACGGCTTCCGCTCGATGGATCGCTCCACCTTTCAGATGAAAAAAGAGGCGACCGAGCGCGGCAGGGAAATCCGCAGAAGCTATGTGGACGCGATCCGCGACTGGGTCGCTAAAGGAGAATCCAGCGAGTACGCGCTCTCATCCGAGGAAGCTCGCCACCGGATTCATGCGCCGGTCAACGTCGATCCGCTCGCCACGGCCAATTTCAGGCTCGGGCAATATCTTCATCATGAGGGGCACACGGAAGATGCCAAGCGCTATTTCCAGGAGGCCCGGCGTCTGTGCCCGGAACGTTGGAACTATCTGCGCCAGACGATGCAGCTTGAAGAGGACGGCAGTGCCTCCGGCCCCGAATTTTTCCGCGCTCTTGACGCTCTCGGGGACCGGCCCTTCTACCCGACGGCCGAACTCAAGGCGACTCGCAGCTAAGATCCGAAACCGTTCGCTGCCCGGCAAACATCCGGGACGGCAACACCGGGGTCAATTTGTCCGCTGCGCCAGGGGCTGCCCCGCTGAGGCTGGAGCGGCCGCATCCCAGCGGGTCGTCGTGATGTAAAGCGGATGGCTCGTCTCGGTGGGGGCATCCTCGGTAAAGATCGACGAGGCCGGGAACAATGCGACACCGTCGGTCTCGGCAATCGCAAACTGCGTTACGGTCGCGACGTTACGGCTAACCACGTACAGGTTATGCCTGGCTGGATCGGCCACCATCCCGGTCGGATAGCCCATCCCTGTCGGACACTCGCCCGCGATCTCCAGCGACGCGTCCGGCTTCACCGTCAAAGTGGAGATCGTGTCGCTTCCTCGATTTCCGGTATAAACAAACACGCCCGGACCGACGCTGGCCAACGCGATCGCAAACGGTCCGGAGGTCGAAATCCCCACATGATAGGTCTTGGTGACGGTAAGCTTTCCGTCCTGCGCGGGCTTCGCTACGACCACGATGCCCAGTATTCGGTCCACCGAGTAGACGAAGCTGCCTGAAGGATGCACCGCGACCAGCCCCGGCTGTCCCGGCTTGTCGCCGAGGCTCGGTATGCTCCCGACCAACTGGAGCTTTCCCGAGGGCTGGATCGCGAAGCCGACTATCGATCCGGCACCCGTATCGGAAACGTAGAGGAATTTGTCGTTGGGCAGGATAGCGATGCCCAAGGGCTGCTGCAGGCCGCTGCCGCGAAACGTATCCAGCGGCTTGAGCGCGCCGGTCGCGTGGTCGATCGCATACTCCGAGATTGATCCGTCGCTGCTTTTGCCGTCGCTGCCCTTGCCGGAATTAGTGACGTACAGGAAATCGCCGCCCGAAGTGATCGCGATCTGCTGCGGATGGTTCGCGGCTCCGTCTTCCACCGTCCCCTCACCCACCATCGCCAGGTCGCCGGTATCGCGCTTGATGCCGAGTTGATAGATCCGGCCGTCTCCCTCGTTGGCCACGTAAACAAATCGGCTCGCCGGATCGATGGCGATCCCGGTGGGCCCGTTCACCGCCCCGGCTTTGGCCACCCGCAGGAAACTGAGGCTGCCGTCGGACTGGCGGCTGAACTCGGAGACAGTGCCCTCGCCATTGTTGGTTATATAAACGTAGCCAGCGGGGGCTTTGACCGTCGGCGGCGCGCTTTGCATCGTCTGCGGTGCCGGATTCGCGGTGTGCCGATTGCATCCGGAGAGCGCGAGGGCGGCCGCCGCAACCAGGAGCGCCGCGGTCGCCCGCATACTCGTCTCAGCCGTCTGTTTCATTTTTCGTCCCGATGAACCCTGACATGCATCGCGCATAGATCCGCCTTTTCGCGGCAGCGGTCCGGTCATTCCCTGGCGTCCAACGCTCATGACGAAGGGCCGCATGCTCATTAAGATAGGGAGGAATTCAATCCCGCCGGCGCTCCCTATGCAAGTGTCGCGCGGGCGCAATTCCTTCCGTCCGATGTACCCATCGCCGGCGGCCGCAGCGTCCATAGTAACGAACTCTCGATGGCCTTGCGGACCGGGATACTCTACACCGCCGCAAGTATATATCCGCGGGAGATCCGACAGCTACCTACTTCCGGCAAATTACCACGCGGAGTGAGCTTGGACACAAAGCGTATACAGGTTAAGCGTTTACCGAATCCCGCTAGTGCCCATTGTTTCGGCTAATGCCGCCTGTTTCGGCAGCGTTTAGTTTTTGCTCTCAGTTTGACGCACTCCGAGATCGGTTATATGCTTGCGCTCGATTTGCACGAGGCAGAAACTTGATCGCGATTCGAGGCGATTAAAGAATGCGACTAAGCAACCGTTCCCTGGCGGTGGTCATTGGTGGAATCATAGTAGCGCTTCTGTCGACTTTGCGCAGTCAGTTAAACTCCGCCGAAGTGCCCCAACCCGACGCCGCCGCGCTGCCGCCCGGCACGCGAATCACTTACGCCAACTGGGAGCGTTACAAGGAATTCATGCCGCCCGGCATGCAGGCGCTCTTCTCTGGCGATCATTTTTGGAAATTGCCCGCCGATGTCGAGATCGACGTGGGACCGACTCTGCCTATGCCGCTTCCGCCAACCTATCTGGCCGATACCGAGAAGAATGCCGGCCACGTGACCCTCACGAAGCTTCCCGGCGCCGGTTACATACCGGTGGGGTATACGGCTGGTCTTCCCTTTCCCAACCCGCTTAGCCAGTCGGCGCTGGCGCCATATGCGATCTTCTACGACTTGTACTATCACTACAATCCGCGCGTTCAGCACTCAATTTTTTGTGACTATTCGGGAGATTCCTACGGTAACTTCACTTCCACCGGCGAGATCGAAACAGTCTATTCCCAACTGGCGCACCTGAGCGAATCGAAGTATCCCACGACCATTCCAACGGCCGGCGGTTACTATTTCGCCAAATTCATCGAGCAGATCGCTCCCGAACAGGGGAAATATACGACCTCGCTCGATCTTACCTACCAGGACATAACGAAACTCGACGATATCTATACTTATCTGCCGACGACCCGCAGGCCGATCCGCTCCTCGGACGCCGCCCGCTGCGCTCCCCTTCAGAACACCGATTTCACCTGGGAAGACGCCGCGCTCGGGCCCCCAGGCCTGCCACAGCAATTCGAGATCAAATATCTGGGTGAGAAGCGGATACTGGCGTTGGTCCATGCGAAACCAACCGCGCTCGAGCAATGCGGAGCGGCCACCCAACTGCCTAGCCAGTACTATTACCCCGCCAGCAAAGGAATCCTGCCATGGGCCAGGCCGAGTCTCGGCAAGTGGGAGCTTAGAGACACCTACGTGATCGACATGTCCCGCCTGCCGGCTTACAGCCAGGGTTACTGCTACAGCCGCAGAGTCCTCTATGTCGATAAAGAGACCTTCTTTCCGCTGGCGATCGAGCTTTATGACCCGCAGGGCAAGCTGTCAAAGTTCATCACACAATTCTGGACGCCACTGACCATCCCCGATGGCGGCTCGACGCTGGGGACCAATGGACCGCAGACCGGATGGTCCGTAAATTTTGCCGATAAACACGTAACGATAGCCCTGACTCAGAACTCCTGTTACAACACGAATTGCGACGCGCAGTTCCTTGACTCGACCGAATATGCCAGCCCCGAAGGGTTGATGAAAATCAACCAGTAACCGGCCGCGGATTTTCCACCCGTATCATCAGGCCGCGAAGAGCGGCCCACGCGAGGACGGCGAAACGTTCTCGCGGCCTTTGAAGCCGTGGCCGAGGGCCTCGACAGTGACTCGCGCCCTTCCCTTTCAGCCGCCGCGGTTACCCGAGTATTGCAACCGAAGACGCCGCCGCGATTAGCCGGGAAAGACGGCGGACCGCGGGTGCACTTTTGCCGCGGTTGGAGCACAATGTAATTCTATTGGTGAGCCCGCCGCGCTCTGCCGGCGAAGTTCAAACCCTCGCGAAAACAGGAACGGTCCGATGGAAACGATTCAGGACACAGACCCGGAGGAAACCCGCGAATGGCTCGATTCGCTGGAAGCGGTAATTGATGCCGAAGGCGTCGACCGCGCTCATTTTCTGATCGAACAGCTAATCACCACGGCACGCCTGCGTGGGACTTATCTGCCCTACAACGCGAACACGCCGTATCTCAACACCATCCCCGCCGATCGTCAGCCGCACTATCCCGGCGATCGCGAGATCGAACGGCGCATCAGTTCGATCATCCGCTGGAACGCGCTGGCGATGGTGGTGCGCGCCAACCAGCACACCTCCGAACTCGGGGGCCATATAGCGAGCTTTCAATCCGCCGCGACGCTCTACGATATTGGCTTCGGCCACTTCTGGCGCGCGCCGACCGACAATCACGGTGGCGACATTATCTATATCCAGGGCCATTCTTCGCCGGGAATCTATGCGCGGGCATTCCTCGAAGGTCGCCTGACCGAAGAGCAACTGCTCAACTTCCGGCGCGAGGTCGATGGGCGCGGACTCTCCTCCTATCCGCATCCGTGGCTGATGCCCGAGTTCTGGCAGTTCCCGACCGTGTCGATGGGCCTCGGGCCAATCATGGCGATCTACCAGGCGCGCTTCATGAAATATCTCGAAGGTCGCGGCCTCGGAGAGATGGGCGATCGCAAGGTCTGGGCCTTCATGGGCGACGGCGAAATGGACGAGCCGGAGTCACTCGGCGCGATCGCGCTCGCCTCGCGCGAAAAGCTCGACAATCTCATCTTCGTCGTCAATTGCAATCTGCAGCGGCTCGACGGTCCGGTGCGCGGCAACGGCAAGATCATCCAGGAGCTCGAATCCGATTTCCGCGGCGCCGGATGGAACGTCATCAAGGTCATCTGGGGCAGCAACTGGGACGCGTTGCTCGCGCGCGACAAGCTCGGATTGCTGCGCAAGCGCATGGAGGAATGCGTCGACGGCGAATACCAGGCCTTCAAGGCCCGCGACGGCGCGTACGTGCGCAAGGAGTTTTTCGCCAAGTATCCCGAGCTGGTCGAGATGGTATCGGGCATGACCGACGACGAAATCTGGCAGCTCCGCCGCGGCGGCCACGATCCGATCAAAGTTTACGCCGGCTATGCCGCCGCGGTCGGTCATCGCGATCAGCCAACCGTCATCCTCGCCAAGACCATCAAAGGTTACGGGATGGGCGCTGCGGGCGAAGGCATGAACATCACCCATCAGCAAAAGAAGATGGGCCTCGAGGAACTCAAGGCTTTTCGCGATCGGTTCAAGATCCCGGTGCCCGACGACCGGATCGCCGAAGTGCCGTTGTATCGGCCAGCCGAGGACAGCGTCGAGATTCAGTACCTGCGCGAATGCCGCAAGGCGCTGGGCGGCAGCCTCCCGCAACGCCGGCGCACCTCGCAGACGCTCGAGACGCCGCCGCTGTCGATCTTTGAGTCCCAGCTCGTGGCCACCGGCGATCGCGAAGTCTCAACCACGATGGCGTTCGTGCGAATTCTTTCGGCCCTCCTGCGCGACAAGAACCTCGGCAGCCGGGTAGTGCCAATCGTCCCCGACGAATCGCGCACTTTCGGCATGGAGGGGATGTTTCGGCAACTCGGGATTTTCTCGCAGGTGGGCCAACTCTATAAGCCCGAGGACTCCGGCCAGTTGATGTTCTACCGCGAATATCAGCACGGCCAGATTCTGCAGGAAGGAATCAACGAGGCGGGCGCGATGTCGTCGTGGATCGCCGCCGCCACTTCCTACAGCGCCCACAACCTGCCGATGATCCCCTTCTACATCTTCTATTCGATGTTCGGCTTTCAACGCGTCGGCGATCTCGCCTGGGCCGCGGGCGACTCGCGATGCCGCGGGTTCCTGCTCGGGGGAACTTCCGGGCGCACCACGCTCAACGGCGAAGGCCTGCAGCATGCCGACGGCCAGAGCCACGTCCTCGCCTCGACCATCCCCAACTGCGTCGCCTACGATCCGACCTTCGCGTACGAGCTTGCGGTGATCATTCACGACGGGCTGCGGCGGATGCTGACCGAGCAACAGGACGTCTTCTACTACATCACTCTGATGAATGAGAATTATATCCATCCCGCGATGCCCGAGGGGGCGCAGGAAGGCATTCTCAAGGGCATGTATCCGCTGACCAACGGCAGCGGCAATGGCAAGGGGCCGCGCGTGCAATTGCTCGGCTCGGGAACCATTCTGCGCGAGGCTATCGCGGCGGCGGATCTGCTCAAAAACGATTTCGGCGTCGCGGCCGACCTGTGGAGCGTGCCGAGCTTCACCGAGTTGCGGCGCGACGGAATCGAGGTCGAACGCTGGAACATGCTTCATCCCACAGCCCCGAAACGGCGCAGCCACGTCGAGACCTGTCTCGCCGATCGCCCCGGGCCAGTGGTCGCGGCGACTGACTATATTCGTACTTTCGCCGATCAGATCCGCCCCTACGTGCCGCATCGCTATCGCGTGCTGGGCACCGACGGCTTCGGACGCAGCGATTACCGCAAGCGTCTGCGCAGCTTCTTCGAGATCGACCGGCACTACATCACGGTCGCGGCCTTGAGAGCGCTCGCCGACGAAGAACAGATTCCCGCTTCCAGGGTCGATGCCGCGATAAAGAAGTACGAGATCGATCCGGAAAAACCGAATCCCGCGACGGTCTAGTGCGATGGGCGCGTTGGTCGACGTCAAAATTCCCGATATAGGCGACTTCTCCGACGTGGAAGTCATCGAGGTGATGGTCAAGCCGGGAGACCAGGTCCGGGTCGACGACTCGCTGATTACTATCGAGTCCGACAAGGCCTCGATGGAAGTGCCGTCGACGCAAGCCGGCGTGGTCAAAGAGATCCGGGTCAAGATCGGGGACAAGGTCTCCGAAGGCTCGCCGATCGTCGTGATCGAGAGTGCGGCTCCCGCCGCCAAGCCCGCGGAGGCGGCCGCGCCCGCAGCGGCGCCCGCGGCGGTCAAATCCGCACCCTCGCCCGCCGCACCGCCCGAGCCGCGAAAGCTTTCGTTAGCCGCCGCGCCGGCGGCTGCCGGCTCCCAGAGCCCTCCAGCCGCGTCCGGCAACTCCGATGGCCCCAAGCCGGTCACGCCTGAAGCAACCGGCGAGGCCGGGTCCGAACCCGAACACAAGCCGCATGCGAGCCCGGCCGTGCGCAAGTTCGCGCGCGAGCTCGGAGTGGATTTGCATGCCGTTCAAGGCACCGGGCTCAACGGCCGAATCTTCAGAAGCGACGTGCAGAAGTTCGTGAAATCCGCGATCGCAGCCCCCGCCCGCACGGCGGACGCGCGAGCCGGGCTGGAGATGGCGGCGTGGCCGAAGATCGACTTCGCCAAATTCGGCGAGATCGAGACTCGTCCGCTATCGCGCATCCGCCGGATCTCGAAGTCGAACCTGGCGCGCAATTGGGTGATGATCCCGCACGTCACCCAGTTCGACGAGGCCGACGTGACCGAGCTCGAAGAGCTGCGCCACGAGCTTGGCGAGACGCACGCCAAGGACGGCGTTCGGGTCACCTTGCTGGCTTTCGTGCTCAAGGCGCTGGTCCGCGCGCTGACCGAATTTCCCGAATTCAACTCGTCGATCGACGGCGACAACCTGATTCTCAGAAAGTATTTCCATTTCGGCTTTGCCGCCGACACTCCCGAAGGCCTTGTGGTTCCGGTGGTTCGCGACGTCGATAAGAAAGGCGTGCTGCAAATCGCGCGCGACACAGCGGCGCTCGCGCAGGCGGCGCGCGAGGGCAAGCTCAAGATGACCGACATCCAGGGCGGATGCTTCACCGTGTCGAGCCTTGGCGGAATCGGCGGCACCGCGTTCACGCCGATCATCAACGCGCCCGAAGTGGCTATTCTGGGACTCTCGCGCCTCGCCCGCAAGCCGGTATGGCGCGGCGACGCGTTCGTTCCGCGCCTGATGCTGCCGCTGTCGCTCTCCTACGATCATCGGGTTATCGACGGCGCGCTGGCCGCGCGCTTCGTCACTTACCTGGGCGCGATTCTCTCCGACATGCGCCGCGCCCTGCTGTGAGCCGGAGCGGATCTCATCTCGCGGCGGTTTCACCGGCCGGATTTGTGATCGACGATCTTTCCATCTACCCGATGCTCGATTAGATTGATTCCTTCAGTCGGGCCTGAAATCTCAAGCGGGAGTGCGATTCGTGAAACAGGGTGACGCAAGGCAAGACGCTTTGCAGTTGGGTTTGTTCATGCCCAATTGCAGCAACCTCTATTCCTTCAGTTCCTACAAGCCGGTACCCGACGATTGGACTTACTCGTCGAACAAGGCGATTGCGATAGCGGCGGAGGAAGCCGGGTTTGATTTCCTTTTTCCGCTGGGAAAATGGCGGGGCTTTGGCGGCGAGACCAACCTTGGCGGAATTTCGCTCGAGACCACGACGTGGGCCAGCGCCCTGCTGGCGGTAACCAATCGGATCGAGATCTTCTCGACCGTTCATGTGCCGATGTTCCATCCGCTCACCGTGGCCAAGATGGGCGCGACCATGGATCATATCGGCAACGGACGCTGGGGATTGAACGTGGTAAGCGGCTTCAGTTCCGAGATGACGCAGACCGGCACTGACCTGCTTCCTCACGATGAACGCTACCGCCGCACCGAGGACTACATCACTATACTCAAAGGTTTGTGGACGTCCGAGCCGGGGTCGTTCAACCACGAATCGCCGTGGTACAAAATAGTCAGTGGATACGTCAATCCACCGCCAGTCCGGAAACCCCATCCGCCCATCGCCAACGCCGGAGTTTCCGAAGCGGCGCGCGAGATGAGCGCGCGGCTTTGCGACTGGTCATTCATCAGCGCGCAGAACATCGACAACTGCGCGGCGATCGCCAAGGACATCAAGCAGCGCGCCGCTCGCCATAACCGCCGGGTGAGATGCGCGTGCTATCCCTTCGTCCTCTGGCGCGAGACCGAACGCGAAGCGCAGGACGAGCGGCGGCGGATTCTCGACCAAATGGACCGTCCAGGGGTCGAGAACTTTGCCCGCGACCTCGGCATTGGCAGCGGGTCCTACGATAATTTTACGCTCGAGATGCTTACCTTCGGCGCCGGCGCGATGCCAATTGTCGGTACCGCCGAGCAAGCCGCCGAGCAGTTGGCGAAGCTCCACCGCGCGGGCGTCGACGGAGTGCTGATGTGCTTCCTGTCCTACCTGGAGGACACCATCCGCTTTCGCCGCGAGATCATGCCTCTGCTGGAACAGCTTGGAGTCCCGATGACCAGCGCTCCGGCGATTAGATAGTCAGTCGGAGCGCGCGCAAGCTCACTAGCTATTCGCCGGCTGTGATGGAGCCGTCGGCGAATCGCGTTCAGATGGTTGCTCGGCCGCCTTCGCCGATTGGTCCGCCGCCACTATCACGCCCAGCGCCGCGGCCTTGAGTTCCTCGAAAGCGTCCGCGATGCACGACTTCATGAACTCCACGTCGGGCATCAGCCGCGGTTCCGCAACGGTTCCGAAGAAAAGACTCTGATTGTAACTCATGATTGCCACGCCGTAGCCGAACGTCCCCGCCAGCGGCACGAGGCCGATGAAATCGAGCATCTTGCGCCCCGCCAGGTACATCGGAACCTGAGCACCCGGGACGTTGGTAGCGATGAAGTTGACTCCCATCGGCGGCCCCGCGAGCATCCGAGCCATCCCGCCGCTGAACTCGGAGAGCCGTGTCGCGGCCTCGAGCGCCATATTCGTCATCCTGGAGTTCAGGTCCTGCAAGCCCGGTGAAACCGAGTCGGCGGTCGCCGTCAGCAGGTCCATCCCCTGCGGCTCGCGTGCGGCCTTGATGCGCTCGGTCTCGTGCACTACCGAGCGGTAGCGCTCGATCGGGTCCATCGGCGTCGCCGCCAATTCGGGAAACATCATCGACACCCGGTTGCCCATCGATCGGGTTTCGCTCTCGCGCCGCACGTTGACGGGACATCCGATACGCAGCGGGAGCCCGTTGGTCGCGACATCGTGATGTTTGAGATAGCGCGCGGCGCCTTCGCTCAGAATAGTCAGAACGACGTCGTTGACCGTCCCTCCAAGGGCGCTTCGGATCGCGCGAAGATCGCCGAAGGAAACTCGGAGCCACGCGAGCGAGCGCGCCGGGCTGACGAGGCCCAGGTTCCATGGCGCCGCTACGATAGGCCGCGACATCATCTGGAACATCTGGGCGGCCGCGCCGGCCATCGCGGCGCTCCGCTCGGCCAGGTCGGCGGGCGCACTCAGCAATCTGCCCGCCTCGCGCACTTCATCGAGCCGGCTCTGGACCAGCGCGATCGCGGCGTCCAGCAGTGACCTGGAGTCATCGGGCAGGCTCGCGGGCGCCCACGGTGCCGGTTCGGGAGCGGGCGGCGGCGCGTCGGGTTTCAAATCCATCGCGGTCGCAATCATTTGCAACGCCGAGACTCCATCGACGATAGCATGATGAACTTTCCATAATAGCGCCGAGCGTCCGCCCGCGAGGCCGTCGAACAGATGCAATTCCCACAGCGGACGGCTCCGCTCCAGCGCGGGTTCGTTGGCGCGCATCACCGCTTCGGCCAATTCGGCGTCACTGGCATCGCCGCCAAGCGGGTGGCGCTTGAAGTGATCGCGCAGCCTGAAATCCGGATCATCCTCGAGGGTCGCATGCGCGAGGTTGAATGGGGCGAAAACCAGACGCTGCCGGCAGCGCCGCAAAAGATGGATGCGTCGTTCGAAATGCTCTATCAGCCGCTCGAACTCGATCTCGCCCTCAAAGGTTTGAAGGATACCGATGTGGAGCGGACCGTTCGGCGTCTCGTTGTATAGGAATGAAGCGTCCTGAGTGCTCAGGCGGCGCGAAAGTTTGCTTGCCTCAGCCATTTTGACGCTCCGAATCCCGTTGCGGCGCAGGCACTAAACGATGCGCCATTTACCTGTTCCGGTCAATTGAAAAATCCGGATGCCGGATTCGATGAGCGCTCGGCAAAGACTCCATCCGTCTGATATTCTCCGCCTGCAATTCAGTCTTCCGATTCCGATCCGATGGCCCATGGCGGTGCGGGCCATCATGGAGGAAGCCGTGGCGAAACAATCAGCGGGCGAAACTTCAGGATACGCGAAAGAATTGAAACTTTCCGACGGCCGGCGAGTGTCGCTCAGGCCGATGGACGCCACGGACAAACAGAAAATCCTGAGCTTCGCGCAATCGCTACCGCTCGATGACCTGCTATTCCTGCGCACCGACATCACCGAACCCGCGCTGGTCGACGAATGGATCGGAAACCTCGAAAAGGGCGCAACCGTGACGATACTCGCGGAGGTCGACGGCGAATTGGCCGGCTACGCGAGCCTGCACCTGGAGCAGGCGCGTTGGACGCGCAGGGTCGGCGAGATCCGCGTCCAGGTCGGCGTAGCCTACCGGAGCGCGGGCCTCGGCCGGCAACTCGCGGCGCAAATCTTTCGGGTGGGACAAGCGCGCGGACTCAAAAAGATGGCCGCGATGATGACGCCCGATCAGGCGGGCGCCCGCGCCGCGTTCGAGAAAATAGGCTTCAGCGTCGAGGCGCTTCTGCAGGACTGGGTAGTGGATCGCAGTGGCCGGCCGCGCGATCTGTTAATCATGTGTCACGACCTGGAAGGACTGAGCAATCACGTGACTGCGTAATCAGCGCGACAGCAGGCGGCAACATTCGCGGCAATCGCCCGATTCGGATCGCCACGCGAGGAGCTGGAGCATTGCCTATACGAACCGGCAACGATGAGTACACTTACGAGGTCGTGGAAGGATGGGGTATGTCGGGAGCTACCGGCGTGGACGGCACCTTCGACGTCGCGGGCGTGGGCATCGACTCAAAGGACAATATCTATCTGTTCAATCGCGGCCAGCGTCCCGTGATCGTGCTGGATAAGAACGGAGAATTCTTACGATCCTGGGGCGACAAGAAAATATTTCCCAACGCGCACGCGGTCACGATCGGTCCTGACGACGCGGTGTGGCTGACCGACAACTTCGACCACACCGTCAAAAAGTGCACGCCGGATGGCAAAGTGACGCTGACCGTCGGCACCAGTGGCAAATCTTCCAAAGGCATGAGCGGGCAGCCGTTGTGCCGCTGCACTCATATGGCGATCCATCCCGGCACCGGCGACCTCTTCGTGTCCGACGGCTATGGCAACGCCAAGGTTCACAAGTACACGCCCGACGGACGCTTGCTGCACTCCTGGGGCGAACCTGGAAACAGGCCGGGGCAGTTCAGCCTGCCGCATAATATCTGCACCGATCGCGACGGTTATGTTTACGTCGCCGACCGCGAAAATCAGCGCGTCCAGGTATTTTCTCCGAATGGCAAGCTCGAGAATATATGGACGAACATGGCACGCCCGTGCGGAATGTATATCGATACCTACGGCCCGCAGTTGTGCTATATCGGCGAACTTTCCACGTCATGGTGGTGTCAGATCGCTCCGGAGCTCTGGGAAATCCAGAACCATCCCGGTTATGGCCCGCGTGTGAGTATCTATTCGCTCGACGGGACGCTGCGCGCGTCGCTACTGGACAACGCACAGGGTGAAGCGCCGGACCAGATGATCGCGCCGCATGGGATCGCGGTGAGCCGCGAGGGCGACATCTACGTGGGAGAAGTAGCGGTGACGGCGGGCCCGTGGTTTGCGCGCAAGGATCCCACGCGGCCGTTTCGCACGGTGGTCAAGCTCCGCAAAGTGAAAAGAAGCGCGGCCCCGCTGGACAACTGAGAAACGCGCGGCCCGGTTCACCGGGGGATACGCGAGGTTGTCTACGGATTGGGAATGCTCGCGCCCGCGTAGGCCGGCGACGCGCCCGGCACGACCGTCACGCCTTCGCGCGTCCGCACGGTGAGTTCGGGCCGTCCCGGGATGTCGACGCGCAGGCTGCGATAACCGGGCATCGAGGGATCCGGCACCACGAACCCCGCGGTGTATTGCTCGCGCAACTCGTTGCTGATGGCGATGCAATCCTGGCGCAGTAGTTGGCCGTCGCCGACTTCGCCGAGCAGGTAAGTGCGCGCGCCGGACTCTGTCGACAATTCACGCAGCATTTGCGCGTCGACGTGATCGCGATTGCCGCCAAACAAAAGCGATCCGATGCCGAAACCAACCTTGCTCGAATTAGGATCGCCGATTCCGATCGAATAGATCAGAACCCCCATCTGGCGTGCCCGGCCCACCACCTGCGGCAGCGTCGCCTGGCTCGCGTTATCCATCCCGTCGGTCACGACCACGAGCGCTTTTTTGTCGTAGCGGCCGAGCTTGATGGTATGCAGACCGTCGATGATCGTGTCGAAAATCGCGGTGTCACCATAGGCGTGGAGCAGGCCGAGCCGGCGCATCACCAGGGCGTGATTGGTCGTAAAAGGCTGCAACAGGAATTCCTGGTCCGAGAACGCGTACAGGAAAAGGTCGTCATTCGGATTGAGGTCGCTGATGAACTGCGCAATCGCCGCGCGCGCCTGAGGAATCTTGGGTTCCATGCTGCCCGAGGTGTCGACCAGAATCCCGATCGAGACCGGTGTATTGGCGTCGCGGCGCAGGAACTCGAGCGGCCGCTGAATGCCGTCGACGTACACACGGAAATCGCCCTTCTGCAGACCCGTAACGTAGCGGCCATTCTGATCCGTCACCGTGACGGTCAATTGTTCGTAGCCGCTCTGCGTGCGCAGCGCGCGGCCGGGAAGCTCCAGCTCCGGTCCCTGCTGCGGCGCGAGCCGCGGCAAGGTGGACGTATCTTTGCCGCCGCTTTGGGTCGCGGGTGTCGACGGCACTTCGAGCACCGAGTCATCCTGGCCACGGATTTTCGAAGGAGGCGCGCCAAATCCGCCCTGCTGCGACGCGGCCGGCAATACTCCGACAAGCAAGATGGCGAAACAGATCGCCGCGATCGACAACCGGCCATAAAGCGTGCTGTGTCGCTCGCCACTCGTTCGCATCGTGTCCCTGCCGATCTCTTCCCCAGGCTGTTGGTGCGTCCGCCGAATTCAAGTCTCGGACCAAATCGCCGGTCCGATTACAATTTCATAGCTCCTACTGGATTAAAAACGGCTCTCGGAGGCGATTTGTTTCAAGCGATTCTCTTTTGGGAGGGATCGGCCCCGCCACATTCGGGACCCGGTGAAACACCAATCGTTCCGATTCGACGCGCGGAAGACCGCGCGAGGTCCTTCGACTCGCGCAGCGCTCGCTCAGGATGACAAGAAAAATCCTATTTCTTTTGTCATCCTGAACGAAGGTTGCCGTAGTGAAGGATCTACGCGAAGCGATTTTTTTGTATTTATCGGCGGCCCTGCTTAGTCCCACCAGTGATGAAAAAGCTCGTGTGCTGGTCAACCTTGCGTTGACGCTCACAGGAATATCCATTCGCTTCGCGCCGATCCTTCGACGGCGCTCGCGAATATCAAAGGTCTCCTAATGAGCCGAGGCCGTCTTCCTGATATCCGATGCGATCGTTTCGGGATGCGTCGCGATGCCGTTATAGCGGCGCACTCCCACGCCATCGGCGCTCAGCAAAAACAGTTCCAGCACGTGGGCCGAATCGTCGTCTTCAGCCGACACTCCGTACAGGACGAGGAGCCGGCGGATTTCCGCCGGAGTGCCGGTCAGGAACACCCATCCGTCGGTATTCACTCCCTGCTTCTTGGCATAGGCAAGCAACTCGGGTGCGCCATCCTCTTTGGGGTCCGTGGTAATCGAGACCATTGTGACTTCGGATTGGAAGCCGGGTCCCAGGCTTCGCGCCACCGACTTCATCTCGGTGGTGATGAGCTCGCAGGGGCCCTCGCACGAAGTATGGATAAAAGCGACCAGTACCGGCTTGCCTTTCAATGACGCGAGCGAGATCGCTTTCCCGTTCTGGTCGGTGAGACTAACCTTCGGCAATCCGTCGGCGAGCTTCGCCGTCGCCTGCCCACCGGCTTTGCCGACTTCGGCGCGCGCCGCGAGCGGGATCGCCAACACCAGTATCGCCGCCGCGATCCAGGATGCCGCTAACGTGCGGCCCAGGCGAAGAAAGTGCGGCTTCATCTAGAGGTTCTGCCGGGTGTTCTCGGCGGCAATGTGATCGGCTTGCCTGATGGCCAAGGTCACGATCGTAAGGGTTGGATTTTCGCCGCCGCTGGTCGTGAACTGGCTGCCATCCGAGATGAAAAGATTCTTCACGTCGTGCGTCTGGCCCCATTTGTTGCAGACACCGTCGCCGGGACGCTCGCTCATGCGGCAGGTGCCCATGTTATGCGTCGAGGGATATGGCGGGACCGCGATAGTCTTGATCGCGCCGACCGCTTCGTAGATCGCGGCGCCGCGCTTATATCCATACTCGCGCATCGCGATATCGTTGGGATGATCGTCGTAATGCACGTTCGGAATCGGAAGGCCGAATTGGTCTTTTTCTGTCGGATGGAGCGTCACGGCATTGGTCGCCTGCGGCATGTCCTCTCCGACGATCCACATGCCGGCCATGTTGGGGTACTGCTCGAGCACGCTCGCGTAGTCGCGTCCCCACGCCCCCGGATTCAGAAACGCGGCCGCGAATGGCAATCCCAGCGAGATGGTCTCCATCTCGAATCCGCCGGCAAACCCCCGCTTGGTATTCAACTCGGCTTCGTCGGTAATGATCCCGGCCATCACGGTACCGCGATACATATGGACCGGCTTGTCAAAGATACCGTACACGGATCCGCTCGTATGCCGCATGTAATTCCGGCCGACCTGACCCGATGAATTGGCGAGCCCGTGCGGGAATTTGGACGAGGCCGAGTTGAGCAGCAGCCGCGCGCTCTCGATCGAATTGCAGGCCACGCACACGATGCGCGCTTTCTGCACGATATGTTTGCCGTCCTTATCGGCATACAACACGCCGGTCGCCTTGCCGTTATCGTCGTGCTGGATCTGAAGCGCCTGGGACCCCGGCCGCAGATCGAGCTTGCCGGTCGCCTCCGCCTTCGGAATCTCGGTGTAGAGGGTGGACCACTTCGCACCCGACTTGCAGCCCTGAAAGCAAAATCCCATCTGCCAGCAGGACGACCGGCGGTCGCGAGGACGGCTGTTAATCGCCATGCGTCCGGTATGCACGGTCTTATACCCTACACTCGTGGCTCCATTATACATTATCTTGAAGTTATTATTTCCGGGCAGGCCGGGGATGTCGTTGGTCCGCGTCACGCCCATCTTGTCCTCGGCCCTGGCATAGTAGGGCGCCAGGTCTGCGAGGCCGATCGGCCAGTCGAGAAGATTCGTGCCGCTGATATTCGAATAGGTAGTCCTGGCCTTGAATTCGTGCTCCTGAAACCGCAGCGAGGCGCCCGCCCAGTGCACGGTCGTTCCGCCGACCGTCTTGCAGGTCCAGGCCGGCAGATTGGGGAAGTCCTTTGCCACCCGCCAACTGCCCGAACTCGTCCGCTTGTCGAGCCATGCCAGTTGCTTGAACGCGAACCACTCGTCGTTGTGAAATGTCGCTGGCGACTGACGCTGTCCCGCCTCGAGCATCACCACCTTGAAGCCCTTGTGGCAAAGCTCGTTCGCAAGAGTGCCTCCTCCGGCTCCCGAACCGATGATCAAAACGACTGAGTCGTCGTTGTTATCGAATCGAGCCACTACGCAACTCTCCGTTCAGGCCGGTTTCGGGTTCGCCGCTTCGGGCGGGTCGGGCAGCCAATTGAGATCGTTGAAGCCGTGATGAAGGTAACCGCCGAAGCGGTACGAGGCGCCCTGGTAGCCGAAGGCCTTCCAGACTTCCTCGTTGCCATAGAGCGAGACCATCTCGGTGCTGCGAACCTTTTCGAAGAAAGGCGTGTGCTCGATTTTCTTCAGCTCCGCCACCTGATCGCCGGCCGGCTGGACGATGAACTTGCCCTTTGCCGAACGATCGAGATTGGCGACCCCCGCACGTATCATTTTAGCGATAGCAGGATTGCTCGACGCTTCGGAATCGAGGTCCTCGACGACCTTGATGTAGTAGCTATCGCCGAGCCGGTCGTGAGGAAATATCTGGCGCGCCATCTTGAGCAGCGTTTCACCTTCGTGCGCGGTCAAGGTCTTCAACTTCGCGGTCCATTCGGCGGCGAGGCCGGTGACCGTTATACCGGCGGCCGCCGCCGACACGCCGGCGACCACGATCGCGCTCCTGCGCAGAAATTCACGTCGCTTGATCTTCACGTCGCTCCCCAGTTTCGTCACTAAGGCAAATATTGCGGCCGAAACTCCGTCGGCACGAGGTCGGTCCTCAAGGTCACGAGATCCTCGTGGCCTTGCGGATCGGTAAAGCGCAGCAGGCCCGCGATGCGCTCCTGCGGGTCATGCAGCGGAATCAGCCGCTCTTCGTCGAACAACGGGCTGCTGATTTTCAGTTGCACCTTCCCGATCTCTCCTGGCTGGATCGGAGTGTCCGGCTCGACCTGCATCGGTCCGACGTAATGCGCCGGCCCGGCCTTCGCCTGCTCCTCCTTGCTACCGTTGACGAAAGTAGCCATCGCCATGATGTACTGCTTAAGGCTTAATGGAGTGGTGCCGTTGTTCTTGATAGTGAGATCGATCGACAACGTATCGGTCCGATCGTCGAAGGTGGAATTGGCCTTTATCACTTGAGCCGGATGGGTAGTCGGGTCGACCACGTCGGGCGTAAACCGCACCGTCTGCTGCGGCAAGCGCACGGGGAACTTCACCGCCATGTAAACCCAACCGACAATCAGCATCGCGATTGTTACGCCGGCGAGCACATCCATCCACATGTGGTCGCGCGGGGTGATGAGTCCGATGTCCGGGGCGTCATCGTTGACCGGGATTTGCGTGGTCACCGCGAGGCGGGTGACGGTGCGCTTGGGAACAGTCCAGTAAACCATCCAGACCATCCCGATCACGAATCCGGCAAACGACCACCACCATACGAAGCTGCCGCCATAGTGCTCGAGGTTGACGGTCTGGCCGGTGAGCAGCGTCACATCCATCTTGAACGGCTCGGCGCTCGGCGCAACGCTGACCCACTCGCCCGGACCGATCAGCGTTCCGGTACCCTGGATGGCGATTCCCGGATGCACATGCCAGTTGCCCGGGTCACGGCCCCTCATCACCATTTTGAAATGATAGGTTTGGCCCTTGTCGACCAGGATGGAACCCGGCGTCGGGGTGCCATTTACCTCGCGGTCAACCAGCGCGAAAACCGGACCGGGCACGACCGGCGTGATGTAGGCGGTTTGCGGCGGGTCGAGCGTGTATGGCCAGGTCTCAAGAATTTTGACCGTTCCGGTGATCGTGACCGGCTCACCCACTTTGATGGCGGTAGGCGAGATGTGCACGTCATAAAAGGCAACCGTCAGATCTTTCAGGAACGGTTCGTCAGCCGCTTCGCCGTGGGCAAAAGCTCGCGGCGCGCCCGATGTCACGAACAGGAAAAGCGCCGCTGACAGAACAACCGGAATTCGCATTCTCATTCCGCCTCCCCGACTGGCGTGCAGAGCCGCTTATGAGTCTCTATTTCATCGCGCAACGCGCCGTTTTCGCTTCCTGTTGTCCAACCGCCGGCCGCGCGACGGCCACAGTTGCATCAGCCAATAGCCTCCGAGGCCGAGCACGGCCGAGGTGATTACCGGCGGCCCGAGTTCGTCGGGTCCGGCAATTCCTCCGTGCGCATGCGCGCGTGCGGCGAAGAGGCCGATCCAGAGAAGCGCGAGCGCTAAGCTGCGCAAAGAGCGAAAAACGGTTAGCGTCATGGTTCCCGCCGCATCTTCAGACTGTCTTGATGTATCTGCCAATCGGCCAGACGGCGAGATAGCGTCCTATGAACTGGCCGATCCAATAACCAACCATCGCCATCGTGCCGCCGAAGAGCAGCGACACGTATTGGGTCTCGCCGAGAAAGCTGCGCAGCGCGCCCCGTTCGATATGCCGCATATATTCGGGCGTCTGCGTGCGGATGTAGATGATGCCCTGGACGTCGGCGACGGTCAGGATGTGATGCATGAATTGCATCGGCTGGAGGAATGGAGCGAGCGGAATATAGTTGAAGGCCCAGACCATCACGGCCCATATCCCTCCCCCGAAAAGCGAGGTCAGCAGAAAACTCTTCGTCCTCATCAATAGCCAGTCGAGAATGATGGCCGCGGGAATAGTTGATATCGGCCATACGAAGTTCAGCGGATAGCTTTCGGCTATGTGCCACTGGAAGTAGCGTCCGATCCACGAGGCCATGAAGAGGCATACGCAGGTATAGGTCGCGCCGGTGGGAAACCTCCACGCCGCCCATTGGATGTATTGCAGCGCGGACGGAATGATAATGGTGGCGAACGCCGTGATGACCGGCCACCATTGCGGGTCTTTCCAGTCGGTCCAGAAATCCCAGTCGCCGGCGAATAGCAGTCGTGTGATATCAGCCGCCGCGGCGACGACAAAGATGGCCGTTATCCAGAAGACCGCGTCCCAGGTGCGATCGATCCACTGATATTTCTCGTTCAGCAGATCGCGAAGTGCGAGCCTGCGCTGTTTCTCGGCTGCCGCGGCCGCGGCTAACGATGGTGCTGTCGCCATGGTTCCCCTCGCAGGATGTCAGGATTTGAGAAGAGCCGACGCGCCGCTTAGCCGGCGGCTGCCGTATGCGTCGGAAGTTCTTCCACCGCGCGCGCCCTCTTTTCTATCTGGAACAGGTAGAGAATTGTCTCACCCCAAACCGCGAACATTCCACTTGCCAGCCATCCGTAGATTACGAACGGCCAGTGGAAGGGCACCGAGAAAAACTCCTCCGACATCCAGAGGCTGTGACCCCATTCGTTGAAGGCGACTTCCACGAATTCGAGAACGGCGGCGGTGATCAGGAGAAAGAACGACCAGGGAAATCCCTTTTCGCGGCCATAGACCGCGGGAATCCGAAAGCGCCCGTATAGATAAGCCCCAAGGGCGAGCACGATCGACATCGGAAAGAAAAAGTAGAACATCGGAATGTGGGTTGGAGTAAGCGCGGTATCACGCACCATCGTTTGATGCCACGCGCCGTCCCAGTTGGGCCAGAAGCTCGCCTCGATATATAGCGAGACGCTCGTCACCCCTATGATCCCCCATAGCACCACGACCCGTCGGACCTCTTCGGCGGGGGTAATCGATTCGCCGAGGAGGCTGCGGCCGGTTCTCACCAGCCATCCGTGCCACAGGCCGGCAAAGGCTCCCACGCTAAGCAGTTCACCCCAGAACAGCGTCCGGTAGTGCAGCGCGAAGGAGCGGCTCGAGGAATCCAGCCCTGCCGTAAAGGCAAAGTTGTAATCCCAGATCCAGAGAAAAACGTTGCACGCCATTAGCAGGGCGCATGCGACGAATAAGGTCTTCCAACCAACCAGCCAACCGGTGGGAGGACGCCCGGCCGCTACCTCTTCCGTAGAGCTCATAAGGAGACCCTCGCTGAAAAGTTTGCTAAACCTTATGCCCGTTTAGACCGATTTGCTTCCGCCGTCAACAGCCGGACCTTTGCGGGAACAAATTTTTCGCGAAGGACGATGCGAGCGACGAAGATCGAGATTCGATAGCGGTTGGAGGCGGGCGGGTTTTAGCCCTGGGCCGAGCCGAATGAGACCCGGCCCAGGGTTTCGCAGTTCCTGTTTCAGGCCGACATCGAGGCAAGCGCGTCGGCATTGCTGACGGGCTCGGGCGAGACTCCCGGGCGCAGCAGGCGCGAGCCCGGCAGGCGCTTGAACGGATCGACCAACCCGAGCGTCTTGCCATAATCGCGCATGGCCGGAATCACGTCGCGGTTCAGCAACTCCAGACAGCGCAGACGATCCTTGGCGGGCACCGGACCGTCGAGCCAGAACGAAAAGATTCCCGGCCGCAGAACGTCGAGCACTTTGTTGAGCTTAGGAATCACGTTGTCCGGCGTGCCGGCGATCATCACGTAGTCTTTCAGCACGTCCGGGTAACCGTCATAGATGCTTTTCTTGACGGCTTCGGTTAGCTCGATGGGCTCGTTGTTGCCACCCTCGCCATAGAGCGGTTTGGCGGCGGCGTTGGCGCCGAAATTCACCTCGGCCAGGCGCTTGGTGGCGGCCTTGGAATTGTAGCCCGGAGGGAACATCCATTCCGGCCGTGCGAAGTGCGCAAAGGCGCCGCCGAACAGAATTCGCTTGCCGAGTTCCTCCGCCCGCTCCTGCGTATCGGCCACCACGACCGGCTGCAGGTAGCCGAAATTCTCCGGCCCGGCCTGATAGCCTTCCTGCGCCGCCGCTTTGGCGTAGAAGTCCCAGAGCTCGAGCGTCGGTTGCAGCCTCGTGGCCAGGGCGACATAGGGGTATCGCTTGCGGGCGCACCAGAAGGCGGTGTCGGGACTGACGAGACCGGGAATCCAGAACGGCGGATGCGGCCGCTGCAGCGGCAGCACCCACGGATTCACGTTACGGAAGTTGAAGTGTTTGCCC
Source organism: uncultured delta proteobacterium (assembly GCA_963755905.1). GTDB lineage: Bacteria > Desulfobacterota > Binatia > Binatales > Binataceae > JAKAVN01. The sequence goes on from CAVWLM010000003.1 coordinate 216,572, forward strand.
TCGTAGCGAAAGGGTCCGGGTGTAGTCCATGCCTTGACGATGAACTCGACGCCCTCTTCGAACAACTCGCGGTTCAAGGCCGGGTTGGTATTGTTGGCAAACTGCTCGGAGCCGGCACCGCGCACCCATCCGGAGACCAGGCGTCCGCCAGAGATGAGATCGATCATCGCGAGCTCTTCGGCCAGGCGCAGCGGATTGGCCACGGTGGCGACCGGATTGCCAAGCAGAACCATCTTCAGCCGCTTGGTGGTCTTGGCGAGGATCGACGCTTCGACGTCCATCACGGCGCCAAGGCAGAACGGCGTGCCATGATGCTCGTTGAGCATCACGCCGTCGAAATTCAACAGCTCGGAGTCTGTGTAAATCTTCTCGTCGAGATACTGGTTGAGCAGTTTCGCTCCGTGTTCGCGTTCGAAGAAGCGATTCGGAGTGTTGAAGAAGCTGCGCAGTCCGACGATCTGGTTTTCCAGCGCGTGATACTTCGCCGGGTCGACCTCGGGATCGTAATGATACGCCCGTTCCGTAAACCACATGAAGTGCATCTTGTCTCTCCGCTCCTTTAGCGACCTTGTGTGAAGGAATCGCTATGCTTTTGCTCAGCCTTTACGTTCCTCAACCACCCAAAGGCTTGCCCCACCATACCTCAATTTTCGCCCCCGTAGGTAACGTCGGCGCGGGATGAAATCGCGCTAGCGCCGGGCGCCGTCGCGCGTGATCGACTCGATTGCGTCGGCGCTATAGCCGAGTTCCCTCAGCACCTCGCGCGTGTGAGCGCCGACGTCGGCCGCGGCGGTTGGTTGTCGCTTCTTCACCCCGGAGACGAACAGCGGGCTGTTGACCGTCTCGATCGCGCCGACGCCCGGATAATCCATTTTCACGAACGCCTCCGCCGCCCGCATCTGCTGATCCTTGACGACGTCGTCGAGGTTGGGTATCGGCGCCCACTTGATGTCGTTGCGCTTGAAGATCGTCTTCCACTCCGCCAGATCGCGCGATTCGAATTGCGCTTGCAGGATCGCATGAAGCGCCGCAGCGTTCCGATCGCGATCCGCGTTGCTGCCGAAGAGTTCACCCGTTCCCAGCTCAGGCTGGCCAAAGGCCTCGCACAGCCGCGGGAACTCGTGGTCCGGATCGATCAGCACCAGAAGAAACAGCTTTCCATCGCCGCTGAGGTACGCGGCCGTGAGCGGATTTGGCGGATGCTTGCCCGCGCCGCGCTGAGGGAAAACCGCTTTCAACAGCTTAGCCTGGATGTCGCACGCATTGGCCCACGCTCCGCTCGCCAGCAATGAAGTCGTGACTCGCGATCCTCGTCCCGTGCGCTCGCGCTGGTAGAGGCCCAGCATGATCGCTCCAAACAACGACATCGAGGTCGGATGATCGCCCATTCCGGGCCGCGGCCCGCTCGGCGTTCCGTCGGCGCCGGTGACAGTCATCATCAAACCCGAGCGCGCCCAGTACGCGAGCGCGTCGAACGCCGGATCGTCCGCGTCGTCTCCTGCGTCGCCATAGCCGGTGAGATGCGCGTAGATGAGCCGGTCGTTGACCGGAGCGAGGTCCTCCCAGGTGAGGTGGAATTTTTCGAGCAGCGTTCTCTGATAGTTGGTCAGGAAGACGTCCGACGTGCGCACGAGGCGAATCAGCGCCTCGCGGCCTTCGGGCCGCCCGAGGTCAAGCGCGACACTCTTCTTGTTGCGGCTGGTGAGAACCCAGCACCAGTCGAGGTCTGACTTGGCCGTGCCGGGAAGCTTGGAAAAAAGCCGCCACAGGTCGCCGCCGCCGGGCCGCTCGATTTTGATCACCTCGGCGCCGAAGTCGGACATGATGGTAGCGGCCGCCGGGCCGGCGACATAGGTTCCGCAATCGATTACCCGAAGTCCCGAGAACAGTCCGGAGTCGTTCGTATTGTGCCCATTATTCGAGTCCTGCATAGAATTTCGCTCCTGAAATGGAGTTCGGAAAGCAGAGAACCTAGTCACGCTGTAGTACAGCGCATCGAGCGCCGCAAGGCGCTGATCGACTCAGCGAAACTCGACTCGAAGCTCGCGATATGGGCGCGTGCCGATATTGGTCAGCGCGCGCTCGCATCCGCCGGGCAGCCATAGCACCGTGCTGGAAGCGACCTCGGCCTCCTGCGAATGCTCCGTGCCGTCGCGGATTTCGCGGCGTTCGACCCGTCCGCCCTCGATCACGAATACCGCGGCGTCGCGCGGATGCGTTCGCGGCCCGACCTTATCGCCGGGAGCGAGGGTCACCTCCAGCGCCCGGATGCGGTTGTTCTCGAGCAGCATGATTTCGCCTGGTTCGGGCGGCTTGCCTGAGGCGGCTTCGGTGAGGGCGAAGCCGGGACTGGCGGCCCCGCTCGGAAGCGGACGCCGAATCTCGAACAGGGCTTCGCGAAAACGGCTCGCGCTGACGTTGCGCGCGCTTTCGGCGCCGCCGGCGGGAACGTATGAAATTGCGCGCGCGCCGACTTCGAGTTCATAGCTGCTTTGACCGGGAAACCGGTTCGACGTCATCGCGGGCGATTCCACCGCGATTTTGCCGCCTTCGAGTATATACAAAACGTAGTCGAGGGTGTGCCGATGCAGTGCGCACTGCTGGCCTGTAGCGAGATCCATTTCCCACACGCGCACGTCCTCGTTTTCGAACCGTAGATGTGTCGCGACCGGGCCATAGATTATCCGCTCAGCCATCGGCGTTCCTCATCGCAGTCTCGGCCTCGTCCCCGTTAAGTCCACTAGCGAATCGCAACCCGCGGCTCAACCGCGGCGTGCGGACTCCCTGTTGAGACCGCGGAACCATCGGCTTAGGATGCTCGCGCGCGCGCCGCGGGAGGCTTGCGAGAAACTTGTTGTTCAACTCGTACCAGTTCGTTTTCGTTTTTTTGCCCATTATGCTGGTCGGCTACGAACTGCTCGCGCTCGGGGGAGTCCGATGGTCCGCGCCCGTGTTCCTGGTGCTCGGATCGCTCTTCTTCTACGGATGGTGGGACTGGCGCTACCTGCTGCTGTTCGGATTTTCGATCGCTTTCAATTACTCGTGGGCCCAGATTCTTCGTCCGCATCCGGCGGCCAGCGCGGACCGGCGGCGCTCGCCGCGCGCGATGCTTGCGATGGGCGTGGCGATCAATCTCGCGCTGCTCGGCTATTTCAAATACCGCAATTTCTTCGTGACGAGCGCGGCTGTCGTGGCCGGCCGGCAGTGGCTCATGCCGCCGATCGTATTGCCATTGGCGATCTCGTTCTTCACCTTCGAGCAGCTAACCTACCTGACCAGCGCGTGGCGTGGAGAAATCGAGACGCGCGACTTCCTCAGCTACGCGCTCTTCATCACCTTTTTTCCGCACCTGATCGCGGGGCCAATAGTCCGCTACGGCGAAATTTTCCCGCAACTCAACCGCGAGAGCCGCTACCGCCTGAGCGCCGACAATCTCTCGGCGGGTCTCATGATCTTCGCAATCGGGCTGTTCAAAAAGGTGATGATCGCGGACACCTTCAAGCGATGGCTCGATCCGATCTTCGACACGGCGGCGCATCCCGGATTCGTCGACGCATGGGCCGCGACGCTGGCGTTCGCCTTCGAGATCTATTTCGATTTCTCTGGTTACTCGGACATGGCGATCGGGCTTGCGCGGATGCTCAACGTACGCTTCCCGGAGAACTTCGACTCGCCTTATAAGGCGCGCGGCCCGATCGAGTTCTGGCGGCGATGGCATATCACGCTGTCGTTTTTCCTGCGGGACTACCTTTATATTCCGCTCGGCGGCAACCGGCGCGGCAAGCTGCGGCAGCATTTCAATTTGTTCGTGACCATGCTGCTTGGCGGGTTGTGGCACGGTGCGGACTGGACCTTCGTGACGTGGGGCGCGCTTCATGGTATCGCGCTGTCGGCCAATCACCTGTGGCGTGACCGCAAGTTCAAAATGCCCCCGGCGCTAGCGTGGATCTTCACCTTCACTTTCGTGACGCTGGCGTGGGTTCTGTTCAGAACGCACTCGGCCGCGAGGGCCGGCGCGATGTTCTCCGGGATGGCGGGGCTGAACGGCTTCGGATGGGCCCGCGGCAGCGTCGGTCCGCCCGAGTTGCGGGAATGCCTCGCCGGGCTGTTCGTGGTGCTCTGCTGCCCCAACCGCCAGACGATCATGTCCTGGAACTGGCGCAGCGATTACCTGTATGCCGCGGCATTCGCGGCGCTTGCCGGAACGAGCCTGCTTCAGATGTCCAACCCACCGCCATTTATCTACTTCCAATTCTGAGACGCGGCGCCCGGACATGAGACCCGCGAGCCGTCGTCTAATTATGATGCTGCTTGCGCTCGTGGCCGTCTGTACGGCGGCGGTCACGGTCAACTACCTGATAAATCCGTTTGGCGCGTGGCGGACGGCGCTCATCGATCCCATCTTCCGCGACGACAACGACGCGCGCATGACCACGCCTTACCTGGTGCGTACGACAGAGCCGCAGACCTTGCTGGTGGGAAGTTCGCGCGTGCGGGTGGGTATGCATATCGAGCAGGGATACCGCGACGGCGTGCTCAACGGCGCGCTTCAGGGCATTGACGCCGACGAGGCGGTCGAAGTCGTGCGGGTGGCGCTCAGCAACTCGAAGCTCAAAAGGATCGTGTGGGGCCTCGATTTTTTCTCCTTTGACGACAACAGGCAGGTGGACCGCGAGACGATGGCCCGGCTCCAGGGCGACCCATGGACCATGTTCAGCGAGACGTTGCTGAATCTCGAAGCGCTCGACGCGGGGCGCCGCGAATTCAACCGCGCAAGCCACGGCCGCAAGGCGCTGCGCACCGAATGGACAATCGCGATTCCCTGGCCGCAAGCGGAATTGTGCAAGCGGCTAGGCCGGCCCGAGCGCGCCGGCCTGGATTCGACCAGCGACGCGGAGATTCAACTCCAACTCATCGGCGACGTGCCGGACTACACGGGCTATCGGCTCTCGGAGCGCAAGCTTGAAGACTACGCTGCGGCCGTCGCGCTTGCGCGGCGGCGCGGAGTCGAGGTTATCGCGTTCGTCCCACCGATAAGCGGCTACGTACTCGAAATGATCCGGCAGTCCGGACAATGGCCGACGTTTCAACAATGGAAGCGGGGCCTGCTGGCCGCCGGACCCTACTGGGACTTCTCCGGGTATAACGAATTTGCGCTGTCGCCCGAGCTTTTCAAAGACGTGATGCACTTCAGGGCCGCCGAGGGGCACCAACTTCTGCGCTGCCTGCTCGGCCTCGACACCTCGGGATGCAGCTCGAGAACGCGGATAGTCGTCGAAGCGGGGATACGGGTCGACGGCCGGACGATTTGCGACGTGTTGGCGGCCCAGGAAGTACGGATGCGCCTCGCAACCGCGCACGAGACCGGTTTTGTCCGTGCCGCCGCGCGGGCAATGGCCGCGCGCGGCTTCTCGCCGGCCGCACTCATTGCAAACTCCGCGGCGGTAGCGGCGAGAAATCCCATCGCGGCGTCGTGCCGCGCCAGCGCCTTATCCAAATAGCATTGAGGCGACGGTCCGATGTGGTCAGAGCTGCTGGCTATGGCGATCCTGAATGTTGCTTCACCCACTGGTCGACCGCCGGGATCTGCCGCGCGCGAAAGTCCGCCGCTTCGATGATCTCCTCCTGGGCGCGCGCGGCCGCGATTCGCCCGCCGGCGGTCTCGTGGACCGGCGCGAAGCTCGCTAGTTCCGCGGCGTGCGCGCGGTCGGAAGAATTGCTCATCAGCGAAGACATGAAGAACGCGCGAAAGGTGGGACCGCGCTTCGCGGCCAGCGCTTCGAAGTGCGCTTTGACGAACGCCAGCGCTAGTTCGGGATGCTCTCCCGACGCGACCATCAGGATAAGACCGTTTGCCAGGTCGGCCGGCACTTCGTCGGTCAGCGTGATGGCGAGCGTTTCCTTGGCCAGTTCCGGATTAACGGCGGCCGCGAGCGCGATGTAATATCGCACGCGGAATTCAGTGCTGGTGGACTTGCGGCCGAGCACTCTCAACTCGTCATATATCGCTCGATCGGCCTCGCGGCCGGCCACCAGGATGACTGGGCCGCGCAAGTTCACGTCGAGCGATCCCGGGTCCTTCACGAACGCCGCGAAGCGGCGCTTCGCCTCCGCGACCACCGCTCCGTCGTCCAGGCCGCCCAGCTCCGTTACCAGCCTGGCACGCAGGATCGTATTGTCCTCGGACTCACCGGCTGAGCGATCCCATCCGAGACGATCGAAGGCGGGCCGCAGACGCGATCGCGCATAGGCCTGATAGGCGGACCTGCCGCGCAAGCCGCGTTCGAGATCGTCGATGCGGCCGATCGTGCGTACCACCTGCTCCCAGACTGCGCGATTGCGATCGTCTTCGACCGCGTCGACCAGCGCGAAATACCTTCCCGCCGTCAGGCGGCCGGCCTCGACCAGCGCCCAATTGTCGGCGAGCAGGTTGACGCGGTCGGCCGGCGCCATCGTTTCGATCGACTTGCCAAGCGCGGCTTCGGTTACGGGGTCATACAGGGTGCGATAGTAACCGACATCCCCGAAGTTAAGTTTGATCGGCGTTCCGCATCGGCCGACCTCGACCTGCATCGTCTTGCCTTGCAGCAGTACGACTCCGGCGGGCTCTTTGGCGCCCGGCGGACCGAAGGCAATCGGCACCTGCCAAAGTTGCGTACCCACGTCGCCGGCTCCCCTGATGAAACGCTCCTGCCGCAACGTGAGCCGCTGCCGATCGTTCACGCAGCTTGCGCTGCTCACGATTAGCGGCACGCCCGGCTGCTCGGTGTATGGAATCGCGATCGACGCGACCTGCCTACCCGAGGCCCGCTGCAGCGCGAGCCACAGGTCGGCCGTGGTCGCGTTGCTGTAGGCGTGAGCGCCCATGTAGTGCCGGATGCCGTCGCGGAACTTTTCCGCGCCCAGGTAATTTTCGAGCTCGCGAATGAACGCCTGGCTCTTGAGGTAAGTGATGCTGTCGAAGACCGATTCCGCCTCGCTCTCATCGGCGACCGGCTGCTGGATCGGATGGGCCGTGAGACGGGCGTCCACGTCCATCGCGGTCTGCTTTGCGGCGCCGCCGTTGAGCCAGACTTGCCAGTCCGGATGGAGAGTTGCGGCCACCTTGTTTTGCATCCAACTGGCGAAGCCCTCGTTCAACCACAGATCGTTCCACCATCCCATCGTGACCAGATCGCCGAACCACTGATGCGCCATCTCGTGTGCAAGCACGCCGAAGATGCTGCGGCGCAAGGCGTCGGGACTCGACGACGGATCGAAGAGCAGGATGCTTTCGTTGAAGACGATACCGCCCCAGTTCTCCATCGCGCCGCCGACGCCTCCGGGAACCGCGATCAGGTCCAGCTTGGGAAGCGGATATTTGATCCCGAAATAGTCGTTGTAATAGCGCAACAGGCCGATCGCGCTCGCCAACGCGTAGCGCCCCTGCTCGCACTTGCCCGCGGCCGTCACCACGCCAACCGTGACGCCATTCGCGTCGCCGGTCAGCCGCTCAAGATCGCCCGCGACCAGCACGAAAAGATAACTCGACATCCGCGGCGTCGCGGCAAACGAGACCCTCTTCGTGCCGGCGGCGGCCGGCTCTTCGTGCGCAATCGGCATGTTGGAGACCGCAAGAAAGTTCCGCGGCACGGTCACCGAGGGCTCGAAGCTCGCCTTGAAAGCCGGCTCGTCCCAGCATGGAAATACCCGGCGCGCGTCGGCAGGCTCCAGTTCGGTCGCGATCATCCGCTTGCGGCCGCTCGCGGTTGGATAGTCGACGAAAAAAAGGCCGCGGCCAAAACTGTTGATGCGCCCGGTGAACGCGATACGCAGCTTGTGCGGCCCCGCCGCGACCGCGTGTGGGAAAGTCAGCGTGATGGTCTGCAGCTTGGGCTGCAAGGCGATCGTCGCCACCTGCCCCGCCTCATCCTCGAGCGACGCCGACGAGAGAACGATATCGACGGCGTTGAGGACCAGATGATCGGTGGGCTCGAGAACCTTTATATCCACCACCTCGGAACCGGAAACGGCGAGCGTGGAAAGGTCGGGCCTCAAGTCGATCGCGTAGTGGATAGGCACGACGTTTTTGGGCAGCCGGCCAGGCGTCGAGGCGAAGGAATAGACGGACTCGGCACACGCTAGGCCGCTGTTCGCGGCGAGCGTCGCGATCAATGCGAGTGCGGTGAATGCGGTAAGTTGGGCGGTAAATTGGATTGCACGAAACAACGGCGAACTCCGGCGCGAGACGATGTCTTTGATCATGATATTCCCAACGAGAATATCCGACCGGATCGTCGGACACACGCGTCGCAAGCAGACCCCTCGATGCAGTGAGCGCCGCGCAGCATGGCGACTGCATCAGCGAGCGGGCAGCAACTGCGACACGCCAAAACAGCCAGTTTTCGGACCTTTTTGCGCGTGCTCGCGACGGCACTATGCTTGCTCCTCATCTCCGTCAATGAAGAATAAGCTTACCCAGGGGCGTTGGCGCGCTCCAATCGATCAAGGGAAACCGCGCATCGCGGCCGCGCTATAAATCATGGGTTTTTTAATCGCAGCGATAATAATTTTCGCCCTGGTCCAGCGGCGCAAGTACCGGCGCATCTACCGCGACTACAAGCGCGGGTGCAAGCACGACAAGTGGTCGCGCCGATGGGAACGGATGCAAGCTCACGGAGACGCCAGGAACGAAACTGGCCGCGGCAATTACGACAAGTGGGACAAGTGGAGCCGCCAGTGGCAGGACTGGGAGCGCTGGGCCGAGGACGCGAGGCATCAGGCCGCCGACGCGGGGCAAAAGATCGCAAGCACGCTCGAGATGGCGGAGGCAAAAATACGGCGTGAGGCCGAGAGGCTTCGTGGCGGCGCCCCTGGCGGCGCCCCCAAGCCCGGCGCGGACGCGGCTTCGCAATCGTCCAAGGCGTCCAAGCGTTCCGAATCGGAGCAGCCCGCGGGTTTCGACCAGGACCGCGAGCAGGAACTCGACAGCGACGAGGAACGCAAGGCCTACCAGCGCGCCCGCCGCCGCGCGGCGCGCGAGGCCGGTTTTTACATTCATCTGATGTGGTACGGGATCGTCATCGGATCGCTGCTGGTCGTAAACCTCGTCGTCAGCCCCGCGTTCGAGTGGTGGATCTTCCCGGCGCTCGGATGGGGAATCGGACTCGCCAGCCACTTCGGCGCAGTCTACGGATGGCGCTGGATTCACGAACGCGTCTTCCAGCCGGCCGTCCAACGCGAGGTGCAACGCGAGGTTACGCGCGAGAAGGAAGCCCTGCGCACCGAGAAGCAGGCGTCGCTGGACGAGCTGACCGCCAGCTTCGCGCATGAAATCCGCAATCCGATCGCCGCGGCGAAAAGCCTGGTGCAGCAGATGGGCGAGGATCCGATCTCGAACGAGAACGTGGAGTACGCGAAGGTCGCGCTCGACGAACTCGAGCGGGTCGAGCGCAGCGTCTCTCATCTGCTCAAGTACGCGAAGGAAACGGACTACGTATTCGAAAACGTGGGGCTGGCCTCGGTGCTCGACCACGCGCTTACCGAGATGCGCGCCAAGCTCGAGGCCAATCACGTCAGCGTGTCGCGCAACTATATCGGCGGGCCGACGGTCCGCGCCGACGCCGACAAGTTGCGCCAGGTCTTCACCAACGTGATCGACAACGCGATCGACGCGATGGAGTCCAACGCGGGCGAGCGGCGCCTGGAATTCGGAATCCGCAGCCTCTATCCGGGCACCGCCACGGTGGTTATCCGCGATAACGGATGCGGAATTCCCGAAGACAAGCTCGCAAAGATTTTCAATCCCTTCTATACCACCAAGAAAAACGGCACCGGGCTCGGGATGGGTATCGCGAAGAAAGTGATGGACGCGCATAGCGGCCGGATAGAAGTCCAGAGCAAACCCGGCACCGGCACCGAGTTCAGGCTTTCGATTCCGCTCGCCGACGCGATACGCACTCAGAACCAATCCGACGAGTCCGACCAATCCAATCCGGCCGGCTTCAATCACGCCTCGCCTTCCGACCTCGAGCGACCCTCGGCCAATCCGCCGGATATGCCGCAGGAAATGGCGCAAGATACTTCGCAAGATGTTTTGGACGATATTTCGCCGGATATTCTGGATGACAAGCGCGACGGTACTCACGCGACGGGTGCCGGCGGCAATGGCCGGCCAACCAATCGGCCGCCCGCCGGAGCCGGAGAACGCCGATGAAAGGGCGGCTCCTGGTCGTCGACGACGAGCACGGCATCCTGGTCGCGCTCAAAGGTCTGTTCGGCAAGGAAGGCTACGAGGTCGAAACCGCTGAGTCAGGCGAAGAAGCACTCGCCAAGGTCAAGGCCGGCCTGTTCCACGTGATCATCACCGACCTGAGCATGCAGGGGATGAGCGGGCTCGACCTGATGCGCAGCGTGCGCCAACTCGATCCCGGATGCGCGGTGCTGATGATCACGGCGTACGGCACGCAGCGGATCGCGGTCGAAGCGATGAAGGCCGGCGCGGAAGATTATCTGCCCAAGCCGTTCGACAACGACGAGTTGCGAATCAAAGTCCGCAACGTGATGGAGAAGCAGCTCCTGCGCCGCGCCTACAACCGGCTGGTCGAACAGGTGAACCTGGAGAGCGGACGCTTTGCCGGGATGATCGGGCAGTCGCGAGCGATGATGCGCGTGTTCGAGACTATCGAAAAGGTCGCGGCGACCGACGTGACCGTGCTGGTGCGCGGCGAGTCTGGCACCGGCAAGGAACTGGTGGCCCGCGCGATTCACGGCCGCAGCCCGCGCGCCAACGGCCCATTCATCCCGGTCAACTGCGCCGCTTTCTCGCGCGAGCTGGTCGAGAGCGAACTGTTCGGCCATGAAAAGGGCGCGTTTACCGGAGCGGTCGCGCGCCGCGAGGGCAAGTTCGAAGCGGCCGACGGCGGAACGCTGTTCCTCGACGAGATCGGCGACATGAGCCTCGAGACCCAGGCCAAGCTGCTGCGCGTAATCCAGGAAAAGCGTTTCGAACGAATCGGCGGCAATCAATCGCTCGCGACCGACGTGCGTATAATCGCGGCCACCAACCAGAATCTCGAGCTGATGACCGCCGAGGGGCGCTTTCGCGAAGATCTGTACTACCGGATCAAAGTGGTCGAGGTGCGCGTCCCGCCGCTGCGCGAGCGGCGCGAGGATATCGCGCCGCTCGTGATGCATTTCCTTGACGACGCCAGCAAGCACTTCGGCACGCCGCACAAGACGCTGACGCCCGAAGCGATGCGGGCCTGCGTGGAGAATCCGTGGCGTGGCAATGTGCGTTCGCTCAAGGCCGCGATCGAACAGGCGGTGATTCTGTCCTCGGGCACCGAGATCACGCCGGCGGAACTGCTCGGCGGCCATTCGAACGCAAGCGCCGACTACGCCGGCAATCACGCCGCGCAAACTCCTGCCGCGGGCGCGGTCCCTGAGGCGTCGGCGGACGGCGGCGAGGTCAAATTCCGCGAGGCCAAGGAAAAATTCGTCGGGCAGTGGGAGCGCGACTTCTTTATCAACGCGCTCAAGGCCAGCGGCGGCAATATCTCGCGTGCCGCCGAGCGGGCCGGGATGTACCGGCAGAACTTTCAGCAAAAGATGCGCGAACTCGGCATCAGCGTCGACGACCTCGGACTCAAAACACAGGACGAGTGACGCTGAAGGCGAGCGGCGGCTCAGATGGAGACAAATATGAACGAGACAGAATTTGATCCGCGGCACGGTGGTCCGCTCAGGGTCCATCCCCCGGTTCTCGCCGGCCTCCTGTTGCTGGGCGTGCTCCTGCTGCATCTGCTTGGCGGAGAGCACCATCGGTTCATCCATCCGCATCAGTTGCTGGGATTGCTGCTGGTGGCCGGGGGCGTGGGCCTCGCTTCATACGCCGCCGCGCTCTTCGGTGGGCGTGCGACAACCAGGAATCCGTACGGGCGGCCCGTCGCGTTCATTACCGGCCCGCCCTACACCTTCACGCGCAATCCGATGTACCTCGGGCTCGCGACGGTACTGCTGGGCTTTGCGATTTTCTTCGGGTCGCCAACGATGCTGATCGCGCCGATTCTGTTCTACCTGGTGATGGATCGAAGGCTCATTCCGCAGGAAGAGGCGACGATGGAGGAGCTGTTCGGCGAGCAGTATCTCGATTACAAGCGGCGCGTCCAGCGCTGGTTCTAGCAGGACAATCAGAGGACACGCCGCGATGCGCGGAAAGAGGAGACAGACATGTTCATTTCAAGATTGAGGAACCTGATCGGCGGGAAGCTCAGCCGGTGGCTCAAGTCGCGCGAGGCGCAGGATCCGGAAGCGGTGTACGAGGCCGCTATCTCCGATCGCATCCGGCGTTATCAGCAGCTCAAGAGTGCGGCGGCCGGCGCGATATACATGCGCAACAAGCTCGCGCGCGAGCTCAAACAAAGGTCCGCCGAACTCTCCGAGGTCGCCGAGCAAGCCGGGCAGGCGGCGGACATGAACGAGGACCAGTGCGCGCTGATCCTGATCCGCCGCAAGCACGAGCTGGAAGCCGACTCCGCGCGCGTGAAAGAGGAACTCTCCCAGCTCACCGCCGAGGCGGAGGACGCGAAAAAAAACCTGGTCGGATTCAAAACCGAAATCGACAAGCTCAAAACCGAAAAGGTCAGAATGCTCGCGCGGCTGCGCAACGCGCAGGCCAGGATGCGGGTCGAACGGGCGCTCGAGGAATTCTCCTACGACGAGGACCTGCGCGCGCTGCAGGAAGTCCGCGAATCGATTCAGCAGATGCTGACGCGGGCGGGAGTGAACCGGGAGATCCACGCCTCCGAGACAGATCAGAAGCTCGAAGAGATTCGCCGCCGCAGCGCCGAAGCCAAAGTCCAGGCCGAACTCGATGAGCTCAAGCGGAGCCGCCGGCCACCGCTCGTTCCGATGGACGTTTTCACGGGCGGCGTTCACGCCGACGGTCACCCGGCCGCGAGCCCCGCGGTCAGCCGCGGCTGAACGTCGTCGCCGCGGCGGCGCAGGCCGCGCGCGCTATGCGGGCGGTTGCTGCTTTGCGGCGCCGAGCGCCCGCGCCGCATCGGAAATCGCGTTAACGATGAACTGATAGCCAGTGCATCGGCAAAGGTTCCCGGAGATGCCGTGCCGGATTGCGGTCTCGTCCGGATTGGGATTGTCACGCAACAATTGCAACGCCGACATCACCATCCCGGGCGTGCAGTAACCACACTGCTGGCCGTGGTTGCGCACGAAGGACTCCTGGAGTGGATGCAGATGATGGATGTCGGAGGCCAGTGACTCGATCGTCTCGACCGCGCATCCGTCGACGTCCGCCGCAAGCACCGAGCAGCTTTTGACGGTGCGCCCATCGAGCATCACCGTGCACGCGCCGCAGCTTCCCGTACCGCAGCCGATGTGCGTTCCGGTCAACCCGATCACCTCGCGCAGCAGGTCGGCCAGCACCATCCGGTTGTCCGTCTCGACTCGCCGCGGCTGCCCGTTCACCGAAACCGCGATCGCGGTGCGGAGCGCTCCGCCGAGCGTGCCGCCCGCTATCTTGCGAGCCGACGCGCTGGTCGCGGGTCTCCTTCCGGCTTCGGGCGTCTGCTGGGACGGCGCGCGACCGGCCGCGATCGTGATCGCGCGCTCGGCATAGACCGCCGCCATCCGGCATCGGTAATCGGCGCTAGCGTTGAGGTCAGCGGGCGCGTCGGTGCAGGCGGCGCGGACGCGCCGGCCGACGGCCTCGAGCGCCTCCGCGGTGACTCCGCGCGAAAGTTCCGCGCTCACGTCCAGCGCGACCGGAGTGGATCCGACGCCCCCCAGCGCGATCCGCGCGTTCCGGTCGCTCAGAATCGCCGCGGCGTTGACGATCGCGAAATTGCCCTCGACGCGATGTAGGCGGGTGTATGCGCCGCGCGCCGCTCCCAGCTTGGGCACCAGCACTTCCGTCAGGATCTCGTCGGGCGCCAGCGCCGTCTCCATCAGGTTGGTGAAAAATTTGTTCGCGGCAATCTCCCGCTCGCCCCGCTTGCTGCGCGCTATCACGCGAGCGCCGGCCGCGACCAGCACCGGGCCGTAATCGGCCGCCGGGTCGGCGTGCGCCATGCTCCCGCCGATGGTGCCGCGATTGCGCACCTGCGTATCGCCGATGAACGCGGCCGCTTCCGACAGCAGCGAGCAGTGGCGTGCGACCAGCGGGTCGCGCAGGATTTCGTAATGACGCGTGCCCGCGCCAATCCGAAGCAGGTCGCGATCTTCCTTCACGTAACCGCGGCTCTGGATGCGGTTCAGGCTAAGCACGAGGCGCGGCCGCACCAGCCCGAGCCCCATCATCGGCATCAGGCTCATCCCGCCCGAGAGCAGCTTGATGTCGTCGCCGCCCTCGGCGAGAACGGTTAGCGCCTCATCGAGCTTGTCCGGCGAACGAAACTCGAACTCCTGGGTGATCATCAGTCTTACCTTTTCTTCCGCTGCCTTGAGCCGGATCGATCATCCCGGTCTATCGATCCGTCAATCGTGTCCAGGCCCGTTAACCGAGAGAAGCGCCCGTGCCATTGGTCGAGCGCTTTGGCGCCGCCTGAATCGCGCGCCAGAGGCGCTCCGGCGCAAGCGGCATCTCGAGCAGCCGGAGATCCAGTTCGGGCAAAGCGTTTTCGACCGCCCCGCAGATCGCGTTAAGGATTCCCGACACGCCCGACTCTCCCACTCCCTTGGCCCCCAGCGGCGTGAACGGCGAGCGAGTCTCCTGATGCGCGAGTTCGAGCGGCGGAATTTCGACCGCCGTGGGCAGCGTGTAATCCATGAAGGTCGCGGTCTTGCACTGGCCGTTCTCGTCGTAGACCAGATGCTCGTAGATCGCGCCGCCAATACCCTGGGCGATACCACCGTGGACATTGCCCTCGGCCAGCATCGGATTGATCACCACGCCGCTATCGTGAACCATGCAGACCCGCAGGAGTTTCAGACCGCCGGTCGCCGGATCGACTTCGACGATCGCGGCTACCACCGCGTTGGGCCATGAGGGATAGGCCGAGGAACGTCCCTCGGGGTCGCCCTCCTGATAGATGTTGGGGTGGCGGAAGTAGCGCGTCGCCTCGAGTCCCGGTTCGATTTCCTTGGCATGAATTCCGAAGGTGTCGTTGTAGATGGTGTGGACGACTTCGTTGAAGGCGATATGACGCTCGGGCGTGTCCTTGGGAAAGATTTTGCCGCCCCGGCATTCCAGATCGGCCGGCAAAACCTCGAGCATGTGTCCCGCGACCTTGAGGATTTTTTCCTTCAGATCGCCGGCCGCGATGAAAGTGGCGGAGCCGCCCATGATGATCGCCCGCGAGCTGTAGTTGCCGAGCCCCCAGGGACAAGTCTCGGTGTCGCCCTGGATCACGCGCACCTTGTTTACGTCCACGCCGAGCGTATCGGCCGCGATCTGCGCGATCGCGGTTTCATTGCCGCTGCCTGGCGAGGTCACTCCCGTCAGCACCGTCACCTGGCCCGAGGGATTTACGCGCACGGTGGCGCCGTCATAGCCAGCGACCAGCAACGAAGTCGGCAGCGAGCAGCCCTCGGCGACCAACTCCTGACCAAGCCCGAGCCCGATACGGCGGCCCTCGCGGCGTGCGTCGGCTTGCAGCCTGGGGAAATCCGCGTAGCCAACCAGATCGAGAAGCTTGCTCAGCGCGCCCGGATAGTTGCCGCTATCGAGAATCACGCCACTCACTTGCTGATAGGGAAACTCGTGCGGCTGGATGTAGTTGATCATCCGTACCGCGGCCCGGTCGATGCCCGTCTCGTTGGCGACGCCGTCCATTATCCGGTCCATCAGGAACGACGCGGTCTCCTTGCCGAAACCGCGGTACGCGTTCCACGGGCACTTGTTGGTCGCCACGGGGTACAGTTCGACGCGGCAGTTGGGAACCTTGTAAACGGTCGGGATGCAGAAGGTGGTGACCAGGCTCATCTCCCATCCGGCCAGCGCGGAGGGCGCGCCCACGTCGGCGACGATCCTGGCTTTGAGCGCGGTGACGTGGCCGTCGCGCTTGTAAGCGGCCTCGAAATGAACCTTCTGCTCGCGAGCGTGGCCGCCGGTGAGCAGATTCTCGCTGCGCTCCTCGATCCACTTGACCGGTCGCCCCAGTTTGCGGGCGAGATAGGCGGTGAGCGGTTCCTCCTGGTAGGTGGGAATCTTGGAGCCGAATGCGCCGCCCACGTTGGGCTGGATTACATGAACGCGGTCTTCGTCGATGCCGATGACGTGGGCGATATAAGTGCGCAACGGATGCGGGCACTGGGTCGAGGCCCAGACCGTGAGCTGATCGCGGAAAGTGTCGTAGCTGGCAGCGTAGCCGCGCGGCTCCATCGGCGAGGCCGTGTAACGCTGAGTCGAAAGACATCCGCTGATCACGCCGTCGGCCGCGGCAAAGGCGCCCGCCACGTCGCCGGTCTCGGTCACCCGCTCCATCACCAGGTTGGTGCCCCATGAGGGCTCGACCAGCGGTGCTCCAGGCGCCATTCCGAGTTCGGCGTCGCTAACGACAGGCAGCTCTTCGTAGTCGACCTCGACCAGCTCGGCGGCCTTGTGAGCAGTGTACTTGTCCTCGGCGACCACCACCGCCACGGCTTCGCCCACATAACGTACCCTGTCGTGGGCGAGCGCATACCAGTCGTAGGCATGTATCCCGATTCCGGCCTTGTTGTAGGGCTGCGGGATCGGCTTGGTATTGCGGCGAATCTCGTCGCCGGTCACTACGCATACCACCCCGGCCAGGGCCTGGGCCGCGCTTATGTCGATCGATTTTACGAGGGCATGGGCATAGATGCTGCGCACGAACGCCATGTGCAGCATGCCGGGAAGCGTGATGTCGCCGATATAGATTCCGCGCCCGGCAACCAGGGCTCGACTGTTGAGCGCGGGGACGCGGCTGCCTACCGCGAGCTGCGGGTCATGCCCGTTTTTTGAGGCCTCGGATTCGGCGGTTGTATGCGATTGCTCGCTCGCCAAGTCGGTCGCCATGGTGTATCGAACCCCCAAATATTGTCCAAGCATTTGTCCGAACGGCCGTTTCGGCCGTTCGGCCCTCGCGAACCTTTGTCGAGACCACCCCAGTCGCCTCGGTCAAAGTGAAATAGCCTCCGGCGTCGTGTTTCGATCGGCGATCCCGGATACCTGCCCTTCCTCGGTGCGCCGATACAGCTCGAAGAGCTTATCGTCGTCCTGTGCCGCCGGTGAAATCGCCACGTCGGTGTAGTTCTTCCGTTCGGGATCGCGCCGGATTCGCCAACGCAACAATTCCAGCCGGGCCAGATACCATAGCGCGGGAATGTAGGTGGCGAAAATCTCGGCGATCCGCCGCGGATAAAAAATCATCGCGCTCTCGCGCGGGAAGCTGGCGCGGCGCTGCGAGCGGCGTTTGCGCCGGAACACGCCGGACTGCAGCGGATGCACGCCTTCGAAGGCGTGACTCGCGTAAAAGTAAAAGATCATCGAGGCGACGCGGCCGGTGTTGAGCTTGGTCGCCGCGGCACGCCTGAGCAGCGTCTCCACGTGCTTGGGCGAATAGTACAGATGCCAGGCTTTCTTGTAGATCGCCTCCCACTCTTCGGCCGTCATCCGGGCATGCGCCGTGACCGCGTGCTCCGAATCGTACTGGTTGGTGTCGGGCGACATCGGGACGCCCTTCAAGTAGAGCTCCTGATGGTCCTGCGAGCCGGGGCCCGGGGTCAGCATGAAAAATTCCATGATGTCGATCGGCAATTCACGCTGGATGATCCCGATGTCCCTCGCGATGCTCTCGGGAGTGTCGGCCGGAAAGCCGAGTATGTAGCCGGCGTAGGTGAGCACCCTGGCTTTGCGCCAAGCCTGCAGCATCGCGCGGTACTCGGTGATGTGGTTCTGACCCTTTGAAGCGCCCTTGAGGCTGTCGGGATTGATATTTTCCAGACCGATGAAAACCTTGCGGCATCCCGCGGCCGCCGCCTTGCTCACAAAATTGGGAATTTTGTAGCTGAGCGTATCGACCTGCATGATGATGTTGATCTTGAAGCCGTCCTTTTTCTTGAGCCCAATGATGCGGTCGAGGATAGCCTCCCAGTTCCGGTTGCGCGCAAAATCATCGTCGGTAATGAAATAGCTGCGGACGCCCTGCGCATAGCCTGCGCGAAGCACACGCTCGATGTCATCCGCGGTGCGGTATCGGGACTTGCGCCCCTGCACGTTGATGATGCTGCAGAAGCTGCAGGCGTATGGGCAGCCGCGCCCGGCGTCGAAGCATCCGAGCTTCCCCGCGTAGCGGTCCACGTAGCGTTCCGGCAGAAAGGGCAGCGGCCGATTCCCGAGGTCCGGCATGTCCTTCATGAAATTGTAGAGCGGCTCGAGACGATGCTCGTCGGCAGCGCGGAAAATCTCCTCCAACCGGCCTTCCGCCTCTCCCGCGAAGAGCGTAATGCCAAGCGCCAGCGCTTCCTTCAGTTCGGGTGTCAGCTCAGGAAGCATCGCGAGACAACCACTCACGTGGAAGCCGCCGATCGCCACCTGGATTCCCGCCGCGCGTAACTCGCGCGCGATATCGACGGCACGCGCGAACTGGTTGGTCTGCACTCCGACCAGGCATACGAGTCCGCGGTTCCCGTTCTCCGCGAAACGCCGGATGATCTTCTTTACCGGGATAAAAACGTTGGTCTCGTCGCGGACCTCTATGTCGATATCAACGTCGTCGCCCAGCGCCCGCCGGTCAGCCACGTCGAGCGCGAGCCCGTACAGACACGACAGCGAGTTCGACGGGACGAAGCCGCGCCACCATTGGATTATGTAGCCCTGGTCGTCGTAGTGCGAAGGCTTGATCAGTTCAACCAGGAATTTCTTCTGCGGCACGTTCATGGTTTTCTGCAGGTCACTCCGGTCCGATCCTCTCCTAAATTCGAGGAGCCACATTCCCTGCCGGCTTCACGGACTACATGGTTTGTTCTATCGAGTCTATCGAAACCTGAAAGAAGCCCAGTGTTGCCCATGATACTCCATTAACGCGAGTTCCGAGGCAATCGCAGCGGTTCCGATCGTTCGGAACCCGAATTATGCCTGTCCCGGCTGCCTGCGTCGCGGGAGCGACTGAAGAGCGGAGGCGATCTGCTGGGCGAGCGCGTACACCGTTCGGCTGAGAACGGCCGCCACCGGCTCTCCCGTGCTGGCCTGTTCGTTCAAGTTGGAATCGTTGGCGAACAGCAGTTTTCCCGATCCATCGAGAACCTGCCAGTGTGCGACGAGTTGGGCATTGGCGGCGGAATCGGTCTCGAAGCGATAGACCTCGATTCGCACCTGGTAATCGACGTGGGTGGTTCCCGGCCATGGGAAGAATGTGATCGCATGAGTGCCCAACAACTGCGTCAGGTCCTGCGCAATCACCTGCTTGAAGTTGTTGTCGAGCGGCTCGGCCCATCGATCCTGATTGGACAATTCGAGCCGGTTCGGGCCAACCCTGGTCACCACCTCGTCACGGTCGAGATATTCGGGCAGCTTGATCGGGCCGATCCCGATGGTCGGGCCGGAAGAAGCAGTGAGTCCGGCCGGCGCGATAGAATTGGGCGCCGCCGTTCCTATCGGTGCAAGCACAAAGAACTTCGAAGGATCCGGACGCGGCGACAAACATCCACCGGCGGCCAGGGTCCCCAGAAGAGCCACTGTAACAATCACTGACGGGCGTCGCCGCATCAGTTTCCCTGATCCGATGTGTAACGCCCGCGTATCACCGAACTGGGGTTGCGGCGCAGGTAGTCGGACAACTCGCGCAACGAGCGCGCCGCCGAAGAGGTCTGCTGCAGCGTCTGCGCAAGCTCGTAGTTGAGCGGCGAATTCGGTCCGAGCGTCATCTGAACGGCGGCGAGCATGTCTTGCGTCTGCTTTAGCGTCGCGCGGGTTTGTTCGGTGGTCAGGCGTAAATCGTTGCCCATCGGCCCTAGAGAATGATCGATTTTGACGGCGAGGCGATTCACGCTGGCCGAGGCCTCTGCCATGTTCTGGGCGGCGAGGTTCAGCGAGTCGGCGGCATTCTGGATTTTCGGCGAATTCGCGAGCGCCGTGACGGCGTTGGCGGTCCTGGTGAGCGAAGCGATCAACTCCTGGAAATTGATCTTGTCGAACTGGGCGACCGCCTTCATAAGCGTGGTCTGCACCTGCTCGAGCTTGGTCGGGACGGTCGGAATCTCGGGATAGGGCGAGGCGTCACCCATGTAGTATTTCGCGGGCATGTCTTTATGGAAGTCGAGATCCACATACAGCAGTCCCGTGAGGAGGCTCTCGACGTTGAGCTGCGCACGCAAACCCCTTTTGACTGCCGCCGTGATCCTGGCGGGATCGTCGAAATTCGCCACCGCGCGATGCCGTACCAGCCTCTTGGTCTCGAGGTCGATGATGACCGGAATCCGATACTCTTTCGCCGCTTTTTCCGCCTGCGCGCTCTGACTGGGCGTCCCGACGCTCAACAGGACGGCGGTGACCGAGCCGATCATCACGCCGCGGAATTTGACCGGTGCGCCCACCTTCAGCCCGTTGACGTCGCTGCTGAAGTACAGCGCGAATAGATGCTGTTCCTTGAAGAAATGTCCGGAGCCGAGGACCACCACGGCCGCAATAGCGAGCGCGAGGCCGCCCAGCACAAATCCTCCGACCAACGTCGGGCTGACTCTTTTACCCATGGTCGTTACGCCGTCCGGCGCTGTTCCTCGTCGCGGGTCAGAAACCGATGCACCCGCGGATCGGCGCAATGGGCCAGGAGCTCTTTGGGATTACCGCTCGCAATCATGGTTCGGGACTCCGCGTCAAGAAAGACACTGTTGTTGCCGATCGCGAAAATACTTGCCAGCTCGTGCGAAACCACCACGACGGTCGCGCCGAGGTTGTCGCGCAGGTCGAGAATCAGGTTGTCGAGCAGGCGGGAGCTCAAGGGATCCAAGCCTGACGACGGTTCGTCGCAAAACAGGATCTCCGGGTCGAGCGCCATCGCACGCGCGAGCCCGGCCCGCTTCTGCATGCCCCCGCTTATCTGGCTTGGATAGAAATCCTCGAAGCCCTTCAGTCCGACCAGCGACAGCTTGAGCGCCGCGACCTGGCGGATTTCCTTCGACGTCAGGTCGGTAAACTCTTCCAGCGGCAGACCGACGTTTTCCGCCAGCGTCATCGAGCCCCACAACGCGCCCGACTGGTAGAGCACGCCGAAACGGCGCAACATCCGTTCGCGCTCCTGCGGTCCCGCTTTCGTGAAATTGAAGTCGCCATAGGAGATCTCGCCGCTCGCGGGTTCAATCAAGCCGATCATGTGGCGCAAGAGCGTACTCTTGCCGCATCCGCTGCCGCCCATGACAATAAAGACGTCGCCGCGGCGGACCGTAAAGTTCAGGTTCCGCATCACAACGAAGCTGCCAAAGGCCATCGTCAGGTTGCGCACATTGATGCGTGCCGGCTGTTCGGCGGCCAGGGCCGTGCCCGCGGCTGTCGTCGATTCACCCATCGGCCTGGACTGTAATTCGATTCATACTTCCGATTCGATTCGGATTTCCCTGCGGCTTGGATGCCCGCTCCCGTTCCCGGTCGGAGCCCTACTTCGCTTCCGGCCTAGATTCCTATGATGTTGAACACCAGCGCGAAAGCTCCACATGCGATCACGATAAAGACGATTCCGGTCACCACCGCCGAGGTCGCCGCGTCGCCAACCGCCGAGGAATTGCTGCCGCACTGAAAGCCACGCAGACATCCCGAGATGGCGATGATTACTCCGTAAACCGAGCTCTTGAACACGCCGCCCAGCACGTCGGAAAGAGTGACCGCGTGCAGCGTCTCCCTGAAATAGCTCGTGAATGAGAGTCCCAGCATCCCCGTCCCGACCGCGGAACCGCCCAACATCCCCATCAGATCCGAATAAAAGCACAAAAGCGGCATCATCAGGATAAGCGCCAACACTCGCGGCAACACCAGGAATTCCATGGGCGAGATGCCCATCGTGGTGAGCGCGTCGATCTCCTGCGTCACCTTCATCGTGCCGAGCTGCGCGGCAAACGCCGCCCCCGTGCGGCCCGCCATGATGATCGCGGTCATCATCGCTCCCATGTCGCGCGCCATCCCGATGCCGACCAGGTCGGCGACAAAGATCGACGCGCCAAACTGCTCGAGCTGCACGGCTCCCATGAAGGCGAGAATGGTGCCGACCAGGAAACTGATGAGCGTGACGATTCCAAAGGCATTGGCGCCGCAATCCTGGATCGCGACCATCAGATCGACACGCCGATACCGCGCACGCCCACCATGAACCGGCCAAGCGCGATCGTCACCGCTCCAAGAAACGCGACGAACCCGCCAATCGACCCGGCGTAGGCGATAGTCGCGGCGCCTACGCGCTCGACCAGCGGTCCGCGGGCCGAACCCGCGGCCGAGCCGGCATCCTTCTTTTCAGGAACCGTCTCGGCCAGTTCGACCAGCCGCCTGAGTCCGCCGGGAAGACCCGCGGGATCGACCGTCAGACCGCGCGTGCGACAGAGTTCAACGACTTCCGCGACGAAGGCGACGAGGCTGCTATCCCACTCGCCCAATCCCGTAGCGTCAAAAGCGATTTGCCGCACGATCGGAGGCCGCGTCAGCTCGCTCTCCACCAGGACGCCCGAGGCAAATCCTCGCTTTAGACGCCAATCGCCGGTCAGAACGAGCGTCAGGGTCTGATCCGACGCACGCCCGAAAGAAAGCTGTGAGGAACGGAGCGTTAGAGGCTCAGCCCGCATGCCGGAGATCAGGCGGCACTTGACCGCCGCGTATCGACGTTGCTCGCTTTGCGGCCGTCATAAAGGCGGATCCGCGTCGCGCCGCCTGTTCAAAGCGCATTCACGTGACGATAGCATGGCGGGCAAGTCGAAGGGATAGGTATAGTCGCAGGGCGCTCGGCCGGGGCACGGACGCGAGGCTCTGCCCGAGGCAAAGGTCACAAGATGGCTGCCAACGAAAGCGACGATAAGACCGTCAATGATTCCGGCGATAGTCCTAGCAAAAATCTGAACGATAATCCGGGCAATAGTGCGGGACGAGCATCCGCGGAGAGACGTGCGGCGCGGTCGCGCACCGGTGCACAAATCCTCGTCGATCAGCTCATAGTCCACGGCGTCGACACGGCCTACTGCGTCCCGGGCGAGAGCTATCTAGCCGTGCTCGATGCGTTCTATGACACGCGGGAGCAAATCCGCCTCGTCGTATGCCGGCAGGAGGGTGGCGCGGCCTATATGGCCGACGCCTATGGCAAACTCACGGGCCGGCCGGGTATCTGCTTCGTGACGCGGGGGCCGGGCGCGACCAATGCGAGCGTGGGCGTACACACCGCGTTTCAGGATTCGACGCCGATGATCCTCTTTATCGGCCAGGTCGCGCGCCCATTTCTGGAGCGCGGAGCGTTCCAGGAACTCGATTTCAGCCGGATGTACGGCCAGATGGCCAAATGGGTGGTGCGGATCGATGATCCCGGCCGCATCCCCGAACTGATCGCCCGCGCGTTTGCTCTGGCGACCTCGGGGCGCCCCGGTCCAGTGGTAGTCGCCCTGCCCGAGGACATGCTGCGCGAGGCCGCGAGGGCCGACGACGCGGCAACCTACAAGGCGGTGCAGGCCAGTCCCGGTGCGGCCGAGATGGCGTCGCTCCGCGCGATGCTGGCGGCTTCGCGCAAGCCGCTGATGCTGCTCGGCGGCACCACGTGGACGGCGCAAGCGGTCGCCGACATCGCAACGTTTGCGCAGGCGAACCGGCTTGCCACAGCCAGCACGTTTCGCCGCCAGGACCGCATCGACAATCTCCATCCTTGCTACGCCGGCGACCTCGCCATAGGACCGAGTCCGAAGCTTGTGGAACGCGTCCGCGAGGCGGATCTCATCGTCACTGTCGGATCGCGTCTCAGCGAGATAGTGAGCTCCAGCTACACGCTATTCGACGTTCCGCGTCCCAGGCAGCGCCTCGTGCACGTGCACATGGCCGCCGAGGAGTTGGGGCGGGTGTACCAGGCGGACTTGCCGATCAACGCGGGGATGGCGCAGTTCGCTGCCGCGGCCGCGGCGCTCAAGCCGGTCGATTCGTCCGCCTGGGCCGCGGCGACCGCGACCGCGCATCAGGACTATCTCGAATACAGTTCGCCGGTGTCCAATCCGGGCGAGTTGCAACTGGCCGAGATAGTCTCCAGCCTGCGCGACCAGCTACCACGCGACACGATCGTCGCCAATGGCGGAGGCAACTTTGCCGGCTGGGTGCATCGCTTCTGGCGCTATCGCGACTTCGGCACGCAACTGGGGCCGACCAGCGGCTCGATGGGCTATGGCGTGCCGGCCGGCGTGGCCGCTGCGCTCGCGCATCCGGAGCGCACGGTGCTGTCATTCTCGGGCGACGGCTGTTTTCTGATGAACGGCCAGGAGATAGCGACCGCGATCCAGTACGGTGTCGCGCCGATCTTCTTCGTGGTCAACAACGGCATGTATGGCACCATCCGGATGCATCAGGAGCGCGAGTATCCGGGGCGGGTGAGCGGCACCGCGCTGACCAATCCGGATTTCGCGGCGCTCGCGCGCGCCTACGGATTGCATGGCGAGAGCTGCGAACGTACCACTGATTTCGCGCCCGCCTTCGAACGCGCGCGCAAATCCAAGCGCGCCGCGCTCATCGAGCTTCGCCTCGATCCCGAGGCAATCTCGACGCGCACCACGCTCAGCAAGCTCAGGGAGACGTCGCTCAAGGCCAAGTCCGATAAGGACAGGTCCGATAAAGCCGCGGCCGAGACGAAATAGTCGAGCAGTGTGGACTTGAACAGGAACGATAGCAAGGAAAGGGAGTAGCCGATGGCCGGTCCGTTGGGCCATGTCCGAGTGTTGGAACTTTCGCGCGTGCTTGCCGGGCCATGGGCGGCGCAGACGCTTGCCGATCTGGGCGCGAGCGTCATCAAAGTGGAAAAGCCCGGCGCCGGGGACGATACGCGCACTTACGCTCCGCCATACGCGGCCACCAGCGACGGCAGGCAGAGCACCGAGTCGGCGTATTTTCTTTCGACCAACCGCGGCAAGCGCTCGGTGACGATCGATTTCATCCACCCCGAAGGCCAGAAACTGGTGCGTGCGCTTGCGGCGAAGAGCGACGTCGTGATCGAGAATTTCAAGGTCGACGGGCTCGCCAAGTATGGTCTCGATTACACCTCGCTCCACGCGCTCAACCCCGGTCTGATCTACTGTTCGATAACCGGCTTCGGCCAAACCGGGCCCTACCGCCATCGGCCCGGCTACGATTTCATGATCCAGGGCATCGGTGGCCTGATGAGCATCACGGGCGAGCCGGACCATCGTTCCGGAGGGGGTCCGATGAAGGTCGGGGTAGCGGTGGCCGACGTGTTTACCGGCCTCTACGCGACGATCGGGATTCTCGGCGCGCTGGCTCATCGTGATCGCACCGGAGCGGGCCAGCACATCGACCTCGCGCTGCTCGATACGCAGGTCGCCGTGCTTGCCAACCAGGCGATGAACTATCTCGTCACCGGCGTCGCGCCGCAGCGGCTCGGGAATGCCCATCCCAATATCGTTCCCTACCAGGTGTTCAGCGCGAGCGACGGTCATATAATCGTGGCGGTAGGCAACGAGACCCAATATGCCCGGATGTGCGAAGTCATCGGCCGCTCGGACCTCGCGAGAGACGAGCGCTTCGCGACCAACGCGGCGCGGGTAAATCATCGCGAGGAACTGGTCGCGATCCTGCAAAGCGCGTTCGCGGGCCAAACCATGCGTCAATGGCTCGACGCACTGGAGCGCGTTGGCGTTCCGTGCGGTCCCATCAATACCGTCGCTGACGTGTTTGCCGATCCACAGGTGCGGGCGCGCGGTCTGCGATTGGATCTGCCCCATCCGGCGATCGGGTCGGTTCCCTCCGTCGCGAATCCGATCAAGTACTCCGAGACGCCGATCGCTTACCGCTCGGCGCCGCCGATGCTCGGTGCGGACACCGACGAAATTCTGCGCGACATGCTCGGCCTGGCGCCAGCAGAGGTCGCGCGGCTACGCGAAGCCGGCATCGTTTGACAAGCCGCGAATCTCCAAACTCCCTCCCGGGACATTGGAGGAAGCGGCCGGAAACGATATTCGATTGATTTCCTGCGGCGTGCTCTAAAGCAAGGAGCCGAGATCCGGATAACGCGCTATCAGCGGTTGAGTTTCGACCCCACCACGACCCCTTTGTCGTGCAGCGCGGCGATCTCGCGCGACCCCAACCCCAGTACGTCGGCCAGCACTTCATCGGTGTTCTCGCCGAGCAGCGGAGCGCGCCGCACCGGCACTCGGGGCACGGCGGAGAAGTCGAGCGGCGAACCCGGCATCAGGTACCGGCCCGCGCCCGGATGATCGACTTCGGCAAAGATGGGATTCGCTACCGAGCAGCGCGGGTCCTCCTTAACCAGTTGACGGAAGGTCTGGTACGGGCCCCACGAAACGTTGGTGCCGGCGAAGGTCTCGCGGATCGTGGCGAGGTCGCGGGAGGCGAACCATGGACGCAGCAGCGCCGCGATCAGATCGCGCGCCTGAAAACGCCCGGTCTCGGTATCGAGATCGTGGCCGGTCGCATGTTCGACGCTCGCGCACGCGTCGCCTATTCCGGTTGCGTCCTTCAGCGCGCTCCACTGACGCGCCGTGAGCGCGACCACCATCACGCGCCGCCCGTCGCGAGTCTCGAAATCGTGGCCGAACGCTCCATACAGGTAGTTTCCGTCTTTCTGCTGATCGCGTCCGCCGAGTTCCGCCTCCGCGATACGGCCGAGATTCCCGACCATCGCGAAGGCCACGTCCGACAGCGACAGATTCACCAGTTGCCCCGCCCCGGTCAGTCGACGATGGCGTTCCGCGGCGAGCAACCCGACGGTCGCGAGCGTGCCGAGCGCGATGTCCCAGGCGGGCAGGATGCTGTTGAGCGGCTCGGCGAGATTGCGCGGCCCGGTCGCCCACGGAAATCCGGTCGCCGGATTGACCGTGTAATCGACTTCGCTGGTGCCGTCCGGATTGCCGGTAAGCGCGACCATCACCAGGTCCGCGCGGCGCTTGCGCAATGCGTCGTATTCGAGCCAGCCGCGGGCGGGAAAATTGGTCAGAAAAATGCCGGCCTGTTCGCCCGGCGAGGCGACCAGCGCTGCCACCAGTTCGCGCCCCTCGGGCATGCGCACGTCGATCTGAATCGACCGCTTTCCCTTGTTCATCCCGGCCCAGAACAGGCTCTGGCCATCGGTCGCGAGCGGCCAGCGATGATAGTCGAGGCCGCCGCCGATCTGGTCGAAGCGGATAACGTCGGCGCCCAGTTGAGCGAGCGTCATCCCACCCAGGGGCGCCGCCACGAACGCGGAACCTTCGACCACACGCATGCCCGAAAGGATGCCGCTCATGCCATAACTCCTACCAGACGCCAATCCAGAACGTCCTGCGGACCTCCCTCGCGGTCGGCGCGCACGCGCGAGCGCAGATGCACCAGTCCACCGCCATGCTCGAATGGCTCGGCGCGTTCGAGTTCCAGCGTGCTGCGCAAAGTATCGCCCTCGCGCACCGGAGCGAGATGATCGCATCCGTGCCACGCGACGATCGTGACCAGGTTCGGCAATGCGCGAGTCGCCTGCGCGGCTGCCAATCCGATCGTGTGGCCACCGTAAACCAGCCGCCCCGCCGAACTGGAGGCGGCATCGTGATGCGCCATCGCGATGTTGAGGGTCAGCCGGGCTAGCTCGGGACCGCAGGAGACTACGTCGCCTCCGGTGACTTCCCACACCGTCCCGGCCGCAAGATCGGCGAAGTGCAAACCCCGCGCGGCATCGCGAAAAGCCTTCAGGTTCCAACCGTCGATCGGCGCGTGGAGCGCCCGCGGGTCGAGTTCCTCTCCGATCTTTTCGAGGTCGGCATTGTGTCCCGTCTGGCCTTCCGGATTGCGCAGCGGCAGCATCGCGCAGCGCGTGTAGTCGAGCACCGCACGGCCCTTCTGATCGGTCGTGCGCACACGCAAGCCGGCGAGGCCGGTCGCGGCACGCCCCGGACGCGGGCGATTCTGCCTCAGGCCCACTACCTCGGTCGTCGTGTACAGGGTGTCGCCGATCGAAGGCGCGCGCCGGAACATGAAACCACGATAGAACAGATTCGCGATCACGCGCTGCGTGAATAGCGTGGACTGCCCATTCGCCACGTCCCAAACGAGCGCGGGATGCGCGAGCGCGGAGCCGAGCACGCGGCGGCTCAACTCGGCGTCGAGCGCAAGACGCATCCGATCGCCAACGATCGCGGCATGCGCCGCGGCGACCCCTTCGGTCAGGGTCAGCGCGGGAGCACTGTCTGCGACCAGTCCAACGTGCAGATCTTCGAAGAACGGTCCACCGACCGTTTGTACAGCCGAGCTCATGATCCTTACTCTTGCGTCGTCGAAGCGCAGGCCTCTTTTCTTTCTATACCACCCCGGCGAGGATTGAGCACCTCCCACGCGACTTCGCCTTATCGCGGAAAAAGCACAGCCCCGCGGCCGGCAAATCCGTTGATCTCCTACGCCTCCCTGAATGCGAATCGCGGGTCGGCGGCGCGAACCTCCACTTCGGGCAATCCCAACTCCTTGCGCACGATGTTCGTGCCCAGCACGAGCGAGACGCATTTGTAGAAGGCGATTCGCCGCGAAAGGCCTTCGCGTCCGAAGCCGCAATCCGCACTGACGATCAAGCGCTCCGGCGGAACGTATTCGAGCGCCTTGCGGATCAGGTTGGCGACCAGTTCGGGCGGTTCGACGGTCGTCGCGGTGTGATTGATTACGCCAATCGCGATCTTCTTGTTGGTCTTGTGATGCTTGAGCAGCGGCAGATCGCGTCCCTCACTGCTCGCGCATTCCAGCCCGACCACGTCGGCGTTGAGCGCCAGCAGGTATGGCAGCGACCTCTCATAGCTCGGGCGCGTCCAGTAGAAACTCTGCTGATTCGGATTTCCCCAGCAGGTGTGCGCCCAGATTTCCGTATTCAGCCCCTCGACTTCGCGATTGAACGCGCGCGTATAAAAGTCGAGGTCCTTCTCCGTCGCCGGCGGCGTCGTGCAGCAGGCGAAGTGATGCGGCGGTTCTTCGACTTGGATCACCGGGCATCCCGCCGCGGCCACTTCGCGCAATTCTTCGTTGAGCGCCGCCGCGAGGTCCATCGTGAGATCCTGATCGTTCTTGTAGTGCTCGTTCCACAGCATCATCGGCAGGCAGGTCGCGCTGATGGCACCAAACTTCACCGGCTTGCTCGTCATCTTCTGCGCGGTCTTCCAGATTGCGCTGTAATGGAGCGGACCGCGTGTGATTTTTCCGGTCACGGCCGGCGGATGGTACGCCTCCTGGACCTCATACAGGATGTGACCGGGCTTGATGTCCGCGTACTCGAGAAAATGCGAGGTGTCGCGGGAGCCCGAAATTCCGCCGAGGCGCTCGATCACGTAGAAGAACCATGAGCGGCCGCCTACCTCGAGGTCGAAGCGGCTGTCGCCGTCGGTCAGAATGTCGAGTCCGGCGCGCTCCTGCTCGTTCAGGTAGCAGGCCACCGCGTCGACGTATTGCTCGCGATAGAGCGAATCGCCCATCGCGTTCTTGAACGATCGGCCGCGCAGGCTCTCGGTGAACCAGACGGGCTTGGGAAATGATCCGACCATGGCGGTCGCAAGTTTCTTGTCGCGTGTCCCATTCAACATCGAATGTTGCCTCCCGAGCCGATGAATTGCGCGTCGTCAAGTCATGACGCGTGTGCGATTAGCGCGCCCCAAGCGCCGCAGGAGGCTGATTTACAGCCTGCGCGGATGAGTGTAAAGGAGCGGCATACGTATTAGCCGTAATTTGTCTATCGCACGTATTCGCGGGTGCTCCATGCAGCAGGTAAAAATTCTTCTCGACGAGTCCGACATCCCGGAGAACTGGTACAACGTGGTGGCGGACATGCCCAATCCGCCGGCGCCGCCGCTTGGTCCCGACGGAAAGCCGATCGGACCCGAGGCGCTGTCGGCGATTTTTCCGGACGCGATAATCGAGCAGGAAGTCTCGCGCGAACGCTGGATTCCCGTTCCCGAGCCGGTGCGCGAGATCTACCGCCAATGGCGGCCATCGCCGATCTACCGGGCGTTGCGCCTCGAAGAGGCGCTAGGCACTCCGGCCCGCGTCTACTACAAATACGAGGGCGTCAGTCCCGCGGGCTCGCACAAGCCCAACACCGCGGTCGCGCAAGCCTACTTCAATCACATCGCCGGCGTTCGCCGCCTCGCCACCGAGACCGGCGCCGGCCAATGGGGCTCCGCACTCGCGATGGCCGGGCAGATGTTCGGCATCGAGGTCCGCGTCTACATGGTGCGCGTGAGTTACGAGCAGAAGCCTTTCAGGCGCTCGATGATGGAGACCTGGGGCGCCGAGGTGATCGCGAGTCCGAGCACAAAAACCCGCTCGGGCCGCGACGTTCTGGCGCGCGACGCCGATTCTCCCGGCTCGCTCGGCATCGCAATCTCCGAAGCGGTCGAGGAAGCGGCCGGCCGTAAGGATACCAACTACGCGCTGGGATCCGTGCTCAATCACGTGCTGCTGCATCAGACGGTGATCGGACTCGAAGCAAAAAAGCAGTTCGCCAAAGCCGGCGACTATCCCGACGTGGTCATCGCATGCTGTGGCGGAGGATCGAATTTCGGCGGCACCGCGTTCCCCTTCTTCGCCGACAAGGCCGCCGGCCGCGAGGTGCGCCTGATAGCCGTGGAGCCCGAGTCATGCCCCACGCTCACCCGCGGCCATTACGCCTACGACTCGGGCGACTCCGCCGGCCTCACGCCGTTGATGCTGATGTACACGCTGGGACGCAATTTCGTTCCGCCGCGAATCCATGCCGGCGGACTGCGCTACCACGGCGACTCGCCGCTGGTCTCGCAGCTTCACCACGAGGGGCTGGTCGAGGCCGTCGCCGTGCCGCAGCGCGCGACGTTCGAGGCCGGGCTTATCTTCGCGCGCGCCGAGGGAATCATCCCCGCGCCGGAAACCAACCATGCGATCCGGGTGGCGATCGACGAGGCCCTCGCCTGCAAGCGGACCGGCGAGCGCAAGACGATCTTCTTCACCCTCTCCGGGCACGGCCACTTCGACATGGCGGCCTACGACCGCTATCTGAGCGGCCAACTCGAAGACAGCCCGTATCCCGACGAAGCGATAAAAGCGGCGCTGCGAGAGCTTCCCAAGGTCGCCGAGCAGGCGTCGTGATCGGCGCGCGGACTCCGTCGGCGGATCCGCGAGCCGCATTTTCGAAGCAAGGCCCAGGCAAAGGAGCGCGGCATAGTGGTTAAACCTTACACCGCCGTCGGGTTGATTCCGACGGTGCGCGGAATACGCAAGCGCGAAGATATTCAGATCAACCTCGAGCACCTGGCCCATATG
The DNA here is from genome assembly GCA_963755905.1 of uncultured delta proteobacterium. Lineage (GTDB taxonomy): Bacteria > Desulfobacterota > Binatia > Binatales > Binataceae > JAKAVN01. The sequence goes on from CAVWLM010000003.1 coordinate 247,962, forward strand.
TGCAAGGCCGCGGCGTGGCTCTCGAGTCTGGACCTGCCGGTGCGGCTGATCGCGCTACCTGAAGGCGCGCTGCAGGCCTTCAACGACGAAGTCCTGGACCTCGACCATGTGCAATACGCGCGCGAGTGCGCGATCGACATCCCGGGCCGCGAGACCGAGGCGCTCGGCGCGCTCGCCCGCCAATACAACGCCTTCATCATGGCCCAGGCCAAGGCGCGCCATCCCGATTGGAAGGATCGCTTTTTCAACGTCGGCTTCATTCTCGATCCCCGGGGCGAGATTATCCTGCGCCACTACAAGGTGTCGCCGCTGTTTCCGGTCGAGCATTCGGTCTGCCCGCACGACATCTTCGACTGGTGGGTGGAGAAGTACGGCCTGACCCTGGAGGCCTTCTGGCCGGTGGTGGACACGGAAATCGGCCGTCTCGGAATCATGATGGCCAACGAGGGATCGTACCCCGAGAATGCCCGGGCGCTCGCGATGAACGGCGCGGAGGTGGTGTATCGCGGATCGTATCCTCATCCGGCCACCGGTAACGAGCTATTCGAGATTCAGAGCCGGGCGCGCGCGCTTGACAACAATATGTATATAGTCGCGCCCAACCTTGGCTCGTACTACCTATATCCGGATAGCGACTTGCCAATAGACACTTTCGGCGGCCGCTCCTTCGTTATCAATCACCGCGGCCAAATCGTCGGCAAGCAGGAGTACGGCGGGACCTCGACATACGTGGCCGGGGTAATCGATATCGAGGCCCTGCGCTACCATCGGGATAACGCGCAGTGGGACAACTGGATGAAGGACCTGCGCACCGAGCTCTACCAGATACTGTACAAGGATCCGATCTATCCCAGGAATCTTTACCTTGACCGCGCGCCGATGAAGCATCGTGAGTACCGCGAGACGGTAATCGAAAAGCAAATCGCCCTGATGCATCAGCGGGGGATATGGAAAAAATCCGCTTACGAATAAATTCCCTGCGGACGAACCTTCCACGGGAAAAGCACCCCATCATGAGGATGACCACGCATTCGACCGGCGCGAGCGCGCCCGAAAACTTTCTGTTCGAAACAGACGGCCCGATCTCAACCATCACCTTCAACCGGCCCGAGCGGCGCAACTGCATGAATCGCGAGGTGATGGCCGAGTTCGAGCGGCTGATCCATCGCGTCCGCGACGGCCGCGAAACCCGCGTTCTGATCGTCACCGGCACCGGTGCCGCTTTTTCGGCCGGCGCCGACGTCTCAGGCGCCGACGACGTCAAGGACCCCGAGGAGCGCCGGCGAATCTTCGCCGAGCGCAACGGAGGATTGGCGCGGATGATCGGCCGTGCCTTCGACCAGATAACCCGCCTGGACTGCATGACGATCGCCGCGGTGAACGGCTACGCGGTCGGCGGTGGATGGGCGCTCGCGCTCGCTTTCGATTTTGTGGTGGCGGCCGAGAAGGCGGAGTTCTGGGTGCCGGAGGTCGATCTGAGTGCGCCGTTCACCGGCGGTCCGGCGATCGTGATGGCGATGAGAATGGGCCCTTGGCGTGCGAAGGAAGCCGCGATCCTCTGCCGCCACTACACTGCGCGGGAGTTATTCGAGATGGGGATGGTCAGTCGAGTCGTTGGGGCGCGGCAACTGGGAAAGGCGACGCGCGAACTCGCGGACACTCTGCTGAAAAAGCCCTTCAAGGCTGCAACCGGTACCAAACATTTCATCGACGGGGTCTTCCTCACTCCGCGGCTTTATTGAGCGAGGGCTGCGGTGCAACCTCAGGCGCTTAGCGCGAACGACTCCAAGGAAGGAAAATCCCGGTCGCAAACCGGCTCGAACACTGTTGCTGCAAGTTCGGGCTCTTGCAACGCATCATCGATAAGATCTCACTGTTATGAAGAGGCGCGCTTATGGGGGAGGACGGCCGGGCTACCGTTTTGACCGCACGTTGGGGGACCTACGGCGGTAGCCCGGCCTTGCTTGGGGACAAGCGTTGGAGTTCTCGGGGGAGACCGCAACGCGACTTAAGACAAAGCAATTCATGTGCCTCGGAAAATGAAGCCGCGAATTGCGAGAACATCTGATCTCATCGACTGACATTTTCTTCTTGAAATGCGACAGCGGCACTCGAATACTCGTTGAAAGCGGTTCTAAGCGATTGATTTCAGCGGTTATTCGCAAAACGCGTTTCAATCCTGACGCAAGGTCGCGATTAGCCTGAATGAACGCTGTCTTTGAATGTCACCGATGACCTTTTGACGTGACCGCGATTGGTCATGTGTCATTTGATGAGCAGCAGCGTGCCTGCGCATTGGGCTTCGTAAAGTCACAGGATGTCTTTGCGTCAGGCGAGTCGCACCCGCTCCCAACGCCGAGTGCATGAGAGTCCAGCTATGCATCGCGATGCCGTTTCCATTTCGATTCACGGCCGCGCCGCACGTTGGCGGATGAGTCCTGCGAAAGTGACGCGGCAACTTTGTGATTTTTGATCGCGCGCCGCGACACCGACGCAGCATAGTACGTTTCTCTCTCGCCCATGGCGCCTCTCAGCCGCGCGAGGTTGAGGGGGCGACTGACGTGTGTTAATCGATATGGTTCGGGGCGTGGCGCAGCCTGGTAGCGCACCTGCCTTGGGAGCAGGGGGTCGGCCGTTCAAATCGGCTCGCCCCGACTCGCGCCAGTAGCTCAGGTGGAAAGAGCAACGGCCTTCTAAGCCGTGGGTCAGGGGTTCGAATCCCTTCTGGCGCGCCAAGCGCGTTCGGGACTCCGTCGGCGGCGGGGAACGGACACGCCGGCATACGACATAGGTAGTGGTGAGTGTAGCTCAGTTGGCAGAGCATCGGGTTGTGGCCCCGGCGGTCGAGGGTTCAAGTCCCTTCACTCACCCCATCAATCCTGCTAAGGACGTAACTTTTCGTCGGTGGGCCGTTAGCTCAGTTGGTAGAGCAGCTGACTCTTAATCAGCGGGTCTGGAGTTCGAGTCTCCAACGGCCCACCAAAACATTCGAATTTGTTAAGTTTTCAGCGACAGATTCAGACGCGAGAACGGGTGAGGTCCGATATAGACGTAAAGACGTAAAGTAGACGTTTCCTGAGGCACCTAATGAAGCGTAGGTCTACCGCAGCAGGCGCCTTTTTGAGCCTGATTCTGATCCTTGCCGGGTGCGGTGGTGGAGACTCCTCGCACTCGCCCACTCCGACACCCCAGCCTACCCCTGGACCGAACGGCAGCTTCGCGCCGGAGAGCTCGACGGCCACGATGAACACGGACCGCGAAGATGCAACCGCCACGCTACTGCCCAATGGCAAGGTGCTCATTGCCGGTGGTGTAAGCGAGTCCGGCGATCTCGCCACTGTCGAACTTTATGACCCCGCAGCCAACAGCTTCGCCCCGCCTGGTTCAACTCCGCTGATGAATCAGGGGCGCTGGGACGCGACCGCCACGCTCCTGGCCAACGGTAAGGTGCTGATCGCGGGCGGAATCAGTTTTAATGCGGCGACGGGTGAAACCATACTTAACACCGTGGAGTTGTACGATCCGGCGACCAATACCTTTGCTCGGGCCGCATCGCTGCCCACCATGAACACCGCTCGCGACGATGCAACGGCGGTGCTCCTGTACAACGGCAAGGTGCTGATTGCCGGCGGGTCCGGTTCCGGTAGTTCCGGCAGCCTCAACAGTGTCGAGCTGTACGATCCGGTCGCTAATACCTTTGCCCCGGCCGCGTCGCTGCCGACCATGAATGCGATTCGCGATTCGCCCTCGGGCACGTTGCTGCCCAACGGCGAAGTGCTCATAGCCGGGGGGTTCGAAAAATTCCTGATTCCTCCGGACGAGGCTATCGCTGACACGGTGGATTTGTACAACCCCGTGACCAATACCTTCGCTCCGGCCACGTCGCTGCCTACCATGAACACCCCGCGCGTCGGCGCTCCCGCGACTCTGCTGGCCAGCGGCGAGGTGCTGATCACAGGCGGCGCAACTTCAAACATCACTATTGTCAGTGGTACTACGTCCGTCGCCAGCGTGGATCTGTACAACCCGATGACCAACAGCTTCGCGCCGGCCGCCTCGCTGCCAACGATGAACACCGCGCGCGAATTCCCAACCGCGACGCTGCTGTCCAACGGCAAAGTACTGATCGCGGGAGGAACAAATGTGAATCTGAGCGATCCGACGAACCCCGTTTTGACGGTTCTCGCGAGCGTGGAGATTTATGACCCAACCACCAACAGCTTCGCCCCAGCCGCCTCGCTGCCGACGATGAACACGGGGCGCTCAGGTGCAACCGCCACTCTGCTGCCCAACGGTAAAGTGCTGATCGCCGGTGGAGGGGAAAATGCTGGCAATATCTTCAGCAGCACGGAACTGTATACCCCGGCGACCGGTGCGCCCTGAGTAGCTACTTCTCGGTTTTCTTCTTCCGGGGCTGGGCTACGCGTCGGCTGCTGGACATCTGCTCGTCGCGACGCGCGGTTTTCTTGCCATGCGCCTTGACGTGCTCGCCTTGTCCCGATAGAAAGCCGCGCCCGCTTAGGAATCTTGGCCTTCTCGCAAAATGTCTCGGTGATGTTATAGAGTTGCGGACTCTTAATCAGCGGGTCTGGAGTTCGAGTCTCCAACGGCCCACCAAAATTTTTGGTATGCACTGATACGCGATGAAGGGAGATGAAGCGCAATGGCCATTTACCTGAGCATGCAGAGAGCGCGCTTTTCGAGCGCCGACGGCTACGAGAAATTCAAGAACATTTTCGCCGACGTGCGCCATCATCTGAAGACCCTTCCGGGCTTTCTGCACCTGACGTTTTGGGTCCATCCCGAGGATCCCGGCTGGTACAACGAGGTCAGCTTCTGGGCCAGCAAGGAAGCGCTTCAGGACTGGCACATGAACACGTATCACAAGCATGCCAAGGAATGGGCGGCGCAGTCGGGCGCGATCATGGAGGACATCATCACCAACTTCGAACTCGCCAGCACCAGGCTGCTTCGCATCTGCCCGGTCTGCAGCAAGTTCCAGGACAAACCTTTCGATCTCGCGAAAGAACAGCAGGTATTAGCCGAGCCTTGTCCGCAGTGCGGTTTCCATTTCCCGGTGATGCCGGAGACGCCGAGCAGCTTTGCGGTATTTAAAGACGCCGAATGACCAGGCCCCGAGCGGTATGACATTCGCAACGCTCGATCCTGCGCGCACGGTCCACCACTTCGGTCTGAATATCGCGAAAAGATCGCGTTCCGCCCCAGGGCTCTCTAACATTCTTTATCCGCGCTCGCGGATCACCGGGTTGCGCAACGTTCCGATTCCGGTGATTTCGACCTCGACGATGTCGCCGTGCTTCATGTTGGCGGTTTCTCCCTCGGTGCCCATCCAGATCACGTCACCCGGATAGAGGGTCAGGTAGCGGCTCATCGTTGCGATATACCGCTCGACGCCGAAGATCATGTGATTGGTCGCGAACCGAATAAGCTCGCGGCCGTTCAGCCGAACTTTCGTTACGAGGCCGGCCAGCTTTAGCTCGGTCTCGATCCAGGGGCCCATCGGCTTGAAAGTGTCGGAATTCTTCGCACGCCAGAGCGTCCGGTCACTCTTTTGCCAGCTTCGCTCACTCACGTCGTTGCCGATCGTGTAGCCGAACACGCAGGAAAGCGCGTCTTCTTCGCTCAGATTTTTTGCCTTCTTGCCGATCACCACCACCAGTTCGCCTTCGTACTGGACCTTGTCCGTCGCGTCGTGCGGAATGACGATCGGTTCGTCCTGAGCGATTAGCGCATTGTTGGCGCGATATCCCACGTCCGGTTGCGTCGGCAGGTCGGGACTTTGACCGATCTTCGCGGCTACCGCGCGGATGTGCTCTTCGTAATTGAGCCCGCAGGCATAGAAGGTGCGCGGAATTACCGGCACCAGGAGTTTCGCCGCTGACAGTGGAACCGGGCTGCCGGTCCGCTCCCACCGATCGAACGGCGAGCCCGAGACCGGCTGGATATTGTCTCCTTCTATCGTTCCGTAGCTTGGCTGACCCTCGCGCTCGAACCGTACCCAGCGCATAACCCCTCCATCTAAAGTGCCCGCTAAAGTGCCTGCTAAAGTTCCTGCTGAAGCGTCCGACCCTACGATCGAACTCGCGGCCTATCGAAACAATAGCCGTCGCGCCGACCCCGATTCTTCTATAGCGGAACCCGTTCTTCCGTGGTACGTTCGCGCGTCGAAAGCCGCCCGCGCGAGTCGAACCGCGGCGCTCGGAACCCGCTTTTCGATTCGCATTGGGGATATCCGGCTAACGGCTATGAAGGATAATCATTAATGCCCCTAGACCGCGAGGGAGATCAGTGGAGCCTGGAAGGAACGAGCCATGAGTAACCTGGACGCTTATCGCGAGGCCAGAAATCCGATGTTCAATGACAACAAATTGAAGCTCGGCATTTTTGGCCCAAATTGCTCCAACGCCTGCGCGATGACGCTTGCCGAGACCAGCTTCGAGCCGACTTTCGAGAAGAACGTGGAGATCGCCCGGCTGCTCGAAACAGCCGGATTCGAATGCATAGTGCCGATCGCTCGCTGGCGCGGCTTTGGCGGGCCCAGCAATTTCAACGGCCGCAACATGGAGACTTACACCTGGGCGGCGGCGCTCGCCGCCGTTACCAGGAAGATCGTTCTATTCTCAACGTCGCATGTCCCGACTATCCATCCGATCGTGGCGGCAAAGATGGCGACCACGATCGATCACATTGCCAAGGGGCGCTTCGGTATCAACATAGTCTGCGGGTGGTTCACGCCGGAAATGGAGATGTTCGGCGTCAAGCAGATGGAACATGACACGCGCTACGAATACGCGACCGAGTGGATCGAGATCGTATTGAAGCTTTGGACTGAGCAATGGTTCGACTACAAGGGCAAGTATTTGACCATCAACCAGGGATTTTCGGATCCGAAGCCGTATCAAAATCCTCGGCCGTTACTGATTTGCGCCGGCACCTCGCCCAAAGGCCGCGAATTCGCCGCTCGCTACTGCGATATAAACTTCGCAATCCTGGAAGACCTGCAAAAAGGCGCAGCCTGGGTAAAGGCAATAAAGAAACTTGCCTGGGAGGAGAATAAGCGCGAAATCGGCACTTTCACCTATTGCTATGCGATCGTACGCGACACGGAGAGAGAGGCGCGCGAATACTACAATTACTATGTCCGCGAGAAAGGTGACTGGGAGGCGGCAAACAACATCTGCGACATTTTCGGGATTCAGAGTGAATCGGCAACGAAAGAGTATCTCGATCAGTTCCGCGAGAACTTCATTGCGGGATGGGGTGGCTATCCGCTGGTAGGAACTGCCGACCAGGTGACGGATAAGCTGGCCGAATTGTCCGGCACGGGCGTGGACGGAACGCTGGTCTCGTTCGTCGACTATAATGCGGAACTCCCGTACTGGAACGAGAAGGTGATGCCCCGGCTGGTACAGGCTGGACTGCGAAAACCTCTAGCGGAAGGTCGATAAACACAAATCGCCTTGTGCAGATCCTTCACGTCGGCGCCGTGATGGTATTTTCCAGGAATGGCCGGCAAATCACGCGGCATAAAATGCCGCGCGAGATCCTTCGACTGCGGAAGCCTTCGCTCAGGATGACTGAAGAAGGGGCGTTGCTGGACCCTTCCACTTGCGCAACGCTCGCTCGGGATGACTGAAGTGGACGCTGAGCACGGCAGCAAAAAAGCCTTCTTTGTCATCCTGAACGAAGGCCGCCGGAGTGAAGGATCTACGCGAAGCGATTTTTTGTTTACCGGCCTCCTTGGTCCTACGGGTGTGAAAGAGCTTGTGTGCCGGTCAGTCCCTTCGCTGACGCTAACAGGAACATCCATCGCTTCGCGTAGATCCTTCGCTGACGCTCAGGATGACATAAAAGAAAGCGACCTTTGGGTCATCCTGGCATTCGTGGGATCTTTCGATTCCACTCGCGGAGTCGCGGCGCTCAGGATTACCCGGAAGACCGGCGGATGTTGTTCGTCGCCAGGACCTCGATTGCTGGAGCGCGATTGCCCGTGCAACTGATCATCCGCGGCGCGCTCAGGCATCTAATCGAGAAGCCCAGCTTGCGATATAGCCGCAGGATCCGCGCTGTCGCCTGATTCGATAGCACCACGGGTCCGCGATGCCGCGCGAGGAATTCGGCCAGGCGCACCTGCTCTTTCCAGCCGAATTGCTCCTTCGAATATTGCGTGAACTCGACGTCGTAGGGTGGGTCGGCGTAGATGAAATCGCCGGGTTCGAATTCCAGCGCCTCGAAATCACCGGCCAAAAAGTCCCAGCCCTTGAACGCCGCCTCGTAGGCGGAGAAATCGGTCGTGTAGTTGATCCGATGGTACCGGCCGAAGGGCACGTTGAACTCGCCCTTGCGGTTGAAGCGGCAAAGGCCGTTGTAGCCCGTGCGATTGAGATAGTAGAAAAGACCGGCCGCTTCCGCGCTGTCACCGGCGCCGGCTGCGACCAGGCAGTTGAAGCGCTCGCGATGACGGTAGAAGAGCGCCTGGTCATTGCGCATCGCTAATTCAACCTTGAGCCCCCGCTTGAGCCATCGGTAGAAACTCACCACGTGCGGATTGATGTCGCCGAGCCGCGCCCGCGCCGGCGCGAGGCCCAACGCCACCGCCAATCCGCCGCAAAATGGCTCGACCAGCGTTCGAGCATCGAACTTCCGCCATAGCGGAGCCACGTGCGGAACCAGCCATCGCTTGCCTCCCGCCCATTTCAATGGCGGCCGCGGAGTCGCACCGTTCTCATGCGGCGGGGCGCCGGTTCGTGACACGGCTATCGATCGGCGCGGCGTCGCCAAAGCGATCGTCGTGGCGCTCATGCCTGCGGCTCGGCGGCGCGGCGTTCGATGAAGCGCGCGAGCAGCATCCTCATCGTTTCGATCGGCTGAATTCCGGTGAGCGGAAAATCGCCCAGGATAAAACTCGGGTAGCCGAGCGCGGAGAAGCGGTCCGCCTCGATTTTGTTGGCGGCGATGCGCGCGGCCATCCGGCCCCGTTCGACCTCGTCGCGAAAGTACGCCGATTCGAGGCCGGCGCGCGCCGCGATCGCGCTCAATACGTTCAGGTCGCCGATGTCGGCGCGCTGCTCGAAGGCCGCGTGAAACACGGCGTCATGATACGCCGCGAACGCCTCGGCGTCGCGCGCGAGTTCCGAGCCCTGGAGCGCCTTGTCCGAGTCGAGCCATCGCGCGGGCGGCTCTACCGGGATGTTGGTCTCCGCCGCCACGTTGCGGATTCTGTCCAGCTCCAGACGACCCAGCGGCAGTCCGGGACGGGAGCGATAGTTGCGTAGTGCAATCGGCACGCCCTTCCATAGCGCCGTGAAGCCCAGCTCGCGCTCGAGTTGACCGACGATGCGCCACGCGATGTAGCAGAGCGTCGAGGCGTAGTCGAAATAGATCGGGATTACGATCTTCGGCATCGGTTCTCGATTCAAATATTGGCTTCTTATGCGCCCGCGGGCAACGAGCGATTCCCAGGCGGCACCGCTTGCCTCGTGCCGTTCCGGGCCGCAATGCTTGAGTATGACGATAGAAAGACGCGAAGTGCTGAAGCTCGGCGTGGTGGACCTGGGCGTCGAGAAGGCGGAACTGCCCAACGGCGTCTCGGTCGACCTCGCGGTCATACGCCATCCGGGCGCGAGCGCGATCGTTGCGCTGGACGAGCATCGCCGGGTGACGCTGATTCGCCAATGGCGCCACGCGGTCGGCGGATGGATCTGGGAGATTCCCGCCGGATGCCGCCGCGAGAACGAGAGCGCACGCGCATGCGCCGAGCGTGAGTTGAGCGAAGAGGCCGGAATCGGCGCCCGCCGCTGGGACCACCTGGGCGGGATCGTCACGATTCCCAGCTTTTGCGACGAACGTATCGAGCTTTACTTGGCGCGCGAACTCGAAGACGCGCCGGGTGAGCTTGACCATGACGAAGTGATCAGTGCGAAGCCGGTCGATTTCGATGAGGCGCTGGCGATGATCGAGCGCGGCGAGATGGTCGACGCCAAATCGATCGTGGGGCTGCTGCGCGCGCGCGATTTTCTCGCACGGTCCAAGTGAGCGACAAAACCTGCGTGGACATGGCCGTTCTTCGACGATCCGGAGAATATGAAAAGCCGGCCAGACCACTCCACGTCAATCCGAATTGCGCATCCAGTCGGCGACCCGCTCACCAATCATGATGCAGGTCAAATTGGTATTGGCGCGCACGATGTTCGGCATCACCGAGGCGTCTACCACTCGCAGTCCCTCTGTGCCGCGCACGCGGCAGTACTGGTCGACTACTGCGCCGCGATCGCCCTCGGGACCCATCCGCGTCGTGCCCACCGGATGCCATAGAGTCTCGCAATTGTTTCGGATCAAGCCGGCGAGCGCGGTATCGGAATCCATTGCAGCCTGCTCCAGGGGCTGCTTGCCGCACCTAAGCGGCTCGTCCCATGCCGCAGCAAGCGCGGCATCGTGAAATATCCGCCACATCAAACGCATGCCATCGACCATCCGGCGCGTGTCCTCGGGATCAGATAGGTAGTTGAGTTCGATTGCCGGTTGTTGTTCAGGGTTGGTGCTACGCAGCCGGATCCTTCCGCGCGAGCGCGGTAGCTGTAGGGCAGCAAAAGCCCACAAGACTGGGGGACTACCTGGCGGGACAATCCCCGGCAGCATCGCCCAATCGATCATCGGCATGAAATAGAGCTGCATCTCATTGAATTCCGGCGAACCTCTGGAAGCGTAACGCAGGACCACGCTCGGACGGGTGTGTTCGCGGCCCTCCGAACGTTCGACGGCCGCGCTTTTCATGACCGCGCGAACCCCAATCAGAGGGTGGTCGATCAGGTTGGCGCCGACACCCGGCGAATCGATTAGCGTGCTGATCCCATGACGTTCGAGCTCAGTACGAGGACCGATTCCCGAGCGCATCAGGATGGCAGGCGAGGCGAGTGCGCCGGCGGAAAGAGTGACCCGCTTTCCCTGGACGCGTTGTGTCTCTCCGCCCGATTCGAGCTCGACGCCAACTGCACGGCCATTCTCGATTAGTACTCGATTGGCGAGACATCCAGCGCGAATCGTCAAATTCAGACGGCCGCGAGCCGGAGCAAGGTAACCGAGTGCAGTCGAGACGCGGATGCCGTCGCGCAGATTGCGCGCCACTGGACTGACTCCGGTCGATTGCGGGTCGTTAAAATCGGGAGCGTCGGGAAAGCCCATTGCCCGACAGGAATCCCAAAAGGCGCTGACCACTGGAGCCCAATTCGACTGCCTGGAGCGCTCGATCCAGATGGGACCGCCTTTGCCATGAATGTCACCGCCGAAATCCGCGTCGTGCTCCAGCTTGCGGTAAAACGGCAGAACGTATTCAAAACTCCATTCACTGTTGCCCGATGCGGCCCATTGATCGAAATCCGCGGGCACCCCGCGTATCGCGACCGACGAGTTGATAGCTGAACATCCTCCCGTCACCTTGCCCCGGTGGAACGGTATTTCCCGGTGCACCGTCGCCTGTGCGACCCACCCCCAGTTGTGGTCTGCAAGGGCGGTCGTGGTGCGCAGCAGATTGTGCGGAGTTTCGTCGATCGTGCGGTAGTCGGGACCGGCTTCAAGTAGCAGGACGGACCGCTGAGGGTCTTCACTTAGACGTGCGGCCAACACGGCGCCGGCAGAACCCGCACCGACGATAATATCGTCGTACTCCATCTGTCGACTCCCCAAAGTCTAAATATCCCTTTCGCTTGTCGCGGTTCCCCTTCCCAGACTTTCGCCTGATGGAAACGCTGCGTCCAGTGCTCTAGCAGGTAACGTTTGATTTAACTTAAGACGATCGGGAACCGGCGTCGCCTTTTTTTCCAAACCATTTTGCGGTGGCAAGGTTAAGTCATAGACCTCGCGCCCGCTTACAATGGCGAAGACTCCTTTCCACTCTTTCTCGGAACGCGCTGTTGCTTACGATGCGTCGACGAGGCTCTTGGAGCGCAGGATCGAATCAAGGCTCGTTCCCGCAGATGCGTCGACAAAGGCTGCCCGCTGAGCATCCAACCGTTCGATTGCTGCTCACAGGTGCCACCCTCGTATCGACGACGGCGAATCTATGTCTTAAGCGTAGTAGCCGAGGTTAGCTGGGTAGCCGGGTACATCGTGGCGCAATCGATAGCCTTGTACAGATTGTAGGTTAACGTGGTCAGGCGACAGGAACTCCGAAGCATTGGGCTCTCGCCCCATGCCTAAATTTAACAAGACACGAGACTGACCGCGAATTACGCGGGCAGCCTGCCAATCAGGCAGCGCGTCTACTCGACGACCACTTCGTCCGGAAACAAGAAAGTGGTCGCACCGTCGTCGAACTGCACCAGCAGCATACGCCGCCCGAGGTTGTCGACGGTACGCAGAATGCGAGGCTTTTCGCTAAATCTGCTCAGACCTTCATGGTCTCGCACAGGCTTAAGCAAACGGCAACGCCGCCCCACCACCGTTTCGGAATTTGCACTTTCCATGTTCATCGCTGTCCTTCCACCAGCCAAGCTCCCCCGCCTGTTTCCTGGAGACATGCTCTGCCCCGGTACGATAGCAATGATCGCGCCTAATATTTAGACGTTGTGCGGCCAACTTTAGTTTCTATCCACAGCTTGTTGAAAATATTCAAACAATCCGTGCCTTTTACGGACTTTATAGACCCTCATCATCATCAGCGTATGGCAGCGCTATTAAGCGCTCTTGATTTGCGGGCTGAATCGCGTCAGGTAGAAGCGGGAATGATTTGAGATGAGCCGATCTGGGACGGGCTTCCGCACCCCAGCACCACCTAAACGACAGCAGCGCCATCTATCGCTAATGGACGCCTAACCCTCAAGATACTCGTCATAGATACCATGTCAACGTTATACCCACTGATCATGGGCCGACAGGTAATTGTTTCAACAGAACACTACCTCTCGGCTGCCGCTGGAGCCCGCATCTTCGATCGCGGCGGCAACGCTATCGACGCTGCCGTAGCGGCCGCCCTGGTCGAGGGAGTCGTAAACCCTCACATGCATACGATGGGTGGCGAAGCGCCGATGCTGATCCGCGTTGGATCCACCCAGCGGCTGGTCTCGGTAAACGGCAATACGATGGCGCCCCGCCGTGCCACGATCGCTCATTACCGGACACTCGGCCTGGATCTCGTTCCCGGTGAAGGATTGCTCGCCGCGGGTGTCCCCGCCGCCTTTGGAGCCTTTGCGTGCGCGCTGGAGAACTTCGGCACCAAATCGCTCGCCGAGGTCGCAGGCCCGGCGCTGGAGCTATGCGAAGACGGCTTCCCGATGCATCCCGGGCTCTGCGGCGACGGCGTATCGATCGACATTCCCGCCCTCGGCCAGAGCTCCGTGCGGGCCAACGCCGATACGTATCGTACGCGATGGCCATCGACCGCGCGCGTCTACATGCCCGGCGGCGAGCTTCCTAGCTCGGGAGACACCATCAGGAATCCCGCGCTGGCGCATGTTTTCCGCCGCTTGCTCGACGCGGAAGCCGGTGCGCGCAACAGCGGCCGCGAAGCCGGACTGCGCGCGGCGGTCGATCGCTTCTACCGCGGCGATATCGCACGCGAAATCGTCGCGCATTCCGACGCCCACGGCGGCTTGCTGGCGCTCGACGACCTGGCCGCGTTCACGACCCGGATCGAGGAACCGACGAGCCGCGGCTATCGGGGCGCAACCGTATTCAAATGCGGACCGTGGTCCCAGGGGCCGGTCTTCTTGCAACAACTCGCGCTGCTCGAGGGCTTCGACCTGGCCGCGATGGGCCATAACTCTACCGCCTATCTGCATACGCTGATCGAGGTGGCCAAGCTCGCGTTCGCCGACCGCGAGGCGTACTACGCCGACCCGGAATTCGCCGACGTCCCACTCAAGGAACTGCTCTCGGAGCGTTACTCGGCGTTGCGCTCCGCGCTGATCGACCCGCAACGCGCCTCAATGGAGCAGCGGCCGGGCGATCCGCGTGCGATGCGTGCCGAGCTTGGCGCGCCGATCGGCGCGCGTTCGTGGGGAGGCGGCACTACTCATGTCGACGCCGCCGATCGCGGCGGCAACGTGATCGCGATCACGCCGAGCGGCGCGTGGCTGCGCAGCTCACCGGTAGCCGACGCGCTGGGTTTTCCGCTCGGCTCGCGCCTGCAAACGTTCTATCTCGACGAGCGCCATCCCAACGCGCTCGCGCCGCTCAAGCGCCCACGCACGACGCTAACCCCGTCGTTGGCGGTAACGCGCGACGGAAGATGGATGGCGTTCGGCACCCAGGGCGGCGATCAGCAGGACCAGTGGACGCTGCAGTTTTTCCTGAACGTCGTCGATTTCGGGATGGACTTGCAGGAGGCGATCGAGGCGCCGCGATACTCGTGCATGCATGCCCCGTCGTCTTTTTTCCCGCATGACGCCGCTTTGGGGCTGGTTCGCGTGGAGAACCGTATCGGCGAGCGCGTACTCGCCGAGCTTGCCACGATGGGTCACAAGATCGAGACGCGTCCGCCCTGGTGCGACGGCAACGTGCTCGCGGTCGCGCTGGATGACCGGGGAGGACGGCTGGCGGCCGGCGCCGATCCGCGCGGCCAGATTGCGGGGCTGATGCCAGCGCAGGCGATCGGCTGGTAACCGATAAAGCGATGGTGGCGCGGTGATACGGCGGTGACACAGCGAGCGCGCGGGACAAGCATCGCCGGTGCGGTGGCGATGACGATGCTTTTGGCGGTTATAACGGCCGGAAGCGCGCGGGCGCAGGGAGAGATGTTTAATCCGGGGCGAATGACCGGCGCGGCGCCAACCGACTCGGCGAAGATAATCGACCTGACCTACAGTTTCGACGCCACGACTATCTATTGGCCCACCGAGGGCGGGTTCGAACACAAGTTCGAACTGTTCGGAATCCAGCCGGGCGGCTATTTCTACTCTTCGGCTAGGTTCGCGGCGGCCGAGCACGGCGGTACGCATATGGACGCGCCGTTGCATTTTAACCGCAACGGGATGTCGGTCGACCAGATTCCGATGAGCTATTTCGTCGGGCCGGCGGTGGTAATCGACTTCTCGGCACGCTCGCTGAACTATCCCGACGCTACGCTGACCGTCGAGGATATCCACGCCTACGAAAGAACTCACGGCGAGATCCCCTCGGGAGCGATTGTGGTCGGGCGCTCGGGATGGGGCCGTTTCTGGCCCGACAAGAAGCACTACCTCGGCAGCGACACGCCCGGCGACGTCGCTCATCTGCATTTTCCCGGATTTTCGCCTGAAGCTGTGAAATTTTTACTGACCGATCGGAACGTAACGGCGCTGGTGATCGATACCGCGAGTCTCGATCCTGGAAATTCGCGGGATTTTCCCGTCCATCGGATATGGCTCGGCGCTAACCGGGTAGGATTTGAAAACCTTGCCAATGCCGATAAGCTCCCGTTCAGCGGCGCAACAATCTTCTGCATTCCGATGAAGATTGGCCATGGAACAGGAGCGCCAGCACGCATTTTCGCGGTGCTCCCATAGGGGGTAAGTCGCGGGTTCCCATACGGTCGGAATACGGAGCCCCAAGCCGATGCTAAGCGTCCAGAAGGTCCCCTCACGGCGGCCGGAGGATACACATGCCCTGAGGTACGCTCCAATAGGCAAACTAAACCGCTCCGCAGTCCTATCATGGGACCCCTCGGCCAGAAGCTAGAAAAAAGTGTAAAATGTAGCCGCCGTTAACGGCATAACGGCTGCTCGCGCTGTCGAGCATAGAAAGGTACCGAAACCAGTAGGCTTACTGTACGTAGACAGGAGGGAGCGAGCGATGCGCAAGGGCGTGATCTCGACAATCTTAGTGGCGTTAGCCGCGGCTCTTTTGGTGGCGGGCTGTTCGGGCGAGCCGCTGTCGACCCGTGAAAAGGGCACGCTTATAGGTGGCGGATTGGGTGCGGCGACCGGCGCGATCATCGGCGCGGCGGTAGGTGCGCCCGGCGCGGGTGCGGCAATCGGCGGTGCGATCGGCGGTGTCGGTGGCTTTGCGGTCGGCAACTCGATGCAAAACAACGAAAACGCGCAGGCCCAGACCCAGAGTCAGATCCAGCAGCAGCAACAGCAACTCGAGCAACAGCGTCAACAGATCCAGCAACTCAAGCAGCAGCAGGAGACAGAGTGACCGTCCGATGAGAGGCAAATCCATGAAGCATTCCAGCCGTTCCAACGTGGGCATCCTGGCGACCATTGCGTTCGTGCTGATTGGGGCCCTTGCGATCGCCGGATGCAGCGGACAGCCGTTGTCTACTCGTGAGGAAGGAACGCTCGGCGGTGGAGTATTGGGTGCCGGCGCGGGAGCAATAATCGGCGCCGCGGTCGGCCATCCGGGTGCCGGCGCCGCGATCGGTGGAGCGCTTGGCGCGGGAACCGGATACGTCGTCGGTAACTCGATGCAGAACAACGAAAACGCGCAAGCGCAAACGCAGACCCAGATGCAACAGCAGCAGCAGGAACTCGAGCAGCAGCGTCAACAGATCGAGCAACTCAAACAACAGCAGCAGACCGAATGAGTGCAAAACGGCTGCGGCGGCCGGGGGGCGGGACGAGGCATTTACAATGAGCAGGCCAAATAAAGTCAACCTTCGCGGAACAATAATCGCAGTGGCGGCGGCGCTGTCGTTGACCATGACGGTCGCGCTCGCCGGATGCGGTCCGCAGGGAATGTCCACGACCACGGAAGGAACCCTGGGCGGTGGTGTGTTGGGCGGTGGCGCCGGTGCGCTGGTCGGCGCGGCGGTGGGACATCCGCTCGCCGGAGCGGCTATAGGTGGTGCGCTTGGCGCGGGCACCGGATACGTCGTGGGCAGCTCGATGCAGAATTCGCAGACGGCGGCGCAGCAGCAGCAAGGGCAAATCCAGGGTCAGCAGCAGGAGATCGAGAGTCAGCGACGCCAGATCGAACAGCTTCAGCAGCAGCAGCAAACCGAATAGCGAGCGGATGCGATCGTGACGATTGCCATGCGGCGCGGCAGCCGAAGTGGAGGCCGCGCCGCACGACGTTTTGTTTCGAGTGGCGTCTCGCGCTAGGCCGGACGGCAGAGCTTGCACGCGCGCAGCCCGGCGCTGCGCGCACGGCCTGAATCCGCAAAGATGACGGATTTTGCCGGGCTGGCTCGCATCGCCGCATGACACTGCGGACGGCAGAATATATGCGTCACCAGATGCCCCATCACGCTCCCGGCGGGCACTCGCTGGTCGCGAGCTACGCTGAAGCCTTCGGCACGCAGCAGTTTGATCTTGCGCGTCACGCCGCCGCCGTAGTTGCCGATCGTGCCGTCGGAGCGGATTACCCGATGGCATGGGACGTAAAGCGGCACCGGATTGGTGGCCATCGTATTGCCGATCGCGCGTTGGCCCGAGGGCGCGCCGACCGCCGCCGCCAGCCCCTGGTAGGTGATGACCGAGCCGGGCGGTATGGTCCGGCGCAGCAGCGTCAGCGCGCGCCGCTGGAAGTCGCTCCGCACGAGGCTGAGGTCGACCGGCCGGTCGAGTGCATGCATGTCGCCGCCCAGGTAACGCTCGATCTCCTGACCGACGCGCGCGGCGGCGTGCGAGTCTTCGACCAGGTCGAAACCCTCCTTGAGCCCGGCCAACGCGTCGGGTGCGTCGGGCACGTCCAGGAACTGCACCGCCAGCAGGCCGCGGTCGCTTTCGGCCACCAGTAATCGTCCGACAGGCGAGTCGATCAGTCCGATCCGAGCGACCGGCCTGCGCGCTCGTCCAAGCGTCCGCGCGAGCTTTGGACGCACCGCGCGCAGGGCAGCGTCGACCGCGGCGTCGTCGGGCGCGCCGCCCAGCTCGAGCGGCCCGTCATCGTCGAACATTTCGCGCATCAATCTCTCGTCTTCGATCCTCGCATTCATGATCTTCACCGTTCCGGATTTCATCGCTTGGTATGCTCTATCGAAGTGCCTTGAGCTTTTTCAGTGCCTGGTAGACGCTCGCCCGCGCGCTGTCCGCCGAGCATTCGAGCGCCGCGCCGATCTCTTCGTATTCGAGTCCCGCGAACTTGCGCATCACCAGCGCCTGGCCCTGCTTATTGGGTAGTTTCGCGATCGCCCGCCGTAGATGGAGTACGCCTTCAGGTCCGTCGCCGTTCGTTGACGCGGAAGTATGGCGATAGTCGCTCTCGGTGGGATCGTCGCCGTTACTTATCACTCGGGCACGTCTGAAATTGTCGCGCGCGCGATTGCGGCAGAGGTTGGTTGCGATCCGGTACAGCCACGGCCGCAGGCCCTGCTCCGAGTCGAGTTTCGGATAGGCGCGGTACGCGCGCAGCCAGGTTTCCTGAAAGAGGTCCAACGCGTCGTTCTGATCGCGGGTCGTGCGCAGCAGAAAGCGCATGATCTCGCGCTCGTGACGGCTGAGCGCCTCCTCGAACGACGGCGGCAAAGTGAGCTTGGCCTCTGCATCCATGACGTTGGTTATAACCCCGCCCGGGAGCTGGCGTGAATCGGCGCTAATGGCCCGCCCCGGCGACTGGGGCGTCCTCTACCCTACCTGTCCTCGCCCGATTAGAGTTGAGTTGCGTCGCGTCGGATTATCGTTGATGCGCGCGGCATCTGTGCGGGAGAAAAAGCTATGGTAGCCGTCGGGCTGATAGCGCTATGGGCCGCGTTATTCCTGGCTGGTCATTTCATCCTGTCCTCGGATCCATTGCGCGCGGCGATTGTCGGAACGGTCGGTGAGCTGCCCTTCCGCGGAATCTACTCGTTGGTCGCGCTGGCGACGTTCGTCCCGCTGATCTACGTGTTCGGCCATCACAAGCATGCCGGACCGATGCTGTGGTATTTGCGTGGAATCACGCCCCTGCGATGGCTCGTCTGGCTGATGATGCTGATCGCGCTGATAGCGTGGGTCGCTTCGCTGATTACTCCCAATCCGGGAGCGTTCGGTGCGCCCGATAATCTGACGCCGCGCGGTATCCTCAAGCTCACGCGGCATCCGGGTTTCGTTGCATTCGCGATTTTCGGCTTCGCGCACATGCTGATGAACGGATGGGCCGGGGATCTCGTGTTCTTCGGGACCTTTCCGGCGCTGGGGATCTTCGGCGGCTTGCACCAGGACCGCCGCAAGTTACGCTCGATGGGCGAGCCGTACCGCCGTTTCGTCGAGCAGACCTCGTTCATCCCCGGCGGGGCGCTCTTGAGCGGGCGCCAGCACTGCGATCCTTCCAGGGACGTGCCGTGGTTAGCGATCGCAATCGGAACGATCCTCACAATCGTGCTATTCGCGATTCATCCGTGGGCCTTCGGCGGCAATCCACTGGGCTAAGGCCGCGCAATCGGGCGGCAAGACGATGCCGCGCGGATCGTTCGATTCGCCCCCACACCGGAATCATCGCGATCGTTTCCGTTCAACCGCGACAAAATGAAAAAGTGAAATAATGAAACTCGAGCGGCTTGACCATTTCGGACTCGAGGTCGGCGACCTGTCGCGCGCCGAGCGCTTCTATACCGAAGTTCTCGGGCTCAGCGTGGTCACCCGCTTCGGCGACCAGGTGCTGTTGGATTGCGGTGGGCAGAACCTCGCGCTGTTCGGCGTGGCGCGTCCACCGATCGCGCCGGAGGAGCGTCAGGAGCGAATCTCACATCCGCTCGGCAAGGGTCATCACGCTTTTCGCGTGAGCCGCGCGGATTTTACCGCCGCCAAAAAACGCCTCGCCGAGGCCGGAGTCGAGAGTGCGCAGCCGATTGATTGGGGCGACCATGATTGCCTCTATTTCCTCGATCCCGACGGCAATCTGCTCGAGATCGTGAGCTACCGATAGGTTGGTTTAGACGGATCAACCTGATGCCGGAGGGAGTCGCGCCGAACAGGCCGCGCGACTCTCAGCGGCGTATGCGTAACCCGATCACGAAGTTGGAATCTGAAAGGATTTTTCCTTCATTGCTCTAACTTGCCCGTCGTCACTCAAAATCGAAAGGCGAACTTTTACTCAGCGGATCAATAGCCTCGAATCTATCACGAAGTGCGGTTCACTAAGACTCGAATTTGCGAGTTGCTTTGAAGCTTTGCGCAGAGGGCTTCGGTCAAGAGGTCGATTGCCTCGTCGGTGTTCGATTCAGTGGCGCCGCAGCAAGAGAACGTCCTGGTCGCAGGACAGGCGATAGCCCCGTGGATCAGTGAAGTGGCTGCGGACGTATTCCTCCACCCTGCGACGGGTGACCGTCCTTCCCCAGTCAGGGTAATCGCTGAGAAAAAACCTCGTTAACGTGCAGGCAGATTCCAGGTCATCCACCACGACTTCACAGTTCAGCGTGTGCATCACGATTTCCCATTCCGCGTGGCGTGTTTTGAATTCCTGCGCGGCTGCAGCCAGATCGAATTGTCTGCCAAAGAACTTGCGCGGCAGCGCCAT
Organism: uncultured delta proteobacterium; assembly: GCA_963755905.1. Classification (GTDB taxonomy): domain Bacteria; phylum Desulfobacterota; class Binatia; order Binatales; family Binataceae; genus JAKAVN01. The sequence goes on from CAVWLM010000003.1 coordinate 268,335, forward strand.
AGCGTCGGCGTCCCGGTTCGCCAATAGCACCAATGCGACGCCGTCCTTCCCAAGCCATGAGGTCAACCGCTCCAGTATGTCTGTCCAGTTGGTTTGTGGGATGTAGTAGAGAACGTGCGAGCAAAGCACGAAATCGGCGGGAGAAACGATCCTCGCCTCGGCGATCGGTGCCTCTACGATCTCAGCGTCCGGGCAGCACCGTGCAAGTTCCACCCGCAAGGCGCTGTTGGGCTCAATGGCGATTGTCCGGTCGAAAAATTTCGCTAATGCGGCAGTCGTGGAACCTTCCCCGGCCCCTGCGTCGACGAAAAGGCTGCGCGATCGGAGTCCACCGACAAAGTCGGTGAGCCACCCGATCGCCTTAATCTTTTGATCGGTATGTGTGAGAAAGGTTTCGAATGCGCCAGCGTATTCTGGCTGATCATAAGCGTAGGGCTCTAGTAGTTCGTCAGTATCATCAGTCATACCGTCAGCTCACCTTATTAACTGAAATCTCGTTCAGATGAGCCTAACATCCTCCGCGCGGACGCACAGCGCGCGGCGGCGCGGGTTGCCCGAGCGGCGACCGTTGTGCAATGAACCTCACAGCCGTGCAAGTGCGGCGGCGCGCCCCGCCCGCGCGCGAACATCCGCGTAAGGGGCGCCGCAGCCGGCGCCGCGAGGGGGGTGAAATCGTGAAGTTCGGCCTTTTCTATCAGCTACCCTGTGCCGCGGAACAATCCGAGCCCGTCCGCTACCAGGAGACGATCGAGCAAGTCGTGCTCGCCGACCAACTCGGCTTCGACGTCGCCTGGATGGCCGAGCTGCACTTCTTCAAGAACTTTTCGATCATGCCCTCGCCCCTGATGGTCGCGGTCGCGATCGCGCAACTCACGCAGCGCATCCGGCTCGGCACCGCGGTGACGCTGTTGCCGTTCCATCATCCACTGCGCGCGGCCGAGGAGGCCGCTACCGCCGATCTGCTGACGGGCGGCCGCCTGGAATACGGCGTCGGGCGCGGCACGATCGCGGTCCACTTCCAGGGCTTCGGGATGGCGCGGGACGAGAGCCGCGAACGCTTCGAGGAGGCGCTCGAAATAGTCGTACGCGCATGGACCGAGGAGCGGATCACTCACAGGGGTCGTTTCTACCAGGTCGCCGACGTCGCGTTGGTGCCGCGGCCGCTTCAGAAGCCGCATCCGCCGATACGAATCGCCGCCAACAGCCCCGAGACCGCGCAGTTTGCCGGACGCAAAGGCTACGACGTGCTGGTCGCCTCGCCGATCAATCCGGTGCCCGGCTTTTACGAGCACATCCGCGTCTACCGCGCGGCGCTCAAAACCGGTGCGCGTCCCGAGCATCCGGGCGACGTCGCCGCGCTCTTCTTCGTTTGCCCGCACTCGAGCCGCGCCGCCGCGCGCGCCGAGGCCGAGCGGAGTCTGTTGCACTACTTCCACACGATCGGCGAACAGGCGGTGGTCGGCGGCCGCGGCCAGTACGAGGGCTCTTACGCCTACCTCGAACAGGTGCGCGAGCGGGCGGCGGCGATGACCTACGAAACGGTCGACGAGACGATGGCGGTTTACGGCGCCCCCGAGGAATGCATCGCGCGTATCAACGACGTCTATCAGCATAGCGGGATCGATCAGCTCGTATGCTGGTTCAATGCCGGCGGCCTGATACCGCATCGCGACGTGATGGCGACGATGGAGCGGTTCGCGTCGAAGGTGATGCCGGCGGTGCGCGGCCTGGGTGTGCGCTAGGCGCTCTTTTGGGTAAAGAAGGTACAAAGAAACACGTCGGTGGGCTTCACAAAAAGAACGTCCGAGGATTCTATGCAGACTGTAAAGTGGAAGGACGTGCAATCTTCTGACGCCCCTAACTGTGATGAGTGCGACAAGCCGTTCACGGGCGGAGAGGTGCGATTGCTCGGTGAGTTCGGAAATGGCCATCAGGCCGTTGTGCATCGAGCTGCAAGTCACATTGGGAAAAAAGGACGCATTCTGTCGATGTGGAGAAGCATCGTTGAGCGGCTTTGCTCCTACGCCCAATTGCTATTTTGTTTCCCGCCCTCCTCCCGTGTCATCCTGAGCGCAGCGAAGGATCTCGCGGCCGCTGTCTTTGCGGCCGTGATGGTTTTTCCCGGATGAACGGCAGCAAATCACGCGGCATAAGACTGCCGCGCGGGTTCCTTCGACACGGCTCGCCGTCGCTCGCCGGCTCAGGATGACTGAAAAGGAAGCTCCAACGTCAAGAACGGTGAGGTGGGAGAGTAACGCTACTGAGAATTAGAACGATTAGTCAGTTGCCAAATCACCTGTCATGACTGACAATCCCGAAATAGCCACTTTCCCGCGCGATGCGAAACGGCCAGCCGTGATCGACGAGCTGGCCGCCGCGATCGAGTCGGACGGCGGCGCCGCGCTCGCGGCCTACCAGGAGCCGCTCGGCGCGCATTGGCAGCTCTTCGCGCTGGTGCCGGCGGCGATGCTCAAGGGGACGCCGTTCCAGCGCGATCTCAGCCCGGCCCATCTCAAGCGCCTCGGCGAAGTGATGAAAAAGCTGCGCCGCTTCACCGAGCCGGTGGTCGTGGTGCGTGTGGACGGCGGCTACTGGACCCCCAACGGCAACCATCGCCGCGCCGCCGCCACCAAGCTCGGCGCCGAGACGATTCCGGCGATCGTAATCCCCGAGCCCGACGTCGCCTACCAGATTCTCGCGCTCAACACCGAGAAGGCCCACAACCTGAAGGACAAGGCGCTGGAGGTCATCCGGATGTATCGGGCGCGCCTGGAGACGGCGCCGCAGACTATCGAAAAGGATTTCTCCTTCGAGTTCGAGCGCGCCCATTACATCACGCTGGGCATCCTGTACGAGCGCGCCAAGCGCTTTTCGGGCGGCGTATACGCCCCGTTGTTGAGCCGCGTCGACGCTTTCCTGGCCAAGCCGCTGCAAGAGGCTGTCGAGGAGCGCGAGGAACGCGCCGCGCTGGTCGCGCGCGCCGACGAAGTCCTGACCGCGCTGGTCGCGCGCGGCAAGAAGCGAGGCCTGGTGCATCCCTACCTGAAGAATTACATCGCGGCGCGATGCAGTCCGCTTAGCCGTGCACGCAAGAATTTGCCGGCCTGCCGCGCGGCGCTGAACAGCATGATCAAGGCGCTCGAAGAATTCGACCTCGGCAAGATTCACTTCGGCCAGATTCAAAACGCTGCCGCGATGATGGCGGCCGCCTCGGTCGAGCCGTAGATTCGTTCGGAGTTGCCGGATCCGGACTTGCCGGATCATCCTATCCGGGACCAACTCGATCAACGCGGGCTTCCTGACGCGCGCGAGCGGCTTGGGGACTCAGGCGGCGGCCGGCACCAGGCTCAGCTCGAAGCTCCCGGGCTCGAGCCCTTCCATCGCGCGCAGCACAATCTTGATCCCTACCCGGCGTTCGAGCGCCTCGAGGTCGCGAGCGCCGTGGTCGTATAGATAGCGCGCGACCGCGGGATGCACTTTGACCTGCAGCATGTCGTCGCCGCCGCGGCGGCGGGCGTCGCGCTGGACGCCGCGCAGAACCTCGGCGGCTAACGTCGGGACGGATTTGACCACGCGCCGCCCCTCGCAATGCGGGCAGGTGTCGGTCAGCAGTTCCTCGAGGCTCTCGCGCGTGCGCTTGCGAGTCATCTGGACCAGCCCAAGCTCGGAGATCTTGAGGGCCGAGGTGCGCGCCTTGTCGCGCCGCTGCGCCTCGCGCAACGCGTCGCTGACCTTTTTGCGATCGGCCTCGCGCGACATGTCGATAAAATCGACGATGATAATTCCGCCGATATTGCGCAGGCGTAGCTGCTTGACCACCTCTTCGGCCGCTTCCAGATTGGTCCGCAGCACGGTCTCGTCCTGGTTGGTCTTGCCGACGAAGCGGCCCGTGTTGACGTCGATCGCGGTGAGCGCCTCGGCCTGGTCGAAAACCAGGTAGCCGCCCGACTTCAGCCAGACCTTGCGGTCCAGCGCGCGCTCGATCTGCGGCTCGATCTTGAAATGGTCGAAGATCGGCTCGGCGCCCTGGTACATCGTAAGGCGCGCGCGCAGCCGCGGCATGTAATGCTGGACGAATTGCGCGATGCGCTCGTAGGTCTCAGGATCGTCGCACCAGAGCTTGTCGATATCGCTGGAGAACAAATCGCGCACCGTGCGCAGCGCCACGTCGAGGTCGCTATACAGGATCGAGGCAGGCGGACTGCTCTCGCTCTTCGCCACTATCGAGGCCCACAGCCGCGTCAGAAAGTTCGCGTCGCGCTGAATTTCGCGTTTGCTCACGCCCTCGCACGCCGTGCGCACGATGAATCCGCCCTGCACGCGACCGAGTTCCTTGACCGCCGCGCGCAGACGCGCGCGTTCCTCCGCGCTGCCGATTCGCCGCGAGACGCCGACGTGGCCGCTGGTCGGCATGTAGACCAGATGCCGTCCCGGCAACGAAATCGACGAGGTCAGCCGCGCCCCTTTGGTGCCCATCGGCTCCTTGGCGATTTGAACGATGATCTCCTGGTTGCGATGCAGTTGCTGCTCGATCGGAATACGAGTGCGCTGCTCGTGCACGCGCGGACGCTTGTGCGCTTTGCCGCCGCGCCGCCGCCGGCGCCGCCGGCGCTTTGGAGCCCCCGGCGCCGCCGCTTCACCCGCGGCCGCCGGTGCCGCCGCCTCGGTCCCGCCCTCGGCTGTGACAGCCGATATGTCGGCGGAGTCGTGCGATTCGTTTTCCGAATTTCGCTCCGCTTCCCGCGCTACGGCTTCCTTCGGATTTTGCTTCGCACCTTGCTGGACGTCGCGTCGCCCGCTCTGTCGCGCGTCGGGCCGCGAGCCCTGCCGCGCGCCCTGTCGATCGTCTTGCCGGATCGCGTCTTGCCGCGCTCCGGCTTGCCGGTGCTCTGGCCGTACGACTTCCTGCCGTATCAAGTCCGGCCGGTCATCCGTATCCGGCCGCTCGAGCGGCGGCTCTTCCAGACCTTCGAGCTCCGCCAAGTCCCACTGGTCTTGCGAATCCCGCACTTCTTGCGAGTCTTGCGCCTCTTCCAAATCATGCGCGTACTGCGCTTCGTCGGCGCCATCGTCGTCGACCGGGTAGGTCTCGACGTCGTCCTCGCCTATCACTTCGGCGATCGAACCGACCGCCTGTACGTCGTCATGGAAGTCGGAGACGTGGAGAAACCCCGCCTTCTCCAGGCCAATATCGACGAACGCGGCCTGCATCCCTGGCAATACGCGGGTGACCTTGCCTTTATAGATGTTGCCGGCGAGGCCGCGATGCTGCTGGCGTTCGAGATATAGCTCGGTCAGCGAGCCGTCTTCGAGCAGGGCGACGCGCACTTCGAGCGCGCTCGCGTTAATGACAATTTCACGTTTCACCTGGGACCTGGGGGCGACGACGGCAGGATCGGTCACGCGTTACAGCATAGCGGGGCACGCCGCACGCGGCGCCGAAGGATAGCGCCACCGCTTTCCGGCTGTTTAAATGCAGGCGCGGCTGCGATTTCGTCGCTGACCCCTCCACCCATCCGATATGCCATTGAACCCGCCATTGGGACTTGAACCGAATCATACCAGAGGCCGCAAAGTCCGCAAGGCGCATTCGCACGGAGCATAAACGTGTTTTGCGGCGACCCCGGTCGCCTTGACTTGGCTCACGGGGGCCGATACTCGTTTTCTAATGTCTGCGGCGGCCGACAGTGTGGCGTTGCATCCGTCGGGGATGGCCCTGCTCAATAGCAAGGTCCTGATCCTCAACCGGTCCTACCTTCCCGTTCATGTGACTTCGGTCAAACGCGCCTTTGCGCTCCTGTACCAGGGGGTGGCACGGGCGGTCGACGAGCAGTATCACACATTCGACTTCGCGAGCTGGCGCGACCTCGCCATCGAGACTCATCACGAGCGCGTGGGCGTCGTGGGAGGCTTCGTCCGCGTGCCGCGGGTACTCCTGCTGACGGCTTACGAGCGGGTCCCGCGCCGCCACGTCCGCTTTTCGCGATTCAACATCTTCGCCCGCGACGGCAACACCTGCCAATACTGCGGGCGGCGTTTCGCGCGCACCGAACTCAACCTCGACCACGTGGTGCCGCGCTCGCGCGGCGGTCTCTCGACATGGGAAAACATCGTCTGCTCCTGCCATAACTGCAACCGGCGCAAGGGCGGGCGCACCCCCGACGAGGCCCGGATGGCGCTCGTGCGCAAGCCCGTGCGTCCGCACTGGACACCGTTCAGCGCCGAAATGTTCAGCCTCAAGCGCTATCGCGAGTGGATGCCGTACCTGACGGCGGTCGACAGCGCGTACTGGAACACCGAACTGCAAGAGTAACGTAGGCCCCGCGCCATCGGGGTCGCCTGCGCTTCACTTCGCATACTTCCGCACGATATCCACAGGCGGGCCCCTGCGTTAGGGGATACGACGCATCATCGGCGGTTTCACGCTCCGAGGCTTTCGGCTAAGCTCGGATTCGGATGTGGTGAGGCGGAGGCGATGATGGTATGCGGCTCAAAAGCCTTGATTTAGTTGGCTTCAAATCATTCCTGGAGCCGACCAGCGTCGGTTTCTCACCAGGGGTAACGGCGGTCGTCGGTCCTAACGGCTGCGGCAAGTCCAATGTCGTCGACGCCATCCGCTGGGTGCTCGGCGAACAGGCGCCCACACGATTGCGCGGCAAAAGCGCCGAAGACCTCATCTACGCCGGCAACGACTCCAATCCGGCGGCCGGGATGGCCGAGGTCTCGTTGCTGCTCGAGGCCGACGACAACTGCGGATTGCCAGAACCCTACGCCGGCTTGAGCGAAGTATGTGTCACGCGGCGGGTCTACCGCTCGGGCGAATCGGAATATCTTATCAACAAGATTCCCTGCCGGCTGAAGGACATCACCGAGTTCTTCATGGCCGCGCAAATCCATAGCCGCGGTTACGCGCTGATCGAGCAGGGCCGGATCGAGGAGATTATCCAATCCAAGCCCACCGAGCTGCGCGGGATGATCGAAGAGGCGGCCGGGCTTTCGCTGTTCAAGGGACGGCGCGAGATGAGCGAGCGCAAGCTCGAGCGCGTACGCGAGAACCTCGCCCGCGTCGACGACGTGCTGGCCGAGATCGACCGCCAGTTGGCGTTCGCCCGCCGCCAGGCCAAAAAGGCCGAAGCCTACAAGGCAATTCGCCTCGAGCTCGGCGAGCTGGAACGGCTGTCCGCCGCGCGCCGGCTGCTCGAAGAGCGCGCCCGCCTCGAGCAAAGCCGCGTCCGCTCCGCGGAACTCGACGTCCAGCGCGAAGCGACTCGCGCATCGCTCGCCGAATTGCAGTCTCAGACCGACGCGGCCGGCGCCCGCCTCGCGGCCGAGCGCGACCGCCTGGTCGCGCTCGGCCGCGAGCTCGACAATTTGCGCGCGGCCGCCGCTCAGCGCGGCCATACGCGCGAATTCCTCGAGCGCCGCCTGGGCGCGGCTGATTCGGCCGCGCCCGAGCTGGCGGCGCGGCTCGAAGAGCTCGAGGCCAAGGCGACTGCGGCACGCGCCGCGCGCGCCGAAGCAGGAGCACGCCTTGCGCGCGCCCACAACGAGGAAGACGGCGGCGAGGCCGCGCTCGCCGCTTTGCGCGAGCGCCATGAAGAAGCCGCGACCGCGCTTGGCGACACCGAACGGCGCGGCGAAGACGCGCGCGACGAAGTCGCCGAGCTGATGAGCGAGGCCGCCGCGATACGCGGCCGCCTCGGGGCGCTCGGCGGCGAGCGCGCGGAGCTCGAAGAGCGTCTGCGCGCGGCCGCCGAGCGGATTCCGGCGCTCGACGCGGCGCTGGGCGCCGCGCGCGCCGTTTTGGAGACGGCGGAGGGCGAGCTCGCGGCACGCCGCGCGGGGCTCGCCGTCCTGGAAGACGGCGGCAAGGCCGCCGTCGAGCGCGAGCGGGAGGCCCGCCTCGCGCTCGATGCCGGCGCTGCACGCCTTGGGCTGCTGCGCGAAGCGCTGAGCGCCGCCCGCGCGCGCGCGGAGCGCGCCGCGGCGCCCGGCGCAGGTAGCGGCGCGGCCGAGCGCCTGCGCGTGGTGCTGGATTCGCTCAACGGCGATCGGCCGGCCGAGCGTCCCGCGATGCTGGCCGAGGTTCTGCGTGCGCCGGCCGCGATGCGCGCGGCGTTGGGCGCCGTCCTCGGCGAGGAAGCCGAAGCGGTGATCGTCGACTCGCCCAGTCTGGCGCTCCGCGCGATCGAGATTCTCAAGGAAACCCGCGCCGGCCGCCTGAGCTTCATCCCCGAACCCGGCCCTGCCGATTCCCATCCGTCGATCGTGGCGCCGGGAATCGCCGGCCGGCTGATCGATATGCTCGATGTCGATCCACGCTTTTGCCACGTGGCGGAAGCGATGCTCGGCCATGTGGTCGTCGCCGACGATCTGCGCTCCGCGCTCGCCGCGTCGAATCTGAACGGCCACGGCACGCTCTTCGTCACTCGCGAGGGCGACCTGGTATCTCCGGGAAGACTGATCGCGGGCGGCAGCGGCGCCACAGCGGAAGACGGCAGCCAGGAAGAGGCGGCCGCGCCCGACGCGCCGTCGCTCGAAGAGGCGGCCAGCCGCGTCGAAGAGGCCGAGGCCGAAACCGCGTCGTTGCGGGCGGCGTTCGAGGCGGCGCGCGCCGTGCTCGAGGCGGCGCATCGCGAACTCAGCGAGGGACGCGACAACCTATCGCGCGCGGAACGTGCGACAAGCGAGCGGCGGAGCGCCCTGGAACGCGTCGATAACGAGCTGGCGGCCGCTCGCGGCCAGCACGAGCAGGCTCGTGTTCGTATCGAGGAAATAGTCCGGCTCATGGCAGAGTCCAACTCGCGGCTCGAAGCGCTCGCCCACGGCGAGGCGGCGGGACGCGAGCGCCTCGCCGCGATCCGTGCCGAGATGACCGAGCGCAAAACCCGCGCCGAGGAATCCGCCGCCGCGATGCTCGAGGCGGCCTCCAGGGTCGACGCGCGGCGTGCACGGATAGGAGCGATCGAGCAGGAGTTGGGGCATCTTCGCCGCCTCGCCGACGAACTGGAGGCGCAGATTGGCAAGGATCGCACCGCGCTTGCGCGGCTGGGCGACGAGCGGGTCGAGTTGGCGCGAGAACTCGATAAGCTAGCCGAACAGGCCGAGGCTTCGCGTGCGCGCGAGGCGGAACTCGAAACCGCGACCGCGGAGATGCGTTCCGCGTGCGAGTCCGCCGACGCGGCGCTGCGGGAGCTCAAGGCCAATTTGGCTGAGACGCGTGCGCAGGCCGAAGCGCTGGAGCGCGACGCGATGGAATGCGCGCTCGGATGCGAGCGCGCGCGTACGCTCGCGGAAGAACTTGGACGCGGATTCCTCGAGAAATTTCAGACCGAGTTTGCTGCGGTCGAAGACGAATTGGCGCTCGCGCTGGCCTCGCGTGACGCCGTGGCCGATGAAGTCCGTCTGGCGGAGCTGCGCGCCAAGGCCGAGCGGCTGGGCGAGGTCAACCTCGCCGCCGAGAGCGAGGTCAAAGAACTAGAGGAACGCGCGAGCGTGCTTAACGCCGAGCGAATCGATCTCGAAGCGGCGGTCAAGGACCTGACGCATACGATCCAGAAGCTCAACCGCGAGGCGCGCCGGCGTTTCAATGAGACTTTCGAGGGCGCGGCGCGGAACTTCGCCGAGCTTTTCCCCAAGCTGTTGCGTGGCGGCAAGGGCCACCTCGAACTGCTGCCCGCCGACGACGTGCTGGAGGCCGGCGTTAACATCCTGGTTCAGCCACCGGGCAAGAAGGTGAAGGAGATCGGGCTGCTGTCGGGCGGCGAAAAGGCGCTGTGCGCGATGGCGCTGATCTTCTCGCTCTTCCTGCTCAACCCGAGCCCGTTTTGCGTGATGGATGAAGTCGACGCGCCGCTCGACGAGTTCAGCCTTGCCGCCTTCACCAGCCTGGTCGGCGAGCTCAAGGGCCGCTCGCAGTTCATCGTGATCACGCACAACCAGCGCACTATGCAACGTGCCGACCATATCCACGGGGTTACGATGGAACGGCCGGGAATCTCTCGGCTAATCTCGCTCGCGATTCCACGTGCGGCATAGCGTCGTTCGCCTCAAGGTCTGACGCGTACCGGAGACGCCCGGGCCGGGGTGGCGCTTTGGTCCAGAGCTTCGGTTCCGATCGCGCGCAAGTATTGTTATTGTGTGGGGCGTTTCGCCGGGCGCCCTGGAGTGGTTAGAGTAGCGGCGGCATCATACGCGCGGCAGCCCGGCCAGACGCAGCGCCGAAATTTTTTCTCCCAAGGATCGCTTCCCTCGTGTCCGACTACATAACAAAAATCACAGGCATACTATCGTCGGTCATCGCCACGATTCTGGCTACCCTGTCGTCCGTGATGACCGAGATTCTCGCGTGGCTATCGTCCGCTTTAGCCGCGGCTATGGCTTGGCTTTCGTCCGTCGATCGTCTTGCGCCATCCGAAATTATCGGGAAGCTGTCGTTGGCCGACCGCCTTGTCCTGATTGTCGCGGCGAGCCAGGTGGTTTTGCTCGTCCTCGCGATTCTGGTGGAATTCAGCGCGCGCAAGCGGCGCAGGGTTCGCACACTTGAACCCGCTGCCGGGCAGGAATTGGCCGAGCCTCCGCGCCAAATCCCCAGGGCCGAAGAAGCTGCTCTACCGACCGCGCACGCGCCACCCGCGGTTACTCATCCAGAGCCGGTCGTCGAACGAGTTCCGCAACCCGCTCAGGAAGCCGTTCCGGAAAGGCCGATCGCCGAGACCGCTCCGGCCTCGCAGCCGGTCGAACCTGTTCCGACCGAGCCGATAGCGGAGGTTCCCCCGACCGAGCCGATAGCGGAAACGGTTACTCGCGAGCCGGTAGCCGAGGCTGCGCCGGCTGAGCCGGCCGTCGTACCTGCGCCCGCCGAGCCTATCGCTCCTGCTCCGGCCGCACCTGCGCCGGTCGCGGCTCCACCGAAAGAGCCCGCGCGAATCGGACTGGGATTGCGCCGCACGCGAGAGAGTCTGCTCGCCCGTATCCGCGCCGCGATCACTGGCAGCGCGAAGCTCGACGACATCTGCGAGGGTCTCGAGGAGGCGCTGATCGCCGCCGACGTAGGCGTCCAGGCAAGCCTCAAGCTGGTCGAAGCCGTGCGCGCCAGGGTCAAGGACGGCACCCGCCCGGACGTTATCCGCGAGGCACTGAAGGACGAGATCGCCCGGATGCTGACGGCGACCGAGCGCCCGATGAACATCCCTGCCGCGGGGCCGTTCGTGGTGATGCTGGCCGGGGTAAATGGAGTGGGCAAGACCACGACGGTCGCCAAACTGGCGGCCCGGATGAAGGCCGAGCGCGGCACGGTGATCGTGGCGGCGGCGGACACCTTTCGTGCGGCCGCGATTGAACAGCTCGAAGTATGGTGCGGGCGGGTTGGCGTCGACCTGATCAGGCAGAACCAGGGTTCCGACCCGGCGGCGGTGGCCTTCGACGCTATCAAGGCGGCGGTGGCGCGCAATGCATCGACCGTCTTGATAGATACGGCCGGGCGCCTCCAGACCAAGGTCAACCTGATGGAAGAGCTGAAGAAGATCGCCCGCGTGTCCGGTCGCGAACTTCCCGGCGCGCCGCATGAATGCTGGCTGGTGCTCGACGCCACCACCGGACAAAACGCCCTCAGCCAGGCGAAGATCTTCGGAGAAACGGTGCTCCTGACCGGGGTGGTTTTGGCGAAACTCGACAGCACGGCCAAGGGCGGTGTAGTAATTGCCATCGCCGAGCAGCTCAAGCTCCCTGTGCGCTTTGTCGGCGTGGGTGAAAATGTGGAAGATTTGCGGGCTTTCGACCCGCGTGAATTCGTGGAGGCACTGTTCGCGGAAGACGAATCGCGTTCTGAAGCTTCCAGCGGTTCTTATGCAGCTTGACAGCTTTATTAATCGAAAATTAAATTAAGGTGGAAACCGCATCGGCTATGAATCTTGAGGCTCTTAAGCAACTAGACGAAAGAATCCAGGCATCGGTCAACCGAATCCAGCAACTGCAGAGCGAAAACGAAGCGCTAGTGAAACGGCTGGCCGAAAGCGAACAACGTTACAATGAAGCACAGGCCCGCTCGACCTCGGAGCGCCAGCAATATGAGACCGAGCGCAACGAGATAAAGACGCGGATCGAAAAGATCCTGACCCGCTTCGACGGGTTGGACCTGGGCTAGGTCACGGCCACGCGGGTCGTCGCTGAGCGCACAATGAAAGGCGTCAATGTCGAAATCATGGGCCAGAGCCTGACCGTCATGAGCGACAGCGGCGACGAATGGGCGAAGACTCTGGCGGCGACCGTCGATGAGAAGATAAACTACATTCGTGCCAATAGCCGCGCGGTGAATTCCGTGAGCGTGGCAATTTTGGCGGCGTTGAATTTTGCCGACGAACTCGAACGACTGAAGCGGGATCATCAAGCGTTAATCGATCAGATTGAAGCTTTGAACCGGCGGCTGTCAGTAGCGATAGATTCGTAGATGCCGCGTCGGGACCGTCTTATTGGAGGCTTCGGGTCGGCGGGTTCGGGTAGTTACGGCGGGGGGTTAGGGATCTCTGTCAGAAGCGCGATGCGGCGCTCGGAAGATATAGGACTCGTGCCGGTTCTCGGATACTCATTGCGCGGCCTCGGGCCGCGTGAACTCATGGAGCCAGCAACGCTCGAAGAGCCGCGGCAATGCCGACGGCCGAGAGCGATCGATCGCGCAGCGCAACCGCCGAATTAGCCCGAACCCGCCACCGCTAAATGCAGTGGCGGACGAAAAACAATACCTGCGCGACATTCTCTCCGAGGCGCGTTCGAGTCTGTCCGCCATACGCGCCGCCGCGCTTTCAGCGCGCGTGCAGCGGCGCCTGCTCTGCTCAGATGCCTATCTCGCGGCGTCTAAAGTCGTGCTCTATGCTCCCCTGGGCCGCGAGGTCGAAACCGGCCTCATCGCGGCCGACGCGTTGCGCGCGCGCCGCCAACTCTACTATCCGATAGCCGACCGCACGCATCGCCGGATAAGGCTCGGCGCGATATCCAACCTCGGTGAATTGCGCGCCGGCGCTTTCGGAATCCTGGAACCGTCCGCCGCCGGAGCGCTCGAAGCCGAGGCGCTCGGCCCGGCGCTGGTCTGCGTCCCGGGGATCGCATTTACCGCGGCCGGTGCCCGGCTGGGCCGTGGCGGTGGCTATTACGACCGGTTCCTCGCCGCGCTCCCGGTCGAGGTGGTGACCGCCGGGCTGGGGTATTCCTTTCAGTTGATTGATCGGCTGCCGGAACAAGCCCATGACCGGCGGCTGGATTTTATGGTGACCGAGTCCGCCGTTTACGCGGCCAGCGGAACGCCATCCGCGGCCGCGCAAGCGACGGACCAAGGAGGTCTACCAAAATGGGCGTGCTGACTGGCGTCCTGTTCCTGATAATCGGTGGCGCGATGATGATTTTCGCGGTCTACATCTCCGGGCAGCGGCATCAGACCGCTGATACCGGGACCGCTCAACGTGAGGCGCAGGCGATTGTCGACGAGGCAAAAACCAAAAGCGAACTGACGATCAAGGAGGCGGAGCTAAAGGCCAAGGATTTATTGGTCGAGGTGCGCGCGCAGGCCGAACGCGAGATGCGCGAGCAAAATCGGGAGTTGACCGCGCTCGAGAGCAAGCTCGCCGCGCGCGAGGAAAGTATCGACAAGCGCCTGGAGGCGTTCGAGCGGCGCGAGGGCGACCTCAACCGGCGCGACCAGAGCCTTCGCGCCAAGGAAAAAAGCCTCGCCGACCTCGAGGCCGAGCGCAAGGAAATCGTCGAGGCGACGCGCGCCAAACTCGAAGCGGTCGCCGGTCTGACCCGCGAGGAGGCGCGGCGCCAGGTGGTAGACGAGATGGTCGGGCAGGCGCGCCATGACGCCGCCCGCCAGATCCGGGTGGTCGAAGAGGAGGCGCGCGAGGAATCCGACCGGCGCGCCAAGCGAATCGTCTCGATCGCGATCGAACGGCTCGCCGGCGAATTCGTCACCGAACGCACGGTCTCGGTGCTGGCGCTCCCCAACGACGAGATGAAGGGCCGCATCATCGGCCGCGAAGGGCGCAACATCCGCGCCATCGAGGCCGCCACCGGCGTCGATATCATAATCGACGACACGCCCGAGGCGGTCGTGATCTCGTGCCATAACCCGATCCGGCGCGAGATCGCGCGGGTCTCGCTGGAACGGCTCATCTCCGACGGCCGGATTCATCCGGGCCGCATCGAGGAGGTCGTGCGCAAGGCCGAACAGGAAGTAGAGGAATCCATCCGCGAGGCGGGCCAGCGCGCGATCATCGAGGTCGGCGTTCACGGAATCCATCCCGAACTGGTCAAGCTGCTCGGGATGCTGAAGTACCGGTACAGCTACGCCCAGAACGTCCTGATGCATTCGCTGGAGGCGGCGTTTCTGTGCGGCGCGATGGCGGCCGAGCTCGGGCTAAACGAGAAGCAGGCCCGCCGCGCCGCGCTCCTGCACGATATCGGCAAGTCCCTGACCCACGAGGTCGAGGGCTCGCACGCGCTGATCGGCGCCGAACTCGCGCGCAAGTACGGCGAGTCGGCGAAGATCGTCAACGCGATCGCGGCCCATCACGAAGAGGTCAAGGCCGAGACCATCCTGGCGCCGCTGGTGGACGCGGCCGACGCGCTCAGCGGAGCCCGCCCGGGCGCACGGCGCGAGGTGCTCGAGAGTTACGTCAAGCGGCTCGAAGACCTGGAGACCATCGCCAAGTCGTTCAAGGGAGTCGAGAAATGCTTCGCCGTGCAGGCCGGCCGCGAGATGCGGATCATCGTCGAGCCGGGCCAGGTCTCCGACGACGACGCGACGATGCTGGCGCGCGACGTGGCCAAGAAAATCGAAACCGACATGACCTATCCCGGACAAATCCGCGTGACGGTCATCCGCGAAACCCGCGCGACCGAGCTCGCGCGCTAGACTTGCCGCGGGCGGCGCCGGCCTTGGCGCGGTGCCGCTCGCGGGCTATCATCAGCCCCACGATGCCGACGACGCGCGAAGTCCTCCAGGCCACGATCGCGCTGGAGAAGCGGAGCATGGCGCTCTATGCGCGCTTCGCCAAAACCTTCGCCGCGCATCCACGCCTGCACGAGTTCTGGTTCGGGATGGCGCGTGACGAAGCCCGCCACGTCGGCGCGCTCGACCTCGTGAGCACGGTGCTCGACTTCGAAGGGGTGCTCGATCGGCCAAGCCCGGTGGTGCTCGAGGATGCGAGCGTGGCGAGGCTGAGCGTGCTGCTGGAGCGTGGCGCGCGCGAAGCCGAAAGCGGACTCAGCATCGAGCAGGCGCTGGGACTGGCGCTCGAAGTCGAGGAGACGGAACTGGAAGACAAGGTCGGCCATCTGCTCAAGGCGCTGCAGCAGCACGACGAATACGAACGCTGCATGCGCTTGCTGGTCCACGATCTCGGCGAGCTGAGCTACATGATCGAGCAGCACTGCCAGAATCCGGCGATGCTCCAGCGCTGCGACGAGCTGGTCAACCATCACGCCGAGACCCTGCGGCTCTCCGCCGCGCGCTGAACGAACAATGCGTGCGCTCGGACGCGCGTCGCGGACGCGCATGGACGCATGGCCCGGTGTCGGTTATAAATGAGTGTTCGCGCTGAGGAGTAGCCGAATTGGCAAGGCACCTGACTCTGGATCAGGGGATTGGAGGTTCGAGTCCTCCCTCCTCAGCCAACGCTTCCCTGGGAAGGGAGGCGCCCGCCGCTCGGTCCCATCGTCTAGTGGTTAGGACACCGGCCTCTCACGTCGGGAACGCGGGTTCGACTCCCGCTGGGATCACCAATACACTCCTGCACGGAGAGAAGGACTTCGAGCTTTGCGGCCATTGCGGCGTCACTTTTCAGAACGGCTGGGGTCCCGGTTAGTTCACGCAATTGGACGGTTTTCCGCGTGCTCGGACCTTAGGAAAATCAGGAAAATCCAGCAAGAGCTCAAGAACTGACGCAGGTATCGGATGGGGCTCATAACCCGGAGGTCGAAGGTTCAAATCCCTCCCCGCAACCAATAAAACCAAGCTCTTTTCCCTTAGTTGCTTCGTCTTGTCGTGCTTGACAGCCACCAGCCAAAGCAGGCGCCGCAACATTCATCAATTGCCTTGGGTTTTGGGCGTGCGCTAACGTCCATCAGAATGCATTCGATTGATTGGCAGCTTGCCGCCGCGATTGCGACGGTGTTCTCGAGTGTCGCCTTTGCGATCAGTGCTATCGCCGTGATGCTACAGTTGCGCCAGATGGCGCGGGAGCGCTACTTCTCGGTGACCGCTCACCTGTTTGAAATCTGGCAGAGCCCGGAGTTCCAGCGCGATCAACTCTTCTTGCTGCACGGGATGCCGGAGATGACCTGGGAAAGCTTCTGCGCGCCCGGCCGCGGCAAGCGCGCTGAGCGCGCGATCCATCGCGTGGGCGGGTACTACGACAGGGTCGGTAATCTGGTTCGCCACAACCTGATACGCAAAGAAGAGATCCTCCCGACGATCGGAGGATATGCGGTGGCGGTTTGGTACCGGATCCAACCGCTGGTCAAGGAACTTCGGCTGCGCGAGAACGCCGTCCTGTTCCAGAATTATGAGTCGCTTTTGCCGGAATGTCATGACTGCTATGTCCCGGCGCTCGCCCATCCTTCAGGGTCGCATCTGACGGCGCATGAGGCGGCCAAAGCTGCGCGGTCGGCGATCACGCCGGCCGCAACCCCGCAACTGCCGACGCCCAACGGCGCCTCGACCGTCGCGGAGAATGGTCCGGTCGCCGCGAGCCTCGCCCGCGCTGCCCAGATGTCCTCGGCAAACACCATAACTGACGGTGCAGCCCAGGTTGCCCCGGATTTCAGCCTGCCCGATAGCGACGGCGTCACGCGCCGCCTTTCCGACTTCACTGCGCTTAGCGCTGCGGTGGTGGTCTACTTTCGCGGCGCTTGGTGTCCGTTCTGTCTACGCCAGCTCGCCGACTATGCCGATCTTTACGCTGAGTTCAAGCAGTCGGGTATTGAGGTCGTCGCGCTCTCGTCCGAGAGCCGTCGCAAGTGTCGCCGGTTGCGCATGGGCCTGAAGCTTCCCTTCACCGTGCTCTCCGACGTGAACTGGGAGGCCGCGAAGGGTTTCGGTCTGGGGGTCGAGGAGCGCTTTGGCAATCCGACACCTGCAACGCTACTGGTCGACGATGAGCGCCGAATTCGATTCCTAGCGCTCGACCAAGACAAAAAGTCTCTCTTCGCGCGCGATATGCTCGAATATGCGTGCGGGCTGAATCGCGCGGGCGCTTCCTCGCTACCTCCGCCAAGGGTCGAGGCGGCCGTGAAGCCCGGCTTGCTCTTCGTCCGCGCCATCGTGAACATGGCGGTCGGATTCGTTAGTAGATAGCCCGTCCCCTAAGCTTGTCCCAGCGCAACCGCGAGCTTACTGACGGCCTTGCGTAGCACGCCAGGAACGACGTGGCTGTAGGCGTTCATCGTTAGGCTGATCTGCGAATGGCCCACAAGCTCCACACCACGATCCGAATCGTGAGGACAAGCCGGTATCTCGCCAGCCGGAACCAGCGATAAGGCGTTCCGGGCGCTGATCGAATTCATCAAAAAAGAGTACGGCGCTCTTGGCATTCCGTCTCCAATCTGCTCTGTTAGGGCGATCGTCAGGGACGAAAGCCCGCGTAAACCTTACAGGGAGTAAATCAACATGTGGAATCTTCGGATAATCGGGGCCCTTTGTGCGATCCTGATCGCCTCGGGATGCTCGAAATCCAATCCTCTCCTCGGCAAATGGAAGCTAGCTCCGAACTCCGGAAACGAATGTTTCCAGTTAGCCGGCCTTGAATTCAACGACAAGACTTTGACGATGGCGACGCCGCTCGCTCCGGTTACCGTGGCTGTGACCTATTCCCACGAAGGCGATCAGTACTCGGCCACCCTGGCGAACGGCCAGGTCCTTTCGTTCCAAACTGAAAGCGGCGGACTTAAATCGGTCGAGCCGGTTTGCCATCTGGTACCGGCAGGCTGATCCGGGCTGCTTGCTACGCCGGCGCGGCGGGGATGAAATCGAGCGCCGCGGAGTTCATGCAGTAGCGCAGTCCGGTTGGCGCGGGACCGTCGTCGAAGACATGGCCGAGGTGTGCGTCGCATCGCGCGCACAAAACCTCGGTACGGTCCATGAAAAGCGAGCGGTCGACCTGGGTGCGCACGTTCTGCTTCGCGATTGGCTGATAGAAGCTGGGCCAGCCGGTGCCCGACTCGAATTTGGTATCCGAATAGAATAGCGCGGTCGCGCAGCAGACGCACCGGTAAAGCCCCTTCTGATGGTTCTCGTCGTACTTGTTGGTGTACGGCGCCTCGGTACCCTTGCGGCGGGTTACGTCGTATTGCTCGGGCGTGAGAAGTTTGCGCCACTGGTCGTCCGATTTTACCACTTTGCTGACCAGGGCCGTCCCTTTGTTCTCGCCGTTGCTTGAGAATTCCACGATTTCGATCTGACCGGCCGCGCCTGCGGACCCCGTTGCGGGATCGGCAGCCTCCAACGAACTGCCGTGGCCGAAAAGCTCCCATGCGATGGCGAACGGCACCGTCGCGAGTATCGCGAGTATGGTTCGACGGCTTGGGCCTCTCCGGCTGGAATTCTCCGCGTCGCCTTTTTCTCTATCCTGGTGATAATGCTGCGGCATCGCGCTGCCCATCCCTTATGCCTTGCGCTTCCATCATGCAGTACCTCGCGGGATCGCGAAAGTTACAGATGGCGGTGAATGCGGGAGGTTCGCGGCCGATGTAAATAGAGTGGGCTTTGGGCGCGGCAAACTTCGATGAGAGTGACTGTTTAGCTTCTGAAGAACGAGTAGCGCCTCGCGTGCTCGTTGAGGTATCTGCGTAGCGTTTCGACACCCCAGTCGCGAGCGGTGGTCTGCCGGCCGTCCTTTGACTTCTGCTCGATCCACCACTGAGTCGTTCCCAGCTTGATGTAGACGATCCTGTCGTGACCGATCGCAGCGTTACCGCGGCTCCCGAAACGGCGCAACTGCAGGCCGAATTCGTTGAGCAATTCTTCCCAATAGACCCACGTCAACCGGGGCGCGGGCTTCCGCGGAGCGCCGGGCAGATCCTCGGCCGGGATCTCGTAGCGCTCCATCAGCGCCTTGACCAGACGGGTCGCGTTTTCCGCCTCGGCCGCCAGGGCGCCATTTTCAGTCCTCACGCTGCTCAGCAGCCTGATTTTTCGCAGTGCGTCTTCAGCCCTCAATGGAGTGATCCTCGACGGCAAATATAGCTTCATAGCGTGTTAAAAGTCAATTGACTTTGACAAGCATTGTCAACAGTGAAATTCACGTCTTTGAGAATAACAACGCCGTACATGGCGCCTACTTTGACAATTTCCCGCGAATCCGTCGTAAAAGAAAACCCGTGGAGCGAGTTGACCCGGTACGACGCATCCAGATCTCAGGGCTGCGGTCCATATTCTTAAAGAAGTTCGCGGCACGTCTCCACTATCTGCTACGTATTTGCCGAATGTGGCGTAACGGGGCGACGACGACGACAATCGCGCCCATAGTCTCACGAAAAGCATAAGGTGTCGCATCGATGATTCTGAAGGTCGCTCGTCTTGGTTACCCGGTGCTGCGGGCGATCGCGCAGCCGGTCGCGCCGGAACGCATCAAAACGCCGGAGTTCCAGCGCCTGCTCGACGATATGGTCGACACGATGCGCGAGTACGTTGGCGTGGGGCTCGCCGCGCCGCAGGTGCATCTGCCCCTGCGGGTCGCCGTGCTCGAAGTGGAGCATCATCCGCGCTATCCGGATATGCCGACGGTGCCGCTGACCTTCCTCATCAATCCCGAGGTCACGATTCTCGAGCGCGCCACGATCGAGGACTGGGAAGGATGCCTGAGTGTCCCGGAGATGCGCGGTCAGGTCTCGCGCTACAAGCGGCTTCGCGTGACCGGACTGGGGAGACGTGGCGAAGCGCTGGACTTCGTCGCGAGCGACTTCCACGCCCGGGTCATCCAGCACGAGACTGATCATTTAAACGGCGAGGTCTACCTCGACCGGATGGCGAACATGCGCTCGCTGTCGCATCTCGCGGAATGGCAGCGCTTCGCGCTGTTGCCGCCGGTGGAGGACAAACAGGACGAGTAGTCCGTGCGGGCAGCGCTGCCGGGAACCGGCCGGTGAAGCCACCGTGCGACGGCGTCCAGCCCGCGTCGCGCCTACTCTTTACTTCGGCGGATAGGGCAGCTTGTCGGGAATCTTGCCGGTCAACTTTGCCTGCTCGAGAGTCTTGGTGAGCAGATCGTTCTCGGTGACCTGGCGTTGTTCCTCGGCTTGTACCTTGGCGAGCGCCGCGTTGAGCTGATTGTTCTGCTCCTGAAGCTGCCCGATGCGCCCCGAGAGCTCATTGATTTGCGCCATGTCGCGTTGATGCTCGGCCTGCTCCTGCTGATACCACTTCCAGCCGAGCGCCGCGGCAATCACCGCCACGAGGACTGCGCCCACCAGATAACGATACATCGTCTATAGCGTGCCGCCGGCCCAAGGGTCCGCGGCGTTCTACCTAATGATGCCCGTGCGGATCCTGGGGAGGCGGCGGTGGGCCGACATCCGCGGTGCGAGCTTCCAGCTCAGGGCCAAGCACGATTCCCTTGGCGTCGAGCAGCCGGGTCAGCGCGTCGAGCCAGTGAAGGTAATAGTCGGTTCCGCCCTTAGTGGTGCGGCCGGTTTTTTCCGCTTCGCCGATTTCGGCGATCAGACTCTGCTGGAATTCCGCCCACTGGAACTGCCCCGCTTCGCAGAGTGCTACCGCGACGGCAAAGGCGCGCGCTTCCCAGGGCTCCCCAAAGACCGCCTCCGGAGCGAGCGCGCGAGCACGCGCGATCAAATCTTCAGCGCTTTTACCCGGCACTGGATGAAACTCCTTCGTGGCGAGCGCCAATCGGCGCGGTGCTAACTCGAGCGACTCGCCGGCGGCTTCGCAAGGCCGCTGCCGATCATCGAATCGCGCGTCACCAGCTCGGCAAGTTCGTCTTCGCTTAAGCCTTCGGTGCCCGCGGGACGCTCGGGAATCACGAAATAGCGCATTTCGGAGCTCGAGTCCCACACCCGGATTTCCTTGTCGCCGACGTCGATGTCGAATTCTTTCAGCAGCCCGCGCGGATCATTCACCGCGCTCGCCCGATACGCGGTGCTCTTGTACCACACCGGCGGCAAACCCAGGACCGACCACGGGTAACACGAGCATAGCGTGCAGACCACGAGGTTATGCACGTGCGGCGTGTTTTCGACCACCATCATATGTTCGCCCTGCGGACCGGGCGGAAAGCCGAGCTCCTCGATCGCCCGGGCGGCGTTGTCGAGCAGGCGGTTGCGATATTCGGGGTCGGTCCATGCGCGTGCGACCACGCGGGCGCCGTTGCGCGGGCCGACGCGCTGTTCGTAGGTGTCAATAAGCTCGTCGAGGGCCTGGGGATTGACCAGGCCCTTCTCGACCAGCAACTGTTCGAGTGCCTTTACGCGCTGGGCCGGTTCGGAGAGCGGCGCATTGTGATGATCGTTTCCGTCGTGATGGTCGTGTCCGTCGCTCATCGTTTCTTACTTCCCTTCCTGACGGCCGTGCGCGTGCGGCCCGCGAACTTCACCGCGGGCTTGGCCGCGAGTGTCTTGGCGGCAACCTTGACCATCGGTTTTTTCGCGCTGGTGCCGCCCTTGCGGGCGACCGCTTTTCTCGCGGGGGCTTTGGTGGCGATTTTGACGGAGGTCTTGATGGAGCTTTTGCCGGATGTGCTGCCGGAGGACTTGTTGGGCGCCTTCCCGAATAGCTTACCGGGTTTCCTGGCCGAGGCTTTGCCGGAGGTCTTGGCACCGGACCTAATTGCCGGTTTGGCAGCGCCGCCGGTCGCTGGTTTGGCGGCGGCGCGGTCGCTCTCCAGGTAGTCTTCCCAGCAATCGAGGTACACCGGCGCGCGCTCGCCGTCGGGGCCCCACAACTCTTGGGCCTCGAACACCACGGTGTACACGTGCTGCGGTTTGCCGCCCTGGCCGTGGGCGTGCGTATCGGGAAAAACGAATACGCCCTGATCGTAGCGAATCACGCCGCGTTTGCCGCGGGCGTAGCGCGGGAGGCGCGTATGATGCGCGGGGTTGAAATTGCGCGCGACCACGCGGTCTCCGACCTTGAAGCCGGGTTTGAAGCTCTGGTTGAAGCGCAGCTTGATCGCGGAATCGTCGAACGAGTCGACGCCACCGCCGGGCGATTCAGCCGCCGTGGCGGGCGCGGGCGCGCCGGCGCGTCCACTCGCGAGTTCCTCGGGCGTGACCGCGCCCTTTTCAACCAGCAGCGCCTCGAGCGCGTTGAGCCATTTCTCGTAGTAACTCGCGGCAAGGTACTTGGCGGGGGGTATCCGCTCGATCGCGCGGCGAAACTCGTCGACGTTACAGACTCCGCGGCCCATCGCGGTCAGCGTCATCGCGAAGACTCGCTTCTCCCATTCGGAGTGGAAGACGGGCTCGTTTTGCTCGCGGACCACCGGCCCGAAACCGTGCATCCCACCCAGATCATGAACGCCATTCATAGATTCCGTCGCTCTCCCAGTGCCCCCCGATTTTCCGCTTTTCAAATGTAGGCTAGGCTAGCGTGTTACTGGCAGTCAAGGCGGGATGCGCAAGCCGCACGCTCGGAAGGCGCCGAACGCAAGCGCGGAACGCGCGCGCGGGCACGGAACGCGCGCAAAAATTCGCCCGCGGCGCCGCGCGCGCCGAAAATTTGTCCGAGACCCGGGAGAGAACATGACGAGAAGATTTGCGATCGCGGAACTGGCGGGCACTCTTGTGAACCACGCGAAATCGACGGGGGCGGTTTCAGGCGCGGTGCTGGGAATAGTATGCGCGGCGGCGGCCGTCACCGGGTGCACGCGCGCGCGGACCGGCCTTGCGCAATATTTTCCGCTCAAGCCGGGGATGGCCTGGACGTTTCGTTTTACCGGCTCGACCGGAGCCGCTGGTGAGCTGACCACGACCAACCAGCCACCGCGCGAAGTCCTCGGCTTCACTGCTGTTCCGCAGAAAAATGACGGTGGCGATAAAGCCTACACCGAGTTTTACGCGGACGACGGCTCGGGAATCCGCCATGTCGCGATCGACGAGAACGAAGGGTTGCAGTCGCGCCTCAGCGACAATTCCTACGTGATCAAGCTGCCGATCGCGGCCGGGACCAGTTGGCAGGAAATCGATCGCACTTTCGACGGCACGGTCTACGACGCAACGACCAGGATCGAAAGCGTCAACGACAACGTCAGCGTGCCGGCCGGAACTTTCAGCGGATGTATCCGCATCCGGAGCACCGGCGAAGCGTCGGCGGCGAAGGGTTCCGCGCGCGCTCCCGCCAAGGCCGCCGGCCTGAGGCTCGTGGCCGAGGACGACGACGTAAGCGTCGAGGACTATTACTGGCTCGCCCCCCTGCTGGTCTCGTGGAGAAACCGGTCAAGTAAAAGTTCCCGGTACTCGGTCGCAAGGTCATAGTCTTCAGCTGTTAGAACAAGGCTAGATATGTGGCCTAATGATCTATCCTTTTCCACTGTGCCATGGATCTTGAATAGAGACGTTCCGGGCGAAGAGTCATCGTCGTCAAAGTCGAAGTTGGAAGAGTAAACACGTAGTGGTTTGGAAATGCGAGAATACGTCTGTTCGATAAGGGTATCGAAGTTCGTCGTGAAGATATCTTTCCAGTCGTACAACGGCAGATTCAAAAGTCCGGCGGTAGGGCGAAGCGGTAACAGCGTTTTTCGCAGAAAGTTAATCAGGTCTCGACGGGCTCTGTTAATTTCGACGAGGGTAGCCGTATCGGCGAGCGAAAGTGTGGGGTCATAGGTAACGTGGAAATTTGTGCATATACGTTCAGCAAGAGCGGCTCCATCAAGACCGCCCGACGGAATCGAGGATCCGGCTCCAAACAAGATCGCTGTTTTGGCCGTCGTCAAATCACGGCAAAGGACCCTTAGATCGATGGGCATGTGCATATCCTCCGACTATGACGTTCAGATCCTTGATTGAACTCGACCCGGAGGGGTTGCTGGGTCAGATGAACGAAGGGTCGGACCGTGACCGGTCGATGTCCGAACGCCTAAATAGGAGAGTCCGCTTTCGATAAAAACAATCTGGCGAAGCTGGTGATGACTCATTGGCTTTTTCTTTGTAGTCAACGATTGCGTATAGATCGGAAAAAGCCTCATCCCCTCTTTAAGCGCCTATTTTAGAGGAATAAATTATTATTGATAGCCAACGACAGCTATCGCAACACGGTCGCCTCGGTCCGCTTCGAGCCCCGAGGACTCTTGACGAAAAAAACGATTTCGGCACAACGTGTCGGACAGACACCGATCACAGAAACTTCGTGAGGCACGGCGCCGGCGTCCTGCAGTCGCCAGTCTTCGACGCGAGGTACCGCCATGCCCCGGAGTGGGTCCGGTCAAGGCGACCCATCAGGAGAGCCGGGGCGAGGGCCCGATGGCCCAGTCGCTCGGCTTCACGCTGGAGCTGGAGCACCTCAAGCGGTAGCGGCTATGGCGGCGCAACACCGGCGCTCCCGAACGAAACGAAGCGGCGGCGACCACGGCCATCCGTCCCTTCCGTGCGTTTGACCCAAGCGCGACCCTGACGCTAGTTTTGCGATGCTCAATCCGGCCGTTCGCGCCGGCACCGAGCGGGGGTGCGATCAATGAAAACGATCAACACCGTTACCGGAACAACCACCGCTGACAAACTCGGCACGACACTGATGCACGAGCATCTGATGGTCGGATGGGGCGGATGGGAACTCGACTGCACAGCGCCGCGCTTCGAGCGCAAGCAGGCACTCAGGTTCGCGACCGACCGGCTCAAGGAGTTGCGCGATCTCGGCCTCGGCACCTTCCTCGATCCATGCCCGATGGACATCGGACGCGACGTGAATTTCATGGCCGAGGCGGCCAGCTCGGCCGGCATCCAGCTAATCTGCGCGACCGGCCTCTACAAGGAAGATCTCGGCAATACCGCCTACTTCAAGCAGCGTCCGGTCGGCGAAATTGCCGACGTTTACGTCGCCGAGTTGACCGAAGGAATCGCCCGCACCGGCGTGAAGGCGGGAGTGATCAAGTGCGCGACCTCGAAGGAAAAGATCACCGAGTACGAGGAGAAATGCCTGCGGGCCGCCGCCCGCGCGCATCTCAAAACCGGCGCGCCTATCACCACGCATACCGACGAGGGCACGATGGGCCGCGAGCAGCTCGACATCTTTGCTTCCGAGGGCGTTGACCTGAAGCACGTGATCGTCGGCCATAGCTGCGGCGCGTCGGATCTGCGTTACCACACCGACATGCTCGATCGGGGATGCTACCTGGGCTTCGATCGCTTCGGACTGGATTTTCTGCATCCCGACCGGCTGCGTCTGGCTGCGCTGATTGGGCTTTTGGGTATCGGATTCGAGAAGCAGATCGTGCTGTCGCACGACTCGGTCGCATGCTGGCTCGGTCGTGGCCTGGACCTGACGCCGGAGATCGAGCAGGGAATCCGCAACTGGCAGCCGACTCATATCTTCAAGAACATTCTGCCCGCGTTGCGCGAGGCTGGCGTGAGCGAGGAGAAGATCCGGACCCTGATGGTCGAGAACCCGCGCAACTACTTCGAGCAATAGGTCGGACGTATCGCGGGTCGGGCGCGAGCCAAGCCGCGGCCGGCGGGCGGCCGGAACGGGACGGATCCCGGGCCGCATTTTGCGGGCGGGCCGGCGTTCTATTTGTCCATGACCTGAGCGCCCGATTCCATCTCCGAACGCCAACGGTCGATCGCCTCGACGTTGAAGCGCCAGTCACTGCCGACCCGGAAGGCCGGCAACTGGTTGCGTTTGAGAAGGCGGTAGACGGTCGACGGATGCACCCGCAAATAAGCCGAGACGTCCTGCACGGTCATCACGCGCTGCGCCATCGTGTCGAAATTCGCCGCCGTCTCTCGATCGAAGTCACTATTGCTCATCGCTACCCCCTGGTCAGAATCTACCCTGATCAGAACTTCGGGCGCCCAGGCTCTTCTTCGCCATATCGCCGCCCGAATGGCCCGCTATCCTATGCTCGGCTTGTCGACGTGAACATTTGAGCTGCTTATAAATATCAACAATTCTCGAAATACTGTGTATAACTTCGCACGCGAAATGCGGCGCTCGCGGCTAATGCTGACGGCGGCGGAAGTCATCTTGACTTGACCGGCGGGGTTTGGTCGGATGGCACGCCCGCCGCGAAACGATCGGTTTTTGCGATGCTATCCATGGGTCAGAGGACTGCCGACTTTTTGCTCCACTGGCGATGGCAGGTCATCGTCGTATACCTGGCGCTGACCGCCTTTTTTTCCGTCGGCGTCGTGCGTATCGCGCGCAGCTTCCAGGCCCAAACCTCGGTCGCCGACCTGATTCCGGCGCACAACCGCGTCACCGACGTCTTCAAGCGCTACCAGAGCTTCAGCAAGCCGGCCACGGTTGAAATCCTGCTCGAGGTCAAGCACGGCACGATCTACACGCCCCAGACGCTCGCCAGGATCTGGCGAATCACGCGCGAACTCGACCTGGTGCCGGGTATCGATCACGTGACCCTGACCTCGATCGCGAGCGAGAAAGTGCGCGTGGTCCGGCCGACGCCACCCGGCCTCAGCTCCGAGCCGGTGATGACCAACCGCATTCCGGCGACGCAGGCCGACGCGGCGGCGGTGCAGGAGCGCGCGCGCCACGCCGCCGGGGTCACGGGGATCCTGGTCTCGCCCGATGAAAAAGCCACGCTAATCGAGGCCGCCTTCTTCGAGCACGGGCTGGACTACGGCGACGTCTTCAACCGCGTGCATCGGATGCTCGCGGCCGAGAGCGATCCCAATATCCAGTTCTACACGGCCGGGCGCGTGATGCTGATCGCATGGGTCTATCGTTACGGGCACCAGGCGATGTGGATTTTTCTGCTCTCGCTCGCGCTCATCATCCTCGCCCACGTCGATTACATGAGGAGTCTCGCCGGCGCGCTCACTCCGATCATCGCCGCCACCGTGTCGACGATCTGGGGGCTCGGCGCGGGCGGCTGGCTGGGGTTGAACCTCGAGCCGCTCACCGTGGTGGTGCCGGTGCTGCTGATGGCGCGCGCGCTCAGTCACTCGCTGCAGATCACGCGCCGCTACTACGAAATCCTCTATGAAACCCACGAACGCGTGGCCGGCGCCGCGGGCGCGCTGGCCTCGATGTTCGCGCCGGCCTTCCTCGGCATCATGTGCGACGTCGCCGGACTCTACATGATTTGCCTCGCCCCGATTCCGATAATCCAGAAGCTGGGTGTCCTGTGCGGCACCTGGTCGCTGTTAATCATTCCTTCGGCCGTGCTGCTCACGCCGGTGCTGCTCGCGATTCTGCCGCCGCCCAAGGATGTGAGCGTCTTCATCACTCATGAGGTTCCCTCGCTCAGCACGCGGCTGATCGAGCCGGTGCAGCGGGTGCTCGCGGGATTGCTGACGCCGCGCAATCGGGTCGTCACGACCGCGATCGCGATTCCGGTAGCGGCGCTGATCGCGTTTCTCGCGATGAGCCGTCCGGTCGGCAACGTCGCGATCGGCAGCCCGCTGCTGTGGCCCAACAACGAGTTCAACGTCGCCGAACGCGAGATCAACCGCAACCTCGCCGGGACCGCCACGCTCAACGTGGTGTGGGAGGGCAAGT
The DNA here is from genome assembly GCA_963755905.1 of uncultured delta proteobacterium. Classification (GTDB taxonomy): domain Bacteria; phylum Desulfobacterota; class Binatia; order Binatales; family Binataceae; genus JAKAVN01. The sequence continues at coordinate 296,008 of CAVWLM010000003.1, forward strand.
TTCCGCGCGCGCTCTATAATCCCGCGGTCTACGACTCGATGCTCCGCTTTCAGAAGGCGATCGAGCGCAACCACGGCGCCGTCGCCACGCTCTCGCTCGCCGACTACATCCCGTACACCGGCCTGATCCTGCGCGGCGGCAATCCGAAGTGGCTGCCGATCGACCTCACCGGCCACGACGTCGGCGCCTACCTGTTCTGGACCCGCACCGGACATTCGCTGGAAAATTTCAGCCAGATAATCCAGCCCAACGGCACTAATGGCGACGTCGTCCTCTGGTACAAGGACCTGCGCGCCAGCACCGTGGACAACGCGATGGCGCAGGCCGAGCGCGCGATCGCCGAGGTGCAGACCAAACCGTCGCCGGTCTATCGCATCCGGCTCGCCACCGGTTCGGTCGCCCTGCAATATGCGCTCGACCACGTGGTGCGCGCGGCCGACCTGAAAATCCTGCTTTACCTGCTCGCGACCATCTTCGTGATGTGCGTGCTGACCTACCATTCGGGCGTGGCGGCGGCGATGCTGCTGGTGCCGTTGTTGTTTGCTCAGTTCGCCACCGACTCGGTGATGTATCTCCGCGGCGTCGGGCTTGACGTCAACACGCTGCCGGTAGTCGCGGTCGGACTCGGCGTCGGCATCGACTACGGGATTTACCTGCTAAGCCGCATTTGCGAGGAATTCCAGGGCGCCGCCGACGGCGACGTGCAGGCCGCCGTGACGCGCGCGGTTTTCACTACAGGCGAGGCGACGTTCTTCGTCGCCTTCACGATGGTGCTGGGGGTGCTGCCCTGGTACTTCCTCTCGGAGTTGCGATTCCTGGCCGAGATGGGGCTGATGCTGGCGCTGGTGATGGCGTTCAACGGGCTGCTCGCGATGAGCGTGCTGCCGTTGGAGACCGTAATGATCCGCCCGAAATTCCTGGGCCGCGTGCGACTGATGGAACGCAAGTGACGAGCGCATAGCGCCCTGCTAGCGAGGCCTACAAACCAGGCGGCTGATCAGCTAGCCGAGGTGCGCGAGAATCTCGGCGAAACTGAGCTTGCGGGTCAGCGCGTGCCCCAGCCGATCGAGCAGCACGAACTCGACCCCGTCGCCCGCGCGCTTCTTGTCCAGGCGCATCGCCCGCGCGAACTCCTCGCCGCGCCATCCGGCCGGCATCGCGGTCGGCAGACCCGCCCGCGCGATCAGCCGCTCCAGCCGTTCGGCCTCGGCGGCGCTGAGACCCGCGAACGCCTGCGAGAGTTTTCCCGCCGCGACCATGCCTATCGCCACCGCCTCGCCGTGGAGAAAATGACCATAGCCCGACGACGCCTCGAGCGCATGGCCGGCCGTGTGGCCGTAGTTAAGGATCTTGCGCAGCCCACCTTCGCGCGTGTCGCTCGCGACCACCGTAGCCTTGTGACGCAGCGACCGCGCGACGATTTCCTCGAGTGCGACAGCGTCGCGGCGCAGGATCGCGTCGAGGCCGCGTTCCATCGCCTCGATCATCGGCGCGTCCATGATCGCGCCGTACTTGATGACCTCGGCGAGTCCCTCGCGGAACTCGCGCTCGGGCAGGCTTGCGAGCGTCGCGACGTCGGCCACGACGAGCCGTGGCTGATGAAACGCGCCGATCAGGTTCTTCGCGCGCGGATGGTTGACCGCGGTCTTGCCGCCCAGCGCCGAGTCGACCTGCGCGAGCATCGTGGTCGGAATTTGCACCAGCGCCACGCCGCGCATGTAGGTTGCCGCCGCGAAGCCGGCCAGATCGCCGACCACGCCGCCGCCCAGCGCGAAGACGGCGCCGCTGCGATCCAGTTCCGCGTCCACCATCGCGTCGTAGACCCGCTCCAGCGTGGCGAACGACTTGCTCTGTTCGCCCGCCGCGACTTCAAGGATGCGCGGCGTGAAGCCCGCCGCGGTCAGCGACGCGGCCGTGCGATCGCCATATAGCCGCGCGACGTTGGAATCGGTGACGATCAGCGCGCGCCCGGCTGCCAGACCTGCCTCGCGCGCGAGTTGCCCCGTATGGTCGAGCGCGCCGGCGCCGACCTGCACCGGATGCGCGTCGGCGCCGAGTTCTACGCGGAAGGCGCGCATCGATGGCCGCTCCTGCCGTGCCGGCCAAAAACTTCCAACACGCGCTCGGCGGACTGGGCGACCGAAAGGTCGGAGGTGTCCACGGTGAAGTCGGCGCGCGCATAGGCGGCGCGCCGCTCTTCCATCAGTTCGCTGATTCGCGTTTCCAGCGGCTTGCCGCCTTCGAGCAGCTTGGGCCGCTTGTGAGGCGACCGCCTCACGCGCGCCGCGATCACCTCGGGCCGCGCGTTCAGGCAAATGATCACACCCACGCGTTTGAGCGCGAGGTAGTTGCGCTCGTCGACTAGCGCGCCGCCGCCGGTCGAGATCACCGCGGGCCGCGGCTCGCCGCATTGCGGGCAGCGAGCGGGATCGTTCGCCAGGGCCGCGATCACCTCGCGCTCCAGCGCGCGAAACTGCGCCTCGCCCTGCTCGGCGAAAATCGCCGGAATCGGCTTGCCTGCGCGCGCCACCAACTCGGCGTCGCTATCGGTCAGCCGCCATCCCAGGCGCGCCGCGACCGCGCGGCCCACCGCGCTTTTGCCGGTTGCCATGAAGCCCGTGAGAATCAACTTGGGCGCCATCGTGCTGGGCCGCGGCGGCGTCAAAAATTGCGCACCTGCTCGAGGTACCCTTCATAGTTGCGCGCGATCTCGACGCGCGAGTCGCCGCCGAATTTTTCCAGGAACGCGTTGGCCAGCTCGAATGCGACCACCGCCTCGGCGATAACCGCGGCGGCCGGAATCGCGCACACGTCGGATCGCTCGGTGTTGCCGACCGACTCGGCCTTGGTCCGGATATCGGCCGAGCGCAGCGGGCGCATCAGGGTGGACAGCGGCTTGAACGCCACGCGCACGCGTAGCGGCTCGCCGGTGGTCATCCCGCCCTCGGTGCCGCCGGAATTGTTGGAGTGGCGGATGAAGCGGCGCGTTGCAGCGTCATAAGCGATTTCGTCATGGAGCGCCGACCCGCGCGTCGCCGCGGCGCGAAATCCCATTCCAAGTTCGACGCCCTTGACCGCTTGCAGACTGAGCAGCACGTGGGCCAGGCGGCCGTCGAGCTTGCGGTCCCATTGCACGTGGCTGCCGAGTCCGACCGGCAATCCGGTGGCGACTACTTCGACCACGCCGCCGAGCGTGTCGCCGGTCTTTTTGCACTCGTCGATTTCGGCGATGATCGCGCGCTCGGCCGCGGTGTCGGCAACCCGCACCTGCGAGGCCTCGGTGATGCGCTTGAGATCCTCGATACTCAGGTCGGCGGGCGTCCGCGCCTCGGTCGAACCGATACTCGCGACGTAGCCGAGCGTGGCGACGCCGAAGGGCTCGAGGATCAACTTGGCGAGCGAACCGGCCGCGACCCGCATCGTAGTCTCGCGAGCGGACGCTCTTTCGAGCACGTCGCGCACGTCGTCGAGGTTGTACTTGAGCACGCCGGCCAGGTCGGCATGGCCGGGACGCGGCCGCGTCACCGGATCGGCCTCGCCGCGGTCGGCGGGATCGACCGACATCCGCTTATGCCAGTTTTTGAAGTCGCGATTCTCGACGATGAGCGTGATTGGACTGCCCATTGAGCGCCCAAAGCGGACGCCCGAGACCACCCGGACCTCGTCGTGCTCGATCGCCATCCGTCCGCCGCGTCCGTAGCCCTTCTGGCGGCGCGCGAGGTCGTAGTTGATCTTTGCGAGATCGATGTCAAAGCCGGCCGGGTAGCCTTCCACCACCGCGACCAGTTCGGGGCCATGCGACTCGCCGGCTGTCAGAAAACGCAGCATCTTGGGACCGTCCGTCGGCGGAGATGGCGGCTGACCGCATCCGCGCCAATCGATTCAACCAGACTTGGCGCGGCGGGGAAAGCCGGTCAGCGGCGGCGTGCTCCCTCCCTGGGCCTGTTTCGGCGCGGCCGGGGAGGGCGGTGGCGCGTCGGTGCGGAACCATGCTAGCGATGACGGATCGCGGCAACACTGTTCGGGCGTACGCATGGTTCGTCGCAGGAGGTCCGGTCATGACCCCATTGATGCTCAATACCGGGATCGAGGAAGTTCGCAAACACTCGACCTGGTTCCTCGTGCTGGGAATCGCGCTCGTTATCATCGGGATGATCGCGATCGGTTACGCGTTCGAGACCACCATCATCTCGGTGATATTTCTCGGATGGCTGCTGCTTATCGCCGGCATCTTCGAGGTGGTTCACGGCTTTTCGCGCCGGCCGTGGGGCGGCTTTTTCATCAATTTGCTGGGCGGAGTGCTGTACGCCGTCGCCGGCCTCGTGATGGTTACAAATCCCGCGCGCGCGGCGGTCACGTTGACGCTGCTGATCGCGATAATCCTGATCATTGCCGGCCTGTTCCGGCTGTTCGTCGCGTTCTCGACACCGCTGCATCATCGCGGATGGGTAATCCTCAACGGCGCGATTTCGATCATCCTGGGCATCATGATCTGGGACGCGTGGCCGGTCTCCGGACTCTGGGTCATCGGAATGTTCATCGGTATCGACATGATCTTCGACGGTTGGACCGAAATCATGCTCGCACTCAGCGTGCGCAGTTTGCCGGCCTGAGGCCACGTCGGCGGCGCACGCAAGCGCTTTACAGCGTTGGCAACGGCACGGTCAGCGCGTCGTACACCGTGATCCTCGGCCCGTAGGCGGCCTGAAAAACCCCGATGCCGTTGGCGGGCCGGATCAGATTGGTCCGATCGAAAATGTTCAGCAGCACGATACGGTTCGTGAACATACCCAGCCGCGGTATGACGAAATCCCGGGCGGCGCTCAGATTGAACTGCCATACCTTCGGGAGTTGAGTCTCGTTGGCGAAGCCCGCTCGCAGTCCGCTGCTGAACAGGCCGTCGCCGGTGAATTGGTAGCTCCTCCACCTGTATGCCACGCCGCCTGACGCCCCGACCAGCGGCGTGTGATCGAGCACGATGAAATGACGGTCGATCTGCGCGACTTCATCCGCCGGAAAATTGTACTGCCCGCTGGCGACCCCGATGTCCTCCTCGCGGGCCACGAAAACGTTCGCGCGCACGGCCAGATTCTCGAGGTTGTAGGTCAGCGAGTTTTCGGTGCCGCCGCCGTAACCGCGAACGTAGTTGAAGGGCGCGTCGATCGGCACAAAGCCGAATTGCCCTTCGTCAAGGTAGTGCCGATCGATGCGGAAGTAGTCGTCCTGCGCGTAAGCCAGATGCGTCGTGAATTGATGCGTGAACCCGGTGTCCCAGGTGTAGTCGGTTTCCGTGTCCGGGGTGGTGTTGCCGCTGGGGCTGGTACCGTCGGCACCCGTGGTGCCCGCGAACAGCTTGAAGATGCCCGGTGAGACGTTCTGAAAGTTTGGAATCTGGAAATTGCGCGCGAAGCCACTGTGTATAATGGTATCGTCCCACAGCTTGTATATCAGATTGATCGTGGGACTGAACTGACTATTGACGGTGAATCCGGTTACGCGGTCCCAGCGCGATCCGACATTGAGGCTCAGCCGATCGGTAAGCCGCCAGGTGTCCTGCAGATACACGCCATATACGAGGTTGATCCGGTTCACGTCGGCAGAGACGGAAATCGGCGTGATCGCCGGTTGCCCCATCACGATCGGAAAGACTTGCGAGCGCTGGTCCGATTCGACGCCGTACTCGCCGAAATAAAAACCCCCGCGAAGGGTATGCGCCGTTCCCATCCTGTACGTCAGGTCTCCGGCAAGCGAATTGGAGAGATCGCTGGTGAACACTTTCGACGCGATGCCCTGGTAAATCAGATCGCCGACCGGGTCGGGGTTAAAAGTCTCTTCGTTATAGTGCGCGGTATAGGCGAGTTGGTAGTCGGCGTTCGCTCCGATGACGCCGTTAAGCGCGAGAACTCCATAGTAATCCTGCTGCTCCAGGCTCGAATTGATTGCGCTTGACGGATGGAGCGCCGGATTGACCTGTTCGAGCTGGAATTCAGGCGTTTGATTTGGCTGATTCGGGAATTGATTGCTCGCCACGGTCATCCCCGAAATGAGGCTCAGCTTCGTCGCCGCATTCAAGGCGTAAGTCAAATAGGCGAAGCCCTGTCCCTGCTGAACCGCGTCGTGAATCGGATCTGGCGCGGGCACCGCGGAGCTGAGTCCAAGATTGGATTGAAGGTAAAGGCCGGTCAGGTAATAGCTGAAATTTCCCTGGCATCCGCCAAGCTCGAAACTCGGCTGCACGGTGTCGCGCTGTCCGCCGTAGATCGTGAACTCATTTTGCCCGCCGTCGCATCCGTCCCTGGTATGAATGTCAATCACACCGGAGGTGCGGTAGCCATACTGTGCGGGCAATACTCCATCCATCAGGCTTACGCTCTTGACGAAGTATGAATTGAGCAACTGGGTAAAGGTCGGGTCGCTGTTGATATCGAGGGGCAAGAGAATCCCATTCATCTGGTATTGGATACCCATGTGCTCGCCGCGGATGTGAATCTCCTGGTTCTGGTCCAGCGCTACGCCGGGCATCTGCAGCATCACCTGGTTTAACGGCGTCGCCTCGCCTTCCGGAAGATTCGCGATGTCGCGCGCGGTCAGCGTGTACTTATTTGTTCCGCTGGCGGACAATCCATTTTGCGGCCGGATTCTGGAGGCGCTGACGGGAACGGTAAGCGCCTGTTGCGATTCGAGCGTGACGACCAGATGTTTTCCGGGACCTTCGGGCGTGGCTTGCGACAGGACGATGATCATCGTTCCTTGTTTGAAACCTTTTTTTCGAAATAACAGCGCATAAGTTCCGGCGCCGCTTCGGGGCAGTCTGAAAAGTCCAAGATCATCAGTGAGCGTTTTTGCGATCGTCCGTCCGCCAGCGGATTGCAGCATCACGTTGGCTCGCGCTATCGGCCGGCCGAGAGCGTCTTTGACTGTCCCAACAATATAGTGCGAGACGGTTTTTTTCTGACCCGCGGACGCAGCGCCGCCATATTGGATCAGTGAAAGTGCGAGCATCAGAACCAACGAGAGCAGCGCCCAGGCTTTTGCGCGCACCACTCCATAACGATGCCGCGACGATCCGGCGGTCGGGACGACCGCGGGTCGCGAAAATGCGTTTCTCAAGGCAAGTCTCTCCGGGCCCGCCGCGAGGCGAACAAATGCCATGCCGATTCCGGCGGTAAAGCGGAGTACACCCTTCTTAGCGAAGGCGCGAATCGCGCTCACGCCGGATCGGTGAGACGTTGAACGAGACTATTTTTACGAGTGCCGGGCGGGAGCCGGAGGAGGCCGCGCCGCCTGCGGTGGATAGCTCAAGCCCCAATTGGCGAATGGAACGGCGGGGGCGTTGAGCTCTTCGGAAAAATTGCGGACCGCCGCAAGCGCGACATGATCGAAGGAGCTATCGAAATGCCAGTGACCTAATGTGTTCGGATCGCTGTTGACGATCGCGGGTTGATGCCCGTTTACGTCGTAGGCGTGGGCTCCGTGCTCGTGATGCGCGTGATCCGAATGATGGAGTGCCTGGTGATGGTCGGATTCGTCGTGGTGATGCGGCAGCGCCATCCGTCCATCGTCGTGATGGTGGACGTGCGGATTATTTCCTCCACGATGGCGATGGAAGATCGCGCTCACGATACCAATGCAAACTACTCTTTTCGGCGGCAACCGCAAAATGCGTCCCTTCGATTCAGCGGCCGCGGCGCAAACTTTGCCGGCTGCCGTTAGATACGTAGCGGATATGCGTCGCGGATTTTATCCAAATCACCGCACGGCGGGTGGTCTGCTCGCCGCAAGAGAGCGGTTGCCCAAGTGCCTGCGCAATGTAAATTGCCAATGGCAGGCGCGATGCAGGTTAAAGTGATCCTTATTGGCGCGGCGCGGGGTGTAGGGCAATTGACCTACGCGATTCCGCAGGCGCTCGAGGGCCGCGTGGAGTGCGGCCATCGAGTGATCGTGCCGCTACGCTCGCGCCGCCTGACCGGTATCGTGACCGAGGTCGGCAAAGATCTGGAGGCCGGCAACGGTGAGATCAAACCGATCCTCGAGCTTCCCGAGTCGCGCCCGCTCTACGACCGCGCCCATCTTGGGCTCATCGAGTTCATGGCGTCGTACTACATGGTGCCGCTGGGCGACGCGATGCAAAGCGTGGTTCCGGCCGCCGCGCGGATCGAGTCGCGCAAGGTCTTCCGGCTGGCCGCGCCGCCCGACGCCTTGCGCGCGGCGACGATGGCGCCGATGGAAAGCGCGGTTGTCGAGGCGCTCGGGCGCCGGTCGATGACCGCGCGCGAACTCGCGCGCCTCGGCGAGCCGCGCGAAGTCGCCGCGGCGCTCACCCGGCTCGGCGCCGAACGAATCGTGGAGACGGCGGAGGCCACCCGCGGCCGCCACCGTATCGCCAACGCCGTGCGGCTCGCACTCGGCGCCGCGGCCGCCATGAAGCTTCGCGGCGCCAAACAACGAGAAATTGTCCGCCTCCTCGGCGAGGTGGCGCCCGAGGCGCTCACGCTCGAAGAACTGGAGGAGCGGATACCGGGCGCGCGCGCCGCCGCGCGGGCGCTCGCCGAGCGCGGGATCGTCGAGGTCGAGCCGGCATCGCGTGCCCACACCTATCCGGGCATCGCGGCCGACCTGTCGGGAACTGCGGAAGTGTTCGGCGGCGCGCATGCGGCCGACGCTATCGGCGGCGGTGATTTTGAATTGATGCCCGAGCAGGCAGCGGCGATCGAGACCATCCTGCCCGCCGTCACCGCCGCACGCGAGGGAACTTTCCTGCTGTGGGGTGTCACCGCCAGCGGCAAAACCGAGGTCTACCTGAAGCTCGCGGCGGCGGCGCTGGAAGCGGGACGGCAGGTGCTGTTGCTGGTGCCCGAGATAGCGCTCGCGGATCAGATAGTCAGATCGTTTCGCGCCCGCTTCGGTCCCCTGGTGGCGATCGCGCACAGCGCGCAGAACGTGGCCGAGCGATGGGCAAGCTGGATGGCGGCGCTGGGCGGCCAGGCGCGAATCATGATCGGCCCGCGCTCGGCGATTTTCGCCCCGCTGAACGGCCTCGGCCTGATCGTGGTCGACGAGGAGCACGACCCCGCATACAAACAGGAAGAGGGAATTCGCTACAACGCGCGCGACCTAGCCGTCGTCCTGGGGCGGCTCGCGCAATGCCCGGTGGTGCTCGGCTCGGCGACGCCCTCGTCCGAGTCGTTCCACAATGCGCGTCGCGGACGTTACCGCCTTTTGCGGATGGCGCGGCGGGTGATGGAGCGGCCGATGGCGGAGGTCGAAATTGTCGATCTGCGCGGTGAATTCAAAAAGGACCTCGCGCGCGAAAAGGATGGCGCGGCGGCGGGCGCCACGAAAAAATCCAGCGAACCGCAGGCGGTGCCGCTCTCCGCGCCGCTGCTCGACGCACTCCGCGCCAACCTCGCCGCGGGCGGCCAAAGCGTGGTGTTTCTCAACCGCCGCGGCTTTCACAATTTTCTTCAATGCCATCTCTGCGGCGTCGTTATCTCGTGCATCAATTGCAGCGTCAGCATGACGTTCCACATGCGCGACCGCTCCCTGCGATGCCATTGGTGCGGCGCGCGCGTGAAGGCTCCTGAAGCCTGTCCGGAATGCAACGGCTTCGGGCTGGTCGGTCAGGGGTTCGGCACCGAGCGGCTGACGGAGGCGCTGAGCGCGATGCTGCCGCAGGCGCGCATCGAGCGGATGGACAGCGACACCAGCGGGCGGCGCGCGATGCGCCTGGAACTGGTCGAGCGGCTGCGCCGCGGCGAGATCGACGTGATGGTCGGCACGCAGATGATAACCAAGGGCTTCGACCTGCCGGGCGTGACGCTGGTCGGCGTGGTGATGGCCGACCTCGGGCTGAACCTGCCCGATTTCCGAGCCGCGGAGCGCACCTTTCAACTGCTGACCCAGGTGGCGGGGCGCGCGGGCCGTGGCGAGCGTCCGGGGCGGGTGCTAATCCAGACCTACGCGCCGCATCACTACAGCATCCGCGCGGCGCGCGACCAGGACTACGACCGCTTCATCCGGCGCGAGCTGCGCTTGCGCCAGGAGCTGGGATGGCCGCCGTACTCGCGGATGGCGCTCGTGCGAATCGAGGGGCCGGAAGCAGCCGCCGTCGCCGCGATGGCGGAGCGGGCAGCCTCCGCGCTGCGGAGCCAGGTCAAGAATGCTGGGGACGCCAAGGACGCTAAGCACCTCCGGACCGACGCGATGCGCGTGCTCGGACCCGCGCCGGCGCCGATCGAGCGGTTGCGCGGGCGCTATCGATGGCAGGTGGTGGTGAGATCGGCGGAAGCCTCGGCGATGCGTGCGGCGCTGGTGGCGATGCAGGCGCAGCTTGGCGCCCGCGACGCGCGCGGCGGCGTCTTCGTCGGAATCGACCTCGACCCGGTCAACATGCTGTGAGCCGGAGCGAGCGCGAGCGGCGGCATATGAAAATCGCCGCCGCTTTTGATAACTGTATGGGGTTAGGATTTTATGTTCTGGGGAAAATTGGGAGAGTTGAATGATTGATCATTCCAGTATCGAGAGCCTGACCGCCGCCGTGCAACGCTATTTTGATCTGATGTACGAGGCGAATACGTCGCGCTGGGATCGCGTTTTTCGCCCGTCCGCCCAACTGCACGGGCTCCGCGAGGGCAAGATGGCGATGTTCACCTCGCAAGGATACAAGGAGTTGACCGATAGCCGGCCGTCACCAAAGTCTCTGAACGCCCCGCGCGAAGAAGAGATCCTGATGATTGACTTCGCGTCTCCCACCCAGGCACTCGCGAAAGTGCGCGTGCGGATCAACAAGACCGTCTATGTCGATTATCTCACCTATCATCGGGTCGAAGGCGAATGGCTGATTAGCTCGAAGGGCTTTCACGTCGAGCGCGTCGACTAAGTCACCGCCCGGGGTTCGCGCCGGTATGTGCCCCGGCGCGCCGCTCAAAGCTTTTCGATCCGAACGGCGGTGCCGTACGCTGCGATTTCGCTCATGATGTTGCCTATCTCGTTGCAATCGAAGCGCATCGCGACCACGGCATTGCCGCCTTTCTCCAGCGCGGCGAGGCGCAGGCGTTCGATCGCCTGCTCGCGGCTATCGGAGAGCAACTGCGTATATCCGGCGACTTCGCCGCCGAATAACGTCCGCAAACCCGCGCCCACGTTGGAGAAAGCGTTGCGCGCCCGGCAAATAAGGCCAAAGACCTCGCCGTAGACGGCCACGATTTTGAAGCCCGGAACGTCGTTCATGGTGGTGACCAAGACCGCGTCGTTGTCCATGGAGAGACCATAACCGCGAGAAATATCGCGGGCAATCTCAAAACGTGGTCGGCAGGCGTGACGGGCTAGCGCTGCGAAGAGCCAGGGTAAAAAAAGCGCTGAAAATGCCCAAGGGAAGTTGCTAAGATAGAACGTAATGGCGGAAACGATCTCGGTGACAATCCCGGAACCGCATGCGGCATTTGATGCGGTGATGGAAGACGGCGCGACAATCCGGGTGCGTCGCCACGGCGTTGCCGGCGCTCCGCGCCTGGTATTGAGCCACGGCAACGGGCTCGCGATCGACGGTTATTTTTCGTTCTGGGGACGGCTGCTCGACCGCTACGACGTGATCGTTTACGACGTTCGCAATCATGGTCAGAACCCGCCGCATCATCCCGCCGGCCACCATTGGAAAAGGTTCATCCAGGACGACGAGCGCATCTGGCACGCGATCCGCGAACGATGGGGCGCCAAACCGGCAGCCGGCGTGTTCCATTCGCTCTCGGCGGTAGCCGCCGTGATGCATACGCTGGAGATGGGCCGGCGCTGGGACCCGCTGGTTTTGTTCGATCCACCGATTCATCCGCGCGAGGGCCATCCGTTACAGCCGGTCCAGATATCTCATGAAGGTGAAATCGCCGCGCGCGCTCGCCGCCGCACCGAGCGCTACAAAAGTCCGGCCGACCTGGCGCAGCTTTTTGCCCACGTGGCGCAGTTCATGCTGTGGCGTCCGGAGGCTTACGAGTTGATGGCGCGTGCGACGCTCCGCCGTGACGAGGCCGCGGGCGACTGGGTGCTGGCCTGCCCGCGCGAGTTCGAGGCGCACGTCTTCGAGAGCAATCGCGACGCGACGATATGGCCGCGAATGAAGAACCTGCCGGTGCCGTGCAAGCTCATTTGCGGCGATCCGGCGAACGAGCACAAGCAACCGCCGGCGCTCATCGGCCGCGCGATAGCCGCGGAGACCGGGGTCGAGTACGAGGCGATTCCGCATACCACGCACTTTCTGCAAATCGAACGTCCCGACGAATGTATCGCCGCGATGGAGCCGTTCCTGCGCAAACATGGATTCATCCAATGACGCAGCGGACGCCTCGACTTTACGCACTTCCGGCACCGGGATCGCTTTGATAGATTTTGGGCCACTTTTTTATCGATATTCCGATATACTTCGCCTGTAAGCATTTCCCGAAAAGCAACTGACGATGGCCCTGCTCAACATCCGCAAATTTCCCGATCCTGCGCTCAAGAATCCGGCCAAGCCGGTTGCCAATATCGACGGCGGTCTCACAAGTTTCATCGAGAGCATGGTCCAGACGATGTACGCCGCGCCGGGTGTGGGATTGGCGGCTCCGCAGGTCGGCGATTCGCGCCGCGTGGTAGTGCTCGATACTGACCATAAAAACCCCGGGAAAAAATTGTTGCGGCTGATCAATCCGAAGATCGTCGAGGCCGAAGGTTCCGTGATTTGGGAAGAGGGATGCCTCTCGGTGATCGATTACACCGCCGACGTAAAGCGCGCCGCCCGCGTGCTGGTGCGCGCGTGGACGCCCGAAGAGAACGAGATCGAAATCGAGGCGGACGATCTGCTCGCGGTCGCGCTGCAACACGAGATCGACCATCTTGACGGCAAGCTTTTCATCGATCGCGTGAGCCGTATCAAGCGCGAACTCTACCGGCGCAAACTCGCGAAGCTGATAAAGGAGGGCAAGGCCGATGGCCAGCGGCCCTCCAGCGTCCGGATCTGAAATCGCCAGACCGTTGAGAATCGTCTTCATGGGGACGCCCGCGCTGGCGGCCCATATCCTGGAGCGGCTGGCCGACGCTGCCGGCCTCAACTTCGAAATCACGGGCGTGGTCACGCGTCCCGATCAGCCTCGCGGCCGCGGGCTCAGGCTTGAGCCGAGCGAGGTCGCAGCGGTGGCCGAGCGTCGCGGACTCCAGGTGCTCAAGCCGGTGAAGATTCGCACCGCTGAATTCCTCGCCCAACTAGGCGCGCTGGATCCAGACTTGCTCGTGGTCGCGGCGTACGGACGGATCCTGCCCGACCCGGTGCTGGAAGCAGCGCGAATCATGCCGCTCAACGTTCACGCCTCGCTTCTGCCGCGTCATCGCGGGGCTTCGCCGGTCGAAGGTGCAATCCTCGCGGGCGATGCTGAAACCGGCGTCACGATTATGCGTGTGACCAGCCGGATGGATGCGGGTCCGATGCTGCTCGCTCGCGCGATTCCCCTCGCGCCCGGCGAGACGCAGGGTACACTCAAGGACAAGCTCGCGGAGTTGGGGGCGGCGCTGCTGCTCGAGGCGATCGAGAAGCTTAGGCAAGGACAGCTCGTCGAGATGCCGCAGGACGAGAGCGGTGCAACCTACACCTCGCCAGTGAGCAAGGTCGATGCGGCTATTGATTGGAGCGCCGATGCGTCGCTGATCGAGCGAATGGTGCGTGCGTACGATCCATGGCCGGTCGCGCGCACGCGGCTCGGCGGCGACGAGTTGCTGGTCTGGCGCGCGACGCTGGAGGATTCCGATCCGTCGGAAACTGGCGGTGCGCCCGCCGCCTCCATTGGGTCGATCGCTGTTCCAGGCACGATCGTGCGGATGAAGCCTGATGTCGCAGTGCAATGCGGGCACGGCCGAATCGTACTCGCCGAGGTGCAAGCGGCGGGACGCAAGCGGATGGGCGCGGCCGAGTTCCTCCGCGGGCGGCGCGTCATCCCAGGCGTTCGCCTGGGATGACGCGCCGCCCGCCTATCGCTCCGCGCGGACGCCGCGGCGCTAACGCGCCAGCGGCGCCCGCGCGTCCAGGACGGCCCCACCGGAGCGTCCCAGCGCCGGGCGCGAGCGCGCCCGGCGTCGAGACGCCATCTAGTGCGGCGACTGATTTCGAGCGCGGCGCGGCGGGCCTGACGGCCCGCCGCGCCGCGCTCGAAATCCTGCTCCGCGTGGAGAGCCATCGGGCGTTCGCCGACGTGATGCTTGGTCATCGCCTCGCCGCTTTCGCTCCGCCCGACCGCCGCCTGCTCACGCGGCTGGTGCTCGGCACGCTCGCGTGGCGTGGGCGGCTGGATTACGAATTGACGCGGCTATGCTCGCAGCCACTCGAAAAGCTCGAGCTGTCGGTGCTGGGGGCGCTCAGACTGGGACTGTTTCAGATGCGACATTTGAACCGGGTGCCTGTGCACGCCGCGGTCGACACTTCCGTGTCGCTCGCGCGCGAGACGTGCGGGCGCGGAGCGGGCGGATTCGTCAACGCCGTGCTGCGGCGAGCCGCGCGCGGGACGGTTGCGATGCCCGATCGGGCCGCGGACGAGGTTGGGTATCTTGCTGTTGTGTACTCGCATCCGCGATGGATGGTGGAGTGCTTCATCGAATGGTTCGGCGTGATGCGAGCGGAGGCGCTGATGGCGGCCGACAACGAGGCCGCGCCCAACGTGATGCGCCTCAATCTGGCGCGCGGCACGCGCGAAGAGATCGTGTCGCGAATGACGGCTGACGGGATCGGCATAGCTTTGGGCGAGGGCCTGCCCGAAACCGCACGGCTCGAGAGCGCCGCCGACTTCAATTCCGATTCGTACCGCTCCGGACTGTTCCATCCGCAATCCGAGGCTTCGCAACTGGTCGCGCGGATGCTGTCACCGTCGGCGGGCGCTATCGTTATCGATTGTGCCGCGGCGCCGGGCGGCAAGACGACCCATCTTGCGGAGATGGCCGGCGCGCGGGGCCGTGTGGTGGCGTTCGATCTCAATCTGCGCGGGCTTAAGGCGGCACGCGATTTGGCAAGGCGTCTCGGCCATCGCAATATCGCATTCGTGCGAGCGGACGTTGCCGCTGCGCTGCCGCTCCGTACCGAATCCGCGGACTTCGTGCTGCTGGATGCGCCATGTACCGGCACGGGCACGATGCGGGAGCATCCGGAGATACGATGGCGCCTGGCGGCGAGCGACTTTGAGCGGATGGCGGAAGTTCAGCGCCCGATGCTGGAGAATGCTGCCGCGCTGGTTCGACCGGGCGGTGTGATCGTCTACGCCGTATGCAGTCTGGCGCCGCAGGAGGGTTCGGACGTCGTGCAACGCTTTCTTGCGGAGCATCCGCAGTTCACGATCGAGCGGCCGCCGGCGGCGCAACTCGAGCGATGGCTTCAAAGCGACGGGACAATGGCGACCAGTCCCGAGCGCGGCGGCCTCGACGGTTTTTTCGCTGCCCGGATGCGCCGGCGATGAGAGCGCCTTTTGCCGCCCGGCGGCTGAGACGGTAGTCTTTGGCGATGGAGCTCGAACGGAAGATTGCACCTTCGATTTTGTCGGCCGACTTCACGCGGCTCGGCGAGGAAATTCGCCGCGTCGAGGAGGCCGGCGCCGACCTGATTCATTTCGACGTGATGGATGGCCACTTCGTGCCGAATCTCTCGATCGGCCTGCCGGTGCTGAAATCGCTGCGCAAGATAACGAGGCTGCCGCTCGACGCGCATCTGATGATTTCGGAGCCCGAACGCTACCTGCGCGCCTTCGTCGAGGCCGGCGCCAATTCGATTTCGGTGCATGTCGAGGTGTGCGACGATTTGCCCGGAATCGCCGCGCGGATCCATGAGCTGGGCGCGCGTGCCTCGGTCGCGATCAACCCGGAAACACCGGTGGATCGGGTACTCGCGGCGGCCGAGCATCTCGATATGATCCTTGTGATGAGCGTGCATCCGGGCTTCGGCGGGCAGGATTTCATCGTCGAGAGTCTCGAGAAGTTGCGCGCGGTGCGGCGCGAGATCGAAAGGCGCGGGCTCAAAGTCGATATCGAGATCGACGGCGGGGTGAAAATCGACAATATCGCTGCGGTGGCTGAGGCGGGGGCCAACGTTTTCGTTTCCGGATCGGGAATTTTCGGGCACGAGGACTACCATCGGATAATCGCCAATATGCGCGAGAAGATGCCGCGCATCTGCTGAACCGGTTTCGCTTCAAGCGATCGGGATGAGACGGCCGGGGAGCGCGCTCCCGGCATGGTTCACCATGATGAGGGCGGGCCCTGGTGGCGGCGCCGCCAAAGTAGCGACTCGCCAAAATGGCGACTCGCAATGACGCGCGCGGCGATGCTATAACTGGGACCCGGTCAGAAAATCTTGGCGTGCGGGGTGTAGCTCAGCCTGGCTAGAGCGCTGCGTTCGGGACGCAGAAGTCGCTGGTTCAAATCCAGTCACCCCGACCATTTCTTTCGCGCGAAAGGCCCCCCTTGCTGAGCATCGCGCTCCTCTTCATCGGATCATACCTGTTAGGATCGATCCCAGTGGGAGTGCTGGTCGGCCGCGCCTTCGGATTTGATCCGCGCGGGGTCGGCTCGGGGAATATCGGGATGACCAACGTGACGCGGGCGGGCGGCAGGAAAGCCGGCGCGATAACCTTCGCGGGCGATCTGCTCAAGGGAATGATTCCCGTGTTAGCGGCGCGTTGGGCGGGGCTGCCGCCGGCGATGGTCGCGGTCGCGGGCCTTGGCGCCTTCGTCGGCGCAATAAGTTCGATATTCCTCCATTTTCAGGGCGGCAAGGGGGTTTCGGCCTCGCTAGGAATATGGCTGGGAATCTCTCCGCAGCCTGTACTGATCGCACTCGGCGTCTTCCTTGTCGTATTCGGGCTCTTCAGGATCGTCTCGCTGGCGTCGATAAGCGCGGCGATTGTTCTGCCGCCCGCGGCGGCGGCCCTGAGGCTGCCTCGGCCTTACGTCGGCCTGGCAATCGTCATGACGGCGCTGGTACTGCTGCGTCATCATGAGAACATCGGACGTCTGATTAGGGGCGAGGAGCGGTCGATGAGCCGCCGGACCAGCGGGGACGCGACGGGTGTTTAGGCCCCGAGCCCGCCGGCGATCGGTCCGCGATTCGGGCAAGGAATGGATTATCGAACGGCTTTATAATAGACACAAGGCTGCCGCTTCGGGCAGCAGTTAAGGACGAGGCGTTATTCCAGTCGTTACGTTATCGTTTCTCCACTTGATGATTGCGGTCAAGTCTCCGCGCCGCGCAAGGCGCGAAGATTGCTCATGGACTCCCCGATGCCCAATGGGAGCTCACCGCGCCGCGCCGAAGAGGGGGCTTGCACGAGCCGGCGCGTATCTGGAACAGATAAGCTTGGTCGGAAAGGGGAGGGAGCGTCCGTACGACTGCGCGCGGGGAGGAGTCATATGAAGAAGGTCGAGGCGATTATAAAGCCCTTTAAGCTCGATGAGGTCAAAGAGGCCCTCTCAAGCATCGGTGTACAAGGGTTGACGGTCAGCGAGGTGAAGGGCTTCGGCCGTCAAAAGGGCCACACCGAACTCTACCGCGGTGCCGAGTACGTGGTCGACTTTTTGCCCAAGGTCAAGCTGGAGATAATCGTCTCGGACGAACTGGCGGCTCAGGTAGTCGAAACCATCGAGCGCGCCGCGCGCACCGGCCGGATAGGCGACGGCAAAATCTTTGTCATGCCGATGGAAGAAGTGGTGAGAATCCGAACCGGCGAACGAGGCTCGGCGGCACTGTAACGCTCGGCAGGACCAGAGTCGCAGGCCGGGCGGCGACTCGACGGTCGGTGGACGGACTTCAGGCGAGGCAGGCGGAACGGCGGTTCCATGCCGTCTCGGCCGTTCCCCCGTGCACCGCCCCGGCAAATGATCATCCTGAAGACCTAATTTCCACATTCAGTTGACGTTCTGCTTTGCGACGAAGCCCTTCACCCCCTTAAACGGCCCGTCAGTCACTTCGACGACGCTGCCCTCGTCATTGCTGAAGACGATTCGCACCGGTGTCTGGTCGTCCACCTCTTTGGCCGCCAGGTTCGCGCCGATCCCGCCCAGCATACCCATCGCGCCGCCCTGCGATTTCATCGACGCCACCTTGTCGTAGGTCGCCTGGTCGGGAAAGATCTTGACCGTATGCTCCCCCGTGCTCGCAACTACGCGATGGCTGCATCCCGCACCCGCGACCGCGATGGCCGCCAGCATCAGGCAAAATCGTAAGCGAGCGCTAAATTTCGATCTTGAATTTCCCATAGGGTCTCGCCCCTTCGCTCACGGCACCGCCACCGTGCCTCGTGATTTCTTCAACGATGATACAGGCGACATATTACAGGACCGAGATATTACAGGTCTTCGGAGCGATGAAGCCACGCCGCGCCGCCCGCGGCGGCCGGGGCAAATTTGCCGGAATCGACAGTGCATGGTACGTTTTTAGGCTCGCCCGACGTTTTACCATAGCGCCGGCGTGATGCGCCGGATTTGTAAGCGAAGCGGCCGGCGGGTTGACCGCCGCGCGCAGGAGATGTTCGTTTGTCCGCACACGGTACCGAGGAAACATCGCCCGCAAGCACCAAGCGCGCGGTTACGATGGAAAAGCTGGTCAATCTCTGCAAGCGTCGCGGGATAGTGTTTCCCGCCAGTGAGATTTATGGTGGCCTCGGTTCGACCTGGGATTACGGCCCGCTCGGGATCGAGCTCAAGCGCAACGTCAAGGAGGCGTGGTGGCGCGCAATGGTGACGACGCGCAGCGACGTCGTCGGCCTCGACAGCGCCATCCTGCAGCATCCGCGCACGTGGGAAGCCTCGGGCCATCTGCAGAACTTCACCGACCCGCTGGTCGACTGCAAAAGCTGCAAACAGCGGTTCCGCGCCGACCATGTCCAGGGCGTCCGATGCCCCGAGTGCGGCGGCGAGCTCACCGAGGCGCGCAGCTTCAACTTGATGTTCAAGACCTTCGTGGGTCCGGTGGAAGACAGCGCGAACGTCGTCTACCTGCGTCCTGAGACCGCGCAGGGCATCTTCCTGAATTTCGCCAACATAGTGGATACCCAGCGGGTGAAGCTGCCGTTCGGAGTTGCGCAAACCGGCAAATCGTTTCGCAATGAGATCACGCCCGGCAACTTCATCTTCCGCACCCGCGAATTCGAACAGATGGAGATGGAGTTTTTCATCAAGCCGGATCCCGCCGAAGAGGCGCGATGGTTCGATCACTGGGTCGAACAGCGCTTCAACTGGTACCTGGAATACGGCGTCCGGCCCAATCATCTGAAGCTTCGGCCGCACGAGAAAGACGAGCTTTCGCACTACTCGCGCGGCACCACCGACGTCGAATATCTCTACCCGTTCGGATGGGGCGAACTGGAAGGCATCGCCAAGCGCGGCAGCTTCGATCTCGACCAGCACGCGCAATTCAGCGGCAAGGATTTGACCTACTTCGACGAGGAAGCCAAGGCACGCTACCGCCCTTGGGTAATCGAGCCGGCCGCGGGAGTGGATCGTGCGATGCTCGCGTTTTTGCTCGACGCTTATGACGAAGACGTGGTCGAGAACGAGGAGCGGATCGTGCTCAGGCTCGATCCCCGGCTGGCGCCGGTCAAGGCCGCGGTGTACCCGCTGCTGCGCAAGGCCGGGCAGCCCGAGAAGGCGCAAGAGGTGTTGCGGATGCTCAAGCGGCATTTCACGGCCGCCTACGACCAGGCCGGGTCTATCGGACGGCGCTATCGGCGCCAGGACGAAGTGGGCACGCCGTTCGGCATCACTATCGACCATCAGACTATGGAAGACGACACGGTAACGCTGCGCGACCGCGACTCGACCGAGCAGGTGCGATTCAAAATCGCGGCACTGCCAGCGGAGTTGACCGAGCGCATCGGCTGGCATCGCTAAGGCGCCGCGTCCGGGAGGCTGGAATCCCGAGCGGCGGAGTTCTTTTGCTCGACGGGCCTGCGTGAGCGGGAAAGAGAGTCATTTCCGAAAATGGCGCGAGTTCATCCTGAAATCTACTTTTTTGGCGCGGGCGTGGCCGAGGGCCGCGCGACGATGCGTGAGCTTCTGGGCGGCAAGGGCGCGGGCCTGCACGAGATGGCCTCGCTCAAGCTGCCAGTGCCGCCCGGCTTCACCATCACGACCCGTGTGTGCACCTACTTCTACGAGCACGGCAACAAGTATCCGAGCGGGCTCAAGGAGGGCGTCGCCAAGAGCCTCGCACGAATCGAGAAAGCGATGAGCCGGCGGTTCGGCGATGCGAAGAGCCCGCTGCTGGTCTCGGTGCGCTCGGGCGCGCGCGTCTCGATGCCCGGGATGATGGATACGGTGCTCAACCTGGGGCTGACCGACGAGACCGTCAAGGGGCTCGAAATGGCGAGCCAGAACGCGCGCTTCGCGTGGGACTCCTACCGGCGCTTCTGCCAGATGTACGGCGACGTCGTGCTGAAGCTTAAGCCCGAGAATAAGAACGACCCCGATCCGTTCGAGGAGCTGATCGATCGCAAGAAGGCGCTCCGCGGCGTCGTCCAGGATGTCGACCTGACGGCCGAAGATTTAAAGGAACTGGTCGGCGAATTTCGCGATCTCATCCGCGCGCGCACCGGCCAGGACGTGCCGCAGGATCCGTGGGAGCAGTTGTGGGCGGCGATCGGAGCCGTGTTCGAGTCGTGGAACAACGATCGCGCCGTGACCTACCGCAAGATCAATAACATCCCGGGCGACTGGGGCACTGCGGTCACTGTGCAATCGATGGTCTTCGGCAACCTCGGCGCCGATTGCGCGACCGGCGTCGCCTTCACCCGTAATCCTTCCACCGGCGAGAAGGGCATCTATGGCGAGTTCCTGCCCAACGCGCAAGGCGAGGACGTGGTCGCGGGAATCCGCACGCCGCGCCAGATAAGCCTCGCCGCCGGGCGCGAGTGGGCCAAGCGCAACAGCGTCAGCGAGGGCGAACGCCACGCGAAGCACGCCACGCTCGAGGAGAGCTTTCCCGCGGCCTACCGCGAGCTGTTGAAAGTCGCCGCGCGGCTGGAGCGCCACTTCCACGACATGCAGGACCTCGAGTTCACCATCGAGCGCGGCAAGCTCTTCATGCTTCAGACCCGTAACGGTAAGCGCACCGCCGAGGCTGCGGTCCGCGCCGCCGTCGAGATGGCCCAGGAAAGGCTCATCGATCGCGGCACGGCGCTCCTGCGCGTCGAGCCGGTGCAACTCGAACAACTGCTCCATCCGAGGCTCGACCCTCGCGCACCCAAAAAAGTTCTGGCGCGCGGGCTGCCCGCCTCACCCGGTGCCGTAGCCGGCGAAGTCGTGTTCAGCGCCGACGAGGCGGTCGCGGTGACCAAGGCCGGGCGCAAGGTAATTCTGGTGCGCATCGAGACCTCGCCCGAGGACATCCACGGGATGCAGGTGGCGGAGGGAATTCTGACCGCGCGCGGCGGGATGACCAGTCATGCCGCGGTGGTCGCGCGCGGGATGGGCAAGTGCTGCGTGGCGGGATGCTCGGAGATCGAGATTGACTACGCGGCTGGCACGCTCAGCGCGGCCGGAAAAGTGATTCATCGCGGCGAATACCTGACGCTCGACGGCACGGCTGGCGAGGTGATCGAGGGACGCGTGCCGACCGTCGAGCCGGTGATGTCGCCCTTCTTCAAAAAATTTCTCGGCTGGGCCGACGCCGAGCGGCGCCTCGGCGTGCGCGCCAATGCCGACACGCCGCACGACGCGAAAACCGCGCGTGAGTTCGGCGCCGAGGGGATCGGACTTTGCCGCACGGAGCATATGTTCTTCGCGCCGGAGCGAATCGAAGCGGTGCGCGAGATGATCCTGGCCGAGAACGGCGAGCAGCGCGCACGCGCGCTGGCCAAGATTCTACCGATGCAGCGCGATGATTTCGTCGGCATCCTGCGCGAGATGGCCGGGCTGCCGGTGACGATTCGCCTGCTCGATCCGCCGTTGCACGAGTTCCTGCCCCATCAGGACTCTGAAATTCGCGAGCTCGCCGTCAAAATCGGCGTCACTCCCGATCATCTGAAGCAGGTGCGCGACAGCCTGTTCGAGTTCAACCCAATGCTGGGTCATCGCGGATCGCGCCTCGGAATCAGCTACCCCGAGATCTACAAGGCGCAGGTGCGCGCGATCCTCGAGGCCGCGACCCAGTTGCGCGCCGAGGGCGTACGCGTGATTCCTGAAATCATGCTGCCGCTGATCGGCGAACGGCGCGAATACGATTTGCTGGCCTCCGAGATTCGCGAGGTGGCCCAGGAACTCGGCACGCGGGTCAAGTATTCGATCGGCACGATGATCGAGGTGCCGCGCGCCTGCATCGAGGCCGGCGAGATTGGCGCGGTAGCCGAATTCTTTTCCTTCGGCACCAACGATCTCACTCAGATGACCTACGGACTGTCGCGCGACGACTCGGGCAAGTTCCTCGGCGACTACGTCGAGCGGGGCATCTACAAGACCGATCCGTTCGCGCAACTCGATCCCGACGGTGTCGGCGGCCTGATGCGAATCGCGATCGAGCGCGGACGCAAGGCCAACCCCAAGCTCAAGCTCGGCATCTGCGGCGAACATGGCGGCGATCCCGAGAGCGTCAAGCTTTGCCATCGCCTAGGCCTCGACTACGTTTCGTGTTCGCCGTTTCGGATTCCGATCGCGCGGCTGGCCGCCGCCCAGGCCGCGATCGAAGAGCGCCGCACCAAGCGCGCCTTCAAGGATGT
>CAVWLM010000004.1:0-393633 GCA_963755905.1 uncultured delta proteobacterium
GTCTGTGCATCCGCCGGCGGACGATACGTGATCGTCAGAACGCATCTGGTCTCGAAGTGCTGACCCTCCGCGGAGTATTGAATCTCGCGCTCTCGGTCGAGCGCCGCGCTGACCGGATCGGGAAACGTTCGACTTGAATATTCGACGCTCGGATAGCGGAACAGGTCGATGTTGTACTGGAACCCGTCATCGAGACGCGCGAGTGCTCGATTGCCCTGGGCGCGATGCGCGTCGAGTTCCTCGACGCTCGCCGAGTTGAGGTCCAGTCCGGAGCAGTCGAAGGCCGATAGAAAAGCGCCGTCCTTCAACGCGATCGTATAGTCGTCGATTGGGATCGCGTAGTTGAGCTGATCGGGGAGCCCGCGCAGCTTGTCGCGCTTACGTCTTAAATCCTTGAACTCTTTGAGAAACATTGTTCCACCTCTCCACCATTACGCGCGGATCTCCTTTGGTATCGGTACGGACGGCCGGATTCGTGGTGGCGGCGCAGTAACTGAGGCGCGAGCGGGATAGTAGTCCTGGTGATGCACGTGCCGGACGTAGACCCGGCTGAGCTGGGGATCGAATTTCGCCGCCTGAACCAGCGCCCAATGGCCAACCGTGAGCAGGAACGTTCCCATGGCAATCGTGTACCAGTGGAGCCCGCCGCCAAACACCAAAGCGGCGGCTGTGATCCAGTTGGCGATCGCCAGAGGCCGTTCCGCGCCAGCGAGAAGAATTGGCTGGGTGAGCGATTGATGAATCGCGCTGACCCGCCGCTCCGCTTCGACCATCACCCTATCCTCCCTAGAAGAGCGCTCCACCGAGTGGGAATAAGGTCGTCATCAGCTGTGTTGCGCCCAGAGCGCAGGAGCCGCCGAACGCGAGCGACGACATTTTCCGCACGCCGGTTCCGTGTTCGCTCACTGACCACATGATCCCGGTGCCGATGATCGCTGCGGTGGTGATCGCGTGAGCGACCGGACCCTGAAGGTCGTTCTGCAGAGTCGTGAGCGGCGCGTCCCACGGCAGAGCGCCGCCTGCGGCGACAGCCGCGAACGCCTTGACTGGCCATACGAATGTGACGACCCCGTATGCATAAGCAATCGACGACGCCCATTTCCTCCACGCACTTTTACTTTCTTGCAGCCGCTTCATTTCACGTACCTCCTTGGTTGATCGAATAAACCTCAAGCCGTGATGGCTTCGAGGCCTTCATCCAGCTTCACAGGCGCAAGCGCGAATCCGTCGCGCGCGTTGTATCCAGCGACGCGAACAACTTCCGTGACCCGTCGTCCCGCGGAACTGCGGACGATGAATACGAGCAGGTTGATGGTTTCGGCTATGAGTTCTGGTTGCGGTGGCACGCCCGCCTCCTGCACGAGACTGGAGAGCCTCGTCAGCGCAGCTCGCGCACTATTGGCGTGGATCGTGGTGACCCCGCCCGGATGGCCGGTATTCCATGCCTTCAGCAAAGCGAGCGCTTCGGCGCCGCGGACCTCGCCGATGATGATGCGGTCGGGACGTAGCCGCATCGTCGTGCGGACCAGGCGTGTCATGTCGGCGCTTTCAGCGGTGTGAAGCTGGACGAGATTGTGGGCGCGGCACTGGATTTCGAGAGTGTCCTCGATGATCACGTAGCGCTCGTTCGGGTCGGAGCGCTCGACCATTTCATTGATCATTGCTCCCGCAAGCGTCGTCTTGCCCGAGCCGGTGCCTCCGGCAACGACGATATTCAGGCGCTGGTCAATTGCGTCGCGCAGAACCTGCGCATGGACCTCGTGCAGGATGCCGTCGCGAATGTAATCGTCGAGCGTGTAAAGCACTTGCGCGGGCTTGCGCATTACGCAGCAGGGCTTTCTTGCGACTGGTGGAAGCAGGCCTTCGAAGCGAATGCCCTCGATCTGCAGTTCGCCCTCCACGATCGGACTGCTCGCGTTGGCTACCGTTCCGAGTGACGCCGCCACAGTTCCGATGAGGCTCTCCACCTGCGACGCGGCGAGTCGCAGACCGGCTTCGTGCATTCCCTTGCCGTAGGATTCGAACCAGACGCGCCCGTCCTCATTGACGATGATCTCGGTGATCTGGGGATCGCCGATCGCCGCCAAAATTCTCGTCCCGAGCTGGCGTCTGAGCAGTTCGTCCAGGCGACGCTCCTGAAGCTGTTGTGCTGCAATCATCCTGATTCTCCATTCCGCACGGCGCCGCTTTTCTGCGTCGGCACTGGCTCTTCCATCCGCTTCAGTGTTTCCTCCACTTCGGCTCGCAACCCGCGATGGCGCCGCTGGCCTGAAGCGAGCGCCTGCTTGCGTTGCGCTTCGGGTATTTCCGGCAAATGGCTCAGCATGCTCAGAGCAAACTGGTCGACCATGGCGAGCAGAGTGGTGAGCTGGTGAGCGAGCGGTTTCAGAGTTTCCGCCGTGGAAGCGCGACTGGCCTGAATGATTCGTTTCTCAGCCGCGGCGAGTGTCGCATCCGAGAAAGTCAGCCCGGAGCCGCCTTCGGATTGAAAGAGACGCTCCTTCACGTATCGCGACAGGGTGATGCCGCGCTCGTCGGCTTCGTCGCGCAGCCGATGGAATTCCTCTTCACTCAGGTAAGCAGTGAGTTGTCGCCTCACAGTAGTCTCTCCTTGACGTCTTGCTCTTTCGACTTGTCAGGCGTGCCGTTTCCGTTCTCGACGGCGAATTTCAGAAACGAGAGCTGCTCCGCGGGTGCTGGCTTATGGCGGCGAACTTTCCCGGTGGCGACCTGGTCGGGCGTCAGTCTGCTGCCGGTATGCCGTTCTCCGCGCCGTCCTTCGGTTGCTCCATACCGTCGGCAACAGGCGGAGCGTATTCGATGCGATCGCTCTTCGGTGGCGGAGCAATCTGCGCAAGCCGTTTGAAAGATGGATCGGAGTAGTAGCGAAGTTTCGTCGCTCGAATCGCTGGCCGGCCACTGGTGAAAATCAACGCCTCGTTGGAACCTAGCCGCATCGCTTCGTCGGGCGTGATCAAGCGGCCTCGCCACTTCCGGCTCCGAGACGCTCGCACCCGAGCTCGATACGGTCCGATGCGCATGGCGCACCGTGGTTTCCCCGGTCATCTGCGAGAGCAGCCGCGCCGTTTCGATCCGATTCGGAGCGAATGCGACGCGCGTATGGCAGTTGGAGGTTATCGCCTCATCGTGCCCGTATGCGGCGTGGATCTGACTGAGATCCTGCGCGATCAGGCACGCTTTGATTCCGTAGCCGGCGACCAGCGACAGGGACTCCGCGAACACGTCGAGCCGCCCGAGACTCGGGAACTCGTCGATCATGAGCAGCAAGCGACGGCGATATCCGGTCACCGCTCGGCCGTTTCGAAATTCCAGATGTTCGGTAAGACGATGAAGGATCTGACCGAGCATCAGCCGAATCACCGGCTTGAGGCTGTTCTTGTGGGCGAGCGGAACGACAATGTAGAGCGACACGGGCCGTTCGTGATTCATCAGATCCGTGATTCGAAAGTCGGAGACCGCGGTGTTCGCGGCAATGACCGGATCGCGATAAAGCTCGAGGAATCCCTTCACCTCGGAGATCACGCCCGAGCGTTCGTTCGGGCTCTTGTCGAGCATGCTGCGCATCGCACGCGCGATAATCGGATGTGTCCTGGTCGGAATGCCGCGCGAATCGGTCCAGCCCAGCGAGCCGGATGGATCGTGCTCGGCCCGCATGATCTGCTGCATGGTGTCGTCGATCGGCTGGCCCGGATCGCACAGCCGCGCTTCCAGTCCGCTGAGAGTCTTGTCCCGTCCGGCATAAAGCTGGTCCAGGATCATTCCGGTGAGGAACGCCGAGCCTTCGCGCGACCAGTGATCGGGCAGCCCCTTCCCGTCGGGGTCGATGATCATCTGCACGATGTTGCGAACGTCGCGGATCTCGTTGGGCGTGCGGAGCCTGACTTCCGCGAGCGGATTGTAACGAGCGCCGTCGCTGTCGGCTGAGGCGGGTGCGAACTTGAGACAGAGCTGACCCATCCGTTTCCGCGCTCCGGCCGTGAGCGCCCAGTTCTCGCCCTTAAGGTCGTGAATCAGCACCGAGTGCGGCCAGCTGAGCAGTGTGGGAATCACGATGCCGACGCCCTTGCCGCTCCGCGTTGGCGCGAAGACCAGGACATGTGCGGGGCCACAATCGCGGATGTATGAGGCTCGTCCCCACTCCCGCCAAACGCCGAGATAGATTCCGGCGCGGCGGGCCGCTGGTTTCAGAATCCGCAACCACACGCCGATTCCTCGCAGCAGTTCGCGCACCGACCTGCGCGCATCGATCAATCGAGCGGCTCTCAGATCACGCGTCGTCGCCCAGCGCGCGGAACCGTGAAGGTCAGAGACGTTCGCGAACCAGCCATGCCGCACCATCGCGATAGCCGCGCAACAAACCGCCGTCACGACGGCCATTGGGTAGAGCGCCTCGCGAGCGGACTGTCGCCAGAGCGGCTCCAGTTGCGGCGCCCAGTACCATCGGGTCCACCAGACGATCCACGACCACGGTGCGTAGATCGCTCCGCCCCTCAGGTGGAAAAGCGGGTGCCCCAGCCACGACGCATCGCGCAGCACGCTCGCGGCGTGCTGCGTTGTCACCCAGTTGATCGCGATGAACGCTCCCGACCAGTGAAAGCACCGCGAGCCGCTTCGCACGTGCCAGCCTCGCATCCGTTGAGAATCCGGGAACCCGATAGGGACGCTGTTCAGCCATTGCGCTCCCTCCCGCGTTCACGGACTCGATCCATGCCGGAATCGATTGCGCGCTGGCGGCTGTGCGCACGACTCTTGATCACGTCTTTGGAGACTTGGCGCTCACGCAGCTCGCGCTCATGATTCTGCGCAAGCTCCCAGCTTCGCTCATCGACGCGGCTTGCGCAAGTCCGAGCCCTGAAAGAAATTGCAGGCGATCGATCTCCTGTTCAGCTCGAATCCGAGCTCCCTCGCTGCGCGGTTGGAACTGGTCATACGTGACGAGGCCATTTCCATCGGCCTTTCTCTGCAACGCGCGGTCGATCTCGGTCCACTGCTCGCGCCTGACAGCGCGCTCACGCGACCGCAGCATCTCCGGCTCCAGCCGCGGACCTAACTCCCGCGTCGCGATCTCCTGGCTCCGGATACGCAACCCTGAGCGCAAATACTCGCGGTTGATCTCCAGTGGCCTGCCGTTTTCGCGCACTCCACGAACGAGCAGATGAACATGCGCATCGTCGGTGTTGTGGTGATCGATCGCGACCCAATCCAGCTTCGTGTCGAGGTCGCGTTCCATCTGGCCGACCAGCTCGCGAACGTGGTCGCGAAGATTGAGGCGATCGGCATCCTCGGGCGAAACGATGAATCGCCACATGAGTTCGTCGCTCTTCTCCCAGTCTCTGACCGTGGCAAGCATGTCGATGTCTTCACGGTCCGCATCGAAGCCCAATCCCTTCGCCATTTCCTGCTGCGCGCCCGGCCGCGACAAGATAGCGCGCATGGGCAGCCCACGCGCCGCTCCGGCGGTTGCGCGAGAAAGAGGCCTTGACCACGCTGCGCCGCGCATATGCCGGTGGTTCCGCGATCCGCACTCGCGCCGCGCGCGCGCCGCTTAGACTTCCGCTCGGCTGCTGTCGCCGAAGCCCCTGCCGCATGCCTATCCGCCGCAACGCTCGCGCCCACCACGGCACGAGTTTGCGCGGACGTTCCGCATGCTCGTGGCGAAGCTTGATATCGACCTCTTTCTGGCGGAGGAACCTAGGCCGTTTCATCGCACACCTCGGTCAACGCCTCGCTGAGGGCGAGTACCAGTTTGGTCGGGCTCTCCGGCGCCCGCCCGCCGAGCGCTTCGATGATCTCGCGCAACTGCCCGCTGCTGAGCGTGATCGCGTGCAGATCCTGCGCGCGCCGCCATGACTTCCACGCGCGCTTGCCGGTCGCGCGTTCGTCGAGCTTCTTCCGCCCGATCGTCGCAACGTGCGCCCGCTGCTCGGGCGTAAGGTCTCCAGCCTCCTGTGCGACGCTGAGCAGGGCGCCCAGCAGAAAGTCGGGCGGCTCCAGATCGAGGCCTGCCAGCGCAATCAATCCGCCGAGGTTGGCGAGATGATGCACGCGCAGTCCCTGCTCGGGGCTGTGGCTGTTGCCATTTCCATTTCCGTTGCTGTTCATGGCATTCACCACGTCACGACCGGTTCGATTTTTCCGCTAACGTTCGCGAGCGGAATCGGACCGAAGTAGCGCGAGTCCCAACTCCGGCGATCGTTAAAGCCGAACAGCCACACCTGGCCGGCTGCGACTCGATGGCTGCCCCACGCGACATGCGGAAGCGGGCGGTGTGCGCTGTCATGCGTGGCAACTTTGCTGCGCGCGAATCGTGCGCCGTTCACCGCAACCCATCCGGGTTCGATCTCGACGCTATCGCCGGGGAGAGCACCCACGATCTTGCCCACCGGCTCCGCGTTGCCGGCGCACGCGCCAGTGCGCAGATAGCCGCGCGCGAGACCTTCCTGGGCGATCGGGATCGGCAGGCATGCCGCAACCAATTCGCCACGCTCAATCTCGTGAGCGACGACACGATAGACGCCTGCCGGTGCGGCGCTGTCCGTGTTCGAGATCAGTACGCCGAGTGCGTTGCCGACTGCGATTAAGATCGCTGTGGCGATCGCAATTCCGGCTATCGCTCCAATGGGTCCGCGAGCGCCTTCCAATTGTTGAAAATGAATGCGCTGAGCAAGCGATCCGGCGGGGTTTTCTGCCGTGCTGTACAGTGTGCTGATCATGACTGCCTCCGAGGGGGAAAGGCCGCGAGTTCGTTGAGCAATCCGCCGAAAATGCCGCACCGTACCGCAGGTCCTTTATCTTGCTCTACGAACGACTGGCCTTTCCCCCTCTCCAATGCACCCTTCCAATCCGCTCCTTCCGCGCGCCGCAAAGCGGCTGAGAAATTCCTGAAAATCCTCACTGCAGTTTCTCCGTCGAAGGTTCGGTTATGCGGCCATTCAGTTTCCGGCCCGGACGGGGAGCACCTTCGAGCTCGGCCTTGATCTGTTTGCAGAGCCGCCACATCGCCGCCGTGATCGTCTCGCCAAGATCGAAGCCCGCATCTTCGGCCCGACTGCGCAGTTGCTCGATCTCACGCTTGAGTGCTGCAGGCAGCTTGAATGTGATCGCTTCGCTTTCCTGTTTGCGCTTGAGAACTCCCATCGCATTTCTCCTTCGTAGATTGGATTGTGGAATTCACTTCCCGTACGGTCCGGGGAATACGAGGTCCTGGGTGACCATCACGTCGAACTGGTAGCCCGGCCGGATTTCGATCGTCGGTGGCCGATTCAATCCCTGTCCCATCATCTGCTGACCCAGCGCCCCGAATTGTCCCGAGGCGGCTGAACCGGCCGTCTGGCTCGCCATCGCCCATTGATTCGGTTGGTAGTAACCGTACGGTCCGTAAGAGGCGCCGCCTCCGAAAGTCGCCATCTGTCCGACGGACTGGCCTGCGCTGATCAGGCTCATCACGGCGGCGGTTCCGAACGTTGCGAGATAGTGGTGGTCGACCTGATCAGAGAAGCCGGCGTAGCCGCTCTGATCGGCGCCCGGCATCTGCGGCAGATTCATGCTCGAGGTGTTCGGAAAGATGAGCCGCTGCCACGCGATCTGAACGCGCTGCTGACCGTATGAAGATGCGTTCTGGTAGGCGCCTATGAGGCGGCTGCCTTGCGGGATGAGAATCGATCTGCCGGTCGCGCTGTCGAGGACGTTCTGGCTGACCTGCGCGAGAATCGGTCCGGGCAGATCTGAGTTAATGCCGCTGATCAGAACAGCAGGGAGAATGCTTCCCGCCATCACGGTGTACGGCGAAGCAGCGGGGTGAACACTTATCGTCGGGTTGGTCTGATCACCGGAAGTATATGAGTCGCTCTGCTGTCTGTTTGCGCTCGCGATCTCCAGCGTTCCGCCACTATGAAATGCCTGCACCATCTCCGGCGATTCGAGCGCCTTCATGTACTTCTCTTCGGCCCATTGCGCATACCGGCTCGGAGGCTTCGGTGCGCTGAGGCTGAACGGGTGCTTGAGAGATCGGCATAACCGGTTCAGTCGGCATCACGGTTGGTGCCGCATGCGGCTCTGCGCCGTGAGCGGCGAGGTCTTCGATCTCGCCGCGGTCTCGGGCTGCTGAACCTGGGTCGTCGGCTGATTTCTGGGAAGCGGAACTTTGGCTCGTTCCTGACGACTGGACGCCGAGTGCAAGTGCCACTCCGCCGACCATCGCGACGACCACGAAGACAACGCCGAGAAGGCGATTGAAACGGCCGCCACCGAGGTGCTCTTGTTCCTGCTCTTCCTGTTCCTGAATCAGCGTCTGCAGTTGCCATGACCGTTACCTCGTTCCGCCTGCATAGGAGATCGTCACGCGGTCCTGATCGCGGCCCACGCCGGCGATCAGGATCGCATCGCTGAAAAGCCGATCGACGACGTAGTAGTTTCCTTTGACCCGGTAGTTGACCATCTGGGTTCCGCTGCCGGCGTTGATCAGCAGAGCGGGAGCTTCGCTCGACTTCATTCCGGCAGGCATCTGGACATAGACGTGAGAACCGTCGTCGAAGGCTCGAACGGGCTTCCACGGAACGTTTGGTCCTGCGACCGTGTAAGCGAAATTGATCTGCGCCGGATCGACGGCTGCGACCTTCACGACGTCGTTGGATTCACCCGGCGGATCGACCGCTTCCTGCTTGGCGTTCGCTGCGGCTGAATCGGCATCTTTCATCGCCGCGATCAGCTCGTCCGGATAGTAGAACTCGACCTCCTGCATCGCGCGCCCGCGCGAGCGCAGCAGCAGGTGATAGATGTGCTTCGTCGTGTAGATCGTCAGGTTGGTTTCGATTCCCGGAACCTGCGGCTTCACCGCTAGGTGAGGGACGGCATTGCGCGGGTCGCCGGAGGCAGCCGGCGTCGCCATCCAGCGCTCAGTGTCTCCGAGCGCAACGTCGGTGATCGTCTCGCCCGGCTGCAGCTGAATGTCGGTGGTGCGCAGCGGTGCGCAATCGACCGCTGGCTCCGGTTCCTGGTTGTACGGATAGAGCGTGTACTCGGCCGTTCGGTAGACGAGCCATTTGCCGTCTTGCTGATGCTCTTTGATTGCGCCCTGCACCTCGGACGGCTGCTGTGCGAGCAGTTGCTCTCCCGGTCGGCGGTGGCGGCGTTGCACTCGGCTCACTGGCGAGACTCTGTTACGAGTTTCAGCGGCGGCGGTGCGGGTGGTTGTTGCTGACTCGCGCACGCACTCAACAAGAGTGCGAGCGTCACACTTGCTGCAGCCGATTTCTTCATCGCGCTTCCTCCTCCCTCTGGCCCGACTATCCCTGCTGTTCGGTCCAGCTGATCTGCGTCACGTAAAAGCCGAGCGGATTGCTGACGATCGCGTCGTCGGAGTTTGGCGGGACGATCTGTGTCTGGAGTACGGCTTCCCAGTGCGTGGGTGCTCCAATCACAACTCCGTTCAGATCGCGTTGCTGCTCCGTCCAGCGCACCTGGTAGCTGCTGGGCGAGAGCTGAAGGATCGAATCGATCTGAATCGAGACGGTCTGCTTCTCGGAGAGCTTGAAAGGGTTATGAGTGAAGCCGTCGGAGTGGTAATAAGCGTCGAGGAATCTGTCCGCCGCTCCGCGAGCGTGTGCGAGCAGCGAATTGAGCATCTGGTGTTCGACCTGGGGATCGCTGGTAACCGATCGCGCGTTGCGGATGAATGCCGCGATTTCGTAACGCTGCATTCGCGCGGTTACATCGGGAACGGAGGAGGGAGTCAGCGGCTGCGGGACGGTGAGTGCGTATCCGAGTTTGTCGACTTCAACGACGTAGGGGATGTAGCGGCTTCGGCTGACGAGCCAGACTATGCCGCTGGCGAGAATCAGGGAGAGGAGAAGCAGTCCGCCGGCCGCTATCTGCCAGTTCCGTTTGCCGAGAACGAGATCGGCATAACGCTCATCCCATTCCCGCCGCGCTTCGACGTAAGGATTTGCGGCCATGCTACACCTCATTGAAATTCCGAGTTCGCGCGAGATGATTCCTGCTGCGTGCGCAAACGATCGCGCGCGGCGATCATGCATGCGGAGGCGATATCGCCGCTGGGAATTGGTGTGAATTTCGGAGGCGGAATCGATGGCGATCGAGGAGAGTCGGATCGCCTCTGACTTTGGCTCGACTTTGGCTGACCTATCGAGCGCTATGGGTCTGAACGGGCTTTTTGAGGATCCCTCCGGATCGTAATAAGCCTTGATTATGCTCGATAATGACAGATCGCGACGCATTGCCGTCTATCTGTCGGGTGACTTAAAATCCTCTGGATCGAAAGGTCCGTGCGGGTTCGAGTCCCGCTCCCGGCAACTGAAAAAGGAACTAAGATTCGAAGAACGCGACGAGAAGGCGCGAAATCGGACAAATTGTGCGGATTTTGTGCGAGTGGCGTGAAAAGTCAGAAAACGGATTTCCGATCAGTAGGAAATGGTTCAAATGACTCTGATGACTCACCCTGAGTCACCACGCCACGAAAGGAGGGAGGGACGGAAGATGGATCAGGCCACGACCGACCACGTTCTTACGGTCGTCCAACTCCGCGCGAAGGGCCAGATTTCGGAAAGGGGTCTGCAACTGCACACGTAAGGGGTCGGAAATTAGGCACAATGCACAGAACCTCTTAGTTGTCTTTTACCGTCGGGGTGTGCTGTATGAGCCTTGAGACCCACGGTAAAGATGGGAATTCCACCAAAGTTAAGAGAAAAATAATGGCAAAATACGTGTTCCTGGTGCTGACTAACCCGACCTCGGCCAAGCAAGAAGCGGAGTACAACAGGTGGTACGGCACTGACCATTACCGAGACGTGCTCGGGGTGCCCGGCTTCGTGGCTGCGCAGCGCTTCAGGCTCGCCCCGGTGCAATACGATAAGAGTGGACCAGAACGGTCACAGGAGGCGGGCGACGTCGGTGAACATCCCTACAAATACCTTTCGTTGTACGAAATCGAAACGGACGACCTCGCGAGCGTGTTCAAGGAAGTGAAAAAGCGTGAGGCCGAGACGTGGATTATAAGTGACACGCTCGACCTGAGCGATTTCAGCACGTCGATATTCGAGGTGATCGGCGACAAGGTGACAGCCCAAAACCGCTGAGCGCGCTCGCGTCCACCGGCCGGCGACTTATGCGCTTGGACAGGATCGCCGGTAGCGGGCTGCTCTGGATTTTCGGCGCGTTTGCCGGATGTCAGCCCATTATCGCGCAAGCTCGAACACTCGCTCTTCACGGAAGGCTACGAGAAGATCCGGCCTCAGCCGCGGCGTGCGGCCTCATGCCCGGTCACCGTGGTCTTGCGGGCGCCCTGGGCGCGAGTGTCGCGCTTGGGTTTTTTATCTAGCCGGACACGTTGACCGACTCGGTAGTTTCTTCTCGCCGCACAGCCACACCCTTCGCTGAAATCGTTTTCCGTCGCTCAGCCACCAGCGACCGACGCGATGAGCTGAGATCCGATTTTCTGGATACATCACGCCAACATCGACCGTCTTTGGGAAAGCTGGGCCCGGCTTGGTCGGCCGCCAGAACCCCAAAAATCCCAAGTGGCTCACCCGCACCTTTACGTGGGCGGACGCGCGTGGCAATCCGGTGAACGTGCCGGTGAGCGCCGCTAGACGGGTCGCTCAGCTCGGTTATGAATATGACTGCTACTCTGAACCGCCCAGGCCCCACAAGTTCTCAGAGCGGGACTTGGCCGCGGCGAGGCAAATGCCCGAAGTGACGGTGGCCTCGGTCTCGGGCGGGCCTGTGCTTGCGCCAAATGCGGTCGTGCTTCCACTGGCGCCAGTCGCCGAGGGTGAGCGGACGGCGACACCTCTCGCACGCCGAGTTGACGCGTTGGCGCCGGGCCGTCAAATCTATCTCGTTCTCAAAGGACTGCGGGTGACCTTCGCATCTAGTGCCACGTATGGGCTTTATCTGGATCTGCCCAAAGGCGCTACACCGTCCGGAGGCAGCGATCCTCATTTTGTCGGTGTGCTACCGATCATGCGTGGCCATACACATGGAGCGCAGATGGCGTTCAATGTCACGGAGACCTTGCTGAAGCTGAACAAGAACAAAATGCTGGATGCAAGGGGGAACACGATTTCGATCATTCCCAGTGGCATGCCTGCCGCCATAGCGGGCGCTGAAAAAGACGTACACGGCGGAGCCGGTACGGCGAAAATCGAGCAAATCGCGCTGGTCGAACGATGATCGAATGAGGCCCGGCTGGAATTTGTGAACTGACTGGCCCAGCCGAGTTCTCACTCCCGGAGCGACGCCCTCACCATTGACGCTCCTTGTGCGAGGCCGCGGTTTCGCTCAAGCGAGCGCCACTTTGCGAAATCATTCGCATCAGGTGCCGAATAAGAAATTAATCAAGTAATTCGATTGATTAAATCTTGTATCGAGGCGCCAATTACGTTAGCAAGATTGTAACAAAAATTTATTTTGAATCTCGGATCTCGCAACTTTTCAGATTAGAAGGCGCGCGATTCGAGACTACCGCTGGGGAACGATCGTGATTTGGCGAACGAACCGAAGCAAAACCGCCCGAACGGGAATCATAGACGTCGCCGTAGGGTCACCATCGCGATGAGTACAATCGCGAATCTGAAGTTGGTGCCGCCTCAGAGCGCTTTCGAAGGACGGAGCCGGATCCCGCTTCCCTTCGGACTGAGTTACAGCTCGGACGACCTGAAAAGGGATCTGATCGCCGGTCTCACGGTCGCGGCGATTTCGTTGCCACAGGCGATGGCGTACGCGCTGCTCGCCGGCGTCGATCCCCGGTATGGTCTTTACTCCGCAATCGTGGTGACCGCGGTCGCGTCGATCTTCGGATCGTCCTCGCATCTGATCAACGGACCGACCAGCGCGATTTCGCTGGTCGTCTTCGGGGCATTGTCCTTCTTCGATCCCGAGCAGAAGGTTGAAGCCGCCGAGGCGATGTTCCTGATCGGTGCAATGGTGGGCGCGATCCAGATTTTCATCTCGGTTTTCAAACTCGGCGATCTCACTCGTTACATTTCAGAGTCGGTGATCATCGGATTTATGACTGCCGCGGCGACCCTGCTGGCGGTCAGTCAGCTTGGCAACGCCCTGGGCATCCATGACAAAGGCACCGGCGCCCAGAACGTGCTCTATCGGCTGTCACTGACTCTGACGAGGGGCGATCACTACAATTACAAGGCGCTCGGAATCACCGTTGTCACGCTCGTATTGGCCGTGAGTTTACGCAAACTGGTGCGCCGTTATCGGTTGCCACAGTTCGACATGCTGGTGACACTCTTGATCGTCGCGGTAAGCGTCTATCTTTTCGGATGGACGTCGCCGGACGCAAACGGGAAAACCATCGTCGCGGTCGCGGGGTCGGTACCGGCCAGCCTGCCCACCTTTCACATTCCCGAGATCAAGCTGAGTTGGATCAAAGATCTCGGATCGCAGAGCCTGGCGATCGCGTTTCTCGGCCTGCTCGAAGCGATGGCGATTGCCAAGTCGATCGCGAATCAGACCGGACAGCAGTTTGATTTCAATCGCCAGTGCCTCGCCGAAGGCCTGGCCAATCTGGCCGGCGGATTCTTCCGCTGCCTGCCCGGATCGGGCTCCCTGTCGCGGTCCGCAATCAACTTTCAGGCGGGGGCGGTAACGCGGTTTTCAGGTGTCATCGTATCGGTTACGGTCGCACTCGCGGTGCTGGAGTTCGCTCCGTTCGCGCGCTACGTCCCGAAACCGGCACTGGCGGCGCTGCTGTTACTCACCGCCGCCCGATTGATCGAGCCAAAACGCATCGTCTACGCATTTAGGGCGTCCAACCTGGACGCGATCGTACTGGCAATGACGGCGGTCTCAGGACTCGCACTCGGTCTCGACGAGGCAATTCTCATCGGCGTCGGAATGTCGATTCTCATCTTCGTGCCGCGCGCCGCCAAGCTGAAAGCCAGCGAGCTCGTGCTCGACGACCACGGTGTGGTGCGCGAGAAATTGACCGGCGACTCGCCTTGCAAAGCGTTGCTGCTGTACGACCTCGAAGGTGAA
The DNA here is from genome assembly GCA_963755905.1 of uncultured delta proteobacterium. Lineage (GTDB taxonomy): Bacteria > Desulfobacterota > Binatia > Binatales > Binataceae > JAKAVN01. Next base: position 14,032 of record CAVWLM010000004.1, read on the forward strand.
TTGTTCTTCGGCGCCGCGCTGGAGCTGGAGCGCTATCTCACCGAACTGACTGAGCGTGCCCAGGCCGAGAGCGTCAATTACATCGTCCTGCGGGTGAAGCGCCTGCGAAATCCGGACCTGGTATGCCTGGAGCGGCTGGAGCATTTCCTTAAGAAAGCCGAGAGCCTAGGCATTACCGTGTTACTTGCCGGAGTGCGATCCAATCTGCTCGAGGCGCTGCACCGGCTGCGATTCGAGGACTGGTTTCCCAAGACCAGATGTTTCCCCAGGGCTCCGACGAAGACTCGGCGACACTCGCCGCCGTCCGCAGTGTGTACGAGCGGCAAGGCGATGCTAACGCATGTGAGCATTGCAGACCGAAGAGAGTGGCCCTCGGCCGCGCGAGGTGGCTCTACTACAGGGTTTGATTGGGATCGTCGCGAGCCGCCGCGATCAGACGCGGCAGCAAACTAGCTTGACCAGGAGCGATCTGTCTCGTGGGCTGCATCGGCAAGTGATCGGTCAGTCCAACGGCCTTCCTCGCGTGCATGGACTGTAGAAACGCGTAGGCCAGAAACCTCGGACCATCGATAAGATCGCGCCGCCAAAGCTTGCGCGGTTCCGAAACCAGACGCCACAGCCATTCAAAGCCGTTGTCGCCGACCCACGCGGGGGCGCGTTTTACGCCCCCGCTTAGAAAACGAAATGCAGCCCCAATTCCGATCACGATCGGCACGCGCAGACGTTCCAGATGATTGTAAATCCACCAGTCCTGTTTGGGCATGCCCAGGCCCACCCAGAGGACATCCGGTTTGGCCTTGTTGATCTTCTCAATAGTTGCAGAGTCTTCGCCTGAGGTCATCGCTCGAAATGGCGGGGCCAGCGCGCCGGCGATTCGGTGACCTGGATAAGTTTGTCGTACCTGCTCCTGAAGCGCAGCAAGGGTCTCATCCGTATCGCCGAAAAAGAAACTGCTGTATTGAGCCTTGTCAGCTCTAGCCAAAAAAGCGGTAAGTAAATCCGGCCCCGGCACTCGTTCTGGAAGAGCTTCGCCATTCAAGCGCGATAGCCAGACCGGCGCGATTCCATCTGGACAAAACAGATCGGCTGAATTCAGCACTTTCCGAAATTCGGGATCCTTCTGAGCCTCCCAGAGACCGTGAAAACCAGTCGCCACTACGTAGCGTGGTTTCTGGGCGGGCCGTTGTATCCATCCTTCAATCAGACCCAGTGCCACGGACAGTGTGACTTTGCTCACTCGACAACCGAGAATTTCAACCCTCGATTCCGCCTCGTTCCTATCCTCCAGCGCCAACAGATCGCGTTCTCCGTTGGTTTCCATAACCTCTCCTTTTGCTTACGCGGACGCTTTTATCGCGCCGCGAACTGAATCGAACGTGCCGGCGATTCCACTCGTGACGCCGCTACTTGCATCGAGATCCACCGATAGGTGGTTCGCATGCCTTCTTCGAGAGGTTGACTGGGTGCCCATCCCAGGTTTTGCCGAATCAGATGGTTATCCGAATTTCTTGCCCGCACGCCGAGCGGCCCGGCCACGTGCTTCAGCAGCAGATGCTTGCCGGCGATCTTCATAGCCATTCGTGCGAGATCGTCGATCGTGATCATCTCTTCCGAACCGATGTTCATCGGTCCGGTGAAATCCGAGTCGACCAACCGCCTTATGCCCTCGACGCATTCGTCGACGTAAAGAAAAGATCGTGTCTGCCGGCCATCACCCCAAATGTCGATCGTTCCGCCCTCGTGAGCTTGAGCCACTTTGCGGCAGATTGCGGCCGGCGCTTTTTCCCGTCCGCCATCCCAAATGCCTTCCGGTCCGAAAATATTATGAAAACGGGCTATGCGAACGGCGATACCCGTGTTGCGGTGATACGCCAAATAGAGGCGCTCGCTAAAAAGTTTTTCCCAGCCGTACTCGCTGTCGGGCGCCGCTGGATAGGCCGAATCTTCCGCGCAGTCAGGGTTGTTTGGATCCTCTTGATTGTATGCCGGATAGATACATGCCGATGAGGAAAAAAAGATGCGCCGCACGTCTCTCTTCGCCGCCGCTTGAATCACGTTCAAGTTTATCAGTGCGGATCTGTACATAATCATCGCGTCGTGGTTGCCAGTGAAAACGTATCCAGCTCCGCCCATATCGGCGGCCAGTTGGTAGACGTCATGGATTCCCGTGATCGCCATGCGACAGATCGCAGCATCCTGCAGGTCGCCTCTTATGAATTCGTCGGCATGTGTCGGTCCAAACTCAGGATATTTGAGATCCACGCCACGTACCCAAAACCCCTCGCGTTTCAGGCGTTTTACCAGGTGCGAACCGATGAAACCCCCTGCGCCGCAAACCAGTGCCTTCCGGACATGCCCCAGCATTTCAGGCCTCCTTGTAGCTTCTGAAGGTAGTGATCGGACGGTAAGCTAAATGATGAGTAATAATCAGATACGCTTGAGCAATCCGATGATCGCGGTCGGGTCTGACAAAGCCTTAGTCTGAGAGCCCATAACCAGGCTCAGGCAAGTAGGTTTACTCTTTCAGGCTGCGGCCAGAGTTTACATCATGCGGATGAACAACTGGAGCGGTAGGAGCCGCGCGCGGCCTGATCCGCAAGACCGCGGACGACACCGGTCCGTAATATACGCTGAAGCTTGCGGTCAGCCTCGGCGATAAAAACTATCGCCGGCAGCATTACCAGCAGATCGACGCTGTACAATGCCGCGCCATTCTCTGGATAGCTGCGCATCGTGAAGAATGCGAGCACACTTGCGGTCTGGATGAGCGTCAGTCGCTCGACCGGCCTCAGCAGATGACGCCGTCGAAGCACGCGAAACAACATCAGCCAGGCAACCGCAAGACCCGCGACAAATCCCGAGCCGCCGATGAATCCACCGGACAACAGTGCGTACAAGATGCTGTTTTGTGCATTGCCGATGTTTGAGAGCCTGTCAGCCTGTGGGCCGTATCCAATATAAGGTGCATTGCCAATAGCCGCGAGGGATTCCCGGAAAATAGTGGTGCGGCCGGACATCGAGGATAAGACCTGTCCCTCCTCTCCTCGCATAGCGTAAAGATAGGCATGGTGAATGCTATCGTTGGAAATGAAACCGCAGACGCAAATTACGCCCACCAAGGCCAACACCGCGAAGCTGATCCGCCGCCCCCGTCCTCCCATCAGGATCAGGGAAAATAAAATCGCGCACGCGAACGAGGCCGTGGCTCCCCGCGATTGCATCACCCAGACCAGATACAGCGTTGGCGGAAAGACAGCCGCCGATATTCCGCGAGCGACGCCGGACGTGTTCCATACCCAGACAAAGGACAACAAGGCCGGAATAGCGGCTAGCCGCGCTATTCCCGTCGCCCGTACCATTGGCATTCCCCCAACCGTCGGTAGCCGACTGTTTACGCCATAGCCGCTCAACCCCGTCGCAGTCTCTGCGGTAAGCGCGCCGCGTCCGACCCACACGACGCTGATCAGCACGAACGAGCATAGCAGCCAAGTGAGACGGTTTAGTGCGATCGCGCAATCGAGCGAGTCGCGCCTTTCCTGCATATACATTTCAATCGAGGCGAAGACTGAAAACCAGGCGAAGCCCCAATATGCGAAATCGAACCACGGTTCCACATAGACAGTCGCGACGATGCACACGAATCCGTAAAAGATCCATAACTTTTCCGGCAACGTAGCCCGGCGAATTACTCCGCGCCCGGACAACATCAGATAAATGGGCCATAAAGCAAATACCGCGAGTGGGAATGTCGCTCGAACGCCGTTAAGACATCCAGACCAGCTTCCTCCGATTGCGTCCAGGTCTATGTTGTCGGGTCCGGTGTTGATCGCCACCCAGAGCATGATCCAGGATAGGCCGCCAAACGACGTTGCATAAAGGCTGGCGACTACACCAGCGAGCTGGACCTCGGAATTGCGAAGCCGCGACGTGACTGTCTTATACCTAGTGTCGGGCACTGCCCTGGCCGGCGGAGTTGAGCGAAAGCGAGTGAGTATTGTATGATTCCAGCACCCGCCGATACACACTCTCGATTGCCTCTGCTTTAGCGCTCAAACCGAATTGTGGTGCTCGCACGAGGGCGCCCGCGGCGAGCCGCCGCCGCTCGCTCTCGTCGCCCGCTAATCTAATGATCGCCTCAGCAAGCGCGCGCTTGAACTCTGCCGCTGTGCCTATCGGCAGACGCACACCGCAGGTCCTATCGACCACGTCGGGAAACCCGCAATGATCCGGGCATAGCACTGGAACTCCTTCAGCCAATGCTTCGAGGACTACGGTGGACGTAAGGTCTTTGAGGCTGGTTGTCACGAACAGATGCGCTGATCTAAGACCAGCGAGCGCCTCGGACCGCGATACATGGCCGTGCCACACTACTCGCGGACCTAGATTCGCTTTGACGGCGAGCCGCTGCCAGGCTGCCTTTAGCGGACCGTCGCCGTAAATGTGAAGCCGCCAGTCGATGATATCGGCCACGTTCGCCATCGCACGCAACAGAAGGTGCAGGGCCTTGCCGGGCAGAAGGCGTCCGCTCCATGCCAGTTGCAGAGGTTCTCCAGTAAGGCGCAACAGAAATTTCGGCGCGGTTTCCGATGGCAGACCGACCTCGCAGATTACTTCCGAGTTCACTCCATATATGCGCCGTATTTCGCGGCGGATACCGCCGGTCGCCGCTATCACCCCCGGCCCTGCGGCGGCTAAGGCCTTGCGCGGCTGCTGAAGCAGACTACGATGCATCGAATTCACGAAATTCCGCGCGCCGTAATACACTGCGCCGCGAATACCCATCGATGGCAGGAGGTTCCAGGGCGTGTTCTCAAGCCCGCCGATAGGTCCCCAAACGAATGGAATGCCAAGTTTCCATAGATGCCCGGGAAATCGAAATCCGACAAACGTTAGCTGATGAGCGAGATCGAAATGAACCGACGCATGTAAGTCACAAGCCAGATTGTATGCGTCCCACTGCCAAAGCTTATACGACCAATGCATTATGGGCTTCGCAATCGAGCGTTCGCAGAATTCCCAAAAGCGGTTAGGTTGAGTATAGTGCCACGGCTTGGATGGGACGTAGTGAAACCATACGTCGCGAAACTCTGCAGGCCGGTCCTTCACTGCGCGCTTGATACTGTCGCGCTGAAAGTCGGCTGTTATTACCCACACCGCGTTATTCCGGCGGATAGCGTTCAGCCATTCCCATCCAACCGCCTGCTCGGACCCTTTGCACGGATCGCAGGCCCATGCAGCCAACAGGACTTTTGCCATCGAATATAGCTCTGAGGCGGCCAGCGCTTTCTCACGCTGATTCGAACAATCACGGCGCCGGTGTGTGGACCTTGGCTTGAACAGCTTTTATGCAGGCAGACAACGAGAAACTGCCGAATCGCGTGTCTCACGCAGGGCGCGACGAATTCTCTGATTCAATAGCCGTCGCATATACTTTGAGAATGCCGTCGTAAGCCTTGTCCGGGGAAAAATCCCGGAGCACCTTGGCTCGCGCCTCCTGTCCCATCATTCGGCAAAGTTCCGGAAGCTTCCACAAGTAACGTATTTTATCGGAGAGGTCGGCGGCATCGCCGGGTGCGAAATATATACCGGTCCGACCATTCTCAATTGTTTCCGCCGGCGCACCCAATCGTGAGACGATCACGGCCCTGCCATGAGCCATAGCCTCCAAGAGGCTGATGCCACATGTCTCATACCAAGTGCTGGAAAATACAATAAGGCGTGAATCAGCGAAGAACTCTCCAAGACGGGCGCGATCGACTGGTCCCACAAATACGCAGTTCCTCGGCGCCTCACGAACGACCTGAGGCATCTGCGAGTGGTGTCCCGCAAAACGGAATTCGATATCAGGATTTAGCCGAGCGGCCTCAATTATCACCCCAATACCTTTCTCGGGGCTTATCCTCCCGACAAATCCCACGTATTTACCGACGCCGGCTTTAAGCCCTGTCCAATCCCAATTTAAGACATAAGGAACGACAGCTATTCGGTCCGGGGCGTACCCATACCGCATCATGACCGACTTCACAAAATAGGTTGGCGCGACAAATCGGCTGATCGCATTGAAGGAGCGCCGGTGTTTCGCCACCCAGTTGCGGACAGCGTAGGCGACGCTTTTTGGACGCTCTCCGGTACAGTTCCGGATCGCGCACCACCATTCTGCACCCTGCGCACAGCGCTCGCAGATCTGATCGCGCACCATCAGGAGCCCGGTCGGACACAAAAGCCTATAATTGTGCAATGTCATGACGGCCGGAATCTTGAAGCGCACGGCCTCGTCCAAGATGGAGGGCGAAATCAGCGGATACAGATTATTTATATGTATGATATCCGGCCGATGTGTGCTCAGGAATGTGGCGAACTCCCGGCGTCTTGCGTAACTGTATATGCCACTGAAAAACGCCGCGACTTTGTCAGAGGATCGCTCCCGGAGGCCTTCGCTGGTCCTGTCGAAGTGCACAACATCATGGCCTTTCATCACCAGGCATTCCGCAAGGCCATCGACGGCGGCTTCTTCGCCGCTCCTACGACCATAGGAATTATGAACGAGACAGACTTTCATGACCGTCGCGCTTCCGCGTAATGTTGTGCAGGATGCGCGACCACTCTCGATTCTGCGAATGGTCGCGTGCCTGCAGGCCTCTGTGCAGAAATCCTCGACCGCTGCATTCCGTGCTATGCGTGTGCCAATGCCGCCTCTAGCTGCGGCTTGAGTTCATTCGTGAAAATGGAGGGTTCGACGTCGCGAATGAGTCGTTTCCAAGAAAATCGCGCGACCGTGAGCCGTGCTCGGTCGCGCAGAGCGGCCGCCAGTTCAGGATTGTCGAGCAGCCTCGTTAGACTATTGACAAATTCAAGCGTGTCGCGGGCGAAAAGAACATCCTCACCATGAATCAAAGAGAGGCCTTCGGCAGCTTTCTGTGTCGCGACAACGGGGATACCAGCCGCCATCGCTTCGAGGATTTTGAGCCGCGTTCCGGAACCAGTAAATATGGGTGCGACTGCAATCCCGCATCCCGCTATGAAGGCCGCAAAGTCTCGATACTCGATAGAGCCGACGTTCCTGATCCATGGTTCTTGGTATGGAACTCCCCCACCGGTAAGTGCGAGCGTGGCGAATGGACACCGTTTGCGCAGCGCCGGCATTACCGATTCGACAAGGAAGTCGATTGCTTCGCGATTCGGGGGATACGCATAAAACCCGGAGAAGACCAAGGTCTGCCGGTCCAGGCGGTAGAGGTTTTTCATGCGATTCACCGCGTCGAGGTCGGGGTGGGCAAACCTTTCTATGTCTACTCCGTTTGGCAGCAGTACCGGTCTGACCCCATACAGACGAGCGAAATGGTCCCGGTCGATTTCTGAGACTGCCGTTGCGAGATCGGCCTGTCTCAGTAAACGACCTTCGGCCCATAGAGTGAATCTGGCTACAGCCTGACCGTGCCGCTGGACGCGAAGCAGATACTCGACGTTGTGTGAATGGTAGATTATTTTCCTTTGCGGTGCCGTCCGCCGTAGCCGCAGCGACAGGAGCCAATGGTAGATCGCCCAGGAAGCGCCCTCCAGGATGATCACGGGCGAATTGGCTTTGGCTATTTCGGCTACCATTCGGCGGATCAAGCGGGGAAGCCGCGTGAGTCGTTCCCGCCGGGATTCTGTCGCGCCTGCCAGAGTGACGATACGGACGCCGTCAGTCGTGACAAATTTCTGGTCACGTCTGCCGAGCTGGACCAACAAGCTATCTCCGGGAAAGAACTTCGCCAAGTTGTAGCTGACACTTGCCGCCCCGCTCGCCGGCGGATACGCTTCGTAAAAGCAACAAATGGCAGTCGTGCTCAAGTGCCTAAAGCTCTGCCGCGAATACAAAACAGGTCGTACGCTCTGATCTCGACTTCACGAGTCACAAGTCGGCATAGTGGCGGCCCTTCAGACCGAGCCGCAGGCGCCGAAGGGGCGTTCGACAACGTAGGCATAGTTCGTTCAACATGCCTTCGCGTTATCTTTCCTCAGTAAGCCAATCGAGACTGAAGGCGCTTGACAAACAAAGTCATTCACAACTTCGCGGATACCAGCCATAAAACTGTCCGCTGAGAATTGTTCACTCTGGCGACGGAGATGACCAACCAGCTCTCGCTGCAGCTTCGGACGGTTGAGGACCTCGATTATTCTTTCAACGGCGTCCTCGTCGTCGCGAAAAAGCAGAGCCTCATGATTCAAGATCTCAGCAGGTCCTCCCTCCGCTGGAGCGAAAGCAATGCAACCGGCTTTGATCATCTCCGCGACACTGATGCCGAACGCTTCACCCTCGCGACCGTGAATTCCGTAACGACAGGTACTCAATAGTCGGACTTTCTCAGTCCCTACCTTTCGTCCCTCGAGGCATATCCAGTCACGATGCCGGCGGGCTAGGGCAATTATCGAGCGCGAATACTGAGAGGTATCAAGGTGGCCGACGATTCGGATGCGCACATCATGACCACGCCTGCGTACAGAAGCGACGATCCGGATCATCCGTTCTATTCTCTTTTCGGACGAGATGCGCCCCACACATACAAAGTCATCCTTGCGATCTTCGAATGGGACAGCGGTCATTTCGCCAGCCACGGGCGGATAGATTACGCGAGCTAGCGTTCCGTAACGTTCGTACAGTTTGGCGGCGGTCCAACGCGAATTGGCAACAATAAGATCGTCAGCGGAAAGCGGCGTCCGACCCGATGGTTGAGCAACAAATCCGCAGGCTCGTAGATAAAGGCTTCGCAGCCATCGCACACGATGAAACACGCCGTATACGCCACTGGGCGTAGGGTCAAACCTACGTCGGACGTCCTCATCCCACGAAAAATCAGCTATACGTTGGATAGCCGGCATCCCGAAGTCAGCACAATTGTAAGTACTGATCAGTATCTCATGCTCGCGGGCGATCGATTTCAATGCACGGCTCACGAAGGCTCCACGCAATGCCGAGGGAGCATAGTTCTTAGCTAAAAGCCGCGGGATCGGTAGAGTGCGAATATTTATGTCCCGCGGGTCGAGCGCGGTGCCATAAAACAGATTCAATTGAGCCAGATCGACCGGACCGGCTGACACGAGCGACACCGCGAAGTCGGTTTTCAGGGCTTGCGCCGCCCACATCGCGCAGGCCTCGGAACCGCCATTGCCTGCGCCGAGCATCCCATGCAGTATCGCGACCTTTAACCGTGTGGAATAGCGCATGCGCTAATGTGTAGACATATGCTCGCGAAAATACTGACGTGGGTTTTTGGAGCCCGACCACGCTAACGTGCTCGAGCGCCCGGCACCGTGTTCCCGCTTTTGCCCGGTGCGTTGGCTTTCGTCAACTATACTGTGTAGGAGTGTCTGGTGTTATAAGACCGGCTGCATACTCGACGGCATTCGTGTACTTTTGTGATCGCCATTGCTGAACGCGCCTCCGACAGTGCCATCGAGCGCGGCGAAGCGAGCGAAGCCCGAGACGTGCAGCCAAGCCTGATGGCCCAGGGCTTGCCGCCAGGCGCACTACTGCGGCCAGGCCGGCGCGCCCGCAGCGAGTCTTCAGAGTCTCTGCTGTCTCTAAAGCAGATTCGCGTCGACATTGGGCCAACGATACGAGTGCCTGCCGCAAAAAGCGCCACTCGAGGCCGCTTCTGAGCACCTGTCGCATCGCGCGCGTGTTCCGCAGCGGTGTCAGCCACGCGCTTTCGACCTTCCCTATTTCGAGTTCGAGACTTTCAATGACGTCGAGCAGCTTATCGGCCGAGTACTCTCTGTGACGATCGAGGGCAGCCGCGCTGGCGTGATGCACATTGATGACGGCGCAGGGCTTGCGCGAAACAAAGGCCGCATTTCGGATCGAAAGCCGACCTAGAAGTTCCACATCACCACCATATCCCAGCTCTGGCCTCAGACCTCCCGCTCCAGTCACGGCAGCCGTTCTAAACATGGAGCTCGTCCAGGTTATCCAGCCCCCGGGGTGAAAAAGTGCCTTAAACATCTGTTCTGGGGCTACCGCTCCCTCAATCCCCCAGCGCTCAACAGGAGCGGCAACTACCTGGCGTCCGTCGAAGAACAAAAGTCCTCCGAAGAAAAATCCGAAATCATTGCCAGCGGAGATCCCTTGGATGGCAGTCTCGAAAAAGTCGGGCAGCAAATAATCGTCGTCGCTCAAAAGATTAAAATAGGGAGTCGATACGCTTTCTATTCCGGCGCGAAAGTTCTGCATCAGACCGATATTCGCGAGATGGCAGTGGTACTTGACCCGCTGGTCTTCGTTGGCGAATTCCTGAACCACGCGAGCGGTATCATCGCCTGAGGCGTTGTCGAACACGTGGAGTTCAAAATTCCGGTAAGTCTGGTTTAATACGCTACGAATTGCTTGGACGAGTAATTGAGGCCTACGATAAGTTGGAATCAACGTTGTAATTTGTGCATCCATGCGACGTGCGCGCTCTACTCGTCTGCCTCGGCGTTCGGCGTGTTCGGATTCACGCTAATTCCAACAAACGGCGCCTAACCAAATCGGAGTAGTGCGAATTATGCGTGGCCGCTCTATTTAAGAACCAGAGCTTCCGGGCGGCTCTGATGTTCCTCAACGTGAAGCGTGAAAGTAAACCGATTCTATTGTCCATCGCCGCGAGCCGGATTATTCGCGCCTTTGCTCTCCGGTTGAATACTTCGGCGAGCAGCTTCGAGGCACCAAGTGAAAGGTGGAGCTCCTGCCGCGCTATCATCCCTAGCGCCCCCCGAAATAGTGTGCGTTCCATCGTTGTACGAAATAGCGCCTTCATTGCCAGCGCGTCTTTGGCTGTAACAATGTTGTCTCTGAGAGCGCTATCGACCGCTGCGTTGACACTCTCGAAAAAACGCAACGTCAACAGCGATTCAAATGCCTCTTTTGCTTCCGCAACTGAGCTCGATCCTGCGTGGACTGTGAATACTGCAACAGGCGCGTCTGACAATACGGCTTCGAAGCGGGTCGCCGAGCGCAAAAGTAAATCAATTGAAAAACTATAGCTCGTCTCCTTTTTCAGCCCACCCAGCGCTTCCAAGGCAACGCGTCGGAAAATTGCGCTTGTCCAGGTCCTCGTGTACGAGGCTAACAACTGAAAGAGCTTTGGTGGACGGTAAGCTTGGTCCGTTTCCGGTCCATACCGAAGCAGCGCCCTGACGCCTCCATCAGTATTCGCTGACAACATGCCTCCCGAAAAGAAAGCGGCGCCCGGGTTGTTGTCTAAGGCCGAGGTCGCCTGAGCAAAGAAGGAGGGCAAAAGAAAGTCGTCATCGCTAAGCAGGTGTACATATGGCGTCTCGGTTCGGGAGAGACCGAAGATGAAATTATCCTGCGCCCCGATATTGTTGGGATGACAATGGTAGTGGATGCGGGGGTCCTGCCGCGCCAGGTTGTTCACCACCTCGGCGGTTTCATCTTCGGAGGCGTTATCGTAAACGCAAATCTTGAAATGCGGATAACTTTGATCCAAAACACTGCGAATCGCGCGGCGGAGCAAGTGCGGCCGGCGGTATGTGGGGATCACGGTTGTAATGAGTGGCGTGGCTGACACGAGATTCTCGAGAATTGTCGAAACCGCTTCGAATGGCCGCACTTGCCAGTTTTTGTTACTGGTCGGCGCCCGTGCCGATTTGATGACATCGAGCGCATTGGGGAAAGGTTGGATCCTGAAAGGTTCGAAGCAGGTTCATTCGATCTTCACGCTCCTGTGGAACGGCGAACACATGGACATTTCCAGGGGCATCAATGATCGATACGGAAGTGCCCGGCAAACATGCGCTATAACCATATTGCTGCAAAACATCCATCACTGTCCGGTTGGTGTCGTGAAGTTCAATGAACATAAGCGGTCGATATGATGCTATGACATCCGCCGCGCCCGTTAGTACATCCACTTCTGCTCCTTCCACGTCGATCTTGATAAGATGCGGTGACGGCAATAGATATTCCCGAATAGCAGTATCCAACTGCTTGACTGCGAGAGTGGTTTCGCCGGTGGGTGCAGCCGGTTGCTTGCCGGTCGCGGCGAGCATTCCCCATGACGGTTGCAAAGACAATAAGAACGATGCTGGTCCGTCGGTAGCGCCAAGCGCAAAGGGCAAAACCGTCATGTTGCCGAGGTTATTCGCCCGGATATTGTGTTCGATGATTTGGACGTTCGTTTCGAGCGGCTCAAAAGAGAGGACTTTGCCTTGCGCTCCTACGAGTCTCGCCGCAATGATTGAGAGCCAACCGAAATTCGCACCGATATCGTAGAAAGTCATTCCTGGTTGCAACACTGTGAGAAGGCCCAACTCGGTGTCTGGCTCCAGCGCGCTACGGGCAAAAGTGTAGCCGACGTTCGAATGACCACTATTGAAGACTAAGCCCTTGGCAAGTCCAGCGCGGATGGTTACGTCGCGTCCCCGGAACTGATCAGCGACGTTGTCCGACCAGCGTCTGAACGCAGCATTGTTTCTCCGCGTTCGTACTATGGCATCCAGTATCGAATGCGGTATGTGTGTCACAAGTGTTCGCAATAATTGCTTATGGGTGTGCATAGTGCGGAGGTGCCAACGATGTGTCGTACGCTACTGAGCCACGTTTATCGCGGCCTCAAGCGTGAGGTCCTCACCCGCAAAGGCATCGGACGCCGTCACGCGAGCCTGGTGCAAGCCTTGCAGCAAACCGTAAAGATAGAAGCGCGAACGCAGCGAATCGCTGGTTATATGCCCGGACGCTCGAATGTTCCTGCTGTAGATTGCCGTTGACGCGGCGCCCCGTGCCGTTGTTTTGACGACCGCAACTTTAAAACCCGCAGCCCGCGCAAGGTGTCCTAAGCCGAGCGGTGTGAAGATGTGGAGATGTCTAGGTGGATCGAGCGCGAACCAACTGTCCAAAAACCGAGAGTGTAAAATGCTTCTCGCATTCGGCGTGGAGATCACAAGCCTGCCTTTGGGCGACAGAATCCTTCGACACTCCTTTAAGAGAGACAGTGGATCATGGACGTGTTCGATAACGTGATTGCTGATCAACAGATCGAAGGCGGCGTTCGGAAACCGTTGATCAGGCAATAGACCCTGGCGAACCGGCACAGCTCTTTGTCGCGCTGACTCAATTGCCTTTGCATCAACGTCAATTCCTTCCGCATCCCAGCCCATGCGGGTGGCAAGATCGACGAGAGCCCCTGAACCGCAACCGATGTCCAGCATGCGTCCCTTTTTGGGGTCGCTCAAGGCTCGAAGCGGAAACTCGAGTTCGGAACGGTACCAGGGCATCAGATAAATTGGAGCAGCCAGGAGCCGGCGAAGGAGCGATGGAGCCGCATTGAATTCCAGATCGACGTACGCTCGCTTTATTCTGCCGACGCCTCGACGCAGAGGCGATCGAGTGGCCCGGCCGCCAACTAACGACGCCGGCTGATGGGTATAATATGTTTCGTAAGCCTTACCTATGTCCTCCTCTGTGGGCATCGGGTCGAGCCAAAGCAAGCCACAATCTGGATTCGGACATCTGCGCACATTCCATTCACCGGGCGCGTCGAATAACCTGTCGCGCATCCCCTCGTACAACATCTCACCGAAGGCTCCGCATAGGTAGCATCGCGGACACGGTGTGGATCGAATCAGTCGAGCCGTGCTCTCGCTAATGTCCAGTGAGGCTTCCATAGTCGCTGGCGTCTTAGCTGGGAGCCAGAGCCTTGAATCTAGGTCTCTTCAGTTCGTGCAGAAACACAGCCCGATCGGTGCGATCGAGTACTTGATACCATCCAACGACAAGATAAACCAAAAGAGCGGTCACGGTCCCGACGATTCGGTATGCCAACACTGGCAGCATCGCCCCGCATCCGAGCAGGAGGGACGCTATCAAAGTAAGCCAAGCGATTTGCGCTATCACCGCTTTAGTGCCCGGAAGGATTATCGCCGCCGCTGCGAACAGCGCGAATGCGTCGATCGTAACTCGTAATGTCCATGCGGCGGCCGCTCCCGCGACGCCGAATCGGCGCAACAGCAGAAAAAGCGCGACGAAATATATTGGCGTTTCCGCCATATGAAACTTGGCAGTCAAGTCCGGCCGATTGGCGGCTATCACCAAACCGTATGGAATCTGCGCTAGGCCATTTACGAGGACACCGATTAACAACCAGCGCATCACCGTGCAGCCTGGTCGGGCGAACGCGGTCCCGAAGAATATGGTCAATATTTCCGGAGAGAAGAGAAACAGAATCAACACGCCTGGAAACAGCGCCAGCAGAGCATAGCGACTGGAACGTTCGAATAAGATCGATGCTCGATCCGGATCCGTTCGCGCAGTTGCCGAAAAGGCCGGATAAAGAACCCCCGCCATAGCTAACGAGAGCATCGAGAGTTTGTTTACCATTTGATACGGCACAGAGTAATAAGAAATAGCAGCGATCGACAGCATCGAACCGATCACGAAGCGGTCTAGATAAGCCATAAGTGGACTGGTTATGCCGCTTATCGTGATCCACCAGCCAAATGACAGGAGCAGCTTGAGCGATGTGCGTGAGGGACAAATGTTCGTGGCTAAACCGGGTACGACGAGCCACAGACATAATGTCAGACCGACTAGCCAGGCACCCAACCTTCCAATGACCAGAATGGCCACGATCCACACTAGGTTGTGGGTGAAGATCAAAACCACTAAGGGCGCGGCTAGGGAATATACCCCTGTCGATGCACCCACAGCGGTCGTCAAGTCGAATCGTTGAAAAGAAGCAAGCGTGCCTGTTAAGCAGGACCCGCTCAGTATGAACGGCAAGACGGCCCCCAGCACAAGGAAGACGCCGACGGATTCAGGTCGCATTGGCGACGGAATGTTAAGGATGCTATAGACCAGCCAATGCGAGATACCTACTACGATCGCCGCTACGCCTATACCTAGGGCAAACATTACGAGCATCGAAGTCCAGAAAATCGCTGGGATCCGCTCGCTTTCACCGGCCCCTATAGAGTCGGATATTTGCTGCGTGGCAGCGCGTCCGAGGCCTAGATCAAAGAGTCCAAGGTAGCCGACGACGATATAAGATAAGGTAAGAATACCATAGCGCTCGGCGCCGAGTTCACGTACCAGGATTGGTATTGCGATCAAGCCCAAAGCAAGTGGTGCCGACGCGCCCACGATGCTCAAGAGCGTATTGCGGGCAAGTAACCGTCCACCGGTCAAGCCTGACCTGTCAGCCGAGAAAGTTGCGGAAGCAGGTTGAAGGTTCATGCCTGGGCGTTCGTGCCGACACTATTAGTACGCCACCAATCAACAGTGTGGGCGAGGCCCTCACTCAGCGCCCACCGCGGCGCCCAACCAAGTTGATCACGAATCCGGCTGGAATTGGGAATGAGCAGCGGTGGGTCGTTGGGAGGCGTCGCGATTGCGCCGAAAGTGACTAGATCTGGTGCGCCGATCAATTCCGCAATCGTTAACACTAACGTTCTAATAGAAACCGGTTTGCCCGAACCGACATTTACTATTCCCTCGACCGCGCTGTCGAGCAGCGCAACGAAGGCAGACGCGATATCGGAGACATGTGTAAAATCGCGCACCTGGTGTCCATGCGTGCAATGCGCGGGTTCATTGCGCAGTAGGGATCGAATCACTGAAGCTACCAGACGGCTCGGATGCTCGCCTGGCCCATACAGGTGAAATATTCTGCCCCAGGCTGTGCTCACCCCTGCGGGCGGCAAGCCTGCGACCATTTGAGCGAGTGCAAACTTGCTGGCGCCGTACGGAGTGGCCGGAACGCAGGGAGTAGAAGCCTCCGAGCAGTATCCATAGGAGAGATCATATTCCAGACAGGTTCCAGCAAATACTGCGCGTCGGCCGCCTGACGCGGCGAAATCACGCAACAATGTCATCCCGGCCCTGCACCACTCTGAATTCTGTGCCGCCTGCTGGTATT
This sequence comes from uncultured delta proteobacterium, assembly GCA_963755905.1. Taxonomy (GTDB): domain Bacteria; phylum Desulfobacterota; class Binatia; order Binatales; family Binataceae; genus JAKAVN01. The sequence continues at coordinate 29,928 of CAVWLM010000004.1, forward strand.
TTCCCGGCTCCGCATACCATGCAAAATGCAACAGATGGGTTGGAGCAATCTCGAATAAAACATCATGCACAATGTGGCTATTAAGCAAGTCAACCCGATGCCAGTGAATACCGTTGTGGTTCCCCGGCAGGTTGCGGTACGTGATAGCGTGAACCTCGTACCCGCGCCTAATCAAATGCGGGAGGCTCTGGGAGCCGATAAAACCAGAAGCGCCGGTTAGTAAAACCCGCTTCATCCAGCAAAGGACGGATACGCCCGGTCGCCGGCCGAAATAATCGGCTCCGCAATCGGCCATTCGATGCCGAATGCCGGGTCGTTCCATCGAACCCCAACTGCATGCTCTGGCGAGTAGAATGCGGACATTTGATAGAAGACTTCGCTTTCCACCTGCAAAGTCTGAAACCCATGGGCCATTCCTTCAGGAACATAAAGCATCAGCCGATTCTGCGCACTGAGAGTGACTCCAAACCAGCTTCCGAAAGTCGGCGAGTGCGGGCGAAGGTCCACAACTACGTCGTAGATGGTCCCCTTGGTGCAGCGTACCAATTTTGCTTCGGCGTGAGGTGCCAATTGGTAGTGCATCCCTCGCAATGTACCGCGCCGCCGACTGAAGGAGACGCTGCATTGGACCAGATTTGGGTTAAGACCAAAAGCCTCAAATTCTCGCCGACAGAACGTGCGAGCGAAGAACCCTCGCTCATCTGCTATTTTCTCTGGACTCACGACATAGGCCCCGCGAAGCGCAGTCGCGCTGAATTTCATGTGTCCGTTAGACATTACCGTAGAGAGGCTGTGCCGTTTATTACATCCCTTTATCGTTACCCGCCGGAGAGAGCGGCTCTAATCGGCCGCCGACTCAACCACTCGAGGCCGGGGGACTGGAACAATAAATCTCCCTCCTCGTTGCAGGTACTCCTTCTGCTGCTCAATGATTTCGCGCGCTATATTCCACGGCAGGATAACAGTGAATTCGGGCATCCGAGCCAGCAACTCCTCGGGCGGCAAAATCGGCAAATGCGACCCGGGCAGAAGCCTACCTTGTTTATGCGGACTGCGGTCAACAGTGAAGTCCAGCAAATCCCTGCCGATCCCGCAGAAGTTCAAAAGCGTGTTGCCCTTGGCCGGCGCACCGTAGACGGCGATTCGCTTGCCAGCCGCTTTGATTTCGCAAAGCATCGAACGTAATTGGTATTTCAGCTTGCTCGCCTGCGGAGCCAGTGATGCGTAACGCGCGCTGCTGGTCAGGCCAATTCGAGTTTCTTCGCTTAACATCCTGGTAACGCTTCCCGCGACTGGCCGCACCCGAGGGTGCTGTAAAAACACCCGGAGCGATCCGCCATGGACCGGCTGTCGGATGACTTCGAATAATTCGAGACCCGCGCGGTCAGCCAAAATCTGGATCGCGCTAAGTGAAAGATAGAACACGTGTTCATGGTAAATGGTGTCGAACTCCACTTCGTCCAGCAATTCGCGAACGTAAGGGAACTCGAAGACCACTGCTCCTTCGGCCTTCAGGCAATCCGCGACCGCTAAAAGAAAGTTGTTAATCTCGGGAACGTGCGCTAGGACGTTGTTACCGACAATCAGGTCTGCCTTGCCGAAACCTTGCACGATGTCGAACGCAAGGTCCCGGTTGAAAAACCGGCACAGAGTGGGGATGCCCTGCTTATTAGCTTCAGCCGCTATATTCTGAGCGGGATCGACTCCGAGAACTTCCATCCCACGCTGCTTGAAATGTCGAAGCAAATAGCCGTCATTGCTTGCTATCTCCAGAATCCTACTGCTCGAATTGAGTGAGAGCCGATCGCTTAGAGCTTGCGCCATGATCCGCGCGTGTTCAAGGAAGCTCTCGGAATAAGTCGAGAAATAAGCGTACTCACAGAATATCTTCTCCGGTCGCACCGTATCCAGAAGCTGAACCAGATGGCAGGTTTCACAATATGCGACCGCTAAGGGAAACATCTGCTCGCTGGCGCAATCGGTTGACGCTTTTAAAAAGCTATTCGCTAAAGGAGTCCGTCCTAAATCCAGAAACGGCTTAGGCAAAAAGTCCCCGCAGCCGAGACACTTGGGTTTTCGGTCGTTTCGCTCGCACTGCTTTCTGGTTTCTGTAACCCTCAAGCGACCTCCGGGTTGCTCATTGCCCGTCATACTGATGGATTTGTTGAGCGCTGAAAGCGTACATGTCGCCGTTATCTGCGTGCAGCGCACGACGGTACCAATCAATCGTGAGGTCTATTGTTTCTTCAATAGTGAGGCGCGAAGACCAGCCGAGCTCAGCAAGTGCCTTTGTACTATTCAGGCGCAAGGCCGCCGTCTCAGGGCGGGCGTTGCGCTCTTGACTCCGATGCCAGGACCCAGTTCCCCAATTCGCGATCAGTAGATCGGCCAGTTGGCCGACAGTTATTTCAGAGCCGCGGCCGGGTCCAAAATTCCAGCCGCCGGCCCATTTCAGACCCTCCTCGAAAAGTTTGCCGGCCAACATCAGATAGCCAGCGAGCGGTTCGATCACGTGTTGCCACGGGCGAATCGCGTTGGGGTTACGTACCAGTAGCGGCTCCGAGCGCCTAAGGGCGCGAATGGCGTCGGGCACGATCCGGTTTTGCGCCCAGTCCCCTCCACCGATTACGTTGCCGGCGCGGACAGTCGCGACTGCGATCGGGTTGGCGACACTTTGAAAAAAGGACTGCGTGTAGGCCGCTGTAACCAGCTCGGCGCAGGCCTTGCTGGAACTATAGGGGTCAACGCCGCCAAGGCGATCGTGCTCGCAATGTCTGCCTGAGGCGCCGTTAGGATGGTAACATTTATCGCTGGTGACTATCACGGCGGCGCGGACCGAGGGAGTTCGGCGCATCGCTTCGAGCAGATTGGCCGTGCCCATCACATTGGTCTCAAGCGTGGCCAGTGGTTCGAGATAGGACTCTCGCACTAACGGTTGCGCTGCGAGATGAATCACAATATCCGGTTTTGCGGACTGCATTGCACGGGTAAGGCATGAAGCGTCGCGAACGTCGCCCATTACAGAACGCACTTTGTGCGTCATATTACACAGTGCGAAGTATGATGGTGTAGTCGCGGGGGGCAGGGCGTAGCCATACACGGTGCTATCTAATTCGGTGAGCCACGTGGACAGCCAGCCTCCCTTGAACCCGGTATGACCGGTGAGGAAGACCGATTTGCGACCCCAGAATTTCCGATCGACTCCCAGCTACCACACCCTCCACGGCGCCATGTCTCGCGCCCACATGTCGTCGAGCTGCTGCATCTCACGGTAGGTGTCCATGCATTGCCAGAAGCCTTCATGCTGATAGACCGCCAGCTGCCGGTCCTCGACGAGGCGTACCAGTAGCCCGGTCTCGAGCGTCTCGGCGTCGCCTTCAATCAGGTCGAATACTTGCGGTTCCAAAACGAGAAAGCCTCCGTTGATCCAGCCGTCATTGACTTGAGGTTTTTCGCGAAAGAGGGTCGCCCTGCCATTCTCGACGCCAAGCTCACCATACCGCGATGAAGGGCGGACCGCGGTGACGGTGGCGATCTTGCCTTGACGGCGATGAAATGCGAGTAGCGACTCGAGGTCTATATTGGCGACCCCGTCGCCATAAGTCGCCATAAACGCGGAGCGCCCGACATATCTTTCGATCCGCTTTATTCGCCCTCCGGTCATAGTTTGATCGCCTGTTTCGGCGAGCGTTACGCGCCAGCCTGCTTCACTATGATTGCCGAGAATTTCGACTCTTCCCGAACCCAGGGTGATCGCGAAGTCCCGGTTCTGCGTTTCATAGTTCAGAAAGTAGTTGCGGATCATCTCACCCTTGTAGCCCAGGCAAATCACGAAGTCCCTGTAGCTATAGCGTGAGTAAATTTTCATGATGTGCCAGAGAATTGGCCGCCCGCCAATTTGTACCATCGGTTTCGGCCGATACTCGGTCTCCTCGCGCAAGCGCGTACCGAGACCTCCCGCTAGAATCACCACCTTCATGACTGTGCTTCCCCCGCGCGGAGTTGAGCCGTGCTCTCAGCCGGAGCCCTTGGAGCTTTCCATTCGTTGGCGGAATGCGGAGTAAACTGGACGAAACTGATGCGGTGCTAGAATCGCTGCGCGCGCGTATGCCCTGTCCGCGGCGGAATATTGATATTCGCGCTCTTCTGCTACCCCCAGCAAATAGAAGGCGTCTGCCGAAGTGGGATTGATCTCGGTAGCATTTTGCAGCATCGAGACCGCGCGCTCGGGGTTGCTGCTCTCGAGATAAAACTGCGCGACCTGCACGATCATGCTGAAGGAAGGATCATAGCGAAGCGCTTTTAGCATAGCGCCCTCGGCAGCCGCCCGGTTTCCGCCTATCCGCGCCGCACTCGCGAGCGCAGTGTATAGGCGTAGAGGATCGGCGCCGTTCCGAATCCCCTCGCGCGTGGTGGATTGGGCCGTTGAAATGTCTTTGGCCGGCCCATCAACGAGTAGAAGCATGTTCACGTAAGATTCGGAAAAGTATGGTGCTGCCTTAATGGCTCGGCGGAAAAGCCCCTGAGCTATCCGAGCATTTCCCGCTCTCGCCGCTGCTTCCCCGGCGGATACAAAATACGTGGCTTGTTCGCTGGCCGTTTGTGCACTCTTGGCAGCTTGGACGTATAGTCGCACCTCATCCGACAAGTCGCCCAAACTCTCATCGAACGCACACAGGCCGCTGATCGCCCCGGAGTATCGAGCCGCCACGGCTTTCACAAGGCCCCGCCTGATTGCCTCTCGTTGGGCTGCGAGAAGCCATGGGATTATTCGTTTGTTCAGGTAGGCATGGGTTTCGGCCGTGGGCGAGTTAAATACCGACTCCGCGATTTCGTTCAACGCTTCGTTTTTCCTGCCGACCTGGTACAGCATCTGCGCATACAGATCACGTGCGAATGGATCCGTAGGATCGAGCCAAGTCACTGTGGCGAGTTCGTCAAGGCGCATATTCGGCGTCAGGTTCGTCCAAGCCAAATTGAGCAGCGACAGATGGGCTCGGGCGCTGGCGGGATGCTCGATTACCACTGCCCGCGCGCGCGCTGGAGAAGACGCCTGCTCGATGTCGTATGGATATGCGAGTCCCGGCTGCGTCAGGGTGAGAACAATCAGGAGCGCGCCACCGAATACCGCCATCCAGGCAGCCACGCGAAGAAACCTTCGATGCTCCGCGATCGTGATCACCACGTCCGATTTTCCGCTCAACATCATGCGAACCGTGATCGCAAAAAGCAGAGTGAACAACAACGCATTGGCCGGAATATGAAGGCAGAAGTCGACCGTCTCGTGAAATGCCATCGTGGCCAGAGCCAGCCCGAGCGCGACCACGAACGCCCGATCTCTGGGCGGAAAACGACGGTGAGAAGTTGACAGGCTCCTAGCCACCAAAACGACAAACCAGACCAGCGCGCACAGTCCTATGAATCCGGTTTCGGCGATGTATTGCAGATAGTCGTTATGAGCCTCGCGAAAATAGTACTGATTCCAAGGCCCTCGCTGATAGTGCGGGAAGATCTCAGGCCAACCGCCCAAGCCCACCCCGAAGATGGGAAAGTCCCGAACCATTGTCAGAGAATCCTCCCAGACAATTGGCCGCAGGCCGAGACCACCTCCTTCCGCAATCGTCTGTCCCACCCGGGCATCGGACTGCAACCGGCCTTGCGAGCCTACAATCAGCAAGATGGTCAGCACTATGAGCGCAAGCGTCGCCAGGCTAATACCTGAAACCGCGGCGATAGACCCTCTCGGAGCAAATGTTGATGCGTCGAAACGTTCGACACCATTCTCCTTGTGCCGCAGTCGGGAGACGGTCTCCCTTTCGCTCTTGGCTTTCGCCTTCGCCCATTCATCATTGGCCCAAAGCACCGAGACAACAACGGCGCTGGCCGCCATCCCAATCCACGCCGCCCGCGAAAGGCTCAGCACAATCCCCGACAATATTATGAGCGCGCCGGACGCGCACAAAAGCCGGATTGCGGCTGCCGATCGTTCCGACTTGGAATACAATTCATAAAACGCACCTACCAGGGCTAAGGGGAACACCATGTTCAGGTAGTTGGCAAAATGATCCGGATCTACAAATGGACCGGTCGCCCGTGGAAAAGTACCCGGGAAAGGGGTTCCCCAGTCCATCGGGACAAACATCCATAAAATCTTGCCGTTCCAATAAACCCGCTCGACTAATCCAACTGCGGCGACTGCCACGCCGGTGATCACCACCATCGTAAGCAGGTAACGATAAAAGCGTCGTTCGCCACTGCTACCGTCAACAAATGGGTATGCGACGATTACAAAAAACAGACTGGCGTAGGCGAACAATCTGACCAGCGCGGTTCGTGTGAGCGCCGGGGCTATCGCCAAGGGATACCAGGTTGAGGGAAGGAACGTTTTCCATTTCCATGACTGAGAGTGTTTTGTGAGATCGATCCGCCGCGTGGTATTCGCCTCTTTCAGAAGCGGCCGAACCTTTTGTGTGAAAGCCGCGGGCGTTCCCTGGTGTACTTCTTCAATGGTCGGAAGGACGGTACTTATCGCCGTTGTGGAACCGAGGGCAGGTTGCACGGACTCTGACACAAATGCTTGGTCTGAGAATGGCGCGAGGCGCGGCCATCCAGGGAATACTTTCATATAAAGCCGATAAGAGGCTGGCGACAGAAAACGCATGACCTGCGGCGGCAAAGGAATCAACTGGAATAGCAGGGAGCCCGCCAACAGAAGCACTGGTGGAAGCAAAAGGAAAATCCTCGAACATCTGGCAAGATCCGCCGGCTGCGCCACCAACGCCATCTTCAGAACCGATATAATCACCAGAACGCCAATGCCAATATCCATCAGCGCTGCCGGCCACGGATATACAGAGCCGAGAGCAAAGGGTGTAAACACGACAAGTAGGGCGATCAGTACCATCAGGAACTGGTCGAGTGATCGCAATCTCCTGCTGACCGGATCGTGCTGAACGCTTTGAAACTGCCGTGTGACGCCCACCTGTCTACTTGCCATTAACGGCGTTGCTGTTAACCCCATTACCGTCAACGATATTGTTCGAGTCGCCGTTCGTGGCATATCCTCGCTTGTAGTATTGACTCCCATATCCGTCATAGGCGAAACCGAGGTCAACGCCGTTAAGCACGACGCCAAATACTTTAGCCTGTGCGTACTCAAGGCGGGAAAGTGCCGCTTTGACCTGCTGTCTCGCGGTCCGCTTGTGAGCCACCACCAGTACGCCGTCAACCATAGTGGATAGCATCACAGCGTCCGTGACCAATGTTATTGGTGCCGTGTCTATGATTATGCAGTCGTATTGCTGGCTCAGCTGCTCGAAGAGTTCACGCATCTTGTCCGATCCGAGCAATTCGCTCGGATTCGGCGGCATTGTGCCGCAAGTCAAGAGATACAGATTGCCGCCGTCTATGCGGCGGATCAGATCTGCTGGCTGTTTAATTCCCGTCAATGCCTCGGTCAGGCCAAGGCCATTTTCGACGCCGAATACTTCGTGGCAATGGGGCCGTCGGAGATCTGCGTCGATCAGGAGCACCTTCCGGCCAGTCCCGGCGAGCACGATCGAAAGATTAACCGCCGTGGTGGTCTTTCCTTCGGACGGAATGGCGCTGGCCACCAGCGTAGTTTTGGGCGGCGCACCGGCACGCGAAAGTAGCAAAGAGGTGCGAAGCATCCGATATGCCTCACCGGCCTGTGACGAAGAGCCTCCATACGATAATGCTTTGGTTCTGGTATAGGTGGTGGGTGAGGCGCCGCCGAGGGACTTAAGCAGATCGCCTCCGGGATATTTCGGTCCACCAAGATACTCGAAACTGGGAATCATCCCGAGCTGAGGCACACGTAGATAGGTCTCAATCTCTCCAGAGTCCTTGAAGGTGTGGTCGTGGCGCTCTAACAAAAACACCAGCCCTATGCCTGCCATCATGCCCAGTAGAGTGGCGGCCAGGAGGTCGCGGACCTGACGCGGACTCGAGGGCGATGTGGGTGCGGTGGCGCGGTCAACGACGGAAATGTTCGATGCGTGCAGATCTGCGGCTACCTCCACGTCCTTCATACGCGTCAGCACCGCGTGGTAAAGTTGCGCATTGGTATCGGCCTCGCGCTGTAGGATCGCGTACTTGACTGCAGCGTCGTTGAGCCCGAGCGCAAAATCCTTTTGCCGTTTTAACTCGGCGTCAAGCGCCTCTTCATCCTTGAGGCTAGCCGCGTATTGAGCCTTGATGCTGTCGCTGATGCTGTCGATCTCGTGCCGCAGGGCGTCGCGGGTTCCTTTAATTTTGTTGCTCAGTTCAAGCATCGGAGGGTAGTCGGGCTTGAACTGGCTCGACATCGATAGGTATTGAGTCTGAAGCGCGTCTAAAGTTTCCTTTAAACTCTGCACGATCCTGCTATCAATAATCGCGGGTAGCGCGTCAGTATGCCCTTGACCGATGAGCGCGACCTGAGTCTCGAAGTTGATATTGGCGAGATGCGCACGCTCCACTTGTTCGCTCAACTTATCGAGGCGCCCCAACACTACGTCCTGACCATTTACAGAAATCAGGCCCGGTATTAGGCCTTTATCGCGGCGGTAATTGTTCAACGCCAGTTCTGACTCCTCCACCTGGCGCTTCAATTGGGCGAGCTTTTTCTGCAGAAATTGTGCGGCTTGATCGCTCGCCTGGGAGTTCAGTTCAATTCCCTGGCGCATAAATTCCTGGACGTGCGCATTAGCCAGCCGCGCGGACAATACGGCATTGGGCGTCGTGAAACTTACAGCAACAAGCTCGGTCTCTTCTATCGGCGCGATCCGCAGATCGGCCAGATACTGATTGATCATCCAAGCCGGAGCCTGCTCGTCCAGAGCGTCGACGGCTTCCTCGTCTTCGCCAGAACCTTCGGTCTTCATTCCATCCAGCGTGGTTGTAAGATGATGCGTGCCAGCAAACAAAGGATTAGCGAATAGGTCTTGTGCTAGAATGACCCGGTTCGCAAGATTGCGCGACTTTAGGAGGGTATATTCCGTCTTGTTGTTTATATTCCATTGGGCGGCGCCGTCCACGTTGGTCGCACTGTCCATTGAAGTGTATTGATATAATTGAGGCGCATTATTCTTGATTAAAATGATGGTCTGCGCGGTGTACAGGCGCGTAGTCATTAGGTCGCGCGTGGCGATCAACGCCACAAATGCTACCGGCACCGCCATAGCCAACCATATGCGCTTTCTGATAACACGCCAGTACTGTCGCAGGTCGACTTTGCCGAAATCATCCTCACCGATGACTACGTAGGGAGTCTCTCGCACCGGACCTGGAAGCGGCGGCGCGGATCCTCTTATATATGGTACTGGCTCCTTCACATCAGGATTGGCTTATGACTGCCGTCCTCGGATCGTGAGGCAAAATGCCGCCAAAGGTGGTCGCTATGCCGGCGTTCGGTGGACTCCAGTGCTCGATAGCGGTACAGACTCGGCTATGGGAGGGAGGGCGCCATGTCAGAAACAGTGGTGCAGCCGAGCGAAGCGGGAGCACCTGTACGAGTCGCCCTTTCGCCTCGCAGGATCATTGACTGTCGTGGCCGTCACAGTTTGCGCGAGTGAACCGTAGGGCGCGCCACGCAGCAGTGTCACATCGAAGAACTGGTAGGCGGACCCGCGGGAGTAGGTGTGGATGTGGGAGAGGAGCTAGATGAAAACCCTCCGGCTGCGCCATAGCCACCAACTACACCGGCCGCAACCACTGCTGTTCCGAGCATTACCACCGAGGCGAATTCTCCCATCGACAAGCCGAAGGGGTCACCAGCAAGCGCTGTCTGGCCGCCCTGCGTTGCCATCGCCAGCGCGTTGTTCAGATCCGATACCTTCCAATCGATGGTGAGGCCGTTTGAATCGAGCGAGGAAGCCACACTGCCAGATTTAAACCCAGTCCCAAGCGGCTCCAGGACGTAATTGTAGGTGTTTGGCGACAGCCCGCCAATCGCGTAATGCCCTTTCGCGTCGGCGACGGCCTGGCCAAAAACCTTCCCCGCAAGATCTTTCACGACTATTCGGACTCCGCTAACAGGGCGTCCCTGCAGGTCGCTGACCGTCCCTGCCACGTCGGCACAAAAACTCGACGGCACTCCGCCCAAGAGCACAAGGCCAAGTGCGGCTATGGAAATGATCAGTCGCTTCATCAGAATCACCTCTCTGGACAATTCCTTCTTCGTCGGTCCTAATCCACCTCAAAGCCCAGGCGCGAAACGTGCTCATGCGTCGCGCGGACAGCACGATTACCTTGCCGAAACATTTGGTAAACGCTGACTATTCGTCTGAACGCGAGCATCGCATCTAAGGTCGCACCCTCGATCCGCTTCGTTCTCTCAAGAAGAGCCTATTAACGATGGGCCTCGTCTTCGTGCACGACCGCGCACTGCTCATGCGGTCAGACGGCGCCACGAATAATTGAATTGGATGGAAGAACGACGCGGATCGACGTCTCCGTTAGGGATGAAAGCAGGATTGCGACTCGCTGAGTTCCCGAGAGATATTGCTCGAAGACCGCCTGCAAGCCCTTAAGCGCTCCGTTAGCGATCGTCACCTGTTCGCCCTGCTGAAAGGGTTCACTCGGTAATTCTATCGGTCCATGGGAGCACCGATCTTTGAGTTGGACGATGACCGATATCGGAACGAGCAACAATTCCTCTCCGGCGCGGACTATCTCACGCACGCCAGAAGTATAGTTGAGCCGTCGAACATCGCAGTGCGCGGGCAATCGCGCGAATACGTAGCACGGAAAAAGCGGACAGACCGAAGTAACTAAGCGGCCCCATCGATGTATCCGCAACTTCAGAGTAGGTAGAAACGCCTCAGGCATCCACTCGTTAAGTTGACTCACGACGGCGGCCTCTTTGCCAGCCTTGGTATGTATCAAACACCACTCTTCCATGATTGTGGACCCTTTCTCACCACCCCGGTAGAGCGCGCTCTTAGGAAAAGAACCTGGCGGATTAAATGCCGCGACCTGACCTTCGCGTCGCGCGTATGGCAGACGCCTCGGGGTCGGATTGCGACTTTTGTAACAACGATTTACAAAAGTAGAGGTTAGGTCTCGTTTAACGTTCATATCTCAACGCTGGGCGAGAGGAATTAGGGCCCATTGAATGCGCTGCCGCCCTCGCCACTCACGAGGCGCTAGTGAGAGGGAGATGTCTTAATGCGTGGCAACCAGAACGCTCACTACCAAGTCGCAGATTAAAGCATTAGCTCTCACTGTCAACCAAAAGTACGGAAGTAGTGCCGGGGGTGTGTGATCGGCGCGCGATACTTGCTATGGCAAAGGATAGACAAAGTTAGTCCGTAAGGTGCGACTGGTAGTTAGCTATTACGTGAAATTACACGACAATCATCTGCCTCACTGCGGCTCAAAACGTTAAGAAGAACGCTGGTCCACTGTGAAAAGGAGCTAATGGGTGTCCACTGCTGGGTCAAATTGACCAATGGATCAAGAGTGCGTCGTGGCGGTCGCGCGTAGATATTGGGCATTAACCCAGTGCAGACGTCTCTAGCGGTCGTCGTAACGGTTTCTCGGTGCGACGGGCGCTGATGGGTCCCGTCGTCCTGGCTGCTTGCCGAGCCCGGCGTCTTGACGCTAGGTTCGGAAGAACGCGTTCCGGTCCGGCTATCCGTATCAACCATCGGATTCTCATGACGGACGGAAGCTTGGGGTTCGCTCAGGCCGCCGGTTCTGCGTCAACCACTCGTGAGATTCCTGTCCGCCAGGACGTTTGCTAGGTTGCGGCTGATGTCAACCGAGCAGCCAGGCGCTGGTGCGACGAGAGCATTCAGGCGTACCGCGCGCGAGGTCATGATTTACGGGGCGCTACTGAGCGCCGCGGTATTCATCTATTCCCTCGTACATGCGTATGGCGAGCGCCTGCCCATGCCCACACGCCCCACAACGCAGCTCGGTATCGTGGCTGGGCCGTCCGGCGGACATGACGCTGACGTAATGCTTCACGTCCTGATCGCGCTATCGGTAATTATCGCGGTTGCGCGCGCGGGTGGGATGGTTTTCCGCTTCCTGCACCAACCCGCGGTGGTCGGCGAGATCGTGGCGGGCATCATGCTGGGTCCGTCGTTGTTGGGACGCGTCTGGCCGGCTGCCTTTGGATACCTTTTGCCGCCTACGGTGGCACCCTTTCTGGACGTGCTGGCGCAACTCGGGATCATCCTCTACATGTTCCTGGTGGGCCTCGAACTCGATCCGCAGTTAATGGCCCGCCGCGGGCATGCCGCGGTTGCGATTTCACACGCCAGCATCGTTGTTCCCTTCCTTCTCGGGACGATGCTTGCCTTGCTGCTATATCAGGATGTTGCAGCGGCAGGCATACCCTTCACAGGATTTTCGCTGTTCATGGGCGTCTCCATGTCGGTGACGGCCTTCCCCGTGCTTTCGCGCATTCTGAGCGATCTTGGCTTAAACAAAACTCCGCTCGGAAGCATGGCGCTCACCTGCGCCGCAGTTGACGACGTGACCGCGTGGTGCCTGCTCGCGGTGGTGGTCGGCGTAGTCGAGGCGAAGGGCAACGGCGGTTTTATCACGGCGGCGATGGCGATCGCCTATATCGTTCTGATGATCGTGATCGTTCGGCCCACGCTGCTACGGTTGACCTCGCGGCAAGAGCGGAGCGAGCGCTTGACACAAGGAATGATGGCCATCGTTTTCGTCCTTTTGTTGGTCTCGGCGCTGACTACTGAGCTGATCGGCATCCACGCGATGTTCGGTGCGTTCGCGATCGGAGCGATAATTCCCTCCGACAGCAAGCTTGCACGCGATATGACCGAGCGGCTCGAAGATGTGCTGGTGGTATTGCTACTGCCCACGTTCTTCGCGCTCACCGGTTTGCGCACCCGAATAGGACTCGTGAGTGGCCAAGAAGCGTGGATGCTATGCGGCCTTACGATCGTCGTTGCTTCAGTCGGGAAGTTCGGCGGCAGCTTCGTTGCGGCTCGTTTTACCGGACTTAGTTGGCGCGACGCGTCGGCACTGGGAGTGCTGATGAACACGCGCGGTCTGGCGGAGTTGATCGTGCTCAACATCGGCCTTCAGTTGCGCGTTATCAACCCCAGGGTATTTGCGATGTTAGTGGTCATGTCGCTGGTGACGACTCTCGCCACCACCCCGATCCTTTACCTGATCAGACGCGGCGAACTGGAGACGGCGCGATCCGAGCGCGGTGTTTCGCATTTCGCGTGGTTGCGGAGAGAAATACACAAGCAGGTTGAATTGCGTGGGCGTTCCATCTAGTTCCTGGACAAGCCGCGGATTTTAGGACTCGATGGCGAATGACGCAGTCTGATGCGAACCTCTCTCCGTTAACCGTCAACCGGTTGATACCCTAGCGGTGGGTGACAAAGCGGTGGTTGCCGGTGCGGAGCACCTTGCAGTTTAATATAATATTGGTCTACTTCCGCTGTGCCCTCTAAAAGCGGATGGACGAGTCGATACCAAACCCAGGTTCGACCTGATCTGTTTGCATTTCATTCGACCCTTTGGTTGGTTCGTTTCGATCTTACCGAATCGGGGTGGTTATAGTGCGCCGGCTTGCGATCGATATCGGAGGCACCTTCACCGACCTTTTCGCCTACGACGAAGAGACAGCCGAAATCACGGTTGCGAAAGGGCCCACTACGCCCGACGACCCCTCCCTGGGTGTCGTCAATGTAATCGACAAAGCAGGACTGGTGATGGGCGAGGTGGCGTTTTTCGCTCATGGTTCAACGATCGCCACCAATGCGCTGGTGGAGCGCAAACTGGCCAAGACCGGTCTGCTCACCACCAAAGGCTTCCGTGATGTCCTGGAGTTGCGACGGGGGAACCGCGATGAGCTATGGGACTTTTATCACGATGTAGCGCCCGCGCCGGTGCGTCGCCGCGATCGGTTGGAGGTGGAAGAACGGATCGACTATACGGGCAAGGTGCTGATCCCGCTCGATGCCGCCGGCGTTGAACGAGCGGGGCAGATCTTTCGTCGCAAAGGTGTCGAAGCGGTGGCGATTTGTTTCGTCAGCGCTTACGTCGACGGACGTCACGAGAGAGAAGCCCGCAGTATTTTGGAGAAATGCCTGCCAGGCGTGCATATCTCCGTATCGCATGAGATTCTCCCGGAAATATTCGAGTTCGAACGTACCAGCACGACGGTTCTAAACGCCGCTCTGGCCCCTAGAGTTGCCAGCTACCTGAACAAACTGGCCAATCGGCTCAACGCCAAAGACTACCATCACGATGTCCTGGTGGTGCACTCGGGCGGGGGCGCCATGACAGTACAGACGGCGGCCGGACTGGCCAGCCGCATCGCCAATTCGGGTCCGGCAGCCGGCGCCGCCGCCGGGGCATTTGTTGGCCGGCTATGCGGCTTCGAAAATGTTCTTACCTTGGACATGGGCGGCACGAGTGCCGACATCTCGCTTACCTATAAGGGCCAGACGCGTCGTAGCAACGAATGGTTTGTCGAATTCGGCTACCCGATCCGATTTCCATGCGTGGACATGGTGTCAATCGGTGCGGGTGGCGGAAGCGTGGCCTGGATCGATAGCGGTCGCTCCCTGCGAAATGGTCCGCGGAGCATGGGCGCCGATCCGGGCCCTGCCTGTTTCAACCGCGGCGGCACTGAACCAACTAATACCGACGCCAACCTGGTTCTCGGTCGGATGAGCGAGCGTAATTTCCTGGGCGGTCAGATGGCGGTCGCCCCGGAACTCGCTCAACACGCCATTCAGGAGCGCGTCGCCCGGCCGCTCGGCTACAATACGGTCGAAGCGGCTGATGCGATTGTCCGCGTGGCCAATGCCAACATGGCCGACGCCCTACGACTGATATCGGTTCGCAAAGGGTACGACCCGCGTGAGTTCGCCCTGGTGGTATTCGGCGGAGCCGGCCCCCTTCACGGAGCTTACCTGGCACAAGAATTAGCAATCCCCACCATGATCGTGCCGGCGTGGCCAGGAGTGACCTCGGCCCTGGGCTGCCTCATGGTGGACGTGATGCATGACTTCTCACGCAGCGTTACAAGCCAGGATGAGCGCCCAGACCTGGCTGGCCTGGAGAATGATTTGCGATCGATGGACGAGGAGGCGCGGACAAGGCTGATCGCCGAAGGCGTCAGTGCGGATCGGATGGAAATTCTGCGCTACCTCGACATGCGTTATGTCGGCCAATGGCGTTCGCTGACGGTGGCATGCCCCCGGCCGCTGACGGCGGATTCATACGTTCGGGTCGAGCAGTTGTTTCACCTCGAACATGGGCGCGAATACCTCTACTCGATGCCCGATCAAGCGGTTGAAATTCATGGCTTGCGGGTAACCGGTGTGGGGCGAACGGACAGGCCACGATTCAAGGAAGTGCAGCGCGCGAGCGGACTCGCAGATGCGTTGAAGGAAGAGCGACAAGTGTACTTCGGAGAAAGCGGCGGATTCATCAAGACCCCCGTCTTCCATCGTAGTTTGCTCGGGGCGGGCGCGAGCGTTGAGGGGCCGGCAGTGATCGAACAGATGGATTCCACCGTGCTGATCCCCCCGCGCATGCGGGCCGAAGTCGATCGTTACGGCAATCTGCTCGTGCGGGTGATTTGACGGCCCAGGAATTGGAGGCAAAGGAGCGCTAGAGATGGAGGCGACGGCACCTGTCGAAATTCTCCGTGACAACTTGGATCCCGTCACTTTTGAGGTTCTTAAAAACGGGTTCGTCAATATCGTCGACCAGATGGGCGAGGTGGTGGTTAAGACCTGCTACTCCTTCGTCATCTACGCCCGCGACTTCAGCTCCAGCATCACGGATTTCAATGGTGACACTGTGGCGCAGGGAACGCAGGATATCGCGGCGCATGTCGGTACCCTGCACTTCACGGTGAAAGCCTGCATCGAGGACATCGGCCGGGCGAACATCCATCCTGGCGATGTAATGCTGTTCAACGATCCATATCGCGGGGGTACGCACTTTCCCGATGTTCGGGTCGTGAGGCCGGTTTTTTATCGCGACGAACTAATCGCGTTTACCGTCGTCGCGGGCCACTGGTCGGACGTTGGCGGCTCGGTCCCCGGTTCTTTCGATATCGAGGCGGATGAGTTTTACTCCGAAGGAATGAGAATACCGGCAACCAAGATTGTCGAGCGCGGCGTGATGAAGGAGGACCTCGTCCGCGAAATCACCTCCAACATGCGGGTTTCGTTCGAGCGGATGGGCGACCTGCGCTCCCAGCTCGAAGCTTCCAGGGTAGGTGCGGAGCAGATTGTTGGCTTGTGCGAAAAGTATGGCAAGGAAACGGTGCTGGCCGCTTTTGCTCGCTCCCAGGACTATGCCGAGCGGATGATGCGCGAAGAAATGACGCGTCTGCCCCGCGGCACGTTTGAAGCCGACGACTATATCGATCAGGACAAGGGCTTGGGCGTCGAAGGCCTCGTCCGAATCCACGTGGCGCTAACGATCACCGATGACAGTCTGATTTACGATCTCACCGGAACCGATCCAGAGGTCGGCTGGTATCTTAACGGCACCTACAGCTCCACCTACTCGGCAATCCTAACCGCGACCAAAATCGTGTTTCCTCAGGTGCCGCTAAACTCCGGCATTTTTCGAATCATCCGGCTGATCGCACCCGAGGGCAGCGTGGTGAACGCGCGCGAACCCGCGCCCGTCGCCGGCTTCGCCGCGGGTTCATTCGAAAAGGTAGCCAATGCATCGCTGGCCTGCTGGTCCCAGGTGCGGCCTGAACAGGGCATGGGCTCTTCGTTTAACATCGAGTACGTGATGCTGGGTGGTATCGATAAGCGCTCCGGCCTGGGCAATCGACCTTTCATCTACTACGACTGGCTTTCGGGCGGCTGGGGCGGTCGCTTCGGCAAAGACGGACCCTCGCCTCTGATGCCGATTTTTGGCGTTGGACTGATCAATCTGCCGGCGGAGGGCAACGAGCGGACCAAACCAGTTCTCATACGGCGCACAGAGATCGTTACGGATTCGGCGGGACCCGGTCGATGGCGCGGCGGAGTTGGTATCGCAACGGAAACGGAGCTTGGACCGGCAACCAAGACTAACCTCGCCTACACCTGCGATCGCGAGCGATCGATTGTCAGGGGAATTTTTGGCGGCTTACCTGGGTTTCCACATGGAGTGTATCTCAATCCGCTGACGGAAAATCGGTATCTGGGCGCCTCCTTCAACTACAAAATAAAATCGGGCCAGTCTTTTTGGCGCTGTTCCTCGGGTGGGGGAGGCTATGGAGATCCCTTGGAACGCGATCCGCAGTTAGTAATCGAAGACCTGGCTGACGGTTATGTGTCGGTCGAACGCGCCAGGAAAGACTATGGGATTGTAGTCCATGTCGTTGACGAAGATATGGGCGAATATGAAATTGATGCTGACGCCACCAAGCAAGAGCGGAACTTTATCCGTGACAATCGTAAGCAATGGCTACAAGAAGACCCTGAAAAGATCCGAGCGATGGTCGCGGAAGGCGCCATCACATTGCTCGACGCGATAAGGCGTTATGGCGTTATTCTAGATCGCAAAACCATGGAGCTTTTGCCTCGCACAACCAGCGAATTTCGCAAAGCATATTGGGCCGGCGTGGCTCGATACTGGTAAAACGCCGAGGCGCAAGGGCAGGTCTGGTTATCCATCACCAATGGATACACTTACAGAACCGGGTCACGCCCTTCGGCGATATGGTGGCGATCTCTCAGCACGGGATGTTGACGGGCAACCGCGGCATAATCCACGACCCCGCGACCAAGTCATTGCTCAGCAGGCGTTGGACTAGCAAGGCTTGGCTGATCTGTAGCTGCGAATATAAGGGACGGCATCGCGAAGTGATGGCCCGTCGAAGTTGGACTGAGCTGTTCTTCCTGGATGAGACGATCGCGCTGTCCGCAGGTCACCGTCCATGTTTCTTATGTCGGCGCAAGGCGGCCGAGGCGTTCCGCCGCGCTTGGGCGACCGCGACCGGAGCGGAAAAACCGTCTGCCGCCGCAATCGACGATGTGCTACATCGCGAACGTTTGAGCCATGGCCGGAAGCTTATCCACGTCGTGTCGTTACCGCTCGCCGAACTGCCAGACGGCGCGGTCATCGTGTCGTCCGGTGCTGCCTACACCGTTGCTGGCGGCCGGGCATTCCGCTGGACGGAGCGTGGCTACGAGCCGCCGGAGAAGATTGCTCGCGCCGACGGACTGCTGACGCCTCCGTCGACCCTGAAAGCGTTGCAAGCCGGCTATCGGCCGATTATCCACCCAACAATCGAATCACTTATCGGGCGGACACCTTCGTGACCTTCTCCTGCAAGGCGCGAGGTCCTTCGGTTCCAAAACGGGTCGACCGCGGGATCGGAGGGGAAGAACCGAGACGCAAGAGCATCCGAGCTTACGAGCGACATTACAGCCAACCATCCCAAGACTCTGGACTTTTCGGCGGTTTCGGAGCGTTTAGAAGCCACAGGTTAGTTCACGATGCGAATATAAAAAGCACAGCGTTAGAAACGAATACATCCGTAGACTCAACCGGCACAAGGAGATCGCATCATGGAGCGAAAGCTTTCAGGCAAAGTAGTCTTGGTTACAGGCGCGGCTTCGGGAATCGGCCAGGCCGCCGCGCTGCGAGTTGCCGAAGAAGGTGCCGCGGTCACGATAGTTGCCGATCTGGAGGAGGAAGCCGGTCATAAGACGGTCAGACGAATCGAGCAAGCCGGCGGCAAGGCGCATTTTATACGAGTTGATGTCTCGCAATCGCAAGAAGTCGAATCGGCTTTTCGTCAGATTCGTGAACTCTATGGGCGGCTCGATTGCGCATGCAACAATGCCGGAATCGATGGCGATTGGGCGGATACCCTGAATTGCACTCCGGACAATTTTGATCGCGTATATCAAATCAATGTCAAAGGCGTGTGGCTTTGCATGCGGGAAGAAATATCGCTGATGTTGGCGCAGGGGCGCGGTTCTATCGTCAACACCGCTTCGGTTGCAGGTCACGCGGGCTTCATCGGCTACCCGGTTTATACGGCGAGTAAGCATGCGGTGATGGGTCTGACTAAAGTTGCAGCGCTGGAGTATGCGAAGCGCGGAATACGCGTCAACGCCGTGTGCCCGGGAATAATCGATACGCCCTTATTCCAACGTTATTCAAAAAAGGCGCCCGAGGTTGACTATGCCGCGATGGAGCCGGTGGGCAGGTTGGGGCAGTCAAACGAAGTAGCAGAAGCGATGTTGTGGTTGTGCTCCGACGATTCGTCGTTCGTGACTGGAACTGGCTTGGTCGTGGACGGAGGTTTTCTGGCTCGTTGAGGAGTGAGATAGGACCTGGGGAGTAGGTGGATAGTTAACACAGTGCTCGGGAATCGGGCGGGAAAGTTATGTGCTCGCTCGATAGTCGAGGCCGGCCCGCTCTGGCAACGGAGGCAAACGCCGATCGGCGGCAAATCAGTCGGCGATTTGCACCCAACTCGGCGCGTGATCGCTCGCCCTCTCCCAGCCGCGAACCTCACGATCGACGCCAGCGCCGACGAGGCGCGGCGCCAGCGAGTGACTGAGCAGCAAATGATCGATGCGCAGCCCTCTATCGCGTCCGAAGTGATTTCGAAAGTAATCCCAGAAGGTGTAGATGCGTTCGTCGGGATGCATCCTGCGAAGCGCGTCGGTCCAGCCGCGCGCGAGTAGTCGAGCGAACGCGTCGCGCGATTCGCGCCGGAAGAGGGCATCATCGACCCAACGCTCCGGCGCGAATACGTCAAGCTCAGTGGGAATCACATTGTAGTCACCGGCCAGAACGACCGGCGAATTCAGGGCGAGCAGTGTCTCGGCGTGTTTCTCAAGCCGCTCGAGCCATCGAAGCTTATAATCGAACTTGGGGCCGGGCGCGGGATTGCCATTCGGAAGGTAAAGGCATCCGACGAGCACGAGGCCGACCCGTCCCTCGATATAGCGGCTATGGAGGTCCTCGGGATCGCCCGGCAAGACGCGGCGCATCTCGACCGGATCGGCGCCGCGCGCGAGGATTGCGACGCCATTGAAGCTCTTTTGGCCGTGCCAGATAACGCCATAGCCCGCCTCGCGAATCGCGGCCTCAGGAAATTTTTCATGCGGAGCCTTCAGTTCCTGAAGGCATGCGACGTCTGGCCTGGTTTCGGCGAGCCAGCGAAGAAGGTTCGGCAAGCGGGCGGCGATGCCGTTCACGTTGAAAGACGCGATCTTCAATGTTCATCCCTCGCTCCTGCCACGATTATATGACCGCGCCCAGAGCCGCGAGCCGCGACGGCTCCGCCGAGCGATCTAAGAATCCTGTGCTCAATCCATCTGTGTTAAGGGGGCTCACTAGCGACAGGTGGATTTGGACTCTCACTACCCCCAACAATCTAATCGTTAAAGGGCCAATTACGCGGAACGATGGTCAAAAGCCGACTGCGCCGGCGTCGTTTCCTCTGCGCGGCTATTCGCGGGCCGCGGCCCACGAGACCATCTCTTGAAATTTGGCCGCACCGTCGGCGAGCGTCGCTTTCAGATCCGTAAGGTCGTTGTAGAACGTACGTTCGGACGCATCTTCCAATGCGATCCCGTCGGCATAAGTACCCTCAGCGCCATGGTCGATCAGATTCTTGTAGCGTTTGACCATCATCGGATGGTTACGCGCCATCATGCGCGCGATCTCGATGCTTCCGCGTCCGAGTGCTTCGTTGTCCGCATAGACCTGCTGCACCAGTCCCCAGGTGAGCGCGAGATCGGCCTCGATCGGAAAAGAACTCATGGTCGCGAACTTAGCGATGTTGATACCGCATACCTGTATCAGCCTTTGGGACAGGCGACGCCCCGGGTGAACGCCGTACTTGGCATGATTGTCCATAAATACGGCGCGCCGCGAAGCAAGCAGGACATCGCAGGCCAGCGCGATCTCGAAGCCGCCGGTAACAGCCGGACCGTTCACTGCGCCGATGATCGGAAACGGACATGCCCACATCGCGCGCCACGGATCGGTCTTTCCGGATACGCCGCCGGCGAGGTACTCATCCAGCTTGCCGATGTCCAGTCCGATCGTGAAGCCGCGTCCTTCGCCTCGCAGGACTATGGCGCGCACTTCATCGTTGTTCGGATCCGAATCGGCGCGTTCGCTGATCGCATCGAAAGCCTCGGCTATCGCACGCATCAACCCGACGCTCAAGGTATTGAACGTCTCGGGGTTATTCATGGTTACGATATAGATCCCGTCGTCGCCGTCAATCCTGTCGACCAGAACGTCGTTGTTCCGGCCGAAGCTCGCAATTCGGGTTCGATCCGTCATGCTGTTCTCCCGTCAACGTCCTTTCCGCCTCGGTTTTCCGCTGCTCGGCGAATGCCCGCGGTCCTGCTGCGTGTTCTCTCTCGCGTAGGCGACCTGGGTAGATCCGGTTCGTCATCGCGCCCCGGAGCGCGGCCTTGCCAGCGTCAACCAAGAACAGCGGTGGAAACACTCTAATTGGAAACCACTCATCCGCTAGCACCATCCCGGCCGGAATATAGTTTCGATCAATACACCTTGGCAACGCGGCGACAAGGCGGAGGTCGAAAATCCTCGCGCCGCCTGAGGATTGGCTTCCGGTACAGCGCGTACGGGACACGTTTGACTAACGCCTGGCTTCCACCCATGAAGAAAAGGAGCTAGCCTCGCTCGCACCGTCCAAGGCCAGACAATGCCGCGGCAGATGCGGCTTCATTATCGTGAACGAACGACGAAACAAATGACCGTCAGACAACTCTCGCAGGCAAACGAGATCTTTCAACGCGCCGTTGATCGCGCGATTGGCGAAAGGGGCGAAGTTGGTCTTCAAGTCGCCGCCTTTCTTGACGGTGAACTGGTGGCCGACGCCTGGGGTGGAATCGCCGATCCAGCAAGCGGACGGCGTGTCGATCGAAGCACGCTTTTCCCGGTTTTTTCCGTCGTCAAGGCGGTGACGGCGGTCAGTCTGCACATTCAGGCCGAGCGCGGACTGGTCGACTACGAGGCGCCAATCGCCCGTTATTGGCCAGAGTTTGCTGTCAACGGCAAAGACCGCGCCACCATCCGGGACGCGCTGAGCCATCGTTTGGGCATCCCGCAAATGCCCGCGGGCGTAACGCCCGAGCTTATGAGCGATTATGACTGGATGGTTGAGCAATTGGCCCGGCTAAAGCCGCTGTTCCCGCCCGGAACCGCCAACGGCTACATGTGCTACACCTTCGGCTGGATAATCGCGGAGTGCGTACGGCGCACCGATCCGAAGCATCGCCCATTCGGCAAGTTCGTCCGCGAGGAGATCTGCGAACCGCTGCGGATAGACGACCTTTGGGTCGGAATCCCAGCGCCGCTGGAAGCGCGGGTAGCGCGCCTGGTCAACGCTCCGAACAGGCCGCTGTCGCCGGACTCGCCGATCTTTGCCGCTATACCGCCGCAAGTTGCGACCAAGGAAGAGATCTTCGGACGCAGCGATGTGCGCCGCGCGTGTATCCCCGGCGCCAATGGAATCATGAGCGCTCGCGGCGCTTGCCGACTGTTCGCGATGCTCGCCAACGGCGGGGAATTGGACGGCGTGCGGCTCCTGTCGCGAGAGCGGGTGGCTTCGTTCAGCGTGCCGCGCCCTGATACCGACAAGGCCGATCGCGTGTTGGGCTATCCGGCCAGAGTGGGGATGGCCGGGTTTTGGCTGGGCGGCTCGGAAACGGCGGCCGAGGATCCCTGTCAGTTGGTCGGGCGCAACCCGCGGACCATCTGCCACCCAGGAGCGGGTGGCTCGATAGCATGGGCGAATCCCGATGCTCGCCTTGCCGTGGCTATCTGTCACAACCGCATGACGCATGCGCCGGGCACTGCGTTCGCTCCTATCAGAGAGGCGGTGGAAGAAGTGTTCGGCGCTCAATGATAGCCCGGCGCGATCGACTCGCGGCCGCGAATGAGATAGCTAGCCTGATTACGGGGATCCGCCGAAGAAGAGATTCTTCGGGGAAGTCTGAAAGGCTTTCTGGGGGAGTACCATGGCAGTGCTTACAACTGGGGGTTGTAGATGCGGCATGGTTCGCTACGAATGCACGGCTGACTTCATAACGAGTACGCTGTGCTATTGCCGCGATTGTCAGAGATCCTCCGGCAGTGCGGTCGGATGTTTCGTGCTAATTCCGCGTGACGCGCTGCGCCGGAGCGGTGGTCAGACCACTTGCTATACCGTACAGAACGACAGCGCCAGGATTATTACGCGCGAGTTCTGTGGCGAATGCGGGTCGCCGCTGTTCGCGTGGACCGAGAACATCTTTGCGGTGACGGCGGCCAGTTTCGACGACCCGGCGGCCATAAAGCCGTCAATGGCCATCTGGGTGGATAGCGCTCAACCGTGGGCTCCAATTCCATGCGGAATCGAGCGTGTCGCGAAAAATCCGGCGATCTCCTCCGGCTAGCCTTCGCAACCACCGGAAACTGTGACGCGAAGCAATGGCGCCGATCAGAGAACATGGGCGCCGAGTGGTGCCCGCGTGGC
The DNA here is from genome assembly GCA_963755905.1 of uncultured delta proteobacterium. GTDB lineage: Bacteria > Desulfobacterota > Binatia > Binatales > Binataceae > JAKAVN01. The sequence continues at coordinate 53,407 of CAVWLM010000004.1, forward strand.
GAAGCGGTCAGACCAGGCGACATACAAAGGAGCGGTCAAAATGAAGGATCTAAGCGGAGGATGCCGCTGCGGCGCAATTCGCTATAGCTGCTTTTGCGAACCGCTTGCGGTTTCATACTGTTACTGCCGTGATTGCCAGAAGGCATCCGGCGGACCGTTTTGCAACTATGCCGTGGTACCGGCCGAGTCCGTGAAGCTTCTTCAGGGTGTGCCCAAGAGTTACCGGGTTGTCGCGGAGAGCGGCAACGAAGTAACCAGAGAGTTTTGCGGTAAATGCGGCTCGCCGCTGTTCGCCAAAAACGGTGTGGTCTTTGTCCTGGCGGTTGGCAGCCTGGATGAGCCAAAGCTGGTAAAACCTACGATCGCGATTTGGCTGGACAGCGCGCAGCCATGGGCTCCGATTCCGAGCGATGTGGAACGATTCAACGGGAATCCTCCGATAACGCTCGGAGGATAGTTGTGGCCGAGCGCGGCGATTGCGCAAGGAACGGCAATCGAATTCGGCGAGCACACCGGCGGACCGTAATGACCATGCTCGCGGCCGCCGATCCCGAATCGACCGGGCACGCGGCCCAGGACTGGTAGGAGAAGCTGCATGTCAGTCAGACGACCGGTAAGCTTTTACAGCGAGGGCTCTCGAATCGCGGCCGATCTTTTTTTGCCTGCCGACTTCGAGCCGGGTCAAAAGCGTCCGGGCATCGTGCTATGTCATGGCTTTACTGGCGTTCGCCAACTCATGCTTCCGGAATATGCGCAAACGTTTGCCGAAGCAGGGTATGTCTCTCTGATTTTCGATTACCGCGGATTCGGCGACAGCGAAGGGAGCAAGTGGCGGCTCCTGCCGCTCGAACAGGTCGACGATATACGCAACGCGATTACCTGGCTGGAAGCACAGCCCGAGGTCGATCCACAAAGACTCGGGCTATGGGGGACAAGTTACGGCGGCGCGCATGCTCCGTATGTTGCGGCAATCGACGAGCGGGTAAAGGCAGCGGTTGGTCAAGTTGGATTCGAAGACGGGGTTACCTTTTTGCTCGGCGTACGGAGCGATGCGGAACGCGCCGAACTTTACCGGCAACTCGAAAAAGACAGGCTGGCGCGGGTACTGAAGGGGCAGGGCGACGTCATCGACCCCTTCGAGCGGGCGCTGCGGAACGAGCACTCGCGGGAGTTCATGAGCAAGGCCTTGCAAGCCCATCCACATATGCGGTGCACACTCTCCTGGCAAACCTGGGAAAAGACCCTCGAGTATAAACCAATCGAGGTAGTTCACAGAATCGCGCCACGCGCATTGCTGCTGGTCGCTGCGCGCGACGACAACGTCTGTCCGCTCCACGCTTACCAGCGGCTCTACGATGCCGCCGGCGAACCGAAGAAACTAGTGGTATTTCCCATTACGCATTACCAAATTTACGCCGGTCAATGGCTGCAGGAGTCCGCCAACCAGGCCGTGAGTTGGTTCAACAGCTTTTTACGTCAGGAAGGAAAATGAAAACGGGGACAGCCACAAGCCAAGCCGGCGAGATGGACGCCGTCGCCAGCACTATAACCTACATGGTGCCCATGGACGAAAAACCGCGCCGGTACCTGTGCACGCCGCCGCAAGGCACGGCCGAGATATCGTGGCGATCGGCGCCGCAACCGGTAAGCATTTACAATGCCCGCGCCTTGGCCAGGCAACCCAGTCTAAGAGAGGAAGGATTCGTGCTGCACTCCAGCCATAGTGCGGTGCGGGACTTCTATGACGAGCACGAGATGCGCGAGGTCTATTACCCGGAGGTCGAGCGACTGGTCAAAGATTTGACCGGTGCGGCCACTGTGGCGATTTTTGACTACAACCTGCGCTCCGCGTCGAAGTCGGATCGCAGCCGGACAGGGGCTTTTCCTCCAGCCAGGTTCGCGCACGCTGATTATACCCTCTGGTCGGCTCCGCAGCGCGTACGCGACCTTTTCCCGGCGGACGCCGAAGACAGGCTCAAGCGCCGTTTTATGTTTGTGAACGTCTGGCGGCCGATCCGTGGACCGGTAGAAGATGACGCATTGGCGGTCTGCGACGCAGAGAGCATCGAGCAGTCGGATCTCGTGGCGACAGAACTCATTTATGCCGACCGCAAGGGAGAGATCTACAACATCACGTTCAGTCCGAAACATCGCTGGTGCTATTTTCCGCGCATGACGCGCGAGGAAGCGATGCTCTTTAAATGCTTCGATTCGATAGACGGAGCCCGGGCCAATTGCGTGCCGCACTCGGCCTTTCACGATCCTATGGCGCCGCCCGATGCGGCTCCTCGCGAGAGCATCGAGGTGCGCACCGTCGCGTTTTTCTGATCCTAAGGCAAAGCCCGCCGCCCTATTCATCAGGGGCGGAAGTCCGAGCAAACCGGGCGGCGAAAGCGCAATGGCGAACCGAAGTACAACGTGGCAGTGCGCTCATCGAGAACCTGTCTGGACGAAGCGTCACTTCGGATGTCTCCCTCAAACTTGAATTTCCGGACCATGGTGATGCTCCTGCGTGCAGCCGAGTGGGTCCATCACGGCGTCGGCCTTGACAGATACTAGATTCCAAAATAGAAGTTAGTCAAGATTGGATTCTAAAATAGAAGCGACTATCCCGAATGCAATCAGTGGAGAGTAATGATGGGTAAGGTGCGTTTCGAAACATCGGATGCTCTCGGCTTGATCACTTTGGCCAATCCGCCGCTCAATCTGTTCGACCAGGAATTACTCGAAGATCTCCGAACGGCTGTGGGCCAGGCCCGGCAGCAGTCGCTTAGGGCGCTGCTTGTCCGGGCCGATGGCAAAAATTTTTCCGGCGGTGCCGATGTAGCTATGTTCAAGAATAAGACTGCCGAGGACGCGCGCGAACGCTTCGCCGGCCATCTGCGAACGATCGCCGATCTCGAAGAATTGCCGTTTCCAACCATTGCTGCCGTGCAGGGGGCTTGCATGGCGGCAGGACTGGAACTCGCACTGGCATGCGATCTGATATGGGCGGGTTCTTCGGCCCGCTTCGGGCAGGTCGAGGCGTTGATTGGAACGGCCACGCTGCTCGGCGGCGTTCAACGTCTGGCTGAGCGTGCTGGGCCGAGTCGCGCCCGCGAAATTATCTATACGGCCGACCCATACGACGCCGCGGCGTTCGAGCGATGGAATATCGTGAACAAAGTTGTTCCGGACGACAACCTTGAGACAGAGACGCGAGCCTTTGCCGAACGCCTCGCCAAGGGCGCAACGCTCGCCTACGCGGCCGGCAAAAAGATTGTACGAGCATATCTGGAGAGAGGTATCCGTGCCGCCGACGCCGTGGTCGGCGAGATCGGCCCTGCGCTATTCGAGACTGCTGACATGCGCTCAGGTGTTAATGGCCTGCTCGAGCATGGCTCTCGCAAGTTTCGCAACAAGGTCATCTTCAATGGTCGCTAGTCATCCTGATGTCCACCTGCCAAACGCGGTGCTGGATGCCGGCGGCGAGCAGCGCGTCTATGCGATCGGGCATGTTGCGCAATTCGGATACTACTCGCGCTAAGATCCAATAGGCGCGAAATATGAGTCAATCGAGGAGGGCGCCTAATTGGAGAAGACATCGAACGTGAACCCACTGAATAACTTCAATCGAACCTGCCTCTGATTATGTCCTTGAAGACGCATGGGAGCACACAACATGGCTCAATCCGACGAACGTGACCTTCAGCCTTCCGTACAAGACGTGGCGCTCATCGTCGGGGGTGGCCCCGGCATCAGCTCAAGTTGCGCCAGACTGTTCGCGAAAAATGGCATGCGTGTCGGAATCGCCGCGAGGAATGCGGATAAACCGGTCCTGTTGAATCTTGAGAAAACGCACGGCGTGCGCCGCTACGCATGCGATGCAAGCGAAGCAACGGCGGTGGAGCTGCTCTTCCGAAATGTTGTTCGAGACCTTGGAACTCCGACACTTATCGTGCACAACATTGACGGCCGAACTGCTGGCATTTTTCGTAAAAGGATTACTGAAGCCGACCCCGGCATGGCCCTTGACACAGTTCGGAACTCCGCGTTCAGCGCGTTTTTGGTGGGTCAGCAGGCAGCTCGACTCATGCACGAAAACAAACCTAACGCCAACGGCGCGAAAGGAACGATCATCTTCACCAACGCCAGCGCCGCGCTCAAAGGATTCCCGTTGAGCGGTGCTTTTGCAATGGCATGTCATGCCAAGGCCGGACTCGCACAGAGCATGGCAAGGGAACTGATGCCGCAAGGTATCCATGTGGCAAATGTGCCGATCGACGCCGCGATTGGCTGGACGCAGGAAGACGGGACCCGAGCGCACCGCCTGGCGGGAACGGCCGTCGAAGACAACATGGCCAACCCTGATTGCATTGCGGAAACCTATCTACAGTTGCATCGCCAGCATCGCTCGACTTGGACGTTCGAGGTGGTGCTGCGACCGTGGGTCGAGAACTGGTGACCGGCGCATGACCCTGATAGTCCCAGTTCCGTGATTAGCACCAAACCAGCCCGGCGGGTGTTTTTTCGTGCCACCGACTGACTCACTGGGAATCAATCGTTATTAGCTTCTAATTTGGAATCTAGGTTTACGTAAAAAGTTGTGCAAAACTCGTAGCCAAATGCGCTGGAAGCAAATCGATACCATGACTTGCTCGGTCGCACGGACCCTCTCGGTGATCGGCGACCGATGGACGATGCTGATCATTCGAGACGTGTTCTTGGGCGTCCGCCGGTTCGATGCAATTCAGCAGGATTTGCGGCTCACGCCGCATCGCCTGTCGGACCGCTTGGGTAAGCTGGTGCGTGACGGAATTCTTCGCCGTGTGGAGTACGAAAAACATCCGCCTCGATTCGAGTATCGGCTCACTAAAAAGGGGCTTGATCTCTATCCTCTGATGGCCGCCATGACCGGATGGGGTGATCGCTGGATGGCTGGACGCGCTGGAGTGCCGGTGGAGCTGATCCATCGGCCCTGTGGCCACATAGTCAAACCCGAACTCATCTGCCCAAGTTGCAAATCCAAGATAGATGCCCGCGAGATGAGCGCGCGTCCAGGCCCAGCCCTTAAGGGTCGCGCTATGCCTGGAGAGGATGCTCTGCCGCAGCGCCGGAAGATCGCTCGCACAACCGAGAGTAGCGCTTGATAACCCCTATTCGGGTTCTCTGCCTATAACGATTCGACGCGGCAGAAAGTATGTGCTTATTCGATCACGCCCGAAGCCCGAGGCTTGCGGCCACTTTGGGCAACGTCCGGCGGAGTCGACCTCCGAATGACCCGTCTTGCTCCACTGCAGATGAGCCGTCGTGGCGTCGAAACGCGTCTGGTGCTCCCAGGCGAAGCGGTTGTAGCTCCGCGGACGCCTCCCGCGCTAGTTCGAGCACTGGCCCGCGGGTACCAGTAGTTCGGCGAGCTGGCGGCGGGAAACTGCGGAGTCGACCAAGCAGATCGCAGCCCGAGAACGTGTCAGCGACAGCTATGTGCGCCACCTGGTGCCGCTCGCGCTGCTCGGTCCAGCAATCGTGGAAGGCATTTGTGTAGGGCGGCAAAGCGTCTGCCTCTCCGCCGAGCGTCCGAAGACTCAGGCTTGGTGTTCCGATCGAATAGGACGCCCAGCAGCGGCTTTTTGTGGATTAGAGAGCTGCGCCTCGTCGCTTCCGACCACTAAGGACCATCGATCTAGCGTAACGGAGAAGCGTCAGGGCGCGGTCGGACAGAATCCGCTCGTGGCACCGAATCTATTCTGAACAGAGACATCCCACCGATCGCCGACCTAACGGAGACGCAGGATAAGGACGTGACTCAATCGAAGATCGCGGGTGAATTCAAGGACAGGTTCGAATCGCAAATGACGAGAACGGGCCGCGGCGGGAATCGGCCCACTATCCGCAGTGGGCGCATCGTTGTGGTAACCCTGACGGCCATATTGGAATTGCTGGCATTGACCGCGAGCGCGCTGCCTCAGACTGCGTCCGACGGGAAGCTATCCGGTCAAGCCGGCGAAGCCGGGAAGCGGCGCGTCATTCCGGTGACGATCAACAAGGGCGAAACTTACACAATAAGCGGCCTGGAGGAGGGCGCCAAGGCTGATTCGAAGGCGGTCAAGAATCCCAACGCGCTCAGCATCCAACCCCAACCATCAGGAGATATCGTTCTGCTCGGCACCGAAGCCGGAAGTTGGAAGATCAACGCGACTCTCATCAATGGTGAGAAGGTCACGTTCGACGTGAAGGTCAAGGCGGCGGCGCCGCCGATCAATTCTCTCAGCCCCGGATGGGCTCCGACAGCGATCGCTCCATGATCTCGCGCTTAGGTGCTTAACCGCCGGTTGGCAGGTTCATCGCGGCGGCAGCACCAGGATTTGTCCGTTCATCTCAGGCTGGTGCAGAGCGCATCGAAAGCCGAAAAGGCCCTCGCTATGAAAGGTATAGACGTACGAGGTTTTCGAGAGGGGCGCGAGCCGCAGATGCATCAGCGCTTCGCCGGAGCGATCCTCGAGCACGAAATCGTGATCGTCGTCAGGTTGAAGATTCCATAGCGTGATGCGAGTGGGCTCGCCGCGATGGACCGCGATAAAATTGGGCAAGAAGGCATAGACTTCACCAAAGTGCTCTATGGTCGCCTTAGGCCCTGTCTCTTTCACCGCCACCGCCGCGGTGAGCACGACAATGCTGGCAGCGACCGTTCCAGCGGTCACTACTGTCACGATTTTCGAAGCGGCTGCGTCGGGCATGAAGTAGCGCGCAGCGCTTGCCGCGCCCGACATCGTAGCGGTCGCGCCCGCGGTATTGGCTGCGCCCGCGGCCGCGACAGTCGCAAACAGGATCGCCGCCGTACAAGCGGTGGTCGAGCGGACGATGTCTCGATATGCTAGCCATAGACAGATCGCGCGCCGATGAAAAGTTGAAACGCAGTGTTGGGACATACGTTCTCCTACGCTGGCCACGGCCGCATCATCGGCCATCCTGCTGTGGTCGGAATTGACAAGGATTTTAGGCAATGTCGGATGATTTGCGTGCGCTGAACGCTCGAAGTGTGGTGTTGGTTACGGGTGGCGCGGGCTTTATCGGATCGCATGTGGTCGACGCGCTTCTCGAGCGCGGATTTAGGGTCCGCGTGCTCGACAATTTATCGGCTTGCGGCCGACAAAACCTCAACCCGGACGCCGAATTGTTCGAGGCGGATATTCGGGAGCTTAGGGCGATCGAGGCGGCGTTCGCCGGCGTCGATTGCGTCTTTCATACGGCGGCCCTGCCCCGCGTGGGGCTTTCTATCGACCGGCCGGTCGATACCCATCTGGTCAACGCGTTAGGCACGCTCAACGTGCTGATGGCCTCGCGCGCGGCGGGCGTGAGGCGCGTGGTCTACTCCGGTTCGTCGTCAGTCTACGGCGAACAGTTAGACGGGCAATCGGGTGAGCGTCAGAGCCCCGCGCTTAGCGAAACGATGACGCCTAATCCGCTCAGCCCTTATGCGTTGCAGAAGCTGGTAGGCGAGGAATACGTGCGGATGTTCCATCGCCTGTATGGGCTGGGCGGGCTATCGCTACGTTACTTCAGTGTGTATGGCCCACGGATGGATCTGCAAGGGACGTATGCGACGGTTATCGGAGCGTTCCTGCGCGCGCGTCGCGAGGGGCGCCCACTCGAGATTCGTGGCGACGGCGAGCAGCGGCGCGATTTCACCCACGTGCGCGACGTGGCTCGGGCGAACCTGGCCGCGATGGACTGCGCGGTGGAAGACGGCAGTGCAATCAACGTCGGACGTGGCGACGCGCTCAGCGTCAACCGGATCGCGGAGTTAATCGGCGGACCGCGTGTCAACGTCGCGCCGCGGCCGGGCGAGCCGCGCGACACGCTGGCCGACCTGACGCGCACCCGCGCGGTTCTCGGATGGTGTCCCGAGATCACCACGGAAGACGGCGTGCGCGAGTTGATGCGGCTGCACGGGCTTTAGCCCGGCGGACAATCCTCAGTAGGGTTTGCTCGTCAGCACGCGTTGAGCCTTGAGCGCGGCGATTCGCTCGTCGGGATAGCCGAGGTATTTGCGCAGAATCAGCTCGTTATGCTCTCCGAGCAGCGGTGCCTGGAGGTTGGCGGGAGTCGGAAATCCCGAGAAGCGGATGGGAAAGCCGGGAACGCTGAGGTCGCCGAGCACGCGGTCGTGGATTTCGGCCACCGTGCCGCGCTCGCGCAGGTGTGGATTATTCATCGCCTCCTCGAGCGTGCGGATCGGAGCGGCCGGGATGCGCGCCGCGCGCATCGCCGCCAGCGATTCCTCGTCGTCGGGCATCGAGGCCAGCCAGGCTTCGATTACCTCCACCACGGCCTCGCGATTCTTGACCCGCGCCGGAAGGTCGGCGAAGCGGGGATCGCGGGCGAGTTCCGGATGGCCCATGGTCTCGCATAACTGCGCCCAGTGACGATCCATCCAGGCCATGATGATGAAATAAATCTTCTGGCCCTTGAAGACTCCGCTCGGACTGAGACCCGGGTAGTAGCGATTGGAGCGCTCGATTCGTGCGGTCCCGCCGCTCGCGGTGAACAACTCGACGCCCATGTCATGGTAACCGAAGTAGGAATCGACCAGCGAGACGTCGATGTACTGACCGGCGCCGGAGCGCTCGCGATGGAGCAGAGCGCACGCGATCGCACCCATCCCATGCACGCCAGTGCTGACGTCGCCAATCGCCATCAGCGGAATGACCGGCGGCCCGTCCTTGTCGCCGATAAGTCCCGTGACGCCCGCGTAGGCCTGGCCGATCAAGTCGAAGCCGGGGTCCTCCGAGAGCGGTCCGGTCTGACCGAAAGTCGAGACCGAGCACATCACGATGCGCGGGTTGAGCTTGCTCACTTCGGGATAGTCGAAACCCAGCCGCGCGATGGCGCCGGGAGCAAAATTCTCGACCAGAACGTCGACCTGCTTGACCAACTCGCGCAGGATCGCGACACCCTCGGGATGGCGCGCGTCGAGGCAGAGGCTCATCTTGCCCAGGTTGTGCTGGACGTAATAGCCGCTCCGGTTGTCGCGCACGTAGGGGACGAGGCGCGAACGGTCGCCGTCGGGCGCGAGTTCGACCTTGATGACTTCGGCGCCCATCGTGGCCATCAGGCGCGTGACGGTCGGTCCGGCGACGAACTGGGTGAAATCGAGGACCTTGTAGCCGTCGAGCACGTGTCGAAACTGACCTGAAGCCATCGATGACTCTCCCCCCGACGAAGGCGCGCTGACGTGATGAAAGTGCTGTAGCAAGCGGCGCGCGCGCTCCGCAAGCGTCGCACCGCGGCGAGGGGGACTACGCGCGCTAGCGCGCAGTCCCCCTCGCCGCGGCCGGCGCTTCCATCCGCGGCGATGAGCGGGCGTGCTCCGTGCGGCGCACGCCCGCTCATCGCCACGCCCATGCGCGAAGGAGGGAGCGGGCCGCCGCCTGGCTGCGGCCCGCTCCCTCCTTCGTGATCCGATGAGGCAGGCGCGGCCGCGATAGCGGCTGCGCCTGCCTCATCGGATCATCATGAGCATCATCCTAGGCCGCCTGCGGCCGGATCATCCCGGCCGCGCTCCCCGCGGCCGATGCCGCCGGCAGCACGCGTACAGGCAGAATCACCAGGCTGAGCCCATGCACCTGCAGCCAGTTCTGCAATTCGAGCGCGGTATGGTTATGCAGGAAGCGGCTGATAAAGCCTTCCAGCTCGGCCTCGAAGATTAGCTTGCCGGCGAAGAACACGGCTTGGGGAAATTCATGGGCCACGTCGAGGCACAGTTTGCGCAGTTCCGCTACGACGTCGGGTCCGATACTGACCCGCAGTTCCGAGTGGAGGCCCAGGTCGGCGCCGAAGCGGCAGTACTCGCTGAGGTCATCGGCTACCTGCTGCTCTAGCTGCTTGACCTCTTCGGGACCCTTCATCCGCGACGATTCCACTTCGCCCACGCCGACGAAGATCACGTTGCGGTACTGGTCACGAAACAGCCGGCGCAGCGTCAGCAGGGTGGCCAAACCCAGGCCGTTGAAGCCGTTGACCAGCAGGACCGCGGTTGGCGCTTTGGGGTCGTATTGTTCGGGCGGACTTTCCTTGACCGCGAAGATTTCCGGCAGGATGTCGGCCTCGAGTTGTTCGATCGCCTGGCTGATGTACCGGTAGTGATGGCGCACCAGGTAGCACAGCACGACCAGCGCGCCGGTTATAACGACCGTCACCCAGCCGCCCTCGTCGAACTTCAGCGTGACGGTCAGCATCAGGATCAGCGCCGTGAACGAGCAACCCACGCCGTTAATCGCGAGCTTGCGCCGCCAGTGCGGTTCGCGCGCTCGTTCCTGCCACCAGTGCACGCTCATCCCGAGTTGCGAGAGCGTGAACGTGACGAACACGTTGATCGCATAGAGCACGACCAGCAAGTCGACTCGCGCGTGCGTAAATACCAGGATCGCGATCGCCGCAAGGCCCATCGCGAACACGCCGTCCTGGGTCACCAGGCGGGAGCTGAGTTGCGAGAAGCGGCGCGGCAGCCAGCGGTCCACCGCCATCGTCGCCAGCACGCGTGGCCCGTCGATGAAACCGGTCTGCGCGGCAACGAACAGCAAGGCGCCCTCGGTAATGAGAGTGAAGGTGATGATGGGCACTCCAACCGGCAGGCCGAATAGCCTCCAGTTGTTGGCCACGCGCTCGAACAGCACGGCGTTGAGCGTCTGTCCGTGCATCGGCGCGACGTTGAACAGCAGATAGCAGACCATGATCCCGCCGGCCAACCCCGCCAGCGACACGGCCATGTAAAGCATCGTGCGCTTACCGGTCGCCGTGCGCGGCTCGCGCAGGATCGGCAGGCCGTTGCTGACCGCCTCGATTCCGGTGTAAGTGCCGGCGCCCATGCTGTACGCACGGAAAAAGATGATTGCCAACGCCAGTACGCCGACCGTGCTGACACCGTCGTGCACCTGGTTGATGGCGTCGCGAGTGATCGCCGGCAGTTCCGGGCTCCTTATCAGGAGCGCATAGCCGACCAGCCAGATATGCATCACCACGAAGGCGAGGAAGATCGGCAGCAGCGAAAGCACCGATTCCTTGACCCCCCGCAGGTTCATTCCGACCATCAGCACCACCACCACCAAACAGAGCCAGAACTTCAGCCACAGCCAATTGGTCGGCATGAAGCTGAAGATGGCGTCGGCGCCGCTCGCGATGGAAATCGCAATCGTCAAAACATAGTCGATCACCAGTGCGCATCCCGACACCAGCCCGGGATAGGGCCCTAGCAACTTGGTTGCCACCAGGTAGCCTCCGCCGCCCGATGGAAACAGATCGATGGTTTGCGAGTACGAGGCCGAAATTATGAAAACGGTGAGCGCCGTCATCACGGCCAGGAACACCGCGAGGTACTGGTCGTGGCCGAGCGCGAGAAAAGCCTCTTCTGGCCCGTAGCACGACGAACTCAAGCCGTCGGAGCCGAGACCTACCCAGGCCAGGAACGCGATCAGCGACAGGCTATGGAAGATTCCCGGATCGCGAACGTCGCGTGGTGGTCCGATGATGACGTCGGTAAGCGTGCGTTTGCCGCCGCCATTCTTCGCGTCGCTAAGAGTGCGCTTGGCGTTCGCCGGGCCATCGCTGCCGGATTGTGTAGCCATCGTTTATATCTAAGAGCTGCTCCTATTAGGTGGGGCAGTGTAGACGCAATCCTTGAAGCGAGCCAGATCCTCCTTCAAGGCTTGGAAATCATAGCAAAATCAAAGGAATACGCGGCGCGCTCCAGACCCAATTCGTAACGTGCGGCGTCGATCATGTTCTGCATCAGGGCAAGCACCGTCATCGGGCCGGTCCCGCCGGGATTGAGGGTCAGCCATCCCGCGACCTCCTTGACCCCGTCGAAGTCGACGTCGCCAGCGAATTTTCCCGGTCCCACGCGCCGAAATCCTACGTCGATCACGCACGCGCCGGGCCTGATCATGTCCGCGGTTATCAGGAACGGAGCTTCACTTTCGGCGCCGGCGCAGGAGACCACGATATCCGACTCGCGGCATACGGCGGCGAGATCGCGGGTGAGGCGATGGCACCAGGTGACGGTCGCGTTGCACCTCCGGCCGCCCAGGATGAGGGCCATCGGCTTGCCCGCGATATCGCTGCGCCCGATCACCGCCACGCGCGCGCCCTCCACCGGCACGCCGTAATAGTTGAGCAGCGTGAGCACGCCGCGCGGAGTGCACGGGATGAAGCGGCCTAATTGCGCGCGATAGAAATCGCTTACGTTGACCGCGCCCACCGCGTCGACGTCCTTGGCCGGATCGATCGCGTCGAACAATCTGAAACGATCGACCTTCTCGGGTATCGGCAGTTGCAGCAGGATACCTGCCACCCCACGATCGGCGTTGAGCCGCCCAATCTCTTCCAGCAGACGCTCGGTGCTCACCTCCTCGGCGGTCATCGTGACCATTCGGCTCTCGAAGCCGAGTTCCTCGGCGAAGCGGCGTTTGTTCCGGACGTACTGGCGCGAAGCCGGATCGTCGCCGATCAGGATGGCCGCCAGCGCGGGAGCGCGATCGCAGCGCTCCTTCAGTTCCTGCGCGTAGCGCTCGAGTTCGGGACGTAGGTGGCGGCTGACTTCGCGTCCATCCATGATTGTTGCGGACATTCGGTACGGATCCTCGATGACGGTTTCCGGCGCGGTTTCAAGTCCGGTTATCGATTGCGGTTCCCGGTACTACATTCGCTATCGCTCATATAGTACCGTTCCGGCGGGCGCAAATCGTCAGACTGCGTGGCGGTCGCGGCGCATAAGCTGTGGGTGAGCGAGCGATCGCTGCCTCGTTGGTCGGGCGGGCATTTGATAGACTCCCGATCCGCATGGAAGCGCTGAGACGTACTGCCCTTTTCGAGCTGCATCGCCGTCTCGGCGCCCGCATGACCGCGTTTGGCGGCTTCGAGATGCCGGTAAGCTACGCGGGAATAATCGACGAGCATCTCGCCGTGCGCTCGCGCGCGGGGGTGTTCGACCTCGGTCACATGGGAGAGTTCGAGCTGACGGGAGCGGCCGCTATCGCGTTGCTGGAGCGTGCGATGACCAACTCGGCGGCGCGGCTCGAGCCCGGCCGCGCGCAGTACACTTTGATGTGCACGCCGGACGGCGGCACTATCGACGACCTGATCGTCTACCGGCTCGATGACGCGCGGTTTATGCTCTGCGTCAACGCCTCCAATATCGCGGTCGATCGCGAATGGCTGCTCGGACTCGGCGCGCACCAAGCCGGCTTCCGTGACGTTAGCGAAGAGACCGGCCTTATCGCAGTGCAGGGCCCGCGAGCGGAGGCGATTTTGCAAAGTCTTTCCCGCGCATCTTTCGCCGGGATGCGGCGTTTCGCCGTATCCGAGGCCGAGGTCGCGGGCCTAAGATGCGTCGTCGCGCGCACCGGCTATACCGGCGAGGACGGCTTCGAGCTTTTCACCTCGGCCGCCGCCGCCGAGAGGCTCTTCAGCGAAATCCTCGAAGCCGGCGCGCCGCATGGGGTGGTGCCCTGCGGACTGGGCGCGCGTGACACGCTCCGAATGGAAGCCGGGCTGCCGCTTTACGGCCACGAGCTTGACCGCATGACCTCGCCGCTGGAAGCCCGCCTCGATACGTTCGTTAAGTTCGGACGGGACTTCGTCGGCGCTCCGGCGCTCGCGGCCCAGCGGCGCGATGGGCTCAAGCGGCACCTGGTTGGAATCCGTACCGAAGACGGACGCAGCGTGGCTCGCCAGGGTTACAAGCTTTTTGCGGGCGAGTGCGAGGCCGGGGTGGTGACCAGCGGAACTTTCGCGCCGAGTTTCAATCGGCCGCTGGCGATGGGGTACTTGGCGACCGCGGCGGGCGCGCCGGAATCAATTGAGGTGGAGATTCGCAACCGGCGAGTCGGCGCCGCGGTCACAAGCTTGCCGTTTTACCGTCGCGCCAAGCCGCCTGATACGAGGCCTGGGACATAGTCTACTCGGCCATGAGGTCATACTATGCGTCCCGCGAATACCATCTTTAATACTCCTTACGGCTCCGGCGGTATGCGAACGGAACGAGCAATTGTCCTGTTCGAGCCATTATCGCAGTTTCCACGAGATGACGATGGAGAGAATCTAATCAGCATATGAGATTTTTCGCCCACACCGAGAGCGACGTTCGCGCGATGCTCGATACGATCGGCGCGCGCGGACTCGATGACCTGGTCGCGCACGTGCCGGCCAATCTCCGTGCAAGCGCGACGATCAACCTGGCGTCCGGGAAGACCGAGGCCGAAATCGCCGCCGAGCTTGGGGCGCTGGCCGCGCAAAACACCGGAGCCAGCGCGTTTGCGAGCTTCCTCGGCTTCGGCGCCTACCGCCATCACGTGCCGGCCGCCGTCCGCGCGATCACCGCGCGCGCCGAGTTCGCCACCAGCTATACGCCGTATCAGCCCGAAGCGAGCCAGGGTACCACCGAGGCGATTTTCGAATTCCAAACGATGATAACCCAGCTCACCGGCCTCGAGGTCGCCAACGCCAGCATGTACGACGGCGCTTCAGCCACCGCCGAGGCGGTCCTGATGGCGCATCGCGTGACGCCCAAACGCACGCGAATCGCCCTGTCGCGCGCGCTATGGCCGGACTACCGCGACACGGTCCGCACATACCTGAGCGCGCTGGAGAACCTCGAGGTGGTCGAAGTCCCGTTCGATCCGCAAAGCGGTGCGATCGATCTCGCCGCCCTGGAGCGTCTCGCGGATGATCGGTTGCTGTGCTCGGTGCTTGGATATCCCAACGCGTTCGGAATCGTTGAGCCATTGGGTGAAGCCGCCGCGCTCACCAGGCGAATGGGCGGGATTGCTATCTCGGTTACCGCCGAGCCTTTGGCGTTTGGCCTCTTGAAGTCGCCGGGCGAACTCGGCGCCGATATCGCGGTTGGCGAAGGGCAAAGCTTCGGACTTGCGCCGCAATTCGGCGGGCCCGGAGTCGGTTTCATGGCGGCCCGGCTGGCACATCTGCGTCAGATGCCCGGCCGGCTGGTGGGCGAGACGCGCGATCGCTTCGGGCGGCGGGCCTGGTGCCTGACCCTGGCCACCCGCGAGCAACATATCCGGCGCGAGCGCGCGACCTCGAACATCTGTACCAATCATTCACTATGCGCGCTCGCGGCGACGGTCTACCTGGCGATGATGGGACGGCGAGGTCTGCGCGAGCTTGCCTCGCGTAACGTCGAACTGGCGCATCGCGCGGCCGCGGCGCTTAAGGCCTCCGGTATGCCCGCGCGCTTCGGCGCGCCATTCTTCAACGAGTTCGTGGCGAACGTAGCTGGCGCGGAAGCCGCGTGCGCGAGGGCCGAACGGACGGGAATCCTGGCCGGCGTCGCGCTCGGCCGCTACTGGCCCGAACTTAGCAATACGCTGCTGGTCAGCGTCACCGAGATGAATACTAAGTCCGAGTTCGAGCGGCTGGCCGACGCGCTTGCCGGAGATAGCTGATGGCGGGGAAGATGAAGCTGGCGACGGCGGGCAATATAGCGCGCGATACGGAAGAGACGCAGCCATCGCCGGCCACGCCCGGCGCGCCGGACGTGCGCAGTGTCGCGCTGCTGTTCGAGGAGTCGGCAGCCGGACGATCCGGAGCGGATGTTCCCGCGGGTACCGCCGGAGAACCCGACGCGGGGGCAATTTTAGGCGCGGAGCTTTGCCGCGACGACATCCCGGGCTTTCCGGAACTCAGCGAGCCGCAGGTGATGCGTCATTTTCTGCGCCTTTCGCAGCTCAACTTCGGGCAGGCGCTCCAGTTCTACCCGCTCGGCTCCTGCACGATGAAGTACAATCCCGTGCTCAACGAGGAGATGGCCGCGCTCGCCGGCTTTGCCGGGCTGCATCCGATGACCCCGGCGCATCTGGCGGCGGGCGCGCTCGAACTGATGGCGTGGCTCGAAGCCGCGCTCGCCGAAATAACCGGGATGGACGCCGTGTCGTTGCATCCGGCGGCGGGCGCGCAGGGCGAGCTAACCGGGTTGCTGATGATACGCGCGTACCATCGCAAACGCGGCGCGGCGCGCCACAAGGTGATAATTCCCGATACGGCGCATGGCTCCAATCCGGCGAGCTGCACGCTGGCGGGGTTCGAGGTCGTGGTCGCCAAGTCGAATCGGCGCGGCTTTCTGGAGGCGGACGAGATTCGCCGGCTGGTAAGCGATGACGTCGCCGCGCTGATGGTAACCAATCCCAACACGCTCGGGATCTTCGAGCCCGAGATTGGCGCGATCGCCGAAGCGCTGCATGAGCGCGGCGCATTGCTCTACCTCGACGGGGCCAACATGAACGCGCTGCTGGGCGTCGCCAAGCCTGGCCATATGGGCGCGGATATCGTTCAGCTCAACCTGCACAAAACCTTTTCGACCCCGCACGGCGGCGGCGGACCGGGCGCTGGACCGGTCGCCGTGAAACGGCATCTGGAGCCCTTCCTACCGCTACCGCGTCTGCGCAGGGACGGCGCGGCCTGGCGGTTTGACTACGAGTGTTCGGATTCGATCGGGCGGCTGCGGGCATTTCACGGCAACTTCGGGATGCTGGTGCGGGCCTGCTCTTTTATCCTCGCGCTTGGAGGCAATGGATTGACCGAGGCCAGCCGGCTCGCGATCCTCGCTGCCAACTACGTGCGCAAACGCCTGGAGACTCACTTTCCAAGCGCGACGCCGGAACCCTCGATGCACGAATGCGTGCTGACCCACGACCTGGAAAAGCGCGCCGGCGTGAACACCCTCGATATTGCCAAGCGCCTGCTCGATTTCGGAATCCATCCGCCGACAATCTATTTTCCGCTGGTCGTGCATGGCGCGCTGATGATCGAACCGACGGAGACCGAAACCCGCGAGACCCTCGACACTTTTGTCGACGCGATGGAGAAGATCTATGGCGAGGCGCTGAGCGATGCCGAGATGGTGCGCACCGCGCCGCATACGCTATGGCTCTCGCGCGTCGACGAGGCGCAGGCCGCGCGCCGTCCAATTCTGCGTTGGCAGCCGAAAGAGAAATAAAGTAGCGTTCGCCGCTCGTCGCCGAGTTTGAGCCCTGAGCGCGTGGCTAGTCGTCGTGACTGTTGGTAAGGAAAAGCCGGCGGATGCGCTTCGCAGGTGAATTCCTTTAGCGTTATTGGTTCCTCCGATAACCAAAACGCTCCTGGTCTTTGCTGGCGTTGCGCGACCCCGGGCGTAGACTGCTGAAGAGCAGGAGACGACGTCTTATGATTACGACACAGTTACTGCCGGTTTGCTTCTTGAGAATCGGAGGGCTGATGCTGGTGATCGGAGGACTGGCTCTTTTCGGCTGCGGAAATCAAAGACAGGTTCAGGGCAACGGGGGGCAGGCGTCCAACCTGACCCTGAGCAGGATCGATCCGGTCGATGAGGCTAATGATGTCCTCGGCGTGCCCGGGTCTTCTCCCGCCGGCGGCGCGGTATCGTCCAGCGCGCAGGGCCGCGCTACCCAGTATGCGATACCCGATCCCCGCCAGCATGTTTTGTCATCGGGATTTCCCGCACGCGATTATTGACTTTGCCGAGGCGAGGGTGAGGATTTAGTGCCCGCCGCTCATCGTAATAGCTATTCTTTGTAATAGCTATTCTTTCGTAGTAGCTATTCTTTGTCAGTTAGCTTGAGCGCGCGTGCGTAGTCCGCCGGGGTGTTGAGGTTGAAGCAGCTAAGCGCCTCGGGATCGGCTCCGCGGTACTCGGCTTCGGTGACGATACGGATCAGAATGCCGGAAGAGATACCGGAATTGCCCTCCTCGGCGATAGCGCTCAGGCGACGCTCGCCGCTCGCGAGCATCGCATCGAGAGCCACCGCGCATCGGCGGCGATACACCGCGTGCAGAAGCTGCAACCGCCCGCCGACTTGAGGAATCGCCGCGTCGAAGCCGTCCGCCAGCGACGCCAACCACGATGCGACTTCCGAACGCAGCATCGGCAGATCGCATGAGCAGGCGAATGCAAGCTCGTGACGCGCCGCGCGCAACCCTCGCGCCAGCGCGCCGACCGGTCCCTGGTAGGCGGTGTCGTCATGCACGATCGTCGCCGCGCCAACTGCGGGAAGCTCGATAGCTTCAGATTCCGGCGCGGTGACCACTACGATGTCGTCGAAGGCGCGCGCCAGTTCAGCGATTGTGCGTTCGATAAGCGCCCGGCCACCAAGGCGAAGCGTCGCCTTCGGCTGGCCCATCCGCGAGCTGCGGCCGCCAGCCAGAATAATCGCGCTGGCGGTCTTGACGATGGTGCTTTTGGCGCGATCGTCCACGTAACGAGTTTAGCAGGAGGCCTCCCTGGCGCGCTTCACGTAATTTGTGCGCCGCGATCTTGTGCTCTCACGCCATGAGCCCTTAGACACGCGGCTCGAATCCCGCCCGCGAGGTTATGCATGCAAAATCTTTTGCGTCGGTCCAAATCTTATGCCAGTATCCGGGCGAGACAGCTCTTATAATGGCATCCAGAGGTGCGTGATTAAGCGTGTCCGGATGCGTTTTGTCATGAATTGGCCAAGGCCAAAGCAAATTTTGGTTAAGTGCGGCCGTCAATGGCCGACCTTGTGGAAGTATGTGGACCTTGCGCGCGCCGAACGCGGAGGAAAACTCCCGAAATGGCCGACCTGGTGTTACCTTCCAACCACCGCCGGGCTCTTTCTGATCCAGCATGTTTCTCCATTCGGCACCGAGTCGTCACAGGCTCGTTCTTTTGATTCCGCCGAGTCTTTCAGCCGGATGGTGGTTCCGCTGGCCACCTGGCGCGTCACTCAGGGGATTTACAGAATCGATCCGGACGTTGCCGAGGCAATCTGGAATACCCCGATCGAGGGACAGCTTCCCGTCGAGTTGCTTTTTCATCTGCCGGAATGGTGCGTCTATATCGAAACTCCGGGGAGGATCCTGTCGACCGGCAAGCGCCTTGAAGGTTTCTTCGCGCATCTGAATCTCGGCTCTGGTTATGACGCTCCCGAGCTTCATCTGCTGCTCGACGATCCGAGCGGCGTACTTCATTCGATCGCGGTCTCACTTTCCGCGTCGACACTTGAAGAAGCCTGCCGGCTGGCGTCCGTCGACCGCGCAAACTACGAGCAGAAAATATCATGGTCCAGCGGCAGTGCCGTGAAGATCGCGGACGAGCAATTGGTGGCGGCAAATCCGCTCGCCGCCGCCGCCGGTCTTGCCCCGCTGATCTCGATGCTTCTCTATCTATGTAGCGAAAGTGCCGACTACCGGGATTCGGCGGCGATGAGAGACGCGCCGAGGCGGCCCAATCCTGTGCAGACGCGCAATGGGCTTCGCATATTCCCACCCGACGTCCCGACTGTCTGGGAAACGGGGTACCGAATGGGGGCTCCCTTGCGCTCCGCGATGAGACAAACCGCGTTTCGCAATGCGGGAGCGAATCGCTCCTCGCCGGTTCCGCATATTCGTCGCGCGCACTGGCATAGTTTCTGGCTCGGTCCGAGAGCAAATATCGGAGAACGGCGGCTTGCTCTCAGATGGTTGCCGCCGATCCCGGTTGCTCTATCAACCCCCGAAGAGCTTGTTCCTGCCGTCAGGCAGGTAAGCTGACCTGCTTCGCGAACTGGCTCAAACGCAACGAGCAACGGGCCTGCGGCCGCTTTTTCAGCGCCGCCGCCCTACTCGAACCGTAGTTTCGCCAGCACGCCGGCGTGATCGCTCGGCCAGACCTTCGAGGCGGTGCAAGCGGCCGGTTCCGCTCCAGCCAGTTTCGCCGCGATCGGCACGATTGCGCCGCGTGTGAGGATCAGATCGAGCCGCCGGTTCAGTTCCGAGAGGGGATTGCGCAGGTCGGGCGCCTGGCAACAGGTGTTGCCGGGATCGCCGCCATTTACGGCCGCCCAGGTGTCGTGAAATCCGGCGGCAATCAGTTCCGGGTACGTGGGAGTATAGTCCGGAACGCCGGATTGCCGATTGGCGTTCGTATTGAAGTCACCCAGCAGGATGACCGGCAGTTCGGTATGTGCGGGCCCGGCGATCAATTCCTTGCTTTGTGCCACCTGCACCGCTTCATCCAGCGATTCGATGTGAGTCTCGATGAAGCGGAATTTCCGGTCACCCAGCATTGCGTCGACGGCAATCCAGCTTCGCGGGATTCTCAATGGCCCCGTAAGCGGACTTGCAACTTCAAACAGCGTCGAGAAGGTTTCCGCCCGAATGTCGTATGGCTGGACTTGGCTAGCCAGCGGTTCGACTCTGATCAATACCGCATGACGATCCTCGAACCGCGCGAAGTTGCCGATCAGGTCGAGCGGCGCCGCCTGATCGAGATCCTTCCTGATTGCGATCGGTACGTAAAAGGCCTTCTCCTTCCGCAGCGCTTCAAGAATCAACAGCAGAAAGTCTAACCGCGGTGACATCGCGCCGGGAGTTCCGGTGGACCATAGTGCGGTCTCCTGCAAGCCGACGAGATCGGGCGTGGCCGCGGCTATCTCGTGGGCGATGCTCGCGGCTCGGGCAGGGATATCCGTCGCCTGAACCCCGGCCCACAGGTTTGCGATCGTATCGGCCAACTCAGGCAAACTCCTGGCCGCGAACACGGGAGCCAGATCGGTTCCGAAATACACGTTGAAGGTCATTACGCTGACCTCGCGATGACCCTCGGCTGAATCTGCCATGAGTTACCTTGAAACGCCGCCGATGCTCATGATCGCGGCGCGCTTTCAATTTGTTCAGCAGTCACGGTCAAAAAACATACCACGGTCTCGTGATCGCCGCTCCTCCGCAACCTCGGCTTGGCAACCGCTGAGGGAGAATCCCGCCACGGATTTTGCCGCTGGCATCGCGGTCCGTTATTGTCGTTCGCGCGTGGCAATCAAGAATTCACCTCTGATCGCGCAGTACCTGAGCGTTAAGCGGAAGGTACCTGACGCGATTCTGTTCTTTCGCCTCGGCGATTTCTACGAGATGCTGTTCGAGGACGCCGAAGTCGGCGCGCGCGTGCTCGATATTCAGCTTACCTCGCGTTCGAAAGACGGTGTGCCGCTGTGCGGTGTGCCGTACCATTCCGCCGAGCCTTATATCGCGAAGTTGCTCAAGGCCGGATTGAAGGTCGCTATTTGCGAACAGACCCAGCCCGAGCCTCGCTCGCGTTCAACTAACGTCTCGGCGGGTGGTATCGCGGGCTCGGACGAGCCGTTCCAATTGACGCCGCCGCGTGGCTTGATGCCCCGTCAGATCGTGCGGGTGATCACGCCGGGTACGGTGGGAGAGGAGACCGTACTCGCGGCGGGTGAAAAAAGCTTTCTCCTCGCTTTGGGCGCGGGCGGCGCGATCGACGGCGGATTCGGGATTGCGGCGGTCGACGTCTCGACCGGAGAATTTCTCGCGACTCGAATCACCGGAGTCGCAGGCGTGCGCGAGGAAATCGCGCGAATCGCGCCGCGCGAAATCATCGCCCCGAAGGACGACGCCGCCCTCGCCGCGCTGCTCGAAAGCGTCGATTGTCCCGTTACCTGGCTCGACGCCCAGCGTTTCGCCGCGGAGCGTCCGCGCGAAGCGCTGGCGGCGCGTTTCGGGGCCGAGGTTGCCGGCGCGCTCGGCGAGGCGCTTGTAGCCGCGGCCGGCGCCGCGCTGCTTTACGTCGAGGAAACCTTCGGTCGCGAGCTCGCGCATCTGCGCGCCCCGCATCTTTATCGCGCCGCCGAGTACATGCTGGTCGACGAGATCAGCCGGCGCCATCTGGAACTGGTGATTTCTTCCGACGGCACCCGGCGAGGTTCATTGCTTTCGGTCCTCGACGAGACGCTCACGCCGGTCGGTGCGCGCGCCTTGCAGAACTGGGTCGTCTATCCGCTGCTCGACCTCGACGCGATCTGCGCGCGCCACGACGCGGTCGAGGAGCTTTTCGAGACGGATCTCGGTGGCGAGGTCGCCGACTCGCTACGTCAGATTGGCGATCTCGAGCGTCTGGCCGGCCGAATCGGAAGCCTGCGCGCCTCGCCGCGCGATTGCCTCAAACTGGAACAGGCGTTGCGGGCGGTCGGCGCGCTTCGCGGCGCACTCCAGCGATGTCAAAGCGCGCTCATTCGCGAGGTCGCCGCGCGGCTGGTGCCGATGCCCGAGTTGGCCGCGCGTATCGACGCGACGATTGGCGAAGAGCCGCCGGTAAATGCTCGCGACGGCAACGTGATTCGAAACGGGCTGAGTCCCGAGGTCGACGAGTTGCGCGCGCTCGCCTCCGACGCGCGCGGCGTAATCGCACGCCTGGAAGCGACCGAGCGCGCGCGCAGCAACATCCCCTCGCTCAAGGTTCGCTACAACCAGGTCTTCGGCTACTACATCGAGGTGACCAAACCCAACCTCGACCGGGTGCCCCCGGACTACGAGCGCAAGCAGACGCTGGTCGGCGCCGAACGATTCACTACCGCCGCGCTCAAGGATCTTGAGCGCAAGATTCTCGGTGCCGAATCGGGCCTCAAGGAACTCGAACTCAGGCTATTCACCACGCTGGTGCGCGATCTCGCGATGCACGCCGGACCGATTCTCGCGACGGCGGCCGCCGTCGGCGAGTTCGACGCGCTGGCGGCGCTCGCGGCGGTCGCGCGGCGGCGCGGGTACGTGCGGCCGCGAATGAACTCCGGACTGGCGCTTTCGATCCGCGACGGACGCCATCCGGTGCTCGAAGCCGCGATGCGCGCGGTCGAATTCGTGCCCAACGATCTCCTGACCGATCCCGACGATCGTCAACTCCTGCTCATCACCGGGCCCAACATGGCCGGCAAGTCGACCTACCTGCGCCAGGTGGCGCTCACCGTGATCATGGCCCAGATGGGGAGCTTCGTGCCCGCGACCGAGGCGACGCTGGGCCTCGTCGACCGCGTGCTGACGAGGATCGGCGCGCGTGACGACCTGCGCCGCGGCGAGTCGACTTTCATGGTCGAGATGCGTGAGACGGCGCGCCTCTTGATGGCGCTCGATCAGCGGAGCCTCCTGCTGCTCGACGAGGTCGGCCGCGGCACCAGCACCTTCGACGGGCTCGCCATAGCCTGGGCGCTGGCCGAGCATCTGCACGACAACACGCGGGCCAAGGTGCTGTTTGCCACGCATTTCCACGAACTGACCGATCTTGCGCGCGAGCGCCGGCGCGTGAAGAATCTCAGCATGGCGGTGCGCGAATGGAACGGCGAAGTGCTTTTCCTGAGACGCGTGGTGGAACAGCCGGCGAGCCGCAGCTACGGAATCGAGGTCGCCCGGCTTGCCGGGCTGCCGGAGTCCGTGGTCACGCGCGCGCGACAAATCCTGGCCAACCTGGAGATGGGCGAGCTGGACGAAGCGGGACAGGCCCGCCTGGCCCATCGTCCGGACGCCCGGAACGCCGCGGCTCAGCTTGGACTTTTTACGCCGTCGGAGCGCCGGGTGATTGATGAGCTGAGGACGCTCGAAGCCGAACGGCTGACTCCGCTCGAGGCGCTCAACACGCTCGCGCGCGTCGTCGATCGGCTCAAGCAAGGCGGCGGCGGTTAGCCAGACCCGCGCGTTGGCCTTTGCCAGGCGCGGGAGCGGGGTGGTGGATGCGATTGAGGGCTTGGCGTTGGACGCGGCTTGTTGCGGCGGCAGCGCTCGCGCTCGGCGTGGTGGGAATCGCGAGCGCTCGCGCCGCCGTGATCGACAGCGCGTCGGCGGTTCAACGCGGCGTGATCGTCGAATTGCATTTTGGGCTGCGCGGCCCAGGGCTGAAATGGGCCCTCAGCGCTCATGGCGACGAGCTATGGATCGATCTCGCGCATACCCGTATAGATCTGCCGCCGCGTCCGCTGTACGGCCGCGAGACCGCGCCGGTGATGGCTGTGCGCGCGATCGACCCGGGCGGCACGCGGTCGCGCCTGGTAATCCAGGTTGCGGGCAAGACCGACTATGCCGTCGGCAAATTGCCACACGAATTGGTGATTCGGCTGGCGCCGGCGGGCCAGGTTACGAACCTGGCCGCGCCGGTGCTGATGCGCAGCGAGCGCCGCGGCGAGCGGGCGGCCGGAGGCCGCCCGCTCGCCGCGGCGCCGCCCACCGTGCAGGCGCTACCGGCCGCCGCGCCGCCATCGGCGGCGCGGCGGCCGGTAGCGCCTGCGGCACCCGGGGTGCTGCCGCCGTCGGCACCCGCCGCTATGGTGGCGGATGCCGACGGCGGGGGCGCGGTGCGGGCCGCGGCGCTGCATCCGCCCGCCCCGTCGGGGCGGGCGGATGCAGCGCCGGGCAGCCTGGCTCCGCCGCGCCAGCCCGTGGTCGTCATCGACCCCGGGCATGGCGGCTACGACTCCGGCACCGAGGCCGGCGCGCCGCTGCTGGAGAAGGACCTGGCGTTGCAAATCGCGCTCCGTCTCAGCGCCGAACTCGAACGGCGCGGCGTTCGCGCATTACTCACTCGCAAGGGTGACTATTTCGTCACGCTCGCCGACCGCACGGGCTTCGCCAACAGAGCCGGTGCCGACCTGTTCATTTCGGTGCATCTCAACTCGAGCCCCGACCCCGCCGCCAGCGGAATCGAGACCTACTATCTGAACAATACGACGGATCGGGCGACGATACGGTTGGCCGCGATGGAGAACGCGAGCGGCGGCGCCTATGGCACCGGGGCGGGGGGCGACCTAAACTACATCCTGAGCGATATGCGTCAGCAATATAAAGCCAACGAGTCAGTTGCGCTGGCCTCGATGATCGAGGCGCAAACCGCGGCCGACCTTGACGCGGCGCTGGGGTTGCAGGTGGACGCCTTGGGCGCGATGCGTGGGCCCTTTTACGTGCTGGTGGGAGCGCAGATGCCCTCGGTGCTGGTCGAGTGCGGCTTTCTCTCGAATCGGCAGGAGGCCGCGCGCCTGGCTTCCGCGCAGTACCAGCAGGTGCTGGCTGAAGGCATGGCCGAGGCGGTAGTGCATTATTTCGCCGCGGACGCCGCAGTGGGCAATTTGTGAGCGAAGCGCCGGTTTCAGATTCCGGCGTGGAAGCGGCCGTTCCCGCAGCGGCATCCGCGTTCGCTCGCGACGAGGATTCGCTCTACGCAGAATTCGAGAGCGGTGGTCGGCCAGGCCAGGCGTCACGCGCGTGGCTTGACGCGGTACGCGAGGAGCTTGCGCGGCGGCATTTCGCTGGCGCCGGCGGGATGGAAATCGTTCGCGAGTACACCGGATGTATCGACCGGATGGTGCGCGCGCTTTATCGTTACGCCGACCATCATCATTCGCGGCGCTTTTCACGCCTGAACCAGCGCCTGGTGGTGATCGCCCGCGGCGGCTACGGCCGCGGCGAGCTTAATCCGCAATCCGATATCGATTTGCTTTTCCTGCACGACTATAAGCCGGGCCCCTACGCGGAAGTGATGACCGAAATAATCCTGCACGCGCTATGGGATGCCGGTCTCACGGTCGGTCAGGCGGTGCGCAACGTGCGCGAATGCGTGCGGGCGGCCAACGGCGACCTGAAAGAGGAGACCGCGATCCTCGATATCCGTTATCTGGCGGGTGACGAGAAGTTGTGGGCGGTGCTCGACAAGGCGCTGATCGATGAGGTCCTCAACCGCAACCAGCAGAGCTTTTTCAAGGCCAAGCTGGAGGAAAGCCGCGATCGCCATCGCCGCTACGGCGACTCGATCTATCTGCTCGAGCCGCAAATCAAGGAGGGCGAGGGAGGCCTGCGCGATCTGCATACGGCGCTCTGGTTGGCCAAGGTCAAATACAAGGTGCGCTCGCTGCCAGAACTTGTGCAAAAGGCGATCATCAGCGAGCCCGAGCTCGAAGAAGTCGCGCGCGCGGAGGATTTTCTGTACCGCGTGCGCAATTCTCTGCACCTGCTGAGCCGCCGTCATCAAGACCAGCTCACTTTCGAGTACCAGGAACAGATCGCCCCGCTGCTGGGTTTCACGCCCGACGACTCGGAGAGCGCCTCTTCCGCGTTGATGCGTTTTTACTACGCGCAGGCAGCCGCCATCCATCGCTTCTCCGAGGGGCTCATCGCGCGTGTCACCGAGGATCCCGCCGCCGGGCGTTTCATGCGGCGCACGGGCGGACGCCTGATTCGTCCCGGAGTGCTGATCCAGGGTCATCTGCTCGCCATCGCGGAGAAGGAATTCTTTACTCGCGCCCCGATCAATCTCATCACTATCTTCGCCGATTGCCAGGCCCACGGCGTCGAGCTTTCAGGCAGCGCGTATCAGCAGGTCCGCGACAGCCTGGGGCAGGTTGACGACGCTTTTCGATGCGACCCGCGCACCGGGATGGCGTTGATGGGAATACTCTCGGGGCGCCAGCGGGTGGCGGAGACGCTCGAGGCGATGCATCGCGCGGGCGTGCTGGGCGCGGTGATTCCCGAGTTCGGCAATCTCTACGCGCGCGTGCTGCACGACCTCTACCATATCTACACCGTCGATCGGCATTCGCTCGCCGCGGTGCGCGAGCTCGAGCGATTGCGCGCGGGCGATTTCAAGGACAGCAATGCGCTGCTGACCGAGGTCGCGCGCGAGGTGGGCTCCCTGCCGCTCATTTTTCTCGCCCTTGTCCTGCACGATATCGGCAAGGGCCATGGCCACGACCATCATGAACGCGGCGCGTTGCTCACCGCCGAGGTCTCGCGCCGCCTCGGACTGGACGGCGAGGAGACCGACCTGGTGGTGTTCCTGGTGCGCAACCATCTGATGATGTCGCAGGTGGCGCAGAAGGGCGACGTCGACGACGTGCACACGGTCGAAGAGTTCGCTCGCACGGTCGGGTCGATCGATCGGCTCAAGGCGCTCTACCTGATGACCTTCGCGGACATGCGCGCGGTGGCCCCCCACGTCTACAACAACTGGCGCGACATGCTGTTGAGCGAACTTTACATGCGTACGCTCAAGATTCTCGAGCAGGGCGATCGCGAAGCGGTCGATCCGGCGCGGCGGCTCGCCCTGGTAAAAGCCGCGGTACGCGGGCGGCTCAGTCCGCTGGGCGCGGCGCCCGAAGACCTCGCGGCCTTTCTCGACCTGATGCCCGATCGCTACTTTCTCACCGTTCCCGAGGAAGACATCCCGATCCACTTCGAGCTGATGCGGGCGCGGGGCGAGCAGCCGCTGGTCTGCCGTCACCGCCATTTCCCGGAACTCGAGTTCAGCGAATTCATCGTGGCTTCGCGCGACCAGCCGGGCCTTTTCTCGAAAATCGCCGGCGTCCTCACAGCGAACAACCTCAACATCCTCTCGGCCCGCATCACGACCCGCGCCGACGGCGGGGCGCTCGACGTCTTCCGCGTATCGCACGGCGCCGGAGGGATGGCGATGGAAGAGGAGCGATGGCTCCGCGTCGAACGCGACCTCGAAGCGGTGCTGGCCGGCCAGCGCGACCTCGAAGCGATGGTGGCCGAGGCGCAACGCTCGCGTGTGGCCGGGCGCAGGTTCGTGCGCCGGGTGGCGACTGAGATAACCGTCGACAACCGCAGCTCCGAGCAGTACACCGTGGTCGATGTCTTCACCCAGGACCGGGTCGGGTTGCTGTTCGCGATCACCCACACCTTGTTCAAGCTCGGGATGGTGATCCATCTGGCGCGCATCTCGACCAACGCCGACCAGGCGCTGGACGTTTTTTACATCAGCGATTCGAGCGGCGGAAAAATCGTCGAGATCGAACCGATGCGCCGTTTGCGCGCGGCGCTGGTCGAGCGGCTCGACGATGATATCCCGGCAGCAAACGGAGCTGCGTGAAAGCCGGGTTCAACGCGAGGCCGGTAGCGTCACACGGGGATCGCCCGGCCGGGGCGTTCGCGCCGGAGCGAGATCAGGATCAGGATTGGGATCGGATCATTGAACGCCATCTCGACCGTCTGCGAGTGGAGCGCGGTCTGGGCAACAATTCGGTCCAGGCCTACGCGCGCGATCTTCGCGAGTTCCAGCAGTACTGCCGCGACCGTCAAGTGGAGCCCGCAGCGCTGCGAACGCAGATCGTCAGCGGCTATCTGGAGGCGATGGCGCGGCGCGGGATGTCGGTGGCGAGTCAGCGGCGTCATCTGGCGAGCATACGTGGACTCGCGCGCGAGATGGTCGAGCGGAAAATCCTGGAGCACGACCCGGCGGCCGCGATCAAGCTCCGGCCGCATCCGCGGGCGCTCCCGCGGACGCTTGGCCGGCGCGACCTCGAGTTGCTGCTCGAGGCGATCGATACGTCCATACTTCGAGGCAAGCGCGATCGCGCGATGCTCGAGCTGGCATACGGATGCGGACTGCGGGTTTCGGAGCTGATCGGGCTCAGAGCCGGGCAGGTCAATGTCGCCGAACGAATCGTGGTCGTGTTGGGCAAGGGCGGCAAGGAGCGGATCGTGCCGATCGGATCGGCCGCGGTGCGGGCGCTTAAGAATTATCTCGTGGCGCGCGAAGAGGAACCGCGAAAAAAGAACCGCGCGGCGCGGCCGTCGCCGGCGCTATTCACCAGCCGGCTGGGACGCGCGATGACGCGCCAGGGATTTTTCAAGGCGCTCAAGGGATGGACCGCCGCCGAGCCACGGCTTTCATGGGTCAGTCCCCACACACTGCGCCACTGTTTCGCAACCCATTTGCTGGAGGGTGGCGCTGATCTGCGCGCGGTGCAGGAGATGCTCGGCCATAGCGACATCTCAACCACCCAGATTTATACCCATCTGTCGAAGAGCCATCTGCGTAAAGTCCATCGCACGCATCATCCGCGCGCCACGCGCGCCGATATATCCTGAAGACATCCCGCAAAGCGAGACCAGCTTGTCAAACCTCAGCGAGTTCATCGTCACGCTCTCGATTTGGGCGGTGCCCACAGTCTTCGCGATCGTGTTACACGAGGTGATGCACGGATATGTCGCGAACCTGCTGGGCGACGACACCGCGGCGCGTGCCGGGCGGCTCACGCTGAATCCTCTGAGCCACGTCGACCCGATCGGCACGGTTATCATGCCCGCGGTGCTGTTGTTCCTCCATCTGCCGGTCTTTGGCTATGCCAAGCCCGTGCCGGTCGATTTCCGCCGACTGAGTCCCCGGCGCGCGGGGATGATCGCGGTGGCGGCGGCCGGCCCGCTGACCAACCTGGCGCTGGCGGTCGCGAGCGCGTACGCGGGCCGGATGATCGCGCCGTATATCAACGCGCCGTGGGGCGAGGCGATCGTCCTGCCGCTCCTCTACATGATGCGGGCCTCAGTGATGATCAACGTGCTGCTCGCGGTGTTCAACCTGCTGCCGCTGCTGCCGCTGGACGGCGGCCGGGTGCTGGTGGGACTTTTGCCGCTGCCCGCGGCGCGGGCGTTCGCGCGTCTTGAACCCTACGGACTTCTGATACTATTCGCGTTGTTGTATACCAACGCGGTGAACGTAGTCATCAACCCGCTCATCAATGTGATCACGCGGGTGCTGCTGTGAGCGACGGTTCGCAGGAGGCGGCTGCGCGCGCCGAAGGGGCGGCGGGCCCGCGCTTTCGCCTGCCCATCTACGAAGGGCCGCTCGATCTGCTGCTCCATCTGATCAAACGCGCCGAGCTCGACGCCCGCGACGTGACCGCGAGCGTCATCACCGAGCAGTACCTCGCTTATCTGGAACTGCTGGATTCGCTCAACCTCGACGTCGCCGGCGAGTATCTGGTGATGGCAGCGACGCTGCTGCTGATCAAGTCGTTCTCCATGTTGCCGCACGCGGGGAACGAAGAACTGGAGGAGGCCGAGGAACTCAAGCGCGACCTGGTCGCGCGCCTGCTCGAGTACCAACGTTATCGCGAAGCCGCCGAGAAACTCGGCGCGCGCGCGCTGCTGGGCCGCGACGTCTTTGCGGCGCCCGGCGAAAAGTTGCCCGATCAATCGCCCGAAGAGGACGGCCAGGGGCCGCGGCTCAACGTGTCGCTCTTCGACCTGGTCGAGGCGATGAGTGCGGTGCTGAAGCGGCTGACCGGCGGCACGCCGCGCCAGATCGCGCTGCGTGACATTCCGGTCGCCGAATGCATTCCGCGCATCATGGCGGCGCTCGAGCAACGCGGCGGGCAGGTTGAATTTGCGGCGCTGTTCGAGAATTTTAGCGATCTGAACGATCGTTCCATGGTGATCGCGACCTTCATGGCCCTGCTCGAGTTGATCCGGCAGGGCAGGGTGAGCGCGCGCCAGGAGCGGCGGTTTGGTCCGATCCTGCTCGAGCGGCGCGAACATGCCGTTCCCGGCGAAGCGCCGCCGGCGGCTTCGGGCGAGCAGCGGTGAATGCGCCTCATTGATCGTTCTCCGATGACGATCGATCATCATTCGATAAAAGTCGTGCCGGCTCGCGGCTGAGCGGCGGGCGGGAGTGGGATGGAAGAGGAACGGCTCAAAGCGATCCTGGAAAGTCTGCTGTTCGCGGCGGGTGAGCCGGTGCCGCTCGCAAGATTGGCGGCGGTGCTCGACAACGTCGCGCGCGACGCTATCAAAAGAGCGCTGAGCGAAATGACGCTGGGCTACGGCGGTGGCTCGCGCGGCGTAATTCTGGAAGAGGTCGCAGGCGGCTATCAGTTGCGTACGCCCAAGGAGCACGCGCTTTACGTGCGAAGGTTGCTGGCGGCCAAGCCGCCGCGGCTTAGCCGCCCGCTGCTCGAGACGCTTGCGATAATCGCGTACCGTCAGCCGGTAACCCGCCCGGAGATCGAGCAGCTTCGCGGTGTCGACTCGGGCGGCGTGCTCGAGACGCTGCTCGAACGCCGTCTGGTGCGAATCGCCGGGCGCAAAGAGGCGGCGGGGCGTCCGATCATGTACGCGACCTCGGTGGAGTTTCTTGAGGTCTTCGGGCTGCGCGACCTCGACGGACTGCCCGACCTCGACGAGTTCAAGGAACTGGAAGAGCGCGCCGCGCAGGAAGCGTCCGACGCGCAGCAGGCCTCCGTTGCGGCCGCCGAAGAAGGCTCGGGCGGCGACCCGCAGCCCGAGCTTTTCCCCGGCGAAGAGCCCTCGGCGCCGCCGGGCGGCGCCGAGCCTGCGGATGTGGCGAAGGGGTCAGGCGACGACGCGCCTGGCGCGTCGTCGCCTGACCCCGTTTCTGCGGCGGAGCCTGGAGAGGACGAGTCGCGAAGCGACTCGTCCTCTCCAGGCTCCGCGCCCAGCCGCGACCGCGACGACGAGACGCGGTAAGGCCGGGGCTCGATCGGCGGGTCCGCCGCGTGCTGGCCCGCCGAGTTTTCAATAGCACGCGTTCAGTCTTAGGATACGGGCGCATCGATTCGACGATCCGCCGGATGACTCGAATTCCGGCCGGGAGGTGCCGTATGGTGTCCGCACCGCACAATCCGCCGTTTCGCGCCGATCACGTCGGGAGCTTCCTGCGGCCGCCGCACCTGCTGAGCGCGCGCGCTGACCGCGAGGCGGGCAAAATCTCCGCCGACGGCCTTCGCGCGATCGAGGATGATGCGATTCGCGGCGTAGTCAAGTTCCAGGAAGGCCTTGGCCTTCAATCGATAACCGACGGCGAGTACCGGCGCGCGGTCTTTTACATGGGCTTTTACGGCGGACTGGGTGGGGTTTCGGCAATGTACGACACTTCGGACCAGGAGTGGACCTTCGTCGATCGCGGGGGGCACAAGCTGCCGCTGATAATTCCGACCGTCGACGCACGGCTCAAATGGAAGGCGCCGATTCACCCCGACGAGTTCAGATTTCTCAGCTCGCTCACTTCGCGCACGCCCAAAATAACCATCCCCTCACCCACCATTCTGCACCTGCGCGCCGGGCGCGAGCATATCAGCCGCGAGGCCTATCCGGACCTCGAGCTCTTTTGGGAAGACGTTGTCGACGCCTTTCGCAACGAACTCGCCGCTCTTTACCAAGCGGGATGCCGTTACGTGCAGATCGACGAGACCACCCTGGCCTCGCTCAGCGACACCTCGAGCTGGAGGTATCTCGAGCGCCGCGGCGACGACGGCCGCCGGCTTCTGCTCGAAACCTATCCCGCGATCATGAACGCCGCGTTCGCCGGGCGCCCGGCGGGATTGCACCTCGCGATGCATATCTGCCGCGGCAACAACCAGAGTCACTGGAGCGCCGAGGGCGGCTATGACCTGGTCGCCGACACGCTCTTCAACAAGATCGACGTCGATTCCTACTTCCTCGAATACGACACGCCGCGCGCCGGTACTTTCGAGCCCCTGCGCCTGGTGCCGAAGCACAAGACCGTCGTGCTGGGACTGGTTACCACCAAGTTCCCCGAGCTGGAACCCAAGGAGCTGCTCAAGATGCGTATCGACGAGGCGGCGAAATATATCGATCTCGACCAGCTCTCGATAAGTCCGCAATGCGGCTTCGCCAGTACCGCGCCGGGCAACACGGTCACGGTCGAGGACGAGGCGGCGAAAATCCGGCTGTGCGTCGAGGTCGCGCGCGAGGTGTGGGGATGAGCGGCAGGCCGCGCCAGGCCCCTCCAGCGGCAAACCAGGACGTAATTTTTTTGAGTATGCCGGTTGTGTGCCGCTTTGCTAAGCTCCGGCAGGAGTCTCCGCAACGAGGTGTATGTAATGCTCCGTGAATACAACGTCATCGACGCGGACGGCCACATCCTTGAGCCGCCCGATCTGTGGGAGCGGTACAGCGATCCCAAGTATCGCGAGCACTGCCCCAAACTTGTGATCGACGCCGACGGCAACGAGAGCTTTTTCGTCGACGAAAGTTTCGACTTCGGACTGCGCCGCCGCGGTAAGGAACCGGCAACGCTCGGCGTGCTGGGTTCAATCGGCTCGCGCGACGGCGAAGTCGACACCCGCATGCCATACCTCGAAGGACGCAAGGGCGGTTTCGACCCGCACGCGCGCATCTTCGACATGGACCGCGAGGGCATCGACGCCGCCTTCCTCTATCCGAGTCTCGGCCTGTTCCTGGGCGGAATGAAGGATCCGAACGCCGCGGCCGCGGCCTGTCGCGCCTACAACCGATGGCTCGCGGACTACTGCAAGCCGTATCCCGAGCGGCTATTCGGGGCGGCGATGCTGCCGATGCAATCCTCGGTCGAGCAGCTCGTCGACGAGGTGCGCTTTGCCCGGCATGAGCTGGGCTTTCGCACCGGCTTCGTGCGGCCCAATCCATACAACGACCGCCCGCTCCACGACCGCGCCTACTATCCACTGTGGCAGGAGGCGCAGGAACTCGACTTCGCGATCGGCATCCACGGCGGCGCCGAAAGCGGACAGGATACGCTTGCGATGGATCGCTTCAAGCGCGGGGCCGCGGTGCGCCACGCCGTCGCGCATACGTTCGAGATGATCGCGGCGTCGACCAGCATGATCATGTGCGGGGTATGCGACAAATTCCCGCGCCTGCGCGTCGCCTTTCTGGAATCGGGCGGCGGCTGGATGGCGGGATGGCTCGATCGGATGGATCGGCACTACGACGACAAAGGGATGAACGACACCGGGCTCTCGATGCGGCCGAGCGAGATTTATCGCCGGCAGTGCTTCGTCTCATTCGAGCCCGTGGAACGCAGCCTCAAGGTGCTCGCCGACTACCTGGGTCCCGATACGATCCTATGGGCGACCGACTACCCGCATCTCGACGGCTTTTGGGGCGCCGCCAAGATGATCAAAAAGATGGGGATGCCGCCGGAGATCGAGGCCGCGGTACTGGCGGGCGGCGCGAAGCGGCTTTACAACCTGCACTGAGTTTGCGCTCCCAAGCGGAGGCGCATCCAAATTTTATTCCTTTCCGTTTTAAGGAAGGGGACCGACGGTTAGATAAATTCATCCGTATAGGAGGAATTGCGATGATTCATCCGGATCGGATCGGCCACATCGTGCTCAAGGTGCGCAGTCTCAAGCGCTCGCGGCCTTTCTACACCGAATTGCTGGGGCTCGAAGTGATGAAGGAGTTGCCGGAGGTGAAGATGCTGTTCCTGGCGAGCAATCGCCGCGACCATCACGAGATCGCTCTGGCCGAAGTGGGCGAGCATGCCGGCGCGCCCAAGCCGGGCGACGTGGGGCTCGCGCATTGCGCCTTCCGCCTCAAGAGCGTGGAAGATTTGCACGCCGCTTATCGCGAGTTCAAAGAACACAACGTGCCGATCAGCTTCACCGTCAACCACGGAGTGACGCGAAGCATCTACTTCCTCGATCCCGACGGCAATCAACTCGAGGTTTACGCGGATAACTCGCCCGAGGAGATCGCGCGGATGAGCAATCCTTACTTCGGACTCGACAAGCTCGATTTCGCGACCGACGAGCCGGGCCTGCGCGACTATTTCGCGCCCTTCGCCCGCGCCGAAAAGGCCCACTCATAGACGCCTCAGGCGTATACCACGAGACGCGATGGGAATTCGCAGCGGCAAGGAATTCGTCGAAAGCCTCCGTGACGGACGCACCGTCTACGCCGGCGGCGAGCGCATCAAGGATGTGACCGTTCATCCTCCGTTTCAGGGGATGGTCGCGACGCTCGCCTCGCTCTACGACCTCCAGCACGAGCATACCGAGGAACTGACCTTTCGTTCGCCCACCAGCGGCGATCGCGTGGCCGCGAGCTTCCTCATGGCCGATACGATCGAGCAGGTCGAATGGCGCATCCGGGCCGAGCAGATGCGCGCCGATTTCACTTACGGCCTGATGGGCCGGATGCCGGACTTCTGCAACGCCCTGGTGACCGACCTCGCCAGCGGCGCCGACGACCTCGGCGTGCGCGATTCCCGCCTGGGCGACAACATGCGCCGCTACCACGAGGAATGCCGCGAGCGCGACTGGTGCCTCACGCATACGCTGGTCGATCCGCAAGTTGACCGGTCGCGCGGGCCGGCCGAGCAATCCGACCCGTACCTGGTGCTACGCGTGGTGCGTGAGACCGCTTCGGGCGTGGTCGTGCGCGGGGCCAAGATGCTCTCGACGCTGGCGCCCTTCGCCAACGAGATCTGGGTCGGCCCGTTCTATCCGCGGCGCGCGGGCGAAGAGGATTACACCCTGTGTTTTGCGATTCCGTGCGGCACACCGGGGCTCAAGTTCGTCTGCCGCGAGCCCTACGACACCGGCCGCAGCGATTTCGACCGCCCGCTGAGCTCGCACTACGACGAAGAGGACTCGCTCGCGGTCTTCGACGATGTGACGGTCCCGTGGGAGCGGATGTTCATCTACCGCGACATCGCGATTTTCAACAGCATCCTGGTGCGCAGGCCCGGTTACGCGCAGCTACAGGGATGCATCCGCGGGCTCGCGAAGCTGAAACTGCTGGCGGGCCTCGCTTTCCATATCGCGGAGGCGATCGGACGCAACGAGGCGATCCACGTGCAGGCGCAGTTGGGCGAGCTTATCGCCAACGTGGAGTTGGTCGGCGGCCTGGTACGCGCGGCGGCGCAGGAGGTCGCACTCTCCGGTCGCGCGCAGCTCCTGCATCGATCGATCGCGGCGACGCTGTGGGTGATGATTCCGCAATGCCAGGTGCGCGCGATCCAGGTGATTCGCGAGCTTAGCGGCAGCGGCTTGATCATGACGCCCGGCGAAAAGGATTTCGCCAATCCCGAGATCGCCGTGTACCTGGAAAAATATCTGCGCGGCAAGGATGTCACGGCGCGCGATCGCGTGCAGCTCTTCAAGCTCGCATGGGACATGATCGGCGAGCAGTTTGGCAGCCGCCAGTTGCAGTACGAATGGTTCTACGCGGGCGACCCGTATTTCACGCGCCAGCGCTTTTACCGCTCGCCGGTGGCCAATGAATACAAGGAGATCATCACGCGCCTGTTGAACGGCCGCAAGTGACGCTACGCGCGATCTTTTTTGCTAACCGCTCACCGCTTTTGGCCGTTTGAGCGGCTAGCGGCCGCGGGCCAGAATCTCGTGTCCCGGACTCGTTCCACGGGCCAGGGACAAAGCCTCTGACAGCAGCTTGCTCCAGTGTTGCTTATCGAGCCCCATCTCCGCACCAGCCGTGCGCCGCGCGCGGCGATAGGCGCGCTCGGCGAGTCCGGCGAGTTTGCCCGCAAGGCTCGGAGAACCTTCGAGGCACTCTTCGATCGCGTCACGGGCATTATCGATTGAGGCTTCCCAGCTTCCGCTTCTTTCCTCAGGCTGGTAGGCCCATTTCAAAAGGTGCACAAGCAATCGCTCAAGCCGGCTTCCAAGGCCGCGTTCTTCGCTCCGGGCCATGGCCTCCAGCTCCTCGGCCAGATTGCGCCAATCCAAAAAAGCGGGCCGATGTTCACGCAGCGATCTGGATTGCTGACGTAGCCAGCCGCAATAATCGCGTTCCATCTCCTGCGTTTCGCCCACCGGCTGCGGCTTGATGACCTTTCGACATTACCACGGCCGCGGCTGTCGCGGGAGTTCATCTGCGCTCGATCGCGGCGCGCGCGGCGCTGTTCCCGGCGATCCGCCCGAACACCGAGCCCGACATCAGGCCGGTGCCGCCCGGATAGTTGAAGTAAAAAAGTCCGCCGACCAGTTCGCCCGCCGCCGTACAGGCCGCCGAATCGGCATCGCCGTCGGTGTTGATCACGCGCGCCTGTTGATCGACGCGCAGGCCGCCGAAGGTGAAGGTCACTCCGCAAGTCACCGCGTAGGCCTCGAACGGCGGCGTGTCGATCGTATTGGCCCAGTTGGTCTTGTTGACCGCAAGACCGCGCGTGCCGCGTCCATCCTTGATGTTCGGGTTGAATTCGACGCTCGATGTCGACGGCGGCGTTGTAAGTTTTGATCTCGTCGAGAAAAGCCGCTGCGTCCACGTCTTCGAGTTTGCCAGCCAGCTCCTCGAGCGTGTCCGCACTGACCTTGGTCACGCGCTTGATGCGATATTCGTCGCGCAGCAGATGGGTCACCTTGCGATCGAAGACTTGCCAGGCGAATTGGCCCGGCTGTTCGAGAATCACGCGGCCATACTTGGCGTACGTGTAGTTGCGGAAGTCGGCGCCCTCGTCGACGAAGCGCCGGCCGCGGCCGTTGACCATGATTCCGAACGGATAGCTGTGCTTCTGAAAGCCATCGCCGACGCTCAGGTCGCCGAACTCGGGCGCGTTGCGATCCCATCCCACGGCGTGGCATCCCGACCAGTTGCCGTAGGGCATCGCGCCGATTTCCAGCGCCATCCGGATCCCGTCGCCGGTGTTGAACCGCGTGCCGCGCACTTTGGCCAGGTCCCATCCGGGACCGAGGTAGCGCGTGCGCCATTCGGCGTTGGCCTCGAAGCCGCCCGCGGCGAGCACCACCGCTTTGCGCCGCGATGATCATCGCGTCGTCCCTTCGCGCCGCACGACCACGCCGCGTCACGCCGTTGTCGTCGTGCATCAAGTTCGAGCGCGCGGCTATCGTACCAAACGTCGATTCCGTCGACGCTTCGCGCCGGCGTACAGCGCGTCGATCAGCCCCGGCCCGCCGCCCCACGCTTCGACCGTGAGCCCGCCCCAGAACTTGAAGCGGCCATCGACCTTGAACGCCTGCCGCCCATAGATCGGCTGCGAAGCGCACGCCCTTGCTGCGCATCCACAGCATGGTCTCGAAGCTGCGCGTCACCAGCGTCTCGGCCAGTTGCGGGGTTGGTGCGATATTGCGTGACCCGGCACAGGTCGTCGTAAAACTGATCCTCGGCGTAGGCGCCGAAATCGGTGTGCGCTTTGTCCTCGTCGGTGAGATCGGGCATCAGGCGCGCGAGATCGTCGACGCCGTTATAGGCGACGCGCATCGCGCCCGCGGTGAAGCGGCTATTGCCGCCGCGCTCCGTCGATCGGCGCGCATTCCAGCACCAGCACGCTGCGCGCCGTTTTCGCGCGCGGCCAGCGCCGCGCACAACGCCGCATTGCCGCCGCCGACCACGATTACGTCATAGAGCAAGACATCCATTGCGACTTCCGTCAATCAAAGATGGCGCGAGTGATAGCGCGATCGTATCGCGTGGCGACTGCGCGCCGGTCCTTATGACGTTGTCCGCGCACATCCGGTGGCACGACGCTCT
This sequence comes from uncultured delta proteobacterium, assembly GCA_963755905.1. Classification (GTDB taxonomy): domain Bacteria; phylum Desulfobacterota; class Binatia; order Binatales; family Binataceae; genus JAKAVN01. Next base: position 91,219 of record CAVWLM010000004.1, read on the forward strand.
GCGCAATCGCCGCATCGAGCGCTTCGTATTCACTGATAGCCGATCGCTTCGTACAGTTCCGCGCGCGTCTGCATCCGATCGAGCATCGGCTCGGCGCTGCCCTTCGCCTTGAGCATCCGTAGAGCTCGCTGATCGCCTTGGCCGCGATCCGCAGCGACGACACCGGCCAGATCACCATCTTGAAGCCGAACTCCTGGAACTGCTGCGCGGTGAAATACGGCGTGCGGCCGAACTCGGTCATATTGGCCAGCAACGGCGCGTCGATTTCGCGGGCGAAACGGCCGGAACATCTCGGCGGTCGGTCAGCGCCTCGGGAAAAATCGCGTCGGCGCCGGCCGTCACGATAAAGCCGCGCCCGCGCGAGCGCGGCTTCGATTCCTTCCGACGCCGCCGCGTCGGTGCGCGCGATTATGCGAAGATGCCGCCGCGCGCGACCGCCGCCGCGATCTGTGCCGCCATCTCCTCGGGCGCCGCGAGCCGCTTATCATTCAGATGACCGCATTTCTTTCGGCAGGATTTGATCTTCAATTTGAACCGCCGCGGCGCCCGCGTCTTCGAGTTCGCGCACCGTGCGCATCACATTCAGAATGCCGCCGAAGCCGGTGTCGCCATCGACAATCAGTGGCAACCCGGCGGCGCGGCAGATCATCCGCGTGAACAGGGACAGCTCCTCGACGTCAGGATACCGAGGTCGGCAAGTCCCAGACTCGCGCTGAGCGCGGCGCCCGAGAGGTAGAGCGCCTCGAACCCGGCGCGCCGCGCCAGTATCCCGGCGAGTCGCATTGTGCGCGCCGGGAATCATCAGAATCTCCCGCCGCTGCCACAGCCTTGCCAGCCGCTCGCCCGGCCGATATCGCAATGTCCGTTTGTGTCAAGCCAGGTCATCCTGAGGCCCTCCGCTGATGCCCTCCCGCCGCGCTTGTGCCGGCATGACCATGGATGCATTATATCCGGCCGCCGCGCGATTCGGTGCGCCATTTCACGCGCGGTGCGAGGGTCATGCGCTCACCGCTTTTCGCAAGCTTATTCTTTTGTGCAATTATCGCTTTGAACTGGAAGCACCAGCTAAGGGAGCGATGGCGGATTACGACGTAATCGTTGTCGGAGCGGGCAATGCCGCACTGGCGGCCAGCGTTTCGGCGCGCGGCGCCGGCGCGGAGCGCGTGCTGGTGCTGGAAAAGGCGCCCGAGGAGAACCGCGGCGGCAACACGCATTACAGCGGCGGCTTGTTGCGCATCGCCTTCGATCGGCCCCGACGAATCGTTGCGACTGGTGCCGAAGGCGCGCGACGTCGCGGGCTTCATCGAGGGCGTCGAAGCCTATCCCGCCGACGCGTTCTGGCGAAGACCTTCCGCCGCATGACCGACGGACGCACCGACCCCGAGCTTGGCGAAATTCTGATCGCGAATTCCTACGACACCGCCTGCTGGATGGCCGAACAGGGGATCCGCTTCGAACCCGCGATCTCGCTCGGCGCCGTGCGCGTCGGCAACGTAATCAAATGGCCCAAGGGCGCGATCGTGCGCGCCGCGCACGAGGGGGTCGGGCTTTCGCGGATGTGGTTATATCGCGGCGCCGCGCGAGGCGTCGAGATTCGCTACGGCTCGCCGGCGCTAGCGGCTGGTGCAGGATCGCAAGCGGACGCGTGAGCGGCGTCGGGTGCGCGACACCAAGGGCGTTCGCGAAATCAGCGCGGGCGGCGTGGTGCTCGGATGCGGCGGCTTCGAGGCCAATACGGCCTGGCGCGCGCAGTACCTCGGCCGTCCATGGGATCAGCGCAAGGTGCGTGGCACCCGGCACAATCAGGGCGACGGACTGCGCATGGCGTTGGGGATCGGCGCGATGCCGTGGGGGCAATGGAGCGGATGCCATGCCACGCCGATCAACGCCGAGGCGCCGCCTTCGGCGATCGCGAGCTTACCGACAAAACCAACCGCCTCTCATACCTCTATGGCGTGATGCTCAACCGGCTGGGCCTGCGCTTCGTCGATGAGGGCGAGGATCAGAATCTCTATCACTTACGCCAAGTTCGGCGGGATGATTCTCAACCAGCCGGGCAGCGTCGCCTGGCAGATCTTCGACAGCAAGACCGTGGCATCTGCTGGAGCCGCGCTACTCGACCAGCGAGCCGATCGTCGCCGACAGCCTTGACGGCCTCGTCGCTCAACTCGACACTCGATCGCAAAGCCGCGACGCGCACGCTCTGCAGAATACAACGCCGCCGCCGGCCATGGCGCCTTCAATCCCGGGGAGCGCGACGGGATGCATACGCGAGGGGCTCGCGCTGCCGAAATCGAACTGGGCGCAACGGCTCGATACGCCGCCGTTCTACGCCTACCCGGTCACCGGCGGGATCACGTTTTCTTTCGGCGGCCTCAAGGTCAGCGACCAGGCGCAGGTTATCGGCACCGACTGGCATCCGATTCCGGGGCTGTACACGTGCGGCGAGATGGTCGGCGGGCTCTTCCATAACAACTATCCTGGCGGCTCGGGCCTGATGTCAGGCGCGGTCTTCGGCCGTATCGCCGGCCGCAGCGCGAGCGCGGCCGCGCGTGCCGCGAACTAGCCGAGCGTCCAGACGCCCTCGCCGAAGAAACTGTGCAAGTGAAATTAGTGAAACAGTAAAACAGTGAAACAATGAAACAGCTACGGCTGCGCGCGGTCTTCATGCGCGGCGGCACCAGCAAGGCCTTGATGTTTCGCGCGGACGATCTGCCCGCCGAGCGCGATCTGTGGGCGCCGATCTTTCTCGGCGCGATCGGCAGCCCCGATCCCAACGGCCGCCAACTTGACGGGATGGGCGGCGGAATTTCCTCGCTCTCGAAGGTTTGCGTGATCGGTCCCCCGACGCGCCGACGGCGCGGACGTCGATTACACCTTCGCCCAGGTCTCGGTTAACGATGCGGCCGTCGATTACAGTGGCAATTGCGGCAACATGTCGTCCGCCATCGGCCCGTTCGCGGTCGACGAGGGGTTGGTCACCGCCGGCGACGCGGCCGGCGAGGCGACGGTACGAATCCACAATACCAACACCCACAAGCTGATCGTCGCGCACTTTCCGCTGGACGGCGGGCGCGCCGCGGTCGATGGCGATTTCGTGCTCCCAGGCGTGGCGGGGAGCGGCGCGCCGGTGCGCCTGGATTTCCTCGAGCCCGGCGGCGCGGGCACCGGCCAGCTGCTGCCGACCGGAAATCGCAGCGGATGTCCTCGATATCGACGGTGCGGAAATCGAAGTCTCGATGGTCGATGCGGCAAATCCGTGCGTATTCGTATGCCGCCGAGGCGCTGGGCACAAACGGTATCGAGATGCCCGAGGAACTCGAAGCAAATGGCGAATTGCTCCGCCGTCTCGATGCAATTCGGATCGCCGCCAGCCTCAGGATGGGTATCGCGAAGACCGCCGAAGCGGCCGCACGAATCCCCAGCATTCCGAAGGTCGCGATGGTCGCGCCGGCGCGCGCGGCGCGAACGCTAGCGGGCGAACGGCTCGCCGCCGGGGACGCCGACGTGACCGTGCGCATGATCTCGATCGGCCAGCCGCATCGCGCGGTCCCGCTGACGGGCGCGATGTGCCTCGCGGTGGCGTCGCGAATCGAGGGCACGGTGGTCAACCGGCTCGCGCGCCCGAGCGGGTCACCCGACGACCCGGTGCGAATCGCGCAGCCCTCGGGCCTCACCGTGGTTGGCGCCGCGGTTGGGCGCGCGATCGATCGCGGACGCGATGCGTGGTTCGCCGAGCGCGCGACGGTCTACCGCACGGCGCGCCGCTTGATGGAAGGATGGGTCTTCGTAGGCGCGGCGGCACTGCCCGAAAATCTGCGAAGCGCGCTCGCGGCGGCCCGCAGATAATCCGGCCTGCGAACGACAGCGTGGTGACGACGTGAGCGGCGACCCCGGTCTGGAAGCGAGAAACTACTCCGCGCACGAGGTGCTGCGCGACGGCGGCTCGATCTATATCCGCGCCATCCGCGCCGACGACAAGGAGCGCCTGCTCGATCACTTCCGCCACATGAGCCAGGACTCGATCTACCATCGCTTCTTCGGACTGAAGCATTCGCTGACCGAACAGGATCTTGTACGCTTCACCGAAGTCGACTTCACAACCCATGTCGCCCTGGTGGCGACGCTGCGCACTGGCGGCGACGAACGCTTCATCGGTGTCGGCCGCTATGTCGTCAGCGGGCCGGGGCGTGCGGAAATCGCCTTCGCCGTCCTCGACGAGCATCAGGGACGCGGTATCGGCACCGTCCTGCTCGACCATCTCGGACGTGTCGCGCGCGCCGCCGGTATCGTCGAGTTCCAGGCCGACGTGCTCGGCGACAACAACCGGATGCTCGAGGTCTTCGGCAAGAGCGGCTACCGCGTCAAGCGCTCGACCGACGCCGGCGTGGTCCATCTGAGCTTCCCGACCGGCGAGACCGAGGCCTCGCGCCAGGCCAGCGAGCAGCGCAACTGGGCCGCGGCGAGCGAGAGCATCCGAAAACTCCTGCATCCGCGATCGGTAGCAGTAATCGGCGCTTCCCGCTCGCGCGCCAAGATCGGCGGTGCGCTTCTCGCCAACCTCAAGCGCGCGGGATTCAACGGACCCGTGTACCCGGTGAACCCTGCGGCGGACGAGGTGATGGGACTGCGATGCTACCCGAGCGTCATGGCGATCGGCCTGCCGGTAGACCTCGCGCTGATCGCGGTGCCCGCCGAACTGGTTCACGGCGTGATCGAACAATGCGCCGCCGCACGCGTGCACGGCGTGGTGGTTATCACGTCGGGTTTCGCCGAGGTCTCGCTCACGGGGCGCGCGGAGGAAGAGCGGCTGTTCGATACGGTGCGCGCGTCGGGGATGCGGATGGTGGGACCGAACTGCATGGGCGTGCTCAACACCGACCCGATGGTACGGCTGGACGGAACCTTCGCGCCGACCGCGCCTCCGCCCGGCAATATAGGAATGTACTCGCAAAGCGGCGCGCTGGGCATCGCTATCCTCGACTACATGAACAGCCGCGGGCTGGGAATTTCCACCTTCGTGTCGGCCGGCAACCGCTCCGACGTGTCCAACAACGACCTGCTCGCCTACTGGCTCGACGACTCACGCACCGGCGTGGTCGTGCTCTATCTCGAAAGCGTCGGCAATCCGCGCAAGTTCGCGCGCCTCGCTCCCGAGGTCGCGCGCCGCCATCCAATCGTCGCGGTCAAATCGGGACGCTCGGCGGCTGGACGGCGCGCCGCCTCGAGCCATAGCGCGGCGTTAGCCAATCTCGACGTCGCGGTCGAGGCGCTGTTCGAGCAGGCGGGCGTGATCCGCACCAACACGCTGATGGAGCTGTTCGACGTGGCCGCGATGCTCTCGACGCAGCCGATCCCGGCCGGCCCGCGCGTCGGCGTGGTAACCAACGCGGGCGGTCCGGGAATCCTGCTCGCCGACGCGTGCGAAGCGCAGGGCCTCGTGCTGCCGCGCCCCGCCGACGCGACGATGGAATCGCTGCGCTCGTTCCTGTCGATCCGCGCGGCGGTCGGTAACCCGATCGACTTGACCGCTACCGCCGGGCCGGCCGAGTACGAGCGTGCGATCGCCGTGCTGGGCGCGGACCCCAATATCGATTCGGTGGTGGCGGTCTATATCCCGGCTACCGAAGGGCCGCGCAGCATCGTCGCCGACGCGATCGCGCGCGCCGCATCGCAGGTGCCCGCGCACAAGCCGGTGCTTACCGTGTTCCTGTCTTCGCAGTGGCCGCCGGCGGTGATCGATGCGGGAGCTCGGGGCAAGCTCCCCTCATATGCCTTTCCGGAGAACGCCGCGATGGTGCTGGCTGCGGCGCATCGGTATGGCCGATGGCGGGAACGGCCGCGCGGCACGGCGCTCGAACTCAGTCCATTCGCGATGAGTACGGTGCGCGCGGTGGTAAACCGCGCGCTCGAGGACGCCGGCGGTCCGACCTGGCTCGCGCCCGAGGACATCGCGACCATCCTGCGCGCCGCCGGAATCGACGTCGCGCTGGCCGAGCGCGCCTCGGTGGCCGACGCGCCGCGAGTCGCCGACTCTATCGGCTATCCGCTGGTCGCCAAAGTGATTGCACCCTCAGTTCCACACAAGAGCGATATAGGCGGCGTGATCATCGGACTGCATTCACCGCTCGCCGTGGCCGAAGCGGCGGTCACGCTGGCCGAGCGCACCCGCGCGGCGGGCGTTACGCTCGAAGGCGTACTGCTACAGCGCGAAGTGCAAGGTGGCATCGAGGTGCTGGTCGGCGTCACCACCGACCCGACGTTCGGTCCGCTGCTGGTTTGCGGGTTGGGCGGCGTGATGGTCGAGCTGATCCACGATGTCGCGTTCCGCCTGAGTCCGGTAACCGATATCGACGCGCGCGACATGCTGGCATCGCTAAGGTCCGCGCAGGTGCTCGACGGCTATCGCGGCGCCGCGGCGGGCGACCGCGAGGCGCTGGTGGCTCTATTGCAGCGCGTCTCGGCGCTGATTGAAGCGATTCCCGAGCTGACCGAGATGGACCTGAATCCGGTCAAGGTGTTACCGCCGGGCAAAGGCGCAATAGTGGTCGACGCCCGGATGCGACTGCATCCGTCGCCAGGACATATATAGTCAATGAGTATTCGCGACAAACTAAGCTCGGCTAGCATGTGCGCGGAAAAGCGTCAGCGCACGGCTTCGAGCGCCTCGCGGACCCGGACGCATTCGGCGCACAACTGAACCAATGTCGCAGCCGCGCCGTCGAGCGAACCGACGCGGCCCTTTTCCTCGATCGCGCCTGCGAGCGCCTGCATCCGTGTAGCGCCGAAGTTGCCGCCCGTGCCTTTCAACGTATGCGCGCTCAGCCTGGTTGCGCGCGCGTCACCTTGCACCAGGGCCGCATCGAGCGTCGCCAACTGGTTTGGAACTTCGCGGGCGAACATTTCCACCAGGTCACTCAGCAGGTCTTCGCCCTCGGCCCGCAACTCCTGGATGGTTTGCTGATCGATAGGATCGTCAAAGGCGGCTGTATGTGATTCAGCATTCATATTATCCTCTCGAACTTTTACACTGATTGCTTACTCGCGTTCGGAATCCTTGGGCGGTCCTATAGTGGCCGTCAGGTTCCCTTCAACCGCAAGAGCGGCGGCTACTCAGTCAAGGACGGAAAAATCCTCCGCAACTTCAGCCGCACCGGCTCGAACGAAAACTGGTTGAACGGCTTGATCACGTACGCTGTAGCGCCGTCGTTCACAAATGTGTCGCGCGTCTTTTCGAACGGTATCGCGCTGACCACCACGATCACGACTTCCGGAACCTCCTGTCTCATCGTCCGGAAAACATCCAGACTGCTGACGCCCTCGCGCTCGGACATCATAACATCCAGCGTGACCAGCTTGGGCTTCAACTCTCTGAAGAGCCGCAAACCCTGTGCTGCACTCTCGGCTTCGCCGGCGATCCGAAAGCCGAGCTTGATCAGATGGTGGCGAATGATTTTTCGCGCAAACGGTGAATCATCTATTATCAGAGCTGATAGCGTCACCGCCGGTTAACCTCAGAAGATTATTGCTGGAGCCACGGCGACGAACCCGCCGCGACTCCTGCGTCCGTTTTATGTCTGTCCGTGCTGACCGCTCAAACCTGCCTCGCTTAATTTCGTGCAAGGAGCGATCCAGAGCCACCGAGGGAGATCGTTTGCCGGATCTCTACGACCGCAAAATGACTAATCGCCGTACTGGTATGGATCATGCTCCACTTTGCTCAATGTGGGGTTCGTCGCATTTCCGAACATGAGCCATGTTCGGAAAAGAGATGGCGTATCGCGAATGGACGCTGGATGGGCCGGACGCGAGACAGTTCAGCCCACGACGTTCCGAGGCCACGATCTCTTTCGGGATGCCCTCTCATCCAAGTCGTGACGAGCCGAGCCATAGGCGATGAATAGGCGCTCCAGCAGGGGCGCCGCCGTGAGTCAGCCGGAGGAAGAATGAATTCAGACCATCGCAACGGCAACGGCTTCGGTATCGCTCATCAGAGACGGCGAGCCAGCCTCAACATCTCGGTGGCGGGAGGCTTGCCGGGGCAGCGTATCAGCGTGCGCGAATCGCTAGCCGCGCTCACCGATCTCAGGATGGAGGTTGCAGAGGTCCTGGCTCCGGGGCAGGCACCGGCGCAAAGCGACGCAGTCCGAATCCTGATGCTACTGCTCGGGGAAGACTCGGAGTCGTGGGACGAAGAGCTGCGGCCGTGGGTCGAAAGCGGGAACTGGGCACAGGTAACGGCGGTGCTGGCCAATCGCACGCCCGAAGCGGTGCGCAGCGCGCTGAGCGCGGGCGCCAATGAAGTACTGTTTATGCCGCTAGACCCGGTCGACCTAGCGCGCTCGCTATGGACGGTCAGCGAAACCAATCGGAGCGCCGGTGGGCTAGCAAGCAAAGCGGCTTATGCGCTGGTCAGCGTATCGGGCGGAGTCGGCGTTAGCAGCCTGACGGTCGCGATGGGCCTTGCGCTGCGCCGTCTGACGCAGAAGCAGGTTGCGCTGGTCGACCTCGGCCTTCAGTCAGCCTCGCTCGCGGCGATTCTCGACCTCGAGACGATCCATTCGATCGGCGAACTCGCCGACCCAACCAGCACCCTCGATTCGATCCGCCTGGAATCGGCCACCACCAAGCACGCCTCGGGACTGTACTTGTTGGCCGCGCCGGCCCGAATCGAGGATGGCGAGATGGTCTCGCCGGGCACCATCGAGGCCACCGTCGGGATGATGCTGCAACTCTTCGACTACGTGCTGATCGATTGCGGGCATTACGTGAACGAGGGCTCGGTGGCGGCGTGGGAACGCGCGGGCAACGTGCTCTATGTGCTCGACCAGTCGATAACCGGCGTGCGTGCGGCGCAGCGTTTCCTTGACCTGTTCGAACGGCTCAAGCTCAAACACGTCGCGCTCGACCTGCTGCTTAACCACTATCGCCCTTCGCATTCCGTCTCGCTGGAAAAGATCCAGGACGCGTTGCATCGGCCGGTGACATTCTGCATCCCGCATGACGAAGCGGCGCTGGCCGCCGCCGAAACGCATGGCGACGGACTTTCCATGCCGACAGCGGACTCGCCGATGCTGCTCGCGGTCCAACGGATGGCACAAACTCTGATCGGCGCTCCACAGGCCAACGGCGCGCGCAAGCCTGGTGTCTTCTCCAAGCTGATGAACGCGATGGGCCGCTAAGAAGGGGCGCCGCCGATGGGTCTTATAGATCGTCTGCAAGGCGACGGGCAGCAGGTGCCTTTCGCCATCGGGCCGTCGCTCTTTACCGGCGACGCGCGCCAGCATACGGCGTCGTCTGTCGACGACGTGGGCAAGGAGCTTTTCCAGGCGCTCAAGGGCAGGATTCAGGATCTGCTGCTCAGGAGAATCGACGTCACCAGGCTCGAAGACGCGGGCTATGGACCGCTGCTGTCGCAGGTCAATGCTGTCGTCGACGAACTGGTCGAAGCGGACCATCTGCTGCTAGCCGACGCCGATCGCGAACGCCTGATCGAAGCCACCACCAACGACATGCTCGGTCTCGGACCGCTCGAGCCGCTGCTCCAGGACAATGATATCTCGGACATCCTGGTCAACGGCCCCCGCAGTGTCTGGATCGAGCGCAATGGCAAGATCTACAAAACCACTGTGCGCTTTCGCGACGATCAGCACCTGATGAGCGTTATTAACCGGATCGTGTCGCGCGTCGGCCGGCGGATCGACGAAGCCTCACCGATGGTCGATGCGCGGCTGCCCGACGGCTCGCGCGTGCACGCCATCATACCGCCGCTCGCAATCGACGGTCCCGGATTGTGCATCCGCCGCTTCGGCGGCCACAGCTTCCGGATGGAAGATCTGATGACCAACGGCACATTGACCCAGGAAATGGCCGAGTTCGTGCGCATCGCGGTGCTCACCCGGCTGAATATCCTGATCAGTGGCGGCACCGGCAGCGGCAAAACCACCCTGTTGAACTGTCTCTCGACCTATATTCCCGAAGACCAGCGGATCATCACGATCGAGGACGCCGCCGAACTGGCCTTGCAGCAGCCTCAGGTCTTCCGCCTCGAGACCCGTCCGCCCAACGTCGAGGGCAAGGGCGAGGTCACGCAACGCGAGTTGTTCCGTAACACGCTGCGGATGCGTCCCGACCGCGTGATCGTCGGCGAGGTGCGCGGCGCCGAAGTGCTCGACATGCTGCAGGCGATGTCGACCGGACACGACGGCTCGATGGCTACCATTCATGCCAACTCCCCGCGTGACTCGCTGGGACGGCTGGAGATCATGATGCTGCTGTCGGGAGTGGCGCTGCCTGAAAAGGCGATGCGCCAGTATATTGCCAACTCGATCAACCTGATCATCCAGCTTGCGCGTCATTCCGACGGCGCCCGCAAAATCATCAAGATAACCGAGATCACCGGGATGGAAGGCGACACGGTGCTGACCCAGGACCTGTTCGAATACGTGCGCACCGGGGTCGACCCGGCCGGCAAGGTGCTGGGCCATTTCAGGATCACCGGCACGCGTCCCTACTACACCGAACGCTTCGCGGCCGCCGGCTTCCCGATCTCGCAATCGATGCTCGTCCAACGCAACCCGCAATGACGTCAGTGACCCCATGACGGAGCTGGTCACATTCGTCTGCTTCGTCCTGCTGATAGCTCCGGCGATCGCGTATCACGCGCACCGCGGCGAGGAGCGGCGCGCGCGCGACCGGGACCTCGAACGGCGGCTCGCGAATCGACCGGCCGGCCTGCCCACGCGGCCGGCATGGAGCGCGTCCAGGGACGGGATGGCGCGGCTGCTTCCCTGGCTGACCGCTCTACCGTTGGTGGGCAGCCACCTCGGCGAGACCATGCGCCAGGCGAGCGCGCCGCTGCTGATCGCGATACCGGTCCTACTCGTTGCGGCTGCGGCCGTCTCGGCTGAGTGGATGGACCTGCCGGTCGCGCTGCTTATTGGCCTGGTCGCGGCCGCGATGCCGGTGCTCTACCTGCGCAGAAGGCACAGACAGTGGCTCAAGCTACTGAGCGAGCAACTGCCGTATCTCATCGATCTGCTCAAGTCCGCGCTCGACTCGGGGCACACCATGCTACGGGCGCTGCAGATGGCGGGACAAAATCTGCCCGAACCGCTCTCGAGCGAGCTGCGTGTCATCGTCGAGCAGGTCCAGCTCGGAATGCCTCTGCCAGTGGCGCTCGAGGCGATGTACCGGCGCGCGCCGATCGAGGAGATGGGCTTCCTGGTCGCGGCGGTGCGGGTCCAATCCGACGTTGGCAACAGCCTGGCCGAGGTTCTCCAGCACGTCTCGGAAGGGATGCGCAATCGTCAGCGCGCGGAGCATCAATTGCGCGCGCTCACCGCGCAGTCGCGGGCAAGCGCGATCATCGTGACGATGCTTCCGTTCATCGTGCTAGCCGGTTTCAGCCTCATCAACCCGGCGTATTCGCACCCGCTCTTCCATAACGAGTACGGGATAAAGATGCTCGAGACCGCGATCGCGCTCGACACAATCGCTTACTTCGTGATGCGCAGAATGGCACGGGTAAAATTTTAACATGTCCTATATGGTCGCCGTCGTGGTCTTTTTCCTCGGTATAGCCACGGTCATGGGGATGTATTTTGCCTTGACCGCGGAGCAGCCGCGGCCTTCTTGGGCGCGAGAGCGTGCCGCCGGGAAATACAGCGCCTCCAGCAGCCTCGCTCGCTCTTCGCTCCAGTGGAGCGGCGCCCGAGGGCGGTTGCTGGCCTGGTGGGTCAAGAGAACCGCCGCCATCGATCAGGACAAGCCCGCGATCCGGCAGATCCACATCGCACTGACGCGGGCAGGCTTCAACCAGGTCGAGCAATTGGCGGTCTATCGCGCGGCGCGCGTCTTCTCCTTCGTGCTGGCAATTCTGACGGGCCTGGTAATCGCGCATTTTTATCCCAGGTGGTGGATTCCGGACCTGCTGGGCGGCGCGGTAATCGGCTACCTGTTACCCGGCCATGTCGTCAAACGCCTGGGCCTCAAGCGCCAACTGACCATCCAGCACGAACTGCCGGCCATCCTCGATCTGCTGGTCGTAACGCTGGAAGCCGGGCAGGGATTGCTCGAAGCAATCAGGGTCGTCGCCCGCGAGACCGCACGGCAGGGTCGCGTACTGGGCAAGGAACTGGCGACGGCGGCGGCCGAGATGAGCGCGGGTGTCTCGCTGGAGGATGCGATGTCCAACCTCAGTCAGCGAACCGGCGTTGACGACCTCAAGGCAATCGGCGCTGTGTTCATCCAGAGCAAGGAAATCGGCGGGCGCCTGGGACCTTCGTTGCGCGCGGCGGCCGAATTGTTAAGCGCCAAGCGGCGGCTGATGGCCGAAGAAGCGGCGCAGAAGAGCTCGGTCAAGATGCTGTTGCCGCTGGTGCTGCTGATACTGCCCGCCATGATGCTCATCATTCTCGGCCCCGCGATCATCCAAATCTTCCAGATGCTGATGGGCGCCGCCGCGTAGGTTCTCGTCTCGCGCGTAGCTTCTCATCTCGATAGATGCTTGGATCGAGCGCCGCGGTAGCGCAAGCTCCGGTCCAGCGTTCGTAGCCGCGGCGAAAGGAAGAACGAGGCAACGGATGAAGCCCCTGGCGGCCCTGTTGAGCATCGCCGCAGTCCTCGCATTTATCAGGGCACCCGCGCGTGCCGCCGACGCCCAGGATAATTACACGTCCTTCTGTATGAAATGCCACGGTCCGCGTGGACGTGGCGACGGGCCCTCGGTGTCGTCGCTGGCGACCAAGCCGGAGGATTTTACCGACTGCGCCGCGATGCGGAAGATTTCGGATGATACGATGTTGGAAGTCATCAAGGGCGGAGGCGCTGCGGCAAGGCTATCGGCCGACATGCCGGGCTGGAGCGGCGGACTTTCCGATCCGGAAATATACGACCTGATCGCCTTCGTTCGCGCCTTTTGTACGAAAAGATAGCCGCCAGTTCAGTAACCGGCGCGCAACCGATTGCACTGCTTCCCTTTACGGCGATGAAAGATTTGGAGTCCTTGCGGCGGAATTATCGGATAAGGCCGGGCCAGATCTGGCGTAGCGGCGGTTTGAATATTGCATCAGCTTTAGCGGTAAAGTCGTGGCGGTTTTCGCGGGGAGCACAAATATGCCGCAGAAACGATCAGTTGGACGCAAGCGAAAGTGGTCCAAAAACGTCAAGACGGAATCGACTTTCCCACCCAAAGGAACTTTTACCAAGCCTGCCGGCGAAGTCGCAAAAGTCATGGCGCGAAAGAGCGTGTCGCCCGGCGGTCTCGGCTCGGCGATCAGGATGGTGCAGATGTTTATCAATCGGGCCGGGAAGACCCTGGCGCCAGAACGTAAACGCGAGTTGGAAAAGGCGAAAAAGATATTACAACGTCACAACGAAGAATCTGCCTAACGGTCGATTCCGAATGCCGATCGAGTCCGAACGGCGCCGCCGTCGCCAAACGCGGCGCGCTTGAGCACTGTCGGTGCTTAAGATAGGTTCTCCCGGATGGTTTGCGCCGATTTGCCTAAGCCAACGGCGCGCCGCTTCGAGGGAGGAAATTTCCGATGACGATTACCAGGCATTTCGCGGCCGGCGCGGCACTCGCGCTCTTCTGCACGCTCGGCGCGGTTCATCCCGCGGCGGCTCAAAACAGTTCGGGCCACGTCTCCAAGTCGCAACGACAGTTGGATATCGCGGCGGCGCGCGCCGATCGCAAGGCCATCGTGGGCGCCAATATGAATCTGACCGCGGATCAGGCCAAGGCCTTCTGGCCGCTGTACGACGCGTACGAAGCCAAGATGGATAAGATCGACGACCGCCACGCCGCCGAGGTCAAAGCCTACGCCGAGCATTACCAGACCCTGACCGACGCCGACGCGTCGAGCAAGCTTGACGAGGTGATCGCGATCAAGCAGGCGCGGCTGGATGTGCAGAAGGACTTTGTTCCCAAGTTCCGCAGTGCGGTCGGGGCGATTAACACGACCCGCTTTTATCAGATAGACAACAAGCTGAGCGCGATGATCCAGTGCGATATCGCGCAGATCGTGCCGCTCGCCCGTCCAGGAGCCAAAACCGCGAGCGAATAGCGCTGCACTCGAAGCGGCGCGGGTTCGAGCGCGGCGGCTCGCATTCACGAGCGCGTCTGACGCGAACATCAGCGCGAAAATCAGAATGACCAAGGGGCGAAGCCACGCGCGGCCGTGCGTGGCTTCGCCCCTTATTTTGCGTCCTCGTCAAATTTCCTAAGGACCACTGGCGCAAAAATCAGCACGCCGCAGCGTCCGCGATGAAGGATGGCCGTGATGCCAGTTCCTCCGCGGGCGCTCGCATGGGAGCGTCGCCGTCAATGTTGAGCGGGAGGTGTCGCCAGCGCCTCGCCGGCGACTTGGTCGTCAGGAACGACAATCCCTTTGGCTTTCAGACGCTTGACCAGAACGTCACGAGCTTCGGTGATTTGGATCAGTTGATGCGGCCGGTATTTCGCGACCTCGGCGGCCGTGTAAGGCGTGAAATCGGCGGGCATCTCTGCCTTGTTGAAGGTGAACAGCAGCCAGTTGAGCACCTCCGCGATTTCGGCGTCACTCAGAGAAGAGGCCGCGACACCTGGCACCTCGACCAGATATTCGCGGCCACCGGGCACGTGCAGAAAATCCGCCATCGAGTTCGCGAGCCGCGGCACCGTGCCGGGAATGCCCTCGGCGCGCGATTTATGACAGCCCCAGCAATTGAGCGTGTAGAGTTCGGCGGGCGGCGAGCCGCCGGCCCGCGCCGCGCTCGCGAGCGCGAGCGCCCCGACCAGCACAGCGATAGCGCGCGGCTTCATCGCGGCGGCGTTTCCCTATTTTGCGGCCTTGCTTCCGAGATCTTTAATCAGCGCGTCGCGCTCGGTGTGAACGGTTGCAGCGTCAAGCTTTTTGGCCCGCTCGGCTTTGACTTCATCGGCGGAGATAGGCTTGAAGTCCTCAGGTAGCAGTTTGGAGTTTAGATTGGTGAGGACGAAAGTGAGCACCTCGGCGACTTCCTCGTCGCTCAACTGCGGCCACGGCGGCATGTCGCCCTCGAAGCTGTCGCCGCCGGATTCGATCTTGCCGCCCATCCCGAACGATACCACGTCGATCACATAAGTGCGGCCCTCTTTGAGTGCGACGTAGCGGCCCACCGAGCCAGCCAGCGGCGGATAGACCGAGGGCGCGCCTTTGCCGTCGGGCTGATGGCAAACGGCGCAGTTCGAGATAAAGGTGCCGTGGCCGTCCGCCCGCGCAGTGCTCGCGCCGGCCGCAAGCGCAACCGCGCATACGGCCCCAATCAGCCAGGTCCGCGGCCTCAGCTTTTGAGACCCAGGCGAACGGCCGTGGTGCAGTTGACTACGTAAGATGAAGGCTTGGTTCCGAAGCACCAGATGACTCCGTTATCCAGTTGAGTCCTGTAGATGGGCATGTCGCCCTTGTTATTTTCGCAGAAGCAGCGGCCGCATACGTCCTTGCCGCAGCAATCGCGATAACCAATTATGTATTCCTTGCCGTCGTTGGGATCCTGACAGGTGCCAACCCACGAAGTCGGCGACATGATAGTCCCGGCAGGGCATTCGGTGTGGCTCCCACCGCAGCAGCCGCACAGGTTACCGTCGAAGCCGCAGTAACGCCAGTAGTCGCAGGTCGCTGGATCGTCGGTGCGGCCGGTGCCAGTCGGCCCCATCGTCATTTGCGCCTGGGCGCTTCCGAGCACGCGATCGATCGGCAACAATGGCAGGACCATTCCTCCGAGCATCAGTTTGCCCATCCGGGCAAGGAAGCCACGCCGCGAAGTGCGCTGCGCGACCGTACGGGTGATCTGTTCAACCAGGGAGTCCATTGTTCGCCTCCTTGCCTATTTGCGTCCGGGCTTGCCGGATGCGGCAAGCGGTTGGGCTTCGTGGTTATGCGCATGATCGTCGGCATGGCCGTTTGCGTGATCGTGCACGTGATCATGGTCGTGTTCGTGCGGCTCGTGGCCTTCGGGCCGGTTGGATTGGAGGAACTGCTGGATCGACGGAACTCCCATCTGCTTGGCCTCGATCAGGCTCTCCAGATGCTCGCGCGTATTGAGCAGTCCCTTGGCCCGGATTACTCCGGCGTCGTCGATCATGACGCCGTATGGCAGCTTGCCGATCCGGTAGGTCATCCCGACGTCGGACGAGAGCACGTAGGGGAAGTCTTCGAGATGCTGCACGCGGATGAAGCGCTCGTGCTCGACCGGTTCGCCGTCGCTGGTCAGGACGACGTCGAGCCATGAACTCTCGGCCTGTTGGATCGATCTCACGATCGGCAGGAGCTTCTTGCATACCGGGCAGGTCGGCGAGAGGAAAAAGAGCAGCATGCTGCGGCCGCGCGGACCGCCGATCCTGAACGGAGTGCCGTGGCGCAGGTCCTTGACCTCGAACAGCGGCGCGGCTTCGCCCTCCTTGGGCCCGCGATCGAGCGTGAGCGCGCCCATCGGCGCAATCCGCTCGTGCAGGACACCCACCTGACGCAACAGCGCGAGCATCATCACCGCCATGGACAACACCAGCGCCCACAGCAGGATTTGCGATATCACCAACGCTTCAAGCATTTAGCGCACCCAGCGCGCGAAGCCCGGGGGCGTTCGCGATTAAATAGTTGGCGGCGGTGTAAAGCACCACCACCGTGGCCGCCGCCATGCCGACGGTGGCGAAATCGAGAAAAGCCATCGGCCGCGTAGCGGCGGGCATCAGGGCGATCGCGAGCAACGCGAACAGTGCCCCGTTGCGCAACAAAAGCCACCAGCTCAGCCGCTGGCGCAGCGCCGGGCCGAAGCATCCGCAGTCGATATCGGTGCGGCCGCGCGCGAGGTTGATTGCGATCGCGCCGGTGAAGACGCCGAGCATCGCGATCAGCACCAGCGCCGCGGACGCGCGAATCGGAGTGAGCAGCAAACCCAATGCGGCGGCGCATTCCACCACCGGCGCCACCCAGGCGAACGGCGTCGCGAGCCATTCCGGAATCAGGCGGTAATTGGTCACCGCGCCGCGAAAGGCCTCCAGGTCATAGAACTTGAGCGCCCCCGACGCGGCGAAAATGGCGGCGGCCGCAAACGCGGCCATCCATCCGAGTACTGGGTCGATTTGCGGCATCACTCTCCGTAACTGACTTCAGAAACCTATCTTCAGAACCAACTTCGGATCCCGGAACTTCAAGGCCGGAATATCAGAGCCCATACATCTCCCACGGCACGCCCGAGAGACCCGAAAGTGCGCCGAGATACCTGCCGTCCAACGCCGAGAAGGCGTGGATCGTGGCGGTCGTCACGCTAAGCGCAAACAGCGTCGGGGCATCATCCTGGGTGACTATGACGGCGTTGCTCAGCGTTGGCAGCACGATCCGGTCGACGCGTTTTTGCGCTTTCACGTCGTAAACCCAGACTTCGCTGCCCGGCTTCTTGTGCGTCCAGTCGCCGCCCCCCTGATGCATCAGAACGAACAGGAGACCCTTGGCGGCATTGCCCCAAAGCGGCTGATACCCCCCCGGCAACCATCCGGCTTTCTTATCGTCATCGCTCAGTAGCGGCCAAGGCTGACCCGGCACCGCTGGATTCGATCCGAGACCCATCGGATAAACCATCCCGTGGTAGCTGACGAAGTAGGCGTCATCGCCGACTCGCGCCGGCACGCCGAAAACCGGGTCTTTCTCGATATCGAAGAACGGCTTGGCCGTACGTTTTTGCGCCGTCTGCTTGCCGTTGTCGTCGAATTCGGTGGTCATCATCGAGCCGTCGCTGCACACCGAAACGAAGCGGCGCGGCCCCGCTATCAGAACTTCGGCGCATCCGGAGGTTTCGATTTCACCTGCCACGGAACGGTTCAGTATATCGACCACCGTGACCGAAGTCGCCGGGGTCACGTTGGCGACCAAGACGAAGCGGCCGTCCGGCGTCACCGACATTTGCGAACTGTCGGGAATCGAGAGTTGACGCTTGGTGGGTAGGATCACTTCACCGGTCGGCGCCAAGTGACGCGCATCATAGATGGTCAGTACATCGGTACGATCGCCGCGCGCGCCCCGCGAGTAAAAGGTGTCGGCCATGTAGATCTGTTTATGGTCCGGCGCTACCGCAAACGCGCTGACCGACCCACCGGTCAACTGGCCAAGCACTTGGAGCGAATCGCCGTCAACCACGAACACGCTGCTCACTTCCAGCGTGCCGCTGAACGGGTTCATTACGAATATCCAGTGTGGTGAAGCGAGCGGCAGCTCGCGTATCTTGACGCCCTCCTCGGGCGGCATCTGGGCCAGCGCGCCGGAACCACACCAGGCCGACAGGCCGAGCAGGATTGCGACGAAAAACACTGCGCGTTTCGCCATCTCAATTACTCCCTACAAAGGTCGTCACGGGAATTTAACGAAGAGCAGATCTCTCGTCTAATTCGCTCGGTTCCGAAAGCAAAGTGGATGCCAATCAGAACTCACCAACTTATAGGCTTCAGAAGCCCAACGCCCGGCTAACATGCTCGTCTTCCGGGCGATAGCCCGGCACTGAGGCAGCCTGATCGAGCACACTCGCACAGGCGGCGGCGCTGCGGCAACCCTCTGCGGCGAAGAGTCAAGCGTAATAAACCGCCGAATTGCGAAGCTCAAAGAGCCACTTTCGCTGTGGAGCCAAGGCTTCATAGCTCACCCGAACGCTGCCGCCAAGAGCCCGCATTATCCTTGCATTCCGCCAGGTCAAACGTCCGAGTGTGCGGAAAAGGTCCTGCAGGAAGGCTCCTGCTGCAAAAGGCTCCTGCCGGAAAAGAGCCCCTAAATGATTGACGACTGATGAGTTATGGTTGACGAGCAACGGCAAAGAGGGCACAACCGCCTCTTGCGTGACCGCCCATATTCTTGCGCGATCGTGCACAAAGGATGCGACGCAGCCCGACGATGAAGGAAAATCAAGCGGCCTCCAGCGGAACAACGGCCGGTTTCATGACCCGCGCGGTCGCGCTGTCGGTGGTGCTGGCGTTTGCGGTCACAATGACCTTGGGCGGTAAGGCCTTTGCCGCGCCGGATAACGCAAAGGTTGCGACTGTGCAGCCGGGCGCGAATAATGCGGCTCCCGCCGATTCCGGCCTCAGGCGGCCGCCGGCTCACTACGTCGGCACCGTCTACTGCTACGCCTGCCATCAGGAACTGTCGCTCGAGTTCGCCCGCACCAAGATGGGTAAGCGGTTCCTGGTCAATCCGCAAAACGCCGTCGAACGATTGGGTTGCGAGGGATGTCACGGTCCGGCGAGCAACCATGCCGAGTCGGGTGGCGGCCTGGGCGTTGGCGGGATGGCGGAGTTTCGGATCGATCATGGACAGTCGATCGAGCGTAACAACCGAGCCTGTATGCAGTGCCATGACGAAGCTTTTTTTCACGGCAAGACTCATGGTCTGCGCCGGATGGCCTGCTTTGACTGCCATGTCGTGATGGTCCGCATGAGTCCCACCTTCCAGCTCGCGCCCGCCGCCGCCGGCGAGGGCTGGAACCGAGGACGCACCTGGGGCGACGCCGCACTGTTGGGCCTGCTCGCGGGCGCGGTGTTTGGAGGATGGCGCCGGCTCAGGCTGCGCCGGCGCCACAAGGGGTGAACGACGGACGCGCCGAGGCGGGCGACGAACGGATGCCAGAAGGATTACGCCGCAAGGAATTACGCCGAAGGAAATTAGGATGGACTGGATAGCCTTCGCACGCGGGCCGGCCTTGCACTGGGCCCTCGTCATCATGGTCTGCGGCCTATGCTGGCGGCTCGGCGCCTTCGTCTTCAGCCCGCCCGAGCGCGACCTTTACTGGGCGCGCAAGCAGTTCTGGCTGGGACGCGGGCACTGGCAGGTCGAGAGCTATGTGATGCACGTGGGGCTGCTGATCGTGATCTTCGGCTTCGCCCCGCACATCCTGCTGGTGAGCGATTTGACCGGCATAAGCTGGCCTGGCCTTCCGATCGGCCTGGTCTGGTTCGCGGGGTCGGTCACCGTGGTCGCGATGGTTGCCGTGCTGTTCCATCGCCCACCTGATGAGGCGCGCTCCACCTGGCGCGAGCGGCTGGACGAGTATTTTAGTTGGCTGATAGTGCTGATGCCGCTGGTGACCGGGATGCTCGCCTTTCCGCACCTGGGCGGCGGCTCGCTAACATCGCCTTATGCCGCCCTGCTGACGGCCCATCTGCTGAGCGTGGAGGCCCTGATGATATGGCTTCCGTTCGGCCGTCTCGCGCACCTGGTGTTGATGCCGCTGTTGCGCGGCACCGCCCGCGCGTTGGAGTCGCTCGGGGTGTGGGACTGAGAGGCGCCGGGCAACGCGTCGCCAGTTGCGATCTGGCCGCGTGCGCGCTAGCTCTTACGCAACGCGCCTGTGAGGCTTGAAGATAAGGTCGAATCCAGTCGTGCAGTCCAATCAGATGATTCTCGGTTGCCCGTTCAGTCGATCCTCAAATTGATTCCAGAGGACAGAGGCTTTGACCAAGCGCGAGGGAAAAACCCTTCAGGCGGAGTGCTGTGGTGGCTGGCGCTGGCCGCGCTCGCGATGCTGGCTGGATGCGCCGCCGGCGAGTCGCAACAGTACGCCCCCTCTAGCGCCCAGCCGGTAGCACAAGCCTCATCGGCGGCCGGATCCGGAGCCGCGGCAGGCGAGGGGGCTTACACCGGACTATGGGAGGGAACTTCGACCGCAACCTGCATGCCGCTTCAGCCCGACATCACCCGTTGCAACGCGGTAGTGAAAATCACGTTCCAGATGTTTCAGCAAGGGTCCGCGCTGACCGGCCACTATGGATGTTCTTTCGGAACCATGGTCTGCCGCGACACCAATACCACCGGGACGATCCGTGATGGCAAGGTGCGCGAGGGCGGCGCGAGCATGCGTGTAATGCTGCCCGACGGATCGAGCTGCTTATTCAACGGACGGCCCTCGCAAAAGAACGCGCGGGAGCAATTGACCGGCACCTACTTTTGCATGCAGGGCGGCGGCTATATCGAACAGGGCCGCTTTCAGGTCGAACGCAGCTACTGACGTACTATGGAATCAGCACCGCGCGGCCCTTGACCTTGCCGGCGACGAGGTCGTGCAGGGCTGAATTCGCGTCGCTCAGCCGGTACTCCCTGGTGGCGAGCGCCACCTTGCCGCGATCGGCGAGCGCCATCAGTTCGACCAGGTCAGGATAAGTGCCGACCAGGTTGCCCACGATGGTTTTCTCGGTGGCGACCATCTCCATCGTGGGAATTTCGATTTTGCCCCCGTAGCCGACGACGTAGTAATAGCCGGCGTTGGCGGTCATCTTGAGCCCGCTCGCGACGGCGTCGCCCTCGCCCACGAAGTCGATCACCGCCTGCGCGCCGCCGCCTCCGGTGAGCTGCCGCACCGCCTCGACCTCGTTGCCGTCGGCCTTGATTGTGTGGTCGGCTCCGCATTCGCGCGCCAACCCCAGCGCGAGGTCCGAACGATCGATCGCGATGATCGTCGCGGCGCATAGCGCGCGCAGGGCCTGGATTCCGATATGGCCGAGGCCGCCCGCACCGATCACCACCGCATATTCGCCCGGCAACAGGTGGCGCGAGGCCTTCTTGGCGGCGTGGTAAGCGGTGATACCGGCGTCGGCGTGCGGCGCGACGTCTTTGGGCGCGAGCGTTTGCGGCAGCTTGATCAATGCGCGGACACTGGTCTTGAGCAATTCCGCGTAGCCGCCATTGGAGTCCAGCCCCGGAAAAGCTCCGCCGCCGTGCATATCGTTGCCGCGGCGCGCGGCCAGCGTTTCGCCCGTGCCGGCCAGCGGATGGCAGATCACCGGGTCGCCGCGCTTGACGGTCTCGACGGCGCTGCCGACTTCCTCGATCCAGCCGGCGTTCTCGTGTCCCATGATGTAAGGCAACGTGACGGAGATCATGCCACGCCACAGCCCCTCGATCACGTGAAGGTCGGTGCGGCACACGCCGGCGCCGCCGATGCGCACGATCACGTCCGTGGGCTTCTCGATCTTCGGCTCCGGCACTTCCTCGTAGCGAACGAAGTCGGGCCGCTTCAGGGCTTCATCGTAGTTGTGAAGAACCGCAGCTTTCATCTGTGCAACCGCCTTTCGCTTGAGCCTGAGGCCGAGAAGGCCGAAGATCCGTGGCCAACTGCGATGTACACCCCGCGCGCGGCCAGGGTCAACAGCGCGAGTCGGCTTCCGGCTGGGCTGATTCCTGAATAGAGACTGCAGCCTCTCCCGCGGCTTCGCGTTATCGCCTTCGGAAGACGATCTCTGCGACACCGACGTGAAGACTGAACTAAAAGAACTGAACTAACGAGGCGTGCGAGCGCGAGAATCTACAGCGGGGTTTCGGCGGGCACCACCAGCGAGTGTTCGAGGCAGATCGCATCCCATGCGCCGGCGTTGGATTCGTCCTTGAAGGTGCTTAACGGATACGCGCACCATAACGCGAACTTGAGCCGCCCCGACAGAACATTCCACAGACGCTCGACGGTGATCGCCGCCTCTGAATTGTCTGCGGCGCAAAGCAGTGCGACCATCTCGCCGAAAATCAAAGCCGAACCATTGGGGCTTCGCTCGATTGCCTGACCGACGATACCGCCAACCACATCGAGAAACTTATCTCGATTCGGCCTTCCGTCTTCCATGAATCGCGCGAGGGTCGCGTCCGCGTCGCACGTTACATAGCGCCCCTGTGCGCGCAGCATGTTCAAATCGAGGCCGCTTATCTCAAGATTTAGTTGAATAATATCGAGATGCGAAGCCGTCGCGACGAAAATACCTGCGTCTCCCGCGGCGATACGCCTGCTTGCGAGGCGACCGATGCTATCCAGCGCGAAGCCATCGTCTTCGTAGAAATGTACAAAGTGCCCGGGCTCGCCGGACTGATGCAGCGTGGCGATGTCGGAGCGAGTCACTCGCGCTGTGTTAAAAGCCACCGACGATTTCAAGGAATAAGCCTCCGGAGACCGCAGAGCCGCCTGCTGAGACGCTAGCATAGTCGTGAGCCCTGGCAAACTCCCGGAAAAGTAAAGTACTGCTTAAATTTCTCAAATCGGGAGGCGCAGGATGAAGGTCGAACCTTTGCCTAGTTCGCCTTTGGCCGAAACGGATCCAAGGTGAGCCTTGGCAATTTGCCGGGTTATCCAAAGGCCCAAGCCGAATCCTTCGTTATTGGCGCGGGGCGTCGCGCGTTCAAACTGCTCGAAAATTCGCTCGACGTCGCCGGGCGCCAGTCCAATCCCCTGGTCGATCACGCTGACCGTCGCTTCGTCGTTGAGCACCTCGACGGCGACCTTGAGAGGCTTTTTCTCACCATACTTTATTGCGTTCGCCACGAGGTTGGTAATCGCCTGATCGACCCTGACCCGGTCCCAGGTTCCGGCGGCGGCGGGATCGGTTTCTACCGAGATTTGAACGTCCGGGTATTGCTCATAAAACCTGGACACGACTTCGCTTACCAGCTCGTTGAGATCGAACGGCTCGGGATTCAGCTCAAACCGGCCCGATCGGATGCGCGAGACGTCGAGCAATCCCTCCACCAGCATGTTCAGGCGGTTGAGCTGAAATCGCGACCGATCGAGGATTCCGCGAACGTTTTCAACCTCGCCCGCGCGCCGATACAGAAGCTGCAGACTAAGATGAAAAACATTGAGGGGATTTCTGAGCTCGTGAGCCGCGATCGCGACGAATTCGTCGCGCGCCTTTACGGCCTCGGTCAACTGCGACTCGGCCCGCTTTCGGGCAAGCACCTCTTTTCGCAGCAGCTCCAGGTGGTCGTTGAGCAGAAGGAAGCGGTCGACGGGATGGGTGAAGGGTTCGCACTGGATTATCACTATTGCCGGGCGGTCGCCGCTTGCGCGCCGAGCGCACCACGCAGTCAGACGGAGAACTTGAGGCGTACCGGCCGTCTTCCAGACCAGCATGCCCGGAAGAGGAGACCGGCTCTGCACCCAGAAGCGGAATTGTGCCTCCGCGTCGGCCGTCTCGACCACGGAAGACAGCGGCAGACCCTCGACCGTGGCCAATCCGACCAGCCTCAAGCCCGCCGGGTTGGCGTCGACGAGGACGCGGTCCGAGGTTACGAGAAAGATCGGATCGGGCAGCGCTTGTACCGCGTCGAGATAAAGCAGCCGATCTTTATCCGGTGGAGGAATATCAGCCACAACCTCTCGCACCGCACTTCAAGCTTTGACGTATTCGCGGCCCTCGAAGGCATCGGTTTCGGGGGTCGAATTGAGATGTATCACCACCACGCAGCCGATGTTGCCGGCGGCGATAGTCTCACGCAACTCCACCTTGGCAAATCCCAGATTGTCAGCCGTGATTGAACCGAACACGTTGGACGTCATCATGCACATCGAAGGGCGGCCGAGGACTTTTTCTCCGAAGGGGCAACGCCGATTGCCGAGGACGATCCGATCCTCATTTTCCTCGATGATGAAAAAATCACCGCCGATACGTCGCTTCAGATCGACCAGAACGCTCGCCACCTGCGAGCGGTCGAGC
Source organism: uncultured delta proteobacterium (assembly GCA_963755905.1). Taxonomy (GTDB): domain Bacteria; phylum Desulfobacterota; class Binatia; order Binatales; family Binataceae; genus JAKAVN01. Next base: position 115,694 of record CAVWLM010000004.1, read on the forward strand.
TTGTCGGTGCCGAGGGCGGACCGGTAATTAAGGTTGATCTCTTCGCCGATACGCTGTCCTACGATGCTGACGAAGCCGCTCGCCTCCTTGAGGCCGGCGATTTCTTCCAGGCACCCTGCGAGCTCGCGAATCACCGAGCGAAAGAATATGTCGCGGTCAAGCGGAATGGATCGCTGGTCGACGCCGTGGTCCTCCATTTCTACTTCGCCTCCATTTCACATAGCACCAAAAGCAGCTACGGCCGAAGCGCAAGTGGAATCGTAGCCCAAAATCGTCAAGCTAACCAGAAAGCTGCGCTCGCGCTGGAGACGCTTAGCGTCTCGCCGCACGCAGGGGTCAACTCCGCGAATGGCTAAAGCGCCATCTCTTCGAGTGTCTTGCCGCGAGTCTCGGGCGCGTAGAGCAGGATCAGCACGGCGCCGACGACCGGACCGATCGCGCAAAGCGACGCCGCGTTGCCCAATCCGCCGACAATCAGCGACATCGTTCCAACCAGCATCGGGCTGACGAACCACGCCAATTGCCCCAGGGTCTGGATAGTGCTGCTGTAACCGGCCGCGCGAATCGCGGTGGGAAAGAGTTCCGCCGACAGCGCCGCGGTCGCGGTGCGCGCGCCCTGATACGCGAACATCGTGGCCATGAAGCCCAGCAGAATTGCGTGATGCCTCGTGGATTGGAACAACACGACCATCGAAATTCCAGCACCAAGATAGAACGCGCTGGTCGTCAGCCGGCGGCCAACCGAATCGAGCAGGTATCCGCACAGAACCGTCCCCACCGTCGCCATCAGGTAGGCGACGATGACCGCCGAGCCGACCTGGGTCGAGGTCCAGTGATGGTCGCGCTTGGCAAAGAGGCTGAAGTAGGTGATCGTCGGGCCGCCCACAAAGCCCACGCTATTCGCCAGCACCGCCACCAGCGTCAGGCGTCCGCGATATGGGCCGCGAAACATCCTGACCTGCGCGCGGACAGTCTCCCGCCAGCTTGGATGGACGGTCAGCGAGGCGTGATGCGCGAGGAAACGCGCGGTCTCGCGCACGTATTGCCTGAGAAACGCGACCAGCAGAATCGGGGCTATCCCGAGCAGATACATCCCGCGCCATCCCCACTGCGACTCCGCCGCGTAACCATACAGCGAGCCCGCCACGGCGACTCCGACGAACGCCGCCATGTGAAAGCCGGCGATCGCCCGGCCGCGCAATTCGTCCGGGAATTCCTCGCTGATTATGATGATCGCCATACCGAACTCGCTCGCCAGGAACACCTGCGAGAGACTCTGGAACAGCGTGAAGCTGACCAGCCCGCGCGACAGTCCCGTGAACAGGGTGAAAAGCCCATAGCCCAGGACGGTCACCGAAATGACCGGTTTGCGCCCGACGCGGTCGGAACAGGAGATCACCAGGAATGACAGCACCGTACCGAACCGCACGATCGAAGCAACCACGCCGATCGCCTGGTTGCCCAGATGGAAGGTCGCGGCGATATCGGGCGTGCAGAGATGGAAAATGGTGATGTCGTATCCCTCGAAAATGGTCGCCGGAATCAGCAAGCCGAGCAACTGCCACAGGTACGCGCGCGGATGCCGCGGGACGCCGGCCGCCGGGGCGTCCACAGGGGAGGCGGGCGCCGCCTCGCGATGCGCGTGCGCGTCATCCATCGATGTTCACCTTCGCGAGATTCACCTTCGCGAAGTTCGGCGTCCCGAGGTTCGCCACGGCGGGATTCATCCGGGCCAAATTCACGCCCGCGAGCATGGTTCGCGCGCTCTCGATTGGCTCTCTGGCTAACGTCATCGCGACCTCGTCACCCTCGCCACATCATCCGCCGTTTCCGGCCTGCGTTGCCAACATTTGCGCGCAGGCCGCGCGAGCGCTGTTGAAAGCACTATTCGCTGTGACGCAGGATTATGATTAAGATTCGAGACCCATCTTTGCCATCGATTCGCCTCTTCCCGCGTGCAACCTGACAGTCTCGTCGATTCAGGCTAGATAGGCCAAACGGGGTCAAATTAGCATGCGCCGTGGTTCGTATCGACCCGACACGCTTTCGTCGACCTCAGTGCGCTAGGACTTCGTCTCTCGTGAGGATTCGCCCTCGCGGACCGCGGTCACGATCATCCGTTTTCCGAATAGTAGAGCGGGCGAAAAGACGTGCCGCATGATATCGGCGGTGAGTTCGGGCGGCGCGACGGCGCGGCGATGCTGTCGCGCCTTGCGGGCAAACGCGGCGACCGCGGCGCGCGAGGCCAGGTACATCGGCGCCACCATCGGCGCGAGCGCGACCGACGACGGACTGAAACGATCGGTATAAACCTCGATCTCACCGAGTCCCGCAAGCCGCATCAGGTAGCGCAGGCGAAAATAATCGATGAGGAAGATGTGGCCGTGGTAGAAGCGGCCCGCCGAGCGCGCGCGCAGCGTTTCGATTTCATTGGCCAGCCCCCGGCGCATCGTGCGCTGCCCGGTAAGCAACGCGCTCACCCGGGCGCTCAAGTGCATCAGGTTGGGCGTGGTCAGTACCATCCGGCCCCCGGGACGCAGAACCCGGGCGCACTCGCGCACGAAGCCGGCCTGGTTTTCGAAATGCTCGATACCCTCACGCGAAAGTACGGCGTCGAAAGCGGCCGTGCGAAATGGCAGCGGAGCATTGCAGTCGGCGCGGACCCATCGCGGCGCCGGAGCGCCGGCCGTAGGCGGGAAGAGGTCGGCCGAAACGACTTCGAAGCCCATCCGCTCCAGCCGCGCCGACTCGCCGCCCGCGCCGGCCGGGATGTCGAGCAGCACTGCGCGTCCCATCCGTTCGAATAGTTGAAAAAAATCGACCCGCGCGCGCCGTCCTTCACTCACAAGGGACAAGGCTTTAGCCGAGCGGATGCGTCCGCGCAATCGCGCGCCCGGCGATCGCAGACAGAGCAAATCGGTCTCGCCGATTGATACCGGAGTTCCATAACGGAATAATCGTCTCCTGAGCCCCTACAAATGGAAGCTTCATCAGCAACAGGCGCGCCGCGCGCAGAGCACGCCGTGCGGACATCCGCCGAGGCCGCGATCGAAGTCCGCGATCTCGACTTCAGCTATGGCGATCGGCAGGCGCTTCATGCGGTCGAATTCGCGATCGCACGCGGCGAAATTTTCGGCTTTTTAGGCCCCAACGGCGGCGGCAAGAGCACTCTGTTCCGCTTGCTCTCGACCCTGGTACCCATACAGTCAGGCAACGCGCGCATCCTGGGTTACGACCTGCGCGGCGCGACCCAGGCGCTGCGGCGCAAGATCGGCGTCGTCTTCCAAAGTCCCAGCCTCGACGGCAAGTTGACCGTGGCCGAAAACCTTGCCATCCACGGCAATCTCTACGGCATCCGCGGCGCACGGCTCAAGGAGCGGTCGCGGGCGATGCTGACACGGCTGGACGTGGCCGACCGGTCTGGTGACCTCGCCGAGCGGCTCTCGGGCGGCTTGCGCAGGCGCGTCGAGCTGGCCAAGGCGCTGCTGCACGAGCCCGAGTTGTTACTGCTCGACGAGCCGAGCACTGGCCTCGACCCCGCGGCGCGGCGCGATTTTTTCAACCTGCTCGCGCGCCTGCGGGGGAGCGACGGCGTCACCATCGTACTTACCACGCACTACATGGAAGAAGCCGAGCGCTGCGACCGCATCGGCATCCTGGACCAGGGCCGGCTGGTGGCGCTCGCGCCACCGGGCGAACTCAAGCAGCGGGTCGGCGGCGACGTGATGGTGATAAGCGCGACGGCGCCCGAAGCGCTGGCACAGAAGATCTCACGCAAGTTTCAGATCAATGCGGCGCTGGTCGACGGCACGCTCCGAATCGAACGGCCCCGCGGACACGAGCTGGTGGCGCGGCTGGTCGACGAGTTCGGCGGCGAGATCGAGTCGGTGACTTTCGGCCGGCCCACGCTGGAAGACGTTTTCGTCCACCTGACGGGGCATCGCTTCGTTACGCGCGCGGGCGCGGAGGATGGCCGCCGATGAGCCGGGTCGCCCTGCAGGTATGGACGCTATGGTGGCGCGAGATCGTGCGCTTTCGCCGCCAGCGCAGCGTGATCATCGGCTCGTTCGTCCAGCCGCTGATTTTCTGGGTGCTGATCGGATGGGGCTTTCGGGCCTCGTTCAAGCCGAGCGGAATGCCCTCGGGGGTCGACTACGTGCAGTATTTCTATCCCGGGGTGATCATGCTGGTGCTGCTGTTCACCGCGATCTTCGCCACCATCGCGACCGTCGACGATCGCCGCCAGGGATTTTTGCAGGGCGTGCTGGTCGCGCCGATCGCGCGCGACACCGTGGTGGCGGGCCAGGCGCTGGGCGGCACCACCCTCGCGCTGTTCCAGGGATGCGTGTTCCTGGTGCTGGCGCCGCTTGCGGGGATACATCTGGGCGTCGCCGCGATAGCCGCGTCGATCGCCGTGATGACGATAATCGCCTTCGCCTTCAACTGTGTCGGGCTGCTGATCGCGTGGCGCATCGAGTCGACCCGCGGCTTCCATCTGATCATGAATTCGATCCTGGTGCCGATCTGGTTTTTGTCCGGCGCATTCTTTCCGGCCGCGGGCGCGCCGGTGTGGCTGCGCTGGATCATGTGGCTCAATCCGCTGACCTACGGGATGGCGGCGCTCAGGCGCGCGCTCTACCTGGGCGAGCCGCACGTTATCGGCGCGCTGCCGGGCGCCACGTTGTCGATCGGTATCAGCGTTGTGTTCGCGGCGGCCGCGATGTGGTTTGCGGCGCGCGTGGCCCAGCGCAGCCAGGTCGCCGCCGGTTGAGCGTCGAGTCGTCCGCGACGGCCGTTTGCATATGACGCCTTGCTCGTCTTCATAATCGGAGCAATAATGCTTCTAGAACGGAGACGACCGCGATGGCCTTCGCTTTAAGCTATCCAGATACCCGATACGAACCTTCACCGCTGGTCGACCTGTCGGCCAGGAAAGAACGCGAGCGGCTGAGCCCGTCCGCGATCAGCGCGTTCTTCAACATCGTGGCGCGGTGGAAAGTGCACGATGAGGACGCTCGTGCGCTGCTCGGCGGGATCTCGAACGGACCGTTTTACGAAATGAAGAAGGCGTCCGCCGGCAGGGTGCTCGATCCTGACCGGCTGCTGCGGATCTCCCACGTGGTCGGCATCTTCAAGGCGCTGAACATCATCTACTCGAGAAAGCTGGCCGACGCGTGGGTTCAGCTCCCGAATAGCAACCGGATTTTCGCCGGACGCACGCCGCTTGCCTTCATGACCAGCGGTGGCGTGCCCGCGATCCAGACCGTGCATCGGCTCCTCGACGCTCGCCGCGGCGGGATGTAATCCGCGCGCGCCGAACGTGCGTCGCTCCGGCCGCAGCGCGAAGCTCCCTCGCACCACGCTGGTGCGCCAGTTCGACACGCATCGCCTGATCCCGTCCAAATACGCGAGCGACGACGCGAGCGTGCTGGCCACTATCGCCGATGATGCGAAGCATCTGCGCGACATCTTCGACCTCGACAATGCCGCCAACGAGCGGCTGCTGGCGGAGAATAGCCTGTTGCCCGGTATCGGCGTCGACGAACTGGTGTTCGGCATACCCAATTATCGGATCGTCAACGCGGCTTTCTGCCACGCACATCCGCTCGGCAGCCGCTTCAACGGCCCGGAGCGCGGAGCATGGTATGCTGCCTTCGAGCTCGAGACCGCCAAGCGCGAAGTCGCGTTTCGAAAATCGATCGAGCTGTCGGAAGTGGGTTGGTTCAATGAAACGGTCGGCTACGACGATTACCTCGCCGACTTCAGCGCCGAATTCCACGACCTTCGCGGCGACCAGCGATTTGCTGCCTGCCTCGCGCCCGCGAGCTACGTGGCCTCCCAGGAGCTGGCGCATCGGCTGCTCGTCCGGGCGCGCTCGCTGGGCGTGGTCTATCCGAGCGTGCGCCATGAAGGTGGCACGTGCCTGGGATGTTTCCGGCCGGCGCTGGTGATGAACGTGCGCAAGTCGACAACCTATCGGTTTCGATGGAGAGGCGCTCCGACGCCCGAGATTGAAGCTTTCAAATCCGCGTGACCCGAGCTACTTCGTCGCAAACGGCTCGCCCGCCAACGCCGGGCCCTCGAACCAGTGGGCAGTGAGCGGTATCAGTCGATCGGATCAAAGTAGGTCTCACGGCGGCCTTCGAAATGGAACTGTCGTGCGAGCCCGATCCACTTGCGGTCCACTCCGTGAAGCGGTTCGGGCAGTTGCTCCAGGGGGAAGAAGCCGGCCTCCAAAGCTTCGAGCGGGTTGGGCCTGAGCTCGCCGCCCTCGATCCGGCAATAGAAAAGAAACGAATAGATGTGCCGATGGGCGGAGCCGGCTTTGCGGCTGTCGATGACCGCCATCAGGCAAAGCGGACGCACGACCAGCCCGGTCTCCTCCGCGGCCTCCTTGGCCACATTCTCGGCCGGCGACATCCCGACGTCGCAGAACCCGGTCGGGTACCACCAGCGGCCGTTGGGACGCCGGATCATCAGGACCCCGCCGTGCTGGTCGAACGCGATCACGCCGCATCCCGAGGCCGCGGTGACATAGCCGTCGTAACCGTCGCGAACCTCGGCGCGCCAGCGGCGCAAAAGATCGGCGGCCTCCTCGGGACTCGCGCCGTCGAGCGCCGCGCGCATCGCGGCCGCCTCGCGCAACAGTTCCTCGTAACGCTCCGCGTCGAAGCCGTGTGGATTGAACGCGAGTCCGGTACGCGCGAGAGCGGCGGTGCGCTCCACGAAGTGGATGATCGCGCTGAGGATCGAGCTCATGCGCCGGCGCGAAAGCGCGCGAGACGGACTGCCAATGGCGCCTTACATAGCAGCTTCAGGAAACAGCCCCCGCCGGCCCTGCCGCTTGAGGAAGTAAGGATAGACCTCACCGACCAGGTACACGGAACCAGCTATCACGATAACGTCGTCGGGCGTGCTCTCGCTCATCACTCGTTCCACCGCACGCAGCGGATCGCGCACGACCCGCGCGGGCACCTGGGCGGAAAAGAGCGGCAGCAGATTCTCGGGTTCCAGCGGCCGTTTGGGCTGCACGCGGGTCAAGGTCACGTCGCGCACGCGCGGCGCCAGCATCGCCGCCATCCTGGACCACTGTTTGTCCTCGAGACAGCCGAAAATCAGCCGCGGCCTGACCTGCGGTCCCAACTCCACCGCGATCGTTTCGAGGAGCGCGCCGATGCTGAGTTCGTTGTGCGCGCAATCGAGGATGACTAGCGGCCGGCGCGATACCACGTCGAACCGCCCGGGCCATAGCAGTTCCTTGAGTCCCTGCCGTATCGCGGGCTCCTGCAACTGCCAACCTTGCGCTCGAAGGGCCTCGACCGCCGCCAGCGCGATCGCGGCGTTCTCGTGCTGAAACGGGCCGGCCACGCCCAGCTCGACTCGTTCGAGCGTCAACCCCAGCCCGAAATAGTCGAGCGAATGATCGGGTGCGTGCGATCGAAAAGAGAAATCGCGGTCGGCCATCCGCACCGGGCTTTGCCGTTGTGTCGCCACGGACGTCAACACCTGACGTGCCTCGGGGTCGCGCGCTCCTATCACTACGGGCACACCGGGTTTGATGATGCCGCCCTTTTCGCCCGCGATCGCGGCGATCGTGTGGCCAAGCCGATCCATGTGGTCAAAGCCGATCGGGGTTATCACGCTGACCAGCGGCGTCACCACGTTGGTCGAGTCCAGGCGCCCGCCGAGGCCGGTCTCGATAATCGCGAGGTCGACCGCGGCCTCGGCGAAATACAGGAACATCAGCGCGACCGTGAACTCGAAAAACGTGAGCGCGAGATCCGCGCGCTCGTAAATCGCACGCAGCCGCTCGATATACTCCAGCATCAGCCGCGCCGGCATCTCGGCACCGTCGATCCGGGTGCGCTCGGTCAGATGAACCAGGTGGGGCTTGGTGTAGAGGCCGCAGCGTACTCCAGCCGCGCGTACGATCGCGTCGAGCATCGCGGCCACCGACCCCTTGCCCTTGGTCCCGGCGATATGGACCGCGCGCAGCCGCCGATGAGGGTTGCCGATAAGCTCGAGCGCCTGGTCCATGCGTTCGAGCTTGTAGATCTCGCCCCGCCCTTCGAGCGAATAGAGCCAGTCCAGCGTTTTCGAGAGGCGTGGCATAGGGACAAGATTTTAGCGCGCCGGCCCCCGAAATCTAAGCCGGTTTACGATGGCGGCGGCCGCGGGTCCCCCGGCCGCCGAGCATCCCGAGTAGCCGGGCGAGAGTCGCTCGCATCTGCGCGCGCGGCACGATCGCGTCGAGCATCCCGTGCACCAGCAGAAACTCGGCGCTCTGAAAGCCCTCGGGCAGCACCTGGTTGGTGGTCTGCTCGATCACGCGGCGGCCGGCGAAACCGATCAGCGCGCCCGGCTCGGCCAGGTTGAGATCGCCCAGCATCGCGAACGACGCCGCCACGCCACCGGTGGTCGGATCGCACAGCACCGCCAGATACGGCAGATGCGCGTCGCGGAGCCTTCCGATCGCGCCCGCCACCTTCGCCATCTGCATCAGCGACAGTGCCCCCTCCTGCATCCGCGCGCCGCCCGAGGAACAGAACACTACCACGCCAAGGCCGTGCTTGACCGCGTGGTCGATAACCCGCGCGATTTTTTCGCCCACCACGATGCCCATGCTGCCGCCCATGAAGGCAAAGTCCATCACCGCGAGGGCCGCCGGATGGCCTTCGATTTTGCCGACCCCGGTGACTACCGCGTCGTTGCGTCCGGACGCGCGCTGCGCCTGTGCGAGACGCTGCGGGTAGGGCTTGGAGTCGTGGAATTCCAACGGATCGCCGCCGGCCAGGTTTTCGAAAAGTGCGCGCCAGGTGCCGCGATCGACGGTTATCGCGAGGCGCTGCTCGACCGTTAGGCGATGATGGAAGCCGCACTTGGGGCAGACGTTGAGATTGCGTTCGACCTCTTTGCGAAAGGAGATTTCGCGGCATCCGGGACATTTCACCCAGATATTTTCGTCGGCGGCGCTTTGCGCCGCTGCCGCCTGCTCGCTCCGCTTCCGCTCCGCCATCGCTCAGCCTTCCGTGGCGGCGCGCCCCGCTCCGCGGACCGCGCTCATCGCATTTTTCATCGCGCTCACAACCTCGCCAACCGCCGCCACCAGGCCTGGGCCGGCGCCTTCGCGTTCGATTATCAACGACAGGGCGCTTCCGACCACGACCGCGTCGGCGTACCCGGCGACCTCGCCCGCCTGCGCGGGGGTTGAGATGCCGAAGCCGACGCCCACGGGAAGACCGGCCACCGCGCGGAGCGCGCGCACGCGCGTCTCGAGGCCGGCGGCGAGCGTCGCGCGGGTGCCGGTCACGCCGGTCACCGCGACGTAGTAGAGAAAGCCGCTGCCTGCGCGCGCGATCGTGCGCACGCGCTCGACCGGCGTGGTCGGTGCGAGCAGAAAAATGAGGTCGAGGCCGTGAGCGCGCGCCGGGCGCGCAAGTTCGGCCGCCTCTTCGGGCGGGAGGTCGACCACGAGCAGACCGTCGACGCCGGCGCGCGCCGCGTCTTCGCACAGCCGCTCGCACCCGTAGTGCAGAATCGGGTTGTAATAGCCGAACAGCACGATCGGAATCTGGCTCTCCCGGCGAACCTCGCTGACCATCGCGAGGATCGCGGCCAGCGACGCGCCCGACGCGAGTCCGCGGGCGAGAGCCCGTTGATTGGCAGGCCCGTCCGCAATCGGATCGGAAAACGGCACGCCCAGCTCGATCAGGTCGGCCCCGCGCGCTTCCAACGCGAGCACGAGCGCGCACGTCGCCTCCAGGCTGGGATCGCCGGCGACAATAAATGGAATCAGCGCCGCTTCGTCCCGCGCGCACAGTTCGGCGAATTTCCTTTCGATTCGCCCCGCCGCGCTTTTTGCGTTCGCGCGCCCGCTCACAACGACACCCCCAATGCGCGCGCGACGGTTTGCATGTCCTTGTCGCCCCGTCCAGAGAGATTGACGATCATCACTTGGTCCTTCGCCATCGTCGGCGCGAGCCGCGCCGCGTACGCGACCGCGTGCGAACTTTCGAGCGCCGGGATGATTCCCTCGCTCTCTGAGAGCAGGCGCAATCCCTCGAGCGCCTCGGCGTCGGTGACCGCGGTGTACTCGGCGCGGCCGCTGGTCTTGAGCCACGCGAGTTCGGGGCCGACGCCGGGGTAGTCGAGTCCGGCGGCGATCGAATGCGTCTCGCGAATCTGGCCGAGTTCGTCCTGCAGCAGGTACGTGCGGTTTCCGTGAAGCACGCCGACGCTTCCGGCGGTGAGCGTCGCCGCGTGCGAGGGGCCGTTCAGGCCCAGTCCGCCCGCCTCGACTCCATACATGCGCACGTCTTTGTCTCCGATGAACGGATAGAAGAGCCCGATCGCGTTGGATCCGCCATTGACGCACGCGACCAGCGCGTCGGGCAGCCGCGCCTCGTGCTTGAGAATCTGGCGCCGCGCCTCGCGCCCAATCACCGATTGGAAGTCGCGCACGATCATCGGATACGGATGCGGTCCAGCCGCCGTGCCGATAAGGTAGTAAGTGTGAGCCACGGTAGCGATCCAGTCGCGTAACGCTTCGTTCAGCGCGTCCTTGAGGCTGCGGCTCCCGGCGTCGACGGCGGTTACCTTGGCGCCCAGCAACTTCATGCGAAACACGTTGAGCGACTGACGCTCGACGTCGACGCTGCCCATGAAGACCTCGCACTCGCGTTGGAACAGCGCCGCCATCGTCGCCGTCGCGACGCCATGCTGTCCCGCGCCGGTCTCGGCGGTGATTCGCGACTTGCCCATCCGCACCGCGAGCAGCGCCTGGCCGAGCGTGTTGTTCACCTTGTGCGCGCCGGTATGACAGAGGTCCTCGCGCTTGAGGTAGATTTTCGCGCCTCCGAGTTTCGCGGTCAGGTTGGCGGCGAAGTAGAGCGGGGTCGGACGGCCAACGTACTCGCGCGAGTAGCGTTCGAGTTCTTCGCGAAAGGCCGGATCGCGCCGCGCAATGCGGTAGGCGCTCTCCAGCTCGGCAAGCGCGGGCATCAGCGTCTCCGCGACATAACGGCCGCCGAATTCTCCGAAACGTCCGCGCTTATCGGGATAACTTTGCATGGGGATGGCTGAGTCCTGGGTTGATGGCCGCGGCACGGGCGTTCGCGATGAAACTTTCGAGCTTGTGCGAATCCTTGATTCCCGGAGCCGCCTCGACGCCGCTCGCGACGTCGATCGCGTAGGGATTGAGCGCCGCCGCTTCGGCCACGTTATCCGGCCCCAAGCCTCCCGACACGAAGACGCGGTTCAGGTCGAGCGCGCTCAGCGCGTCGAGACGGCGCGCGCGGCCGGTGCCGCCGAAGAGCTGAGGATGAAACGTGTCGATAAGAATGAAGTCGGCTTTGATTCGATCGATATCGATAGCGCCGAGCACCGCGTCGGAGCGGAGCCGCAGCGCGCGAATCACCGGCGCCGGCCAACCGCGGAGCGCGTCGTCGTCCTCGTCGCCGTGAAATTGCAGCAGGTCGAGCTCAAGCGACTCGAGACGCTCCTTGATATAAGTGCGCGCGGCGTTCACGAAGACGCCCACTAGCAGCGCGCGTCCCTTGACCGCGCGCGCAATCGCCGCGGCCGGTTCGATCGCGAGGTATCGTGGACTGGGCGGGTAGAAGTTAAGGCCGATGAACTCGGCTCCCAGACTGACCGCCAGCTCGGCGTCCTCGCAACGGGTGATGCCGCAAACCTTGATCCGCACCGCCATCGAGCGCCTACTCTCCGCTTCGCGCGAGTGCGGCCGAGAGCTCTTCGAGCTTTCGGCGCGGATGGCCGCCGCGAAGCAAGCTTTCGCCGACAAGAAAGGCACGGGCGCCGGCGCGGTCGAGACGCTGGATGTCCTCGGGCGTGTCGATTCCACTTTCCGAGACTACCAACGCCGCGCCATCGTAGCCCTCTAGCAGCCGCTCGGTGACCGCGATATCGGTGACGAAGGTATGCAGGTCGCGGTTATTGATGCCGACGATTTCAACGCGGCTATCTGCAGCGATGCGCAATTCTTCCTCGTTATGAACCTCAACCAGCGCTTGAAGTCCAAGCTCGCGTGCCTCCAGGTAAAGGGTCCGCAGGTTGGCCGCTTTCAGCATCGCCGCAATCAGCAGGATACAATCGGCACCGGCCGCCCGCGCCTGGTAAAGCTGATAGGTGTCGAAAATGAAATCCTTGCGCAGAAGCGGCAGATCGACCGCCTTCCGTACGCTGCGCAAATCCTCAAGTGAACCTTTGAAATGCCGATCCGTGAGCACCGAGATTGCCGCGGCCCCCGAGAGCGCGTAGTCGTGCGCCACGGCGGCCGGGTCGAGGCCGGGCAGGATATCGCCCTTGCTCGGTGAGGCGCGCTTGATCTCCGCGATGATCGCCGGACGGCGCGCGCGCAGCGCGGCAAGGAAGTCGCGAGGTGGTGGTGCGAGCCGCGCGGCCTCGCGAATCGCCTCGAAAGGAGTAGCTGCGCGTTCGGCCTCCAGTTCGATCCGTTTGGCGGCGAAAATCCTTTCCAATATCGAACTTTCCGCCGAACTTGAAGCGAAACTCGAAGTCATGGCACCTCTCCGTGGCTCGCCCGCCTCATCCGTTCCACCACTCCGAGGGCCCGGCCGGCCGCGAGAATCTCCCGCGCGGTCGCAACGCCCTCCTTGAGCGACGCGGCGCGGCCGCCGACATAAATCGCCGCGGCCGCGTTAAGCGCGAGCACATCTTGCGCCGGCCCTTTCTCACCCGCAAGCGTGCGGCGCAAAACCTCGGTCGCATGGTCCGTATCGGTCACCATCAGTTCCGCCATGTTAGCAGGCTCGAACCCAAGTTCACTCGGCCGCACCTCGAACTCGCTTATCGCCGTACCGCGCACCTCGGCAATCCGCGTCGGCGCCGCGAGCGAGAGTTCGTCGAGTCCGTCCTCGCCATGCACCACCATCGCATGGTCGACGCCGAGCGCGGCCAGCGCTTCAGCCATCAGCCGCACCAACCGCGGCTCCGCGACCCCGAGCAATTGGCGGCGCGGCCGCGCCGGGTTGCTGAGCGGCGCGATCAGGTTGAAAACGGTCCGCACGCCGAGGGCGCGCCGCAGCCCGGCCAGGCGGGCCAGCACCGGATGGTAGGCGGGGGCGAAGATGAAACAGCATCCGGCGGCGCGAAGGCATCGATGCACCCCCTCGGGATCGAGATCGATTTTCACTCCGAAACGCTCGAGCACGTCGGCCGCGCCGACCCGTCCGCTGATCGCGCGATTGCCGTGCTTGGCGACCGGCACGCCGGCCGCTGCGGCGATCAGCGCCGCGCCGGTCGAAATATTGAACGTCCCGGCGCCGTCGCCGCCGGTCCCCGCGGTATCGAGCACGTCGCCGCCGTTGAGGTCGAGGACCCGCGCCCGCGCGCGCATCGCCCGTGCGCCGCCGGTAAGTTCTTCGGCCGACTCGCGCTTGAGCTTCAGCGCGATCAGGAACCCTGCGACCAGCGCCTCGGCCGGCGCGCCATCGAAAATCCCTCCCATCACGCGCTCGGCCGTGGCGGCGTCGAGTGAGCGGCCCGCGAGCACCGCGGCGAACGCGTCGTGCAATTCGCTCACGCCGCGACCATCCTCAGGAAGTTCGCAAGCAGGCGTTTGCCCTCGGGCGTGCCAATCGATTCGGGATGGAACTGAATCCCCTCGATCGGGAGCGAGCGATGCCGCAGGCCCATCATCTCGCCCTCCGCGGTGCGCGCGGTAACTTCCAGGCACGGCGGAATCGAATCGGCGGCGACCAGCAGCGAATGATAGCGCATCGCGTCGAACGGATTGGGCAGGCCGGCGAAGATAGTCGTGCCGTCATGCATGATCGGCGAGGTCTTGCCATGCATCAGGCGCCCCGCGCGCACCACCTGGCCGCCGAAGGCTTCGCCGACGCACTGATGACCCAGGCAGACGCCCAGGATCGGCAACTCGCCCGCCATCTCGCGAAGCAGCGGCACCGAGATCCCGGCCTCTTTGGGCGTGCACGGGCCAGGCGATATCACGATTGCCTGTGGAGCCATCGCGCGCACCCCGGCCACGTCGATCGCGTCGTTGCGGCGGACTTCGAGCTGCGCGCCCAGCTCGCCCAGATACTGCACCAGGTTGTAGGTGAACGAGTCGTAGTTATCGATCATCAGGATGCGCGCCACGGCTTACTTGCTCCCGCCGGCGGCCTCGAAGGCGCGCGCCGCGCTCAGCGCCCGGACCATCGCGCGCGCCTTGTTGACCGATTCCTCGTACTCGGCCGCCGGGTCGGAGTCCGCGACCACGCCGCCGCCCGCCTGGATATAGACGCGGCCGTTTTTGACCAGGATGCGTGCGCAGCGCGATCGCGGTGTCGGTATTGCCGGTGTAGCTGAAGTAGCCGACCGCGCCGGCGTAAACGCCGCGGCGCACCGGTTCCAGCTCGTCGATTATTTCCATCGCGCGGATCTTCGGCGCGCCCGACACCGTGCCTTGCGGAAAGGTGGCGCGGAACGCGTCGAACGCGTCGCAGCCCTCGCGCAGCCGCCCGCGCACGTTGGAGACGATATGCATCACGTGCGAGTAGCGCTCGACCGTCATCAGCTCGGTCACTTCGACCGAGCCGATTTCGGCTACGCGGCCGACGTCGTTGCGGCCCAGATCGACCAGCATCACGTGCTCGGCGCGCTCCTTGGGATCGGCCAGCAATTCGCGCTCGAGCGCGCGGTCCTCGGCCTCGGTCGCGCCGCGCCGCCGCGTTCCCGCGATCGGCCGCAGCGTGATTTCTCGCCCCTCCACCCGCACCATCACTTCCGGCGACGCGCCGACCAGCGTGTGATCGTCCATCCGCAGGTAGAACATGTACGGGCGACGGATTGATCGTGCGCAGGCTGCGATAGAGGTTGAACGGATGGGTCCCCAGCGGCGCCTCGAAACGCTGCGAGGGCACCACCTGGATAACGTCGCCGGCCGCGATATACTCCTTGGCCGCCTCGACCATCGCCATGTAACCCTCGCGGGTCTGGTTGGAGACGAGATTGACGTCGCCGTTGAGGATGGCCGGGCCCTCCAGATGCGGCGTCCGGGCGGGAGCGTCGAGGCGCGCGATGAGTTCGTCGATCTTCGCCGTCGCGGCGCGATAGGCGGCGCGGGTCGAGGGATGTCCTCGAGCGCGACGTTGGCGACGATTTTGAGCGTCTGACGCACGTTGTCGAAGATCAGCACCGTATCGGTCAGCATCAGGTAGAGGTCGGGCGTGCCGAGTTCGTCGTGCCGCATGCGTGGGCAGGCGCTCGAAGTAGCGCACGATGTCGTAGGCGAGAAAGCCGACCGCGCCGCCGAAGAAGCGCGGCAGACTCGGGCGATTGGTAGGCGCGAAAGCGGCTCATCTCGTCGCGCAGACCCTCAAACGGGCCTTTGACCGAGCGTACCTCGACGCTGCGTCCCGGCCGCGTGAGGTCGAGCCGTCCGCCGCGCCCGCGCATCACCATCGCGGGCTCCGAGCCGAGAAAAGTGTAGCGCCCCCACTTCTCTCCGCCCTGCACGCTCTCGAGCAAAAAGGCGTAATCGCCGCGCGCGACCTTCAAAAAGGCGCTGACCGGGGTTTCGAGATCGGCGGCAATCTCGCGCCAGACCGGGATCAGATTGTAATCCTGCGCGGCCAGAGCCTCGAATTCGCTCTCGTTTGGCTTAAGCATCGCTCTCTCCCAAAACCGTCATGCTGCACCGGAACCGCCGAGGACATGCCGAAATCAAAAAACCGTCCCAAAAAAGCCGGCAACCCCAAGAACCGGACAAACCCGAAAGTCCGAATCGACGGCGCATAAAAAGAAAAAGGCCGCTGGACTCTTCGCCCGCGGCCCCTTCGAAAACCCTGCTGATCGTTTTAAATTACGATCCCGGAGCGCAGGCGACCGCGATGGTGTGCCACCACCGACGCGATCCAACCTTGAGCTTCAGGGTCATCATTTTCTCGCCCACTCCAGTTAGCCAGCCGCCGCGGCGCTTGTCAATCCGCCGGCGCCGGCGGCACGGAATCTCCGCCGCCGCTGCCATCCGAATTCGTATCGGCCGCGCCATCGTCGCTCGTGTCGGTGTCTGTCGAACTGTCGTTCGCCGCGCCCGCGCGTGCGGGCGCGCCTCCGGTCCGGGCCATATTTGCCGCTCTGGTGTGATTGACGTAACGCGCGGCGTAGGCGGCGCGTAACTGCGCCTGGGCCGCCTGCGCGGCCGCCGAGGTCGGGTACGGTCCGACCTGCACCCGGTACCAGGTTTGGCCATTAACCTGGCTTGGGATGACGTGCGAGGTGTAGCCGAGACTCATCAGCCGCGAGGTCATCCGAACCGCTGCCGCATGGTCCATCGCGGCGTCGATCAGGATGTTGTATCCGTGATGGTGGGTCGAGGCGCTCGGCGGCGGAGCGGTCGCCGCTCCTTCATCGGTGTCCGTATCCGTTTCATTTGGCGAACCCGAGGAATCCGGCGCAGCCGACGAGTCTGGCTCTTCAGCGGCCGGCGCCGAACGGCGCGCGGGGACGCTCGCCATCGCGGTGTGCGGCGGCGCCTTGGGCTGTTGCGCCGGACGGGAGAGCGCCGCGGGAGGCGGATTGGTGGAGGCCACAGCGGCGCGCGGTGGCTGGGGCTCGGCAGCCTGCGGCGGCGAAGTAGCTGGGGCACCAGCGGGCAGAGGATAAACGCTCGCGAGCTGGGGTTGGCCCTGCTCGCTTTGCGCCATCTCGCGCCCGGAGATCATTCCCAGGAAGAACACCGTGGCCGACAGGCCCAGCAGTCCCACCAGAATGACGAATCCGCCCGCCGGTCCAATTTCAAACCGCATGCGCCTCACTCATATCCGCTCGAATTCGGCTTATCGTATTAATTTTAGCTTGTCGTAATTTCAGCTTATCGAATTTCAGCGGAGAGTCTAACCCGCCGCCCGCTACTTATTCACATCCTATCGGGAGCGCTGACGCCCAACAGGCTGAGCCCGCTTTTGATTCCGTCCATCAGCAATCGCGCCAGGAAGAGCCGCGCGAGACTCAGTTCGCGTTGTTCACTGATTATACGATTCGACGGCTTGTTGTAGTAGCGGTGGAAGTCGCCCGCCAGCTCCAGCAGGAAGAACGGCACGCGATGGGGCTCCAGGCTTTCGACCGCACCTCGTATGACGCCGGGCAGACCGAGCAGCTTGCGCGCGAGGCCGATTTCTTCCTCGGAGAGCGGCGCGAGATCGACCGGCGACAGGTCCGCCGGCAGGCTGATTCCCTTTTTTTCCGCCTCGCGAAAGACGCTGGCCAGACGCGCGAACGCGTACTGCACGTAGAAGACCGGATTTTCGGGCGCCTGGCGCCTGGCCAGGTCGAGGTCGAAGTCGAGATGGCTGTCGTGCTTGCGAAACAGAAAAAAGAACCGCACCACGTCGGCGCCGACCTCGTCGATCAGCTCGTCCAGCGTGACGTAGGTCGCCTTGCGCGTCGACATCTTGACCTTCTCGCCGCCGCGCGTGAGCGTCACGAATTGATAGATGATCGCGTGAATCGGCGTGACGTCGTGGCCCAGCGCCTTCACCGCCGCCAGCACGCCCTGATGCTCCGCGATATGGTCGGCGCCGAAAACGTCGATCACGCTGTCGAAGCCGCGCCGCAGTTTCTCGATATGATACGCGATGTCCGGGGTGCGGTAGGTCGGCTCGCGTCCCGGGCCCGAGCGCACCAGCACGCGATCCTTGGGCAACCCGAGCGGTTCGCCCTTGAGCCATACCGCGCCCTCGTATTCGGCGATAAGGCCGCGCTCGCGCAGCCCCTCGATTACCGCGTCGACCTGGCCGCCGCGGATGAGGTCGAGCTCGTTGGTATAGACGTCGAAGCGGATGCCGAGGCGCTCGCAGGTGCGGCGGATGTCGGCGAAGATCGCCTCTTCGGCAGGCGCACGGAAAATCTCGGGATCGGCCGCGTCGGCGAGCGTCTCGCCGTGGCGCGCGACCAGCGCGCGCGCGATGTCACGGATATATTCGCCTTGGTAGCCGTCCTCGGGCATCGTTGCCGGACGGCCAAGCTCCTCCAGGTAGCGCGCGCGGACGGACTCGCCGAGCAGCTTCATCTGGCGCCCGCCGTTATTGAAGTAGTACTCGCGCGTGACGGCGAATCCGCTCGCTTCGTGCATGCGGGCCAGCGTGTCGCCGAGCACGGCGTTGCGCCCGTGGCCGACGGTAAGCGGCCCGGTTGGATTGGCCGAGAGAAACTCGACCTGCACTTTGCGGCCATCGCCGATCTGCGGGCGCCAGAAGCGCTCGCCCTCGGCCGCGGCGCGGCGCAGCTCGCCCTGCCAGAATGCCGGCGCCATCCGGAAATTGATGAATCCCGCGCCGGCCACGCTCACCTCGGCGACCTCGGGCGGGACTTCCAGGTTGGCGCGGATGGTCTCGGCGATAACGCGGGGCGGCTTTTTCTCGCTCCGCGCCATCGTGAGCGCCACGTTGCTCGCGGCGTCTCCGTGGGCCGGATCCCTCGGCGCCTCGACGCTCACTGAAGCGGGCGGCGCGCCGGCAAGTTGTCCTGCCGCACGCGCGCGTTCGATAGCGGCGTTCAGGATGGATACGATCAGGTCTTTCATCTGTCGAGGGTCAGGTGGCTTCCACGGCGAAGGCTCTCAGACAATCGTGCCAGATAGAAGACCCTGATTGTAGTGGGTGCGGCCAACGCCTTCCCGCCGGCCCGCGTTTCCGGGGCGCACGGTTGTCCCGATTCTGTGCTAAGTAGGGCGTCGATCTTAACTCGCTTAACTCGAACCGGCGAGATGAGCGTCAAGCGGGGAACTGCGGATAAAAATGAGCAAGCAGCCTATCGGTAAGCTCGATCACATCGGAATCGCGGTCAAAAGCATCGCGGAAGCGCGCAAATTCTGGGAGGGGACGCTCGGCGCGACCTTCATGTACGACTACGAACGGCCGGAGGCGGGTTTCCGCTTCGCCGAGTTCGATCTTAACGGCACGATAATCGAACTGCTCGAGCCGATGAACGAGGAGTCGTTCATGCACAAGTTCATCGTCGAACACGGCGAAGGCTTTCATCACGTGACCTTCGACGTTCCCGACACCAGGGAGCGGATCGCGGAGCTCAAGGCGTCAGGCGTACGCGTGGTGGGCGAAAAGGAACATTCGCCGGCCTCTTACGAGGCCTTTATCTCGCCGCGCTCATCCAACGGCGTATTGATCCAGATTGGTTCGGGCTATCCGACGCTGTCGGGCGATCCCGAATGGGAGAAAATTGTGCCGGGTCTGCGAATCGGGAAGAAGTAGTCTCCGATGGCTTCGTGGGCGATGCCGCCGCCGATCAAGATATACGAGGCGATCGGCGCGGTCGGCGACGGACGAGTGCGGGCGATTGAAAGCGAGTCGCCGCCGCGCGTATGGGAGGTCGGATCTTCCGACGGTTCCAAGACCTACCGCGTCGAGATCTCGGCTGACGGCCGTGAGATCGGTTCCAACGACAACGCTTCGTATTGGCAGGGCTACCTCGGCTATCCGGCGATAGCGGTATTGATCGCGCGTGGGACGCTAAGTGCGAGCCCCGAGGCGACTCGCGCGCTGGCCGGCATCCCATGGAAGGAACTCAACCGCCGCTTCAAAAACGACTACACGCGCACGGCCGTCGAGGTCGCGCGTATCGTCAGCGAGCGCGGAGGCGACTTCGAGGCGATCCGCGCCGAGGCCGCCTCGATGTTAGACGCCCTGGCCGCGCTCGCGCTCGTGCGCGGCGCACGCCATCGCCCTCCGCGCGAACGCACCGGGGCAAAGTAGCGGCGACCACGAAAGCCGCAAAGTGACGCCGCCGGGGCACGCTCACTTCAGAACGGAGTCCGGGCCGCCTGCGGAAGAAATTCATCCAAGGTCAGGCTCAGCATGCCGAAGACCGCGGCATGACAATCGGAAATCGTGGTCTGGTTAAGCGCAAATTCAGTGGCGAGACTGATCTGATAGGCCTCGGCGACATAGGCCAGGCCGGGCAGCACAACTAGATTGGGTTGAGTTCCGCCGTGCAACCCATTCACGATTTGTTCGTAGCTGAATTCGGCGAACGGCGCGAGATTGACGATGATTGCCGGCAGACCGAAATCGCGAACATTGTCCGTCAGATAAAAAAGTTCATAAGAGATATCCCAGTCCGCGATCGCGTCGTCATTCTGCTGGCCGCTCAGCTTGATCAAATAAGCAAGCTCGCCCTGCAGCGCCAACGGGCGCAAATATTTTTCCAGGCCGCGATTGGGGATGTCGCCCAACCCCCTGGCAAACATGAAAATCGGACCGGCCGAGGCATGGGTCGTGGCGCCGGCGGTTTGGTCGCCCACCGGGAGAAAGCTGTCCAGGCCGATTGCCAGCCGCGTCTCGTGCTCGTCGGATCGATAAAACGCGTACTTTGGCAGAACCTCGAGATCGTCGAAGCCGGTGAGCAGTTGCTGCGAAAGGTTGTTTGAATTCGCCTGCTGATTGCGCGCCCGGCCGCGGCGGTTGGAGCCGGCGTCAAGGCAGATGAACCCCGGATTGCACGAAGGGTCGTTCCAGGCGTTTCCCAGTTCGATACTCAGGTTCCGGCTGATCGTTTTCTCAAGTGTGAAGTTGAACGAGAAGTTGCTGCCTTCGGCGGGCGCGACCCAGTTGGGAATCAGGTCAAGGGTGTTGCCGGGATTGGGATCTTCGACAATCAGCGGTTCGATGAAATTGCGCTTGCCGACCTGCGCCCGGGCAATAGCCGGCAGAACCAGCGACAGGATGAAAATGATCGGTAACTCGCGCAAGCGTTTAGTCTATCCGCAGGCGGTCGGCGAGGCGGCTGAAACGGCGGCGTTCGTCGACGTTGCGCACGGCCTGCATCAGCGCGCTGCGCGTTCCCACCAGCACGCACACCCGTTCGGCGCGGGTGATAGCGGTGTAGAGTAGATTGCGCCGCAACATCAGGTAGTGGCTCGGATGGAGCGGGATTACGACCGCCGGATACTGGCTGCCCTGGCTTTTGTGCACCGAAATGGCGTAGGCGAGCGCCAACTGATCGAGTTCGGCCAGATCGTACTCGGCGTGATTGTCCTCGAAGGCGACGCCGACCCGGCCGCGCTCGGGATCGACCGCCGCGATCCGTCCGATTTCGCCGTTGAAGACCAGCTTGTCGTAGTTGTTGCGCAACTGGATGACCCGGTCGCCCACGCGCAGCGCGCGGTCGCCGGCGCGAATTTCGCGGCCGGCCGGATTGAGCAGCCCTTGCAGTTCATGGTTCAGCGCGTGGGCCCCAAGCGGTCCGCGATTCATCGGCGCCAGCACCTGGATTTCGCGCGGGTCGCGCAACTCGAAGCGATCGCCGAGCAGGCGATGCTGCACCAGTTGTTTGATTGTTGCGACGACGTCCTCCGGCGCGCCGCGCTCAAAGAAAAAGAAATCGCCCTCGGGATCGTTGACGGTCTCGGGCATCTCGCCGCGGTTGAGCCGATGCGCGTTGGCGACGATCAGGCTCGCCCGCGCCTGGCGATAGATTTGGCTCAGCTCGACCACCGGCACCAGTCCCGACGCGATCACGTCCTTGAGCACGCTGCCTGGACCGACCGAGGGCAACTGGTCGCGGTCGCCGACCAGCAGCATCGAGCAATCCGGGGGGAGCGCGGCCAACAGGCTTGCCGCCAACTCCAGATCCATCATCGAAGCCTCGTCTATGACCAGCCAGGTAGTGCGCAAGGGAAAATCTTCGCCGCGGATGAAGCCGCCCGTTTCGGGCGAGTATTCGAGCAGCCGATGGATGGTTTTGGCCTCGCGTCCGCAGGCCTCCGCGAGCCGGCGGGCCGCGCGTCCGGTGGGAGCGGCGAGCGTCGCCTTGACGCCCGCGCTGGAGAGCGCCGCGAGGAGCGACCGCAACAAAGTCGTCTTGCCCGTGCCGGGACCTCCGGTGATCACGGTGACTTTGCTTTGCAACGCGCAGCGGAGCGCCGAACGCTGCTCGGCCGATAGCTCGAAGCCGCCGGCGCTCGCGGCCGCTTCCATCGCCCGCTCGACTGCCGCGCGGCCCATCGGGCGTCCCAGGGTCAGCCGCCGAATCCGCTCAGCCACCGCGGACTCGGCGTCGTGCAGGCGGCGCAGATAGATCGCGCGGTTACCGTCGCCGCCGAGATCCTCGGCCACCAGTTCGCCGGTGTCGGCCAGTTCCTCGACCGCCTGGGCCGCCAACTGCGGATCCATCTCGAGCCCAGCGCCAAACTGATGCTCGAGGTAGCCGAAGGGCGCGAACACGTGCCCCTCTTCGGCCATTCGCTCGAGCAGGAATACCACCGCGGCGCGCGCGCGCTGGATCGAGTTTTTGGGGATGCCGAGTTTCTCGGCCACCATGTCGGCGGTGCGAAAGCCGATGCCCACGATGTCGCGAGCGAGCACGTAGGGATCGCGGCGCACCACTTCGAGCGACTCGCGCCCGTACTTCTTGTGGATGCGCCGTGCGTGGCCGGCAGCGATTCCGTTGCCGCGCAAAAAGACCGTCAGCTCGCGCAGTCCCGAGGAGTCGCGCCAGGCCATCGCGATTCGCGCGGCTACCACGGCGCCCAGGCCCCGCACCTCGCGCAGACGTTCGGGCGTATCGTCGAGCACCGCCGGTAGCGCCTCGCCAAAGTGCTCGGCGATGCGCCGCGCGAGCGCCGGCCCCACGCCCTTTATTTCGCCGGCGAGGTAGCGCTCGAGCGCTGCTATTGAGGCCGGGCGGATGGTTTCAAAATCCTCGACCCGGAACTGCTCGCCGTACTTCGGATGGCGCTCGAAGCGGCCGCGCAAGCGCAAGCCCGCGCCGACGTCGAGTCCGGCCAGGCTGCCAACCACGGTGACGCGGCGGCGGAGAACCTCGTCGCTACGCTCGAGCACCGCGACCGCATAGCCGCTCTGTTCGTTCACGTATAGGAGTTGATCGAGTGTGCCTTCGATCTGGAGTTCGATCTGCTCGCCAGTTTCCGCCACTTGCCGCACCCGGTCGGCGTAAGCGACGCGCTCCGCCCTCAGCAGCCAAGGATTACTTGTCGCAGCGCGGGCGTCCAGCCACGGGCCGCGCAGCTATCAAGAAGCCTGTAGAACGCTTCACAAGCGATCGCATCGGATAAGACAAGGTTCCATGACATGTCTCATATACGCTCCACGAGACGAAGTGCGTAACGAGACTGACGGCAGCGGCGTATGTGCTATTAGCGGGCGGCCGCGTCGGTTCCTCGAATCTTTCGCGATCCTTCCCGTTTCGCGCCCGATTCGCGTTTCGCAAAGGTTCGCATGCGCCTGCCGCATGCGCGAAACTGCGCGGCAATCGAAATCCCTCCCAAAATCGTACATTTTCCAGAGCCTGCCGTTCGGTGCCTCGATGGCACGATCGATGCTCTCTCCTCTGGCAACGTGCAAAGAGAGAGAAAAGAGAACGTGGTAACCGGGGCTTTGGATCAGATGGAGACTCTGGGTTTGATTCTTGTCGGCGCGGCCGTCGTGCTGTTCGGATCGATTTTCAATCCACGGCAGTCCGATCCGATGGGCATGTTTGGATTGCCGTCAGTATGCGCAATCGCGTGCCGGCCGGTGAGCGTGAAAGATCGGGCCGCGAACCCGATCAAGATGGTTTCGCGGCATGCGAACCGCGAGGCGGCGTAAGCGCGTCAGGTTTTCACAGGTACGTTGACGCGGGTCATACAGGTAACTAGGGAGGCGATGAAAATGGTTAACTCAGTTCCAGTCCTTCTGCTCGGTGTCGTGATCATTTCCACGATCGGTTCGATCTTCGGCTATCTGCTGGAGCCCGGACGTTACGGAAAGCAGGGCATGGGCGAAGCCGCAATCGGCTTGTCCGGCGCCGAGTCCCAGCCTCGTGATCGTTCGCCTCGTTTGGCCGCGTAGCGGATCGAATTCTTCAACAAGCCGTTCAGTACTCGTTGAACGGCCGCTGATTAACAGCGCCGGCACTGTCGAGGTGGCTCCTGGAGCAGCTTGGCGGTGTCGGCGCTGATTTCTTCGGCGGCCGCGACGAAAAAAAAGGAATCAGTAGAAAGGAAAACACTATGTATAACGACAACACCAAATCCACGGCAGTCAAGGCCGCAAGGCCCGCCCAGTTTACGAGCGAACGTAATGCCACGGCCGAGCGAGGATTCCCCGCGAGCCGTGGGCTCCCCCTCGATGCGCGAGCGTCTTCGCAGGCGGTAAATCGTCCGTTGCCCACCGACCGGCTCGGCACCGTCGTCACTCTCCTGATCGGTATCGGGCTCGTGGCAGGCGGCGCGCTGGCGGTCGCACAGATCTGGACGAATCTGGCGATGGTTCGGTAAGGATCCGCTTTGCCGATCCGCGCAGCGGCGACGCTTGGCGGATCGAACTAGCCAAGAGCCCGTTCGACGCTCGTCGAGGGGCGGCTGATTAACGGCGCCGGCACTGTCGGGATGGCTCGCTGAGCCGCTTGACGGTGCTGGCGCTGATATCTTCTGGCCCAAGTGAGACGGCGAACAAGGCCTGTTTTCATTGAGATTCGCGCCTGCCACCGGACACCGTTGGGCCGTGTCCGTGCCAGTAGCGGCGGAGCCGGTGGCTAGAAAGTTTTCAGTTCGAGAAAATCCGGGACTTCGGAACCGGCGCCGAGGCGGCGTGCCTCCTGATACACGGCATAGCCGGAGGCCACGTCCTGGACCGCGGTCCCAACTGATTTGAACAGCGTGATCTGATCCTCCCCGTCGCGTCCCGGCGCGCGTCCAGCAACCACTTCCTGCAGTTCGCTAACTTTCCCGCGGTCGTATGTGCCATTGGCGAGCGCGTCGATGACGTCGCCCGATTCTTCTTCTATCTGCCTGGTCTGACAATCGATTACGATCCGGCCGGCGCGCGCGAAACTCTGAGCGTCGATTTCACGCAACTTCGGCATCGTCGAGCCAATTGCGGCGACGTGCATCCCAGCGCGCGCCCATGCGCCGCGAAAAGCGATTCCGTCTCCCTTGCCGGTGGTGTTGGTGGCGACCACCACGATGTCCGCACCTTCCACGCAGCTTTCGGGACTGTCGCTGGCTCTGACTTCGATTTTGAGTTCCTGGCTCATGCGCTGGGCGAACGCGGCGCGGCGCTCGGGGTTCGGACTGAATGCGGTGACTCGCTCGATATCGCGCACGGCGCAAACCCCAAGCAGATTCGTGCGCGCTTCGAGTCCCGAACCGATCACCGCCACGCGCCGCGCGTCGGTCCTCGCCATAAACCTGGTCGCGACGCCGGTAGTCGCGCCGGTCCGAGCGGCGGTGAGATAGTGAGCGTCCATCATCGCCAGTAACCGTCCGCTCGCCTGCTCGTAGATCGCGATAAAATAGCGTACGCCATCCTGCACGGACCCGTGGAAGGCCTTGAATCCCATGATGCCGCTGCCGTTCATGACGGTGGGCATGAGGCGGAAGAAGCCCCGTCCGTTCGGCAGGTTGAGACGCGGCGGCAACACCACCTGTCCCGCGGCCTGCTCGCGCACTCCGGCTTCCACGGCTGCCACGAGACTTTCCATGCCGGCGAGGCGTTCCACCTCGCGCGCGTTCAAAAGCAGCATCGGCGAATGGCCTCAGACCGGATTACGGCCCACGAAGAAATCGCCGTCCGGTTCGGGCCACGGATTGAGCCCGCACTGCTCGAGCGCACTGCGCAATGGCCGCAATTGCCGATCCACCAGGCGCATCGTGGGCTGTCGCAGCGGCCCGCCGTTAAAGCCCTGCAGCCAGCCCTGATATTTCCAGAGCATCCGATGGAGAAAGTTGGAGCCCGCCAGCAACGACATCGCCTGGAGGTTCGCCAGCCGTGCCGGATGGATTTTCCAGAACAGCTTCATCGCCTCGGTGAACTGGCCCTCCTGCATCAGGGCGAACATTTTGGGTATGGTCGGCCCATAGAATTCGTAATTGCTGGTACCCATGAACTGGATCGGCACCAGCGATGCCAACGGGATGCCGTCCCATTCGAGCGGCGAAGTCACGATCACCCGCTTGCCGAGCGTCTTATACGTTTCGACGAATCCGCCGATCGTCGGCATGCCGCCTTCCGCCTTGATTGCGACGATGTTCGGCACGTCGTCGACCAGTTTGCGCAGCAGGTCGATTTCCATTCCGGCGGGATGAATCCGCTCAAAGCCCCACAGCGGCACCGGAAACAGGATCACTCCCATGTCGACCTGGTCGCAGAAGGCCTTGGTGTAATCGTAGATGTCCTGGCTGGTACGCGCATAGAAGTTGGCCGGATAGGCAAGGAGCACCAGTTCCGCGCCGGCTTCGTGCGCGGCGCGCGCGACCGAGACGTTCTGCGCCAGGGTGTTGAACGATGCGTGAAATATCAGGCGCAGCTTGCCGCGCGCCTCATCCGCCGCCCACTGTGTAAAGCGGATATATTCCTCGGGAGTGGTCGCGCTTTCGGCTATCAGCAGCGTGCCCCAGAAGCCGTATTCGATCTCCTTGCGGACATCGTAGCGAATGGCTTTTTCGTTGAGCGCGGCAAGATCCTCGGTGAACGTGGGATTCACCACGTTGGCCACTCCCCGCATGTTGGCCCACGCCCAGTCGCGCGCCTCCTTCTTACTATACTCTGCCATCAGGCTCTCTCCGTTGGCGCTCAGACGCCCGTTCTGTGATGTCCCCAGATGCTGCCGGTCCGATGCAATTGCACCTGCCAGTCGCGATCGTCGACCGTTCGCGCACCCCATCCGTACTCGACGCTGAAGCCCGAGGGCGTGCGCACGTAGAACGACAGCATCCGGTCATTGGTGTGGCGGCCGAGCGTGAGTTCGAGCGGTACGCCGCGCTGCTGGCAAAGATCGAAAGTGGTTCCAACGTCGTCCAGCGACTCGAGCTGGAGCATGAAATGATGCAGCCGCTTGGGCATCCGCGCCTCCCAGAATGCGATCGAGTGATGGCGCGGGTTGCAATGCAGGAAGGCGATGTTGAAGCGCGATTTGACGTCGCGCTCGGGTTGCGGCTGCACCCAGTCACTCAGTCGCATGCCGAGGACGTCGCGGTAGAACTCGAGACTGCGCTGCATGTCGTCGACGCCCATCGTGATATGCCCGAGGCCCATCCCGGAGGCGACGAAACCACCTATCGGCCGCGCCGGCTTGAATGGGATATCAATCCGGGTCAGCGGGCCATAGAAGGCTTCCGAGGCAATCCCGCTCGGATCCTTGAACTTGACCAGGGCCACCACGCGGCGCGCTTCCGCCTCGGCCGCCGAACCGCGATGCACTTCGACTCCGGCCGCCGCGACTTGCTCGGCCACCTCGTTCAGCGCGCGCTCGTCGTCGACTTGCCAACCGATCAGGTCCAGGTCGTCCTTGGCGCCTTGTTCGAGGACGAACCGATATTGGTATTCGTCGATTCGGAGCATCAAGGCTCCGTCCTCGTTGCGGCCCACGCTTTCGATTCCCAAAATCTGCGTGGCGAAGTTTTCCCACGCGTCAAGATTCGAGACCTTGAGCCCCAGATACCCGAGCTGTGAAACGCTTGCCATAGTGACCTTCCGCGATCGTGAAGAATGCGACTGCGCTCAGAATCCGAGCATCAGGCCGCCATCCGCATAGATAATTTGCCCGGTGATGTAGTCGGCCGCGCGTCCGGTCAGGCAAAGCACCGCGCGCCCGATATCTTCAGGTTCGGCCCAGCGTCCTAGCGGGATGCGCTTTGCGAACTCCGCGTCCGCGGCTTCGACCGATCCGCCGCCCAGTTCGCTTCGCACCTTGAGCGAGCCGGGAGTTTTGACCGCGCCGGGCGCGATCGCATTGACGGTAATGCCGAATGGCGCGTATTCGAGGGCGCTGGCCTTGGTCAGAGCGTTGAGTCCATATTTGCTCGCGTCGTAGTGCGCCATACCCACATAGGTGCGCGCGGTGTTGATAGTCGAGATATTGATAATTCGCCCGCCGGCTTTGCCCGCGATTATTCGTTCGGCCGCATGCCGCGTGCAGAGATAGGCGCCACGTAGATTGACTCCAATAGTGCGGTCCCAGGTCGCAGCGTCGAGTTCGCGCAAGCGTTTCATCGGGAAGATGCCGGCGTTGTTCACCAGGATGTCGAGGCGCTTGAAATTATCGAACACGCCTTGCACCAGGGCTTTTACCGATTCCTCTTCGGCCACGTCGGCCTGCATCGCGAACGCGCCGAAGCCCCGCTTCCGCAGCGCCTGCGCGACCGAATTCGCGCCTTCGGCGTCCACGTCGGCAACGGCGACCGCGGCGCCCGCCGCCGCCAACGCTTCGGCGATGCCCCGGCCGATCCCTTTGGCGCCGCCGGTAACGAGGGCAACCTTGGAACTCAGATCGAACAGTTGTGCCGCGCCTGGGTCCATCGTTTCAATACCAGCAGCCGCGGCCGCTCAGAGAAGCACCGTGATGTTCTCGATCACGTTGTGGTCGAGGAGAATCATGCGTTCTTCGAGCTTCCATGCGCCGCCGTCGCGCCGCCAGGTATCCTCGCGGCAGCCGACGAACAGGTTTTCCTCGCGGTTGCGGCGGCTTTTGAATACAAGGAAATTCGAGGCGACTTTCGCCGTGGCCGCGTCCGGCGCCTCCATCACCTGAATGTTGGTAATCAGGTGGCGCACGCGCGAGGGCGGCTCGTCGGCATGCGCGGCGCCGGTACGGATCCGCGCGACGCGAAGTTTTAGCCCGTCCTTGTTGTCGTCGAAGAATGCCAGCCGAAGCGGCGGCGTGAAATCTTCTTTGCCGCGATTCATGTCGGCGCGCACGGGCGCCCAGTAGTGAATGTTGTCACTTAGTAGATCCAGCCATTCCTCGAGGCGGTCGTGATCCAGCAACCAGGCCTCGCGATAGAGCAGGTCTTCGAACTGCTGTCGCAAACCGACGCGGTCCATGGCTACGACTTCTCCGCGTTCGCCATTTGCCGGCGCCATCGTTCCCAAAAACCGAACACGCCGATCTCGGTCGGCGGCGGATGGATTAGTCCGGGACGATCGGCGTCGGCCCGCTCATGTCCCGCGCCCATCTGATAGTTTAGCGGAAACCGCCGGCGGTAGGCGCCGCCCGACGCTTCGGTGCAATACGACCACATCTCACCGTCATCCTGCTCGAAAATTCCCGCCGGCGAGAAGGTTCGTATCTGGATGTCCCGCGCGAGCTTTATTATTTGCGCCGGCGCGTCGCGTTCGACCATTCCCCATGACCAGGCGTCGAGGCGCGCGGGCCCGCGCGGATTCCAGACCCGCACGGACAGGAATCCCAGGAACGAAAGGATCGAGAAATTCGGGAACACGGTTCCCACGTGCACGCATCCGATCTGGTCGATCTGAGTCGGCGTCAGGCGGTTTTTCGCCTGTTCGCGCAGCCACGCCGTGTATGGGCCGACGACTTCAGCGATTCCCGGCGGATCTTCGAAAGCAAAATTTATCCAGGCGTGACCTTCCTTGGTCTTGGCCTCCCAATCGTTGGTCCACGGATGCTCGCCCCCGAACTGCTGCGCGATCGAAGTCCGCACGCCGCTCTCATGGGCCCACATCGTGTGATAGTTGTCTCCGCCAAATTGCTCGGCGGCAAACTTCCAGTTCGCCTTGAGCGTCCACTTGTGGATGCCGGGCAGCGTCATCATCCCGCTCGCGGTGCGGTTGAACTGCAAGTCCAGGTACCATCGGAAATCGCCCAGGTACTCTTCCAGGCTGACCGCATGCTCATCCAGGCAGGCGAAAATCAGTCCATGATAGGAAGTCACCTTAGGCGCTTGCAGCAACGGCCAGTCCTCGCGCTTGAGGTCTCCGTGGTAGGCCTTGCGGAAATCGGGCACGCCCGTGAGATTGCCCTCGAGGTCGTAGGTCCAGCCGTGATAGGGGCAGCGAAAGAATTTCGCGTTGCCTTCTTCGACCCGGCATACCAGCATCCCGCGATGCCGGCACGTGTTGAGGAACACGCGTATCTGCCGGTCGGCGCCGCGACACGTGATCACCGGCTCCTCGCCCATGAACCCGGCGACGAAATCGCCCGGATTCGGGATTTGGCTTTCGTGCCCAACGTACAGCCAGCAGCGCGTGAAGATTCGTTCCTGCTCGGCCTGATGGACTTCAGGATCGGAAAAAACCCGCGGGCTGACGGTCTTGCGTTCGAGGTCGACGAGATTGTTCGGATCGAGCAACTTGCTTTCCAACTTGTTTTCGCTCCGATCGTTTCGGCTTGATTCGAGTCTTTAGCACACGCCCACCACTAGCCCCAAATCTCCGGCGAGTCGACGGCGAAGTTTTTCCGAGCGGAGGGAGTCCACGATCAGAGTCGAAGGTCCCGCGTGCGAGTTGCCGGCGCGCGCCCAACGCGCCATGATTTGCGCCGCACGGCCCGTGAGCGCGCACCACTACTTCGCGCAGGGGGATGCACGATGGGTGAACAGATGCTTTTGCCGACCACCGTGGTCGGCAGCTATCCGCAGCCCGACTGGCTAATCGATCGCGACAATCTCGCCAAGCGGCCGCCGCCGCGCGTGCGGGCGCGCGAGGTGTGGCGAATTCCGGAGCCGTGGCTCGAGCAGGCCCAGGACGACGCGACCATCGTTGCGATCCACGAGATGGAACGGGCCGGCGTCGATATCATCACCGACGGTGAGATGCGCCGCGAGAGTTACTCGAACCGGCTCGCCAACGCGCTTGGCGGAATCGACCGCGAGCGTCCGGGTAGCGCGATCAGCCGCACGGGACGCGCGAGCGTCGTGCCGCTGGTCTCGGGTCCGATTCGCAGGCTCGGTCCGGTCGAAGTGCGCGACCTCGCATTTCTGCGCGCGCATACCACGCGCAGGGTCAAGATCACGCTGCCCGGGCCTTTCACGCTGACCCAGCAGGCCGAGAACGCTTACTATCCCGACCAGGAATCGCTCGCGATGGCCTACGCGGAGGCGGTCAACGAAGAGATCAAAGATCTCTTCGCGGCCGGCGCCGACGTGGTGCAGATCGACGAGCCCTACATGCAGGCGAGTCCGGAGTTGGCACGGCAGTATGGCCTGCGGGCGCTCAATCGCGCGCTGGCAGGCGTTACCGGCACGACCGCGGTGCATCTATGCTTTGGCTACGCCTACATCATGAAGGACAAGCCAGCCGGCTACTCGTTTTTGCCGGAGCTGGAAAACTGCCTCGCCGGCCAGGTGTCGATCGAGGCCGCGCAGCCCAAACTGGATATGTCGATTCTGAAAAAACTGCCCTCGAAGACCATTATCCTGGGTGTACTCGACCTGAACGATCCCGCGGTCGAGAGCGCCGCCACGGTCGCCGGGCGCATCCGCGCGGCGCTCGAGTTCGTCGCGCCCGAGCGGCTAGTGATCGCGCCAGACTGCGGCATGAAATATATCGCCCGCGACGTCGCGCAGGCGAAACTCGAAGCGATGGTCGAGGGAGCGCGAATTGTCCGCGCCACGCTCGGATAACCTCGCGCGTTCGAGCGCTGTGAAGCGAGGCACGGCCTTGCGCGGAGCATCGCAGGGCCGCCGCGCATAACTGCTCAGCCGGCGGCGAGGAGCGCCCGCGCCTCCCGCTCGACCACCGTGCCTTTGAAGAAATCCGGATTGTTGCCGGCCCACAGCCTGACCGGGTTGGCGAACACGAAGTCGTGGAAATCCGCCTCGCTTATCAGCTCTTCGTCCACCAGTTCCCAAGCCTCCGTCAGCACGCCGGTCATGTCGGGCACGTCGAAATGGCCGATGTCGGATCCGAAGATCGCGTTGAGCCGGGCGCGGTACGGATTCGATTTGGAATTGAAAGCCCAGGCGTTGGCCGAGTCGTCCGCTTCGCAGCCGAAATAGAAGTTGGGAATGAAGAGATCGCGAATCTGCTCGGCGCGATCGATCGCGCAGGCCTCAAAGTCGTCGAGCGACGCGTCAGGATCCGCCGTACGCGGCGAATACGCTTCGCCCTCGATTTTCCAGCGCTCGAGCTTGTCGGCCAGCGCCTTTCCGCCGTGGCGCAGGAATAGTTGCGCCAGCGCCTCGCGGTTGAGATTGGCGGGGTCGATATCCTCCAGCGCTTTGAGATTGCGCTTCTTCCAATGCCCGATAAGATCGCTGTAGAGCCCGCAGGCCCATCCCACGCCGCCCTCGAGGAAGGCGAACCTCAATTTCGGAAAGCGCCGCGTCACGCCGCCCAGGAACAGCGCCTTGCATATCGCCTCGCCGGCCACTCCGAAGTGTCCGATGTGATTGTAGACTGCGTTCGACGGCGAGATGCGCGTGCCGACGCCTTTCGAGACCGTGTGAAAGGTGGGCGCCACGCCCAGCTCCTGGCACTTTGCCCACACCGGGTCGTAGTCGTACTCGCTGTCGAGCGCCAGCATGTCGAGCCATTGCGCATATGGATTGGGCTCGCCGCCGGGGCCTACAGCCGCGCGAATCGGGCGTCGCAGCAGGCTCGGCATCATCGCCACCTTGAGCCCCAGCGTCTTAACCGCGTATTCCAGTTCGACGATCGCCTCCTCGGGCGTATACATCGGAATCATCGCTACGGGCGTGAGTCGGTCGCTGAATTCGCGGAATTGCTCGGCCGAGTAACGATTGAACGCGCGGCAAGTCGCCTTGCGCGTCTCTTCGTCCGCGATGAATGGAATGCGGAGGGCCGCGGTCGGATAGAGCACCGCGAAGTCAATCCCCATCTCGTCCAGGCGCTGGTACAACAGCCGCGGCAGCATCGAGGTCGCGCGGTCGAGCGTGTTTTTGGTCGGCACGCCCCACCATACCGGCTGATCCAGGCGACGCTCGCGCCGTTCCTTGAGCGGCACCGTCAAATGCCATCCTTCGTAGGGCCGGTTTTTAAAGCCGTCGGCGGCCCGCGATCCCCCGACTTCCTTGAGGTAATCCATCAGGTCCGGTCCGAACTCAACCCAATGGCCGTCGGAATCGATCACGGGATGGCTCAGCCGGGCTCGCAGCGCAGCCGATCCGGAAGCTTGTTTCGTAGGCATCGATCACTCTCCAGTGCCTTTTCAGCCGCGCCGCGCTGCCGCGCCACGGCCGCATGACTGATCAGCTCATCTAGTCCCAGCCGAGTGGCGCTGTCCAGACTCGCAAACACTTGCGGGAACTCCACAGCGAGCGGGAGCTGTGATACATGGCTCTTACGCGGTAACGCGAATTGGTTCTCGGGGAGAAACAAACATGGCTGGCGCAAACGCGAATTCCGCGATGCTTGCGGGATGCCGGGTTCTCGATTTCACCCAGTACCTGGCTGGGCCCACGGTCACCCGGCTGATGGCCGAGATGGGCGCCGACATCATCAAGATAGAGCTGGCGCCGATGGGCGATCCGTCGCGCTTGCTGCCTACGATCAAAGATGGCCGCAGTGGCTATTTCGTCCAGCAGAACCGCGGCAAAAAGAGCCTCTGCCTGGATTTCAACAAACCGGAATCGCTGGAGATTCTCCGCGCGCTGGTGTCCAAGGTCGATATCGTGGTCGAGAACTTCGGTCCGGGCGTGATGCAAAAGCGCGGCTTCGATTATGATTCGCTAAAGAAAATCAATCCGCGCTTGATAATGGCTTCGCTCTCGGCGTTCGGGCGCAAGAGCCCGCTCGCGCACAAGACCGGCTACGACATGATCGCGCAGGCTTTTTCGGGTCTGATGCATATGACCGGCGACCCGAACGGGGCTCCGACGTTCGTCGGAATTGGTATGGCCGACGTGGGAAGCGGAGTACATACTTTCGCCGCGCTGGGATATGCACTGTACAATCGCGAGAAGACCGGGGTCGGCCAGTATATAGATATCGCGATGATCGATACGCTCTACCATATGCAGGATTTTGGCCTACAGAGTAATTCGATCACCAATGGCCAGTTCATTCCGAACCGGATGGGCCGGTATCACAATCAGATTTGCCCGGCCGGAGTTTATAAAGGGCCCCAGGGATGGATTTTCATCCTGGTGCTCGATCGCCAGTGGGCGAATATGACCAAGGCGATGGGCCGGCCGGAGCTTCAAAACGATCCGCGCTTCGCCACCAGCGCGGATCGGGTCAAGAATCGCGACGTGCTCAATCCGATCGTCGAAGAATGGCTGGCCTCGATGCCCAGCGACGACGCCGCGGTGACCGTACTCGAGCAAAACCGCGTCGCCTGCGCTCCGGTGCTCTCGGTCATCGACACGATGAAACATCCGTATTTCAAGGCGCGCGACATGGTGCGCAAGGTTCGCGATCCGATCCTGGGTGAGGTCACGATCCCCGGCTTTCCACTGAAATTTTCAGCTTACCCAGATCTGCCGGACATCCAGGCTCCGTTACTGGGCCAGCATGGCGCACAAGTGCTCAAGGAAGTGCTGGAGTACTCCGACGCTCAGATCGCGAAACTCAAAGAAGGCGGAGTCCTATTCAGCGAGAATCGATAGCCAGAACGCATAGCACTTCTCGTAAAGGAGTGTTGATGCGGTGAGAGCGCCGCTTCTCCGGCGCGGCAGGCCTGACGACCGTGCCGCGCGGGATCGCCGGCTTGTCTCAGCAGCAGGTTACTACCAATTGGCGGATTTTGTGATCGTGACCCTCCGTGAATACCGTTAATACCAGCCGGTCCCGGCAGGCGCGAATAGCCACGTCGGCGATCCCTTTCTCGCGCGTGACGAATTTGTGACTACCGCTGCAACTCGCCAGAACGAAGCCTTCGAAATCACCGAAGCAATCGAAGAACACTTCGCAGACCTTGCCCGTGTGACTCGTCATGTGACCGCCGCCCTTGCCGCTCTTCGGCGGCGGTGCGCCCGTGGGAGAGGGCGCGATGCTGCCGGCATTGCCACCGAACCCGTTAACGCGTCCGACGATGTAAGACAGGTAACGCTGCAGGACCGGATACCAGCGGCTGGTCGGCGCGGTATGGAGGAATCGCCATTTCATGATGGCCAGGGTGTTCTCCTCGGGCCATAGCAACTCCTCTTCGGTCGAAACTGGGATGGTGACCTGGAAGGTGCCGACGATATAGCGCCAGTCGGTGACCTGATAGATCGCCGCATCGCTCCTGGCACGCGCCTGGATGTTCACGCCGGCGGGAGGTTGCGATTGGCGGGTGCGGACACGGCGCACTACAATACGGAAGTCTTGGCCCTTCTTGATCCCGGCGGGCAGGTCGACGGTAAATAGCCCGGCGAAACTCGGGCCGGTGCCGAACGGAATAGGCAGATACGTTACTGGGTAGTTGACGGTGCATTGCACCGTATGTTCGTCGACAGCCGTCCACTGATCGGTGGCGGAAAGCAGCATCGACAGCCGCACCACGTCGATCGCGTTGGTCTGCGGCCAATAGATGCTGGCGACGCTGCCCTTCGGCGTGTTGCCCCAGTCGATCATCAACTCGTCGGGATACCCGAGTAGTGTATTCGCGGGCTGAGGGGTGCGCAGGCTGGGCTTGTCGTCGAACGTCTGCGGAATCCGATGAGTCGCCGGGCCGCCGGGATTGCCTGACCCCGTCACCTGCAAATTGCGCTGGGCTAGCTTGTCGGTATTCTCAGGGCTGAGCGTCAGGCCGTTGGAGTTGAGGATTGGCGCGCCGTCATACGCGATCTGCGCGACCAGGCAATGATGCGTGCCGGGCAGCGAATTTGCGGGCAGGTCGTAGACGTTCAGATAGCAGCCGAAATAGGTATAGATCTCGTTGCTGCTCAGGCCAGTGATGTTGAGGTCGTTGACGCCGGGATCGTAATCGCCGCTGCCACCGCTGGTTGCGTAGAACGGAAAGGTAGTGCCGTCCGTGCCGTTCAACGGCTTGTCGGGCAGGTGGGAAGCGTCATAGGTGCTGAGGTAGGTAGTCTGCGGATCGTAGTCGGTATCGTTGGATTGCGTCGCGAACATCCTGAAGAACACCTTCACGTCCGACGCGGTTGAACCGGTGCCTCTCAGCCGCACCCGCGCGATGGCGAAATTGTATGCCGGAGACAGCGTCAGGCCTGCGAGCACGAACGGCGAGACCGATGAATCCTCCGTCAGATCGTTTTGTTCGCTCAAGGTCTGAAACGGATCCGAACCGCCTTGCGTCGTGTAACCGTGGGACGGATCGTTCAGATATCCGAGCAGGTTCTGGATATAGGTGAACGGCGCATCGGAGCCGCTTGGAAAGGGAATGAACGGCACCTGGTTCAACCCGGGAACGACCTGGAACACCCGCAAGTCCTGACTGAGATAAAAAGCGTTGGGCGGATTGGTGGTCGAATCGACATTCGTAAAATAGGGGTCCGCGCCCGCCGTGAGTTCGAACAGCGTCTCGGCATTGAACGCGTTCGATCCGAAAGCGATGCTGGCCTCCAGCGGCAAAAGCGTCGCGGGA
Organism: uncultured delta proteobacterium; assembly: GCA_963755905.1. Lineage (GTDB taxonomy): Bacteria > Desulfobacterota > Binatia > Binatales > Binataceae > JAKAVN01. The sequence continues at coordinate 151,922 of CAVWLM010000004.1, forward strand.
TTGCCATGTGGCGGAAAGGCGCCGAGAGGAATCGAAAGCACCGTGAACGGAAAAAGGATTCGCTGTGCCGTATTGCCACTGCCGCTGTAGACCAGCGTGCCTTGTTGGAACTTGGCGCCGGTGGCCGCGAATGGTCCGGATAGCTGGATCGTCGGATTGCCGACGGCGTTTGGCGCGAAGCCTTCGAGCGCGAGATAAAACGCGTTGCTGAAGGTCTGACTATGCGCCGTCGCATCCTGGACCTCGTCCTTGCCGAAAGTGCTCTTGAGCGTCCAGAACTGGAAATCCGGCTTCGCCCGCGCCAGCCAGGTGACGGCATTGATGTAGTAATTCTTGATCGGGTCGAGATCCTCCGCCTGCAACCCGGTGTTCGTGCCGGTTGGCGGTCCGGGTTGGGAGGTGGAGCCCGGATCGCCAATCAGGTTCTTGTCAAGGTAATGATGAAAGGTCGAACCGGTTATGATGCGGCCCACGCCGACGCTGTAGCCGTCGTAGACGCTGATCGCCCCGCGGGTTTTGGAGTTGGTCGCCGGATAGTCAGGAGGCGAGCCCGGTGGCACCGAACCGTAATACGTGCCGTGCCCAAGATCCGAGACGTAGGCTATTACCTCCGGTTGGGCCTGGTACCCGCCGACCCTGGGGAACTCGACGATGTTGTGGACGGTGCCGCCCTGATCGGTAAAAGGCAGAGTATTCGGATTGTTACTTGCGTCGTTCGGATTGAAGGGCGTCGATGTGGTCGAGATGGTGGTGAAATCGGTCGCTTCGCCTTCATGCATGTGATCCGGAAAATTCGCGATTGTAATGCCCGAGACGCCACGTAGCACCGCATGAATCGGACCCGGCGAAGTCGCGAGCGGCGCGCCCGACTGCGTCATTAACGGTTGCGCGTTCGCGTCCGACTGATCCCAAAAGAAATAAACCTTCTGGCCGCCGAACAGCGTGCTGTCGTGACGCAGCGTGTCGAAACGATCGGTCTGTCCCGGATAGCCCGGCGACATGCCGCTGCCGCCGGCCGCCCAATTGGGCATGAAGGCTTGGTTGGTGCCGGGGTCGGTGAAGGGATGGTCCCACTCGAACCATCTTCGCATGGTTCGGACGCGCGGCAAGCCGCCGCACATGCAGGCGCCGATGCCGTCGTGATCGCCGACTGCAAACACGCCGCCGCCGTTCTGCATGAACTGGGCCAGGGCGTATTTCTCGGCTGGAAGAATGTCCTTGTCGAAGGGATCCAGTGCGCCGCCGTTGTAGCCTTCGTCCCCGATCATCCAGATGACGTCGTACTGCGACAGGTCGATGCTGGTGAATACGAAGTCGCCGGGAATAGTCAAATTGATCGAGGTGTCGGGGTCGTTGCCGGGGCCCTTGAAAGTTGCGCCTCGGCGATGCGCGGTATCGACCTGGATCGTCGGCGTGGTGCTGTTGCGAAGCGCGCTGACCAGCGTGGTCAGGCCGAAAAAGTTCGCGTCGTAAGTGTTCGGTGGCGTTCCGTACGTGAAGCGGTCGCCGTCGGTGACCATAAGGACTTTGATGTCGGCCATGTCTCCCCCCTTTTGGCCGCAACTATCGGGTCCGAAGCTAGCGAGTAATTGTCATCGAACGTTCATGAAGATTTCCCCCAAACAATTGATCGCTGAAAACCGGCCCCCAGGTTACGGCGAACAATCAAATTCACTTGCAGATTCACTTTGCAGATTCACTTTTGCGTACGCGCTTTTCGACTTCCGATTGCTATCTCGTCGTATAGACCTAACGGCTTTCCTTGGCAATGGTTTATCCGCGTTCGTCCATCGCGTTTCCGATAGTCCGGAAGCAGGCGCTATTTCACGTCCGGCAGGCGCGCGCTGATTCAGATTTTTACCGGGTCTACCTTGTCCGTTAGAATATGTAGTGCCTCGAATAGGTAATAGCTACCGAATATTAACTCGTTCCTGGATGCGGCGTCGTGGCTGCGCGAGTCCGGCCGTCGATTGAAGCATCCCTCGGTGAGAATGCCCGGCACTCGACGATCGGACGAGCCGACCGGAGTCAGGTATCTTTCGACCAGGGCGTTTACGGTCGCTTCCGCGCAACGGCGATACTCGGAGCGCTTTGACGGATCGGCGAGCGCCGCCAGTTTCAGCATCGCGCAAGCCATCGCGGCGGTCGCCGAGGTATCCCGTTCGGCCTCCGGGATGCGCGGGTCGTCGAAATCCCAGAACGCGATGTGGCCAGGCGGCGCGTGTGCGATCCACCAATCCGCGCCGCGCTCCGCCGCCCGCAGCCATCGAGTTTCCGTGGGCTCCCACGCGTAGCTCATCGCCGACAGCAACACGCCCCAGCTTTGTGCGCGTCCCCAGGTGCTGGTATCGCTGTATCCCTTGTGCGTGTAGTGGCGAATCACGGCGCCGCTTTTCGGATCGAGCGAGCTTGATTGGATAAACGATCCGTCTTCGCGCAGGTGCAATTCGATCACCCGTGCCGCGTGGCTACGCGCGACTTCGCGCATCGCGCCGTCGCCGGTCTCGCGCGCGGCCCACAGCAGGAAAGGCGACGCGAAGAGACTGTCGATACTGCTCTCGGCCGGGCCGATCCGCGAGCCCTCTTCCGCCTCGGCGCCGAGCGGTATCAATCCGAGCGCCGGACTGTACAGACGCATCAGACTCGCCGCGGCCTCGAGCGCCATCTCTCGCGCGCCGGCGTCGTTCGTAAGAATATGGCCAAGGCTGCCGCCGTAGTAGAAGGGAATCGCCTTGAAGACGGTGGCCGAAGCGATTCGCGGCCGCAGCCGTTCCATCCATTGCCGCGCCCATTGCCGATAGCGCTTCTCGCCAGTACTTCGGCAGGCGAGCCACAGCATCGCGACCCAGAAGCCGCCGGTCCAGTCGCCATCCGCGGTCACGGTCCATGCGCCGCTTTCCGGATCGGCCCAGTGCGGAAAGCCGTCGCCGACGCGCGCGGCGGTGTCGCGGATACGCGTCAGCATCCGATCGATCGCTTCGTTCCAGGCTGCGCCCGTCATGCCGGTCTTTCCTCAATAGCGCCTCAGCAGCGGCGCTCGCGCGGTTGGCCGCGGCGTTATTGGCCGAGCAGATCGCGCAGGACGTCGAAGCGCAATTGTTGCTGCGCGCCGATCCATAACGCATTTTCGGCGTGGTCGCGGAATCCGTCGTCGGTGTTTGGATGGACCAGGATAGACAGTCCCGCGTGGTTGAGCATCAGCCACGGCACCAGCCGGGCGAACTCGCGGACGGCGAAACTGACCTGGTACATCGGCAGCGGATGCGGTCCGATCGGCTTGTCATGCCAGTTGCCCATCGCGACGTCGAATCTTTCCTGCACCGCCTCGCGCAGCGCCGCGGCCACGGCGCGCTCGGCCGCGCCGGAGTAATAGACATGGGCGTGATAGCTTTCGATTTTCGCCGGGTCGCTTATCGCTTCCATCGCGCAGCCTCGGTCCCTTTGTATGGATGGATTTCTTTCTACGCAAGCACGCGCGCTTCGACCCGGCCCAGCGTTCCGAAATCGGCAACGACCGTCGCCGGTCCGCGCACGAAATGCAAACCCGTCCAGGTTCCGGTCGCAACTATATCGCCCGCGCCGAGACCGTGTCCGCGCCGTGAAAGCTCGTTAGCGATCCATACCATCCCGTCGAGCGGATCGCCGAGCGAGCCTTTGCTCGCGCCCTTTGCGCGCGTCGCGCCGTCGATCGAGAGCGCGACCTGGTGTTCAGCCAGGTCCAGGCTCTCCCACGAGCTGACCGCGTCGCCGACAACCAGTCCACCGTGAAAGCCGTTGTCGGCGATGATTTCCTCGATTCGCGCGGCCTTCCAGTTCGCGAGCCGTGTGTCGCAAAGCTCGATTACCGGCGAGACCGAAGCCACCGCGCGCGCGACCTGAGCGCGATCGTATGGAGCGTGCCGGGCGGGCAGGGGGTCGCGCATCGTGAACCCGAACTCGGCTTCGACTCCCAGGGTAAAGAAATCGCGTGCCGGGAATTCGGCGGGAGAACGAAAGCGGGTGGGAGCGAAGATCCGTGCTGCGAACGGCCCCGCCGCTCCGACCAGCGCTTGCGACTCTTTCGACGCGCATCCGATTTTGTAGCCGACGACCGGCAGGCCGCACTGCCGCACGAACGCTTCCTGGATCGAGTAGGCGTCGTCGAGTGACAAAGGAGTGCCGTCAGGCGGCAGCCGCTTGAGCAGTTGTCCGCCACGCCGCGCGGCGATCATCGAAGCCACCGCGTCATCAAGATCTTTCGTTGATATCATTTATGACCTGCCGTTTCTTGTGTCATCCCGCCTCCGCTTCTCTCCTGTTACCTGATTCGACATACAAGGATGACCGAAGAAGCTGGGCTAAACGTAATAGTTCGGACTCAACGTGATAGTGATGGCGAGTCTCCCGAAAGCAACTTAGTACTGGGACGTTACACTAGTATAATGCCTCAGGTAAGACCCGCCCTGGCGACCGCGCGGACGTGAGTCCCGGGCTGCCCGCGCCGCAGCGTGCAATCTTCGTATGATGCGCGCTTTCTTCACCGCGGCGCGATCAGGTTCCCTCGCCGCTCACCGTGATGGTGATTCCAGCCGGAGGTTTACACGGCGCCGTCACCGTTATCGCCAGCGCCTCGGGAGCAACATGGCTGGCGGCCGCCGGTGCGAACTGCACCGTCACCTTCCGCGTCAATCCGGGCGCAAGGATGAACGGTCCGGCGCCCCCCGCGACCGTGAACGGCGCGGTCAAAGATCCGACGCTGCCCGACAGTTCGCCCGCGCCGACGTTCTTGATCTTGAAGCTCAGCGATTTTGCCGTCTCGTGCTTGACGCGGCCGAACGCGAGCGTCTCGCTGGCCGACGTGAACGTTGGTGCGGTTGCGACGTTGGTCGCGAGATGACCCGGACCGCCCGTGCCGGTTATTCCCACATCGAGCAGCAGCTTCGCCGGATCGCTGGTGGTGATCACCAGCGAAGTGGCCGACAGGATGGCCTGGGTGGGGGTGAATTGAACGCTTACCGAGATCACCCCGCCCGGTAGCGTCGGCCCGAACGCTCCGCTGCCGGCGGTGACCGCAAACGGAGCCGGCAACCCGCCGACGGAGCCGCCGAGCGCGCCCAGGCCGGTGTTGCGGATCTTGAGCGTGAGCGTCTTCGGCGGTATGCCAATGCCGACCTTTCCGAAGGTCAGGCCGGCCGCTGACAGCGTCGGCACGCCCGGCTCTCCGGCACCGGCCAGATTCACGGTGAGCGACGGCGAGTTCTTGTCGTTGCTGGTGATGACCAGCGAGCCCTTCTCGACACCCAAACCTGTGGGCTCGAACGTCATCTTGACCTTCAGCATGCCCAGCGGGCTCAGCTTGAACGCGCCGCCGCCCGAGGCGATGGCAAAGGGCCCGATCGGGGCTCCGACCGCGCCGACCAGGGCGTGTTTTGCGTTGAGGTTCTGGACTATGAGCGTCTTCAACGATGGCGCTCCGCCAAATCCCGCGCCGGGAAAGACCAACGGATTGGCCAAGACTGCGATTTTGCCGCCCGGAGTCGGTGTCGCGTTCGGCGTCGGGGTCGGGGTCGCAGTCGCAGTGGACACATTCACTTTCACGGGCTGCGACGGAATGCCGTTTGCGACCACAACCAACGTACTCGGACCCGCTTCGATATCGGCCGGTACGTCGAATTCCGTAGAGACCGTTGCACTGCCGGTCGCCACCGCCATGGTGCTGTAATTGTGAGTACGGGCATAGAGTACGTGCTTGCTCGCACTATTGGTGATTCGCACCAATGGATAGTTAGTTGCCGCCTGGTAATCGTCTCCGTACCCGACGGCTTGTGACAGGCCGTTGAACTGCTTGCCGGTTAGCTCGAAGTCGGTGCCGCCAGGATTGACCTCGGCTGGAGAAGTAGTAATCGTCGGAGCCCAGGATGGATCGGGACTTCCGGCGGGCGTGTAAATCTCGGCAACTTTGGAAGAGTCGGTGAACAAGACCTGGCCGGTGGGAAGTAGCAGCAGGCGCCCTACGTACGAACGGTCATTCGATGCATTAGCGGGTGCGGCTACGCTTGTCAGGCTGGTTCCGTCGAACTCGAAGAATACGGTCGGCGGGATCCATCCACATGCGGGGTTAGCATCTATTGGGCTGGCCGCAACGAGCACATTGCCGTCGGGAAGCAGGGCGGCAGGTGCGTCGGCCGCTACCAATTGTTCGGTCACACCGGAAATATTGCAGTCGCCTGAACTATAGCTATCCGTGACCGTAGGAAAAGCGGGCCCCCTGCTCCAGCTACCAGTCTTGACGTCGTAAATATCGTTGAAGCCGGTGGCTCCGACGGCGAACACGGTGCCGTTGGGGCGCAATATCGCCGGTCCTATTTCGTCATAGAGAGTGCCGCCGTATTTCTGGAGGACGAGAGGATCTGGCGCGCTCCCGGCGTCGCTCCACTGCTCCAGGGACGGCGAATAAATGAGCGCCGGAGTCTCGGTCGCGTCATTTGTGTTATAAATCTCGAGGGTTAGAACGGTGCCGTCCGGCAACAGCGTCCATCCCTCCTCGTCATTGCGTGGGTCGGCGGACTTGCCGGGCGGGATGAAGGGGGCGTTGAAGGTTGGGGGATTGGTCCCGACGTTCAACGTGTCGACCTCGTTGTCGAAGGGGTCCGCCACCATGAATGTCCCGTCCGCCAGCACCACGGTCTGCGCATCGCCGATCTCCGTCCACGAATTGGGGGCTGCGATGCAGGTCCAGTTGTTGGCGAGCGGGTTGTAGATCGCGGCCTGGTCGGTCCACACCTCGTCGCCACCGTTGACGAAAGTATAATCATAATCGTATTCGCCCCCGATCATGACGAACCGCCCGTCAGGCAGCACGGCCGAGCCGTAGTATAGTGGAGAATAAATAAGCTGTTCGCCTACCAGGTTGTTGTAGCAATTCGGCGGTGAGGCCGCCCGGTTCCAGATTCCATTGATATATTCGCCGGTGTTATCCGCAGTGAGTATCCACCAGTCGACGGCATTCAGGTTGCTATCCTGAACCAGGATTCTGCCGTCGGTGAGCAGGAATACGCTTCCTGGATAGATCGAGTGGGGCTGATTGTTCAGCGGCGTCCAGGTGCCTGATGTCGCGGCGACGGCGCGGGCGGACGGCTGCGCCGCCGACAGCGGAACGGTTGGCCGCTCCTCCTCGGGCGGCACGCCGAAGGGAATCGGAAGAGGGCGGCTTGGCGGAATAGGCAACGGCTGCCGCTCGGACGAAGCCACGGTCGCAATCGCCGCCAACGCGAGTACGCTCAAGGCGGCGACCGCACCCATTATAACGCCGGCGGTAGATGTCTTCACGTCCCCTCCCGGACTGCCGTTCACCTTCCGATGCTCGAAATCATCTACCTTCGGGCCAACTGTCTCACGATTCCTGTCTGTCGCGACCGGCGTAGCCGCCACCCGCCGCGTGCGGCGTATCAATGAGAAAGCGCCGGAGGTGGCTTCCTCCAGCGCTTCCTCGTTCCAATCTTCCTGTCATGCGCGCTTTCTAAAGCGCGCCGCGATCAGGTTCCCTTGCCGCTCACCGTGATGGTGATTCCAGCCGGCGGTTTATCCGGCGCCGTCACCGTTATCGCCAGCGCCTCGGGGGAAACATGGCCGGCGGCCGCCGGTGCGAACTGCACCGTCACTTTCTCGGTCGATCCGGGCGCGAGGTTGAACGGTCCGCTGCCCGCCGTAACCGTAAAGGGCGCAAGCAGCGATCCGACGTTGCCCGATAGTTCGCCCGTGCCGACGTTCTTGATCTTGAAGATCAGCGATTTCGCCGTCCCATGCTTGACCGCGCCGAACGCGAGCGGCTCATTGGCCGACGTGAACGTCGGAGCGGTTGCGACGTTGGTCGCGAGATGACCCGGACCGCCCGTGCCGGTTATTCCCACATGAAGCGTCAGCTTCGCCGGATCGCTGGTGGTGATCACCAGCGAGGTGGCCGACAGTCCGGCCTGCGTGGGGGTGAATTGAACGCTTACCGAAACCACCCCGCCCGGCGGGATCGGCCCGAACAGGCCGCCGCCGGCGGTGACCACAAATGGAGCCGCCAACGCGCCTACCGATCCACCGAGCGCGCCCAGGCCGGTATTGTGAATCTTGAGCGTGAGCGTCTTCGGCGGTAATCCGATGCCTACCGTTCCGAAAGCCAGGGCGGCGGTGGAGAGTGTCGGCACGCCCGGGTCTCCCGTACCGTCCAGATTCACCGTGAACGGCGAGTTCTTATCATTGCTGGTGATGACCAGCGAGCCCTTCTCGAGGCCCAGACCGGCTGGCGTGAACGCCATCCTGACCTTCAGCATGCCGAGCGGGCCCAGGTTGAACGCGCCGCCGCCCGAGGTGACTGCAAATGGGCCGACCGGGGATCCGACATTGCCGACCAGGGCATGTTTTGCGTTGATGTTCTGGACTATGAGCGTCTTCAACGATGGCGCTCCGCCAAATCCCGCGGCGGGAAAGATCAACGGATTGGCCGAGACGGCGATTTTGCCGCCTGGAGTCGGCGTCGAAGCGGGCGTCGGGGTGGGCGATGCGCCTACCGGCGTGGGAACCGGGGTTCCGCCAGTCTTGTCGCAATCGGTGCCCAGCGGATAGAGCACGGTCAGGAAGGCGTTGGTCGCACTCTTGCCCGTTGCCTTGTTAGTGGATTGGTATGCTGTTTCAGTGACCGGGAAGTCGCCCGAATAGGTAAGGCCGGCGATCACCATGTCGCCGAAGGCATCGATTACCAGTCCGGTACCGGCGTCCGCGATTCCGGTGCCGCCTAGCAGAGTCGAGAAGACAAGTTGGGCACCGGCGCTGTTTTGTGACGGGTCGAGTTCAGCCGCGAACGCGGTTATCGGAACATTGACAGTCTCGACCTTAGCGTCAATTGGAATTCCTGTTGTATTGTTCAATGTTTGGCATGCGTTGCCACTCAGTGGGAATCCGTTAGCAACGGTTCCGCTCCCAGTAGCACCGGTGACGTAGATTTTGCCGTCCACCACCTGAAGATCGACGATTGCGTCGCCGATTCCGATGGCCCCGGCAATTTGTTCTCCCGCACCGCCAAAGTAGGTTGAGTAGCGAACCTGGTTGAGCCCGACCTGAGTGGTGTCCAATTCGGTGATGAATCCCGCTGTAGCCGGCGGTCCGGCATTTCCGGAAGCTTCAGCCATATTGGTTGACTGAAACACAGGTGTCACCTTACCCGGCACCTGGAAATCAGTTGATGCTGTTACTCCCGCCACCCAGATGTGACCGGTAGCGGGGTCGATTCTTATCGCGGTACCGAGGTCGCCGATCGAGAGAGAGAAGACGGTAAATCCGAGGAATGAAACTGTTCCGGTGTTGCCTGAGCCGCCAAGGTAGGTCGCGTATACCAGCGCCCCGCTTGTCGGATTGAACTCGGCAACGAATGCGTTGCTGACATCATTGGTTTGCGCACCAGCATTGTAGCTTGCTACCGCCGGGTTCTTGGTCGTCAGGTTGGCCGAGAAGGTCGCGCCGGTGATGTAGCCGTTTCCGCTTGAGTCTACCGCTACGCTGATTCCGGCGTCGCCATTTTTTCCAGTGCCGGCTCCGCCATAAAGGGTTGCATAATCGAGCGACGAGCCGTTTGGATGGACCACTATAAAGGTTGCATTGCTTGCGCCAGTACTTTTCAGAGTGCTCTGAAAGGCATCGCCAGTGACAGGAAAACCGGTAGTACTATCGCTCTGAGTTGAGCCCGAGATGTAGGCCTTGCACAGCGTGGTACTGTCGCATCCGGCCGGGAATAGTGCGACGCGCGATTCGGTCGCGTTGTTCTTGCCGTCGATGTAACAGGCGTAAACGATATCGCTGCCCGCGGCGTTGAGCTTGGCCACGAAGCCGACATTAACGTCTGTGTTTTTCTGGTCGTTTGTCTTTCCGAAACTCCCACAGGTGCTGGTATCAGGGAAATTGGTCGAGTAGGTCTGGCCTACGACGAAAGCTTCTCCGGAGCCGTCCACGGCGATGCCGAAGGGAAGGTCGCCGTTGCCATCTCCGGCGTCGCCGGCGTTGGTGTCTCCGCTGCCGCCGATGTAAGTTGAATAAATCAGAGACGCGGCCTCCGATTTGGTCGTATCGAATTTTGCGATGAAACCGACCGGGTTTTGGTTGGGCGGCGAATTAGCGCCGCTTTGGGTGCTCTGGAAGGCGTCGACGAGCGGAAAGCTGCCCGCGCCCGAGTACGCGACACCAGTGATGTATGCCTTGTTCGTGGGATCTAGCGCCACGTCGGTGCCAAGGTCGGCGATTCCGGGCAGAGGCTTGTTGCCCGTAAGCCCACCGAATTGCTCGAGATTCACTGGTCCGACACTCTCCGCGGCTCCGCCGAGGAAGCTCGAGTAGAGGATCTGCACGGTCGGGTCGATGATCAGCGGACGCGTGCGATCGTAGCTCGCGAGCTGAATCGAATACTCAGGCGGCGCCGTCTTCGGTCCCTGGGCCGCGACGAACGAGCTTGCGACCGGGATCTCGCTGCCATCCTTGGCGCGCTGGTAGGCGCGCGGCTTCTGTACCGCGACAGTGCCGGCGGCGGTGCTGATTTCGATATCGCCGCTCGCATCGATGGCGCTCTTGGCGCCGCCCTCGATCGCCAGGTGGATGCGCGAGGTGTCCGCGCCGGGAGCCGCGACGATGTCGTACTCAAGCGACGTCGGCATCCCGTAATAGACAACGTCGATGCCGGGGTAGACGTCGCTCACCTTCACGCGGCCGTAAGTTGGGACGCCGCGATGGAACTTTGAGGGATCGTTACCGATCAGATAGTTGACGCGGCCGGGCAGCGGCTCCAGCGCGGTCATCTCCGGATGCCGGTTCGCCCCGGCCATCCGGATTCGCACGGCGGACTGGACCAGGCGGTCGGGCTGCGGCTGGCGCGGCGGGTTGACTGTGGCGAGCTTGGGGCCTTTGTGAATTTCGCCGCCTACGAGGGAGAACACCGCTCCCTCGTCGGTCAGAAAGAGAGTGTAGCGGCCGGACTGTGAGAGAAAGCGCACGTGCGGGTCGCTCTGTCCGACGTTGGGCTCAAAATAGAGCGGCAGCGAGGCGCGACGCGCGGCCGCGTCATTCGTGGCAATAGCCGGATGGGCGGCTCGTGCGCTGGTTGCCCGCGCTGGAGCGCCAGGGACGCCTGCGGCCAGAACAATCGCGGCGAATACTCCGAGGGCGAGCACCCCCGTGATCGCCAAAGCATGCGCTCTCGACCTCAGAGCCCCTTCTCCCAACATGGTTTTCTCCTCGGAATTACGACGCGCTATCGTTTCTCAAGGCTGATTTTCGTGTATTTGAGAGTGCGATTACGCCTAGCTACGGTCAAAAAAGTATAACCAATGCTCGCCTAAGTCAAACAATCATAACTAGCCTTAACAGCAGTCATCTGTAGGTCGCTTAACTTCAGTCAACCTTTGACGGAATTTGTCGCCGGAAACTTCATTGTTACTGGCTATCGCGTAAAAAAAGCAGGCAGCCGCAACTTGATTTTCGTTGAGGCCGCCTGACGCGGTCGGGCTCACTGATACTGGTTGCGGGCCGGCCAATCTCGGTCGGCCGGCCCGCAAATCCTGAATATCTTAGAAAAAAGGCGCGAGGGTAGCCGCCAGATTTAACGTCAGGTTCTGACCCGCAGCTCCCGAAAAATACGTTCCGGTGGCGGTTCCGAAGCCGGTTACGTCAAGGCCGAACCCGTCGATGACTATTGTAGACTCAGTTAAAGCGCCGCCGCCTGAGAAGGTCTGGGGAGAACCCGCGGCAAATGGCTTGCAGAGCGAAGCGAAGAACTCGATCGTCGCGTTATCGCCTCCGTGGGTTGCGACATAGTGAACCTCTCCCCAGGCGGGGGAGCAGCCAGGATGGCTGGTTATGTCCGCGTTGTCGACCGACACAGCCACCTGGGTCGTTCCCGGGGGAATGGTCAAACCCTTCCCCGTTGCGGTATGAAGCGAGGTTTTGGTGGCTGTATAGCAGACGCAGTTAGCGGACGGACACATCGCTGGATAGGCCAACGACGTACATTTTCCGGTAGATGTCGCAACCCCGAGATGACCGGTGACGGTGAACGTTTGCTGCAGACTTATAGCCAGCACCGGCGAGGCGCCGAGTGTTAGAATGGCAATTGCCGACAACACGATTAGTTTGCGCATGGTCCTTCCTCCCTCAGCCGTTGATTCCTGACTCGGTGCTCCGTTACTGGGTTATCGGGCCGTGAAGCGTCAGCGATACGTTGCCCTCGGGATCGAGGAATCCGCTGAACTTTCCGAAGCCTTTTCCGCCGTTGATCGGCGCCGGGCTGGTCGCAATCCCGAATCCTCCGAGGATGGGACTGTTGGCGGTGGTCAGAGGAGTGCAACTGACCCCGTTCAGGTTAAGCGTCTCCGAGGACGCCTTGCCGGCGCGCTTGGTGCTCAACTCCGCCACCCCAAAGAAAGGTGTGCAAGCGCCGGCAGCGCTCTCGGTCGCCGCGCCATTGTCGAATGTCAGGAACAGGTCGGCAGTGCCTTTGCCGGCGATATTAGGTTCCCCGGCTACGACACCGACGGTGGCGCCCGACACCTGCACGCACGTGCAACTGCTTGTAGGGCACTGGTCGGCATAGCCCTCGCTGCATTGGTTAGAGGCCGGAGCGCTCGATATACCTACGATGGTAGCGTAACGTATCTCGGTCGTGACGGCCCGCGCCTGGGCGGCGCCCAATGCTAGCGAGAGCGCGGCGAATCCAACGGCGAATCGTTTCATTCCTTCCCCTCCCGGTTAGAAATGCTGCTCGCAACCCGGCCGCGCGGCTAAAGGCGCGGAGCGATCAAACATCGCGCAGGAGAACCTAAACTAAGCACTCGGCTTAAGTCAAACGACAATAGACTAAATTAGGAAGACTTGACCTCAGGCGAGATTTTTGAAACCGGGATTTGCGCCCCTGATCCTGCTGGGACTAAGCTCAACTCGGGGGAATATGACGATGAAGATCACGGACGCGGTGAATGTCGACGACCTGCGGCGGCTCGCCAAACGGCGCCTCCCAAGGATGGTTTTCGATTTCGTCGAAGGCGGCGTCGAGGACGAACACTGTCTGGAAGCCAACGAGAGCAGTTTCTCGCGCCATCGGATTGTGCCCCGCTACATGGTCGACGTCTCGCGGCGCGACCAATCCTCGACGCTGTTCGGCCATAGTTACGCGAGTCCATTCGGCATCGCGCCCACCGGCCTCGCGGCCCTGTTCCGTGCCGACTGCGACCTTATCCTGGCCAAGGCCGCGGCAACCGCGAATATTCCGTTCATCATGTCGGGTGCTTCAACCGCTTCGATCGAAGCCGCCGCGCAGGTCGCGCCCGCTCACGCCTGGTATCAGCTCTACGCCGCGCGCGACCGAAAGATTTCCGAAGATATGATCCGGCGCGCGCGCGACGCCGGCTTGAGCGCCCTGGTGGTGACCGTCGACGTGCCCGTGTCCTCCAAGCGCGAGCGCAACGTGCGCAATGGCTTCGAGCTGCCGCTGAAACTCCGATGGTCGAAGTCGCTGGAGGCGCTGATGCATCCGCTGTGGATCGCCGGCTACCTGCGCCGCGGATTGCCGCGTTTCGACAATTGGGCGCAATACACCGAGCCCGGCGCCAGCGCCAAAAAGATCGCCGGCTTCGTCGCCCGGCAGATTCCATGCAGCGTGACCTGGCGCGATCTCGAGAACTTCCGCCGGCTTTGGCCGCGCCATCTGGTGGTCAAAGGGATTATGCATCCGGAAGACGCCGTCCGCGCCGCGCAGATCGGAATCGACGGAATCATGGTTTCGAACCACGGCGGCCGTCAGCTTGATCAGGCGCCCGCTCCACTCGAAGTGCTGCCGGCGATTCGGGCAGCCGTCGGGGACAAGGTTGCCGTGATGCTGGATAGCGGCGTGCGGCGCGGCGCCGATATCCTGACCGCGCTATGTCTCGGCGCGCGCTTCGTTTTCGTGGGCCGTGCGACGCTCTACGGCGCCGCTGCGGCCGGACTTCCCGGCGCGGCTAAGGCGATCGAAATCCTGCGCAAAGAGATCGATCTCGTGATGGGGCAGATCGGATGCCCGAGCCTCGATCGGCTGGGTCCGGACTTTCTGTTGCAACCGCCCGCGGCGCTCGTGCGTACTGAAATACACGAACCCGATGGCGCCGGGGAATTCGAGGAACGCCGCCTCGCGGATAAAAGCGCGCGGCGGTAACTGTTCCGCTCCCGCGGGCGCGGCGGATACATCCGGGTAACGCGGTCAGGCGATGAAAGCCAGATTTATTCCGATACTGCTGTTGCTCGTTGCGCCCGCCGCCGTCGGATGCAGCATTCAGCAGCCGGCCGTCGCTCCGGCGATGGCCGAGACGGCTCCGCATCCGCTGCCCTTCAAGGGACGCCTCGCCGACGGCGATGCCGGCGCGGTTCCACCGGCGGTCGCGATGTCCCTCTCCAGCAACTCGACCGTGACATTTTCCTATCGTGAGGAACTGACCCACGACGACTACCATATACCGCTCATCGTCTCGGCGTTGGATCCGGTTACCTATGTGGGCGCGCCGATGGGCGATCTGGGCGTGACCGCCTTCGCCTCGCTATCGATAACCGACGGAGACCGGGTCCTCGGCGATTACACCGCCAAGGTGCATATCTCGAAATCATACTCGCTCTACTCGGAACCGACCCATCGGGCCGTCGAACAGGCCGCGCGCCTCGCGGTGCGCGAGAAGATCGATCAGAAACTCTATCGCGACGCCGGCCGCCTGGCCGCGGCTGTGGCGGAATCGGGTCAGCCCGCGGCTCCCCCGGTCTCCGACCGCTCTGCGATCTCCGGCCAGTCTGCGGTCTCCGGTCAGCCCGCGATCTCCGGCCAATCCGCGACCTACGACCAATCCGCGTTGCCGCCGATGTCCATCCAGCCCGCGGCTTCCGCGGCGGGCAAGTGAATCGTAGATTAGCGGCAATCCTGCTAAGCGCCGCGATACTGTCGAACGCCGGATGCGCGGTGCAGGGACGCCCGTTTGAAAGAGCCTCCGCGCCTCCCGACAATGCCGTGATCTACGTCTATCGGCCCTACCACTACGGCTCGTCGTTGCTCCGCCCGGCGGTTACCTGCGGCGAAGACAGCGCGCGCATCGGACCCGGGGGCTACCACGCTTTTGTGGTTCCCGCCGGGCCCGAGCCGATCCTTTGCAGCGTTCAGGGCGCTGAGACCGCCGACCAGGTGGAAATCGACCCGCACACCCGCGTCTACTACATCCGGGAAGAGTTCGTATGGGGCGTGCTGAGCGGCCATCCGCATCTCAACCCGGTCGACACGGACGAGGCGCATACGGAGATTGCCGCGTGTTGCGTCCAGGAGCCGTGAGGTAAGAATCTCCAACCTCCGCTCCGGAATATAGCTAGCGCGAGTCGTTCCGCAATACCTATTTCCCGGCTGCCTGGTCGAGCAGATTAGCCATATCGTCCGCGTGCTCTTCTTCGACCTTCAGGATGTCCACCATCAGGCGGCGGGTCACCGGGTCTCCTTCGCCCAACCATCGCACGATGGCGGCGTAGGATTCGACCGCGATTCGCTCGGCGATCAGATCCTCCCGAATCATCTCAGTCAAGTTGCCGCCTTCCTGGTACTCCGAGTGGCTGCGAGTAGTGAGATTTTGGGGATTGAAGTCCGGCTCGCCGTTGAGTTGCGTAATTCGCTCGGCGACCCAATCCGCGTGCTGTTGCTCCTCGGTCGCGTGCTGCTGGAATTCTTCCTTGACCGATTCGGCCTTCATTCCCTTGGCCATGAAAAAATGACGCTTGTAACGAAGCACGCACACCAGTTCCGTGGCCAGGACGTCGTTTAGTACTCGTACGACCTGATTCCGGTCGGCTCCGTAACTTTCAGTGACTGCACCCGCTTCCATGTGTTTGCGCGCACGCTTGCGGATCTCTTCGACGTCTGAAATGAAATCGCTCATGATTTTTTCTCCTGCTTCTGAATCGGCACCCTGATGTTTATCTTTGTGAGGTCGTCCGGTCTGCCCGCTTCGCCTTCTGCGAAGCTGGCCCGGCGGCCGTTTTTTGCCGACAGTTAAAGTCCCAAGGCCGCAATAACGATTAGAATAATGAGGATGCCGCCCAATCCTCCGGCTGGATAGTAGCCCCAGCCTGCGCTGTAGGGCCAAAGAGGCAGCGCACCAAGTAACAGGAGAATCAGGATAACTAGTAAAACAGTTCTGGCCATGGGAACCCTCGTGTCGGTCGAAGATTATTGACTATTTGCCGGTTCAACGTCTGGTCAGTCCACGTTTTGATTGGCGACGAAGCCCGCGGTTCCCTTCATCGGCCCTTCGACTATTTCGACCTCGGTGCCATTACTATCGCTCGAGATGACCTTGACTGGAGTTTGATCCGCGATCTTCTTGGCCGAAAGATCTTCCTGGGCGTTGCCGACCATTCCGGTCACTCCGCCCTGTTGCGCCTTATGCGAGACCTTGAGGAAAGTCTGTTCGTCCGGATAGAGAGCAACGGAGGGTTCTCCTCCGGTAGCGACCAGCTTATGGTCCAAAGTCATTTGTTTGTTGCATCCAGCCAAAGCCAGCAACATCGCCCCTGCCGCGATCAAACTAATATTTCGAGATTTCATATAATCGAGTTCCTTTCGATTGAACGATGGACGTCAAGGTTCATCATCCAATTGTTGTGCCAGACGTCGAAGAGCGAACGGCGGCGTTCCGCACGAAATGTCGAGCCATATGGCAAAGGTGCAGTAAGGGGATGCTTGGAAGCTTTAACGACTCAGAGTAGCCGTGCAAACTGCGCCAGGAGTTACCCCCAAGTTCACCCAGGCGGCCTCCTCAGAAATTGCGCAAATACTCGCCGCGGTGCGTTTGAAAAAATTCCCCGTGCATCGCCTATAAAACGCCGGATCAGGCTTTTTTTACCCGGCGATGAAAATCTTGGATGGTGTTAGTTGCCTTCGATTTTGCACCCGGACGCAAGAATAGTTCATGGTGTCGCCGTGGCCCTCCTCTTGCTTAATGCGTGAGGCCCAAGAAAATGCGTTCTACCTCCCGCAATTCAGCCCCGCGCGCAGCGATCATTCTTGCCGGTGGTGAAGGCCTGCGTTTGCGCTCCGTGACCCGATTCATCACCGGGCAGGACGACGTGCCAAAGCAGTTCTGTCCCATGATGGATGGGGTGACGTGGTTGGAGAATACAAGAAACCGCGTGACCCGGCTGATACCAATAGAGCGCTCTTTCATCGTGGTAAAGCGAAGCCACCGCCGCTTCTACCAGCCACTTTTTGCGGGCCCGCGTCGCTCGCAGATCATCGAACAGCCCTGCGATCGCGGAACCGCGGCAGCCATTCTCAGTGGAATTCGCAGGGCTCGGCGTTTAGGCCCCGATGCCACCGTAGCCATCTTTCCCTCGGACCATTATGTGAGCGATGACGCCCGGTTCATGCAGCACGTCGAGCGCGCGCTCGACGCGGTCGATTCGCATCCGGCGCTGGTCGTGTTGCTTGGTATCAAGCCAGACAAGGCTGAGACGTCCTACGGATGGATCGAGCCTGCGTCTTCCGTCTCAGCGTGGATACCTAAGCTGTTCAGAGTCAAGCGATTCTGGGAAAAGCCGCGCTGGGAGCTCGCGCGGACGCTGCTGGCCGGCGGATGCCTTTGGAACAGCGCCGTTATCGCTGGCCGCGTTTCTATGCTCGAGGCGACGATCGCTGAGCACGCACCGGAACTATTCGGTTGTTTCGAGGAAGGCCTCGGGCGGGCGATGCCTGTCGGCGAAGAACAGGCGTTCGAAGCCGTCTACGCAAATCTGGAGCCCGTCGGATTTTCGGAACAGGTCCTTTCCAAAGCCCCGTCGAACCTCGCGGTTCAAGTGGTCGATGACGTTCAATGGAGCGACCTCGGAGAGCCGGGGCGTCTCATCGACACACTGCGAACGTCGAAATGCCGCCCTGCCTGGCTCGAGGACTTCGCCAGGGGATACCACAAACGCGTCGACCGCCAGGTCGAAGCCTGATTCGATTAGGCGAACCAATCCCCTTCCGGGGGCCTAGCGCTGCGTCAGCCGGCTAAAATCTACGCCGGCGGTCTACTAAGTTCGCCGAATTTGTGGTGGAATGCGATTGTTCCATGACTTTGAGAACGAACAAGCCCGTTGTTCTAGTGGTCGACGACAACGCCGATGCGGTCGCCGCGCTGGCTCAGATCCTGGAATACGAAGGATATGTTGTCGCGACCGCTTATGACGGACGACAGGCGCTTGAGTATCTCGGAGATCATCCGCCTCCGAACCTGATAATCCTCGATTTGATGATGCCGGTTATGAGTGGATGGGAATTTCGTAAAGAAGTTCGCAAGATTCCAGACGTGGCGAAGGTTCCGATCGTAGTCACAACGGCGCTCGCGGAAGCGGCCAAGATCGAAGCCGACGCCATAATTGCTAAGCCGATCGATTTGAAGCGTCTCTTGGGTCTGATGAGCCGCTTGTTAGCTCCTCGAATGGAAGGCGAGGGCTCTCAATCGACAAGTTGAGGGGCTGGGTCACGCTGGCGTATGAATTTCAGGACCTTAGGAGATTGCATTAACGTATTTTCATTACCGCTCGACACCGATGGCCAAGAGTCAAGCCATGTTTGACCTCGAATCATCCGACCCGGATCTTTGGAAGGAAATAAAGGAGCTGGAACAAAGAGAAGCTCACGCGATGCTCCGCGCCGACGTTTCCGCCCTGAACGCTCTATGGTCCGATGATTTATTGGTAAATAGTACTGCAAACTTGATCGCCGACAAGAACATTCTCCTGGCGGTGATAGCCGACGGGCGGCTTCGTTTGCGATCGTATAGCAGGCTCACTCTGCGAGCGTCGATGAATGGTGCGACCGTTATCACTACCGGTAACGAGAGTTCCGAGCTTGCGGGGCGCGCGTCCGGGACAATCCTGTACTGCAGTTATATGAACTCCTGGATCAGACGCGATCTCCAATGGCAACTGCTTGGCCGCCACGTCGGCCTGATTTCGCACGCTCCGATCGATTCCAAACGTGGAGACTGACCTGCCTTCACCAGCATTTCTCGCACCTCAAACCTAAAGTAGTCAGCGCGGCAGCGGATCGCTTGCTGCCGTCTGCTTCACGCAGCCGACGCATCCGATATTTCATGGCCTGGCAGTTCTCACTTCCCGCGGAGCTTGAAAGCGACCTCAGATCCATTTCCTGAAAGGTAATTTTCTGCTCGCCGGCAGGTGCGAGAGAGCTGTGATGCTTCATAACCGCTCGCAATAGCCAAATAGAACATGCCCTGGTTCTCTAGCACGGTGCTTGCTTCAGATTGAAGCACAATGCCGAGCGACCCGCAGCAAGTCGCCGGAGGCATAAGCTCTCGTGTTTCTGGAGAACCAGGATGCAACAATACAAATGGTGGGCCATCATTTCAGCGGCGGCACTGGTTGTCGGCTTCTTGTCGGGATGTGCACCAACAACCACCAGAGAAACAACGACCACGACTGAGTATAGCACGGTCGCTCGGCCGGTTACGGTCGTTACCCAGCCGCCAATGGCGGTCGTGACGTCGCAGCCTCCGCTCTCGTCGCAGACCACTACCACCACGACCACTTCGACGCCGGATGGCGTGATAGAAAAACGTTCGACGTATGTCTACACGCCGGTTCCGTGAAGTAGACAAAGGTCCGTCGCTTTGCCACCAGGTTACGAGTTTGATGACCTGGGCTTCGCGCGGGTGCGCGCCAGATCATCATGATCGGCAGGCTACCCGAATGACGCGGCCGCCAAGAGGCCGGATTTCTTCGAGCGGATGAATATTCGGGATGAATCAGTCCAAAACCCAGCGGATACTTTTGTGGCTCGCAACCGCGTTCATCGGCATATTGGTGGTGCTGTTTTTCATATCCTTCTTTCTCGATCCGATCGTACGAGCGAAGGTCGAGAGAACCATGAATGCGAAGCTGATCGGCTACAAAACTCGAGTAGCTCATGCCCATCTGCAGTTGGTCAACGGTGCTCTGACTTTAAAAGACGTAACTGTGATTCAGGAGGCTCATGCCGAGCCGCCGGTGGGCAATATTCCGTTCCTGAAGATCGCCATTCAGTGGCGTGAGTTGTTGACGGGGAATGTCGTCGCCGATCTACTTATTGTCAATCCCCGGCTCCATATCGATCTCACGCAACTCCGCACCGAAAGTGCGGCCAAAGTGCCTTTCAGCAAGAAAGGATGGCAGGACGCCATCCAGAGCATCTACCCTTTCAAGATCAATCGATTCGGCATTCGCCGGGGGAGTATCGTCTATATCGATACCGACCCTAATCGCCCACTCAAAATTGATGATCTGTACTTTACCGCCGAAAATATCAGAAACACGCGCTCCATCGGCGAGAAGAATCCGTCACCCGTTGAAGCCGAAGCGATCGTCTTCGATGTCGGCAGGGCTTCAATCAAGGGTCGGGCCAACTTCCTGGCCAAACCCTTTGCGACCGTAGCGGGAACGTACCATTTGGCGAATGTTCCGTTGAGCCGGTTCGAGCCCGAACTCCAGCGCGTCAATCTCAAGGTGGAGGGCGCCACGCTCACCAGCGATGGGTTCGTCGACTATGGGCCGAAATCGACGGCAATCGAAGTATATGACGCCCGGATCGCGGGCGGGCGATTCGATTATACTCACACGTCGGCCACCGCGGGCGCTGAGGATCGCCGTTTAAAAACCGTAAAGGTGGAAGCTCAATTAGCCAACAACGCTCCAGAAACGCTGCTGACAGTCGACAGGCTGAATATTGTGAGCAGCGAGGCGGCTTACACCGACGAATCGAAGGAGCCCCATTACAGGTTGTTCATTTCGGACCTATGGGTTCAAGTGACGAATCTCTCCAACCATTTTAGTAAGGGACCGGCACATGTCGCTCTGCGCGGGCGATTCATGGGCAGTGGTGACACCACCATTAAAGGCGATTTTCGTCCGGAAAAACCTGGCGCCGATTTTGACATCGACCTGGCGGTTAGCAATACCAATCTGCCGGCACTAAATAATTTGCTTCGCGCCTATGGCAGATTTGACGTAAAGGCCGGGCAAGTCTCGGTTTATTCGGAAATGAAGGTACGGCGAGGAAATGTAACTGGCTATGTGAAACCATTATTCAGCAATGTCGAGGTTTATAACGCGCAGAAAGACAAGAACAAACCGATCCTGCATCAGGCATACGAGCTTGCAATCGGCGCGGCCGCCAAGCTAGTCAAGAATTCATCCACTCAGAAGGTTGCAACGGAGGTCAAGATCTCGGGGAATCTGAACAATCCGGAGATCAGCACCTGGCAGGCAGTGCTCCAGTTCGTGGAGAATGGATTTATCCAGGCGATATTGCCGGGCTTCGATCGACAGATGAAGCAATCTGCAGCATCCTGAAACCTATTCGCTGAGTTGATTTTTGCGGCGCGTTGATTTGTGCGGCGCGGCGTCCGAACCGACGAATTGATGTGTCGGTGAACGCCGCGGCCGCACTTTACGGGAAGCGCTGAAGACCTAGTTACTCCGCTCTTTGAGCCACTTGCGGATGTCTTCCTTCTTATCTCCGGTCCGCTCCTGGATTCTTCCCGCCAGCTTGTCCATGTCGCCCTCGGCTTCCAGGAGATCATCGTCGGTCATTCTCGCCCACTTCGTCTTGATCTCACCTTTGAGCTGATTCCATTTGCCTTTGACTTGATCCTGGTTCATTGGTTCTCCCTTTTCTGCCACGAGGCAGAAGTGTGTTAATCGCGGACAAGAATGAGTAGAAGCAACAACTGCGCCCGCCATGAAAGCCGTGACAAAAGCGTCGAATTCGTTCGTATTCCGCGTCTGGGTTGTAGCTTTTTCAATTCGCCGGTGTCAGAGCTCAAATCTTGTTCGATCGAGTTGGCTTTCAGACGATGATTCCCGGGGAGTTATGACCGCTTGTTGGGAACTTTTGCTCCCGAGCGACGTGCTTCAGAAAGCCCTATAGCGATAGCTTGTTTGCGGCTTTTGACTTTCTTGCCGGATCTGCCGGACTTGAGCTTGCCTTCCTTCATTTCGTGGACAGCCCGCTTCACCTTCTGCGAAGCCTTGGGTCCGTACTTTCTGCCGCCCGATTTTGTCGGCATTATTGATGTTCCTCCTTATGGTGAAGTAGTGGCCGATTCTTCAGGCTCGAACCATCAGCGATCGACCCGGAGAATCTCCCGACTATTTTAAGCCGCCCTTTCAGACGGCCCTTCTTCCCGCTATTAGACTTGCGAGAAACAGGACTAGAAAAATTACAAACAGGATCCTTGCAATGCCTGCGGCAGCCCCGGCGATGCCGAAGAACCCCATCGCTCCGGCGACGAGAGCAATGACCAGAAATACGAGCGTCCAATAAAGCATATACTTCATCCTCCTCCGCGGTGTTATTGCTTTAAGGTCGGACGCAATCCCTGTGCCAGAGGGTACGAAGGACTATATAGATGCGGTGCAAAAAGAAGCAGGCTGGAGCGCACGAGTGTCAGGGAGTGAGCACGATGATCCATTAGATTCCGGATGCGACTCGCAGTAAGATTCAGAGCGCGGCTTTTTGAGTTGTCGGGCTCAACGACCACGCGGAGGAGCGACTATGAATGCGAAAAGATGAAAGAGGGAGCTCAATCCCTCGCGTTAGTCCGAACACGTATAGTGATGGACATCCGCTCGACACGGTCCATTATCTCGAATCCAAGCTGATTCTGAAGCCGGATCGCTTCACCGCGCTGCCGTCCTTTCACGATTTTAGCAAAATCGTGCGCCGCGCCGCGGAACAACTGGAGATCGGCTTTTCCACCCGGGAGTTCAAGGAAGCGCGCCCGCGCATCCGGGAAGTAGTGTTTTTCGATACCAGGGATTTCAGCCTCTACAACAATTCGTTCATACTGCGTCGCCGCATCTCCTACGAAGATGGATTTCCCGTCGGCAACCCGGAAATCGTGTTCAAGTTTCGTCATCCCGATCTTCAGACCGCGGCCGAGATGGACGTGCGGCCGCATATCCCGGGTGAATACCGGATCAAGTTCAAAGCCGAGGCATTACCGCTCAAGGAGAAGCTTGGCGGCTGTCGCGTGCTCTATTCACACAACGTCGAATTCGAGCTTCACCGCGAGATTCACAGCGCTTCTATAACAACGCTGGCGGAGTCGTTTCCGGCGCTCGCGATTCTCAGGAAGTCGAACAAGAAGATCGATTTGGTGAACCACACGATTGTCGAAGAGGTGCTGCAGGATCTCGGGGTCCTCGATTTCGGCAAAGAAGTAACCGCGAAAGCGAATGCGGCACTGTGGCGCGAGCGCGGTGATCATAAAATGCTAGTCGGGGAGTTTGCTTTTGAGTGCAAATTCAAACGCAGAGAGGATCTCCACGATAAGGCTTTAGAGCGGGTGAGACAGTTCTTCCTTGTCCTCCAGGAGCTTGCCGGCGAGTGGATCTCCCTGGGTTCGACCAAAACCGGCGTCGTCTATCGGCTGAAGGGCAATCCGCCTCAGAGTCACGAGTAAAGGCACTGTGACGGCGAGGCGGGGTGAACGAGCACGGCGCGCGGAGTTCGTGACCGCCGTGGAAGATGCGGAGGGCCGAGCGCTGTCGACGGAGGGACTCGGCTTCGTCATCGGAGTGCTAGAGCGTTGATGCACGCTAGTTTCAACGGCGCGCGTTAGAACGTCCAACCGACAATCGACTTGATAAAAACTCCGTTACTCGCGCGCGTCACTCCGAGCCCAACGCCAAGATTGAGTTCGAGTTGCGGGATGAAATCAAAATTCAGAGCCGGCACGATGAAGTGCTGTTGCTCCTGTACTTTTGCCAGTGGCTGAAGCGGACCCATGTCGCCGTAATACTCGAGCGCCGGCGAAACCCAGCGGTTAAGCTGATAGATCAGTTCGCCCGACGGATCGAATTGAAACCCGCGATGCGCCTGCGGGCCGCTGAAAGGCTCTATAAACGGAAAGTCCGCGACGAGGCGAAACGGCTTGTAACTCGCGCCAACGATCGGCCGCAGTTCGAGCGTGAAAGGATTCTCCTCGGCCGCGCGCCGCATGTAGTCCAGCTCAATATTACCGCCGAACTGCACTGGCCATTCGAAGGTCTGAGGGATGCCGAAATGAACCTTCGTGCGCGAACCGGAATATTCGTAATCCCCGTTCGAGAGCTTCGCGGTGGCGAAATACTGGCCGACCTCGAGCCAGCGCAGAAGGCCATACGTCGCCTCGAGGGTCTCGTGTATCTGGTGTACGTCCATCTGGCTCTTCGCTAACTGTCCGGTCGCAGTCGTGGTCGTGTTGGAATGAAGTTCGAGTGTCAGATGACCGAGCGGCGCGGTGTCGGTGTCATAAATCTGGATTTCATAGAAGTCGATCGCAAGTGATGGGCGCGCTGTTGCCACCGTCGCGAAAATGCAAATCGAGAAGGTGACAGCACGGAGCAAAATCCTGGTCATGGACGTGTTGGAAAAGAGGACGGGCCTTTATGACGACCATGCAAATTGAATCGACGCCATTCAATCCGACCGAGCCTGGACTGAGGAGCGGTGAAGGGCCGGCCTTTTCTGCTATAGCCTCACGATGGTCACATTTTTAGAGTCGGGGCGTCAAAATGGAAATTGTGAAGAAAAGAGGACGCCCTGCGCGGATCGTCGGACTTTCTGGCAAAAGGCTCTGGCGCATGTCGCTTCGGATGAGCCGCTACTGCCTGAGTCTCCTGGTACTGATAGGCATCGCCATGGTTTTCCTGCAGAGCAAGACTCAAGCTCAGAGCGAGCCTTCGGCCGAGAACGTACCCGCAGCTAGTCCGTCCGCGTCGGTCATCGCCGCTCCCCCAGGGTCATCCGGGGTCACGCCGCTCGGCCTCGGGTACGCGCCTGGCGGCGCGAGCGTAGTCGATACCGTGAGCGATCTTCACAAGCGCCTGCAGGAAGCCGTCGGACTGCAGATTCACGGGATGCTGGTGGGCACTTATGAATACAACTTCGACCGGCCCAGCAACGGCAACAACACACTGCGGGTTTACGATTACTTCGGGAGCAACAGCCCCGAGCTTGCGCAGGGCGAGCTCTATATCGAGCGCGCGGTGCCGAACCAGCCCGGCTTCGTGCTCGATCTGAATACCGCAAACGTCGCGCAGGTGCAGTATGGTCTGGCGACGGTCTATTGGAAGGTCCCTGGGCGCGAAGGCGCATGTCCGCAAAGTCCGTGCGGATGGCTCGACCCGACGCGCGCCTATCTCGATTATACGCTGCCCTTCGGTAAGGGAATTTTGATAACCGCTGGCACGCAATTTCCTCTGATCGGCAACGAGGCGATACCGAGCTGGCAGAACTACAATCTGTTCCAGTCGATCGGTTACGTTTTCCACGCAAGCCCGTTCAATGTCACTGGCCTGCGTGCCCATTACGCCTTCAACGACTATTTCGGTCTGACGCTCGGTCTCAATAACGGATGGTCCTCGCTGGCCTCGAGCTACCCATTACAGACCTTCGAAGGACAGCTCGGCGTGAACCCGACCAGCGAACTCTCTCTTTTGATCAACGGGATGTACGGGCCGCAGGGACCGACCGGTGGTAATCTGCCATCGAAGGCCGGACTGCTCGATGCTATCGCAACCTGGACGCCGTCGATCGACGGGTTGAACATCGCGCAGGAGGGGATTTTGGGTCATCAGGACTCCAACGCTCTTGCGCCGGCGCCGATAATCGAGGGGCCTGGAAATCCGCCGAATCCGATTCTCGATGAGTTTCCCGACGGCCGCACCGTTCATCCGAGCGACTGGTACGGTGAGGGCACCTGGGTGGCCTATCAGGTCACCTCGCGCCTTCAACTGGGCCTGCGGGGCGAAGTTCTCAAGGACATCGACGGCTTCGATACCGGTTTGCCTCAGACGCTGTGGGAGATAACGGCGGGATTCAATTTTAAACTCGCCGAGTGGCTGGTCGGTCGGTTCGAGTATCGTCACGACGAATCCAGCCAGAAACCATTTCCGAGCGCCAAGCCATTGGTCTTCTTCCCGTGCCCAGGGCTCGAGACGTGCGCCGCGACCGCGTCGACCTATCATGGGATGGACACTATCCTCGCTACGCTGATGTTTGTCTTTTGATCATAGTCGAGCGTGCGGCGACCTTCGATCGGTTCTCAAATGGGCGCCTGATCATCAACGTTATAAACGGAGATAACAACCAGGGGCCTCCTCACGGGATCTTTCTTGATCACGATGAGCGCTATCGAATGGCCGACGAATACTGGGGCGTGTGGCGTCGCCTGATGGCCGGCGAAGTCGTGACCTTCGACGGTAAGTACGTGAAGCTCAAGGATGCACGTCTGGCGGTCGAGCCAGTGCAGAAGGGCGGTCCCGAGCTTTTCTTCGGCGGATCATCTCCCGCGGCTCAGGAAGTGGCCGCAAAGCATATTGATACGTATCTCAGTTGGGGCGAGCCCCCGCCTCAGGCGGCGGAGAAGATTGCCACTGTGCGATCGCTGGCCGCGGCGAGGGGACGGACTTTGCGTTTCGGGCTGCGGATTAACGTTATCGTGCGTGACACCAAGGAAGAAGCATGGTTTGTCGCGCAATGGATGTACGAACGTATCGACAAGAGCGTTGCCGAGCGCAGCCGAAAGGCTTTGTCGACTACCGATTCGGTAGGCCAGTTACGTCAGGCCCGCATTATCGGAAATCGGGAACTGTCGAAGCACGCACGCGATATGGAACTGTACCCTGATCTCTGGGCGGGACTTAGTTTCATTTTCGGCGGACCGCTCGCGTTTACTATCGTAGGAGATCCGGAAACCATGGCGGCGCGCATCCGCGAATATGAAAGCGTCGGTTTCGACGTCTTCATCCTGTCTTCGTTTCCTCTCATCGAGCAAAGTTACCGGGTCGCCGATTCACTATTTCCACTCCTTCAGCCGGTCGGATGGAAAGCTAAAAACGATGAAACTGCGACCGGCGCGCGGCGTGCGGCAGCAGCATAGCGAAGATGACGGCGGTCCGGTGGTGAACTTTCGCACGGCCCCGACCCTCGGCAGTCATGGTAGAGAGACGGGAGCGGAGGGCTGCGAGACCGGAGTTCGGAGTTAGTGGATAGTGACTGGATTGCATAATCGGCAGTGGCTGCCGATCACCATCGGATTGTACGCTCTCCCCAAGGCTGGGCTTGGCTGCACGAAACAACCGCTGCAGGTTATTCGGATCGGCATTCCAGGTGTCCTCAATAACTCGGCCGACGGAAGGCCAAGCAAGATTCTTTACCAAACGGTTCCCGACCGATTTCTTCAAAGCGAATTCTCGCCGGATCACGTCAAGATCGAATGGGATCTCGTACCGAGCGGCGGGCCCGGACTCAACGAAGCACTGGCATCGCGCGCGGTCGACTTTGTGTATTACGGAGATCTTCCTGCGATAATTGGCAAGGCGGAAGGGATCAACACGAAGCTAGTGCTACCGGGAAGCCGCGGGACCAATTCGTACCTGGTAGTAGCGCCCGATTCCACGGCGACCTCAATCAGCGACCTGAAGGAAAAGCGCGTTACCTTCACCAGGGGCCGGCCCAACCAGCTCGCATTTGATCGGCTGGCGACAGCCTCGGGACTTAGCGAGAGCGATTTCCAGGTCTTCAACATGACCGCCGCGGACGGCGACGCCGCTCTGGCTTCGCATAATGTCGACGCGCTTTTCGGTTTCGAGGGCTATCTCCTGGAGAAGAAACACATCGGTAAGATCATTTGGTCCACGCGCGATAAGCCGCTCGATTGGAAATTCACCGCCGACCTGTTCGTCCTTGCATCCTTCAGCGACCGGTATCCCGACGCCACTGAACGGGTCGTCAAAGCGTTTCTACAAACCTCCTATTATGTCTCACGCATGGAAAACCGGGAGGAGGTGCTGCATGAAATGACTTTCGGCTACATGCCCTACGATGTCGTTGCGCAAGAATATCGCGGTTTGCCCTTGAAGAATTGGATGGTGCCGCTTTTCGATCCCTTCTTGCGTGTACACTATCAACATGTCCTCGATTTCATGTTGAAGGTAGGGCTTATTCGCAAAGACTTCTCTGTCGACGACTGGTTCGACACCCGATTCGCCGAGGCGGCGCTAAAAGACCTCGGACTGCGACACTACTGGACGGCCAGCGACGCTCAGGGTAACCCAATATCTCCCCCCGCTGCTTCGTACTAGCGACAAAAAACCGCTCCCGATTTCGAAGACCATACGGTGCGTGTGCGACGGCATCGCATCTGAGCTACAATGAAATGTAGGCAAGCTGGCGGTGTACCTTCGCGCTGCCACCAATCATCTTCGTTGCCGCTTAGAACAGAAGTTGCGTCGGAAAGACGCTCTGGAGAATCCGCGATGAACCTACCTTTTAAGAAAATTCTCTGCCCCGTCGCCTTCGACGACCACGAAGGAGCCGTTTTGGGTGCGGCAGGACAACTCGCCGGGGACGTCGCTACCATCTACCTGTTGCACGTCGTATCGGCCTTGCCGGCCATCGGCCAACCGCACGTCGCCAAGAGCGTCGAGGACGAGAAACCCTCGGAGGCTCAGGCCCTGAAGGTGCTGAAGGAGTTGGCGGCGAAGTGGCTGCCCGGGCTTAAATGCGAGACGCTTACCGAAACCGCGTTCCTCGCCGATACGGCAAAGGGGGTTTTGACGGTTGCGAAAGAAATCAAGCCCGACCTGATCGTAATGTCGACGCACGGCCGAAGCGATCTCACACATCTCATTCTGGGAAGTGTGACCGAAAGCGTCATACGAGAGGCACCGTGTCCGGTGCTGATCATAAGACCGTCGGCAAGTTAGCGGCGGTTGGGTGCTCGGCCATTAGCGGACGGCTCGGTGAGAGCCCACACTTAGCATCTTTTGCGCGGCTGATGCAGTACTCCCGCCGACGATCGATGCTTCGTGAAGGTCTCTAATTGGCCGGATTTTGCGCCTCGTGCAAAACGGGCGAGCGGGAAGGCGCGGAATCAGTTCCCGGCACGCGGGCAAGATAATCGTCCAGCTCGGACATCAGAAACTCCAGCCTGCGCAGGGACTCCAGCTCGGCAAGCATTTGCCGCCGCTCGTCGATACTCCATGCCGAGATCCGTGCGAATCCGTTTGCCCCGAGTTGAGCGCTGAACTCTTCGAGTTGCTGCGAGATATCGCCGCGAGAATGAATTGCCGCCACCGCCAATGCGGCACTTCTGCTCAGACACTGTTCGCTCTCATAGAAAGCGAGCCATGACTCGAGTCGGGTTCGCAATCCATTGAAGGTCGCGTCGCGCGACGCCTGGGTCTCGCCGTCGAGGCGCGGCAGCGGCGCCGTAATGCGCGCCTGTGCAAGTCCCGCAAACCGGTTCGAAATTCTTCTGAGGGTGCCGGCGGCTTGTACCACGGATTCGTGATCGATCAGGCTGCTGCGCCCTTCGAGCCGGGCATCGTCCGCGACGGCGAGAATCTCGCTCAGTAACCGCATGCTTTCCGTGTTCACCGCGGCGATCTCCGCCGGCGAGGCCGAAGCAGATCCGCCCGGCATGAGCGCCAGGGCATCGCGAATGACCTTCCTCAGACGCGGCAGCAGCGAATTGCCGGCATACTCGGGCCAGAGCAGGAAAAAAACTATCGTAACGACGAACGTCCCCAGTAAAATTCCCCAGATACGCCAGAGCGGTCCGTATACATCGAGCGACGGACTCAGATCCGCGAATACCAACAGGAAGGTTGTGGCGATTTGTTTGCCGGCGTATGCGACACGTCCGCTGCTGAGTGACGCGTAAGCGGAGAAGTAAAGGACGAGGAAAGTCGCCAACATGTATGACGGCAGCGTGCTGAAATTGGGTGTGACGATGACGATCGCCAGGAGTGCAATCATGCCGCCCACGATCGCGCCGACGATTCGCAGGATCATTTTGCGCATCGATGCTCCGTAAGTGGGTAGCCCGGCAATGATCACCGTGGTCAGGATGGTCGCAAGTTCCGGCCGATGAGAAGTAATGCCAACGATGTAGCCGACGACTACGCACAGCCCTACTTTCACGCAATAGCGGCCTAACGCCGGATTTAGTTTCGGTCTCGCGGGTCCGGCGGGTGCGGTTGTAGTGGATGCGGGTACGCTGGTAACCGATGCGGCGTCGGCTGGAGGCTCATCGAGCGGCCGCTCGATGAGGCGCATGATGCTATGCAAAATATCGGTAAACTCGCCGAAATTCGCCACCTCGGCGGCGCTGAGCCGGTGAATATAGGATGGCCGGAGCTCGATGATTCGAGCGTCCATTGCGTCGAGCGCGGCGCGTGCGCGGCGGGCCGCGGGCGAGGAGGGGTTGTCCGGACCCGTGCGCACATTGATGAGGACCTCGGTTTCGAGCTCATCGAGTACGGCCGCGATCGCACGGACCGCCTCTTCAAGCTCGTTTCGAAATATCATTCGAATCTCGCGGGACATATCCAATCGCGCCGCCACCGTCAGCCGATCGATCTGGATATGCAGCCGTTCCTCTCTTGAAATCGCCGCCAGCAGGATCGCGTGGCGATGGGCCGTCACGCCCTCGGTGCGAGCGCGATCCAATAGTGCGAGCTGGTCCGGCATGCCCGAGGTGAAGGGAGGTTCCGGAGGGCGCCTGCTCGCGCGCTCGCCCAGATAGAAATTTGCCACGTCAACAAAACGCGCTCGATTACGCGCGACGCTTGCGGCCAGAGACTCGGGGAGAATTAATTCTGCCGGATCGGGCCATATCCATGTGTCAAAGACCGCGATCAGACCGAAGGCAATGACGCATCCGCCGAAGAGCGCCGATACCTGCCATCCGAAATCGCCAGGGTCGAAAATTACGCCATAGAAGGTGTTGAGAGTTACCACCTGAATCACGAGACCCAGGCCTCCCAACTCGAGCGTAACGTTCAAAAACGTGGTAACGCCGGCGAACAAAAATAGAAAGGCGAGCATCAGCCAGGGGGCCTCCGCGAGCATTCCCGCCACTTGTACCGATGCCGCAAGCAACGGGGCCAAAACCAGCAAAGCGCTCAGGGCGTTGCGGAACGACATCATCGCGACCGGGCCGATCAGCAGCCACACCAGGTAAGTACCAAGCTGATTCTCTACGTGGCAGCTCGCCATCAGCCCGGCGCCGACCGTCCCGATTACCGCCATCCGCAGCGTGGTCTTTAGTCTTCGGGGATTGGGTGCGAGCTCCTCGACCAATAAGGATCCGAGCCAGTCGAGCCAACTTCCAGGCCGGCGCATATTCGGCCGAACACGAACGGCTTTGGGGTATGGAATGGACGGCGCGCCGCTCAACGGAATCTCTCAATTTTCACGACGCAGGTCATCGGCCATAGCCTCTCAACAACTCCAGCCCGGCCGCTGCCTAGTTCGCCGGTATCTATTTCGGTCGTAGTCAACGATTCTGCTCCGGATCAGAAACGTCAAATTCGTCGCCAATCCGCCGGTCGAGTTGCAGGATGGCAGCGTCGCGCAAGAGATGCGAGACCGCGAAGTCTCCGAGCGATCGTCGATATTCTCGATACAGCGCCGGCAGCCGCTTCCATGTGGGACCACTTTAGTTTTATTCTACGCTGGTCTTCGCTAAGGAGGTTGCCGGATGGTTCGCAAGCTGTTCAAGAACGTGTTGTTGTTCGACGGGACCGGCGCTCCTCCCTACCTCGGCGAGGCGCTAATCCACGGCAACCGCATCGAAACCGTCGCGAGAGGACGCGACCAACTCCGTGCCGATGGCGCGCAGGTGGTCGACGGCGGCGGCGCCACCTTGATGCCGGGATTGACCGAAGCGCATTGCCACCTGTCGTTTACCAACTGCGTTAACGTGACCGAGATGGGCGATCTGCCGGTCGAGGAACACACGCTGCTGACGATGAAGCATGCGAAGCTTATGCTGGACTGCGGCTTCACCAGTTGTTTCTCGGCGGCATCGGCCAAGCCGCGCCTCGATATAGTCATTCGCAACGCCATCGACGCCGGCGACATTCCGGGACCACGCCTGCGCGCAGCCTCGCCGGAGATCACGGCGACCGGCGGCCTGGGTGACGTGCGGCAACTGCATAAGGACCACAGCAGCGTCGAGATCATTGCCGACGGGGCGGACGAAATGCGGCGGGTATGCCGCACCATGATTCGCGAGGGCGTGGACACGCTTAAGATTAACTTGTCCGGCGACAACTGGATTCGGAAAGGACATTCCGAGGAACTGACCTACACCGACGCTGAGGTGGCGGCAGCCGCCGGACAGGCACACGAGAGCGGCGTCACGCTCGCATGCCACGCTCACGGCAACTCGTCCGTCCAGCTTGCCCTGAAATATGGTTTCCAGGTGATCTACCACGCCGAATATGTCGACGAGGCGACGCTCGACGCTCTCGAGGCGAAGAAGGATCAGGTGTTTCTGGCGCCGACGATCGGCTCGTCTTGGACGTACACATACGAAGCCGCCGCCTGGGGAAATACCACCGAGAGAGCCGCACGCAATGGCATGCTCGAGACGATCGAGCGCGCCTGCAATGTCTATCGCAAGATGCGTGAACGCGGTATTCGCGCGCTGCCAGGAGGCGATTATGGTTTCGCCTGGAATCCGATCGGCACCAACGCCCGTGACCTGGAGCATTTCGTCCGTCTGTTTGACTATCCGCCCGCCGAAGTACTGCGAGCGGCAACGATGTACGGCGGCCAATTGATGGGAATAGGCGACGAGTTGGGGCTCATTAAGCCGGGGTACCTGGCCGATCTGCTCCTGGTGGATGGCGATCCAGTGAAGGACATCACGCTGCTGCAGGACCGGGCGAACCTCCTGATGGTTATGAAAGACGGCGAATATCACAAGGCGCCGCTGCCCCGCCGAATGCAGTATGCACAAGCGACGGCCGAACCAAGACTGCTGAGGGAAGCATGAGCGTCGAAATGTTGAAGACGACTTCAGCAGGCGACGCGCAGCGATCCGCGGCGATGTCGGCGCCGGAATGGCAGACCCGGCTGCAACTCGCCGCGTGCTATCGCATGTTCGCTCGACGGAACATGGACGATGCGATCTTTACCCATCTGTCAGCACGCATTCCAGGAAGCGACAACCGCTTCCTGTTCATTCCATTTGGCATGCTGTTCGATGAGGTAACTGCGTCGAATTTGATGGTGGTGGATTTTGACGGCAATGCGATCTCGAGCGACCGCGCGGTCAATCCGGCGGGCTGGATCGTACACAAGGTCGTGTATCAGGCCATTCCCGACGCGGCTTCGGTGATGCACTTGCATACCGTGACTGGCACGGCGGTATCCGCGCAGAAATGCGGGTTGCTACCGGTCAATCAGTTTGGCATCACCTTTCACGGGCAGATTGCCTATCACGACTACGATGGTCCAGGATTGCGGCCCGAAGAGCAGCGGAATTTCGTGCGCAACCTGGGTGGCCGGCGCCTGATGTTCCTGCGCAATCACGGCACTATCACAAACGGACGCAGCATCGCTGAGGCGTTCACGCTGATGCACAATCTGGAGCGCACCTGCGAGATCCAGATCGCGGCGCTGGCCGGTGGTGGCGAACTGGCGCTGCCATCGCGGGAAGTGATCGATGGGACCGTGGCCACCGCGCAGGGTGTCGGTGACCCCGCGTTCAGCGAAGTCGGATTCCGGGCACTACTGCGGCAACTCGATCGAATGGACCCTTCATACCGCGAGTGAGCGGCGCAGTATCGCTGCAATGTTCGAACTGACTAGGCGGTCGAAGACGACCGCTCTTCGCAAGCGGACGAACGAGGCCATCTTTCAGGCTATCGTATGAGTAAGCGCTGCTCGGCGGCTTGACGAACCGTGGTCTGGCTTTGGTCCTTCACGACTAGTCGCTATCGTATAATGGACGGCCGCCGTTCAATTCTCGGTTTACGGGCCGCCGCCCTGACTCGACGATTTACTATGTGCGCGCGGGATTGACAGACGCCCTGTTCGGTGCGACGGTCCGCAAACATGCGTCGTGCCACGAGTAAAGGGACTTCCAGGGCGGAACGTGAGATAGCACACGGCAGATGGCTTGCTCAACGACAGACCGAAAAATTATGGGGTTGGGACACGCCCGCTGGGCGGCTTCGTGCGCGCCGACGCGCGCAACTTGTCATGGAGGGTGCTCAGCTTGGGCCTGGCAAGCGCGCGCTTGAAATCGGTTGTGGTACGGGACTCTTCACTGAAATGTTCGCCGCCAGTGGCGCGGTTATAGTAGCGGTTGATATTTCGCACGATTTGCTGGAGAAGGCCCGCCAGCGTAATTTGCCGCCGGATCGAGTGATGTTTCTGGAGAAGCGCTTCGAGGATTGCGATCTGGAAGGTCCGTTCGACGCGGTGGTTGGTTCTTCCGTGCTTCATCACCTTGACGTGGATGCCGCTCTGGCAGAAATCCTGCGGCTGCTGAAACCCGGAGGCTACCTCAGTTTCGCTGAACCAAACATGCTCAATCCTCAGGTCTACCTGGAGCGAAAATTTCACTATCTGTCAGTGTTCTCATACACTTCACCCGATGAGACTGCTTTCGTTAGATGGAAGCTCGCATCCAAACTTCGGCGGATCGGGTTCCACGAGGTCTCGATCGCACCGTTCGACCTATTGCATCCGGCGACTCCGAAAGCCCTGATTCGCCCCGTAAGAATGCTCGGCAGACTCGTCGAGTCTCTGCCGGTCATTCGCGAATTTTCCGGCTCGCTGCATATCAAGGGGCGGCGGTCGCAGCATTAAACGCATGCGAGCGGCCGGCGAGGATGAGTACCCGGCCGGATAAACATCCGCGAATGCATTTAGGTCTTGCGATCGCGCCTCAGGCGCGGCGGTCACGGAATACGATAAATTTCGATCTTTCCAAACACTGCGCGTCGATCGCCGGATATTTCTTCGTCGTTGGTGCGAACCGGAGATATATAAAAGACCCAGGCAGGGTCCGGAAACTGGCCAGGCATGGCGCGGCGGGCCTGCTCCAAAGCGGCCGGGAATGCCGCCGGCGGCGCGCCCCAAAGTTCCACGGTGAGAATCCGATAACCCGCGCAGAGGTACGTATTGAGGCCTGCTCCAATGTGCTGCCACTGGGAAACCGCACCGTGGCATATGTAGTAGTTCATCGTATTGCCGCCGATCTCGTCCGCCAGCAATACTTGAGGGTGTGGCTCGCGCGATGAAAGATAGTCGAGCGCGCTTCGCATCTGTGAGATTTTGCAGACCTGGGGCGGCTCATCCAGATAGTTAGGTTGCGCGGTAACCAACCATACTGGGATCAGGCACACCGCCATCAGCGACAGAACGACCGTCTTCTCGCGCGCCAGCGCCGCAATCGCTATCGAGTCGCACGCCACGACGAATACCGCCAGAAATGCGTCGTGGCGAGTGCCCCCATAAGGATAGATTCCGATACTGCCGGCCGCGGCAGTGACTGCCAAGGGTAGCACCAGGCAAAGTGCGGGGGTCCTACGGTCGCCTCTCACGCCTGCTTTGCCCAGTAGAATCATCCCGATTCCTATCAGGAACACCAGAATCATCCACTCGCCCAATCTGTCATTGGCAAAGATGTATCCGAACAGGTTACCGGTGGCCTCGCGCAAGTAGTTAAGTACAGTTTGTGCTTCAGGGTGGAAATAGGATGAGCGTAACCATCCGTCACGCGCCAGGCGCTCTGCCGCGTCACCGCGCAGCTTACGCAGATGGGTGACGTAAGCCACGGCCAGGACGATGACCACGGCCGCCTGAACCTTCAGCCATTCGAGAATGACGGCGCGGGGAATCTCTTCGACGAGAAAGCATAAGGTCGCATAGACGCCAAGAGCGATGATGTACCAGATGGACATGTACATCGTCAGTACGGCCAACAGCAGCGCTATCCCAAAATATCGCATCCATTTGCTGGACGTCTCACGCAGGGCGCGCTCGAGGCAATAGAGAGAGCAGGCGACGAAGAGGGCGTGCGTTATATAGTGCCGCACCTCTGCAGAAAGAGTGATTAGCGGCGGTGAAAAAGCGAGATATAAACCTGTAATGAGCCCGGCGCTCTTGTTGAATGTCTCGGCTACCCATTTGTATCCGACGAAAATGAGTAGAGTCCCGGCGATAACGGAAGGCATCCGGAAGTAGAGTTCTGAACTCCCAAAAAACGTCATGAAGTGCAGCCCAAAATTCATGATTGGGCCGTATGGAAAATGCTGCGCCGCCTTATAAACCTTGAAAAGACCGTGTTGCAACGGCGGGAGCATGATCTGAGTTTCGTCACCGTTGAGGTATGACTCCCCGGCAAGTCGGATCCGGAGACAAAAACCGACAAACACGACTAGCCAGATCAACCACTCCATCTGAGTATCGAGCCATACATTGGCGCGGTCAAACCAAGGTTCAAACACCGCGCCGGTCGCATGTTTTAGCTTCGAGACTGCGCCCATGTCGAGCGCGGGAACGGAATCCGTGGACGGGCCATGTATTTCTGTGTTCTCAACCATGCCTTTATAACGTAACTTTCCTAATGCGATCAGGACGATCGCACAAGCGGATCGTAGCCGGGCGGGAGTTTGGCGTGAAGAAGCGCTCGCGAATGTTGTATGAAAGTATATGATTGATGCTGGTCTACTCTCCAATTTACTCGCGTCTATTAAGTGAGGTCCGGGAGGGTTCTCAGGAGCCCTGGCACCTGCTATACGTGTTCGCCGTTTAGGAGGGATATATGAAGGGCATGAAGACCTTCTTGGTCCTGGCTTTTGTCAGCATCCTCGCGGGTACGGCCTGGAGCCAAGACGCCAATACGGAATCCCGCCCCGAGCTTCTCCCCGGGCGTCTGAATTCACGCACGACCCCGGCTGGGCCTATTTTGCGGCCAACCGTGAGTCCGGCAACGGTGGCAGCAACCAGAGGCAAGATCATCACCCAGTTTACGATCACGGTTTCATCAGCGATACCAGCGGCCACGCCCATACACTGCGCCGTGTTTGCCAATGTGACCGAACAAAACTCCGTGACCTTCCAAATCTCGAATGAGATTCAGGACTCAGCCACTGTCAACGCGACCCGCAATGGAGGCACGGCCAAGTGTACGGTCATTATTCCTTACTCGTGGTTTCTCTTGAGTGCAGACTCCGATCAAGCTCAACTCAGCTACGAGATCGAGGCCGCCACGGGCGCCACCAAGGGCGGTACTGTTTTTAATCGTAAGAGCAGTCAAATCTTCGATATCATCAGTGTCCCGGCCAACGGTGTCACCACGACCGAGACTGTCCAAGCGTCCATTTAATGAATCCGACAGTCCAGAGGGCTTAGTGGCTGCGCAAACCGCGACGGCGCAAGCGGCCCGCGCCATCCGCGGGTCGCGCGCACACAGGCGCGATTTGCTGTCGCAAGTGCGCGATTCGGTTGCGGCCGGCGTGCGCGAATCGTAATTTCGATTTATCCTGCGGAAGGTCCCGGGGTATTTCTTTGACGCTCCGAATTTTTTCCGCGGGGTACGTACGTAAAGAGGTTCCAGGCAGTAATCACGCCCGGCACGGAGACTGTTGAACATGGGTTATCGCATCGCGATTGATACGGGCGGCACTTTCACCGA
Organism: uncultured delta proteobacterium; assembly: GCA_963755905.1. Lineage (GTDB taxonomy): Bacteria > Desulfobacterota > Binatia > Binatales > Binataceae > JAKAVN01. The sequence continues at coordinate 189,457 of CAVWLM010000004.1, forward strand.
CCTTGTGCTCGCCGACGAGCAAGGAAACATGTATCTGGGCAAGTCCCCGACCACCTTCGGGCGCATCTTCCAGGGGATCGAGGGTGCCTTTAGGATGGTTGCCGAGCAGCTTGGGATGGACGTTGCCACGGTGCTCAGCAAGACCGACCTTTTGATCTACGGAACAACGCACGCGACAAACGCGATAATCGAAGGCAAAACCGCCAAGACCGCGCTGCTGGTCACCGAGGGGTTTCCCGAAATCCTGGTGCTTCGAGAAGGCGGCAAGACTAATCCCTACGACCTGGCGGCGGTCTATCCACAACCGTATATCCCCCGTCGACTGACATTCGAGATTAAAGAGCGCATCGATTCGGAAGGGCAGGTCGTGCTCCCGCTCGATCGCCGCCAGGCGTGCGAGGTGCTGGAAACTCTGCGCAAGCGAGGGGTTGAGGCAGTAGCGGTCTGCTTCTTGTGGTCGCCGGTCAATCCGGCGAATGAGGCAGCGATGGGTCAGCTTATCGAAGAGCGGCTGCCCGGGGTGCCTTATACCCTTTCGCATCGGTTGAATCCGATCATACGCGAGTACCGCCGTGCCTCTTCAACCGCAATCGATGCCTCGCTGAAGCCGCTGATCAGCAGCCATCTGCAACAGATGGAGAGCGACTTGCGCCGAGCGGGTTTTGTTGGAGAACTCCTCGTGGCTACCTCGTTCGGAGGGGTGATGCACCTCGCGGACGTGGTCGAACGTGCCATCCTTCTCGTCAAGTCCGGGCCTTCGATGGCCCCGGTCGCGGGCCGAAGTTACGGACAGGCGGAAGCGGAACTTCGCGACATCATTGTATGCGATACGGGCGGCACGAGCTTCGATGTAAGCCTCGTGCGTGACGGGGTAGTCAAATTCACGCGCGAAACCTGGCTGGGCGAACGATTCACCGGCCATATCACCGGGCTCGCGTCGGTGGACGTGGCCAGTATCGGCGCGGGCGGCGGCTCGATCGCGTGGATTGATTCCGGCGGACTCATGCGGGTGGGGCCGCGGAGTGCGGGTTCCGAACCCGGTCCGGCCTGCTATGGACGCGGCGGCGTCCTTCCCACGGTGACCGACGCGGCCGTGGTACTAGGGTATATCGACCCGGATTATTTCCTGGACGGGCGAATGAGGCTGGACGTTGACGCGGCACGCCACGCGGTGGCCGGGATCGCCCGGGAACTCGGTAAGAATCTCGAGGAAGGAGCGCACGGAATCCTTGAAATCGCCAATGAGCACATGGTGGGCGCGATCAGAGACATCACGATCAACCAGGGAATCGATCCGAGGGAGAGCCTGATTATCGCCGGCGGCGGCGCGGCCGGACTGAGTATCCTGCCAATCGCGCGAGAGTTGGGGTGCAGCCAGGTGCTCGTGCCGCGTACCGCCGGAGCGCTAAGCGCTTGCGGCGGTCAGTTCTCGAATATCCTGACCGAGTTCAGCAGGAGCAGACTGGCGTACACGTCGGAATTTCCCTATGACGACGTGAATCGGACATTGGCGCAAATCGGTGAATCGATCGAGCAGTTCTCCGAGCGGCTGCGCGGGAAAGGGCTTGGCAAATTCCAGATCGACTATTTCGTCGAAGCGCGCTATCCCTACCAGGTGTGGGAGCTCGAGGTCGCGCTGGCCCAGGGACGGTTCGAAGGCGCGGAAGACCTCAAGCGGATGCTGGATGCGTTTCACGAAGAGCACGAGCGGGTCTTTGCGGTAAAAGAACCTGAACAACAGATTGAATGCGCATATTGGCGTGGGCGGCTGACGGCGGTTCTCGACGCTCCTCCACTACGGCGCGAGGAGCCGCCGAAGAGCGCGAAACTCGAAGCGCGCGTTAAACATCCAGCCTACTTTTCCGGTATCGGCAGGAGCGATACCCCGCGCTATCTCGGCAAAGATCTCTGCCCGGGAATGGTGATCGAAGGGCCCGCGATTATCGACGAGCCCACTACCACCGTTGTGGTCTATCCCGGGACTTCGGCGAGCGTGACGCCTTTCCGCAACTATTTACTGGAAATCAGATAAATTCGTGATTCGCGCGACGCGGTCAGCAGCAAGCGATGGAGCAAAGATATGAGCAACGATGTCGGAACCAACGGATCGGCAAAACTTGACGCGATCCTGCTGGCGGTAATCAGCAATCGTCTGGATACGATCTGCCGGGAGATGACCAACACCCTGCTGAGAGCGGGCCGTTCGGCGGTGCTCGCAAGCGCCCGCGACTTTTCCTGCTCGCTGGTCACCGCCGATAACCAACTGCTGACCGCCGCCGAAGGGGCGCCGGTTCACGTGCTGGGATCGCATTTTCTGACTCAGGCGATGTGCGAGCTGCATGACGATCTGGCCGAGGGCGACGCCTTTCTGCACAATGACCCGTATCTGGGTAATACCCATCACGCCGACCATACCATTATCGTGCCGGTCTTTGTGGAAGGGCGGCATCTATTTACCGCATGTGCCAAAGCTCATCAGGCCGACTGCGGCAATAGCATGCCTACTACCTATATGCCTTTCGCGCGCGATATCTATGAAGAAGGCGCGCTCAATTTTCCGTGCGTGCGGATACAGCGTAATTACCGCGACGTGCAGGACATTATCCGGATGTGTCGCCGGCGCATCAGAGTACCGGAGCAATGGTATGGCGACTACCTGGCGATGCTGGGCGCGGCACGGATCGCCGAACGCCGGCTGAAAGAACTCGTTGCCAAGTATGGTGTCGATTTGATCCGGGAATTCGTCAGCGAATGGTTTGACTACTCGGAACGGCGGATGATCAACGCGATCCGGCAACTGCCGAGCGGTGAATTGGAAAACACCGCGATTCATGATCCCTTCCCGGCAGTGCCCGATGGAATACCTATCAAGATAAAGCTGGCCGTCGACGCCCAGGAAGGGCGCATCGTCATCGACCTTCGCGATAATATCGATTGCGTCGAGGCCGGGCTCAACCAGTCGCGTGCCTGCGCCATGAGCAACGCGGTCATCGGAGTTTTCAATTCACTCGATCCGACGATTCCGCACAACGCCGGCGGGTTCCGCAGGATCACGATACTGCTGCGTGAGAACTGCGTGGTCGGAATTCCCAAGTTTCCCGCTTCCTGTTCAGTTGCCACGACCAACGTTGGCGACAGGCTGGTGAATGCAACCCAGGCCGCGTTTGCGAAAATCGGCGATGGATTCGGCGTGGCCGAAGGTGGATTGGGGATGGGCCCCGGTTATGCGGTTATCTCGGGCGACGATTGGCGTCGAGAAGGAGATCCATACGTTAATCAATTTTTTATCGGCAACAACGGAGGCCCCGCCACCGCACACGGCGATGGATGGCTCACGTATCTCCTGCCCGTGGCCGGCGGAGTCAGCTATCGCGACAGCATCGAGATTGACGAACAGAAATACCCGATTCGTTTCCATTCGGTCCGCCTGCAGGCCGATTCCGGTGGCGCCGGCCGTTTTCGCGGAGCTCCCGCCGGATATAGCGTGTTCGGCCCCAGGCACGACTCAATGACGGTCATTTACCCGCTGGACGGCAGCGTGAATCCGCCGAAAGGGATCCACGGAGGTCATTCGGGACAGGCTCCTTACGCGTTGAAAATCGACCGCGAGGGTACCGAAACGCGACTGCCCTCGGTATCCGCCGAGATGATTCGGCCCGGGGAGTTTATCGTCGGGTCCGATTGCGGCGGCGGCGGCTATGGCAGCCCGCTCGAGCGCGACCCCGATCGCGTGCATCTGGACGTGCTCGAGAAATACGTCTCGATCGAAAAGGCGCGCGACATTTACGGCGTCATTTTTACTGGACACATCGACGAGGAATCACTCGCGGTCGATCACGAAGCGACCAGCCGCCAGCGCCAGAAACTCAGAGGGACCGTTCGATAGCTTCGGCCGGTCCGGCTTGGGAGGGAACGATCGCGGGCCGCGCCAGAAGGAGAACTTGGCTTCTGTATCACGGCGACGAACCGCCTGCGCCCGTCGATTGGCCGACAAAACGTGGCGTGGACATGCGTGAAACCGTATCAGTTGAGTTTCAACTACGAGAAGGCCTCAACGTTCTTTGGCGCCCAGGGCAAGAACGTTCTGCAACGCCGCCAGAATTTCGTGACCTTCTGATTTCAATCTCAGAGAGGGCAAAGATACCATCATGACCGACGGCGAACCACAAACGATCTTGTTGAGCTACTGAAGTTTTAGCACGACATTCTTTATCAGATCGTCGATAAAAGCTTCGGCCTGAAGCTGCTCGATCGCCACGCTCGAAGGATGCGCGGCAGAATTCCGCTTTCCAAGTTTCTCATCAAGGATGCGATGGACATCCTTCGTGATGATGTTGGCCGAATTGCAGATCCTAAGCACTTCTGATTCCTTCAGATCAGCAAAGTCGTCCATTCCCGCGATCACCCTCGTCCCCTTGCTATGATGCCCTGGATAAACAAACTGCCAGCGCGCGTTGAAATCTGCCAAGTATTTTTTGAAGACGTAATCCATTAGATGATGATAAGCCAGATTCCACGTCATCACGACAGCCGCGCGGAAAGCCCCATGCTTATAGCAAATCAGCGCCTCGTTTAAGTATGTCCGCTCCGCCAAATCGGGGATCTGATCCGGGAGCTTGAGCAAAAGGTGAGTTACCTGGACGGTGATTTCGCGGGTGCCGTATTCCGTATCAAGCGCCTCGCGGACCTTATTCTCGAGTCGATAGCCGGAATTATTCTTCGGGAGATCGCCGCGTTTAATAAGATTGTCGAAGTATCCGCCGAAGGACCCAGGCCGTGCCATGTGCAGCGTGTCGTAGCATTTGCCGATATCGGCGGCCTGAAAGTGTGCAAGCTTTCGCTGCGCATGAAGAAACCAGCCAAAGAGCTTTATTTTATCTCCGTGGCTTTTTTCCGACAGACCGGTGACGAGCTGCTTAAATTCGCTCAGGTCGTTTTCCAAAATGGTTACGCCGCAGCTTTAGGAAGCGACTTCGCGTATTCAAGTCCAATGTCCGTCAGCTTCCAGTGACCTGCACCGAGGCTGTCTAAATAGCTCTTGTTCTTTTTGAGCGCACGCATTGGCTGCGACGAGTCTTTCTGCATCTTCCAGTCCATAGCCCGAAAACATGTAAAGACATGCGCAATCTTGAATTTTTCGTTCCCGCCGTGCTCCGTTAGCCATCCTGCCGCAACCATGTACTTGTCAGCCTCGACCTGCGGATTTTTTGAAGCCGCATATTCCTTCCAGGGTGTCTGACCTTCCGGGCTCAGCTTCAAATCGGTAAGAAATTTCGGCGTGTAGTATTTGCGTGCGGCTCCCTGCTGCCGAAGTTCCACTGAACTGCCATTTTCAGTTTCAAAAAATTCATCATCAACATCGTCAGCTGGAGCATTTTCCGTGCCCTCATCGCCATTCGGCAGCACCTTAACTTCGGTCCGTGGAGGTAGAGGCCTCCGGGGAGACGGGGCAGGTGTACTGGGACCCAGAGCTGCGAGCGCTTGACTTACCGTATCGAAGCCCTTACGGAGTGTTTCACCGCCGCCCTTGAAACGGAGGATAACGACGGTCATCTCCTCCTGTTCTTCAGGCCCTGTGAACGATTTGTTCTTCTCGCGCGCCATGACGCAACGCGACCTCTTTGACCGACGAAAGACGTCAGAGAAAGTTATTGAACAACTCTAGTGAACCGATCGCGAAGAAGCTATATGGTCCCGGCTGACCGATATATCGCCGCCTTACGCCCAAGATTTTGAGCGCAACCGGGACCCGTGTTTATTTCGGAAATTCGGAGAACAAGAAGATGCGAAAAAGGCGGGGATTTATTGAGAAACTGACTTGCGTCCCCGACGGGATTTGAACCCGTGTTACCGACGTGAAAGGCCGGTGTCCTAGGCCGAGCTAGACGACGGGGACTCGAGACTTGCGTTGAGGCGGACGGGCCTTGCCGCACGACCGTCCGCCGAAGGTAGCAGAGCCGCGAGAAACGGGGCAAGTAGCCGGTCTCGCGCACCTCCTCGCCGAACGGCGTGTTGCGATGGGCCTGCTCAGGCCGCCGGTTCGGCTTGATGGTGCTTTTTCGTGCGGGAACAATCGGCCGGCTCGCCACCAATGAGTGAGCGGGTGTCGCCGGCTTTTGACCGGCGACGACGGCGCGGCGGTCTAACCTAGATACTAAATCTCGAAGTGCGCCGTGCCGAGAATCTCGTTCACCGAGCGTTTGCCGCTCTTTTCGAGCATCCCGTTAAGCTCGCGATCGATGCGCCCGAGCGCGCCCGCCCCCTCCTTCATCAAGGCCGAGCCGACACCGACGGCCTTGGCGCCCGTGAGATGCGCGACGTAGGCGTCACGTCCGGTGTTGACCCCGCCCACAGCCACGACGTCGTACACTCCGTCGCCGAGCCGCCAGAACGTATGCGCCTGCGAGAGCGGACGCGCGGCACCCTTGATACGGCCGGTGGCAATGTCGATCTCCAGGTCCTTGGGCAGGTCGTTGGCGCATACCGCGACTCCGACGCCCGTTTCCTTGAGCAGGCCGGCGATAGCCGCGGCCTCGATCGCGCCCGGTTTGGGCGGCAGCTTTATCGCGAGCGCGGCGGCGATCTCGCCACGCGCCCGTCCGATGAGCGCCTTGAGCCGCTCGTAGGACGCGAACGGCGCGACCGAGTTCATCACGTAGTCATCGGCAAGGTTGAGTTCGACGATTCTGACGCCGGCGCGATCGAGGATGCCCGCCACCTTGACGATCTCGTCCTCGGTATTGCCGACCACGCTGGCGATAATCACCTTGTGGCGCGGCACCAGCTCACGCGCGATCGCGGCGAAATGCTCCACGCCCCGGTTCTTCAGATTCTCGGGCGCATCGAGGCCCGCGACGTTGCACGACTTGAATACGAGAGCCCCCTGATGCTGCTCGCTGAGCTCGTAGATCTCGCCGCGTTCGGCCGAATGCGGCCCCGAAGCGTTCATCACCGAGGAGCTGAGCTCGACGCCGCCAAGACGAATCGCCGTCCGTTCCATTTCCTGGTTCTCCATCTCAATCTTGCGCTACGTTCCCATCGGCCTACTTCCTACAGCGCGGGCGCGCCACGGGCAAGCAAAGCGGCATCGTTCCGCCCGGCGTGCGCGGGCACCGTTGTGGCGAGGCTGCGGAGCGGATAAGTTTTTCACGTGCGGGCGTCTCAATTCTCCGGATGTGAAAAAGCTTACGTCCGCCGAAGATCTCCATGAAATCCGTCACCATCCGCAAAGCGACCTTCGACCAGATCGTCGCGCAAGCCGAGCGCGAATTCCCGTTCGAGTGCTGCGGCTTCATCATCAGCGACCATCCGGTCGCGGGCGGGAACGCCGTCGAGGAAGTCCGCCCGATAACCAACATCCAGAACCTCAAGCACGCCGAGGACCCAGTTGCCTTTGCGCGCGACGCGCGCACGGCCTTCCTGATGGAGCCGCGCGAGCATCTGGCGGTGATGAACGAAGTCGACCGCCGCCGGCTGCGGCTCGACGCAGTCTATCATTCACATCCCGATCACGACGCGTATTTCTCGGCGACCGATCGCGCCCAGGCCTGCTCGTTCGACCCCGGCGAACCCGATTATCCCGACACCGTCTACATCGTGATCTCCGTGCGCGGAGCAAAGTTCGCGCGCGCCGCGGCCTTTCGATGGGACCCGAAGATCAAGGATTTCGCGGAAGCGGAACTGGAGACCAGCTAGGGCGACGGCGCGCCGCCGGTCGGTGTGAGCTCGAATACCGGATAACGTTCGGCGATCGGAACGAAGTCGGCCGCGGGAGATTCCCGGGGTAGCGGAAAATAGCGCTGCACGGTCAACGCGAATCGATCGAGATAGGCCTTGAGCAACTGGGGTCGCCCGGCCGGATCAACCTCGCGCACCGCGAATTCCTCGCGTCGGCGCCCCTTGCGCAGCGTGACGCGTCCAGCCGCGCGCGCGTTGCGCACCCAGTTGGTCTCGCCGCGCGGCGCTACCAGGTAACGGCGTCCCGCGAACTCGAGCAGGTCGATCGGGGCGGAAAAAATTCGGCCGCTTTTGCGCCCTCTGACTTCGACCACGAAGTTGTGCCCCAAGCCGACGCCCAGGCCGATCGCGATACCGAACACGCGATTGAAAATGCGTTCGCCCAGGGAAGGCTTGAGGAAATACTGCGCCTGCGTCATCGGGACGGGCCCCTCCAAAACCCGGAGAGCTTACGGATGAGTATTCACTCGCTAGCAACCGCACGGGCGTCTTGCAACGAATCGGACCGCGGCCGGTCGGGACGTTGCAAGCGTCCCTAAGCGGCCTTTCCGATGAACTCGTGGCGAGCCCCGGTTGCGATTTCAGAATTCGTTCGGCCCGGACGCCCGGGAGGCGGGAGCAGGCGCGCCGAATTAAGGATGAAGGCGAGTTCGGACGCGACGTGAATGAAGGCCGCCAGTGGTGGATTGAGCAGCCCGGCGGCGGCTAGTGCGATGCCCACCGTGTCGATTGCGATCGTCCCGGCGAAATTCCGCAAAATAATTCGGCGCGTCCATCGCGCGATCGCCAGCGTCTCGGTGAATTTCAACAGATCGTTGCCGAGCAGGACCACATCGGCACTCTCTCGCGCGACATCGGTTCCCGAGCCCATCGCGACCCCCACGCTGGCTTCGGCCAGAGCGGGCGCGTCGTTGACTCCGTCACCGACCATCGCGACCACTGAACCTTGCCTCACGAGATGCTTGATGCGCGCGAGCTTGGCGTCGGGCAACAAGCCGCTCTCGACTTCATCGATTCGCAGATCGCGCGCTACCTTCTCAGCCACCGGCCCGGTATCGCCTGTAAGCAGGATGGCCCGGACGCGCATCCGGCCCAACGCCTCGACCGCGCGGCGAGCCTCGGGACGAATGGCATCCGCCACGCGGATCGTTCCGATAAATCGGCCCTCGCGTGCGACGAACACTTCGGCGGCAGGGTCCGAATCGATCGGCGCGGCCTGCCAAACCTTGATTCCGTGCTCGTCGAGCATCGCACGATTACCGACAAGCACCGTCGCGCCGTCAATCACGGCGGTAATGCCGCGTCCCGGGCGGTAGTCGAAGCGCTCGGGTTCGTGGATGGGGCGGCGCTCCGCGACGGCGCGTGCGACGATCGTTTTGCCAAGCGGATGCTCGGAGCGCATCTCGGCCGACGCCGCCGCGACAATAACCTCGGCCTCCGACACGTCCGCGGCCGGAATCACCGCCTGTACTTCAGGACGGCCAAAGGTCAGCGTGCCCGTCTTGTCGAGCACCACCGTGTCCACCCGGCCAAGCGTCTCAAGGTAAAGACCGCCCTTGATGATCGCGCCGAGACGCGCCGCGCGGCCGATACCGCCGAGAATCGCGAGCGGCGTACCCGCGGCAATTCCGCATGCGCCCGCGACGATCACCACCGAAATGGTGGAGCGGAGGTCGCGGGTGATTATGAAAGTGAGGGCCGCGGCGGCGAGCGCGAAATATACCAGGTAGCCCGCCAATCGATCGGCGAGTTGCTGTACCGGAGCGCGCGAACGCTCGGCGTTCTCGACCACTTCGATGATCTTTCCGTAGCTGGTGTCGCGGCCGATTCGCTCCGCAAGGATTTCCAGCGCGCCGGATTGGTTGATTGTCCCCGCGTAGACAATTGCGCCTGGAAGTTTTTCAACCGGCATCGACTCGCCGGTAATCCGCGCCTGGTCGACGAACGAATGACCGCTCACCACCACGCCATCCACGGGCACCGCGCCGCCGGGATTGACCAGAACGGAATCTCCCACCTTGAGATCTTCGGCTGAGGCCTCACGTATTCGGCCCGCGCGGCGAATCGTGACCGTACGCGGCAGGCAGTCCAGGAGGTCGCGGATCGCCCGCCGGCCGCGGGCGACGGTCATCCCCTCGAGCACCTCGGCGATCAGCACGAATGCCGTGATGACGAGTGCGCTGAAGTACTCGGAGATGGCCGCCGCGGCTACGATCGCGATCGCCATCGACAGTTCCATCGTCATCCGCCGCGCGGCGACGTTGTGAGCGGCCTCCTTGAAGATCGGCCAGCCGCCGATCATGACACCGAGCGCGCCAATCACGCTGATTCGAGGGGATGGCTCCCACAAATGGAACCAGACCGCGGCGGCGCTGAGCGCCACAACCGCGATTCGAGCCGCTTCGATCGGCGTCAGAGCGGGGCGACGCTCGCTCGCGCCGGCGGCCGACGGCATTGCGCCGGCCTGGAACGCCTCGGTCGAAGCGACGGCGGGGATTTTCCGGGAAGCTTCCATCGGCCTCACCCCCGGCTACTTCAGGTACGCTTGGACGACGCCGATTAACTCTTCCGCGCCTTTCGCGCGAGCCGATCCGCGTTCGCGCGAAGGGTCGACGACGTGCATCCGGATGTGATCCGCGATGATCTCGGCCATCAGGCTGTTCATCGCGCCGCGCGCCGCGACCACCAGGTGGAGGACGTCCGAGCAGCCGCGCTCTTCTTCAAGCGCCCGCTCGACCGCTTCGATCTGGCCGCGGACGCGATGCACCCGGGCAAGAAGCTTGGCTTTTTCCTTAATCGTATGGCCCATCAGCGGGTCACCTCAGCATATACCATAGGGGGTATGGTATATAACTGGCGACCCGCGGTCGAGCCCACCGGCGCGCGTTGCCGCTCGCGGCCGGCTTTCGAGCTACCTTCCGAGATTTTCTCTCAGCCGGGTAAGCACGCGCAGCGGAGGCCGCGGCCAGCCGGACCACGAAGGCCCGTGGCCGGGAGCTGGATTGGCGGGCTGGTCAAACTTTCTGCGCACCGGCGGCCGCAGGGCGCTGGCATGGGCCATCGCTTCCGATACGAAAGCTTCGAGTACCGGGCAAGGCCCTTCTCCGAGCGTATTGAACCGCCGGAGACTTTCTTCGCCAACCACCGGTTTGCCGTCCCCGTCGACGACCGCGACTATGCTCCCGCATACCAGGAAGCTCCATTTGCATCGCACGCAGTGGTAGAGCCGCGCCGGCCGTCCGAACAGGTCGCTCTGACGCTGCGGTCCGATCACGAAATCGTGTTTGAGCCGAGGGGCTCGCTGCGGATTCGCGGATTTGCGCCATAGGTTCATGACGCAAGAGCAAGCGCAAGTTCCGTACCGCGAAGGAGTTCATTAAAGTCACGGACAAATCAGAACGCCGCCGCAGTCCAGGCGCGCTAGCCCTGTTGCAAAAAACCAGACGCACTGCATTTTGAAATCCGCAAAACGGTGGTCGTGCCGTTCACTTTTTCAGGCTGACTGAAGTCTCGGTGATTTGCCCGGCCGTGGTGATGCGTCCGATATAGGTGGAACCCCCCGACACCCATCGTTCGGTGAACGACAATGTGCCGTCGCGCCGGGCGATCAGACCGGTTACGTCGGCGCCGCCCGGTATTGCGAATACCGTCGCCACGCCGCTGGTGGTCATCCGCACGATCGCGCCGGCCGTGGAGTTCGGCGCCGAGCCTGGATGATTGACGGCGATCCACAAGTTGCCGTCGGGACCCGGGATGATCGCTTCGTATTTGCCCGACACCGGCAGAGTGAATTCGGTGACCTGGCCTTTCGGCGTGATTCGCGCGACGCGGTCGCTGAAATTTTCCGTGAACCAGATGTTGCCGTCGGAGCCGCCGGCGATTTGCGCGGGCAACGAGCCTTTGCGCGGAAGTGGGTATTCGAGGACTCTGCCGTCAAGCGCGACCCGGCCGATGCGCCCCACCGGCGACTCGGTGAACCAGATGCTGTGGTCCGGGCCGCTCGTGATGGTTGCGGGGCCGGTCGCCCGCTCGGGCAGCGGAAAGATAGTGATGACGCCGGCCATCGTTATTTGTCCGATCGCCACGGCCCCGTCGGGATTCGCTCCCTCCCATGCGGTGAACCACAGATTGCCGTCGGGTCCCGCCGCGAGCCCCTCAGGCACCCACGTGCCGGGGAGTTCATAGAACGTGCTCGTTCCGGCGGACGTTAGTCTGATGATGTTACCGGCGACCGTCGATCCGAGCGTTGTGATCCCGACCATCCACAGGTTGCCCTCGGGCCCGTAGATTATGTTTGCACCGAAACTGACCGGCGGCAGCGTGAACTCGCTGAGCGATCCGTCACTGCCAAGGCGCCCGGCCTTGGGAATTCCCAGGATCGTGAACCACAGGTTTCCCTGCGCGTCCTCGGCCAGCGACGAGGGTTGGATAACAAGTCCCGCGGGCAACGCTGGTGGGGGAGGGGGCGGTGGTGGCGGCTGAGGATTCTCAACGACGCATCCAACCGCCAGTACCGCCGCCAGCACGGCCGCCAGACAAGCGAACATCAGCGCGGTCCGCGGCGGCCCACACCTTCGGACGGCTCTCATCCGAGGGCCGGCGGCTCAGAGCTTATGACCGAAGTTGGCGCCCATCATGTACTCGTGCTCGCCGCGGATCGGCCTTCCCTCGCGCAGACGCTCGAAACCGAACGGTCGCAGGTCGACGGTCGTGGCGCGGCCGGTAAGAATCAACTCCGCCATCGCGGCGCCCACGGCCGGCGCGGTTTTGAAACCGGTCCCGCTGAAACCCGCAGCGACGTAGAGGCCACCGGCCTCCGGGACCGGACCAATCACGGCGCGCGAGTCGGGACTGATGTCGTAGATGCCGGCGTGGCCGCGCGAGTAGGCCGCTCCAGCCATCGATGGCACCCGATGCGCCAGGCGCTCGGCGACCTCGGTCACGAAGTCGGCGTCGTTGTCTTCGCGAAAGCTGTCCGGGTCGGGTTCGTATTCCGCCTTCACGTCGCCAAGGCCGATCAAGGTCTCCGCGCCGCCGTGCGGGCGGAAATAGCTGCCTGAAATCGTGTCGATACATCCGCCATGCCGCAGTGTCGCGGGCCGCTTGAAAAAGGCTATCTGCGCGCGATCCGCGCGGATTCCAATCGGCGCGCCCAACGGCTTCAACAGCCGATCGGTCCACGGGCCGGCCACCACGCATACCGCGTCGGCCGCGTGCCGCGTGCCGGACGCTTCAACCACGCCGCGCACCCGGGCGCTTGCCGCGTCGATCGTGGCGATCGGAACTCCCAGCTTGAACATCGCGCCGTAGCGCATCGCCGCCTCCGCCATCGAGCGCGTGGCCGCGACCGGGTCGGCATAGCCGCTCTGCGGCTCGTAGGCGGCAAGCGCGACGTCATCGACGCTGATTGCGGGTTCGAACCTGCGAAGCTCCGCGGGCTCGACCACGCTGGTATCGATACCCACCGCTCGCAGCATCGCCACGTTGGCGCGCAACCGCTCGGCGTTGGGTGGGCCGACCACGATCGTGAATCCGGTCTTGACGAAGCCGCATCCGCGCCCCTCGGCGTCACGGCCGACCATCTCTTCCCAATGGGCAAAGTAGCGCAGGCTTTTCCACGCGAGTTCCGCTTCCGGCGCGAAGGTGTAATGCATCCGGAGCAGCGCGCCCGAACGCGCGGTCATCCCGGCGCACACTTCGCGCTCCTTGTCGAAGACAGTGACTCGCGCCCCCGCCCGGGCCAGATGGAACGCGAGGCTGCATCCCACCACTCCGGCGCCCACCACGATTACTTCAGGCATCGCCATTAATAGTTTGCGTCGCGACGACTTTTGTCGCCCGATCCGCTAGGCTAAGTTAATCGTTCGCCCGGGGCCTATCAAACTCGTATGCGCATCTATTTCGACCACAACGCCGGGGCCCCATTGCGACCCGAAGCGCGCGCCGCCATCGCGCACTTCAGCGAGACGGACGAAGCCAATCCCGCCGCGGTCCATCGAGGCGGCCAACGCGCGCGCCGCGCGCTGGAGGAGGCCCGCTCACGGGTCGCGCGTCTTATCGGCGCCGCGGCGCGCGAAATAGTCTTCACCAGCGGCGGCACCGAGTCGAATAACCTCGCGATTCGCGGCGTGGCCGACGCTCGAACGGCGCGCCGAAAAATCGTCAGCTCGTCCATCGAGCACTCTTCGATCCTTGCGCCGCTCGAATTTCTCGGCGGCCAGCGGCTTGGAGATTATCCGGGTCGCTCCGGGCCGCGACGGGCGAATCGCTCCGGCGGCAGTGGCCGAAGCGCTCGACGCGGGCACCGCGCTGGTGTCGCTGGGCCTCGCCAACGCGGAGGTCGGTACGATTCAGGACGTGGCCGCGATGGCCGAGCCGATCGCGCGCGCGGGAGCGCTGTTCCATATCGACGCCGCGCAGGCCGCCGGCCGCATCCCGATGCGGGTCGATGATTTGCGGTGCGATCTTTTGACGATGAGCGGTCACAAGCTGGGCGCACCGGCGGGAATCGGCGCGCTTTACGTTCGCGCCGGGGTGGCCATTGCGCCCGCGATGCTTGGCGGACCGCAGGAAGCCGGGATCCGTGCCGGCACGCCGAATCTGCTGGGCGCGGTGGCTTTCGGAGCGGCGGCTGACGCCGCCGGCGCGCATCTCGAAGAAGAGTCGGCGCGCGTCGCGTCGCTGGCGGCGCGGTTGCTCGAGTTTCTTCAGTCCGCGATTCCGGATCTTCGTCTCAACGGATCGGCTCGCTATAAAATTGCCAACACTCTCAACCTGACCTTTCCCGGCGTACTCGGTGAAAGCATGCTGATCGCGTTGGACCTCGAGGGGGTCGAAGTTTCGATGGGGTCGGCGTGCGCGGCCGGCGCGGTCGAGCCTTCCCACGTGCTGCTCGCGATGGGTCTCGGCCGCGACGAGGCGCGCAGTTCGCTCCGCCTCAGTCTTGGATGGAACACGACCGCGGCGGAAGTCGAACGCGCCGGCGAAATCATCGCACGCGTGTGGCGGCGGGTTCGGGCATCCGAGCCGCTGGCCGCGCCCGCGGCGGCGAGACCGGACGCCGTGGCGGAGGCGGTTCGATGAGCGCGCGAGTGCTGGTCGCGATGTCGGGCGGCGTGGACAGTTCCGTCGCCGCGGCGACTTTGTGCGAGCGCGGCTACGACGTGGTCGGGGTGGCGATGCGTCTGGCGCCGGAAACGCCCGGCCCGTCGCTCGCGCGGCGGCGCGGTACGTGTTGCTCGCACGAGGATTTCGAGGACGCGCGCCGCGTCGCGGAGCGGATGGACTTCCCCTTCTACGTAGTCGATTTGCGCGCGGAGTTCGGCGCTCGGGTGATCGACAATTTCGTCTCCGAATACTTGCGCGGCCGGACGCCCAATCCGTGCGTGATGTGCAATCGCGAGATCAAGTTCGACCGGCTGCGCGAACGCGCCGCGGCGCTGGGCGCGGACTTCGTCGCGACCGGCCACTATGCCCGTATCGAGCGCGACGCGCGCGGCCGCTTCCATCTTTTGCGCGCCGCCGACGCCGCCAAGGATCAGTCGTATTTTCTGTTCACGCTCGGGCAATCCGAGCTGAGCCGCACGCTCTTTCCGCTCGGCGCGATGACCAAGGCAGAGGTGCGCGAGCGCGCGCGCGAGCTTGGTCTCGCCAACGCCGACAAGCCCGAGAGCCAGGAGATCTGCTTCGTGCCCGACGGCGACTACGCCCGCTTCGTCGAGCGAGCGGCGTCTCCCGATCGCCTGCGCGCCGGGCGTATCGTCGATCAGAAGGGCAGGGTGCTGGCGGCTCACGACGGAGTGCATCGCTTCACTGTCGGACAACGCCGCGGACTCGGCCTGAGCGCTCCAGCGCCGCTATACGTGCGCGAGATTCGCGCCGGGCGCGGCGAGGTCGTGGTCGGGCCGCGCGAGGATCTCGTCGCGGCCGGACTTATCGCGCGCGACTTGAGCTTCGTCGACCCGCGAAGTATCGGCACCGGCGCGATCGCGGTCGAGGCCCGCATCCGCTATCGCCATCCCGCGCTTCCTGCGACGCTTACGATCGAATCCGGCGGGGGGGCGCGCGTGACCTTCGCGGACGGCGGCGGCCCTGCGGTGACGCCCGGACAGGCGTGTGTGTTCTATCGCGGCGACGAGGTGGTCGGCGGCGGGTTTATCGAGCGGGCGCTGTGAAGACGGGTGTGACGAAGATTAGTCCGATGAAGACCGGTGCGATCAAAATTGGTGCGATGACGACCGGTGCGACACGGTTTGCGGTGGCCACTCTCGGATGCAAGGTCAACCAGTACGACTCGGCGATGATCGAATCGCGGCTCGGCGCGCGCGGGATGGAGCGGTGCGAGTTCGACGAGGTCGCCGACGTCTATATCGTCAACACCTGCACGGTGACCGATCGCGCCGACGCGGAAAGCCTCAAGCTCGCACGCCGCGCGCGGCGGCTTAACCCGCACGCGCGCGTGGTGATGACCGGATGTCTCGCGCAGGCCAATCCGGCGGTGCTCGCCGCCGCGGCCGAGATTGACGCGGTCGTCGGGTTGGGCCGCCCCGGCGATCTCGAACGTGCCGCCCTGGGGGAGGCTTCGAGCCGCGTGATGGTCAGCAACCTGCGCAAGGAGCGCGCGCCGATCGAACTCGGAGCGGTCGCGTTGGAAGGCCGCACCCGCGCGTTCCTCAAGGTGCAGGAAGGATGCGATCAATTCTGCAGCTTCTGTATCGTGCCGACCTCGCGGGGAACTTCGCGCAGCGTTGAGCCGCGGCGCATCTTCGCCGCGCTCGACGAACTGGCGGCCTCGGGCTTTCGCGAGGTCATCCTGACGGGCGTTCATCTCGGCGGCTACGGACGCGACCTCGATCCGCCGGTCGATCTCGAGACGCTGCTGGAGATGGTCGACGAGCGCTCGCCGATCAGCCGGGTCAGGATAAGCTCGCTCGACCCCGAGGAGCTGAGCGATCGGATCCTGGAAATAATGGCCGCGAGCGACAAGTTCTGCCCGCATCTTCATCTGCCGCTTCAGGCCGGCACCGACGCGACGCTGGTGCGGATGCGCCGGCGCTACGATCTGCGCGCACTTCAGAGACCGCGTCGAACGTATCCTGGTGGCAATGCCCTCGGCAGCTATCGGCACGGACCTTATCGCAGGGTTTCCCGGCGAGACGACCCAGGATTTCGACGATTACTTCAAGTTCATCGAGGCGCTGCCCCTTGCCTACTTTCACGTCTTCCCGTACTCCGTGAGAGCGGGAACCACGGCCGCCAAGCTTCCGGGCAAGGTGGCGGCGGCAGAGATAAAGCGCCGCGCCGGTATGCTGCGAGCGCTTGGCGAGGACAAGCGGCGCCGCTTTGTCGAAAGATTCCGCGGTTCCAGGCTTAAAGTTTTGCTTGAAGAACGTGACGCGGACGGTAGGCTAAAAGGTTATAGCCGCAACTACATCCGCGTGCTGGTGGAGGGTTCCGATATACTTGGGAACGACGAGGTTGAGGTTGTTTCATCGCGAATCGAGGGCTTCGGCGCTGGCTGGAAAAGTTGCTGAGGCTCAAGCCGAGCCCTCAGCCGGCGCCGCCGCGCTCTGAAGACGATCGCGCAGACCTGGAGCGGCGGCTCAACTATACCTTCGTCCGTCCCGATCTGCTGCGAGTGGCGCTCACTCATCCGAGCGCCGCGGTCGGCGCCGAGTTGCATTACGAACGGTTGGAGTTCCTGGGCGACGCGGTGCTCGACCTGGCGATCGCGGATCTGCTGATGCGCCGGCTTCCCGAAGCCAAGGAAGGAGTGCTGTCCAAGGAGCGCGCCTCGATCGTCAACGGGCGCACGCTCGCGGCCAAGGCGCAGGACATCGGTGTGGGCCGGGCGCTTCAGGTTGGGAAAGGGCGAGGAGAAAAGCGGCGGACGCGAGAAGGTATCGATTCTCGCGGCGTCGTTCGAGGCCATGATCGGCGCGATCTATCAGGACAGCGGCCTCGAACCAGCCCAGAAGGTGATCGAGGGACTTTTCGCCGACGACATCGGCGGTCCGAGCGCCGAGCGCGACTACAAGACGGAATTGCAGGAAATCGCTTACCGCCGCTTCCGCAGCCAGCCGGTCTACGAATTGGTTTCGTCGCGCGGGCCCGATCACGCCAAGATGTTCACCACCCGCATCCGCATCGCGGGGCGCGAACTCGGAGAGGGCGAGGGCGGCAGCAAAAAGCAGAGCGAACAGGCCGCGGCGCGCGCCGCGCTGGACCGCATCGAGAGCGAGAAACGTGGGCATAGCTGAACCTCATCGCGCGGGTTTCGTCGCGCTGGGCGGGCGCACCAACGTCGGCAAGTCGACGTTGCTCAACCGGATGGTCGGCCACAAGGTCGCGATCGTCACGCCGCGCCCGCAGACTACCCGCCGGCGCATCCTTGGGATCCGTTCCGATCCCGACGCACAGCTTATCTTCGTCGACACTCCGGGTTTGCATCGCCCGCGCAGCGTCCTCGATCAGCACATGATCGAGATAGCGCGCCGATGCCTCGGCGAAGGCGAGGTCGTGGTCGGTGTGGTCGAGGCGAGCGCGCCGCTGGGCGAGGGCGACCGCGCTTTTCTTGCCGAGTTGCGTGAGCTCAAGGTGCCGCGCGTGGTCGCGGTCAACAAGATCGACCGCATCGATCGCGCCGCTCTGTTCGCCGCAGTCGAGCAATGCGGCCGCGAACTGCCGGAAGCCGAGATCGTTCCGGTTAGTGCGCTCAAGGGCGGAAACGTCGACGAACTGGTCGCCGTCATCAAGCGGATGCTGCCCGAGGGGCCGGCCTTGATGCCCGAGGATGAATACACCGACCAGACCGAGCGGATGATCGCGGCCGAGGTCGTGCGCGAGAAGGTGTTTCTCGCGATGCGCGAGGAGGTTCCGTTTTCGACCGCCGTGGTGATCGAAAATTTCGTCGAGGAGGCCGACCGCCGCCTGCTCCGCATCGACGCCGTGATCGTCATCGCGCGCGAGGCGCATAAGGGGATGCTGATCGGAGTCGGCGGCCGGCAGCTCAAGCAGATCGGCACGGCGGCGCGTTTGGAACTCGAAAAAATGCTTGGCATGCACGTCTTTCTGCAGCTCCTGGTCAAGGTCGAAAAGGACTGGACCCGCAGCCCGCGCAAGATCGCGGAGTTGGGGCTCTGAGATGAAGCCCGCCGCACATGATCCCGGCCGCGCGGACGCGTTGGCCGCGCTACCCGAGGGCGCGCCGGTTGTGGTTTTGGTCGGGCGCGCCAACGCCGGCAAATCGACCCTGTTCAACCGCATCGCGCGCGGCCGGCGGGCGATCGTGAGCCCGATCGCGGGCACCACGCGCGACCTCAATGTCGGGCAGGCGGAGCATCGCGGGCGGAATTTTTTCGTGGTGGACAGTGGCGGACTCGAATTGGGGGGACGCGAGCGCCTTGGCGAGCGGGTCGCCGAAGGGGCGCTGAGCGCGGTCGCGCTGGCCGACCTCGTGGTCTTCATGCTCGACGGACGGGCCGGCCTGGGCCCCGGCGACCGCGAGGCGATCGCCTTGATTCGCGAGACTGGCCGCCCGATGGTCGCGGCGATCAACAAGATGGACCGTGCCGGGATGGAAGCGATAGCTGGCGAGTATCATGCGCTGGGCGTCTCGCCGATGGTGCTCGTTTCGGCGGCCCACGGGCGCGGCGTCGAGGAGTTGCTCGACGAGATCGTCGATCGCCTGCCTGCTGCCGATAGCGCGCCGTCGCCATCGCCGGATCTCAGGCTCGCGCTCATCGGCCGTCCCAACGTCGGCAAATCGTCGCTGCTGAATCGCCTCGCCGGCTTCGAGCGCGCAATCGTCGACGACACGCCCGGAACCACGCGCGACCCGGTCGATGTGCGCCTGCGCGCCGCCGACCGCGACGTACTCCTGATCGACACGGCCGGTATCCGCCGGCCCGCCAAAGTCGAAGGCGAACTCGAGCATTTCTCGGTCGGCCGCGCGATCGAGACTATCCGGCGCGCCGAGGTTCTGGTGCTGGTGATCGATTCGACCGAGGGCGTCACCGATCAGGACGCCCGCCTGGCGCGGCTGGTCGAAAGCGAAGGCCGCGCGCTGGTGCTGGTGTGCAACAAGTGGGACCTCGCGGCCAAGGAGGGGCGGCGCGTGTCGGCGTTCGTCCGCGACGCGCAGGAGCAGGTGCCGTTTCTGGCGTTTGCCGAGATGCTCTTCACCTCGGCACTGACGGGCGACGGCGTCGACAAGATCATCCCGGCCGCGATCAAGGCCGGCGATTCGTGGCGCGCGACTTTCCAGACCGCGCATCTGAACCGGATTTTGGCCGAGGCCACCGCCGCGATGGATCCGCCGATGGTCAGTCGGCGGCGGCTCAAGCTGATGTACGTCACCCAGGTCGGCCATTCGCCGCCGCGGCTGGCGTTTTTCGCCAACGTCGAACGCGACATCCCGGTGCACTACCTGCGGTTCCTCGCCACGCGGTTTCGCGCGGCGCTCGGGCTCGTCGGTACGCCCCTGCTGCTGAGCTTTCGCCGCACCGGCCGCACCTGGGCCGAAGCGCGCGCGACCGGCGTGGTGCAGCCGAGGCAGTCGCCGAGAAAGGCCCCGACGAAGGCGCCGGGAAAGGCCCCGAGGAAAGCACCGAAGAGAGCGCCGGCACAGAAGAAGAGAAAATGAAAAGAGCCTCGTGACCGTGCAAAAGCGGCGCGCGATCCGGGGCTGTGGAAACGCGCGCGCCGCGCGCCTTTCGCGCTCCGCGGGGGCTTCGGTATAGTTAGCCAAGGTCAGATTTCGTGATCCTGATTCTGGATTTCGGCAGCCAATACACGCAACTCATCGCCCGCCGCGTGCGCGAGGCGCACGTCTACTGCGAAATTCATCCGTACAATCTCGCGATCGAAAAGATCCGCGCGATGCATCCGCGGGGAATCATCCTGTCGGGCGGTCCGGCCAGCCTCTACGAGGACGACGCTCCGGATATCGCGCCCGAAGTGTTGCGCGTGGGATGCCCCGTGCTGGGAATCTGCTACGGGCTGTACGTGATCGCGCAGCACCTGGGCGCGCATAGCGCGGGTGCCGGCAAGCGCGAATACGGGCCCTCTGAGCTGGTGATCGACCGCCGCGACGAATTATTCGAAGGTCTCGCCGACCGCGAATTCCCCGTGTGGATGAGCCACGGCGACCGCGTCGAGGCGATACCGCCGGCGCTCGAAGCGATCGCGCATAGCGGCAATTCACCGTACGCGGCGGTGCGCTCCCGCGACGGCCTGCTCCGCGGCATCCAGTTCCATCCCGAGGTCGCGCACACGCCATGCGGGATGCGGGTGCTGAGCAATTTCGTGCTCAGGGTCTGCGGCGAGAAGGGTGACTGGACGCCCGCGGCGTTCGTCGAGACCAAGCTCGCCGAGATTCGCGCGCGCGTCGGCGGCGAGGGCCGGGTGCTGATGGGCTTGTCGGGCGGCGTCGACTCCTCGGTCGCGGCCGCGTTGATCCATCGCGCGATCGGCGACCGTCTCAAATGCGTTTTCGTCGACACCGGGCTGTTGCGGGCCGGCGAGCGCGAACGGATGGAGACCGTCTTCGCTGGACGGCTCGGAATCGCGCTTAGCGTGACCGACGCCTCCGATCTGTTCCTCGGCCGGCTGGCCGGCGTGCTCGACCCCGAACAAAAGCGCCGCATCATCGGCCACACGTTTATCGAAGTGTTCGAGAAGGAGGCGCAGGCGATCGGCGGCGCAAAATTTCTCGGCCAGGGAACGCTCTATCCCGACGTGATCGAATCGGTCTCGTTCAAGGGACCCTCGGCCGTGATCAAGTCGCATCATAATGTTGGCGGACTGCCGGAGCGGATGCGCCTTGAGCTGGTCGAGCCGTTGCGCGAACTGTTCAAGGACGAGGCGCGCGCGGTCGGTCGCGAACTGGGCCTGGGCGCCGACGTCGTCGATCGCGAGCCGTTCCCTGGGCCGGGGCTCGCGGTGCGTATCGTGGGTGAGGTGACGCGCGATCGCGTCGAACTGCTGCGCCGCGCCGATTCGATCGTGATGGAAGAGATCGCCGCGGCCGGGCTTGGCGGGCGCGTATGGCAGGCCTTCGCGGTGTTGCTGCCGCTCAAGACGGTCGGCGTGAT
Organism: uncultured delta proteobacterium; assembly: GCA_963755905.1. Taxonomy (GTDB): domain Bacteria; phylum Desulfobacterota; class Binatia; order Binatales; family Binataceae; genus JAKAVN01. Next base: position 211,287 of record CAVWLM010000004.1, read on the forward strand.
GGGCGACGGGCGCACTTACGAGAGCGTGATCGCGATTCGCGCGGTCGAGTCCTCCGACGGGATGACCGCCGACTGGGCGCGGATCGATCCGGCCGTCCTGGCGCGGCTCTCCAGCCGCATCACCAACGAGGCGCGCGGCGTCAACCGCGTGGTCTACGACATCACCTCCAAGCCGCCCGCCACCATCGAATGGGAGTGAGGGTGCGGGGCACTTTGCGCCGCTCTCCTTGACCTCCGATATCCAGTCTCGCCGGTACTTGCGGGTGATTTCGTAGTCTCTCCGAATCCATGAATCACCCGCTGAGCCTGATGAGGCTCACTTGGAGGCCATGCGAAACGGATTGATGATGCGCAATCGGCCCTCGATCATCATCCTGTGCTGCATGTCCTCCGACCATAGCGTGTCGCAATCCGCCTGGAGCGCCGCCGCGGCAATCATCGCGTCGTAGGTCGAGAGCTTGTAGCGCTCGGCCAGGGCCAGCCCCATCTCGTGCGTTTCAACCGTGACCGGATGGACCGTCAGCAACCCGCGCAGCAGGGAAAGAAATCTACGGGTGTCCCGCCACGGCATCCGGATCTTGCGCCGAGCGATATTGGCGAGTTCGTTCAGGACCTGCACGCTGATCGCGCCGCCATCGCCGACAATCTTCTCCGCCTGATCGGACTTCGGGTCGTCGGAGGCGATGTAAACCAGGACATTGGTGTCGAAGAAGCTACCGGGCATTTGCCTGCTCCCGGTCGAACTTGAAGTCGGCAGGAAGACGCCCGCGGAAGGCGCGCAGCCGTTTCAGTAATTCCGCGCGGCCGGGCTTGCGCGCGACCGCGATTTCCCGCGCGCCGGCCACATGGATTTCGATCTCGTCGCCCGCCTTCAGTTCCAACACTCGACCACGGCGGCGGGAAGACGAATCGCGAGACTATTACCCCATTTGGAGACCTGCATGCCGTCCTCCGTGGATATACATCGTATCTATGTATATCCAGAAACCAGCCGAGATCAAGGCGCTGAATCCCGCCGCGGCATCCGGGGCCCCGTCATTTTCGGATGCGCAAAAATCTGTAGAATCAATCCTTCATGTTCAAGGTCGACTATCGAATGGGAGTAACCATAGCGTGACCGTTCGTACCCGCTACGCGCCGAGCCCGACCGGCGCGCTGCATATCGGCAACGTGCGCTCGGGGTTGTTCGCCTATCTGTTCGCGCGCCACAACGGCGGTGAATTCATCCTGCGCATCGACGACACCGACCAGGAGCGATCGACCGGGGAATCGCTCGAGGAAATCCTCGAGAGCCTCCGCTGGCTCGGGATGGAGTGGGATGAGGGGCCGCCCGACCGCCGCTACTTCCAGTCGAACCGCTTCGACCGTTATCGCGAGGGCGCGCTCCAGTTGCTGCGCAACAAGAAGGCCTACCCCTGCTACTGCTCCGCCGAGGAACTGGACGCCAAGCGCAAGCAGGCTGAACGCGAGCATCGCAAACCCGGCTACGACGGCAAGTGCCGCGACCTGCCGTTTCCCGCCGACCTTGCGCTGCCCGACAAGCGCGCCGGCCGCAACTACACGATTCGTTTTCGCTCGCCGCGCACCGGTGAGACCGTGGTCGAAGATCGCATCAAGGGCCGCGCAGTGTTCGACAACGCGGAACTCGACGACCTCATCATTTTCCGATCCGACGGCGTGCCGACCTACAACTTCGCGACCGTGCTCGACGACGCCGACTTCGGGGTCACTCACGTCGTGCGCGGCGACGACCATCTGCCCAACACGCCGCGCCAGATGCAGATATTCTTCGCGCTGGGGCTCAAGCCGCCCGAGTTTGCGCATCTCCCGATGGTGATGGGGCCCGACGGGCAGAAGCTCTCCAAGCGTCACGGCGCGACCTCGGTTTTCGCCTACCGCGATCAGGGTTACTTTCCCGAAGCGCTGCTAAATTACCTGGCGCGGCTCGGATGGTCGCACGGCGACCAGGAGATCTTTTCCAAGCAGGAGCTGATTGAATATTTCGACTTTGCCGCCTGCGGCAAGTCAGCCGGTATCTTCAACGCCGAGAAGCTCCTGTGGCTGAATTTCCACTACATGAAGGAGCGGCCTCTCTCACAACTCGCGCAAGAGGTGCGCCCGTTTATCGAGCGCGCCGGATATACGCAAATCCCCGGCGACGAGGCGTGGCTGGAAAGTATGATTGCGACGCTCCGCGAGCGCGCCAAAACGCTGGTTGAGCTGGTCGACTTCGCGAAGTTCTACCTGGGCGACGCGATTACGATCGATCCCAAGGCCGCGGCCAAGTTCCTCAAGCCGGACATAGCCGAGCCGCTCAAGGCGCTCGCCGACGGGATTCAATCGATAGACGGCGACTTTAACGAGGCGAACATCCAGGGGGCGTTCGAGCGGGTGCTGGAGCGGTTCGGGATGAAGCTCGGGCAACTCGCGCAGCCGGTGAGGGTGGCGCTGACGGGTGGCACGGTCAGCCCGGGGATCTACGAGGTTATAGCCGTCCTTGGTAAGGCGCGAACCGTCGCCCGGTTGCGCGCGGCGCTCGAGCGCGTGAATACCGCCGCCTGATCGGCGTTTCGCGAAAAGCTATCCGTACCCACGGATTTCTCGCATTTCAGGAAACCTGAATATTAGAAATTCAGCGATTTGTTCACTATTCTTGCGAGCACGACAATTGCTTTTGACAAACTATCAGAAGCATCGCAGTCTAACGTGAGGATGGAAATCGCACACCATGAATCCGAGCACACACATCGAATCGACAGTTAATCGCGTCGAAGCACCGGTCAACTACCTCGACGTGACGGGCGAAAAGCCGGTCAACTTCATGTACAAGACCGAGAATGGCGCGCCGCAGCGCACCTACCAGAACATCAAGCACCTGATGGCGATTCTCAATGGCCGCACCGTCGATGAGCGGCTGACCCTCGACGACCAGGGGTTTGCGCTGGTGCGTCATCCGACCGCAGTCGTTAACTTTTACGACGAGGCCGAAGTCCGGGCAGTTTACTATCCCGAGGTGGAGCGTCTGGTGAAACAGGCCACCGGCGCCGTGCGAGTGCTGGTGTTCGATCACAACGTGCGATGCGGCCCGATGGCGAAGGAAGGGCTCAACGGAGCGCGCGAGCCGGTCCGTTTCGCGCACAATGATTACACTGCCAAATCCGGCCCGCAGCGCGTGCGCGACCTGCTGGGCGACGAAGCCGAGGCCTTGCTCAAGAATCGAGTCGTATTCATCAACGTATGGCGGCCGATTCGCGGGCCGGTCGAAGAAGCGCCGCTCGCCGTATGCGACGCGCAGAGCATGCGGATTGCCGACTTCGTGCCGACCGACCTCAAGTACCGCGACCGCACCGGCGAGGTCTATTCGGTCGCTTTCAACCCCGAGCATCGATGGTTCTATTTTCCGCGGATGGAGCGCGACGAGGCGCTGTTGCTCAAGTGCTACGACTCCTCGCTCGACGGGCGCGCGCGCTGGACCGCGCATACGGCGTTCGACGATCCGACGTCGCCGCCAAACGCCGCTCCGCGCGAGAGTATCGAGGCCCGCACGATCGCGTTTTTCGCTCCCGATAAGAAAAACTGAACCGCGAAGACGCTGTCCACGGCCGCATCCGCGGATTACCAGAGTTAATCGAGGTTTAGATGAAAGCGGCGCGTTTTCACAAAACCGGCGGACCCGAGGTTCTGATCTACGAGGATGTGCCCGATCCCGTTCCGGGACCGGGTCAAATTCTGCTCAAGGTCGAAGCGGCGGGTGTCAACTATGTCGATATCATGCGCCGCCGTGGCGACCCGCTCCACGAGCCTACACCGCTCCCTTTTATCCTCGGCTATGAGATGGCGGGCACCGTGGTCAAGCTGGGCGCGGGTGTCACCTCGCCCGCGCCAGGCTCCCGGGTGTTCGTGAACGCGAGATCTGGCGCCTACGCGCAATATGCAATCGCCCCTGCCGAGAGCGCGCTCGAGATTCCAGCGGGCCTGGACGCGATCAAGATAGTGGCGTTATGGCTCCAGGGTCTGACCGCCGCGCTGTCACTTAAATATGCCGGCCGCCTGGAGAAGGGGGAGACGGTCCTCATCGAGGCCGCCGGCGGCGGGGTCGGTACGCTCGCGGTCCAACTGGCCAAGCTTTACGGCGCAGGTAAGGTGATTGCCGCCGCCAGCGCGGATGAAAAGCTCGAAGTCGCGAGGCGGCTCGGCGCCGACGTCGGAATCAATTATCGCGACTCCGGCTGGGTGCGGAAGACCTGGGAAGCGACGGGCGGCAAGGGCGTGGACGTCGTGCTCGAGTCGGTCGGCGGTACGATTTTCGAGCAGGCGCTCGAGACGCTGGCGCCTTTCGGTCGCCAGGTTGTCATCGGGTCGGCGAGCAACCGGCCAAGCACGATCGCCTCGGGCTCGCTGTTCAATCACAATCGCGCGATCGTCGGCTTCGGTATCCACCAGTATTATCCGAAGCCGGGTTTGATCCAGTCGACGCTCGAGGAGTTGGTCGGCCATGTGGTCGCCGGGCGGCTGGTCCTCCAACTCGATCACGTCCTGCCGCTGAGCGAGGCCGCTACGGCTCATCGGCTGGTCGAGGAGCGCAAGTCGACCGGCAAGGTCGTGCTCACGCCCTGGTGAGAATCGCTCCTTCTGGCGTCACGGATTCCCCACGTTCTTGTCGTACGCGTCGTGATGGCGCAGCCAGGGGCCCTTTTCGTTGCGCCCCATCGGCGCCCGGTCGAGCCACTGGTACATGCCCCAAAGGCCGTCCAGTCCGCGCGCATAAGTCGAGTAGGCGTGATAGACGACGCCGTCCTCGAGCACAAACGAGCTCATGCCGGGCCTCTCCCTCGCGTAGGTGGGCACGTCGGTGCCGGTCATGGCGGCGTGCTTGGTGGGTCCCTCGGGTGGCGGTGACTTCAACGCCGCCTGGCGTCGGTAGTTGTATTCCACCGATCCCGCGCGCTGTTGCTCCTCGGTGATCGAGGCGTTGAAGTCGGCGTTGAAATCTCCGCCGAGCGAGGACGCCCATGGAAACGTCCATCCCATCCGGCGCTTGTAGGCCTGCAGCTTCGCAAGCGGCGCCCGCGAGACCGCCCATAGCATCACGTCATGATTCGCCAGGTGCACGGCAAAGCCGTTGAATCCGTCCGCAATCGCCGAGCAGGAAGGGCATCCCGCCGTGTAGTCCGGCCCGAACATGAAGTGATAGACAAGCAGTTGCGAGCGGCCGCGGAAGAGATCCGCCAGTGAGGCGCTCCCGTCGTTCGTCTCGAATCGATACGCCTTATCGATTCGCACCCACGGTAGATCCTGCCGCCGCCGCGCCAGCTCGTCGCTGCGCCGCGTGAGTTCTTTCTCCGCGGTAAGCAGGTCGAGTCGCGCTGACAGCCATTCTTCACGGGTCCCGGTCGCGTGTGTCGTCATCGTTTTTCTCTCCCTTGGATGATTTTCATATGCGGAAGCTGGATCCGTGAACTCAATCAGGCGGCAGCCGCCGGTCGTACTCCTGCTTTAAGCGGCTCCATCCGTCCCAGAACGGCTCGGGCTCCTTGCCCGTCATTCGGGCGACCAGCACGTCGAGATGCGTATGCCAGCCGGGTCCGACCTTCAGCATAGTTGCGCGATCGGGCAGACGGCGATGGATTACGGTAAGCAGCACCTCGTTGCCCTTTGGCTCCAGCTCAAAGGAAACGTCGCCACTGCCTTCCCAGGTGAAGGCGAGCTTGCGGGGCGGGTTTAGCTCGGTGATCCGGCTTCGCATCCGGCGCTCGTCGCCGAAGCCGGGTGGCCGCTGGCCGGGCGGGTTGGTCAGTTCATTGTTACGCCAGACCAGTTCGAAGGGTGCGCCAACCTTCAGCTCCATCTCGCCTGCCGCCAGCCACTTGCGGCGCAGTTCGCTCTCCGTGAGATACGCCCAGACGCGTTCGATGGGGCCGGGCAGAAGGCGCTGGATCTTCAACGTGGCAGGCTCGATCAGCACGCCATGGGCGTCCGGGGTTGGGCGTTCCTTCATTGGTCATCTCCTTTTTTTGGGAGTTGGCGATTGACGTTCGTTCTCTTTGCGGAGGAGCTGTTCGAGCACATCCAGACGATCGGTCCAGAAGCGCTCGTAGAAACTCAGCCACTGGTGGGCGCTGGCGAGCGGTCCGGGGTCGAGGCGGCACAGATGGGTGCGCCCGCGTACCTCACGACGGATCAGCCCGGCGTGCTCCAGCGCCTTGATGTGCTTCGAGGCGGCCGCGAGCGACATCGCGAAAGGTTCAGCAAGCTGGCTTATCGTTCGCTCGCCGCTGACCAATTCGCCAAGCATCCGCCGGCGCGTGGTGTCGCCCAAGGCATGAAAGACCGTGTCCAGTTGGCGCGCCTCTAATTCAACCATGTGGTTGAATATAGGTTGGCGTATTCAGAAAGTCAACCGATTGGTTGAATGACCGGATGACGGTCGTGCGGGTGCCGTGTTAGCCCCGGCGGATTCCTGACGGATATCGGTTCTAGTATTCTTCGGCGCCCGCGAGCGAGTCGACCGCGGGCGGAGCGGCCGCGAGGCCCTGCTGCTCGCAGGTATTGGCGACATCGGAGACGGTCGCGCGATGCATGTCGCGAGTCCAACGCAGATCGTCGAAGTCGGTGCCGCGATGCATCGTGCAGCGGTCGTCCCACATCACGAGGTCGTGCACCCGCCAGCGATGCGTATACACGAACTGGCGCTGCGTGGCGTGCGCGAGTAGCTGGTCGATGAGCGCGCGGCCCTCGGCGTCGGGCATCCCGACGATACGGCCCGCATGCGACGCGATGTAGAGCGACTTACGCCCGCTTTCGGGGATCGTTCGCGTCATCACCTGGGGCACCGGCGGCAGATTTTTGCGCTCGGCCTCAGTGAACCCGTCAAATCCGATGCGCGCGCGCGAAAAGGCGATAGCGTGCTCGGCGACCAGGCCTTCGAGCCGCCGCTTCAGATTCTCATCGAGCGCGTCATACGCGGCGCGCAGGTCGGCGAATTCGGTATGGCCGCCGACCGGTGGAATCGTCCGCGCATACAGCAACGAGGCGCGCGCCGGCAGGTATTTGAAGGAACTGTCGGTGTGCCATAGACGATTGGCTAGCTGGAACATCCGCACGCGGCTTTTTGCGCCCCAGATTTCGCTCTTCGCGTTCAGGTTGGATATATCGGCCAGGTCGGTGCGCAGGCGCAGCTTCGCGTCCGGGTTCAAGGCCGCGATAGTAGTCTCAAGCGGACCGAAATTCCGCGCGAACTCGGTATGCTGCTCCTCCGAGAGCTCCTGGCCCGGGAAGATCAGTACGGAATAGTCCCAGAAAGCCTGCTTGATCGACTCAACCTGGGCCGGCTCGAGCGGCTGCGACACATCCACGTCGCCAATCTCGGCGGCGAAGCCTGCTGTCACCGGACATACCTTGATCGCCATCAGGATGCTCTCCACTGTTTCCGCTACTGATCTCGTATCTCAGATGGCGCGCGAGGCGGTCAAGCGCGGTCGAAGCGAAGCGCGATTTAATTCCGGGAGGATCGGCGTCCCCGCGCAAGGCCTAAGGCGAGGGCGCTGAAGAAGGTCCGGCAGAAGAGTCAGAAGAGGATCCGGAAGAGGATCCCGACGACCCCTCGGGTGCGGCCGTTTGCGCTCCAGAGCGCATGTTTTCGAAAAAACTCGTGTTTGCGCTGACCAACTGCCCCAGCGCGGTAACGACTTGTTCCGACATCTCGGGCACCTTGGCCTTGCCGACTCGGAACACTGATGAATCTTCGAATACTTCGCCCGGCAGTTTGTCGGAATAGATGGTGAAGGTGACCGACACCGCCGACATGCGGCCCGCAAGCTTGTTTTCGATTCCCCTCCACATATCCACGCAGGCGAAGTGCACGCCCATTCCATATCCGCTGGTGTTGTCGACCAGTTGATAGCCTACTGATTTTTCGATCTTCTGTTTGAAGACCGCGCAGAAGTTTTGCCCTACGACGTCCGGACAATGGCACGCCACGTCGATGTCGATCTTGCCGCTCGCGTTTTGTGCCAGGGCATTAGCGGGCGAGAGCGTCGCGATGACGAGCGCCAGCAGGCCGGCGATTATGAATCCTGAAATTCTCAAGACGGATGCAGGCTAGCCAATCGGCACCGGCGCGGGCAAGGGGGGGAATTTTGGTTCTGGGTGAATTAGGCTGCGTCGAGGAACGGACGTTATCTACGGGCGATTCAAAATGCGCCTGCGCAAGTCCATCGCCAGAGCTTGACGCAGAAGGCCGTTCTCTCGTATCTCGTCGGTAAACGCAGGCCCGAGAACACTGGAGCTGATAGCGCGACGTAAGCCAAACGTCGCCCATTTTATCGGGGTCGCTATTGCGGACACGCATCAGGCTTGGCAGCACATTGCCGCGCCGTTCGCACGATATGGCAACATGACGAAATCGAATCAAATCAAGTCTTCTTCTATGAACGCTCGCCACGCCGCTGCGCTCGCCTTGGTAGCCTGGTATCTGCTGATTCCCCCGTTGCGTGGCGGGGGAAAACCCGACGATCACGCGCCCATCTCAGCCTGGACGGTTTTTCGCAAGTTCGACAGCTCGGCAGCTTGCCAGGAGTGGAAGTACAGGCTTGAGACTCGTGCACGAAAGACTGGAAAGTACGGCCCGCGACCCGTCTTCATGTGCGTCCCTAGCGACGACCCGCGCCTTAAGGAAAAGTAGGCGACTTAGACTTCAAAGCCGGCCGCTCATCCAGAGATCAGGCCAGCAGCGGCATTTTGTATTTTCACGTTTTCACCGTCGGCGTTCCCGCGTCGTACGACGTGTCTTTCAGATCGCGCCGCGCGCGCGCAACCCGGCGATCGCCGTAGCGTCGTATCCGAGCGCGCTCAGCACGGCATCGGTGTGTTCGCCTTTCTCCGGAGTCGGAGTTCGCAATTCCCAGGGCGTGCGGCTCAGATTCACCGCTTGGCCGACCAACGCCCGGCGTCCACGCTCGGGACTCTCGATCGCGCGCGCGATACCTATGTGGCGCACCTGCGGATCGGCGAATACCTCGTCGATGCGATAGATGGGGCCGCATGGCACGCCGGCGCGATTGAGAACCTCGATCCATTCGGCCGATGGCCGGGTGCGAGTGATCTCCTCGATAGCCGCGTTGAGCCGGTCGCGGTTGTGCAACCGGGCCTTGCCGCTCGAATATGCCGGATCGCTCGCGAGTTGCTCAGCGCCGAGCGCCTTGCACAGACGGGTGAACAACTCGTGGCCGGAGCCCGCTATATTGATGTGTCCGTCGGCCGTCGCAAATACGCCGGTCGGAATCGCGGTCGGATGATTGTTGCCGGCCTGCTCCGGTACTTCTCCGGCGAGCAGCCATCGCGCCGCCTGGAAATCCAGCATCGCGACCTGCGCCGCGAGCAGCGAGGTCTGCACCCACTGCCCTTCACCGGATTCTTCCCGTTCCAGCAGCGCGAGCAGGATGCCCATCGCGCAGAAAACGCCCGCGGTGAGATCGGCGATTGCGATACCCGCGCGCACTGGCCCCTGGCCGGCAAGCCCGGTAATCGACATCAGTCCGCCCATCCCTTGTGCAATCTGGTCGAGGCCCGGGCGATCCGCATAGGGACCGTCCTGGCCGAAGCCCGAGATGCTCGCGTAGACGAGTCGTGGATTGATCGTTCGCAGACGATCGTAATCGATACCGAGCCGATGTTTCACGTCGGGACGATAGTTCTCGACCAGCACGTCGGCCTTTTCGACCAGGCGTCTTAGAATTTCTAGAGCTTCAGGCTGCTTTAGATTGAGGGTCAGGCTGCGCTTGTTGCGATGCAGGTTCTGGAAATCGGGGCTGGTGCGCGATCCGACTTCGGTCGCGTCATTGTCCGGGGTTTCGATCTTCAGGACATCGGCGCCCCAGTCGGCTAGCTGGCGCACGGCTGTCGGTCCCGAACGCGCGCGCGTAAGGTCGATGACTTTGAAGCGGGAAAGCGGAAGCTTGTTCATAGCCGACGATCATAATTCCACCGGCGCCTGGATCGCCAACGGATTTGACGAAGGCGTGCCATGCCCTACCGCGGGTTACGGCGGAAATCCGCGCCGTCGATCGGAGCAAAGAGCAGAAACGAAATGTCTCGGCCTTGAGACTAGCTTTTGCCCTTGGGGCTATCGGGTGCGCCCGCTTCCATTTCGGACCGCCACTTGTCGATGGTCTCGACGTTGAAGCGCCAGTCGCTGCCAATTCGGAAGGCTGGTATTTTTCGTCGCTTGATCAGCCGGTAGATGGTGGAGGGATGCACATGCAAATACTCGGAAACCTCCTCCACAGTCATCACCTTGCTCTGCCGCCCGAAGAGCGGCCGGTCGCTATCTTGAGCCATTATCCCCACCCAAACCTGCAAGTAACCGCGAATCGCCTAAGCCGAGCCGTAGGCCTGTCGGAAGTGCCCGCAGCAATGAACGGTGTCTCGAAGGAGCAGCTGGATCGAACGCTTCGCCCACGGCCTGAGAGCCCAATTCTGCTACGGAGAAGCTACCATCGCTTCTCTTGCATCATTAGCATCATTGAAGGGACCTCGGATAGATATGTAGCTAGTCTATGACAAATCGAATGCATGGATAAGGCTAACAATGCCTACGTTTGCGCTAGGCAGAGCAGAAATTGTGAATTAACGGTCCGCCGAGCTTTCGGAGTATAAACGATTTGGATTCAACATCTCGCGGCGCGAAGATGGCGACGGGTTGAATAGCCATTATATTTCGAGAGAATTAAGCATAGTTCAGGCGAACAATGATTAATAAAGCGAACTGTGACAGGGCGCTCTTGAAATATCTATCTTTTATCGCTTACGTAACTGTGAATTCTGCGTCACTCTGCAGGCGAACGTAGTCCAGTCGGCACGGATGAGACGTTTCAGGCATACCAGAGCGGAGTTATTCAGGAGCGCACATGAATAATTACCTGTTGAAGTTCCTGAATCGACGATTCCGATGGAAGTTCGCGCCAATCCTGTCCAAAGGGAATGTATCCAGTGCTGCGCAGTTGGCCTCGCGATCCCATGTCGATCTCTTGCAGTTCGTATTAGATAACATGGCCGAGGGTGTGATCGTCTGCGACCGTGATTCGCGCCTGGTACAATTCAACCGCGGCGCAGCCGCCATCTTCGGCGCCGATCTGAAGGACGATAGCTTTAAGTCCGCGGCGGGCAGATATCAGCTACTACAATCAAAGGAAGCGCCGTCAATCCCGGTGGAGGAGCGACCGCTCGCCCGCGCCTTGAAGGGCGAGGTAGTCCAGAACGGCGAATTCATACTGCGCGGGCCGAGCATGCCGTCCGACCGATGGGTCGAGATCTTCTCGCGACCGATTATTTCGGGCGACGGTTCGATCGTCGGCGGGATGGCGGTCTTGCACGACATCACGGAGCGCAAGGTCGCCGAGGAGCGGATGGAGTCCGCGCGCGCGCTCGCACTCGAGGCGGAGGGTGTTCGCTCGGAGTTCCTCAGCAACATGAGCCACGAGATCCGCACACCGCTCAACGGCATAATGGGCATGACCCAGTTGCTGCTAGGCACCGAACTCAGCCCCGAACAGCGCGAATATGCCGAGACCGTACATCTGAGCACCGACCTTTTGTTCGGCATGGTCAACGACCTTTTGGACTTTTCCAATCTCGCGGCAGGCAAGGTCGTGTTGCAGCAGATAGATTTCGATCTCCTGCAGGTGGTGGAAACCGCGGTCGGCCTGTTTGGCGAGCAGGCGCAAAAAAGTAACGTCGAGCTGATTCTGGATGCGGACGATGACGTGCCGCGCCTGTTGCGCGGCGATCCCGCAAGGCTCCAGCAGGTCCTGGTGAACCTGATCAGCAATGCGGTCAAGTTCACCGAACGTGGCGAGGTCGTAGTGCGGCTGGTGACAGAGGCCGAGTCCGCCGCCGCCGCGTCGGTGCGTTGCGAAGTGTGCGACACCGGTATCGGGATTGCGCCCGAGGCGCAGAAGCTGCTTTTTCAGCCATTCTCCCAGGTCGACGGATCGACCACCCGCAAATGCGGAGGGTCGGGCCTTGGACTGGCGATATCGTCCCAGCTCGTCGCGCGGATGGACGGACGCATCGAAGTAGAGAGCGAACCCGGACGCGGATCGGTCTTTCGCTTTACGATGAAGCTGGAAAAGCAGCGTCCCTATATGGGTGCAGCGCCGGATTGGCGCTCGGGGCTGGAGCGGCTGCGGCTGTTGCTGGTCGAAGATAACGCGACGCTTAGCGCCAGCTTATGCAAACGGTTCGGCGCGTGGGGCGTGAGTGCGGACGTGGCCACTGATGGAGCCGAGGCACTTAATTTGTTGCGCGCCCGCGCTGCGGCGGGAGCACAATACGATGTCGCTATCATCGACCTGCATGGGCCTGCCGCGGACGGCATTCAACTCATGCGCGCGATCAAAGATGATCCGGCTATTGGCCGCACCTGGCTAATCGCCGCAAGCTCGCCGGCCGCTGAAGCGCTCAATCGTCCCGAGCACTCGGGGCTTGCGGACATGTGGCTCGCGCGTCCTATCCGGCCATCGCAAGTACTGCAAAGCTTCAAGGAACTGCTGGTTCAGCTACGCCGTAATCGGACGGATCCGGTGGGTGACGAGGCCGCGATCGAAAAGCGGCAAGCGCCTTCTCAGCCGGAGCGGATTGTTCGCGTGCTGGTAGTCGAGGATAACGCGATCAATCAGAAACTCGCGCTCAACCAGCTTCGCAAGCTCGGTTATGCCGCGGACGCCGTTGACAACGGACCTGCCGCGCTGGACTTGACGGCGCTCGGCGCTTACGCTGCGGTCCTGATGGATTGTCAGATGCCGAGGATGGACGGTTACGCGACGACCGCTGAAATTCGCCGGCGCGAGTCGGGACGCCGGCACACCATCATTATTGCGATGACCGCTTACGCTCAGGAAGGGGCGCGCGAAAAATGCTTTGCCGCTGGAATGGACGACTATATTGCCAAACCGGTGAGGTTGGAGGTTCTGGAAGCGGCCTTGGCACGCTGGGTTCCGTTGAACACGACGGCAAGCAATCCCAACGGTTCGACGAAGACGGCGGCGGTAGATCGCGAAAGCATCGATCCCGAAGTTATGATTGAATTGCTGGACTTGTCCCGCTCTTACACCAATGGCGACTTTCTCGGTGAGCTCATGGATATCTTTTTTGGCGAATTGAGCTCTCGGTTGGCTTCGATCCGCGAGGCCTCCTCGCACGGCCGCCTCGCCGAGTTGGACGAGCGCGCTCACGAATTCAAGGGATCGTGCCTCAGTCTAGGGCTCGCCCGGATGGCGGCATTTTGCGGTCAAATCGAGGCACTGGCGCGAGAGGGAACAGCAGAAGGGGTACTTGCGCTCCTGGAGCAGATTGAACGCGAGGCGGAGGTTGTCCGGCCGCTCCTCGAAACGGAAAGACTTCGTGCGGGCAGCAAGCCTCGAACGCTGCAACAGTCAGCCGCGTCTTAGGGTACTCAGCCCTAATGCATACAATAGTAGCCTTCCTGGAGACGGCCGGTACGCGACCGTCAATGTCCTCGGACACGCGACGCCAATCTGAAGGCAAGGCATCGCAACATCACTAAGCCTCACGTTTCCCGCGCGAGAACTCCGCACCTTCGCAGTTTCGAGGTGACGGCAGGTCTCGCAGGGAACGCCCCTATCAATCGATTCGTGCTGTTGAATGGCCTAAACGAGGCTCGTCCGGATCAGGACGAATTTCTGGATGGAGTAAAGTTGATTGTGGCTGTCATTGCCATTTAAAGGTTAATGTGCCAAACTAAGCGCATGGAAGAGGCTGTTAAGCTATGTATGAGTGAGAAGAGCAAGAACCACATGCTTCTGGAGCGTTTAAAGTGGCTAACATGATAGCGAGCAAATATCTAACCGTCGCGGAGTTATCCGAATATCTCCAAATCCACCGCACTACAATCTATCGGATGCTCAGGCAAGGGAAGCTGCCGGGTTTTCGCATCGGGAGCGACTGGCGCTTCAGCCTCGAGGCGATAGAAGAGTGGCAGCGCGCTCAAACGAAAATCGACGCCGGAAGCCAGATAACCTGATGCCCGGTCCCCTAGCCGGAAGCTTGTCAGCTAAAGGGCCATCGCTTGCGCTGACGACGTGCGGATGGCGGACGGGTCACTTCCCGAATCAGCTCTTTTCACCCGAATCAACGAAAAATAGACAGATTTAGGACGCTCTCCAGACCGTCCAAAATCGAGGATCTTGCCTCAAAAGGGTCGATATGAAGTAATACTAGCCGCTTTTTCGTAGAAAAAGTTAAGCGAGGGCGACCAAAGTGACGGGCCGGTATCGCCGAGCTTTCGCTGGCCAGATACTCCTGCTCGCAACCATCTCGATGGTCATGCTCCTCGGTTTCACCGCGTTAGCGGTCGATATCGGCTACCTCTACTCCACCCGGCGGCGCATGCAGACGGCGGCCGACGCCGCAGCTATCGCCGGCGCTACGGCCCTTCGCGACGGGCAGGATTACACGAAAGCCGCCCGCGACGTAACGTCCCTCAACGGGTTCACCAACTCACAGAACGACGTCACCGTGGCGGTCAGCGAGCCAACCCTGCCGCCGCCATATCCGAGTGACGTGACCTACGTCGAGGTCGACATCAGCCAAACGGTGCCGACCTACTTCCTGCGCGCGCTGGGCTACAAATCGATGAACGTGGGCGCCCGCGCCGTGAGCGGCGCCGTCGCCGGACCCGCCTGCATCTACCTGCTCGATCGGACGGACGCGCAGACCCTTTCGTTGACCGGCGGTTCGAGCGTCACCGCCCAGTGCGGAATAGTCGACGACTCGAGTTCTTCGTCCGGTCTCTCACTGAGCGACGGCGCTTCGCTCACCGCAACCTCGATCGGCGTGAGTGCGAGCAACTTTTCCCCGCCCGACGCTGACATTTCACCGCGGCCCGTGCCGAACGTGGCCGCTCTGCCTGACCCGCTGGCCGCTCGTGCTCAAGGCGCGGCGCCGAGCGTTGGCACGTGCAGCCAGAACATCTCCACGATAACCGGGACCGATGAACTGAACGGCGGCGGGACGCTCAACCTCACGCCGGCGGTCTATTCGGGCGGCATCAGGATCGCTGGGAATGGCGGTACCGTTACATTTGCCGCCGGCGATTATGGGAATAGCGTCAGCGCCGCAGGAAGCCTGAACAGCCTCACCTTTAATCCCGGCCAGTACCAGAACGGCGGCAACGGCGACAGCATCACGCTCGCCGGGAATATCGCGGCGGCCTTCAATCCTGGGAGCTACACATTCTGCGGCGCCGTGGACATCTCCGGAGACAGCAGCGTAACGCTGCAGCCGGGCACGTATTTCGGAGGAATCAGGATCGCCGGCAATGCAAACATAACCTTCAGTCCCGGCACCTACATCCTCGGTGGCGGCGGCTTGACGGTTAGTGGCCGCGTCACGCTGAAAGGCTCGGGCGTGACCTTCTACAACAGCAGCGCTCCGGGATTCGCGTATGCGCCGATCGACTTGAGACGCCGGGTAGCGGCTAATCTGAGCGCTCCCACCTCCGGCACCTTCGAGGGCTTCCTTTTCTTCCAGGATCCTTCCGTCCCGGTCGGCTCCGCGGGCCTCACCATCCTCGGAAATTCTTCCTCCACCTTCGACGGGATCATCTATTCGCCCAATACCGCTATCACCTATGCCGGCGACTCCAGCGCCTCCGGCTACACAGTCGTGGTCGCTTACAAGATGGCGTTCACGGGCGATCGAACCTCCAATTTTGGCGACAATTACTCCTCGCTCGCAGACGGAGCGCCGATAAAATCGAGTGCGCTTTATGAGTAGTCGCAGCCTGCACAACGAATCTTATGGACGACGCCCGCGTTGCTGGGCCGCGCCGGGTCAGAGCTTCGTCGAGTTGGCCCTCGTCCTTCCCGTGCTCGCGGTTATTCTGTTGGTGGCGGCCGATTTCGGCCGGCTTTTCTATACTTACGTCGAAGTGATTAATGCGGCGCGGGCCGGCGCGCAATACGGCTCGAACAGCGTCATCACCGCGGCCGACGCCGCGGGAATGGGTATCGCGGCTAAACAGGACGGGGTCAACGTTGCCAATCTGACGGTAACCGCGACGCAGTGCACTTGTGGGACACCGACCGCGAACGTGCTGGCCTGCGCGTCGAACCCCGCCTGCACGTCTAACTGCTGCACGGATGATCCGCAGGGAAACTATGTAATCGTCAATGCCTCCGCTCCGTTCGCGATGATCGTGAAATATCCGGGAATCCCCTCGTCGATCACGCTCACCAGCCAGGCCGTGATGCAAGTTCAGCAGCAATGAAGAGAAATCCGACTACGCAATGCACCAGGCGCACCGCCGGCACCGGGTCGGTGGAGTTTGCGCTGGGGGCTTCCGTCTTCCTTTTGCTGACGTTTGCGATCATCGAATTGGCGATGGTGGTGTATTCGTATAACAGCATCAGCCAGGCTGCCCGCGAGTGCGTGCGCTACGCGATCGTGCATTCGAAAAACGGTCCCTATGGAGTGGCGGACTCCCAGATTCAAAACATCACGGTAAGCTTTGCCGCGTTGCCCGCGCCGAACCAGCTAATGCCGGCGGATGTTGCGATAAGCTGGCCGGCCGATCCCAATCTGCCGTCGGAGCAGGATGCGCAGTGCACGATCTCGCTGAACTACAGTTTGCGAATACCTTTCATGGCGCCGAGGACGCTGCCGCTTAGCGCAACCGCACGGATGCTGGTTTCCCAGTAATGCGAGACTTGCCGATGACAGGTGGATCGATCAGGACGCCGTTCTTTCGCAGCCGGAAAAGGGCAATTGGGCTCACCGCAATTATGGTGATGAGCGCGCTGATCGTGCACACGATGGCGGCGCGCGCCTACTACAGTCTCAATTCGCGGAACCTGCAGTTGGTGGCAACGATGGCGGTGCGAGCGGGCGCCGAGTATCTGCCGAAGGGCCCGCGGGGCGCGATTCAAATCGCCAGCCGATTCGTGCGGCATTGCGGTGTCGCCTCCAGCGAGATTATCTCAACCGATGTGTCCGCGGACGACCTATACGCTGACGATCACACTCTGCCGGAAGGTCCCGAAGTATGTTTCGCTACTCGCGCTGGGCCTACCCAGCCGGTTGATAAGTGTGACCGCGACTGGACAGCGGCAGAAACTCAAAGCTCAGTCCGGACACAGTCACTGGATCTGAAATCCGCCGACGGGGCATAACTCGACAGCAAAACCCGCCCGCGTTCAGGCTGCCAGGCTGGTAGCAAGCGCGAGCGAGGGATCTTCCGCGCACCGTTGATCGGCCGCTCCGAGTCTTGCGCCCAGCGGCGAACCGGCGCGCGAAACGCACGCCCGGCAACCACCGCCGTTCAACCGATTGATTATTTGCCGAAAGCGGCCGTAACCAATTCGGTATCGAGGTACTCGACCATCTCGACGATTTTGCCGTTGGCGATCTTGAAGACCTGGCAGTAAGTATTGTTATAAGTGCCGCCGGCCTTGGTGTTGGACTTGCCGCGCGCCTGCATCGCGACGTAGTCTCCGTCGGCGATCAGGTTATCGGGGGTGATCGTAAGTCCGCCTTCGAGCTGGGCCGAGAGCGGCGCGAGCACCCGCGCGATGAATTCCTTCTTGCCGCGCGAGGTCCCCGAGTACTTCGACGTGCCGATGATCGTAAAGCTGCAATCGTCGGCGAACCTGCTGAGGAAGCCCTCGGCATTGCCTTTCGACAACTCGGCGAACATCCCCTTGATCAGCTCTTTATTTTCCGCGGTACTCATTATGGCCTTTTCCTCCTGACAACGGATGAATCAGCGCGCTTCGCCGCCCCATAAGCGATCGCCGCCCGGATGTCATCGAGCTTAAGGTACGGATAGTCTTCCAGCAACTCGCTTTCGGCCGCGCCCTCGGCTAGCTTGCGCAGGATCAGCTCGACCGTGATCCGCGTTCCCCGGATCACCGGCTTGCCCAGCATCACTGCCGGATTTATTTCGATGCGCTCCGTCCTCATCGGCGTCCCTCGCCATCCTCATGATAGCGCCCGCCGCTCTTCGTCGCCAATGCGGCTTGTCGCACCGTAGCGGGCTGCCCGCCGTTGCGCTTACTGCGTGATGCGGAGAAGGATTTCCGAGGCGATCGACTGAAAGACCGCCGGCAGGCCCGCGGAATTTGTGGCCACCACCGAGTCTCCTATCGGTTCATTGGGGTTATAGGTGCTGCTGTTGGAGTCGTTGGCGATCTGATCCAGGAACGCCGTGCTGATCTTGTCACCCATACCAATCGAATAAATAGTAGTACCCTGGCTGCGCATACTGTTC
Organism: uncultured delta proteobacterium; assembly: GCA_963755905.1. Classification (GTDB taxonomy): domain Bacteria; phylum Desulfobacterota; class Binatia; order Binatales; family Binataceae; genus JAKAVN01. Next base: position 229,573 of record CAVWLM010000004.1, read on the forward strand.
GCCACCTGGATCGCCCGATACATCGCGTCGTTGGAGATGTTCGACTGTCCGGTACTGGTTGGCGTCAGCGACTCCATCCCGCCGGGAGGTTGCTGCGCGGGGAACTGCGTCGCGTTGCAGTTCACCCCGTTGCCCGTGGTTGGACTGAGAAATGAGATACCGCTACACCAGTTCACGGCTGCCTCGGGCGGCGAGCATCCGCCATAGTTCAGCAAAGTGGTTTGCGGACAACTCAGGTTGTCCTGAATTGTATTCGCCCAGCCGTCGGTGAAAAATACCGCGACTTTCGATTCCTGCTGGCCGGCCGGGATACTCACGCTTTGGATCTGAGTCTGTCCGGCTAGCAGTGCCGCCTGGGAAAAAGTGGCGCCGGCGAAGCTCATGTTGTTCAGCGCATGGGTGATTGGAGTGAGGTAATTGGTTCGTATCGTGACGTCGGTGCTGGCGAGCGTGGAGAAACTAATCTCGGCGATCTCGTCGATGGACTGATCGAAGTTATTGAGGAAGGTGTTGACCGCGCCCGGCAGCGCCTGTTCTCCGCCATTCAAAGCCATCGAACCCGATTTGTCCAAAATCAATGACATTATCAGCGTGGGGCGCGTCACCTGGGCGGCGGAACTGACTCTCAACACCCTGAATCCGGGGATAACGGCGAGAAAGGACGTACTAATCGTGGCCGTGGCATTGACACTTACTACCGGGTTGTTATTGGCGCTCGTCGAGAAAGCGATATTGACCACGGGGGGACTGACGTCGCGGCCCAGGCCTCTGCCATTTCCATAGTTCGCATTGAAGGCGTCGCGCGCGATCCTCGCGGCGGCGGCTGTCCCTCCAGCCATGTTGATGTTGCGCATGCCGGTAAGCGCCGCGGAGTCCACCGCCTTGGACAGGCTGGTCTTCGTCACATAGGCAAATCCGAAGTCAACCGCGATGCCTACGAACATGATCAGAATAGGCAATGCGATCGCGAACAGCACGAGGATCTGCCCCCGGCGAAGTCTCGTGCTTTGATGCCGACGCAAGAATTTCTTCTCCGCCGTTCTCTTTAGAAATACGCCGCCTGGTACAGCGTCGAGGGCATGACGACATGCAGGATGTTGCCGATCGGAGTGATCGGTCTGAATGAATAGAATATCTCAGTCACGTAGATCGTCTGATTGGCCTGGATCATCTCGCTGGCCGATGACGGAAGCCTGGCCGTGACGGATCTGGTCGGCGAATATGTCCCGATCTGGCTGGTGTTCGAAGTGCCGCCCAGCGATTGTTGCGCGCTGATCGTATTGACGCCTTGCGCGTTGCTCACCGCCGTGATGATTACTTCGCCGTTCTGGCTCAGATTAAGGGGAGCGTCGCCTGAAATTACGGCACTGACGGCGTCGGACAGGTCGGTCCCGCGCGACGCCAGGTTGGAGCCTTGCCTGCTCAGTCCGCTCATCACCTCGAGGTCGTAGATCGCGCGGCCGAAATCGATCAGCATCAAAAAGAAGATGAGCATGATCGTCGCCACGATCGTGAACTCGACAATTGCCTGGCCGGATTCGACCGCCCTGTGCTTCAAGTTCCGCGGAGGCTGATACTTCAAGACGGCCATTGCCCATTCGCTAATTGGTTTCGGAGGCGGGAAATAGCTCATTCTTGACGGTGCTGCTCGAGACGAAAGTGTACGCGCCGTTAGGAAAGCCCCGGGCGACGATCGGCGTCATCAGGTTTAACGAGACGGTTAGCGAAACCGTCACGATGTCGCCCGGACCTCCGGCGCTGCCGGCGCCTCCTCCCAGGCTCGAAACCTGGACGTTGGTTACGCTCGCACCCCAGCCAATTGCCGCCTGTTCCGCCTCGTTAATGATCGACTGCACCCGGGAGAGCGATTGGTTCGGATTGTTGGGGTCGGGCAGATGGTTACCGGTCGACGCGTAGCGGGCTGCCTCCTGCACCGCCTCTTCCAGGTCCATCTGGACGAAAAACAGCCGCCCAAAATCAAGCACCGCGAACATCAGGAAAAGGAATATCGGCGCAACCAGGAGGAATTCGAGGAGAGTCTGTCCTTTGGTCGCGCCACCTTTTCGACCGCGGCGATTCCGATGCAGGATTAGGACGGCCTTAGCTTTTCTAAAGCGGGGTCCATCAAGCCCGTCTTGACTGGAGCAAGTCCTAGATTTGTAGCTTTTGGCCTTTGCGGCAGTCATTTGCTCTAGATTAACCGTCATGGCGAGGTGTTGTACCGCAAAACGGGCAACAGCCTAACAGAAACTATGTAGACTGGTCAATGAGGAGAAGGGCGCCTCGGGGAGCTAAATACCGGCAATACCGTTCGATGAAGTCTTAAAACGTCTATAAAGAGCCATATTTGCGTTTGAAGCCAGGATACGGTGGAGGCAGATCCGAAGCCGCCCTCCAGGGCAGCGCTGTTCTCAGGGAGCCGACCCGGCAGGCTCGATTTCGTATTCCAGCCTGCGCGCACAATCGCGCAAAATCTCCGGCTCCCAGGCCGGACGCCTGGGATTTTTCGGATGTGCCAGGCTGGTCGAGATTCGTCCCACCAGATGCAGAAAAGTCGCGGCGGAATGCTTGTAGGCTGGAACGGGATCGCGAAACGCTACGTTGCCCAGGTACTGTAGCGCGTCGGCGAGCGCGTAGTAGGCCGGATCGCACGTCTCCCACAGCCGGTCGCGCTCGGCGAATTTCTCCGGCGCGAAAGTCGCCAGTCCCAACAGGTAGTCCGAGCCATACTCGATCATATTGATGCCGAGATCGTTGCCGGTATAGATGCGGAAATCCGGCCGGACGGCGTCGCGAAGCGCGAGGCGCTCGAGTTCCGCCAGGCGATCGAGCGAGGAGTGCTTGATACCCTTGAGCTCCGGGATCTCCATCAGGCCGCGAAACGCCGTTTCGCTGAAGATTTCTCCGTTGGCCGCGAACATCCGCCCCAACTCGAAACCCAGCACGCTATCGTAGCCGCGGCACGTGGCGCGATATGCGGCGACCTTCTCGTGATCCGGGCGTCCATGCAGACGCGCCGTCTGGAACAGGATCGGGATGCCGCCAAACTTTACGATGAGGTCCATCCGGCGGCGGTAGAGCGCGGCCACTTCGCCATCGCGGCCTTCTATATATGCGGCGGCGATAAAAGGCACCTGGTTTCCCAGGGCCTCGCGGGTCCATTCGAGGACATCGTGCTGTTCGGCGTCGCTCAGATAGTTCACGTAGCCGGTGTCCATATTCACATTCACCGCGTTCATCAGACCGGCGCGATGCGTCGCGAGGAGATGGCGCTGAAATTCCTCGACCGCGACCGCGCCGCGCGCGTCGTAGGGCAAAAGCGCCGCCGCGATTCCCTGCACCTTGCGGCGAAGCAGGCGCCGCTCGACCAGCGTTCGGAGTTCCATCAGATTGCCGCGGGGCGCCGTGTTTTCGCCTCTTTCAAGCGCAACGCCATGACCGATTTCTTGTAGTGGCCGTCGAGCGGATAACATCCGGAGGGCAGGCCGTTACGCGGCGCGGTCGTGCAATCGCTGAAAGTCCGGCAAACCCGCCTGCGTTGCGGCGCCCGTCCTTCCATCGCGTCCCACAGGATTTCCGGATAGGTCAAGACCATCCGTCCCAGGCCAATCGAATCCACCCAACCCATACGGACAGCGGCTTGAGCCACATTAGGCAGGTAGTCCTGCAAATAGCTGTACGCAGTGCCCACGATAGTAAGTTGGGGAAACCGGCTTTTGAGGATTCGCGCCGCGTTCATCTGCCGCGCCACTTCGACCAGGGGATCTTCGGGCGGGCAATAGCCATCCGACGGCGGATAGGCCGCGGGACGCTGAAGATGCGGCGTATAATACGGACTTCCGGCGGTGAGGTTCACCAGGCGGATATCCATCCGCTCCAGCAGCGCGAGCAAACGCATCGGTTCAGTCAGGTCAATCTGCGCCGGATTCGCCGGGTCCACGCCAAATCCCCAGCGATAGGGGAGCAGCCGATCGAACGGCTCCGGCTCTCCGGTTCCGGCCCCAAGGGGCGACGAGGCCGGCGCGGGACGAAACGGAACCATGTCGAAGGCCGATAGCCGCACGCCGATTTCGAGTCCCGGAGCGGCGGCGCGGATGCCCTCGACGGCTTCGCGCAGGAATCGCGTGCGATTCTCGAAGCTGCCGCCATATCGGCCTGCGCGCGTGTGCGCGCTCAGGAATTCGTGCCCGAGATAGCCATGGCAGTGTTTGATGTCCACGAAATCGAAGCCGAGCCGCGCCGCGGTTCGGGCCGCGCGATGGAAATCCTCGATGATCGCCCCGACCTCCGCGTCGGTCAGCACCGGGAACTCGACAGGAAGGCCCAGCCGCCGGTCCAGGATGGGATGGCGATAGAGGATTCGCGGCGCGCCGCGACTACCCGCGTCGGGACGGCTATAGCGCCCCGAATGGGTGAGTTGCAGGCCGACCATCAGGCCATCGGCGGAACCGGCGGCGGCGCGATGCTCTTCAATCAGGGCTTCTCTCAAAGCGGCGAGGCCGCGCTCCGTATGCGGACCGATCACGAGCTGGTTGGGATTCGCGCGTCCCTCGTGACGCACCGCCACCGCCTCTCCGCCCCAGATAAGCTTCGCGCCGCTGCGGCCGAACCGGCGCCATCGGCGGATCGTGTTCTCGGTGGGGTTGCCGTCCGCCGTGCCGTCCCATCCTTCCATCGGATGAACGGCGAAGCGGTTGCCGATAGTGATTCCACGATGAACGAGCGGTTGTGCCAGCGGCGAATCCGCTCCACGAACCAATTCCGGATCGCACGGTATTGCGAGGCCGAGCGAATCCAGATGTTGCCGGAAGTGCCCCACGTCGCGCAGGCTTCCCAGACGTACAAACCTGTCCGCGTTCATCCTGTCCCTAACATGGCTACAGCATCACGTCGCCGCCGTTGGGGCTGAGGCATTGCCCGACGAAATGACGCGCCTCGTCGGAGGCCAGGAACACATACGCCGGCACGATCTCGTCGATCGTCGCGAGCCGCCGCTTCGGAATGGACGCGACGAGCGAGTCCATCAGATCCTTGTCGAGGCCCTCGACCATCCGGGTCTGCGTGGCGCCGGGCGCGACGCAGTTGGCGGTGATATTGCTTGTGCCGATCTCGTGCGAGAGCGAGCGCGTGAACGCGACGATCCCGGCCTTCGCCGCGCAATAGTGCGCGAGCCCTCCGCCGCCCTTGTACGCGAGTTGCGAGGCGGTGCTGATGATCCTTCCGTAGTCCTGCCGATACATGATCGGCAGCACGAAATGCGTGCACAGGAATACGCTGCGCAGATTGACCGCGATCATCCGGTCCCATTGGCTCGGCGGCATCGCCTCGACCCGCGCGACATTGCCGATACCGGCGTTGTTGACCAGGATATCGATGCGCCCGAAATTCCGCTGCACCGTTTCGACCAGCGTCTGCGCCTCGTGCTCGACCGAGACGTCGGCGCGCACCTCGAGCGCTTGAACCCCCATGCGTTCGATCTCGGCGCGCACCTCGGCGGCGTTCTGTGCTTCGGACTCACCGGGATAGTTGATGATGACCTTGGCGCCTTCGGCCGCGAACGCGACCGCGACGCCGCGTCCGATGCCCGAACTGGAACCCGTGACTAGCGCGACTTTGTCCTGTAGCTTGCCCATCGCAATCACCTACCGCGAATTCGATTCGCGAGAAAGGCTTCAAACCTACCGCTGCAAAGCCAGTATCGCTCGGACCTTGGCCGTGAGATCTCGCGCGCGCACCACGTCGGTGATGATCGCGCAGGCATCGGCGCCCGCCGCGAGCGCCGCGGGCATCGTGGCCTCGGTGATTCCGCCGATTGCCACGATTGGAATGCGCACGGCCGCGCGCACTTCGCGCAGCATCTCCAGTCCCTTGCCCGCCGCGTTGTTGCGGAGCCCCCCCGGATACAGCGGACCGAATCCGATATAGTCGGCGCCGCCGCGTTCGGCCGCGAGCGCCTGTTCGACGCCATGGGTGGAAATCCCGACAATCATTTCGCGGCCAACCAGGCGGCGCGCCGCCTCCAGCGGCAGGTCTTCCTGCCCCAGATGCACGCCGTCGGCTCCGGCCAGCATCGCGATGTCCGCGCGATCGTCGACGATCAGCATCGCGCCGCGCTCGCGGCACATCGCGGCTATTTCGCGCGCCGCGGCGAGCAGGCCGCGGCTCGACGCGTTCTTCAGCCGAAGCTGCATCACCCGCGCGCCGGCGTCGAGCAGCGCCCGCGCGAGCGCGGCCGGCTCGTGACCGCCCGCCGGATCGGCCATCGCATAGAAATGCGAGGGGAGCTTCATCGCGGAGGCCGCGCGCGCGGCTAATCGAACGGGAGCTTGCGGGTTACGATTCCGAGGTCGATGAGCTTCTTGCGCAGCGTGTTGCGGTTGAGCCCCAGGATGCGCGCGGCGCGAACCTGGTTGCCGTCCGACCGGCGCATCGCCTGCTCGATCAGCGGACGCTCGATTTCGGCGACCAGCTTCTGGTAAAGCCCGCGCGGCTCCTCGCCGTTGGCTTTCTCGAGGTACTGCCCGACCCGGCGCGCGATAAGGGTGGCGAATGAGTCCGCCGCGTCGCCCTCGCCGTCGGTGGCGCCGGCGGCCGAAGGCCTGCGCGCGAGCGAGATGTCGTCGGCGCGGATCGTGTTGCCCGAGGCGAGCAGCGCCGCCCGCAGCATCGTGTTCTCCAGCTCGCGCACGTTGCCCGGCCAGTCGTAGGCCTGTAATTTCGCCCGCGCCTCGGGGCTGACGGCCGTCACCAGCGATCCCATATCGCGGACCGCCCGGGCGACGAAGTAGTCGGTCAGCTCGTTGATGTCCTCACGGCGCTGGCGCAGCGGCGGCAGGTTTATCAGGATGACCCGCAGGCGGAAGTAAAGGTCTTCGCGGAAGCGCCGGGCGGCGACCGCCGACTCGAGATCCTGGTTGGTGGCCGCGATGATCCGGGCCTGCAGATGTTGGGTCTCGAAACCGCCGACGCGGGTGAATTCGCGTTCCTGGAGCACGCGCAGCAGCTTGGGCTGCAGTTCCAGCGGCAGATCGCCGATCTCGTCGAGGAACAGCGTGCCGGCGCCAGCCGCCTCGAACTTGCCCGCGCGGCGCTCGGCCGCGCCGGTGAACGAGCCCCGCTCGTGCCCGAACAACTCGCTTTCGACCAGGCCATGCGGAATAGCCGAGCAGTTGACCGGGACGAAAGGCGCGCGCGCCCGCGCCGACTTGAAGTGAATCGCCTGCGCCACCAGCTCCTTGCCGACTCCGCTCTCGCCGCTGACCAGCACCACGTCGATCTTGTCGTTGCTCACCACCCGTCCGATGAGCTTGTAGACCTCCTGAATCGACGCGCTGTGCCCGATGATCTCGCCGCCGACCATCCTGCGGTCGTGTTCTTTCTTGACCCTTTCCAGCTCGGAGGCCTGCGCGATGGTCTCCGCCGCGCGCGCCGCCGTCGTCACCACCAGGTCGAGGTTCTCGAACGGCTTGGTCAGGTAGTCGCGGGCGCCGCGCTTGAGCGCCTCGATCGCGTTGTTCATCGTGCTGGCGGCGGTGATCACGACGATCGGCGTTGGACATCCCTGTTCGCGCGCGGTTGTCAGCACTTCGAGGCCGCCCACGCCGGGCATGATGATGTCGACCAGGGCTACGTCGAAGCGCCCGGTATGCAGCGCCTCGAGCGCGGCGCCGCTGTCGGCCGCTTCTTCGACGCGCCATCCCTCGGCCTCCAGCCGATGCCGCAGGACAAGCCGGATAGCCGGATCGTCGTCGGCAATCAGCGCCTGAATCGAAGGAGCGTCGCTGACGCCGCCGAAATTCTGCTGGGTCTCATTCATTGGGTTTCCATGGTAACAGTATCGGCGACTGCGGCAACGCCTGGAAAAGTCATCAGTACAGCCTGCGCGCTCATCGGTCGAAATACAACATCGTATTACGCGGCATCGGACGGCTCGGGATCGCGCGGACCCACCGGCAGCGTGACCTTGAAGGTCATCCCGCGCGTGCGATGTTCCTCGGGGTTTGCCGGGCGGGTGTGACGCGGACTCGCTACGGCGAGAATCTGATGAGCTGCGGACGCCGGCCGCGCCGGTTCGATACCGCCGCCGGCCTCGGCCCAAAGCTTGCCGCCGTGGGCTGCGACGATCCGTTGGCTCAGCACCAGGCCGAGGCCGGTCCCGGAGGATTTGGTGGTGAAAAACGGCGTAAATAACTGGGCCATCTCGGCCGCATTCATGCCGCGGCCGCTGTCGCTCACCTCGACGCGCAGGAATTGCCGGCGGCGACCCTCGGCGGTCAGGCGGAACTCGGTCTCCATTCGCGTCCGCAGGCGAATCGTCCCGGACGTGCCGATAGCCTCGGCGGCGTTGCGCACCAAATTGAGAAAAGTGCGCTCGAGCGCCGCCGCGTCGGCGCTAATCTCGGGAAGACTCGGGTCGAAAAGCTGCTCGATCATGACGCCGTTTGGGGGATGCGGATGCAGCCCGGCCATCCTGAGCGCCTGGTGGAGCACCCTATGAATATTGACCGGTTCGAAGCTGAGCCGCTGCGGAGAACTGGCGGCCAGCACCTGCTCGACCAGCGCCGTGATACGGTTGACGCCCTCCAGGATAAGCCCGCAGTACTGCTGGGCGCGGGGATCGGAGCGTAAACGCCCGGCCAGCAACTCGGCTGCCCCCTTGATCCCGGTCAGGGGATTTTTAACCTCGTGCGCGAGCCCCGCCGGCGACAGTTTGAGGTCGGACTCTGAGGCGCCGAGCGCCTGCGCCGCACCTCGATGGAGCGCATGGTCGTGCAGCAGTACTACCGCACCGCGGCTGGCCCCCTCCGCAGCCAAAAGAGGCGCGACTTCAGCGGTTACCGTCGCGACCCGCGTCCCCAGGCGTAGCTTGGCCTCGGCGTCCGCCAGATCCTGCCCACTGCTTAGGCAGATCTCGACCATCCGTAGTAGCCACTCGTTATTGCGGAGCAGTGCGCCTATCGCCGCTTCATTCAAGTGCGAAACCCCGAAAAGCGTCTCAGCCGCTGGGTTCATCGCGATCGGAGCGAGATCCGGGTCGAATGCCACGACGGCATCGCTCAGGCTGTCAACGATTTCCTGCCAAAGACCCTTCGGGAGCGATGGGGATTTACGCATGACGGTTGCGACCAAATCACACGGTATCACAAAGCACGCGATGGCCTAAGAACAGGTCTCATGGACGACGAAAAAGAGCGAATCACTAATTTATTGAATTCACATTATTAGTTTTTTTGACGACAAACAATTGCCGCAGGGGTTGCCGTCCCCCCTGACCGACGGCTAGGGTTGCCCGAGCGCAGTTCGGATCGGTTGATGCGGGGTAATATTTTCATATCGCTAGCGGTGGTCTTTCTGATGGGCTCAGCCCTTACGGGTTGTGTGTCAACTTCGTCCGATGACCTTGCGAACAGTTCGGGCGACCGCTTCGCTGTCGTTGGTATTACGACTGTTGGCGGAGATCGGAAAACCCCGCTCTCGTCGACTTCCGCTACGGCTCCGACCGCCGCAAACTCGCCCGACGCCGCCAACATGGACGCCGCAATTGCGCTCGCCGAGGGCGATTCCTTATATCCGCAGCGAGCCGCATAGGGTTCCTCCGTTTCCCTTGGTCCTCAACGAAAGCGTTCAGCGTTACGTCGATGCCTTCGTCGAACACAACGAGGGCATCAGGGAGTCGTTCCGCCGAAGCCGTTTGTACCTTCCGGCGATGCTCAAGGTCATGGAGAGCCACGACCTGCCGCCAGAGCTAGTCTACCTATCATTCGCCGAAAGCTCGTTTTCCAGCAAAGGTGCCGGGCCATGGCAGCTCAGTGTCGCTACCGCGCGACGATTTGATTTGCGGGTCAACCGGTACATCGATGAGCGGCGCGACCCCATAAAATCCACCCATGCCGCGGCCAGGTATCTCTCCGCTTTGCACGACGAGGTCGGTGACTGGCGCGTAGCCCTGGTGGGATGGAACCGGGGCGAGACCGCGATGAACGACTACTTCTCGTTGCGCGGCGTCGATTACAACCTCTTGACCTCGCATTTGCCGTACAATACGCGTTCGCTGCTGGACCGTTTCATGGCGGTGGCGATTATCGCCGATCAGCCGGAGCGTTACGGCCTCGAACGGGTCAACTACACGGAGCCCGACAAGTTTCGTGTGATCAAGGTCGCGGGCGGTACGCGGCTCTCGACGGTGGCGCGCCGCACGGGAGTCCCCCTAAGCGTTCTGCGTGACTATAACCCGGCCATCCTGCATGATCGGATTCCGCCGGGCCCGAGTTATGATCTGCGGCTGCCGCTCCAGGAAAGCGCCGACGCCCGTGACGTGGCCGCCACGCTGATCTTCTGAACCTGATCGCCCTTCGTATCGTCCAGATCGGCCATCCACTCTACTTCGATCGGTCTATCCGCATTCCACGGGCTCTCGCATCGGCCACGGTTCTAATCGCGCCGCAACCCGCGTATTGTGATTTTCAAAGCTTTTTCGGGCAGAAGAACACTCTAACCAGGCATCTCAGTGTACGATTAATTTTCAGGCTAAGATTCGATTGATGATCAGCGCCGACCAAGCCCTGCAACTGGTGCTCGAAAACGTGTCGCTACTCGGGGTCGAGAGGGTCACGATTCTCGACGCGCTCGGCCGCGTACTCGCCGAGGAGATTCGCTCTTCCCGCGACATTCCCGGTTTTGATAATTCCGCGATGGACGGCTATGCGGTGCGCGCCGCCGACATCGCTCAGGCCAGTGCCTCGAACCCGGTGCGGCTGCGGGTTCTGGGAACTGTGGCGGCGGGCGCGATGCCGGCGGCGCGGCTGGAGGCGGGGACCGCGATGCGCACGATGACCGGCGCACCGGTAGCATCCGGCGCCGACGCGATAGTGCCCGTCGAGCAGACGCGCGGCGAGGGCGACGCGGTCGAGATTCTCTCCACCGCCGAGCCGCGCAGCTTTATCCGCCCTCGTGGCGAAGACTTGCGCGAAGGCGAGCTGGTCATGGAAACCGGCAAACGGCTGGATCCGGCCGACCTCGGGATGCTGGCCTCGCTCAACCGTTCGATGATCGACGTCTATCGCGCCCCTCGCGTCGCGATCGTCGCAACCGGCGATGAGCTGGTCGACGTGGATCAGATTCCGGTCGACTCCCAGGTAGTCAACTCCAGCGCCTACGCGCTTGCGGGTGCGGTGCGTGACGCCGGCGGCGAGCCGATCATCCTCAAAGTCGCGCGCGATCGTCCCGAGGAAATCCGCGCGCGCCTGACCGAAGCATTCGCCTTCGACGCGGTGCTCTCGACCGGCGGCGTATCGGTCGGCCAGTTCGATCACGTCAAGGGCGCGCTCGACGAACTGGGCATGCGCCAGGTCTTTCATGGCGTGGCGCAGCGGCCCGGGCGTCCGCTGAAGTTCGGCACGGTCGGCGGCCGTCCAATCTTCGGCCTGCCCGGGAACCCGGTCTCGACCATGGTTTGTTTCTATCTCTATGTGCGTCCCGCGCTGCTGCGGATGGGCGGCCGGCGTGACCTGGGATTGCCGCGAGTCGCCGCACGATGCGCGGTAGATATCAGGACTGCGAAGGACCTGACCGAGTTTGTGCGCGTGCGTTTGCGGCGCGAGGGCGGTGAGGTCTATGCGACGCCGACCGGCAACCAGGGATCGGGAATCCTGAGCTCGCTCGCTCGCGCTGACGCCCTGCTGATCGGTCCGGCGGACGCGACCGTTCTCAAGGCCGGCGCTCAGGCGACGGTATTAGTGCTGTCGCCGGGAGCCATCGAGGCGGTTGAGCCGTTCTTCGAGCGCCCTCTGCGCCAGAAGAACTGAACCGCCAGCGTGGCGAGACATCCGAAGATGGCCGCGCCGCTGATCACCGAGGAGACATTGAGCTGGACCGGCTTGAAGAACGGAAAGAGTTGGATGTCGATCGGACTGAGGCGATGGTTCCAGTAGACGACGTAGGCGACCCACAGGACGATGAGAGCGCCGCCGATGAACTTTGGACTTTTGATGAATGCCGGTGCGGCCACGTCCTCTCCTGGCGTTCGCTGCAGTCGACTGCGTAAAAGCTTGGTCGCCGATCGGAGCATTGTCAACGCGCTCGAGGGTTACCGGCGGTCGCAAGTCGTTCGCAAATGATGGCGCCGTAAGCCGTCGCGCGGATCACGTATAGGTTGCACGTCATGCCAGTCAGGCAGTTATGAAAAACGGTTGCGATGCGGCTTAAGGTCGGGCAGGGCTTCGACTTTCATCCGATGCGCGCGGGCCGCACGCTTAAGCTCGGCGGCGTGACGATCCCTCATGACTCAGGGCTCGACGGACATTCCGACGCCGACGTTGCGGCTCATGCGCTCGCCAACGCTATCCTCGGGGCATTGGGCGAGGGCGACCTCGGCCGCCATTTCCCGGACACCGACCCCGCTTACAAAAACGCCGACAGCCTCACGCTGCTTGCCGAGGTATGGAAGCTCGCGAGCGGGCGCGGATGGCGCCTGGTCAACGCCGACCTCACCATCTTCGCGCAGCGCCCGCGTCTCGCGCCGTACGTGGATACGATGCGAGAGCGGCTGGCGGGCGCAATCGATACAGCGCCGGCGCTGCTCAACGTCAAGGCTTCGAGCCCGGAGGGGCTGGGCGCGCTGGGGCGCGGTGAGGGGATGTCCGCCGCTGCCGTGGTGTTACTCGAAGCCGGTTAGCTTGTTAGTGCGTGCCCGGATATAAGCAATTCGTCGATGTAGTTCGAAAATGCAATTTGAGATGCGATGCGGACTGATCGGGTCGAACGAAAAAAGAACGCCGCCCGGAGCGGCACCCAACCTGAGGATCGCCGATGAAAAACTGGATGTCGCAAATTCTGATCGTGCTCGCTCTGATGATGGCCGCGCCGCTCGCCGCGTCGGCGGATACCTGGCAGATCGATCCAGGTCACAGCACCGTCGGATTCACCGTGCGGCACATGACAATCTCGAGCGTCAGGGGTCAGTTCGACAAGTTTGCGGGTACGATCACCGCTAACGGCAACGATCCCGCGTCGGTCTCGATCGAGGCGACCATCGACACTGATTCGATCGATACGCGTTCCGCCGACCGCGACGCCGACCTCAAGAGCGCCAACTTCCTCGACGTCGCGAAATATCCGACCATGACGTTCAAGTCGAAGAAGATTGAGCCGGCCGGGACCGGGAAGTGGAACGTCGTCGGCGACCTCACGTTGCATGGCGTCACGAAGGAAGTCACGCTCGCGGTCGACGGGCCGACGGCTCCGATCAAGGATCCGTGGGGCAACACGCGCGCCGGCGCGTCCGCGACCACCACCATCAGCCGCAAAGCCTTCGGCCTTACCTGGAATAAGATGATAGAGGCCGGCGGCGCCGTAGTGGGCGACGAAGTATCGGTGTCGATCGACCTCGAAGCAGTGAAAAAGAAATGAAGCCGGACGAGCCTCCAGCATTTAGTGAAGTGTCACACTAGCGGCGGCCCAGCTTGGTGAAAAGATCCTGCTCGGCCGTCGCGATCGGCGACGACAACCGCTCGCTCAACAATCGCTGATATAGCGGCGACCCGGCTGCCTGCTCGGCGGCCCAGCGTTTGGCAAAAGTGCCGTCGCGAATCTCGTCGATCGCCTTGCGCATCAGCGCTTCCGACTCGGCCCCGATGAATTGCGAGCCGTGCGTGAGTTGTCCGAACTGGCTGGTATGGGAATGCAGCTTGAGCTGATTCCAGACCCCGAGCGTCGCCATCGCGCGCCCGATCTCTCCTAGTTCACCCGACGCGTAAAGTTCGAGCAGCGCTACTTCCTTGCTGACGCCGGCGTCGACCAGCAGTTTGAAGGCGCGATCGAGCAGAAAGAGCATCGCGCCCGCCCAGGTATGCTCGGAGAACAGGTCGACCAGCGTTTCTTCCTCGAAGCTCGATTCGACCACCGCGCCGTGTGGCAGGAAGGCGCCGATCCCGTGCGTGATCGTGAGCGCGGTGGCAAGCGCATGACCGCTCGCGTCCTGGCTGACTCCCACCAGCACCGGGAAACCCTCGCCGCGCGCAGGCAGTTCGAGCACGCCCTGCCCGATCATGCGCGGGGCGACCAGCACCACGTCGATCTCCCGCGGCGGCGCGATAAATTTGTAGGTGATGTTGTAGCCGCTGGCGAAGACCAGGGTTTTGCCGCTCGCCAGATGCGGCGCGATAAGCTCGCGATAAGTCGCGGGCGCGATTTCGTCCGGCAGCAGCAGCATCACGACGTCCGCGCGCGCCGCGGCCGCGTCCATCGCGAGCGCCTCGAATCCGTCCTCCCGCGCCTGCCGCCAGCTCTCGTCTTCCTGGTTGCCGACGATCACCTGATGACCGAAGCGGCGCAGATTGATCGCCTGCGCGCGCCCCTGATTGCCGTAACCGACGACGGCGATCGTCTTGCCGTTTAGAAGCGCGGGATCGGCCTCGGCCGATTCAAAGAATCTTGCCATCGCTAATGTCTCACAATTGATTGAGCGCTTCGTGCGGTCATGGGGATTCGCGGCTACAGGTCGCCGCCGCCATCATCCCCACCGCCGTCGTCATCCAGGTCACCGCCGCGCTCGAGTTCGTCCACCGCCTCGTCGAACTCCGGCCCGCCCATCTCGTCGCCCATCTCTTTGCCCATTTTTCTGAGCGCGCGCGCGATGCTCTTGGGGTCGTTCTCGTCGACGTCCGAGAAGCCCGACGGATCGGACAGCGCGTCCATCCGCGACTCTTCGCTGCGCGGCATTGCGAAGCGTGACATCAAGCGGCGCATCCGCACGCTTCCGCAATGCTTGCACACCGCTTTGACCCGCTCGCTCACGCGCATCGTGAGCACGCTGGTGCGCTTGCCGCACTTCTCGCATTGATATTCGTAAATCGGCATCTCGGCCAGCTCCTCCGGCGGCGGAGTATGGATCGATTTTCCGTGGCGCGCGAGGTTGGGGCAAGAGCGTGGGGGAGGGCGCGGAGGGAACTACGCGCGCCCCTTCGGGCGGTTGTTTACGGCGCCCCGCTTGATCCGTGGATCGGCGGCAGGATACTGCTTGGCGTCGAGATGTATCGCAGTATCAAGGGCGCGCCATGAGAGAGTTGGGCGCGATGTGGCGCAACACCCGGATGGTCGTGCTGTGCGCCATCTCGGCCGCGCTCTATGCCGCGGTGCTGGTACCCTTCAAAGTCGTGCCGCTCATCCCGGGCGTCACCGAATTGCGCCCGGCCAACGCGATTCCGATCGTTTGCTCGTTTTTGTTCGGTCCGGCCGCAGGCTGGGGATCGGCGATCGGCAACATGATCGGCGACTTCTTCGGCGGCGTCGGCCCGGGAGACATCTTCGGCTTTTTCGCGAATCTCTTCTATGGCTACATCCCTTATAAGGTCTGGAACGTTATCGCGCAGGGCCAGAGTCCGATCACGCGCTCGCCCGGCGCGATTGCCAAGTATGTCGCGGCCTGCCTCGCCGCCAGCGTGCTATGCGCCGATATCGTCGGGTGGGGCGACAACCTGCTCGGACTGCGGCCGTTCAGCATCCTGGGCAACGTAATCGTGTTCAACAACATGGCGTCCGCCCTGGTGCTGTCGCCGCTCATCCTGATCGCGGTCTACCCGCGCGTGGCGCGCGGGCGGATGCTGTATGCCGACGTGATGCCCGAGTTCAAAGAGCGCCGATGGAGCATGCGCGCCCTCGGGCTCGTGATTCTGATCGCGGGCGAGGCGGGCGCGTGGCTGATGGGCAACCTGGTTTCCACCGGCTACTGGGCGCCGTCGTTTCTTTCGGCGGCGATGACGCAGCCGCCATACGATAAGGCGATAGCGATCGTCGTGAGCCCGTTCATCCTGATCGCCGTAGTGGGCGTGGGCTTGATGTGAAGGACCGCAATTCTGCCTCCCCACCGCCGATGTTTCGACCGGCAACGCCATCGTCGCCGGCGCGCACGCCGCGGCACTGGAGGCCGTAAGCTTCACTTACACCGACGGTGAACGTCCGGCGCTCAGCGGCATCCGCTTCGAGGTTGCCGCGGGAGAGATGGTGGGCGTGATGGGCGCTTCGGGCGCGGGCAAGTCGACGCTCGCCAAGTGCCTCAATCGGATCGTCCCCGAGTTCGAGGGCGGCGCATTCGCAGGGGTGGTGCGAATCGGCGGCCGTTCGCTCGATGGCGCGCGCGTTTGCGAGGTCGCTCCGCGGGTAGGGATGGTCTTTCAGGATTTCGAGGCGCAGTTATTTTCGACCAACGTCGCGCATGAGGTTGCGTTCGCGATGGAGCAGGTCGGAATGGAGCGCGAGGAAATGGTGCGCCGCATCGGCCCCGCGCTCGAGGCGGTCGGCCTCGCCGGCTTTGAGCATCGCGACCCGACCTCGCTCTCCGGCGGCGAAAAACAGCGGCTAGCGATTGCCTCCGTACTCGCGCTGCGGCCCGCGGTGATCGTGCTGGACGAGCCGACCACCGACCTCGACCCGCAGGGCAAGGCCGAGGTCTTCGCGCTGATCCGGACCCTGCGCGGGCAGGGACTGAGCTTGATTGTGATCGAGCACGAGGCGGAGGTCCTGCGCGGCGCCGACCGCCTGGTGCTGTTTCGCGAGGGCGAGATAATCGCCGTGGGCGCGCCGCACGAGATGATGACGCGGGTCGCATTGCTCGAGGAGTGCGGAGTTCATCCGCCTGATTTGAACCGTGTGCTCGCGGGCTCGGGGTTGGCGCCCCATGCCGCGGGCGTGGACGAAGCCGAAGCGCTGATCCGCCGCGCGCTGCCGAATCTGGACGCCGCCGCGCGTTCGTCGGGCGCGGCGCCGGATCCTTCGGCACGGAATGTAGCGGCGGCGGATGCCGCGCCCCCCCTGGTCGAGGTACGCGCGCTCAAGTTCAACTACCCGGACGGGCCATCGGTGCTCGATTCGATCGATCTACGGATCGCGGCGGGCGAATTTGTCGCGATTATCGGCCAGAACGGCTCGGGCAAGACCACGCTCGCCAAGCATCTGGTGGGCCTGCTGCGTCCAACCTCCGGCTCCGTGATGCTCGAAGGACGTGATCGCGCCACGATGCGTCCGGCGGAGACCGCCGCGGAGGTCGGTTATGTTTTTCAGAACCCCGACCATCAAATTTTTGCTGCGACCGTAGAGGAGGAGGTCGCCTTCGGACCGCGCAATTTCGATCTCGCGCCCGACGAGATTCAACGCCGATGCGACGAGGTGTTGCGCGCGGTGGGACTTCAGGATGCGCGCGCGCTGGATCCTTTCCTGCTGAGCAAGGGCGAGCGCCAGCGGCTGGCGGTGGCAAGTGTGCTCGCGCTGCGTCCGCGCCTGCTCATCCTCGACGAGCCGACGACCGGCCTGGACTACCGCGAGCAGCGCCGCATGATGGCGCTGGTGACCGAGCTCAACCGCGAGGGAATCGCGATCGTGATGATCACGCATACGCCCTGGCTGGTCGCCGAGTACGCGCGCCGGGTGGTGCTGATTCGGCGCGGGCACAAACTTTACGACGGTGGCGTGCGCGAGTTCTTCGCCCAGGACGAACTGCTCGCGTCTTCCTCGTTTCGCGCGCCCGAGGCGACCGAGCTTTCGCGCCGCTTCGGCACCGTGGCGCTTGGGCCGGACGAGCTTGCCGCATGGCTTGCGGAGCGGCGCTGATGCCGATTTTTCTCTACATCGAACGCTCCACCTTCATCCATCGGCTGCATCCGACGGTCAAGGTTTTCGCGCTGTTCGTGATGTTCTGGTCGGTCTACTGGGTCGACCATCCGCTGGCTCTGTTGCCGCTGGGGCTGGTGATGCTGGCGCTCGCGCAATTTACCGGTGCGTGGCCGAACTTCTATCGCCTGCGCTGGCTCTTTATCCTGGTGGTTCTGTCCACCACGCTCGCCTGGATGGTCTTCTATCGGAAGGGACCGGCGCTGATAAACCTGCCGCTCATCCATCTGAGCCGCGCCTCGCTGGTATTCGGCCTGGGACGCGGGCTCAAGCTCGCCGAGCTGCTGGCGACCTCGGTGCTGTTCCTCTCGACGACCAAGGTCGAGGAGTTCACCGCGGGCCTTGCGCGCCTCGGCGTACCCTACCGCGTTGGTTTTGCGATCACGCTCGCCTTCCGCCTGGTGCCGCTGTTCATCGATTCGGCGCTAACGGTAGTTCAGGCGCAAAACCTGCGCGGGTACGATTTCAACCGCGGCGGTCCGCTGGAACGGGTCAAACGCTACGTGCCGGTGTTGATCCCGGTTTTCATGGGAGCGCTGCGGAAGGCGAATTCGATGGCGATGGCGCTGGAGGCGCGCGGCTTTGGAATGAGACGTCAGCCGACCAGCTTCATCGACTACCCGGTTCAGCCGAGCGACGTGGCGGCGACGGTCGCGCTATTTGCGCTGGGCGTCGTGTATTTCATGATTTACTACACCGGCTACGGCGCGATTTCAGTCAAGTAATTTTGGATATCGATCACCTTGCGATGGCTCCGATTTCCTTTCCTTTGTTCCAACATGCCTTCTCCCTCTGTCGGCAATTGAATAGCGATCGCATGGGCACCGCGGGAGCGCTCTCCCATATGATAAACCTACTCTTGACGAAGGCGCCGCCGCTGGCGGAACCTTAGCCAAGACGGCTCGGAATTTGCCCATGGACCAGACTCAAAACGGCTTCGACGCGGTTGCCGTGGAAGCGATCGCGGCGCGGCTCAAGAGCCGGCCGGGTGCACTGATGCTCATCCTGCACGAGATCCAGGACCGGTTCGGCTACGTGCCGCGCGAGAGCGTGCCGACAATCGCCCACGCGCTCAATCTCTCGCGCGCCGAGGTCCACGGAGTCGTCACTTTTTATCACGATTTTCGCCATCATCCGCCCGGCCGCAACGTGATTCGGCTGTGTCGCGCGGAGTCGTGCCAGGCGATGGGCGCGGTCGCGCTTGCCGAGCACGTGCGCTCACGCCTCGGCGTCGGATTTGGCGAGACCACGCGCGACGGCGGCTTCACTTTGGAGGCCGTGTATTGCCTGGGTAACTGCGGATGCTCGCCGGCGATGGTCCTAAACGACGAACTCTATGGACGCGTGAGCCCCGCGCGTTTCGACGAACTGATCGCGGAACGCAAGGAGGGCCATCGTTGAGCGCGACGGTCTACGTGCCGCGCGATTCCTCGGCGCTCTCGCTCGGCGCCGGCAGGGTCGCCGACGCGATCGCCGCCGAGGCGGTCCGGCGAAACATCGATCTGCGCCTGGTGCGTAACGGATCGCGCGGGATGTTCTGGCTGGAACCGATGGTCGAGGTCGAGACCGCGCGCGGCCGCGTCGCCTATGGTCCGGTCACGCCGGCCGACGTCCCGGGACTTTTCGATTCCGGGTTTCTGATGGGCCGCGAGCATCGCCTGGCCCTCGGCGTCGCGGAGGAGATCGGCTATCTCAAGAGTCAGGAACGGCTGACCTTCGCGCGCGTCGGGATTGTCGATCCGGTTTCGCTCGACGATTACGTCGCCCATGGCGGCTATCGGGGTCTCGCGCGAGCGCTTTCGATGCCCGCGGAAAAGATCGTCGAAGAAATTGCCGAGTCGGGATTGCGCGGGCGCGGCGGCGCCGGCTTTCCCGCGGGAATCAAATGGCGCACCACGCAGCAGGCCTCCGCGCGCCAGAAGTACGTGGTTTGCAACGCCGACGAGGGCGATTCGGGCACTTTCTCGGATCGCATGATCATGGAGGGCGATCCGTTCGTCCTGATCGAAGGCATGACGATCGCGGCGGTATGCGCGGGTGCGACGCAGGGCTACATCTACCTGCGCTCCGAATACCCGCACGCTCTGCGAACGCTGAATGAGGCGATCGGCGCGGCTTATCGGCGCGGGTACCTGGGCGAAAAAATCGCCGGCAGCGGGAATAGGTTCGATCTCGAAGTGCGGCTCGGCGCCGGCGCTTATATCTGTGGCGAGGAGACCGCGATGCTCGAGAGCCTCGAGGGCAAGCGCGGGATGGTGCGCTACAAGCCACCGGTGCCCGCGATCGCCGGGCTGTTCGGACAGCCGACGATCGTCAACAATGTGGTCTCGCTCTCCACCGTGCCGGTGATCCTCGACCGCGGCGCCGCCTTTTATAAGGACTATGGAGTCGGCCGCTCCCGCGGCACGCTGCCAATTCAGCTCGCGGGCAACGTCAGGCATCCGGGACTAATCGAGAAAGCTTTCGGCGTTACCCTGCGCGATTTGGTGGAAGACTATGGCGGCGGCACCTGGAGCGGGCGTCCGCTGCGCGCGGTGCAGGTCGGCGGCCCGCTCGGCGCGTATTTTTCCGCGAACATGCTCGACCTGCCGATGGACTACGAGGCGTTCGCCGCGAAGAAGGGGATCGTCGGACATGGCGGAATCGTGGTCTTCGACGACACCGTCGATCTCGCGCAGCAGGCGCGCTGGGCGTTCGAGTTCTGCGCGATCGAATCGTGCGGCAAGTGCACGCCGTGCCGAATCGGATCGACGCGCGGCGGCGAGGTCCTCGATCGAATCGCGCAGGCGGGCCGGGCGGGCGACCGCGCGGCCGCGATGGGTCTTCTGCGCGATCTATGCGATACAATGACGTATGGATCGCTATGCGCGCTCGGCGGACTGACGCCGCTGCCGGTGTTGAGCGCGTTGCGTCATTTTCCCGAGGATTTCGGACTTTCCGGGAGCGACGTGGCATGGACGGGCTGAGTACGCTAAATTTAATCAAGTGGTTGAGGTTGCCGGCGCGTGGTGCGCGCGGCCGCCTGGACGCGCGCACGTTCGTATCGCGAGGAGATTGATCCGTGCTATCGAAAACCGACCGCGACTACGGAACGCCGGCGCGGACTTCCGCCAAGCTCATCACGCTCGAAGTCGACGGCCGCGAGGTGACGGTGCCCGAGGGAACTTCGGTGCTGCGCGCCGCGGCGCTCGCCGACGTCGCCATTCCCAAGCTGTGCGCGACTGATTCGCTCGAACCGTTCGGATCGTGCCGCCTGTGCCTGGTCCAGGTCGAAGGCCGCAACGGCTATCCCGCGTCGTGCACCACGCCGGCCGAATCCGGCATGAAGGTGCGCACGAAGTCCGAGATGCTCGAGCGGTTGCGGCGCGGCGTGATGGAACTCTACATGTCGGATCATCCGCCGGACCGCGCGGCGTGCGCCGGCAACGGCAATTGCGAGTTGCATGCGATGGCCGACGCGGTGGGGCTAGGCGAGACGCGTTACGGCTTCGAGGGCAGGAATCATCTGGACGCCGCGCGCGACGCCTCCAATCCTTATTTCGCTTTCGATCCCGCACGATGCATCGTGTGCTCGCGATGCGTGCGCGCCTGCGAGGAAGTGCAGGGCACCTTCGCGCTGACGATCGACGGCCGCGGCTTCAATTCGGTGGTCTCAGCGAGCCAGCATCAGCCGTTTTTCGAGTCCGAATGCGTTTCGTGCGGCGCCTGCGTGCAAGCCTGCCCGACCGACGCGCTGGTCGAGAAATCGATGCTGGAAAAGGGCGTCCCCGAGCGCTCGGTGACCACCACTTGCGGTTACTGCGGCGTTGGATGCTCGTTCAAGGCGGAAGTGAAGGGCGACGAAGTCGTGCGCATGTTGCCGAACAAGGACGGGATGCCGAACCACGGGCATTCCTGCGTCAAGGGCCGCTTTGCGTGGGGTTACGCGATGCACCCGGATCGCATGCTGACACCGATGGTGCGCGAGAAGACGAGCGACGCGTGGCGCAAGGTGTCGTGGGACGAAGCGATCGCCTATGCGGCGAAGCGGCTCCGAGAAATCCAGTCCAAGTACGGCCCCGGGTCGATCGGAGGCATCACCTCATCGCGCTGCACCAACGAGGAAACCTACCTGGTACAGAAGATGGTGCGCGCGGCGTTCGGCAACAACAATGTCGACACCTGCGCGCGCGTATGCCATTCGCCGACCGGCTATGGACTCAAGACCACGCTCGGGACCTCGGCTGGCACCCAGGATTTCGACTCCGTGCTCCAGACCGACGTGATCCTGGTGATCGGATGCAACCCCACCGACGGCCATCCGGTGTTCGCTTCGCTGATGAAACGGCGGCTGCGCCAGGGCGCGAAACTGATCGTCGTCGACCCGCGCATGATCGATCTCGCGCGCACGGCGCATGTCGAGGCCGTGTATCATCTGCCGCTTTTGCCCGGCACCAACGTCGCGCTGATCAATGCGTTCGCCCACGTGGTGCTGAGCGAGGGACTCGCCAAAGAAGACTTCGTGCGCGAACGGTGCGAGATGGCGGCTTACGAGTTGTGGAAGAAGTTCATCCTCGAGGAGCGCAACTCGCCTGAGGCGGCCGCGAAGGTGACCGGGGTTCCCGCGGAGAAAATCCGTGGCGCGGCGCGCCTCTACGCGACCGGCGGCAATGCGGCTATCTACTACGGCCTCGGCGTGACCGAGCATAGCCAGGGCAGCACGATGGTGCTCGGGATGGCGAACCTCGCGATGGCGACGGGCAATCTCGGACGCGCCGGCGTCGGCGTCAACCCGTTGCGCGGGCAAAACAACGTGCAGGGATCGTGCGACATGGGCTCGTTCCCGCACGAACTGACCGGCTACCGGCATATCTCGGACGCCATCATGCGCAGCAGCTTCGAAGCGGCCTGGGGCGTCACGCTCGATTCCGAGCCGGGCCTGCGCATCCCCAACATGTTCGACGCGGCGCTCGACGGCAGCTTCCGAGGACTCTACGTTCAGGGCGAGGACATCGCGCAGTCGGACCCCAACACGCATCACGTGGACGCCGCGCTGAGCGCGATGGACTGCATCATCGTGCACGACATCTTTTTCAACGAGACCGCGAAATACGCGCACGTTTTCCTGCCCGGCTCCTCGTTTCTCGAAAAGGACGGAACCTTCACCAACGCCGAGCGGCGCATATCGCGCGTGCGCAAGGTGCTGCCGCCGATGGCCGGCAAGGCCGATTGGGAAGTGACTTGCGAGCTTTCGAGCGCCTTCGGCTATCCGATGCACTACGCGCATCCCGCGGAAATAATGGACGAGATCGCGCGCCTCACGCCGACCTTCACCGGCGTCAGCTATGAAAAACTCGATCGCCTCGGCTCCGTGCAATGGCCATGCAACGACAAGGCGCCTGAAGGCACGCCGGTGATGCATGTCGGGCACTTCGTGCGCGGCAAGGGCCATTTCGTGGTCACCGAATACGTGCCGACCGAGGAGAAAGTCGGGCCGCGTTTCCCGCTGATCCTGACTACCGGGCGGATTCTCTCGCAATACAACGTCGGCACCCAGACGCGCCGCACTCCCAATATCGAATGGCATCACGAGGACGTGCTCGAGATTCATCCGCACGATGCCGAGGAGCGCGGCGTGCGCGACGGTGCGTGGGTCAGGATCAGCAGCCGCGCCGGCGAGACCACGATGCACGCGCAGGTCACTGAGCGCGTGCCGCCCGGCGTCGTCTACACGACGTTCCATCACCAGTCCTCCGGCACCAATATCGTGACCACCGAAAACTCCGACTGGGCAACCAATTGCCCCGAATACAAGGTGACCGCGGTGCAGGTGATGCCGGCGGCCGAGCCGGGCGCGCGTCGCCCGGCGGAGCGGGGCGTGGACATCCATCCGGCCGCGGGCCGCTAAGGTCACCTGTCGCCCATCGGGGACAAGTCGCGATGGACATCCATCACCTGGTAACGATGGCCAATCAGATAGCGGAATTTTTCAAGACCTCGAACCCCGACCACGCCGAGGCGGTGGCTGCCACCACTCAGCATCTGCACGGCTTCTGGGATCCCCGGATGCGCCGCGAAATCATCGCGCACCTCAAGGTCAACAGTGGCGAAGGTTTGAGCGACATCGCGCGCGAAGCGGTCGGCGCGCTCCAGGCCGGGGCTTCCGCCAAGGCGGCCAGGTAAAGGGGCGCGCGGCGGCGATCACAATGTCCGACGATGAAAATCGGATAGCGGAAAACGCCGAGCGTGCCGCAGCGCCCGAGAGCATCCGGCATCATCCGGCGCGCAAGTTTCGCGATGGGCGCTTCGATATCGCGGACGAACGGCTCGCGGTCGAGGAGCCGTTGGAAATCCGCCTTGGCGGGCGGCGTTTCACGCTCACGATGCGCACGCCGGGCCATGACGAAGAACTGGTCGCGGGCTTTCTGCTCGCCGAGGGCTTCATCGAAACGCGCGCCGATTTGGGCGAAATTCGCCGCCTGCGTGGCCCCAAAGGCGCACCCGATCCCAATGCCATCGACGTCATCCTCAACGTCCCGGCAGCGGACCTGCGCGAACGTCTCAAGCGCAACTTCGCCATATCGTCGAGCTGTGGCGTGTGCGGCAAAACCACCATCGAGGCGACCCAGCGCCGTATCGCACCGATCAACTCGCCGCTGACCGCGACAGCCCGCGCCATCCTCGATCTGGCGCCGATGATGCGCCGCGCACAGGAGGTCTTCACCGCGACGGGCGGCTTGCATGCCGCCGCGCTGTTTGCGCCAACCGGCACCCCGATGCGATCCAACGGCGCGGGCAGGAACGGACACGCTGCAGCACCGCTCACGGCGACTGAACTAAAAGTGCTGCGTGAGGACGTCGGACGTCACAACGCGGTCGATAAGGTGATCGGCTACGCGCTGATGCAGGGGATGCTGCCGCTTGGATCGGCGTTGATGGCGGTGAGCGGACGGCTCAGCTTCGAGATCGTGCAGAAAGCCGCGGTTGCCGGGGTTCCGATCATGGCGGCGGTCTCGGCGCCCTCGTCGCTCGCGGTCGAGTTGGCCGAGGAAGTGGGCATCACGCTGATCGGTTTCCTTCGCAACGGCACTTTCAATCTGTATTGCCACCCCGATCGTATCGCAGAGTAGTTCTGTCGCCTCAGCTTCATATCCGATGAAAATATGGGGTTGCGGATGCGGAATTTCCCCGGTCAAGGCTACGACTGCCCCCACTTGAGCCGGCTGCCTTATAAGCGTTAACTCTATCTGGCCGTTGGGCCCCATCGATGTTTTTAAGAAAACGAGCTCTCGAACGTATCGCCGCCGAAAAAGTGCTCTTCGAGCGCCATCGCGGCGGTGACATCAGGCTCTGCGTCGTCTATCCCAACGTCTACCGGCTCGGAATGGCGAATCTCGGCTTTCAGGCCGTCTATCACATTTTCCAATCCGACCCCCGCGTCGCCGCCGACCGCGCTTTCCTGCCCGATCCCGACGAGCGCGCCCACGTCCGCGCGCGCGGCGAGCGCCTGGTCTCTTTCGAGCGCGGAGAGCCGCTTGGCGGCTTCAATGTGATTGCCTTTTCGATCTCGTTCGAGACCGACTATCTCAACCTGCTCACGATGCTGCGGATGGCGGGTATACCGCTGACTCGCGCCGAGCGCGCCGGGCGCAACTATCCGCTGATCATCGCCGGCGGATCCGCTGTGTTCCTCAATCCCGAGCCGATTGCCGATTTCGTCGACCTCTTCCTGATCGGCGAGGGCGAGGAAATGGTCCCCGAATTCATCGCGCGCTTTCGGGAGACTGACGCTCTCGATGGCTCTGAGCGCCTGCACGCGCTCGCGGCGGTCGACGGCGCATATCTTCCGGACTACTTCACGCCGGTCTACGACGACGCCGGCCGGGTCGCGCGCGTCGATTACAGCGGACCAGGTCTTCCGCGGGTCAACCGCCGGTTGATTCATGACCTCGATCGCTTCACCACCGCTTCATTGATCCTCACCGAGGAATCCGTCTTCGGTGACATGTACCTGGTCGAGGCGAGCCGCGGATGCCAGTGGGGATGCCGTTTTTGCGCGGCCGGCTTTATGTATCGTCCGATTCGCTACCGCAGTCCGGCAAACCTGATTGCCGAGGCCGAGCGGGGACTCAACGAGCGCGGGATAGTCGGGCTGGTCGGTGCCGAAATGGCGAGCGTGCCGGGCGTGGCCGAGATCGCCGGCGCCGTGGCCGATCGCGGCGGACGGCTGTCGCCGTCATCGCTCAAGGCCGATTGCATCTCGCCGGCCCTGGCCGCGGCGCTCGCACGCAACGGCAATCGCAGCGTCACCGTCGCACCCGAAGCGGGTAGCGAGCGGATGCGGAAGGTCATCAATAAAAACCTGACCGAGGCCGAGATTCTGCACGCCGCCGAAATGATGATGGGCGAGGGCGTCGAGAACTTAAAGTGTTACTTCATGGTAGGTCTGCCCGAGGAACGCGATGAAGACGTGGTCGCAATAGCCGAGCTGGTCGGACGAATCGTCACTCGCGCGCGCGAGCAGCGCCGGCACGTCGGCCGCGTCAGCGTCTCGCTCAACCCCTTCGTGCCCAAGCCGTGGACGCCGTTCCAATGGGACGCGATGCGCGAGCCGCAGGAACTCAAGCGTAAAGTCGCCCTGGTGCGTTCGCACCTGATGCGCCTGGATGCCGGAGTCGAGCTCGATGCGGAATCGCCGCGCGACGCTTACTTCCAGACCCTTGTCTCGCGCGGCGACCGCCGCGTTGGCGCGATCCTCGCGCGGCTCAGCGCGGAAAATCGCGAGTTGCCCGGCGAAATCTGGCAGGGCCTTAAAACGATCAAGCGCGAAGCCTCGGCAGGTGACGGCGCCGGCGGGTTCGTCGATCCCGATTTTTTCGTCACCCGCGACTACGCGCGCAATGAGATCCTGCCGTGGGATTTCATCGACCATCATATCGAGAAATGGTTCCTGGCATCCGAACGCAAAAAAGCGCACTACGAGCGTCAGACCAGACCGTGCGATGTCACAAGCTGTACCGTGTGCGGCGCATGCTGAGGTGCATGATCGAATTGGCCGGCTGATGGGAGGGGGGAAAATGGGGTTGCGAGCGCTTCCAGCTTGCGTATGGCCGTGGGCGATCACGTTTGCCGCTGCCATGTTGTGGCTGATACTGCCGGCCTCGGTGCGTGCGCAGGCAGGTTCCGGAGCGGGGAGAGGTTCGGGGGGACTGCCTCCGATGACGATTGCGCCGGCTGAGGGGGAAGCGCCGGAGGCAACGCCGGCTCCCATTGTCACCAAGCACCATCGCGTCGCGCCGCCGCCGGCTGTTCATCATGCGGCCGCACCGGGCGCGTTCGTCGTGCCCGAGCCGGCGCAGGCCAGATTACTGCTGAAAGAGGACGCCTTGATCTACGCGGAGCCGAGCGACGCCAGCGCGCAGGTCGAGAAAGGCCAGAAGGGCAAGTTCGTGATGGTGACCGGCACGACGCACTACTTCCTGCGGGTCAAGCTCAAGAACGGAGAGGACGGCTACGTCCTCGCCGAGGCGGTTGCGATCGATACGCCGGCCGACAAGATTTTCATGCTGACTCGCGATACGCCGGTGCTCAATGCTCCCAACCACTGGGCCAGAAAGGTTGCCGAGGTGCATCAGGGACACGCGGTCCACGTTATCGGCATCGCGCTCAGCTACATGAAGATCAGGATGAAAAGCGGGTTGGAAGGCTACATTCAGGCATCCGCGCTGGAGTAGCGGCATCGCCGGTACGGGCCTCCGGCCGGCATTACGGCGTTCCCCTGGGTCAGCCGCACATTCTCGTACGAGACGGCGCCTGACGATCCTCCTGACATCGCTCGTAAAATTTGTCCGTTTGCAATGGCCCGCGATGGTGCTAATCGAGGCTATCGGGGGACCCGGCCAATGGAACGAATCAATTTTGGAGTCTTCGATCACATCGAGCGCACCAGCAGCGAAGGCCCGCCGCGGCAGCTTTTCGAGGAGCGGCTGCGGCTGGTCGAGGCCTACGAGCAGGCGGGGATCTGGGGCTACCATGTCGCGCAGCATCACGCGACGCCGCTCGGGATGGCGCCGTCGCCCAATCTGTTTCTGGCCGCCGCGGCCCAGCGCACGCGCAATATCCGGCTCGGCACGCTGGTCTACCTGCTGCCGTTCTATATCCCACTACGCCTGATCGAAGAGATCTGCATGCTCGATCACATGACCGGCGGGCGGATCGAAATCGGTGTCGGACGCGGCGTATCGCCCTTCGAGCACGCCCAGTATCGCATTCCCTTTTATGACGCACGCGACATCTACGAGGACGTGTTGGCGGTGCTGGTGAAGGGACTGACCAACGAGCGCCTGACTCATCACGGCCCGTACTTCCGCTACGACAATGTCCCGATGGAGCTGCGCCCGCTTCAGCAGCCGCATCCGGGCTTCTGGTACGGAGCGCTCTCCGTCGACAACGCCATCTACGCGGCGCGCCGCGGCATGAACATCGTATCGATCGGCGGGTTGAATTCGGTCAAACAGGTCACCGCGGCATACCGCGAGCATCATCATGAAAGCGCGGGCAGTCCGCACAACGTCAACCCGCATTTGACCAAGCCCGTCATCGGCGCGCTCCGCCACATCTATGTCGCCGACACCGATCGCGAGGCCGAGCAAGTCGCGAGCGAGTCCTACCGCGTCTTCTACGCCAATCTGCAGAAACTCTGGCGCGACTACAATACGGCGGTGCTCGCCTTTCCGCCCGAGTACGAGATCTTCCATCGCGTCGGCGCGAGTTTCAGCGGATCGGTCGCCTCGGTGCGCGAGCAGATAGCGCAGTTCTGCGAGGAATCGGGATGCGACTACCTGGTCCTGGCGTTTGCGTGGGGTAACCTGACCGCGGCGCAGACGCGACGCTCCTTCGATCTGTTCGCGAGCCGGATAATGCCGGATTTCGCCCGGCGCCCGGCGGCCGCATAGCGTCAATTCTCGCGGCGCCGGCGTCGCATTTCGCATTCCCGCATAAGCGTTAGCGTTGCGGCGTTCCCCTTGACAGGATGGTTATGTTGAATGGCAAGGAGACGATCCGATGACAACCGCCGTTGAAAAAAACGAAAAAATCCGTTCCGTGACGAATATCGTCAGCGCGAGCCGTCAACTTGAGGGCGCGGGCTTCGTGGTCAACCGGCCGTTCCCGAGCCAGGGAATGGCGCTGGTCGATCCGTTTCTGCTGCTCGACGAGATGGGGCCGATGGAGCTCGCTCCAGGAGAGGCCAAGGGCGCTCCCGACCATCCGCATCGCGGTTTCGAGACCGTCACCTATATGATCTCGGGCAAGATGGAGCATCGCGACTCGCACGGCAATGCCGGGCGGCTCGGGCCGGGCGACGTGCAATGGATGACGGCCGGCGCCGGGGTAGTGCATTCGGAAATGCCGGCGGAAGATTTCCAGCGCCGGGGCGGCCGGATGCACGGCTTTCAGTTGTGGGTCAACCTGCCACAGCGCGACAAAATGATCCGTCCGCACTACCAGGAGATCCCCGCGGCGAAGATTCCCATCGCCACCAGCGCCGACGGCAAGGCGACGGTGCGGGTGATCGCGGGTGAAGCGATGGGCGTCAACGCGGTGATCGACACGCGCACGCCGATCATTTATCTGCACTGGACGCTCAAACCCGGCACGCGCGTCGTACAGAGGGTGCCGGCGGAGTACAACGCGTTCGCCTACGTCTTCAGTGGCGAGGGCCTCTTTGGCCCCGAGGCCAGGGCCGCGGCCGAACATCGGATGGTGATGTTCGCAGGCGACGGCGACACGGTTTCGATTGCCGTGCCGGAGAGCGCTCGCGAGCCGCTCGAAGTTTTGTTGATCGCCGGCGTGCCGCTGCGCGAACCGGTCGCACGCTACGGTCCTTTCGTGATGAATACGAAGGAAGAGATCGTCAAGGCGTTCGAGGATTACCGCGAAGGCAGGATGGGCGAGATCGCGCCCGCCTGACGCTCGTCTCGCCGGCGGCCGGCGCTGCCCGCCGCCGGCTGGCGCACGCATTCGTCGTCGCGCCACTCGCGGCTTTCGCGCCCCGTTATGCCATCAGCTCGTAGAGCACGGCGAACTCGTCTTCGATCGGGAGTTTGCGGAAATGCGTGAAGCCGGAGGCGGCCGCCAACTCGCGCGCCTTGGGCTCACCCATCGCCGCGCCGATTCCCGCTCCGCCATGTGCCAGTGAAGTCGTCATGCAGTAGAGCGTGCTGACCGAGTAAATCAGCTTGCCCATCGGCTTGACGTTTTCCTCGACCTTGGATGAGACGTTGATCTCCTGGACGAGGTAGGTGCCGCCGGGCGCCAGCGAACGCCCGATCGAACTCATCA
Source organism: uncultured delta proteobacterium (assembly GCA_963755905.1). Lineage (GTDB taxonomy): Bacteria > Desulfobacterota > Binatia > Binatales > Binataceae > JAKAVN01. Next base: position 259,555 of record CAVWLM010000004.1, read on the forward strand.
GGCCGACCGGATCGACCGAATCATGAACGACGTCGAAGGTGGTGACCAGGTCGAACTTGCCGGCCGGAAGCTGCGTGCCATTGGCGATCTCGAAAGTTACGCGATCGGCGACGCCGGCCGCGGCCGCGTTGCGCCGCGCGCGTTCGATCGACTCGGCGTGAAGGTCGAAGCCGAAGACTCGCGCGTTCGGGAACGCCTTGGCCATCAGGATCGCCGCGCGTCCGCCGCCGCATCCGACATCGGCTGCGACACCGCCGTGCTGCAAACGCTCCAGCACCTGCGGCATCGCCGGAATCCACTTGCGAACGAGCTTGAACTGGTAGCGCGGCAGCGAATTGCGCTCGGTCGCCTCGAACATCCACGGCGGATAGTCGGCTTGGGTGATTCCTCCGCCGGTGCGAAAGGCCTCGGCCACCTTGGGCGCGACCGACATAGTCGCCTGCGCGACCTGGAAGTACGAGGCCACGAAGTAGGGTGAGCCTTCGTCTGCCAGCGCCACCGCGTACTCGGGCGTGAGCAGATAGGTTCGCCCGGCCGCGTCGTATTCCAGGTATTGCGCCGCCACCATCGAGTTCAGCCACTCCTGCAGATAACGCTGGTTGAGCCCGGTCTTGGCGGCGAGTTGATCGACGGTGAGCGGTCCGGCGTCCTTCATCGCCTTGAACAGGCCGAGCCGGTCGCCGATGAAAATCATCGCGGCATGGATCGCGCTCGCGACGTCGCCCATGATCTGTTGCGCGACCTTTCTGGCTTTTTCCCTGTCGATCTCGCCCGCTGATGCCATCGTGATTATCTCCTCTGATGATTTCTACGCTGCGATCGATGCGGCGGCGTCGCTCCCCCGGCGCGAACTTCGGTACGCACAATAGCGCATTCAGCCGTGTCGGCGTTAAGCGGGCGTGCCGGCAGCAGCGACCGAAATCAGCGATCGGCGCGACGAATACCCGGAGACCAGGAAGACTGGCGTTCAGCGGATTGCGGCCAGGAGTCCCAATTCTTTTTCTCCGAGACCGTGCAGCAACAACGCCTGAGCGTGGGCGGCCGAGACGTGCCAATGCGCGGTGAGATCGCGGACCTCGGCCTCGGAAGGCATCACGCCCTCGCGATAGGCGATACCAACCGCTTTGCGCACGCCGAGGTCGCCGGCGACGACGCGCGGACGTCCCAGGGTGCGCGCCAAAATCCATTCGGCCGTCCACACTCCGATTCCGCGGAGCGCCACCAGTTCGTCGATTACCGCGGTATCGGAGAGCGCCGCCAGCCGCTCGAGGCTCACCTGTCCGCAAGCGACCGCCTGCGCCACGGCGACGATATACTCGGCCTTGCGATTGGTAAACTGGAGCGCGCGGATTTCGGCGGGCGCGGCATTGGCGAGACGCTCGGCGCTCAGGCTGTAGACGCTTGCGCCGCCGACGAAATGTTGGTCGCCGAAGCGCTCCGCCAGCCGCCTGCGCGTCTCGGAAGCCCATCGCAAGTTGACTTGCTGCGCGCTGATACATCGCACGAGCGCGCCCAGCAGATTGAGTTGCAGCACCGGCCTGAAGCCGCGGTATCGCGCCTCCAGGCGTGCGACCAACGGATCGGCGCGGCGCAGTTCCGCAAAATGCCGCGGCGGCGGCACGAAGGTGACGCGCACGGCGGCCATTATTGGGTCGGCGTACTCCGCATCGTCGATAGTGACGCGAACCGCGGGGCGGATTCGGGTTCCGGCAAACGCCGTGGCGAAGGCGACCGTGCGGCCGTCGATGGCGATCGTGCGGAGGAAAGTCTTACCGTCCCAGCGATCGAGCAGATCGTCCCCGGAGCGCCGGAACATCTCGAGCGACGCCATCGGATCGAGCGGGCCGCGCAACTCGAGCTCAAACGAAGCCTCGTGGCGGGGCGCTCGCAATGATTTTCGCGCTGCGTCCGCGCGCATTTGTCCCCTGCTACGAACGCGGCGCTGGTCCGCGACGTTTCATCATCGCGTTGGCCTCTGGATACGTAATCGCGCCGGTCGTGAAGGTGTACGTCCCCGCGCCGAGCAACTCCCGCGCGACATTGCGCGCCAGCGTCAAGGCCGCGAGTCCAGGCCATGAACCGACACTGACGCGGGCCACACCGAGGCGCTCGAGTTCGCCGACCGACGGTGAAGCCGGATGCGCCAGGATGTTGATCGGTCCGTTGATTTGTATGGCCAGCTCCTGGATCGTTTGCGCGTCGCGCACACCCGGGACAAACAGGCAATCGGCGCCCGCCTCGCGGTAGAGGTTCGCGCGCCGCACCGCATGACCGAGACGCTCGGCGGCGGGACCGACGCCGAGCAGGAAGACGTCGGTGCGCGCGTTGATCACGATCGGCACTCCGGCCTTGGCGGCGGCCTCGCGCGCGGCGGTGAGCCGTTCGAGCGCCTGCCCGACTTCGTAGAGTTCGCCGCGGCGCTCCTGCACGCCGTCTTCGAGGTTGATTCCCACCGCGCCCGCCTCGACGACCATCCTGATGGTCTCGGCCAGTTCGGCCGGGGTGCGTGCGAAACCGGATTCGATATCGGCGGTGACCGGAGCGTCGACGGCGCGGGCGATTCTCGCGATTGCGGCGACGAATTCCTCGCGCGGCGCGGCCTCGCCGTCGGCGTAGCCAATTGAATGGGCCATCGTGGCGCTGCTGGTGGCGATCGCGCGGCCGCCGGCTTCTTCCACCGCGCGCGCGCTCATCGCGTCCCACACGTTGACGAGCACCAGGATACGCGAGCGGTCGTGCATCCGGCGAAAAGCCTCAGCCTTCTGGCGCTGCGCGTTCATGTCCATCGTGCGCTCCCTCTTAAGTCCAGGCTAGCTGCTTAGCTCATAGTCTCTGCGATGAAAAGGCTCTCGGTTTGGCGCATAAACAAAGGCGTCAGCGGAAATCGTGCGAAGGGGGAAGGGTGGCGCCCAGGCGCAACTCCTTGAACCGGCGCGCGCGGATCGCGACCACTCCGTCCTGCTTTTGCAACACGCCCTCGACCATCAGGATTGCCGCATTCTGCAGCAGTGCGCGATTAGCCTGGAACAGATCGGGAATGACTATCGCATTGGATATTCCGCTTTCGTCTTCCAGCGTGAGAAAGAAAAATCCCTTGGCCGTGCCGGGACGCTGGCGCACGATCACTACTCCCGCCGTTTTCACCCACGCGCCGTGCGCGGCCTGTGCGAGTTCGGCGGCGGCGAGCACGCCGCCGGCGCGCAACTTTTCGCGCATATGCGCCATCAGGTGAGGTCCTACCGTCAATCCAGTGGCCGCGTAGTCGGCGCGAGTCTCCGACATCGCGTCCATCCCGGCAAGCGGTACGGCGCCGGCCGCCGGCTCGACGCCGGCAAAGAGCCCGCGCGGGTCGCGCTCGACCGCGGCCGCCTGCCATAGCGCGGCCCGCCGTCCCATCCCGAAGGCCGTAAAGGCTCCCGCGTAGGCGAGTGCGTCGAGTTCGCGGCGGTTGGGTACGGCGCGCGCGGTGAAGTCAGCGATCGAAGCAAACGGACGCACGGCCCGCTCGCGCTCGATTCGCGCGCCGGTTTCCGCGCGCAGTCCCGCCACGTACTTGAGGCCGAGCCGCAAAGCGAACACCCGCTCACTCCTGTCCGCTTCTCCTGAAGGGAGCGGGGGCGTTGAAGCAGAAGAGGCCGTGGGATCCTCTGAAAGGGGCGAAGGCATCCGTTCCAGCGCGCAGCGCCAGTCCGAACGGGTCACGTCGATCGGCCCCATCACCACGCCGTGGCGCTCGGCGTCTTTGACCAGGGTCGAGGGATGATAGAAGCCGAGTGGATAACAGTTGAGCATCGCGGCGAAAAACGCCGCCGGATGATGGCACTTGAGCCAGGCCGAGGCGTAGGCGATGAGGGCGAAACTGGCGGCATGCGACTCCGGAAAGCCATAGAGCGCGAACGAGGTGATCGATTGCACGATACGATCTGCGACCGCGCCGGTAATCCCGTTATGCGCCATCCCTTCGCGCATCCGTCGCTCGATTTTTTCCATACGCGCGGCCGAGCGCTTGAAGCCCATCGCGCGCCGCAATTCCTCGGCCTCGCCGCCGCTGAAGCCCGCCACCGCCATCGCCATCCGCAATAACTGCTCCTGGAAAAGCGGCACGCCGAGCGTGCGGCGCAGAATCGGCTCCAGCGAGGGATGATCGTATGTGACCGGAGCGCGTCCGGCGCGCCGGTCCAGGTAGGGATGAACCATTTTTCCGACGATCGGCCCGGGCCGGATGATTGCGACTTCGACCACCAGGTCGTAGAACGTGCGCGGCTGCATCCGCGGCAGCGTCGCCATCTGCGCGCGGCTCTCGACCTGGAAGACCCCGACGGTGTCGGCCCGCGAGAGCATCGCGTACACCTCGGGATCGCCGGCCGGTAAATGGGCGAGATCGACCTCGACCCCTTCGCTCTGGCGCACCAGCGGAATCGCCTCCTCCAGCACCGCCATCATCCCGAGTCCTAGCAGGTCGATCTTGATGATCCCGAGGTCGGCGCAGTCCTCCTTGTCCCACTGGACCACCACTCGCCCCGGCATCGTGGCCGGCTCCAGCGGCACGACTTCGTCGAGCGGCCCCGCGCCAATCACCATTCCGCCACTATGCTGCCCGAGATGACGGGGCAGGTCCTGGATCCGGCGCACCAGGGTGACCAGTTGGCTTAGCCGCGGCGTCTCGACGTCGACTCCGCCGCGCTTGAGCAGCGTCGCCAGTTCATCGTTGCTGTCGCGGAATTCGTAGACGTAATTGAGCCGCGCGAGGCGGTCGATATGTTCGGCCGTGAATCCCAGCACCTTGCCGATCTCGCGCACGGCGCTGCGCGTGCGGTAGGTGATCACGTTGGCGGTCATCGCCGCGCCGCGCTCCCCGTAACGGCGGTAGACGTACTGGATCACTTTCTCGCGCTGGTCGCCGCTCGGCAGATCAATATCGATATCGGGCCATTCGCCGCGCTCCTCGGAGAGGAAACGCTCGAACAACAGTTCCATCCCGACCGCGTCGACCGCGGTGATCCCGAGCGCGTAGCAGACCGCGCTGTTGGCCGCCGAGCCGCGCCCCTGCGCCATGATCGCGTTCTCGCGGCAGAACTGCACGATGTCCCAGACGATGAGAAAGTAACCGGCAAGGCCAAGCCGCGCGATTACCTCGAGTTCGTGCGCGAGTTGGCCAAGAACCCGCGCGCCCGGCGCCGCGCCCCATCGTTCGCGCGTCCCGGCCTCGACCAGCAGCCGCAGGTAGCTGTCGGGCGTCTCGCCGGGCGGCAGCGGATAGGTCGGAAAACGGTAGCCAAGGTCGCAAAGCTTGAACGCGCAGCGCTCGGCGATCGCGCCGGTCGCGGCGACCGCGCCGGGAAGATCGCGAAACAGCGCGGCCATTTCGGCGGCCGGCTTGAGCTGGCGCTCGGCGTTGGCCCATAACGCCCGCCCGGCCTCCTCCAGCGTAAGGCCGAGCCGGATGCAGGTGAGCGCGTCCAGCAGTGCGCGGTCCGCGCCGACATGGCATACGTCGTTGGTCGCGACGAGCGGGACGCCGCACGCTTGGGCGAGCGCGGCGAGCCGCCGATTGAGCCGTTCTTCGGCCGGATCGAGATGACGTCCGAGATCGATATAAAAATTGCCGCGGCCGAAGATCGCGCCCAGCCGGTCGCATAGCGCGCGCGGATCGTCGCCGCGGGTCAGCGCGCGGGCAAGCGGACTGCGGGCGCCGCCGGCAAGGCAGATCAATCCCGCGCCATAGCGTTCAAGATCGTCCGGCGTGATCCTGCTCTCTCCCTTGGCGGGATATTTCGGCGCGAGCCCTTGTTCGATTTCGGCGGGGTTGAGCGGCCGCATCTTCGACGCGGTGATCATGCGGCACAAATTGCGGTAGCGCTCGCGGTCTGGCACCAGCACGTAGATCCGCTCATCGTCCGGGTTGCGGCTGGATAGCGCGCCGGCGGAAGACAAATCGAGCGTCAGTTCCGCGCCGACGATCGCGCGTATCCCGGCGCGTTCGGCCCGATGGTAAAAGCGCGGCGCGCCGTACAATCCGTCGCGGTCGCCCATCGCCAGGGCCGGATAGCCGAGTTCGGCGGCGCGTTCGACCAGTTCCTCGGGCAGGGCCGATCCTTCGAGAAAGCTGAACGCGCTGCGCGCCCGCAACTCTATGTATTTTACTGACACTCCCGGCGTCGCTCCGCTGTCGCGATCTGTTCGGCGGTTAGCCGCCTATGTGTTGCCGCGCCAGCGGACGGCTCACCTTCCAGGGTCTTCGGCCAGCACGCGCGCGTAGACGTCGCGGTCGACATTACCGCCGCTCAGCACCAACCCGACCTTCCGCCGTTCCATCGCGGCCCGCTCCTTGAGCAACGCCGCGAGCGGCGCCGCACCCGCGCCTTCGGCGACGTTGTGCGTGTCGCTGAAATAAAAACGCATCGCGGCCGCGATTTCCGCTTCGCTCACCGTCACAATCCGTTCGGCCCATCGGTTGATCACTTCAAGCGCCGGTTCCAGCGGAACGCGGCACGCGACGCCGTCGGCCATCGTATCGGCCGACTCGGTCGTCACGACGCGGCCCGCCGCGAACGAAAGCGCGTAGGCCGGGGCGTTTTCGGCCACCACGCCGACGATCCTGGTACGCAGCCCCAGCGCCTCGCGCGCCGCGATCATCGCGCAGATACCCGAGCCCATGCCGATCGGTACATAGACCGTGTCGAGGTCGGCGACAGCGCCAAAAAACTCGAGCGCGTAGCTCGCTACCCCGCTCACGAGCGCCGGATCGAACGAAGGCACCATATGCAGGCCGCGTTCGATCGCCATGCGCTGGGCGAATTCGAGCGCATCCTGGAAATCGCGGCCATGCTCAATCAGCTCCGCGCCGAGCGCACGCATCGCGGCGTTTTTTTCGCGGCTGTTGTGATGCGGCACGACGATGGCCGCGCTCATCCCGGCGCGCGCCGCCGCATACGCGATACTCTGGCCGTGATTGCCGCGCGTTGCCGCAATCACGCCGGCCGGCGGATATTCCAGGCGCGCGAGGTTGTCGATATAGACGATTCCGCCGCGCAGCTTGAATGCGCCGACCGGGCCATGATTCTCATGCTTGACCCAGACTTCGGCGCCGGTACGCGCCTGGAGCAGCGGCCATCGGATCTGAGGCGTCGGCGCAAGCGCCGCACTGACAATCTGCGCCGCCGACAGCAATTCTTCACGCCCCGGTAGTTTCATGCTTCGCATTATCAGCCTACTCTTACGCCGGAAAAACTGAGTCAAAAAGCCGCCGCCCAACTGAGGTCATATATAAACGCATCACCTCTGTCACCGAGCTTGCCTGTTGGACGTCCGCCAAGAAGGCCTTACCCTCGACGCCCTCGGCGGACATGCTTGGTGGCAGGTTTTGCGCAATCTGTTTTTTGACGAGATCGAGATCGGTGTACCTGAGCGCTAGCGGCGCGATGTAATTGCGCAGCGCATTGAAATGATCGAGTTCAATTGTGCGCTGAAGCCAGGGCTCGAACAGTTGGACCAAGGTCTCGACGCCGACCGGGAAGGATTCGGCTCCGATAGTGACGTTGAAAAGCCGTATGTGAAGGAACGCCTTTAACGTAACGCCAATCACAACGGCTTGTACCCAAACGCTCGAGAGGCCCAGCCCCTCCAATTTCACCGTTCCGGATTTTACCAGAGCCCCGAGGCCGAGCATCACGCAGAAAGCGATAACGCCGTAAATAATGGCGTATGCGTAGAAAGCCCAGCAGCGGCGCAACAGCGAAAAGGTCCGGGGATACTTTGAAGTGATTAGTTCAAGAGCCGCCAACGAAGCGGCGAGGGCAAACGAGAGCAGCGCGGGCCCAATTTGGTTCATCGATTCGCGCTATGCGGATACGATGATTGCTCTTACTGCTCAATGAGCTTTAGGCTTTCTCCCTCGCGCTTGATTACGCCCGCTTTTTCCAGGTTCTCGACGTACTCGAGAATCTCGGGCGTGCTGCGGCCCAGGGAGGAGGCGACGAAGTCGATAGGAACAGGCACGCCATATTTTTTTAACAGTACGACGATGTTTGTGTTGGGCGAGAGTTCCATCACCCTCTAACTTTATCCCCCGGATAGTATTATCGGCAAGTCAGTGGCCTGCCGCGCATCACCGCATCTGCTGCGATTACGCAGCGCGCGGCGCTCAGGCCGTGGCGATACGCATCGGCGCGGCTTCATCGATCGGCGCGCTTTCGGCCTCGGGCTTGCGAAAGCGCATAATCAACTCGCTCTTGAGGATATAAGCCGTCTCTTCGTAGATGAAACCGTGGCGCTCCAGAATCTCGACCAGGCGCGCGCGGGTGTAGTGCGTGATGTGCTCGTCCTTGTAGCCGCCCGGCTGGAACAAGCCGTAGAGCGGTTCGATCGTGCGCCATCCGATCGTGTCGTAGTCGGGCGTGCCGATCACCAGCATCCCGCCCGGCCGCAGCACGCGTTTCATCTCGGAGAACAGCACTTCGTCGTAGGGTATGTGCTCGATCACCTGCGAGCTGATCACGCAATCGAAGCTACGGTCGCGAAACGGCAGCGCGAACGCCGACCCGCGCACCAGCGGAATTCCGTAGCGGCGCAAAAATCGCACCTTGCTCTCGCTGTAGTCCATCCCGACCGCGTTGTTGAGGCTCTGGATGATGATGCTCGAGCCGCAGCCGGCGTCCAGGATGCGGCCGGCGTTGCGCGTCCACGACACGGTGATCGCGTGGCGCTGGCGTTGCCAGTAGCGCTGGAGCGGGATGATGCTGTAAAACGCGCGCTCGTCGTAGTCGGCCGACGCGATCGAGTTGCGCAGCCGCCACAGGCTTATCGACGAGCGCACGATGTTTATCCCGAAGCGCAGCATCCGCGCGTGCGAGCGTCCGGCCCCGCGCGGAAAATAGGTGAACGGGACCTCGATCACGCTGTAGCCCCGGGCCCAGGCTTTGACCAGGATCTCTTCGAGGATCTCGAAGTTATGGCTGGTGAGTTCGAGATTCTCGAGCGCCTCGCGACGGTAGAGCCGAAAGCCGCTGGACAGATCGCGGATCGGCACGCTCAGCAGCCCGCGCAGATACCAATTGAGCACGTAGCTGGAAAAGCGCCGGATGGTGTCGGTATAGGCCACTCCGCCGCGCACGTAGCGCGAGGCAATCACGATGTCCGCGCGCTCGCGCGCCCGCCACATCTTGGCCACGAAGGACGGGTCGTGCGACAGGTCTGCGTCAAGCGTCAGGATATATCTGCCGCGCGCTTCGGCGATCCCCGTGGTCAACGCTCCGGCGTAGCCGCGCCGGCGTTCGCTCACCACGCGTGCGCCGAGTTCGGCGGCGATTTCGCGCGTGCCGTCGGCCGAGCCGCCATCGATCACGATGATTTCATACTTTAGACGGAACACTTCGGCGATCTCGGCCAGCCGCGGAATCAGCGCGCGCAGATTGTCGCGCTCATTCACGACCGGCAGGATCACCGACAGATCGATCACCATGGCACGATCCAATAGTCGGAATCGGAGGTGAATGGAACAGCGGTCGAGCGGCGGCGTTCGCCTTGATTCCGAATCGCTTCAGGCCGTACCCTTAAGCACGCGGAGGCGGCGGCAGGCGATGGACGTGCGTGGCAATTACCGATTCGGGCTGGCGATCGTTGCGATGGTGGCGTTGATAGCGATGCTCGCATTTGGGGCATCACCGGCGGTGGCCGCGCGACGCGGCCGGCGCGCCGAAGCCGCGGACGTTTCCGCGGTTCCGCTCGACAAGATTCACGTGCTCGGCGATCGCCCGGCGCCGTTCGGACTCGACGCCAAAGCCGCGATAATGATCGACGCGAGATCGGGCGCGACGCTCTACGCCTACAATGAGCACGACAAGATTCAGCCCGCCAGCCTGGCCAAGCTGATGACCTTCTACCTGACGCTCAAGGCGTTGCATCAGGGACGCATCACCACCGACACGATGGTGACGGTGAGCGAGAAGGCGTGGCGGCTCTCCATGAATAGCACAGTGTCGCGGATGTTCCTGCAGGTCGGCCAGCGCGTCTCGGTCAACGACCTGCTGTATGGCCTGATGGTTTCGTCGGGCAACGACGCCGCAGTCGCGCTGGCCGAGTACCTGGCCGGCTCGAGCGAGGCGTTCGCCGAGCAGATGAATCAACAGGCCAAGGAACTCGGCCTCGATGAGACCCACTTCGAGAATCCTGACGGGCTGCCGGTGCCCGAGATGTACACCACCGCTTTCGACATGGCGAAACTCGGCCGCGCGATCACGCGCCACTTTCCCGACGCCGTCAAATATACCGAGGCCAAGGATTTTACCTTCGACAAGATCCATCAGCCGAATTTCAACACGCTGCTGTTCTACGACGCGCGGGTCAACGGACTTAAGACCGGCCACGTCGAGGAGGCCGGGTACCATCTCGTGGCCAGCGCGCACTCGAACGGGATGGACCTGATCTCGGCCGTACTCGGCACGCCTTCGTCCACGGCGCGCCGGGTCGAGACCGAGAAGCTGATCGATTGGGCCTTCCGCACCTTCAGCAGCGTTCAACCCGACTGGCACAAGACTTTACCCGACACGATGCGAGTGTACGGCGGTACCGCCAACACGGTCGCGGTGGCGCCGGCCGAGATTCCCAGCGTTACGGTCGGGCAAGGGCAGGAGGGCAAGGTCACGCTCGCGGGCTCGTTCAATCCCGACTACCTGTACGCGCCGGTGGTCAAGGGACAGCAGGTCGGCGCGCTGGTGCTGATGGTGGACGGCAAAGCGCAGTCGACGATCCCGATGCTGACGACGGCGGCGGTCGCTCCCGGCGGATTGTTCAAGCGGATGGTCGATAGCCTGCGGATGCGATTGTAAGGGGCGGGTAACTCAACGCGCCGCTGAATAAACGAGCTCACCATTTTCATTGTGGCCGGAGCTGTCGAACTCTCGCGGGCATGATCAATTACTTCTGAGAAAAGTACGCGCTGACCATCGTTTGCGCGGTTCGGACGAACGAGGCCACGTCGGTTCGTTCATCCCAGGCCTGCTGAAGAATCAATCCATGGAACAAGGCGATTAAGATGCTCGCCGAAGCATCCGGGTCCAACGCGGCGGGCAGCCGCCCCTGCGACTGTTCCCTGGCGATCGCCTCCGACAGCAGTTTCAAGGGCTGATTGAGTCCGCGCCGAATCAGTCTTAGGACTCGGGGATTACATAAAGCTTCAGACCAAAGATGAATTCCCAGCCGCCGTTCCTTGCGCTCGTTTGATTTCGCCAGCGACTCGCCGAAGCTCTCGAACAGGATACGAAGCGACTCGCTCCATTCGCCACGGTTCAGCGCCTCCTCGATAAGCCGTTTTTCGCGCTCGTGCCGCTGGTCGGCGAGTGTCTCGATGATGTCGTCCTTGCTCTGGAAGTAGCTGTAAATGGCGCCCGCGCTGAGATCGGATTCGCGTATCATTTCCTCGATCGTGGATCGCTGAAAGCCCTCGCGCGCGAAGCACTCAATCGCGGCGTCCAGGATCTGGCGCTTGCGGCTATCCCGATGAGCTTCACTTACCTTCGGCAATTCCCACCCCCCTCGGCCTGAACTTCGGCCACCGCCACGTGATAAAATTCGTAACCCTTCATTTCTTCCTCGGTGGCGCCCGTGTACAGCGAGCCATATTCCACCGCTCCCAGATCCTGCCGCAACTCGAGTCCGCGAGCGCGTAAGTAGGCAGGAAGCTCGGCGGGATAAAGTCCAAACGTCCAGGGCTCCCCCGCGCGTTGCAATAGCCGCGCAACGTTGGGGCTTACCGAGAAGGCGCCCGTTCCGTCCAGCAATCCACGATGGACGTAGGTGAACGCGATTCGGCTGCCGGGCAGACTGCCGCCGATGAATCGTAGCGTGGTATCCACGGCTCGCTCGTCCAGGTAATTCGTGACCCCTTCCCATATAAAAAAAGCGGCCCGCTTCAGATCGAAGCCTGCCGGAATTAGAACGCCGTCCAGCGTCTCGCGCAAAAAATCGATCTCCACGAACGTAATGTTGGGAGCAAACGGGCGAAGATGCCGCGCCAGAAGTCGGCGCTTGAGCGCCTGCGTCTCGTGGCGATCCACCTCGAAGACGCTGGCTTTTTCAACCCCTTCGATACGGTAGCCGCGAGAGTCGTAGCCCGCTCCGAGAAGGACTACCTGCGTTATTCCCGCCATGATCGCTTGTTCGAGTTCGCGATCGATGAAACTCGTCCTCGCCACGGCCGAGGCCCTGGCTCCTGGCCATCGGCGATCGATCCAGTTGATAAGGCGCGTCCGCACGTACGTGGATCTCCGCGCGATTCCAACGGCGAGCCGCATCGGCGGACTCAGGAAGCCTGCCGCGAATTGGTCAGTGAACAGCCGCTGCTCCGGCGGCCGGATCGACTCGAGCGCGCGGAACAGGGCCATCGTTTGGGCGGTGCGGCTAGCTCGACAGTGTCTCATTCCCTGCGCCATAGAAATAAAAACGAATATTCATTCTTTATTAGCACAGCGCAAACAAGTGAGTTGGATACAAATTGCTCCAACGCGATGACTGCCTGCCAGGGAGTGCGCCGGCGTCTCGCGCTCGGCGTCTCACTCGATAGTCTGTCGCGCTCGATAGTCTGTCGCGGCGAGTTCGATTTATCTCTGCCGCGTGCTTGCGTCGGAGATGCTAAGATTCCTTACGGACCGCCAGCACTGGACACGGGGTGGTGCGCAGCAGCTTCTCGGCGACGCTCCCCTCGACCAACCGCGCGAGGCCGCGCCGGCCGTGAGTGACCATCACGATCAGGTCGGCGGGCAGCTTGGTCGCGGTCTCGGCGATTACGTCCGCCGGATAGCCCATTTCGTCGAGAATCTCCCACTTCACGTCCGTCAGATGTTCCTTCGCGATCGCGGTCAGCTTCTCGTGATCGATGTCCTCCTGACGCTTGATGAGATCCACGTACTGCGGCATCCCGCTCACGTCCATGTCGACCGGGACGATGTGCAGCAGAAAGACCGTGCCGCCATGCTCGCGGGCGATATTCGCGGCGATCTCGAGACCCTTCAGTGAGCTTGGGTCGAAGTCGACCGGAGCCAGAATTCGTTTGAACGGGAAAGCCATTTCATCTCCCTTGGTGTGGTGTCCCGCGAGACGTTACACCGGCGCGCGTCTGCCGTGCCTCTTAGAACAGATGGCGGAACAGCCAGAACAGGAACGCCGCGAGCATGATCGACGCCGGGAGCGTCAGAATCCAGGCCATCGCGATGTTGCGCACGGTCTCGAACTGCAGCCCGGACCTGTTGGCCATCATCGTGCCGGCGACGCCCGATGACAACACGTGTGTCGTACTCACCGGAAGCCCGTAGTAGTCAGCCGCCGCGATCGTCGCCGCCGCCGTGATCTCGGCCGCCGCTCCCTGTCCGTAGGTCAGATGGTCCTTGCCGATCTTTTCTCCAACGGTAACCACGATTCGTTTCCACCCGACCATCGTTCCCAGCCCGAGCGCCATCGCGACCGCCACCTTCACCCAGCCCGGGATGAACTTGGTCGCGAGGTCGATGTGCTTTTTATAGTTGTCGAGAACGACCCAATCGTCTGCGGTAAAGCCTCCGGCCGCCTGCTTTTTGAGTAGGCGGAAGGCTTCGCTGGTCAGGTACATGTCATTGCGGAAGTTGCGGGCGTATTGCGGGGGAACCTTCGCCATCTCTCCGTAAATCTTCAGTTCATTGGAAATGTCGTTGATGATCTGGCGCAGGGCGAGCGTCGTGCCGGGAGTGAAGTGCTTGGTCCGGATATATTCCTCGACCTCGTCGTGAGGATCTCCGATAACCGCGCCCGACGAGAGATGCTTATTGAGCACCTGGTCGGCCTGCGCCGACACCGCGACAAAGTCCAGCGTCGCGCTTGCGGGCACCGCGCGATTGAGCGCGTAGGCCGTCGGCACGAGGCCGATCAGAATCAGCATGATGAGCCCCATGCCTTTCTGGCCGTCGTTCGAGCCATGCGCGAAACTCACCGCGGTGCAGGTCAGGATGAGGAGTCCGCGAATCCAAAATGGCGGTGGCGCGGTCCCTTCAGGCGCTTCGTAGAGGCGCTTGTCGGTGATCGTCGCCTTGGCGATCAGCAGAAGGATGGCGGCCATCGCGAATCCGAACAGCGGCGAAATCAGCAACGACTTCCCGATGTTGGCGGCCTGCGCCCAATCCACGCCGCTGGTGCCCGTCTTCGCGGCCATCAACTGGTTGGCGATGCCGACTCCGATGATCGATCCGATAAGCGTGTGGGAACTCGACGCGGGAAGGCCCAGATACCAGGTTCCGAGGTTCCAGATCATCGCCGCGACCAGCAGCGCGAACACCATCGCGAAACCGCCCGAGCTGCCCACCTGCAGGATCAGCTCGACCGGCAGCAGCGACAGAATTCCGAATGCGACGGCGCCGGTCGAAAGCAAAACACCAGCGAAGTTGCATAGCCCCGACCATGCAACCGCGATATGTGGTTCCAGCGAGTGAGTGTAAATGACGGTAGCAACGGCGTTGGCCGTGTCGTGAAAACCATTGACGAACTCAAAACCGAGCGCGATCAGCAGTGCGCCGGCCAGCATGACGAAGGGGCGAATGGTCGTGGCTTTCTCGACCGAAAGGTCGGAAATCAGATGGCTTGCCGCGTAGAACATCCCCGCGGCGAGGATCAGACCAAAGATAATCATCCCGCCCAGGCCGGGATTTTTCGCTAGTTTCGCGTCAATCGCGGCCTTTGCCGGGATTGTGGTTTCGACAGTCGCTGCCACGATAATCTCCCTTTTGCCGACTTCAGTCTTTGCGAGGCGCAAGGTTACGCCGTGCAGCTTATGGAAATGTTAAGGAGTTCTTACGGAAGTGTGATCTGTCCCCGCCCTTGCTTCGCCCAAGGCAGGGTTTCGAACATGATTCGCTCAAGCGGCTCGAGGGTTAGCGGGCCGAGTCTGCATCGCGCGGCGTCCTTTGCCGCGCGATGCAGCCCCTTTAGTGAGGTCTCAGGCTAATTGGCTTTGTAAGCCCATAGCGGTGCGTTAACGCCCGAGATGGTATTTCCGTCAATTCCCACAAACACCTTGCGCCCAAGAAAGAACGGGAGCCCCCAGTCGAACATGGTGGTGCTGCCCAGGTTGGCGCCGAGGTCGGAAAAGACATAGTTGTAGCTTTGGAACAGGCCGTAGGTGTTGGCGATGGCGAAGTTGACCTGATCCGAGACATCATTCGAACCGGTGTTGGTCGCCTGTTGATTGGTCAACGCGGGCGGACAATAACCGGGGTGAAAGTAACCTGGACAAACCTTCAAATTAGGGTTCGTGTAATAATACCCGCTCGAACCACTGTCGATGAAGCTTTCGGTATAGTCCTGGCCCTGGACGGTGGTGGTGAAGTTCAAGGCGGCGTCGGTCGTATAAATCTCGAACCCGGCAGGGATTTGATTGTTGGACTCCGTATTAACCCCGAATACCAGTTGCCCGGTCAGCGCCGGCGCACCGTTGACCGGCGGCAATGGAAAGTTCAGCGTCACGCCATTGTTGTCGACCGGTAGCAGGGAGACGGGATTCTGCACCTGCAGATCAAGAGGCTGCGTGATTTCGCTGGGGTCGCAGCTAGCCAAACCGCACCCGTAGTAATTCGTGTAAGTGCCGTCGTACCGCAACAGTCCGACGCCCAGGATACCGTTGAAACCCATCTGCTGCGGGCTCTGCGCGACAACCGCATTCGCCTGGTTGCAATCGAGAGGACGACCTCCCGCGGCCGGAAAATTGGGATTGAGAACCTGCACCGGTAGATTCTGAATCTTTGGCTCGTTAGCCAACGTGACGTCCGCCGTCGCAAGTCTTCCCCAGGCGGTAAAGGACCCAAAAAAGGCGCATTCGCCGACCCTGTCGGGCCCCGAGGTCTCCGGCGGTAGATGCACGGTCAGCGCCTGCGAAAATATCCTCAGCCCGAAGGAGCCGGTATCGATCAGAAGGCCGCTCACCGTCTGGCACTGGGTCGTGCTGCCGGGTACGCATATCCTGATAGCGCCGAAGGGCTCATTGAACGCTTGTCCGTAAGGACCGGAATAGATGTTTGCGTTCATGACATTGCTGGCAGCCGCGAAACCCCGGTTTGCCGACGCCAGCATCACCAACAGCGTTGTCGCTATCGCGAAGGCCATCACCTTGCGCGGCTTCATTTTATCTCCGATGGATTGACGCCCGCAGGCATCCGGGCTGGAAGATAGGCGCGGCCCCACATGAAGCCCATGTGGCCGGCGCTTTCGACTGTCACGTCGCTCGCGTGTGCCGACGCGGTATGGATTCCGAAAAGGACTCGGCGCTCCGCTGTTGGCGGCTTCGCTATACTGCTTGAAGTAAGTGCCCAAGAGCGCCGCGACGTTGGGCGGTTTCGGTCCCCGCCAACTTACGGCGAACACCGTTCCACCCTGGTCGACATACTCGCTCACCACCGCACCGTCCGGGGTCGTAATCTGCTCGACCGTGAAACTCCCTGAATTAGGGGCGATTTGCGCTGACAGGCGGGGCGTCAGATGGTTAGGGTTCACACCAGCCGTGGCGTTCATCTGGTATGCGTCCTCGGCAATGGAAGAGGCGGGCTGGCCGAGCGTGGCACGCGCGGCGGAAGACGCGCCCAGGATAAAAAGGCCGCCGCCTATTAGTACGATGTTCAGAAAAGGGAGAGTTTTCATTATCTGGACCTCCAAAAAGCCTAACTGGTCGGATGGAGCCCCGCAACGAGGAAAAAATGCGGCGGATGTCGCCGTTTGCGGACTCCAAATCTCGTCTTATTTAGTCTTGTTATGCTAATTATAGTGTTGTCGACCGTTCGAACATAGAGCCAATGTCCACAGGTTTGTCAGGCTCCGGGGGTCGCCTGGGGGATCGATCTACCGATAATCAGGATGCCGATTTCTCTGAAATCAATGATTTAAGTCCTTTATTCCTGCTTAATCGCCTGCTCGCTCGATCTTCGCACTACCGGTATAAGTGTCGCCCGAGACACCGAAGTTGGTAGGATGGAAACGGCCCCGCCCCCTTGCGGGTGATCATCCGGGCCGCATAACTCCGCGCCACAAAGGCGCAAAAGGGGCGCGTATGACAAATAAAGATAGATTATGCAACTTGGTCATGGCGATCGCGGGCGGAGTTGTCGGCGCGATGCTCGTTGCTTCGGGATTGCCTGCGCGCTTATGGCCGTCGACGACGGCCGAGGCCGCGACGCGCCATCTGGCACACACGATCGAGGCTGATCAGTTCGTTCTGGTCGACCGGACGGGAATCAAGCGGGCGGAACTCGTGATGGTTCGTGGCGAGCCACTGCTTGAATTCTATGGTCCGACCGGCAAAACCGAGCGAGCCTCGATCGGCGTGGACATGAAGGGTACGGCGCGCGCCCGCTTTTACTCCAGCAACGGAATTTCCCAGGCGGCGCTGGGCGTGACCGGCGAGGGACGCGCCGGCCTGGCGCTGCTCGACCGCCTGGAGCATTTGCGCGCTACCTTCGACGTCGCCATCGGCGGCGAGCCAACGCTGCGGCTTTATGACGAGAAGGGCGCCCGGATTGGACTGGATATCACCGAGGCCGGTTCCCCGGGCCTCGCGCTCCTCGACCACGACGGCAAGACGCGCGCGGCGCTGGTGCTGAGCAACGACAACAACCCCTCGCTCACCCTCTATGGGGCCGACGGGAGTCCGATAAAGACGGTGCCGTAGCGTCGCGTCGCGTCGGAACATCCCTTTGTGCGCCGATGGCGCGGCGCGACTCGCCATCGGCGCACAAGGCCGCGCGGCCACGCGCTCGCGCTACGCGCGGCGCCCCGGCGCCGCACTGCGCTATTTGCCAAAAAGCCGGACCCTTGCGAGGCAGTCCTTTCTGAGTCAGACGAAGAGGCCCAAAAGGATGGCCCCAAGATTGATTAACTAACCGTCAAGTTCGATTGAGCCAGCGCGGCATAGTCAAGAATCTTCTTTGCCTGCGGAATGTACGGTAAATCAAATGTGCAATTGACAAAATGAACATTGGCCAAATCGGCGGGGCCACCCCGATAGGTTATGTGAGTCCCAATAAAAGTAACATCTGTCCACTTAAAGCCCGCCAGGTCTTGGTGTCCATTGATTACCCGAACATTACGAATTTCAACGATTTGGTTGGGTTCTAAATTGATGACGAGGCTTCCGTGTGCCGAGAGACGGAAGGTCATATTTGAGATAAGAGTGGGCGATCGAGTTGGCGGCCCGGTCGGAGGAGCGGGAGCGGACTGGAGTGAAGATCGATAATCTGCCAACGCAAGACGGACTATGTGAACATCCTGACCGAGCTTTGTATTGTCCGTTTCGATTCGGTTGAGCGTGTCAATGGCTGACGAGAAGAAACCGACTGGCTCAACGACGCGCTGTGCGGCGGCAGCCTCCCAGGCTGTCGCAGTAGAATTCAATAGATCCGCCGCCAAAACGTTATTCCTGTCGAGAGACGCTTTTTCTGCTTCCTTGAGGATCAGGCTGTTGAACTCAGGGAATTTGCCAACAAGGAATGATGTCACATTGCTCAGTTGTTTCTGAGACGCGCTTACGTTGTTGGCAATGGCCGAAAGACCGGTCTTCGGATCGTTTAATTCGCGATCCAGCTTGTGCAGATCGACAATAACTGGAAGATGATCGTACAAGGGAAGAAGGACGCTGCTCGCGGGATTCCAAGCTTCATGCAGCAACACCCAAAGAAGCGCCAGCGCCACAAGTACCGTAATGGGCTTTTTGAGAAAGTTTGGCACTTTCCAGTAGTCCAACAACTTTGTTGCTTCGTAGACTGCAGCTGGCGCGTTATCCTCTTTTTTTGGTTCGACCTCCTCTTTTCTGTATCCAGCGTTGTCGGCAACTTTATGGCGCGCCTGTCGCCGCTGCTTTGAATTTCCGCTCAAATCTCGCAATCCCCTCGATACTATCGTGAGCCGAGCGTACAATTCGCTTTCTGTGCTGTCAAAGTTCATAGAGGCGTTTAACAACTGTCCGGATTGCGTCAAGTACATATTTCCTTCCGAGACGCGCGCTACGCGCGGCGCGCCGCCGACGCTGCTGGCTCCAGCAGCGGCTCGTCGACTGCCGGTTCCGGCAGCCCGAGCCGCTCCCGCACCGCGCGCTGGCCGACCCGCAGACCGCGGTCGGCCAGTTCCGCCACCATGTCGGCGAACAGCTTTACGTCGTCGTCAGCGTTCAGTCCCAGGACGATCCGCGGATAGTGGCGTTGTGGCCCCAGGTTGAGGTCGACGATCGGGCGCACCAGGTCGCGCGTGAGCGTCGCGCCGAGCCGGCGCGCGTCGGACTCCATGATGTCGCGCCGCACCGCGTCGTGCACCTGCGCCGCGGCGCGTGAGCCGCCGCCTTCGCGCGGCGTCTCGGTGGTCAGGGTCTGTCCCAGTACAGCCTTGCTGACCTGCTTGTCGAGGTACTCGCAGAAGCGCTCGTAAACCTCGGCGCCTCCGTTGCCACGCGTTTCGACGAACTCGATTAGCATCGATTCTGGAATGATCGCGGCGGCGTCCGTGCCGATATTCGCGACCGCGCTCAGCAGCGCCTGTTTGTCGGCCTCGGTCGCGCCGGGACTGTATTTGCCAAGCCGCAGCGGCTGGCCGAAGACCTCGGCGAAGGTCACCCAATCCTTGAGCACGTAGTTCTTGAACAGGTAGGCCCATCCCGCCGCCCGCGCGAGCCCGCCACGCACCGGCAAACCCGCCTTGGCCTTGGCGACGTGCACGATGAACTTGAAGGGCGCGAGCGGCGCCGTCAGCGGCTGGATTCCGATCCGCGCGCCGCCTCCGGTCCTCGCGTACCAGCGCGAGCGCTGATAGTGCGGCGCGCTCGTATCGGGTGCGTTCGACGCTTCGTTCCAGGGTGAGGTCGCCGCGACATCGGCGGGCGCGAGCGGTCCCTCGTCGCGCAGCGTGCGCACCAGCAGTTGCTCGCCCGAGATCCAATCGAACATGAACCAGCGCGGATCGCGCCACACCAGCCTCTTGGGGATCCATTCGCGGCCCGCCGTGTCCCAGATGATTTCGGTCGCCGAGAAGCCTTTGCCGACCGCGTCGAGGATGTCGTACAGCACGCTCTCGAGGTCCAAGGCGCCGCCGCCGACGAAGTCGCGCACCAGGTCGGCCGCGCGCCGGTCCTCGGCCGCTTCCGAGGCCGGCGTGACCATCAGTTCGGCGCTGGCGACGGCCTGCTTGCGCGTGCCGATCACGGCCAGGTAATGCAGGTCCTTCTCCTCCATCTCCTCGGCCAGTTCGAGATAGAGATAAGGATCGCCGACTTCGGCCTCGCGCTGGATCGCGATCAGCTTTTCGGGCGTGAGCCCGACCGACGGATGCATCACCGAGTAGATATTGCGCACGCCCGCCATGGTCGGGGCGGCCTGTTCGTCGCGCAGTTGTTCGGTGTCGACCTCGCGCCCGTAGGCGTCATACAACGTCATGCTTTTTCACCGCTTGGGTCATCCCGAGGATTGTCAATCTATTTCGAAAGCGCCGAAAAGTGTTTTGACCCGCTCCACCTCTGCCTCTTCGGTCATCTTGAGCGAAGGCTGGTACACATCAAGATATGTTGTGAAATGTCCGCCAGGAGCCTGCGTCCGCCGCGCCTTCACCGTCCGCCGGCTTCACATCCACGCCCACATCCGGGCGCGGCTGGCGCGCATCGCCAGCGGCGGCGCGTCATCCTCGCGCGGTGGCCCGAACGGATCGCGCTCGACCCGCGCCGGCTTCATGACGGCCGTGCGCCGCGGCGCGGGCGTGTATGCGGGTTCCTGGGCGCGAATGCTGCTCGCGTAGAAGGCGAGCGCGGCGGCAATCGCGGCGTCACCGTGGCGCCCCTTCTGATCGCGCCGTTCCGAGACGTGCGCGTAGCCGTGCTCGATTTCGAGCGCGCGATGGTCGCCGAGAATTTCCGCGTCGCGCGGCAACTCGACCATCCCGTCCTCGAAGGCGGCCTTGTAGCGCGGCATATTCTCGCGGTACCACTGCGCCGATAGCATCACCTGTTCGACGCGGGCGCCGTAACGCTGGCGCGCAGTCTCGGCCAGGTATTGCCCGTTGCCGCGCGCGTCCAGCGCGCCTCCGATGAGGCGCGGCAGGCGGTCCACGATATGGAACAGGATCTGCTCCTGCTGGCGGAACGGCACGCGGCGCAACTCGACCACGAACGGCGTGCGCCGCACCAGGTTGGGTTGAATCTGTAACGGCCAGAAAACGCTCAGGTCGCCGTTGCGCCCGAAGTCCTCGCCGAAGCAGCTCATCAGGTTGTCCAGTCGCTCGAGCGCCGGGTCGAGGTTGCGCTCGCACCACTCGCGCGCCGCACCCACGCGATATTCCTCGGGCCGCTCCGCGAACTCTTCCGCAACTTCCCATCGCAACACGGGCACCCCCGCGCGCATTCTGCTCTCGATCAGCATCGAGCTCAAAAACGCACCGGCGCTCGCGCGCGGCACGCATAGAAGTTCCTCGCTCGCGGCGCCGCCATACTCGGCGAAGATGCGCGCGCGCCACTCGCGCTCGGCCGCCGAACTGTAGCGCCGCCCCACCTTCTCGCAAATTCGATGGTACAAGCCGTCGGCCAGCGCGTCGTCGAGCGTCACGCGATGGAGCGAGAACGGGCGGCGCCCGGCGCGGATATCGTTGATCAGCTCGTTGAACGCATTCTCGGCGCCGTTGTGGGTCGAGATCACGCGGACCAGTCCGCCCCACATCGTGAACGCCATCGCTGCCTTCAACAGCTCGGGAAGGTCGTCGTGGAAGGCGGCCTCGTCGATCACGGCGCGTCCCTGTTTGCCGCGTAGATTGGAGGGCCGCGAGCTGAGCGCGACGATTTTGTGGCCGGAGGCGAAGCGGATGCGGTAGGCCATCAGGTCGCGCCGCTCGTCTTCCACCGCGATTTCCTCGATCGCCTGCGCCGCCTTGTTGAACTGCCGCGCCCACGCCGAAGCGGTCTCGACGAACTCGCGCGCCATGTCGCGGTTGTAGCCGAGGTACCAGGTGTCCATCCCGGCCGTCGCCGCGGCCGAAAGCGCGGCGTCGGCCGCCTCGGCCCAGGTAATACCGACCCGGCGTGATTTCTCGGCAACCTTGACCGCCGCGTCGTCGGCGATCCAGCGCACCTGGTAGGGCAGGAGGACGTCGCGGGCCACGGTGTGAATCACGCTGGGCACGATTTCGCGGCCAGGTTCTTCGCCGCGCGCCCCGATTGTCTCACCGGCAGGCTCGTCGTCGGCGTGGCGGCGAATCCTGTCCGCTGTCTGATCGTCACTCTTGATGCTTCTGCTGATGTTTCCGCCGCGCGGCGGCCGTGCCCCGAGAGACGCGTCGTCTTCGTCCGTTGGCCCTTGCCCGCGTTTGCCGTTCATCGCGTCACCCTGTTTTCACCGACGTGCATGGCGCACTGAATTGCGCGCTCCGCGGCGCGGCGCGTCCGACTCCCTCTCGCGTCTCTTTTGGGCGAGACCTGAGGTGAGAGTCGGGCGAGGAAGCGCGGAAGGTCTGTTGTCCGCGCTTCCTCGTCCGTCATGAACCGACGGCACGATCCGGATACTCATGACTCGTCGCGCTCTGTCGCGGCGCCCCGCTCGGCCGCGGCGCTCGAGGTCGCCGCGGCGTTTGGAGTTTCCACCGCCTCGATAAATTCGTCCTGCGCCCGTGCCGTCCCGTCGCCCGAAGGCTCGTCGCTCGAAGGCTCGTCGCCATCGACGAGCGGAGGCGCCGCCGCGTCCGCCGGACCGCCGCCCAGCACCGGCATCTCCGTGATCTCGAGGAGCGCCGCGCGGATTCGCTTCTCGGCCGCGTCCGACAATCCGCCGCGCGCTCCCCTGCGCGCCGCTGCGACCACTTTGCGTTCGGCGGCGCGGACCCGTCGGCCAATCCGGTTGCGCATTTCTTCGGCGGCACGGCGCATCTGCACCAACGAGCGGCAGATCGAGGCGACGTTGCGCGCGAGAACGTTGAGGTTAACTTTTTTCGGGTCGACCTCCTTGAGTTCGACCAGCACGCGGAACAAGTCGCCTTGCACCAGGCGCATGAGCCCCTCATTGACCGAATCGTCGGCGCCTCCGGCGGCGTCGACCACTGCACGCGCCTGCTCGGTGGCGAGTTTGAGCGCGGTCAGCTTGTGCTCCAGTTGATGGCCGTAACGAGTGGACGTCGAGGAAGCAATTTGGCATCCATGCTCGCCGAGCCATCGGGTCAGCCCCGCATAGTCGGAGAACGAGCCTTCGATCAGAAGGCGCTCAAACTCGGCCCGCAGCGCGGGCGGTATTCTCTTGGTCTTTCCTCGGGACGGCATGCTTCATCGACACTCGCGGCAGGCCCTATCTTTCCCGCCAGCGGAAGGGCGGCCTCGCGGGCTCCGCCAGGACGGACCGAGACATGGGGGCACCTTTCCTCACCAGTACTTGCGCGGGCGCGCGATCCCGGCCGGCGCCGGCGCGGTGTATTCGACCACGTCGACCCCGCTCGCGGTCATCCGCGCGTACCACGTTTCGTTGTCTTCGCCCTCGATTTCGAGCAGGCCGCGGTCTCGCAGGTAGGTCAGTTCGCGGCGCAGCGCGTTCAGCGTGATCGCGAGCTTGACGTCGGCCAACACGCGCCACACGATAGTCTCTGAAACCGCGATCGGGCGGCCGGCGTCGAGCACGCGCAGGATTCGCCAGCGGGCTTCCTCGCGCTGCCTCTGCTCCAGGTTCATCGCATCCATGCTGTCTCACTCTTTCGCTGTTTCACTTTTTCACTTTCACTCTTGCACTCTTCGGCTCCTCGACCGCCTCCACGGCCGCGCGCCGCGGTTTGCGCCTCTCCTAAAGCGGCTCGACCCGTTCGGCGATACGCTCCTTGAGTTCAGTGATCTCGGTCCGCAACTCGTTGCGCATCGCGTCGAGCTTGGCGTCCAGCGTGCTCGAGAAGCGGATCCAGTCCTCGCGCCGCACGTATTCCAGCGGCAACTGCGCCCTGAGCCTCATCACCTCGCGTTCGACTTCGTGCGAGAAGTCGCTGCCCTCGCGCTTGAGCGAGGCCATCTGTTCGGCGGTCGCGCTTTCATGGCGCTCGAACAACCAGCGCAGCGTCCCCGCGTTAAGCGCGATGAAAGCCATCAGCGCCGCGGTCATCGTCCCGAGTGCGTCCCAGCTCATCATTTGCGCTCTGGCTCCGTATGCGCCTTGAGCGCGAGCGCCCCGGCCATCGCCAGCAACACCATCCCGAGCCCGCGCCCGTAGGCGTCCGCGTCGCCCGTAGAAAAGCGCCAGGTGGCCGCCACCTGCACCACCCAGAAGAGCACGTACATCAAAGCTCCGAGCACGCCGATCACCCGGCCCGCGTCGTAGGTCACGTTGTCCTTGCCGGTCAGACAGTCACTCACGAACTTCATTGCGTGTTCTCCGCCTGCTTTCGCGCCGCAGGTTCCGTCTGCGCGCATCCCGCAAGCACCGCGTCGCGCTCGCGCACGGCGCCCTTCAGGATCGTTACCGCGGCCGCATACGCGCGCATCGTGTCGGCTGGCGACGAAGAGGGCTTGAGCCCCGCGATCGGCAGCGCGGGATGCGCGAGCACCGGCACCGGACATAGGGTTTCGTGCAGAACCGGCACCTGGACCATCAGCGGCCTAACCGTTGGGGCGGGCTCGGAAGTGGCGACGCAACCCGCGATCGCGAGTGCGGCGGCCGTCGCGAGAGTGCCGAACGATACGGCGCGCAGCAATTTTGTTTCTTTGTCTATGCGGGGGGGCTTCGGATATTCAGCGGACCTGACCGCCGGCCCTTTCCCTTTGGCAAAGGGGCCTGGGATTACGTCGCCGCTCGCGGCGCCTTGCCACGTCGAACGGTGACCGAGGTCCGAACACATGCGCGCGCGGCAACCCGGCCATGACATCACCATCGGCTCAGCTCCGCCGCCTGCGCGTTACCCCATCGGATTGCCGCCGCGCAGCCGGCGGCAATCCGCGCGTCCTCGAGCGCCTGCGCACCGCTCGCTGCCGTGCGCATCGCCGCCTCTCCGTTTGCCGCGGCCGTGTGCGCTCGCGCCGCGGCGGACTTTGCATCCTGGTCGAGTTGCGCGCGCAGTTGCGCGACCGCCGAGTTCTGGGTCGCGACCGCGCTTTGCAGCGCCGCGTTGCTCGCCTCGGCATCGGCCAGCGAGGCGCCGAGATGCGCCGCCTCGGCGCGCGCGGCGTCGCGCTGATGAACGAGCAGCGCGCGGTAACCGAGCGCCGCCGCGATCAACAGCGCGATCGCCACCGGCTTCCATAGCTGAGCCGCCAATAGAGGGAACATCGTCTTGCCGTCCGCCGCGCGCCGGTTCAGCTCTGCGGTGCGGCCGCGACCGCGGCCGCCGCCACCGGCGCTACGCTCGCGCCGACCGCTACTCCCGCCGCATGCAACGGTGTTGCGAAGGTCGACGCGGTGGTGGCGATAGACGCCGGATGCGCTCCCGCCTCGACCGCCGCGGCCACGGTCGCCGCGCCGTGATCGTCAACCGCCTGCGCGTGCCGATCGACCGCCGCCGCGAGTTTCTCGACCGCGCTCGCATGATGCTCCAGGGCAACCGCCTGCGCCGCTGCCGCCGCGGCCGCGGTGGGAGCCGCCGGTGCCACTGCCGCGGGCGCGGGTATCGCGGCGGCCTGCGTCAACGCTACCGACGGATGGGCCGGTGCGGACGAATTGTTGTTACTGGACGCGACGGTCGCGCTGGCCGCGCCGCTGTGGCCGCCTATCAACTGTTCGAGCGTGGAGAGACGCGTCTGCACGGCGCTCATCGCGGTATGCATCTCGCTCATCATCCAGCGCCCGGCGAGTGCGCCGATCGCGAAGCCGCCCATCGCGACCATCACGTAACCTGCTGCCATTTCGGGATCGATATTCATTGGTTCTCCTCTTTTGTCACTGACACTCGCGTTACGTTGAAGGCCGTCGTCATCGTCGCAGCGGCGCGCTTACTCGTAGGCGCGATTCAGCCATCCGTCGAGAAATTGCCGGTCGCCGCCGGCTCGCCGCCCCCGCTCGAGCGCCGCCAGCGCCCGGTAATAGCCAGCGGCCTCGGCGCGCAGCGCCGCGAGTATCGCGAGCTGATTCGCCGCGCTCACCGCAAGGGTCGTCGCACGGCCCAGCGCTCCATCCTCGGCGACCCGGCGGCCACACGCCCGTAACGCGCGCTGCAGGCATCGGACCGCGTGATCGGGGCCGATATTCACCGCCAGGTCGAACAGTTTCGCGCCGATCGGGCCCGGCAGCGCGCTATAGCCGTAGCGCTGCCACCAGTCGCGGTAGTAAATCGCGACCGCGTCCGCCCGCGTCAGCGTTGCGATATCGAGATCCGGATACTCGCGCTTGGTGATCCCGAACTTGGTCTCGCCTCCCGGGTCGGCGGAGTTATCGACGTAGCCGCCCTCGTCGCCGAGCAGCCGGGCGATCGCGCGCACAAAGGCGGGCGGATAGTTGTTCGTTGGCGTGCTGCTCTGGGGGTCCATCGCGGGCGGAATTTTCGCAGGCCCCCGGGCTTCGCATAAGGGTGAAATATTTCACCCCTAGACGCGTGCAGAGTAGCTAAAGAACGAATTCTCAGTGCTGCGAGGCAAAGAACGAAAGTAACGGAACGATGGACGATGTAATCCCTTCCTATGAGATTTTAACTGATGATGTATATAGCGGCACGGCAGCGGCCGGACGATGCCAGATAACCGACGAGCCGAAAGAGGCGGTTCTCCAGCCCAAGGCGGCTTAAGCGGGGTATTTCAGACGAGGTATATTAGGCGAAACTTAAGAATGAGTGGTGGTCGAACCTGACTCGCTCGCGAAATCGAGTTGCACCACTTCGGAATTCTTCGGGCTTCGGGTTCTCTCCACGCCTTCGTCGTCAGCATGCGAAGCGCTCCCGGGAGCAAGCAGAACCAGCCTTTTGGCGGAGATTCCTCTTTGTTCGAGATATTCGGCCACCGCCTGGGTTCGCCGATTCGTCAATTCGGAATTGCTCTCGACGTAGCCTTGCCCTCGATCCTGGGAGGATTGGACTTTGGTATAGATAACGGGTTTGACGTAGATAAGGGATTGCGGATTGTCCCTGATGATTTGGATCGCGTAATCGAGCACAGGCGCGGAGGACCTGGCGATCTTGTCACTGTGAGCCTCGAATCGGATCCCATGCAGCACTAATCGCGTTGGAGTCGCCGCGGATTCGGCCGCGGACTCGATCATATTGGATTCGCCGAGCGCCAATACCTGGGCCTGGACGACAGCGGTAGATCCGATGCCTAGCGCAAAAGCGCCCACGGCCAGCGCGACACCTGCTTTGCGAAATATGCTCTCGAAGGCCATGTGCTCTCCTCCCCGGTCATTATGCCGAACTAACTAATCCGCATCTTCACTAACCAATCTGCACCTTCTCTACCCACTCATCGCGGATCTAACCGATCTAAGTAATTAGTCACTGCGCAATTAATTTTCCCCGGCACCGTGATCATTGCAGCGGCACCGTGATAAACGGCACCGATCGGCACGACGCGATTTCATGTTTGAGGAGGGCGGTTTGCTCTCCGCATCGATTCGCGTAATCGTTGGCCGCCACCTGTTTCTGCTGATAAGTTTCCGATTCCAGGCTGTGGTTAGGTGCTATCGTGCAGCCGCCGATCAGCGAGAGCAGCGCCGCTGCTATCGCGGCGCGAGCAATTTTGTGGATATTCTTCGTTCCCATAGATAATGACCTGTCTTATTTAGACGAGGCCCGCTCCCGCCGGTTTCAACCGTAACCGTCGACTTCTAGACATGACGCATCAACCGTGCCGCGCAAACTCTGAGCAATTACGCGGCCCTTATTTGCGTTAGTCTCTTTTTTGGCCGGAGGGGATACTCTTCCTGACGGAATACGTCTCGATCCGAGTAAAAAAGTAAAACGTACGCGCGTATGCTAGTTCGTCGCGAACGAGAGCGTGGCGAGCGAGAGCGAAAGGGTGAATTAGCGCAAAGAGCTAATGTATCACTTGAGATGGTGCCGCTCGACGCGGGGCGCGACTGGCGAAGAAATCCCGCGGCCGCGGCGACTGGCTACGGAGACGTCGCGCTGGTGCTCGGACGGGCCGCGTCGAGCGTCGCGGCATCGGGCGCGGCGCTAACCGCCTCGATCGGAATTCTATCCCACTCCGAGGGAACGCACATCAGTGAAATGACTACGCCCGCGATCGAAATCGCGGCGCATAGCTCGAACGCGAGCGCGTAGCTGGTAGTCAGATCGTAAATGGCGCCCGCCGCCAGCGGTCCAAGTGCAAGACCCAGGGTGAAGGGAAATCCCACCAGCCCCATCAGCGAGCCGTAGCGCTTGACGCCGAGTGACTCGGCCACCACCAGCGGCGCCAGCACGATCGGTCCCGCGACGATCAGCCCGAAGACCAGAACGAACAGTCCCAGGATCGCGGTTTGCGTTGCCGCGAGCAGCATCGCGAGACTGAGCGCGAGCAGTCCGAAGGCCAGCGCGAGCGCGCGCCGTCCTCCGATCCAATCCGACACGACGCCCATCAGCGGTTGTCCGAACGTCGCGAACAACATCACGAGGCTCAGTGCGATGGCCGCGGCCGCGTCGCTGTAACCAATCCCGGAAAGGTAGGGCACCATGTGTACGAAAGCGCCGGCCGCGGCCAGCGGATAGAGAAACTGCGCCAGCACGATCATCCAGAACGATCGGGTGCGCAGTGCCTGTGCGACCTCGAGGCCGGGGACGTCGGCAAAGAGGTCCCGGCCGTTTGCGGCCGTGGCCCTGTCGCTCGCGCGCGCCGGGGCCGGAGTAGCGGCCGGTTTTTCAGGTGGATGGCTGCGCACGAGCGCGAGCACCAACGGCACGACCACCACGAACATCGGCACTGCGAGCACCAGTTCACCGACGCGCCATCCCCCGCGTGCGATCGCGTAGCCGACCAGCGGAGCCATCACCATCCCGCCGAGCGACTGGCCTCCCATCACGATGCCGAGCGCGATTCCGCGGCGCTCCGCGAACCAGTTCGAGATGACCAGCGCGGCCGGCACAAACGTGGAGAGGCCGAGTCCCAGACCGAGTATCGTGTACGCGAGCAGCATCGGGCCGAACGAATTCGCGCGGCTTGCCGCGACGAACCCCGCACCCGCGGCCATCGTGCCGGCCACAATTACGGTGCGAGCCTCGACCCGCTCCAGAAGCCTTCCCGCGAGCGGAGAGCTGACGCCGGAGGCCAGCGCGAGCACGGCGAACAACAGCGACACCCGAGTGCGGTCCCATCCGAACTGGTGATGCAGTGGCGCGATGAACAGCCCCGCGGTGTTGTAACCCGAGCCCCACAGCAGAAACAGGGTGAGAAAGAGGGATCCGGCAATCAACCAACCCTGACGTTCGCGGCTCGTCATGCGACCCTCCGAACAAACACGGGCTTTCGGAACGTTGCGCCGGCTTTGTCCGAGACGGCCGAAAAATTCCCGCCGCCCGGCGCGCGCACAGCACGCTTATCACCGTGGCGGCCGAAGCGAAACACTCACGAGCGCAAGTCCTATATGAACGCATGCCCGATCCGCGGTCGAAGTGCCGCGGGCCGCGATTATTCGGCACGGTGCCTCAGTCGGCGCGGCGACTCAGATGGACCCGGCGCTGACGCAAATCTCGCGGCGCGCCTCGGCCAGCACCTGGAATACGCGCCGGCGCGTGCAGTTGAGCGCGCGCGCGATCTCCTCGATGCTGCAACCGGTCGCGCGCAGCGCCAGAATCCGCGTGCGCCGCGGCGGCGGCTTGGGCAATTCGACGCGCTCGCCGCCGAACATCTGGGCGAGCTTCATCGCGTTGCTGGTGCCGACCACGCGCGCGAGCGGGTCATCGGCGCAGGGGCTGTGCGGCACATACAGGCGAGTGCCTCCGAAACTGGCAATCAGCTTGGCAGCCGCTTCCTCACCAATTATCTCGACGATGAACCCCAGCATTGGATATTTACCTCCCCCGGGTCTCGCTTCGCCTGCGGCTCCGCACAATCCTCTTCCACCACCGTTAGCAGTGCGAAATGCTCCTTCTTCGTTAGGCTTGCTTTGACCGAGGCCCATGGCCGCCGGCGTGGCCACGGGAGAATCGGATTCAAGCGCGGATGTTGCGGATTGAAACAGTGCCGTCAATCTGGAGTAGCAATTTGTGACATCGTGTCGCGAAAGACGTCGACCAATTGACGCCAACCGCCATCGAATTGCCGCTGCGATCGGACCGCGCACGGAGATCAAGCGGCCTGCGCGGGTTTGTGCGCCGCCGCCGCCAACAGTTCATGCTCGATCCGCTCGAGCATCCGCGCGAAGTCGAGGTCGGCGAGGCGCCGGCGCGCGACCACGTTGCAGGCGTGCATGACGCTGGTGTGATCGCGCGCGAAAGCGATGCCGATTCGCGGAAACGAGGCCGCCTGGCGCCGCCGTCCCTTCCATCCGCCGCCCGCCAACTCGCGGCTGAGATACATCGCTATCTGGCGCGCGCCGGCGAGGCGATGCCGTCGCCTGCGCGAGAGCATCTCGCCGATACCGAGGCAAAACGCCCGGGCCACGGCGTGCTGGACATCCGCGATCGAAATGCAACCGGGGCGATCGTCCATCGGATCATCCTCCACTTGGTTAGTGAGCCTCTCGTTAGGCGCGAACACTTGTTGGACAACGCGAGGCACGCTATTTGCGTATTCGGGAGCCCGGCCACGGGTGGGCGTCCTTGGCCCGTGCCGGTCGGGAAACGAGCCGACACTATTCGGCCGAGCCCATACTGGCAGAGAGCGGTGAGAGGCTTCTGGCGACGGGGTGGGAAGGTTTTGCGGCGGGCGGCGAAAATAGCCCATGAAATGTAACTCAGCGAACTGGCGCAACTGACATAGCCATGGGAATTTATCCCACAGTAGGAGAATGATGTCAACTACAGTAGGAGGTGAGGAGGAGTTCCGTCGGCGCCTGCGCCTGATCATGCAGCAGTTCGGCTCCGTGGCGGATCTCGCGCGTGCCGTGGGTGTGTCGGACAACGCCATCTATAAATGGGTCTCCGGGCGCGGCCAGCCGAGCATGATCAGCCTGGTCAACCTGGCGCGCGCGGCGCGCGTCTCCATCGAATGGCTGGCGACGGGACAGGACGCAGCCAAAAGCGAAGCGCAAAAGGCGGAATCGGACGATTACGTATATCTGCCGCGCAATTCCGTGCGCAGTCCGGTCGGCCGGGGGATCATGCAAAGCCGACAGATCGTCGACTACCTGGCGCTCAAGTCCGAGTGGCTGCGGCGCCGTCTCGGGGTCGATCCGAAGAGCCTGATGCTGATCGAGGCGGTGGGCGACTCGATGGCGCCCACGATTGAGGAGGGCGATCTGCTGCTGGTCGATTTGCGCGATCCGCGGATTCGCCATGACGGAGTCTACGTGTTGCGGGCGAGCGGAGAGTTGTCGATCAAGCGCATCCAGCGCCGTCCCGATGGCAAGTTGATCATCCGCAACGATAACGCCGCCTATGAATCCGCGGTGGTGGCCGCCGACGCGATCAACGTCGTCGGCCCCGCGATCTGGATGGCCGGCCGGCTATGATCCCGCGCCGCGCGGCGCACGCGGGCGGGACGGCAACGGCTGTCCGCCGGGCCGCTGACCAGCCGCGCGTGCCGGCCCGCGCAGAGTTTATTCCATCCTGGTTATGAACTCCTACAAAATGTCGCTGTCGGGACCGGGCGGCCGCGGCCGCCGGCTCCTGGGCGACGCGTCCCGAGTCCGCGTTCGAGTCTGATCCGCACGGACCAAGCAAGGTTCGATTTCGTCGCCGCCGAGGCTGGCCGAAGCGTTGGCTCGAACCAGCCGCGGTAATTTGTAATCATCAAGTCGGCACGACGGGCCGAACAGGCAAGCCTGAACAGGAACCGCAGGAACCGCAGGAACCGAATGACCGCACGCGAGCATCGCTACGTCCCCAGCCTGGATGGCCTGCGCGCGATCTGCATCGCGGCGGTGCTCTTCATCCACATGCCGCCGCCGAGCGGCCATCCGTGGCTCGAGGCGATACGCAGCCGCGGCTGGTATGGCGTGGACATGTTCTTCATCCTGAGCGGATTCCTCATCACCTGGATCCTCGCCGTCGAGGTCGAGACCACCGGCAGCGTCAATCTCGGACGTTTCTATCGCGGACGAACCTTGCGGCTGCTGCCGGCCTATCTCTCTACGATTCTGCTGGTGCTGGCCGGCGCGCATCTGTTTGAGATCGCGCAGGGGAACGGCTCGTACCGGCTCGCGGATCTGTGGCCGCTCTTTCTCTCCTACACGCTCAATATCTGGATGGCGGCGACCGCGATCTGGCCCTGGGGCGTCAGCCATTTCTGGTCGCTCTGCGTGGAGGAGCACTTCTACCTGTCGTGGTCGGCGATCATGAAACGCTGGGGCGGGGGGCGCGTTCTGCGAATTGCGTTGATTGCGATTCCGGCGGTCGCGCTCTATCGCACCGGATGGTACCTGTGGATGAACCACGGGCATCTCGCGACGCCCTCGCGAGCGTCTTTCTTCAGGATCTACTACGCCACTGACACGCGAATCGACGCGATCCTGGTGGGATGCGCGCTCGCGTTGCTGGTGCGCGAGGCGCGCTTGCAAAAACTCTGGCGCATGCTGGAGTCCGCCTCGTGGTTCCCGTCGATGGCGCTGCTCGCCGCGCTCGGCACCATCGCGTGGGTGACGGAGTATCGATGGCGCACCGAGACCTTCGGCTACACCGTGATGGCGATGGCGTCGGGCACGTTGCTGCTCGCGATCTTTCTGCAACCACAGTGCTGGATTGCGCGTCTGCTGGCCGCGCGGCCGCTGGTCCATCTGGGACGCATCTCTTACGGCGTGTACCTGTTTCACACGCCACTGCTGACGGCATTGGAGGTCAAGCTGCACTTTTCGACGCAATATATCGAACCCGCTCGCTATTTCCCGATGCTTGGACTGCTGGTGTTCGGCTCGATCGGCGTCGCGGCGCTGCATTATTACCTGGTCGAGCGGCGATTTCTCGCGATGCGCGGAACGAGGCCGTTTCTCGCGAATTTGCGCGCTGCGGCGTCCGCGGCGCATCCGGCGAGCAAGTCGGAAGGCAGGATCGGCACGATCTCCGCGTCCGTGCGGCGGCCTGGGCTGGAAAGCCACGCCGTTTCAGATTAAAAGCTTGTGGAACCGGGAGACTTCACTCCCGCCGAAAGCAGGCGCCGCGATACGTCGGCGCTTGCCGGTGTTCCGATGGAACGCGGACGAGAGTTGGCCGCAGTATTCAGGGCGCGTGCAACGCAGGGACGCAGGAGAACTGGAATGGTTAAACGGTTGGGATTTCTTATTGCCCTACTTCTGGCGAGCGCAGTCGCCGCGGATGGACCGGGCGCGCTTGGCCAGATGCCGCCGAATGAGCAGGTCACCGTCCTGCAGTTGCCCGAGGCCTCACCGCACTGGGTTGCGACCATGACTCCGCTGGGCGGGTCGATAATGATGACGCCGATCGTGCTGATCGACGGCGACACCCTGAAGGTGCTCGGCAATCTTTCGGGCGGGTTGGCCGCAATGTTCGCGGTGGCGCCCGACCACAAGTCTTTCTATGTGGCGGAGACTTTTTACTCGCGCGGCACGCAGGGCGATCGAACCGACGTGCTGACGATTTATGACGCGACGCACCTGACCCGCGCCGGCGAGATTCCGATCACCAGCAAACGCCAACTCGCCCTCGCCGATCCGACCTCGATGGGCGTTACGACCGACGGGCGCTTCGCGCTGCTGTTGAATCTGACGCCCGCGACCTCCGTCACCGCCGTGGACCTGGAAAACAAAAAGCTGGCGGGCGAGATTCAGACTCCGGGCTGCTCGGAAATCCTGATTCTCGGGGATCGCGAATTCGCCTCGGTTTGCGCCGACGGTTCGATGCTGACCACGGATTTCGACGACGCCGCCAAGGCGACTTCGCAAAAGCGCACAGCTAAACCGTTCTTCGATGTCGAGAAAGATCCGGTCTTTCAACTTCCGGCGATTATCGACAAGAAGGCTTACTTCGTCAGTTACCACGGCGTGGTCTATCCGATGGATCTGACTTCGAGCCCGGCGGAGCCGGGCGCCACGTGGTCGCTGCTCAGCGACCAGGAGAAGAAGGATGGATGGCGGCCGGGCGGATGGCAGCCGGTCGCGGGCTATGCGCCAGGGCATCTGATATTCGTGTTGATGCATCAGGGCGGTGAGTGGACACAGAAAGTGGGCGGCCAGGAAGTCTGGGTATACGACATCAACGAGCACAAGCGGGTGGCGAAGATTCCGACCCCACTGCTGACCAATGCCGTCCGGGTGAGTCAGGACGACAATCCGCTGCTCTTCGCGTTGTCAACCAACGAGTCGAAACTCCAGGTCTTCTCGGCGCTCAAAGGCAGATACCTGGGTACGATCAATGAGGTCAGCTCGCATCCCTATACGATGTTCGGGCTATAGCGGATGAGCGTACGGCCTACGGGCGCTCCGCGGAACAATCGATGTCGCGGAGCCTGCGATACTATCGGCAGCGCGGTTTGGCAGGATGAGGAGCGCGTCGGGAATCGACAATCGGATTCCGGTAGCGCTCGATGAAACAGGAGACGGCGAATGGACGCATTGGTGGAACGTCTTTCACGACGAGTGGCGCAGCGGACCTCGCGGCGCGGCTTTCTGGGCTATCTGGGCAAGGCGCTGGTGGGCGGGATGATGATCCCGCTGTTGCCGATCAACCGGGTGGTCGAGCAGGCGCAGGCGCAGATGAACGGAGAGAGCGGCGGCGCGGGAGAAGGCGAGGGCGGTGACATCACGAGTTGCGACTACTGGCGCTACTGCGGATTCGACGGCTACTTGTGCAGTTGCTGCGGAGGCGCGCTAACTTCCTGTCCGCCGGGGACGGTCTCGTCGCCGACCTCGTGGGTGGGAACGTGCCAGCATCCGACCGACAGTAAAGAGTACATCATCGCGTACCGCGACTGCTGCGGTAAGGACGTGTGCAACCGCTGCTTCTGCGACAACAACAAGGGGCAGGTGCCGATTTACCGGCCGCAGTTGGATAACGACATCATCTGGTGCTTCGGCGCGAAGAATTTCGCCTACCACTGCACCACGGCGATCAAGCTGGGCGTGAAAACCTGAGGCTTCGGACCCAGGTTATACAGACGGGCCGTAGCGGGCCGCCGGGCGCGCCTCGCGCGGCCCCGACCGTTATGGACGAACGCAAATTCGCCGAAGCGCTGGAGCGCGCTTCCACGTGGGTCGCGCGTTATTTCGAGCACACGCGGGACTTTCCCGTACTTTCGCAGGTTCGCCCCGGCGAGGTCGCGGCCGCGATGGCGCCCGCGATGCCCGAGGAGAGCGAAGACTTCGACGCGCTGCTCGACGACTTCGAGCGAATCGTCGTCCCCGGCATCACGCACTGGAACCATCCGCGCTTCTTCGCCTACTTCTCGATCACCGGCTCGGAACCGGCCGTGCTCGCCGAGTTGCTGGCCGCGGCGCTAAACGTCAACGCGATGCTGTGGCGGACGTCGCCGGCGGCAACCGAGATCGAGGAGGTGGCGCTCAAATGGCTGCGCGACGCACTCGGTCTGCCGCCGAGTTTCTTCGGCGTGGTCTACGATACTGCGAGCGTCTCGGGGCTGCATGCGCTGGCGGCGGCTCGTGAGTCGCTTGGCCTGGACGTGCGCAATCTCGGTACGGCCGGGCGCGGCCTTCCGCAGCTACGCCTCTATTGCACCGACCAGACCCACTCGCACATCGAGAAGGACGCGATCCTGCTCGGCCTCGGCCGCGAGAACGTAGTCAAAGTCGCGACCGACCGCGCATTCAGGATGGACCCAGCGGCGCTCGACCGCGCGATCGCCGAAGACCGAACGCTAGGTTTTTTGCCGATGGCCGTCGCAGCAACGGTCGGCACCACTTCGACCACCTCGGTCGACCCGGTCCGGGCGATCGCCGAGGTCTGCCGTACGCATCGCGTATGGCTGCACGTCGACGCCGCTTACGCCGGACCGGCGGCGATCGTGCCCGAATTGCGGTGGCTGCTCGAAGGGGTCGAAGCGGCCGACTCGCTGGTGGTCAATCCGCACAAGTGGATGTTCGTGCCGGTCGATCTTTCGATCCTTTACACTCCCCACGAACCGCTGCTGCGCCAGGCGTTCAGCCTGATACCGGCCTACCTGGAGACGCCCGAGAGCGAAGTACGCAACTACATGGATTATGGCGTGCAACTTGGCCGTCGCTTTCGCGGGCTGAAGCTATGGTTCGTGCTGCGCGCCTATGGCCGGCGCAGGATCGTCGAGATAATTCGCGGCCACGTCGCGTGGGCGCAGGAACTCGCGCGATGGGTTGCCGAGGCCGAGGACTTCGAGATCCTGGCGCCTCATCCGCTTTCGGTGGTGTGCTTTCGTCATGTGCCCGGCCGGCTCACACAAAGCCCCGAAGCGCTCGACCGTCACAATCAGCAGGTGGTCGACGAGATCAACCGCGGCGGCTTTGCTTTTCTCTCCACCACGCGGTTGAACGGGTCGGTCGCGATCCGGTTTGCGATCGGTAACGCCCGCACCACCCCCGCCGACGTGCGTCAAACCTGGGACCTGCTGCTGAGCACCGCACGCCGTCTCGCTGGCGGCTGATCGCACGACAATTCGGTTCCAAAATGCGCGTAGACGATCGTTTTGCGGATAGTATTTTACGATAGTTGGGAAACTGTTCGCGGTCTCACGGTCAAAATTAGCGCATTCATCTCACTTTCAGGCCAAAAAATAACGTAAGACCGGCACGCGATCAGTCAAGATGGTCTCG
Organism: uncultured delta proteobacterium; assembly: GCA_963755905.1. Taxonomy (GTDB): domain Bacteria; phylum Desulfobacterota; class Binatia; order Binatales; family Binataceae; genus JAKAVN01. The sequence continues at coordinate 296,316 of CAVWLM010000004.1, forward strand.
AATATCGACCCTTGCGCCTTCTCAATGCCCAGCAATTAGGGGTATTAATTGGTTTAGAGAGGCGCATTTGAGATTTGCAGGGATTTCTCGGGTACCAGCTAAGAAATATGTACAAACCTCTACCATAGTTGGGTAAATGCGCGTTAGGGTCGCTCCATGTCGTTAGAGCACGATAGCTGTGAGCCTAAACGCTTACAGCGCCATTTTCCCGAAAATAGCCTAGTTCGCTACGGCGATCCTCGACCAGCCTGCGTCATAGCTCAACAGGCGCGCATGTTGATTGGAGGGGGTTATCACTATGGCAGGGACAGTCAATTCGCCGAGCGAAGATCGCAGCCGCCTGGCCTGGCGGGTCCGCCAAGCGGGAGTGCCCAACGAGATCATCGACGAGCTCATCAACGATAACATCGTCGCGCGCTATGCGCGGCGGTTCCGCCTCTTCCTGCAGGGAGCGCCCGGTGACGTTCTGATGATCATCGTCAACGGCGTGGTCAAGGTGCATTGCGCCCAGCCCGACGGCCGGAGATTCCTGGTGGAACTCGCCGGCCCCGGCGACATCATCGGTTATGTCGACCGGATGGACGCCAAGGGACGGCATTGCCAGGCGTTCGAAGCGCAGGCCTTGACCAACTGCGCGGTCGCGCTCATCAGCCGCCAGCGCATCCTCAAACTGCTTGGCGACTCCGATCATGCCACGCTGATCGATCTGTTCGAGCGGCTCAACACATTTTGGGGCTCGCTGGTGCATCGCTATGCCTCGCTGATGACACTTTCATATCGCGAGCGGCTGGAGGCGATGCTCAGCGAAGTGGCGTCGCGGTTCGGAGTCAGAGAAGCGCGCGGCACCCTCCTGACGCTCGAATTGGGGCACGACGATTGGGCCGAGATGATCGGCAGCTCGCGTCCGATGGTGAGCAGGCTTATCGCGGAGATGGTGCAAAACCGGGTGTTGGCGCGCGAGGGCAAGCACTACATTCTGCTGGCCGAGGGTAATCCCGGGAAACCGGTCCTGCCGATGCCCCCGCGGATTGAAGCCGTTGCGGCACGAGGCGTTCCCGCGCGCAAAAACGGTGCGATGCCGCGCCCGGCTCGCGCCTCCCTGTGACCGCGCGCCGCGAGTCCGCCCTCTAGCGGCGCAAGCCGGCGGCTACCTCAGGTTTGACGGCTCGCGGCGATCGCGTCGCGCTTGCGCTGGACTACTTCGGCGACCTTGAGATGCGCCATGTCGATCATCTTGCCGTCGAGGCTGGCGGCGCCGCGCCCTTGGGCGGTCGCTTCATTCATCGCCTCGAGCAGCCGGTCGGCCCATGCGATCTGCTCGGCGGAGGGCGAGAAGATCTCGTTTGCGAGCGCTATCTGGCTCGGATGAATGGCCCATTTGCCCTCGAGTCCCAGAGTGCTCGCCCGCCCGGCGCACGCGCGGTAGCCGTCGGTATCGGCGAAGTCGACGAAGGGGCCGTCGATCGCCCGCAGTCCGTACGCCCGGCAGGCGTTGGTCATCCGCGCCAGGGCGAAATGCCATTGATCGTTCCAGTGCCGCGCGCGGACGCCCTCCGCGTCGGCTCCGGTCAGGATTGAGTAGCGCGGGTTGGGCGTGCCGAAAACGACCTCGCCAGTCTGCATGCTGATCGAATAGTCGCCGATCCCGAAGATCATCGCCTCGAGCCGCTCGCAACTCGCCGCGATCTGTTCCACGTTCGACATCCCGAGCGCGGTCTCGATCAGGATTTCCAGCCCGAACGGATCCGTCCGCCCGGTTTCGCGTTCGATCTGGCCGAGCAGCGCGTCGACGAATTGCACGTCGAAGGGCGTCCCGACCTTCGGCAGCATGAACATGTCCAGCCGCGGACACTTCTCGGCGATCTCGCAGATATCGCGAAACGCCCACGGCGTGTCGAGGCCGTTTACGCGCACGGCGACTGTCTTGCGCCGCCAGTCGATCTCGTTGAGCGCGGCTATTGCGCGGCTGCGCGCGTTGACTTTCTGTTCGGGCGCGACGGCGTCCTCGAGGTCGAGGAATATCACGTCGGCCGCGCTCGCCGCCGCCTTCGCGAAAAAATGGGGCGAGGTGGCCGGCACCGCGAGTTCGGAACGTTGCAGGCGAAAACGCCTCGGCTTATGCGTAGTCAAAGACATCGTTCGGCTTTAGCGCCAATCGTCCGCGGGGTAAAGGGCGCTCCCGAATTTCGACGCTCGACCCGTCGCCGCTGTAGCTCCCAAAAGTCGCGCGCATTAGAATCACGGAGGCAAAAGTGCCCCGGCAAAACTCTATGAGACGTTCGCGTTGGCGAGGACAGGCGGTGTGATGGATCAGGCGGGAGTAATGTCACCCGAGGGGCGAATCCGCCCGGGTCGGCTCCAGGTTTGGCTGCAGGCGAGCCGCGCCTTCACGCTCGGAATGCCCTTTATGAGCGTGACCGTGGGTTCGTTTCTGGCCCTCTATGCGGGCGCGAGCTTCTCGATTCCGAAGTACATCGCGGCCGCGGCGGCCGCGATGCTCCTGCAGGGCGCCGCCAATCTCATCAACGACTACTACGACTTCATCAAGGGCACCGACGTCGATAACTGGGAAGCGCCTGACGCTTTTGGCCCGGGCCTGGTGATTCAGCAGGGCCTGCTTACGGCGGAGCAAATCCATGTCGCCGGCCTCGCAACCTTCGCGGCGGGATCGGCGCTCGGCCTGACGCTGGTGTATGCCTGCGGATGGCCGGTGCTGATGCTCGGGCTGATCGGCGCCTTCGGGTCGTATTTCTATACCGCGGAGCCGCTCAGCCTTGCCTATCATGGCCTCGGCGATTTCATGGTCTTCGCCCTGATGGGGCCCGGTTACGTGCTGGGCGGATACTACGTCCAGGCGCTGAGTTTTTCATGGACCTCGGCGCTGATCGGAATTTCGATGGGCTTGCTGTGCTCGAGCCTGTTGCAGGTCAACAACCTGCGCGACATCGAAAACGATCGCAAGCATGGCAAGTGGACGATGGCCGCGATAATCGGCCGCAAGGCCGCGATGGCCGAACTGGTCGCGTGCGACACGCTGGCTTACGTGATCGTGATCGCGAGCGTGCTCTTCAGGCTCATCCCGTGGCCGTCGATCCTCGTGCTCGCGACCTTGCCGCGGGCGATCGATCAAGTCAGGCTGGTGTCCGGCGAGTCCGGCGCCGAGGCGCACAATCGCGCGATGGCCCGTTCGGGACAATTGCAATTTGAATTCGGCCTCCTGCTGGTGGCCGCCTTCTTATTGAGCCGGTTCATGGATTGGTAGGCGGCGGCGTTCCGCGCGATGCGGTTTTCCGGCCGGTCGAGTAAGGAATTTTGAAATTTAATTCTGTGGAGCTAAAGAATGAAACGAACCGTATCCGTGATGATCGTCCTTGCCTTCGTACTCGGAGCGAGCGCATTGCGCGCGAACGCCGAGGATACCGCCGCCCCCGTAGCGGTGGTCACTACTTTGTTTAGTTCGATCAACGATCAGGACGCAGCGTCCAAGCTTTTTGTCGAGCAGCCCGACGTGACCGACGCGTTTCCGCCATTCCACTGGCACGGAACTACGGCATTCAAGGATTGGATGGCCGATTTTGCAAAGGATAGTGCGAAGAACAAGGATACGGATTTCAAGTTCACGGTCGGTAAGCCGCTGACCGCGGTGGTAGTGGGCGACCGCGCCAACGTTATCGTGCCGGTCGGGTTGGATCTCAAAGAAGACGGCAAGCCCGCCCACTATGACGGTTTGACCAACGTGGTGTTAGCGAAGACCGGCGATACCTGGAAAATCGAGGCCTTCACCTGGTCGACCAAATAAAAACCGGCGGCCGGATGTGAATCAGAATTAAATCTTCAGGACCGACCTGAAGCGTACTTTGCCCGACAGCATGTGCTCGTAGCCGTCGGCGGCGCGCGCCAGCGGAAACGTCTCAATCATCGCGCGCACGCCACTCGCTGCCGCGAATCTGAGCGTGTCCTCCGAGTCGATCGAGGTTCCCGACGGCCAGCCCACAATCGCTGTGTGTTTCCCGATCAATTGCAGCGATGAAACCGAGAACGGGTCCGCGCTCACGCCGACGATGATTAGTTTGCCGCCCGCGCCGAGTCCGTCGATCAGACTTCCCATCGCCTTGCCGTCCGGCGCGGTGGCGAGAATCACGCTCGCGCCGCCCACGCCCGCGAGTTCCTTGGATACGTCCTGCGCCGCGCTATCGATATAGGTTCGCGCGCCCAACTTCAGCGCGAGCGGTTTCTTGTCGGCTCCTCTGCCAATCGCGACCGTCGCGAAGCCAAACTTGCTCGCGAACTGTACTCCCAGATGTCCGAGTCCGCCGATCCCCTGGACCGCGACCAGGTCGCCGGGCCGGGCTCCGCTGTTGCGCAACGCGTTGAAGGTGGTCACGCCCGCGCACATAAGCGGCGCGGCTTCTTCCGGCGTCAACTCGTCGGGAATGTGCGCCAGGGCCTCGATCGGCGCGATCACGGATTCGGCGTAGCCACCGTCATAGCTGATCCCTGGAATCTGCAGCTTGTCGCACGTTATGAAATCGCCGCGGCGGCATGAATCACACTTTCCGCAGTGTCCGCCATGCCATCCGACTCCCACCCGGTCGCCGGCCTTCCACGGATCGGCGGCTTCTCCGACCGCATCGACGACGCCCGCGATTTCGTGTCCTGGCGCGCGCGGATAGACAATTCCGGGAAACGCACCCTCCTTGGTCAGAACGTCGCTATGACAGACGCCACATGCCTGAACCCTGATTCTCACGGTTCCGCGGGCGGGCTCCCTGGCGCTTTCTTCCGTCACTTCGAAGCTTCCACCCGCGCGATTCACACGTACTATTTTCATTGGCAAAACCTTCCCTGACGGACAGTATCGATTCTTCCGAGCGCCGCGGCCCGTAGCAAGCGCATACGGGCCGCATAGGCCTTCAGATTTGCGCGGCCCCGCCGTCGACGAATAGCTCGGTGCCGGTCACGAAGCTGCTGTCGTCGGAGGCGAGGAAGACCGCGGCCCTCGCAATCTCGTCCGGCACTCCGAGGCGCCCGAGCGGTACACCGGCTATCAGACTTGCCTTAAGCTGCTCGCCCGCTCCTTGCGCCAGGCCGTCCAGGCCGGGCGTGTCGATCGGACCCGGACTGATAGCGTTCACCCGAATTTTACGTTCCTTCAAATCGAGTATCCAGGTCCGAGCGAACGACCGCACCGCGGCCTTGGTCGCACTGTAGACGCTTAGCGCCGGATTGCCGGTGGACGCCACGATCGAGGCGTTCAGGATGACGGACCCGCCGTCCGTGATCAGCGGCAGAGCTTTCTGCACGGTGAACAACAGTCCCTTGACGTTCGTGTCGAACGTCCGGTCGAAGTGCTCCTCGGTGATTGCACCCAGCGGGGCAATCTCCGCTACGCCGGCGTTGGCGAATAGTATGTCGATGCGGCCCTTGGTGGCTTTGACCGCCGCGTACAGTCGGTCGAGATCGGCGAGGCTCGCGACGTCGCCCTGAACTCCGAACGCGTTGTTGCCGAGGTCTTTGACCGCCGCCTCGAGTTGCGCCTGCCGGCGTCCGGTAATGAAGACAAACGCGCCCTCCGCGACGAAGCGCTTCGCCGTCGCCAGGCCGATACCGCTATTGCCGCCGGTGACGACCGCCACCTTGCCTTCCAGTTTTCCGCTCATCGCGATTTCTCCATGGTTGATTAGTTAGATCGAATGTCATGTGACGCAGTTGGTAGGTGTTAAATTCGAGTGAATACCGGGCCCATAGCGCCCCTCCCTCGTTCAATGTCGCACCGCCTGTTTTGCCTATCGTGAAGCGCCGAATGAAGAACGCGAGCGGCAGTCCGAGCAGCACAATCACGCCCAACAACCGGAAACAATCCATGAACGCCAGCATCGTCGCCTGCTGGGTCATCATGTTTCCGACCAATCCGTACGCCTGGTGGATTGCATCCGGAGTACTCGAACCGCGAGCCACGAGGTAGCGGCTCGAAGTCCTCACGAACTGCCGGACCGTGTCCCCGGACGAACTGATATTGCTCACCAGTACGTTCTGGTGATACTGCGTTCGCCGCTCCAGCATCGTCGTGACGAATGCGATACCGAAGCTGCCGCCCCAATTGCGGCAGAGGTTTGTCAGGCTCGACCCTTTGTTGTTCTTGTTCCGGGGCAGGTACGAGTAGGCGAGCTGGCTCACCGGAACGAACATGAAGGCGTAGCCAAACCCCTGGAGGCAGCGGGCGAAGGTGAAATGGAAATAGTCAGTCTCGGTGGTCAGCCCGCTGTAGTAGAAAAAGGAGAGCGCGGCGATCGTGAAGCTCGCGCCGAGAAGCCGTTTCGCGCCGATTCGCGGTACGATTCGGACCACGAACGGGGCCAGCAAGGTGATTACCGCCGCGCCCGGTCCCAGCACCAGGCCCGCATCGGTGGCGGTATATCCGAACAGCGTCTGCAGCATCTCCGGTATCAGCACCGTGCTGCCAAAGAGCCCAAAAGCGAACAGGAAGTAGTACACATTGGCGATCGCGAAGTTGCGCTCGCGCAGCAGGGTTAACTCGACCACCGGATCGTCCTGGCGCCACTCCCACCAAATCGCGGCCGCGATCGCGACGAGAGCAATCGCCAGAAACGCCGCGATGAAATGACTCTCCAGCCAGTCGTCGCGTTCGCCACGGTCCAGCACCACTTCGAGACAGGCAAAGCCAATTGCGATCAGGCTGATTCCGATGTAGTCGATACGCAAGCGTCCGCCGGTGCGGGCTTGCCGACGCTCTTCGTGGAATTCGGCGGGGTCGTGAACGAGGCGGCTGGAAAGCAGCAGCGAGAGCAATCCGATCGGAACGTTGATGAAGAAAACCCAGCGCCACGAGAAGCTGTCGGTGATCCAGCCGCCCAGCGGCGGTCCGATAGCCGGCGCCGTAACGATCGCCATACTGTAAAGCGCGAACGCTCCACCGAGCTTTTCCTTAGGAAAGGTGTCGACCAGGATTGCCTGTTCGACCGGCGCGAGACCGCCGCCGCCGATTCCCTGGAGCACGCGGAAAAGGATCAGCATGCCGAGGCTCGGGGCGAGGCCGCACAGCAACGAGGTCGCGGTAAATAAGGCGACGCACATCATGTAGTAGCGTTTGCGTCCGAATACGCGGCTGAGCCACGCGCTCATCGGCAGGATGATCGCGTTCGCGACCAGGTAGCTGGTGAGTACCCACGTACTTTCGTCGTAACTGGTCCCGAGACCGCCGGCGATATGCGGCAGCGAGACGTTCGAGATGCTCGTGTCGAGCAACTCCATGAACGTCGCCATCGTCACCGTGAGCGCGATTGCCCACGGATTGTGCGCCGGCCGCTCGGCAGGAATGTTTGTAGGCGCGGCCGCGGCGCTCGCCGCCGCACCAGCCGCGTTCAGCGCAGCCATACCCTGGGCTCCACCGACATTCCCGGATGCAACAGATGTTCGGTGTCCTGTCCCGGGTAAAAGCAGATGCGCACCGGCAGACGCTGAACCACCTTTACGTAGTTGCCGGTCGCGTTCTCCGAGGGCAGAAGGCTGAAACGGTCGCCGCTCGCGCCGGGCAGATTTTTTACATAGCCACGATAGTCGCGACCGAAGGTGTCGACATGAATAGTAACTCTCTGGCCGCGATGCATCCGGGCCAGTTGCGTTTCCTTGAAGTTCGCGGTCACCCAGATTTTATCGGTCTCGGTAACGAACATCAGGGTCTCGCCGGGTTCGATCCGTGAACCCAACTCGACGCTGCGCTTGCCGACGATTCCATTGGCCGGCGCATAGATTTTCGTATAGCTCAGGTTGAGCAGAGCCTGGTCGAGCGCGGCCTGAGCGGCATCGACGTCCGCCTCGCGCGCCGCGATTGTTTTGAGCGCCGACCCGGCCGCCTCCCGATCGGAGTCGACCTTCGCCGCATCGACGCCGGCGGTTGCGATGTATTGGTCGTATTCGTTCTGCGCCACCACCTGCCGGTCGAGCAGGACGGCGAACCTCTGGACATCCCTCTGCGCTTTGAAATTCGCCGCGGCCCCTTCGCGAACGTTCGCCAGCGCGGCGGCGTAGTCCTGTTTCGCCGACGCTACTTGAGCACGCGCCAGTTCCAGCCGCGCCTTTGCCTGCGCAACGGCCACCTCATAGTCGCGGGGATCAATTTCGACCAGCAGTTCTCCCGCCTTCACGCGGTCGTCGTCTTCGACGTGAACCCGGACGACGGTGCCATCGATGCGCGAACTTAGCGGATCGATATGGCCGTCGATCTGCGCGTCATCGGTCGACTCGTAGGATTGCAGGTAGTTCCACGCGAAGGGCGCGACCGCGCCGGCGGCCGCAATCAGTAGCGCCGCCAGGACGAATCGCGGGTTTAGACGATTGAACCATGAACCGCCGCCCGAGGCGCCCTGCTCCGACCGCGGCGCGGCGGTCAACTCGACGCGTCGATAGCGATCATCCGCGGAATCCTGCTTGAGGGCTTCCACGCGGTCCGCGGAGTTCCCGGCCAAACCCTGATCGGCGTCGCGGTTTACTCGCAAATCGCCAGGGTTTTGGTCTTCTGCGAATCGATCGCCGCCGTTTTCTTCAATGGATATGTCCACGCCGCACCGTTGATACTTGCATATACAAGCATCGTGCCAGAGAGGAAACTCAGGCGCGGAGCGCGCGCAGCATCGATTTCAGCGCGGCGACATTGTCGGATCCCAGGCGGCGGCTAACCTCGGCCTGGGCCTTCTGCCAGGCCGGATAGCTGCTGCGAATCAACTTGAGGCCTTTGTCGGTCGCCTTGATCAGGTGGCTTCGCCGATCGTCGTCCGCCTCCAGCCGGAGCCATCCTTTCGCGCACATTCGCTCAACGTTGCGGCTGACCGTAGACTCGTCCATCTCGAGCGCTTTCGCCAGGTCCGCGGGCCTGCTTTGTTCGCTATTCACGGCCGCCACCAGCAGGTTGAACTGGCTCGCCTTGAGTCCAGCGCCGGCCAGCGCGTCGTCATAAATCGCCGAGATCATCCGGTTCAGCATGCGCACCCGAAACCCGAGACATTCGCGCCCGATCCGCTGAATCTTTTGGGCCATGGCCTACATGTATATACATGGACCGGCGCGGTCAAATCGCGTTGAGCGTCGCGGGGATGCTTGAGCCTATTGGAGCTCGACCGCGGCGCATTCCGACAGCGCGGGTTCGAATTTCTTCAGGTAAGGCGCAAGATCGGGGGCGAACGCCGGATGCTCGCGCAGTCTCGCGAAATGGGCGAAGGCCCGCGGAAAATGCGTGCCGAGGCCGCTGCGCAGGATTGGCTCGAGTCCTTGTTTGCGAAGCTCATCGGCCCGATGGCTCTCGTTGAAGAAGAGGCTCAACTCGGCGGCGAAACAGATGTCCGCAAGAGTGATGTTGCTGCCCACCAGGTAGTCGCGGCCGGGCCGTAGCGCGTGATCGATCCCGGCGGCGTACACTGCGAAGCCGTCGCGCGCCCGCGCATGAATTTCGGGCGACACGGATCCGTTGATCAGCGACAGAAGATAGATCTGCGCGTCGCGGGCGAACACCAGGCTCGCGTCGAGGAAGCTGTCGACGCGCGCGGCTTCATATGGGCCGTGGCCGTATAGCGGAAATTTGCTCTCACCCAATCGGGCCACGGCGCGCATGATGCTGTTGGATTCGAAGATGCCGACCTCGCCGTCCGGACTGAAGGCCGCGGGCACGGTGCCAAACGGATGCGCCGCCATGAATGCCTTGGTCTTGTGCAGCGTCCCTTTGAAGCCGACCTTGCCGGTCGCTGCATCGCCGGTCCCGAGCTGTTCGTCGCTCGAGAGCGGCCGTGCATCAAAATCCCACAGCCAGGACTGAAGCTCTTTGGGAGAACTGCCCCGCACTTCGATTTCGACGCCGCACAGACGCGCGGCGATCGTCGCCTTCCATATGCGCGGGTTGGGCAGATAGGAAAAAATCCGTAGTTTACTCATGATCCCTCCGATCCAGCGCGAAGCATACAGCGCCCGATTCGCGTTGCGGCGCAGCGGCCGCGTCTACCAGGTCTCGCCGAACGGTCTGATTTCCACGTTGAACGACCAGGCGCTGCGATCCTGATGAGCGACGTGCCAGATTTCCTCGGCAATCGCGGCGGGCTTGATAAAAAACGCGTCCGGCGCGTCGGGCCATCGCTTGCGCGTCCATTCGAGATCGATCACCGCGTCGATCAGCACGTAGGCCACGTGCACGCCTTTTGGTCCGAGCTCGCGGGCAATCGACTCCGCCAGAATCCGCTGCGCTGCTTTGGTCGGTGCGAAGCCCGCAAAGCCGGCCTTGCCGCGAAGCGCGGACGTGTTGCCGCTCGCGATGATCGCGCCGTCGCCTGCCGCGACCATCGCGGGCGCGAGCCGCCGCGCGAGATACAGCAGCGCCATCGTATTGACCTGGAAGTTTCGATTGAGGACTTCGGGATCGATCTGCATGAAGTTTCCGAAGGCGCCGCCGACCGCGTTATGGATCAGCGCCTTCGGAGTGCCGAGTTCGGTGCGGACCGCTTCTAGCGTGGCGTCGAGTTGCGCCTGGTCGGTGACGTCGCAAGGATAGGCTCGCGCGTTGGGAATCTCGCGCTCCAGCAAGCGCCAGGCGTTCGCGATTGCGCGCGAGCATCGCGACGGCATATCCGCCATGCGCGAAGCGCCGCGCGATCGCCGCGCCGGTTCCCGGACCGACCCCGGTCACGATTGCGACTGGTTTGCTATTAGTCACAGAGGCTTCCTTCCTTTCCGGTTTCGAGCGCGGCGCTGCCGCGCTCGCATTACGGCGCTGGTGAATGGCCCGATTGGCTCGGCAGGACCCGGCGCCGCTCGAGGCTCGCGATGTCGTCGCGGCCGTAGCCCAATTCGCCCGAGAATCGGGGCATTGTGCGCGCCCAGCAGCGGCGCCAGCTCGCGCACGCCGGCCGGAGTGCGATCGAAGCGCGCCGCCGGCCGCGGCATTCGAACTTTGCCGAAGACCGCGCTCTGAAACTCTTCGAGGATATGATTTTCGCGCACCTGCCGATCCTGCAGGAGTTCGAAACGGCTAAGCACCGGCGCCGACGGAACATCGTTGTCCAACAGCCGCGGTAGAATTTCGCTCGCGGTCCATTTCTCCAGCTCGGCGGCCACGATCTCCCGCCGCTCCACCGCGTGTATGGATCGATCGCGCGCGGTCTTGAAGCGAGGCTCGTCGATGAGATCCTGCCGATTGAGCGCGCGGCACATGCCCGCCCATTCGTCGTCGGACAGCGCGGCGGCGGTGAGGTATCGATCCTGTGCCGCGAACACCAGGTCGGGACCGAGTTCGCTCTCGGAAGGATCGATTTCATCGCCCACGAAGGTCAGGCTCGTCATCGCTTCGGGCCACAGATAGGAAATCATCGCGTCGAGCATCGCGATCCGCACATGTTGCCCTTGTCCGGAGCGCTCCCGCGCGAAGAGCGCCGCGGTGATCGCCTGCGCCGCGCGTCAGCGCCGTGGTGTTGTCCGCGACAATCGTGCGCACCATTCTCGGACGCCCGGTGTCGCGGTCGCGCTGGATCTCCGCCAGGCCCGACAAAGCCTGAATCACGGGATCGTAGGCGCGCTGATTCGCATACGGACCCCGCTCGCCGTAGCCGTTGATCGACACGTAGATGATGTCCGCTCGCAGCGCGCGCACGGCGGCTTCTCCGATACCGGCCCGTTCGGCGGCTCCGGGGCGGAAGTTGTGCACCAGAACGTCCGCCGTCGCGATCAGCTTGTTGACGATCTCGAGACCCTCGGCAGCCTTGAGATCGATCGCGAGCGAGCGTTTGTTCCGGTTACAACAGAGAAAGAACGCGGACATTCCCTTGCGGCTCTGGCTCAGGTGGCGCATGAGTTCGCCGCGGGGCGGCTCGACCTTGATGACTTCGGCTCCCTGGTCCGCAAGCATCATGGTCGCGACCGGACCGGCGACCATCGACGTGAAGTCCAGCACTCGAATACCTTCCAAAGGTCCTGGCATTTCTCTGACTCCTGGCGGCGCGGGCGGCTTGCTATTGCGCGAAGTTCCTCTCGAAGGCCGCGGTATAGGCTGGCCGCCGCCTCAGCCGTTCGCGATAGCGTAAAAGGGCGGACGGGAGCGGAATCGCAATCGACGCGGCCCAATCAAGACAGGTCACCAGCAGGATATCCGCGGCGCTCAACCGGTCGCCGAGCAAATACGGACCGTCCCTCTCGGCTCGCGGCGTCATCGCCTCCAGGTTGTGAAGGAAATATTTCTTCGCCGACTCGACCGCGACGGGCGCTTCACCATAAACGTGTTTCAGTTCTTCGTGACGCCGCATCACGTACAGCGAAGCGCCGTCGAGTTCCGAAAGTATGAAGTAGCACCATTCATTCAAGGCCGCCCGGCTTTTCGCGTCGCCAGGAACGTAAAGCTCTGCGCAATCGGCAAAGGTTTCTGCGAGATACTGAGTAATCGCCGCGCTCTCGGTCAGCACGAACGACCCGTGACGAAGCACCGGAATTTTGTGCCTCGGATTGAGCCGCCTGAAATCGTCGGAGTGAGTTTCGCCGCTGCGTGCCCGGATCGGATGGAACTCGTAGTCGAGTCCGAGTTCGAGCAGCATCCAATGCGGCCTCATCGTGCGCGCGGTGCCGGCTCCCCACAAAGTCAAATCGTGCTTCATGGCGGCTCCCAGATCATTGTGGGCTAAAACTTCTCCGTGAACGGCCGCACGTCGAGTTCATGGCTCCACACGCTGCGGTCCTGATGTGCGAGGTACCAGAACGCGTCGGCGATCGCCGACGGCTTGAGGAAGTCCTCATCCTTGCCATCGGGCCGCATCTTTCTGAGCAACGGCATGTCGATACCGCCGTCCACGTTCACATAGGCAACGTGCACGCCTTGCGGATGCAGGTCGCGCGCCATCACCTGGGCGAGCCCTCGCACGGCGAATTTCGCTGGGGCGAAAGCCGCCGAATTTGGCCACGGGCGGACACCCGCCGTGGCGCCCGTGAACAAAATCGAACCGCTGCCGCGCGCCAGCATTGCCGGCGCGGTCTGCCGCGCCCACAGGAATGCGCCAAACGTATGCAGGCGCCAGGTCTGCTCGAAGACTTCGGGGGTGGTTTCCAATAGCCGGCCCATCGGCCGGCGGCCGCCGTTGTAAATCAGGATCTCGATCGGGCCGAGTTCGCGAGTGATCCGCTCATATGCGGCCGCGATTTCCGTCTCGACGGTCGCGTCGCTCCGGACAGCGAGCGCCACCCCGCCGGCGGATTCGATCTCGGCCACCAGGCCCTCGGTCACGCCCGCGCTTCTGGCCACGAGCGCGGTTTTGTAACCGGCGGCGAAGCGGCGGCCCAAAGCCGCGCCAAGGCCTTCACCGACGCCCACCACAACACAGACCTTGTCCGAAGCAGGTGCTGAGGAATCGCTCATGATCTTGATGGCCGGCCGATCGCGTATAGGCGGCCGGCTTCTCCTTGTTTCCGTGGTTGCGGCTTAAGCCAGTCGAGTCTCTCGTTCATTGATAGCGCACGTCATCTATGCAACATTAATTGCGCTCGTAATCAAACAAGTCAAGCGTTAGCTAAAAAAGCGAGGCAAGCCCGATGCGGGTGTCGAAAGAAACGGCCGCGCATAACCGCGAAGAAATTCTGGCTTCGGCCGCGCGTCTGTTCCGGGAACGCGGTATCGGCGCGACCGGCGTCGATTCGATTACCGAAGACGCCGGTCTAACTCATGGCAGCCTGTACAGCCAGTTCGGATCCAAACAGGCGATCGTGGCCGAGGCCGTTCGTTTCGCGCTGGCCCGATCCAAGCGCCGGTGGCATCGGGAAGTGCAGGGCAAACCGGGAAAGAAAGCCTTTGCCGGCATAGTGGCCTCCTACCTGTCGCAAGTGCATCGGGACTCGCCCGGCAACGGTTGCCTGGTGGCGGCGCTGAGCGGCGATATTGCGAGACAGCCCCGGATGGTTCGCCAGGCCTTCACAAGAGAATTGAAGGACGTGTTTGAGTTCCTGGCGGAGCTGATGCCTGACGTTAGTCCGTCGCGGCGCTACGGCGACGCCGTTGCGGCATATGCCTGCATGGTCGGCGCCGTGATTCTGGCGCGCGCGGTCAGCGACGAGGCGCTGTCGAACCGGATTCTGAAGACCGCGGCGAATCGCGTCGGCAAAATCGCGAAAATCACTACGTAGCGAACCGAAGGGCCAGGTTCGTCCCTGGATCCGCCTCGTGACTAGTCTGTTTCGATAGGCAACGACGGATCCTTGGCCCATTCACCCATCGAAGCGTCGTAGAGCGTTATGCGATCGTGGCCGAGTTGATACAGTAGGAACAAATCGACTGTGGCGGAAATTCCGCCTCCGCAGTAACAGATCACCTCTTTGGATTTGTCGACTCCAGCCGCATCGAAGGTTGCCCGCGCTTGCGCGAGCGGCACAAACGCCTTCGTCGCGGAATCGAGCAGGGTAGCTGCGGATACGTTCACGCTGCCGGGAACCCGGCCCGGACGTCCGTAGCGGCTGGGAGTCTTGCCGCTGTGCAACTCCGGCGTCAGGGCGTTCACGGCAACTGTGGAGGGATCGCCGAGCGTCGCCAAAACGCGATCCTTGCCCACGACCATTCCCGGACGTGGGCGGGCGATGAAATTGGCCGGGGCATACGCGCATGACGCGGTCGAGACCGGGCGGCCTTCGCTCCGCCATTTGTCCCAGCCTCCATCGAGGACCGCCGCTTCCTCGAAGCCAAACGCCCGCAGCATCCACCACACTCGCGTCGCCCACATGATGCTGCCCGCGCTGTAGAGAACGACCCGGGTCTTGTCGTCCACGCCATGACGCGACATCGCCGCGGCGAAATGCTCAGCGGGCGGCAGCATGAACCGCAGCCGGGTGGAGTTGTCCGAAAGCTCTTCCTGGATATCGAGGAACCCGGCGCCTGGAACGTGCCCCGCGTCATAGTCGGTTCTGCCGCTGACTACGAGATATGGCAGATCACTGCCGGGTTCCGCCGGCTTCAAATACGTAGTGCAATCGAAGATGCGCAAGCCGGGATCGTTCAGATGAGCCTCGAGCCAATCGGTTTGCACCAGTGCCTTGGGGTCGCGATATTCTGGGTTGTCGTTCACCATCGCCTGCTCCTGCAAATAGCTATTGTGTCACGTATGTCGAAATTGAATGAACCGTGGCTTGCCTAGAAAGTATATCGCTTGCCGACGGCTGAGGGCTCGATTACGGCGTCTCCGAAGGCCTCGGTGAGCGCTACTATGGCTCGCCAGCCGGTACAGTGCCCGGCAGCGATCGTCTCGAGCTTGAATTCGGATAAAGCCTGAACGGTTTCCGGGATGATCTGTTCGTTGGCGCCGGAAAGATGGAATCCGCCCATCACCGTATGGACTCGGGCTCCCTCCGCGGAATCGCGGGCGTGTTTCAAAACGTTCACCACTCCGGCGTGCGAGCACGCCGTAAAAACCACGAGCCCCTTTTCCTTGACGTGAACCATCAGGAAGCGCTCGTCGATGAGGAGCGGATCCGGCTGCCAGCTTTCGTCCTCGGCCTTTTGATAATGCGCGGGTAGGCCGCGCTCGAAGGGCGTGACGCGGGGGATCTCGCCGCTTAAGTAGAACATTCCGTCGAGAAGGACGCGAGGTTCCCTGGTGCAGTTCACGGCCGCTCCGCGAGCGTTCAGAGCTTCGATACTCGGAACATTCTTCATAGGCATGTATTCGCCATTAGGCAGTCGACGCGCTCTTGGGCGAAACATGCCGGGATGGGCGTAGTAAGGTATCGGCCGCCCGCCGTTACGGGTGCGAATGAGATCGAACGCCTTGAGCATGCCGCCGGCGTGATCCCAATGGCCGTGGGAGAGCACCACGCTTTCGACTGACTCGAGGGGCAGGCCGAGGCGGGCGGAGTTGCGCTCGAACGCATATTCCTCCGGCCCGCTGTCGAATAGCAAGGTGTGCTTCGAGTCTCCCCGGGTCGCCGTGATCACTAGCGAAAGGCCGTGGCAGGCGCAGCATAGCTCGTCGCCCGACAGCTCCCGCATCCCGTGCCGCTCCAGGTAAGCAAATTCGGATTCCGCATGCGCGGGAATCGAGGAAAGACTGTCGGTCGCATTATCCACCAGAACGTGAACTTCGACCTTGTCAACTAACGCTAGACCGTCCATCGCAACGTCTGCTCCTGGAATGGCTATCGTCAGCGCCCGAGTGAGTAAAACTCGTCATTCGGCCGCATCTCGCTGACATTGGCGAGACGATTCGACATCGCGAAGAAAGCGGCTATCGCGGTGATGTCCCAAACGTCATCCTGGCCGAAGCCGTGACTCTTCAGGGTTTCAAACTCCTGCTCCGCTATTGCATAAGGCGCGACGGCAACCTTCAGCGCGAAGTCGAGCATCGCTTTCTGCCGCGGGGTGATATCGGCCTTGCGATAGTTGACCGCGATCTGGTCCGCGATGAGCGGATTCTTCGCTCTCACGCGCAGAATGGCGCCGTGCGCGATGACGCAATAGTGACATTGGTTGGCGCTGCTGGTCGCCACCACGATCATCTCCCGCTCGGCCTTGGTGAGGCCGCCGGCTTTGTCCATCAGCGCGTCGTGATACGCGAAGAAGTTGCGAAATTCATCCGGGCGATGCGCCAGCGCGAGAAACACGTTGGGGATGAAGCCGGCCTTCGACTGAACCTGTTCGATCCGGCCGCGTACGTCATCTGGCATGTCCTTCAGCGAGGGAACAGGAAAACGGCTAATCGGATGGCTCATGCGGATACCTCGGATCGCCCTCGTGCGATATTCTATTTGGCCTTCAGCGGATCTGCGAACTCGGTGGCGAATTTCCCGGCCTTGAGCGCTTCGAGGCAACAGGCGATGTCTTCGTCGATAGTGCCGCCGCTGACGCCGAGCGCGCCCAGGAATTCGCCGTTTTCCACGATCGGCAAACCGCCGGCGACCATGCAGATACGCGGATCGGTATGCTGCAATCCGTAACCCATGGCGTCGGGCATCATCACCGCGCGCACCATCGCGGTAGGCCGCTTGAAAGCGATGGCAGTCCACGCTTTTTTGATCGCGATATCGACGTTGGCGATTCGGCCGCCCTCCGGACGCTCCAATCCGCGCAGATGGCCGCCGAAATCAACGATCGCGGTGGTGCTGGGCTTGCCGCATCGTTGAGCCTCGCGTCCGGAAGCTTCGAGCAGCTTGCGTATTTCTTCAAGTTTTAGTTCGCGCATTGCAGTTCTCCTTTGTTGGTTCGCGGCCGCGGTCACGCGATATTCTACCGGCGTCGCATCAAAACCCGGTCGCGTCAAGCGGAGCAGCGAATTTAGTTTTGCGGCTTGGTCGAGGAGCCGGACCGATGGCCTCGCTCAACTTTGTTCAGATCCTTGCTCGGATCTCGAGTCAGGTCTGCCTTGAGAAACTCCGGACTTTCGGGGATAGCCATACGAAAGTCATCCAGATGCTGCACCTGGGCCTTCAATGCGCTGCCGGCGACGTCGAGAAGATGGCCGCCGCCTGTGCGATCTTCCGTCAAAAAATGCAAATGCCAACCCGCGACGTTGACGCTCTTCGCGTACTCGGGCGTCCAGAAGCCGACCATCGTCCCGGCTACGGCAAGAAAGTCAAACTCCGCCTGGCTGGCAGCGGCGTCGACGAGCCTGACTCCCCGTTCCGTCTTGCATACTGCCCGCGTATGCGCGTGAGTGAAACGACCATCGATACGGACGGCGAAGAACAGATTATTCGAAGTGCGCAATCTGTCGAGTTGCTCGAGCAGGTCATCAATTGAAACAACGCTTGCCAGGTCGACGCGTCGCTCGGGGCGAAAGTTCGTGACCACGGCGAATGGCGCAAGATCGGAGTCGGCCGCTTCCTGAACCGATCCGGATCCCGGAACACGCCAGAAACGTCCGTCGACGGCTACCATCTCGCCGTCCAGATCGGCAAAGGTTCCCAGGCCGAGGTCGCCGTGGCGTTTCAACTCACCAACGGTGACGATGCCCTGCGAGATGCCTTCGATCAGCGCGCCGGAGGTCGACATCTGGAAGAGAGTGGCATGCGGAACCTCGAGCTGATCGGCGAGCGCGCGCATTACAATGTGGGCGAGGGGCTCGCCTGTCGTCTGCTCTCGCGTCAGCAGTGCATTCATCAGCGATTGAGAAATCTCACACCTAAGCTCTGGCATGGTATTGCCGTCCGTCGGTTGTGTCGCTCGGGCGACTCGTCAGGACAACTGTTCCCCGCCCCTCAAGTCCTGACTTTATCGGGCAATCGATGGCGCCCCCTGCGGGATTTGAACCCACGGCCCCAGGATTAGGAATCCTGTGCTCTATCCATCTGAGCTAAGGGGGCGCGCCAAAATATATCGTAATATCAGGTGCTTATGGCACTTACTGATTTGGGTCGGCGGTTACGACCAGATTCAGTGCCCACTTTTTGCCCACTTTTCTTCGGGTTCGCCAAAAAACCTTGCGCGAACCGATCGACCGCGCCGGTATCAGCATCCTTAAACCAGTGCGAGTAAACCTTGAGCGTGACTGCCGGGTTCGAATGCCCCAGCCGATGTTGAACTTCTGTGATAGGCGCGCCAGCGGCGATAAGTCCGCTCGCAAATGAGTGCCGCAAGGTCTTGACGTTGGCGCTCCGGAGCTCCGCCCGACGCAGCGCCGGATAGAGGCCCTGGCGCAGAACGTTCGAGCGATGCAGCGGTTGTCCGTCGACCCGACAAAATACCAGATCGTGCTCGGACTGGGGACTCCGCAGTTTCCAGACCTTCAACATCGCTACCAGTGCCGCAGGCAGTGGGAGTGTGCGATAGCCCGAACGCGTTTTAGGCTCGTAAAATTTCGGACGCACGCGGCCCTTCTCCTCCAACCCTCGCGACCAAGAAAGGGAGCGTCGTACGGAGAGTCGAGCGGCGTCCAGCGAAATGTCGCTCCACTTTAAGGCATAGACCTCTTCCGGCCGCATGCCCGTCGCCGCGACCGTGGCAAAGAGAGTCAGGTAAAGGCCGGGGCTGGCGTGACTGAGCAGCTTCTTGATCTCGCCGGCGCTCAAGACCTCGTCGGGACGAACGGCGCGCAATCCCTTGTCGCTTTCGTCGGTTTCGTCGGCGACAGTTAATTCCGCAACCGCCCTGCGCGGCCGCTCCGCGATTGCCGCTGGATTGTTGGCGACCCAACCGCGGCGCTGTGCAAGTTTGAATACTGCGGCGCAGGTGGTCAGGACCGCGCTTATCGTTTTCGCGCCCAAGGTTGCGCGCAGTTCATCGCGCACGCGCTCAACCGCCGCTACGTCAATCCGATCGAGCCGGACGTTGTCGAGCTTGGCGAGGTGTTTGAGATGGACGCGCCATCCTTGCACGGTTGCTGGATGGCGATCCGCCTTCTCGCGCAACCATTCCTCGCCGGCCTTCGCGAACGTGGGAATTTTCTCCGGCGAGATATACTCGCCGCGCGCGACTTTGGTTGCCGTTGCTGCGAGGTGTTTTTCGGCTGCCTTCTTGGTTGGGAACTCAATCCGCTTCCGAGGTCCTGCGAGTCCTTGCGGTCGGTAGTCGAGTCGCCACGGACAGTCGCAATCGCCGCCCACATACGCCGTTTGGTGATATCGTTTGATCGAAGCCATTAGTCCCCTCGCCTCTTCCCCGTCCGCGCCCGTTGTTCGGCAGCGATTTTTTGGAGGAGTCTGGCGGCGGGCTCGGAGATCGCAATTTCGCCGCGCTCCCAGCGGGCCACGGTGTTCGAGGTTACTCCAATCGCCTCGGCCAAGGCCATCTGAGTCCAGCCCAGTTTTTGTCTGAACGCACGAATTTCCACACCTGACATACTATACGTAACGTATAGTATAACCAAGGGGAAGTCAAGCGGCCTGGCTGGCGCGTTGTGTGAGAAAGTGCTCGACCTCTTCGATTCTGAAGCGAACGTAGTGACCGAGTTTGAAGGATGGGAGAATACCGAGGCGAGCCTGTTCTCGGATCCACGATTCTGGAACCCCAAAGAGCTCGGCGAGTTCGCGCGCGCCCAACAATTTATTCGCGGCGTGGCTCAGGCTCTTCGTTTCCATGCGCTCGCCCAGCATTAATGAGAGCAACGCACCCTCGAGAATCTTGAGCGACGCGATACGCGACGCTACTTGCGTCAGAAGCTCGGGCACAGATTCGAGAAGCAAGCCTCTTGTGCGCGACGGATCGGCGAGCAGTTCCTCAATAGCGGCGGGCGACGAGGTCGCTCGTGGCGGGACCCGATGCGGCGCTTGATAGGGCATGACGACTCCGACAGCACACGCGTTCCACACCTCCACAGCAGACTCATCCGACATATATCGTTCAGCAAGCGTGATGCCGTTCTTCCATCCGCGCTAAATCACGGACTGGTCAGCTTCACGCATCCCTGATTGTTTCCTGTTCGAGACGAATTGGCGATCAGACGGCGGAGAAACCGGTGTGCATGTACAAGTTTTGCGCACTCAGCTGAAAAAACTCGTCTGAATATTTGCACAATTCGTGGTCCGATCGATTTCATGAGCAAATCCTGCGCACCTGCGTTCCGCGGAATCGCGCGCGCAAATCGAGGTTCGAGATGGATCCGGCAGAATTACGTCGCGGCTAAGATCTAGGTGCTTTGATGCGAAACTTCTTTCTGTCTTATCTATTTGAAGTTTCGCATCAGTTTGATTCGCTTAATTAAAGCAAGTCATCATATAGAAGGACAGGAATTGTTATTGCATTGTTAAAGCGTCAATAGATTCACCGAGGCCACCGGAACTGCCATGTAGGGGCGGTGGAGATGAGAGCGAGAGGTTCGCGGGCTAGCCATGTTATTAGGCCGGTCGCTAGCCGCACGTAAGGTTATCAGCCTGATCGAACAAGTCGCCGCCACGACTGCTCCTGTTCTTATCACGGGGGAGAGCGGCACGGGTAAGGAGCTGGCCGCAAAATCTATCCACGCGTGTTCTGCGCGGCGAGGCCGGCCATTCGTTGCCATAAATTGCGCCGCAATGCCGGAGACCCTTATCGAGAGCGAGCTATTCGGGCATGAGCGCGGCGCTTTTACCGGGGCTCATCAGCGGCGAGAAGGGTGCTTTGAGCGCGCAAATGGCGGAACGCTTCTGCTCGACGAGATAACGGAGATGCGGCTTGAGATGCAGGCCACGCTGCTCCGGGTGCTTGAAGAGAAAGAGGTCCGTCGTCTGGGGGGTATCAAGGAGATTCCGGTCGATGTGCGAATCTTGGCGGCGTCCAACCGTCAGCCCCGGCGTGCGATCCGCGAGGGTCGGCTGCGCGAAGATTTGTACTTCCGCCTCAGCGTGCTTTCGATAGAACTTCCGCCGCTGCGCGAACGAATCGAAGATCTACCATTATTGGTTGAGGCATTTCTTCGACAGTTCAATCGCGAACACCGCAAGGCGGTTCAGGGAATAAATGAGGATTGCTTAGGCTCGCTCAAATCTTATTTATGGCCGGGCAATATTCGTGAGTTGCGAAACGTCATCGAGCGCGCGGTTATCCTGTGCCGGTCGTCGATGCTTTCATCTGCAGATTTGCCGATCGATCTAACCGATCAAGCTCGGGCGGGAACCGACCCCGATTTCAACGATCAGGCTTGGCTCCTCGCTGAAAGACGTCGAAGCTGAACTGATTTTCCGGACATTGGCATCTGTCGGTGGAAACAAGACACGCGCGGCCCGGATTCTTGGGATCGCGCGGCGTAGCATCTATAACCTGCTCGGACGCCACAACATGCAGGTGGCGACCAGCCGTCTCAACAGGAAGGGTTACCGTAATTGTTGAAATGGCGTGTGAGGGCAGACCTCCGTACTATGTCCCTCGACGGAGATTGCCTCTCGTTGGTCTCTTCATGGTCGAGGTCTTTCGTGACCTGCGTCGCGTCTTGGACCTTCCAGAAAACGACGATCGCACTTTCTTCGCCCTTGCGGACGTGTCCGTTCAGTTCGTTAGCCTGGCGGAGCGTGAGCCAAAACGGTGAAAGATATTTCGATGCGGAAAGCAGAAAGTGGTCGGGTAGCAGGAGGGCCTTACGGCACCTCCCGCCCCCTAAGAACCGGACTTGCGTGTTTCCCTGGCATCCGGCTCAAGCCCTTCAAAGGCGTCAGTGATGACACCCGGTCATGCGACGGCAGACCGTAGGCTGTGGACCTGCCGGTGGCAATTGGGATGAAGCAGGACGAGGTTGTCGAGACGGTCACTGCCGCCATGCACGCGCCAGATGACGTGGTGGGTATGCCACCCGGTCTCGACGCTTATCGGCTGGCGACAGTTCGGACATCGGCCTCGTTGTCGCCGCCAGAGCGTCCAAGTTCGACCGTCCATCGTTTGACTCATTCGGCGCTCCTCGCGCTGTTCGAAGTAGAGTTCCCATTGTGAGTCGAATGGATTGGCTTCGGCTCTGACCTTGATATGGCGCCGAATGGGTATCGCGCTGATATCAATCAGCTTGACCCATTGACGCTTACCCTTGGCATTCAGCACCTGCGTCGCGAACGCCCACCGCTTGAGCGAGGTTATCCAGTACCGTCTGGCCAGCCACCTCTTGCCCTTATGCGGATGGCGTCGCCGCGCCCATCGCCACAGACAATTCCAAATTCCGAAGTGCACCCGATCGAAGGCTTTCGCGGCGACCGCGCAGCGGTGGTAGTTTGCCCATCCTTTTATCTGATGATTCAGGATTACAATCAGCTCCGATTGCGGGGTCGCTCTGTGTGCCCTGACCAGCGACCGGATTCTATCGAGGATGACGTGCACGCTCTTCTTCGACGGCTTTATCAATAACTTGCCGCCGTACTTGCGCACGTTCCATCCGAGGAAGTCGAAGCCTTCATCGATATGCGTGATGCTGGTCTTCTCCGGCGAGAGTTCCAGCCCTCTGGCTTTCAGAAAATCGGCGACCAGAGGTTCGACTTCATTTTCGAGCAGCTCTTTTGCGCTTGCTGTCACGATGAAGTCGTCAGCATAGCGAACCATGTGTACCTTGTTGGGTTGTCGGAACCTCTTGCGAAGTTCCAGTTCCAACCCGTCCAGCGCCATGTTGGCTAACGCTGGCGAGATGATTCCGCCCTGCGGAGTTCCCTCCTTGGTTGGCCACAGCGTTCGGCCTTCGACGAATCCAGCCTTTAGCCACTTCCGAAGTACCGCTCTGTCCATCGGTACATGAGCGAGTAGCCAGTCGTGACTGATGTTATCGAAGCAGCCTCGGATGTCTCCCTCCAATATCCATTGGGCCGAACGCGGCTGGTTGAACAGGATTTGACATTCCATCATCGCATCCTGGGCCGAGCGTTTCGTTCTGAATCCATAGGAGTTGGAGTCCGCCGTACATTCCGCGATTGGTTCCAGCGCGAGCAGATGGAGCGCCTGCATCGCGCGGTCTCTTATCGTCGGAATCCCGAGCGGGCGCATCTTGCCGCTGCTCTTCGGGATGTATACCCGTCTCAGTGGACGCGGCTTGTAACCGCGCTTTCTGAGCGATAACACTGCTTCGGTTTTGGTGTCCGGCGTGGACCAGATTGCTCCGTCCACTCCCGGTGTCCATCTACCTGGGTTCTCCGTCACTCGCTTCACGGCCAAGGCTTTGCCGCTCAGCGAGCGGATGAGCAGCCGCTGCAAAGCTTTCGCCTTGCGTCGTCTGCCTTCCTGCCATGCCTTCACGATACGGGTCTGCAAACTCCTCACTCGTCGATGGCAGTCGGACCAATTCGTGTCCCGCCACTCGAGGGTCGAGCCGGAGCGCGCGTGCGCCCGAAGACGCTCCTCTGCGCAATTCTCCGTCGAGGCATCGCAGTGGTTCTCGTGAAGAAGGACCATGCGGAAGTCTGCCCGCTTTCGCGTGGGATGATGTCGGCGTTCCACCTCCTCAACCCCTATCCGTCCCATTACAGGCCGGCATTCGCTTCCTCCGCTCTCCTTTGCCCGCATCCCCGTTAGCCTCCCTTGCGGTCGGCCTGCCCTTACGGGCGACGATACGGGTTTACCGCGTTCCGCTTGAATGACACGCGCGGTTTAGGCCCCGTCCGTTCCGCCGGTGGTCATTGCGTCCATGTGTCCCCAATAAACAGGGGGACAACCGACCACGTACCTTTTGGTTCAAGCCTGTCAGCATCCATTGGCTTGGTTCGCTTAACGACGGTTGCGACGATTCGCATCTGCTGGCCCTGCCGCACAGCCTCGCCCCCGGACTCCCTGGGATGCTCGGAATCCCCGCCTCCGGTCTCACGACCATCGGCGGCGCTCTTGCGAGCGAGGTTACTTTGTCCCGGCAGCTTCATACCGCGCCGTTGCCAGCGCCGCATGTGCCGGTAGGCTACCGGTGATGGAAACACCGGGTTCGCTCAGATTCACTCCTTTCTTCGAACCATCATTCAGGCGACTTCGCGTCGCACATTGATACCCCTATACGGCTTCTTGCCAACAAGATTTCGCAGCAGTCCGGTCGCGATCCACGGTCTGCGCCAAGGCACGACGCCTTCTTCAAGCAGATTGATTATCTTCTCGGTAACGATTGCATAGATGTCCATTTCCGTAATCTCCGATTGAATGTTGCGTAAGGAGAGAGCCGCTTTGCGCGGCTTTCTCCTGATTGGTGAGAGCTAGAAGGGGATATCGTCGGAGGCCTCTGCTTTCGGCGCGGCGCTTTCGTTCGTGCGATTCCCTAGCAGACGCATTTGCAGGGCGACGATTTCGGTTCGATAGCGCGCGCCGCTCCCGTCCTTCGCCTCGTACTGGCGAGTTGTCAGCCGTCCCTCGACGTAGACCTGGCGTCCCTTGGAAAGCAGGCGCTGGCAGTTGTCCGCGAGCTTCCCGAAAGCAACGATTCGATGCCATTCGATGCGTTCCTGCTGCTCGCCGCTCCGATCCTTGAATCTAGCCTTGGTTGCGACTGAGAAATTCGCCACGTTCTGACCTGACGGCAGTGCGCGAACCTCGGGATCACGCCCCAGATTTCCGACCACGATTGCTTTGTTGATAGACATGACACTTACCTCCAATTCCTTTTGCTGTTTGATTTAGAATCCGTCTTCGTCGATCCGGTGGGGGTTGAAGTCGCGTTCGGCCTTTTCGCCGTGACCGCAACGAGTGCCGTAAAGGGCCTTATCGCTGGGGTAGTAGAAGCCTCGCTCGCCGCAATTGATTCCCGTCTGGCAATTCGGCTCGGCGCATTTCGCCGGATACCGGGCGGTGATCCACTTGGGATCGCATTTGAACCTGCGTCGCATATCTGTTTTCTCCTTTCGCCCGCTTCCCCTCCTGCGGCAGGGCGTGCTGCGCTTTGTTTTGGTTTCCCGCGCAACATTTTTCGCGGCGACCTCTCACCCAAATCCGTAGGTCGCAGCGCAGATTCCAGATGCGCGAGCGGAGCGGGTGGCAGGACGTGCCAGAGCGCAGCGGCCCGCTCAGGGCTGGCGCGGCGTGCTTGTATAGTGTCCGCTGCCGATGCTTCTGCTCGCTCATAGTGAAAGAGGAACTGAACATTTTTTCTCTCGGCCTCTCACCGGATCTGGAGGCCGAGGAAAAAATGTGGTGGGGCGTGGGGAGGGGTTTAGAATCCCAGATGCGAAGCCGCGACGATCTGCGGAGGCAGGCCAGGACTCTTTTCCCTGGCCAACGACGCCGATCGCGGCGAGCCAACCGATAAATGATATCGGCTAAGATGCGAAAGGTTTTCCCGGAGAGGTGTCGCCGCCCGGCCGTGCTGAAGGTAAATCCTTGTGCGCTAGATTGGCGCCCTCGTCCGGGGCTCAGGGTTCGAACGGTATCCAGAGGCGCAAACGGCGTACTCGAATGGACAAGCAAAGAGCGTGAGTTCCGGCTCCGAGGCCCGAGGAACCGAGTCGAGGAAGGAGGAAGGTTTGATGAGGTTTGCAGGAATCGACGTTGGAGCCGACCGTCACATGGTGGCAGTGGTGGGTGAATAGGGCGAAGTGTTATGTCGTTCCAGCCCTTTTGGCGAGGACGCGTCGGGGTACGCGCAGTTGTTCGAGCTGCTCGGTCCACATGAGGATTGTCTGCTGGCGCTCGAAGCCACCGGGCACTACTGGCGCAATCTATTCGTCGCTTTGTTAACAAAGGGCTATGCAGTCGCGGTACTGAATCCCTTGCGCACGAGGCGCTTTGCCGAGGAGGAACTGCAACGGACCATGACCGACGCGATCGATGCGCTGGGGATCGCGCGGTTCGCCGCCCAGAAGCGGCCGCCGGCGGCGCAGCTACCTGATTCCGCCACTGAAGAGTTGCGCGAATGAGCGCGGCTGCGCGAGCAGCTCGCGGAAGACTTTGCCAGCCGCCTCAGGCAGTTGCGTCGAGCGGTTGACCTTGGCTTTCCCGAGTTCACGCGGTATGTACATACTCTCTAGAGCCGGCTCGCAACTACGATTCTGTCGCGCTATCCAACCGCGGCGTCGTTCCATGGCGCATCCGTTAAAAGGCTTGCACGGATCATCTACGACGGCTCGCACAAGGTCGGCGAGGAACTGGCGCGCACTCTGATCGAAGCGGCTGGAACGTCGGTCGGGAGCCATCACTCCGAGCCTTATGGGTTGCGGATCAAGTACCTCTGTGAAGACCTCGATGTGCTGCGTCGCCGAGTGAAAGATCTTGCGCGCGACATCGAGCGCAAGCTCGACGATCACGAGGTGGGCAAACTGCTAACGACGATCGATGGGGTCGGTCCGTTGACCGCCGCGTGTCTGATCGCGGAACTGGGAGATCCCGCGCGCTTTCGCAGCGCCGGTGCGATCGCGAGCTACGTCGGCGTTGCCCCACGGTTGCGGCAATCGGGCAAGAAGCGCTTCTCCGGCAGCCCAACAATTCCGTTTGGAAACGCTCGCTTGCGCAAGGCGCTCTGGATGGTGGTTCTCAACGCCGTCCGCTGCAACCCGTGGCTGCGTCAGTACTATGAACGCCTTCGGGCCGCGGGCAAACCCGGCAAGGTCGCTGTGATCGCGGCTATGCGAAAGCTCTTAGCAGCGGTTTGGAGCGTATCTAAGCACCGACAGCCGTTTGTGCCGAGACTTCCCTTCCAAGTTGCATGAAGCTCGGTAAGCCGATCTGCGGAGCCTGCTTCACCCCCGGAATTGTCCATGTTCCATCCAACAGCGAGGGGGGGGTCTCCTTGGGCCAGTACAACCGCAGCATCAAGACGAACTTGTCTGCGGGAGCGGGCAGCCAGTTAGATTCATTCTCTCCACCAGGATTTTCATGTTGTAAGTAGAGGTCGGTCGACCCATCTGCATTGTGCCTCAGCTTGTTGCGCGCGCTCAGGGTGTAGCGATTGAGCGCATTGTCGACGAAGAAGTAGCCCGCGTCGTACATCGTCAGCGACCAAAATCCGTTTACTGGTGGTAACGTGCCCTTGTTGAAATGCACGACGTACTTGTTCACGCCTGAGTAGGGCTTGCCGTCAGCGTCCGTTTCTGAAGTTGGATAGACAGCATCCTGCGGCCGGTTGGCGCCAAGGCCAATCGCAGTGATGAAGGCGCGATCGAGATAGTCGGTGCCGTAGATTCCAGTCTTGGTGAAGAACGTCCATCCATTCTCCTTCTTCCCGACGTCCTTGAGGAGACCCATGATTTTAGCGGCGGCGTCCTTGGGGATACCCTTGACCGCATTCTGCGCCTCGGGCGAGAGCTTGGTGATCTGCGCTGAGGGGAGCTCGGGGACATGGAACACCGTCGTCCACCCGGTGTGGGGCAGCGACGCGGAGTTTACGGAGCGCTTGCGGGGCGGCTCACAGCGCAGCGTCGCGTTGTGGCTGGGGACGAGGTCGATCTGCGAGCAGATTTCCGGAACGGTCGATAAATTCCGTGGGCAGGCTGGGTTTTTGTTCGTGGAGGAAACTAGTCGATGCCTGGCTGATCACTGACCACGTGGTGACGAATTGCGATTACGTTAGATGTGAGCCTTGCGCATGACTCGCTGGACGGTCTGTAATTCCGCTTCGCACATCGCTAAGTCACCATCGACAACGGACTGTCACCGTTTCCAGAGAAGGCCTCCAGTGTTTACGCCCCTCTGGTTGACAATTTCCGATGTGCCATTCTTTGTGTTCGCCTTTGATGCCCTGAGCCGAATCCCGTTGGGCAGGATCGAATAATGAGGGTGATATCGATCTCGATGTTGACAGCGCCGGTGTCCATCATAGTGGCGGGGACTGACCGCAACTCCTTTTACAGCTTGGGCAACTACATCGCGGCAGTATTGGCCGCGACCAGGACCGTCGACGTGAGCACGATGCCACCGAAACTTGGAACGGAGAAGGATTACGCCTGTTAGGAGGGGGTTCTAGGTTGAGAAGCTCCGCCAAGTGACATTGTTGTGCCGTTGCAATAGATAAGCGGCAATCTCTCAGTGGACGGCAATGTTTCGCAGGACAACGGAACCAATACGGTGCTGTAATCCGGAAGACCCGACCGGCCTGAAGGCCCTCGCGCAGTGCCGAGAACCATTCGACTTTGGAATTTTGGAATCGATTCGAAAAAAGGACATAAGGGCCATAGCTAGAAGTTCGATCGTGTGCAGGTCAAATTCACTCCCCTACAGAGCTTCGTTACACGCGGTCGAGCAAGGCAAGCGCCCCCGAAACTACTCCGTCCAGCAGCGCCCTCTCTGGGCGGACTCTCGCGAGGACTCGTACCCCCATCAGGACGCCCAGCAGGTGCCGGGCAAGGGTCTTTGCGGCAAGCGATCCTGTGATCGTGCGATCAGCCTGTCCGGCCTCGATACGACCGAGAAAGAATTGCTCGACCCGGATGAGGACGGCGGCGACCATCCTTTGGAAGCCCGGGTCATTCGGCGCGACGTCGAGCGCCGCGTTCACAAGCATGCAGCCTTTATGCTGGCGGTCGTCGAGAGATCTGCGGACGATCTCGTCGAAGAAGGCGCCAATTGCCTCGCGGGGCGCCAGCGCCTCGCAGCGGCGGATACGATGTACGACGCTATCCTCGACGTAGCGATCCAGCGCCCTTTGATAGAGCGCCCGCTTATCGCCGAACGCGTTGTAGAGACTGGCGCCCGTGATCCCCGTTTTCTCGATCAGATCGCGAACGGATGTTCCTTCGTAGCCGTGCTTCCAAAAGCACTGCACAGCAGCATCAAGTACCGCCTCTTCGTCAAATTCTCGTGGCCTTGCCATCCCTTCATCCCACCCACGCCTGCGATCAGAGCGCCGTCTTGCCATCTCCGCGGCGAAGGGCTATTTTAGAACGGTCGGTCTAAAACCGCAAGACCTGCCGACTCGCAAGGAGCAACCCGTGATCCGATTCTATTTCCACCCGACCCCAAACCCGGCGAAGGTCGCACTCTTTCTGGAGGAGGCGGGCCTCGCTTACGAGACGATCCCCGTTGACACCAGTAAGGGCGAACAGCACCAGCCTTCCTTCCGGGCCATCAATCCCAACGGGAAGGTCCCGGCGCTTATTGACACCGATGGCCCCGGTGGTCGGGAAGCTCGCGTCTTCGATTCGACCGCCATACTGATCTATCTAGCCGAGAAGACCGGCCAGTTCCTTGGCACGCCGAACGATCGCCCCGAGCTGCTCTCTTGGCTGCTCTTCCTCGCGTCAGGCCTCGGGCCGTTCTCGGGCCAGGCGGTCCATTTCCAATTCGCCGCGCCTGAAGGGCTTGGTTATGCGGTGAACCGCTACCGCCGCGAAGCCGAACGACACTATCAGGTGCTCAACGATCACCTTGCCGGCCACCACTTCATTGTTGGCGATGTCTACACGATCGCCGATATGTCGGCCTGGGGCTGGCTTGATCGCGCTTCGCGCGTGCGCAAAGGCGCTGATGACCCGCTAGCCCCGTATCCCCATCTGAAGCGCCTCTTTCAGGCGGTGGATGCTCGGCCAGCGGTCGCTCGAGCGCGCACGGTCGGTAGGGATCACGACTTCAAGAAGGTCAACGACGAGGAAACGAAGCGCGCGCTGTTTCCATCGAACTATCCGCCAGCAGTTTGATCACGCGTCGCATGCAAGAATATCCAAGAGGTCGAACATGAGTGATCACAGTTCGCCGAACGGTTCCAGAACTGATCGAACCAGGACCCTACAAAATCGGGGGCACGCTTCGCTTCCAAGCTTGTAGCGACGATGTCTGCGCAATGCCGATAGCAATCAAATTCGAACTGCCGTTGACCGTGGAAGTCGGGATCCCACCGGCTTCCAAGAAGAAGGCCTAGCTCAAACGGACTGTGACAAGGTTGTCCATGAACGAGAAACCATCCTGGCTCAAGAGGATATTCCCTTGGGAGCAGAAAAGACTCCCCGTCAACGGTCACTCCATGGCATATGTTGACGAGGGAAATGCGGATGCGCGGCCGGTGCTGCTGCTGCATGGGAATCCGACCTGGGGCTTCCTCTATCGTGACTTTGTCGAACCCCTAATAGGCGCCGGTTACCGGGTAATCGTTCCTGATTGTATTGGCTCCGGCTATTCAGACCATCCGCGCATCGATGCGGCTTTCACGCTGGCTCATCATATCGCGGATTTGGTTTCCCTCATTGATCAGCTTCGACTTCGTCGGTTCGTGATCGTCGGCCAAGACTGGGGCGGTCCGCAAGGCGTGGGCGCCGCGCTCCAGCGAGTCGAGCGGCTGGACGCCCTGGTGCTGATGAACACCTGGCTATTTACCGATTACGTCGGCAAATTTCATCAATCCCCGCTTCCTTGGACCACCTGGCACGCTCCCCTGATCGGTCAGCTATTGATGAAGCGTTTCAAGCTGCTGTCGCATCATGGAGTATCCGCAATCACGCGGCGCACCATGACCGAGCACGAAAAGCGCGCCTACCATCACGTGTTCGACGAGCCTGATTCGGATCACGTGGTGCTGACCTGGCCACGAACGATCCCGCTGCAAGAGGGCGATCGCGGGTGGAGCGATATGCAAATGATTCAGCGCAGGCTGCCCGAACTGGCTCATGTGCCAACCCTGCTCCTATGGGCTCCAGAAGACACAACCTTTACAATCCAGTATGCGAACCGGCTCAAGGAACTATTGCCGCACGCCGAAGGTCCCGTGCTATTCGATCGCGCTGGGCATTTCCTACAAGACGATCGCGGCCCTGACCTGGCGGCTGCGATCATTCCTTTCCTCAAGCGCACGCTGGACACAGAAGCATGAAATTCGTCACTCCAACAGTCGAGGAACTGTCCTATCTTCGTGCCGATCCGCTTCTCTGGGAGCAAGAATTGGACGTCCGGCCCGAGGTCGCGGAGTCGGTAGAACGCGCGGTTGGCAAGCGGGCGGGCCGATCATACTGGCGCTCCGTGCATGACCATTTGTATGCGCTCGAGCTGGCCGACCTGGGACGCGGGCGGCCATCGATGGCGATGGTTTATGGCATGTGGGACCGCTACGAGCCGCGCCCTCCTGAGCACGAGATAGACGCCGACCTTATCGACTTCAGCTTATGGATCGCTGAGATTTCCGAGGGCTTGGACCCCGTGGATCTTTCTCGCGTGTTGCGCCACGACTGGCACGAGCCCTCGTGGCCAGAGGGATCGGTGGCTCGCACTCCCGCCGAACGCTTCAGCCATCTCCCGGATTTCCCCTACGAGCCTCGGTTCGTGGAGATGGAAGGTCTGCGGATGGCGTACGTCGAGGCCGGTGACGGCCAGCCCATTCTGATGCTGCACGGCGAGCCGACCTGGGGTTATCTCTATCGCCGAATGATCCCGACGCTGGCAGAGGTCGGCCGTGTAATCGTACCGGACCTGATTGGCTTTGGACGCTCGGACAAACCAGTCAACGACAACGCGTACAGCTATCGCTCGCACGCGCGGTGGGTGCGACATTTCATAAGACAGCTCGATCTTCGGCAAATCACACTGGTTTGCCAGGACTGGGGAGGCCTGCTCGGGTTGCGGGTGTTGAGCGAGACGCCGGGCCATTTTTCGCGCCTGGTGGCGATGAATACCGGAATACCCGACGGTCACGCGCTCGGCGACGCTTTCAGGCAATGGCGGCGATACGCGCAACGTCAGCCGCAACTCGACGCCGGCAGCATCGTGCAAAGTACCCTGAGAAAGCGAGTGCTAACCGACGCCGAATTCGACGCGTACCGCGCGCCCTTTCCCTCGCCCGATTATCAGGCGGGGGCGCTGGCTTTTCCGCGCTTGGTGCCTATCCGTCCCGATCATCCTGGGGCTTACGAAAATCGGATAGCCATCGAGAACCTCAAGCGGCTCGAATTGCCGGTATTGCTGCCTTGGGGTGACGCCGATCCGATCTTGGGTAAATTGGAGCCGGAGCTGAGAGCGATCTTCCGCAAAGTTTCGCCACCTCTGATCATTAAAGGGGCAGGACACTTCATACAGGAAGACGCGGGCGAAGAAGTTGCCGGGTTCATCCGAAAATGGGTTGAAACCATCTGAATCTTATCTGTTTATCGTAAACTTGACGGTGTTTTTTGGCGGCCGACCAGCAACGTCTTACAGTGTAGGTCCGCTTGAGTAGAATAGGAGCTCTGTTATGGATCGAACCGACGCAAGCTTCAGAATAGATAGTTACAAGTTCCTTCCGCGCAGCATGATTCCCGAATTCAAAGCCTTTCCATACCAGGCTGACGATCTCGTCAATGCTTCAGCCTCCGTACCTTTGAAAAATGCGAGAGTGGCTCTGCTTACTTCGGGCGGACTGTATCTCAAGGATCGACAGTTGTCCTTTGACTTGGATCGCGAGCGGCAGGAACCTTTGTGGGGAGATCCTACTTATCGGATCATCCCGCGCGACGTCCGTCACGGCGAAATAGATGTCGCTCACCTGCATTTGAACCCCGATGACATTCTAGCTGATTTCAACGTTGCGCTGCCGTTGGAAGTGTTTGCCGCACTGGAACGTGACGGAAAAATCGGTTCGCTGGCGCAGAGCAACTACTCGTTCATGGGCTACCAGGGGCGCTCGACTGAGGCTTGGCATCACACTTACGGACCCGAACTCGCCAAACGTCTAAAAGAAGATGCGGTGAACCTTCTCATTTTGGCGCCGACCTGACCCGACTGTTGCAGAAACGTGCCCGTGTTGGCGCGTATCGTGGAGTCCGCCGGTATACCGACGGTCGTCGTGACAATGATGCCGGATATCGCGGAGCGCTTTCGTTTGCCGAGAGTGGTGGGAGTGGAGTTTCCTTTTGGCCACCCCTTCGGAATGCCCCAGGATCGTATGATGCAGCGAACGGTTGGGCTTGCAGCTTTATCGCTGTATGAGCGGACACGTCTGCCGGCTCGAACAGATGTTCCCATGGTCTGGCCTGTCGATTGGAAGGAAGCCTACAAAGGATGGCAGCCAAGGGAGGCGGCGCCCATAGTTAAACATTTGAAGAATCAGGTTCTTTTGAAACATGGTAAAGCGCCGCAATAATACCCGCGCATCGGCCTGAACCATGACGCTATGGTTGATAAACCTGGAGCAGCCGAGCGGCTGTTTACGAAATGGTTGTGAGTGCCTGGAGTAAGCGCGAGCGGGGCGGATGGGTACGGCGTCTGAATTTTTTGGACAAGCTAGCAAATGGAATTAAGATTGACCGCGCAGGCAGTAGCTCTCGAGCAGGTGGGTTCTTCATGGAGGAGTGGTAGCACACGATCTTGCCCCGGCGTCATCGGGTGATAGAGATTTGCCCTCGTGCGCAACGCTCGTCGCTTCCGTGACTCTCCCCACCAACTCCTGTAGGGATGTAGTCCGGTCCTTCACGACCGGGTCGGTTGCGACGAAAGCAGGACGCCAAGCATCGGGCATTGGGCATTGCGGCTTCGGCAGCGGATCCAATAAATTAGCGAACGCCGTCCAATAAATATCCAGTGCGCTTAAGGCGTCGCCGACGAAGCAATGTACACCGCGCGAGTGCTGCGATTTGAGTTGCCTCGTCAACGCCTTCAACGACGATGCGGTCTGTTCACCCGCTGTCTTTGCATCGCTTTCGTTATAAGCGTATTTGCTCCCCATCCTGCGGATATTCGTGCGCACGCTACCAGATGCGTAAGCTGGCGCAAAAAGTTGCAATCGGCGATTCCAGCCGATGCCCTTTTCTCCGCATATCTCGTGTGAGAGTCCCACCATCAGTGCGCGCTGTCTTGCGTCGGTCGGAATTAGCGAAGGCTTGGGCGCCAACCTCTCAGCCAGATATAGGATGTTTATCCAACGATTGATCGGTTTTTCCTTGGACCAGGGGACAACCCGAGGCTGGCTTCGCTGCCCCAGGCCACGCTGCCCAGCCGCTTCTTGCCTGCCTCCAGGAAGTCCTTCGGCCAGCGACAATAGAGGTTCTAGTTGATACCCTCCTTACGGCAGAGCTCCGCCGCAATACTGTCTTCGGCACGCCCGCGATGGCGGACGAGTCTGAGCGTGAACTTCTGCTTTGATTATGCCCTTGAAGAAAACTCCACGCCCAGAGGAAACCCGCCTTCGCGCTGCTATTAGGCTAGGAAGTGACGGCGCACTTTGCCGTCGGCTCAGTTCGGAGGTTGAGCGACAAACGTGTGCCGGCTCGCACGCAATGGAGTCGTTACACAGGCGAAGTCCTTCGTGAAACACAGGTCGAGAGTCCAATCCATCGCGAGACGGACCTTTTTCTCCAGACGCGGCAGCTTGCTGAGATAAAACGTTCGCCACAGCCACCAGGCTAAGAAGCCTGAGAAATTCATCCCGAGAATATTGCCGACGCCGGTGCGGCGGCCAATTGGGGCAAGTTGTCCGAGCGAGGTGTAAACGAAAGGTTTCTTCGTAGAGCTTCGGTAGAGTGTCGCGGCGACGTTGCGGGCCACGACGGTCCCTTCGCGCAAGGCGTGTTGGGCAGTGGGCGGGTAAAATCCGCCTTTCGGATTGGAAACCGAGGCGCAGTCTCCGACTGCCCAGAGTCCCGGCCAGCCCTTGACCGCCAAGTATTCATCAACGGCGATGCGGCCGTCGCGCTGAGGTAGCGGGAGACCCGCGACCAGAGGATTCGGCGTCGCGCCAGCAGTCCATATTAAGGTGTTGGCTGGAATCTTGTTCCCGTTGGTCAATTCGACGACTCCTTGGGCCATCGAGCTGACTCTGGCGTGCGTTATGATCTCCACTCCCCGAGCGGCAAGCTTACGTTGAGCGTAGATGCCGAGCTTTCGATTCAGCTCGGGCAGAATCACCTCATCGGGCGTCACAAGAATAAAGCGCAAGAACCCCGGGCGCAGGTTGGGGTAGAAGCCAATCGCCTCGCGCACAAAATCGTTGATTCCGCCGAGCGTCTCAACGCCTGCGAATCCGCCACCAGCCACGATGAAGGTCAAAAGCGGTTGGCGCTCGCCGGCAGCGCATTCGGAGTTAGCCTCTTCCAGGTGTGTTATGAGCTGATTGCGGATTGCCACTGCGTCGCCAAGGGTTTTCACCGTAATGCAGGAATCTTCCACACCCGGAAGGTTGAAGAAGTTGATGCCGGCGCCGAGCGCGAGGATCAATTGGTCGTACGGGAGTTCGTGACTATGACTGTCCAAGCCGTGAGATACCACAATTCGCCTGCCTTCCAAATTGAGAGCCTCGATCGTGCCGACAAACGTTTTCACCCGCTTGAACAGCTTGCGCAGTGGATTGACAATCGTGCTCAACTCGAGGTCTCCCGCCGCAACTTCGGGGAGCATCGGAGCAAACAGAAAGTAGTTGTCCCTAGTGACGAGTGTCACTTCCAGTTCAGGCTGCAGGGCAAGCAGTTTTTCGAGCCTCAAAGCAGCATAAACGCCGCCAAAGCCGCCGCCGAGGATGAGTATTCTTTTGGTCGTCATTATTCAGAACCTTCCCCATCTCGTTTCGGGTTCTTGCGAAGTCCACTCCGAGGCGAACGGGCTCTGCTCTTCTTGAGTATCCTTTTGATGCTGCAAATCTGTCGAAAGTTTCAGCAACAAGTGGCCGTCACCACTGTACTCAGTACACCGGTCCAGCGTTTGCCCATTTCCACATGTGAGCCGACCTAGGTCGATTCGACTTACACAGTCCAGCATCAGTGGGAGAAATGAACTCGAGCGCAAATCCCCTGAGACAACGTAACTCGACCAGTGCTACTCGCGGGCTCCGGTCACGGCAGACCACGGGGTCCTTGCTCAGGACTCACATGAAGCGACAGGTCGTCCGTTCGTTCGACAGAACCAACGGCTGCCGAGGCTGCGCAAGCATTCGCTTGCTGAGCGTGCGGCGACCTATCTTTTACCTCGGACGGAATCGAAAGGTGGACTGCTCCGGGTTGAAACAGAAGCGAATGGTAATGAGGACTCGCGATGGCCATTGTAGGTGGGCGCGATCGAGAGAGCCTTCTCTTCCATTTTCAGATTCAAGCTTCTCAATTCTATTCGTTGTAAGTCAGGCATGGGTGCAGGCTAAGAATGTAGCTCCACGGGCTGACTAGTGAACCGAGTCGAGCAATCGCTGTAGATTGCTCGTGTCTCCACGAGTGGATGCGGTTTCCCCGGCTCGATCGTAAATCAACTTGCCCTTGCTATCGATCGCGGCAATCGTGGGGATGTAGCCATGGTAATATCGAGACACCAACGCCTGCTGTTCGGGGGCTACGCTGTTGAGGTCCACAACCACAAAATGAATCTGATTGCGAAACAGTGGGTATAGCGTTACGAGACGTTCGGCCTCACGTGAGGTGTTCCAGCAGTTGGAGGTTCCAAAGAAAATCACGGTCGCTTCGCCCGAGGCTATGGAGCCTTCGGAGAGGTTCTCGCCTTGAATCGGGAAGTTCGAGCTCGAGTCATTATCGAAGGAAAGTTGTGGCGCCAGCTTTAGGCCTGACGCCGCACCCGCGCGGGGCACGCAGACAGTCGTCATCTGTAACAATACGGCGAGTGCCGCGGCCAAAGGGATGATGATCGTTTTTGACTCGCCTGGCCTGCTTGGCTTGTTGCGTGTGACGAGATCGACCCGACGGTTGGCATCGCCGCCGCGTTCGGGTCCGAGATGGCTCCTACGAGAAAATGAAAGCCCCGTGCACTTCATGACACATCCTCTTTGTGGCAAAACCAAATTTAGTGGACTGACTCTCTGCTTAAGCCAATTCGGACCGGAGGTTTGAAAGTTACAGGGCTGGTCGCAGTAAGTCCCACTCGGGCCACCGTTCTCGCGACGATCACTGGCTCCGGCTGTCGCGAAGCGCTCAAACGGGCTATCCTCCGCCCCACCTTGACAGCACGACGAGCCGTGATCACCCATCTATCGATGTAAAGATTTAGACTAGACGTAGAGATCGCTAATTAAACTGATTGAGCAGTAAGCGACGTGCGGGTTCGATGAAAAACTCGCGCTTCGATCCGCGAGACCCCATCCTGCGCCGGTGCGACGAGTGCTTCGCTCAGTACCCGGGTCAGCAAGCCGGTCTCGAACACTCTGCTCGCGCGGTTTCCCGCGACGCTCAACCTCAAACCTTTCTCCCGTTCTGAGCGCGGGTTTCCGGATATCGCTTTCAGAACGATAGCGACATTTCGTAGATCCGCGAAATATCCTAGCGCCGGTTCGCACGGACTGCCGGACAATTAGGAGAGTTGGCCGATTTGGTTCGGAGATTCAAGGATTTGGCCGGCGATCCGGCAGAGGTACACGACTTGCTTTGCTTGAGGTTGTGCTCAGAATAACTACCTCGCAAAACAACCAACTGGTTGAGCTTCGCGTTGAAGGGGAGCTCACGGAATCAACTGCGCGCGAGCTCGAGCAGCTAAGTCGGGGCTATCTTGGCGCAGGGCGCAAGGTCGTTCTTCGTCTTGCGGGGGCAACCTTCGCCGACCGGACTGGCGTGGAGCTACTCCGCAACCTCCAAAAGAGTGGAGTCATGCTTGCTGAATGCTCAGGGTTTTTGTCGGAGCTTCTGAAGAGCAGGCCCGAACCTCCATTGGACCCTATTGTCGAACAGCGAAACGGCGACGGACTGGTTGAACGCCTCAAGGCCCACAACGAGGAAGCCTTCGAAACAATGGTACGGCAGTACGGTGGCCGTATGCTGGCGACGGCTCGCCGACTCCTCGGCAACGAGCATGACGCGAACGACGCACTGCAGCAAGCATTTATCTCTGTCTTCAAGTCCATTTCCGGCTTTAACGGAGAAGCAAGGCTTTCGACCTGGCTTCATCGGATAGTCTTGAACGCAGCGCTGGCACAGTTGCGATATCGGCGGCGACGGCCGGAACTGCCGATTCAAGATCTGCTGCCGCGATTCGACGAGGAGGGCCGATGGGCTGGCGGCGTTGCGCCACAGAGCGCAGCGCGCGAGTACCTGACGGAAGGGCGCGAAACCCAGGAGATGGTACAGCGCTGTATTGAACGGTTGCCGGCACTCTACCGCTCGGTTTTAGTCCTCCGCGATATCGAGGAATTGAACACCGTCGAGGCAGCCGAGATGCTTGCAGTCACGCCCAACGCTGCAAAGATTCGCTTACATCGCGCCCGTCAGGCACTCAAGACTCTCATCGAACGAGAGCGCTGCATGTTGTAGTCACGTTCTTCGCGACGAATCCAATACCAGAGGTTTACCATGAAAAGTACCGAGCGTGTTGATGAAGAGGGGTGGCCATTGTTGGTAAGAAGGCGCATCGCAGAGGCTATTCGCCTGCTGAACGAACAAGAATGGACAGTGCAACTTCTGGTTCGCGTATTCGTCGGCTACTTTTTCCTGGAGACAGGATGGGGCAAGCTCCACAATCTCGACGGATTCGCGCAGCGCTTTGCCGGGTGGGGCATTCCATGGCCGCATTTCAATGCAGCCTTATCCGCATACACCGAATTTATTGGGGGCCTGCTGACGATCTTCGGGATTGGCACGCGACTGGTGTCGATACCGATGATAATCAACATGTTGGTGGCGATTCTCAAAGTCAATTTGAAGGACGTGAACAATCTCGATGACTTTGTCGAGCTTGACGAACCACTATATGCGCTCGCCTACCTCTGGCTGTTAATTTCAGGGCCAGGTTGGGTAAGCGTCGACTATCTCATAGGCCGTGCCTTCGTGTTCAAGGGTCACTCTGCGGATGCATCATCGGTTTCGTCCAAGGAGAGCCCCATTCTCAAGCAGGAGACCACAACACTTCGATGAGTTCGTTTTTAAGTTGTTGCTACGCGGTTGAGTGCGCTGACGCCGGTGGCGGACGGCGCATGGATGGGCTCCCGCCTAGCGCGACGTCGGACCGCGGTGAGTGCCGCGACCATTGTCGAGCATCCAACGAATGCGGCGAGCGGGCCGAAGAGCAGGTCACGGCAATAAGGCGCCAGATCACCATAACTGCTCGTCCGCGACAACGCACGTTCAGCAGAACACGGTGGGGAAGCCCATAACGAGCGAAAGACAGGTATTCGCCGAAGAGACGATTTTCGCTGAATAGATCTGAAGGCTCGGACCTATTCTGGACAAAGCATGGTGTTGCGTTAGACGCCTGCAGCGAGGCTAGGGTTTCACATGACGTGCGATTGAGTTCGTTGGCGGCGAAGATTCGACTGCACGAGGTCAGCGAAGGGTGGATCATTTGCCGATTCGTCGCGGAATCGATCGCGAAGTTCTCGATGAGAGGCCGAGATAAGCGGGCCGCCGGTCGTCTTTAGGGAACCACAAGCCATCTCGGCGATATTCAGCGCATCTACGAGATGTTACCGGCGCTGCGCCGAATGCCGAGCTTCTTGATCCGGCTGCGCAAAGTGC
Organism: uncultured delta proteobacterium; assembly: GCA_963755905.1. Lineage (GTDB taxonomy): Bacteria > Desulfobacterota > Binatia > Binatales > Binataceae > JAKAVN01. Next base: position 335,943 of record CAVWLM010000004.1, read on the forward strand.
TCGGATGCAGCTTGAGAAGGCGTGCTGCGCCATCGCTGCCGTCGATCTTCCAGCCCGTACGCCGAAGGACCTCGACGATATGCGCGCGCTCGATCTCCTCGAGCGTTTGTGTGGTGTCACTGGGCGCACCGCCCGAAACTCGCATCTGTCGGTGCTCGTAGGTCTGATGTGCCGCGTTGCTACCATCTGCTCGTTCGAGTGGCGTCGGCAAACCCTCCACAGCAACCTCCAGGTCTGGGCCCGCAGAAAGTATGACGGAGCGTTCGATCACGTTTTCCAGTTCGCGAACGTTGCCCGGCCAATGGTAGGCGACGAGACGTTCCATCGCTGCCTTCGGAACGCGCGAGATCCTCCGGCCGATTCGTGTCGCATGGCGACCGACGAAATAATGCACGAGCAGCGGGATGTCCTCAATGCGCTCGCGCAGCGGCGGCACGCGCAATGGAAACACGCTGAGCCGGTAATAGAGGTCTTCCCTCAGCGCACCCTCGAAAACCGCACGCCGCAGATCGCGGTTGGTCGCGGCGATCACGCGCACGTCTACCTTGATCGTTTCGCGTCCTCCCACCCGTTCGAACTCCCTCTCCTGAAGAACGCGCAGGAGTTTCAGCTGCACCTCACCAGATACTTCGCCGATCTCATCGAGGAATATAGTACCGCCGTTAGCGAGCTCGAAGCGGCCGATTCTCTTCTCTGTCGCGCCCGTGAACGCCCCCTTCTCATGACCAAACAGTTCGCTTTCGATGAGACCGGTGGGCAACGCCGAGCAATTGACCTTGATCAGCGGCTGGGCCCTTCGTGGGCTGCTCGAGTGAATTGCGCGCGCGATGAGTTCTTTGCCGGTTCCCGTCTCGCCGAGGATTAGGACGGAGGAGTCTGTCCTTGCGACGAGCTTTACTTTTTCGATCACCTCGGCAAGAAGTCGGCTCTGCCCGACTATCTCCTCGAAGTTGTGCGCTTTCTTGATCTCTTCAAGCAGGTACGTGTTTTGAGCCTCTAGGCGTGCCTGCTCCCGCTCCATGAGCACGCGATCCGTTACATCGATGAACATAGTGCGCGTGTAACTGCCCCCGGCGGCCGGTCTTGACCACCACTGAACCCACACGGGCTTGCCGTCGTCCTTACGGCGCAACTCAAGTACGACGCCGCTGGTATCGGTCCCGCGCCTGATTGAATCGAGCGCCGCTCTTAGACGGCGCTGGGCCTCGGGTGTATCGGGCACTAAAGACTTCCCAGACGTTCCCGTGATCTCAGCGGGCTTGAGGCCGAGGATCCTCATCGCCGTGCGGTTAGCCTCGATGAACCGGGTGTCAAGGTCTTCATGAACGTAGGCTATCGGAGCCTCGTCGAACAGGTCGCGGAAGCGCTGTTCGTTCTGTGCCAACGTCTCGTTCGCATGGCGCAACTCGTCGGTCAGTTTGCGTTCGACCTCGTTTAGTTCAGCGACCTTTCTCGCTGCCAAACGAAGTTCTTCCTCGACCTGCAGACGTTCCAATTCGGCGCGTGCTCGCGCCGCAAAGATCCGCATGATCGCGGTCCCGCGAGGCCCATCAAGCATCGGCTTGTCGTCAAAGATGGCCAGATGGCCCACCACGCAGCCGGACGAGTTCAGCATCGGGACGCCGCAATAACTTTCCACCCCCCAGCTTGCTAGCGCCTTGTCCTCAGGAAATAGTTGGCAGAGCCTCTCAGGATGATGCGAGGCGTGACCCTTCAGCACTGCCTCGCAGGGCGTTCCCGCTAACAGACTTTCGAAATTGTCCAGATATCTATCGGGGCCCCACACCGCGCGGGTTCGGAAGCGTATGCGATCTTTCGATAGTTCGGAGACGAACGCATACTTACAGTTCAGCGCCGACGCCAGATGACGCACGAGCGCCGAAAAAAAGCGCTCGCCGGTCTCCGATTCGATGCCCTCGGCAATTTTGCGCAGAGCCGCGTCGTCAAGAAGCTGCACCGTGCTGTTGGGGGATTGGCTCAACTGCGGAAGCGGGCTCTGACCCAGATTCAAGGTTATCGAGATCGAATGCCGTTAGTCCACCGGTTCATTGGACCGAGCCGCTTCAATAATTGGGCCCTGCTTCAACTACCGGAAACCTCGGTAAGGTTCGTGGCATCCAACCCAGCTGAACAACCAGAGCTTCCGAAATGTCAAGCATCGCTAGATCGCCACAAAAGCAAATTTCTCCTGGCACGTTCCAGAAACCTTTGACCAGCTCAGGAATCTAAGAGATCGCATACGGTCAACTCGAAGGGTTGCCACAGCACGACAACTTAACTCAAACGAAGAGGAGAATCATGGATAGAAAGACATTAACGGGTGCAGTTCTCGCAGCGGCGGTGGGGGCGATGTTCTTGACTAGCCCCGTATTCGCGCAGGATTCGTCGAGCGGGTCGATGCAGGCCAGCGTCAAATGCGTCGGCGGCAATAGCTGCAAGGGTCAAAGCTCCTGCAAAGGCGGAAACCACAGCTGCAAGGGCCTGAACTCCTGCAAGGGCCAGGGCTTCGTCAACACTGCGTCCGCGCAGGAATGTACTGACAAGGGTGGCCATCCGGCGGAAGCGAAGAATTAACCCAAGACTAGCAGACCTTGGCGGGAGCGGGACGCGCGGAGCCTCCCATCCGTTGCGTCACCGCTTACGCCGGGTCATCTCTAACGATGAATTGCTTGGACTTTGGACCGCTGGGCTTCGGTGTGGGGCTCCGTCGCCCTCACTACGCGCCTATCCTGGACGCACATCCAACGATGGACTGGTTTGAGGTCATCTCGGAAAACTTCATGGTCGAGGGCGGACGGCCGCTTCAGATCCTCGAAGATGTCCGCGCGCACTATCCAATCGTGATGCATGGCGTATCGCTATCGATCGGCTCGAGTGATCCACTCAATCGCACCTATCTCGACGCGTTGCGGTGCGCCGCGCGTCGATTCAAGCCGGCGTGGGTTTCGGATCATTTGTGCTGGACTGGCGTGAATGGCCGCAATCTGCATGACCTGCTCCCACTGCCTTACACCGAAGAGACGGTTCGGCACGTCGCCAACCGTATCCGGCAGATTCAGGAAATCCTCGAACGCACGATCCTCATCGAAAATGTATCGAGTTACATGGCGTTTCGCTCTTCGCGGCTTGAGGAGTGGGAATTTCTGACAGCGGTGGCTGAAGAAGCTGACTGTGCCATCCTGCTCGATATCAACAACGTCTTCGTGAACGCTTTTAACCATCGCTTCGACGCGCTCCGCTACATCGACGCCATTCCGGCCGATCGGGTAGTGCAACTCCATCTCGCCGGCCACAGCGATCACGGCAGCTACCTGCTCGACACTCACGATCATCCGATCCGTCCCGAGGTCTGGGCGCTCTATGAGCACGCTGTCCGGCGTTTCGGGCGTGTCTCGACCCTGATCGAGTGGGACGACAACATTCCCGAGTTCGAGGTCCTGGCCGCGGCGGCCGAAGAGGCACGGCGCCGATGCGATTTCGCGCTCGCTTCGGAAAGAGTGCACAAAGCCGGATAACATGAACTTGAGAGAACTGCAGAACTTAGTGTATCGCAGTATCACTGATCCTGACGGCACCAAAGAAAGGGTAGGCGAGGAACGAGGTCTGGCACCGGGAGTGCTCGTGGCGTTGATACACGGCGATGAGCGACTGAGTGCGTTCGAGCGGGTGAACATTTATGCCGACGCGTACTTCTATCGATTGCTCGAATGCCTCGGTGAGGATTTTCCGACCACGCTGGCGGTACTAGGTGAGGATAACTTTGCGGCTCTCGTTAGAGGATACTTGCTGGAGTACCGGCCTACGGAGCCGTCGATCGTTTACGCGGGACTCTACCTGGCGGACTTTCTCAACCGTCATCCTTTTTCCGAGCGTTGGCCTTTCGTTGCCGAGTTGGCGAGACTTGAGAGGGCAGTTCTAGATGTCTTTCATGCGGCAGATGCTCCCGCACTTCGTGTCGAAGCTCTGCGCGCGATTCCTTCAGGAGAGTGGCCTGCGGTTAAATTGCGAGCGCATCCCGCCGTCGAAATCGTACATGGTGAGTGGCGAATAACCGACTTACTCGATGCGGTCGAGCATGGCCGAGAGTGGACCGATCCTGAGCATCGGGAGGCTAGCGTTCTCGTGTGGAGACAAAATGCACTAGTACACTACCGTAGTCTTGAACCTGTGGAGCGGGACGCACTCGTTCTCGTCTCGAAAGGTGCAAGCCTCGCCGCCGTCTGTGAGGCGGTGGCGGCGGGCGCCCAAGAAACCAATCACGTGGGCCTGATTGGCCACTTGTTGGCGCGATGGTTGGCGGATGGGATCATCATGCCTAGTGATGCCACGCTCGCGACATCGGTGCGCGATGGCTTCCCGTCGACTGGAACTTGAAATGATCGGCCACTTCGGCGAAACGTCGACCGCCCTGTCGGCATCAAACTGGTGAGGCACCGAGTTCCCAGCGTGCCAAGGGAAAAGCCAAAGATCCGATGCCGCGGATTCGTCAAATCTCTCTCAGCTTGGCACGACGGCGAACTCGCGGAAGCGGTGCGCGCGTCGCTCGAGGCACATCTCGCTGAATGCGCCCTGTGCGCTCGCTACACTGTGGTCTTCCGAGCGACAATCGCACTTGCGAAAAGCTCTCTGGCAGGGTCGGAAGGGCACACGGAATTTTCCGAAGATTTGGCCCAGAAAATCCTCGCAGCGTGCCGCGAAGCGAACTAGCATACGCCCTTCGAGGTGTGGGCCAGCGACAGAGAGGGGAACTCGGTGCTGTCGCGAGGAAAGGAAGCAATGGAACAGAAGACCAAGGCTGCAATCCTTCATGACACAATCCGCAAATTCGCTTCCGGCGGGAAGGACATTACGCCCCACGACTGGAGAGCTTTCGTGGAGGCCCAGAACGACGGCTACCAGACCGGTCCGGAAATCGGCACGAAGGTTCCTGATTTCACGTTGCTCGACCAACATGGCAGAAGCAGAGCACTGGCCGAGCTCATGGGATCAAATGGGCTGCTGCTGGTCTTCAGCCGCAGCGCCGATTGGTGACCCTACTGCCGCAACCAGCTCGTCGAGCTGCAGCTCTCTCTTGAAAAACTCAAGGCGTACGGGGTCAACGCCGCATCGATTACTTATGACTCGCGCGAAGTTCTCGAAGCTTTCGGCACGGCTCACAACATCGAGTTTCCACTCCTGTCGGACGTCGGCAGCAAAGTTATCCGCGCATTCGGGATACTGAACACCAACGTTCCAGAGGATCACAAGATGATGTACGGGATGCCGTTCCCCGGTGATTACCTGATTGCGCCGGATGGCACGGTGCGCGACAAAATGTTCCTGCCCAGTTACGAGCATCGGCCCTCCGCATCACAAGTAGTCTTGCGGCATTTCGGCGACGACGCGGGCGGAAATTCCGTCGAAATCAAAGCCGACGCGCTCGTCGCGACAGTGAGTTTATCGACCGATCGCTGCTTCCCCGGGCAGGAATTGGCGGTATCGCTCAGCATACATCTGAAGCCGGGCTGGCATATCTACGGCAAGCCCCTGCCCGACAATTACCAGGCGACCGAATTGCTCTTTGACGGTTTGATCGTCGGTGAGCAGTCGCTGGAGCTTCCGCCTTCTAAGCCGATGCTGTTGAAGTCGCTCGCTGAGACGCTGCCGGTGTACTCGGGCGAAATTCGGGCGGTCGGCAAGCTCGGTATTAAGTGGAGTCCCCCAGCTCCGGCGAAATTTCTAGAACCGTTCGGCAGACTGATCGAGCCAGGACCCTACAAAATCGAGGGCACGCTTCGCTTCCAGGCTTGTAGCGACGATGTCTGTGAAACGCCGCAAGCAATCAAGTTCGGGCTGCCGCTGACAGTGGAGGCCGGGATCCCACCGGCTCCCAAGAAGAAGGCCTAGCTCACACGGACTGTGACGAGATCGTCCATGAACTTGCTCGGCCGTCCAAAAAAGTGTGGCGGTGATGACGGCCGGCCCGGCGTTGCAACCGGACGACAAGAAAACCCTTACGGTATTGGTTGGTGCCAAACGGTACATACGTCGTTAATTCGACGTTCAAAGCGAGAGGCTGCGACCAGGCAATCATTTTTGGCGAGGATCGCCTAGTCGGGGTTTCGTGCGCAACCATTGGCTACGTGCTACGTGTTGTCAAAGCCAGATAGTTACCCAGGAGTAAAATGATGAAGATCTACAACAGCTCGGCTGCTCCTAATCCGCGCCGTGTACGCGTCTTTCTCGCCGAGAAAGGTATCCAGGTCCCGTACGAAGAAGTCGACATCGTGAAAGCGATCAATCGCGGTGCTGAATTCAGAAAGAAAAACCCGCTCGCCACGGTCCCGGTTCTGGAACTCGACGATGGCACCTGTATCTCGGAAAGCGTAGCGATATGTCGTTATTTTGAAGAGCTTCATCCTGATCCTCCATTATTTGGCGTGAATGCGAAGGATCGGGCGCTGGTGGAAATGTGGAATCGGCGGGTCGAATTCAACGTGCTCCAGTCAATCGCCGACGCATTCAGACAGCGCCACGAGTTCTTCAAGGGGCGCATTCGACAGGTTCCAGAGTACGCTGAGGCGCAACGTCTGAACGCCCAAGACGGCCTTAAATGGCTCGACCAAGAACTTGGGAACCGCCACTATATCTGCGGTGACGAGTTCACGATCGCGGATATCACGGCAATGATCGCGGTTGATTTCGGCAAAGTATCAAAAATCGCGATTTTACCGGATCAGAAGAATCTCGCTCGATGGCATGCGGAAGTCGCCGCGCGCCCCAGTGCCAAAGCATGACACTGAGAACTCATGGTCACTCGTATTGCCGCAATCATATTATTTCTTGCAGCAGCGTCGGTTTCAACCAGGCCTCGTGAATACGCCTCTGTTCGGCGAGATCTCGGGGAAGGCGGAGCAAACTCGGCTGGCCCACGGTTTCACGATATAACGTCGTCTGACATGCCCGGATTTCGTGTGACGATCAGCGGGAGCGTGATCGATGTGAACTTCTCCCCTGGCGCTCTGGAAACTCCCTTGTCAGCGGTTCACCACTGGATCGTAGCATCGGCATGTGCGGTAACAACCTACTATGGCCGCTTTCCCGTAAAACGCCTGCATTTGATAATTGTGCCGGTAGCGGGACAAAGGGGCGTTTTGAGCGGAACAACTCAGGGTTATGGAGGCGCCACTACGAAGGTATTCGTGGGACAACTCGCAACCGAGGAGGACCTGATGCGCGACTGGGTCATGACGCACGAGATGGTACATCTGGCGTTTCCGTCGGTCGCCGTCGAGCATCACTGGATTGAAGAGGGGATCGCCACTTATGTGGAGCCGATCGCCCGAGTAGAGGCAGGGAACCTTGAGCCTCGAAATGTCTGGCACGACTTGGTGGAGGGTCTGCCCAAGGGCTTGCCGCAAGCCGGAGACCAAGGCCTCGATCGGACGCACACATGGGGACGTACCTACTGGGGCGGTGCGCTTTTTTGTACGCTCGCGGACGTCCGAATACGCCGGGGCACGAGCAATCGCTACGGCCTTCAGGAAGCGCTGCGGGCGATCCTCGGCACCGGCGCTAATATCGAAACCAGTTGGCCACTTGAGCGCGCTCTAATGGTCGGCGACAAGGCCACAGGAACTTCTGTGCTGACCGAACTCTACCAGCAAATGAGAGCGAAGGCGGTCCAGTGCGATCTGGCGAGACTTTGGGATAACTTGGGGGTGGAACCCTTCGATGAGATCTCTTTCAATGACCAGGCGCCGCTGGCCGCGGTGAGACGTGCGATAACTGCCGTACCTGCCGGAACGACATCCTGCCATCCTGCGTTCGACGACTCTGGGGCCGGCCCGACTCCCATAGACTGCAAGATGGATGTCTCAGGTTTGCTGAGTGGGGCCGAGTGAGTGTCTAAACCGTGCCTTTGGCGGCCAACCCGCAAGCGCTTTAAAGTGTTGTTGGAGTTGGATAGAGTCATACTGCGGATTAAGCCGACACCAGCTTCAGAATAGATAATTACAAGTTCGTCCCGCGCAGCATGATTGTCGGATGCAAAGCTTTCCATAGCAGGCTGACGATCTCGGCAAAGGTTCGGCCCTCAGAAATCTTCGAAAAATTCGAGACTGGCTCTACTTGCTTCGGGTGGACCGTATCTCAAGGATCGACAGTGGTCTTTTGACTTGGATCACGAGCGGCAGGAACCTTCTGAACCCACGCAGTGCCAAGGAAGTGTTCACCTATCCGGTAGCTCAGATCGTGGGACAAGTCGATCGGTCGCAATCGGTGCACAAGATTTTCTAGTAGATGCTACTGAAATTCGCCGATATCGCCGAGCGGTTCAGCGGTATAGTGAACAGCTGACAGCATCGGTACATGGACAAGGCTGGCGGATTGGCCAAAGACTTTGAACCGATCCTTATACAGTTGCCCACGAGGAGCAATGTGCCGCATCGTGACGCGCTACTGGATCGGCGTCGCCGCCAACGACCATGTTGAGAAAGGGGTGGCCTTAACCCTCAGAGGTAACCCAGCTAGAAGTTAGTACCTGTCGGAAAAGGAAGGCAGGTATGAAGCGGGCACGATTCAGCGAAGAGCAGATCATCGCGATTCTGAAGGAAGCCGAGAGCGGAGAGAAAGTGACGGAGCTGTGCCGGCGGCACGGGATCTCGGATGCGACGTTCTACATCTGGCGCAGCAAGTACGGCGGACTTGAGGTCTCGGAGATGCGGCGCCTGCGCCAGCTCGAGGAAGAGAACCGGCGGCTTAAGGGGATCGTCGCCGACCAGGCGCTGGACATCCGGGCGCTCAAGGACGTGCTGGCAAAAAACGGCTACGGCCCGCGGTGAAGCGTGAGATGGTGGCGTATCTGATGGCGAGCCACGATCTGTCGCAGCGTCGCGCCTGCGGGTTGATCGCAATCACTCGGCGCAGCTTGCGCAGAACACCGGCGCCCGATCGCAACGAGGAGTTGCGTCAGCGCTTGAGAGCGTTGGCCGAAGAGCGGCGGCGCTGGGGTTGTCCAATGTTGTATCGGGTAATCCTGCGCGAGGGCTTCAAAGTCAATCACAAGCGCGTTGAGCGGCTTTATCGCGAAGAAGGACTCTCACTGCGCCGGCGTCGGCGGCGCAAACGGCTCAGCCACTTGCGCGTAGTGCGCGAACGGCCGCAAGCGCTAAATCACACGTGGGCGGCTGATTTCGTTCACGACGCGCTGTTCGACGGCCGGCGCTTTCGGGTGCTGGCGGTCATCGATGAGTTCAGTCGGGAATGCCTGGCAACCGAGGTCGACGCGTCGTTAACGGGTGAGCGGGTGACCAGGGTACTGGAACGCTTGTGCGAAGTGCGCGGCCTCCCGGTAGTTATTCAGTCCGACAACGGCCCGGAATTCCGCGGCCTGGTGATGGATGAGTGGGCCTATCGACGCGGCGTGCGGCTACAGTTCATCGAACCGGGCAAGCCGATCCAGAATGCGTTCATCGAATCCTTCAATAGCCGCCTGCGCGATGAATGCCTCAACGAGCAGGTCTTTGTCTCGCTCGCCGATGCGCGCCAGCGGATCGAGCAGTGGCGCGTGCAATACAACCGCGAACGGCCGCATTCGAGTCTCGGCTATCTGGCCCCTGAAGAGTTCGCCGCCAGCACCGGACAAACAGGGAGCGCGCCCGCCGCGCGCAACGCTTGGCCAGCAAAAGGGATGCTGGCCGGCGCGCTGCAACGCGCGGCGGTCCCGATTCCAAAATCAGACAGTTTTTTGTCCCAGCCTCAATCCGGTGAAGGCTGGGCCGAAAAACTGTATTAGGAAACAAAAGTGGCTCAGACGTCCCCCGGTACTAACTCAGCAACGGGATACTCGGAGGGGTAAGGCCAGTGGCATGGATCGGGAGCTTGCGATCATCGCGAGGTTTCCTGAGCCAACCAGCCACATGCGACGCCTGATTGCTGATGACTGCAATTGAGATTCCCGCTTCCACGCAAGCGGTAGGCGGCTCCCGTTTCAGTTGCCAGAGGTCTGGCGCGACCGGTTGGAAGGTGATACAAATCCTCGGATAAATGGCTTAGTTGCCCGAGGAAATGTATCTTGACCCTACCTAAGGCAAACCGCTCAGACCGGCAGCAAGACCGGGCGATAGCCCTTCTCCGGCAGCGTGGAATGGTTCGCCTCGCTGAGTTCAGGGCGACGGGTGTCACAGCGACAACCGTCTCGCGCCTCGAGCGCGCTGGGGCCGTTATCCGTCTTGGCCGTGGACTCTATCAGCTTCCGGACGCGAAAGTGGATACCCATCACGTCCTCGCCGAAGCCTACAAGCGCGTTCCGAACGGGGTAATCTGTCTCGTCTCCGCGTTCGCCTTTCATGATCTCACCGATCAGATGCCGCCGCGGGTATGGGTGGCAATCGGTCCTAAAGCTTGGCGCCCGCGCGTCGAGTATCCGGCGATCCGATTCGTCCGATTTCCAAAAGAGCGGCTTGAGAAGGGCGTGGAGTTTCACGTGATCGACGGTGTCCGGGTGCCCATCTTTAGCGTAGCGAAAACCCTGGCCGATGTTTTTCGCTATCGTCGTGTCCTCGGCACGACGCTTGCCGTTGAAGGGCTACGGGAAACGCTTCGGAAGAAAAAGGCTACGCCGGCAGAAATCTCCAAGCAGGCCGTCGAAGCCGGCGTATGGACCGCGATGCAACCATACATGGAGGCTCTGACCCTGGATGGCTAAGCGGACTCGCGATATCGGCGCGTCAGTCCGTGCTCGCCTCCTTAAACTGGCGCGAGACAGAGGCCAGCCATTCGACCTCGTGATCACTCGGTATGCGCTGGAGCGTTTGCTCTATCGGTTGAGTGAATCGGCGCATCGCAACCGATTTGCTCTCAAGGGAGCGATGTTGATCACGACCTGGTTCGCGGATCCGCACCGCCCGACTCGCGACCTAGATCTGCTGGGCTTCGGAGACTCGGCTGAGGAATCCATTCTTAGAGTGTTCCGCGAGGTCTGTGGAATGCCGATGGATGACGGGATTATTTTCGAGGTCGATAATTTGCGGATCGAGCGAATCCGAGAAGAACTGGAATATGGCGGACTGCGGCTGCGAACCGTTGCCAACCTTTCGCGTGCTCGAATCAACGTGGTGATTGACGTCGGCTTCGGAGACGCGGTGGAGCCTGGCCTCGAGGAAATCGAGTTTCCGGTTCTACTCGAATCACCGGCGCCACGATTGCGGGCTTATCCGCGCGAGACGGTAATTGCCGAGAAATTTCAGGCAATGGTGCACCTCGGTCGCGCGAATAGCCGTATGAAAGACTTCTATGATGTATGGGTGCTGTCAAAGGCTTACGAATTCGATGAGGCTCGCCTAGCGAAGGCGATCGCCGCGACCTTCGAACGCCGTCGCACCGCGATCCCGAGCGGGATTCCGGATGCGCTTACTCCGGAATTTGCTCGCGACGCGAGCAAGCGGCGGCACTGGGATGCTTTTGTCCGAGAGCTAGCGGTCAGGCCGGACTCGCTTGAGACCGTAGTTTCCGATCTGGCGGTCTTTCTGATGCCGTTGGCTGAAAAGGCGAAAGGGTTAACGCGAAGCGCACATTGAAAAATTATGAGCGCGCCCGCGCATCGCGCGGGCGCGCCGCAAATCTCATTATTGGCGCGCCGCGCAACGAAAAATGAAATCCGCCACGCGCTGCGTGCGGGCGGCAGCTTAAGAGCTGCCGCCATGAGGGGCGGCTATGCCGCCGCCCCGATAGTCTTCGCGTCTTCAAGTCGGCGCGAGGCCGTAAGGTGATGGGCGCCGTCAAGTTCGATCCCGATGAAATTGCGGTCAAGGTCTTTCGCTGCAACGAGCGTCGAACCGGAGCCGCAGAAGGGGTCAAGAACGATCCCACGGGGCTTGCAGAACGCCCTGACGAGGGGGCGCAGGGCTTCGGTTGGCTTCTGCGTGGGATGAAGGCGATTGCCGGTATAGGTGAAGTCGATGACATCGGACAGAGGAAATTCCGGCGGAGTCGCGTCACCTTTTGCCAGAAGATAGGCCTGTTCGTGTTGGTAGCGCAGGAAGCGAGCCGAAGATGCGTATTTTTTGCGGAATACGATGTGTCCAACGATGCGGAACCCGGCGGCGCGCCACGCGGAGATGAACAGGTCGGCCTTGTTCCAGCCATAGAAGCTCACGCAAAACGAACCGCTTTTCAGAAGCCGATACATTTGGATGAAGGCAGGGCGTAGCCAGCGGGCGTTGTCGTCGTTGGTCACGCAGCGGCCATCGCGCGAGCGATAGTGCGTGATGTAAGGCGGGTCCGTGAGAATGAAATCTATGCTTTCGGATTCCATGCGGCGCATGAGTGCGACGCAATCGCCGTGCATGATGCTGTTGATTTGATAGATGTCCATTTTCGTGATCTCCGATTGTCGGTCGGGTGGTTGGGGGAGCCGCTTTTGCGGCTCTCCCGTCTCGCGGCGAAACTAAAAGGGGATGTCGTCAGAAGTTTCAGCCATCGGCGCATCCGCGCTCTTGCCGAGAAAGCGGATTTGTCGGGCCACGATTTCGGTGCGGTAGCGCTTGCCCGATCCGTCCTTCGCTTCGTACTGGCGGGTTGCAAGCCGCCCTTCGACATAGACTTGCCGGCCCTTGGTCAGGAACCGCTCGCACGTATCCGCCAGCCGTCCGAAAGCGACGATCCGGTGCTGGCCGAGGGACGCCTACGCGGCGAGCCGCCGACGGAGTTTAGTTGGGCTTGCAGAGGTTTCGCGGAGAGGCGTCGCCGCGGGCGCGGGGAGGCTCGTCGAATTCTCGATCTTATCCAAGCGCACAATCAACTGCCGACCTTGACGAATAAGCAGATGCTCGCGCTCCAACTCAGCTAATTGTTCGGTGACTCTGGGCCGCGATGCACCCACCAGATCGGCCAGGTCGTTGTGGCTGAGCGCGACTAGCAAAAGGGTGCCGCGTGATTCCATGACTCCGAAGTTCGAACACAATTGACGAAGCGTAGCCACGAGACGCGCACGAAGGTCGAGACCCAGGAGCAGACTGAAGCCGCTTTCGAAGAACCGATACCATTGCATCAGACCCTTCGCGTGAAATCTTTCCAAAGCGGATCGCGGCGCCGTCTGGCTGATGACGTCGAATTGGTCCCGGCTCATACTGCCAACCCTGCAAGCGCTATGAGCCTCACAGCGAAAATGCCACCGGTTGAACGGGAGAGAAAAAACTTCGGGCAATGGACCAGGCGCAAGAAAAGCTACGGTGACACGCCGGCCGCGTCGGTTCAGGCAAGTGATCTTTGCCACGCCCCTTAGCAGGATATGCACGCCCGCCGCCAATTCATCTTCCGGGACGATGATCTCGCGCCTTCTGAAGTCCGCCGAATTGAGGTCCCTCGCAAGCTCGTGGAATGCGATGGGTGGAAGAAATGACAAGGACTTTAACCGATTCAGCAAATCGAGGTCGGTGGGACTCGCGTTTTTCTCTATATCCATTTGCTTTAATCCTTTCTATTCGAGCTGACCGACATCACTGAGGTTAAGCAACGCAAGGACCATGCCGCCGGCTGCGGCTGCGAAACGCTCGCTTCGCGAAGCTTGGGCGTCGGAATTGCGGCTGATATCCGCCTCGTGGCGCGTCATGAAGTGTCTCCGATGGAACCAATATATTTGGTTCCCTTGGAGACCTGAGTGTCCATCTACGGGTTGACTGTAAAAGTTGTTGAAGGCCTCTCCGCGTCCCGTTCTCGCACACACTGGCATAGACCATGCGTTGATCCAGGCGATTAAAGGCACTCCATTTGGCGATCAACGGAGCAGACAACGGGCACGACGGCAGACCTAAGGAAGCCTTCGGGAAGACGCTTCCCTATATTCCTGGGCGATCACCGGTCGATATGGCCTGATCTCCCGATTCGATTCCGTGGGAAGCAATTGCGCCGCATGAGCGGCAGGCGAACTTAAACCACGGCCACCCGCTAGAAACGCTGACTGTAATGGGCGGGCTGTCTCCCTATGAACTGCTCGCCGTCGGCTTGGTGAGCTTTATAGCAACGCTCTTCGTGCCGGAGATTCACGTGTGGTTCAGCCCATCGGACGATTGGCGCTTCGTCGGGGGACAATTCACACGGTGTTACAAAGGTCCCGAGATAATCCTCGCACTCGTGCCAAAAAGAGCGGAACGAAACCGCCATCAGATTAACGATGTTGTCGTCGATTTGGTCGGAATCTCGCAGCTGGTGCTGGAGCTGGCATGCTCGGAGTACGTCAGCCGCCGCGAGAACATCACCTTCGAGTCGAACTGAACCTTTTCCCCTCGATGGACCGTGGCGCGTCGCCTTAGAGTTCAAAACGAGGAAACAGGAGAGTTACGCCGAACCTAACAGTATACATCGGCGTGATGCTCGTGTACTGCCGGTAGGCCGTCCACTCACCCGACATCCAGGTATTGAGTTCAGGCCCTTCGAACTTCCATACACGACCGAAGCCAAGGCTGACGGGAATCGTGGTCGAACTGCCGTGCCGCCACTTCACGGTCCAGGTAGAGTCCGCCGATTTTACGTACCAGCCGCGGCCGAGTGTATACGAGATCAGTGGTTGGAACTTCATCTCACTTTGAGGAGACGCCGAGCTATTTGTGTACGCGAACGACATTGGTTCTTGGAACAGAAAGCCTACCATCAAACCCGGAATACCCCGGTAAGCAGCGGCGGCCGCGGGTCCGACCTCCCACGCGTGATCGCCCGCTTTGGCGACTCTTCCAGTAGGAAACACGAAGGTCGGTCCAATGCCCCAACCGAATCCGGTCGCTCTGGGGTTGGGCCAGTTGGAGAGGAACAAATCGAAAAGTTGAATATCGGCGAATTGAGTTGTGGTCGAGCTGCCGCGCGACGTGGCTGAGGTATTTACTTCAAAAGTCGGCCGGATGATTTGCTTGAAGGGAAAGAGCGAGAATGCCTCTATCGGTAGAACCGGTCGCAACTGGATCGTGTTGGTCTGCGCGCTCGTCTCGAAATTCCTCGGGGTGTATAGATCCTGAAATTTCAGTTGCGTGAGAATTGCAGTCGGATCATCGACTTCGCGCGCCAACACGTCTTCTTCAGATTCAATGTTTATTGAGCTGGCTGCGGGGCTTTGCCCATGCGCGCTGCTCAAGGTCCAGAGAAGCGCGAGCGCAAGCAGCGAGAACATTCGAACGGCCATCTACAATCTCTTAGTGAGTGAAGCGGATCATTGAAAAGCACACATAAATAGCCGGGGTATCTGATGTATTGAAGCTTGTCATGATAACTTCGTCTATTCTTAAAGCGTTACAGTGAACATCAGCTGCCTCCCCGACGGAGTGGCATTAGCGCCGAACTCGTCATAGTAACGCAATGAAAAGAGCCCGTACTTCGTCAACAGATTGATTGCCGGACCGGCCGCATAAATCTGGACACTCCTATGCTCGAGGGTGTCGATAGCCGTAGCACTGACCTTGGTTGTGGGATTGAGATCTATCTGGTTGTTGGTCGCCTGCCATTGCGCATAGCCGACGGCACCTAAGACAACCTGCTTGAAGATATCATTGCTAAGATTGAAGCTCTTTGCCGCGCCCCACTCGAGCGGGACATCATCGCCCAGCGTGTAGTTTCTTCCCATCTGCGAACCGTAGAGCAGGTAGTGAGTATAAATAGAGAGCGACCAGGTGCGTTCAGTGTCGGCGTAAGCCACACCTCCAAGTCCAAAGACCCCAGTCCAGTGCCCAAAACCAATATTGAGCTTCGCATTGGAGTTATATGGTCCCGAAGGCGCGAAGAAGCCCGAAGACACGATTGCGTCCAACTGGCGCAAGTGCCAACCCAGATTTATCGGCTCCACGTACGTGTTGGTGATACTGCCCTTGGTAGCGCTTTGGGAAGCCTGTATCGAGGGCAAGGTTAATGAACGCCGGTCCAGAGTCAGTATGGGCTCGAGACTGGCAGCTCCATTCGCATCGGCGATGCCGAACGGTATGTCTACAAGCAACCCATAGGTCGCACCCAGGATCTTGTATGGTGAGGTCCAGAGGAAGACGTTCTGATCTACAAAAAGATCGAGATTGCCATTTCCTCCCACGTTGAGATCCAGGCACACTCTGTCGCGAGGACCACATTTCAGCGGTCCGAGTTCCGCGAAATTGCTACCCGAAGCGTGATAGTAAGACCAGATGTTCGAATAGTGGATTCCTGACGGGGCCTGTTGACCACTAAGCAGACCGTTTGTTCCCAAAACCCAGTCACCGTGCTGTGCCCGCGCCGGTGTGGCGAAAAGACTCATGAAAACCAGACAGCCGAGGGCTAGAAATGCCGACTTGTATCGCGTCGAAATCACAGTCAATCCTCCGAACGTCTAAAGCTGCATTTTCGTAATAACTTCATCCACCGTTCGGCACGCAACCTGCCGTTACCAGACATCTAGTAGGGAGCCATGCAGTCAGGGAGGATTTTGTTGCGTCATCACGTTAGTTCCCGAAGGCGAAAATGCGCTTCCAGTCGTTCTTCATACTGATAGCGATCCTGCCGAATTTGTTGCTTCGATCATCAACGAATCGGAGAACGTGCCAACCCTGGTGTCCGATAGACCCTGGTCAGGACCGTACGCGTACTCGTGTTCTGGGTCATCGTGCAAAACCAGCATCATTAGCGGTGGGCCGTCGCCCGCTTCGATCCACAGCCCGTCCGGTCGTCTGATCTGCGAGGTCACTTAATCGAGTCGAAGAAGCATGGCGATCGCGAAGCGCGAAACTCCTCAGAAGTCGGCATGAAATAGCTCTAGGCCGCAGACGAGGTATCGTCATTTTGAAATCAACACTTTGCCACTGCTAGTGTCGATGTGGATTATCCAAAAAGCGGTTGCATCCTCCTGGCTAATCATCGCGACTACGCCTATTCCCGGCGCAAAGAAATAGTATGCCGAATCCTGGGTATGGGCAGGCCCGACCTTGCCTTCGCACTTGAGACGCAGCAAGACCGCCTCGTACGTACCGATGGGCACTTTCACCTGATAGGTACCCACGTATGTGTAGGTGCCGTTTAACGATCCCGAGTATTCCTGGTCCGTTGGGTCGTCTAGTTCGATAACCGATACCTGCTGCGAATATGACCGGGTCTCGCCAGGTTTCATGCCCTTAAGCACGAACGGGTTGGCAGGCGTTGTCGTGACAACCACCCCCTCGCCGGTGTCCGTCACGGCGGGCATGAGGAGATCACCTCCGGGCGTCTGTCGAATGAAGCCCGCCAGCGAAGGAGATAGTATAAACCGCCAGGCCATCTTCCCGTTTCCGCGCTTCACCCTCGCGAGGCCAAGGGTCTGCGATTTACCGGAGTTGGGGCCGGCCGTGACTTGGTAGATCAGCGCTCTTCCTTGAAGAGGAAAGTAAACGGAGACGTCGTCAATAGGTTTACTCGGCAACGCTTTGCCGACCACTCCCTGCCCAAGCTTAATGATAATTTCTTTCTGATCATCCGGGGGTAGCGGGAGCACGACGCCGTCGGCACGTGCAAGTCCGGATCCTAGCACCAAGACGGAAAGCACCGTACCCATAAGCGTCCTCATAACGGTGCCTCGTCTATTTCCGACACTTCGCAACCACCATGGACTTGTCCTGCTATTCATGCATCACATCGCTTTGCTGCGCGGTCTTTTCTCGCTCTTGAACGCGACTACCTAACGGGGTCTCGCGAGACCAGGCATTTGCCAGGTCCATTGGCCGAATAACTCGTCGCGTTTTCGGCGTGGCCCGAATGAAGTAACCGGGTCAGGCTAATTGCTTGCCGAAGGTTGTCCGGTGGTTGCAGGAGTGCCGGCCCCAAGCGCAACCGCGCGCTGAACGATATGCTGCGACCAATAATCCATCGCGGCCTCGGCGTCGCCCCATTGAAGCTGCGCCGCGTTCTTGACCGCCATGCCACCGATGCGCTTGTCGACCGATTCCGCCAGCAATTGACCCGTGGTTGAATCCGTGGCTTTGAAAGCCGCTTCAGCTGAGCCGGCAAAGGCTGCGTGGCCCGTCACAACGGATTGCGCGTAATTCAATATACGAGCCTGCGGAATGACCAGAGAAACTGACCGTAAACCGGGCGTGGCGCCTTCCGCATTGATAATCGCGACTGCGAAGGTGATCACTCCGGGTCCCGGCTGATCGACGACAGTGAAATTGTGCTGCGCGTTTGTTGTTAGCGAGTTGTAAAAATACGAAGTCAGCATCTTCTGGTCATCAGGAGAAACGCTGGTATCGGGAGTGTCCCAGAACTCCACGGGTTTGATCAGGACTTTTTTGTAATTGCTCCATTGGACGTTAGGATTGATGTAAACGTAGGCGGCCTGGCCCTCGGCTCCGGGTTGGAGCAGTGAAGCGTCGCTACCGAGGAACTGCGCCGCACCGGATGGCGCGGTCTGCCCGGTCGGCGTCTCCTGTTGCATTGCAACCTGGCCTTGACTGGTGGCCGCGCAGGCAGACAGTACGCTCGGCAAAACTGCGGCTCCAGCAAGTAGTGCGAGCGACATTGCGAAGCTGTTCACCCGTGACGATAGTCTCGTTCTTCTCATTGTTAAAATCATTAGTAACCCCCCGTCCGATTGTTCAGTCGCCAGTTCGACGTGTAGGCCCTTGTCAATGCTGTGCCAGTAATCTTCCACGCTTTGCCGCTTCTCCTTTATAAACCATATGAGTCCTCACTTGATCGCGGCAAATCGCCAAAATCCGGGGACTCAAAGGGTAGCCCCTGGAGGCATCCCGCGTTGCATTACAACTATTCGCCTTCGTGCTGCCTGATCGTTTCCTGAATCTTCTGCTTGATGGCTTGAAGGTTGAAGGACGCCGGCGCTTGCATCGGAGGATAGTCGATGGCCGTCATCGCCAGCTTACCCACATACTGCTGAACCATCACGAAACGCCAGAACTCACGCGCGTAGAAATCGTTGATGTACCCTCCGCCAGAATCATTCAAGGTTTGGCCTCGCGTAGCCGGCGTCCGTTCGAACGGATCCTGACGAAGGTTCACGATCGTAGGCATGTCGGTTATGGTCTTTTCTCCGGGCCAACCGTATGGCTGTTGGAGGAACTGGAACTTGAAGTCATCGATGCGTACGGCACCGAGTTGTGGTCCGCCGAAGTAGAAGATCTCATGACGTGCGGACGGCCCCTTGCCCAGTAGCAGATCCATCTGATTATAGCCGTCAAGGTGATTTTTGTACGTTCGGTCGCCGACCGTGACTCCTTTCAGGAGTTGGTTGGTAATGTCGGGATTGCCGGCGGCAGCCGAGAGTGTCGGTAGCCAGTCGAGACCGGAGAATATGCCATTTTCAACGGTGCCAGGCTTAACATGGCCCGGCCACCGAATGATCGCAGGCACCCGGAAGCCTCCTTCGAAGACGGTGCCCTTGGTGGCTTTGAACGGAGTCATGCCGCCGTCCGGCCAGGTGAACACTTCGGCGCCGTTGTCGGTGGTGAAGATGACTATGGTATTGTCGGCTTCGCCGATGTCCTCGAGGTGTTTCAACAGGGCTCCGGCGCTGTCGTCCATCTGTGCCATGCCGGCCTCTTCGATGTTGTAATTGTTCGAGGCGTTCATCATCGCCTGGTACTTCGGCGGGATGTAGCTAAAGACATGCATGCGAGTGGTATTGTGCCAAATGAAGAACGGCCGGCTGTCCTTCTTGGCCTTGTCCATGAAGCGCTCGCTGTTTTCCACCAGCACATCATCGAAGGTCTCCATATCGTACTTGGCCTTGCGACCTTCTTGCCAATTTTGCATGTCTTTCATGTTAGGAAATGGCGCCAGGGGACCCTCATCAACGATCTTCTGCTTCCCGATCTTGCCCCAACGCGCCATCACGGTGGGATCATCCGCGTCCGCCGCCCAGCAGTGGGTGAGATTGCGCGGCCCCGTCTTGTCTATCCAGCTCTGTGGGTAATCGAACCAGTACGGGTCTGACATTGCGTCGAGGTGGTACAAATAGCCGAAGAATTCGTCAAAACCATGCACGCACGGAAGATATTTGTTCATGTCTCCTAGATGGTTCTTTCCGAACTGGCCAGTTTCGTAACCTTGCGCCTTTAGAATGGTGGCGAGAGTTACCGCCCGGTCTGGCAATCCCACGTCCGCTCCCGCCTGGCCCACGGTCGTCAAACCTGTGCGGATCGGCAATTCGCCGGTAATGAAATTAGCACGCCCCGCCGTGCAGCTTGCCTCAGCGTAGTAGTCGGTGAACATCATGCCTTGAGAGGCGAGTTTGTCGAGGTTCGGCGTCTTGCCGGACATGATTCCGCGATGGTAGGCGCCGATGTTGAACCAGCCGACATCGTCACCCATGATAACGAGGATGTTAGGCTTCTTGTCTTGCGCACTGGCAGTGTGAGTGACCGTCAAACCTAGGACAATAACGAGCATAGCCGTGAGCGCGTACCATTTGTCAGTTTCTTTATGTATCAAAATGCTCCTCCCGGGTTTGTACGAGTACAGGTCAACCGCAAAAAATGTCTGAGCTTCTGCTGGTCGGTGCCCTAACACCACCGAACGTTGAGCAACTCTATTGGCTCGATAGTTAGTGACGTTTTCCGCGCGCCACTGGAAAACGCCCGCGTTCTTGACCGGTACACCGCACGCGCGGTCGCGATGTTTCTCCCCGGGGCTCGTTGGAGCGCTTATGATTTTGTCAACCAAATACTGCGTGCTACGGCCGTGCGCTCTGATGTATCGACCAGCCATTGGCCGTCAATTGTTGCTATGCAAGAAGCGTCATCTGAGCGGGAATCCACAGCACGCGATGCCGAGAAGTGGTCATCGTAGCGTTGGCGGTCTGACCCGTGGGTTTCCCGTATCCATCGGATGAATAACCATATTTGCCGCGCGACCGTAACGGGCGCTCAGCACTCTGGGCCAGCGCGCTCGCAAATACCCCGATCTTACTTACGTTCTCCGGATGACGAATTAGTCGCAATCATTCTTTTCCCGCCAAGGGTCGCCAAGCGACGCCCCTCCACTTCGTTTGCAACCGCAGACGCTTTTCAGCCCGATCGCGGTTTCCGATTGCCAGTCCCTCGCCGGGCACGAATCTACCTTCGTGTTCATCGACGCGTTAAGACTCGTCCGTTTTTTTAAGGGGCGCAATTGTACTTTGGTACAATAGCGGGCGATCATCGCCGGGCCTGGAGTTCGCAGCGTGATCGACGAGCGCGCACATCCGGCGCCACCGCGGTGCCCACGAGCGACACTGTCAGGATCAGAAGTCCTGGTGCGTAGCCAGCCTGAGTGAAAATGTGGATATCGGTGGTGTCGCGGAAACTTGGGGAAAATGGGACTGTGGTTTCATAAGCGCGGAGGGCGCGCAATCGGCATGCCGTGATTGACCGGGCCTCTCGCACGCCTGATGACAGTAAGAGGTCAGCTTGCCTCTGATTGGACGCTGCTGCCCGATTGCCTACGATTCATAGGACTAAGGTCCTATTTAATCGGCACGCTCCCGGCTGGCAGTATGCGGGCGCGGTATCCACGTGCCGTGTTCGGCCTCACCAAAGGAACACATGTTGCACAAATCGATTGTTGCATTTAGCTCACTAGTACTGGTGCTGACGGCTGGTCATCACCCGGCCCGGGCGCAATCAACCAGCACCAAACCCAACATTCTGATCATCATGGGCGACGACGTCGGTTACTGGAACCTGAGCACCTACAACCAAGGTATGATGGGCTATCGAACGCCGAACATCGATAGCATCGCCAGTGAAGGTATGAAATTCACCGACGCGTACGCGGAAAATAGCTGCACTGCCGGTCGCTCCGCGTTCATTACAGGCCAGAGCCCTTTTCGCACCGGACTCCTTAAGGTCGGGCTTCCGGGCGCCAAGGAAGGGCTGAGCGACAAAGATCCCACGCTTGCCGAATTATTGAAGCCGCTCGGGTACGCCACCGGGCAATTCGGCAAGAACCACCTGGGCGATCGGAATGAGTTTCTCCCAACGGTACACGGGTTCGACGAGTTTTTCGGGAACCTATACCACTTGAATGCCGAAGAGGAACCAGAGCAGGAGTTCTATCCGAAAGATCCCACCTTCTGGAAAAACTTTGGCCCGCGTGGCGTGCTTCATTGCTACGCCACAAACTCATTCGACTCCACGGTGGATCCACGCTTCGGTCCGATAGGGAAACAGAAGTGCGAGGACACTGGACCGCTCACCCGCAAGCGGATGGAGACGGTCGACGAAGAATTTCTCAAAGCCAATATCGATTTCATGGAGCGCGCGAATAAAGAAGGCAAGGCTTTTTTCGTCTGGTTCAACCCCACTCGCATGCACATCTTCACGCATCTCAAGCCCGAATCTCAGGGCAAGACTGGTCTCGGTGTATATGCCGACGGAATGGTCGAGCATGACGGCCAGGTGGGGCAGTTGCTCGCTGAACTGCAGAAACTCGGAATCGCCGATAATACAATCGTCATCTACACCAGCGATAATGGGGCTGAGCTTCTGCTCTGGCCCGACGGCGGGATGACGCCATTCCATGGGGAGAAGAATACCACTTGGGAAGGCGGCTTCCGGGTCCCGATGATGGTTAAGTGGCCCGGACATATCAAGCCCGGTGGCACTTCCAACGAGATCATCTCGCTGCTGGACTGGATGCCTACGTTGATGGCCGCGGTTGGTCAACCTGAAATCAAGGACAATCTGCTGAAGGGGTATCGGGTTGACGATAAGACCTACAAGGTCCACCTCGATGGCTACAGCCAACTCCCGATGTTGGAGGGGAAAGGCCCTGGTGCGCGCAAGGAGTTTTTCTATTTTACCGACGATGGGTCGCTCTCGGCCCTACGTTACGGTAACTGGAAAATGCTTTTCTCAGTGCAGCGCGCGCATGGACTAGAGGTGTGGCAAGATCCGTACGTTACTTTGCGGCTCCCGATGCTGCTCAATCTACGGATGGACCCTTTCGAGCGCGCAGAGGAGGAGTCAGAGGACTACCCACGTTGGCGTATCGAGAACGCGTGGGCATTTCTACCTGCGCAAGCGGCTGTGGCGCAGTTCCTTCAGACTTTCAAAGAATTTCCGCCGCGCGCCAAACCGGGAAGTTTCAATCTCGATCAAGTGCTGCAAAAGATGCAGCAGCCGCCGGTTACCGATTAGATGAGATGAACAAACGCGACGCACTGTCGTACCCGCGACGCGCGCTCGAGTCCGTTTTCAATAATCGTATTGGCCAGGAAGCGAAAGAACCCGAAAAGGAATCCCAGATCCGGTCAGGCGAGTCGCTCTTCATCGGAAAGTTCCCTCGCATCGCCACCGACGGCGGAATTACGTCGTGTTCGAGGCCGGATCCCTTTTCTATCGATCGCCACCATAGCAATGGCGTTGGTCGTCTTAGTAACGGTTCATCTGAGCCAGCGGGACAGGAAATCTCACGCCATTCCTCAAACCGCGACGACAGCGCAAGTGCCCAACTTCGTAGGAGCGGCCGCCTGTGGCGGGTGCCACGAGCGCGAGTTGAAACTATGGCGCGGGTCCCATCACCAGCTCGCCATGCAAAGGGCGAGCGACTCCGCCGTCCTCGGCGACTTCAACAATGCGAGCATTACCCGAAGTGGCATTACCTCATTCTTTTTTCGCGACGGCAACAGATTCATGGTGCGGACCGACGGGCCCGACGGAGTAATGCACAACTACGAAATCAAATACACGTTTGGCGTCTATCCGCTGCAGCAGTACCTGATTGAGCTGCCGGGTGGCCGCCTCCAGGCATTCGGGATCGCCTGGAACAGTCGCTCTCGCGAAGACGGTGGCCAGCGATGGTTCGATTTGCATCCCGGTCGGAGACTAAGCGCGGGTGACCCGTTGCACTGGACGGGACTCGACCAAAACTGGAACTTCATGTGCGCGGATTGTCATTCGACCAACATCCGGAAAAACTACCATTTCGGCACGCGCACTTACTCCACGTCGTACGCGGAGATAAACGTCGCCTGCGAGGCGTGCCATGGGCCGGGCTCCAATCACCTGGTATGGGCGGCGAGGCGAGGCGACTGGCGACGTTTCGAGGCAAACCAAGGTCTTTCAATTACGTTGGATGAACGCCACCTGTTCAACTGGAAGATCGATCCTGTCACTGGCAACGCGGCGCGCACCAAGCCACGTGAATCGGAGCGCGAAATCGAGATGTGTGCACGATGCCACTCGCGGCGAAGCCAGATTCATGAGGACTACGTCCATAGCCAGCCGGTGAACGATGACTATCGGGTCTCGCTACTCGAGGACGACCTCTATTATCCGGACGGACAGATTAAGGATGAAGTCTACGAGTACGGCTCGTTCATCCAGAGCAGGATGTACCATGCCGGAGTCACCTGCAGCGATTGTCATGAGCCCCATAGCGGGAAGCTTCGTGCGACGGGCAGCGGCGTCTGTCTCCAGTGTCACGCGGCTAAAAAGTACGATTCCGCGCGGCATCATTTCCACAATCCCGGGTCTTCCGGTTCGCGATGCGTGGAATGTCATATGCCGGCGCGGACCTACATGGGCGTGGATTCGCGGCGCGATCACAGTATACGTATTCCCCGCCCTGAGCTTTCGATAGAGCTCGGCGTTCCAAACGCATGCAACGGATGCCATCGAGACCGATCGGTTGCCTGGGCAGCCGGGTTGGTCAAGCAATGGTACGGACACGAACCGATAGGTTTTCAACGATTCGCCGAGACGCTGTATGCAGGATCTGTTGGAGCTCCAGGAGCTCAAGGATTGCTCGCCGAACTGGTTGCGGACCGCCAAGAGCCCGCGATCGCTCGCGCCAGCGCGCTCGAGTTGATGACTGTCCGCCCGGAATCTGTCA
Source organism: uncultured delta proteobacterium (assembly GCA_963755905.1). Taxonomy (GTDB): domain Bacteria; phylum Desulfobacterota; class Binatia; order Binatales; family Binataceae; genus JAKAVN01. The sequence goes on from CAVWLM010000004.1 coordinate 360,729, forward strand.
CCGCGGTGTCCATCGGCGATACTGTGCGTGACGCTTCGCCGCTGGTAAGACGAGCCGCTGGCCGCACCTTGTCCGGCGCCGCCTTGCAAACGAGCCCCGTCACGGTGACGCCCCTTCTAGACGACCAAGTGCGCGCGGTGCGAATTGAAGCCGCGCAAGCGCTCGCGGGTGCTCGCGCGGATGAGCTGCCGGACGGCGCCTCTGCGGCGCTCGAAAAAGCCATCGTCGAGTATATCGCCGCGCAGGAATTAAACGGAGATCGCCCGGAGGCTCATAGCAACCTCGCCTTGTTATTCGCCAAAGAGAAACGATTTTCCGAGGCTAGGACCGAGTTGAACTCTGCCCTGTCGCTTGACCCGTCGTTCACCCCGGCGGTCGTGGATCTTGCCGATCTCGATCAAACGTTGGGGCGCGAAGTTGAAGGCGAGCGCATACTGCGTGCCGCTATTGCCCGTTCGCCGAACGATGCATCGCTCCAGCACGCGCTGGGCCTATCGCTGGTCCGTCAGGGACGCAGACAAGAGGCTCTGAATTACCTGGCGGCAGCCGCACGGCTGGATCCGTCGGATGCGCGATTCGTGTACGTTTACGCCGTAGCGCTCAACGATGCGGGTCAGACCGGCCAAGCACTCGCGACGCTGGAGGCCGACTTAAAAGAGCACCCCTATGATCGTGATGTACTCGCGGCCTTGACGGATTTCTATCGAACCGCCGGGGACCTGCGCAAAGCGACGATCTATGCCAAGCGTCTGGCGGCGCTGGAACCAAAGGACGCACAGGTTCAGCAACAATTAATGCAAATGAACAGTGAGATGCAGCCGTGAACCGTCCGGCTTGGCGATGAACCTATTGCGTTTCACCCTCACTGGCATACAGGCATACTACTCGGTGGTCTGAGCAGCGAGTCAGGTTGACGTTAGGGCAGTAGCCCATCCGCCCTTGGCTTTGATCCGTTTGGCGGCAGGGATGACCTCCTCACCGAAACGCTGGATTTGCGTCTCGAGTTCATCGACTCGCCCGAAACAATCGAATATCAGGACCACGAGTGAATAGCCGGCATCCGCAAAACGCTGCAGGTCAGACAGCACTTCCTCGGCGGTACCGGTACAGATTGGCCGTAGCTTGCTGTATCGCGGATCGCCAGGAGCCGTTAGCCGCGCCGAGGCCACGGCCATAAGAAAGAACCTGGAAAGATCGCGTCCGAGCCGGCCGGCCTCGCGGCGAATCTCGTCCAGGAGCGGTGCAAACCGATTGGGCTCGGCCTGCGGATCGAGAAATATCGGATAAAACCCGTCGCAGTAGCGCGCCGCACGGCGAGCGCCGGCCGGCACCACGCCGCCGAAGATGATTGGCGGGCGCGGCTTTTGAATCGGCTTCGGATCCATCGAGACGCTGTCGAAGTTGTAGAACCGGCCATGAAAATCCACTACCTCCGCCGTCCACGAGCGCTTGAAAATCTCGATGCATTCGTTGGCCATCGCGCCGCGCTGACCGTACGACAGGCCCAACGCGTCGAACTCCTCCTTCATCCACCCGGCGCCGACGCCGAGGATCAGGCGGCCGTTGGAGAGCACGTCGACCGTGGCAAACTGCCGCGCATCACTCAGCGGATTCCGATAAGGGACGATCAGCACGCTGGTTCCCAGCTTCAGGGTGCTGGTGCCTGCCGCCACGGCGCCCATCGTTACCGCCGCGTCCAACATATTGTGACGCGCTTCGTATGCCCGCTTCCCGGAGGCGTTCGCAACATGCGCGCTCGCCGAACCGGTCGGCATGCATACATGGTCCGCGAACCACATGGAGTGGAATCCGGCCCGCTCCGCAAGCTGCGCGATTCTGACCGGCCGCATCTCCTCGATCGGCGTGCTCTTCAGGAAGAAGTTCATCTCATCGCGGTAACCTATCCCATGAGTACTGGCATAGACTCCGATTTCCATCGTTTCCCCCCTGTGTATCGAGTCGGCGGCGCGTTAAGGGCGCAAAATGCCTTCCCCAGGACTCCACTCAACCCCGGTATTCAACCCTTGAAACCTTCAACGAATTGCGTCTTGGCCCAGCCGTCCTCGTACGGTGTGAGAAACAGGATTTTCACTCTGAGATGTTTGAACAGCCATTTTCCCCCGACCCTGATATAATCGTCGTTATAGACTCCCGCCAGCCACACCGCCTTCCCGTCCACGGTGCATGGCTGGAGCAACTTCCATTCGCCGGTGGCTTTGTCTCCCTGCACGTCGATGATTGGATTCATAACGTTATGAATCGCAAAATTGAAAGATTTGGAAGCGCTTTTAAAGAATGTCCGAATGGCTTCGCGCCCTTCGAATCTGCCGATACCTCCGCCTTCCCATATAGCGTCTTCGGTATATAAGGCCGCGATCCCATCCGCAGCGTAGTTGTCATCGCAATAGTGACAGTATTGATGCTTCAGTTTTTTGATCGCTTCAAGGTCTTCGATCGATTGAATCCGTTTTTCCAGATCCTTGGAGTCCATTTCCGTCCCTCCCTAACTTTGCATTCGTTGTGCATTGATCAGCGCCTACTGACGCGTGGAGAACACGCCCGCGCCCCGCGATCCCCGTCAAGAGCCCTCGGAATTTACAACCGGGCGCCCACCGACGGAGTCGCCCGGTAAAGCGGTCTAGGGTATGCGGTAAAACTTGCGAGCGTTGACAGAGAGAATCTTGTCCACCGACTCTGCCGGCAATGACGAGAGCCGTTCGCGGGCTGAGCGTACCGGATCGACGAAACCCTCGGCGTGCGGGTAATCGGACCCGATGAAAAACTTCTCGTCGCCCGCGAACCGCACCACGATCGGGAACATTCGTTCCTCGGGATCGCCGCTGACCCAAATGTTGCGTGCGAAATACTCGGTCGGCGAACGCTTCATCCGCGAAGTATGTTTCATGTACTTGTAGCGATACTCGAAGCGCTCGAGCCACTCGCCAACCCAGCCGGCCATCGCCTCGATCGTGGCCACCCGCAGCCGTGGAAAGCGGTCGAAGACGCCGTCGTAGACCATCGTCGCAAGCGCGATCCGAGGATCCTGGATCACATTCATCGTGACCCACATAAAGCCCGGGTCGCGGCCACGGAAGTACTCGCTTCCGGGGTAGTGCGCGTGTCCGACCAGATGCAAACCAATCGCGAGGTCGAGGTCCTGTGCGGCGGCCCAAAGCGCGTCGTAGATTGGATCGCCGAAGCTCTTGCCATTGTAAGGCGCCGCTCCAACGAACGCCGAGTGGCATCCGAGCTTTGCCACACGCTCCAACTCGCGCACGGCCAGTTCCGGATCGCGCAACGATATGTGTGCGGCAGGGAACAGACGATCCTTGTGAGACGCGCAAATCTCGAGCGCCCAGGTGTTGTATGCGCGGCACAGCGCATCGGCGAGCATCGGGATCGTCGACCGTGTCCTCCCACAGCAGGCCGATCGTGGGGAAAATAACCTGAGCGGCGAAGCCTTCCTGGTCGAGGAACTTCACGCGCGCGTCCATGCTCTGCCAGTCGGCGCTGTAGGGCAGCTCTCTATCAAAGTTGCTCAGGTCGTGCCCCGCCTCTTTCTGACCATATCCAACTACCGCACTCAGCAGTTCTTCGACGTCGAGCAACTGCAGCGGTTTGTTGTCGACGACCAGCCGGTGTTTGCCGGTGATGGAATCTTTGTCCACTTTGTAGGCGCGGGCGCGATACTTCGGATCGATGTACCTCTCGAAAAGGTCGAGCGGTTCCATGAAATGGCTGTCGGCATCGATGGCGAGCATGGAGTGTTCCTCCACATTTGAGTTTTTTCAGGGTTAGGTGACACCGGTCCCCACTGTCGGAATTACGGGGCTCTGTCTCGAAATACGCTGCCTGCGAGCGCTGGAACGCGTCAACGTCTTTCGACCGCCCGCTTCCTCTCCAACGATGCGTACGATAGGCCGAATTCCAATTACAGACAACCTACGCTGGCCGGCACTCTCCAGGTGTACCAGGGTAAGTTCGATGGCTGTGATAAAGACGGATACGCAGCGAGATGAAGCCAACCCTACTTGAATCGGGATCTTCTCACCGAAGAGACTGGGCGTTGTCTTTGCCGTTCTCTTATTGTCCGGGTGCCAAGCGGTTCCAGCAGCGTCATTCCTGCGACGATCTACTCATCTGAAGTTGATGCGATAGCACGTGCCGTGACCGCCCGCCTACCCGCAGGCAGTCACTTCGTTGACGCAGACGTCCTCGTAGCCCGTCAAACCGCAGCGACCAGCGCGTCTGGAGGACATTTCTCTCCTATCGAGAGGTTAAGAACTCACCGACCAGATGAAGCGTCGCTTCGGGTGATTCGAGATGTGGCAGATGTCCGGCGGCGTCGACCAGCTTGATTTTGGCGCCTGCGATGCCCGCTTCGAAAGCGTCGCCATGCTCACGTCCGAACAATCGATCGCCTTCCCCCCAGATAACCAGAGTGGGTGCTGTTATTCGATATAGCCTTTCTTTTAGTTTCGGGTTGTATAGGTAAGGGTTCCAACCAATTCTGGCTATTGCCTGGCGAAAATTCAGAATGCGATCCAAAGCTTCGCCCTGGGGCAGATCGGGGAAGTAATTCCGCGCCACAGCCGACTCGGAGCCGGCAAACAGGAGACGCCGGGTCGCTGCAAAGTTAGCCGCGAAAATATCCTCTCTGGCGGAGCCCTCGACGTACAAACCCGCCGCATCAATAAGTATCAGGCGTTCGACTCGCGATGGGTAGTGCACCGCCAGTTCCGCTGCCAGCCAGCCGCCGGTCGACGCTCCGACGATGATCGGAGCGTCGAGCTTCAATGCGTCGAGCAGGTCGACGTAGTGGAAAACGAGGTCGTCGATACTATCGATTCGGCCAAGGCGATCCGGTCCCTCAAAGCCGGGTTGAAGCGGCGCGTAGACCGTGTGATCGCGGGACAGGCTCTCGACAAAGGGATGCCAGTCGAACTCGCCAACGAGGCTGTGCAGGAACAGCAGGGGACGCCCTTGGCCGCCTTTGAGGTAAGGAAAGCTCACACCGCCGGCGGTCCCGACCTCCTCACGAATGTGCGACATGGATGAGCTGCCTCAAGCCGCCTGCACGGGAGGCGCGGCAAAGTGCGAGAACTGCTGACGCAAGCCCGGCGCGACTTCGGTCGAGAATAGTTTCATGTTGCGCATCGTTCGCTCATGCGACATCGTTCCGAATTGCAGCAGCGACAGTACCACTCCGTAGCCCATGGTTTGCGCGGCCTCCGCTAGGCGGCGGCGCACCGTGTCGGGACTTCCCACGATGCAGTAGCCGCGCTCGTTGAATTCATCGAAGCCCATGCTCGCGAAATCGAGGTCCTTATAAAATCCAAGGATTCGTCGCATTGTAGCCGGTGAGACGTAGCCTGGGGGTTGCGCAAACTCCAACGGGTAGCGCAGTCCTTTGTGGTAGAGCCAGAGTACGTCCGCGGCCGCTTCTTCGCGTGCACGGCGATCAGTATCGGCTACATAGATTGGAATCAAATGGCCCATCTGGTACGGCGAGGGCTCGTAGCCGTTAGCGCGCGCCGATTCGCGGTACTGGTCGAAAAACGTCTTCAATAGAGAGTCCGGCATGAAGACCGCCAGATACGTGTATTTGCGCGAAGGATGCGCACACCATTCGACGGTTTCTTTGCTGCCGAAGCCGGGCACCCAGATCGGAGGGTGCGGCTTCTGTAGCGGGCGCGGCCAGACATTTACGTAACGCACCTTGTAATGTTTGCCTTCGAAGTTGAATGGTCCCGGTTGCGTCCAGGCTTTGATTATCAGGTCGTGGGCTTCGTAGAAGCGCTCCTGTGAGTAAGTCGGATTGATCGCCATCGAGTGGTACTCGCAGCCGATACCACGAACGAAGCCGGAGATCACCCGGCCGCCCGTAACCACGTCGATCATCGCCATCTCTTCAGCCACGCGTAGCGGATGGTCGCGCAGCGGCAGACCGTTGCCGACTACGGCTATCTTCACGCGTTGCGTACGGCGGGCCAGCATTGCCGCGATGATGCTGGGCGCGGGCATCGTTCCGTATGCGTTCTGATGATGCTCGTTGACGCAGACGCCCTCGAAGCCAAGCTGTTCCGCGTATTCGAGTTCATCCAGGTAGCGGTTGTACAGGGCTTGGCCTTTTTCCGGGTCGTATATGCTATTCGACAGGGTCACCCAGGTGGACGGATATTTCTTTCGGTCGTCGTAATCGACCGGAAGATACGGCCACGGCATCAGGTGAAAAAAATAGAACTTCATAGGACTCCGCGCTTTTCAGCAGGCCAACCGTTCATCGATTGGCGCGACGGTCTCACAGCGGCCCGAGCCATCCGCCGCAACCTATCGGAGCAAAAACCGATCAGACAGCAGCCGTGCCCTGGAGATGCTCGGGAATCGATATCAGAAATTCGACCACCTGGGAATGCCATTCTTCGTTGATTGGCCGGGTCTGCTCGTACCACCACGCGCCAAAGTCGGACATGCGCCGGATCAGGCTTTCGTAATAGACGGCTTTTCGCTGCCGATATTCCGCGTCCTGCTCGCGCATGTGGCCGAGGATGTGCGCGCGTTCTTGCTGACTGGAACCGGCCAGCCGCCGATGCCATCAGGCGGTGAGAAAGTCGCGATGGAAAGCTTCGTCGGGACCGATCCGCTCGCTGCCTAGCTTTTCAATCTTGGGATCGAGGATTTTCAAACTGCGCAACGACAGGACGATCTCCGGCACGTTATACAACTCGTATTCGAATTCGAAGCCATACCACCCCAGCCAGTCTTTGGAGGGCAGGTCACCGTAAAGATCCCACTGCTCCTTGATCAGCCGCGCGACGTCCTTGTTCGGATCGCGCCCAGTGTAGGATTCGACGCTGACGCGCAGATGGTTGGCATGATCGCCGTCGTCGCTAATCTGTCTGCTGAGCAGAAAATGCAACTCCGGGTCGTCGATCACCTCGAACCCTTTCGCGGCGGCCTGAACGATGAAGAGATGGTCGGGGCTGGTATGCGCTTCGGACTCGATGGTTGGGATCTTTATGGGAGTCTGCGAGTTGATCTTCTGCACTGCGGTTTTGGCCATCGGCAAATTCCGGCTGGGGCTTGGAATCGAGACGCTGCAGACTCTCGCTTTTCTCGTTGTTGTGTTCGGCAATGAAGGATCGCTCTATGCCATCCGCGCATGCCAACGCATGTGGTCCACGCCAAGCGGCTGGCCCGTTCTGTCGTCATTAGCGGATGTACTGATCGCCTCGACCTTGGCTGTCTGCGGTATAGTAATGACGGCTTTGCCAGTCATCCTTGTAGCTGGCACGCTAGCCGCGGCAGTTGCTTTCGCATTTGTCGCGGATGTTGCGAAATTTCCAGTGCTGAAGCGTCTCAGAATCGCTTAGAGGCCCGGTTATACAGGAGTCGGAATCGCAGGGTCAAAAATAAAATCCCGACTGAACGCGCGGCTGGTTGGTACTCCAGATAACATAAGCGTTCTGTTGAATGCGATTCGGTTTGCTGCTTTCGTTGCCGCATCAGATCGGCCCTGTTAGAGTCAAAGCAGTCGTTCATCCGCCCGAATAAGGTGTAATCACTTGCTCGGCGCAAATCGCGAGCGGCGGTTCTCCAGTTGAAAGGGTCCGAAACAGATGAGGCGCGCTGCGCGAGCGCGATTGCTTTGTGCGCCGCGGTCATCGTGAATGCACCATGGAGACTTATATGATCAGCGAAACAGTTCTGAGGACGCTTCAGGAAAGAATGCGGAAGCTGTTGGACGCGAGCGCGGCGTGTGCGGCGCGTGACGCGGAACTTCGAGCCGCCGTAGAGCGTGCAAGGCTGACGGACCCGAACGAGACAGCCCGGGAAGCCGCGGCTCTCGCGGAGAGCGAGAGACTAATGGAGGCAAGGAGGGCCCTGCAAGATCACATAAATGAGGCAATCCGCATCGGGCAGGATCCCGCCTTGATTTCGGATCTGAAGGAAGAATTGACCGAATTGGAAGGCAGGCGACGCGAAATAGATCGGCAGATCGAACAATCGAGATCGAGCGGCCAGAAGGCTCTAGCGGACGCGCTAAGAGAACTCGAGTCAGGAGAGGAAGAACACCGCCATATTGCTGACCAGGCGGTGAGATTGCGGCAGCATATAGAATCTCTTTCGCAAAACTGAGGCCGCGAGCACCCAGTTTCTCGCGATTCAGTTGCGCCGGGCCAATGACTGTAGCAGCCGTGCTAGTAAACGGATGCCTGAGTCGAAGACTCCTTCGCAGCCGTTGCATGCACTTTCATGCCGCTGCGCAAATCGCTGCTGAAGTTAGCGACGACCAAGTCGTTCATGGTCAAGCCCGAGGTGATCTCAACGTAGTCAGGGCTGGTTATGCCGGTTTGTACCTGTGTTTCGTTCAGTTGCCCGTCTCTCACCAAGTAGATAGATGCTTTCCCACCCTCCTGGTTAACAGCGGCGATTGGCAGGCGCATCGCATCGGGATGCGAGACTAGAACAAGCTTCACGTGCGCGTACATCCTCGGATAGAGGAATCCGGCACGGTTATCAATGTCGATCTCTGTCAGCATCGTGCGAGTGCTTAGGTCGAGCGCCGCGGCGTAACGAGACACTGAACTGGTGATCGACACGCCAGGCAGATCGTCGAACGTCAGTATGGCGGGGGTGCCACGTTGGATGTAACGACACCATCTTCCCGAGACGTAAACGTAGACCCGTAACTTGTCCACTTTGGCAAGGGTCAAAATAGGCCCTCCACCGCTACGATGGCCGCCAGAGCCTTCGGTGGCGCCTGGGGATATGAGGGCTGAACTCTCGCTTACTCCGATGTCGCCGCCGCCCGCTCGAATGAGCGCCCCAGGGTCGGCGAAGCGTCCGGTCACGATCCCATCGAAAGGCGCAACGATTCGCGTATAGCCAACCATCGTTTGCAGGGTATGAACCGAGGCCCGAGCCTGCTGGTATTTGGCATTCGCAATATCGACATCTTCTTGAGCGATCAACCGCGAGTCCGCGGTTTGCACCCGCTTCAACCGTTCGTAAGTAATCTCGTCAATCGCCAGTCTCGCCCTGGCCTGTTCAAGATTAGAATGAAGCTCCGGCACTTCAATCGACGCCAGGATTTCTCCTGCCTTGACCCTATCGCCCTTATCTACTGAAATCGACGCTAGATATCCTGTCACCTTGGCGTGCAATGCGGCTTCATAGAAGCCGACCAGGTCGCCCGGTAGCTCGATCTGTATCGACATGGGGCCGCGCCCGGGATGTATCACTACGACCGTCGGTTCGACCTGCGGTTTTGCGATGAGAGGTTGCCTACCGCATCCCAGGAGGGCAAGCTCAGCGCAAAACAATACGAATCCGGTCCAACTGCGGATGCTCAATGCCCTAACTCCTATTCACAGGATTTGCAAAATGGCTCCTGCATTTGCCGCACGATGATTTCTAATTGTCATCTCGTGGCTGATCCGCCGACTTCTGTTGAAATGAGTAGAAAAGCTCCCACAGGCTCGGGACGAGAAAGAGCGTCATCACAAGCGAGACTGTAAGTCCGCCGATTACCGAACGCGCCAGCGGAGCGGAAGCCGCCGAGCCGGCCTCAAGCTTCAGAGCCAGCGGCGCCAGGCCGGCAACAGTAGCCAGCGACGTCATCAGGATTGGCCGCATGCGAATCCGCGCCGCGTCGACCGCGGCGTCGCGCAGGCTATGACCCGCGCGCCGTCGCTCATTAGCGAAGTCGATCAGCAGGATCGCGTTGGACACCACGATCCCGATCATTACGATAACGCCCATCATGGATTCGATATTGATGGTGGTGTGGGTGGCCCAGAGCATCCAGGCGACGCCGATCAGGCCCATCGGCACCGAAAACAGAAAAATTAATGGATCGAGCCACGAACTGCTCTGCGCGACGCCAACCAGATACACCACGACGACCGCCAACAAGAATCCGCCCTCCATGCTCTTGAAGGTCTTCTGCATGTTGACCACCGAGCCGCGAAAATAAAGTTTTACATTGTTTGGTAACTGCAAATTATTGAGCGCCCGCCTTACCGCGTCCAGCGTACCACCAAGATCGCTGGTGCGTGGCGAGATCAGCACGTCCACGACGCGCTGAATATTGTAGTGATCGGCCTCAGAAGGATAGCGCGTCGCCTGCACGGTGGCGACATCGCCGAGCAAAATAGATTGCTCATGACCCTCGTCCGGATCCGATGAGGAACGAGCACTGGTATAAGCATAGTCGTGATAGCTCGAACCAAGCCGGGTGCCGACCGGAATATCAAGAAGAGTGTGGAGCGAATTAATATTTTTCTCGAAATACTGAGCGCTGAGGTAGTAATCATCTCCGCTGCTCGGATCGATCCAGATGGAAGGCTTGATCAAGCTATTGCTATTAATGGCGGTGATCAAGTTGGTGATAACGGAACGTTCCGTGATGCCCAGGCGCGCGGCCTTGGCCCGGTCCACCTTGATATTCAAGGTGGGATAGTCGGCCACCTGTTTGATCATGATCTGGCCGACCTCAGGCACCGGTTTCAGCTTGGCTTCGATTTCGCGCGCGGTCTTGAACATCGGCTGGTATTGTTCGCTGATGGGAGCACTAAGCTGTACATCGATTGGCGCGAGCGCCCCGAAGTTGAGCACAGCGTCGATGATGCTGCCGGAGCTGAAGAAGGTTTTTACGTCGGGCATTTCGCGAACCAGGGCCGAGCGTATCGCCTGCTCATAGTATGTGGTGGGCCTTGTATGAGCGCTGTTGAGCGCCACCATTATTTGACCGGTGTCTTCGCCGGAGTTCGGAGTGTAGAGCGCGGAAATGTTAGGAACGACTCCCAGATTTGCGACAACGTTTTTCAAATCATGCGGAGGGACTACGCGATGGATGATGGCGTCGATCCGCTTTGCCGCGGCCGAGGTGAGTTCGAGCCGAGTGCCCACAGGTGTGGCGAGATTGATCAAGAACATGCCGGAGTCGGTTTCCGGAAACATTCTGGTCCCCAGGTACGGGAAGACGAACATCGATGCGACAAATAGTGCTAACGCGCCGCCGATTAGTAAGAACTTATGATTCATTGTTCGGTCGAGCATTTTCCCAAAGCGCTTGGAAAACCGTTCATAGCCCCGGTCGAAGGCCGCCAAAGGCCCGCGCCGGTCATCAACCCCGGTCCTTTCGCGTTCGGCGGCCTGCCTGGCTTCTTCGGGATCAAGCAAGCGTGCGCAGTAAATCGGAATAATCGACATCGAGACAATGTACGAGGCGACCATCGAAAAGAAGACCGCCAGCGCGAGAGCGCTGAAAAGTCTCTTGCTTACACCAAAGAGAAAGACCACCGGCAGAAAGACGACGATGGTGCTGATGGTCGAAGCGAGCACGGCGTAGGTCACTTCTCCTGCGCCATCGGCCGCCGCTCTTTCGGGCTTCTTGCCCATCGCTAGATGGCGATTGATGTTTTCAAGCACGACAGTTGAGTCATCGACGAGGCGTCCGATCGCGAGCGTAAACCCGCCAAGCGTCATAAGGTTGATGGTTTGATGGCTTAGCGACAGGCCTACCACGCCAACCAAAATGGACAGCGGTATCGAGAGGAAAATCGCGAAGGTGGAGCGGAAGCTTCCGAGAAAAATGAGGATCATCAGCGAAGCCAGCAAGGCTCCCGATATCGCCTCATGTTCCAGCGCATGGACGGCATCCAGGATCGTTCCCGCCTGACTGAAGAGCGTTCCTACCTTCATATTGGGCGGCAAGCCGGTGACCTCTTGAGCTGCTCGAGTCACCCCGTCGATGACACTCAGCGTGTTCGCCCCGGTTTGTTTGAAGATGGGAATATAGACGGAAGGTTTGCCGTCGATCAGCACCTGATTGTACTGTATTGCTGACGCTTTCTGCGCATCGCCAATATCTCCAAAGAAGGTGGGAGCTTGGCTAGGCCCGATCTTGATCGGTACGTGATTGAGCGCGTCTGGAGTTGGAATCTGCGCGTTCGAGTAGATGTACCAGTCGTACGGACCGATTTTTGCGTCACCCGAAGGGAGTATCTGATTGGTTGCGTTGATGGCGTTGACTACGTCATCCAGAGTGATGCCTTGGGCTTGAAGCTTCTGACGATCCACATAGGCCATGATCTGGCGGATTTTGCCGCCGAACGGATACGGTACGGAGGCCCCTTCCACGGTCGCCATGAAGTTCCGGACATTGTAGCGTCCTTCATTCTGCAACTCGGTTTCGCTGTAGGGACCCGAGACCGTAACGAGGATCACCGGAATAGAAGAGGACGCGTTGTACTCCAACACCAACGGCGGTAGCGTACCCGGTGGCATCAACCCCAAGTCGCCCATCGCGAGCGTCGCCAGATTGGCCGCTCCCACGCCGATATCAACGTCGGAATGGAAGTACACGGTGATGGCGCTCACCCCCGGAATCGAGCGTGATTCGATGTGTTCGATGCCATTGCCGAGGGTAAAGAATCTCTCGTAACGGCTGGTTATATCCTGTTCCATCGCGAGCGGCGCGAAACCCGGATAAAATGTCGCGACCACCGCGGCCTTTATGTAGAGACGCGGAAAGACGTCGACCGGCATCTGCTTGAAAGCCATAACACCAAAGATCGTGGTGAGCAGCGCGGCAACGATGATGATATGCGGATGGCGTAGCGAGAACTGCGGCATCGTTTTGTACTTTCGGCCGAACTAAGCTTCGACTTCAATCGAGCCATTCAATGTTTCGAGTCCGTCGCCACCCGATCGCGGCAGGGTAGGGAACCTCGGGATGCCCGCGGGGCAGACCGACGGCGCCCGAGCGACAGGACCCGTATGTTTGGAGTGCAAGATGTCTTTCCCTGGCGTTATTTTCCGGCCCTCATATCCGTGGAGGGCCCGGTGGCGTCGGGCGCTGACGCGCGGATAGCCGAAGGCGCGAAAGAGCCCCGATGTCTGGTCTGGTCATGTCTTGCTCAGGCCGCATCGGCTGCAGGTTGCTTCACGAGTTTTTTTCGTGCTCGAGTATTCCTTCACATACATCACGCGGATTGCGAACTTTCAAGGAGCCGTTCGAAATACTCGGCGAACCGTTATGGTTAAACTTGACGCAGCGATGATTTCATTCCAACGACTGAAAAAAATCGGTCAGATTGATCCCTCCCGGCTTGGATGCGTTGTTCAGGCCGTGACCGCCGGGCCAGTGTCCGAATGCGGCGACGCCCTTGTCATGGTGCGCTGAGTGGCGTTTTGAAATTTCTTTCTACCATGTGTGTTTGACGCGGACGAGATGCACTCGGGTGCTATTGCCAGCCCTTGCATCGGGCAGGAAAACGGTCTAGCTCTATTGGCGCGGTGGCTCATGGCATGAACATTTTCAAGCAAAAGTGGGTTCTTTTGCTCGGTAGCTTGTTGCTCAGCATGACAGTAATTGGGATGATCCCAAGAACCCGAGTTCGCCATTTCAGACCCTCCTGCGGTCAAAGCCATGCGGGTGCGGCTGCGATGCAGCGCTTTACTTGCGACATTTCATCGGCCAGTAAGCTGGTCGTTAGTGCCAGCACGTACGATGTGCGGGCGCTGGGATACGTGGTCGCTACGGCTGATTTTCGGAACGTGCGGCCGCTACGCACCTCGAGGACTGCCGATCCTCCATTGCGTCGCCTGACCAGGCGACTAAAGCTCGCTTCCTCCCAAGCGGACAGCCAAGATCCGCTCGTCTAAAACCACATGCGTTGAGCTGCGAGTGGACGAGTAAAGTCCACAAGCAGGCGTTAGCGAAGCAATATGTTCGCTGAGCCCAATCAGTGCGTTTTCTCTGAGGCCCATTCCGCATGCGGGAGGCCTAAGTGCGTAAGGATGGCGAATCAGACCAAGTGTCACGTGCGCGCGGCCCTCGTGGTTGACGCTCATGGCGCCGTCGAAACTTCACAGATAATGATAGGCCGGGCTGTGGCATACCAATACCTTCAACGAGAGCGATATACCTACTGGGGTGTCAAGCAATGAGAAGTTACGAGAAGATGTTCATTGCAGTTTGCCTATGCCTCCTATTCTCGGGTGTAGCGGTGGCCGGATCGAACACAGAGTCATCGGAACAGACAGCTTCGCAGGGTCGCCTTGCGGGAACTGTTGCCGGTAAACCTTTGAAGCATCCTGGAGTGGTGTTCCTGCCGAGCCTAGCCGGATCATCTTCTGCGACAACGCCGGGCCCGGGCACATCACAACTCACACTGCGCGAAGCGATTTCGATCGCGCTGAAATACCATCCGCGGCTCAAGGAATCCACGGATGAAGCCAGCGCCGAGCAAGAGCGAGTGGGAGAGGCGCGTTCCTTTCTTGGTCCTCAGGTGTATGGAGTTGCCCAGTACCTGCGTGCAACCAACAACGGGATCGCTAATACCACCTATTACGATCCCCTGGGCGAGTTCCCTCGGATGAGCGGCGAGAATCATGATTTACCCTCCGGAGATTTTTCCCAGAGCTGGGGCAGCAACAACAACTATATGGGTGGCGTGGCTCTATCCCAGTTTCTGTTCGACTTCGGCCGCCGCCATGAATTTGTTGCCGAGCGCAGATTTGAAGCTGAAGCCGCCGAAGCGAAACGGCAACTCACCGAGCTCGACTTGATCTTCGAGGTGTCGCAGCGTTACTTCGCCGTTTTGCAGACGGAAAAGCTGGTTCGAGTATACGAGCAAGCGGTCGAACAGCGGAATTTCCATTTGCACGAGGCCCAGGTAAAAGCGCGCGCCGGTCTTCGCCCGCAGATCGACGTGTATGTAACGGAGGCGGAAGTTGAGCGCGCGCAGCTTCATCTGGTTGATGCGCGTAGTGCGCAAGCCGACGCGAAGGTGGCACTCGACAATGCACTGGGTCTGAGCGAGACAGCGCCGAACTATCAACCCGTCGAGGTTCTGAGATATTCGCCTGTCGGCGCGACGCTGCAGCCTTTACTGAAAAGCGCCTTTCAGGCAAGACCAGATCTAAAAATGCTCGAAAGCGAAGCGCACGCCATGGGAGCGAAGGTCGCGGAATTTCGTAGCGATTATTTACCAAGCGTGAGCGCCGTGGCTGGATATTCGGCTATGGGAACGGGTTTGCCCGCTGCCAACAATTTCAACGCTGGCATCGTAATTACATGGCCTATTTTCAACAGCTTTTTGACGACTGACCAGATAGCCGAAGCCAAGTTCAGAGAACGAGCGATCCAAGACGCAATGGAGGACCTGCGCCAGAGGATCATTCTTCAAGTAAATACGGCGTTCCTGAACTGGCAGACCTCGGTACAGCGCATCGAACGCGCACAGAAGGCGCTGTTAGCGTCGCGCGCCGAGCTCGAGTTGGCCGAGCATCGCTATCAGTCAGGCCTTACGAACATCGTCGAATTGGAGGATGCCGAACGTCATTATACCTCGGACGATGCGGAATACGCTGAAACCTTATATGGCTACTCCGTTGCCAAAGCCGCCGTGGAACAGGTGACTGGGCAATCGCTCTCGCAGGTGTGATGCGCGTCGCTTTGGGATACCGTGGGTCAACGGCCGCGGGCATCAAAGTCTCCGCGCCCCGGCTCGAACGGATTGTCAGCGCGATGAGGTTCAGCTTTTGACTGGTCTCCTGCGCAGCGAAATCGGTAAGCGCGAGATGAGGGAAGGCGCGCTGTAAGCATATCCAGGGCGAAGGTATTGTCCATGAATTCAGGTAGCCCACGCATCCTGACGATCAATGGCGGCTCGTCGAGCATCAAATTCGCGCTGTTTGAAGCGGGCGGGCCGCTGCGCCGCGTGTTGGACGGGAGTATCGAGCGGATCGGCTTGCCGGGCGCGACGTTTGCAGTCAAAGGTTCGGAGAAATTTTCCCGGCAGTTGGCCGTGCCAAATCACACGGTGGCGGTGAATGTGTAGCTGGACTTGCCTCAAGTCGCATGCTTCGACACGGCCTTTCACCATGACCTGCCGCGCGTGGCCCGGTTGCTGCCGATACCGCGCCGCTACGAAGCGCAGGAGTACGGCGATATGGGTTTCATGGATTGTCGTATGCATTTCTGATTGAAGAACTGGCTCGCGTGGCGGGATTGGAAACGGCGCAAGGCCGGGTCATCCTCGCGCACCTCGGCAATGGCGCGAGCCTGGCGGCCGTTCGTAACGGCAAATCGATAGATACAAGCATGAGTTTCACTCCTACGGCTGGAGTGCCGATGAGCACTCGCTCGGGCGATCTCGATCCCGGACTGGTCTGGTATCTGGAGCATTCGCGGCGGCGCAAGGCGGACTGGACTCGCTCGTGTTCGCTGGTGGCATCGGAGAGAAGGCACCTACGGTGCGCGCCCGCATTTCTGATGGACTGGAATTCCTTGGGATCGAACTGGAAGAAAAGCGAAACACGGCAGGCGAGGGCGTGATTTCCGCGGCGTCCAGCCGGATAGCTGTCCGTGTCATTCATACCGACGAAGAACTGATGATCGCCAAAACGGTTTGCCACGTTCTCGAAATTCGCTGAAAGAAGCAAACAGCGGGATCGACTCCACGCCTTTATATAGCCGGTAGGCGATCCTGCAACCGGCGATTTCAGGCCCGATGTAGGATTATCTGACGCGACACGCGGGTCGCTCTCATTCCGCTACGGCCGCCAAGGGTAATCTGCCAACGCGGCTTTCTTCATCCAATATGACGCGCACCCGATGCTTTGCGCCGTCTTTTAACAAGGGGACCAGCAGCGGATTTCCCTGTAGCAACTTGCCGTCGAGTTCGACGCGCGCAACACCGCGGCTTACTCCGTGGGGATTCTCGACCACGATGTCGTAGCGCGAGGAGTGGTAGCGGAAAACGATTTCGAAGTGTCGCCAGCTTTTGGGAACGCAGGGATCAATCAGCAACGTGGCTCCGCGCAGACGAAATCCGAGTATCCACTCGAGACCCGCTCGATACATCCATCCAGCCGAACCGGTGTACCAGGTCCAGCCGCCGCGCCCGATATGTGCGGGCTCGCTGTATACGTCGCCGCAAGCGACATACGGTTCAACCTTGTATTGGTGGATGCTCGTACGTGTGCGGGCGTGATTGATGGGATTCAGAAACGAAAAGAGTTCACCCGCCTTGTCCCCGTCGCCAAGCATCGCAAATGCGATCACCGACCAGACCGCGCCATGCGTATATTGGCCACCGTTCTCGCGGATGCCGGGTGGATAGCCTTTGACGTATCCAGGGTCGGGCAATGTCTGATCGAATGGCGGGGCTAAGAGTAGCAGCAGTTTGTTGTCGCGACGGACGAGGCGTTCGTCCAGCGCGGCCATCGCGGCCGCGGCGCGAGTTTCGCTCGCCACGCCGGACATCACCGCCCACGACTGCGCGATCGAATCTATTTTACATTCGTTGTTTGAGGCGGACCCCAGTGGTGTTCCGTCATCGAAGAAAGCGCGCAGGTACCAGTCGCCGTCCCAGCCTTCCCGCTCCAGGGATCCCGCCAGCATACTTGCATGCTGCCGCCAGGCCGCGGCCCGCACTTGCTCGCCCCGGCTGTCCGCCACTTTCGCGAAAGCCGAGAGCGTGGCGTGAAGGAACCATCCGAGCCAGATACTCTCACCCTTCCCGCCGGCGCCGACAAGATTAAGGCCGTCGTTCCAGTCTCCCGTGCCGATCAGCGGCAGATCGTGACTGCCCGCCGCGAGACTTTGGTCGAGGGCTCGCGCGCAGTGTTCAAATAAAGTGCCGCTCTCTTTGGAAACCGCCGGCTGAAAGTACGATTCGAGTTGGCCGGCATGGAGGACCGGCCCCTCGAGAAAAGGAATCATTTCGTCGAGAACCGCGCCATCGCCGGTGACCTCGACGTACTGAGCGGCGGCGTACGCCAGCCAGACCCGGTCGTCCGAGATGCGCGTGCGGACCCCCTGGCCCGACGGCGGATGCCACCAATGCTGAACGTCGCCCTCGACGAACTGTCTCCCGGCCGCGCGCAGCAAATGTTCTCGCGTCACTTCCGGCTTCGAGGCGCTGAGCGCCATCACGTCCTGGAGCTGGTCGCGAAAGCCGTAAGCGCCACTCACCTGGTAGCATGCCGCTCGCGCCCACACCCGGCAAGAGAGTGTCTGGTATAGGAGCCAGCGGTTCAGCATGAGGTCCATCGCAGGATCGGGTGTACGTGCCTGAACCGCGCCAAGGACGTCATCCCAAAGCCGGTTTACCGAGCGTAGCACCGAGTCGAGGTCGGTGGTTCGGTAGCGCGTGATCAAGGCGGCCGCCTCCGCTCTCGTCGATACTTCGCCGAGAAAGAAGACGATCTCGGTTTCCTCGTCGGGTGCAAGCTCGACCCGAGCTTGCAGAGCGCCGCATGGGTCGAGACCGGCGCCGACGCGATTGGACAGCGGGATTCCCCGCTCGAGTGCTACCGGATGATCCAGCGTGCCATTGCGTCCGAGAAACTCGGTTCGGTCACCGGTCCAGGCGACCTGGCGTCCGGCGAGGTCGGCGAAAGCGACGCGACCGCCGAACTGCGCGTTCCAATGGTTTCCCGCCAGCATCGCTCCGGTTTCGGGATCGATCGCCGTTGCTATGAATGGAGCGGAGCTGGCGCGGGAAGTGCCCAGTACCCATTCCACGTAGGCGGTGATCGAAATCCTCCGGGATCGCCCCGAATGATTACGGATCTTCAGCCGGGAGATCTTGATCGCGTCCTGGGGCGGTACGTATTGCACGAGCTCGAGCGAGATCCGGTGCGAAGTATGCTCAAAACGGCTGTAGCCCTGACCATGCCGGGCGACATAGGACGAGGTCTCTTCGCGAATGGGCAGCGCCGTGGGACCCCATAATTCTCCGCTGTCTTCGTCGCGAAGATAGAACACTTCGCCCGGCCTGTCGCTGACCGGGTCGTTGGACCAAGGACTTATTTGATTCTGTTGGCTATTGATCGACCACGTGTAACCGCTGCCCTCGACGGATACCTGGAAGCCGAACGAGGGGTTGGCGATCACGTTGATCCACGGCGCCGGCGTCCACTGCCCTTCGCCCAGGATGGTTACATATTCCCTGCCGCCCGTGGCGAAGCCGCCAAGGCCGTTGAAAAATTCGAGCTCCGGCGGAGGCGTAGCGGTCTGTGGCATTTCAGTCGTATGCCGGACTTTTGGCGGCGGCGCGACGGTCGTGGCGGATTCTTCCAGGCGTTTGAGCTGTTGGAAGAGGCTACCGCGGCGGGTCCAGATCATCGCCCGAGCGACATTCTGGAGCACGCTGCGCGTCTCGGCTGAAAGCTGTTCAGCTCGAAGCATGAACACCGCTCCGTGCTCGCCTCCTTTCCCGGATGACCGGTGTGAACTGCTGGCGCGGCCAGCCGTCTCCAGAGCGGTCTGCAGATCCTGCGCGTAGGAATGGGGATGTTCGTTTAAGATCACCAGATCGACCGCCAACTGCTTCATCCGCCAGTATTCGTGCGCGCGGAGTAACTGGCGAACCACCTCGAGACCTTCAAGATCGGCGATACGAACCAAAATGATCGGCAAATCGCCGGAGATCCCGTGCGCCCAGAGCGCCGCCGGCCCACCCTCACCTCGTTCAAGCACAACGGATGAGGGCCGCAGGCCCGGGTTCGAGTAGAGCACATGACCCGCCAAACGTTGAAAGAGGTTGGCTTCGTCGGCGTCGACGCCGAGATGGTAAAGCTGCACTTGCGCCTGCGTCCACGCGAGGGTGAGGGCGCGCTCGAAGGCTTCTGGGCCCTGATGTTTGTCGGCCAGGTCGAGCGCCGCGCTGCGCGAAGGCGCGACCAGCGTCCAGAATGCGATCCGCGCTGTAGCCCCTGGCGCAAGCCTGATGCGCCGGCGAAGACTGAAGATCGGATCGAGCACGGCGCCTTCCGTGTTGGAGAGCGGGCGCCCGTCGACTACCGCGACTGGAGTTCTGATCCCGCGTCCGCGACCCATGAAACGCGCCCGATCGGTCTCGAACTGCGGACTGCCGACCACCTCGCCTTCGACGACCGCGATGTGCGCTGCCCAGAGCTCATGATCGGCAGGCGATCGTCGCCGTCGTGTAGCCAGAATAGCGCCGCTGTGGGCGACGAACTCGGTTTGTACGAACAGATTGGAGAAGGCCGGATGGGCGGCATCAGCCGCATCCGGTGCCAACACCACCTCCGCATACGAAGTCAGCTCGATCTCCCGCACGCCGGTTCCGCGATTGGAGATCGAAACTCGGCGAACCTCAGCGTCGTCTTCCGGCGACACCGCGATCTCCATCTTCGTATCTATCAATCCGTCACGCCTGGCGATTTCAACTCGATCCTCAAAAAATGCCGCTTCGTAACTCTCCGGCTCGACCCCGGTTGGTTGGTACCCAGCCGACCACACCTCGCCGGAGCGCGTGTCGCGCAAGAATACGTACATGCCCCAGCCATCGCTGGTAACGTCCTCCCGCCACCGCGTGACAGCCAGGTCACGCCAACGGCTGTATCCTGATCCCGCGGCGGTGACCATCACCGCGTACGTGCCATTGGAGAGCAGGTGAGTGCGTGGAACCGGCTGATGAGGAGATGGGAACCGGCGCGGCATCGGCGGAACGATTTCGTGCACGTTGGCCGCCGCCGCCACCTCGTCAGCTCCAGGATGGGCGGCCAACACGTCCCGCGGAATTCGTTCCTGCAGCAAAAGCTGGGTTGCCTGGATAATCGGCTCGGCGTGAAAGCGGGCGCGCATCGCACCGTCGTGTAGAGCGTTGGCTATCGCTACCAGGGTCATTCCCTGATGGTGCGCCATGTAAGATCGGACGACCGCCACTTGGTCGCCCTCTGGAATGCGCGCCGGAGTAAAGTCCAATGCCTCATACCAGCCATACCTGCCGCGGCCACCCGCCGCGGCAAGCCGGGAGAAATTCTCCGCCGCGGCCTGCGGGTCGACCATGGCCGCCAGCGCCGTCGCATAGGGAGCGATAACCGCGTCGTGGCTGAGACCGCGCTTGAGCCCCAGACCCGGAACCCCGAAGCTCGAATATTGATAGGTAAGCTCCAGGTCGCGCGCATTGTATGCGGATTCGGAGACGCCCCACGGGAGGCCAAGTTCGGCGCCATATTCCATCTGCCGCTTGACGACGAATCGATTGCTCTGCTCGAGCAGACTCCCTGTCGGCGCACGCATTACGAGGCTAGGCATCAGGTACTCGAACATCGAGCCGGACCATGAGACCAACGCCGAACCGCAGCCCACCGGAGTTTCGGTGCGCCCCAGCCGAAACCAATGCTGGGTCGGCACGTCGCCCTTGGCAATCGCAACGAAGCTCGCCAGGCGCGCTTCGGAGCCGAGCAGGTCATAACAGTTGGAGTCGAGGCTGCCCTCGTTGACCTGATATCCGATAGCCAGGAGTTGGCGCGCCGGGTTGAAGAGAAAACCGAACTCCATCGCGTCGAACATTTTCCGGCTCAACTCGCCAAGCGCTTTGAGTCGTTCCCGCAATGACAGCGCCGCGCTTGCGGAGCGCTTGAGAGCGTCGACCAAATTATCCACTCGAATTTTGAGCGAATCGCCCGCGATGCCGTCTTGCGCGGCAAGGTCCGCATCTCGCTGCGCCAGAATGAGTATCGCGGCTTCGCAACTACTGGGCAGATCGGCCAAAGTCGGGACCGACTCGAAGATGGCCGCAATCGCCCGCTCCGGAACAAAATCTGTCACCGCAGTCGCCGGGGTGGCGATCGCGGCCTCGGCAGCGAGAAGTTTTGCCCAGGGAATCAGTTTATCGAAATCGCGCTGATGGCTCTGAAGGGAAGCCTTTACCGCCACCGCGTACGCCAACACTTCAGCGCTGGCCTCGTCGCCGCGTTCCGCGCTAAACGTTTGCGCAATATCCACGAGCGTGTCGGCATGCAGCGCCAGCACCGCCGACCGCCCTACGAGGCTGGCGGGAGTTGCCGCCCGCCCGAACGATCTTTCTGCGCCGCGTCCGCTTTCGGCATGAACGCCTGACTTTCCCGCGGATCCAAGCGAGGCTGACGCCGCCGCGGAAAGGTCATCCAACGCATCCTCAAGATGCTTTCGAGTTACGGTAAGGGTTCTTCGATCGTCGGGGAGCCCGCGCAGAGATTCGCGCGTCACTTCCAGGGCGTCATCGATCCCGGCGAGCCATTCCAGCCCCGTCACGGGCGCGCCGACTATATCCCGGCAAGCGGTTTCAAGCGCGATCAGATGACCGGCGAGATTACCGCTATCCACCGAAGAGATGTATTTCGGCTCCAGGGGACGAAGATCATGCGTGTCGTACCAATTGTAGAAGATGCCCGCGGAAATGCTCGAGCCCGTTCATGGTCCCAAGCGTGGCTTCCAGTCGTTCCGCCGTTTCAAGCTTTCCCAGCCAGCCGAAATCACACGCGGCGACCACCGACAGCAGGTACAGTCCAAGGTTGGTAGGGGAAGTCCGATGGGCCAACACCGGCCGCGGCGTTTCCTGGAAGTTATCCGGCGCAAGCATGTGATCGTTCGCGGTGACAAAGGTTTCGAAGAAGCGCCAGGTCCTCCGTGCGATATGCCGGAGGGCTCTTGCGTCTTTGTCCGATAGCGGGGGAGCGCCGGCCAGGGCGGACGGAAGACTCGCCCATCGCGCGATAACCGGAGAGAGCATCCAAATGAACAGGAATGGAGCCGCGACCGGCCATGCCCTATGCCCGAGAAACGCGACCGCGACGGCGGCTGCCCCGGCGAACGCGATTCCGCCGGCCATCCATCTATAATATCCGCGGAGGTCGAGCTGGACGCTGCCTCGTGCTTGAGCCGCGGTTACCCACTCGAGCAGGCGCCGATGCCTGACGAATAGACGAAAGAAGGTGCGCACGATGGCGTCGATCATCAACCACGCTTGATGCGCCAGGAGGGTGACCAGTAGCGTCACCTGCAATATGGAAAGGGCGAAATCCGTTCCGACCGCGAACCAGTGCCTGCGCTGTGCGAATCCGAGTCTTCGCGGCACCATCCCAAGGAGAGCCGGCAGTATGGTGGGAATCGCGAACGTCGCGACCACGAACCCGCTCCATACCGCGGCCGCGTGGTAGGGCAGGGTCCATCCCACTACCAACGCGAGGAACGCGGCCGGCGCCGACAGCGTCCGCCGCAGGTTGTCCAGCATTTTCCAGCGGCCGATCAAGGGAATCGCGGATCGTCGCTGATCGCCGTTCGATTCCCGCCCGTGGCCAAAAATCCAGTGCAATAGTTGCCAGTCACCGCGTGCCCATCGATGCTGGCGGGCCGCGGCGGCGTCATAGCGTGAGGGAAACTCTTCGACAACCTCGACATCGGACGCCAATCCAGCCCGCGCGAAGATTCCCTCCAAGAGATCGTGACTGAGAATGACGCTCTCGGGGAGCCGGCCTTCGAGAGCGCTCTCGAAGGCGTCCACGTCATAAATTCCCTTGCCGCTGTAGGAACCTTCGCCGAAGAGATCCTGGTAGACGTCAGATACCGCGAAGGCATAGGGATCCAGTCCGCTTGGGCTGGTGAAGATGCGCTGGAACAGCGAGCCCTCGCGGCCGTTTGGTAACGAGGGAGTGACTCGCGGCTGCAGCACCGCGTAGCCTTCGACCACCCGGCCGTTATCCGGATCGAGCCGCGGGCGGTTGAGCGGATGCGCCATCTTTCCGATCAGGCGTTTGGCGGTGCCTCGTGGCAGCTGAGTATCGGCGTCGAGAGTGATCACGTAACGGACGCCGGAAGGTACGATAGGAGAGCTACCAGCGATCGCCACAAAACTGGTGTCGGTCGCTCCGCGCAGCAAGCGATTCAGTTCGTGCAGCTTTCCACGCTTGCGTTCCCATCCGATCCACTTCCCTTCTCCCTCATTCCAGATTCGACGGCGATGGAGCAGAAGGAAACGAGCGCGTTCCGCTGCCAGTCCATGGCGTTGATTCAAACGCGCAATTCCTTCGGCGGCCGCACTGAGAAGCTCGTCGTCATCCGACGCATTCTGGGTGGCGCAGTCGCTCCAGTCGGAGAGCAACGCGAACCGGAGATCTCCGTCCTGGCTCGCCAGGTAGTGCACCTCCAGGCGCTCAATCTGCTCCGCGATTTCGGCTTTTGTCGTCAATAGCGTTGGCACGACTATCATCGTGCGCAGGTTCGCGGGCACCCCCTCGCCAAGCTCCATCGCGGGCAAAGTTCTGGCTCTGAAGAGACTTCCGATGGCGCGGTTGACCAGCGCCACCGCGGCATCCGACGCGGGTGCCAGGGCGAGAAATCCCAACAACAAGAGCATCCATCCGCTGACGCCGAACTCCGCCACCCCAACCAGTGGCAGGACCACAATCAGCGCGCCGATGATCGCGATCGCGCCTGCGTAACCTAAAATGCCCGCCGACTCGTTGGCGCGAATCAGCCATTCGCTTATCGGAACACGGAATCCAAGCTCTCTCTCGATCACGCGCCGCCCATTCGAAATGAGGTAGTAGCCGGGATCTGTGCGTGCGGCTTCGGGACCGCTCAGCCGCGGTTCGGCTGCCGCGTGCTTTGCCGCTGCAATCGCGCACCGGGTGACCTCCAACTCCGGTCGCCGCGAGCCTCGCGCCAGATCTTCGATCGCGTGCCGATAGCGATCCCGCGTGGGGAAATCCATTTCGGCAAAATCGCTGTCGGCACGGAGCGCCGCATCGACGAGGCTCACGCTCTCGAAGAACTCCGCCCAGTCCACTGCGGAAATCATGCGCATGCTCGTGACCACGTTACGCACGGTCACGTTCATCGCGCTCTGTGTTTGATGTTCCGTGCGGACGGCCTCGTCGGTGGTCATTCCAATTGAGGCAAGGCGTTCGTCCAACCAGGTCAGCGCCGGTGTCACCTGCGGATCCTGATCCCGCAGACGTTGAACCAATTGAACCGCGAAGGCCCTGGGTATGGGCTTCTCATTGAAGCGCCGCAGAACAGGCTCCGGGGGCTCCGCGGCATGGCCACCGGCTCCCAACAGGCGGTCGGCCAATGCATCCGCCGCCTGGCGGGCAGCACGCTCGTTTACGAGCCGTTCCGCCGCGCGCCGCAAATTCTCCACCAGCACTATTCGGAGAGTTATCGCGACCGCCCAGAGTTCGCCGATTCTCAGAGGCTGCACGCGCTGATAGGCCTGTACAAAGCGGCACAACATCTCCGGCTCGAAACGGCTGTCGGTATGCGCGACGAACGCCCATGCAACTCCGAATACGCGCGGATAACCCTCAAGCGGCCCGTCCGCAAGTTTGGGCAGTCCACGATAAAACCCGCGCGGGAGATCCTCGCGGATTTGGCGGATCTGTTCCTGCGCTACATAAAAGTTATCGACCAGCCACTCGGCTGCCGGAGTGATTGCGCGTTCCTCCCGGATAGCCTTGGCGGTGGCGCGATATCCCTCGAGGAGCACCCGGCCGTTATCCCGCAGCCTTTTTGCCAGCCCTCGGCCAGTGCCCCGTCTGGTCGTGATCCGCTGGGCCTCCGCGAGGCTTTCGGCATGTTGCTCGAGGCGCTCGATACTGAACAATTCCGCGCGAATCGGTTCGTCCGTTTCTTGAGGGAAACCGGTCGATACCCCTTTGAGCGCGCGTAGAATTAAACTCTTCACAACTGCCTTTGAGTCTCGGCGCATCCGCCGTAATCCAGCCGGCGAACTGATCGTCCGGCGCTTTATTGGGAGTTTCGCCGCTATGGCTCTCGTCTCATTTTTTTGATCAGTGAGACGGCTTCCGTCGGCACGAGCCACGGGATCGGCGGCGGGAGACTCGGCTTTCGAGCCGGAGCGATTTTTCTGATCCCGGCCGAAGGAGCGGTGCTCGATCCGGCTGCGGCTCAGAGGCGGAGGCAGTCACCGGCATTGTGGCCGTGACTGGTCGGCCGCCGGCTTTGCCCCGGCGGCCGCCATGCTACTCTTCTGATCGCGGCAAATTAGCGACGAAATTGCCGGGATTGCGCTTCATTGCGGCCAGCAAATTGGGATTGTCCTTGAATAGTTTCTTCAGTTCCGGATGCTTTCGCAGATAGGCGGGATCCTCGATCAACAGAGGCCGGTTGCCTAATTGGCGGGCAATTTTTGGATGCACCTGCGCGAAGCTGCTCCATCGCGTCAGTACGCCCATCTCCAGGTCGCTGTCGTTCGCCGGTTCGAACACTATAGTGGTATTGCCGTTCGCCGCGATGACATTGCCCTGCGAACTCTGACCACCTGCTGCAAACGCGACATTTGTCGTTATGGCCGCGATGGCCACGACCATCAGTCCACTAAGTATTTGTCGTTTCATTCCTCGGCCTCCGAATTGTTTTCTCTTGGATTTCACTTTGCGATTCGAAATTGACTAAAAGCCCTGTCGACAGTTCTCCCTAATTATCAGCGCTCCAACTGAAGCGTTCTGTAAAGATTACCGACTACTGCCGACTGTCGGCATCGGAATCCTGGAAAACCTCTAGCCACATTCTACGCTGAAGGTGCACGCGAGAGCCATCGAGGACGAGTTGTCACTGGTTCTCAGGAGCACAAATGGTGTGGAACGCGGGTTGAGCCGAAGACCTGACCTGTTAAGATTCAGCTGGGAAACGCTATCTCTCCGCAACCAGAAACTACTCCGAGGCCTATTGTTAAGCCTGCTCAACCGCGTCAATCCGCGGTTGCGTGAGCCATTGGAATACTCATCGGGCACAAACATTGCTTTGACAAGCATGACCAGGATCTGCCGGAAATACAGAAACTGCCATAGGCGTGAGTGAGTACTGAGCGAAACCGATGAGCGAAAACTCGAAGCCTGGGATTGCTCTTTACATGGGATTTGTCGCGTGGCTCGCCTATAGCGCCCTCGGCGCGTGGGGATATTGGAAGACGGCGGCATGCGCAGGATTGGTCATAATGCTGGAGATCGTCGCGTGGGAAGTGCACGCCCGCAGGGTCAAGATAATCGATTGCACTTCCCTCGGGTTCTTCTTTCTTGCGATTGTCGCGCTCGTGACTCTCGGCGAGGGGTACTTCATTCGTTATCAGGTCGTTTTCGGATGGGGCCTGTTTGCCGCAGTGGCATGGATAACGATGATTGCCGGCGTTCCTTTTCGGCTTCAGTACGCTCGAGAGAGAACGCCGCGTGATCGTTGGAATGAGCCGGGGTTTCGCGGGGTTCATTTCCGGGTCAGTGTCGCGTGGGCGATCATCTTCACGTTCGATACCGCGCTTGGCGCTATCGCACTCGACGTCGGCCACCGGTCACTGCTGGTCGTGATCATGCCGGGTGCTAGCATGTTGATCGGTGGCGCATTGACCCTGCTCTATCCGGCGTACTATCGGTACGAGCTGGCGCCGCAACTGACGTAGAGGTTGCTCCGGCGACGCTCCGCGCCGATGCGCGAGGAGAAAGCGCGACGAGATGAACTACCGCAAGAGATTTGTCGTCGAGCCCGGGGCCGGAGTCCGGCTCGGCAAGATTGCCCCGGAATTCAAGGACAAGCAGGACGAATCGCGTGACAACGCCAAGCGCGAGATTCAGAAACACGTCGAGCGCCTGGCCAAAGCGCAGTATCTGCTTTACGCCGACGGCAGCAAATCACTGCTGATCGTTCTGCAGGCACTGGACGCCGGCGGCAAGGACGGGGTGGTGCGCCACGTGTTCACTTCCATGAACCCGCAGGGGACGTTGGCCTTCAGCTTCAAACAGCCGAACAACATCGAAGCCGCCCACGACTTCCTCTGGCGCGCCCACCTACACACGCCGGGCAAAGGGCAAGTCGTGATTTTCAACCGGTCGTACTACGAGGACGTGTTGGTGGTGCGGGTGCACAAGATGGTCCCGAAGTCGGTGTGGTCGAGGCGCTACGACTTGATAAACGACTTTGAGAAGATGCTCCACGACAATGGTACGCGCATTCTCAAGTTCTATCTCCACATCAGCCCGGAGGAGCAACTCGAGCGCTTCGCGCAGCGGCTCGATGACCCGATGCGGCATTGGAAAATCAGCGAGGGCGATTATTCCGAGCGCAAGCTGTGGCCGGAATATATGGAGGCATACGAGGAGGCCATCGCAAAGACGACTACCAAGGGTGCTCCCTGGTACGTGATCCCGTCCGATCACAAGTGGTTCCGCGACCTGGCCATTTCCGAGATTCTCGCCGACACGCTGGAGGACATGGACCTGAAACTGCCGCGGGCGGCGGTGGACATTCCGGAGATTCGTCGCAAGTACCACGCAGCGGCAGCGGGGCAGGCGCGGCGCGGCCAGAAGCCGCCGAAAGCGTCACACCGGAAGTAGGCACGCTGCCGCCGATCAAGCGGAGATTGTCGCACAGGAAAGCCGGCTGGAGAGCGAACGAGGCTGCGGCTCTTCGGCGGTATCCGGTCAGGCATCTGCACCGGTGCGTACCTCAATCGAAATCGAGAACGATACTTTCGCCTCGCGCAACTATGAGATGAGAGCTGGGCTCGAACTATATTGGAATACGCGAGACGCGGTAGGTGCTTCCCGAGTAGGGCGTGGCTGATCAAGCCCGATTCGCCGCGCACCGTAATTTCCCCCCGGTTGTGGCGGACGCAGCGCCCGTCGAGGGCTTGTTCACTAAAGTCCTACGGACTGCTCTTCGTCTTCGTTGACACTTCGTGTTCCCGCCGCTCAACCTCCGGTTTAAGTGCGCCACAGATACAGTAGTTTCGATGCACCGAATTGTTCCCTTGGCGACGCTCATGCCCGACGAGGAATTCCAATATCTTCGATAGTGCTTGTTTCATAAGGCGTTCACGTATTTTGACCGGCCGAATCGCTTTGTAACCGATCACAGCTCATATTCGCGCCGAAATTCCTTCAAGCCATGGTTACCCACTGGCAATAGTCTATGCCGAGTGTGCATGGGATGGCCATCAAATCGTAAGTCCTTTCTGTTCTCAAAAGAACGTCAATTGCCGATCGGGGGATGCATCGGATACGCAGACTGTTAAAATAACTACGCGACGTATTCGGTGGCAGTACTAACTACTCACCAGCATTCTGAGTTACCAGGACCAGGACTCGCCGGAATAGAAGCCGCTCGAATCCAGAAACGCAACAACCGGCGAGGCAGACTCATGATCGTTTAGACGGTCTGCCGCGTTCCTGGTCTCGGCTGAAAAGGAGAATTGGCCCATGAATACAGAAACCCTTCCTCCGGAACTGTTGCACAAAATCGACGCCTACTGGCGCGCCGCCAACTATATCTCGGTCGGCCAGATTTATCTCTACGAGAATCCGTTGCTGAAGGAACCACTGAAACTGTCGCACGTGAAGCCGCTGGTGGTCGGACATTGGGGCACGGTGCCGGGTCAGAACTTCATTTACGTGCACCTGAATCAGGGTCATCAAGAAATATGACTTGAATATGTTCTACATCGCCGGCCCGGGACACGGTGGCGCGGCGCTGGTTGGAAACGTTTACCTCGAGGGCACCTGGAGTGAGATCTATCCGAACGTTACCCAGGACGAGGCTGGGATGAAAGCGCTGTTCAAGCAATTCTCGTTTCCCGGCGGAATCTCCAGCCACGTTGCGCCGACGACGCCGGGCTCGATTCACGAAGGTGGCGAGCTGGGGTACTCGCTCAGCCATGCTTTTGGGGCAGCGTTCGACAATCCCGATCTGATAGTGGCCTGCGTAATCGGCGACGGTGAGGCGGAAACGGGTCCGCTGGCCACCTCATGGCAGTCCAACAAGTTTCTCGACCCAATTACCGACGGAGCCGTGCTGCCGATCCTGCACCTCAACGGCTACAAGATCAGCAACCCGACCGTGCTCGCCCGCATCGAGCACGAGGAGTTAGAGCAATTTCTGCGAGGCTGCGGCTGGACTCCCTACTTTGTAGAAGGTGATGAGCCGGAAAAGATGCATCAACTCATGGCCGCCACCATGGAGAAGGTCATCGAAGACATTCGGCAAATCCAAAGCAACGCACGCGACAAAAACGACACCACTCGGCGACGTTGGCCGATGATCGTTCTGAGGTCGCCCAAGGGCTGGACGGGACCGAAATTTGTCGACGGCTTACAAATCGAGGGCACCTTCCGATCGCACCAGGTGCCGCTGCTGGTCGACCCCGAGCATCCGGACCATGTCAAGCTGCTTGAAAGCTGGATGAAGAGCTACAAGGCCGAGGAGTTGTTCGATGAAAATGGCCGTCTGATACCGGAATTAGCCGAGCTGGCGCCCGAGGGTGACCGGCGGATGGGCGCCAATCCGCACGCCAACGGCGGCATTCTGCTGCACGATCTGCGCATGCCGGATTTCCACGACCATGCGGTGCACGTGCCTTCGCCCGGCGCCGTTGATGGTCAGGATACGCTCGTGCTCGGCAGTTTTCTGCGCGATGTGGCCAAGCTGAATCAGGAGAAGCGTAATTTCCGCGTGTTTGGTCCCGATGAGACACTGTCGAATCTGTTGGGTGCGGTTTTTGAAGTCACCGACCGTCAGTGGGACGCCCGCGAAGTAAAGAATGACGAATTCCTCGCGCCCGCCGGACGCGTGGTGGACTCGATGCTCAGCGAGCACCAGTGCGAGGGTTGGCTGGAAGGATATCTGCTGACCGGGCGCCACGGGCTGTTCAATAGCTATGAGGCCTTCATTCGCATCGTCGACTCGATGTTCAGCCAGCACGCCAAGTGGCTCAAGGTGACGTTGGAACTGCCCTGGCGCAGGAAGATTTCGTCGCTCAACTATCTGCTGGCTTCCCACGTCTGGCAGCAGGATCACAATGGTTTCACGCACCAGGACCCAGGCTTCCTCGACCACGTGATCAACAAGAAGGCCGATATCGTGCGCGTCTATCTGCCGCCCGATGCCAACTGTCTGCTCTCGGTCTTTGATCACTGCCTGCGCAGCCGGGATTACGTCAACGTGGTGGTGGCAGGCAAACACGCCCTTCCGCAATGGCTGAACATGGACGCCGCAGTTGTGCATTGCACGGAGGGAATCGGCATCTGGCAATGGGCTAGCAACGACCAGGACGGCGAACCGGATGTGGTGATGGCCTGTTGCGGAGACACGCCCACGCTGGAGATCCTGGCTGCCGTTTCGATCCTGCGTGAACATTTGCCTGATCTGAAAATCCGAGTGATCAATGTCGTCGATCTGATGAAGCTGCAGTCCGCGAGCGAGCATCCGCACGGACTGAGCGAAACGGACTACGATTCGCTCTTCACCAAAGATAAGCACATCATCTTTGGCTTCCATGGATACCCATGGCTGGTCCATCGTCTTACCTATCGCAGGACCAACCGCAACCTGCACGTCCGGGGCTACAAGGAAGAGGGCACTATCACGACAGCCTTCGACATGAGGGTCCAGAACGACCTTGATCGATTTCACCTGGTGCAGGACGTGGTAGATCGCCTGCCGCATTTGGGCGCCAAGGGGGCGTACCTGAAGCAGATGGTGCGGGACAAGCTCATCGAGCACAAGCATTACATCGACAAGCACGGCCAGGACCTGCCGGAAATCCGAAACTGGAAGTGGAAGAATCTGAGCATTAGCGACGCTGGGCCGAGACCGCTCCAATTGGAACCCGGCGAGCACGCAGCAACTCATGGGTAAGACAAGGCACCGTCATCAGCAGCATCAAGGTCCAGATGGCGATGGTGTCAACTATGGCTTCCATCGTCCTTATTGGAAACATGCGCATCATGATTGGCGTTTGTGGGTCGCAGTGGTTCTGATGCTCGTGGCCGCGACTACCTATGTGATGACTGATGACTTGTCGTGGCGGCCGCGCCGACAACCGCAGCCTCCGATTTCAGGCGCCGTCACTAGATAAGCGCACTCTGCAGAACTTTTACTACCAAAGAATCGTCGCAAATGAATACGGGCTTATCGATACCGCGAGGGCGCTGGTCTCCGGCGACAAGGGTCTATCGGCACCGGTATTCCCACTCAGGGTTGTATCGCCGCCAACGCGCAAGCGCTGGTTCGTTCGCAGAGACCGAACAGTATCCAAAGGTCATCCGCGCGTGGTCGGATATTCGCCGACCTTGGAGACTCGCGACCAAGACCAATCGTCGCTGTAAGTGAAAAGTCCGGCTGGAGTTAGAAGATGGCTACTGACAAGAGTTCCGCAGAAGATTCGAAGACCTTAGACGATTCAAAAGACTCCGCGCAAAACGGGTCCAAAGAACAAGTCGCCAAACCCAATGGGTCAAAACCCAATCTAGAGGAGATTAGCAAGCGCGCCTACGAAATATTCAAGGAGCGCCAGGGCGGAAGTGCGCTAGGCGACTGGCAAAAGGCAGAGGCCTCAGTTTCCGCAGATGCAGCCAAGGTTGACAAGCCCAAGGTCGACACCTCCAACGCGGCTGCGCCTAAGGCAAATGGGGCCAAGTCCGAAGCGGCAAAGGCCGACGCGGCTCAACCCGATGCAGCCAAGTCTGACGCACCCGAGGCCGAAGCGGCAGGCACGGGATGGTTTGCTCGAAGACGCGCCCGCAAGGATGCGGCCAAGGCTGCTGCAAGCAAGGCTGCTCCGGCCAAGGCTGCTCCAGCCAAGGCTGTTCCGGCCAAGGCCGGTGACAAGCCACCGGCGTCCAAGGCCGACGCCGCCAAGGCTGACGGGGCCAAGGCGGGTGGGTCTAAAGGTGTAAAGGTACCAACTGATACCGGGACGATTGAGGAGGCGGTCACCAAGTTCAAGTCGAGTATCAAGGATGGGCTGACTCAGGAGGAAGCCGCGGCTCGTCTAAAGAAGGACGGACCGAACGCAATCAAGAAGTGCACGTCAACCCGCTGGTGCGGTTCCTAACGTTCCTGTGGGGACCTATTCCTTGGATGATCAGAATCGCCGCGATACTGTCCGCGGTGGTCCGGCATTGGGAAGACTTCATCATGATTCCCTTCATGCTGGCGCTGAATGCGATCGTCGGCTTCTGGGAGGAATTCAAGGCCGACAACGAAATCGAGGCGCTGAAAAAGCATCTGGCACTGAATTGCCGAGTCCTGCGCGACAGCAAGTGGAGCGACGTTCCGGCCAAAACCCTGGCGACCGGCGATATTGTC
>CAVWLM010000005.1:0-168001 GCA_963755905.1 uncultured delta proteobacterium
CCATCAGGGCG
Source organism: uncultured delta proteobacterium (assembly GCA_963755905.1). GTDB lineage: Bacteria > Desulfobacterota > Binatia > Binatales > Binataceae > JAKAVN01. The sequence goes on from CAVWLM010000005.1 coordinate 12, forward strand.
TCTGTCTTCGGCGTAGATGACTCCGAATTTGGTTCTAATAGGAAGCGTAATTCTGCAGAGCGCAACGCGACCGCGCTTCGTCGAACACGACCCGCTGATCGACGCATTCGCGCCGAATCGAGCCGATGAGGCTCGACGTGGCCATTCTGTCACGGTGAGCCGTGACGCGGCGTTTATTCTGAAGGGCGACGCCCCACTGCTGGAGCGCAGGATGCGATCGGACCGCGCACTGAGGTCACCAGTTGTCTCCGATCGTCAGCCCCACATCCAATCGATCAACGGCGACGACGGTTTCATGACCCTTGTTCATTGAGAAACACCGCGCTGTCATGGATTATTGTGTCCGTAAGTGATAACGCCGAAATGATGGAAAAATCTAGCGGCAATGGTTTTTCGGTCGGCCTTGGGCTCACCAACGAGTGCAATCTCGCCTGTGCTCATTGCTATCGCGATACAGGTCGGATCGATCGCCTGTCGCTCGAAGACGTTCAGCGCGTTTGCGAAAATCTGCCGGTTCGATCGGTGAACCTTGGGACCGGTGAGAATGGACTTCATCCGGAGTTTCACGCGATCCTGTGGTATCTGCGCGACCGCGGTACCACGATAGCGCTGACTTCAAATGGCTACACGGCGGCGGTCCTGACCGATGATGAGCTGCGCTCTTTCGCTGATCTCGAGTTTTCCCTGGACTTCGCAACTGAGCGGGAGCAGGATTCCTGGCGTGGTCCAGGGAATTGGCGGCTCGTGCTCGATCAAACGGCGCGGGTTCTGAGACTAGGAGTCCCGGTCACGATTATCGCCGTTATGATGCGGACGAACTATGACAAGCTCGCCGAGATCGGGGCGCTTGCTGCCCGGCACGGGGCAAACTTCCGGGTAAATGTCTATCAGCCGGTTAAGACGGATGCCTTCTCACTCGACTATGAGCAGTTTTGGGCCGGCTTTCAGGGGCTGTTGGAATCCGGTCCACTAGCGGTGTGCAACGAACCCATAGTGCGCGCGATTCTTGGATTCGAGGCTGTATCGGGCGGTTGCGGAAAGGGCACCATCCGTGTCACGCCGAGGGGCGAAGTGCTCCCCTGTGTCTATTGGCCGAAGCGGAATGTTGGTTTGGCCGAACTTGAAAAATGGGGAGCAGCGATTGTCGACTCGCCGGCTTTTCGCGAACTGCAGCGAATTCCGCAGTTCTGCGCGAACTGCCGATTCGTCGAGTCGTGCCGCGGCGGCTGTCCGAGTCGCCGGGTACTTCGAGGAGGACTAGACCGGCCCGACGAGTTTTGTCCGTTCGTCGCGGGAAAGCCTCTGCCTTCGTTCGCCAGCCGCGCCGGAAGCTTGCGACAATTCCCGAAAGCTGGAAGCGCCTGCACGACCGTATTCGGCTCGCAAGAGCATAAGGAGCGCAAGGGTTGAACGAATCCAAACTACCCGCCCTCGATGCGGTCCTCACACTCGTGATACTCAGGGTTACGCTCGGCGCATTTTTCGTGTCGACGTTCTTCGAGAACCTTGGCAAAGAACTGTACACCGCCAAAGGCTATGCGGCATTGATCCGCTATTACATCCAAGATGGTCACGCGCCGGCAGTTTGGAAGCAGGTGATGGCACTTGTGGCTGCCCACAGCGCGATAGCTGGTCCTGGGCAGGCGGTTCTTGAAGCAAGCCTCGGAGTCTTCCTTATCCTGGGTTTCTTCTCCCGGCCTGCCGCGCTGGTCGCCTTCGGATTTCTGACTGGGCTGTGGGTCTCAGAACGGGGAATCGGCTGGATATGGGAGCTGCTGGTTCCAATGGTCGTAGCCCTGGCGCTCGCTCTCGGACCTTCGGGTAAACGCGCAGCCTTAGATGTCGCGCTCGCGAGGCGTTGGCCCCAGCTTCCAATTTGACCTGTGCGCGTCTCGGTAATCATTCCTACGTACAATGAGGGCCAATCAATCGGTCTGGTCTTAGCCGATATCCCAGCGGGAATTGTCCAACAAGTGCTTGTCGTAGATAGCGAGTCAACCGACGGAACGGCACAGATTGCGCGAGATATGGGGGCCGAGGTTCTGCATGAGCCGCGGCGTGGCTATGGTCGCGCCTGTCTCACCGGCCTTGCCGCAGTCAATGCTCCAGACGTCGTCGTGTTCCTGGACGGCGACTATAGCGACCGGCCCGCGGAGATGTCGCGTCTGCTGGAGCCGCTGCGCAACGGCGCTGCGGATATCGTCATCGGCTCGCGCCTGGCGGGCGAGCGGATCGCAGGGTCTATGCCCTGGCATGCCGTGGCCGGCAACCGACTGGCAGCCCGACTAATCGCTTTTCTCAGCGGAGTCCGCCTCACGGATCTCGGTCCGTTCCGAGCAGCACGGTATCAAGCGCTGACTGCGCTCGGACTACGGGAATCCACCTATGGATGGCCGGTGGAGATGATTGTGAAGGGCTCGCGGCGGGGACTCCGAATTACCGAAGTGCCGGTGAGCTATCATCCTCGGATCGGCTCATCAAAGATAAGCGGCACCTTCCGAGGCAGCATCGGCGCGGCCTGGGGTATCCTCAGCGCTATCTTGAAGTATCAGCTCTTCGACGGCACCTCCACGCGCGAGGGCAACCTTTGAAACAGGCGCGTTTAGGGAATCGTGAACGTGCCCTGATCATAATGGCGAAGGCTGCTCGCGTGGGCCAAGTAAAGACCCGACTGGCCGGCAGCCTGAATGCTCTAGACGTTGTGGAACTCTATAAATGTTTGATTGAAGATACGCTGGATCTCGCTCACTCCGTCCCGACCGACGCAGTTGCCATTGTCTGTCCGGCTTTAGATGTCGCCGATCTCGCCAGTTGGCTGCCGGCGATCGAAATCGTCGGACAACAGGGCGAGGGTCTTGCTGCGGGACTCGTCTCGGCCTTTCGCACCTTCATCGATAGGGGATACCGCCGCGTGGTCGCTATCGATGGCGACAGCCCTCAACTGCCGCCGGAGACGCTTGATAAGGCTTTCCTGCTCCTCGACGGGGCAGACGTCGTGGCGGGTCCGACTACTGACGGCGGTTACTACCTCGTAGGCAGTACGATTGTGCAAGCCGAGTTATTTGATACGCAACGGATGGGAACTGGCAGAGCTCTTGATTCGCTGGTGGCAACTGCGCAGAGCCTAGGTCTCCGGGTGGCACTCACCGAAACGGGTTATGACGTGGATGAGGTCGAAGACCTGGCGCGTTTGGCCCGCGAGCTTCGTTTATTTCCTCACCGTGCCCTGCGGACGGCCGCGTGGATCGCCCGCCGACCGGAGCTGCGCGGGTCGTGAAGGATGAGAGCGTGGCGCCGGCCGCGGTCCTCGGCTGCGGATTAGTCATCGCAGGTTGCATCTTAGGAATCTCTTTCTTCGACCGAAGAACATATCCGCTCGTATTTGTCGCATGCACTGCGTTGGCAGGCATCGCGTATCTTCGAACCCTCTGGCTCCTTGGTCGGTTTGCCGGGGGAAGCAATCGAGTACTTGCTCTGTGCCTTGCGCTCGCAGCGCTATGGCGAGTTCCCCTCCTGCTCAATCCGCCGACCCTCTCAACAGATGTCTATAGGTACGTGTGGGATGGCAGAATCCAGCGACTCGGCTACGATCCTTACATCGTTGTGCCAGGGAACAGCGCTCTCCGGCATCTGCACACCGCCGAGACTGTGCGTATGAACCACCCCGAAGTGCCAACGCCATATCCGGCCGGCGCAGAACTTTTTTTTCGCGCCGTCATGATGGTGGACGACTCGGCGCGCGCGGTGAAATTCGCAATTTTTCTCTGTGATGCTGCTTTAGTCGCCGTTCTCCTGTGCTGGCTGATGTCGTCTCAAAGAAGCCCGTGGTGGGTGCTCGCGTATGCATGGAATCCGCTAGTCGCGCTGGAGGGCGCCGGAAATGGACATGTAGATCTGTTAGGTGCGCTTTGTCTTGTTCTGACCGCTGCCTCGCTGGCGCGCGGAGGGCGCGCGGCTGCAGCCGTCGCGTTCGCGCTCGCAGTCGGGGTTAAATTTGTACCGGCGATATTAGCCCCCCTCTTCTGGCGCCGCGTCCGTCTTCGTGACGCAGCTTTATGCGTTGGAATCCTTGCCGCTCTCTATTTTCCATTTCTCGGCCACGGCAGGCTGCCGCTCGGCTCATTGGGAAACTATCTGGCTCATTGGCGTTCCAACGCGCCGGTTTATTCGGCACTCGAGCTGGTCTTTCCGACCGCTGGCCTGATCGGCGTTCCTGTCGGTTTCGGCTTTGGGGTCGCGCTCTGGGAGCGTTGGCATTTGCCCCTCGATTCACCGGAGGCCTGGGCTTGGCCCGTGGCAGCGACGCTGCTTTTCGCACCGACCTTTTATCCGTGGTACCTCCTTTGGGTTACCCCTTTTCTGTTCACTCCACGCACGCTGCCGCTTGCCGTGTGGACCGTGAGCTCGCTTTCGATCTACTGGTCGCTTCCCGTCTGGTCTACGACAGTGGTTGAGTACGGCCCCGTTCTAGGCGTGGCCTGGTGGATGTTGGCGCGATCGGTGGGAGCGCGCCGCGCGGCGAGCTCCTCTGTTTGAAAGTCCGCCGCGGTTCCTTCGTGACCTATCCCTCGGCAATCCGCTTTTGAATCATTGGCCAGCAACTGCCGTGTACTCGAACTCGTTTTTAATCTGCTCTTTCGGCAGAGGCTTGCCGTCTACCTCAAGGTACGGATAAATCAGGAAGTTAACCGGTTCCCCGCTCTGGCGCGGCTTCAGCTCCAGGTCGCGGCCCATCGTGAACGCAACCCGGTCGGCGTCGAGATGGCCGAAATAATAATTGCGCAGTTGCGGATGCTTCCACGCTTCCGATGCGTCCACCGGAACCCACTGGCCACCGGAGTAAAATTCCGCCCAGCAATGATAACCCGGGATTTTGCCCGCGCTCGATGCGCCGAGCGGAAAGCCAATCGTAAACCGCGCTGGAATGCCCCGCGAGCGCGCGAGCGCGATGAACAGCGAATGGAAGTCGGTGCAGTTGCCCTTTTTGAGGTTGCACGCATAGATGGCGTCGCCGCGTCCCCATCCATTACCAGTTTTGTCATAGCTCATGTTCGCGATTACGTAGTCGTAGATGGCCCGAGCTTGTTCGTAGGAAGAACGGTCGGGATCGCCCACCTTGGCGCTCACCAGCTTTATCTGTCCGTCGATCGGAACCAGGCGGTCCGGGAGTAGGAAGCGGTCAAACGCACCGCCGGTGGGCTCCGGAATGTTCGCCTGCGCTTTCTCGATATCGGCCGATTCCTCGACGCGCCGCACATTGAAGCGGATTGTAACCGGTATCGAACCCGACGGTGGCACTTTGGCAACCAGATGCAACACGCGATTGCCGCCGGTGGGCTGATTTACCACCTCGACCTGCGCCGGACTGTCGATCCTGAGATCGCTTACCTGCTGGAATCGGTCTTCTCGCGGCAGCGGAATCCAGGCCTCGACACGATGGACCTTCGGATCTATTCCGGTTATTTCTGTGTGATAGGTGAAATCGACCTCTCGCATCTTTGCGGGCTGAGGTGGGGGTCGTGTTTGCGCTCTGGCGCTAGACAAATCGACGTTCACTAGCGTCAACGCAAACGCGACTGCGACCAACAGGTATTTGTGGGAGCTGGGGTTTCCCATCAAATTTCTCCTTCGGAAAGGTGGCTCAGACAATGACCAATTTGCCATCGACACCCGAGACCGCCCGCTTCCTAATGCGCGTTTATCCATGTGTCTGACCCCACTAGTTTGACGGCCACATTCGAAAAGTAGAGATGCAGAGGCTTGCCATCCGCCGTCCCGCGATGCTCCGTCGAGAATACGAGAGGGCCGGCTTTCTTGTAGCCAGCCCAGGTCACTGTAACGAGAGCTGGCACCGGGCTCTTTGGAGACCCCCGATGGTAGACCATTTCTTTGAGTCGGTTGTCAGACCCGACGTACAGATCCCACGTATCTCCGGGCGTGTAGCCACCGTTCGGATATTTCACCGTCACCAGCTTCGCCGAACCATTCCCCAGCGGCAGTTTTTGCATGCCCATGTCTTGCACATTGGCGCCTGAGGAATCCCAGTAAAGATGGAAAGGGAGAAACGCCCAATAATTGTCGTTTACGAAAAACCAGTCAATTTTGTTCTTCACGATGGGAGAATCGGCAGTGAGCTTGGATTGAACAAAGGTAACTCTCACCGGCTTGCCGTCCTTATCTACTCCCTCGTAGGAGATTTGGCCGGTCTTGGGCTCCCAAACCCACGAACGGCTGACCGATATGGCGCCCCTTATGTTGAACGTATAGCGGATCGCTTCAACTTGCCCGTACGAATCCAGGCCATAGGCCTTGGCAATCTGTTCGGCAATCGGCGAGCGAGTTTGCGCCCATGAAGATGACGCGAGGATCAGCACCCCGAAAACCACGAAAGGGATTGACGTTAAACGGCCGAACTTTGCCATGCGGGTTCTCCTCGGTGTCCTGTTATATAGCAGCGGCTTAAAAAGTTCTGCCTGATTGAATCAGGTTGCGAAAAACCCAGCAAACGAGTGGTGGCTGAGGACAGGTTGTTCCTCGTCAGGACCAGTGAGACAGTTTGGAGTGATTGAGAGAGAGATTTGAGCTCATCGTAACCGCGGAAGGAGCGGGAGATGAGAACCCAGATGGAGCGTCAGTCAGAAGAAGCCGAGAAGGTCGTTCGAGATATTCGGCGAGCCACGCGGCGGTAGTATTCAGCGTGGCCCAAATGACCCAAAACCCGAAAAGCGAGCCAGCGATAAGTTGAGTTTGAAACGGCGTGACCTGCCCCGCAAAAGCGTACCAAGTCGAAGTAGAGGATTCGGCATGCGTGGTCCGGTTAAGGCCGGAAATTCCGGCGTTTTTTGCCCTCAACAGACTCAAGTGAGTGACTCCAGTGAATTACCCGTTGCGGGCTTTCCCGCCTGGGCCGGAACTGGTTCCGGCCCGGGCGCCGCGGTCTTTGCCCACTGTGCCGCGAATGTCTCAGGAGGATGGTCAGCCAAGGCGCTGTGTGGTCGCACCTGGTTGTAATCCTGGCGCCAGCGCTCGAGCTTGTCATGTACGTCGGTGAGCGTAAAGAAAACCTCCACGTTCAAGCACTCATCGCGCAGCCGTCCGTTAAATGATTCGATATAGCTATTCTCCGCCGGCCTGCCCGGCCGGATGAAGTCGAGTTGTACGCGGTACTGATAGGCCCACACGTCCATCGCCTTGCTTGCGAACTCGGTGCCATTGTCGACCGTGATCGATACCGGCGCACCGCGCGCGGCGATCACCTGCGACAGTGCCAATGCTACCTTCTGGCCGGTGAGCGAGCTGTCGGCCAGGAGCACCAGACATTCACGCGTGAACTGATCGACCACCGTCAGCACCCGGAACCAGCGCCCATCAATCAAGCGGGCGGCGACAAAATCCATCGACCACTTCTCGTTAGGCCGCGTGGCTCTGAGCGCCGGTACTCGACTCCGCCGCGCGATCTTCCTGCGCACCTTGGTCCGTACTGCAAGTCCGTCCTCGGTATACAATCGATAGATGCGCTTGGCGTTCACCGCCCAGCCTTCGCGCCGCAGCATCACGGTCAGGCGTCGATAGCCAAACCGCACCCGGCTCGCTGCTAGCTGTCGCATCCGCACCCGCAGCGCGTGCTGTGGATCACGCCGGCTCCGGTAGTTCATGGTCGATCGATTGATCATCATCAGCCCCGACACCCGCCGCGTGCTCAGTGCGAAGACGGTCTGCGTCCAGCGCCCAAGCTCGCGTCGATGACGGGGCCTCACAGCTTTTTTTGCACGATCTCCTGCAGGATGTGCCGGTCCAGTGACAGATCCGCGACCAGGTGCTTAAGCTTCGAGTTCTCCTCGCGCAGCTGCCTGAGCTCACGCAGCTCGCTCAAGCCCAGTCCCGAATACTTCTTCTTCCAAACGTAGAACGTCGCTTCGCTGATCCCGTGCTCGCGGCAGATGTCGGCCACTCTGCCTACCGCCTTCCGCCTGGCGCAATGCCCGCAAGATCTGCTCTTCCGTATGCCCCTTCTTAGCCACCTGCGTGTCCTCCTCGTGCTCGCCCAGAGGACCACGCCTGCCGCTTCAAACTCAACTTATCGCTGGCTCGCTTTTCGGGTTTTGGGTCAGGACCGTGTTCACCTCCGGCGAACCGCTACTCGAGCAAAGGCTCCTTTTCCTGAGAGGATCCGCCGACACTTCCCCTATCGCCCCCGGAGCAAACGTACACCAAGAGTCGGAGCAAAAGTGCATCATTCGTACGACCAACCCGGTCTGCTTGACCTGGCGCTCAGGGTCCGGCTTTCCCGATCGATTGCAGCTCGCTGAACACCCGAGTCCCTACCGGTCTGCCATCCCCTAGGATGCGCGCCGCCGCCAGCTTATCCTCTGGTGGAAAAGACGCGCGCTAAATTCGCGCTTTCCGCGCGCGAGATGCTTCTTTGGCAGCTTTAGTGTCGACGTCTTCTTAATATTGCTCACGTGAATTCTCCCCGGCTAGCTTTAGCCGAGATATCTGACTAAGATCCGGCGATCTGCGAGAAGAAGCCCGCCAACGTTGGGCATCTATAGCTTATTGGCTCCGATGGTTAGGACAATCCTTGTGCCGAGGCGGATAGTAGTTGTCATTATAGTTGTCATTTCAGCGGTTGTCGCAATAATCAATTGGCGTGCCGTTGACGGATGGTACTTGTATCGGCCATTGGACAAACGACCAACGCCGATTGATCGCGAGGTCAGTCAGCGATTTCTGGCCACCGCAGTTCCAGACAAGGACCGTTACGAGGCCTTGTTCGATTATTTCCTCCACGGGTTTCTCGCCAATGCCGCTCCTGACTTATCCCTGATACATTATCCGGGGCTGCCGAGCTTTCGAGGATATGCAGTTAGCGGGCTAGAGGGTTTTGCACGAACAGCGCCTATGTTCGGTGCCTGGATCTACTCGGGCCGCAGCGCGCTCGTCACAGATCCTCAGACGGGGAAGGTCATAGATTTGGTGTCAATCATTCGCTCGGGCATTCTGACGGGCGTCGATCCGTCTTCGCCGGGTTATTGGGGCAAAATGAACGACAATGACCAGCGCATTGTCGAAGCTGCAGATATTGCCAGGCTTCTTTGGCTGACACGTCGCGAGATTTGGGACACACTCGCTAATGAAGAAAAGAATAGGATTGCTACTTGGTTGCTTCAGGTAGATAAGGCATCCATATCGACTCGCAATACCTGGATTTTGTTCCCAGTCACTGTGCATGCTTTTCTTGATAATGTTGGTGTTGCAAGCGCCGGTGATTATAAGAACTATTTTGAGTTCAAAAAGAACTACCTAGAGCGTGGTTGGTTCCGCGACGGCCCAACCGGAGAGATCGACTACTACAACGCGTGGGGCATACCCTACGAACTTTACTGGATTCATTTAATGAAGCCTGATGTTGATGCAGCCTTTATCGCCCAGGCGCTCAACGAATCTGGGGACTTAACAGCGCATCTTGTTTCTCCCGCAGGTCTCCCAATGATGGGCAGAAGTATTTGCTATCGAACCGCAGTTCCATCGGCTGTCATCGCGGCATCATTCCTGTCCCCCTCGTCTATTTCTCCCGGGCTGGCGCGTCGCGCTATGGATGTCACTTGGCGGTACTTCGTCGGCCACGGAGTCCTTCGCGATGGAACTTTGACCATGGGATATTTCGAGACTGATCGTAGAATCGTCGATTGGTATTCAGGAGCTGGAAGCTGTCATTGGGGGTTGCGCTCGTTGACCCTGGCATATATGGCCAAACCCGATGCGCCTTTTTGGCACACGCCCTACGCGCCTCTTCCCGTTGAGGTGCACAACTATCAATTGGATCTGTCCAAGGTAGGCTGGATCGTCAGTGGAGATAGTGTTACGAAGAATATTAAAATCAGGATTCCCCACAACCATGATCAGACTGTAAAAGTCAGGCCGTATTCGGAGTATAATAAATTGTTCGAAATGATATTTCGAAGAGTTAAGCGGCCAGAGAATCTTGATTTGAAGTATAGACTTTCAGAATATCTTGCAATTCCTCCATTCGATGGTCTGCTGGCTACACCGCAGTGATCCCCGTTTGGCCGCTGACGCTCTTTTCAATATAGGAACCGATCTTCGGTACGACGTCTTCCAACCGTTCTTTGAGCGCAATCGTAATGATGATTGTTGTTTCCTAGGACCGCTTCGTTTGTCTGAAGGAGATGACGTGGCCGATAGCTGGCCGATCGAAGCTCGCGAGCGCAAGTGAAATCAGTTGGTCTCTCGCGGATTGATACGCACGAATTAGGCTTTGACAAGCCATTTCCATCCGAGTCGCAGTGATTCCCTCTCGTCCGAAGACAGAATATAAAACCACATCCATGAAAGCATCGTGGCGGATACCAGTACAAAGTATAGGCCTCTGATTGCGAGAAGCTGCGGCAAAACCGCCGTAAGCGCGAGTACCGAAAGGGAAACAATCATGAGGCCTGCGTTCTTTCTCATCGCTCGAGCTGTATCCGGCAGCAAACGCCAGGTGATGAAATGGAGTGCAAAACAATTGAAAGCCATTCGTAAGGTCCAGGTTATGGCGGCACCCTCTAATCCGAAATAGCGAATCGCGAAATATAAGGACACGAGATAGAAAAACACCTCGAAAAGCGGCAACTTGCCTAATATATCGGGACGGTGGGCTGCTATGAGAAGGGTCCACGGTATCCGCGCGATACTGCTGAATAGCACGCCCAGGGCCAGCCATTGCAAGATCACCGCGCTATGCGCCGCGAAACTCGGGTCGATCCAGAGTGATAGAATCTCCTTCGCAAATAGGACAGCGAAAAGGACGATGACGAGAACTATTGGGAAGAGGTAATGGCCGATTCTTTCCAGCAGTTGCATCGCCCGGATACCATCGCCCTTGAAACTGGCGCTATATGCAGGAAGAAGGGCGCCGTTTAGCGAGTCCGCGATGATCCATATTCTAATCACCATCTCGAATGGAGTGGCGTAATACGCGACCGCGCTAAGTGAGACCAGCGCTCCCAGGAAGAATCGGTCCGAGTAAAGAAAAATCGGTTCGGCCAGACCACCGACTGAGAGCCAACCTCCAAAGGTAAGCAGTGGTCGCACCCACATCCTTCGGCCCTGTGGCAGAAGGCCCAGCCCGGGTACTACGTAGACGCATAGCAATAGAAACAATGCCCAGGACAGCACTTGGACGGCGGCCCATAGGACCGCGATCAAAACGATACTATGCGAAAAAGCCAAAGCTGCAGCCGGGGCGGCGAAAGTGAAGATTCCCGTCACTACCGTCGCTTTGTTTGCGAGATCGTAGCGCTGGTAGGCCCACAGCGTGCCAACGAAACATGCGGCGCTAATCACGAAAGGCAACGATAACGCGAAAATTCTAAAGACCGTGCATACTTGCGCTCGCAGTTCCGGTGGAACATGCAACCACGAGTAGGCTAATGGCCGGGAGATCGCTGCCAAGATCACGCCGCCGGCAATTCCCGAGAACAATAGCAGAATCAGCGCGGTATAAAACAAACCATGGATCTGATCCTGCGAATCGTGGCCAATCCGCTCGCCCACCAGCTTGGCTAGAGTGAAGTCCAGGCCTACTTTCAGGAACCCGAAGTAACCGACCACTCCCCATGCGATCGCCAACGTCCCGTATTTGGCGGTGCCGAGACCGCGAATCAAAATCGGAATTACAATCACTGCAATGAGCAGAGGAGCGCCACAACCAATCAAATTCCAGGTCGCGTTGCGTGCCAGCAAGCCCCCTGACGCTTCCCGCCTTTGCTCTTGCGCACCGACGGATTCTTCCATGCCCTAATTCTTCCTTGTATAGAACCGTAAGTCTCAGGTTAGTGTCACTGTCTCAACGCATTCGCCGGAAGGCTCTAGCGCACCGGCGTCTGGTTGAACTTAATTTACCCTTTGGTCGGAGATCGGCAATGGCGAGCGCGAACTCGCTCCGGCAATTTACCAATCGCGCATTTGTCTAGACGGGATACGACAGGTTCTGGACGACGAGATTTAGATCAATCCGTTCGTTGGCGATCGGGCGAGTAAGGTTGTGCCAGATATGATCGACGATCGGACGATAGTACCACGTCGAACCTTTCGGCTTTACAGTCGAGAAAAGCGGCGCCATTGAGATAGCTGCCATCTCCCAGCGACGTTCGATTCGCCGGCCATTCCGAAGGATCGCTGCATACGCGACCGGACCGTAAAAGGGGATTCCGGTTCTTTGTCGCACTTTGTCGATTACGTTTTGATATTCGGCATTTTCGCCGACAAATCCTTGTTTCGCTCGATGTTTACCCACTGCGCGCGTATGCCGGACCGAAGCAGTGTCAATCACTGCGAACTTGCACCACGCCTCTTCGAGCAACCTGCACCACAGCAGGTCGATTGCAGTTTCGAGTCTAACAGAAAATAGCGGCAACGCGCGAGCAAGCATAGAGGCAGAGAAGACAGGGCACATCATCTCAACGAAATTTACGAACCGAAGCCGCGTGACCGGATTGTGAAGAACTATGCCGTAGGAAATATAGCTATCCCAGGTCAAGGACGGCTGGTACAACTCCAGAGAATATCGGTTGCCTTCCGCAAACAGCCGATTAATCGTGGTGGAATCAGTCTCGATATCATCGTCAAACAGCGCGATCTGATCGTATTCGCGCAGCAATTCTGGCGATTCTGTAAACAGCCGATGATATCCTTCTATCTTTCGGCCCCGCAGGAAGGTCTCTTTAATTCTTGGAGACGGCGGCGCCGCCGGCGTTTCTTCGTAGGCCGTGACAAGGAGGTCAAAGTTCGGTGCCGCTCCGCATAGCCAGTGCGGATGCAGCGAGACGCGTCCCGCCCGCACGACTACGAGGTTTCGAGTCGAAGCCTTTCCTTGCTTATGGAACAAACTCATTTCAGGAGGGGCAAGTTTAGTAAGAATGGTTAAAGCAAGACCGTAGAGTTTGCCTTCACATAGTGTATTTCGCGCTCAAAGTTAGGATCATCCGGACGACGAACGACTGCTTGAACTCGGTCAATTGGGCCATCGAAGACATCTTTAAAGCGCTGAACGCGAACCCAACAAACCGGAGTTGTCTGCACAGGGTTCGTTGCCGCGAGCGGAACAAGCAAAGTATTGGCATAATGACTTCGCTTGGCTGTGAGACTGCCGAAATTTCCTTCTTGGCTGCCCAATTCGAGCCCATTGATAGCTCGAACGCCTTTCCTGTGCAAGGCTTCGGCCGGCAGTCGAGTTGTAAGCCATACTGATATGCCCACACGTCCATCAAGACGGGTAGGCGTGCCTACGAAACGTGGAGGACGGCCGCACCGCGCAGTTGATCATGCTTGAGCATGTTGAGCGCCAGGTTCGCATCTTCCAGTTTCATCGCGACCGTATGGGTTTGCATCCGAATTTCGCCCGCTATCCTGAGAAACTCCTCGCCGTCGGCGCGCGTGTTGGCCGTCACACTGCGCAGTTCCTTCTCCTCGAAAAGATGGCGTGCGTAGTCGAGTTGCGGTACCGCCGTCAGGTAGATTCCCGCGATTGCGAGGATTCCGCCGCGATCGAGCGCTTCCAAGGCGGGCGGCACCAGCTCGCCCGCGGGTGCGAACAGTATCGCCGCATCCAATGGCGCGGGAGGACGGGCGGTTGCGCTGCCTACCCATTCTGCCCCGAGCTCCATGGCAAGTTCCTGATGAATTCCACCGCGGCTCATCACAAAGACTCGGCACTTCCAGTGCTTCAGTACCTGTATCGCGAGATGAGCCGAACCGCCGAAGCCATAGAGCCCCACAGTCGCGCCCGGCTTGATCTCGGCGCGCTTGATCGCCCGAAAGCCGATAATGCCGGCGCAGAGCAGGGGTGCCGCGTGTTCATCGTCGAGCGTCGGCGGGATGGGATACGCGAAATCTTCGCGCACGGTAGCGAACTCGGCGTAGCCCCCGTCATGATCCCATCCGGTAAAGCGCGCGTTTGGGCATAGATTTTCGCGGCCGCGCCGGCAATACGCGCATGTGCCGCAAGTCTCGCGCAGCCACGCCACGCCGACGCGCGCTCCCTGCGTGAATCGCTTGCACGCCGGCCCCGTCTTCTCCACCACGCCGACCACCTCATGACCCGGAATGATCCTGTGATGCTTGGGGCGAAGGTCGCCTTCCGTGACGTGGAGATCGGTGCGGCAAACGCCACAGGTTTTGACTCGCACCAGAATTTCGCCGAGGCCTGGTGTTGGCGGTGCCGTGTCAATCAATTTTAGTGGATTGGTTTCGATCGCCGCCGGTGTCTCAATCACCATCGCACGCATATCAAATTCGCTCCATTAACGTCTTGAGATCCCGGAAACTTCACGTCACCGTCACGCGCGAGTAGACCTTTTTCGCGAATTTTATTCCTTATCTGAGAAGTCGCCACCCACACTTATCCGGATGATTATGACCGTGATGATTGATCATGGGACATTCTACCGATTCTTCTGGTTGGCATGACAATAGCTTAAACGAAGCCCAAGGGTTTAGAGATGCCGGTGAACGTGGTCAGAACTCCCGAAGAGGAGATCCTCTGGGAGCGCGCCAAAGCTCGGGCGAGCGAAGAGTATCCCGACGCGTCCGGTGAGCGCTTCTACCGGATCGTCCTGGCTATCTACAAGAAAATGGCTCATTACGAGCCGCATTCATCCCCGCGTGGCGAAAGGCAGCGGCCGCGATAGGGCCATCGGTGAAGAGCAACGCGCACAAAGGAGGTGTGAATTGGCACAGCCTACCGTCGCTTGTCGCGGTGCTGGTCGCATTGAGCGTTCTCCTTCCTCCAGGGGAACTTCGGGCCGCTTCGGGGATGGCTCCTGAGGAAATGGTCTGCGATGTCAACGCGGATTACGCTCTGGGCATTGAGGACTATCCGGAAGCAATCCGGCTGCATGAAAAAGTGCTGCGGCAAAATCCGAGCAATGCGCTCGCTCACTACCATCTTGGCTTCGCCTACGGGATGAGTGAAGACAGAGCGGGAGAATTGCGTGAATATCTGCGAGCCGAACAACTAGGCCTGCGGCAATGGGATCTTTTCCTCAATCTGGGCATCGTTTACCTGGAGAATCACGATACCGATGCCGCGATAGGCGCTTTGACTAAAGCGGTTAAGCTCGGACCGCGGCACGCGGAGGCCCATTTCAGTCTCGCGCTGGCATACGAGCACGCGGGGCTGCTGCCCGCCGCGAGGAACGAAATTCTGGCGTCGCTGACGCTCCAACCGAATCAACCCGAAGCGCGGAACACTTTGGGCGTGCTGTACGCGGAGACGGGCGATTACAAAAGTGCCCGCGCGGTCTGGACCGATCTCGTTCGAGCCTACCCGGCTTATCGACCGGCGCTCGAGAATCTGGCCGTTCTCGATCGCGCGGCCGCGGGTAATGGGTCGGAACCACGGCCGAGCCGAGTAGCCGCTTCATCACATGCTTCGCGCTGAGCAGTTTTTTCGCGCAGCAAGCCGAACAGCGAAGCCGCGTCGGATGGGATGAAACTACGGCAGCAACCTATCGGGCGAATGTCGCGGTAACAGAAGGCCTATTGCGCAGTCCATCCGCCATCGACAACCAGGCTCGTGCCCGTGATCATCGAAGCGGCCGGGGAAGCCAAAAACGCTATCGCCCAGCCGATGTCTTCCGGATTGCCCAGTCGGCCCAGCGGAATCCGCTGCAAAACCCACTCTTTGAAATCATCGTTGGTCAAAAACGATTTCGTCAGCGGAGTCTCCACGAAGGTAGGGGCGATGGAATTCACCCGTATGTTGCGCGGGGCCAGTTCAACCGCCATCGCCTTGGTCAGGCCTTCAAGAGCGTGCTTGGTCATGCAGTAAACGGTGCGGTTGGGCGCTCCGACATGGCCCATCTGCGAAGTGATGTTGATAACCGCCCCGCCGCGGACTTGTCTGTCCTTATGTTCAAGCATCTTACGAACCGCGGCCTGAGCGACCTGAAATGCCGCTCGAACGTTTAGGTTGAGCAGGTCGTCCAGGTGAGTATCGGAGACGTCTACAAACGGCTCGGGAATATTGCCGCCGGCGTTGTTCACCAGGATATCAAGCGAATCCAAGCCGACGATGATTTGCCGAATTGCGGCCGCGTCGGTTACGTCACAGACCAAGGGCAGGGCGGTTCCGCCGCTCGATCTGATTTCCGCCGCTACCTTTTCCAGGGCGGCGCGAGTCCGGCCCACCAGAACTACCTCGGCACCCGCGCGCGCTAACGCGCCGGCCGCGGCCGCCCCGATCCCGCTTCCCGCGCCTGTAACGAGGGCCTTGCGATCGTCAAGCCGCGGTAACGAGGCGGCGTCTCCGGGCGGGTTCATAGTTGCCGGTTCATTTTTGTCGGATGTATTTCAGGCTGCCGTTTTTGTGGCCAGTCCTACATTTTGACCGCCGTATTGGCGCAGCCGCAAATCCGCCTGCTCTTTGTGACCCCAGAAACGTTCGATCGCACATAGGCGAGAGCAGTACTCGCCAACCGTCACACTCGCCTGAGGAGTACACTCCTGGTACGTGACGGTCTTCATAAACTTGCCAATCCACAATCCGCCGGTGTATCGGGCGGCTCCCTTCGTGGGCAGCGTGTGGTTGGTGCCAATCACCTTGTCTCCGTAGGAAACGTTAGTCTCGGGACCCAGGAACAACGCGCCGTAGTTGTGCATTCGGCCGAGGAACCATCGGGGATCCCGGGTGAGCACCTCCACATGCTCAAACGCGAGATCGTCGGCTTCCGCGGCTGCTTCTTCTCGACTATCTACCAGGATGATTTCACCGTAGTCGCGCCACGCCGTCGCCGCCACCTCAGCCGTTGGGAGCACCTTCAGTTGCCGTTCGATTTCCGCGGACAACGCCTCGGCGAGCGCACGCGAGGTGCTTATCAGAACGGCCGGGGACGTCGGCCCATGTTCCGCCTGTCCCAGCAAGTCAGTAGCTACCATCTCGACGCTGGCGGTCTCGTCGGCGATTACTAATATCTCTGTGGGGCCTGCCAGAAGATCGATGCCGACGCGTCCAAAAAGCTGACGCTTGGCTTCCGCGACATACGCATTACCGGGTCCGACCAGCATATCAACAGCGCCAATCGATTCGGTCCCGAGCGCCATCGCCGCGACCGCCTGGACTCCGCCCAACACGTAGATCTCGTCGGCGCCCGCAAGCTGCATCGCGGCGATCGTCTCGGGATGCGGGTGTCCGGCGGTAGGAGGCGTGCACGCGATCACACGAGATACTCCCGCCACTCGGGCGGTGACTATACTCATGTGAGCGGAAGCAACCATAGGGTAACGTCCACCCGGTACGTAACAGCCGACACTGGTTACCGGAATATTTTTGTGGCCCAGGCGCACACCGGGAATCGTTTCGACCTCAACGTCCTTGAGCGCACTTTTTTGTACTTCGGCAAAGTGGCGAATCTGCGCTTGCGCAAACTTGATGTCGGCGATCGTCTGTTCCGGTACGGAAGCGACCAGCCGCTCAATTTCATCCGGCGGCAGTCTGAAGTCCGCCGGCGACCAGTTGTCGAACCGCTTAGACAGATCGCGTATGGCCGCGTCGCCTCGTGCTTTCACGTCGGCAATGATCTTTTCCACGGTGGCCCGTACGGCGGCATCGGCATCGTCGGAGACCGCGGCAGCAATGCGTTTCTTCAAATATTCAGCCATGATCGATTTCTCCTGGTTTGAGCAAACGGCCGCGCCCCGTTCAGTCCGCCTTGTAACCGCCGGGCAGGCTGACTATGGTCTTCGATACCTGGTCGACGATGTGCCGGAATGACTCTCCCAGCACCTTTTTGGCTTTGCCCATATCGGCAATCAGCTTGCCGCCTCGCTTGACGACGGTGCCTCCGACCATAACGGTATCGACGTTCCCCGGATGAGAATGCAACAGCAGCGTTGCGGCCGGGTCATTCAAAGGCATCGTATTTATCTCATCGGTCCGCACCAGAATCACATCCGCATCCTTGCCGGGTTCGAGCGTGCCAATCTTGCCGTCGAGCCCCAACGCTTTCGCTCCATTGATCGTCACCGCCTTCAGGATGTCCCGGATTGAGAGCGTCAGCGTTTCCGGTCCTTCATGGGTTTTGAGCACTTCCGCGTTGTCGAGTAAACGCTGCGTCTGGAGTCCCAGGCGCGCCTGAACCAGCAGATCCCCGCTGTTGTTGGATATGATGTCGGTCCCGAAGGTCGGCAGGCCGCCCGCTTTCATGAAGCGGCCAATCACCGATGGTCCCATGCACATCTGCATCTCGGTTTCCGGCGTCGAAGCGATCCATCCCCCTGAATCCGCGATCATCTTGATTTCGTCGCCGTTGGAGAGATTCGTGTGAACGAAAAGCAGATCGGATCCGAGCAGATGGTGTTGCTGGAGCAGTCCGATTTCAGGGGCGCGTTCCGGGAACTCCCAGGTGTTGGCGTGAATGGATATCCGCAGGCCCAGCTCGCGCGCTCCCAGCACCTCGGCCTTGAGCCGCTCGATGCCGCAAATCGGCAGGTCTGAGGTTGCGACCGCCATCGTCACGAGGGCGTCATCGCTTGAGAGCACTTTCTCACGCAAATGGCGCATGTCGGAGCGGCGATCCTCGAATCCCTGGAACGCGGGGTGCTCCAGGGGCACTTCATTGTAACCGTAGCCAAAGACTACGCGGGCGCCGGAGTCATGAAGCCCCTGGATTGCGGCGATCGCATGCTGCGGCGAATTGATGCAGTGAGAGAAATCGAAGACCGTCGTGATGCCGGCGTTTATCGCCTCCAGCATTCCCACCCAGTTGCCGGCGTATATATCTTCGGGCCTATAGAGCTTGCCTCGAAGAAACCGGATCGCCCGCATGTAACCTTTGAGCGTGTCATCCGCGCATATTCCGCGGAGGGCTGTCTGCCAGACGTGGCGATGAGTATCGACCAGACCGGGCATAACGATACAGTCCGAAGCGTCGATCACCTCGCAGTCGTCCGCATTGATGCCGGCGGCTATCGTGCGGATTTTTCCAGCTTCAATGAGTACGTCAGCCTGCCGGCCTTTCCCAAAGTCTTCCCCGGGTTCGGTCAGGGTGAGGACGACGCCGTTTTTTACCAGGATGCGTGAATTGGCCATCTTTTCGATCCTCCCGACATTGCTTGGAAGCCATGTAGTGGAAGCCCGGTTCCTTAACCCTGAACTGCTTCCGGGTGCGCGCCGATCGGGAACGCCCGTCTTCTATGGCTTTGAGAGTTATTTATCGCTTGATAGATAACTTGCGGGCAAGTGTCAAGCGCCGGCGCGAACTCGCCGGTCGGGCGGGAGCGAGATTGGCCTCTTTCTGGATGACGCGCGGCACTCCATATAGAAAGGCCTGGACTTTCGTTTCAATATCCCGGTCAAGATCCGAAGGCAGGGGGAGACCGTGAAGCCAGCGGCGGACGCCCAGGTTCAGGATGGCCGCGTGAAGTCCCCAAACCAGTTCAATTTCCGTCTCCGTGGCCGGCACTTCCCCGCATGAAGGCATCTTGTACGCACGCCGCAGGGTCTCCACGACGCGAGGGAAAATCCGTTTTCGGAGGTTTTCGATATGCCGCGTGTTGAAATTCAGTCCCTTGAGTCCGGATAAAATGAAGAGCTTGAAATAGTCGGGCGCCAACAATATCCGCGCGTAATCTCTATAGAAGCGGGTCAGGCGTTTTCCAACCGGCTGCTGATGGTCCTCCAGCCACATTTCCCAGTCGGGATTCCACCGGCCGATGAACACCTCCTGGTAGACTCGCTCGATGAGAGCTTCCTTACTTGGAAAGTATCGATAAAGGAGCGGCTGGGTGATTCCGAGAGAGGCCGCCAGCTTGCGAGTCTGTCCCTCAAATCCATTCTCGGCAAAAAAGCGCACGGCAGCCTCGACGATAAGCCGTTCCCGGTCAAATGGCTGCAAACGCTTTCGGGTTAGCTCGGCTTTACCGCTCCCTCCGACCGATTTGGCACCTGCCTTCATCGCGCCCATATTCTATTTATCGTTTGCTAAGCGAAACAAGACACGGCCGAACCTTCGATTCGCGAGCGCTCGCGGCTTTGTGGACGAAGGATTTCCGGCGGTGAACCTGCCGCCGGCAGCGGCTCTGACTCTCAGCGTTCCGCGACGATCCAGGCGGCGACCATCATCGCGAATACCAACGCGATCGTCAGGCCGTTGGCTTCCAACCAATGGCGCGCCTGGCGACGCGCCTTTCGGATGCCCGGACGTGAAAAACCTTCGGTTAGTCGACCGAGCCGTGCGCCGCGCGTCGAAGGAACCGCACGGTTGTCACGCCGACGGTGAGGAGAAGGGGTGCGTTTCTCATTGGTTCTCATGGAAAATCGGGTCGGTGGTGCCAAACGGACATACTCTCCGGTCGCGTACTACGATAACATCTGACACAGTCCAGGTAAATAAAGACTCTGTTAACAGATTATAAAGAATTCGTTCAAATTCCTCAGACGCGGCCGCGAGAGGCACGCCGTCCGCCCGCGAGCCTCCCGAGAAAGCCCCAAATCTGTCCTGGGATCAGTCCTGGGGGCTGGTGCAAGCCGCGTATCGTTTGCCTTCGACCATGATCGTCTGGGCGATCGGGTATCCCATAAGCGTTCCACGTAGCTCGACTTTACCCGTGTAATGGTCGGCTGCGCTGAAGACGATCGAGCCCTCATCGGTAATGGTTGACGGCCCGGCGCAATCAAGCCGCCATCTAAGCGAGGTGCTCGTGCGGTAGGTGTAAGTTCTTTTGCAGGATTGATCGAGCGATGCCGGTATATAGGCAAAATTCACCCAGGGATCCGAACCTTCGTCGACGCAATGCCAGCTTACTGCCGGCGAAGTGGCTGGCGCGGAAGTGGCGCTGGTCAAAGTGGTTTTCCACAGACCTGGAAGCGCTTTGAACTCGTCATCGGCATGTATCCATGAGGGAGCCGCGAGGCTGATCGCGAAGAAAATCAGCCCCGCGGCCTTTCTGAACCTGTGTTGTAACAAATTACGCCGCACTGGGTATATGGAACGGGATATCGTTCGATCACCGAAGGATTCAGTTAGCGAGCGGAGCGGCAGCAACTGCCGCTCCGCTCTGACAGTACAATCCGAGCCCGCGCCTGATGTTAGGGGAAAGTGAACATATCCATCAGGTCGCCGATCGCCGGGCTGTTGAGCGGAACATACGGATTAGACGAATCCGTAACTGGGTTCGGCAGATTATCGCGGCTCCGGTTCGAGATGGTTTCGCCGATTGCCCAGTTGGCTTCCACGAATTTGTCGAAGGAGACGTGGTCGTAATAGGTATGTATAACCCGGCCGCCCTTCGAATAGCGGGATATCACCAGGAGTGGAATCCGAGTCCCATCACCGAAGAAATCGATCGTCTGAACATAGCCGGAATCCCAGAAGCCGCCGCCCTCATCGAACGTGATCATCACCGCGGTATTTTTCCATACCACTGGATTCGCCTGAACCATCTCGATGATCTTCCGGCAAAACCCCTCGAACAGGTCGAGCTTCGATGAAGCCGGGTGGCCGTCAAGAAAGCCATCCGGTTTCACGATAGACACCGCCGGCAGGGTGTTTTCAGTAATGTCGGAATAGAGGTCCTGAATGTCCTGGTTATGGGCGCGCAGCGTCGGGTTGGTCATGATCTGCGTCGAATACAGGAACGGGTCGCAGATGTTGCAAAAGGTGCCGGCTTCGCCATCCTCTTTGCCGCCGTCCCACCCTTCGCCGTAATACTTCCAAGAGACGTGATGATTTGTCAGTAGCAGCCCCAGGTTGTTCTGCGTCGACGGAGGAATCGTGAACTGGGTTGGACCGAGCGGGGCTGGACTCCCGTCGCCCAGGTAGCCCGGATTGTAGTTATTGACCAGGTAATATGCGTTTGCCTGGCAGTCACCTCCGAGAAACGGCTTGTACGGCAGCGAATTGAGATAATTCAAAATTGGAGCGACGCCAGGCTGTGTCTTGTCGGCGCAATTCACATAGGATCCGCCTTGGCCCGTGGTCGTACTGCCGTAGCCGTCGTTAGTATAGTAATTGTTCGTACCGTGCTGCGGGTTGGGGTTTTCAATTTGACCGGCGGGCGGAGTGGCTGGATTGCCCTTGGAGTTGGCATAGTAGATCAGGCTGCCGAATCCCAGCATGATGTGATTCGCGCCGGTTCCACCCATGATTGACTGATGGAAGTTGTCGCTCAGCGCGTATTGCTGGGCGAGTTGCGCAAAATACGGGACGTCGCCGTTCAGGACATTGAAAAACTGCATCGACGTCGAGCCTTCGCCGGTGTTTTGATTCGTGAATGGGTTCGGCTGCGGGGCGCCATTGCTGCCGGCGCCTATAGTGGTTTCAACCCATGGAAACAGATCATTCAGGCAACCGCTGTTGTTTTTAGCGGTCGCCTTGTGCGCATTGCAATCAAGCTGTTGCCACATCTGGAAGAACCGATGCACCGGGCTGCTCGCATAGTCGTCGTACGAGATGTAGTCGGTCAGTCCGACCGGACCGCTTATTCCTGGTAGGAACGAATTAACGTCGGCTCCGCTGACAGTAAATGGAAAGCGGGTGTCGACCACGTCCGCGGGCAAACCCGTTCCGCCGTTGGCCAACTCGTCATAGTCTCCGAGTGGCAGCGCTGGCTCGACCGTCTCCGCGGCGGAGGCGCTGGGGAAATGAGGCGCTTGAGGCGCCCCGTCGGTGTTCATCGCGGGCAGTTCGTTGAAGGCTTCGGTCTTGGATGGACTGATGGAATAGGTAGTGGTGTCCGCAGCCTGCCATTGGGTCGCTGCCTTGGCGTTCGGGCCTGGATCGCCGCTCGCCCGTATTATCCGTTCCGAGAGAAGGTTTTTGACGGTTTGCCCCTGCGGTGGATAGTAGGTGGCAAAAACATGGTCGAAGGTACGATTTTCGCCGATGATGAGGATGACATGCTTGATGGGAGTCCGCGTGGAATTGCTGCGGTCCTGCGGATCGGATAATTGCGCCCCCGCGGGAGAATTCTGTGGTGAAGCTTTTCCGTTTTGGCCGACCTGTTCGTTCAGACGGAAAGCCGCGTCATTATTGATATCTCCTTGAGCGGCGCTCCGCAGCGGCATTCCCATTTGACCGAACAACATGGCCCCCAATGCGAACATCGCTATCCATCTCTTTCTCGCGATCCTGTACATAACCTTTCCTCCCCAGAAAACAGTTGTGGAAACTCCTGCCGACCAGGGGAGGATGACGCTTCGAGGTTAATACATTCGCCGGATAAGTTTACGTGTCAGTGAAGTAGCCGGTTGCGAAAGATCGTAAACAATATGTCATCGCGAGGTAATGAATAGTCCGATGTGCGAATGTTCATGCGGGCGGACCGGGAACGCGTGAAGTTCGTGGCTGACGATCGCCGCCGGTCGATGTGCCGTTAGTCATTTGATCGCCGCCGCTCGAAGGTTTCCCGGCCATCACTTCGTACGGCCGCATCATCTCATTGTCTTCATGCTCGAGAAGATGGCAATGCCAGACATAACGGCCCGGATAACCCACAAACGGAACGATGATCCTGGTGACAGTGTCAGGATCCGTGCGCACGGTGTCTTTCCAACCCGCTTCGTGCGCCGCCGGCGGAATCGCCGGTCCAGTGTACTTCAATGTATTGCCAAGGTTGTAGGCAAAGCGGTCAAAGGGCCGCCGGTCAAGGATCTGGAAACGCACCAGATGAAGATGAATAGGATGTGCGTCGCCGGTCAGGTTGACCAGCTCCCAGATTTCGATGGTGTTGATAGTGGGTTTCTCGCTTACCGGCATGTGAAAGCGTTTTCCATCCAGCAGCATGACTTTTGAGTTGCCCTTGTAGTCATCGGATTCCGAAAGCGTCAAAGTGCGGGTTCGCTCCGCTTCGTTTTCGGCCATGCGCTTGAATGGGAGCAGTCGAGCGGGCAGGGCGCTGGAGTCTTTGGCGGCGGCCGGTAGGACGCGGAATTGGAGTATTTCGGTGGCCAGATTTTTCATTACGATGGTCTGACCCGCGCGGCCGCTGAAATCGATCACGACATCGGCGCGTTCGGCTGGGAAGAGCGAAAGGCGGTTGAGCTCGACGGGCGCGGGCAACAAACCAAGATCGGTTCCGATTTGATAAAGCGGCTGGCGATTGGAAAGAGATATGGTGAAGAATCGAAAGTTCGCCGCATTAAGGACCCTGAAGCGGTACTTGCGCGCCTCGACCTCGACGTAGGGGAAGATTTTCCCGTTGATTACGATAGCGTTGCCGTTGAGCTCGGGAACCCAGGGAGCGCCCGGCAGTCCCGAAATCGGATAATAAAGCTCCCCCGATTGTTTCAAGGTTCGATCGTAAATAATCAGAGGTATCTCGTATTTGCCGCTGGGCAGGTTGAGCGAAACCTCCGACCGGTCGCGGACTAAGCAGCCGCCCAGCAGACCGGCGTAAATGTTGAGGCGCGTAATGCCCATGGCGTGGTCGTGATACCAGAGCAACGCCGCCGCTTGCTGGTTCGGATAGTGGTAGACGGCGGACTGGCCTGTCACGATCCAATTTTCGGGATAACCATCGCTCTCCGGTGGCGCCTTTGCGCCATGAAGATGAGCAACGGTCCGGACATCGGGCACGTCGGTGCCTGCTCCGTGCAGGTTATGATCGATCGGGAGAAAATGCCGGGACGGCAAGCGGTTCACCCATTCAACCCAGAACCCTTCGCCGCTCTCAGTCTCGAGGGTAGGCCCGGGGACGCTCGCGCTGTAGCCCCATTGTCGGGTTGGTTTCAAATCGCGATGCAGCCTGGTGTCAAATTGCTGCATTTCGAGCCGGTAATATGGAACCAAGCGGTCATGATTTGAAGGGTCGGGACGAAGCCCGTAGCGCTTCGCTGTTGGAGGAATCGGGAGCCGATCGACAAAGCGGACAAGCAAATTCGGGTTGAGGATAGCCTCGGGCGTGCGTGGCCTTTGCGCCATCTGGTTGGCGCGGGCACCAATGGCAGCCGCTGCGAACAGACTGCCCCCTCGGAGTAACTCTCGCCGTGTTAATCCCATACGAGCGAGGAACCTATGCTCCCGCTGTTGCTGGGATGTTAAATCGAAGTTAATGGACAGTGCCGTTGACGGAGCTTCAATTGAAGGAGATCAACCAAGGTTCTTCGAGGCAACGGTACCTCAGATCTCCCTGACTTTTGGTGCCCGAGCTACACAGGCTCGCCGACGATCGGATAGACTCATGGAACCGTGAGCTCGATTGCGCAAGACCGATCGCTGCGGACGCCGTGGGACAGCTTTGAGCGCGAGGTGCTCGAATACCTGCGCGCGCTCATCCGCTTCGACACCAGCAATCCGCCCGGCAATGAGCGCCTCGCCACCGATTTTATCGCCGCGACCCTGGGTGCCGAAGGCATCGCGTCCGTGGTGCTCGAGAAAGAGCCCACCCGCGCCAACCTGGTGGCGCGTCTCAAGGGCGACGCCGGTGCCGCGCCGCTGATGCTTTCCTCGCACACGGACGTTGTGCCGGTCGAGACCGCGCGATGGAGCCGGGCGCCCTTTGGGGGCGAGGTCGCCGAGGGCTGCGTCTGGGGCCGCGGTGCGATCGACATGAAGGCCAAGGGTGCGATGGATCTGGGCCTGGTGCTAGCGCTTGCGCGGGCCGGCGTCGCGCTCAACCGCGACTTGGTGCTAGCGGCGGTGGCTGACGAGGAGGCCGGTTCGGAACTCGGCACGCGCTTTCTGGTCGAACGTCATCCGGATTTGATCCGTGCGGGATGGGTGCTGAACGAGGCGGGAGGGTTCACTCTGCATCTTGGCGCGCGTCGCTATTACCCAATCCAGGTCGCGGAGAAGGGCTACGTGACCGTCAAGCTGACGGTCAGCGGGCCGCCCGGCCACGGTTCGATCCCACGTTCCGATAGCGCACTCGCCGCGCTGGCGGAAATCGTAGTGCGGATCCATCGGACCCCGATGCGGCTTCGGGTGACGCCGTTGATGCGTCGCACGCTCGATCAGCTTGGCCTCGACCCGCAAAGCGCACCGCCGCTGTTTCGAGCGATGCTGGCCAACACCGTCGCGCCCACTATCCTGCGCGCCGGTTATAAAGACAACGTCATCCCCGGCGAGGCTTCGGTGGTCCTCGACGGCCGCACCTTGCCGGGCGAGACGGCAGAGAGCTTCCTCGGCGAGTTGCGCGAAATCGTGGGACCTGGACCATCGTTCGATGTGCTGAAGTGCGCGCCGCCAGCCGAGGGCAGCGCCGATACCCCGCTTTTCCGGCTGATCGCGCATCATGTCGAGATGGCGGATCCCGGAGCGCTAGCGATTGCCTGGATGCTGCCCGGGGCGACCGACAGCAAATTTTATGCGCAGCTTGGCGCAACTTGCTACGGGTTTGCGCCGGTTAGGATCGGTCCGCGGATGCCCTATGGCGCGCTTTACCACGGGAACGACGAACGTATCCCAATTGATGGGTTTCTATGGGGCCTCCGGCTCTACGCGGAGGTTGTGCTGGGCTTTTTAGGCCTCCGCTTCGACCAGATTTTCCGCTAGCGCGATCCCTAATACAGCTCGACCGCTCATTTCGACCGCTAGCGAAAGAATCGGTTGCCGTATCGCCCGTTTCGAGCGAAGTCTTACTGTACCCTGCGACGTCTTAATCGATCGAATCGCCGCTTCCGGTGCCTGGCTCGCCTTCGCCCGACGGCTGCTGCGGTTCGGGGGTAAAGGTGACCAGCAAGCGCGGCGGAGCGTTGAGCGGCACCACCGCGAAGCGCGACACCGGCGCCGTGTTCACGGTGACCGTAGTCCCCTCGGCGTCGGTCTGGATGTCGCAGTCGTGGAAGATCGAGCGGTCGAACACCATGTGAGTCGCAAGGCCGCTCGCGAGCTTGGTTTCCTTCAATCGAATCGTCAGGGTCGATGAGCTGGAGCCGCCCTGGAGCTGATTTTCGAAGGCGACCGGGCCGGTCAGATCGAAGATCACCGATAGCGGTGGGTCGGCCGAGGAGAGCCTGACCTTGTTGAGCGTCGCGGGCCCGGTCCGCGGCGTCGGGCTAGTCGCTCCCGCGGCTGCCGCGGCCGGGGCCGTGGCTTCCGCAGCGGCTGCGCCTCCGGTCGGCGCGCCTTCGCTGGGACCACCCGAGGCAACGGAACTCCCGCCCGGCGCGGCCGCGCTGTCAGGGGAGGCGGCCGAATCCGGCGCGCCTTGGGGTGAATTGGGGTCGGATGGCGTCGGCGGCGGCGCCTTGAGGATTGGGAGCGGAGCATACACGCTCGAATCCGAAGCGGAAGCCACCGTCGTATCCTCGCCCTGGCGCACCCTTACCTGATCGGTGTCGCCGAATCCGCTCTCGGTCAGCACCAGGTGGAGCGGGTCCTCTTCGGTGTCCACCGGCTGATGCAGTTTTTTGAGTTCGTACTTGGCCTTGTTGGCGTAGATGGTGCCGGGGTAATGCAGCTCGACCGCGGTGAAGGCCTGCGCGGCGGAGTATTTCTTACCTTCCTTCTCCAGCGTAGTGCCGAGCTGGTAGAGCGCCTCGTCGCCCACCGGGGTGTCGGGCCATTTCTGCATCAGTTCGGCAAGACGCGATTCGGCGGCGCGGAAGTTGGCCCGCTTGTAGTAGAAATCACCGATCAAAAGCTGATGGCGCGCGAGCATCTCGCGGCAGACGGAGATCTGTTGATGGGCGAGCGCCGCGAAGCCCGTTTCAGGATAGCGTCGTTCGATTACCTCGAACTGCTCGAGCGCTTGCTCGGTGTTGCTCTGATCCTGGTCGGGCCGGCCAATCTGATCGTAATGCGCCATCGCCAGGTAGTACGAGGCGATTTCTATCTCCTTGCTGGTCGGATGCATCTTCTCGAAGTCGCCCAGGGAAGCGATCGCCTCGGGATAATGCTGGAGCTGGTACTGCGAAAGTCCAATCTTGAGTTCGGCGTCCTCGGCGTAGGGGCTGAACGGATACTGGTCGATCAGTTTCTGAAAGTAGACCACCGAGCCGCGGTAATCGTGCGTGGCAAAAGCCTGCTGCCCCAGCGAGTAATAGTTCTCGCCGGTTGGAGTCTGCTGATGAGCGGCACAGGCCGACGCGCAGAGCGCGAGACAAGCCGCCAATACAAAAGCCCAACGTCGCATAATAAGAAACAACCGTCAGGTTAGACGCTGGCTGATCTCAAGGCAAGCTCGATCCGAGACGGATGCCCACAGTGGGAGAGTGAGGAAACACGCTACGTTATCGCAAAGGATGCGGAGAAGACCGACTTGCCCTGGGCTAGATATTTTAGCCCGAATCCAGAGGCTCGCGCACCCGGCGCCGGGCACTCGATCCGGCTAAAGCCCGCGCCGGAAAGCATCGCGAACATCTCCGCCGCGTAGGGCTCGACGTCGGTTGCCACGTGAACGATCGCTCCGGGCGCCAGCACGCGTTTTAAGCGCTCGGCAAAGCCGGCGGAGAACATCCGATGCTTCTGTTGCGAGAGCGTGAGCCAGGGGTCAGGAAAATAGACGTGGCAGGCGGTCAGGCTCGCGGCCGGCAGCATCAGGTTGACCAACGTGCGTGCGTCCATCCGTGCGACGCGCAGATTGCCGAGACCGCGCCGCGCGGCGCGAAGCGCGAGCACCCGCGCGACCGAGGCCGCCAGTTCGACGGCGAGAAAGTCCCGTTCGGGACGCTGGGCCGCGTATTCGATTATGAAATCGCCGCGTCCGGCGCCGAGTTCAATTTCCAGCGGCGCGCGGCGTCCGAAGAGACGCTCGGGATCGATCGCGTAGAGCGGACCGTCTTCGGCTACGAGCACGCTCATCGCGAGCGCGCGCTTTTCCGGGTCGCGCCACATGCGCGCCGCTTTGCGCAGCCGTGCCATCGGGATAGTTATCTCGGAAGAATGCCCGACTTTCGTGTCAGACCGACCGCGCGCACCTAGTCGGTGCGCGCCATGAAATCCTTGACCCGCTGCACCAGCGGCTTCAGGTCGGTGTTATCGACCAGCGCGCTGGCCATCCTCACCGGGTCGCCGAAGAAAAAACGCTCGTAGAGCACCTGGCGGCCCGCGAACGAACTGCCCGCGGCGTCCCACGCCAGACGATAGAGCGCGACACGCTCGCGCGCGCCTGCGTCGGCCTGACCGAAGTAGCGTTCGATCTCGGGCGCGAGCGGGCTTTTGAAGTCCTGCTCCGACGGCGTCGCCATCAGGCTGGACGAACTGTTGAGTTGGATGATTTCGGCGAGACGCGGATACAGCTTCGGAAAGAGATTGCGCGCGGCGTCGAGCGGCGGACGCGCGGGCATGTACTCGCCCCATTTGCCGGGCGCGGCGTCGGCCTCGGCGGCCCGCAGGCACGAGCGCATCAGCTCGGTCGTGACGATCATCTCGGCGAGGCGTTCGCGCACGTGCGGCAGGCTCATCGCGTCGCTGACCTGGGCGATTCGCGTTGCCAGGCCGAGCATGAATTCGCTCTTGACCGCGTTCTTGACCACCACCTGATGCATCATGTTGACCACTGCGCCGGTCTCGGCATATAGCGCGTTGCATCGCGCCATATCGCCGCACACGAACACGCGCTCCCACGGCACCAGCACGTTGTTGAAAATGACAACGCAATCCATCTCCTCGAAGCGCGAGGCGAGCGGATGGTCGAAGTGCGACCGCTCGGATTCGAACGGATCGCGGCACAGGAACTTCATCCCCGGCGCGTTGCATTGCGCCGCGAAGGCCAGCGCGAAGGGTTTCTGGCTCGGGTCCTCCTTGAGCACGGTGGAGGGGAAGACCAGCAATTCCTCGGATGCGGGCCCGAGCGTGGCGAGCATCCGCGCGCCATTGACGATTATTCCGTCGCGGGTTTCCTCGACCAGGCGCAGGGCGAGGTCGGCGTCGGTCTGGCCGGCCCATCCGGCGGCGCGGCTCGCGCGCGGGTTGAGCAACGTATGGGTGGCGCACCAGTCGTTGCGACGCGCGGCGCGGTAGTATTCCACGATATTGTCGCCGAAGCGCTTGTCGGCGGCGGCGAAGAACTCGCGCGCGGACGCCATCGCCGCGATGCTCGCGTTGAGGTAGTCGGGAGTGCGGCCCAACATCCCGCCGCTGAACTCGGCCCATCGCCGCATCATCGCGCCGCGCTTGCGCACGTCGTCGGCGTTTTGCGGCTGGATGAAGGAGAGGCCGGCGCGCTCGCCGCCCTCGACGCGGTAGGTCATCGCCTCCGGATGTTCGATCTGCATGTCGTACAGCGAGGCGAGGGAGCGCGTGACGCCCTTGAACGCCGGATGCGTGGTGGGGTCGGCGACGCGCGCGCCGCCGATCCAGACCTCGCTCTTGAGCTTGCGCATCGCGCTCAAATAATTGTTGCCCGAGCGCGCGCCCATCAGAGAATCTCCTGCAACTGCGGCAGCCGCTTGCGCAGCCGCTCGGCCGCGTCCTCGGGCGCCATGTAGGGCGGACGCGCCGGTCCCATGTCGATCCCGGTCGCGACCGAGGCGGTGACCTTGGTGACGCCGAGATGGCCGAGCGCTTCCTCGCCGCCGCGCGGGAAGCAGCGGTTGAGCCGGCGCTGGATTTCTTGCGCGCGCATGATATCGCCGGCGCGGAATGCCTTGAGCAGTGCCGCGGAGGCGGGGACGGCGAAGATGTTGATGAAACCGCCGGCCGCGCCGAGCATCAGGCCGCTCAGCAGCGCGCGAAAAGTATTGAAGATCTCGATACGCGATCCGACCTGGTCGTAGAGTTCCTCGAGATGCTGGAGGTCGGTGAGGACTTCCTTCATCGCGACCACGCCCGGGATCGTCGCGAGGCGCGCGGCAAACTTGGGCGTGATATTGAACTTGCTCAGCGCGGGGTTGTGATAGACCACGAGCGGCAAGTCGCCGGCCTCGGCGATCATGCGGTAGTGGCGCTCGACCTCGGCCTCGCCGCAGCGCCAGTAGTAGGGCGGGATCACCTGCTGCGCGTCGTAACCCATTCTGGCCGCGACCTTGGCGAAGTGCAGCGCCTCGAGCGTGGTCGCGCCCGAGGTCATCGCGGTCGCGGGGATGCCGGGACGCTTGCGGGTTTCTTCAAGCGTCACTTCAAATGCGCGCGTGCGCTCGGCCTCACTCAGATGCAGGAATTCGCCGATGCTGGGCGTGGCGACGATACCGTCGGCGCCATTATCGAGCGCCCATTGCACCTCCTGGCGCAGTGCGTCTTCGTTGATCTTGTAGTCCGCGGTGAACGGCGTCACCAACATCGCATGAATTCCATGTACTAGTTTCATTTCAGTTCCCGGTCCTCTTGGCGGTCATACAAAAATCGTTAGCGCTCTGCTACGAAAAACGCGGCAGGAAGGTCCCATCGCTTCGCGTAGATCCTTCACTACGGCAACCTTCGTTCAGAATGACAGAAAAGCCGCCCCTTTTTGTCATCCTGAGCGAAGCGAGTCCGCGAGCGTACGCGAAGGATCTACGCGAAGCGGTGGATCTTCTTACCCGCATTTGTCGCGTTTCGCGTGAGGGAGACGGTTGTACAGGCATCACCCTCCCGCTGGCGCCTGGGCGCCCTGATGTGCCGCGTCGGCCGGCCCGACGAAATAGAAAATCGCCTGTCCAGTTCCGAGAGCGGCCTCGTAGCGCCCGAACTGCTCGCCGCGCCAATTCCACTGGGTACCGCCCATCGCTCCCGCCATCATTAGATAGTGCGAGAAACGCCCCTCGGGCGAGCACTCCGAGCGGTACTCGGGAGCAGCGCGCACAATTTCGTCATGCCGCCCAGACTTGAACCATTCCATCAGTTTTTCGTCGTAGAGGCGATTAGCGAGCGAGCTGATGTCCTCGGGCGAGGCCGACGCGTGTTGCAGCACGTTGTCGTAGTCCCAGAATCGATGGGACATGCCGCCGGCCGCTATCAGCACGGCGCGCCGGCCGGAGGCTCGGATAGCGGCGCCGATCGCGGCACCGAAGGTGATGTCGTTGGAGACGCCCGCCGTCTGGCAGACTCCCATCGATAGCACGCGGCGCTGGCCGCCGGGATTGAAGTAATGCATCACATTCAATGTCGGGTAGTGCAGCGGCAGAGTAGAGTAGCCCGACGCGATCGCGCGCAGGCCGGCGGCGCGGGCCGCCTCGGCAATTGCCGCGGCCAGTTCCGGATCGCCCGGATAGTCGTAGGGGTATTCGTGGATCATCTGCGGCAGTTCGTCGGAGGTATAGACGCCCCGCAGGCGATCCTGCGCGTTCATCACGTACTCGAGCGTGGTGAACCAATGCGTGTCGATCAGGACGAAGGTGTCGAATTCGAGAGAGCGCAGGCGCTCGCGCTCGAGCTGTTCCATCGCGTCGTAAAAAGTGGTCACGTTCCTGCCCATGTAGGCGCGGCGCGCCTCCGGATCATGAATCATCAGGCGCGGCACATGGGTGGTGAAGATTGCGGCTACGATCTCGCCCATCGCGGGCCTCCTTTGGCGCGGCAGCGCGTCGCTACGCCCGACGTTCGGGATAGGTCAGGCAGACCAGCTTGGGCTCGGTCCAGAACTCGAGGCTGAAGCGTCCGCCCTGGCGGCCGACTCCGCTTTGTCCCGAGCCGCCGAACGGGGTGCGCAAATCGCGCAGGAAAAAACTGTTGACCCATACCATCCCGGTCTTGATATGCGCCGACACGCGGAGCGCGCGTTCGAGGTCGCTGGTCCATAGATAGGCGGCGAGGCCGTAGCGCGTCGCGTTGGCCATCGCGGCCGCCTGGTCTTCGTCGTCGAAGCGTTCGACGCTCAGCACCGGGCCGAAAATCTCCTCGCGCACCGCACGCGCGTCGGGTCGCAGGCGGTCGAGCACGGTCGGCAGGTAGTAGTAGCCGGGACGGGGATGATCGGGAATAGCGCCGCCGGCGAGCAACTCGGCGCCGCCGGCACACCGCCTCCTTGACGAACGAATCCACGCGGCCGCGATGGGCGGCCGAAATAAGTGGACCGTATTCGGTGTCGTCGGCAAGCGGATCGCCAATCCTGAGCTTGCGCATATCGTCGAGCACCATCGCGATAAACTCGTCGGCGATTTTCCGCTCGACCAGCAGACGCGAGCCCGCAACGCACGACTGTCCCTGGCTGCGGAAGATCGAGCGCGCGACGCCGGCCGCCGCGCGCTTCAAATCGGCGTCGGCGAAGACCAGGTTGGGCGACTTGCCGCCAAGCTCCAGTGTCACCCGCTTGAGCGACTCGGCCGCCGCCGCCATCACGCGCTTTCCGGTCGCGACTCCGCCGGTGAACGCAATCCCGTCGACGCCCGGATGCGATACCAGCGCCGCGCCGGTCGCGCCCTGTCCGGGGAGGATATTGAGCACGCCCGGCGGAAGCCCGGCTTCGATCGCAATCTCCCCGAGCGCTATCGCCGTCAACGGCGCGAGTTCCGAAGGTTTGTAGATACACGCGTTGCCGGCGGCGAGACACGGTCCGAGATTCCACGTGCCCAGCATCAGCGGCGAGTTCCAGGGGATGATAATCGCGCCGACGCCGAGCGGCGCGCGCTCGGTCAGGCTGACGAGCTTGAGGTCGGCGCCGAGAAACTTGGCGTCGCCGTAGCTCGCCTCCTGGGTCCACGCCTCGGCCGCGTTGGCGAAGAAGCGCAGATTGCGCGCGGCACGCGCGATATCGTGATTGACGCATTCGCTGACCGGCTTGCCGACGTCGCGCGCCTCGAGTCGCCCCAGTTCGCGGGCACGCTTTTCGATCCCGTCGGCCATCCGGCCGATGACCCGGCCGCGCGCCTCGGCACTCATCCTTGGCCACGGACCGTGGTCGGCCGCCTCGCGCGCCGCGGCCACCGCGCGTTCAATATCCTCGGCGCCGGCGTCGGCCACCTGGGCGAGCTCGCGCTCGGTGGCGGGCTCGATATCGGCAAAGTGCGCGCCGCTGGAAGGCGCGACGTACTTGCCGCCGATGAACAGGTTGGTTTCCATTTTCGCCGGCCAGTCTATTGGAACGAA
This sequence comes from uncultured delta proteobacterium, assembly GCA_963755905.1. Classification (GTDB taxonomy): domain Bacteria; phylum Desulfobacterota; class Binatia; order Binatales; family Binataceae; genus JAKAVN01. The sequence goes on from CAVWLM010000005.1 coordinate 33,899, forward strand.
ATGCCGCGAGGCATCAGGTACAACTGAATTTCCTCGAAATCCATCCGCAAGACAACTGTGTCCATATATGGACCGGCAATTTGGAAAAATGACGCGGGTCGTTGTGCGTTATATCCTTCGATACAAGCACGATAGCTGCGGCACTTCAGATATGGCGATCTGGAGGAGATTGCATCGTCCGTCCTATCGATAGCGCACGCCGCCTTGACCAGCCTTCCGCGCGGCCGTAACGTTAAGCCCACGATGGCCGAGCTGCCGGACATCATTCCTATTTTTCCGTTGCCGAACTTCGTGCTTTTTCCGGGCGTGACGGTGCCGCTGCATATTTTCGAGCCCCGATATCGCGAGATGGTTGCCGACGTCGCACAGACCCACGGTACGGTCGGCATGATAATGCTCAAGGGCGACTGGGAACGCGATTACTACGCCTATCCCGACATCTTCACCATCGGATGCGCCGGCCGTATCAGCTCGCTCGAGAAGCTTCCCGACGGCCGCTACAACCTGCAGCTCGAAGGAATCAGCGAATTCCAGGTCGGCCGGGAAATCCGCTCGCACTCCTATCGGCAGGCCGAGATCCAATGGTGCCCGTCAGGCCGGAGATTGCTGGGGCTCGAACCTTCCGAGATGGACTCGCTGCGCGATCTGCTGGTCCGGTTTCTGGGCGAGAACGCCGACGCGGCCTGGCGCGGATTAGTCGAAGAGCAAGGGCTGCGGGACGCTGACCTGATCAATTTCTTGTGCTTTCACCTCGACGTAACGCCGCTCGAGAAGCAGACCCTGCTCGAGGCGCTGGACGATCGTATCGCTTGCCTGTTCGATGTTCTGACCTTCAAGATCGAAGAGCGCAAGCTCGGTCCTCCAGGCCCGCGCGGCGGCAGCCCCGTCAATTAAGTCGAAGAAATCGAGGGTCTCGATTTCGCCCTCCAACGGGTAAACTCCTGCGGCGCGAAAATGGGTCCCGGCGGCTAGAAATAGGATTCTTGGCACCCCTGGTGCCCAGATTAGTAGCGGCTATCCTTTTTTTTCCTGCCCATAGTCCCAAAAATCCCCCAATTGACTCGTTAGCGGACGCCTTTGAAAGCCCGCTGTTCGGCCCTGAGTCATTCGGAATTTCGCGTCAGAATCGCCTTCCGCTCTGAAATCGGCGCGCTTGCTCATGCTCTCGTGGGTGTGACGGTGGCCAGACGTCCTTCGGCACAACCGTTGCTCTACCAAAACTCGTCATTCACTAGGCGGTAACGCCGAGTGTTTAAAACATTCTGTCGCGGCAAACGACAGGGCGGAGGGCGGTGCAATTGGAAACCGGCACGTTAGCGGGGAGTAGTTTCTTCGACGCTCTGACCCCGGAGCAATACTACGACGGGATGCGGGCCGATGATGCCCGCGCACGTCCCATCAAGCGCCTGATGTTGGCAGTGCTGGAAGACGCGATGCGCTGTTATCAGACTTACGCAAGTTCTCGGAATCCGTACCGGCGCCGGCTTTTCATCGAGGCCGAGAGATGGCTGATGGATCGCAAGGCCGACGGTGTATTTTCTTTCGAAAACGTCTGCGAAACCGTCGGAATTGACCCGGGTTGCCTGCGCACGGGCCTACGCCGATGGCGTCTGCAACAACTCGACGGGATGAATCCGCGCCGTCTCGCGCGTCGGTCGCCCGTGACCAGCACGAGCCGGATAAGCGCTCCGCTCAGGCGGCGCCGGAGCAAGTCTTCCCAGCCAGCCGACGACGGCGCGAGCATCGCTGCCGCGACGGACAGCAAAGGCAACGGCGTCGCCCATCATGACAACGGCAATGATCGAAATAGCGACATGTCCCGCGATAGCGATGTATCCCGCGGCCAGGTCGGTTACGGCCACGATGGCGCGATCGAAAGTGCTGACGGCATCGCCGCTGCCGACCGCGCCGGCATGAGCGTGTCGCTACGGGAGGGGAGCCTACAGCGAGTGGATTTGCACGAGATCGCCTTGGCCTGATTGACCTTGCAGGGACGGCGCGGAGTGGTCCTTCCCTCCCACCACGCGTCGTTCCACCTGTTTTCCGCTTAGCGGGCCTGCCAGAGGATGCGCCCGCCCTCTTCGTGACGGCGAGCACGCCCTTCGACGCGCGAATACTCGAGATGCGCGAGGGTCTCGAACGTTGCCGCCATCACGTGGAAAATCGGCCGGTCCTCGTCGCCGAAGATTTCCTGCGCCACCTCGAAGGCCGTACGCGGCGTCCGCCCGATAAGGTCGAGCATCTCGGCTTCGCGATAGCGATGATGTTCGATTAGCTGGTTGGCGCGATGGCGATGGTCCTGGTAAATCGCGCCGTGGGCGGGCAGCACCAAATCGACCTCGAAGTTCTGGACCTTGCGCTGCGAGTCGATGAAGTCGCTCAACGGATTGGTCGGCCCCGAGGGATAGATGCCGACGTGCGGAGTGATCCGCGGCAGCAGATGATCGCCGACGATCATCACCTTTTCCTTGCGCAGGTAAATCACGCTATGGCCGGGTGCATGGCCCGGCGTCCAGATGATCTCGAAGCGCCGATCACCGACCGCGATCACGTCGCCGTCATGCAGGAATTCGTCGGGTTGCGGCACCGGGTTGTACTGGTCGGTGCCCATCCACGTCGGCCGCATCCCTTCTATAGGATATCGATCGATCGGAAAGCCGTGACCGCTGAAAAATGCCAGCACCTCGGGATTGGACGACGGCGGCGGCAACGTCAGCATCCGGTTGACCCGCTCGACTTCGAGATCGTGCAGGTAGGTACGGGCGTGGCTGAGACCCTTGATCGTTGCCGAGGCGCCGAAATGGTCGACATGATGGTGGGTGCCGAGCAAAACCGTGAGGTCTTCGAGCCTCGTCCCGGCCTGCGTAAACGCGTCCTTGAGCGTCGCTACGCTGTCGGGCGTGTTCATGCCGGTATCGACCAACACCCACTGACCGCCGCCGCAGTCGATCAGGTAGACGTTGACGATCGACGGCCGCATCGGCAGCGGCAGAAATAGTTCGTAGATTCCGCGCTTTACTTCTGCGATCTTGGCTGGCATCGCTTGAGGCCTTTGTGGCGGCCCTTCGCGTGGCCGCGCGAAGCGTCGGCCCGCTGCCGCCCGGCCAAAGCCCGGCGCTCTAACACAGATATTCTTCCGATCTTACGCGTCGGCGGAATGGCCAATCGCGCACCGGAGGCGCCCGGACCGGTTACTCGTGGAGCTGCTCCTTTACCTGGAAAGTAAGCTTTACCGTCACCTTCCAGCGTGAAACTTTGTTGTGCTCGACCTCGGCCGCGACGTTGGTCACCTGCGCCGTGTGCACTCCGGAGATTGTCACCGCGGCGCGCGCCACCGCCAGGTCCACCGCGTGCTCAATCGATTCGGTTGAACTGCCGGTCAGCTCGATCGTCTTTTCAACCATGGCGGTTCCCGCTCCTCGGCCGCCGCGGCACTGCGATTTGACGCGCGTGCATATGCGGCGTTAGGGTTGAGCCCTGCTGGGCTCATTACGTCACACAGGGAATGCAAAGACAAGGCAGAAATCCTCATGGGCTATGATCGTTCGGCGGTGCGGGCAGTGATCGAGGCGGCGAGGGTTAGCGGGAGGAACGCGCTTTCGCCGGACGAGTGCAGAGCGATTTGCGCGGCTTGCGCCATCCCGCTGCCTGGCACGGCGACCGTCGCGTCCGCGGCCGAGGCCGGCCGCGCGGCCGATGCGCTCGGCTTCCCGGTGGTGATGAAAATTGTCTCTCCCGACATCCTGCACAAGACCGAAGCCGGCGGCGTCATCCTGAACGTCCGGAGCGCGGCGGAGGCTGAGCAGGCCTACGAAAAGATCGTCGCCGGGGCGCGCGCCTACAAGCCCGGCGCGAAGGTCGCCGGGGTTGAAATCCAGCAGATGCTCTCGGGCGGCCAGGAAGTGATCGTCGGCGCCACCGCCGATCCGAGTTTCGGCAAGGTGGTCGCCTTCGGTCTTGGCGGCGTGCTGGTCGAAGTGCTCAAGGACATCACGTTTCGCCTGGCGCCGGCGAGCCGCGATGACGCGCTTTCGATGATCGGCGGAATCGCCGCGGCCGAGATCCTGGACGGTGTGCGTGGCTCGGCCCCGGTCGACAAAGGCGCGCTCGCCGCGATTATCGAAACGGTCTCGGTTCTGGCCGCCGACTTTCCGGAAATCGCGGAGATCGATCTGAACCCGGTGCTCGCGCGACCCCACGGCGCGGTAGCGTTGGACGTGCGGGTGCTGCTCGACTTCGCGCCGCCGGTCGAACGCTACCGGCCCTCGCGCGAGGAAATCCTGCGCGCGATGAACCGCATCATGCGTCCCGCGGCGATCGCGGTCATCGGCGCCTCTGCCGAAGACGGCAAGATCGGCAACTCGGTGATGAAGAACCTGATCAACGGGGGCTTCGAGGGCAAAATCTATCCCATCCATCCGAAGCTCGCCGAGGTGATGGGGCGCAAGGCCTATCGCAGCGTCAAGGAGGTGGCCGGTGAGATCGACGTCGCCGTGTTCGCGATCCCGGCGCCGCTGGTGGCCGGGGCGCTCAAGGAATGCGGCGAGAAAAAAATTCCTGGCGCGGTGCTGATTCCTTCGGGATTTGCCGAGACCGGCAACGTCGAGTTGCAAAACGAGATCGTCAAAATCGGGCGCGAATACAACGTGCGCCTGATGGGCCCGAACATCTACGGCTTCTATTACCTGCCGCGCAAACTGTGCGCGACTTTCTGCACCCCCTACGACGTGCTGGGTAAGGCGGCGCTCTCCTCGCAAAGCGGCGGCGTGGGGATGGCGATCGTCGGGTTCAGCCGCTCGACCCGGATGGGCGTCTCGGCGATCGTCGGCCTCGGCAACAAGTCCGACCTCGACGAGGACGACCTGCTGACCTTTTTCGAGCAGGACGACGACACCCAGGTGATCGCGATGCACGTCGAGGACCTCAAGGACGGACGTTCGTTCGCCGAGGTCGCCAAGCGCGTCTCGCGCAAGAAACCGGTGATCGTGCTCAAGGCGGGACGCACCGCGCTCGGCGCGCGCGCCGCCCGCTCGCATACCGCGGCGCTGGCTGGCAACGATCGCATCTACGAAGACGTGCTGCGCCAGTCGGGAGTGGTGCGCGCCCGCGCGCTCAACGACATGCTCGAGTTCGCCCGCTGCCTGCCGATCATGGCGGCGCCCAAAGGCGAGAACGTGTTGATCATCACCGGCGCCGGCGGTTCGGGCGTGTTGCTCTCGGACGCCTGCGTCGACAACGGGCTGAAACTGATGGAGATGCCGCCCGACCTCGACGCGGCGTTTCGCAAGTTTATTCCGCCCTTCGGCGCGGCCGGCAATCCGGTCGACATCACCGGCGGCGAGCCGCCGACGACCTATCGCAACACGCTGCGGCTGGGCCTCGAGGAGCCGCGCATCCACGCGCTCATCCTGGGCTACTGGCACACTATCATTACGCCGCCGCTGGTGTTCGCAAAACTGGTGATCGAGGTGGTCGAGGAATTGCGCGCCAAGGGAATCGACAAACCGATCGTGGCATCGCTGGTCGGCGACGTCGAAGTCGAAGATGCGTGCCGGATGCTGTTCGAGCACGGCATCCCGGCGTATCCGTACACGACCGAGAAGCCGGTTATGGTGCTGGGAGCGAAGTACCAGTGGGCGCGCGCCGCCGGCCTGGTGGGGATCTGATCGCCCGCCGCGGAATTCCAACCCTCCCGGTGTTCGGGCTACGGATGCGCTAACCAGCCGCGCGGCGATCCTCGCGTAATTGTCGCGATGCTTTCGATTCCCGCGGCTCGTTCCAATAATTTCCTTTCCCTGCACGAAAAATTCCCTTTGCAAAAATCCGCCTGCCTATAATTCCCTCTTCGTTGTCCGAGAGAGCTTTGCAAAAGAGTTAAGATGTCCCGACCGGGAGGACTGCGGAGCGCAAATTGATTGGGAGAGCGAGAGATGGCCGATAGTCATCGGATATTTGGATTCACCGACGAGCAACTCGCCACGCTGGAACTGAGTTGGCGCCCCGGCCTGTTCGACGGCCAGGTGGTTCTCGTTTCCGGCGCCGGCACCGGCCTGGGCAAGGCGATCGCGTATCAGTTCGGCCGCCTCGGCGCGAAACTGGTTATCTGCGGCCGCAAGCCGGAGACGCTGGAATGGACCGCGCAGGGGATGCGCAAGCTCGGCATCGAATGTCTCACCTATCCTATGACTATTCGCGACCCCGAGCAGGTCGCAAAGTTGTTCGACGCCGCCTGGAGCCGCTACGGCGCGCTCGACGTGCTGGTGAACAATGCCGGCGGACAGTTCCCGCAGCCGGCGATCGATTTCAGCGTCAAGGGATGGAACGCGGTGATCGACACCAACCTCAACGGCGCCTGGTACATGATGCAGGCCGCGGCGCGGCATTGGCGCGACGCCGCCCGGCCCGGCTGTATCGTCAATATCGTCGCTGTGGTGGAGCGCGGGATGCCCGGTATTGCGCATACCGCGGCCGCGCGCGCCGGCGTGATCTATCTGAGCAAAACGCTCGCCGTCGAATGGGCTCCGTTGCGCATCAGGGTCAACAACGTCGCCCCCGGAGTCACCGCCACCGAGGGAATGAATGTCTATCCGGAAGAGGCGAGGGAGGAGTTCGGCCGCGCCAACCCGATGATGAAATTGGGCGACGCGCAGGATGTCGCCGACGCTTGCTGCTACCTGGCGGGGCCGAGCGGCAAATTCATTACTGGCGAGGTCATCGCGGTCGACGGCGGCTTTCAGATGTGGGGCGAGCAATGGACGGCTGGACGTCCCGACTATTACCGGAAGGAATAAGGGAAGAGCCGATGCCCCGGATCGTGGACCATTGGCGCCGTTCGCCGGGCGGTGCTATACGGCTGTTTGGGGCATCCCATTAAAAGAGCCGCACGCGCTAGCGATAAGGAGGAAATAGACGATGGCTGGAAGCGGGCAAATATCTCAGGCGAAAAGTCACGAGAAGCAAAACTCGAAAGCCAAGAGTCAACACCCGATGACCCAGATCGCGACGAGGTCATTGTTCGAAAACCAGGACGTAAGGGTATGGGAGATGGACGTGGCGCCAGGCGAAACCTTCGGCCTGCATCATCACACCAATGACTACGTGCTTTACATCACCGGCGCCGCCAATCTGCACGTCGACGACAAGAATTCCGGACCTTATGATTTCGTCTGCCATGACCGTTCCGTGTTTTACATCAAGGCGGGCGGGACCGAGAGTTTCCGCAACATCAGTGCGACGCCCTTTCGCGAGGCGCTCGTCGAAATCAAGCGGCCCGCGCGTCCCGGCCAGGATCGCGCGGGATTCACCTGCTCCGAGGCGCTGGTCGGTGCGCCGGACCGCGCCGGCAGCGTCTGCGTGATGGAGAACGAGCGCATGCGGATCGTCGAGACCACGCTGCCGCCGGGCGAAGGCCTCGGGATGCGGCGATGCGAACGCGATGCCGCGGTATTCGTAGTGCAGCCGGGCAAGGTGAAGTCGGTCGAGCGCGACGCCGCCGGTCCGGAGAAAGTCAAGGAAGAGACGCGCAACACCAAGGACGTCTGTTGGCAGCCGGGCGGAGTCGAACGCGACCTGGTCAATGTGGGCAAGAGCCTTTATCGGCAGATCAGCGTTGAAGTGAAGTAAGCCGGGTTTAGCCAAGTAGTCAGTCGGCGGTCTCGCATCCGCCTCGAAAAGCGGAACGGCCGCAGCCCCGTCAGGGACTGCGGCCGTTCTTTTGGTCTATCCAGCAGGCGCTTACTGATTCGGAATCAGCTCGACCCGGCGGTTCTGGGCGCGTCCTTCGGCCGTCTTGTTAGTGGCGACGAAGTCCGTCTTCCCATAGCCATGCGGAGTCATACGGCTCTCCGCGACACCATGGTCCGCCAGGTACTTCACTACCGCGTCAGAGCGGCGCTCCGACAGCTTCAGGTTGTACCGTACTGAACCGATCGCGTCGCAGTAGCCATTGACGTTGATCGATACGTTGCCGTGCTCCTTCAGGGTGCTCGCGGCTTCATCCAGCACGGCCGCATCCTGCGGACGGATGTTGTACTTGTTAAAGTCAAAGTGCACGCCACGCAGGATTATCTTCTCCGGCGGCGGAGGAGGTGGTGGCGGCGGAGGCGGAGGAGGTGGCGGCGGAGGTGGCGGCGGCGGCGGAGGCGGCGGCGGCGGACACAGGTAATGGCCTATCGTTCCACCAATCAAACCACCACCGGCGAGACCGGCGGGAATCCCCCAGGCGAAGTAACTGCTCTCATGCGAGCCGTGATTCTTAGTCGTCAGGATAACAGCGGTGGCTATCCCGGCGCCGGCCAGTGCGCCGATGCCGGCACCCATGACCTCGCAATTTCTCTGATCTTCGTTCGCTGAGCAGCCGGCGATCATACATAGCGCTGCGGCTCCCATTAGGTACACACCCAGTTTTCGCATCACCATCATCCTTCCTTCCCAGCCTTTGTGGACGAGCAGCGCTCCAGCGATGCCTCCCCCGGCTAGCTAGAGTTACGTAAGGACCCCGCGCAAGTTCCTCAAGGTTGTCTCATATGTTTTGACCTTCGACAAGCCCTGTCGCTACCTTTTTCGGCATGATTTACAGGGCCGCCGGCCGTTCCACGGCGAGCCGCTATTCGACTTAAATCGGCTATGGTATAGCAGCGCCTATAGGAAGTTCGTCATCAACCAGTTCAAGGAGGAAGCGATGCGCTTCGGCCTGTTGTACTCACTTCAAACGCGGCCTGATAAGCCAGCTACCCAGGCGCAGGTCTATCGCGAGATGCTCGAGGAGATCGAGGCCGGCGAAGCTTTGGGCTTCGACTCGGCCTGGCTGGTCGAGCATCACTTTCTCGGCGACGGCCTCTGTCCGTCGCCGCTGGTGGCCGCGGCCGCGATAGCGGCGCGCACGCGACGCATGACCATCGGCACCAGCATGTACCTGCTGCCGCTCCATCGCCCGGTGCAATCCGCCGAGGATGTCGCCGTGCTCGACAACATCGCCAACGGCCGCATCATCCTGGGAGTGGCGGCGGGCTACCGGCCCGAGGAATTCGCCGGCCATGAAGAGGAGCGCTCCGGGCGCGAGCGCCGGATGGAAGAACAGATCGATATCATGATCAAGGCCTGGACCACCGAGTCTTTCTCCTACGACGGGCAGTACTACAAAATTCCCGAGACCTCGGTCACGCCCAAGCCGGTGCAGAAGCCGCGGCCGCCGATCTGGATCGGCGCCTCGACGCGAGCCGGGGTGCGGCGGGCCGCGCAATGGGCCGACGCGTTGATGGCTTCGCCGCGCCACCATATTGCCGAGCTCAAGCAGCACTTCGCGCTCTACGGAGAATACCTGCAGCGCTTCGGCAAGCATCCCTCGTGCGTCCCGGTTATCCGCGAGGTCTATTGCGCGCCGACCACCGCCCAGGCCGAAGCCGAGGCGCGCGACGGCGTGATGTATATTCACGGCGGAATGTACGGCAAGTGGGCGGGCGTGCGGCCGCTGCGCGACGACCATGGGGAGCTGGTGAAGGATCCGGGTACGGTGACCTTCGAGAGCCATCGCGAGCGTTTCATCATCGGCAGCCCCGACCATTGCGTGCGCGAGATCCAGCGCTACCAGTCCGAGATCGGGATGGACTACCTTATTTGCTGGACGCAATTTCCAGGCGTCGAGATGGACAAGACGTTGAACTCGATGCGGCTGTTCGCGAAGGAAGTGATGCCGCATGTCAAAGGTTGATGCGGTAAGCAAAAATACTGATTGCACGCGCGGTCGCACCGCGCCCGGCAGGGAGGTTCACCGACAATGCGTAGCTGGATAGATCTCAACAGCGACATGGGCGAGTCCTTCGGCAATTACGTACTGGGCCGTCCGGACGAAGTGATGAAACAGATCAATCATGCCAACATCGCGTGCGGCTTTCATGCCGGCGATCCGGTGTGGATTCGGCGCACGGTGGAATCGGCCAAGCGCTACGGCGTGACGCTCGGCGCGCATCCCGGGTTTCCGGACAAGATGGGTTTCGGGCGCCGGCTGATCAATATCTCGCAGCAGGAGGCGCGCGACTACGTAGTCTACCAGGTCGGCGCGGTCAAGGCGTTCGCCGACGCCGCCGGGGTAAAGTTGATCGCGGCCAAGCCGCACGGCGCCTTCTATCTATGGGCGCAGCAGAGCGAGGAAAACTCGCGCGCGATTCTCGAGGGCTTTCGCGAGGTCGATCCCGACTTCGTCGCCTACCTTCCGGCCCTGCCGCGGCATCCGATGCTCGAGGTCGCGGAAAAGATGGGCTTCAGGGTCATCAAGGAATTCTATCCGGGCCTGGTCTACTCCGACGACGGATCGATCGGCGTCAAGCGCACCTACGGCGAGGAAGATGTCGACGACATGGTCGGCCTGGTGATGAAGTTTATCACCGAGGGCAAGGTCAAAAGTTCCAGCGGCAGGGATATCGCGGTCGAGGCCGACAGCATCTGTGTCCACGGCGACGTGATCAACGCGCCCGAGGTCCTGACCGCGCTGCACAAGGCACTCAAACAGGCCGGAGTGGCCGCGCGCAGCGCCGTGCAGGATCTGGTCAAGGGCAACGGCCGCGCGCATGCCGGGCACGCCCACGCCTGAGCGGCCGGGTTTCGTGCTATGCGGCGGGCCGCGTTGCAACCTCTCTTCTTGTCCGAGCCGCCGAGAGGGCCGGAGAGCTGCGCTCTGCGCTTTTTGACGCAGCGATGTCTGAGAGACCGCCGCACGAGTTACGTCGAACTACGTAGGTCGCCGCCGCGCTCACAAAAATCGACAGGGAGAGATCACAACAATGGCGCTGGAAAAATTCGTCGACGCGTACGTCGCGCGCACTCCGCGCTCGCGCGAGATTTACGAGGACGCGCGCAAATACCTGCCCGGCGGGGTCAGCGGGAACGCCAAGTTCCTCAAGCCCTACCCGCTCTACGTCAAACGCGCCAACGGCTCGCACATCACCGACGTCGACGGCAATGACTATGTCGATATGCTCGACGCGGTAGGCACGGCCATCCTGGGCCACGGTCACGAGTCGATAAAGCGCGCGGTCAAGGAACAGATCGATGAAGCGATCATGCCCCTGATGGCGACCGAGCTCGAGGTGAAGCTGGCCAAGAAAGTATCCCACCTGATGGACTACATGGAGATGCTTCGCTTCGTGAACAGCGGCTCCGAAGCGACGCTGATGGCGATGCGGGCGGCGCGCGCGTTTACCGGGCGGGAGCGGATCGCCAAGTTCGAAGGCAACTACCACGGCCAGCACGACTGGTCGCTGATTGGGGGCGTGGCGGCGGGGCTGGGACCCGAGAGCGAGCCGCTCTCGGCGCCGGATTGCGCGGGCATCCCGCGATCGATCGTCGATAACGTGCTGATGCTGCCGTACAACGACATGGCCGCGATCGACCTGGTGCGCCAGCACGCGCGCGAACTCGCCGCCGTGATCATCGAGCCGGTGGCGGTGTTTCTAATCGGCGCGGTTCCGGCCGAGATTGAATTTCTGCGCGCGCTCCGCAAGGTGACCGAGGAAAACGGCGTGATGCTCATCTTCGACGAAGTCGTCACCGGCTTCCGCCTGGGGCTGGGCGGCGCGTCGGCCCACTTCGGGGTGCGGCCCGACCTCGGATGTATCGGCAAAATTGTCGGCGGCGGCTTTCCGGTCGGCGCTTTCGGCGGTCGTCGCGACCTGATGGAGAAAGTGATTACGCCGACCAAGCAGCCCTCGGACGTCAAGGAGAAGAGCTTCGCCTCGGGGACGTTCTCGGGTAACCCGATCAGCATGGCCGCCGGCCTGGCGGCGCTCACGGAGCTCGAGCGGCACCCGGTCTACGAGCATGTCGGCGCGATGGGCCATGCGATTCGAGAAGGGGTCGCCGCGAGCGCCCGGCGCTGGGGCTTTCCGATCGAGATAACCGGCGTGGGTTCGATCTTTCACATCCACTTCGCCGACGGGCCGATCGCCAACAAGCGGGTCGCGATGCGCGCCAATCACGCTCGCCAGTACGAATTCAGCATGGGACTGATTTCCAAGGGCGTGCTGCTGACCCCCAATCATCCGGGATTCCTCTCGGCCGCGCATACCGCCGAGGACGTCAAGGAAGTCGTCCGCGTCGCCGATGAGGTGCTGCGCGAGATGGCCGCCGGTTGAGCCGGGAGCGCGGCCCGATGGACACCCGTTACGACTTCGGCGGCGACGAGTACATTTTTGTCGACTTCGATATCGAGATGAGTCTGGAAGTCAACTTCAAGATTCTCTCGATCTGTCAGGAAATAGAACGCGAGCGGATCCCCGGGGTGATCGAAGTGTGCCCCGGCAACGCGTCGTACCTGGTTCACTACCGGCCCGAGGAGATCGATCCGCACAAGCTGGTCAAGGACCTGCGCTCGCTCGAACATCAGGCCGACCACATCAGCGCCATCAGCTCGCGCATGGTCGACATCCCCGTGCTTTACGACGATCCGTGGACCAAGGAATGCGCCAGGCAATTTGGCGAACGCCATCAGGATCCCTCGGTGACCAACCTGGAATACCTGATGCGCATCAACGGATTCAGCAACAAGCAGGAATTCATCGAGGCGCATTCCGGACGCCCGTACTGGATTTCGATGGTGGGTTTCGTGCCCGGCACCGCGTGGGGCTACCAGATGGTGCCGCGCGCACGCGCACTGCAGGCGCCCAAATATGTCCGCCCGCGCACCGACACGCCCGAGCGCACGGTCTCGCATGGCGGCGCTTTCATGGCGATCTACCCGGTGCGAGGCCCCGGCGGCTACCAGCTAATCGGGATGACCCCGGTGCCGGTTTATGAGCCCGAAGGGCGGCTGGTCGATCTGCGCGAAACGCGGATCCTGGCCAAGGCGGCGGATCGATGGAAGCTGCGGCCGATCGATCTCGATGAGTTCAACGCGATTCGCGCCGAGGTCGAGGCCGGTACTTATCGCTACCGGATCGTCGAGCAGGAATTCAGGCCGGCGGTCTACTTCGAGGACCCGGAGCGCTATCTCAACCGTCTGCAGGAAGAGGCGCGCTGATGCTTAGAGTCCTGAGACCCGGGTTGCTCACCACCATCCAGGACGCCGGACGTTTCGGTTGGTACCACATCGGGATGCCGCCCTCGGGCGCGATGGATCAGTTTTCGTTTCGCGCCGGCAACCTGCTGGTCGGTAACGACCAGGGCGCGGCGGCGTTGGAGACCACCTTCCTGGGGCCCGACCTCGAGGCCACGGCACAGGTCACTGTCGCGGTGACGGGCGCACCGCTGGAACTGCGCCTCAACGGCGCGCCGGCGCCGATGTGGGTCGCGCTCGCGCTCAGTCCGGGCGACAGGCTGCAATGCGGACAAGCCGTCGCCGGCGTTCGTTCATACATATGCGTTGGCGGTGGAATCGACGTGCCCGAATTGCTGGGTAGTCGTTCGACCTATCTGCTCGGGCGCTTCGGTGGAATCGGCGGCCGCACGGTCGCGGCACAGGACGTACTGGCCACGGGTGCGCCGCGACGCAGCGCCGCGGAAGTCACCGGGCGGAGGCTGGATCCCCGGCTTTTGCCAACCTTCACGGAAGTGGCTGAACTGCGGATCCTGATGGGTCTTTGCAGCTATCGGCTAACCGACGAATGCATCGCGCAATTTCTGAATACACCGTGGGAGGTCTCGACCGAGGCCGATAGAATCGGCTACCGCATTCATGGCGCGGGCTTTCAATTCCGCGATCGAGAGCCGCCCTTCGGCGCCGGATCCGACCCGTCCAACGTGGTCGACGTCGGCTACCCGGTTGGCTCGATCCAGGTGCCTGGCGGAAAAGAAGGGATCCTGCTGATGCGCGACGCGGTTACTGGCGGCGGCTATGCCACTATCGGAACCGTCATCCAATGCGACCTCGATCGCGTGGCACAGGCCGCGCCGCGAACGAGCTTTCGATTTCGCGCGGTCACGATCGAAGACGCGTTACGGCTGCGCGCGCAATACAAGGCGCGCTTGCGAATGCTCGCCGACTCGCTTGCGCTGTTTGACACTGTCGGCTGGCTCGGCCAGTAGCCGCTCGCACTTTTCCATTTCCGCTCGCAAAGGGGGTCCCGGACGGCTTCCAGGATTCGCTGGAAGTCCCTGTGGCCCAGCGACTTCTTCACATTCAGTACATTTCGGCGCCGGTGGAGATTTAGACGGCAAGGAAAAGTTCCGCCCCCTGACATCGCCTGAGTTTCGACGGATCCGCTCAGCGCGTTCGCAGATCCTTTTGGCGGCGAGGCCAGGGGGCGGTTTGGCCTGGTCGAGCGCGCGCACGCGCGACCACGCGGAAGATTCAGAGCAAAACGACTACTGCCCGCCGCCCGCCGCCTTGGCGAGCTTGTGATACTCCTCAGCCATCTTCGCATCGTCTGCTGCGAGGTCGAGATAATGCGCAGTGGCGTGCTTCATGAACGTATGCTGGGTCTCGATCACTTCCGTGTCGGACCCTGTGCGCTTGCCCTTCCTCTTGTGGATGGCGTCGTACTGGGCTTTGATTTCGTCGGCCTGGTCCTTGTTTGCCTTGGCCCGGGCGTCGTAGTACGTCGCGATCGCTTCGTAGTCCTGGGCTGTCTTGGCGCTGGCCATCGCGGCCCCGACGTTATCGGGAGTGAGATCGGCTGCCATCCCCATCCCCGACCACGCTGCGGCGAACCCAAGAGCGACGAGTATCCCAAACAACGACAGTTTTCCTCTCAACATCACCTTCGGCTCCTTTAGTTGCTGCTCCCCCCCGAAGTGCGACCGGTTCGCACCGGGTAGCCGCATAGCTCAAAGCATTTTGTCGGTTTTTTTTCAAGTCCTATCGAGGGAGGGTCGGCCGCCTCGCCCCATTCAAGATATAGCCCGACCTTCCGGACGGGAGGGTGTATCCAGGCCGTGCGCGTTGATCTGGACCGATCAAGGGGAGGGCAGGAGTGCCCGTGCGGCCTCCGTGCAATCCCGCGTTACCCTGTGCTATTCGGTGCGGTGCGCGCCCGATCCATTCCCATCCTGCGGCCGAAGAGCAAGGGGGATGTCGACCGGTCGCTGTTACTGGATCAGGGACGATGCGTTTCTGATTTTTTAACCAACGTGAATTTTTCATGGACCGGACTGCTTGACATTCAATTTAGATCAAGCATTATAGCGACCACTCGGGGCGTGACCGGTGGGAGCAGGCTTACCTATGGGAACCTGTCTATTAGGCCCGGCCTAACGGCACCTCCGGAGCAACTGATGAGCGAAATAGGGACGGCGCGCTAGCGAAAGCATCGCGCCCAATATGGTCCGCACGTAACCGTTCGGGGGCTGATGGTGAGTTTGCAAACGGCACGAATGCCGCGCGCAAATGTGCGCCGGCAGAGTTACGGAGACAATGCGGCGTTAGACGCTTTTCGAGAGGTGGCCTTTGCTTGACGGGGCAATGGGTAAAATCGGCAGACTGTCAGTAGTGTGCGCGGCGCTGGTGGCGCTGTGCGTAACGTCGATCGGATGCGAAGGTGAAGCGCAGAAGCGTGCCATCAGGGAGCGCATCGGCGGGACCGCGGCTGAGGGGCGCTCGCTACCTGAGCATGAGGACTACTACGGCTCGGCTGTGGCGGACAAAGACCACGCCTGGGTCGTCGGCACCTACGGAACGATCCTGAGCATCACCGACAACGCTACCAAGGTCGAACTGCAAAAGAGTGGGACGCACTATTCGTTGTTCACGGTTAGCTGCGCCAACGCCAACGAATGCATCATCGGCGGTGAGGACGCGCTCATCCTGCGCACCACCGACGGGGGCAAGACCTGGAGCAAGGTCGACGGGCCCAAAGGCGTGACCGACAACCTGCTCTCAATCAGCCGCGGCAAGGATCCCAACCAGATCTGGGCAGTAGGTCCTTCGGCCACGGTTATCCATTCGACGGATGGCGGCAAGACCTGGGAAGACCAGAGCCTGCACAAGGACGAATGCCTCAACGGCGTCGCCTTCCTGGATGACAAAAATGGTTGGGTGCAGGGCGAGTTCGGCGTCATCAAGCACACCACGGACGGCGGTAAGACGTGGGTCGAGTCGGACAAGGTTGTGGGGCTGCCCAAGTATGTCGAAGACGTGACTGACGAGGAAGCCTACCATCGCGGCATCCCCGAACTGTCCGAGCAGGATTTGTATCTATTCGGGAGCGCGTGGGTCACCCCGCAGAAGGGCTATATCGTGGCCGCGAGCGGCTACATACTCGTGACCAACGATGGCGGGGCGACCTGGCAGGCCAAGCGCGGCGGTAACAACTCGCTGTTCGCGATCGCAGCTCCCGCGGGACATCCTGCGGTGGCCGCGGGATTGCTCGGTACGGTGGCCCATGAGGGCAATGGCGGCAATTGGTCGCTGGACGACGGCGTGTCGAGCCGAGTGTATACGTGGCTCAGAAGCGCGTCATTTTCTCCCGACGGTTCACTCGGCATCATGACCGGCGGCAACGGAGCGGTGCTGGTCTCGCACGACGGCGGCGCGACCTGGGAAGCGCTGAACAAGGATATTATCACGGCAGCGGGTATTGCCGCGGCCAAGAGCTAAGTCGAATGGCCCGGAGAGTGGCGGCTGAGCGAAGCGCCGTCATGCAATCCGGACGCTAAAAGCAGGGACTTCAATGGCAGTCAACGTCAACAAATTACCAGCGGCGGAACGCATCACCCACGGCATCGCGCGGTTCAGCCTTAGGCATCGATGGCCCACGCTGGCGGTGCTGACGGTCATCACGATTTTTTTCGCCTTCCACGCGGTGAAGGTCCAGATGTACAGTCAGTTCGCCGACCTGCTTCCGCAGGCTCATCCGTACATCAAGGCCTACAACCACTTTCGCACGACTTTCGGCGGCGCGAACATCGTCAGCCTTTCGCTGCGTGTGAAGGATGGCGACATCTTCAACACCGATACGCTGAAAAAGATCCGCTACGTCACTGAGAAGGTCGACCAGATCGACGGCGTCAATCACTACCAGGTGGCCTCGCTGTCGCACGTCAAGATCCGACGCCTGGAGGCGCGCTCAGGCGGCCTCATCAAGTCGGTGCCGGTCTTGCCAGAGCAGGTCCCCACGGACCCGGCGGAGCTCAAGGAACTGAAGAAGACGATGTACAACAACGACATCGTCTACGGAAAATACCTGTCGACGGACGGCAAGGCGGCATTGATCCTGGCCGGCTTCAACGAAGAACGGCTCGACTACGGCAATATCCAGAAGCAAATCATGGATATCCGCAAGCATGTGGAGGACAGCAATACGGTCCTTTACGCGGCAGGCGAGCCGATGCTCAAGGGCTGGGTATGGTTCTATACGGGTGAGCTGGCGGAAATCTTCGCGGTCACCTTTATCTTCATCTTCGGAACGCTGATCATCTACTTCCGACGCCTGTACGGCGTGCTACTGCCGTTCATCGGAGCGGTCGCGCAGGCTATTTGGGGCCTCGGCTTCCTTGGCATACTCGGCTACAACCTCGACCCCCTGGTGCTCGTCATCCCGCTACTGGTCTCGGCGCGCGCCGCCAGTCACGGCGTCCAGATGGTCGAGCGCTATTTCGAAGAGCTGGAAGCGACCGGCGACAAGCATCACGCCGTCGCTATCGCTATGGGCGAGCTGCTGCTCCCGGGCGGAATCGGTGTTCTGGCCGACGCCGCAGGTATCCTGGTGCTAGCGGTCGCGACCATTCCTCTGGTCCGCAAGCTGGCTTTCTTCGCTAGCTTTTGGGGCTTTTCGAACATCTTCACGATCCTGCTCCTGATCCCGCTCCTACTGGACGTCCTGCCGACACCGAGCAAAACCCATCACTACGTACCGCAGTGGATGCACGATCTGCTGGCCTGGGTGGGCGAATTCTGCACCAGCAAAAAGGGCCGTTGGGCGGTCTTCGCGATTTCGGCAGTAATCGTCGCGGCAGGCGCGTACGAAGCGAGTTCGGTCCAGGTTGGCGAGACCGAGGCAGGATCGCCCTTGCTGTTTCAGAACTCGGACTTCAACATCTCGGCGCGCGCGATTAACAAGGACTTCGCCGGTTCCAACCAGCTTGTCATCTACATGCAAGGGAGCCGGGATGATGCGCTTAAGGATCCGTCCGTGCTGGCCGTGCTCGACAATCTGCGCCACTACATGATGGAGCAAAGCGAAGCCGGCGGCACCCGTGACTTGCCGACCTTGGTGCGCAGCGTTAATCGCCTCTATCACTACGACGATCCGGCGTGGGCGGTTATTCCCGGCACGGAAGCCGGCGTGGGCAACATGACGTTCATGTATGAAGCCAACGCTCCGGTGCCTGGCGTCATTCTCGAATACATGGATTTCCATGCTCGCGACGGACAGTTCGTGGTGTTCTACAAAGACGCCAAGGGAACGACCATCGACGAGGCTATCATGCGGGCCAAACTGTTCATGGCTGCGCACCCGATGAAAAACGTCCAGTTCGTGCTGGCAGGCGGCACTATTGGCACCACGGCCGCACTCAATGACGAGGTCGCCTATTCCGACCGGGTGAGCACCATCCTGATCGTGTTGGTGGTCTTCGTGCTGGTCACCTTCAGCTACATGTCCTTCGTGGCCGGCGGCATGGTCATGATCACGCTGATCGCGGCCGGTATCGTCAGCTTCCTGTATATCGGTCTGAAGGGCATCGGTATGAACATCAATACCCTGCCCGTGACCGCGGTCGGTATGGGAATCGGCGTCGACTACATTCTGTACGTGGTCGACCGTATCAAGCGCGAATATGGGCGGTTGCACGACCATGACGCGGCTATCAAACGTGCGATAGCGACCTCTGGAATGGCGGTTACGTTTACGGCGACGACGCTCGTCGGTGGCGTCATTCCTTGGGTTTGGATGTCGGATCTGCGGTTCTCGGCCGAGATGGCGATGCTGCTGGCATTGCTGATGATCACGCACTGGCTGTCTGCAATCACGCTGGTGCCTTCGATCTTCGCCATCATCCGGCCCAAATTTGTCGAACGGGGCTCGGAGGTCTCTGACGAGGATCTGGAGCTGATCGAAAAAGATGTTTCGGCTGCAGAAGTGAGTTGAACTAAGCCGCGACTTAGCGGCCAAGTTCGGCGTTCATGGATGGCTAATTTGTTGGCCTTAGCAAACTTCGGGGGAAGCAAACATGAATGTAGGTGGGAAAGGCAGAGGGCGGCTCTGGTCTTTGGTCCTGGTAGCGGCGCTCGCGCTGGTGGTGGGAGGCACTGCATCTCAAGCGTATGCGCAGCAAGGAATCACGCAGAACTTGGAGGATAGTTTCGAGCTCCACGGCTACGTGGAGAATCAGGAAATCATTCGGAATGAGAACTATGTGAAGGGTTACAACGTCGCGTCGATCCGGAACCGCATCGACCTGCAGCCGTCGGGGCAGATCATTAAAGACGCCGACCTGCCTACCGTGGCGGGCATACCCTTGGGAACGGGGCTTTCCGTCAACTACTTCGCCGATATCCGGCCCGGTTACGAGGGCGTATATGATCTCGTGACCGACCGCTTCGGCAACCACACCACTGGATGGTCGGGCAATGGTTATTCGCCATACGCGACCCTTGGTGGTGCAGGAATTAGCGGCACCCTCTCGGCGTTCGGCTACGACCCCAGGCGCTTCAAGGGTTTAGATGCCCGCGATTTTTCGTTTCCGATGCCGGTTGGGTTTAACATCACCGATTACCGCGTCGTGAATGGCGTGGCTACCAGTTGCTGGGGTTGCTTTAACTCAAATGGGTCGGGTGCTTCTTCGCAAGACAATCTGCGTTTCGAGCGCGACGACAGCAATCAATACTACTATCCCGCTCGCGAAGCCTATCTTGACTTCCGCTGGGATTTCTTCGGATCCAACCTGCTGCGACTGGGCAAACAGCAGGTCGTGTGGGGCAAAGCCGACTTCTTCCGCCTCCAGGACATCATCAACCCGGTCGACTTCGGACAGCACTTTTTCATCGAGCCGTTCGAGGACACCCGGATCCCACAGCTTGCGGCCTGGTTGCAGCATCGGTTCGGCGACGTGCTTGGTCTGCAGGATGTAGCCGGCAACGTGGTATGGAACTTTGATACGTTCAATCCTGTTGGACTAGGTGTGGGCGGACAACCTTGGGCGATCGATTTCGGCGACTCGAGAAAGTCGTATGCGTTTGCCAACAGCCTCTATGATGCTATCGCTTGCAACGGAAGCTCGACTCCGACCGCTTGCAACCCGAATCACGTCAACACCGGTCTGGAGTCCGAGAGGATACCGAGCTGGAGTATCAAGAATAGCGGTATCGGGGCGAAGTGGGACTTCCAGCTACCGCATCCTTCGATTCGCTTCGCTTTGACCGACTGGTATGGCATCGGACAAGGCCCTGTATTCGTGAACAAATACCTCACAGTCCTTGGCGATCCGAATCATCCGGGACAGCTTGCGCAGGGAAGCATCATTCCGCAGTCCGGAAAGAACTGCGCCAAGATGGCGACCATCAGTGCCGGCTATCCTGGCCGTTTTGGGCCTGGTCTTGGTTCCTTGCCGATCATCGCGACCAACGCGGCCAGCATCCATCTCGCAAAGGGCGTGAGCGGACAGGAGTTCCTGAACGACTGCGGATTGTTTCAGGGCGACCAAATCCGTTATCACAAGGACAACACGCTCGGATTGTCGGCTGACTATTTCGAGTCGTACACCGGCGTGGTTGTTCGGGTTGAGTCGTCGTGGACGCACAATGCGCTTCTCAATGACACTGACGAGCTCGACTGGACGACCAACAACGACATCATGCAGTACGTCGTTGGCTTCGACCGTCCTCACTTCATCAAATTCCTGAACCCGGATCGCACCTTCTTCTCCAGCTTCCAGGTGTTCGAGACCTATTATCCGGGCGCGCACAGCACCAATGGAGGCAAGGACGGACTGGTCTCTGGGACGAACGACTTTACTTTTACCGCGTTCACCCAGACGCACTACTATCGCGACCAGATCATTCCGCTTATTTTCGCGGCGTTCGGCACAGAAGGCACCGACGCGACGATCGGCGGTAACAATGAGTGGCTGATCAACGACCACTGGTCGGCCGTGGTTGGTTTCGACGCCTTCCTCGGAAAGTCGCATCAGCACAACGTCGGAGCGATCGCATGGCTCAATACCAGGAGCGCGGGCGCGTCCGGCCAGGACCTGCCCTACTCTGAGTCGGTCTTCGGTCAGGCGCATATGGGAGCTGGTGGTGCCCAGCGTAACACGGATGACGAGTTTTGGACTCGTCTGCGATATCGCTTCTAGGGTATCGCGCGCGGATTGATAGAGTGAAGAACGTTTAGAAAAAACGTTTAGGCTGATCGAGTAAAGCAGGCTCCGGGGTCCGGTTTGCCGGACCCCGGAGCTTCAAACGGAGATAGGTTCACGAAACTAAGGTTGCCAGCAGGGTTCTCGTCGCCGGGAGCCAAAATATGGGCGGTCGCAATGGTCGCCGTGGTTGTCATGGTCGTGGGCATCAACGCGCTGATCCAGGAACGCGCGCGCGATCGCTGGACAGTGGCGATTACCGATCCCTCGATGGTAGCGATTCGCAATATGGTCGCGCGCGGCGATCTTTCGCAGGCTACCAACAAGCTTGATAGTACCTACCGCTTCGACAACGAATCGGGGCTGATCGCGCTCAGACAGTTTTCCCTCATCGTCCTGCAGCGCGGACTCAAGGAGCCCGATCTCTTCGACCAATGCTACGCGGCTAGCGCGCTTGCGGAGGGCGGCGAGAATCAGTCGCTCCAGATGCTCGCGGATACTTTCCAAACCAACCCGGATCTCAGCGTCAAAATGGCAGTGGCCGATGGGCTGGGCGAGGATGGCGACCACAAGGCGGTCGCTATCTTGGCGCATCTCTACTACCACGGCGAGATGCTGGACCGTCGCTTCATCGTCAACGCTCTTTCTTCGGCGACCGATCCCACCGCCTACGCTGTCCTGAGCGACGCCGCCAGGCAGCCGGACCCCACGCTGCGGGCCGCCGCGCTGAAGGCTCTCGGCCGGATCGGTAATCGTGATGCCATCCCGCTATTGAAGTTGGCACTGACTAAAGGGCAGGTGTTCGACCGAGTGACCGCGGCGGAGTCGTTACTGTTGCTTGGCGACAACTCAGGTGTGGAAGTGCTCCGCACGACGCTGAACGATCACTCCGACGGGAATGCGCGGGCGATGGCGGCGGTCGCACTAGGATACACGCACGACCCGGGTTCTTTGCAGATGCTGAGGCAGGCACTGACCGACGAGAATATCGACGTGCGGCTCGGTGCGGCCGCGGCGCTGACTCACTACAACGACCCTGGCGGATTGGCTTATCTGAGAGGCGCTATACACGATCAGGATCAGGTTACCCGGCGCCACGCCGCTCAACTGTTCGATGACATGGCTTTCGACGCCGCGCATCCGGTTCTGGTGGAGGCGTTGTCATCGCCCGATTCTGACGTTCAGTTGGCGGCGGTCAAGACGTTGGGAACCGGCGGGGGGGCACCCGAGGTTGAATTGCTGGGAGCGTTATTGCGGGATAGCAAGGACCCGATCACACGCGCCGATATCGCGTGGTCGCTGGGACGGATCGGAAGTCCCGATGGGATCGTGATGCTCCTCGCGATGGTCCAGGAAACGGACCCTGCGGTGCGGTACACGGCGGCCGACGGCCTTGATCATACCGCTATGCATTTGTTGGGCGGAAAGCGGCTGGGTAGCCGCTGAAAGCTCTAGTAGTAAGTGATACGCAGAGTTTCGGACGACAGGCGTTGACAGTCCCCACGGGGAAAACAGAAAAGGGACACTAAACGGAGGAGATGAGTATTATGCGACGTAATCTGAAGCCGCATGAGGGACGCGCTGCGCGGCCATGGTGCACAGCGTTGGCGGTCCTAGTGACGGCGGCCGGTCTTTGCTTCGGCTGGGGAACTGCAAGGGCGCAGGACGTCAAGAGTTATACCCGGGCAACGTTCGACGAGTGGTTGAGCAAGTATAAGGATGCGAAGCCGGACTTTAAAGTCGGCGATGTGCTGACGGCCAAGGACATCGAGCGGATGCGACCGTTCATTTTCCCGGGCTATGTCGAACAGCTCAACTTTCCAGAGTTCAAGGCGACGATTGCGGCACCTGTGGACCACACTCCGCGCAAGGACTACATGGCTTGCACGGAAAAGTATCAGAGCCAGGTTCGCCTGCAGGCCGACAACACGATGGCCAACTTTGTCTGCGGCCAGCCATTTCCCAATTCGGCTCTGACCGTGGGCGATCCAGCGTCCGGATGGAAGGCCGCGTGGAACTACGAATACCGCTGGCAGAATTTCGGACTGTTCACGATTCCGCCGGCTACCTGGGACCGTTTCGGTGGCTCGCACGATGTTCCGAAATGGGAAGATCCGCCTACCGACTGGCTATCCGAGTCAGGTCTCTCGAACCTGAACTACGCCGTTCCGTCGGACGACGTGATGAAACTGATCTATGGCGGCGGCGGCAATTTCCAGCGCACACTGAGCGCGTTCTACAAGCGCGTTTACTACACCCACCTCGCGCAGTTGGAGAATCACACTCTACCGGCGCCTGGCGCGGCGAATTTCGAGTTCAAGGAATTCACGGGCTTCTTCTCACCATTTGATATCCGTGGTACCGCGTTCATCATCTACCGCTACGCCGATCCGCATCGTGAAGACGACGGCTGGGCCTACATTCCCAACCTGCGCCGCGTCCGCCGTATTTCGGCCGAGGTCAAGTCGGACTCGCTGCTGGGCACCGACCATACCCTGGAAGACTTCTACAGCTTCTCCGGCCGCGAACTCGAATGGCACTGGCGCTTCCTCGGATGGAAGGATCAGCTCGCCGTTGTGGATTCTTCGCACGAGTACACTTATCTGTACGGGCCTAATGGGATCATCCCGAACGATACGTGGACGATGCGCCGCTTTGCGGTCATGGAGCGCACTCCGACCTCTGAGCGCCATCCGTACAAGAGCGTCGTCGAAGACTGGGATTCGCAGAATTACGACGCTTGGCTGATGGAAGCCTTCGACCACAAGGACAAGCTCTGGAAGGTCTGGGAATTCCAGAAGAAGTGGAGCGAGACCTTCAAGGGTGACTGGCAGGAAGCCATCAACACGGGCGCCTACTCGACGGAGTTCCAGTCGGTGCAGGTGCTCGACGTGCAGAACGATCGCGGAACCATCTGGATCGTTCCGGGTGGATTCCCGAACGTAAAAGGGGCCGAGTCCGAGAAACTATTCGACATCAATAGTCTCGAACAGGTCCATCGCTAGGCCGATTGCCCTGGACACACCGCGCCCTGCCGGGTCCTTCACGGGACCCGGCAGGGTATTTTTTTGCCCTGCCCCAACAGCAAATCAAACCAGAAAAAGACGACACGATCTCGCGGGGTGTCCTTGTTCTCTCGTGGCCGACGCTTGAGTGAGGACGCGCCAATGCGGTAAGGATCGACTGTTCCCCGAGACCCTCACAGCCGCCAAGGAGGATAACTATGCCTGCCTTTGATGTTCGATGGGTGGAGCGCTGGCAGAATATGGTCAACCAGGATAGCGTTGCGCGCCTGCTTGGCCGTCACTTCAACGCCGACGTGATGCTCGAGTTCGGGCCTCACGCCTACGTGGTGAG
Organism: uncultured delta proteobacterium; assembly: GCA_963755905.1. Taxonomy (GTDB): domain Bacteria; phylum Desulfobacterota; class Binatia; order Binatales; family Binataceae; genus JAKAVN01. The sequence continues at coordinate 58,481 of CAVWLM010000005.1, forward strand.
CTTCGACCGCGGAGCAATCAGCCGCGTACAGCACGAGATCGGCGGCGAGAGCGCTTACCAATTTGCGCTGCGGGCGCCTGTCGAAACCTGGTCCAAATTTGTGCAACCGATTCCGCCGCCGATGTACAACGACATAATCGCGATGTCGCACACGCTGCATGGCCGCCTCAAAATCGAGGGTGACGTAAAAGTCATGTGGCAGAACTTGCGGGCGTTCGCATGGGCGCTCGATTTGATGCGCGCGGTCAAGGAATAGGAGGCGCACTGACATGGCAAAAATAGAGCCGGTAACCGGTCACTACATCCATGTTCCCTTCGAGGGCGAAGAGTACCGGATTTTTTATGAGGAATCCGGCAAGGGCATTCCGCTGGTCTGTCTGCATACGGCGGGTACCGATTCGCGCGAATGGCGCCATCAACTGAACGATCCGGAAATCAGCGAGCGCTTCCACGTGATCGCGTTTGACCTGCCGCGCCATGGCAAGTCGATTCCTCCGAGGGGATGGTGGAAAGAGGAATACAAGCTAACCGCCAAATTCTACGCCGACTTCGTGGTCGCACTGTGCCGCGAACTTGGCCTGGATCGTCCGGTGGTGATGGGTAGCTCAATGGGCGGCAACATCTGCCTGCATCTGGCGCAGCGTTATAGCGACTACTTCCGCGCGCTCATCGCGATCGAGGCGTGTGACTATTCGCCCGGATGGTGGCTCGACTGGCTGTGGCACGCACAGATCCACGGCGGCGAGGCTTGCGCCACGGCGATCAACGGCCTGATGGCGCCGCAGAGCCCGTTCGAGTATCGCCAGGAGACCTGGTGGTACTATTCGCAGGGCGGTCCCGGGGTTTTCAAGGGCGATCTCTATTTCTACAGCGTCGACCATGACTTCCGCGAGGATTGCGAGAAGATCTCGGGGAAGATTCCGGTGTACTTCATGACCGGCGTTTATGACTTCGCCTGCACGCCTGAGATGACACAGAAGACCGCGAAAAAAGTGCGCAACGCGGAATGTATCATCATGGAGGAGATCGGGCATTTCCCGATGTCCGAGAACCCGGTCACCTTCAAAAAGTACCTGATGCCGGTGCTGCACAAGATCAAATAGCCGCTCGCACAGGCAGGGCGTTTGATGTTGGCGCGCGGCGAGGCCGGATATATCCGTCCTCGCCGCGCGCCGCCTTTGGGAGCGGTCAGCGAGATCCGGCGACGAGGACCGGCGACGAGGACCGGTCCGGCTATTTAGTCTCTTCGGGAGTGTAGTTATGACGGCAGAAGTCGCAGTCGCCGATTACCCTCACCGCCACGCCTGAGGCTGTAATCATGGTTGCGTCGGCGTTGGGCGTGCTTTTCACGTCGATCAGCGCGTCGACCTGGGTGCCCCATTTTTCGATCGCCATCTGGCGCAGTTTCGTGTTGATATGAGTACTGTCGATGCTATCCGCGTTGAGCGGTTCGGTGTAACTGACATCCCCCAGCTTCTCGTGCGGATTACTCAGATCGCCGGTCGAGATCAGGATCCGTTCGCGATCCACGGTGGTGTTGTAATAGTGGATTTCCGCTTTTTTCTGTTCCTGCTGCTGTATGGCGGCCTGGCAGGCCGCCATACAGAGCAGAGCGCCGAGAATCGCCGCTATTCGCGCAAGGCGATGCATGATGCCTACTTTTTCTTTACCTTCTTGCGCGGCTTGCGGCGAAAGTGGGGCATCACTTCTTTGGCGAACAACTCCATGCTGCGGCGCACCTTGCGCGGGTCCGTGCCCGGAAGGTCCATCGCCGCCACCAGGTGCGTGACGCGGGTGCGGCTCAGGTAATCCTCGATTCCGGCGATTGCCTCGTCCGGCGTGCCGATTAGCATCGACTCGCCAAAGAGCGAAGCGGTCTCCGAGTGACGCAGCTTGCCGATCGGCGGCAGGTTGGTGCCGAAGGCCTTGTCGCCGGGGAGGTCGTTGGCTTCGACGAACCATTTGCCATAGCAGGTCATCATGTAGTGCGCGCCGGCTTCGGCGTCGTCCCAGGCCTTGTCGTGGCGCGAGGCGACGAACACGGTCCTTAGCTGCGCGATGCTGAAGTCCTCGGGCTCGCGGCCGTGCTCTTTGAGCGCGGCGTCGTACATCTGCTGCTGGTCGACGCCGCCAGTGCCCATGAAATGGTAGCCGTTACGCGCGGCGCGTCCGATCGACTTGGGTCCGCGCGCGGCAAGCCAGATCGGCGGATGCGGCTTTTGCACGGGGCCGGGGATGACGGTGACGTTGGTCAGCTTGTTGAAACGCCCGTCTATCGTCACGTTCCGCTCCGTCCATACGCGGCGGATGACTTCGGTGCCTTCCTCCAGGCGCGGTCCGCGTTCGTTGCGCGGGATGTTGAAGCCGACGAATTCCGGCACGCGGTAGCCCTGGCCCAGGCCCAGGTCGAGGCGGCCGTTGGAAATTAGGTCGACGGTGGCGGCATCTTCGGCCACGCGTACCGCGTTATGCAGCGGGAGCAGCAGCACGAACGTGCCGATGCGGATCTTTTTGGTACGTGCGGCGATGGCCGCCGCGATCGGCAACAGCGACGGCGAGTAGCCGTCGTCGACGAAGTGATGCTCGGTCAGCCAGACGGTGTCGTAGCCGAGTTCCTCGGCCGCGACCGCAAGCTCGATTTCCTTGCGATAAAGATCCGCGAACGACACCTTGTACGGCGGTGGATTGCGGAAGAACAGAGTAAAGCCAAAATTCACGATAGCTCCTTGTCATGATCGCGAGCGGCGGTTGCGGCCGTCCTTTGGCGGGACGGCCGCGGGCCGTCGGCTCGCGCCGGGCGCGCGTTTGTCGTCGGCACTGCCGTTTCCCGGTCTCCAGTTAACCCTTCGATAGTTCCTTCAGGTCTTCGGCCCAGTTCTCATACGGCCGCAGCGGGATGATGTCGATGTCGGCCGCGATGTGCGCGTAGCCGAGTTTCCAGATTGGCAGTTCATGGATCGCATGGTCGAGATCGTCGGCGCTCGGCAAGTCGAGAATGGCGATGATCACGGGCTTTCCGGCGACCTTCCAGATCCCCTTGATCGCACCGGCGGCGACCGCGCCCAGCGCCGCTTCCGACTCCTTGCGCCATACGGTGTAGAAGTCCTTGTTTGACACGTCCGCGGGTTTGGCGATGGTCGCCTTGAGCAAAAAAAGCATGGTGAGCCTCCCTGATGGTTATGCGAGCCCCAAATTACTAGCGCGAAACCAGCCTTGCCGGAAGCTTTTTCGCTCGAATCCGCGGCGCGCTGTTTCTGCTTTGACGGAAGTGCGGCAAATGCGGGAACTCGTCTTCGCGCATTGCCATTTTAATTGTGCGAGGCTTTAGCTAAAAGGCATATGTGGACGGCGCGGTGGGGACCTCGCCCCTTTCACATCTCAAAGCAGCCGCGCCCAGGGGGAATCTGATGGCGTCTTTCGCATACATGCCCGACACCCATGGCGGACCCTACGGACAGCCGGAGCCCGATCCCGAGCGTTCCGCGAACTTCGCGGCCCAGTTGCTTCGCGAGGCCGAGCAGGCGGAGCGCTGCGGCTTCGACGGCGTCTTCGTGCCGGAGCGCCACGCGCGTACCGAGTGCATGTTTCCGAGCCCATTGCCGTTGTTGGCGGCTATCGCCGCGCGCACCGAGCGCGTGAAAATCGGCACCGACATCCTGATGCCGGCGCTATACAACCCGGTACATCTGGCGCAATCCGCCGCGCTTATCGACGTGCTGTCGCGCGGGCGGCTGATCCTGGGCGTCGGGGCGGGTTATCATAAGGATTACTTCGCGCACTTCGGTATCCCGATCAAACAGCGGGAGGGCCGTTTCGAGGAGACGATGCAAATCGTCGAGAAGGCGTGGACCACCGTCGGCCCGTTCGCGCATCACGGCAAGTACTTCAATTACGACGCTATTCACGTCACGCCCAAGCCCTACCAGCGGCCGCGGCCGCCGATTTGGATCGGTGCCTTCGGGCCCAAGTCGATCGCCCGCGCGGGCCGGATCAGCGACGCCTGGTCGGCCGCGCCTTTCTTCGACCGCATCGAGAACATCAAGGCCCAGGTGTCGATTTACCGTGAGGCCGCTGCCAAGGCCGGCAGGAAGCCCAGTATCGCGCTGTTCCGCGATGGATGGCTGGCGTCGAGCCGGGAGGAGGCCGAGCAGACATTCGGCCGGCTATGGCTCGAGGAATGCAAGTTTTACTTTAGGAACGGGATGCTCGCGCCGACCGAGGATTTCGGCGCTGAGAGCGATTTTACCCTGGAAAGGATTCGTGGCAGGGGGCATGCGATCATTGGCACCAAGGACGACTGGCTCGAGGCGCTCGACCATTGGAACACCGTAATGGGCGGGATCGATTGGTACGTCCTGCGCATCCGGGTGCCGCTTGGACCCCCGCCGGCGCAGGTGCTTGAATGTATTCAACGCCTCAGTGAGGAAGTCCTGCCGCATGCGCGCAAATCCTGAACACGGGATGGCGCGTAACGGCGCCGGAGGTTCAAGATATATGCGACGTGTGAGCACAGTCGCTTTCCTTTTGGCGCTGGCCGGATGGTCGTGTTCGAGTGGCGGTGGCGGACAATCAGTAGCTGCGGGCGGCTCTTCGACGCCTGCCACCGTTGGTTCGACCGGGACTCCCGATTCTCCCGATCCGCTGGCGGACTTCACCGGGATATGGAAGGGCACTTCGGTCAGCTCGATGAACGCCGCCAAGGTGAAAGATTACCTTCAACATCATGCGCGAAGGCAATCAGTTCAAGGGCAAATATCTGTGCGCGCCGCTCAACGCGAATTGCCGCAACAACGCCCCGCACGGCTGGGTCAGCGGCCAGATAGGAGCCCGCGGCTTCCGGGTCTCTATGGAAGATACGAGCTGGTGCACGTATTTTATGGATGAGTTCTATCCACCCAAGGCGGACGGCGAATATACCTGTTACATGAACGGTGGTATCGCGGACCAGGGAACGTTCAAACTCAAGGGGCCACCGGAGCCCGTCGACGAGGGCGCCCCCGTCAAGCCGCAGACCTAGTTCCGGAAGTCGAGGCAAACAGGATAACGAGATGTTGTTGCGTAGCCCTCTGCCGATTGCACTATCGCGACGTCCCAGGACGGCGCTCCATATCAGTCGTCCTATGCGGCGGTCGACTGGCGCGTTGGCCGCGGCGGTGGCCGCGATGGCGATTCTCGTGAGCGGATGTTACGAGTGGGAAATTCCCGCGCCGGCGTCGACCGTCAGTCCGATGACCTCGAGCATGCGACCGGCCAAAGCACCAAACTGCCCGCTGCAGGTGTTGTACTCGATGCCTCCCTCCAGCGTTCAGCAGCTTGCGCTGATTGATACCTGGGGCGACGAGGAGGCCAGCGACGCCGACCTGTTGCCGGACCTGAAGAAGAACGCGTGTGAGATTGGCGCCGACGCCGTCGTCATCACCTCGGATAAGAGCCAGCACGAGGGCGACCAACTCGAGGGCTACGACGACAAGGTCGGTTCCAACATCAATAATAAGGCGGCCAACGTGTCCCAGCGCATGCACGACCCGACCGTCGGCGAGGTCGGCCACAAGGGCCACTACCTGAGCGCCGTGGCTATTGTGTTCACCAAGGGTAGCAACCCCCAGGACGCCAACCGGGACACTACTTCGAGCGCCGGCCAGTAAAGCTGCTATCTAACGGATCGGCGATGCGCCGTCAGGCTGGCGGCCGCGGAAGCTTCGTGATGGTTTTGGCCTCGGCGGCCTTGGCCTTGCGCGCCGCGGCGACCTGCAGGTGCGAGTGAGAGTGCTGATGCGCCGGGGCGGCGGGCTTCGGCGGCGGTTCGTCGCGTTTTTTCGCCGCTTCCTCGCGTGCGTAGTTCTTGTCGTCGTATTCGGCGCCCCGCCCATGCTTGTAGGCGGCGTAGCGAGCGGCCGAACGGTCATCCATCCAGCATAGCCGGGCCGGCGGCGGGACCTTGAGTTGCGTCACGTCGGGAGTCGAGCTCGCGCGTGCGCCACCCTCGACCGTGAACGACACGGCCGAAATGATTCGCCGGGCCGCGCGGCCGCAGTTAGGGCAGGGACGCGATTTCAATCCCGAGGAACTGAGCGGTGCGAGCACCTCGAAGGTGAGCTCGCACCGCCCGCAACGGCATTCGTAAAGCGGCATCGAAACTTCCGCGCTATTCGACCTTGTGCGGATGTTCCTTCCAGTCGTCCGGGTCGTGCGTGATCCACATCGTCGCGCCCTGCATATCGCGAATCGCCTTGATGCGCCGGAGCGAGTGTATCGACTTGAACGGATCCACGTCGATTCCCATCGTCGCTTCCTGGTTGACCGCGGCGCGCAGATGGGTCGTATCGCCGGTGAGCAGGAACTTGCGGTTGGGCAGGTTCACCAGCAGCGAGCATTCGCCGGGCGTATGGCCCGGCGTCAGCAGGAATTGCAGCGCACCGTCGCCGAACAGATCGAAGTCACAATCGAGTTCCAGCCATTTGTAGCCGCGGGTCGGCAGGAAATCGTTGAGGATGAACGCCCATCGGCGATCCGTATCGGGCCAGTAGGCGTACTGCAGCTCTCTGCTTCCGACCAGGAAGGTGGCGTTAGGGAAGTAAGTCAGGCCGCCCGAATGGTCGAGGTGCGAATGCGACAGGATCACGTACTTCACGTCTGAGGGCTTGTAGCCCACGCCCTCGATTTGCTTGTCGAGCGTATCGGCCTTGCTCCATTTAATCGGCAGATGGGCCGCCACGTCGCCCCAGTAGCCGACCGCGTCGTCGATAACCTTGGGATTGCATCCGGTGTCGAACAGCACGAGGCCCTTGGGATGCTCGATCAGAAACGAAGGGCACGGGAGATCGAGCATGAGGGTCTGATCGCCGCCATGCATCAAGAGCGACTGCGGAGCGGTGAGCACCGCGCCGGGCAGCGCCCACATTTTCTTTGCTTTGCCTTCAGCCATGTATCGCCTCCCCAATCCTTGGTAAATTGTGTCTTAGTTCCGGTGCGGCCCGCCTGACCTGGCGAATCCAAGCCGCTCAAATCGTCCCCGAAGTCGCAACAGGCCAAGCTAGATCGGCTGATTTCAAACTGTCAAGGCAAATGCGCGCCGAACCCGCGTCGAGCGACGATTATTCACGGGCGGCCCGGCGATTGACTGCCCCAGGTGGGTTGCCCTTACGTGGACGCCGGAAGCCGGGCGGCAGCAACCGCCGTTTCGGTTTTCATTTACCTCCGAGGCTGCTAATCAAGCGAGACTATGAAATCTGGCTCGGCGCCGCAGCTTTTGCTCTAAACTGAAAGCACGGGTCGAGTGCCAAAATTGAATCAGGCAAGTACCTAAAATCGAATTAGGCGGGAGGACCGGCGCAGGTGGCCTATCGCATAGCGATCGACACGGGCGGAACCTTTACCGACCTCGTATTGGCCGATGAACGCGGTGGCCTCGTGCTTGGCAAATCGCTCACGACCTACGAGCGCATTTTCGGCGGTATCGAGGGAGCGCTCAAAATGGCGGCTGAGCAGGCCGGCGCGAGCGCGGCCGACGTGCTGCGCGACACCGACCTGCTGATCTACGGCACGACCCACGCGACCAACGCGATCATCGAGCGCAATACCGCGCGCACCGCGTTCCTGGTAACCGAGGGTTTCCCCGACATCCTGGTCCTGCGCGAAGGCGGCAAGCTCGACCCGTTCAACCTGTCGTATCCGCCAATCGAGCCGTACGTGCCGCGGCGTCTGACCTTCGAGATTCGCGAGCGGATCGACTCCGAGGGCAACGTCGTGGTGGCGCTCGACGAACAGCAGGCGCGCGAAACGCTCCGCCGGGTCGCCGAGCGCCGGGTCGAGGCGATCGCGGTTTGTCTGCTGTGGTCGCCGGCCAATCCCGCCCATGAAGCGGCGCTCGGCCGGCTGATCGAGGCTGAACTGCCGGGCGTTCCCTACACGCTTTCCTCGCGTATCAACCCGATTATCCGCGAATACCGCCGCGCCTCGTCTTCGGCCATCGACGCGTCGCTGAAACCCCTGATGCAACGCCATTTGCGCGACATGGAGGAGGACCTCCGGCGCGCCGGCTTTACCGGGCAACTGCTGGTGGCGACTTCTTTCGGTGGCGTGATGCACGCCGCGGACGTCGTCCAGCGCCCTATCTACCTGGTCAAGTCGGGCCCCGCGATGGCGCCCGTGGCCGGGCGCACTTACGGCGAGGCCGAAGTCGGTCCTCGCGACCTGATCGTGTGTGACGCCGGCGGCACCAGCTTCGACGTGAGTCTGGTACACGACCGGACTATCACCTTCACCCGCGAGACCTGGCTGGGGCAGATTTTCACCGGGCATATCACCGGGATGGCCTCGGTCGACGTGAGGAGCATCGGCGCCGGCGGCGGCTCGATAGCCTGGATCGATCCGGGCGGGTTGCTCCGGGTTGGTCCCCAGAGCGCGCGCGCCGAGCCCGGCCCGGCCTGCTACGCTATCGGCGGCGTTGAGCCGACGGTCACCGACGCGGCGCTGGTGCTCGGTTACATCGACCCGGATTATTTTTTGGGTGGAAGAATGCGTCTGGATTCCGACGCGGCCACGGCCGCGGTCGCAAAGATCGCCTCCCGGCTGGGTCTGGATGTAAAGGACGCCGCGCGCGCGATAATCGAAGTCGCCGGCGACCACATGGTCGGCGCGATCAAGGACATCACGATCAATCAGGGTATCGATCCGCGCGAGAGCCTGTTGGTCGCGGGCGGAGGCGCGGCCGGGCTCAATATCTTGCCGATCGCGCGCGAACTCGGATGCCGCCAGGTCCTGGTGCCGCGCACCGCCGGTGCACTGAGCGCTTGTGGCGGCCAGTACTCCGACATCGTAAGCGAGTTCACCCAAAGCAGGTTCGCGTACACCGGCGAATTTCCGTATGAAGCGGTCAACCGCGTACTGGCCGACATCACCAGTTCGCTGGAGCGGCTGGAGGCCGAACTGCGCGAGCGCGGGCTCACCCGCTTCAAGCGCGAATACTTCGTCGAGGCGCGCTATCCGTACCAGGTATGGGAACTCGACGTCGCCCTGCCCAAGGGCAGTTTCGACGAGCAGGCAGACCTCGACGCGATGATCGAGGCGTTCCATCGCGAGCACGAGCGTGTTTTCGCGGTGAAGGAGCCGGGCCAGCAGGTCGAATGCGTGTACTGGCGGGGCAGGTTGACCGCGTTGCTCGACGGCCCTCCGCTAATCAAGATGACGGCGCGCGAGGCGGCGCTCCCCGCCGCGCGGTCGCGACACAAGGCCTTTTTTGCCGGCCATGGCGAGCTCGAGACGCCGCGCTATCGCGGAGAAAACCTCGCGCCCGGTATGATCGTCGAGGGACCCGCGATCATCGACGAGCCAACCACCAGCATCGTGGTCTATCCGGCAAGCCGCGCGCGGGTGACCGAATTGCACAACTATCTGCTCGAGGCCGGCGGCTCCTGAGTCGCCGCGGATGTGCGGATTGGAAGGGCGAGGGCGAGAGAAGACAGGCATAAACTGAGTGGGATCTCATGGTGTTTTGGGGATTATGATGAGGTAAATGCTTTGTGTAATGCGTTTGTGTGTATGGTAGGGAGCAGTTGCAAGTTGGGCTTTTTTAGTTGACTCTCAGACAATTAGTTTTCAATACATTCTTGATGATTTTTCACGATGCTCTCTCAGAGATCTCGGTAAGATTGAATTTTATTGGGTAGTAATTTTGATCTGTTGTTGGATCTTGTGGGAAATAATGGCTAGCGCAGGAAAGCACTTCTCGTTTGAAAGCTTTGTTTACTTTTGCGCTTACTTTACTCGCAAGAGTCCCTTGTGAACTAGGTGTACTAGTTCTCATCTTGGTAGCTTGCACACAATTTAATATAAATTAGCCCCAAGGATCGTCTTGTTCGAGGTGTCAATGGGAAACGACTAGACTGTGCAGGGCATAACTGGATCAATCGCATGGAAGCGCTCTGCGAGCGCGCAGGCATCGCTGTCGCTATAAACGCATTTGTGTTGATTAATCTTGGGCACATACAAATCATTAATCTTGGGCACATACAAATACACACCAAAATCTGCGAACGAGCGAGCTCTCAGTTTCCAATATGCCAAAAACTGATAGTCAGGATCCTCTTCAGCGTCAACGATAATTATATGCTTACAAAGACGTTTAATTAATACATATGCTAAAAGATAATCAGCGAAGACTATATCACTGAGCAATATCTAGTCTATCTTACTATCGAGGTTGTAATGTACGGAGAGATAATAAAACGGGAATGGCAACAGAAATAGCAGAAAATACGATCAAACGAGCTGTCTTCCGCTCTCGGAATCGGAATATGAAGCTAAATAAATAAAGAGAAAGAGAGTGGTTGAAGGGTTTGAAAAATAAGGAAAGGAAAGGAGGAAGATATAGATAAGATTATATAAAGTGAGTTTGAGAGGAGGTATAAAAGAAAGATTTATAGGATATATTAAAAGTTTAAATGAGATTACTATTAATAGGGGAATAATAAGAGGAATACTAGAAAGAATAAAAATAGATAGAGAAAGGGTGTAAATAAGAAGAAGATATATTTTAGATGATTAGAGTGATAAGAGGGATATGAATAGATAATGGAGGTGGTATAAAGTAAGAACAAAGGAAAAGTGTAGTTTAGACTTAGTATAGATAAATAGATGAAATTAGAATATAGAGAGTGAATTGAGGGATAGTATGAAAAGATTTATAAAGAAGTAGTTAGTATAATATATGAAGGGCAATGGTGTAATAGTGAGAAAGGAAAATAGGATAATAGAAGAAATATAAGGGACTAAATGAGGCATAGGAGGAGAAGGTGAATATTTATACTTGGGGAGGCAGAAAATAGGCATGGGAGGAGAAATAATATTGGTAAGTTGTGTAGGAAGGAAGTAGTGTATAGAATAAAAGTTGTTGGAAAGTGTGTAAGGATAAGTTTGGCAGCTTTGTCTAATGTTGTAAGTAATAAGAAGAGGAGATGTAGGAGAGGAGAGAGAAGGCTGAAATAAAGTCTAATGAGAAGAGTACGGAATGATGAGGATAGAACATAAAGGTTGACAAGAGATAAAACACTAGTAGGTTGAATGAGGAGGAAGGAATAAGTAGACGTGATAGAGCAAGGCAATTACAGGGCAACGAGTCTGGTGTGTGATATATGATAAAGTAGTTGCTAGTATTGGTATACGTCTAGCACTAAACGGTTCTGCTCACCAATACGAATAGCGACGGCGGTGTCTAAGCGGGCGGCTGTAATACCGGTGAGAGCAGGGGGGTCATAAATATGCACCCTACTGGATTCGGCAATCGAACGGCACGATGCGGCCGACAAACTAAATAGAAGAGCCACGAGACCGATCAGTTCACAAGTTAAAGGTTCACGACGACGAAATCGAGAGGAACGACAACAAATCCCGCAACTGGCACAGAATCTACGCTTTGACATGTGCCCTGCCGATGAGTTCAACTCTTATCGCCTTCAATTTAGGAGACTCGACTACAGATTAGGACAGCACTAAGTGACCGCAGATGTGAGAATAGGAACGGCAGCGGAACGAAAAGATGAAGGCAGAAAACGGAGGCCAGTCAGGACTATGAGCATCAGTGCGCGAACCGAAGGTGCGGGACTCGACGCGGCGCTCCTGGCGGTAATCGCCAACCGTCTCGATAGCGTCTGCCGTGAGATGACCAACACGCTGCTGCGCTCAGGGCGCTCGGCGGTGCTCAACATGGCGCGGGACTTTTCCTGCTCGCTGGTAACCGGCGACAACCAGATGCTCGCTTCGGCCGAGGGCCTGCCGGTCCATGTCTTCGGCTCTCAATTCCTGAGCGAGGCGATGTGCAATCTGCATCCGGACCTCGTCGAAGGCGACGCGTTTCTGCACAACGACGTTTACCTGGGCAACACGCACAGCGCCGACCATACGATCCTCGTGCCGGTCTTTGTCGACGGCGAGCATCTGTTCACCTGCTGCGCCAAGGCGCATCAGGCGGATTGCGGCAATAGCCTGCCGACGACCTACGCGCCGTTCGCCGGCGACGTCTACGAGGAAGGAGCCCTGAACTTTCCGTGCGTCAGGGTGCAGCGTAATTTTCAGGACATCGACGACATCATCCGGATGTGCCGGCGGCGGATCCGTGTGCCCGACCAGTGGTACGGCGACTACCTGGCGATGCTCGGCGCGGCACGAATCGGCGAGCGCCGGCTGAAAGAGTTGGTCGCCAAGTTCGGACGGCCGCTGATTCGGGACTTCATCCGCGAGTGGTTCGACTACTCGGAACGCCGGATGATCCACGCGCTGAAGCAGCTTCCTTCGGCCGAGTTCACCGGCACTGGCGCACACGACCCCTTTCCCGCCGTGCCCGAGGGCGTGCCGTTGAAGGTCCACGTGAAAATCGACGCCGTCGAGGGCCGGGTCGAGATCGATCTACGCGACAATATCGACTGCGTTCCGTGCGGCCTCAACGAATCGAAGACCTGTGCGATCAATAACACCGTAACCGGGCATCTTCAATTCGATCGATCCGGATGTGCCGCACAACGCCGGCAGCTTCCGGCGTATCACCGTACACCTGCGCGAAAACTGCGTGGTGGGGATCCCGCGCTTTCCGACTTCGTGCTCCGTCGCCACCACCAATATCGGCGATCGGCTGGTCAATATCACGCAGGCCGCCTTCGCCCAGTTGGGTGAAGGCTATGGGCTCGCCGAGGGCGGTCTCGGTATGGGCCCGGGTTACGGAGTCATCTCGGGCGGCGACTTTCGCCGCAACGGCGCGCCTTTCGTGAACCAGCTTTTCATCAGCGCCAACGGCGGTCCGGGGACGCCGCACAACGACGGCTGGATCAATTACGGCCTGCCGGTGGTCGCGGGACTGATGTACCGCGACAGCATCGAGATCGACGAACAGAAATATCCGATCATCTACAAGACGGCCCGATTACTGACCGACTCGGGCGGCGCGGGCCGGTTTCGCGGCGCGCCGGGCGCGCGCGTTGTCTATGGCCCCCGGCGCGACACTATGACGGTCGTCTATCCGCTCGACGGACACTACAACCCGCCGAAGGGCGTTCTCGGCGGCCATTCGGGTCAGGCGTGCTATGCTGCCAAGCTCGATCGTGAAGGCGGCGAGCATGAACTGCCCTCGGTGTCGGCCGAGCAGATCCAGCCCGGCGAGCATATCGTAGGCGTGGACTCGGGCGGCGGCGGCTACGGCAGCCCGCTCGATCGCGACCCGGAGATGGTGCGCGCGGACGTGCTGGAAGGATGGGTTTCGATCGAGAAGGCGCGGCAGATCTACGGCGTGGTGCTGAACGGGCGGGCCGACGACGAATCGATCGCGATCGATCGCGAGGCCACCGTGAAATGGCGCGCCGCGCTCAGAGGGCAACCCGGCGCTTGAGGCGCGGCAGACGGCCGGCGAGCGAAAGACAAAGCGACAAGCAGGAGAGTGTTCGATGGCTACAGCACAAAAACCAGCGGGCGCGGGGAACGCGTTGCGCTTCGAGATCGATGCCGGGCGGCTGGACAAACTCGATCGCAAGCATAAGCTGCCCGGCTTCGCGTCGCCGACGGAGCACGCGGAAAAGGGCCCGCTTATCATCGCTCGCGGCAAGGGCGTGTTCGTCTGGGACGCCAACGGCAAGCAATACCTCGACGGCAGCTCGGCTATCTGGAACGTCAACCTGGGGTTTGGCAACAAGGAAATCGCCGACGCGGTCGCCCATCAGCTCGAGACGCTCTCCTTTCATCTCGGACTACTGAACATTTCGACGCCTCCGGCGATCGAACTCGCAGCCAAGCTCGCCGAACTCGCGCCTCCGGGACTCGATCGGGTGTTCTTCACCAGCGGGGGCTCGGAAGCCAACGAATCCGTGATCCGGCTCACCCGCCTGTACCATCGTTTGAAGGGCTACAAGAACAAGACCGTCGCGATAGCTCGCCTCAAGGGCTACCACGGTTCGTCGTGCGGCGCCGCCAGTCTCACCGGCATCGATCACTTTCACGAGTTCTTCGAGCCGATGCTGCCCGACGTGCGGCATATCGCACCGCCGTATTGCTACCACTGTCCGCTGGGCAAGGAGTATCCGTCGTGCGCGGTGGCCTGCGCCGACGAACTTGAAAAAGCGATTCTCGCCGAGGGGCCCGACAGAGTTGCGTTCTTCATCGCCGAGCCGGTGATGGGTGCCGGCGGCGTGATTCCCGCGCCGAAGGAATACTGGACCCGGATCCGTCAGATCTGCGACAAGTACGACGTCCTGATGGTCGCGGATGAAGTGATCACCGGTGCCGGCCGCACCGGAACCATGTTTGCCTGCGAGCAATGGGACGTACGGCCCGATATCATCTCCTGCGCCAAAGGGATCAGCAGCGGCTATTTGCCGTTGGGCGCGGTGATCGTTCACGAAAAGATTTACCAGACGTTGCTCGACTCGTCGGCGGGCGAGGCGATCTGGCATGGATTCACCAACACCGGTAATCCGGCCTGCTGCGCCGCGGGGGTCAAGACGTTCGAGATCATGGAGCGCGACGGAATCGTCGAGAACTCGCGCAGGATGGGCGAGCGGCTGGCCGAGCGTCTCCAGGAACTCCGTTCCTCCCCGATCGTGGGAGACATCCGCACCGCTGGGCTGATGGCCGGCATCGAACTGGTGCGCAACCCCAAGACTCACGAAGCATTTCCCGTGTCGCTTGGCGTCGGCGGCCATTGGCGCGACGCGGCGCGCAGCGCCGGTTTGCTGGTTCGCGCGGTCGGAGACACCTTGTGCATGTCGCCTCCGCTGATCATCACGGCGCAGGAAATCGATCTGCTGATCGACAAGCTCAAGGCGTCGCTGGCCGAGACCGAGTCGTGGCTGGCCGATCAAAACAAATAGAGCAAGTGACGAAACGGGGGACGTGGAGGTTCTGACTGGATGGCACGAATGGCGGAAATCGATCGTCCCAACTGTCCGCTCTATAACGATCAGAAGCTGAAGCTCGGGCTCTTCGGCACCAATTGCAGCAATGGGTTGACGGTCTCGCACGCGGAGACCACCTACCGCGCGACCTGGGAGCATAGCGTTGCGATCGCGAAACGCGCCGACGCGATGGGCTTCGAGATGCTGGTGCCGATCGCGCGATGGCGCGGCTTCGGCGGCACCACGGACTTCAACGGCAACTGCTTCGAGACCTACACCTGGGCGGCAGGGTTGGCCGCCGAGACCGAGCGCATCATGGTGTTCTCGACCTCGCACGTGCCCACCGTCCATCCGATAGTCGCGGCGAAGCAATGCGTGACCGTCGACCACATCTCGAACGGACGTTTCGGGTTGAACCTGGTGATGGGTTGGTTTACGCCGGAGATGGAGATGTTCGGGGCGACGCAGCGCCAGCACGACGAACGCTATGGCTACGGCAGCGAATGGCTCGGCATCGTCAAGCGGTTGTGGACCGAAGAAGAGCCGTTCGATTTCGAAGGCAAATACTTCCGCATCCGTCAGGGCCAGGCGCATCCCAAGCCGCTCCAGAAGCCATACCCGGTGCTCGTCAATGCGGGAATCTCACCCGCCGGGATGGACTTTTCAGCGCGCGAAGTCGATTTCAATTTTTTGACGCTCGATACGATCGAACACGGAAAGGATCTGGTCACCGAGCTGCAGCGTCGCGCGCACGGTTACGGCCGCGAGATGGGCGTGATGATGTTCGCGATGATGATTTGCCGCGATACGGAACGCGAGGCGCTGGAAGTTCGCCGGGAAATCCTGGACAAGGGCGATTGGGGCGCCGCGACCAACATCATGAAGGTGCTGGGAGTTGAAAGCGGCTCGTTTCAGGAGCAGGTCAAGAGCTTCGGGGAACGCTTCATCCTCGGATGGGGCGGCTACCCGCTTATCGGCACCCCCGCGCAGGTGGTCGACCAGTTGAAGATGATAAGTGCGACGGGAATCCAGGGAGTGATCCTCGGATTCCTCGACTACCATGAGGAGATGGCTTATTTCGAGCGCGCGGTGATGCCGCTGCTCAAGCAGGCCGGGCTGCGGCGCTGAACGCCACCCGATTGTCATGCGCGCGGCGCAGATTATGGAGGACCATCCCCGTTCAGGGGATGTGGCGGACCCGATGTTTTGGCGGTCTGCGCCGGTTGCGGCGGTGAACCTTCCGTAGGTGGCGCCGTCTCGATGCTCGCGGGCGGGCCGGATGCTTGCGTAGCCGTTTCGGATGCCAATACTTGCGCGAGAATTCCCTTGAGGATGTCGGGCTTCACCGGTTTGCTGATGTAGGCGTCCATCCCGGCCGCGAGGCAGGCCGCGCGGTCGTCGGACAGGGCGTGGGCGGTCAAGGCGATAATTTTGGTGTGGCGCGCCGCGCCCTCCAGCCGGCGTATCTCCCGCGTGGCCTCGTAGCCGTCCATCTCGGGCATTTGACAATCCATCATGACCGCATCGTAAGGTCTGCGCATGATGGCTTCGACGGCCTCGCGCCCGTTGCTCACGCAGTCGACCTCCGCACCCAGCTTCTTGAGCTGAAATTTCGCCAGCTTTTGATTGATCGGGTTGTCTTCCGCCAATAGCACTCGGAGTTTGCGCCCCAGAGACGGCTTTTGACTTCGCGAGAGCGGAGCCTTGACCGAGGTAGCCTCGGTCTTCGCCGCTGGCGGATTGGGTTCAAGTTCATCTCGAGCGCCCGCCGTCACGTCGTCGAACGAGGCGAAGCGCTCTGAAGCAGGCTTCGCGACGGCCGTAGGCTTGGCAAATCTCGCCGTGAACCAAAAGGTCGAACCGGACCCGGGAGTACTCGCCACAGCTATCGTGCCGTTCATGCATTCAACCAGTTGGCGCGCGATGGAGAGTCCGAGGCCGGTGCCGCCGAAGTGGCGCGTGGTCGAAGCGTCGACCTGGCTGAACGGCTGAAACAGCAGGTGAAGCTTTCCCTGGGGTATGCCGATTCCGGTGTCGCGCACTTCGAAGCGCAGGAGCGTCTCTTTCTGATTTTCGCTGAGTTTGTTGACCTGGACGGCGATTTCACCGCGCTGGGTGAACTTAATCGCATTGCCGATCAGATTCAGGAGCACCTGGCGCAGGCGTCCGGGGTCGCCGCGCAAACCTTGCGGCACCTCGGGATCGATTGACAAAGTCAGGGCGAGGCCCTTGGACCGGGCCGGTTCGAGCAGGAGGTCGACCGCTCCTTCGACCGCCGCGGTGAGCTCGAAGTCGATCTCCTCGAAAGTCACCTTGCCGGCCGCCAGCTTGGAGAAATCCAGAATTTCATTAATCAGTGTCAGCAGCGCTTCGCCGCTCTCGCGCACGTCATGGGCGAACTCGCTCTGTTCCGGACTTAAGTGGGTATCGAGCAACAGGCCGGTCATCCCGATAACCGAGTTGAGCGGGGTGCGGATTTCGTGGCTCATGTTGGCGAGGAATTCCGACTTGGCCCGGGCGGCTTCGACCGCGGCGTCGCGCGCCGCGGTCAGCTCCGCTTCGTTACGTTTGCGGTTGCTGATGTCGTGCGCGATCACCGAAAAACCGATCACCGTATGCGAGGAATCAAAAATCGGCGAGCGCGTGATCGCCACGTCGATGCAGCCGCCGTCCTTGCGCCGGCGAATGGTTTCGAAACGCGCGGTGCTGTCGGATTGAGAGGCGGCGCCCGGTTGTTCGTGCGCGTCGCCGCGGCGGTCCAGCGGCACCAGCAATGCGGTGTTGTGGCCGATTATCTCCGCGGTATTGAAGCCGAAAAGGCGTTCGGCCGCCGCGTTCCAACTGGTGATCGTCAGGTCGGTCGATTCGCTATAGATCGCGTCGCCCGACGCGTCGACGATCGAGGCGAGCAGCGAGCGCTCCTTCTCCGCGCGCTTGCGCTCGCTGATGTCGTGCACGCCAATTATCACGCCGCGCATCGATCCGTCGCTATTCCTGAAGACCGAAGCGTTGAGTGAGACGGGAATCTCCTCGGCGGTCCTGGTCAGCAGGGAAAGCTCGGCCTCGTGCACGGAGCCCGCCTCGAGCGCGCTCCGCACGACCGCGATTGCCTGTGCGGGTTCGGTGAAAATGGATGCCAGCTTGATTCCTACCAGCTCTTCCCGCTGATAGCCCGTCAAGCGAGCCGTCTGCCCGTTGACGTCAGTCAGGATGAACTGCGAGTCGATAACCACCAGGGCGTCGGGCGAAGACTCGACCAGGCTGTGGCTGTACTGCTGTTCCTCGGCGAGTCTACGCTGGATGGTGCGCTGCTCGGTCACGTCGCGCGCCACCCCGAAAATGCCGGAAACCGCGCCGGCGCGCGAAAAGACCGAGGCATTAAACGAGACCAGCATTTCCCGGCCGCCGGCGGCACGTAAAACGAGGTCGTAGTTGGTCACCGAGCCGTCGGCGAGCGTCTTATCAATTGCGGCGGCGGCCCGCAGCGGCTCGGTGAAATAGCTATCGAAGCGGCTCCCGATCAGGATTTTCTTGGGCACCTCGGTGAGCTTCGCCAGTTGCTCGTTGCCGTCGCTGATGCGCATGTCGCGACCGACGACCACCATCGCGTCGATCGAAGACTCGATGAGCCCGCGGTTGTAGTCCCGAGCCTCGCGCAACTCGCGCTCGACTTTCTTGAGATGCGTGATATCGCGCCCGACTCCGGCGCCGCCAACGATTGCGCCGAGGGCATCGCGGATCGGAAAGATGTTGACCAGGCTGACAAATGAAAGCCCACCCTTGCGTTGCGCGCGTTGCTCGAAGCTGACGGGCTCACCGGTTTCCAACAAGCGCAGATCCGCCTGGATGGCCCGCTCGAGTTGGTCGGGCTGTACGAACAAATCGAAGCCGCTGCCGACGGCCTCCTTGACGGAGTAGCCATAGATCCGCTCGGCGGCGGCATTCCAGGAGGTGATCTTGAGGTCCCTGGAAAAGCTGATGATCGCGTCGTCGGAAGCGTTGACGATCGCCGCCAGTAGCGCCGCTTCATGCTCGGCGCGTTTGCGCTCGGTCACGTCGCGTTGGATGGCGCAGGTCGCAATGACTTTTCCCTCGCTATCGCGGATCGCGAAACAGACGGTGGAAATCTCCAGCGACGTGCCGTCGCTCTTGAGATTGGGGCCTTCGAAGCGAAACACCTGGTCCGGATGCTCCATCAGTTGCTTGGAGACTTCCAGCGCATGAGCCCGCCGCTCTGGCGGAATGTGCAGGGTAAACGGCTGCCCGATCGCTTCCGCGGCGCTGAAGCCGAACATTTTTTCGGCCCCGCGGTTCCAGTAGCTGATGCGAAGATCCAGAGTCACGCTGATGATCGAGTCGTCGGACGATTCCACGATCGCCGCGAGCAGCGCCTGCTCACCCTCCTTTCGCAGCCGCTCGGTGATATCACGGCCAAAACCGAGCACCCGCTCGACCTGGCCTGCCGCCGAGAGCAGCGGTACGTCCATGATGTCCACTCTGCGGCGGTTGCCCTTGAAGGTGAGAAAGTCCATTTCGAAGCGAATGGTTGAGCCGCGAGTCAGATGCGCGATCCGCTCTTGGGCTTTTTGCGGGTCCATCGAACCCAGCGCGTAGAGGTTCTTCCCGATCACCTCGGCTTCGCCGGCCTCGAAGAGTTCCAGGGCCGGCGGGTTCACCCGCTGTATGGTGCCATCGATGGCGAAGACCAGTGCCACCTCGGGTAGAAGGTCGAGGCTGACGCGAAACGCTTCCTCATCGCTCCGTTGCGAGGTTACGCGCGGCACGATCTGGACCGGCGTCGCTTGTTCTCGCTCACTTGCCATTTTGTTCCGGCTTCGGTTGCGGCCCCGCGCTTTCCGTGCGCGCGTCAGAAGCTCAAGCCCCCGGTTAGCCACAATTCGTTGCCGGTCGATCGATTTTGCGCCGCGAACTCGAAGTCGTACTTTGCGGTAAAGGTGACGGGCAGCTTCCACAGGTCGACGGTCTTGCCGACCAGCGGACCCAGGCCAAGCACGCGGCCTCGAAACGCGCCAAAAATGGCGCCGGACCCTGAATCGGCCGTGGTCTGCTGCAGGGCGTAGCCCGCCATCCCCAATATCCACGCTTTAGGCAGGTGTTGCGCGAGGACGAAGTCGGCGTGAAATTCGTCACCGCTGCGATAGTCGGTCGCGGTGTTCTCGCGGTTAATCGTGTAACCGACGAACACGGAAGCCTGACGCCCGTGTTCCTTGTCCATCCAGGTCAAGCCGGCGTCCGGTTCCACCGCCCATCGATTGGCGCCGATATTAATGATGCGCTGGCGGTCGTAGCTCCCGGTTGGAGCGTAGAATTCCAGCGCGGTCACTAGATGAAACTGTCCCCAGTTCCAATTCAGCATGACCGGGATAACGATGAGATCGCCGAGTCCTCCCACCGTGGAGGTCTGCGGCGGGACGGAAGCGCCAATCGGTCCTACGCGCAACGTTTGCGATGCGATTCGCAACTGCGTAATCGCGCCGAACGCCCAATAACTGCCGAGCACCGGCAAGGCGGTTACGTGAGCCGTGAAGAGCGCCGAAGTGTAAGTGATGGTGTGGGTGTTAGCGTCGATACCGCCGCTTTGCGTTACCGCCTGGGCACGGGCGTCCTGGAACAGAAACAAGCTTTTGACCAGCGTCGTCCCCGGAGGTCCGAGAACCCCGCTAAACAGATCGATCAAACCGGGGCGGTACGTGCTGACGCCGTATTCGGAAGCGCAAGCGACGACGCTGAGGGCCAGCACTACCGGTATCGACATCGCCATTGAAATGGCGGCGCATAGCGGCAGAAAGTGGGATAAGGACGTGCTCCCACGCTTGTGCTGTTGGCCGTGGTAGGCTTGCCTGCCGTCAAGTCTTGCATAAACGAGGTCGCGATCTTCGAACTCTTCCATCGACGCACTGCGGCATAGGTATGAGCAACATCGATGCCGCGCGCGTCAGGATGCTCGCGTTGCCCCACCTCTCGCCCTGCATAAGCATCGCAGAGCGAAGCCGACTTGCAGGTCGCATCGCCAAGTCCCGATCGCTGAGCGTTGGTACTGAAACCCAACTGACGCGAGAAGCTGTATCGTTTTCGGACCATAGGACCGCGCGGCGAGCGCGCTTCAGTGAGGCTGCGGATAAAATGCCGAGGAAGATCAATCGCTTCGCGTGGATCCTTCACTACGGCAACCTTCGTTCAGGATGACAAAAGAGGCTTTTTTCCTGTCGGCCTGAATGTCTCTTCCCGTGATCCTGAACGTTCTTTTCTGTCATCCTGAGCTTCTCTTCCTGCGGCCCTTCGCGTCTCTTCTTGTCATCCTGAGCGAAGCGAGTCCGCGAGCGCAGTCGAAGGATCTACGCGAAGCGATGGTTTTCTGTATTTATGAGCGGCCTTCTTATCCCGAGGAGCTTTGCACAAACTGGCGCGGCGAGGTTCTTCAACTCTCCGGGCGGGTGCGCGTCCAATGCGCGATTACCGCCCAACGCTTATTGGAGTCCTGACCTCGCCGTGACAGAATGGCGCTCGCTTTCTCCCACAGACACTTGAGGAAAGGGTAAAGGCGTTTGAATTTTAACGAACTTGATGTGGATCGGATGGTCGAGCGCGTGCTCGCCGGCGAGGAGTTGGCGCGCGCGGAAGCGGACGCGGTTCTGAATTGCCCTGACGCGAACCTTCCGGAACTGCTCGCCGCAACCTTGGCGGTGCGACAGGCCACTTTCGGGCGTCGCGTGAAAATCTGCATTCTGCGCAACGCGCAAAGCGGTATCTGCCCCGAGGATTGCCACTATTGCTCGCAGTCGAAGATCTCGCGCGCGGACATTCCGGTCTACAAGCTGCAAAGCGTCGCCGAGTTGATCGAAGGCGCCCGCATGGCCGTCGCAAGCGGCGCGCGCCGCTATTGCATGGTATGCAGCATGCGCGGCCCGGGCCCGCGCGAAATTGAACATCTGGCCGAAGCCTGCGACAGCATCCGGGCTGAATTTCCGCGCCTGGAGCTATGTCTTTCGATCGGTCTCCTGGAAGAGGAACAGGCCCGGCGCTTGAAAGAGGCGGGAGCCGGCTGGATCAATCACAACCTCAACACCAGCCGCCGCTTCTATCCCGAGATTTGTACGACTCACACCTGGGACGATCGCGTGCGAACGATAGAAAATGTGCGCGCGGCAGGACTGTCGGTATGCTCGGGCGGCATCATCGGAATGGGCGAGACGGATGACGACGTGATCGATCTGGCGCTCGCGACCAGCCGCTTACGCGCCGAATCGGTGCCGCTCAACTTTCTGCATCCGATAGCCGGGACGCCGCTCGAAAGCGCGCGGCGCCTGACTCCCGAACGATGCCTCAAGGCCGCGTGCCTGTTCCGGTTGCTCAACCCGCGCAGTGAAGTTCGCGCCGCGGGCGGACGGGAATTGAATCTCGGCGACCGGCAGGGCGATATTTTCTACGCCGTCAATTCGATCTTCGTCAACGGCTACCTGACCACCGGCGGATGGAATTTCGACCGCACGCGCGAGTTGATCGAGCGCTCCGGGTTCGAGGTCGAAGTACAGGTGTAGAGCGCCGCGGCGCTTCCTGCCCGGCGCGGTCCGCTACGACGCCGCAATCCCGCCGTCGACGCGCATCGTCGTGCCGGTCACGTACGAGGCCAGGTCGGAGCAGAGCCATATGACGGCGTTGGCGATCTCCTGCGGCACGCCATAGCGGCGCATCGGAACAAAGGCTTCGAAGTCCTTGCGTCCCGGCTGCCCCTCGTTGTTGGTGATTCGTTCCATCATCGGCGTGTCGATTGGCCCCGGGCAGACCGCGTTGATCCTGACGCCGGCGTCGGCGTTTTCCAGCGCCGCGCTTTTGGTCAATCCCACGACCGCGTGTTTGCTCGCGACATAAATCGGCAGACTGCGAAAGCCGATGAGTCCGGCGGCCGAGGCGGTATTCACGATTGCGCCGCTTCCTTGCTTGCGCATCTGGCGGATCTCGTACTTCAAGCAGAGCCATACGCCCTTGACGTTGATCGCCATCACGCGGTCGAAGTTGCGTTCGGAGGCTTCGTGCGTGTCGATGACGTCGCCCTCGATACCGGCGTTGTTGTAGGCGCAATCGAGGCGGCCATGCGTCTTGACGATTCGCGCGATCAACGCCTGCACCTGCGCGTCGTCGCTCACGTCGACCTTTGCAAATTCTGCCTTGCCTCCGGCCTCGCGGATTTTGGCGGCGGTAGCCTCGCCACCTTCCTGGCTCACGTCGGCACAAACGACGGTCGCGCCTTCGCGTCCAAAGCCGATCGCGGTCACGCGCCCGATTCCGCTTCCGCATCCGGTTATCAGCGCGATTTTTCCTTCGAGTAGATTTGCCATTGGTGTGCTGTCTCCCCTGACGCTCCGCGATCCCCGGCACGGAGTTGCGGCCCGAATTGGTGTTCGATCCCTGTCGAATTTGTGTCCGCTTTAGCACACGACTGCGGATTTGCAAGCAGGCTGATAAGCTCCGCCCGGCGCGGAGTCGATCGGAGCGAGCGCTTGACGATCGGACGGCGCGCGGCCTACTAAAATCGTGGGCGTTTAGACCGCCTTGCGCGAACTAGCCCTTCAGGAGCGAACGGTGATTGATTTTTCCCTTCCCGAGGACCTTGCCGAACTCAAACAGCGGGTCGACAGCTTCATCCGCGAAGCTATCGTGCCGCTGGAACGGGATCCGAGGCAGGGACCGCATGGCCCCAGCGAGGATTTTCGCCGGGAACTGGTCGGGCTCGGCCGCGCGGCCGGCCTGCTGTCGCCTCATGCGCCGGTCAAGTGGGGCGGTCTTGGCCTGGACCATCGCGGGATGTCCGTGGTGTTCGAGGCGGCGGGATGGTCGCCGCTCGGCCCGCTCGCGCTCAACATCATGGCGCCCGACGAGGGCAACACCAATCTGCTCGACAAGATTGCGAACGACGAGCAGAAGGAACGATGGCTCCGGCCGCTCGTCGCGGGCGAGATTCGCACGGTCTTTTCGATGACCGAGCCTGATGACGGCGCCGGATCCGATCCCAATCTGATGAAGACCACGGCGCGCCGCCACGGCGACGACTTCGTCATCTCGGGGCGCAAGTGGCTGATCACCGGTGCTCCCGGCGCGAGTATAAATATCGTGATGGCCCGCACCCTCGACGAGGACGGTACCGACCGCGGAGCAACCATGTTTCTGGTCGACATGGACGCGCCCGGGTTCAGGATCGTGCGGCAACTCGAAACGCTCGATAACAATACGCCGGGCGGTCATGCGGAAGTCGAGTTCGACGGAGTGCGCGTCGGCAGCGAGCGGATTCTGGGCCAGGTCGGCCACGGCTTTCGCAACGCCCAGGTACGTCTCGGCCCGGCCCGGCTGACCCATTGCATGCGATGGCTCGGCGCGGCCAGGCGCTGCCATGCGATCGCCGCCGATTACGCGCGCCGGCGCCACGCGTTCGGCAAGCTCATCGGCGAGCATCAAGGGGTGGGGTTTCAACTCGCTGACAACGCGTCCGACCTGCATCTGTGCCGCCTCGCTATCTGGCAGTCCGCCTGGCTGCTCGACCGGGGCGAGCGGGCGCGCAACGAGACCAGTCTTTGCAAGGTCTTCTGCTCGGAAGCGCTGGGCCGGGTGGTCGATCGCTCGCTGCAGATTCTGGGCGGCCTGGGCATCACCGCGGATACGGTGGTCGAGCGCATCTACCGCGACATCCGGGCTTTCAGAATTTACGACGGCCCTTCCGAGGTGCATCGCTTCGCGCTCGCGCGCGCGATAATGTCCGGCGATCCGGCGCTGGCGGACCCGATTGGCTGATTGTCGCAGACTTAAGACGGGAGATTGAAACGGAACATGAGTATCGACGAAAAAACCGAACGCGCGCTGCGCGTGCTCCTGGACAAGCAGGAGATTCACGAAGTCCTGATGCGCTACAGCCGGGGAATCGACCGCTGCGACTCCGAATTGCTCCATAGCGTCTACCATCCCGACGCGACCGACGATCATGGGATGTTCACCGGCAAGGCCGTGGATTTCATTCCATGGGCGCTCAACGCGCTGGTCAGGGATGAAGGCACGAGTCACTACATCGCCAACGAGTTGATCGAGGTCGACGGCGACGTCGCACACTGCGAGAGCTATTTCTTTGGCATCCATCGCCGCCAGAACAAGGAAGGCATCACTACCGATCTGGTCTTCTCCGGAAGGTACGCCGATCGCTTCGAGCGCCGCGACGGCGCGTGGAAGATTGCTCATCGCCAGGTGATTTTCGATCGGAGCCGGATCGATAAGGTCGACCGGGCTTTCTCAACCGAGGGGTTTGTCGTAGGAAAGCGCTCGCGCGAAGATCCGGCCTACAAGCGGTAACCTGCCTGGAACGGGACGCGCTTGACCGAAACAGCCGGCCGATGAGTCGATGGCGGCGCTCGCTCGCCGTGTACAGCGATCGGCGTGTACTGCTGATCCTGCCGCTCGGCTTCGCCAGCGGCCTGCCGCTGCTGCTCACTTTCTCGACGCTCTCTGCCTGGCTCGCCACCGCCGGCGTGAGACGCGGCACGATTGGCGCTTTCGCGCTGGTCGGGACGCCCTACGCTTTCAAGTTCCTGTGGTCGCCGCTTATCGATCGATTGCCGCCCCCGCTCCCGCTGGGACGGCGGCGCGGCTGGGGCGTCTCGATTCAGATTGCGCTGATCGCCGCGATGCTCGCACTGGGCTCGTGCGACCCCAAGGGCGACCTTGCCAAAATGGGAGGGCTGGCGTTGCTGGTCGCTTTCCTGTCGGCCAGCCAGGACATCGTTATCGACGCCTGGCGCGTCGAAATCCTCACGACGGAACAACAGGGACCCGGCGCCGGCATGATCCAGACCGGATACCGGCTGGCGATGCTGGTCTCGGGCGCAGGCTCGCTGATGATCGCCGCGCGCGCCGGCTGGTTCGCGGCTTACGCCACGATGGCCGCCTTGCTGAGCGTCGGGATGCTCGTGTTCCTGCTGGGCCCCGAACCACCGCCGCCGGGCCCTCGGGATCGCGACCGAAGCCGCGGCCTGGATGCGGTCCGCGAATGGCTCGAGACCGCGGTCGTCGGGCCTTTCGCCGACTTTATGCGCCGGCCGGGATGGCTCGCGATTCTCATCTTCGTCGTTGGCTACAAGGTGGGTGAGGCGATGGCAGGCGTGATGGCGATGCCGCTATACATCTCGCTCGGCTTTTCGCTCAACGAGATAGCGGCGATTTCCAAGCTGGTCGGATTCTTCGCGACGGTGATCGGAGCGCTCGCCGGAGGGTTGGTCGCCGCGCAGTTCGGCCTCGTGCGCGCGCTTATCGTATGCGGTGTGCTGCAGTCGGCGGGCAACCTGTTCTACGTGCTGCAGGCGATGGGCGGCCATCGCCTGGACTACCTGGCGCTATGCGTCGCGGCGGAGAACGTGACGGGCGCGATGGCTGGTGCGGCGCTGGTGGCCTATCTCTCGAGCCTGTGCTCTCCCGCGTTCACGGCCACTCAATACGCGCTGCTTTCCTCGCTGGCCGCGGTCGGGCGGACGCTGGTGGCATCCTCGGGCGGCGTGCTCGCCGACCGGCTCGGATGGACGAAGTTTTTTCTGCTTACGACCGTGGCAACCCTGCCCGCGCTGTTGCTGCTGGTTTGGATCGCGTGGCATAGCACGGGGAAGTCAGACCGCCAATCGGCCTGACGCGTCTTCGCGGCGGAGCGAGCGTCAGCGCTTCCCGCGCACTTGTTCGGCTCGATTCACTCGGTTGTATCAATAAGGCGACGCGAAGGTTGCGTAAACAGCTTTATGGCGACGACCGCTTGAAGTTTGACTTCAAAGTCGTCTCGGTCTACAGAGGCAAGGGGCTGAATTAGTCCCATAGAGGGTGGAAAAAGATGGAATCGTGGCAAAAGAGCGGAAGGCGAGTTTCGTTTCTTCTGCGGTTGGCGCTGATCGTGATGGTCTGTGGGGTGGTCGTGACTGGCAATAGCGACCGCGGAATCCGCTCCTTTGTGACACGGGGGCATGACTTCGTTTCGACCAGTTTGGCCGCGCCGGAGGGCAATCTTGTCTGCACCGATACGAAGTGCACCTGCACCAGCGGCCCGATCGATCCCGGAGATGGCACCAAGAACCTCGATATCATCGGCCCCTGTACGGCCACCGGCGGCCTTTACCAATACCATAACGTCAATATCTACAAGGATGTAGCGAGTGGAGGAGCTGCGAATGGCGGCAGCCTCACGTTCACGGATGCCACCGGAGCGATTAATTTCTGGGCTAGTTCGATCCTGATCGAAAACAAAGGCGCGCTCGTCGCAGGCGCGCAGAATGCTCCCTTCGTGGGACCCCTGACGATTCATTTGTACGGCCTCGAACAGAACAAGAACAACAGCGGGCTCGGAGGCGTCGGAATCGCTTGCAAAACGCCGATCGTTAACGGCGGCGACACCACCTTCTGCGGGATTCCCACCGCGCTTTGGGACTCCAATACCAATCCGAATCCGGACTCGTGCACCACGGCATCGAAGACTTCGGCGAAAATCCTGCCCGGCAACGTTGACGATTGCTTTTACAGCTACAGCCCGTTGAACTTCGACAACGGCAACCCGAACGCGTTCTTCGGCTACAAAGTCCTGGGAGTTTCCTTTGGCGGGACGCTGCAACTGTTCGGCGCGAAGGGGGCGACGTATTGCGCGAATACTCCCTGTGCTCCCAATGACCCCGCGCTCAATCCCGCGAACCTCGGCTCGAGCTGGACACGGTTGGACGCGTCGCTCGCGGGTAGCGGTAGCGAGAAACTGCTGGTCGTTGCCGACCCCAACGGGGCTATCAGGCAGAGTTGGAGCAACGGCGACAAAATTATTCTTGGATCGACCGACTACCTACCCGGCCATTCCGAACTCCTGACCATCTCGAGCCTGGGTGTGGTCCAGGATCCGATGAACTCCAACGATTCGGACATCAACGTGGTGGAGACGATAAGTTGGCCGCATAACGGCACCGTTTATCCGCTGACCGAGATCAAGCATCCGGGCATTACCCGGCTCAACCTCGGCTTTTCGTCAGTCGAGACGCGCGCCCCGGTCGGTCTGCTTTCGCGCAGTATCAGCATCGTCTCGGACGACAAGCTGGGCGACGCGAGCTGGCCGGCTGCGCCGGGAGCATACTTCGGCGGCCATACGATCGTCCGCCAGGGGTTTCAGTCGGTCCAAATCCAGGGCGTGCAGTTCTACCAGCTAGGGCAGGGCGGGAGGATCGGCCACTATCCCATCCACTTTCACATGGTGCGCCAGGTTCCGGCGAATACCTTTGTCACCGATTCATCGATATGGGATTCGATGAACCGATGGATCGTGCTGCATGGCGCGCAAGGTATAACGCTGCAACGCGACGTCGGATACCTTTCGATTGGCCACGGGTTTTACCTGGAGGACGCGACCGAAACCAACAACAAGCTTTACGGCAACCTGGGAGTTTTCGCGCGTGCCGCGATTCTGGATCCCGCGACCGTGCCGCTTGCCGACCAGCATAATCCGCGGGCGATCCCGGGGATCCTCGCCTCGCCGTATCCGACTACGATCAACGTTCCCTGTGGCGACTCGACCTGTCCGTGTAACGGGAATGTAAACGCCGTTTGCGGCACCCCGCAGGAACAGGTGCCCTATCACACCGACATCGATCATCCGACCGTGTTCTGGATTACCAACGGCTGGAACGACTTCCAGGACAATATGGCGGACGGCGCGGGCACTTGCGGCTTTTGCTACTGGCTGACGCCGGCTTTTATCAGCGGGCACTCGCGCATGGAGCATTGGACAGGCTACGCGGCGGAGCAGCGTGGATTGGCCCGTGCGGCGATGAGCCCGCTGCAGAATTTTTACGGCAATAGCTGCTCGAGCGCCATGAATGCGTTCAACGTGGTCGGGAATACCACTGAATGCCTCGGCGTAGTGTGGAATCCGAGTACCAATCTTCCCCGGGTGCCCGCGGTAAAGGCCGATCCCAAGCTGGTGCCGACCGTTAACGCGGCCAATCCAAGCAAGGATATAAACGGCAACGATACCGCGAATTTTTACCCGAATATCGATATGGGCGGCGGGCATTTCGCGACGCGTTGCCCGGCCGGCAGCAATTGCGCCACCATCCCGAAATGCGCCAACGGAGCTGTGGCATCAACGAACTGCACGGTCACGGTGGTGGATCATTTCACCACCTCGTTTAACTGGGCGCAGACCAACTTCTCGGCGGTCTGGATGCGTCCACAATGGAACCTGGTGTTGCAAAGCGCGATCACCGACGACCAGAACGGCGGAGTGGGGTTTGTCACGGGTGGCGACTATACGTTGTCCTCGGCCATTCGCGGAGTCTGGGAACTCGCCCGCAAGAGCGTGTTCGTAGGCGAGACTCAGCCAACCAACAAATGGGCTTATGCGCAGGGTCCGTTCAACAGCACGAGCGGCCTGACCTGCGACCAGCCGATCCCCGGAAACTACTGTCTGTCAGCCGCTCAGGGCATCAGCATGCCGAAAGACAGCTTCGTGGTTAACCAGCGGTTGTTCAACATCTACGATGGGCCGTCTTACGAGGATTCGAACGGCTTTCTCGACATAACGCCGACCAACTTCAACTGCACCCTGGTGGGTCCGCCCGATGGCAGAACCGGAAATTGCGCCGAGGACGACAATATGTACGAGCGGGTTATCGGCGTGCCGAAGGACAAGAACAACGCCTGCTATCTGCCGAACGCGGCGATCGCGTGGAAACAGCCCAACGGCTTCTACTATCCGCCGGCCTTCCACTCGCAGAATCTCTTTTTCCACAATGTTCCGATCCGCCATTACGTGATCGAGCCGGCCTTCTCTCCCAATGGGCTTTTCCAGACGGATCTGGAGGCGGTCAAGACTCGTTACTGCAACTTCAACCAGGTCATGTTCAACAATTTCAGCGACATCGATCGTCAGACCGAGCTGAACGACGACGACGGTTCCCTGACCGGGCTGGTCAAAACCATCTCGGTCAATCAGGACGCGTTCTTCAACGCGCCCTATGCGACTCTCGAGTGCGCGTCCGACAGCCCTAACGCGAAGCCAACCATCCCCACCAACCAGAACCCTGGAACCGCGACCACCAGCCCCTACGACTACGTG
The DNA here is from genome assembly GCA_963755905.1 of uncultured delta proteobacterium. Lineage (GTDB taxonomy): Bacteria > Desulfobacterota > Binatia > Binatales > Binataceae > JAKAVN01. The sequence continues at coordinate 88,481 of CAVWLM010000005.1, forward strand.
TCGACGGTGATTTTTCCGAGCTGCGGCTCCACCGCAAGTTGCACCGGGGACGGTATGACGAAAACTAATTGGAACTGGTCGGAGGACTGCGCGAACAATGTCTGCTACGGCGTTCCCCTTTATCGCGAACTGAAAACCGGATCGGAAGGCTCCAGCCTGTCGGGGATTAAAATGATGGGCGAGAGCTTTTTCCAGCGCAACACGCTTACCGTGAACAACGGCGCCTACTACATGGATACGACTGTAACGAAGGCCAAGCAGCTCGCAGTTCACGCTGGCAACTTCACCGAATTCCAGGCGAGCACGCCCACCAACCCCAGGGTCTACAACGTCTTTTTTCTGTTTGCGAAGCCCTCGACCACGCAAACTTACGACATCTATGTCGGGCCCGGATTCAACGCGGATGTCACCAAGGCTGACAGCGATCTCAAGCTGGTTCGCGCGGATATAGCCGCCAAAAAAATAGTTTTCACAAACGAAGACTGGCCGCCGGAATGGGGAACTCCCACTTATAAAAATGGCGTGCTCTCAGTCACCGTCAACATGAATTTCCAGGAGTTCATCGACGCCTATAACAACGAGCGGATGGATTCATGCCAGCCGAAAAGCTTCTGCACCTGGACCGGCAGCGCCACAACAGGAAGCTGCGGCTGCAACGCCAACGCGGTCGACTATCCGGACGCAAATCTGATTAACGAGTGCAAAGGCACCAATGATTCAAATATCCCTCCCAATGCGCCTAGCAAGCCCCTCCCGCTCTGCTCATGGTCAACAACCGACGTCGTCTGCCCGGTGGGCGGCTGCTATGGCTTCTCGTTCAAGCTTCCGGCGGAATTTCCCGGTCCGAAGCCGGGCCTGCCGCCGGCGGGCAAATGCTTTCCGGGACCAATGGCGACGCCGACGCCTTCGCCCTGGAACACGCCTTTCGTGGCGGCCAGTATGACCCTCTCGGGCGGTTTGCCACCGGCGGGTTGCTACTATAGTCCGACCCCCAATCCCGACTTTTGCCAGTGAGATGGCGGTCGGGCAAATCGCTGCGAGGGAACGGATCTAAGCGGACCGACACCCTTATGTGACTGGGGCTTTACGTGACTGAAAGGGGGGACTTCGATGGGCGAGTGGATGAGGAACCATAGCGCGACGAGCTTGTGCGCCGGCGTTCTGACGGTCGCGATCGCGATCGCCCTGGGCGGATGCGGCGGTGATAATAATTCTTCATCTCCGGCCCCGACCCTCGCCCCAGTCTCGCCGACTCCAACGTCCACGCCAATAGCTCCGACTCCCACGCCTGTTCCGAGCGCCACGCCGACGCCGGTGCCGTCGATCTCCGGTCACGTCCAGGGCGGGCTGGGGCCGATCCCCGGCAGCCAGGTCACGCTCTACGCGGCCGGACAGGATGCCTACGGAACAGGGGCGACGATGCTGGGAAGCACAACCGCCGATTCGAACGGCATGTTCTCGATTCAATTCACGCCGCCAGCCAGACCCGGGTTGGTATATCTGGTGGCGGTCGGCGGCAACGGCGGCGCGGGTAACAATTCGGCCATCGGTCTGATGGGCGTGGCCGGCCTGTCGAACGCGCTTCCCGACTCGGTAACGCTCAACGAATTGACCACGGTGGCGGGCGAGTGGGCGCTCGCCCAATTCGTCGATTCGACCGGGCAGCAAGCCGGTGCGCCGCTGAGGAACGCCGCGGGTCTCGCGAATGCCGCCGCGCAGGCCATTGAAAATCTGGCTGATGTAGAAACTGGCGAGCCGTCGGGCCATCTGCCCTCGCTCGAGGAGTGTTTGAGCGGAGTGCCTCCGGTCAACTGCGACGCGCTGCAGCGGCTCGATACGCTCGCCAACATAATCGCCGCGTGCGTGCAAAGCCCGGGGCCGAGCGTTACGTTGCCCACCTGCGTGGCCGCGACCAACCCATGCGATATCGTGCTGGCCTGTAGCGGTACTCCGGTGGCCGGAACCACGCTACAAGCCGCGCATTCCGTAGCCAAGAGTCCCTTTGTCAACGTGACCCAGCTTTTCGCCGCCCAGGGGTTCGTGCAGCCCTATCAACCCGTCCTGACCGCCGCGCCGGATGGTTTCGAGATCGCGTTGAACATCGCGGCCGCGGAGGCTGGATTCGACAATCCGCTCAGTGTCGAAACCGATATTCCCGGCGACATCTGGATCGCCAACGCGGGTGGGGACTCGGTGATCAAGCTGAACGCGGTAGGGCGCTTCGTCGGCAGCTTTTCACCGCCGGGATCCGGGTTCAATCGGCCCTTCGATATGGCGATTAGCTCGAAGAACAACGTATGGGTAACGAATTCCGGCGGCACCAATGTTACGGAACTCGACTCGAAGGGAAATCTGATCGGCAATCATTCGCCGCCGGGCGCACTTATCAACCTGCCCTTTGGGATCGAGATCGACGCCGCCGATAATGTATGGGTCGGGAACTACGGCAACAACAGTGTCAGCGAACTGCTGGCGAGCGCTGGTTACAAAAGCGGTCTCAATTTCGCCCCGGCGGGTGCGGCCTTGAATGGGCCGGTCGAAATCGCAATCGACGCGAACGCTAACGTATTCACGGGCAATTTTTCCGGTAACAGCGTAAGCGAGCTGACCGCGGCCAGCAATTACACGACCGGGCTCAATTTCGCTCCGGCCGGAGCGATGTTAAACGCGCCCAAGGGACTGGGTCTGGACAGCTCGAACAACGTCTGGATCGCGAATTTCAACGGCATGAACGCAAGCGAGCTTATCGCGAGCGGCGGATACACGACGGGGTTGAGCTTCTCCCCGCCGGGCGCCGCGTTGTTCGGGCCCGCAAGTTTGCAGCTCGATTCGGCGGGCAACGTCTGGATGGCTAGCTTCGACAACGGGAGCTTGAGCGAGGTGCTCGCCGGATGCACCTCGGAGAATTGCAACGGTCAGAGTTTCGCGCCCGCGGGAGCCGGTCTTAACGCACCTTACGGTATTGCGTTGGACGCTTCGGGCAACGTGTGGGTCACCAATTCGGGCAACGACTCGGTGAGCGAGTTCATCGGCCTGGCGGCGCCGACCAGCGTGCCCTCCGAGTGTCTCAAAGAGGGCCTGCCCCCTTCGTGTCTTCCATGAGCCTCGCCTGAATTTACGGGCCGCAACCGCCTCGCGAGGTATTCCGCGGGGCGGAAGGCCCGAAGCGTTCAGCGCGCGAAAATCATCCTTTCACTTCGACGGTCACCGAACTGCGCGTCTCGAGGACCTCGGTCGCGGCGGCGCCGTTGTCGCCGCGCCGCAACATCAAGGAGATCGATTCGTCGCCCACTTTCAGATTTTCGATTCTAAGCCACTCGAGCCATGACGGAATCGTGGGTGAGTCGATCAGAACCTGCCGCTCGAACCCCCGCACTTCGAGCCCCAATACCGCCTGCAGGATCATGAACACGCTCGCGGCCGACCACGCCTGCGGATAACAGGCGACGGGATAGGGTACCGGGCCGAGCCGCGGCTCGCGCGGGAAACCGCAGAAGAGTTCGGGCAGGCTCGCGATCTCCATGTGCACGGCCGCGTCGAACAAGCCTTGCAGGATGCGAAGCGCGCCGGCTCGATTACCGTACCGCGCGAGGCCCATCGCGGCGATCGCGTTGTCATGCGGCCAGATCGATCCGTTGTGATAGCTCATCGGGTTATAGCGCCGCTCGTTGGCGCCGAGCGTTCGCATGCCCCAGCCCGAGAACATCTCGTCGCCGAGAAGACGTTGTGACAGCGCGGCGGCCTGGTCCGCGTCCAGCAGACCGGCCGCGAGACAGTGAGCGGCATTCGAGGCCATCACCCGGCACGGCTTTTTGTCGGCATCCAGTGCGAGCGCGACGGTCCGCTCCGGTTCCAACCAGAAGTCGCGCGAAAAGGCTTTTTTTAACGACGCCGCCCGCTCGGCAAGGCGGCTCGCAACGCTGCTGCGTCCCAGCCGGGCCGCCACGTCCGCGACGCTAACATAGGCCGCGTAGACGTAAGCCTGCACTTCGGCGAGCGCGATCGGGGCCTTCGCCAATTCACCGTTGGCATGCGAGATCGCGTCGAAGGAATCCTTCCATCCCTGGTTCACCAGTCCGTGCGGCGTCTTGCGGATGTACTCGACGTAGCCGTCGCCGTCGCAATCGCCCCATCGCTCGATCCATTCGAGGGCGCGCTCGGCATTGGGCCAGAGTTCTTCGGCGAGCACGAGATTTCCGGTGGCCGCGACGCAACGGCCGTAAAGCCAGAGAAAGAGCGGCGTCGAGTCGATGCTTCCGAAGTAGCGGCCGAACGGGATTTCGCCGGTGGCCGCCATCTCCCCGCCGCGGATCTCATGCACGATCTTGCCCGGTTGCTCGTCGCGCGCTTCGTCGACCTGTGTTCCCTGCATGCCGGCCAGGGTTCGGAGCGTGAGCGTGGCGACGTCCGGATTGAAGGGCAGGATCGCGAGCGCGGTGACGATACTGTCGCGGCCGAAGAGCGTCGCGAACCAGGGGATCCCGGCCATTATGAAGGTGCCGTCGGCGGTATGCGAAATGAGCGAAGTGAGATCGGCCTGCGATCGGGTCAGCAGGGAATCGAAGAGCTCGTTGCTGGCCGAAAGCCCGGCCCATCGGCCGTGGGATTTTTCGATCTCCGATCGTCGCGTGGCGAACGCGCTGTCAAAATCAAGCGCCGGCGTGGAGTGCCGATGCGCGCTTCGCGGCTCGCTCCCGCCCGCGATGCGGACTTCCAGCCTGGCGGTTTCGTCGCGGGCAAGATTCAGCAGAAAAGCGGCCCGCTTTCCGCTCAGCACGTGCGGTTTCGTGTTGAAGGTCAGCTCGGTGAAGCGACTGACCCCGTCCAGCCCCGCATGAGAAAATCTGACTCTGCCTTGATGCACCTCCGGACGCAGGTTGCGGCCGTGACGCAGGCGTTTGATCCCGCGCACTTCAAAGATGTCCGCGAAATCCGCGGCGAAAAAAAACTCGAGCGGGATCTCGAGCGCGGTCTCCGCGTAGTTGCGGACCCGCAGGCGATGCACCAGCGTCGCGTCAGCCAGCACCCAGCTCCGTTCAATCTGGATCAGATCGCGCGGCAGCTTGATCGCCCGGCCATGCGCCTCGAGATCCGGATTGGTCAGGTTCGCCCGGAGTTGCGCCCGATCATCGCTCAGGTAGGAATTCAGGAAGTACGGCGTACTTCCGTGAATCGTGAGCTCGAAGCGGCTCAAGTAGCGCGTATCGCGATGGAAAAAGCCCAGGGCCTGGAGTGGAGAGTCGAGAATGTCGCCGCCGATGTCGAAGACGGCGAAACTCTGGCCATTGGCCAGCACCCGCGAGGCGCGGCGCGACGCAAGTGCCGAGGCAAGAACGTAAAAGTCGGAGCCAACCTTGAGCACACGGCTGTGGCCGCTCGACGTTTCAGGATTGACGCTTCGACGTTTCACAAACCGGATTCGATGGTCTTGCTAAGGAGAGCTTCGCACGACTGGCGCGGCGCGATTCTTCGCCGCTACCTATCCCGGGTGAGGTCGCCGCGAGCATCGCGGGCGGCGGAAGAGGTTCGTCTGAATTCCACTGCGGCACAGGCACTTCGAGCGGCGCGCAAATCAGCCATCGGACCTCTCCCTAACCCTCTCCTCGGACAAGGAGAGGGAGTATGGGAACCGGGAGAGGAAGTCAAAGCCATCGCGACAGTTACGCCAACTTAATTGTCCGATCACTGTTTGACTTGCTGGAAATCGAAATACGTTCCTGTGGCTCGTACCGAGACTGGCGAACAGAGTACGACCGAGGGCCCGGCAATGGTGAATCATTTTGGTGCGGTGCGAGGTGTGAGCTAAAATTTGCCAATGGAAACTCCAAACAAAAGTGAGGCGGTGGAGGGGACGTTTAACCGCGAAGCGGAAACCAGCGAGCATAAGGCGCTCGTGCGCGAGGAGTTCACGCGCCAGGCCGACGCCTATGCCTCAGCACCCGTGATCACTGACGCCGAACGGCTGGCGCGGCTGGTGGGCGCGGCGGATCCCGGGCCGGATGACCGCGCGCTGGAGATCGCGACCGGCCCCGGCTACGTCGCGATGGCGCTCGCGGAGCGATGTCGCGAAGTTGTTGGGCTCGACCTGACCGCGGCGCCGATCGCGATAGCCGAGCGTACCAGCCGCGAACGCGGGCTTGGGAACATCCGTTTCGAAGTCGGGGAGGCCGACAATCTTCCGTATGACGACGGCGCGTTCGACCTCGTGGTCTGCCGTTTCGCGTTCCATCATTTTCGGAATCCGGAAGCGATTCTCGTGCAGATGTGCCGGGTCTGCCGCGCCGGTGGCAAGGTCGTAATCGAGGATCTGTATGCGAGCGAAAACCGCGAGCGAGCCGCGCTGTACAACCGAATAGAACGCCTGCGCGATACGTCGCATACGCGGGCGCTCGCGCTCAGCGAACTGGTCGCGATGATGGGACGCGCGGGACTCGAAGTCGAGCACGTCCATTCGGAGCGCCTGATCACCCATACGGAGAATTGGCTCGCCGGTTCGCAAGCGACGCCCGAGCGGGCGGCCGAGGTGCGTCAACTGCTCGAGCAGGACATGCACGCGGACCTTTCCGGGATGCGTCCGTTCGTGCGGAATAATGCGCTTCACTTCATACAGCGCACGGCCGCCGTCGTCTCCCGCAAACTCTGAGAGAGCACACACGGCCGCTTCCGCGTCGGGAGAGACAACGCGCCGCTCGGCTTACCGTTCGATCGGGACGAGCCAGACCCGGCCGAACTATCGGGAGTTACATGCCCGGCTCAGTGGCTGATCGCGCCGCCACGGTTCGACGATAGGTCTCCTTGGGTTTCCCGAGGGACTTTGTCAGACCCTTTTCGATCAGTTCGCGATAGACCTGCTCGTAGTTGTCAACCATGATTTCCGCGGTGAAGCGGGTCTCGAATTCACGGCGACATTCCTGGCGCGAGATCTTGCCGATATTGCGCACCGCCGCGGCCATCTCGTCCACGCTGCTCGCGATGAAGCCGCTAACTCCCGAGCGGATAACCTCGGGAATGGAACCGCAGGGCCGCGCGATCACCGGTGTCCCGCAAGCCAAGGCCTCGATCATCGCGAGTCCAAACGGCTCCGGCCAATCGACCGTAAACATAAATGCCAGCGCGTTGCCCAGGAATTCGCTCTTTTCAGCTTCGCCGATTTCGCCGATATACTCCACGTCGGGCGGCGAGAGAAGCGGCTTGATGACGGTCTCGAAGTACTGGCGGTCGACGACGTCGACTTTCGCGGCGATCTTGAAGGGGATACCTAGTTGCCGGGCGACCTTGATTGCGAGGTCGGGGCGTTTCTCGGGCGAGATTCTGCCGAGGAACGCCAGGTACTTTCCAGGATTGGGGCTGAAGCGCAGAAGATCGCGCGGCAGGCCGTGGTAGACGGTTTTAACCCAGTTCATCAGCGGCAACGGTTCCCGCTGCGCATCGCTGATCGAGACCAGCGGCATGCTGCGATATCGCGCATAGACCGGATGCAGATCCTCCACGTCCAACCGCCCATGCATCGTCGCGACGCTCGGGACGTTGGTCAGCCGTGCAAACGGGAAGCTCCAGTAGTCGATATGAGAATGGATCACGTCGAAGCGCCCCGCTTCCTCGTACACGTCGCTGAGCATCGGAAGCTGAAGGAAGGCGCCGAGCTCGGGCTTGCCCGCCAACCGCAACGATTGCGGACATCCCGGCACGAGTTTCGCGCCAGTTTGCGAATCTCCCGAAGCGAAAAGGGTGACCTGATGTCCGCGACGCACCAGTTCCTCGGTGACGTACGAGACCACCCGTTCGGTGCCGCCATAAAGCTTCGGCGGAATCCGCTCGTACAGAGGCGCTATCTGAGCGACCCGCAAACGCGGAGTTCCCGACTGTAAATACTTGCCCTCGCCGTTATTGCTTCGATCCAACGCTGTAACTCCTGATTATTCATTTGATGCGCGAGACCGCTTGACTCATCCGCCCGCCGCTCTCGCGCACGCGGCGCCGAATCCAAACCTCACCGCTCTGGCGGCCGTCGCGACCGCGGGCGGCAAGCTATGGATATGCAGGAGCTATGCCTGCATTGTGGAGCGAACGTCATGTCCCGTACGGGCCGGCGCCACTTCAAGACCGCGGACCTGTTCTTTGAACAAGCGAGCGTAGGTTCCTCCGCGTCTCAACAGCTCGGAATGAACGCCGGTTTCGACGATATTGCCGTGGTCGAGCACCACTATCAGGTCCGCGTCTATTGCGCTGCGCAGGCGATGGGCGATCAGAAAAACCGTACGCCCTTCCATCAGCCGCTCCATCGCTTCATGGATAAGATTTTCCGATTCCGAATCGACCGCCGAAGTGGCCTCATCGAGGATTACGATCTTTGAATCCTTGAGGAACGCGCGCGCCAACGCGAGTCGCTGGCGTTGCCCGCCGGAGACTTTCACTCCGCGCTCTCCGATCACGGTATCGATGCCGCCGGGCAGTTCTTCAACGAATTCGCGCATGTTGGCCAGCCCCAGCGCCTGCCAAATCATCTCTTCCGACGCGTCCGGGCGGGCGTAAAGCAGGTTGTCGCGAATGCTGGCGCTGAACAGAAGGGCGTCCTGCGCCACGAGGCTGACACTGTCGCGCAGGGACTTGAGCGTATAGTGACGCACGTCCTTGCCGTCGATCAGCAGCCGCCCGCCGCTAACGTCGTAAAAGCGGGGAATCAGGCTTGCCAAGGTTGTTTTGCCCGCGCCGGAACGTCCAACCAGCGCCACCCTGGAGCCTCCCGGTACGCTCAGGCTGAGGTCGGCCAGCGCGACACGGCCAGATTGACCATTGCGCGCAGGGTAACTGAAGCTCACCCGATCGAACTGCACCGCGCCGCGACGAACCGCAAAGGGACGGCTCAACGGATGGTCGGCGATTTCCGGATTGATATCGAGGAATTCGAAGATACGCTCTATCGCCGCCAGCGACGACGACATCACGACTGAAAACTGCGCGAAGCGCTCCAATGGCAGATACAGGAAACCAAGGTAGGTGAAAAATGCCACCATGGTTCCGAGCGTCATCGTGCCCCGTATGATCATCAGGGCGCCGATCCAAACCACAATCGCCGGCGCACAGCGGGTCAGCAATTGGATGAACATCTCCTGCCGGGCCGCGAGCTTGACCTTGTCGATCATACGCTCGCAGAGGTGCTCGCTGCGTTCCCTGAACTGGCGCACCTCGTGTTCCTCGCGCCCGAAGGATTTGACGGTGGTGGCGCCGGCGACCCGTTCGTGGACCTCGCCGGAAATGCTCTCGAGCGTCTCTTGCATCCGGTGGCTCACGGCCTTAATCCTGGGCGAGAAGTACCGCATGAACATGACCCAAACCGGGGCGATGCACATCGCCACCAGCGCCAGCCGCCAGTCCATCGCGAACAGCACCACGACCACCAGTGCCAGCGACACGGCGTCCATCCAGACGTCGATAAGGGCGGAGTCGATTAGTTCCCTCGCTTGCTGAACGTCGTTCAGCACCCGAGAGACGATCGCCCCCGAGGGATTGCGATCGAAAAATGCGTGTGAAAGCTGCTGGAGATGCTCGAACAGCTTACACTGCAGTTCGAAGATGAGCCGATTACCCGCGATTCCCGCCCAATAGTTGCGGTAGTAGCTTACGATGGATTGAACCGCGTAGAGCGCCAGCAAAACGACGCTCAGTGCGGCCAGCTTGTGCTCCGCGGTGGGCGTCGTCCCTGCCAGATGAACAAGGTCGGAACACCATCGGTCAATAAGCAGGTTGATTCCGTCCAGATTCGGCTTAGCGGAGATCAGGACGTCGATGACGTATTTGAAGGCCAGGGGAAATGCGAGTGGCAGGGTAAATTTACCGATTCCGGTAAGGGCCGCACCGGCGACCAGCCATAGGTGAGGCCTTACGAATGCCAAAAATCTGAGAATAGGCGAAGGAGAAGCGTTATTTTGGCTGGGATCCATGGAGATGAAACCTTCCGCGCTCTGGAGCAAAAATTCCCTGCAATCGCATGGCTCATCCAACAGAGCAACTGATATGCCTTGTGAAAGAGCAATGGCTATGCCCGTGGGCTCTGCCTTGCTAAATGATGAAATCTTGACTTGGAGTCGTCATTTCCAGAGCGCAGAGCGCACGAGAACGTCGAACTCTAACCGATATAGGAAAGATCGGCGGAGCCTGGACCGTGCGATTCACCGATCGTCAGTCAGCCGGCGCGAGTGATCGAGCAAACACGTTCTCCCTCGACAGAAAAGGCACGGAAAATTTGGCACAATTCTCGCGTGAACCGCTCGCGAGGCCGCGATGGCGTTGACGGAGACTCGGGATCAGAAGATTTGTTCCGACGCTGAGATCGCTCGTTCCAGGAACGCAACGACGATTATCGCCGCAATCGTCATCCTCCTAATTTATCAGGGTTATAGTCTCTCGGTGGTAGGCGTGGCGTCGCCGTGGATCGCCAAGAGTTTCGGGCTGGATCAGGCGAAGCTCGCAGAACTCTTTGCATGGATGTCGCTTTCGGCGTTCGGCGCGCTCATCCTGGCCCGGCTCGCGGACAGGGTGGGCAGGCGGCGAATCATCCTCTGGAGTCTCGTTCTGGCGCCGGCTTGCGCCGCGGCGGCTTCGCTCGCGCGTCACGCCTCCGCGTTCGCGGCCTTTGAGATCCTGATTTCCGCGTTGCTCGGCGGCTCGGTATCATCGGCGATCGTTCTGCTGGCCGAGGAACTTCCGAGCGAGCAACGGGCGCGAGGACAGGCGTTTGCCGCTGGCGCCAGCGCAATTGGCGGAGTCCTTGGCTATCTAGTGATTCCTTTCCTGCTGCAGTGGAAATACTCGTGGCGATGGCTGCTGGCGCCCTGCGTCGCGGGTGTCGTACTGGTGGTTCCGCTTGCACGTATGCTGCCGGTCGATTCGCGATGGTCGCGGCTTGCGAGCACGAAATCCGTTTCAGCCAGCCACTTTTACGACATTTTCCATCCTCTATACCGGCGCCGCGCGCTCACGCTGCTGGCGTGCGCCGCGCTCGACACGATTGCGGGCAGCGCGGTCAATGGCTGGCTCTATTTCGACGCGGTTTCGATAATCGGTCTTTCGCCGCAGAAGGCCAGCTCCGTGGTCGTCGTCGGCATGATCGTCGGGATGCTGGGTTTTCCGGCGGGCGCGTGGAGTTCCGACCGCTTCGGCCGCGTGCCGACCGTGATGTACGTTGGCGGCGCTGCCTGGTTGGGAGCCTTGGCCTTCTATTGGGGCCCGCCGGACGGCGTGAGCTGGCCTTTGACCTGGCTGCTCGTCGCGTATTGCTGGTTCAAGGTCGCCTCTGGCGTGATGACCGTCGGGGCGAACTCGGCGGCGACCGAGCTGTTCCCCGCCGGGCTCCGCACCACGATGATCGGATGGCAGGGTATCACCGCCGCCGCGTTCTCGATGCTGGCGCAAATCCTGATTGCGGCTCTCATCGGGCCTCTCGGCGGTCTTACCAACGTTATCCGTTACCTGGCCCTGCTCGGCATTCCCAGTGCTGCTCTTTTCGGGATGTTCATAGATGAGACGCGTGGGCTCCCGTTGGAGGTCGCATCCAAAGAAGAGGCGTGGGCCAGGACGAACAATCTGCGAAACGAAGGCCCGGACGAGTCGAGCGTCGACCGTGCAATAACGACATCCCACGAGCAATGACGCGCCAGTGACCAATGAGCTGTCGAGGATCAGCGACGACCTGGAAGATTACCGCCGAGGCGAGAGCAAGCCTCATGCTTTGGCTCGTGTCGTTGATTGTGGTCGCCTTGTTCCTCGCGGCGCCGGGCTCCAGCGCCGAGGCTGCGCGCCATAGGGTTCACAGGCGGCACGCGCGAACGCCCACGCCCTCGCCGACCCCGTCTCCCCGGCCCACCCCGGCCTTCAGGCCGGTCGTCCTGATTGCGGGAGGCACAGGAACGGTCCACGCCCCGACGGGCGAGAGCCCGGCGGTTCTGGATACCGCGCAAATTTATGATCCTGCCACCGGTAAATTCGTGCTTATCAATCCGATGACGGCGCATCGCGACCGTCATGCCGCAACGGTTCTGCCCGACGGGAAGGTGCTGATCGTCGGCGGCGTCGATACGGTGCTAGTGCCCCTGGTGTCCTTTCCGGGTCCGACGATGCCATGGATTCTCCCCTCGACCGAAGTGCTGGATCCCCGCGACGGACGCTTTAGCGCGGCCGCCAGCATGAAGACGCCTCGCGACGAACCGACTGTCACTTTGCTCGAGACCGGCAAAGTGCTGGTCGTGGGTGGTGGTGAGAGCGGCGCTGAGCTGTACGATCCTAAGAGCAACAAATTCGCCCCGACCGGCGAGATGGCTGAAAGCCGCTATGGACAGACCGCCACGCTGCTGCGAGACGGCAGGGTGCTGATCTGCGGTGGCGGACCTCGCCGCGCCGAGCTTTATGATCCCGCAACGGGCAAATTCGTGCCGACCGGCAGGATGCATCAGAACCGCATCTACCATACCGCTACGCTGCTGCCCGACGGGCGCGTTCTTATCGCCGGTGGCAGTCCGTATGCCAGGAGCTCAGCGCTCGATACGACCGAAATATACGACACCGGAAGGGGAGATTTCAGACCCGGGCCGAGGATGAAAGAGGCGCGCGCCGGTCATACCGCCACGATGCTGAGGGATGGCCGCCTGCTAATAGTCGGCGGACACGATGACAATTCCGCCGAGCTTTATGACCCGGCGGTTCAGCGCTTCATCGCAATGTTGCACATGAACGCCAGCCGCTACGGACATTCGGCCACCCGGTTGCCGGACGGCAGGGTGTTGATCACCGGCGGATGGTCGCCTGATTACAAGCCGCTTGCCAGCGCCGAGATTTACGATCCGTCCAAGCGAGAGTTCAAGGCGATAGGCAACATGGCAGAACCCTGCGCGGGACAAATCGCGGCGTTAATCTGGGCGCCACAAACGGCCATTTGGATTAGACCGACCCCGACGCCAACCCCGACATCAAGCCCGACCCCGACGCCGACACCAACCCCAACGCCGACTCCGACGCCAAGCCCGACGCCGACACCAACACCAAGCCCGTCACCGACCCCGACGCCGATTCCAAGTCCGACACCCACGACAAGCGCAACTCCGACGCTAAGTCCGAGCCCAACGCCGAGCGCGAGCCCAACGCCGAGCGCGAGTCCAACGCTCAGCGCAAGTCCAACGCTCAGCGCAAGTCCGACGCTCAGCGCAAGTCCGACGCTCAGCGCAAGTCCGACGCTCAGCGCAAGTCCGACGCTCAGCGCAAGTCCAACGCTCAGCGCGAGTCCGACGCCCGTTCGATGACGGGTCTCGAATCTGCGTATCGCGGACTCACTTTGGCCGTGGAGGAGCGAGCGCCACAGCCGCTTCCGCCGTCAGCAGGAGGAAGGTCAACGTCTCTTGCAGGTAAAGGGTGACGCTCGTATCGGAATGGCTCAAGTACCCAATCGAGACGTCCTGCCCCAGGTGCAGCTCAAAATCGCCGCCACGGGTGGTCAGGACAAAGGCCCCTGCGATCGCGGGAGCCCAGATAATCTCCTCGTTAACCAGGCGTTGGATGTGTTCGATTACCGGATACCCGTGGTCGCTGGCTTCGCTCAAGGCGGTGAAAGCATCCGCTCCCAGCACTACCGAGTAGGGACCATTGACGCCGACCAGGCGCAACTCGCTTAGCGCTTCGGCGATCGCGTCGGGGTACTTAACCACATCGGCGGGAAGGGACAGCACGCGATTGCTGGTCCCCTGGCGGACGCCTTCGATTCCACCGGCTGCGTAACCTTCGAAGATGGTAAGGTCTTCGGCAAAGGCTATCCGCTTCGCAGCGTTTTTCAGCGGCTGCCAGTCCGAGTCGTTTGCGCCGCGCTCCACGTCGTCGATCGCCTGGCGGTTAAGCTGGAAAGGCGCACGCAGTTCCACGAGCGGTTTTACCTCGCGTTGGCGCGCGATAATTTCCTCTCCCGGCGCCTCGATACTGCGCAGATGGCCCGTGCCTACCGCGGCCAGCTTGATGCCGCCGGGTTCCTTGACGTCCACCACACGCCGGCCCGCGAGATAGCGTTTGAGGGTGCGCGCGGCTTCCTGTTCGATCTGGGCCCAGGCGCTGTCAGAGATTGGAGCAAGTTCGCGATGCAGGTTATTCATCCTGGGGTTCTCCTTTGAGGGACCCTATGCCCAGCGAACCGTCACTCGCCGGCACGGGAAGCGGTAAGGGAAGAGATAAGGGAGGAGGTGAAGCTTCAGCCTCCGAAGGCTCGGAAGTTGCGGCTGGGGGCATCGGCGCATCGGGCGTCACGGACTCGAGGAACGAGACCGATGGCACGAAGAACAGGCTGCCCGTGACCGCGCGGCTAAAGTCCAGCAGCCGATCGTAATTGCCCGGAGGCCGCCCGACAAACATATTTTCCAGCATTTGCTCGGTCGTGCGCGGCGAACGGGAATAGCCGATGAAGTAGGTGCCGAATTCGCCCTGACCAGCCCGCCCGAAGGCCATGTTTTCGCGGAGGATCTTGATCTCTTTGCCATCCTCCACGATTGTCGTCAGCGCGTTATGCGCCGAGGTCGGCTTGACGGCGTCGTCCAACTCGACATCGGAGAGCTTGGTCCGCCCGATGATCCGTTCCTGGACCTCAGTGGGCAGCGCATTCCATCCGTTCAGATCGTGCAGGTATTTCTGAACGATGACGTAGCTCCCGCCCGCGAACGCCGGGTCTTCCTCGCATATCGTGACAGCGTCGATAGCCGCCTGGTCGGTGGGGTTTTCGGTTCCGTCGACGAAGCCGAGCAAATCACGCTCATCGAAATAGCGGAAACCGTAAACCTCGTCCGCGATCGCGACGGCGTCCCCCAGCGTCGACATGATCTGCGTCGCGAGTTCGAAGCAGAGATCCGGCCGCTCGGCGCGAATGTGAAAAAGCAGATCGCCCGGCGTCGAAACGGCATGCCGTGCGACCGGCGAGAATTTCGCGAAACGGATGGAGTTCCGCCGGACGCGGCTTTCCGAAAAGCCGGTCCCATACTTCCGATCCAAAGCCGAGGACGCAGGTCAACTTTCCGTCCAGGTCGCGGAATCCAACGGCGCGCAGCAGTTTGGCCAGGTCTCCGCAAATCGACCGAACGGCCGCCTCGTTTTCGCCACCCGGCTTAACCGTCACGACCAGAAAAATCGCCGCGCGCGTGAGCGGCACCACCACTGACTGTGGCGGCGCAACCGCGGTTATCGTCGAGCCTGCGTTGGGCAAGCCTTTGTTAGGCATCGTGCTTTTCGTCAATCACCGATCGCTCGGTTGTCTCATAAGAGTAGATTCAGAAAATCGCATCGCTTTTACTTTTTAGGAATTCCGTCCGGCTTTTGTCGCGCCCATCATGGCACGGGCGAGATCGTGACTCCAAGCCTGGAAAAAGAGGCGGGATCCTGACGGGCCGCACGCGGTTCTTGGATTCATAAAGACGGAGGCGTGTTTATTTCGAGGGCGTCGAAACGTTAAGGTAGCGGGGTTGGGGCCATCTATGGAAGTTCCGGTTCTTAGCCGTGCGGCAACGTCGCTTCTGGATATCTTTCAGTCCGGGCGGCCCCTGGTCTTCGTGCGTTCAGCGGAAGAAGATCGGGTCGCCAAGCTTTTGCAGGACGTGGGATGCCAGTTGTCCGCCTCGAAACCGCTGCCCGTTTGGACCTGGAGCCTCACGGATGGACTGTCCAGCCACGCGCGGGAAGGGGGGCCTGACGGCAACCATCCGGGCGGTCCGGCGGGGGCCCGGACGCACGATCCGCTCGAGGCCTTGGATTTCATAGCGCTGCACGAGGATCCCGCGATCTTTCATCTGAAAGATTTTCACGAGCCGTTGCGCGACTCCGCGAGCGTCCGCCGCCGCCTTCGCGACCTCTACCAGATCTGTCTCGACCGGCAAAAGTTCGTTGTCATCACTGCGCCGCTCCGCGCCATCCCGGAAGAGATCGAGGGGAACCTGGCGGTTATCGATCTTCTGCCGCCGGATCTGAATGAACTGGTGGAATTCCTGCGTTCGGAGACCAGTCAAATCACCGCCCGTGGAGGGCACGCCGACACCCGGGAAGAAGTTTTGTACCAGCTTGCCAGTACCTTGCAGGGCCTCACCCTGGACGAGGCGCGTCACGCCGTGCGCCGCGCACTGGTGGCCAACCAGAGTCTTGGCGTCGAATCCGTGCCGGCGCTGCTCGAGGAAAAGCGAATCGCGATCAAGCGAAGCGGCGTTATCGAATACGTGCCCAACACGACCGGCATCGGAGAAATCGGAGGCCTCGAAAATCTCAAGAAATGGCTGCTGGAGCGCCGCAAACTGTTTCAGCAGCGCGACGCGTTGAGCGCCGACATCGTGCCCAAAGGGGTCCTCGTGATGGGAATCCCCGGTTGCGGTAAGAGCCTGTCGGTCAAGGCGATCGCTTCGTGTTTTGAGCTTCCACTTTATCGGATCGACATGATCGAGATTTTTTCCGGTAGGCACGGCAAGCCCGAGGGCGCGTTCGTCGAGGCGTGCCGCATGCTCGAGAGCATGGCGCCCGCGATTGTCTGGTTCGACGAGATTGAGATGGGAATCACGTCGGCGGATACCGGCGGCCAGCAAGGCCGCATCTTCGCGTTTTTCCTGACGTGGATGCAGGAAAAAGAGGCCGGGCTGTTCGTCGCCGCCACCGCGAATCGAATCGACCTGCTGCCCGCGGAGATGATTCGCAAGGGCCGCTTCGATGAAGTTTTCTTCGTCGACCTGCCGCACGACGAGGAGCGCATCGCGATTTTCAAGGTCCATCTCGCGCGCCGCGGCGTGGATCCGTCTCCGATTGACTTCAACCAAATCATGAAGTTTACCAACGGCTGGACGGGCGCCGAGATCGAGCAGTGCGTGATATCCGCGCTAACCACGGCGCGCCTCGCGGACCGCGAGGCGAACGAGAACGACCTGATCAACGCGTCAGTCGGCGGAATACCGCTCTCGCGCGCGATGAAGGAACAGATCAATCATATCCGGCAGTGGGCCTTTCAACGCGCGGTGCGCGCCTCGCCGGGTCCGGTCGTCCGCTGAAGACGGGCGATCCCGCTATGGGAGAGCGATCTCGCGACAGGATCTAGTATTTGCGGTAGGGCAGATATTTACCATTGAAGGTAACCTTGACGCGGTCTCCTTTGGGGTCGGGTACTCGATCGACGCTCAACTCGAAATCGATGGCGCTCATTATTCCGTCGCCGAATTCTTCCTCGATGAGCGCCTTGAGCGTGGTGCCAAAAACCTGGGTGATTTCGTAGAAGCGATAAATCAACGGATCGACGGGGATGGCGGTGGGCAGCGAGCCGCGGTACGGCGTCTGCTGCAGCAGCGCGATCTCAGCTTCGTCCAGACCGAGAAGCCGTCCGGCCTTTTGCGCCTCGTCCTTGCCGAGCGAGAGCTGACCCAAAAGGGCCGCGGTCGCAAATCCGGGTGAACGGCCGATTTCCTCGGCGAGTCGTTTCCAGGTGATTCCCCTGGTCTGCTTCGCAGCCAGGATTTTTTCGGCCAGCGACTGCCGGTTCATTGCTATTCCTCCATTGCTGGGACGCGCCTAAGGGCGTTCGACGGCGTCGAGCGCGCGTGTGAATTCGCTTAGCAGATCGCGCCAGTGCTCGGTGCCGACAGAGATCCGCACCAGGGACTCCGTGATACCGGCCGCCGAAAATTCCTGCGGCGAAAGCTCGCTATGCGTGGTCGTCATCGGATGGCAAACGAGGGTCTCGACGCCGCCCAGGCTGACCGCATTCTTGGCGATTTTCAAATGCCGCAGGAACTCGAACGCGCCGCGCTTTCCGCCTTTAACCTCGATCGTCACGAGCGATCCGGGATAGTCCGTCTGCGCGTCGCGAATCCTGATCTGCTCGGGATCCTTGAAGAGGGTGGGATAGATGACCCGGCTGACCTGCGGATGCTTCGCCAGTTGTTCGGCGATTCGCTGCGCATTCTTACTCTGACGATTCATCCGCAACGCCACGGTCGAAAGCCGCGAATCGAGGATCCAACATTCGTCGGCTTGCAGGATGTTTCCCAGCAGCGCTCGCATCCCGGTCAGACTCAGGATCAATTCCGGGTCGTTGGACAAAACGGCGCCCGCGAGCAGATCGCTGAATCCGCCGAGAAACTTCGTGGCGGAATAGATGACCAGGTTCGCACCCGCGGCCAGCGGATGCTGAAACGTGGGGCCCAGCAAAGTGTTATCGACCGCCAGAAGCGGACCGTTCGGGTGCCGACGAATTGCGGCCGCGGCCGCTGCCAGATCCGTCATCATCAGCGTCGGGTTGGCGGGACTCTCGATAAGCAGGAGTTTGAGATTGCGCGATTGTTCGATGGCGTCGTTCAGCGCCCGCGCGTCGCCCGCCGGAACCGATCGCGCCTGAAAGCCCAGCGGTTCGATCACCTGATGAATCAGGTGTTGAGTTCCGCCGTAAAGCGGCTGCGTATAGATCAATTCGCTGCCGCGCTCCAGGAACGACAGCATCACGGTAACGATCGCGGCCATCCCGGAATTGAAAACCGCGGCCGAGTTCGCGCCGCGTTCGAGCGGCACGAGTTGCTCTTCGAGAATTTCCGCGTTCGGATGATTGAGCCGCGCATAAATCAGATCGGGGCGGTCTTCGCCCAGCGGCGAACGTTTTCCGAGTACGATCTCGAATGCCCGTTCCGCCGCTTCCGGGCTGGGAAATACGAACGTCGAGCTGCGGTAGACTGGTGGTCTTGCCGATCCGACCGACAAAGCAGGATCGAAGCCACTGGTCAAAACCGCGGTCTCGGGCCTGACGCGATACGAAATTCTGGCCATAAAGCACGCTCCGTCCGATGAAGATCGAAGATCGCTCCTGCCAAGATTGAAGCACGCGTTCGAGCCGGCGCAAACCCGACGAATTTTGAAGTTCGCGCGAACGCGTGTGGCGCCACTCGGCGCGGTGGCGGAAGAGCGGAAGCAGGTTGTCGAGGCGGGAAGAACGCCGCTTGCGGCTGGGAATGTAAAATCTGACGTGTTAATTTTTACTTCAACAAGGACACGGGCAGCTCGAATTTATTGGAGCGGCCGCGTTCGTCAATTCGATCGCGCTCAGTTGGTGGACCATCGCGGGGCAGGTAATCGCGGCTGTTGTTGCACTGATTATCTGCACTGAACATCCGAACTTCTCGCGTGAACGTTCTGGGGAACGCTTCGAACAAAGCCCTGGTGATTACAGGAGTGCCGAATAGAGCGCCGGCGACCCGATGAGCGGATTCGTCGCATACAACGGCCCGCGCGCCGCGCAAGCCAAGCCGGTGGCACGCGCCTCGGTCTGGCGGGCGCTCGCGCATCGGGTTTTCTTCTGGCTCTGGATGGCCGCGCTGGTGTCGAACATTGGCACCTGGATGCAAAATGTCGGCGGGGCGTGGCTGATGACTTCGCTCTCGCCGTCACCGCTGCTGGTCGCGCTCATCCAGACCGCTTCGAGTCTTCCGATTCTGCTGCTCGCGCTGCCGGCGGGCGCGCTCGCCGATATCGTCGATCGCCGGAGACTACTGATTCTTTCTCAAGCGCTGATGCTCGCCGCGGCCGGCACGCTGAGCTCGCTCACCATCCTCCATTTGACCACTCCGATACTGCTGCTGGTGCTCACATTCGCGCTCGGCCTGGGTTCGGCGCTGAATGCTCCCGCGTGGCAGGCGATGATTCCGGAGCTGGTACCCCGCGAGGATCTCACGGCGGCGATCGCGTTGGGTGGAATCAACTACAATGCGGCGCGGGCGATCGGTCCCGCGCTCGGTGGAATCGTGGTGGCGTGGGCGGGAGCGGGCGCGACATTCGCCTTGAACGCCGCGTCGTTCCTGGCGGTCATAGCCGTGCTTTATCGATGGGAGCGAGTGCCGCGTCCGGGTCTGCTGCCGGCCGAGCGGATGCTGGGCGCGATGCGTGCCGGGCTCCGCTATGTACGGCACGCCCCGGCGCTGCGTGCCACGCTGGTACGAACCGCGGCGTTCACGATCGGCGGCAGTGCGGTGTGGGCGGTGCTGCCGCTGGTAGCGCGTTTCGAGCTGGGACTCCAGGCGTCGGGCTATGGCCTGCTCCTCGGGTCCTTCGGAGCGGGCGCTATCGCGGGCGGCGCGTGCCTGCCGCGCCTCGCGCAAATTCTCTCGCGCCACATGCTGACCGGCATCACCTCGGCAGTGTTCGCGGTGGCGATGCTCGCGCTTTCGCGTACGACCAACGTGACGGCCGCGTGCGCGGTGATGGCGGTCAGTGGCGCGGCGTGGACGATGACGATGTCGATGCTCAACGTCGCCGCCCAGCTCTCGGTTCCGGGCTGGGTGCAGGGACGCGCGCTATCCTGCTATCAGATGGTTTTGCAGGGCGCGATGGCGGGTGGCAGTGCGCTATGGGGTTTCGCCGCGAGCGCGCTGGGAGTGCGCGCGTCGCTCCTGTACGCCTCGATCGCAATCGTCGTCGGGCTGCTGACGATGGTCCGATTCCGGCTGGCCGCCGACGGCGAGCTCGCCGTCGATCCGGCGCCGCATTGGCCGTTGCCTGAGCTCGGTGGCGAACTGGATCCGGATAGTGGTCCAGTCCTAGTCACCGTCGAGTATCTGATCGAGCCCGAACGCGCCGCCGAGTTCAGCCGTGCGATGCGGCCGCTGCGGCGGATAAGGCTGCGCGACGGGGCGATCTTCTGGGGCCTGTTTTTCGACACGGCGCAGCCGGGACGCTTCGTCGAATACTTTCTGATCGAGTCGTGGCTGGAGCATTTGCGCCAGCATCAACGCGGCGTGTTGGCCGACCTCGAATTGCAGGAACGCGCGAGGTCGTTTCATATCGGAGCCTCGCCACCGGTGGTCTCGCATCAGGTCTCGGTCGAAGCGATCGACGAATTGAACGCGGGGTTCTTCGCCGGCGCGGCGGTTCCGGAACAATTGCGAACCGGCCGCGCGTAGAGTTGCCGCGGCTCGGGCTGAAGTTGGTTATCGCCCAAGCTTCGATTGAGGGGAGAGACGAAATGCGCGTACTTACCACCTTACCCCAGGAAGACCTCCGCCGGGTGCCGGATGCGGCGCGGGAGGCCGAACAGGCCGGCTTCGACGGCTTGATCACGCTCGAGAATCGCAACGACCCGTTTCTGGCGCTCGGAGTCGCCGCGGTCGCCACCGAGAGAATCGAGCTTGGCACGGCGGTGGCGATCGCGTTTCCGCGCAGTCCGATGGTGGCGGCTAACATGTCGTGGGATCTCCAGATCGCTTCGCGCGGCCGGTTTGTTTTAGGCCTCGGCCCCCAGATTCGGCCTCACAACGAGAAGCGCTTCAGCATTCCCTGGACGGCTCCGATTGCGCGTCTGCGCGAGTACGTTCTTGCGCTGCGCGCAATCTGGACCGCGTGGGAAAAGGGCGGGAAGCTACGCTTCGAAGGCGAGCACTATACGTTTACCCTGATGACACCGAACTTCGTTCCACCCTCGATGGGCCTGCCGATGACGCCGATTACGCTTGCCGCGGTCGGACCCAAAGCCTTGCGGCTCGCGGGCGAAGTTGCGGACGGAGTGCGGCTGCATCCGTTCTGCACGCGTCGTTACCTGGAAGAAGTCGTGCTGCCGAAGCTTCGCGAGGGTCTCACCAGTAGCGGCCGCGGCCTGGAGCACTTCGAGGTATCCGGCGGCGGTTTCATCGCCACCGGCCCGGACGCCGCCGCCGTCGCGGCCATGTTCGAGTGGGTTCGAACGCGCATCGGCTTTTACGGATCGACGCCGGGCTACTGGCCCGTGCTGGAATTGCACGGCCTGGGCGATCTCGGCGGCAAGCTGAATGCTCTTTCCAAGCAGGGAAAGTGGACGGAGATGACGGCTTCGATCAGCGATGAAGTGGTGCATTTGTTCGCCGCGGTGGGCACGCACAAGGAGATAGCTGGCGTCATCGAGCGGCGTTTCGGAGGTCTGAGCGACGCCGTATTTGCCAGCATCAACTCGACCATCCGATCCGATCTCCCGCCAGACGTGCTCACGGACATTCATCGCATCCCGGTCAGATTCAAGGGGTATGAAACCGCGTGGTGACGGCGGTGTGACCAATAAAGTGTCGAACTCACGCGTTGCAATCGGCAGCCGATCGTAGTTACTCGCGGCGGCGATTGAGTACATTTCGCCGCACTTTGCCTCACCCGGTCAGCCTCACTTACTAATACGCCTTGTCCGCAACCAGAGCCATCGTGCGTGATGCAGGCGTGCGCGCCAGTGCGGGCAGTGAAAGACTGAAGAGGGAAAGTGGAAAAGTTTTTACGTTGCCAGAAGGAATTACCAGGATTTACAGCGGCCAGGTTCGTATCTTACAGGCAACATTCCGGCTAAAGGCAGCATTTGCGATGACCATACAATGGCACAGCCTGTGCGTTCCGGGCTGTGGCCTTTTTTAATTCCAGACGAAGGTCGGCAGATAGGTGCAGTGCCGGCCGCGCTTGGCCTCGCCCAATCGCGCAAGTTTCTACGCAGCATGAGTTCCGCGCCGCCGCAACCGCATGTTGGTCACTCCGCCTGACACGGCGGCCAGGCAACTGCGGGTCGCCGCTCGCGGCGGATTGACGATGCGCATTTCGCAGGCAAGGTTACGAGTTTCGCGGTCAGCCGGTCTACTCCCCTGGTCTGTATAGAGCTGGAGGCGAACGGTGATCGAAGAGAGAGATGCCAGGAGAACAACCCCGCGATCTCGTCAAACGTGGCAGTACAAGCTCCGCCGATGGTTCGGACTCAATGGCTTGATACTCGTCGTAGTGCTCGCGTTACTGATAATGGCGTGGAATCTGGTCTAATCTGTAGCTTTGCCGCAACCGACCGATCCGAACGGGTTCGACCACCTCGATAGGTTCATCAAGACCCGAAATCCTATCTTGCGGCGTAGGCCGAACGGAGTATCGGATCGGTCTTGAAGCAGTAATTCGGAAAAAGCCCCAAGAGACAACTCCGAGGGCTTAGCGCGATTCTGCGACTGGTCTTCAGTTACGGTGTGCGGTTCATGCACTGGTCAACAGGCTGTCGACGCCATTCGCAAGCGACCCGATGTTGTTGCCAAGCGCCTTATAGGTGCCGTAGACCACAACCGCGACGGCCGCCAGAATTAGCGCGTACTCCGTCATCGTCTGGCCACGAGTGCTGCGAACCAGCGATTCGCGAGCGTGAATGAACATTTTCGTCATCGTGTGCATTTCATAGCCCCTTTCTTTTAGTTGCCGTTTTGGCGCCTTTGAAGCTATATGTTTCATCTTGCTTCGTCCAGACGTGTAAACTGATTCATATACACTCCAGGCTGGTCTTATTAGCATCATGTTGCTTTTCGGATTTTTAATCGTCTAATATGTCCTAAACCGGTAACATTAGCCCAACTGAATGATGCCTCTACCGAGAGACCGGTGAGCCCTCGCACATACCAACAGACTAGTGACCTGGGAGACCTCGAGCGTCCGATGGGCCATCAGTTGACCGACCCGAACAACAATTATTCTCTATGCAAGGACTACCTGGCTCTGTCATCACCATCGCAGTGAATTGTTCCTGCCGAGTCAAGGGGGTAGCGCCGGTGACGGTGAGACGAGTCGCCAAAAGGAACAACAGATGACGAGTAGTTTGGGAGACCACGCGATTGTGATTGGCGGCAGCCTGGCGGGACTGATGAGCGCGGCTGTGCTAGCCGGCTACTTCGACCGCGTCACCGTGTTCGAGCGCGATCACATCGAAGACGGACCCGTGCTCCACAAGTCGGTGCCGCAAGGCAATCATATTCATGCTCTGCTGCTCGGTGGGCAGGACGTGATGTCGTCGCTCTATCCCGGCTTTACCGAGGAACTGCGGCGAATGGGCGCCGTGCGTTTCAGGCCAGGCATCGACCTCGTTTTTTATGGTCCCCGGGGCAAGGGATACAACGGGACTCAGTCCGTAAAGGAGCCTCGCGACCTTGGGTTCGAGGGCCATATCATGAGCCGGGGGCTGCTCGAGTACTGCGTAAGACGGCAGACAGCCGCAATCCCGAACGTGAAGCTCGAGACGGATGCCGCGATCGAAGGGCTGATTCAGGATGGCGGGCGAGTCCGCGGCGTCCGCCGCACTCGCGCGGCTGGCGCGCAGGCGATCGAGGCCGACCTGGTAATCGACGCGGGTGGGCGCAGCTCTCACGCCTTGCGCTGGCTGCTCGAGATGGGAGTGCCGGCACCCGAGGAAACGACCATCGGTGTCGACTTTGCCTATACGAGCACCAAGTACCGCAAACCAGAATCCGGTGGCCTGGCGGAGCCGTTTGTGCTCGTCGGTGGTCCGCCGCCGGAGCATACGCGCGCCGGCGGACTCTTCGAGATCGAGGACCGCACGTGGCACGTGAGCCTGGCGGGGCGCTTCGGTGATTATCCGCCGACCGATGAAGCGGGGTTTCTCGAGTTTGCGAAGTTGCTGCCCTCACCCCGGCTTTACGAACTGATCAAGGACGCCGAGCGGATTGCTGACATCACCCATCATCGATTTCCGACCAGCATCTGGCGGCATTACGAACGGTTGCACGACTTTCCCGCGGGATTCCTGATCGTGGGAGACGCGATTTGCAGTTTCAACCCCGTGTACGGGCAAGGCATGAGTTCCGCCGCGCTGCAGGTGCGCGAGCTACAGAAGGTGCTCTGCGAGTGCGCCGCTCAGTCCCGGGGACTCGACGGTCTGGCGCCGGCCTTTTTCCCGAAGGCCGCGATGGCGATAAGCGCGCCGTGGACGCTGTCCGCGAATTTCGACTTCGCGTATCCCCAAACGAGGGGCGAGCGTCCACCTGGTTTGGCGGAAGGCGCCGGCTATTTCGCGGCGCTGGATTCTCTGCAGGCCGAGGATATCGACGTGCAGCGGCTGGTCACGGAGGTATTTCAGCTTACCAGGCCGCTATCCGCGTTGCGCGAGGAACCTCTGTTGAGCCGGATCCTGGCCCGCATGCAGCAATCGAATCGCGCCTGAGGCCGAGGGACCCGGCTACGACCCGGCACGCGCCCGCGCGTATCGGATCGTCGCGTGCGCCTCGGAAATCGCAAGGGTGCCCCGGCGTTCGGGCGCGGCGTATCCCGCCGGGGCCCCTTGCTTCAGTCAAATGCAATTCGCGAGGCGTAGCGCAGGCCCGCTACGCTACATCGCTTCGGGTTTTCCGCCCTTGTCGGAGCACTCCTTGGTGGTCGAGGTGTGGATGAATCCTTTACCTTTGCAGGAGTTTTGACCCTTGCAATCGTTCTGTGCGCTCTTGCACGCACCGTGACCCTTGCAGTCATTTGCGCCGAGGCATTTTACTTTCGCGGTCTGTGCGCTCATCGCGCCGGGGCCGCTCATGGTCGAGGTTCCTTGCGCCATCGCCGTGCCTGCGATGAACATCATCGCGGCCGCGGAGGCCAGCAGTGCGCCGTTCTTTGCTGATTTCATGTTACGAGACTCCTTTGCTTTATCGAGCGAAGTTTGTAGCCGCGAGAATTTCTCTCGGTAGGGATTCTCCCCGCCTCCGCGAAAGTTACCGGCCAATGCAGCTAGCGGCGCCGCGCGGCGTAACTAATCGCCATTGCCGGAGAACTCCAGGGAGAGCGTAAACATGACTAATTTCAGGTTCAGGCAATTTGCGGAGCGCGTGCTGCAACTTGGCGATCGAATCGATTGGCTGCCGCCGCTCTTTGTTCGTCTTTTCGTAGGCTATTTCTTCTTCGAAACCGGGTGGGCGAAAGCCCACGACCTCGACGGCTTCGCCGACCGTTTCGCCCAATGGGGAATTCCTCATCCGGCCTTCAACGCTGCCCTGTGCGCGTACACGGAACTGATCGGCGGAGCGCTCACCATCGTTGGACTGGGTACGCGAATCGTTTCGATACCGATGATCATCAACATGGCGGTCGCGATAGGGGCGGTTAACCTCAAGCACGTCACCGGGCTTGACGATTTCGTCGAGCTGGACGAGCCGCTTTACGCACTTTGCTATTTCTGGCTGATGGTCGGCGGTCCCGGCCGCGTTAGCCTCGACTATCTGATTGCTCGCGCCGTCGGCGTATCCTCGCCGCCTCGGGCGACCGCTTCGATTGCTCGCTTGCGCGCGAAGGATCCTTAAGTCCCGCGGCCATTCTCTCGCCAATGGACATTCCAGTTTCGATCCAACCATCCGGCCCGGGTATCCGTGCCGGCATGGATCGGCCCTCCGGTGGCGGCGGTGGACGATGTGCGCCGACGCCCTTTGTTGCGGCAACCGAAGCTCCATGCTGTGCTTATACGCCGGAATCGCGCATCGAACGCCTAAGCGAAGGCTCGGACGCGATTGCCGGCAGCGCCGCAAGAATGAAAAAGGCCGACGACGCTCAGCGCCTCGAACGCAGCAGGATCCGCGCGCACCTGATGCAGCGTCTGCAGCAGGGTGACGCTGACGCCTGCCGGCTTTTGCTCGACGACGTGGGCCCCGCCGTGACTCGCTTCCTGCGCGGGCGGGTGGCTAGCGATGAAGTCGAGGACGTTTACCAGGAAATCTTCATGGCGCTGTTCCAGGCGCGCCATACGTACGAAGCCGGGCGTCCGCTGGAGCCTTGGCTGTTCGCGATCGCGCGCAACGTCGCGGCTGACCACTCGCGAAAGCGCTGGACCCGAGCGAGTTGGGAGGAACTGACGCCGGACCTGCCCGAGCGCGCGGCAGGCGACTCGCCCGCCGCGCCGCCTGATATCGAAGGGCTCCTGACCCGGCTTCCGGCCGCGCAGCGCGAGGCGTTCGCGATGCTCAAGCTCGACGGGATGTCGCTCGAGGATGCCGCCGGGCGCGCCGGAGTATCGGTCGGCGCGTTGAAAGTCCGGGCGCATCGCGCGTACAAGGCGCTGCGAAAGCTGATTGGTGGAGAAGGCGAGGGTGCCTGAAGCGTCGCAAATGACCCACGCGGAGCGCCATCGCGTCCTGGTCGAGGCGCTCGCCGGGACCATCAAACCGGTGCGGCCGCTGTGGCCGGTGCGGGCGCGCCTCGGGCTATGGCTGTTGCTCGAAGCCCTCGTGCTGGTGTGGGCCGCGACTCATACCGGCAACGATTTCATGCGCAAGTTTGGTCATCTCGACTATGCACTCGAAGTTGCGCTTTTCGCGGCCGCCGCGACGCTCGCGGCGATGCTCGCGCTCCGCCTGGCCATCCCGGGGCGGCGTGCCGGTCCCACGGAAGTGGCGCTCTCGGTCGTGCTGGCGCTGGTTGGAATCGCGCTGGTCGCGATTGGTGAACCGATGCGCACGGGCTATTCGCTCGGCGAATTTCTGTCGGTGGGCGTTGGCTGCGCTATCGAGACCTGTCTGTTGGCCGCGCTGCCCTGGATAGCCCTTTGGTGGGCGGTCAAACGGGGCGCCCCGATGCGCGGGGCCGCCGCCGGCGCGTCGACCGGCGCGGCCGCACTGCTTTTTGCCTTTGCGCTGATGCGGATCAAGTGCCCGATCGACGATCCTCTGCACATTCTCACGTGGCATCTGATGCCCGTGCTGGTGATCACCGCGCTCTCCGCGCTGGCTGGCGCCGCGTGGCTCCGCTTTCGGCCGCGCGGTGGAGGAGGCGAGTCGCGGACGTAACTTTCGCCGCGTATGGGAGAACATTAGTGTGAGGTAAGCGCTCTCCGTTAGACAATGGGCTCGCGGACAACGGGGTTGGCGCACATTCAACCATGATGGGTCTTTGCATGATGAATCGTCGCATAATGAATCGTCGCATGATGAATCGCGGTCGGTCCTGGACGTTTCCCTTGCTCGTATATATTTCGCTCGCCGTTGTCGCAGTGGCTAAGGCCGTGCCGGCGAACGCGGTCGAAAGCGGCTCTCCGAGCACTGGCGCGCCGCAGACGGCAGTCTTTGCCGGCGGATGCTTCTGGGGCGTGGACGCCGTCTTCAAGCACGTCAAGGGCGTCGACCGGGTGCTCTCCGGCTATGCGGGTGGAGCGGCTTCGACCGCGCAGTACGAGACGGTAAGCACCGGGACGACCGGACACGCGGAGTCGGTGGAGGTCACCTACGACCCGTCACAGGTGTCATACAACGATCTGCTCAAGGTGTTCTTCTTCGCCGCGCACGATCCGACTGAACTCAACGAGCAGGGGCCTGACGAGGGGACCCAATACCGCTCGGCAATTTTTTATACGAATGTGGACCAGAAGAAGGCCGCCGACGCGTACATCGCCACGCTCGATCGGGAAAAGGCGTTCCCGCAGCCGATCGTCACCCAGGTAGTTCCGCTCAAGGGATTCTATCCGGCCGAAGCGTACCATCAGGATTACCTCGAACGGCATCCCCATAACCCATATATCGTGTTCAACGATCTCCCCAAGCTGGCGCTGTTGCAGCAAAAGTTTCCCCAGCTCTACAAACCGTAAGCGATCGCCGGCGACGTCCACGCGCCGGATGGCCGCGCCCAAAACGCCTGGCGAAAATGCGAGTCGGGCCATCGCGTGAGACGATGCCCCGCGCGCGCCGGCACTTCGCCGATGCGGCGCCCTGTGCGTCGCGCGAGACGCTAACGCAGAGTCGCCGGGTCATGCTACGCTGCGTGGCTTGAGACGACCCTACCAACGGCCAGCGTCAGGAGCGGTTGCGCGGGGTTTAGCTACGAAGGAGAGATGCGATGGAAATCGGCAAAGTCGGTGCGTTTGTTTTCATGGATGCGATGCCTGCGCCTGAGAGCGCCGCGTTCTGCCGTCGACTCGAGCGGTTTGGCTACAAGGTCGTCTGGTCCCCCGAGGCCTGGGGCCGCGAGCCATTCGCGCATGGCGGCTATGTGCTCGCGAAGACCGACAGCCTGATTTACGCGACCGGTATCGCCAACGTCTGGGTGCGCGATCCCGCCGCGATGGCCTCCGCCGCGAGGACGCTAGCCGAACTTGCGCCCGACCGCTTCATTCTCGGCATCGGCGTGAGCCATCGCTCGCTGGTCGAAGACCTGCGCGGGCACAAGTACACCAAGCCCTTCAGCTACTTGAGCGACTATATACCGCGGATGAAATCGTCGCTCTACAAGGCGGTCGCGCCAAAGACCGAACCGCCGCTGGTGATTGCGGCGCTGCATCCCAAATCGCTCGGCCTCGCCGCGCGCGAAGCGCACGGCACGCATACTTACCTCTGTCTGCCGGAGCACACCAGGCAGGCGCGCGCGCTGATGGGTCCCGATAAATGGGTATGCGCAAGCGTAGTGGTCATCTTCGAGCGCGACGCCGCCAAGGCGCGCGCCCGCGCCCGGGAGCATCTCAGCTTTTACGCCAACCAGGAGAATTATCGCCGGATCCTGATCGCTCAGGGGTTTTCAGCGGCGGATTTCGAGAACGGATGCAGTGATCGGCTGATCGACGCGGTGATCGCCTGGGGCAGCGAGGACAAGATCAGGGAACGGATCGACGCTCAACTGGCGGCCGGCGCGAATCACGTTTGCCTGATGCCGATCCGGAGCGACAGTGCTCCGCTGCCCGACGAGCGCGCGCTGGAGGCCTTCGCGCCGCGCTGACATCGTCAGCGCGTTGCTCCAAATTCCCGCCTGCTCACTGAAGCGAGAGGTCGGCGCGCGTGGTCTTGCCGCTATCCTTGATGCCGTCGGCGTTGAGTTTTGGCGCCACCACGAGCAGCCGCGCCGGGTCGACCTTCGCGCTCAGCGCTTTGCGGACCGCGTCGGCGCGGGCTTCCGCAAGCTGCTTGAGATCGGCGTCGGTGACCTTGATGTTGGCGATCATCAGTTTTTTCATCTCGTCCGGCGGCAGCGACTTGGCGAGCCCGAGCACGTCGCGGGGCTTGTCGAATTTCGCCGCCTTGTAGGCGCGCTTCAGATACCTGTCGTACTCGTCGGGAGTGATCTGGACGCTCGCCAGGTCCACGCTGGCCGGATTCTGATCCGTATCGAGCAGCTTCTGTTTCGCGACGCTCTGGGCGACCAGCGCCTCGGGCAGGCCCGCGCGATCGAACTTCGGGTCCACGCGTCCGCAGATATTGAGCTTCAGCGCGGGTCGCGCCTGCAAGGCCTTGGCTACCGTGTCGAGCTTGTTCCTGGCCTTCGGAGTTATGGTCGCCCATCCGGGCGAGAACACCACGTAGTTCAGGTCCTCGCCGCTACCGCTGCTGCCGCCGCTCACCGCCGACGCGATCAGGCTGAATGGCGAGGTCACCGCCCGGACGAGGAGCCCCATCACGGCGTGAAGGATGATTCCGCCGACGCTGAATTGCGGATCGGAGAGCGAGCCCGAGACGGGAAGATGGAGATCGATCTGGCCCTGTGAATTCTTGAGTATCGCGACCGCGAGGCGGATCGGCAGATTGATCGCGTTGGGGCTTTCGACCTTGTCGCCAAAGGTGAGCTGGTCGATGAAGATGTGGTTCTCAGCGGTCAGCTTTTGCTGGTCGAGCAGGTAGTGCAAGTCAACCGTAAGCGTGCCCTTGGTTATCGGGTAGCCCGTGTATTTGGTCGAGTAGGCCGAGAGATTCGGTCAGCTCGACGTCCTCCGCCTTGGCCTTGATATCGACGAAGGCGAGCGGGGTAAGGGGGTTGACCGAGCCGCTGATAGTCAGTGGCGCGTTACCGTTGACCTGGCCGTCGAGTTCGACGTCGGCGGGCGTCGTCGTGTTTGTGCCGAAGGTTCCCACCTTTCCAGTGACCTGGGTCAGGTCGGCCGAGTAGTTGGGCTTGATGAAATTATCGGTGTAGTTGACCTGACCGCCGTGAAACGTGAATCGTCCAACTTCGAGGTTGGCCGGGAGCGGAGCCGGGCTGGGCGCGGCAGCCGGACTCGCAGCGGCTGCGCCGGTGTTGGCGCCCGCCGCGGCCGGTGCCGACGGGGGTGCTGCCGCCGGGCTTGGCGCGGCTGCCGGTGTCGGTACCGGCCCGGCGCCTGGAGCGCCATGCGCCCGCGTGAGCGAGGTCGGCGCCTGCTCCGGGCTGGCCGTCACGTCGCGTAGGTTCAGGCGCCCGTCGCTATTGAGAATGATGCGCGCATAGAAGTCGCCCAGATCGAGCGTCGCGACATGGACCTTCGGCGGCCCCTCGCCCAGCTCAAAATTTATCCCGTCCGCGCTAAAGGAGTTCCAGCGCAAAAAACTGTCGTTGGTCACCTTGTCGAGCATTCGCACCCTGCCGAGCGCCGCGTTGCCGCGATAGCTCACGCGCATCTTCTGGCGCTCATCCGACACTCCGACAGCGCCGTTCATGGACAGAGCGGCGCTCGCGATCGTCGTGTTGAGATGACTTGTGACGTAGGGATCGAATGGCGCCAGGTCGAGACGGCGCGTGACCACCCGAAGATTGAGCTTGAGCGGCACCGGGGCGGCCGTGCCGGTCACCTTGAAGCTGCCCTTGCGGTTGAGAATGCCGTCCAGGTCGACCCCGATCGGCTTGGAAAGGTCGTTCGAGATGCTTTTTAGATGAACGTTGAGCGGCGAGACGGCGATCGCGATCTTACGTGGCATCGTGTCGTCTTCGACGCTGATGTCGCTCTTTTCGATCGCCACGGAGGCGACCTGGTAGCGCCAGGAGCCGGGCGCCGGGGTCGCTACGGGCGCGGGAGCGCGCGCGGCGGTCTTGCTGACTCTCCGCCTGCGCTCGGCGGCCGTGACGCGGCGCTCGCGCTCGCGCGTTCTTTCTTCGGACGCCCTTCTCTCGGGCGGCCTTCTCTCGCGGCGTCTCGATGCAGATCGGACGCGCTCGTGCGCGGCGACGGTGGGCTTCGCTTCGGGTGCCCCGGTCTGGCGCATCAGCGAGGCTAGGCTCAACTGGCCGTTGCGCTCGCGCCGAACGAACAGATGCAGTCCATCGGACCGGACCTCGGTTACCGTTGCCTGGTGCGTTGCGAGATCGACCAGTCCTATCGACGCGCTCAGCTTGTTCCATCCGATCGGACTCACGCTTTCATGCGGGTCGCGCAACTCGAATTTGTCGAACGAGATGTTCGCGGGCGCCGCATGCACGTTGAACCGCCCGGTAGCGAACAAAGTTTGGACGTTGGCGTGCGCGGTCAGCTTGCCGGTTGCGACGGTGGCGGCCAGAAACGGCTGCGCGAATCCCTGTAGCGCCGGCAGATCGATCGCGTCGAGCGTTACGTCCGTCGTCACCTGCGAGCTCGCGAGGTCGACCGCGCCTTTGACCGCGATAGACCCGCCGCCGCCAAGCGTCGTACTCAGATCAAACGGGGCCGGCGTCTTCTGCCCAACGGTATGCAGGTCTTTCAGTCCGACGTGCAGGCTCTTCAGCGCGAGCGCCGCCGGCGGCGTAGCGCTGTTGTCGGTGATATCCACCTCGCCATTGGTCAACTCCAGTGCTTCCAGCGATACGTCGGCTGGTGCCGATGGCTTGGCTGTGGCCGCCGGCTGCGGCGTCTGCGCCGCCGCCGGTGGCGCGCTCGCGGTTAGCAGCGCGGTGTTCGTCGCGGGTACCGGCGTGGCGCCGGCCGTAGCGATAGCCGCGGGGGTATTCGCGGCGGCGGCGGTTTTGGCGCTCGCGGGACTCTGTGTCACAGAGGGCTTTGCCGCCACGAGACCTATCGCGGCCGGGCTCGGCGGGACCGGGCTTGGCGGGGACGGGGTGGGCGCGGCCGCGATGGGTGCGGCCGGGCTCGGCTTGGCCCGCGCCGCGGCGGGAGGAGCAGGACTGGTTCCCGCGAGCGAGGCCAGGTTGATGGTGCCGTCGCGGTTGCGTGCCACGTGGACCGTCAAGCCGTCGAGATAGATCTTGCCCAGATGCGTGATGCTCTCCAGCGGCTTGAGTTCGGTCAGCACCACCGACATGTGCTTGAATCCGGCCAGCGGCGCATCGGCGGTATCGCGTACGTCAAGCTCATCGATCGCCACCTCACCGGCAATTCGGATTTCCGGGGCGCTCGCCGCGTTCACAAAGTGCACCTGCAATTGCGAAGAGAGCATCCCCTGCGGAACCTTCAGGGGCAGCTTCCTCGGCACGTAGCCGATATAGAGCGGGATACTCAGCCGATGAAGGTTGAGATCGATCTCGGACTCGGGCGGGACGGCGAACGGCTTGGCCTTGCCGCCGATGCGCAGCGGACTGCCGTCGACCACCATCTGGAGCAGCGGCTGGACGAAGATATTCACGTCCGCCGGCAGGTTGGCGATGAACGGGACGTCCAGCTCGAGGTGTTCGAGCGTATGCCGCTCGCCCAGCACCTTGTCGTCAAAGTCAACCTGGCCATCGTGAATCTGAATATTTGATACCGCGAAGCGCTGCGGCTTGGGTGGTTCGGCCGGCGCCGGCGTGGGTGCGGGCGTCGGGCCGGAACTCTCGAGCAGGTCGGAGAAATTGAAACGCTGGTCGGCGGTGCGAACGATATGGATCTCGGGACGCCTGACCGCCACTTCACCGACTACCGGAGCCAGGCGGAAAAGCGAGCTCCAGGAGATCTTAACCTGGATGTGGCCGATATCGACGAAGCGCTCGGAGGTCTCGCGATCGCCGATATGAAGTCTGTTTACGTTCAGGCGCAGCGTGTAAGGATTGAAGCGAACCCGCGCCATGCTGACCGGGCGATGGAGACTCGCGGCCAGGCGTCCGGCGACGACGTATTGTGCGAGCAACGGGACGCCGATGAAGCCCACCAGGGTGAACAGCACGACCAGCACGACCACGGTCGTGCGGGTCCGGCGCATCCACCGCGAACCGCCAAAGCTCAGCCGGCCCAGCGTCCGCGCCCAGGCGCGTTTCGCCGCAGTCCCGAATTTATCGATCACCGATGTGGCACCATCGCGTATAGACCTTGCGCTTGTCCGCGCGAACTTCGGCCGGCTGCCTCGCTACGATGCTTCTACTCGCCGCCTGTTCATGGCGGCGCACTGTCAGCGTCATACAAATGCATTTATGTCCCGAGATGGTCAATCGAGGGGTCTTCGTCGACACCTTTGCGGCGAGCCTCCATTCATTCGAGCGCCGATGGCATGCTCGGTAAGGATGTTTCGCTAACGGATGTGGGATGGAAGGAAGGAGCCGCGCCAGTGCGTCGGGGGGGCGCTGGCGCGGCTTGGGGGTGGTTAGGAGCCGGAGCTTTCAATCTCGCGAGAATTTTCAATCAGGCGTTCCACCAGCGCGGTTAGCTGCTTGCGGTAGAACGGTTTGGGAACATAGTCGTCGCATCCGGCGTCGACCGCCCGGCGCAAATCATCGCCGGTCGCACATGCCGTGAGTGCGACGATCGGGATGCCCTTCCAGCGGCTCTCGCTGCGCAGATGCCTGGTCAGCGTAACCCCGTCTTCGTCGCCTTCGAGCTTGAGATCCATCAGGACCAGGCTGACGCGCTCGGAATGAGCGTCGAGTTGACGACGCATCTCTTCGCCCGACGAGGCGGTGATGACTTCGTACTTCGGTTCGAGGATAAACCTGAGCAGGGTTTGCGCATCGGGTTCATCCTCGACCACCAGCACGCGCAACCGGGGTCGTTTGACGCGACACAGTTCGACCACCAACTGATCGCGTTCCAATTCCATAATTTCGTGGCTGCCGCCACTATTCGAAGAGCCAACGCTCATGGGATTGCCTTTATCCTTTTCGTTGTGCACGGTGTTCGACGCCTCACGGAACGTCGGGATCTAAGGCCGCAAATCCTCCCCTCTCGACTGCGACACAACCGACGTCTCTCGTATAGCGCTGAGCAAGACGAATGCCATTGCCGATCGATCCTATAAGTGGTTGATTTTCCCGATATATTTGTCGTCAAAGCGAAACGGGATGGACACTCTAGCGTTTGGTTGCATGCCACTAATTTTGGCAGTGCGACTTTTGGTGTGGACAGTTTTTGAAGCCGACGATTCGGTAAGATCCCGGCAACCCTGAGATCCACCGAAGAGTCAGATGTCGGTACGCTCCGCCTTGATTTCCCGGCGCTCGCGCATATTGAAGCGGTCTTCGTAGATTGGCCGCCCGCCGGTCGTTGGCCCCGGGTATTGCACGATCACCATCAGGCCGCCGGTCTCGGTGGAAAGCTCATCTTCGTAGTGTGAATCACCGTGGTACAGCATCGTTCCCGGGCCGCACACGCGCCCGGCGATGTGGAACTCGCCTTCCAGGATGAACCAGACTTGCGCGAAATCATGGCGATGCCAGGGATGGTGGGCGCCAGGGGCGAAGCGCAACAATCCTGCATTGGGCGCGGTCGGTTGATCCACGCTGGGATGAAACAGCATCTTGCCGGTTTCGCCCGGCCAACGGATGGTCTCCCATTCCACCTCATCGATATGACGTATAGCTGCCGGCCGATCCGGTTGGGTTTCCGGGGACTTCTTAACGTCCTGCGTCATGGTGTTCTCCCTTTCGTTGCCGTTGGCCGGCACTATCGTAGGTGCACCCTTGCAAAGCGCACACTAGCGCAAACCGTACTCCTTCATTTTCTTTTGCAGTGAGGCGCGCGAAAGTCCCAGGGCGAGGGCGGCGCGCGAGACATTGCCCCGATGGTGTTCGAGGGCTTTGGCGATATAGTCGGCTTCAAAGGCCGCGCGCGCCCGGCGCAGCGGGCCTTTGGCATTCTCGCTTTCGGGCGGTGCCGGGAGCGCGGCTGCCGCGACCTGCCGCGGGCGGCCGAACAGCGCACTATTCGCCGGCGCGCCATTGCCGAGGCCGCCTTGCCCGCGCAGGGACGCGGAAAGATGCTCAGGCGCGATGGTAGTCCCCACTCGCGCCAGTGCTACCGCGCGCTCGATTTCGTTGCGCAACTCGCGCACGTTGCCCGGCCAGCTATGTTTGATCAGCAAATCGACCGCCGCCGGATCGAGGCCCGCGATGGATTTGTGCTGCTGCTCGGCTGCGATGGCGAGAAAGCGGGTTGCCAGAAGCGCTATGTCTTCGTGGCGCGATCGCAACGGCGGCAGCGAAATCGGAAAAACCGCGAGCCGATAGTACAAATCCTCGCGGAACCTGCCGGCCGCCACCTCGGCCATGAGGTCGCGGTTGGTCGCCGACAGCACGCGCACGTCGACCTTGCGCGGAAAGCTGTCGCCCAACGGCACGACTTCCTGTTCCTCGAGCACGCGCAGCAGCTTGGCCTGCATCGGCAACGGCATGTCGGCGACTTCGTCGAGAAAAACCACGCCTCCGGCGGCGGCGCGAAAGAGTCCGGGATTGTCGCGAATGGCGCCGGTGAATGCGCCGCGGCGATGGCCGAAGAGTTCGCTCTCGAGTAGCGGCTCAGGCATCGCGGCGCAATTGAGCGCGAGAAATGGACGGTCGCTGCGCGCGCTGGCGCGATGCAATCCACGCGCCACCAGTTCCTTGCCGGTGCCGGTCTCGCCCAGGATGAGCACCGTGATCGACGAAGCGGCGGCGGCTTCCATCAGCCGCAACACTTCCGCCATCGCCGGTCCGGTGCCGACTATTTCGGTGAAGATGTCCTGGCGCGCGAGATCGCGGCGCAGCGCGCCGACCTGGGTTTGCAAGCTGGCTTCGGAATCGCGCACCTGTGAAT
Source organism: uncultured delta proteobacterium (assembly GCA_963755905.1). Lineage (GTDB taxonomy): Bacteria > Desulfobacterota > Binatia > Binatales > Binataceae > JAKAVN01. The sequence continues at coordinate 124,887 of CAVWLM010000005.1, forward strand.
AGAGCCGCGCATTATCGATCGCGATCGCGATGCTGCCCGAGATGGCCTCGAGGAAAGTCAGGTCGTCGTTGGTGAATCCCTCTCCACCGCGCCCGTTGACCACTTCGATAACGCCGATGGTTCCGCGGCGCGTCGAAAGCGGAGCGGCCAGGACGTTGCGAGTGATCAGGCCGGTATGCTGATCGATTCCGTGATAAAGACGCGGGTCATTCTGCGCGTCGTTGACCAGGAGTCCTTTGCCGGCCTTGAGCGCGGCGGCGGCTATTCCCAGTTCCGCCGAAAACCGCAGACGCGCGAGCCGCTCCGCTACCTCCGGGTCTGCTTCGGAAATGTAGGGGAAATACAGTTCCTTGCGATCGTCATCGAGCAGCAGGACTGAGGCGCCCTCGGCCGAGAGCGCCTCGCGGCACTTGGTCACGACCAACGGGATCAGTTGATCGATCTCGATTCGTGCGGCAAACGCGCAGCCGAGATCGTAGAGCAGACGGTACCGTACCTCCTCATCCATCGCGCGAGATCCCCCGGCTAAGTTTGCCCGGTTCTTTGCCGCGAGCGCAAATCTCTCGCCCGACGACGTACCCTCTCATTTCTGATTCACGCGTCATCGTTCTCCGGGCGCGCGGCGCGGCGGACGGGGCGCGAGGGCGGGGCGGGAGCCGAAAAATCGTCATGCGAGCGGGTCCGTCGGAAACGCCGGCGCAGCGAGCCGATGAGATTACTCACGAGCGCGCCGAGCACGATAATCACGAGGATCGCGATCACCAACACCGCGAAGCCGGCATAAAGCTGCATCGCCGCGCCCATTTTTATGCCGCTGCCAATATCCCCTGCATGCTTATCGGGCGTGCTTTAGCGGATGTGTGCGTTTCCACTCGCGCGCAACTTCCGTCATCGTCCTGAAGCTAACTTCGGGCCGCTCTTTCATATGCTCCACCAGGCGGTCGAGCATCAGCAGACGATGGCCGCGGCCGATGACTTGCGGATGCATCGTCAGACAATACACGCCCTCGCCGACGAAATCGCACAGGTAGTCGAAATCGCCGGCCCATCGTTCGTAGACTTGCGACGGTGACGCGAGGCCCTGGTTCACGCCCCACAGCCATTCGAAAGCGGGAAAGTCGTCGAGCCCCCAGGTCACCGGGAGTTCCACCATTTCGACTTCGCGCCCAAAGATGTAAGGACCGTCCTGGGCCGCGACATCGCCGATACGGCAGTAGTAGGGCGAGTAGTCGTTGCCCATCAGGCTGCTGTCATAGAGAAAACCGCGCTCCAGCAGGAGGCTGAGCGAGTTCGGACTGAGATCCCAGGCCGGCGATCGAAAACCTTCCGGTGACCGTCCGGTGATGCGGCGGATCGTCTCGGTGCCGCGATCGAGCACGCGCTTCTCCTCGTCGAGCGAGAGCGCGATCGGGTTTTCGTGGCAATAGTTATGATGGCCGATTTCGTGTCCCGCATCGGCCACCCTGCGCGCCAGGTCGGGGTAGGTATCGATGGTGTGGCCGGGGATGAACCAGGTCGATGGAATGTCCCATCGCTCAAGCATTCCCAGCAATCGTTCGGTCCCCACGGCGCCGAACTCGCCGCGCGAGATTGCGCTGGGCGAAGTTGCCTTCAGGGAGCCCAACCAAACCGAGATTGCATCGAAATCAAACGATAGGCATACGGTGACTTCGCCAGCCATGAATTGCTTCCTTTGCTCCCGAGTGGAACCTTTCAGATACGGTAAAACGCGCTCGCATTGTCGCACAGGATCTTTTCGATCGAACGCGCCGGCAGTGCGGCCAGCAGTTCGCGCGTAGTGCGGATCGGATGGACGAAGCCCTCGGCGTGCGGATAGTCGGAACCGATGAAGAAGCGGTCGTCACCGGCGAACTGCACCATCAGCGGGAACATCCGCTCTTCGGGATTGGCGCTGACCCAGATGTTGCGCGCGAAGTACTCGGCGGCCGAACGTTTCATCCGCGAAGTATGACCCAGGTAGCGGTAACGATAATCGATTCGCTCCAGCCATTCGCCGACCCATCCGGCCATCGACTCTATCGTGCCGACGCGCAGGCGCGGGAAGCGCTCAAACACCCCGTCGTACATCATCGAGGTCAGCGCGATACGCGGATCCTGCACGTTCATCATCGTGATGTACATAAAGCCGGGATTGCCGGTGCGGTACCATTGGCTGCCGGTGTAATTGGCATGGCCGACGAGATGGATACCGACGGCGAGGTCCAACTCCTGGGCGGCGGCCCAGATTGGATCGAAGTCCGGATTGCCGAAACTGCGCCCGCCAATCGGCGCGGCGCCGACGAAGATGATGCGGCATCCCAGCCTAGCCACCCGCGCCATCTCGCGTACGGCCAGCGCGGCGTCGCGCATCGAGACATGCGCGGCCGGAAACAGTCGATCCTTATGGCCGGACACCAGCTCGAAGGCCCACGTGTTGTACGCGCGGCAGAGCGCGTCGGCCAGTTGTGGATCCTCGACCGAGCTTTCCCACAAAAGACCCATCGTGGGGTAGATCACCTGCGCGGCGAAGCCTTCCTCGTCGAGGTAGCCGATGCGCAGGTCCATGTCCTGCCACTTTCGGTTCGCGATACGGTAGAGGTCGAAGTCGCTGATATCCCGGCCTTCCTCTTTTTGCCCGTACCCGGCGCAGGCGCTCATCAGTTCGTCCAGGTCCGCCATCCGCATCGGTCGCCGGTCGACGCTGAGCCCGATGACGCGGCCGCTCGAATCGATATCGACGCGGACCGTGCGTTCGCGGTACGCGGGATCGATATAGCGCTCGAAGAGGTCGAGCGGCTCGATAAAATGACTGTCTCCGTCGATCGCTCGCATGTCGCGCACGCTCACTGATGCTCCGCAAAATCCATAGCGCGTTTGGAGCCATGGCTAAAGCCGATTCGGCGGATCTGTGCGGCTTTCCAATGAATCATGTGTAAACGTGTCAAAACATCTTGTACGCAGTCAATGGCATAAGTTAAATTAAAACGCTGAACCCAATGAACGGACAGGATCACGAGCCGGCGTCTGGCTTCGCAGACAACGCGTCGTCAGCCGTCGGCGCCGTTGATGCCACTGTCATCATTGGGGCGGGCCCCGGCGGCTTGGCGGCGGCGCACGAGCTTTCGGCAGCCGGACGGCCGGTGGTGATCGTGGAACGCGATCCGCTCCACGTCGGCGGACTCGCCCGCACGGTCAGCTACAAAGGATTTCGCTTCGACATCGGCGGTCACCGCTTCTTCTCCAAGAATGCCGAAATCGAAAAGCTCTGGAGTGACATCCTGGGCGATCGGATGCTGGTACGCGAGCGGCTCTCGCGCATCTATTACCGCGGCCGGTTTTTCAAATATCCGCTCCAGACCTGGGACGCGCTGCGTCAACTCGGGGTGTTCCAGTCGGCCGCCTGCGTGCTGAGTTATCTGGCGGCGCGGGTGGGGCCGAAGCGCGAGATTCGCAGCTTTGAGGATTGGGTGGTCAAGGCATTCGGACGGCGGCTCTACGAGACGTTCTTTCGCAGCTACACCGAGAAGGTATGGGGTATTCCGTGCAGTGAGATCAGTGCCGACTGGGCGGCCCAGCGAATCAAGGATCTCTCGATGCGCGTGCTGATTCGGCGCGCCCTGGGGCTCGGTTCGCGCAACGGCGCGGTCATCAAGACTCTGATCGATCGCTTTCGCTATCCGATGCATGGTCCCGGCGAGATGTGGGAGGAGTTGGCCCGGACCGTCCAAAAACGCGGCGCCGCACTCAGGATGGGTGAATCGGTGATCGCGGTTCGGCGCCGTCGAGGCGCCGTGAGTTCGATCGTTACCGAGGGCGCCGGCGGCAAATATACTTACGCTGGCAGCTACTTCATCTCGACCATGGCTATGGGCGAACTGGTGGCTGCGCTCGATCCGCCGGCACCCCCCGAAGTCGCGCAGGCGGCGCGCGCCCTCCGCTATCGTGACTTCATCACCGTCGTGCTCATCATCGACGCTCCGAGCCTTTTCCCCGACAACTGGATTTACATCCACGAGCCCGAGGTCAACGTCGGCCGCATCCAGAACTTCAAGAACTGGAGTCCCGCGATGGTGCCGGACGCGCGCTATACCGTGTTGGGCCTGGAGTACTTCTGCTTCGATTCGGATTCGATGTGGAACGCGCCCGACGCGGACCTGGTGGCGCTGGGCACGCGCGAGCTGGCAAAGCTCGGGTTGGCCGCGCATGCGCAGGTGGTCGACGCAACGGTGGTCCGCCAGCGCGCCGCATACCCGGTCTACGACGGGGAATATCGCCGCGCGGTCGGCGTGTTACGGAATTTCATCGAGCGCGAGATGCCCAACCTGCAATTGGTCGGCCGCAACGGCATGCACAAATACAACAATCAGGACCACGCGATGATGACCGGGCTGATGGCTGCCCGCAACGTTATGGGCGCCTCCTACGATCTTTGGCGGGTCAATTCCGACGCGCAATACCTGGAAGAGGAGAGCGGCGCGGAGCAGGGCTCGCGGATGATTCCGCGGCGCATCGAACCGGCGCCCGAGCCGCTCGCGAGCGTGGCGCCGCAGGGCGTGCCGGTCCAATAGCCGGGGCGTTCGTCGCAGTCGTTGCTTGCGCGGCCCAGCGCATCTTTTCGGTTTTCGGTCAGCAAACTTTCAGAGTAGATTCGAGCGTTCTCTGTCAGGTCGATCGATCCCGCCGACATCGGGATGGTTCGGCCCGCTCCGAACAACGACGGTCAGGGGGCCCGCGATGGAATTCGGAATCGGCATCGACACGCACGTCAACAAGTGGGACCTCGTCCGTTACGCAGAAGAACTCGGCTACGACCGGGCCTGGGTTCCCGACTCGCAGATGATCTGGTCGGATTGCTACGCCACGCTCGCGCTCGCGGCGGCCAACACGCGCCGAATCAAAATCGGCACGGGGGTGGCGATTGCCGGTACGCGCCTCGCGCCGGTCACCGCGCACTCCATCGCGAGCATCAATCAAATCGCGCCGGGCCGCACCTTCCTGGGTATCGGCACCGGCCACACCGCGATGCGCGTGATGGGACAAAACCCGATGGCGGTCGCCGAATTCCGCGAGTACTTGCGCGTGGTGCGCGCGCTGCTGCATGGCGACGCGGTCGACTACACTTTTCGCGGCCGCACCCGCGAGATCAAATTTCTTCATCGCGACCGGCGCTTTATCAATCTCGACGATCCGATTCCGATCTACGTGGCCGCCAATGGGCCGCGGGTATGCGAGCTGGCGGGCGAATTCGGCGATGGCTGGGTGACCGCCGGCGGGATCAACGCGCGGGTCGGCGGCCGGCTCGCGCGGATTCGCGCGGGCGCCGAGCGCGCCGGGCGCACGCTGGGACCGGATTTCCATACCGCCGCGCTCAGCAGCTCGTGCGTGCTGCGTCCGGGCGAGCGTCTGACTTCGGAGCGCGTGATCAACCAGACCGGCGCGCAGGTCGCGAGCGCACTCCACTTCGCCTACGAGAACTGGAAGTCGCGCGGCCGGCCCGACGACGCGATCCCGCCTTTCTTCCGCGACGTATGGGACGACTACCTGCGGCGCGTCCGCGGCTATGGGCTGCCCGAGCGCGCGCGCTTCCGCCAGATTCACGAAGGCCACGGCACCTTCATGCAACCCGAGGAACGCCGCTTTGTCACACCAGCGGCGATTCGCGGCACCTGCCTGGTCGGCGAGCCGGATGAACTGATCGCGCAACTGCGCGCGATGGAGGCGGCCGGCATCAAAGAGACGGTGATCGAACCGCCGGCGGATTTTCAGCGCGACGTCTATCGCGATTTCGCCGAGATGGTGATGCCGGCGTTTCGCTAGCGTTTCCGCCGGATCATTAGAGTTCGGGAGGCGGTCCGAGAGCGCCGCGCGCTCGCTCGTAAGCGTCGGCGACGCGCAACACCGAGAGTTCGTCAAACGGGCGACCGACGATCTGGATTGCAAGCGGCCCGCCGTCCGCGCCGATTTCCGTCGGAATCGAGAGTGCGGGCTGTCCGGTGACGTTGAATGGCGCAGTATGCCGGATCAGTTGCGCCAGGCCGATTTTGCCTTCGCGCGCCTCCGCGATCTTCATCGGCGCCATCATGCACGACGGTGTGGCGAGTACGTCGCGGCCGTCGAGCGCGCGCATCGCTTCGGCCAGCATCCGCGCGCGGGCCCGCTGGGAGCGGACGTAGGCTGTTGCGGGTATTGCGATCGCGGCTTCGAGCATCCGGCGAACGCCACGGCCGTATTCCTCGGGACGCTCCGTGAACCATCGTTCGTGATACTCGAGCGCTTCGGCGTACATGATATTCAGCGCGACCGTGGAGGCGGCGTCGAACGACGGGATCGAAACCTCGTCGACAGTCGCGCCAAGATCGCGAAGCGTGCTCATCGCGCCACCGAACGACTTCGCCACGCTGGCCGTGATGTCCCGATTGAGCTCGCGGATGATTCCGACGCGCACGCCCTTCAGATCGCGTCCCAGCGCGGCGGAGTAGTCGGGTACGGGCTCACGGCTCGAGGTCGGATCATTGGGGTCGTGGCCGGCAATAACCTGGAGCATCGCGGCGGCATCACGCACGCTGCGGGTGATCGGGCCGACGTGGTCGAGCGAGTCGCTGAGCGGCAGCACGCCGTAGCGGCTGACTCGGCTCCAGGTCTGCTTCAATCCCACGCATCCGCAAAACGCCGCCGGGATACGAATCGAACCGCCGGTGTCGCTGCCGAGCGTGGCCGCCGCACTGCGCGCGACGATCGCTGCGCCCGAACCCGAACTGGAACCGCCGGGGATGCGCTCGGGATCGTACGGATTCAGCGTGGTGCCCCACGCGGTTTTGGCGGTGCCGCCGCATGCGAATTCGTGCATATTGAGTTTGCCGAGCAGTATCGCGCCGGCGGCCGCAAGCCGCGTCCATACGGTGGCGTCGAAATCGGGGACATGCTCGGCGAGCACCTTTGAGCCGCTGGTGGTGAGAATTCCCCTGGTGCAGCAGAGGTCCTTGAGCGCGATCGGCACACCATGAAAGGTGCCGCGCCAGTTGCCGGCCGCGATTTCACGCTCGGCCGCGAGCGCGCTCGCGCGCGCCAGCTCGGCGGTCACGGTGATATAGGCGCAGAGCCTCTTTTCAGTCGCCGCGATTCGATCCAGGTAGGTCTCGGTGACTTCGACCGTCGAAAGCTCGCGCGAGCGAAGCTTCGCGGCCAGACCGACCACATCGAGACTGAGGATTTCGTCCGCCTTGGCCATCGTTATTCTCCGGCGCCGCGCGAGCGCTCTCGCTTCGCATAACACAAGAGGCGTCGGCACCCAAATCAATCGAGGTATGCGATCGCCCGCCCCGGACTGTCAAGCCATCAACGACGTGAGAGTGGGCTGGGGCGGCCAGGGGGGTCAGCGCATTCGCACCGCCGGGTTGGCGCAATGCCGCGGCCGCCGCCCTTCGAATACGTCGAGCAAATTGTCCACAGCGAGTTCGGCCATCTTGAGCCGCGTCGCATGACTCGCGCTGCCGATGTGCGGTGTGATTACGACGTTGGGCAACTTGAGCAGCGGGTCGTTCGCCCCGATAGGCTCCGGGTCGGTCACGTCGAGTCCGGCGGCGGCGAGCCGTCCGGCGCGGAGCGCCCCGACGAGCGCGGTCTGGTCGACGATCGCTCCCCGCGCCGTGTTGATCAGGATCGCCGTGCGCTTCATCGCCGCGAATTCAGCTTCACCGATCATGTGGCGCGTCGCCTCCGTGAGCGGCACGTGCAATGAGACGAAGTCCGACTCCTTCAGCAGCCGTTCGAGGCGGGCCGGCTGCGGGGCCGACGGGCTGGCCTCGGCCGATGGTTTCGCGCGAGTGCCCCGCGCCGAACGGGCGGCACGCCGGGAAGGCAGATAAAGCACGTGCATCCCGAAGCCGGCCGCGCGCCGCGCCATCGCCTGCCCTATCGCGCCCCATCCGATTATTCCCAGCGTCGCGCCGTGAATGTCGCGCCCGAGCATCACCTTCGGCCCCCACGTTCGCCATCGTCCGCCGCGCACATAGCGATCGCTCTCGGCGATTCGACGCGCCGCGGCCATCAGCAGGCCAAAGGCGAGGTCCGCGGTCGTCTCGCTCAGGATACCGGGGGTATGCCCGATCGCGATGCCGGCGCGAGTCGCGGCGGCCAGGTCGATGTTATCCACGCCCACCGCGAGGTTGCTAATCACGCGCAGGCGCGGCAGCGCGCGGATCATCGCCGCGTCGAAGCGATCGGTCACCATGCTCAGCACGCCGTCGGCCTGACGCGCGCGCGTCCGCAACTCAGCCGGCGGTGGTGGCGTTTCGTCGTCCCACAGATCCACCCGCACCAGCGCCGCGAGCCGATGAATCGCGGGCTCCGCGATCGGCCGCGTGACGAAGACGCGCCGTTCGCGTTCGCTGCTCTTGTCCTGTTCGCGGGGACGCTTCATCAAGTTTTCACGTTCATCGCATCTTGGCGCTGGAGCGGGCGCGTTTCAATTCGCCGGGCGGCTTTGCTATACGCCTCGTGTGGACGAAACAGCCATCGGCCGGATGCTCGCGCAGGCTGTCGGCGCGGGCCGCACTGAACTCTCGGAAATCGAATCCAAGCAAATTCTGGAGGCGATCGGAATCCCGGTCGCGACCGCCTATCCCGCCAGAACCGCCGACGAAGCGGTGGAACTCGCCGCGCGCGTGGGCTTTCCGGCCGCGCTCAAAGTGCTTTCGCCGCAGGCGGTCCATAAGAGTGAGGTCGGCGGCGTTGAACTGGGCCTGGGCTCGCCCGCGGAGGTCAAGGCCGCGTTTGAACGAATTCGGCTGAGCCTCGGCGCCAAGCGTCCCGGTGCGCGCTTCGACGGTGTCGCCGTGCAAGCGATGGCCGCGCCGGGGATCGAACTGATCGTTGGGGTGACGCGCGACGATCGCTTCGGCGCGTTGGTAATCCTGGGGCTGGGCGGGGTGTTGGTCGAGGTTTTCAAGGATACCGCGCTCAGGATCGCGCCGGTGACTGTTGGCGGAGCGCGCGCGATGCTCGATGAATTACGAGGTGCGGCGCTCCTGCACGGCGCTCGCGGAAGCGCGCCGGCCGACCTCGACGCGATCGCCGGACTCGTCGCGAAAATATCGGAGTTCGCGGCCGATCATGCCGAGGTGCGCGAGATGGACCTCAACCCGGTGGTCGCTTATGCGAGCGGACTGCGGGTGCTCGACGCACGCATCCTGCTCGATCCTGTCGCCACGCGGCCGGCGGCCGCCCTCGATCCGCGCCACGGCCGCCGGGTCGAGAACCTCGCCCGGGCTTTCGACGCGCGCGCGGTGGCGGTCATCGGCGACAAACGGGTTGGCGGCTACATGTGGCTGCGCGCGATGTCCCGGTTCTCGCGCAAGCTGTACTCGGTGCAGATCGATCCCAACGAAATTCCGGGCATCGAAGCGATGGGCGTGACCAATTGCAAGAGCTTGGCCGAGGTGCCGGAGCCTATCGACTACGCTATCAGCGCCGTGCCGCGGCAGATCGCGCCGCGCATCCTCAGGGATTGCGTCGCCGCCGAGGTCAAGGGAATCGGCTTTTTCACTTCGGGCTTCTCCGAGACCGGCGAAGAGTTGGGCGTGAAACTGGAGGGCGAGTTGCGTGCGACCGCCGCCGAATCGGACATCGCGCTGGTCGGCCCCAACTGCATGGGGCTCTATAATCCTTCGATCGGCTTGTGCAATTTTCCCGACCTCCATGTGGGCGGCGCCGGCGATGTGTGTTTCATTTCGCAAAGCGGCACCCATAGCATCAACTTCTCCTTGCAGGCGGCGGTTCGGGGCATTCGCATCAACAAGGCCGCTTCGATTGGGAATGTGCTGATGCTGGAGGCGGCGGACTATCTCGACCTGATGGCGGAGGATCCGGCCACGCGCGCGATCGGGATGTATCTCGAGGGCGTACGCGACGGCCGGCGGTTCTTTGCGAGCCTGCGCCGCGCGGCCGCGCGCCATCCGGTGGTGGTATGGAAGGGCGGCGTCACCGAGGCCGGCGCGCGTGCGACTTTTTCGCATACCGGCTCGCTCGCGACGCCTGCCGCGGTGTGGCGCGCCCTGATGGTGCAGAGCGGGGCTGTTTCGGTCACGAGCCTCGACGCGATGCTCGACGCGATGGAATTGCTGGCGCGCGGGCGCCGCGTCGGCGGCCGCGGGATGGGCCTGGTCGCGATGACCGGCGGCCAGTCGGTGGTGATAACCGATACCTTCGCCTCCGCGGGGCTCGAGGTGCCGGCGCTTTCGCCGGAGTCGTACGCCGAGCTGAAAAGCTTCTTCAACATCATCGGCGGCAGCTATCGCAATCCGCTCGATGCCGGTGGAACGATCGGGATGGGCCATGACCAGGGCAACCTCGATCGCATTCTCGACATCCTCGAACGCGACCCGGCCATCGATGCGATCGTGCTGGAGATTGGCACGGGGTTGCGCGCCGCGCGTTGGCCGGCGCACGAGGAGGAACTGACCGGCCTGCTCGACAAGCTCGCCGAGTTCAACCTCCGCTCGCACAAAGGATTTGCCGTGATCCTGCATCCGGCCCACGTCGAAGCGATCGTCACCCGCGCCAAGGAACTCGCTCGCGGCCGCAGCCTGGTGGTATTCGACAGTTTCGATCGCGCGGCGGCCGCATTCGGCCTCGCCGCGCGTTATTGGCAGGGGCGGAGCGATTCGTGATGCGCGATCTTCGCCGGCGACCGGCGCGACCCGGCGCGTACCCGCCCTTAACGTTTCGGCGTGATCACGGCGAAAGCGCCGTTGATGCCGTCGCCGTCGAAGATCACAAGACGGTTGGCGATGGGCGACCATCCGATCACCGCGACCCCCCGATCGGGCCCGCTGGCCAGCACGAATGCCTTGCGATCGATGATCGAGAAGGTCACGATTTCGCGCATCGGGCCGCCCGGCCCGGCCACGAATAACTGCAGGGCCAGTTGGGCGAAGCCGCGCGAGTAGGTCATCGTGCTCGCCATCATCATCGCCGGTGTGGTCGGCACTCCCAGGGTATCGACGAGCGTCTCGGTTTGCTTGGGATCGAAACTCGCGATCTGCGCGGTCACCCGCAAGTCGGGCGACGACGCGGCGCTCTGGAAACTCAGGTCGCGATTGCCGAGCGCCATGACGACGCCCGAACCGGTGTATGCCGCGGCGCCCGACGAAACCGCGACCAGGCTGATCTTGCGCTTGGCGATGTCATAGCGGAAAACGCCCGGGCCCTGTCCGGCTCCACCAGGCGTCGAGTACAGGAAAACGTTATTGGACGGTCCCCAGCCGAGCACCCTGATTGGCCCGTCGACACCCAGCGGTTGGCAGCTCAGGTTGTGGCTGTTGAAGAAGATCGGCGCTGTCCGCTCGTCGCCTTCGCCGATCGCATGGCGCGCGTCGGGGCTGAAGACCAGCATTGAAAGCGGACAGGTGACCTTTACCTGCTCGATCGTGATCGTGCCAATGACGTGGATAAGATACAGGCCGCCGTCGGGCTGGGATGGCGAACCGGTGGGCTCGCCCGCCAGTCCAACGGCGAGCGTATCGGGGGCGAGCCAGGTCAGGCTCGCCGAGTGAAACCTGCCGTCGAAGGTCGCAACCGAGTTTTGTCCAGCGTCACTGAGAACGTAGCGCATCACAATCTCGATCCGTCCCGGCTCGGCCTCGGCGACCGCCAGCGTCAGACCGTCCGGGCTCGCGGCGAGACCGACGATCTTTCCGTTCGGCGCGCCCGGCCCGCCATCGGCTGCGATCAAGCGCTCCTTTTTGTAACCGGGGCCGCTGAAGCCGAGTACCTCCGTGCGGTCCTGCAGCGTCCCGGTCAGCGCGAGTTCCCGGTTCTGCTGCAGCCACATCGGCCGCTGACCGACGATCGGAGTGAAGCCCGGCGGAGTCGCGACCAGCGCGTTGACGGCGATCTCAGGCGTGATATCCATCGTCGCCGTATGCAGCTTCACAGGAGGAGCGGCGGGCTTCGTCGCATGGCCTAAGAGCGAGCACGACGCGGCGCCAAAGCTGAGCAGGAGGATAAACGCAAGGACACGTGGAAGAGATAGTCGCATCGAAAAAGGCTAGTTTAGAAGCGTGCTCGGGCCAAGCCTGAAGGAGCCGAAGATGAGGATAGCGATTCATTCACTGCGACGCGAGGTTAGAGTTGCGATGCTGGTTGCGCTGGTCGCCGGAGTTGGCGCGCTCGGCATGCACTATGGCTTGCGCGAGACTGGAATCGGGTTGTACGTTGCGGCCGTCGCGATCGCGGCCGGTTTCGTGATGCTGATCGTGCGGCCGGCGCGCATTCCACCCGGCTCTGTCCTGACGATCAAGCTCACGGGCGCGATGCGCGAGTTTGCTCCGCGCTCGCCGCTGGACCAGTTGCGCGGCCACGCCGGTCCCGCTCTTTTCGATCTGCGCCAGGTCCTCGAGGGAGGCGCGCACGATTCCCGGGTGAGCACCGTCATCGTCAGAATTGCGGGACTCGAAACCGGGCTCGCCACCGCCGACGAGCTTTATACGCTGTTGCGTGCGCTCGGGCGCGCCGGCAAACGGACCATCGCGTTGTTGGAGGGCGACAGCGCCGGAGTGCGCGAATACCTGGTGGCCTGCGGTGCCGGCCAAATCGTGGCCAATCCCAACACACTTCTGACGATGCTGGGAGCCGCCGCCGGCGGCGTTTTCCTGCGCGGCGCGCTCGACCGGCTGAAGGTCGAGGCGCAGACGCTGCAATGGAAGGAGTATAAGGGCGCCGCCGAAACGTTTACCCGCGAGCGGATGTCGCCCGAGTTGAGCGAGAGCCTCGAGGCAATCGTCGCCGACAACAAAGAGCTGCTGGCCGCGCGAATTGCGGAGGCTCGCGGACTTGCGCCGGCGCGCGCCGCCGAGCTTGCGGCCGGCGGCTTCCTGAGCGTGCGCGCGGCCTGCGAAGCCCACCTTATCGATCGCGCAGGGTATTTCGAGGACCTCCGCGCGGAGTTCGATCCTGAGCACGGGGAGCGCGTATTCGTCGGACTCCCCCGCTATCTGCGCCGTCTCGCCTATTCCCGCCGTCCCGGCCGCGAGCCGCGGCTTGCGCTGATTCACGGCGTGGGTCCGGTTATGGCCGGCGAGCCGCCCGCGGCCGGCGATTTTCTGAGCGGCGAAGCGGTCGCCGCCCAATTCCATCGCGCCGCCAGCGACGAGGACATTCGCGCGATCGTGTTTCGAGTCAACTCACCCGGTGGCTCGGCGCTCGGTTCGGACCTGGTGTGGCGCGCGCTGGGCGAGGCGCGCCAGCGCGGCAAGCCGGTGGTGGTTTCGATGGGCGACGTGGCCGGCTCGGGCGGTTATTACGTCGCGATGGGTGCGGATCGGATCGTCGCGGGTCCCGCCACAATCACCGGTTCGATCGGCGTGGTCTACGCGCGCTTCAACCTGGGCAAGGCCCTGGCCGCGATGGGCGTGGCGATGGAATTCGTCAAGAGCGACGAGATAAGCGACGCGCTCTCGATGGCGCGCGCGCTCAACCCCGGCGAACTCGCGCAGCTCAACGAGGCCGTCGGTGAACTCTACGCCAATTTTACCGCCAAGGTCGCGCAGGCGCGCGGATTCGATCCGGCACAGGCTGAAGCGATGGCGCGCGGACGGGTCTGGAGCGGCGTCGCGGCTTTGCGTGGCGGTCTGATCGATGAACTGGGCGGACTCGACAAGGCAATCGAGATTGCCCGCGCGCGGGCCGGAATCAAAGACGGCGAGCGCCATGAGCTCGTGCTCTACCCGGCGCGAGGGGTCCTTGCGGGAATCCGAACGATGGCGGGCTCGGCGCGAATCCCGTGGGGTGCGGGCCTCGTTGCGGACACGATCGGACTTCCGCGGCGATGGGCGCCGGCGATGCTGGGTCTGCTCGTGCGGGGCGGTGCGCTGCTGCTTTGCCCGTTTTTCTGATTCGCCCGGCGCCGGCTAACGTTCCAGCTCTTCGCGGATCGAGTACATTTTCTGCCGCGCTTCCGAGATGTACGCGTCGAGATTGCGGCGATGGTTGGCGAAGATTCCGTCGGACGAATCGTTGAGCACGATCAGCGGCTTGAGCATCGCCGCCTTGCCGAGCGCGTCGATCGTTTCGTCGAATAGCTGCGCCAATACCGGCTTCAGCGTGAGCGCCTGGTGATATTCGCGCTTGACCGCCTGCATCATGTAATACATCACGGCCGCGTAGCCCTGGGCGTGGTAGAAATAGTCGTCGTCCTCCCAACAGTGCACGCGGCTGCCGTCGTCCTTGTGACTCCGATAGAGATTGGCGTGCGCGTCGCCGAGCATGTCGCCCCAGGACTGGAGTAGCCGGACCAGCTCGATGTTACGCTGGTTGAGTTCGCGCGAAGTTTCGGGATTCGCATGCAGGCCGGCGACGTAAAGATGCAGATGGCGGATACCGTCGCGATACTTGGACTCCGCCGACGGCAGCATCCACTTGGCCGCGTCATTGCGGAAGTCGGTATCGGCGATCACCAGGTTCGGGTCGTATGCGTTTGCCGACACCTTGGTCATATGGTCCCTGAAGATTCGCGCGCTTTCGCGCACCGCCATGATGATCCCGAGTTGCCGATTGGCGTTGTTGTCGGCCATTACGTGCATGCCCCAGAAAAAGAGATCATTCGGGCGCCATCCGAAGCCGCGGTTCACCTCGTTTTCCATGATCGCGGCGAGCGTCGTCGCATATATCTCGCCGGGTACGAACGGTTCGTCGGGCGGGAAAGTCCCTTCGATCGAGTAGTCAAGCCGATCATGCCTTTTCTGACCGAAATGGAGACCGAGAATTATCAGGAACCATATGGCGAGCGCGGCCGCGCCGGCGATTGCGATCTTCTTTGGCGACATCGCTCGATTTTCCACTACGGCGCGTCTGAGGAAAAGCGCCGGCTCGATCCGCAGCGCGTTCGCGTTCTGACGAGCGTTAGGCTCAAAGCGCGTCGCGCAGACGCTGCATCAGCGAGGGCCGCGCGCCGACCGCCGCCGGTGCGACCAGCTGAGCGCTGGCGAGCACTTTGCCGCCGGCGGTGGTGGCCTGTCCGGCGCCAACCGCCTGTCCCGCGCGGATCGGTGCGGCGACCGAGGCCGGTAGCTGAAACTCGGCCTTGAGGGCCGATTCGTCGCCGCGTTTTTGCAGGACGCACAGGTCGCGGCCCCACACCGGCCTGAAGCTGGCAACTGAACCGCCGCTGACCTCGAGTGACTGATCGATCGGCGCACCCTGCTTGCCCACGACGCGCATCTCATAGTTCGCAAAGCCCTGGGCCAGAAGCTCGGCGGCCGAGTTGAAGTTCTCCGCTTTCCTGGGCGATCCAAGCACGACGGCAATCAGGCGCAGACCACCCCGGTGCGCGGTCGCCACGACGTTGAAACCCGCCTCGTAGTAAAAACCGGTCTTGAGCCCGTCGCATCCGGGAAACGTGCGCACCAGATGATTGGTATTACTCAGCATGAAACTGCCGCCTCGAAACGGCGCGGTATCGATCGACGCCCATCGCATGACTTGGGGGTACCCGACCAGCGCGCGCGCCAGAAGCGCTTCGTCCCACGCGCTCGAAATGTCAGGCTGCTCGCCGGGCGCGGGCGGCAGACCGTGCACCGAGTAGTAATGCGTATCTTTCATGCCGAGCCGGGCGGCCTCGCGGTTCATCATCTCCACGAAGGCCTCGGTCGAACCGCCGATGTACTCGGCCACGGCGACCGAGGCGTCGTTGGCGGAGTGCACCATGATCGCCTTCATCATGTCGTCGAGCGAAAACACCTCGCCCTCCTTGAGATAGACCTGCGAGCCACCCATATCGGCCGCACGGCGCGAGCTTGTGATCATGGTATCGAGCTTGAGACTTCCGTCGGCGAGTTTCTGCGCGACGATCATCGCGATCATCATCTTTGCCAGTGACGCGGTGGGCCAGGGCTTGTGCGCGTTGTTCTCGAACATCACGGTCCCGGTCTCCGGCTCTATCAGCAGCGCGGCGGCGTATGGCTCATTGAGTTTGTCGGGCTGGGCGGCTTTGGCGGCGGCGGGATGCGATCGGCGCTGGCGCGCGAACGCGGTGGCCGGCCCGATCAGCGCAAGCATCGTGGTGAAGATGGTCAGCGCAACCAGCGGATGCGCGAGCCTGCGGATCTCCGCGCAAATCGAAACGATTGCCAAAGCCGGCGACGATCGCATAACCCCTACCTCCAGGACCACCCCAGCCGCGTCGTCGCGCGGCGCGCGTGTTGGTTCAGAAACGGTCCGCCGTCCAATATAGCGCGTTTGGCGCCTCGATCGTCGCGAACAGCGCCGCCTCGCTTTCTTCGGCGGCGGTCCCGATGCGCATGGCAAGCTTGTCGGGCGCAATCACGCGCCACATGAAAAAGTTGTCCGGATGATGCATCACAAAGACGCCAGCCGCGCGCAGGCTGTCCTCCAAAGCCGGATCGTGAGCGCTATGGGTCACCAGCAATGCCGGGCCGGGAGCGTCCGCGGGATTGCGCAGCGCCGCTGCGCCGCCACTGTCTCCCTCCAACGGAATCGAAGGTGTGGCGCCCGAGGCCGTCTCACCGATATGCCGTATCAGCGCGAGCATCGTTTCCCCCGAGTCCGGCGCGTAGCCGTACTCCATCACCATCGGAAAACCGTGGAACATCATTGCGCGCGCGTACGCGACGATTTCATCCGCCGATGCGCGGCGGCAGACGATAAATAATTCGGCGGGATTTCCCGCGTAGCGAAGATTACCGCGCCATCCTTCGAGATCGCGCAGCACGGTGCCGTCGAAACGGCCGCTATAGCTGCGATGGAGCGCGGCTACCTCCGGCAGATCGCGGGCCTGCTCGAAACGTGCGATCCGAAGGCCCGCGGCCGTGCGCATTGTATGGGTATCCGCCAGTGCGCTGAACTGACGCGTCACCGGACGCCAGCCGAAGCGCGCATAGAAGTCCAGCCGCTCGGCAAACAGCAGCGAAACCTCGAAGCCCTCGCGACCCATCGTCGTTACCGCCAGCCGGATCAATGCCGAGCCGATGCCGCGGTCCCGATAATGTTCCATCGTGTAGACCGAGCCGACGCCGCCCAGCCGGACGCGCGCGCCGCGCAGGTTCACGATGCGCTCGAAGATCTGCGCGGTTGCCACGATACGTCCGTCCTCGCATGCGACCAGACACAGATCGTCGCGGAAGCCGGGATCGTGACGGTTATAGCGGGCGAAGAATTCGCGGTCGCCGTACCACAGCGCGAGCAGGTCCAGCACCTGGTCGCGCTCGCTGGCGCGCGCCGGCCGCAATTCCATGGCTAGCGGATATTGTATTGGAGCTGTAGCGGTTGGCCGGCGCGTATCAGGGTCAGGTTGATGGAACTCTGATTGCGCAGCGCTCCCAGCAGGGCCATCGCTTTGGCCGGATCGCTCACGCTCTGTCCGCTGACGCCTGTCAGCACGTCGCCGTCTTGCAGTCCGATTTGCTGGAATAGCGAGTCGGGCTGAATTTCGGAGAGCTTAAAGCCGTTGGAACGTCCGTCCGCGCCCAGGTTGGGGATCGCGCGAACCTGAGTGAAAAGCTCGGCCATGTTGCTCAGGTTGTTGTTGAGTGTCGAGCGATCGAGCACGTAGCGATTGGGATCGATCCGGCGTACTCCATTCATGCCGGAGCGGCCGCGCAAAAAACCGCCAAACCCTCGGCGCGGAAGTCCGAACGGACTCGGGCGGTAGAATGGCGGGGGCTGCTCGCCGTTCCCATTCTCATCGGTGGGCATCTCCAGCTTGGTCCGCCGGCCCTGGTGGAGGACGATCGCGTGGTCCTTGTACACGCCGATAAGCTTGCCCGCGTCCGGGATCTCATCGCCCATCCGATAGAGCGATTGCTCGTGGCTGTTATCGTCCTCGACGATGATGAACGGCTGCGAAAGGGTGAGCATCGAGGTGCCGATCAGCTTGATGTGCAGGTTGGTCGCAACTTCCGCGGGAGCTTCGGTTACCGGCACCAGGTTGAAGATGTCGCGCCGCGCGATCCCATTGTAATAGCCACGAGGATGGGCGACCGGCGCGGAGGGTTCCGGGCCGACCAGCGACGGCAGATGCGCCGAAGCGTCGGCGACGCGGCCGAGCACGATGTCGTTGACCGAGAGCGCCAGAAAGTAGGCCAGGATCGCGATCAACAGCAGGTTGAGCGCCGTCACGTAGCGCTCGGACAGGCGCAACGTCATCAGCTAAGCCTCTCGGCCTCGTACGCGGTGCCTTCGACCAGCCGTTGCACGTCGTAGTTCCAGCGCCCCTTCCATCGATCGATAGTGAGGCTCGCCTGGGTCCATCCGTTGCGTACCTGGTCGAGCAGGCGCAACAAATAGATGCTTTCATTGTCGCCGTGATCGTTGAGCCCGCGCTGACGCTCCAATCCGACGATCGCGATCATCAGCGCCTCGAGGGCCAGTTCGCGCATGCTGGCGCGGCCGGCGCGTGCGTCCAGGCCGAACTTCTGCGCCGCGTCGGTCAGCACGCGGCGCTCCTCGAAGCTCCAGCGCTTGACCAGGTCCCAGGCGCCGGTCATGCAATCGGAGTCGTACAGCAGGCCCTTGAACAGCGCGGGCAACGCCAGCATCAGCGCCGGCGGCTGGCTGTCGGCGGTGCGCACCTCGACGTATTTTTTTAGACGCACCTCGGTGAAGATCGTGGTCAGATGAGTCCCCCAGTCGTCGAAGGTCGCGCGCTCGCCCTGCCATCCGCGATCGATGAACTGGCGAAAGGTGAGGCCCGGCGGCTTGGTCAGGTCATGCGGTTCGTGATTGCGATAGATGAAGTACATCGGAACGTCGAGCGCGTAATCGACGTAGTCTTCGAAGCCGGCGTCGTCGCGAAAAGCAAACTCGGGCGTCCCGCAGCGGTCAGGATCCGTGTCGCTCCAGATATGGCCGCGATAGCTCTGGTAGCCGTTGAGGCGGCCGTCGCATAGCGGCGAATTGGCGAACATCGCATACACCAGTGGTACCAACCCCATGCTCAGGCGCAGCTTGCGCATCGCGTCGGCTTCATCGCCGTAGTCGAGGTTGGCCTGCACGCCGGCGGTCTGCTTCATCATCCGCTGGCCGAGCCGCCCTTTGCGTCCCATGTACGGATACATGATCCGATAGCGCTTTTTGGGAATCAGTTCGATCTCGTCGATAGTACTGATCGGCTGCATTCCCAGACCCAGTATGACCGCGCCGTACTCGTGGCCGACCTCGATAAGCTGCTCGATGTGGCGGCTGAACTCGGCATACGCGCAATGGATGGTTTCGCATTGCTCGCCTGAAAGTTCGATCTGGCTGCCGGGCTCGATGGTGATCGCGGCACGTTCGCCCTTGAGCCCGATGATGCGCCCGTGCTCCTCATCCGGCTCGTAAGCGTAGCGCTCGGCCAGGCGGCGCAGAATCCGCTCGACCCCGCGCGGTCCCGAATAGGGCAGGGCGCGTCCGTCGTGAGCCGAAACCGTTACCTTTTCGTATTCGGTCCCGACCCGCCATTGTTCGCGAGGCTTGGCTCCGCTCTCGAAATAGTGGATCAACTGCTCGCGGGTTTCGATCAGATCGGCGCTCGTTGCCATACGCTCACGTTTCCTTAAAAGGCGCTTCGTCCGCGACTTTATCATGGCTTCGGCGAAAATCAGAGGCAAGCCGGGTGAAGACCCTTGTCGGCGGGCGCAACCCTCGCCTAACTTAGGGCGCGATTCCAGCGCCGGGCCAGCAGCGCGAAGACGGCAAGGCCGAACGAGCGACGCAGAGCAAGCGACGCGATATGACGCGGGACATGACGTCAGATGGCTGAAGCCGTACTCGCACTTGACCAGGGCACCACCGGGACCACCGCGATGGTGCTCGACGGGCGCGGACGCATCCTGGGCCGCGCTTACGGCGAGATACGGCAGTTCTATCCGCGTCCCGGATGGGTCGAGCACGATCCCGAACAGATTTATCGTTCGGTGGTGCGGCTCGGCCGCCAGGCGATCGCGGCTTCGCGCATCCGCCCCGCCGCCATCGGCGCGGTGGGAATCACCAATCAGCGCGAGACGTTCGTGGTCTGGGAACGGCGGAGCGGTCGGCCGGTGCATCGCGCAATAGTATGGCAGTGCCGCCGCAGCGCCGAGATTTGCGCGGCGCTCGCCCGGCGCGAGGCCCAGGTGCGCGAACGCACCGGATTGCTGATCGATCCCTACTTCTCCGGCACCAAGTTGAAGTGGCTGCTCGACAGCGACACCACGTTGCGCCGGCGCGCCGCCCGCGGCGAACTGTGCTTCGGCACGATCGATTCATGGCTGATATTCAGACTCTCGCGGGGCGCGGCGTTCGTCACCGACTTTACCAACGCCTCGCGCACCATGATGCTGAATCTCAAAGAACGCGCGTGGGACGCCGTGATGCTGCGGATGCTCGGCGTGCCGGCCGCGATGCTGCCCGAACCGGTCAGCTCGCGCGGCCCTCTGGCCGAGACGGCGGAAGGCATATTCGGCCCGCGCGCCATCCCGATTGGCGCCGTTATCGGCGATCAGCAGTCGGCGCTCTATGGCCAGCGCGCGGTCACTCCCGGTGCGGCCAAGGCGACATATGGCACGGGCGCTTTCCTGCTGATGCATACCGGCGAGCACGCTGTCGCTTCACGCAACCGATTGCTGACCACGGCCGCGCTGGGAGCGGCGGGCGAGCCCGCCTACGCGCTGGAAGGTTCGGTATTCATCGCGGGCGCTGCGATCCAGTGGCTCCGCGACGAGCTGCGCATGATCGCGGCCTCGGACGCGAGCGAGAAGCTCGCGCGGGCGAGCCGCGATCGCTCGCAGCCCTACCTGGTGCCCGCGTTCGTCGGCCTCGGCGCGCCATACTGGGACGCCGGCGCGCGCGGCGCGATCGTAGGCATAACCCGCGGCACCAATCGCGCCGACGTGGTGCGCGCGGCGCTCGACTCGATCGCCTACCAGGTACGCGACGCTTTGGCCGCGATGGAGAAGGACAGTGGACGCCGCGTCCGCGAGTTGCGCGTCGACGGAGGCGCCACAGCCAACGGCTACCTGATGCAGTTTCAGGCCGACGTGCTTGGACGTCCTGTGCTACGGGCGAAAATGGCCGAGACCACCGCGTTGGGGGCCGCGATGCTGGCTGGACTCGCAGTGGGCTTGTGGCGATCGCCGCGCGAGTTGGCCGCGCTTGGCGGCAGGGGCCGGCTCTTTCGCCCGTCGATGCGGTCCGGCGAGCGCGAACGCCTAATCAACGGATGGCATGCGGCGGTGGCGCGCGTGCGCAGCTAGCGCTTTGGCGGGCGTCAAGCGAGGCGGTTCGCGGAGCCGCGGCCGCAATGCGATAGTGGGAGCTCGATGACACAGAAACCGACAGATCCAAACTCGTGGCCACGCGCGTCAGTGGTCTTCCCCGAGCATTACGCCGACGCCGCTGGAGTGCTGAGCCGCGCCTTCGTCAACGATCCGCTCGTCAACGCGCTCGCGCCCGAGCCGCGCGAGCCGGTCGAACGCGCACGCAAGCTGACGGGACTATTCACGGTCGCGCTCAAGCTGCAGCGCAGCGCCGGTCAACCGGTCTTCGGCGTGTTCGAGGCCGGCCGCCTTATCGCCGCGGCGGTGGTCGAAGGGACGCTGCATCCCTCGGCCGGCGCGACCACGGCGCGAGGATTACTCACGCTGCCGACGATGGTGCGCGCGGTGGGGTGGGCGGGAGTGCAGCGGTCGATTCGACTGGTCGACGCGCTGGCGAGCAATCATCCGCCGCGGCCGCATCTTTATTTGAACATCCTGGGCGTCGAGCCGTCATTCCAGGGACGGCACTGCGGCGTGGCGATCCTCGATCACCTGCGCGAGCTGGTGGAAACGCGCTCCGACCTCGACGGCGTGTACCTGGAGACCGCGACCGAGGCCAACGTCGCCTTCTACAGCCGCAACGGTTACGAAGTGATCGGCGAGTTCTTTCCCTTGGGGGTGAAGCTGTGGCGGATGTTCCAGCCGCGGCGCAATCCTAATCCGGCGCCGCGTCGCGTGGACGGCGCGCCGGCTTGATCGTCGTTACGCGCAGTCCGCTGGAGGTCCATCCGACGTCGAAGCCGACGCTGTCGCCTTCGCTCAGGAGATCGATACCGGGGAAGCGGCCGCCCAGCGGCGCGCCGGCGATCTCGACAAATGGAAATTCGAACTGGACCTCGCGTCCCTGATTTGAACGCACGGATCCGCGGCCGCGGGCGCGATCGAGGCGCATGATCATTCCGCGATAGAAATTGCCGGGGAAGCGCGCGGCGTCGAATTCGTCGCTCATGGTTGTGAGAGAATCAGCTCAGCCCGGCTCGTTCAGGAGCGGGTCGAGCCCACCTTCGTCCTCCAGGGCGCGCAATTCGTCGTAGCCGCCGATTATTTTGCCGTTGATGAAAATCTCCGGCACCGTGCGGCGGCCGCCGGCCATCTCGACCATCTTCTCGCGCAACGCCGAATCGTTGGAGACATCGATCTCCTCGAAGGCTACTCCTTTGCTCTTGAGCAGCGACTTGGCGCGCGAGCAGTAGGGGCAATATGTCGTCGTATAAACTTCTACCTTAGCCACTGACTGACCTCTGACCCTCATTTTCGACCGGCCCGCCGCGCTTGTAAAGGCGGGCGAGGCCGTCGGTTCAGTGCGGACGTTTCAGGCGCGGCGAGTGCGGCGAGCGTGGATGCACCAGCGCGAGCGACTCGTCGCCGGCCGGGAAATCCGCGATCCGCACGGTACGGCCTTCAATCGTAAGGCGGCCTTCCTGGTAGAGCTGGATCGCCCAGGGATAGATGCGATGCTCCTGCGCGCGGATACGTTCGCTCAGGCTTGCCTCGTTGTCGCCGGGCATCACCGGCACTACCGCCTGCACGATTATCGGCCCGTCGTCGACGCCCTCGCGCACGAAAAACACGGTGCATCCGGTGAAACGGACGCCGTATTCGAGTGCCGCCTTTTGAGCATGGATGCCCGGAAAGGCCGGCACCAGGGCGGGGTGAATATTCATCACGCGGTCGGGAAACGCGGCCAGCATCACCGGCGAAAGCAGCCGCATAAAACCGGCGCATACCACGAGCTCGACGCCGTGCTCGACGAGCGCCGCGACCAGCGCGCGATCGAAGTCCTCGCGCGAGGCGAAGCCGCGATGCTCGATGACACGGCTGGCGATGCCATGATTGCGCGCGCGCTCGAGCCCTTGCACGCCGGGCCGGTTGGAAATTACGACGCGAATTTCGGCTCGCAGTTCGCGGCGCTCGAGCGCGTCGATGATCGCTTGCAGGTTGGTGCCGGTGCCGGAAATCAGCACTCCCAGTTTGACCGGCGCTCGCTCTGCCATCCTGTCCTTTTTCGCCTTTTCGCTCGCCGCTCAGCCGCGGCCGCCTACAGCAGCACGACTCCGCGCTTGCCGCGTCGAACCTCGCCCACAACATAAGCCCGCGTGCGAAGGCGGCGCAAATGAGCGACAACGGCGTCGGCGTGAGCGGACGGCACGACCGCGATCATCCCGAGGCCGTTGTTGAACGTGCGATCCATCTCGCGCTCGCCGATTCGTCCCAGCCGCGCGATCAGATCGAAAATCGGCGGTGCCGGCCAGCTTCCGCGGCGCACGACCGCCTCGACCCCCTTCGGCAGCACGCGCGGCAGGTTCTCGACGATGCCGCCGCCGGTGATATTGGCGAGCCCGCGAACCGGAAAACGCTCGAACAGCGCCAGTGCGGCCCTGGCATAGATTTTCGTCGGCCGCAGGAGTTCGTCGGCGAGCGTGCAGCCCAGCTCCGCGATGCGAGAATCGAGCTTCAGGCGCGCGCGCCCAAGCAGTACCCGGCGGACCAGCGAAAAACCATTGGAGTGAAGTCCGCTGGAAGCGAGGCCGACCAGCGCGTCCCCGGGCTTGATGCGTTCGGGGCGCGGAATCGCGGCCCGCTCGGCGAGTCCGACGGCGAAGCCGGCGAGGTCATATTCGCCGGGCCGATAGAACCCCGGCATCTGCGCCGTTTCGCCGCCGACCAGGCTCATCCCGGCAAGTTTGCATCCGCGAGCGACACCCTTCACCAACGCCAGCGCCACGCCGCTCTTGAGTTTGCCGGTCGCGATATAATCGAGAAAAAACAGTGGCCGCGCGGCGTGGCATACGATGTCGTTGACGCACATCGCCACGCAATCGATCCCGACCGTGTCGTGACGGCCGGTCACGAACGCAATCTTGAGCTTGGTTCCAACCCCGTCGGTGCCCGCCACCATCACCGGCGAGCGCATCGCGCGCGCACGATCCAACCCGACCATCGCACCGAAGCCGCCGATCCCGCCCATCACGTCCGGGCCCAAAGTCGATCGCGCGAGCCGGCGGAGCATCGGCACGAGCCGCTCCTTGAGATCGATATCGACTCCGGCCGATTTGTAGCTGAGCTTGCGCGCCATCCGTCAGGCGCCCCTGCGAATTGCCAGCGCCGCCGCACGCCAGGCGCTTTGACCCTCGGCGTAGACGGCGATGCCTTCGCGGTAGCGTACGAGGTCCATCCCACTCAGCATTTCGCGCAATTCATAGTGTCGCAGCAGGAAGTCGGGATTGTTTGGATGGCCGGTCGCAGCCTGGTCGATTAGAAAAGTGTCGAAGAGCAGCGCGCCGCCGGGCCGCAGCGCTTCGATAAGACGCGGCGTCAATGCGCGGTCGAGAAAGTTGGTGTTGAGAATCGCATCGAAGCGGCCGGGCGGCAGGGGAAAGTCTGAAAGGTCGGCGGCGAGCGGCCATATCGAGAGCCCCTCGGCACGCGCAATCGATTGCAGCGTGCGCAGGGCCACCTCGGCATAATCGATCGCGACTACTTTGAATCCCGCCCGCGCCAGCAGCAGGCTGTGGCGGCCGGTGCCGGCCGCGAGGTCGAGTGCGAGGCCGCGCGGTACCAGGTCGAGCCATTCGAGGACCGACGGTTCGGGCGCGCAGGGCGGCCCGCTCGCGCGTTGACGGGCTTCCCATTCGCCACGCTTCTCCGCGGGACCGCGCCGCTCCAACCCGCTCCGATTCGCCTCGCTCATAGCACGCGTGCCAGGGTCAGGACGTCGATTCGCCGGGCGCCCGCGGAGCGGAGTGCGCGCGCGCATTCGTCCACGGTCGCGCCGGTGGTCATCACGTCGTCGACCAGCAGAACGCGCCGGCCGGCGATGCGTGCGGGGCGGCGCACCGCGAAGGCGTCGCGCACGTTGCGCCTGCGCTGCCCGCGGTCGCGCGCGGTTTGCGGGGGGGTAAAGCGCACACGTTCGAGACTCGCGACATCGAGCGGGCGATTGAGCCGCCGCGCGAGCGCGGCGCCCAGCAGCGCAGCCTGGTTGAAGCCGCGCCATCCAAGGCGCGAGCGATGAAGCGGCACGGGAATAACCACGTCGTAGCTATCCGCGTTCAGCGTCGGCGCGGCATCGAGGTATTCCGCAAGCGCGCGGCCGAGCGATTGGTCGAGGCCGTATTTGTGCCGTTGCAGCAGCGTCGCGACTGCGCTCGAGCCTTCCGTGCCCGAGTGGTAGCGCGTGATCGCGCGCGCCGAGTCGAAAGCCGGCGGCGCGGCGCGGCAGTGCGCGCATCGCTCGTCCTCGTCGGCCGCGCCAAGCTCCGTTCCGCATATTCCGCATAGTGGCGGGCGCAAGGGCTCCATCGCGCTAAAGCACGGCGCGCATACGCGGCGCGAGGCGTCCACCGGTAAGCCCGCGTCGCACACCGCGCATCGCGGCGGAAATAAAAAGTTGAGCAGGAAGTGCAGCATCGTTCCGGTTCTATTGATGAAGCCTGCGGCGCGGTAACTCAAGCGTCGACGGGTCAATTTGAGCCGCCGATTGCGCCTGTTCGCGCATCGCATCGGGGCGGCTCTTCGAGCGCCGATGCCCGGAGGGCCATCCGGGGCGTTGTGGACAGCGGCCACAATTTCGGCCTGGCGGGGGCGATCCGTTGCGGCGTATCTTATGGTATAGGAAAAACATGAAGACGCCGCTTGATGGAATAAGAGTAATCGACTGGACGATTTGGCAGCAAGGACCGTTTGCCACCGCGTTGCTGGCCGACCTCGGAGCGGAGGTTATCAAGCTGGAGACGCTCGATGGCGACCCGGGACGCGCGATCTTCGCGGTTTCGGGCTCCACCACCGCGCGCAACGGGAAAAACTTCTATTTCGAGTCCAACAACCGCCACAAGAAGAGCATCACGCTCGACATGAAGAAGCCCGAGGCGCGCGAGATCGTCTACCAGCTCGTCGCCAAGAGCGACGTCTTCGTGCAGAACTACCGCAAAGGCGTGGCGCAGCGCCTCGGGCTCGACTACCAGACGCTGCGCGAGATAAATCCCAAGATCATTTACGCCACCGCGTCGGGATACGGCCCCGAGGGGCCCGACAGCGGCGAGCCCTCCTTCGACTACCTGGCGCAGTCGCGCTCCGGCGTGATGCACATCGCGGGAATCGAGAGTGACGAGCCGGTCTACCTGTTCGGCGGTGTGGCCGATCAGATGGGTGCGATCATGCTGTCGTACGGCGTGATCACGGCGTTGCTCGCGCGCGAGCGCTACGGCGTCGGGCAGGAAGTTAACGCCTCGCATCTCGGTTCAATGATCGCGCTGCAAGGCCTGAACCTTGCCTGCCGCAACATCATGGGCACCGAGTTCCGCCGCAACACCCGCGAGCATGCCTTCAATCCACTGTGGAACCACTACCGATGCGCCGACGGCAAATGGCTGACGCTCGGGATGCTCCAGGCGGACCGCTACTGGAAGGACCTGTGCAACACGCTCGGGTTGCCGGAACTGATCGACGATCCCCGCTTCAAGGACATCAGCGTACGCGGCAAGAACTGCACGGCGCTGGTCGCAATCTTCGACCGGGCTTTCATCACCAAGCCGCGCGAGGAATGGATGAAGCTGCTCAAGGCCGGGGGTGACTTCATCTACACCGTAGTCAACCGGATCTCCGACCTGCCCGACGATTCGCAGGTGCTGGCTAACGACTACGTGGTCGACTATGAGCATCCGGGGCTGGGTGCGATGAAGCTGGTCGGCTTTCCGGTAAAGCTCAGCGAAACGCCGGCCGAGCCGCGCGGGCATGCGCCAGAGCTGGGCGAGCATACCGAGACGCTGCTCACCGAGATGCTCGGTTATAGCTGGGAGGACGTGGCTCGGCTCAAGGAGTCGGGTGTAATCTGACGCAACGCGGCGCGCCGCCCGGCGCGCCGGGGCGATAGGGCGCGCCGACGCGCGCGCTCGGGAGGATTCAGTTATGCCGGCAATTACGGGGAGCAGCGAGGACCGCGAGCAGATTCGCGAGCTCTATGCGCGCTATGCGCTCTATGTCGACGCGGGCAAGTTCGAGGAGTGGATCAACTGCTTCACCGAGGACGGCATTTTCGAAAGCCCGTCGCTTGGCAAGTATGCCGGTCACGAGGCGCTGCGCAAGTTCTGCGCTTCGTACAGGGAATCATGGGCGGGAGCGCAGGTGCGCCACATGATGGTGAACGTGAGCTTCGACGTTCACGGCGATCACGCGCACGGCACCTGCAACCTGATCTATTTTCACATCAAGGGCGGCAAGACCGAGTTGACCGCGGTGGGCGGCTATCGCGACGAGCTACGCAAGGTCAACGGCGACTGGCAGTTCGCCCATCGCCAGGTCTACGTCGACAAATAAGTCGCGGCCGAAGATCGTTCCGTTCTGATCGGTCCTGTCCTAATCGGTCCCGTGCCGCCGCGGCGTTAAGCGCCGCGGCTCGCCTCGCGCAGCGCGGCTTCGAGTTCGCGCGGCAGTGGAGAGCGCACTCGCGCCGGGCCGGAGGCGGGCGAGCGAAATTCGATTTCCGCAAGATGGAGCCAGAAACGCCCGCTGGTGAGCGCGTCGAGAGGCGGGCCCCCGTAAAGCGTATCGCCGGCTATCGGATGTCCCGCCTGCGCGAGATGCACACGAATCTGATGGCGCATCCCGGTGCGCGGTCTTGCCCAGGTCAAGGTGAAATTTCCGTAGCGTCGTATCGGCTCGACCACCGTGGCGGCGGCGCGTGCGCCGGGAGCATCCAGAGTGACGGCGATCATGCGGCGTGGATTACGCGGATCGTGCGCGATCGGTTTGTCGATTTGAAGTGACTCTTTAAGATTACCGGCAACCAGTGCCTGGTAATCCCGCCGTATCCGGCCGCTGCGAATTGCCTCTCGCAGCGCGGCCAAGGCGGGCTTGGTGAGCGCGACCAGCAGAGCGCCCGAAGTGCCGTTGTCGAGCCGATGGACCAGCCCGCCTTCACGCGGATCGTCGCCCGCGGTGATCACTTCGGGAAATGCGGCCGCGAGTCCAGTACATTACGGTTCCGCGCTCGCCTGGACGCAATGGATGACATGCCATCGGGGCGGGCTTATTGACCACCAGCAGCGCGGGATCGCGGAACAATACTTCAATTTTTACTTCAGGATCGGGCGCGAGCGCGGGCAGCGCGGCTACCTCGGCTATCTCGACGGCGTCGTCTCCGCCGATTAGCTCGCCCTTGCGTAAGATGCGCCCGTTGACACGGACTAATCCGCGCTCGAGCATTTCGCTCGCCGCCCGCCGCGACCGCGCCCATCCCAGACGCACCAAGTAGCGGTCGAGGCGCTCGCGCGCGCCGGTCGGCGTCAATTCGGAGTCAGCCGCAGCCGCACCCAACCGTCGATTTTCTCCGCGAAGCCGGCGAACGGGTCCTGGTTGGGCGCGGGCTTGAAGAAGCACTTGCGCATATAGTCCAGCGCTCCCGAATAGTTCTCGAAGCTGCGGCTCAGTTCTTCGAACATCAGGAAACCCGGCCGGTAGAGCGCGACGTCGAGTTCCGAAACGGTCTGGTAGGAGCGCTTGCCCTCCTCGAGATAATAATCCAGGTAGCCCCCGCGCTCGACGAAGGTGCGAAACAGGCCCGACATGAAAAGGGTGTAGTCACCGACGTACTTGCGCAACTCGCGCTCGCCGAGCACGCGCCCGCGGGTTTGCGGAGCGCCCATCTGGGACGCCAGCATCTCGACGACGCTGGTCAGCCGGCGGCCCTCGGCGTCGCGCAGCGCCAGCCAACCGTCGGCGGCGCTGAAGTCGGTCAGGACCGAAGCCACGTATTCCACCACCTGCTGATCGGCGAGTCCGAGCTGGCCGAAACTGGTACGCGTCATCGCGAGGAAGAAATCCTTGAGGCGCTTGGCGGAAGGACGTTCAGGATTCATGTTCCGCTCCCAGGTTGAGGCCCGGTGGGCCAGTCCGCCCCCGCCGGGACGATTTAACAGCAACTTTATCAAAGCGCGTTCAGGGTTGCGACGCGGCGCGCGGATTCGGAGTGCCGATGGCTCCTGGTTCGGACACGCGCGAAGTGGGAGAAAGAATCCGGCGCGGAGCGAACGCGCGGTTGTAAGCGGGAAATTGCTTCCACGCGGCGAAGAGCAGAATCGCCGTCACGATCACGACGACCATTACGTCGGTGAAGCCTAGTCGCGTCGCGCCGCGATGCGAGTTGCGGAGCGCCACTTCATCCGGCGCTCGCGCGCAGCCTGGCCGCGCGCGTCGCCGCGCCTGGTGCGTTGGCGGGCAATCCAAACAGATGGCGCAACTCGCGTCCGGTCAGCGAACGGGCGGCCGCGGCGACCTTGAGCGGCGGGCCGGCGGCTACCACGCGTCCCCCGTCATCGCCGCCGCCCGGGCCGAGATCGATCACGTAGTCCGCCTGCGCGATAAACTCGAGATGATGCTCGATCACGACCAGCGTGTTGCCCTCGACCACCAGTCGCCCGAGCACGCGCTGCAGTTGGCGGATGTCGGCCGAGCTCAGACCAGTGGTCGGCTCGTCGAGCAGAAAAACGCGGCCCAGCGGTTTGCCGTCCGCTCCCGCGGGCAGCGGTTCCAGATCGGTAAGCAGGAAGCGCGCGAGCTTGAGGCGCTGCGCCTCGCCCCCGGAAAGCGTCGAAGTCGCCTGACCCAGGCATAGATAACCGAGCCCGACCGCGCTCAGCGCCTCGAGCCGGCGCGTGACTGACAGCGACTTGGCGAAGAAGCCCCGAGCTTCGTCGACCGTCAGCCCGAGCACCTCGTTGACGTTACGGCCCTGGTAACGGATGGCCAGGATGTGGCTCTGGAAGCGGCGGCCGTCGCACGCGTCGCACTGCACTTCGAGATCGGCCATGAAGTGCATCTCGATCGTTACGGTGCCGGTCCCGTGGCATTTCTCGCAACGTCCGCCGTCGACGTTGAAGGAGAAGTGGCGGGGCTGGATGCCCAGGCGGCGCGCCTCGTTGCTCTGCGCGAACAGGCGGCGGATGTCGTCGTAAATTTTCAGATAGGTCGCGGGATTCGAGCGCAGCGATCGGGCCGGCAACTCCTGGCCCATATGGACCATCTCGCCAACCAGCTCGAGGCCTTCGATCCGCGTACATGCGCCGACTTCACTCACCGCCTCGCCGCGCTGGCGCAGATAGTTGTTATACAGGACGTCCTCGACCAGGGTCGATTTGCCCGACCCCGATACTCCGGTGACGCAAACCATCCGGCCGAGTGGAATCCGTACGTCGAGGTCCTTAAGGTTATGCTCGCGCGCGCCCACGATCCGGATAGCGGGGTCGCGCCGGGTGAAGCGACGCTCGCGCGAGAGCGTCCGCAGCAGTATCACCCGG
This sequence comes from uncultured delta proteobacterium, assembly GCA_963755905.1. Classification (GTDB taxonomy): domain Bacteria; phylum Desulfobacterota; class Binatia; order Binatales; family Binataceae; genus JAKAVN01. The sequence continues at coordinate 155,467 of CAVWLM010000005.1, forward strand.
CCCGGTGTCTGCGGGTTCGCGTCCTTGGCATTTTGGGCCTTCTTGGCGCCTTTGCCCGCACGGCCGGGCGCGGAAGCGCCGGCTCGAATCAGACTGCCGCCCTCGCGGCCACCGCCGGGCCCAAGTTCCACGGTGTAATCGGCGCCGGCGATCATCATCGGATCGTGCTCGACCACCACCACGGTATTGCCAAGGTCGCGCAGATGACGCAGTACGCCGAGCAGGCGGCGCACGTCGCCCGCGTGCAATCCGACCGTCGGCTCGTCGAGCGCGTACATGGTGGCGGTCAACAGGCTGCCGAGCGCGCTCGCGAGGTGGATACGCTGAGCCTCGCCGCCGGAGAGCGTGCGCGCCTGTCGCTCGACCGTCAGGTAACCGAGCCCCACTTCGTCGAGATATCCGATCCGGTTTTCAAGCTCGCGCAAGACCGTGCCGGCGCGCTCAGCCGCCCGCGGCAGGCCGCGCAGATGCTTTAGCCAGGTTTTGAGCTCGCGCACCGCGAGCCGTCCCGCCTCCGCGATAGTCAGGCCTTCGACCCGCACGTTGAGCGCCTCGGGCTTGAGCTTGGCGCCGCCGCAGGTGGGGCAGGGGACGAAGCGCCGGTAGCGTGCGAGCAGAATGCGGACGTGGGTCTTGTAACGCCGCTTCTCCATCCAGCGGAAAAATCCGCGCACCCCCGGCCATCGCTCCCAGTCATCGCCGTGCGCGCCCTCGTCCGCGCCGTCGCGCGGCTCGCCGTCGAGCAGCCAGGCCCGCTCGATATCGGTCATCTCGCGAAACGGCACTGCCGCGCGCACTCGCGCGCGGCGCGCGCACTTGAGCATCCAGGTCTTCATCTCGAGGTAGGCGGGCGTGCGCCAGGGCGCGATTAACCCCTGGCGCAATGAAAGCCCGGGATCGGGGATGACTTTTTCGAGGTCCAGTTCGACCGTGCGCCCGAAGCCTTCGCATTCCGGGCACGCCCCGATTGGGCTGTTGGCCGAGAACAGCGCCGGTGTCGGCTCCGGAAAAAGCGTGCCGCAGCGCGAGCAATTGAAGCGGCGGTCGAAGGCGATATCGTCCACCGGCGTCATCCGTCCGTTCTCGCGCATCACCGTGACGACGCGGGCGCGTCCCGCGCCGAGATAGAAAGCTTTTTCGAGCGCCTCGCGCACGCGGGCGGGAGCGTCGGCGGAATCGTTGGCGACGCGATCGGTGACGACCATCAGCGGCCCGATGCCGTTGCGCTGGCTTGACGCTTTCGATTGCGTGGTACTCGCCGCCGCTTCCAACTCGGCATCGATTTCGCTGTGGACGGCGCCATCTTGGATTGCGATTAGCGCGGCGTCCGGTCTGGCACCTTGCTGGGCATCTTGCCCGACATGTTGCCCGGCATCTTGTACGACGCCTTGGACCTCGCGCCCCAGCAATTCGGCGGTCTCGACGATTGCGCCATCGACGAACAGCCGATGGTACCCGTTGTGTGCGAGGAACTCGTAGGCCGCCGCGGTCGAGCGCGAGCCGGGCTCGAAAGGCGCGAGAAACAGATGCATCCCCGGACCGGCCAGTGCGTGAGCGGCCGCGCTCTCGACGCTGTCACGCGTGACCTCGACGCCGCATCGCGGGCACATCGTGCGGCCCAGCGTCGCGAACAACAGGCGAAGATAGTCGCTTATCTCGGTTACAGTGCCGACGGTGGAGCGCGCATTTTTGATGGTATTTTTCTGGCGCAGCGCGAGCGCGGGCGGGATATCGGAGATCGAATCGACGTCCGGCCGATCCATCCGCTCCAGGAACATCCGTGCGTAGGTCGACAGACTCTGCACGAAGCGCCGCTGGCCTTCGGCGTAAAGCGTGTCGAAGACCAGGCTGGATTTGCCTGATCCGGACACTCCGGTCACCACGATCAGGCGATTGTGCGGAAGATCGAGCGAAATGCCTTTGAGATTGTGGGTACGCGCTCCGCGGATGCTGATGGTGCGCTCCACGCCGCTCAACGCCCTTTCTCTAATTCCTGGTTCAAGTTGATGCCGGCCGACGGCCTCCAGACTAGCGTGGGTCGGCCGATGGCCCAGCCTTTTGGTGCCGCTTGCCCGGAAATTCGCCGGCGACCTTCGCGTAAAGCTGGGCCAGCCTGATTTCGACTAGATGTTCGTAGCCATTCATAGGGAGCCCTCGATCGCGAATTCCAAAGATCAGAATTATAGGTTAACCTTCCCCTATCGGACAACCGAGTGCGCGCGCTTCGCCGAGCTACTTCCCTTCCGCCCGTTCCTCCCGTCCTCCAAGCCTGGGATGAGCCCACGGTATCCCATGGCTTTCTGGGGCGCGAGGGCGGTGTGAGCCGGGGTCCCTATACCTCGCTAAATCTCTCCTACTGGGTTGGCGACAACTCGCGAGCGGTCGACGTGAACTGGCAGCGCGCGCGCCGCCTGATGCCGCGTGGCGCGCGTTTCGCCCTGCTGCAGCAGGTTCATGGCAAGGCTATCAACACGATAAGTGCGCGCGCCGACGGCAATCCCCGTCCCGAGGGCGACGGCCTGGTCACCGCGACGACCGGCGTCGTGCTCTGTATCTTCACCGCGGATTGCGTGCCGATCCTGCTCGCCGATACGCAGCGGGGCGTGATTGGAGCCCTGCATGCGGGATGGCGCGGCACGCTCGCGGGAATCGCGGGAGCGGGGGTGCGCGCCATGGTGCGTCAAGGTGCGCATACAAACGACATCCGCGCATTGCTGGGCCCGTCGATTGGACCCTGCTGCTATGAGGTCGACGAAGAGCTTGCCAGGCGCTTCGAGCGCCGCTTCGAGCGCGGACACGTCCATGTCCATCCGAGCGACCGCGCCGGCAAGGCGTACCTCGATCTTCGGGGCTTCGTTGGCGATCAGCTAGCCATGGCGGGCCTCTCTCGCGAGGAGATAAAGAGCGTTGGTCCGTGCACAAAATGCGAATCCGAGCGATATTTCTCTCGGCGCGCGGCCGCCGGCTCGGTCACTGGCCTGCAACTCAGCTTCATCGGACGGTTCGCGACCTAGCTCGACTTTTCGCGCGACTTTTCACGGCTGGATTTCCCCGGTTTGCCGGTTAGTATGCGGAACATGCCGCCGCGGAAACCGATCCGGCGCAAGCGCAAGCCGCCGTCGAGCAAGGTGCGGAAACCCGTGCCGCTTCCAACCAAGGTCGAGGAGCCGCCGACGACCTATCGCCGGGCGCGCGAACGCGAGCGTCTGCGGCGCGAGCAGGAAGGGGAGAATGAAGAGGGCGGCGGCGCCTGATTGGGGCCGCTCGCGAGAGAATTCCTACGCGGCCGGCTCGTGATGCGCGCCTGGAGGCGCGCGCGGCGGTTCCCGCTCATTCCAACTTCAATATGCCCAATAGGGTCCCGTACCGGCGGGCGTCTGCGCACCGTCGATCGCAACAAAAACCTTACGCCCCAGGAAAAACGGCACCCCCCAATCGAAGCCACCGAAGACACTTAGACCGGGCCCACCGAGATTGCTAAAAGCGGCGTTGCCAGTCGAAAACAGCTTTTCGGCATTGGCGATACTGAATGCCACCGTTCCGGTAGTGCCGTTTTCCCCCACGTTCTGAGCCGTAAGGCTAACGGTACTCGATGGGCAATAGAAACCCGCATCGCCCCCGCCGCATAGAGCGATCCCGGTAATTTTGGAATTGAGGAAATATATCCCAGTGGAGCCGCTGTCGATGAAGCTCGACGAATAGGAATTGCCGGCATACACGGTGGTGAAATTGCCGACATCGTCAGTGGTGTAAACTTGCGCGCTGCCCAGACCGTTGTTGGGTTGAGTGCCGATTCCGAAAATCAGCGAGCCCGAGGCCGTTGACGCTCCTTGTGCGCCAACGGCAGGAAGCTGAATCAGCTCGCCGTTGTTGTCCCTGGTAAAGCTGGGAACGGGATTTTGTACCTGGTTCGCTAAACTTTCCGTAGTCACCACACATCCGGACGATGAGCACGAATAATAGAAGCCCTCGTTGGAAGGACTGCCGATTGTGCAACCCGCGCCGCAGTCCTGAACGAAGGTGCCTATCCCTAAGATTCCATTCGCGCCCAGGGTTTGAATCGTGTCCGCTGGCGGAAAACCGTCCGGGCAGTCAGTTGGAGGGCCGGGAAAGCTCGGGGATCCGATCACCTGCACGGGTAGGTTGCTTGCCGTCTCACCCGATATCTGGATCGTCGCGTTGGCAACCGGGCCCCAGGTAAATGAGGCGACGAATCGGGCGCACTCCGCGATTGAATTGCCGTTCGAGTCAACCTGGCCTGGCAGGGGAAGGTTCACTGCGGAGGCCAGAACGCGCAATCCGAAGGAGCCGGTGTCCACCAGAATATCGTTGATCGTCTGGCACTCCGAGGTACCTGGGACGCACAGGATAAGCGAGGTGAACAACCCGTTGGGGTAGTCTTCCTCGGGGCCGAGATTCACGCTCACCGGTTGAACGTTGTTCGCGGCCGCCGCCGTCGATGAAGCGCTCGGCGAAGAGCTACCGCTGCTTCCTCCGCCCCCGCCGCAACCGCACAAAACGCTAGCGAGAGGAAGCAACGCTATCAGCCACCAGAGTCTCATTGAATTTCATCCGCGCTGACATCCGGCGGCAGCAGAGAGGGGAGATAGGCGCGTCCTCGCAAGTCGCGCATGTGACCGCCGGTTTCGACCACGAGGTCATTGGTCTGGATGCGAAGAGGGCGGCGCTGAGGCTGCGAGGCGGCGGCCGCCGTCTGAAATTCGGCGAAGTATGAACCGAGAAGTTGCGACAGATCGGGAGGCCGCGGCCCTCGCCATGAAACCGCGAAAACTGTCCCGCCTGGCGAAAGGTACTCATTTACTGTCACGCCAGTCGGCGTTGTAATCTGTTCGACGGTGTAGGCCGGATTGGCAGGCACGGCTGATTGTTCGTCGGGAGCCTGTAGGGCCGCCGATGACTGCGGCTGACTGAGCGTCCGGGCCTGGCCGCCAAAGGCTTGCTGGTCGGCGGCAACGGATTGGGCCGATCCACCGAGCGTCGCCATCGCGACCTGCGGCGCCTGAAAGACGATCACGGCACCGAGAGCCACAATCGCCTTTGCCAGGCGTGCGCGCCGCGATTCCCTAAGGTCGCCAAAAACCTTGGCCAGCGATGCGCTCATGCGGCGTCAGCCTACTGATTGGACTGAGACTGACCTTGAGGATGAGGGCCAGGGCCAGGACCGTTCCATTCCCTGGGCTGGCCGCTCCACGGCTTCGGGCCCCAAGCCATATTTCCAGGTCCGGGACCGCATGGTCCGCCCCAGCCGAAGCCCGGATGCGGTGGCGGTGGATACGGCCCATAGCCGGGCATCCCGCCGGGTCCGGCCCATCCGAATCCGCCCATCGCGGCCATGAATCCTCGCTCGGGCCGACGATGATGTCCGCTTGTGAAGATCGCGAGCGCGATCAAAACGAGTGCCGCAATCAGGCCGCCTCGCCACCAACGATTCTCTTTGATTATCTCCTGCTCGAGACGATGAAGACGCGTTTCGAGACGCTCTTGCGGAGTTAACTCTTCGGGCACTATGTTTACCTCTCTTTTCCCTATTTATGTGAAAGTTAAGTCCATCCGAAGCCTGTCTGTCGAGCAGCAGATCATGCGGCGATCGTACCACGCCAGATCAAAGACGTTTTGCGGGAATAGGGGTTACACATGGAAAAGCTGTGGCAACGGCTTTAACAAGCCGCAGTAGCTAAGGCTCTAAGACGACAGAGAGCCGCGACAGAATGCCGCGGCGCGACTGTGAGTGCCCCACTGGCCGGATGCGTTCCAGCGCGCGCGAGGCTAGTATTGCCGACATAGCCGTCGCTGCGCGAGTCTGCCGCAATCAGACCTCGTGACTCGTGCGGATGGCGATTCCAATGGGGCCGGGTTGAATCGACCATGCTGAGCTTCGATCTTAGCGAAGAGCAACAGATGATCCGCGATACCGTCGGCGCGTTTGCCCGCGAGCAGATTCGGCCCGCGGCGCGGCTCGCGGACGAGAGCGGCGAGATTCCCGCCGCCCTGATCGCCCAGGCCTGGCAACTTGGATTGGTGCAGGGGCCGATTCCGGAGAGCCTGGGAGGAAACGGCGACATCCGCGTGGCGACGACCGGCGCAATAGTCGCCGAGGAGCTTGCTTACGGCGATCTTTCGATTGCTGCCCACGTATTGGCGCCGCGCCTGCTGGCCTTTCCGGTGCTCGAGATGGGGACCGATGAACAGCGCCAGCGTCATCTCAAGCCCTTCACCGGCCCAAGCTTCGCTGCCGCGAGTGCGGCGCTGATGGAGCCGCGATGGGATTTCGATCCCGCGGCGATGACCACCGTGGCGCGGCGTGACGGCCATAGCTTTGTGCTCGAGGGAGCCAAGTGCCTGGTCCCGTTGGCGGCTACCTCCGAGACGATTCTGGTGTGGGCGGCGAGCGCCAATTACGATCGGGTCGACGGGTTTCTTGTCGCGCGCGGCACGCCGGGTCTCAGCGTCGGCGAGCGCGAGAAGAACATGGGGCTGAAGGCGCTCGAAACCTTCGCGGTCGACTTCAAGGAATGCCGCCTCGGACCCGAGGCGCGCCTGGGGGGCGAGGAAGGGGTCGAATTCAGGCGCGTGATGAGCCAATCCCGGATCGCGACGGCCGCGATGGGTGTGGGTGTGGCGCACGCCGCGTTCGATTACGCGCGCGACTACGCCAAGGAGCGCAAAGCCTTCGGAGTGCCGATCGCCACCAAACAGGCGGTAGCATTTATGCTTGCCGATATGGCGATCGAGATTGACGCGGCGCGCCTGCTCGTATGGGAAGCCGCGTGGCGTCTGGACCGTGGCGAGGATGCGCATAAGGAAAGTTATCTCGCGCGCAACTATGTCGCGGCGTCGGCGCTCAAGGTCACCGACAACGCTGTCCAGGTCCTCGGTGGCCACGGTTACATCCGTGAACATCCGGTCGAAATGTGGCTGCGCAATGCGCGCGGCTTTTCCGCCATCGAAGGACTCGCCACGGTCTGACGACCGTGCCGCACTTCGGGAATAGGCGCTTGCGACAAGCGGCGCGGAGGCCATCCAGATGATCGATTTCGAAATCGAACCCGAGACCCAAAAGCGTATCGACCTGTTCCACACGGTCGCTGAACACATGATGCGGCCGATCTCACGCGAATACGACGAGCGGGAGCACGAAAAACCGTGGGATTTCCTCAACGCGATGTGGGCCGCGAGCACCGCTCCGGGCGGCGACCCGATGAGCGGTGGCGACGCGAGGGGACACGGCGCGGTGACCATGCGCAACGTCTACACCGTCGCCACCACCGAGGAGCTGTGCTGGGGCGACGCGGGACTCTTCCTCTCGATCCCCAACGCCGGGCTGGGCGGTGCGGCAGTGATGGCGGCCGGCACTCCTGAGCAGAAGCAGCGGTTTCTCACACCGTTTCGCGGCGGCAAGCCCAAGTGGGGCGCGATGGCCATCACTGAGCCCGGATGCGGCTCGGATTCAGCCGCGGTTACTACCACCGCGACCCGCGACGGCGATCACTGGGTGCTCAACGGCAACAAGATTTTCTGCACCTCGGGCTGGATGGCGGTGGAGAAGTCCGAGGGGTTCGTCGTGGTCTGGGCCACTGTCGACAAGAGCGCTGGCCGGGCCGGGATAAAGCCTTTCGTGGTCGAGCACGGCACGCCCGGGATGTCTGTGGCGCGGCTGGAAAAGAAGCTCGGCATCCGGGTCAGCGATACGGCGGCGCTGGTCTTCGACAACTGCCGCGTACCCGCGGACCATCTGCTCGGGCGGGCTGAGGTCAAGCGCGACGGCGGCGGTTTCAAGGACGTGATGGCGACGTTCGATGCGACGCGCCCGATCGTGGCGGCGATGGCGATCGGCGTCGGACGCGCGGCGCTCGACTTCGTGCGCGACTTTCTGGCCGAACAGAAAGTCGAGATTCGTTACGGACTCTCGCCGCGGCGCCTGAGCGCGGTCGAGCGCGACTTCATGGAGATGGAGGTCCAGCTCAAGGCGGCGCGCCTGCTGACCTGGCGTGCGGCATGGATGCTCGACATGGGCATACGTAACAGCCTGGAGGCTTCGATGGCGAAGGCCAAAGCGGGCCTCGCGGTCACGCTGATTACGCAGAAGGCAGTCGAATTGCTGGGACCGCTTGGCTATTCGCGCCGCAACCTGGTCGAGAAGTGGATGCGCGACGCGAAGATCAACGACATCTTCGAGGGCACGCAGCAGATAAACATGATCATCGTCGGGCGCCGTATCCTTGAGTACTCGAGCAAGGAGCTAAACTGAGCAGCCAGCCGCAGTTGGAGCGGCAGTAGGTCGAAAAGGAAACGGCCAGCTCGCCAGAGCCGGCCGTTGCTTGCGCGCTCTACCGCCGCCCCGAATGCGTACGATACCAATGTTCAGTGCCGACGTCGGGCGAGTTGGTATTGCTGAGCAAGACTAAATCGCCGTCGTCCACCACCTGAAAGCTCTGCGTATACGAACCGTCCTGACATCCCGGACCGCCGTCGAAGAAGTTTATTGCGTTCGACCCGCTTCCATCAGCCTCGATGGTGTAGGTCCCTTTAATTTTATAGTCGCAGGCGTGACCGTCGAAGTTGGCGGTCTCATGCCCGCGCAAATTCCCCTTGCCATCGGAGATGAAGACGCCGGTACCGGCGAATGGCTGCAAAGGATCACCGCCCACGACGTATCCTGAGAACAGACTGGAGTAGGTTCCACTGAGGATCCGCAGTCGCGATCCTTCGCCGGCCGCTGCCGGCGCTCCATTTCCTTGCAACAATGCAAGGGCGAGCGCAGTTGCGACGAACGTGCAGGTAAGCCTCGATGGTTTCACAATCGCTTCCTCTCTCGCGCTATGTACTTCGTGGAACACGTCCGCGAATCAGCCGAGCGCCCTTCCGTCGATGTCACCTCCGTTATGATTGCGGCGGTGGCGGAACGCGGGGCGCGATTTTGCGGTTGGACGCCTGAATCTGCCAGAACCAGCGCAATTCTAGCCGCGCAAGCGGAAGTCGGCCGTTGGCGTTTCGACGAGCGGATGCCGGATTACCAGAACCACTTGCCCTTGTCGTAGGCGAAGATCTCGCGCGTCGGGACCACGGTGGCCGGGTGCGGCGTCGAATGCTCGGCTTCCTCGATACTCTTGCCGGTGAGCGTGTAGTCGAACTCCTTGTAAGTCAGGATGCCGACCGCCACCCCGTTGGTCGCCTCTTTGCACGTGCAGGAACTGATCGGGCCGTAACCGACGTAGGTTCCGGTTTCGACCCCGTCGTGCAACTCCCATTTGATATTGCCGAGGTTGTCGTGCTCGCGGGCGCTTAGCTTGCGCGACCATTCGCGGCAGAAATCCGGAAAGGACGCGCTGGCGACCTGGAACTGCTTGAGCGCGCGCATCATGACCGGATTGAGAGTTTGCGCCGTACCTTGCATCCCTTTGTTGTCGAGGCCCTTAAGAATCGGACCCGTGCTCGCGACAACGGTGGCAGGCGGATTTGTCTGTCCGAGATTCGGCGGCGAGACGGGTGATGGGTTTACGGGAGCCGCGGCTTCCAGGGCGGTGGTCGTTGGCGACGTTACAGGAGGAACCAGCGGTGCAGGGACGGCGGCCGCCGCCGCCGTGGCGGGAGCGGTGGCCTGCGCGTCAACCGCAGGCGGATTGGCGGCCGTGGCGTCGCTCGTTGAATGGTCTGCCGCCGCCGGGGCCTGCAGCTTCATCGAAGAGCCGGCAGGGGTGGATGCAGCCGTCTCATCGGAGGGCGGCGTACCGGTTAATTCTGAACATCCGGCTATTGGAAGTGCGGAAATTCCGAGCAGAAGAAGCCCCACCGCAAATCCATTTAACCCGTTTCTACCCCGTCCTATGTAACTCATATCCTCCCCCTGGGAGTCGTTCAGCTCTCTGCTTCCATAGCCATGTAGCATGTAGAAAGCCGCGTACAAAGAGCCAAAGAGGTAGGGCGCGAGTATTGGCGTGGCCGCAGCCCCCTCGAAGGGGGCTGCGGCCGTTTCAGAGTTGTACTGTCAGACCGTACTGATTCCTGGCTATTCGTTCGGGACCAATTCGACCCGGCGGTTTTGGGCACGTCCTTCCGCCGTCCTGTTGGTGGCGACGAAGTTCGTCTTACCATAGCCGTGCGGGGTCAAACGGCTCTCCGCAATACCGTGGTCGGCCAGGTATTTCACGACCGCGTTGGACCGGCGCTCGGACAACTTCAGGTTGTATCTGACCGAGCCGATCGCGTCGCAGTAACCATTGACGTTGACGGTCACGTTCTGATGCGACTTCAGGGTTTCCGCGGCCTCGTCTAGCACCGCCGCATCCTGTGGACGGATGTTGTACTTGTTAAAGTCGAAGTGCACGCCACGCAGGATGATCTTCTCAGGCGGCGGAGGCGGCGGCGGTGGCGGCGGAGGAGGTGGCGGTGGCGGCGGTGGTGGTGGCGGAGGCGGCGCCGGAGTCATCAGGTAGCCGATAATTCCTCCAATGATTGCACCACCGACGATGCCGGCCGGAACTGCGGGCCAGTTATCGCTGTTATCGGCTGCGTATACGCCGCCGCCGATACCACCGCCGACTGCGGCGCCTGCCACAGCCCCATAGATGGTGTAATCCCTCTGCTGCTGTGTCATACCGCAACCGGCGAAAGTGATCGCGGCTGCTGCCCACAGGGCCCAGAACCCCTTTCCTCGTCTTCGTCCTAACATAACCCTTCCTTTACCTCTCCCGGGCGCCGAAGCGCGTCAACCCCCGCGCAAGCTTCCCCCGCACCTTTGGGCACCGTTTTGGCGGGCGTCAATCAGGAACGAAATTGACAGCCCAAATTAATAACGCCGGTAGAACTATATGTAGTTTCTTAGTTTTATTGCAATGATTCGGAGCGCGACAAAGCCGTTAAAATCAATAGGCTTCTGGCTTGTTTACAACCTGATTGCCCAAACCGTCCGCGTGACTGTCTTCGCGTCAGCCCTCGATCCCAGTCGCGAGTAACCGCGCAGGCCTGCTAGACTCATATCGTGCTTTCGTTGGCGCGCGGCAAAGAAGGAATCTTCCGGCTGGTCTCCGGCTATCGCCCGGAGGGCGATCAGCCTGCCGCGATCGAGGCGCTGACGCGCAACGTGCGCGACGAAGTGCGCCAGCAGGTGTTGCTCGGCGTCACCGGCTCGGGAAAGACCTTTACGATGGCCAACGTGGTGGCCCAGGTGAACAAGCCCACGCTGGTCATCGCGCCCAACAAGACCCTCGCCGCGCAGCTTTACAACGAATTCAAGAGCCTGTTCCCCGATAACGCCGTCCGTTACTTCGTTTCCTATTACGACTACTATCAACCCGAGGCCTACGTTCCCTCGACCGATACCTATGTCGAGAAGGACGCCAGCATCAACGACGAGATCGACAAGCTGCGCCACTCGGCCACCAAGGCCCTGCTCGAGCGCAACGACGTCCTGATCGTCGCCTCAGTCTCGTGCATCTACGGCCTGGGCGAGCCCGAGGTCTACTTCGAGATGCTGGCTTTTCTCGAAGAGGGCCAGACCATCGAACGCGACCGCGTGCTGCGCAAGCTGGTCGACATCCAGTATCAGCGCAACGACTATGACTTCCATCGCGGCACTTTCCGCGTGCGCGGCGATATCGTCGAGGTTTTCCCGGCCTACGAAGAAAGCCGGGCGGTGCGCGTGGAATTCTTCGGTGACCAGATCGAGGCCTTGTACGAAATCGATCCGCTCCGCGGGAAGGTTATTCGCAAGCTCCAGAGCGTATGCATCTATCCGGCCTCGCACTACGTCACCACCGACGATCGGATGGAGGAAGCGGTGCGCAACATCCGCGCCGAGCTCAAGGAGCGGCTGGAGCTGTTTCGTGGCGAGAATCGCCTGCTCGAGGCGCAACGCCTGGAGCAGCGCACGATGTACGACCTCGAGTTGCTGGCCGAGATGGGCTTCTGTCCTGGTATCGAAAACTATTCGCGCCATTTGACTGGCCGCTCACCCGGCCAGCCGCCGCCGACGCTGCTCGACTACTTTCCGCGCGACTTCCTGATGTTCGTCGACGAGAGCCACGTGACCGTTCCACAGCTTGGCGGGATGTACCGCGGCGACCGTTCGCGCAAGCAGACCCTGGTTGAGTTCGGCTTCCGCCTGCCTTCGGCGCTCGACAACCGCCCGCTTAACTTCGAGGAATGGGAAGGGCTGGCGCGCCAGGTGGTCTACGTTTCGGCCACGCCGGGCGACTACGAGCTCAAGAAGTCCGGCGGCCTCGTGGTCGAACAGCTTATCCGGCCCACCGGGCTCATCGATCCCGAAATCGAGGTGCGGAGGGCCGGCACCCAGGTCGACGACCTGCTCGGCGAAATCCGCAAGCGGGTCGACGCCGGCGCACGCGTGCTCGTTACCTGCCTCACCAAGAAAATGGCCGAGGACCTGACCGACTACTACCACGACCTCGGCGTGCGCGTGCGCTATCTGCACTCGGACATAGAGACGATCGAACGCGTCGAGATCATCCGCAGCCTCCGCAAGGGCGAGTTCGACGTGTTGGTCGGCATCAACCTG
>CAVWLM010000006.1:0-935453 GCA_963755905.1 uncultured delta proteobacterium
GGACGTGCGGGTTGTCGGTGTTGTGATGATCGATCGCCGCCCACTCAAGGCGCGTTCCGAGGTCGCGTTCCATCTGGGCGACCAGCTCACGCGCATGCTCTTTGAGATCCATTACGGCGCCGTTCTCAGGCGAGACGATGATCCGAAACAGCCTCGGGTCGCCCGCTTTCTGCCAGCTAGCTAGAAGTTGAGAGAGGTTAATGTCGTCCCGATTCGAATCGAAGCCGAGTCCCTTCGCGTCCTCGCGCTGCGCGCCTTCCCGCGCGAGATAGCGTCCATGCGCGGCCCACGATACCGACCTCGCGTTGCGCGCATACGAAACCTTGACCACGCTTCGCTGCATGAAGGCGCGCGGTTCGCGTTGGACGCCCGCGCCGCGTTGTCCAAGCCGGGTGTTCGTACGCCGAGACTGGGTTGCTCGGCCTTGTCGCTTCGCCGCCGCGAGCCACCACCGCCTCGCGCGATGCCGTTCGCCGCGCCGGCGCGGAGGGCGAGGTTGCATCTCGATATCGCGGCGGACCAGATCACTCATCTGATGTTTCCCCACCAAGGAGTCGCAGCATCATCCGCGGTAGCTCAGCTGAATTGCATGGCTCGTCTCCGCCCAGCGCGCCGATGATGCGCCGGATATGCTCACTCGAAAGCATTAAACCATGCAGCTCCTTGGATCGACTCCACGACTTCCAGGCGCGTTTCGAAGTCGCGCGGGCGTCGAGCTTCGCGCGCCCGGCTGAAGCGATCGCGGCGCGATGTGTAGCGGGCAGGTCCGGCAGGCGCGCGGCAAGTTCAAGTAATCCACCGAGCAACAGGTCGGGCGGCTCACGGTCCAGCCCCGCAATCGCGACGAGCCCGCCGAGATTTGCGAGATGATGGACTCTAAGTCCCTGCTCTCTGGTGTGTAGTCCGTCCGCCATAACTCACCACGTGAGAACCGGCTCCAGCGCGGCTCGAACCGAGCGCGTCGGCACCGGACCGAAGTAACGAGAGTCCCAACTGCGCGCGTCCTTGGTTCCGAATAGCCACACCTGATTTGTCGGCACGGTGTAGCGGCCCCACGCGACGTGGTTCACCGATCGGCCGTGGCTGTCGCGCGACAGCGTAGCCGAATGCTCCGAACGTTGGCCGTTGACCGCGATGTAATCGGGCATGACTTCAACCGAGTCTCCGGGCAGCGCACTGAGTCGTTTGCCGACCGGCTCGACGCCGTCGCCGCAACCGCGTCCGCGCAAGAGATAGCCGCGCGCGCGGCCGAACTGTGCGATCGCATCTGGTAGACACGCCAGCACCAAGTCGCCGCGGGAAGTTGCGTGGTTAACCATCCGGTAGATCCCTGGCGGGCACGCGCTGTCCGTGAGTCCGATCTTCAAACCCAGAAGCTGGAAGCCCAAGACCGGTATCGCGATTCCCGCGAAGAGGACGACCGGAAACAGTGCTCGTCTTGCGATTGTTCGGGTACGGGGCGAGGCGATGCGGTACGGGGAAGAAATCCCGCGCCGAAGAAAGAGAATCTGACGAAAGGCGTCCACAGTACGGTAAAACCTTTATCTTGCCTTATGACCGCATCGCCCCTGCTGCCCCGTTCTCTTCCTCCCTCTGCGCCAACCGCCCGCCGCCTCCTTCCCGCTTGTTCCGCCAGCCCCTGAAATCACGATCACTATCAACGAAATGCTTCAGCATCTCGATCGCGACTTCCTTGGGGTCCGTCTCCCGATGCAAGCTGTCGTGCAAATAGCCGACGTATTCGTCCAGCGACGCCTTGAGGCTGCCGGGCAAAGTGAGCCGCAACTGTACGGGAGGTAAATCCTTGTCCTTGAGTCTGAGCTTCATCTCTCCAGCTCCTTTGTGTCAGTCGTTGTGAGTTCTCGTAGATGCGCGTCTTGCGCCACGCGCTGAATTCCTCGTTGGTCTCGAGGAAGTGCCACAGCATCAACTGCGCCACCTCCGCGGGATCGAATTCCTGACCCCCGACCTTAACGGCGTACTCGACGTACGCGTCGATCTCTTTCTTGAGGTGCCCGCCTATCGTCAGCGTGAGATAGCTTGAAGTGAGCGTCTTCTTTTTGGCTCCGCTTTCCACTTTGCTGTCCTCCGCCTCAGTTCCGGTAAGGCCCTGGCAGTATCAGGTCGTTCGTGACCATCACGTTGAACTGATAGCCCGGTCGTATCTCCAACGTCGGCGGGATGTTCATTCCGCGCTGAAGACTGCTCTGCGCGACTTGTCCGAGTTGCTGACTGGCCGCCGCGCCGCCCATCTCACTGAGCAATGACATTTGGTTTGGCGTCGAGTAGCCGTACCCGTAGGGGCCGGAGAAACCGGTGCCTCCGCCGAACGCTCCCATCTGCCCAACCATCTGCCCTGCGCTGATGACTGAAATGAGCGCCGCGGTGCCGAACGTCTTCAGGTAGTGGTTGTTCACCTCATCGCTGAAGCCCGCGTAGCCCGCCTGGTCGGCCCCCGGCATGTCCGGGATGTCCATGCTCGACGAGTTCGGGAAGATCACTCGCTTCCATTCGATCTGGGCGCGCTCTTGTCCACACGCAGCGTTGGTCTGGTACGAGCCGATGACCTTGGAGCCTTGAGGAATCAGAACCCATCGTCCGGACGCACTGTCGAAGACGTTCTCGCGAACTTGCGCCAGAATTGGTCCGGGCAGTTCCGAGTTGATGCCGCTAATCAGCACCGCCGGAATAACGCTGCCTGCTGTGATCAGATACGGAGACTCCGCCGGTTTGACGCTCGCGATCGCACTGGTGCCGTTGCTCTGGCCAGATGGCGTGATCGTCAGATCGTACGGCCTGGTTGTCCCTGCCTGACTGGCGACGCTTGGAACTTCCAAAGTCTCGCCGTGGTGAAACGCTTCGACCATCGGCGGCGCGGAGAGCGCCTTCACATATTCCTCCTCCCGCAACTCGGCCAGCCTGCTCGGGGGACGCGCTGGTAGTGGAACAGCAGGAGCCTGCGTCGTCAGCGTCGGCGACGGCGGCGGAAGTGGAACAGACCTGATCTCAGCCGGCTTCTGACTCCTGGCCTTCGCTTCCAGTTCCGCGATCGCAGCGCGTTCCTCGTTGGATGTTACGGTTGCTGCATCGTCGCCTCGAACTGCCTGGCTGGAATCCGGCGAGTCCGAATGCAGCGCAACGATCATCACGAACATTGCTGTCGCGATTGCCACGCCGGCGACAATCACCAGAGTGCGAGTCAGTCGTGCGCCGCCTCCGCGCGGTTGGTGAAAGCGCGGGCCGGTCGGTCCAATTGCCGTTGCCGTGGCCATGATTCACCTCGCCGCGCCGGTGTACCGGATGCTGACGCGGTCCTGCTCGCGACCAACGCCCGAAACCAGCACCGCCTCGTCGAAGAGTTTGTCGACCACGTAGTAGTCGCCCCTGACGCGATAGTTCACCATCTCGTTGCCGTCGCCCGCGGCGACCAAGAGCGCCGGAGCTTCGCTCGACTTTGTAGTCGCGGGCATCTGGATGTAGATGTGCGTGCCGTCGTCGAATGCTCGCACAGGCTTCCACGGCAGCTTTGGTCCAGAAACCGCGTACGAAAAATTGAGCGCGCCCGGATCGAGCGAAGCCAGAGAAGCGACCACTCCGTCGGGCTGCGATTGGGAATCGCGCGCCGTGGCGGCTGTGTGGTCGGCGTCCTGCATCGTTTGCTGGAGATCTTCAGGATAGTAAAAGGCGACTTCCTGAATTTCGTGTCCGGCGCGCGAGCGCAGCATCAGGTGATAAATGTGCTTCGTGGTGTAGATCGTCAGATTAGTGCTGATGCCCGCCGCCGTGGGTTTGATTGCAAGGTGCGGAATCGGGTTACGCGGATCGCCTGATGAAGCTGGCGTTACGAGCCAGCGTTCGCTGTCGCCGCTGGCGACGTCGGTGATCGTCTCGCCCGGCTCAAGCTGGATGTCGGTCGTTCGCAATGGGGCGCAGTCAACGGCAGGCTCTTGTCCTTCATCGTACGGGTAGAGTTCGCGGCGCGGCGTCTTGTAGACCTGCCACGCGCCGTCCTGCTGATGTTGCTTGACCGCCTCCTGAACCTCTTGGGGCTGTTGTGCGAGTAGCTGAGCGCCGGTGAGCGGTGCCGGCTCCGGGTCGGGAGGTGGCTCGGCTTTCGTGACCAGCGTCAGCGGCGGTGGTGGCGTCGCTTGCTTCGCTGAGCAGGCGCCGAGCGTCAGCGAGAGCGCGATGAAACCAAATTTGCCGATGAACTTCATGGTGATCGTCTCCTAACTTCGCTGCTCGGTCCAATTGAGCTGCGTGACATAGAAGCCGAGCGGATTCTCCAGGATCGAGGCGTCCGAGGTTTCGGAAATGATCGAGGTATCGAGCGCCGCTTCCCAATGAGTCGTGGCGACCGGAGACCCGTCGAGCCCTGATGCTTCCTCGGTCCATCGCACCTGCCACGTCGCCTTCGACAACGGCAGGATCGAATCAATCTGGACGCTGACGGATTGGTGCTGAGCAACCTTGAACGGATCATGTTCAAGGTCGTTCTCGTGGTAGTAGTTCTCGAGAAACTTGTAAGCCGGTCCGCGAGCGCGACTGTAAACCT
This sequence comes from uncultured delta proteobacterium, assembly GCA_963755905.1. Lineage (GTDB taxonomy): Bacteria > Desulfobacterota > Binatia > Binatales > Binataceae > JAKAVN01. The sequence goes on from CAVWLM010000006.1 coordinate 4,556, forward strand.
GGCCGATCAGCTGGTGCTCGGCATCCGGATCGGTGATCACCTCGCGAGCATTGCGGATGAATGCCGCAAGTTCGTACCGCACCATCCGGTCGGTGCTGATCCGGGTGGTGTTCTCGGTGAGCGCGCTCGGCGCACCGATCGCGTAGCCGAGCTTGTCGACTTCGACCACGTATGGAATGAACTTGCTTCGCGTGCTGAGCCAGACCATGCCGAAGGCCAGCACCAGCGTGATGGCCATCATCCCGGCGGCGGTGATCTGCCAGTTGCGTTTGCCGAGAACGAGATCAGCGTAACGCTCGTCCCATTCCTGCCGCGCTTTAAGATAGACGCTGCCTTCCATGCTGACGCCTCGTTGCTAGCGGTCGAGCACCTGTTGTGAATTCGTGCTCGCTGAGTTCTGAGCATCAGCAAGTTCCGCGCCTGTGAATCGTGCGATCGAGTTGGGCCGCAATCGTAGATGTGATGTTCGTGACCTGCTGATTTTCAGTCAGCAGGACGAAGGACAGGTTCGGTCGCCGTTGTCCGACCGGATACGGACACAGCACGGACACAGACCTAAGACGGTCGATCTACCTGATCGGCCATCTCGATAACTATGTGATTTTATTGGATTTTTTGGAGCCACCCGTCGGATTCGAACCGACGACCTGCTGATTACGAATCAGCTGCTCTACCAACTGAGCTAGGGTGGCCCCTTACTCCGTAAAGCGTTTACGAGACTAACCCACCGCTCGCGCAGGTTAAAGACTTCCAGCGTCTCTCCCTCCTCGTGGGGCGGCTTCACTCGCGCGGCGGCCTCAATCGCGCCGGGGCTTCACTGGCGCCGGGGCTTCACTCACGCATCGCGGCTTGCCGAACCATCGCTGTTCCGCGCCTGAAGCGCGCGTCCGGGAGCGGGGCCAGACTCGCTTTCCCCGCACGGTCGTATGTGTAAGTCTCAGGGGTTCAGGAGTGCTCATTTTTTGAAGACCGGAATCATCGGCGCGCGCGGCGTGGGCAAATCGACCGTCTTCCACGCACTTACCGGACTTGCTCCATTGGCTGGCCAGAGCGAGGGGCGTAATCGCGCGCGCCCGGGCCAAATTAAAGTCGCCGATGAGCGGCTGGATTTTCTCGAGCGCACCTACGGCTCCAAGAAGCGGGTCGAAGTCGAGCTCACCGTGCTTGATTTCGCGCCCAACCCCAAGGAACAGAAAGAGGGCGCCGCGCTCGACCCGAGCCTCCTCCCGCTTATCCGCGACCTCGACGCTCTGCTTATCGTAATACCCGAGTTCGCCGGCAATCAGGCCGCCTTGCCCGGCGCGCTTGCCGCTATCGAGGCCGAGCTGGTATTCGCCGACCTCGACCAGGGCGAGCGGCGTCTGGAGCGCCTGATCAAGGAGCGCAATCCGGCCTCCGAGTTCGAACGCGCCACGCTTCAGCGCTGCGTCAAATGGCTCGAGGAGGGGAAGCCGCTGCGCTCGCTCGAGATGACCGCGCAGGAGCTGACCGTCTTTGCGAGCTTCGGGCTGCTTTCGCGCAAACCGGCGCTGGTGGTGGCCAACTGCGACGCCGATCGCGCCGGCGCCGCGCCCGCGGCCAGCTCGGTCGAGGCCGCCCTATCGCACGGGATGGAGCTGTTCGGGCTAGCCGCGGCGTTTGAGGCAGAGTTATGGGAGCTCGACGCCGAGGGTCAGCGCGAGTTGCTGAGCGCGGCGGGGCTGAGCGCGCCGGCCCGCGACCGCCTGGTTACCGCGCTCTACCGTGCGCTCGGGCTTATCACCTTCTATACCGCGGGCGAACCCGAGGCGCATGCCTGGCCGCTTGCGCGCGGCGCCTCCGCGCTGGAGGCGGCAGGCCGTATCCACAGCGACATCGCCCGCGGCTTCATCCGTGCCGAGATCGTGGGCTATCAGGATTTCGCGGCGCTGCGCTCGGATGCCAAGGTGCGCGAGGCGGGCAAGCTCCGCCTCGAGGGCAGAGATTACGTGATTCGCGACGGCGACATCATCCACGTGAGGTTCAAGGTCTGAGCGTAAAAGGCTTAGACCCGGCTTGCCTCCGCCGGGTGGCGTTGAAAGAATGCATCGGCGCCGTGATCCGACCGATCGTCGGCAAGTTCCGCTATGACGCAAGTTCTGCTTTGATCGGTGCCAAGTTCTGCTTTGATGCGACGCATTGAAACCTTAATTGTTCTCCTCGCCTTGGGCTTTTACGCCTGGTTCCTGCGGCGTTTCGGATGGACCGACGTCCTGCACTACGTGCGGATAGCCGGATGGGGACTGGTGCTGACGGTTTCGCTTGAGGCATTGGCGCGCCTGGCCAATACGCTGGGATGGCGCGTAACAATCGAAAACTGTCCGTCCCAGCTAGGCCTCGGCCAACTGTTCGCGGCGCGAATCGCGGGCGAGGCCGTCGATTACGTCACGCCTTCGGCGCAGCTTGGCGGCCAGTTCGTGATGGCGATGATGGTGCGGCACAAACTGCCCATGGCGGCGGGTTTGGTCTCAGTAGTGGTCGCCGCGCTGGCCGAAATGCTGGGACAGGTAGGTTTTATCACCGGCGGGATGCTGTCGGTGTTGCCGTTCGAAGCCCGGTTCCATCATCTCTTATGGCCGGCGCTGGGGGGTCTGGCGCTGGCGGTGGCGTTCGCCGCAGGCTTCTTCTATGTGCAGACCAAGCGGCCGTTCTCGTATTTGTGGCGCGCCGCGGTCCACCTGGACCTCTCCCGAATCGCCAACGACGACATGCGCGAGGCCGCCGCCGAGGCCGACACACTCCTGCTGGAGTTTTACGCGAATCATCGCTGGCGCCTCGCCATCTCCTGCCTATGCTACCTGGTCGCATGGAGCCTCGGACCGCTCGAGATCTACATCCTGCTCCTGCTTCTGCACGAGCCCGTCACCTGGCAGATCGCATTGCTGGTCGAAGTATTCGGCCAGTTAATCGAGCGCGTCACCTTCATGATCCCGGCCAAGCTGGTGAGCCAGGAAGGCGGCAAGGCGCTGGTTATGGCGATGCTGGGATATCCGGCCGACGTCGGCTTTGCGGTGGGGTTGTTGCGCAGATTCAAGGAAATGGTGTGGGTATTTTTCGGCCTTTTGAGCCTGACCCTTCATCGGCTGGTCGTCGAGCGCGCCGACCGCGAGAGGGGCGGGTCGCCGGGGGTTTTGGAAATCAGCAGCGCGCGAGGGGAACAATCGCTATGAAACAAAAGATCGCAGTGTTTGCCTGCGTGCTGACTGTCGCGGGCTTAGGCGGTATCGCGCGCGCCGGGGTCGTGATCGACGAGCAGGTGACCACCAGTCAAAGTGGCGGGGCTCCCGTAGTCCACAGCCGCGAACTGATGGTCCAGGGGCACAAGGAAAAGATGGTCAGCGAGCATAACACGCTGGTGATCGACCTGGACAAGGGCACCATGATGCTGGTTGATCCAAACCAGAAAATATATGCGGAGATACCTTTTCCGCCCCATCGGTCGCCCAACAGCCCCGGCCAGCAGCTCGATCTCAATTTTCAGAAGACCGGCAAGTCCACCAAGGTACTGGACTACGGATGCGACGAGTATAGCGGCGCGGGCAAGACTCTGATGGCCTCGGTCTCGACCTCTGGGTGCTTCTCGACCAGCGCACCGGGCGCCGCGGAGTTCACCGAGTTCACCAAGGCGATGAGCTCCAAGCTCAAAGGCGAACAGGCGATGGCGGGCAAGATGCCCAACGGGATTCCACTGACGATGGATTCGACGCGCACGATCAATCCTGGTTTCACGGTACCCGGGATGGCGCCCGAGCAAGCCGCCCGATTCAAGGAAATGATGGCCAAACAGGGGCCGCAAACCACCAAGACGGTGGTGACCAAGATCGCCGAGCGCGATTTGCCAGCCGACACGTTCGAGGCACCGGCCGGCTACCAGCGCAGAAATATGGGCGGCCCGGGCGGCGGACCGCCGCCGGGCGCACCCAGCGCGTCTTCGTCGACGAAGAAAGTGCCCGAGTAGCGCGCCGCTAACTGTGCGAGCAGGACGCGGGGACGCGCGATTCGCGTCCCCGCGTCCTGCTCGTTTGAACCCGCGGGATAAAGCGCCCCGCCTGCGGGGCGCTTTATCCCGCGTACTTTTCTTGCCGCTGCTTGTTGCCAGGGCGTCCGCGCGCGCTCTCGCGCGCGCGGACGCCCTGGCATACGCGGTGATCGGCGCCATGCGCCGATCACCGCTCTCTACTTCTTCACCGCGACGCGATGACCATGGAATTGCAGTGAGCCGCCGATGCTCCACTCCATCGGTTCTTCGCGCACGTCGATCTCGACTCGCTTCCACGTCACATCGACTTTGTCCGGCGCGCCATCCGCCATCAGTTCGAACAGCCCTTTATCCAGTTCCGCCTGCGGTCGCGCCAGCAACTGCATGAATGCCTTCGCCGCCTCATTGGGCTCCAACATCCGCGGTTGCCATCGCCCAAACACCTTGGGATTATCCGCGTACTGATCGGTCATGCTGGTGCGGATGAATGGCAGCAGGATGCAGGCCGAGCCCACGAACTTTGCGTTCTGGCCCAAATTGATCGCGAGCATCTTCGGGAGTTGAAGAACACCCCAGTTGCTGATCACGTAGCCCGGGACCGAGACTCCGGGATCGATAGCTTGGCGCGACGACACATAGATGAGCTGCAGGAACTCCTGATGGTAAACCGCCTCGCCCGCCCACAGGTGAGTCATCGCGAGAAAGCCGTCGATCTTCGTATTCAGCACGAGGCGCGATTCATGGAGGCTGTCGATGAAGTGCTGGCGGACTCGCGCCCGGCGCATCGCGAGCGGCTCGTCGGGGATCTCCTTCAGCGCACGGCCGAACGCGTAGCCTTTCTCGGTCAGCCCCGAGTTGCAGATCAGCAGGTTCGGCGGCTTGCCGCCCATCTGCTCGATCACATAGCTGCGCGTGGCCCACAGGTCGCCCAGGTTGGTCACGTCGGCCTGCACCGGGAACGCATTGACGCCCAGGCTGCGCAGCGCATTGACCAGGTCGAAACCGTCCGAGTAGCTGCTATGGAAATGCACGCCCACGCCGGCCGCGCCGTTGAGTCCGGCCGCCAGCGCGAAGGCCTGGCCGAGACCGCCATCCTTGCCCGCCCCGGTTATCAGGACGCGTTTCCCCGCGACGCCGCCGCGGAACTCATCCTCGAAGCGGAAATTGTCCGGCCGCACCGTAAAGGCCATCGGCTTTCCTCCGGTGTCCTGGATTGCCCCGCGCTGCGAGCGAGGGCCTAGCCAACGTGCATCACACCACAAGGTATAAGTCAAAGACCGGCGATGCCGGCGCGCCGCCTGCATGCTAGCCTTGGAAAGCGTCGAGGTCATTCACAAGCCGATTCCGAGATCACTCCCGAGGTCATGCAAAATGAGCGATCCGATCAGCGAGTTCAGCCATCGCTTCGTCGATACCAACGGGCTTCGGATGCATGTCGCCGAAGCTGGCGAGGGCTACCCGGTGGTGATGTGCCACGGATTTCCCGAACTGTGGTACTCATGGCGCCATCAGATGCGCGCGCTGGCAAGCGCCGGCCTGCGTGCGATCGCGCCGGACCAGCGCGGATACGGCGACACGGGCGGTCCCGAAGCGATCGAGTCCTATACTCAGCGCGAGATCGTCGCCGACTTGGTCGGGATGCTCGACGCGATGGAGATCGAAAAATGTGTAGTCGTCGGCCATGACTGGGGCGGCTTCGTGGCGTGGAACGCTGCGCTGATGGCGCCCGCGAGAATCGAACGCGTGATCGCGCTCAATACCCCGTTCTTTCCGCGCACGCCGATGAAGCCGATGGACCTGATCCGCGCGATGGCCGCCGGCAAATTCAACTACATCGTCTATTTCCAGAAGCCGGGGGTGGCCGAGGAGGAACTCGGCCGCGACGTGCGCCGCAGCCTGCGTTCGTTCTACCAGGGCGGCGAACTGTTTAAAGGCGCCGACCTGGCCGAACTGCGCAAGCTGCCCTCGGGCGTGCTGGGAGACGCCGGCGGCGGGGTCCTCGATCATCTACCCGACCTGCCGCACGGCAGCTTTCTGACCGCCGCGGATTTCGAGATTTTCGCGCGCGCCTTCGAGAAGAGCGGCTTCCGCAAACCGCTCAACTGGTATCGCAACATCGATCGCAACTGGGAAGAGAGCGCCGGCTTGCCCATACAGGTGAATCAGCCCGCGCTGATGATCACGGCGGAACTGGATATCGTGCTACGCCCGGAAATGGCGGCGGGGATGCAAATGTGGGTGCCGAACCTGCGCAAGACGGTTTTGATGAAAGGCTCGGGCCATTGGACACAGCAGGAGAAGCCCGAGGAGGTCAACCACGCGATCCTCGAGTTCCTGGCCGATCTAAGAAAATGAACTTCGCCGCTGGATGACGTGAACGCGGACCCGCAAAGCGTCCTTGAAGGCACCCGATCCTCATTCGTCGCCGAAGTCGCGGACGCAACGCCGGATACGCGCGCAGATACGCAGGACGCGGCACGATGGTTTTTCATCGCCGCCGCGCTGATCGCGCTCACCGACATCGCAATCGCCGCGTGCTTTGGCCATCAAATGCCGAACGGGCTGGTCGTCGCCGCGCTCGCCGTCGCGATGGCGGGAATAGCCACTGACCTCGCGATCGGCACGGACCGCGGCACGTCGGGGCGATGGCACTTTATCAAAAGCACCCTCGCCTCCGACGGAGGAAGCGCCTTCGCCGTTGGGGTCCTCTTCCTGGCCTTTTACGGCGCCACCATCTCGCCGCCGACGCCGTATATCGAGCCGGTGCAGCAGGCTTACGCGTTCCTGCACGGACGCGCCTGGGTCGACGCGCCAAGCTACATGGAGCACGTAGTGTGGCACGGCAGGAGCTATCTGCTGCATCCGCCGCTCGCGGCGCTCCTCACGCTTCCGGCGGTGGCTATATGGGGGCTGGCGACGAATCAGACCGCGATCTCGGTTATCGTCGGGACGGTCTCGCTCGGCCTGGTGTGGCGGCTGCTGGGCAGGATCGGCCTTGGACTCGCGGCGCGAATATGGCTGACGCTGTTCTTCGGCGTCGGCACAACGTTCTGGTATGAGGCGACGCTCGGCAGTTCGTGGGACTTCGTCGTGCTTGTCTCGATACCATTCACGCTGGGTGCGCTCACCGAAGTCTTCGGCGAGGCGCGTCCCTGGATGGTGGCCCTGCTGGGCGCGCTCGCCGCGCTCGGCCGCAACGATATGATCTTCGCGCTGCCTTCCTATGCGGGGCTGCTATGGCTGCGCGGGCGAAGCACGCGGGATTTGCTGTGGATGCTGCCTCCGCTGTTTGCGGCGCTCGCAATATTCGTCGCGTTCAACGAGGCCCGCTTCGGCGAGCCGTACGACATCGGGATGTGGCTATGGTATGGCCAGGACAAATACCGCTTCGCACGTCCCGGCGGTCCGCTGGCGCTGAGCCATTTTCCGTTCAATCTCTACACGGTACTTTTCATGGCGCCGAGCTATAGCGACAAGTTCCCATACATCCATCCCGAGTTCCTGGGCCAGGCGCTGCTGCTCACGAGCCCGGCGTTCGTGCTGGCGCTGCGCCCGAGTTTTTTGCGGCCCGCGACGGCGCTGGTAGCGCTGGCGGCGGCGCTATGCGCGGGACCCGGTATGCTGTGGTACGCCAACGGCTTCGCGCAACTCGGCGCGCGCTACTACGTGGAGATCTATCCTTTTCTGTTGACGCTGATCGCGCTCGGCGCGCCGCGCAGGCTCGATCAGTTGACGAAGATTCTGATCGTGGTTTCGATCGCGTTCGTGATGTTTTTCACCTGGCAGGTGCGATGGTACGGCTGGGGCGGCTAGCCACGTGGGTCGCTCGAAATCGTAGATGACTCAAGAAAGAGGTTTAACTCCGCACCGATCCACGATGAACTTTGCGAACAGGGCCTCAAAGGTCGACAGATACGAAGAGCTCAAGGGACAACCCGCAGCAGCAAGCAATTCAATGGGGTGCTACGTGTCGCGAGGCTTGCGGTAATGCGCTTCGATCCTATCTTTCAGGAAACCATACGGCGATCCCTGCTTTGGTTGGGACCGACGGATTCTCAACCACGCCATACAGAATAGGCCGAAGGAAATCACCGTGAAGACGACTAGCGCGCAATATAAGACTAACGGCGCCGTTGCCTTTGTTTTCGCGAGATTTGCAACCAGTTCAGCTGGTGTAATCGATGTATAGTAAAGGGCGACGAGCATACCCGCACCTGCGATGAAAGCTCCAAATGAGGCCCACCGTATGGAGTCCTCAGCAGGAAGAGGCTCGCCTTCTAATAGGATTCTGTATTCAGTTTGGGTTAGTGTAAAAGCTGGTTCAGGGTCGGCCGGGAGGGTATACACCTCGCGAAGCGGCGGTCCCTGTGCGACTTTTTTAATGAGTCCAGCGCCGTGCGCGCTCTCATCGTCAGCCAATGGTCAGCTTCCCCGGACGACGAGCAATCATTGGCATTGGGACTGGTGCCGGATCGCTTGGGATCTTGATGGGGATCGGGGGCGTCACGGGCTTGGGGAACTTTTTCTCCATCGAGCTGGAAGCCCGTGACTGAAGGCTTAGGCTCTGATGTCTATCTCAAATTCTTCGCCGCGTTCTCCGGATCTTGGGCGTTCAACAAATATGCGTCGGTCATCATGGGCCTGGACGAGTAAATTTAGAAGTCCCAAGCCCTTCGCAATCACCTCAGCGCGGCTGAGGTTAAGTTTATGCGAGAGCTTCTCTATAAGGTCCGAGGTATCTTCGGGGAACTCAAACTGGAGTCTTTGAGCCATTGCTACCCTCCTGACGGAACTCCATCAAGCGATGCAAAGCGTGTGCCTTATGATTCAGTCCGCTTTGTTATGCTAAAATATGTCTTCTCATCCAGACTGGTGTGCCAAACCTACATAGCTTGCTCCTTTAACGCAACCCCTCCTTGAGGTTCGACGAAATGGCCTAAGCGGACCTTCAAACGGTGCAGCCAGGCACTGACCTGTCACGCCGCCGGCCGTTTTGTGTCACTTCATTCTCTTCATCAAGCGATCTCATATAGTCAAGAGCGGCGTCCGCATAAGTGCCGAACGACGTTCTCATCTTGTACATCAGACGTATAGGGTGAAAAATTTCACCCCAAGCCAACTTCGCCGCTCATTTTACTCACCACAGCCCCGGTGGATTCCGCGATCAGCTATGGAATATCGCGCACACGCGTCTTCTCTTCCGCCGAGCGCACCTTCATCTACTCCACCATCTGCGTCATGCGAAACGGGCATCCCACGGTCTCTTCAGGACTCCGGATCGCGGCTCCGGGTGACCTCGTCGACGACTTCCATCACGTCGAGAGTCTTTACCTTCTCTTCCAACTGTTTGGCCTTGATACCATCGCCGAGCATCGTCATACAGAAAGGGCAGGAGACCGCGATAACCTCAGGGTCGGTCTGAAGCGCCTGCTCGGTGCGGAGCAGATTCACCCGTTTATCCGGATCTTCTTCTAACCACATCCGCCCTCCGCCGGCACCGCAGCACATGCCGAATTGACGGTGGCGTTCCATCTCCTGAACCTGGGCCCCCGCGCGGCTGAGCACCGTCCGCGGCTCGTCATATACGTCGTTGTAACGGCCGTAGTAACAAGAGTCGTGGTATACGGTGCGTTTCGGAAATTCCCCGGAGATCTTGAGACGCCCCGAAGCGAGCAACTGCTGTACGAGGTCGGAGGCATGAATGACCTCGTACGAACCGCCGAATTGGGGAAACTCGTTCTTGATCGTGTTGAAACAGTGCGGGCAGTTCACGATGATTTTGCGAACTTTATGTTGCGTTGAGGGATTCGACCAGCATTTGCGCCATCGTCTGGTAGAGGTACTCGTTTCCGAGCCGACGCGCCGTTTCGCCGTTGCAAAGTTCCTCCCGTGCGAGGCAGGCGAAGTCTACGCCTGCTTTCTGCAAAACGCGGACGAAGGCCTGCGTCGTCTTCTTGTTGCGATCGTCGTAGGAGCCGGCGCAGCCGACGTAGTAGAGGTATTCGGCATCGGGCTTGTCCGCCAGGGTCGGGACGTTCATTCGTTCGGCCCACTCGAACCGCTTCCCCGAATCGAGCCCCCACGGATTGGATTGCGTCTCCATGTTCTTGAAGGTGCGGGTAAGCTCCTTGGGGAAACGTGCCTCCTCTTGCACCAGATGACGGCGCATGTCGACGATCTTATCGACGTACTCGATCATCGGGGGACAGGCCTCCTCACAGGCTCGGCAGGTGGTACAAGCCCACAGTGTCTCGTCGCGGATGACGGGACCGACAATGTTTTCTCCGACCTCCAGCGGGCTCCGCGCCATCCCCGTTGCCTGCGTGGCTCCTCTTTTCAATGATCTCGTCCTGATGCCCGTAGAGATAGTCGCGCAGATCGAGCAGCAACTGACGCGGGGCCAAGGGCTTCTTGGTTGCCGTGGCGGGGCAATTCGAGGAGCATCGGCCACATTCCGTGCAACTGAACATGTCCAGCACCTGCTTCCACGTGAACTGATCGATGTGCGAGGTGCCGAAGCGGGAATCATTTTCGAGGTCCTGTTTCGAGAGCTGCCCCTTGGGCTCGAGTTTCGAGAAAAAGATGTTCGGAATTGCGGTGATGATGTGGAAGTGTTTCGAGGGCGGCAGGAAATTCAAAAAAACGAGAACGACGAGGTTGTGCACCCACCAGGCTACGTTACTCGCCTGCGTAGGCGAGGCTCGTGCCCAGAATTTTCGCCAGGCCGATACCTACCAGGGTTGAGATAGGCTCCCATCCCTCCTCCCGAACGATCTACCTGTTGTTCGGGTGAGCAACGATTCGCCCACCATCATACACGAGGCCTGTCAGCATGATCGTCGCGATCGAAACCCAGGATCAAATAGGCCTCCCAGTGCGATTTATCGCGCAGGCGGCTCTCGGGCGGAAGAAAGCCGTAAAGTCGAGGCGCGTGCGTGATCGCCCATCGCGCAAACGCCACCCCAACCGCGCATCAGGACGGCCACCTCCATAAAATCGCGGAGCAACAAATAGGGGCCGCCCAGGAGATGCAGGCTAAACCCGGGAATGACGAACGAGTCGGAGTAGGCACGGCCGAACATCGTGAGGATCTGGATCCCGAGGATGATAAAGCCCCAAAAGATGAAAAAGTGCATCCAGCCGGCGGACCGCTCGGCTCCCGGATTACTTCGCACGAATTTCCTCTGGCCAAAGGCGTAGACGAGCACGGCGCGAATCGCGTTCGGGAATGCGATCGAAGCGGGATACGGGGGCAGCGCTCCGCAGTAGCTCGAAAGCGGCGCCAGAGCTGGTAGAAAAAAACGCCCACGGCGGCCAGAATGCAAAGGGTGAAGAGAATCGCCGTCATCATAGAACCTCCGTCATGCCACCAGGTGATAGGGAAAACCGAAGAATCAGGCCGTCTCGGCGATCCCGTCGTTGAAGAAGATAATCGTCGTCCCGATGCACAAGCCCGGGAAACCGACGCAAAAGGCGTTATGCATCCAGCCCCAGGTCTCGCGGACCATATTGTCTCGCCTAGCGGTGCCGCGCACCAAGAGCCATAAGAGTCGGCCTGGCTGATCGAGGCGGTCGACCGATTGGCCCGGGCTCGGTTGGCCCAGGATGACCATCCGGTACCAGCGCCTACACTCGTAGATTAAGGCAACGGTGAGCGGGATGACCATCGCGTACAGGAAGATTTTTAATGCGAGGGGGACGTTCCAAAGGATCTCGCGGCTTTGCTGGTTCATGTAAGGCTCCGGTTGCGGGCGCGGCACGTCGAGCGCGATCGACGCGCTGGACGGCCGTTAGAACTTTAAATCATCCCCGATGCGCCAAATTCAATCCGCCATCTTAGGCGCAGTCGTGTTTCTCGAATCGCCGCGCGGCGCGATTTGTGAGGAGCGAAGAGGGGACAGCGCTAGCTCAGGAGAACGACAAACTCGTCGACGCTTATGTCCACGGTGCGCAAGATGCTGCGAAGCGTTCCTCGATCCAGCGCACCGTGAAGTGGGACCGTGACAGGAGGGTAGTGGTTTCAAACTGACCCACTACCGACAGGAGTGCGTCCTTGACAGACTAGTCGTACGTGGCTTTCGCGCTGCCGGACTTGGCGGTGCTTCTCAAGCGTGGCAATACACTCGCGGCCCGAGATTACGGGAAGTTTTGCAGTGGGCGGCATGCTCGAACGCAGCCCTCTGGCAACCTAAGTGATCGGCAATCGCACTACTTCGTACTCACTGGGTAGCTCCCAGCCTTCGTCGGCGCGATTCTCCAGGCAGAGTTCAATCGCTTCACGAATGTTCCGCAAAGCTTCATCGCGGGTCCGGCCTTGACTGATGCACCCAGGAATAACGGGGCACTCGGCCACAAAATAGCCGTCCTATAACGGGTAAGTCAGCCACTCTCCGCAGATACATTCCCCTAGACTTGCAAACAGTCACCTTGAAGCGTCGGCACCGTGACGTGATGCTACGAGTGCTTGACCTTTTTCAGCGCCTCGACCATCTCGGGCACCGCCTTGAACAGGTCGGCCACCAGGCCATAGTCGGCGACGTTGAAGATCGGCGCTTCTTCGTCCTTGTTGATTGCGACGATGGTTTTGGAATCCTTCATCCCGGCCAGATGCTGAATCGCTCCCGAGATTCCGACCGCCACGTATAGCTCGGGCGCGACCACCTTGCCGGTCTGTCCGACCTGAAGATCGTTGGGCACGAAACCGGCGTCGACCGCCGCGCGGCTGGCGCCCATTGCGGCCCCCATCTCGTCGACCAGCGGCTCGAGAACGGTCTTGAAATTCTCGCCCGACTTGAGACCGCGGCCGCCCGAGACCACGATTCTCGCCTCGGTGAGCTGCGGCCGATCGCTCTTGATCTCATTGAAGCTGACGAAATGCATCTTTAACCCGGCGGGATCGAGTTCAGGCGCCGCCTTTTCGACGGGCGCGGCGGAATCTCCGGGCTTGGCCGAGTCGAACGCGGTGGCGCGCACGCTCACGACTTTGAGCGGACCGTCCATCTCGACCGTCGCCAGCGCATTGCCGGCATAGAGCGGACGCACCAGCGTGCCGTCATCGCCGATCGAAACGATCTCGGAGGCCATCGGGGCGTTGAGCCGCGCCGCCACTCGCGGCAGCAGGTCCTTGCCCATCGCGGTCGCGGTCGCGAGCACGTATTCGGCGCCGAGATTTTTGGCGAGCGCGGTCAGCGCCTGCGCGTAAACGTCGGCCAGGTAATTTGCGAGCCTGGGGTCGTCGAGCGCGACGACCTTGCTCATCCCGTACTTGGCCAGCTCTGCCGCGGGGCCGTCCAGCTTCTCACCGGCAATCACAGCGACGCATTTGCCGCCGCCGCGTTTTTTCGCCAGCTCGATTCCGGCGTTGACCGCAACCAATGTCGTCTTCGGAAAATGTCCCGCCTTGTGTTCGGCAAAGACCAGTACGTCACCCATCTCGAATCACTCCGGCACGCCCGCCAACCGGCGGACGCGGAAAATAGTGGAAACCGCGTTTAGATTTATCGCGTGGGTCAGATCACCTTGGCTTCGCTGTGCAACACGCCGACCAGTTCCTCGACCGATCCGACCTTGCGTCCGGCCTCGCGCTTGGGGGGCGCCGCAAGCGTCTTTATCTTGAGCTTCGGGGCAAGGTCGACCCCGAGGCTGTCGACCGGAATTTCCTTCAGTTCTTTTTTGCGCGCCTTCATGATGCCCGGCAACGACGCGTAGCGCGGTTCGTTGAGCCGCAAGTCGGTGGTGATCACGGCCGGTAACTCGAAGGCGATCGTTTCGAGGCCGCCGTCGACCTCGCGCACCACGGTGCATTTGGTGCCGGCGATCTCGATTTTGGAGGCGAATGTCGCTTGCGGCCATCCGAGCATCTCGGCCAGCATCTGGCCGACCTGGTTGGAGTCGTCGTCGATCGCCTGCTTGCCGAGGATCACGAGGTCGGGCTTTTCGTCGCCAACGATCTTAGCCATCACGCGCGCAATCGCGAGACTGTCGAGCGGTTGGTCGGCGCGCACCAGGATCGCCCGGTCGGCGCCCATCGCGAGGCCCGTTCGCAGTTGCTCCTGCCAGGACTGCTGGCCGACCGAGAACAGCGCGACGTCGCCTCCGCCCTGCTTTTCCTTGATCCGCAGCGCCTCCTCGATCGCGATTTCGTCGAATGGGTTAATCACCCATTTCACGTTGTCAGTCGCAATTCCCGAGCCGTCGGGCAGAATTCGGATGGTCGTCGCGGGATCGGGAACGCGTTTTACGGAAGCCAGGATTTTCACGGCAATCTCTCTCCGGGTGTAATTCAGCCGAGCATTGTAGATGATGGCTGACCAAGCGCCGCCAGGATACTGATGGACCCTGGAGCGGCAAAGAAACTAACAATGGCCCACGGGGCAGGTCAAACCGGGCTGACAGGATGGTTACCCGCGCGAAGGCGGAAACTCGCGGGGCTTCTCACGCAAAGCTGATGCATCGGCGCCAGTGCTACTCATTATATCCGAGGCGATGCGACAGTTCGCGGCCGGCTTCCATGATTAGCGGCGCGATCTCGGTATTGATGCGCTCGATTCCGATGCGGTAGGCGGGCCCGGCGACGGCGAGCGACCCGACGACGCTGCGGGTGTAGTCGCGAATCGGCACCGCCACAGACGAGACGTCCTCGAAAAACTCGCAAGATTCCATCGCGAAACCGTCGCGCGCCACCGTGTCGAGTTGCTCGAACAGCAATCCCCGTTCTACGACGGTGCGATCGGTGAAACGCGGGAGCTGCTCGGGCAGATCCGCGCGCAACTGCTGTTCGAGGTCGAACGCAAGGTAAACTTTGCCGACCGCCGTGCAGTGCAGCGGCAGCGGCTGACCCAGCGGCGGCGTGATGCGCACCACGCGGTCGCACGCCTCGGCCGATTCCAGCGGCACTACGCCCTCGCGGCGCAGGATCGCGACGAAAGTGCTCTCGCGGCATCGGCGCGCGACGTCGGAGAGGATCGGACGCGCTTGCCGCACCAGTCCCATGTGGTCAATATAGCGACGTCCCAGGTGCAGACACTTGATCCCCAGGCGATAGTTTTCGGTCGCCCGGTTTTGTTCGATATAGCCGCGCGCCTCGAGAGTGGCGAGCAGACGGAAGACGTTGTTCTTATGCAGCTTCAGGCGTTTGGAAAGTTCGGTGACGCCGAGCTCATCGACTTCGCCAAAGAACTGTTCGAGCACGTCCAGCGCGTGAGCAACTGACTGGATGACGTAGTTGGTTTTGTTGCGCCTGACCATTTTGGCGAACTCTCGAACTCTCCTCGAACGCCGCCGTGACGGAGCAACCGATCGAGCCAATTTGGAAAATCGTTTTACTGTAAGCGCCAGGCTATATTTATGTCAACGCGATTGTTCCCCACCACCTTTAATAATGCATAAACCGTTGTTTTTATTGATAATTTCTTTGATTGCGGTATGTTTGACCCACCCCGGGTAACCAGGCCATGCCTTCCCTTCTCAAACCGGAATGGTTCCGACGCCTCGACGACTCCGACGATGAGCTGTTCTATCTCTCACCGCGCTTCGTCGTGCATATCGACGATGCCGCAATCAGGACTGTCGGCGAAATCTATTTGCGTAATTTGCCGCGCAGCGGCGCTATCCTCGATCTCATGAGCAGTTGGCGATCGCATTTGCCTTCCGAATTGAAGCCAACTCGGGTAGTCGGCCTGGGACTCAACCGATCCGAAATGGAAGACAATCCCGCGCTCACCGAAATCGTGACCCACAATCTGAATCGCTCGCCACAAATGCCGTTTGAAGATGCGTCGTTCGACGGCGCGATATTGACCGTTTCGGTGCAATATCTCGTGCATCCGCTCGAAGTCTTCGCGGAGGTCGGGCGCGTGCTGCGATCCGGTGCACCGTTCATCGTGACGTTTTCCAACCGGATGTTTCCGACCAAAGCAGTCGCGATCTGGGCGACTGCGAGCGAGCAGCAACGGGTTGACCTGGTAACTTACTACTTTACCCAGAGCGCGGCCTTCGAGAAGATACAGACTGTCGACCGCATCTCCAGTGAGACCGATCCGCTATGGGCTGTGCTCGGCTACCGGAAGCAAAGCCCAGGGACGGCCGGAAACAGCAATGATTAGCAATCGCGGCTTACGCCATCTCGCACTGCGGGTGAACGACGTCGCTCGCGCGGCAGAGTTTTACACCCGGGTATTCGGGATGCGGCTGGTATGGCAACCCGACCCGGACAACGCCTACCTGAGCTCGGGATGTGACAACCTTGCGCTCCATCGCGGCGCGCCGGGGGATACGAGCGCCGGTGCGCTCGATCATCTCGGATTCATCGTGCCGAGCGTAGCCGATCTTGAAGCGGGATGGCGATGGGCCGAGGCGGAACGATTGGATATAGTTCATCCATTGCGCCGCCATCGCGACGGTTCGGTGTCATTCTATATCCGCGACCCGGACGGTAACATCATCCAACTGCTGTTTGAACCGGCTATCAGCCCCCTCGACATCAGTTCGCCTAAGACCTGAGCCGCGGCGCGCCAAGGAGATTCGTAATGCTGAAGAACCGCGCCACGCCAGAGGGCACCCTTGCCTACGCTCGCCGTCACGCCGATCTGCCGGGAAACTTCCGCCCGATGCTCGGCGAACTGAGCGTTTCGTCGGTCGGGATAGGCACCTACCTGGGCGAGGCCGACGAAGAGACCGACGAGGCCTACGCGCAATCCATCAAGGCCGCGCTGCTCGGCGGAATCAACCTGATCGACACCGCCGTGAACTACCGCTTTCAGCGCGGCGAGCGCACGATCGGCAAAGCGCTGGGAGAACTGATTGCCGCGGGCGAGCTCCGTCGCGAAGAAGTGGTGATAGCGACCAAGGGCGGCTACGTCACGTTCGACGGTGCGATGCCGGCGAATCCGCGCGCGTGGTTCGAGGACAACTTCATCAAGAACGGACTGGTCGCCCATGCCGATCTTGTCGACGGCTCGCATTGCATGACGCCGAGCTACCTCGGCGCGATGCTCGAGATGAGCCGCAGCAACCTGGGCCTCGACACTATCGACATTTATTACATTCATAATCCCGAGACGCAGCTCGCGAGCGTCGAACGGCCGGAGTTTCTCGAGCGGATGCGCCGCGCGTTCGAGTTCCTGGAGCGGCAGGTCGCCGACGGAAAAATCGGCGTCTATGGCACTGCGACGTGGAACGGATATCGCCTGAGCGCCGACGAGAGCCAGTACCTCCCGATGGCGGACCTGGTGAACATCGCCTTCGAAATCGCCGGCCGCGACCATCATTTCCGCGCGATCCAGCTCCCGTTCAACCTGGCGATGCCGGAGGCGCTCACGCTCGCCAATCAGCAGCTCCCCGACCGGCGCGGCACCGCACTGCGCGCCGCGGTCGGCTTCGGGATCGCCGTATGCGCCAGCGCCTCACTGCTGCAGGGGCGGCTTGCGCGCGGATTGCCGCCGATCATGGCGCAAGCGTTCGAGGGGCTGACAACCGACGCGCAGCGCGCGACGCAATTCGTGCGATCGGCACCCGGAATCAACGTGGCGCTCGTGGGCATGAAATCCAAGGAACACGTGAATGAGATCCTGCAGGCGTTGCACAATCCGCCCGCCTCGATAGAAGCCTTTTCCAAACTGTTTACGCCGAACAAGAGCGCGTAAATCTGACCTGTCAGCGCGAAAGTTATAGACCGATCGATCCGGTTGCCGGGCAAGCCGGGCGATCGTAGCGTGGATCGGGGCTGGCAGAGGTCGCGAGGCGGAGATGACGTGCTGAAGAAGAAAGAATTAGTCCTCGCGGCAACTATCGCCACCGTACTGCTATTGGGACTCGGCGCTCGGCCGGACCCAGCGGCCGCGGACGCTTCCCCGGGTACCGGCCCGGTAGCCACGCAAACCTCCGACTATCTTATCTACGATCCTACGGGCTGAGACTTTTGGGGCGGGCTCACTACACCACCACGCAGCGCGGTGACCTAATCACGATCGAAGGACGTAACGAGTTCATCGACGGTGAGCGCGATGTCGAGCACGAAAAGCTCAAGGCCGCGGATTCCGATCTCCCGCGCCTCCTTACCTACGAACACAGCTACTTCGATGCGCACGGCGCGCCCCAGATAGTCGCGACCGCTGACGCCACTACCGGAAAGACCAGTTGCACGAAATATGAGAACGGCAATGGCACTACCCAAACCGCCGTCCTGCAATTCCCTCCGGACACCTACGCGGGCGCGAGTGTGTTGGTGCCAATAGCCGATCGGCTGCGCCGCGGCGAAACGACCGATCTCGATATCCATGTGTTCGATTGCGCGCTGGGTCCGCGCATCCTGAGCCTGCACGCTGATCTCGCGCGGTCCGCATGGAGCTTTCGGCCGCACGACGGCGAGTTAGCCAAGGCCGACGCGCATCCGGTGTTCGGATGGTTCAACATATTTCTGAAGCCCTTCGTACCGACCATCCGTCTATGGTTCGATCCAATGCGAGACTTCGCCTTCGTCGGCGGGATGCTGTCGCGCTACTACCGCGGCCCCGAGGTTTTGCTGGTAACCATGGCGCCATCCGTCAAGCCGCCGCCGGAATTCGAACGGCCCAGGCCGCCGGCCTTCAGAGCGGCACCCGATACGGAACCCCCCGTTCAGTCATCCGCGCCGCCAAAACCGGCGCCGCGCACGTCCGCGGCGCAGCCATAGCGACTCCGAACTAAACCTACAGCGCTGGAAGCGGCTCTTCGCGTCCAGGCAGATCGACGCGGCCTCGCGGCACGAACCTGATGCCTCGCTGGCCTCGGTAAGGCGCTCTCGTGAGAGTGCCGTGAGAAATTATCTGGGCAGGGCCCCTTGGGGCCTAGTTACTGGCGCCTTCGATGCCGTGGTGCCGCACGCGGGAGCGTTGCGGCTTTTCGTACTGAAAGGTCGTGTGGCAATGCGAACAGACGCCCTGAGGTTTGGGATTGCCAGAGCGGCGCGTTAATTTTACGTAATGCACCACTCCGTCACTGCAGAGATGGCCGACGACGGGGAAGTCGTACACAGTACGAATGTCAGTTGCTTCCATTTCCTGCACTAGCGCTCCCTCATTCAGGATTTTCTCCTTCGACGCGAGGGCCAAGGCCAAAGGCTCGGGCACACGCTGGATCTTCCAAGATAGTGAAATCCGCATGTCGATCAATCAATTTGACGCGCTGCGATGAAAATTTATTTGAAATTTCTCGCGGCGCGTCGCGCGACGGACCTGGAACGCCGCGCTCGCGCCTTCGGAGAGCCTCTCATTTATGCGCGAGCGCCCGTCCCTGTGCTACGCTCGCGTGCAGAATGAAACCCGGCTCGATCAAGAAACTGCTCGTCGCCAACCGCGGCGAAATAGCACTCAGGATAATTCGCAGCGCGCGCCAGCTTGGGATTGCCACCGTCGCCGTCTACTCGGAGGCCGACGCCGACGCCGCGCACGTCGCCGCGGCCGACCAGGCATGCCTCATCGGTCCACCTGAAGCGAGCCGAAGCTATCT
The DNA here is from genome assembly GCA_963755905.1 of uncultured delta proteobacterium. Lineage (GTDB taxonomy): Bacteria > Desulfobacterota > Binatia > Binatales > Binataceae > JAKAVN01. The sequence goes on from CAVWLM010000006.1 coordinate 24,039, forward strand.
CAACATCGCGGCGATCGTCGACGCCGCACGCGCTACCGGCGCCGACGCGATCCATCCCGGGTACGGCTTTCTTTCCGAGAGACCCGAGTTCGCCCGCGCTGTCGGCGAGGCTGGAATGATCTTCGTCGGCCCCCCGGCGGACGTAATGGCGGCGCTGGGCGACAAGGTCGCGGCGCGGCGCCTGGCGGCAGGCGTGGGCGTCGCGGTGGTGCCGGGACTCGAGACAATCGAGGAACGTGCGGCGGAGCAGTTTGCCGCTCGCGTCGGGTTTCCACTGATGGTGAAAGCCGCGGCCGGCGGCGGCGGCCGCGGGATGCGCCTGGTCGAAGCGCAGGCCGGCCTCGCCGAGGCGCTTGCGGCGGCAGGACGCGAGGCTAAGGCCGCCTTCGGCGACGGCCGCGTATTCCTGGAAAAATATCTGGCGCATCCACGCCACGTCGAAGTACAGGTGCTCGCCGACCATCACGGCGGAGTGGTCGCGTTGGGCGAGCGCGACTGTTCGATTCAGCGGCGTAATCAGAAAGTCATCGAGGAATCACCGGCGCCTGGACTCGACGAGGGCCTGCGCAACCGGATGATCGAAGCGGCGTTGAAAGTCGCGTGCGTGGCCGGCTATCGCAACGCGGGTACGATGGAGTTCCTGGTCGACGGCGGCGAGTTCTACTTTCTGGAGGCTAACACGCGCCTGCAGGTCGAGCATCCGGTGACCGAGATGCGCTTCGGATGCGACTTGGTCGCCGAGCAACTCAGGGTCGCGGTGGGCGAGCGGGTCGTCGAGCCTGCGGCGCCGCGAGGCGCGGCTATCGAGTGCCGCATCTATGCCGAGGACGCCGAGCATAACTTCCGTCCGGCGACCGGTGACGCGCTCTACCTGAATCTTCCCGCGGGACCTGGCGTGCGTATCGACACGCATCTGATGACCGGCGCGCGGATCACCGCATTTTACGATGGGCTGCTGGGAAAGCTTATCTGCTGGGGCGCCGACCGCGAGCAGGCGCGCGTCCGGATGGTGGACGCGCTGGGCGAATTCTCGCTGCTCGGCGTGACCAACACCGCCGCTTTCCTGCGGGACGTCATCTTAAGCGAGGCTTTTCGTGAAGCGCGGCTGTCGACGCGATTCCTCGACCGGTTTTTTCCACGTTGGAGTCCCGGCGATGAGGCGCTCGAGAATCTGCTGATCGCGGCCGCGATGGCGGCGGGAGGGGCGCTCGGTTCAACGCGCCCGGCGTCGACAGGTTCGTCTTCGTCGCGGAGCACTCGCGGCGATGGCGCACGTCTGCAGCGTGGCGGACGTTCGCCGTGGACGGAACTCGCGGAGTTCGAGCCTTGGGGGCGAGGCGATCGATGAAGCTCAAGCGCCAGGGAGATGCGCGCGAGTTCGAAGTCGAACTGCTCGCGCAAAACAGGCAGGACAGGACATCCCAGGACAATACGGACGGCTCCCGTGACGTGCGTATCTCCATCGACGGCCGCGAGATTTCGGCGAGGGTCGCCCTCCTGCCCGACGGCAGCGCGATAGTCGAGCTGGGTGGCCGGCGCGTCCGCGTCGCCGGCGCGCGGCAGCGCTCTTCGATACTGGCATCCGCGGGCCCATTCGCAGCCGAGTTCGCGATGGTCGAAGGCCGCACGGCGCATCGCGCCGGAGGACTCACCGCGCCGGAAGTCGACGCGCCGATGCCGGGCAAAGTGCTCAAGGTCCTGGTTGCCGAGGGCCAGCCGGTCGCGCCTGGCGATCCTCTGATCGTGCTTGAAGCGATGAAAATGGAAACGACACTTTACGCCGAAAGCGCGGCAATGGTGGCGAAAATTTGCGTGGTCGACGGGCAAATGGTCGATCACGGCGCGCGCCTGATCGAACTCAGTCCGGTGGCGACATCGGCCAAACCGCCCGAATCTCCGTCCCGAGACGGCTGAGCCATTGATCGAAGTCGGCGTCGCGATCGACGACGATTTCGAGTTTGCCAGGGCCGAGCCTGCGCAAACGGCCGGGATGCTCGGTGCGCAGCGGAATTACCAGCGCCTCGCGCGAGATTCCCAGCGCGTCGGTCACTGCGAAGATGCGCTCGATTTCCGCCAACCCAACTGCCTTGAGCAAAGTTCGTCCTCCATCCCGTTCCAGACCCTCTTTACATACGGCGCGGCTCGCCTAAGCTCAACTCCAGGGGGTACACGCCCCTCGGAGGATCCTGTGTTCGGCACGATCAAAAAAGTGGTCAAGGACAAGGGCTTCGGCTTCATCACACCCGACGACGGTACCGATGAAGTCTTTTTCCATCGCTCGCGGCTTTCGCCCAAGGTTTACTTCGAGGATCTGCGCGAGGGCGATCAGGTGCAGTTCGAGGTGCGGCCCGGCGACAAGGGGCCGCAGGCGTTCAACCTGCGGCTGCGCTAGCGGCTCGCGATGCCATCGGGTGGTGATATAGTTTTTCCGTGTCTGCCAAGGAGCATCATCACCATGGGCGCAAGGGTCTCAAGGTCGGAGTATTGACCGCGAGCGATACGCGCGGCGCCGAGACCGACGAGAGTGGCCGTGTCATCCGTGACCTGCTGACCGCCGCCGGACATCGCGTCGAGTACTACGAAGTCCTGCCCGACGATCCCGGCCGTATCCGCGAGGCGCTGCTCGAAAATCTGCAGAACCTCGACGCCGTTATCGTGAATGGCGGCACCGGGATCGCGGCGCGTGACTCGACTATCGAAGCCGTGCGAGGTTTGCTCGACAAGGAGCTGGAAGGCTTCGGCGAGTTGTTCCGTTATCTTTCCTATCAACAGATCGGGTCGGCGGCCTTCCTGAGCCGGGCGCTGGCGGGAATCGCGCGCGGTAAGATTGTGGCGTCGCTGCCGGGCTCGCCCGACGCCTGCCGGCTCGCGATGGAAAAGCTGCTCGTCCCCGAACTCAGCCACATGGCGCATCTGCTGAAGCTCTGACGATGCCGATGAACCGGAAGTGAATCGCGCGTGAACAGCATGAACAGGTTGACGATAAAATTGTTCGCGACCCTGCGCGAGCGGGCTGGCGCGTCCGAGCTAAGCCGCGAATTTCCGGAAGGCGCCACGGTCGCGCAGATCTGGCGGCGCCTGGCCGAGGAGTTCCCAGGGCTCAAGGGTCATCGCGACGCGGTCGGCTTTGCCGTCAACCAGGAATACGTTCGCGATGATTATCGTCCGCACCCTGGCGACGAGATTGCGTTCATCCCGCCCGTGAGCGGCGGCGCCGAACCGTCGCGCGATCCAAAATGGATCGGTCCGATCGCGATCGGCCGCGCGCCGATCGACGTCGCGGCGCTGGAACGCGCGGTGGCCGACCCGCACGCCGGCGCGACCGTCAGCTTTGCGGGAACCACCCGCGCTGACAACGCCGGCCGCAACGTCATTCGACTGGAGTACGAGGCTTACGAGCCGATGGCGCTCAGCGAGATGCGCCGGCTGGCGCGCGAGGCGGGCGAGCGATGGCAAATCGTGCGTATCGCGATAAGCCATCGCGTCGGCCTGGTCGATATAGGCGAGACTTCGGTCGCTATCGCGGTCTCCGCGGCGCATCGGGCCGAAGCATTCGAGGCCTGTCGCTTTGCGATCGACCGTCTGAAGGAGGTCGTGCCGATTTGGAAGAAGGAACACTTCGAAGGCGGCGAAGTATGGATCGGCTGCCAGACGTCGCATCCGCCCGCCCCCGGCCACGTTCATTGATAAAGTGTTGCCCCTTATTGTTTGTAATACTGTGGCAACCAGAAAGATTTTGTCAGGTTGACCGACCGGCCAGTATCCGTTAATCAGGAGCCTTGATGTCTCTGGGCCAGCATAACGTAGAAAAAATAATTCTCGCCGAGCCGCGCGGCTTTTGCGCCGGTGTCGACCGCGCCGTCGAAGCCGTGCGCGGCGCGCTGCGCACATATGGCCGTCCGCTCTATGTGCGCCATCAGATCGTGCACAACCGATTCGTACTCGAAGCACTGGAAGAGGAAGGCGCGATTTTCGTCGAAGATCTCGGCGAAGTGCCCGAGGGCCAGCGCGTCATTTTCAGCGCCCACGGCGTCGCCCCCAGTGAATGGGACCGCGCGCGAGACCGGGGCCTACGCGTAATCGACGCCACCTGCCCGCTGGTCACCAAGGTGCATCTGGAGGTCGCACGCTACGCGCGTGAGGATCGCAGCGTGATCCTGATCGGCCATGCCGGCCACGAGGAGGTCAAGGGCACGCTCGGCGTCGCGCCCGGCCGCGTGTTGCTCGTCGGCAGCGTGCAGGAGGCCGAGGTGGCCGAGGTTCCCGACCCGGATCGCGTGGCGGCTGTCACGCAAACTACTCTTAGCGTCGACGATACGCGCGAGATCATGGAAACCCTCAAGCGCCGGTTTCCGGCAATGGTCGCGCCCAAGACCGACGACATCTGCTACGCGACCCAGAATCGCCAGAACGCGGTCAAGGAGTTGGTCGAACAGAGCGACGCCATTCTGGTGGTCGGCTCCAAGCAGAGCTCCAACGCCAACCGCCTGGTCGAGGTCGCCCGCATGCGCGGCGCGCGCGCTTTTCTGATCGACTCGCTGGACGACGTGCGCGCCGAAATGCTCGACGGCGTACACGCGCTAGGGGTCACAGCCAGCGCGTCCTCGCCCGAATGGCTGGTCGAACAGATAATCGGCGCCTTTGCGAATAAAGGGGCTACGGTGGAATTGTTGAGCGTGGCCAAGGAGCGGGTGCATTTTCCGCTCCCGATGCCGGCCGATTAGCGCGCCAGACTAGTAAGCCGGATGGCGAATTGCGAGCCGCGCTCTGGCGGCGGCGCGATAAGGAGGCGGTTGCCCGGACGACGGCCCGATGAGGCGGGGCGGCGGCTATATCGCGATTGAGGGGCCGATCGGCGTCGGCAAGACCAGCCTCGCCCAGGCGCTGGGGCTGAGGATCGGCGCGCGCATCGTGCTCGAAGATACCGACAGCAATCCATTCATCGCGCGTTTCTATCAGGACCCGGAAAAATACGCTTTCCCGGTGCAGCTCTATTTCCTGATGACTCGCTACAACCAGCAGCGCCAGCTCGCTCAGCAGGATCTGTTCGCCCAGGCCACGGTTACCGATTACCTGCTCGCCAAGGATCGAATCTTCGCCCGGCTCAACCTCGACCCCGACGAACTGGTGCTGTACGAGGGCGTCTACCGCCTGCTCGACGGGCAACTCGTCAAACCCGACTTGGTGGTCTACATTCGAGCGCGCGTCGAGGTTCTCGCGGAACGGTTACGCAAGCGCAACCGCTCCTTCGAGCGGCATATAAGCCTGGAGTACCTGGAGCGCGTCTCGGCCGCGTACCGCGATTTCTTTTTCTACTATGACGAGACGCCGCTGCTGGTGGTCGACAGCTCGGAAATCGATTTCGTCGGCGACCCGGGCGATCTCGAAGATCTGCTGCGCGAAATCGACCGCACCAACACGGGATCGCATTACTACGTTCCGCGAAAAAGCTAGCCGAGGTCACCCGGCGCGAGAGGGACGGCGGGTCACCCCGCGTAGGCTTTGAACGCCTCTTCGATCTGCGCGGCCAGCTTGAAATCCTTCTCGGTCACTCCGCCCTGGTCATGGGTGGAGCAGGTAAAGGTCACGCGAGTGTAGTTTATCTTCACGTCGGGATGATGATCGGCCGCCTCGGCCATCTCGGCCACTCGATTGAGGAACCTGATTCCGTCCATGAATTCCTTGAAGCGGTAGAGCTTGCTTATCGCGTCGTCCTTGAATTCCCATCCGGGCAGCGCTTTCAGCCGCTGCTCTATTTCGACCTTATCGAGCTTCGCCATCGGGGCATTCTCCCTTGTGTTACTATTGCGGGCACTCGCCTTGCGCGCCGCTCCTACCCGTATTACCCCATATTACACGACCGCGGGCGCCGACGCGCCAAACGCTTGCCCGCCTCACGGAGACTCGATGAACCAACGCAATTCAATCAAGATGACGCCGGAACAGGCGCTCGCCTACCTCGCCTCGCGTCATAGCTGCGCTTTCGCAAGCAACGGCCATGACGGTTATCCGCACGTCGTGGCCATGTGGTATACAGTCAAAGACGGCACGATCCTGATGACCAGCTACGCCCGCGCGCAGAAGATCGTGAATCTTAGACGCGACCCTCGCGCCACCGTGCTGGTCGAGAGCGGCGCCAAGTACAAGGAACTGAACGGAGTGATGGTCCGCGGACGGGTCGAGTTGACCGAGGGACCGGCCGCGCTCGCCGAGATTGTGAGCCTGACCGGCGCGGACCCGAACAACCCGGCCGCGGTGCGCCGCGTGCAGAAGCGGGTCCTGATGCGGTTTCATCCGGAGCGTTGGGCGAGTTGGGATCACTCGAAGATTGTGGGTGACTACTGAGTAGTGCGCGCCAACCGATCAACGACATCAGGAAATTCAACCAAGGACGTCTGCGATGGCGAACAAGTACGTGACCGACGAGGTGCGAAAGCAAATCGGAATGCAGAGCGAGGCGCGCCTGGTCGAGGTCGAGCGCGGCGCTATCCGGCGCTTCGCCGAGGCGATCGGCGATCCCAACCCGCTGTACAACGACGAGGCCGCCGCGCGCAAGACCCGCTTCGGCGGGATGATCGCGCCGCCGACCTTCTGCCGCTCGCTCGGCGCCGCGATTCCGGAAATCAAGATTAACATGCCCGCGTTTCGCGGCCTCGACGGCGGTTCGGAGTGGGAATACTTCACGCCAATCCGCCCCGGCGACCGCATAAGCGTGGTCTCCAAGATAGCCGATATCCGCGAGAGCGCGGGCCGCCTCGGCCCGATGGTCTTCGTCACCGTCGAGACCAGCTATACCAACCACCACAATGAACTCTGCGCCCTGCAGCGCTCGACCGTGATCCGGTACTGAGCCGCGCGAACCGCCGGGAGAGGAATCGAAAATGGCGAAGCAGACTTACTGGGAAGATCTCGAAGCCGGATCCGAGGTGCCTGCGTTGGAGAAAAACCCCACCACCCAGCAACTGGTCAAGTACGCCGGCGCCTCCGGCGATTTCTATCAGATCCATTACGACAAGGACTTCGCGCTCAATAACAATCTGCCCGGCGTGATCCTGCACGGCGCGCTCAAAAATGGCTTCCTGGGACAGATGATGACCGACTTCGCCGGCCACGAAGGATGGCTGCGCAAGCTCGCGGTCCAATATCGCGGAATGGATCAGCCGGGCTCGGCGGTCGTATGCAAGGGCAAAGTCGTCAAGAAGTACGCCGAGGGCCACGACCATCTCGTCGATTGCGAAATCTGGCTCGAGAATGCCAAGGGCGAGAAGACCACTATAGGCAGCGCCACCGTAATTCTGCCCTCGCGCGCAGGCACCCGCCTCTAGGAAAGGCACGCGGCTCTAGGAATGGACGTTACGCTCGCAATATGATTGCGGGATGATTCGCATGAGCCGCGCAATCCGTGAATGATCTGGTGATGTTCCGAATGATGGCTCGTGCAGGCTGACGGAAGGCGGAGGGCGTCAACGATGCCACCGCAGCGTGACTTCCCCGCGCGCACGGTCGAGGCTGAAGACCTCAGGCTCCGCCGCGTCGATCCGCACTACACCAAGACCCTTATCCGGTTGCTCGCGGCGCATGCGCTGGCCGAGAAACTCACCGCACTCGGTTACCAGCGCGCGCTGGACACGGTAACTAACGATTCATTGCGCCCGGTTATCGAGAAAAATCTCGCGGAGGAACGCCGCCACGCCGCGCTTCTCTACCGGGCGCTGCGCGATATCGGCGTCACGCAGGAGGAGGCCGATCGCGCGATGATCCCGGCGCTCAAGGCGCCCTCGTTCGAGGCGCCGCTGCGCTTCGCCAAGAGCGGCTCCGGCGAATTGGACCTCCTGATGGCCTCGCTCAGCCTCGACATGACCGGGCTCCTCATGATCGGCGTCAACTACAAGGATTCCAGCTACGCGCCGCACGCGCGCGCCGCCGAGCGTATCCTCGACGAAGAGGCCGAGCACGATATGTTCGCCGCTGGCGAACTCGCCGGCGTGATCGATCGTTTGGGCCCCGATGCGGTAACGGCGGCGCTCAAGCAGTGGCTGCCGGCGGCGGCCAACTTCTTCGGTCCCCCCGGCAGCGGCTTCGGCTACGACTGTCTGCGCTTCGGGCTCAAGACGCGCGACAACGGTGAACTTACGGAGCTGTATCTCTCGATGCTCGAGCGGCGGCTAGGCAACGTGGGCCTCACGATACCGCGGCTGACGCGAGGCTACCCGCACGCCTTGGCCTGAAAGGTACTCCTACTCGACGAACTCGAACGGGTTCAGGCAACGTGCACCGCTGCGCTGGACGTCTTTGATGTTGCGGGTCACCAGGGTCAAGCCGTGAGCGTCGGCGGTCGCCGCCAGCAAGGCGTCAATCACCGGAAAACTGCCGCGGGCGGCAAGGCGCCCCCAGCTCTGCGCGACGCGGTTGTCTATTGGTAGGATGCGCTCGCCGAAATTCATCATTAGTTCGTCCAGCCATTGTTCGAGGGCTCTTGCCTGAGGTGGATTTCGGGTCCTCAACTGCTCGACGCCCTGGCGAATTTCGCCGACCACCAGAACGCTCAGAAACAATTCATCGTCGCCGATCCGTCGATACCAGAGCGATACTCGCGGATCGCATCGTTTGCCCTTGCGAACTTCGGAAATTACGTTGGTGTCAATCAGATACATCGACGTCGACCGTCCTGCCCCTGTCACGCGACCGCGTGATCTTGACTCCTTGCAACGGGACCGCCGCGAGCAGTGCTTTCAGACTCCTGCCGCCGGTGCGCAAGCGATGATATTCCTCCGCCGGAACCATCACCGCGACCGGTTTTCCATGGCGCGTCACTGTCTGCGGCCCTTCTTTCAAGGTACGATCGATGAGTTCGCTGAAGCGTGCCTTTGCGGTTTGAATTTGCCAGTTCATTAAGAAACGCTCCTCGCCATCTAGTCTGACTAGTCTCATTATCCGAGACTTCGCCTGGAAGCAAATTTCTTCGGATGAGACTTCCGGCCGGAGTATGATTAACGGGTGGATGTTCGAGGCACGACCGCGATCCGGATCGGCGTCTCCGCCTGTCTGCTGGGGCAGGAAGTGCGCTTCGACGGCGGCCACAAGCGCAACGACTTCCTGACCGACACGCTCGGTGAGTTCGTCCAATTCGTCCCGGTATGCCCCGAAGTCGATATCGGTCTCGGCATCCCGCGCGAGAGCCTGCGGCTCGTTCGTGGCGGCGACGGCACGGTGCGGATGGTCGCCAACAAGAGCGGCGCCGATCTGACAGAGACGATGAGGACGTATGCCGAACGGCGCGTGACGGCGCTCGAGCGTGAGGAGCTTTCGGGATATGTGCTGAAGAAGGACTCGCCGAGTTGCGGGATGGAACGCGTGCGCGTCTATGGATTCGCGGGGATGCCGGAGCGCAACGGCCGCGGCCTCTTCGCGGAGGCCCTGATACGCCGCCTGCCCAATCTGCCGGTCGAGGAGGAAGGCCGGCTGAACGATCCGAATCTGCGCGAGAATTTCATTGAGCGGGTCTTCGCGTACCATCGGATGCGCGGGTTGTTCGCAACCCGTTGGACGGTTGGCGCGCTGGTCGCCTTTCACACCGCGCACAAGCTGACCCTGATGGCCCACTCGCCGCGCTCGTATGCCGAGCTGGGACGATTGGTCGCGGACTCCAAACGCCTCGAACGCGCGGACCTGTGCAAGCGTTACGCGGCGGAATTCATGTCCGCGCTGAAGAAACCGGCGACGCCCACACGCCACGTCAACGTGATGCAACATATCGCCGGCTACCTGCATGATCGTTGCGATAAAGATTCGCGCAGCGAGCTTTTGGAAGTGATCGAGGAGTATCGGCGCGCAACGGTGCCCCTGGTGGTGCCGCTGACCCTGATTCGTCATTGGGTACGGCGCTTCGATATCACGTATCTCAAGGGGCAGACCTATCTCGAACCGCATCCGCGCGAGCTGATGCTGCGCAATCACGTATGAGGCCGCGTACTTATCCGGCGCTTGTCAGCGCCAATCGTGCCGTAGTACACGAAGAATTCGCGCACCGCGCGCAAGGAGCATCGCAGCGATGAAGATCGGACTTTTCGCGGTGGTTTCGGGACGGGTCGGCGGAATGTCGGTGCTGAAGGCCTTCGCGCAGCACGCCGAGCGGCTGGGATTTTCGACTTTGTGGGCACCCGAGCACGTGGTGCTGCTCGATTCCTACGCCTCGCGTTATCCCTACCGCGAAGACGGCACCCTGCCGGGGCCGGCCAACGCGCCGATCGCGGATCCGTTCCTCACCTTGTGCACGATGGCGTCGGTGACGCAAAAGATTCGTCTCGCCACCGGGATATGCCTGGTGCCGGAGCACAATCCGCTGGTGCTGGCCAAGGTGGTCGCGACGCTCGACTCGCTGAGCGAGGGCCGTTTCGTCCTGGGCGTCGGCGTGGGCTGGCTGGAAGAGGAGTTTAAAGCGCTGGGAATTCCCTGGGAACGGCGCGCACAGCGCACCCGCGAGTATATCGAAGCGATGCGCCGGCTGTGGGGCGACGCCCTCAGCTCTTACAAGGGTGAGTTCGTGAGTTTCGAAGACGTCCGCAGTTTTCCCAAGCCGGTACGCGGCGCCGATCTGCCGGTCTTCTTCGGCGGCGAGAGCGGGCCGGCGCTGCGCCGGGTTGCCGAGTACGGCAACGGATGGTGCGGTTTCAACCTCGACCCGCGAGAGGCGGCGGACAAGATTCGCCGGATCGAGTCGCTGCTCAAGTCCAACGGCCGCAAGCGCTCCGACGTCGAAATCGCGGTTTCGCCTTATACCAAGCCGATCACGCCCGACGATCTCAGGCGCTACCGCGACGCCGGCGTCGACGAGGTGGTCGTGGTTAACATGCGCGCGCCGCGCACGCCCGAGGAAGCCGCGCACGGAATCGAGGAAGCGGCGCGCAAATGGATCGACGCGGCCGCGAAGCTTTAGCTCCAGTCACTGGCTCCTGTACAATTTCGCCATCGGGATAAGTTAGCGACCAGCAACTGCGCGTTTTGGAGAAAACCGATGGACGCCCTCACGGCGGATCGCATTCAATTCGCCTTCACTGTGATCTTTCACTATCTGTTTCCGCAGCTCACGATGGGGCTCGCGCTGCTGATCCTGATTTTCAAGACAATCGCGCTCAGGACCGCGAATGAAACATACAACCAAGCGGCGCACTTCTGGGCGCGCATCTTCGCGATCAACTTTGCGATCGGTGTCGTTACCGGGATACCGATGGAATTCCAGTTTGGGACAAACTGGGCGGGATTTTCGAGAAGCTGCCGGCGCCGTTATCGGCCAGACACTCGCGATGGAGGGGACTTTTTCGTTCTTCCTGGAATCGAGTTTCCTCGGCCTCTTCATATTCGGCGAAAAGCGTCTCGGCCCCCGTCTGCACTGGGTTACGGCGTTTCTGATTTTTTTCGGTTCCTGGCTGTCCGGCTTCTTCATCATCGCGACCAACGCCTGGATGCAGCACCCGGTCGGTTATCGAATCGCCGGCAACGGCGTGATCGAGCTCGCGAGCTTCTGGAGCGTTCTCTCGAATCCATGGCTGGTCTGGCAGTATCCGCACAACATGTCCGCCGCGGTAATAACGGCCAGCATCGTGGTCAGTGCGACCGGCGCCTTTTATCTGCTGACCGGCCAGCACCAGGAGCATGCGCGAATCTTCGTTCGCACCGGCGTTATCGCGGGCGCTATCGCGTCATGCCTGATGATGTATCCGCTCGGCGATGTTCAGGCGCGCAACGTCGCGACCTATCAGCCGGCGACATTGTCAGCCATGGAGGGGCTATTCCACACCGCGGAGGGTGCGCCCCTTGCGATCCTGGGACAGCCGAACATGCGAACTCAAACGCTGGACAATCCGCTGGTCATCCCGAACGTGCTGAGCTTTCTCACCTACCGGCGCTGGAAAGCCCAGGTAAAGGGACTCGACGCGTATCCGAAAGATCAATGGCCCGACAATGTGCCGCTGCTGTACTACGCCTATCACAACATGGTCGGACTCGGGACTTTCTTCATCGCGATCCTGATGTTCGCGCTGTTCGCGTTATGGAGAGGATGGCTGTACGAATCGCGGCTGTTGCTGTGGGCGCTGATGTTGCTTGCGCCGTTTCCATATATCGCGACAACCTTCGGCTGGATGACCGCCGAGCTTGGCCGTCAGCCATGGCTGATCTATGGTCTGATGCGCACTGCCCAGGGCATTTCGCCGCAGGTCGTCGAAGGCAATGCCCTGTTCACCCTGATCGGCTTTTTCGGGATGTACGGCGTGCTCGCACTGTTGTTCCTTTTCCTGGTTTATTTCGAGGTCCAGCGCGGCCCGATCGCCGCGGCTCAGGGTCCGGCCGCTCCGGTGCAGACGGGGGCGGTTCGCTAATCTCCGAAGGAAATTCGCGATGGCGACATTCTGGTTCTGCGCGGCGGCGGCGATGCTGGCGGCTTACGCCACGCTCGACGGGTTCGATATCGGCGCGGGGATAGTTTATCTGCTCGTGGCGCGCACTGATGAAGACCGCCGCGAGGTGCTTCGCTCGATAGGCCCGGTATGGGACGGCAATGAGGTTTGGCTGATTGCCGGTGGCGGCGTTCTATTCATGGCGTTTCCGACGCTCTACGCTTCGAGTTTCAGCGGTTTTTATTTGCCGCTGATGATAGTCCTCTGGCTCCTGATGCTGCGTGGCATCTCAATCGAGTTTCGTAACCATATCGATAGTCCCGTATGGGCGCCCGGGTGGGACGTGGTTTTCGCCGGCGCCAGCGCCGCGCTAGCTGGCTTCCTGGGCGCTGCGATCGGGAATGTCGTTCGTGGCGTTCCGCTCGACGGTAGTGGCTACTTCTTCCTGTCGTTGTGGACCGATTTTCGCGTCGGCAAGCAGGTCGGCATCCTGGACTGGTTCACCATAATCATCGGTCTCGCGACCTTCGTCGCGATGGCCGAGCATGGCGCCCTGTGGGTGGCGATGAAGACTGTCGGCGAACTGCAACTCCGTTGTCGCCGTTTCGCGCGCCTTGGCTGGTGGGCGGTTCTGATATTCACCGCACTGGTCGCGGCTTCAAGTCCTTTTGTTCAGCCGCATCTGCTCGATCGGATCTCCAGCCATCCGTGGGGCTATGTATTTCCGGCGGTGGCATTGGTCGGCCTTTTTGGAATGAGATATTTCAATGCCTCCGCCAGTGGCAAACAGGCGTTTGCATCCTCCTGCATGTATATGGCGGGAATAGCCGCCAGCACCGCCTTCGGCCTCTTTCCTTACTTGTTGCCTTCCACTCTCAGCCCCGACTTTGGCCTCAGCGTCTATAATGCCGCCGCCCCCCTGCATTCTCTCGAGGTCGGCCTAGCCTGGTTCATCCCGGGGATGGTGCTGGCGATCACTTATCTGGTGATCGCCTATCGAAGCTTCGCAGGTAAAGTGAGCGTCGAGGAAGAGGGCTACTGATACTCTCGGACAGCGGCGCATGGTTCGGAGGGTGTTGCTTGTGCTCGCCTAATCTTTAAGGTTGAAGGACCACTTACGCAGGTGGCCAATCCAGCAACGGAAGGTGAAGCGGCAGATGGCGTTTGTGAGGCTTAACCGAAGCGGGCAGTCAGTTTGGATAAACAGCGACCGCATCGCGTACTTCGAACCGGTGGAGTCGCTGGCGCAGGACGGATCGAAGCGGGCGGAAACCAGGGTCTGCTTCGACAGCGATCTCAGTATCGTCGTCGACGAACCGATCGAGCAGCTCAGGCATCGATTTCAGTAACGCGCACCGGGCTGGCCACCGGCGCCCGTGCGATGCCGGATTTCAGAATCGTGACTATGAGCGAGGCTAGCCACGAGCAAGGCTACGCGCGTTCCGTTTTGTCGATACGCGGGAAGAGCGCGACTGGCGCCTTGACGCGATCGCCAGGCTTGAGACCCGCGCCAAACGGCGCATACGCCGCCGCCTCGTCGACGCCGAGCAGATCGAGAAGCTTCGCGGCCTGCCGCGGCATAAAAGGCTCCAAGGTAGCCGCGATTACGCGCAGCCCCTCCAGCAGGTTCGCGAGTATTTGTGCCACGCGCGGCAGCTTGTCCGGGTCTTTGGCGATCGTGAACGGCGAGGTCGCGACGATATACTTGTTGGCCGCGTCGAGCACTTGCCACACCGCGTCGAGTCCGCGATTGAAAGCCAGTTCGTCTTCCATTGCGCCCGCGCGCGCGGGCGCCGCGCTAAACGCCTCGCACAGAACGCGATCGACCTCTTCGGCGCCGGCCCCCGGCGTAGCGGTGATTTCGCCCTGGAAATACCGCGCCGCCATCGCGAGCACCCGGCTGCTAAGATTGCCGAGGTCGTTGGCAAGCTCCGCGTTGTAGCGCTCGACGATCCGCTCCTCGGAGAAATCGCCGTCCAGCCCATAGACCACTTCGCGCATCAGAAAGTAGCGCAGCACGTCGGCGCCGAAGGCGCGCTCGTAGGAGACCGGGTCGCGGACGTTGCCGGAACTCTTGGACATCCGTGCGCCGCCGAAATTGAGCCATCCGTGGACGTTGAGATGCTTGAACAGCGGCAGCCCCGCGGCGAGCAGAATCGGCGGCCAATAGACCGCGTGAGTCTTCAGAATATCCTTGCCGATGAAATGCTCGGTGTTAGGCCATACCTTTTCGACGAAGTCCGGATGCTCCGTCGCCGGATGGCTCACGTATGCCCAGAAAGCGTCGTACCATACATACGTCACGTAGTTGGAATCGAAGGGCAGCTCGATACCCCAATCCAGCCGGGCTTTGGGCCGCGAGATGCACAGGTCGGTGAGCGGCTCGGACAGCATGTTGAGCGCTTCCTTGCGATAGCGCTCGGGCCGGATGAAATCGGGATTGCGGCGGATGTGTTCGAGCACCTGCTCGCGGTATTTCTCGATCCGCAGGAAGTAGTTGCCCTCGCTGATCATTTCGACGGGGCGGTTGTGGGTGGGACAGACATTCCCGGGCAGCAGTTCCTTCTCGGTGTAGAAGCGCTCGCAATCGACGCAGTAAAGCCCTTCGTAGTCGCGGAAATAGATATCACCGCGCGCGTGGGTGCGCCGCAGCATCTCCTGGACCCACTTTTGATGGACCTCGTCGGTCGTGCGCACCCAATAGTCGTAGCTGACGCCGAGGCCGCGGAAGGCTTCGTCGAACAGCGCGCTCATCTTGTCGGTGTAAGCCTTCGGCGCGAGTCCCTCGGCCAGCGCGGCGCGGCGGATCTTGTCGCCGTGCTCGTCGGTGCCGCTCAGGAAACTGACGTTCTCGCGCCCGAGCTTCCGCCGCTGGTAGCGTGCGAAGACGTCGGCGGCGAGCGCTTCGTAGGCGCTACCGACGTGCGGCGTGCCGTTGCAATAGAAGATCGCGGTCGTGATGTGGATGCGTTCGGCCATCTGGGATGCGGTTCCTGCGCCGGTCCGCGCCTTGCGCCATGCGGGCGGGATCGGGACCTTCGATGCTACTTGGCCGGGCCGGGGCGGCTCAAGCCTGCGGGCGCGCGTCCACCAGATCCTGCAGCGTGGCTTCGACCACGCCGCCGTCTTCGTCGCGCTGGATCAGCACGGTCTGCTTGAGGATGTTCTGGCGCAATACCTTGCCGTCGCCTTTGACCGATTGCACGCGCTTGCCGACGTTGGGCAGCCCGCGCTTGAGTTCGAGGTACGTCGAATACTCGTAGCGCAGGCAGCACTTCAGCCGCCCGCACATCCCGGCCAACCGCGACGGGTTGAGCGCCAGGCCCTGCTCGCGCGCCATCTTGACCGTAATCGCCTCGAAATCGCGCAGCCACGAGGAGCAGCACAATTCGCGCCCGCACGGCCCCACCGCGCCGGTCACCTTGGTCTCGTCGCGCGCGCCGATCTGCTTCATCTCGACCCGCACGCGCAGAGTATTGGCGAGGTCGCGCACCAGGTCGCGGAAATCGATCCGGTTCTCGGCGGTGAAATAGAACACCGCCTTGCGCCCGTCGAGCATGTAGTCGACGTTGATGAGCTTCATCGTCAGGTTGCGCTCGCGGATGCGGCGCAGACAGAGACGGCGCGCCGCCGCCTCGCGGTCGAGATTTTCCGCCTCGCTGTCCACATCGGCCGTCCCGGCCAGCCGCAGCACCGGACTGAGCGTGCGGAGATCGAGCGTGTGCGACGGCTCATGCGGCTCGACTTCGACGGTCCCGATCCGCACTCCCGCCTCGCCCTCGACCAGCACGCGGTCGCCGCGCCTTAGCGCGAGGCCGCCGGCGAGAAAGTTGTAGAGATGGCCTACCGGGAGAAAGCTGACCGCGACAATCCGGGGCAGTTCCGGAGCGCCTTCGAATGGGTCGATTAGGTCGGACACTATTGGCTCCTTCAGCGCTCCGCCCACAGTCATCCACCACTGCTCGGCCTGCAGCCGCGGATTCGCCATCGCGTCGATCGCCGCGCCCGCCTCGATCGCGCCCTTGAGGCTCGCGAGCAGCGCGTCGAGGTCGAAACTCTCGGCCATCCTGGTCATCGTCTGGGCGACTTCCGGCGCCGCCGCGGCCGGCGGTGTGCGCAGCAGCTTGAGGCACAGTATTTCCTCAAGCATCCGCGCGATCAACTCGAAGTTTTCGGCCGCCTGATCGCGGCTGGCAAAGAACTCCTGCGCGAGCGACTGGGCCCGAGCGAAATCCGGGCGCCGCGCTTCGCCAAGCGCTTCCAATAGCTCGCGGATTGGCGGCTCGGCGCCCCCGGCGAGCCTGAGCGCGCGGCCGGCGCTGCCGCGCGCAAGCCGCGCCAGCGCCGCGACACGTTCGGCGTCCAGGCCCGCTCGCGCGGCGACGATCTCCTCGATATCGCTCACCTCGAGTGGCGCGAAGCGCACCAGCCGCAGCCGCGAGCGCATCGTATCGAGCAGCGCACGCTCGCTCTCGGCGACCATGAAGATGATCGTATGGCCGGGCGGCTCCTCGAGCGTCTTGAGCAGAGCGTTCTGGGCCGGGATGCCGAGCGTCTCGGCGTCGTCGATAATCGCGACCCGCCGCGCGCCGCGGCTGGGGCGCGTGCCCAGCCGCGCGATAAGCTCGCGCACTTGCTCGATCAGCACTTCGCTGCGGCCTTCAGCGCGCGCCACGGCGCTGAAGTCCGGATGCACGCCCGCGGCGATCTGCACGCACGACGCGCAACACTCGCATCGCGGAGCCGCCGCGCCGGAGCGCTCGGCGCCGCGGCCGCGCCGCGGCGCTTTCCCGGCCTCGCGCACCGGGCAATTCTCCACCCGGCAACAAAAGCCGGCGCCCGGCGTGCGTTCGCACAGGAGCGCGTGGGCGAAGCCACGCGCGACCATCGCCTTGCCCACTCCGCGCGGACCCGCCAGCAGGTAGGCGTGGGAGGGCCGGGAAAGAAGCTCCGCGTTGAGCCGCTCGATCGTTTCGCGATTGCCGCGCACTCCGTCAAGCGGCATCAGTGGCCCACCAGCCGCTCGACCGCGGCCAGGATTTCGGTGCTGACGACGGTGAGCTCGCGCGTCGAGTCGACGATCGTGACGCGGCCGGGATCGGCGCGCGCAATGGTCATAAAGCCCTCGCGGACCCGCCGATGGAACTCGACCTGCTCGCCCTCGAAGCGATCGTAGCCGCGCACGTCGCCGCGCGCACGGGCGCGCGTGCGCATCAGTCCAATCTCGACCG
Organism: uncultured delta proteobacterium; assembly: GCA_963755905.1. Classification (GTDB taxonomy): domain Bacteria; phylum Desulfobacterota; class Binatia; order Binatales; family Binataceae; genus JAKAVN01. Next base: position 41,665 of record CAVWLM010000006.1, read on the forward strand.
GACAGTCGAGCACGAGAGTGAGAGCGGGCCGGACCCCGTCGCTGGCGAGACGGTTGAGCTCGTCGACCAGCTTGAGGTCCATCCCGCGCCCATGGCCCTGGTAGGCGGTGGTCGAGTCGGAGTAGCGGTCGGAGATCACGATCTCTCCGGCGTCCAGAGCCGGCCGCAGCTTTTCACGGACGTGCTGCGCGCGGTCGGCCAGCACCAGCAGCAGTTCGGAAGCGACCCCCAGCGATACCGCGGGATCGAGAAAAATCGCGCGGATCGCCTCGCCCGCGCGCGTGCCGCCGGGCTCGCGCGTGAGCGTCACGCGAAGCCCACGCCGGCGCAACTCATCGGCCAGGATTGCCGCCTGGGTGGTCTTGCCCGAGCCCTCGACGCCCTCGAGCGTGATGAAGATGCCGTCCGCCATCAGCGGGATAGATACCAGCTTGTGAGCTGCGGCTGAAAGAGCGCGTAAAAGCCCGCTGCCAGCGACAGGAAAGGTCCGAACGGCACGGCGGTGCTGAGCAGCGTGTGTTCCTCGTTCTCAGCCGCCGCGCTGTCGGGCGCTTGCGGATCGATCGAAGCCGCCAACGCGCCACCTTGCGAGACCGCTTCATGTGCGCTCGGCGGCGGTTCGGGTGCCGCGGTGGGGGTTCCGAAAAGCCCGACCGCGAGCCCGCCAAACGATCCCAACAGCGCGCCGAAAAATAACGTGAACATCACCCCGGGCCATCCGATGAACGCGCCCACCATCGCGAGCAGGAACACGTCGCCCATGCCGACGCCTTCCTGTCCGCGCAACAATTGATAGAGGTAGCCGGTCACGAACAGCGACTCCGCCGCCGACGGCTATTCCGATGAGCGAGTCGATCCATCCGACCTCGGGCACGAACAACGCGACCAGAACAAAACCGATCGGGACGCCGGGAAACGTGATGAGGTTGGGAATTAGCCGCCAATCATAGTCGACCAGCGAGCAGACGAGCAGCGCGGCGACAAAGATGAAGCGCGCGATCGCGTCGCCCGGCGGAAAATTCTCGTACAGGTAGAGCGCGGCCAGGGCGAGCGCGAGTTCGCCGCCGAGATGGCGCGCACGAATCGGCGCCCCGCACATCAAGCAACGCCCGCGCGAGGCCAGGTAGGCGAAGATCGGGACGTTGGCCCACCATGGGACCGGGCGCTCGCAGCTCTCGCAGAACGACCGCGGCGTCGCGATCGAGATGTCGCGCGGCAACCGGTAAGCGACCGTCACCGCGAAACTGCCGACGCACGCTCCCAGAGCAAGAGCAATCACGTCACTGATAATCGCAGGAACCTGCTCCATCGCCCCCCACGGCCTGCTCTAAAAACGTTCCCTCAGACCTCGCCGCGCATCATTTTATGGCTCTCCAGCGGCCGCCGCCAGCCGCCGCGTCGCCAGGCGCCCGCGCGTTTCCATCGGGACGCCGATTCGCTATGGTTCGGCGACCTACGTCGGCCACAGGACGCATGGAACAGGAACCGCTGGAATTCTGGTTCGAGTTCGCCAGTACGTACTCTTACCTCGCCGCTTCGCGGATCGAGGAGGTTGCGGGCGCCGCCGGCGTACGGCTTCGATGGCGTCCGTTTTTGCTCGGCCCGATCTTCGCGTCGCAGGGATGGGGCGACTCGCCTTTCAATCTCTATCCGATCAAGGGCCGGTACATGTGGCGCGACATGGAACGGCTATGCGAAAAGCACGGAATTCCGTTTCAACGCCCGCGCAAGTTTCCACGCAGTGGCCTGCTTGCGGCGCGCGTCGCCTGCATGGCGGCCGAGGAGCCATGGTGTCCGCGCTTCGTGCGCGCCGTCTTTCGCGCCAACTTTGCGGAGGACCGCGAGATCTCGCGGACCGAGACCATCGCGGAGATTCTCGCCACGATCGGTCAGCCTCCGCGCGAGATGCTGCAGCGCGCGGAGTCGCCGGAGAACAAGCAGCGCCTGCGCGAACAGAATCAATGGGCCGTAGTACACGGCATCTTCGGCGCGCCGACGATGCTCGCCGGCAAGGAATTGTTCTGGGGTAACGATCGCCTCGAAGATGCGATCGCGTTCCACTTGCGCACGGGCCGCGCGGACGCCGGCTAACGTGTGAATTCAGCGCTGGCAGCGCGGGGCTCTATTGCGATTGGTCAGATCGCGCTAAAAATCTCAATCAGTCGACTTGTTCAGAGCCGGTTCACGAATATAGAGTTCGTCCAGCAGCGCTCGAAAAAATCCAGTTCCAGCAGCATCTACTGCGGAGGTATTCACCAGACGTTGCCCTGCAGGATTGCGGCTATCGATCCGTATAAGCCAAATCCCTTCGATCAGACCCTGATTCCATAGGGGCGCTCGACGAATTGCGATCTTGCGCAGATTTGCTTCGAAGTGGTCGATCCACGTTCCATCGTTACGATGTTTTGAGTTTTCTTTTTCGTCCACTACAACAACATAACCGATGACTAACTCGGGCGAGAGCTGTTGCACGTTAGCTACTTCGCCCATCAGATCATCCAACCGATTCGGCACGACACCCGAGAAGTTCTTTAGTATGGATTTTAGTGAAACGAGCAATCGAGGCTTGCCAGCGAGAACGTAAGCGAGGTCCCAATCTTTCTGACGACCGAGCCCACGAATGCCCACCTCGTCCGCCTTCCCTCCCCGCACACCAGGAAGGCCCGCGAGCTTGAAAGCCTCAATGCAATAGTTTGCGAGTAGGTGGAGCCGACCCGAATCCTGGGTCTTCCGCAGAAGAAGATCGTCAATGGCATCAGATAAACTAAGTAGCATCGGAGAGCATGGCTTTGCGCACACCAAAAAGACGCGATTGATCCGCTTCCCCTTTGATACGCGCGCGCGCGGATTTCATGTATTTCGGCTCGATCTCATTACCGATTGAATTGCGGCCGGTGCGAATTGCCGCGATGCTCGTTGTTCCGGTCCCAAGGAACGGGTCGAGCACCGTATCGCCCGCGAATGAGAACATCCGAATGAGCCGTTCGGCTAATTCGGCTGGATATGGCGCAGGATGGCCGTCAGAAGTCGATGCTCCTGGAACGTCGCTCCAGAAGGAGCAAAACCAGGCCTGCATTTCTTCTTTGGTCAGCATCGAGAGGGCCTTTTGGAGCATGCTAGCCCTTCGGTACTCTCCGCTTTTCCGCATAAAGACGATATATTCGACGTCGTTCTTCACAATTGCGCCCGGCTGATAAGGCTTACCATAGAAGCCCGCGCCGTTGCCTTCGGCTTCCATCACGCCGTTCGAGATTTTGTGCCAAAGAATCGGCGTCAAGCAGTCCAAACCGAGGCTTCGTGCGCGAACCTGAATGTCGGCGTGTAACGGCATGATCCGATGTCGTCCGTCCCGCTTGCGGGGAATGCATACATCGCCAACGACGCAACAGATACGACCACCTTCAACTAACACGCGCTTGCAATGCCCCCATACTTTGTCGAGTTCATCAAGAAATACTTCGTACCCGGCGATTTCACCAAGTTGACCTTCTCGATCCTCGTATTTCTTGAGCGTCCAGTATGGAGGTGACGTTACGATTAAATGAACTGAATCATCCGGTATCCATGAGAGATCGCGTGCATCCCCAAGATGTAGTAGGTGCCGAGTGGCATCAAAGGGCTCCGGCCAAAAGGCTCTTCGATAATAGAGATTGGCCGATTGCAGGGCCTTGAGGCCGGCCGATGTGTTATCCGCCGCCGGTAAGAGTGGCCGGTCGGCATACCCAACGAGTGTTTTCGTGTAGTATGCGAGAACTAAATCGTCACGCGCCGCCGCCGTCATTTTCACCCCGCGTTTCGCGTCAAATTTCTCTAGCAGAACGTCCGCCCGCCTGTCACTGCATGGACACTTTACCACGTCCGCTGAGCGAAAATATCCTTGCAAAAGCGCTGCCTGTGACAGCCTTCCACCGTCATGTGCGAATCATCGGGCTGTCCTGACGGAAAGGGTATTTCATTGGAAATGCTCAAATCGGCGCCGGTCCAGATTTTGAATTCGTCGTTGTTCCGTATTCCGCGCGCGTACAAAGCTTAGACGTAGACAGAGAATATCGAGCGATGCTTACGCAAATATGCAAAGCGTACCGCGCGCGGTGGCACCTGTAAGCCGGGTTCGCTGAATTTCAGCGCTGGCAGCGCGGGCAAAAAAAACTCGCGCGCTGGCCGACCGTCACGTTGCGGATCGCGCTCTTGCACACGCGACACTGCTCGCCCTCGCGACCATAGACCATCAGGCGTTCCGCGAATCGCCCCGGCTGTCCCTCGGAGTCGCGATAGCTGCGAAAGGTGGTGCCGCGGCTGCCGATCGCCGCGCGCAGGATCGGCGCGGTTTCCGCCACGATCCGTTCGATCTCCTTGCGCGTGACCCTGGCCGCGCGGCGCGTCGGCCGCACTCCCGCCCGGAACAAAATCTCGGAAGCGTAGATATTGCCGATTCCCGCGACCACCTTCTGATCCATGATGAGATTCTTGATCGCGGCTTTCCGGCCGTGCGCGATCCGCGCGAGATACTCCGCGTTGAAGGCGGCGCTCAGCGGTTCGGGGCCGAGCCCCGCAAGCTCGGGCGCCGCGGCCAACTCCTCGCGCGCGACCAGCCGGATGAGTCCAAAGCGGCGCGGGTCGTTATAAACCAGGCGGCTACGATCGTCGAGCGCGAACTCGACGTGGTCGTGGCGCGCGGAGAATTCGGCGTCGTCGAAATCCCTGCCGCGATGAGTCAGGCTGCCGCTCATCCCAAGATGCACGATCATCGCGGCACCGTCGCTTAGCTCGATGATGAGGTACTTGGCGCGGCGGCCCAGGCCTACGATACGGCGGCCTTCGACGCCCGCCGCAAAGTCATGCGCGACTTTGCGCCGCAGGCGCGGCTCCGCGATGCGCGCGCGCTCGATGGTGCGGCCAACCGCCGAGCGCGCAAGGATTCGCCTGAGCGATTCGACCTCCGGCAGCTCAGGCATCGCGTGACTCCGCGCTGGAGCTCGCGGGCGCGAACGCGCCCGCGAGCTCCAGCGCTTCGGCGAGGCGCACAAAGTCGCCAACCGAGAGCGTGGCGGGCCGGATAGCCGGATCGATGGCGGCGCGGGCAAGCGCGCCTACGACGGTCTCGGGCGCGGCGCCGAGCGCGCCTATGAGCGCGTTGCGAATGGTCTTGCGCGGGGCCGAAAACGCGGCGCGGATCGTGCCGAGCAGCGCCGCCTCGCCGGCGTTGCTGAACGGCGCCGGTGCGTACGGTGTAAACACGATGACCTCCGCGTCAACGCGCGGCGCCGGACGGAAATTGCCCGCGGCGACACGGAAGTGCTCGTGCGTCTCCCAGTAAAGCGCGGTGAAAACGCTCAGCGCTGAGTACGCGCGCTCACCCGCCCGCGCGCGGATACGCTCGGCGACCTCGCGCTGGAACATCAGGACCATCCGCCCGATCGCGCCGCGCATTTCGTCGAGCCGGCGCAGAATCGCGGCGGCCGCGTTGAACGGTAGATTGCCGATCACCCTCACCGGCGGCCGCTCCGCCAGTTCCGCGAGTTCGACTTCGAGGAAGTCGCGGCATACCACGCGTACGGCGGGACGTCCCGCAAAGGCGCTTCGCAGCCGCTCGGCAAGCCGCTCATCGAGCTCGACCAGCCATAGCCGGCGAACCCCGGCGCGCAGAATCCTGTCGCTCAGGATGCCCAAACCGGGGCCTATCTCGACCACTTCGTCGCCGGGCGCGATTGCGGCGGCGGCGACGATCCGATCGGCGATGGCCGGTTGAATGAGAAAATTCTGCCCGCGCGATTTGCGCGGCCGCACGCCAGCCGTCTCGAGCTCGGCGGCAACCGCGTATGGCGACGCGCGCGCGGTCCCCCCGCGTTCGGCCGCGGCGCGCCGGGTGCGTATTCTCCGCGGCGTTTCCATCGCTTGGCCGCGCCTACAGGCTAAGCGCAGCCTCCGCGTCGATGCCGAGCGAATCGCGCTCGCCGCGCAAAAGCCGATAGCTCCCGGCCATCGCGATCATCGCCGCGTTGTCGGTACAGAACTTCAATGACGGCGCGATGACCTCGCGCCCGTCGGCGGCCGCCGCCTCGCTCAGCCTTTCGCGCAGACGCGAGTTGGCGGCGACGCCGCCCGTCAGCGCAATCACGTCGATGCCGGTCTCGCGGGCCGCACGAATCGCCGGACCCACCAGCATGTCGACCACGGCCTCCTGGAAACTAGCGGCAAGGTCTTCGGGCGAGACCGCGGCGCCGGCCTCCGTGCGCAGCAGCGTCGCGATCGCGGTCTTCACTCCGCTGAAACTGAAATCGAGCGGCGTACCGCGCAGATGGGCGCGCGGAACGCGCACCCGCTTGCGGTTGCCACGCCGGGCAAGCTCGTCGATTATGCGCCCGCCCGGATAGCCGAGGCCCATCAGCTTCGCCACCTTGTCGAACGCTTCGCCGGCGGCATCATCGCGCGTGCGGCCCAATCGCCGATAGCGGCCGAAGTCTTCGACCACAAATAGCTCGGTATGACCGCCCGACACGACCAGCGCAAGAAACGGCATCGCGGGACGATGCTCGAGCAGCGGCGCGAGCAGATGTCCTTCTATATGATTCACCCCGGCCATCGGGATGCCGAGGCTTTGCGCGAGCCCCTTGGCGCACATCAGGCCGACCAGCAGCGAACCGACCAGCCCCGGACCGCGGGTCACCGCGATGCCGCCAATATCACCGAGCACGCAACCAGCGGCCTCCAGCGCCTGTTCGATTACCGGAAGAATGGTGATGACATGGTTGCGCGAGGCCAGCTCCGGCACCACGCCGCCGTAGCGGCGATGAATCTCGTCCTGGTTGGCGATGACGCTGGAGCGGATGGAGGCGACGCCGGGGCGCGCGGTGTCGATAACCGCCGCGGCCGCATCGTCGCACGAGGATTCGATTCCCAGAATCAGCATAGGATCAATTTTGCAATCGATATCGAAGTGGGGTCTCTGGACAACATTTCAACCACGATCAAGCGGAGGCTCATTGATTGCCTTGCGCGCCCGAGCCAGAGCCGTTGTTCTGACCGTCAGAGCTATCGTCTGAGTCCGCGCCCGTGTCTTTGTCTGGAGCGGCATCCGGATCGGCCGTCGAATCGGCATCCGAGTCAGCGCCGGAATCAGCTCCCGAATCCGACTCGTCCGGCTCTGCCGTCGCCGGCGGCGCTTCGGACGGAGCGGGCGCGGCCAAATTGACGTCCGGCGCAGGGAGCGCCGCTCCGTCCAACGGCGGTGGCGGAGGCGTGGCACCGCTCGCATTGGCGTCCGAGAGGTTCTCGCTGAGCCGGCCATATCCGATCCGCGCCATCAGGTTGCCCGGCGCGGCATCGAGCGCCTGCTTGTAAGCAGCGGCCGCGGCGGAAAACTTTTCCTGTTCTTCCAGACACGCGCCCTCGAAGCTTTTGACTTCGCCCAACCACACCGGCACCGTGCGTAATCCGACCTCGGAACGGCCAAAAAACGCGAGCGCCTGCTGGTAGTCTTTTTTCATCATGTAGGCGCGGCCGAGAAAGAAGTAAGCGTAGGGATCGGTCGGGTCGACCGAGATTGCGCGACCGAGATCGCGGATCGCGTCGTCGGGTTTGGAGTTGGCGAGCGCTTTGCGCCCTTCCTCCGTGATTCTCAAGGAGGCGTTGAGCGCGGGCTGGCCGCTGGTGCTGGCGATAAGCGCGGTTAGCGGCTGATCGCTCACCGGCGCTGTGGGCTGGATGGAGCCCACATCGTAAGGCGGCGGCGCGTCACTGGTGGGCGTTGCTTCGGGCGAAGGCGCGGCGGCAACGGGAGCGCCAGCCGTACCGGCTGGCGCTCCCGTTGCCGCTGCCGGGCTGGCAGTATCGGCCGGCGGCACGCCTCCAGCCTCCGCCGGCACGCGCGTCCATCCCGTGGCACCCTCGTCCTTTGGCGCCGGCGCTGGCGCGGGCTGTTGCACCGGCGCCTGCGTCGCCGGCGCAACAGGCTGCGCCTGCGCGCCGGTGCCATTGTTGTCACCCGCGGCGGCCGGGCTCACCGAGCCGGAGGGCGATGCGGATGACGCGGCCGGAGATGCTGCCGGGGATGGGAGATCCTCCGGCGGCAGGCTCTGCTCTTCGAGCGCGACGGTGGCGCCAGAGCCTTCGGCTCCGGCGCCACCGTCGCGCAGTGAAGACGCGCGGTGTGCGGACGCCGCCGTGATCGCAGCCGTGGCATGCGCCGAGGGGACGAAACCGGCAATTGCGATCGCGCATGCTAGCGCAATCGGCACGACGCGCCTCGATACGGCCGGCCTCGCGGCGAGATCCATTTCAATTCTCATCAGTCGTTAGGGTCGCTCGGCACTCGCTCCCAGTTGCCCGCCGGTGCCGGCGCTCCAGGCGCGCTCGAATTGACCACCGCGCGCGTGGCGCCGCCCGGGGCATGCAACGGGCATATCTGCGTCGGCGCAAGGTCCGCCGGAAACGCTCCTTCCAATACCACCGGACAATTGGGGCCCGCCAGGTAACCGGTCAGCGGATCGACCTTCTCCACCACGATACCGGGCGGCGGGGCGAAGTCCAGCGGCGGCCGGGAGGCCGTCGCGGCCTTCATGAAATCGGTCCACGCCGGCAGCGAGGCCTCCGCGCCGGTCAGTCCGAGCTCTTCCTTTTGATCGAAACCGGTCCACACGACGGCGAGCAGATTGGGAGTAAAGCCGGCGAACCAGGCGTCCTTGGAATCGTTGGTGGTGCCGGTCTTGCCTGCCGCGGGACGTTTGAAGCCGCGTTTGCGCGCGCCTTCGCCGGTGCCGTGATTGATCACCTGTTCGAGCATGAAGTCCATCATGTAGGCGAGTTGCGGCGTGAGCACCTGGCGCGCCTGCAGTTCATGCCCCTCGATTACTTTGCCGCTCTGATCGACCACCGCCGTAACCGCGTAGGACTGAACCTCGAGTCCGTAGTTGGCCAGAATCGAATAGGCCTGCGCGATCTGCATCGGCGTGACCTCGATTCCGCCCAGCACGATCGATGGGTACGCGGGCAGGTTGCCGAAGCCCAGCTTCTCCGCCATCGCGAGCACCCGGTCCAGCCCGATCTGGTTGGCCAGGCGCGAGGTCGCCGAGTTGAGCGACTCCTCGAGCGCGAATTCCAGCGTGACGCGGCCGAAGTAGCGATCCTTGTAATTCTTCGGAGTCCAGCTCATATCGCCGTAGTTCCAGGTGAACGGCGTGTCGTCGATGTAGGTGGTCGGCAGAAAATGCTCGGGGCCGCCGTTCGAGCGTTTCCTGCAGCGCCGCCAGATAGGTGATGGGTTTGAAAGCCGAGCCCGGCTGGCGCTTGGACTGGGTGATGCGGTTGAACTGGCTTTCGCGGTAATCGCGCCCACCCACCATCGCGCGAATTTTCCCGGTCTGCGGCTCGATCGCGACCAGGGCCTCTTCAAGCTGATCCTTCTTTTCCTTGCGCCGCAGCGATGGATAGCGTCTCTCGAGATAGTCGAGATTGTCGCGCACCGCCTTCTCGGCGTGCTTCTGGGCATGCACGTCGAGCGTGGTGAAAATTCTCAGCCCCTCGCCGGTCAGCACCGTCGGCGGATAGCGCTCGGCAAGCTCATGCTTGACGTAGTCGACAAAGTAGGGCGCGTCGTTAGTTCTCGGTGAAGACTTCGCGCGGATGCAGCGGTTCGGTGGCCGCGCTGTCGTAGGCGGCCTTGCTGATGTAGCCGTCCGGCGAGCATCAGGCCAGCACTTCGTTGCGGCGCTCGCTCGGCGAATTGAGGATGATGCATCGGATTGAGCGGTTGGGCGAGCGGATCATCCCGGCGATCGTCGCCATCTCGCCGATAGTCAGGTCACGCGGCTCCTTGGAAAAGTAGAACTCGGAGGCCTCCCACAACCCGTAGATTCCCTCCTGGCCGCGCTGCCCGAGATAAATATCGTTGATGTAGTTCTCCAGAATCTCGTCCTTGGAGTATCGGCGCTCGGCGATATAGGCCATCAGCGCTTCTTTGACCTTGCGCTGCCAGTCGCGCTTGCTGGTGAGGAAAAAATTCTTCATCAATTGCTGGGTCAGGGTCGAACCGCCCTGCACCACGTGATGCGCGGATGAAATCGACCCACGCGGCTTTGATAGTGCGGACTACGTCGATGCCGTGATGCTCGTAAAAGCGATGGTCCTCGGCGGCGAGGATCGCGTCGATGAAGGCGGGTGGAATCTGCGTCGAGCGGCACCAGGCGGCGCTGCTGCCAGCTACCCTGGAAGATTCCGCTGATCAGTTCCGGCTCCAGCTCCGCCGAGAACAATGGCTTGTGATCGAGAGGATCCCGCATCGCGAGCACCGTGTTGTGCGGCCCCAGCGTCATCTCGACCGCCTCGCCCGCGAACTCGCTGTACGGATAGGCGAAGTTGTGCAGAAAAACGGTCAGGCGATGCTTGTGGTCATCCAGGGAATACTCGCCGCGCGATCCGATTTGCCCGGGAGCCACGCGATGGTAGTTCAGGCGCGCCAGGCGTTGAAAGAAACCGAGATCGTCGAGGCTCTGGCCGGGGTAGATGAAGCACGAATCGGAGTAGATGCGCGACGGAATATTCCAGCGTTTGCCGGAGAAACGCGTGACGACTTCGTTCTGCAGCGCATGGTAGTAGCTCAGAAATTCGTAGATCGCCGGAGGCAGGGAGAAGAGCAGGATTGCGCCGGCGGCGAACAGCGCTATTTTCAGCGCGCGTTTCATCGCGGCCAAAAGCGCTCCGCCGTAAGCGCGTTTGCGCCCGGCGCCTGCCAGTGGCCGCACATTGCCTAGCCCTCCGGTTCGAGCGGGACGAAAACGGTGTTGTTGTGACGCTTGATCAGGAGCAGCACCGCCTTGCCGCCGCCCGACTTGATCGCGCGCTGGTAGGCGTCGACGCTGCCGACGCCCTGGCGGTTGATCTCCACGATGATGTCGCGCGAGCGCATCCCGGCCACGTCCGCAGGGCTGCCTGGATAGCACCGAATACACCACCACGCCCTTGCTCTGGCTGAGCCCCATGTCGTGCGCGAGCTTGGGATCGAGATCCTTGACCGTGAGGCCGAAGGGGGCGGATCCCCTGGTCGTCTCTTTGGCGACCAACGCGACGTGCGCCTCGCGCGAGGCGGTGATCGTGACTGGCAGCTCGAGATACTTTTTGTCGCGCACGATCCTGAGCGTAGCGCTATGGCCGAGCGGCGTGCGCGCGACCATCAGCGGCAGCTCGCGCGAATCTTCGATTGGCGTGCCGTTGTATGCCGCTATCACGTCGCCGCGCTTGACCCCGGCGCTCTTGGCCGGCCCTTCGCTCAACACCTCGGCGACCAACGCTCCGCGAGGCTCCTCGAGGCCCATCGAGTCGGCTATCGCGGGGGTCACCCGCTGCACGTATATTCCGAGCCATCCGCGCACCACCTTGCCGCGATCGTGCAATTGCGGAAGCTCTTCTTTGACCAGGTTGACCGGGATGGCGAAGCCGATCCCGGTGTTGGATCCGGTGCGGGTGAAAATCGCCGAGTTCACGCCCACCACTTCGCCGCGGCTATTGATCAGCGGACCGCCCGAGTTCCCCGGATTGATCGCCGCGTCGGTCTGGATGAAATCGTCGTAGTTGCCCGGTATAAAGCGGCCCTTGGCGCTGACGATACCGGCGGTGACGGTATGGTCGAAGCCGAAGGGGTCACCAATAGTCATCACCCATTGGCCGACTTTTACCCCGTCTGAATCGCCCAGCGGCGCTACCGGCAGATCATGCCTGGCATTGATCTTCAGCAGCGCGATGTCGGTCTTCGCGTCGCGCCCGATCACCGAAGCCCTGTACTGGTTGCCGTCTTTGGTGGTGACAATTATCTCGCGACCGTTCTCGATCACGTGGTCGTTGGTCAGGATGTAGCCGGCGGCATTGATGATGAAGCCGGAGCCCAGGCTGCGGCCGTGGGGTTCACCGAAGGGCTCGCCGAACTCGTTGAACGGCTCGTTGCCGCCGTCTTCGCTGCCGCCGCCCTCGTTGCCGCCGTGTTCGTCATCGCCTTCGCCCTCGGAGGCCGCCGGCCCGGCTTGCTCAGTGGAGATATTGACAACGGTGGGCCCCAGTTTATCCGCCAGCGCGACGAAGTCCGGCAATGTTTCAGCCTTGGGCACGCCAGCCGAGGTAAGCTCGTGCCAGAACTGATCGGCAAGGGCGCGCGGCGCGGCGGGCCCGCACAACAGCAGGATCATCGCCGCCAGGCAGAAGACCGCGGCGTTCCCGAACTTCGATCGCATTCGCACGCTGAGCCGGACCCGGGGCGAATTATCCGTTCCGGCGAGCGATCTCAACGTATTTCATTCTGAGGTCAAAGAGAATCGCGTCGAGCAGGGCCCGCTCGTCATGCTCGAGGTTGCCCCGCGTCTTCTCCCGCAACATGCCGAGGATGTCGATAAGCTGCTGCGCCGTCGCGAGGTCGCGCTGTTCCTGACCGCTGGAGGGATCGGCGACTTCGCCCAGATGCACCAGCGCTTCGGTCGAAAGGCTCATCAGGAAAGCACTGAAGCTGATCTCGCCCGCGCCCCCTTCCGATGGAGGTGATTGGCCGGCCGCCGAACGCGCCGCGGCGTAACCCTCTTCCGCCGCCTGCTGCGGCGCCGAGGGCGCCGCTTCCTGCTGGCGACGGGGTTGCGCGGGCGCGCTCGCACGGGCGCTGTCCGGCGAGGGACCACCGGAATGCGGCGCACCGGGATGCGGCGCGTCGGGGCGCGGCGCATCGGGCTTTACCGCGGCCGGCTCTTCGGCGCTGAATTCGGGCTTCAGCTCGCCCTCGGCCGAGAACCGCCGGCGATCCTGAATTTTGAAGCCCTTGGAACTCTCGTCCTCGGATGGCATCGGCCTAGACCACCTCTGTGCTCGCCATGTGCTCGAGGCGCCGGATGCGCTCTTCGAGCGGCGGATGGGTTGAAAAGAGCTTGCTCATCAGACCCTGCGCGCTCAGCGGATTGACGATGAACAGATGGGCGGTCGCAGGCCCCGAGTCCATCGGCATGCGTTCGTTCGCCGCCTCCAGCTTGCGCAACGCGCTGGCCAGGTAGAGCGGATGATGAGTCAGACGAGCGCCGCTCGCGTCGGCCTGATACTCGCGCGTGCGCGACACCGCGAGCTGAATCAGCGACGCCGCCAGCGGCGCCAGGAACGCCATCAGGAGTAACTCGATCATTCCGCCGCGGCGGTCGTCATCGCCGCCTCCGAAGCCGCCAAAGATCGCGCCCCAGCGCGCCATCGAGGCAAGGATCATGATCGCGCCCGCCAGCGTCGCCGCGATCGAACTGGTCAGGATGTCGCGGTTGATAACGTGGGAAAGCTCGTGGCCGAGTACTCCCTTGAGTTCGTCGCGGCTGCAAATCCGCAGTATCCCGCGCGTCACGGCGACGGCGGCGTGATTCGGATTGCGCCCGGTGGCGAACGCGTTGGGCGTGTCGGTATCGATCAGGTACATCCGCGGCACCGGGATATGCGCCTCGTGCGCCAGCTCCTGGACGATCGAATAGAGTTCGGGCGCCGCCGCGGCGTCGATTTCCTGCGCGCTGTACGCTCGCAGAACCAGCTTGTCCGAGAACCAGTAGCTGAAAAAATTCATCGCCAGCGCGATCAGAAAAGCGAATTCGGCGCCGGAGCGGCCCCCGAAGAGACCTCCAATCAATATCAGGAGCCCCGTCAGGGCGCCGAGTAATATCGTGGTCTTGATGGCGCTACGCATAAATTCCTTGTTGAAGTGAGAATCCTTCCGTGGAAGTGAAAATCCTGCGTCAGATCAAAGATGTTCCAGCATCTCGCGGACCGAAGTCGCGTCGCCCATTTGAGGCTACGCCGGGCGATTTTTGCAGTCAACGCGATGCCTTTCAGGGTGAATGTAACCATCAACTCGCGTCTTTCATCACGTGTCATTCACATCTGATGCTCAGCGTCAAACAAGCGCCCGGCATCACGCCGGAGCCATTACAAACGAACAGGTCTTCGAAGGGCGCTCGGATCTGATCTTCCGGCTGTCCCCTCGGTTTCATCGAGTGCCATTCAAATCTACCGATCATTTGGAGGCTCGAAGCCGGGCGGCAGTTCGCCTTTGCCTCCGACCTGCACTTCGTCGAAAAGCTCGTCGGCAAGCTGCGCAACTTCGCGAGGCACCATCCGCAATTCCGGCTTGGAAAATTGAACCTGCGGAAGGTAACGCGCCACGAGTTTGGCAACGAGGAATGCCTGTTCACGATCTTTGGGCTTTTTCAGCGGGTCACGCCCCGATTGCTTGCTGAGCCACAGTTTGTGAAGAGCGAAAACTCTCGGATCGGGGACGGTCATGCGCGCTGGAAATCCATCTTCGCCGATAACTATCTGTCGAAACTTAGGTGCGGAGAGATACCAATCCAGATGTTGAATGTCCGCTGCTTTGAGATCGGCGTCGTCGCCCGCCGTGTCCGGCTGCTTCTTCCAAGGCGGCTTGGGCATCGGGCGGATAAGGTCGACCATGAAGCCACGGGCGTTCATCGCGCGGAAATTTTGTTTCCCCATGACGGTGAAGGATTTGTCGATCTTGCGCAGGATGCCGATTAGTCCTTCACGGCGGATTTCGCTTACGATCAATTCCAGCGAACGCCGCGAATCGAGTAGAAGATCGAGGTCTTGAGTTTCGAGCCGCCCCGCCGAAAGTATTTGAACCCCGCAGGCGGCTTCATACGCGTACAGCGCATTGGTACCAACCATCATAACCGCGCTCTCCAGGCCGGCGCGCCAGAGCTCTCTTGCGAGCGCCGCGGTCAGACGAGGGACGCGCGCCACTCGGGCAGCTTTGCAATAGCGCGCCTGCTCGGTCAGGCGGACACGCAATCGGGCGTCCCGTTCCTCGGCTTCGACCTTGTTTCGTCCGAAGTGCTCGAATATCCGTTCGGTCTCCGGGCTTCGCGGACCGAGGCTCTTGCCGTAGCCCAGACGGCCGCGGCTGCGAAAGAGGTATTGCTTTCCTGCCGCGGTTTTCCAGTGCATGCCGCCACGGAAGCTTTGCGCTCGTTCGAGAACCTCGGCCCAAGCTTCAAAGAGTTGCTGAGTATCTACGACCGTTCGGAGCTGGTCTGATGAGAGCTCGCGAAAATCAGTTTCGCCTTTTTCCTTCATTTTCAATAGATCGATATTATGAAGGAAAAACTCAACTTATACAATTAATTTTCCTTCATCGTACTAAGATTCAGAAAATGAAGGAAAAAGTCTCTAATAATGCCATCTTTAGAGCCATTTTGCTGTCGTTCTTCCTTTCAACACATCAGCATCTCCTTGAGCGCCGACGCCACCTCTGCGGGCGTCAGGTCGATAAGCTTCGAAGCCCGCACAATCCTGACACGCCCCAGCGGACGCCATCGGTCGGGATCGGTTGGCCCAAAAATCGCGACTCCGGGTGCGCCTGCGGCGGCCGCCAGATGCGATACGCCCGAATCGTTGCCGACGAAGCCGGCCGCGAGACGCGCCAATCCGGCGACCGTACTGAGCGGCTGACCTCGAAGCCACGCAATCCCGCGTGCGGCCATCAGCGGCATCAGCACAGGCTCGATCGCGTCCTCGGCCGGGCCGAGCACGACCAGAGGCCGCGTCGGCGGCTCGAGCGCACTCGCCAGCGCGACGAAATTTTCAGGGGACCAGTTCTTATGCGGACCCCCGCTGCCGGGAAACAGCAGCACGACGCGCGCGCTGTCGAGGCCGAGGCGATCGAGCACTCGGCTGGCCTCGGAGACATCCCCCGGCAGCACATCCAAGTGCGCGTCCAGAGATTCATCCGGCGACGCGCCGCCCGCGCCTATCTCGTCGAGATAGCCGGCTGCGACGTGGCCGACACGGTTGGGACGAAAAGCGTGGAAGGTGACGGCTCCAGGCAGAGCGGCTGTTTCGAGGGAGTGGCGAAACCGTGCGTTGTCGGAGGCAAAGAATGAATAGATGCTGCTGAACGAACGGAAAAATCGAGCCGCTCCGGTCAGTTCAGGCTCATCGGCGAAGAGCGCCGCGACCTCGCGCCGGTCGATCGAATAGGAACATGAATGCGAGTAGGAACGTGAATGCGGGCAAATTCGATCCACGATGAAGCGCGCGAGATCCCCGCGCGCCATTAGTTCGAGCCTCGCGTCCCGATGGCGCTGTGCAATCGCCCGGAGCGCCGGAACGAGACATACAAGGTCGCCGAGCGCGCCCGGAAAGATCACCAGCACGCGATCGACAAACGCGTCCTGCTTCGAGCTCTCCGCCGTCATCGCCGATGAATTCTAGCATCCCGCGGACTTCGGCCTCTCGCCCGCAAAACGTCATGTGACAGTCGCAAAACGGGGGCGAATACGGCTAAGATCGCGACATGCCGAACAGCGTGGCACGCTCGCCGTTAGAACTTGTCGGTCACACCCCTGTGGTCAGGCTCAATCGCTTGCCGGACAAGGACGACGCCGAAATATGGGCAAAGCTCGAGAGCTTTAACCCGGGCGGCAGCGTCAAGGACAGAATCTGCGTCGCGATGGTCGAGGCGGCGGAACGCGAGGGACGGCTCAAGCCCGGCGACACTATCGTCGAGCCGACGTCGGGTAACACCGGAATCGGCCTGGCGCTGGTGGCCGCCGTGAAGGGCTATCAGCTTATCCTTACGATGCCGGACACGATGAGCGAGGAACGTCGCTCGCTGTTGGCGGCGTATGGGGCGCGCCTGGTGCTGACTCCGGACACGCGCGGGATGCATGGCGCGATCGCCAAGGCGCAGGAACTGGTGCGCGAGAATCCGGACTTCTTCATGCCGCAGCAGTTCAGCAATCACGCCAATCCCAACGTGCATTACGCGACCACCGGCCCCGAGCTGGCCGGCCAGCTCGAGCGTATCGACGCGTTCGTGGCCGGCGTCGGCACGGGCGGCACGATCACCGGCGTCGGCCGCTATCTGCGCGAGCACTTCGGTGGCCGCCCGCTGATCATCGCGGTCGAACCGAAGAATTCTCCAGTGCTCTCGGGCGGCGAGGCCGGCTTCCACAAAATTCAAGGCATCGGCGCCGGCTTCGTCCCGGAGAATCTCGACACCACGGTTTACGACGAAATAATCGCGGTGAGCGACGAAGAGGCCACCCACTACTCGCGCCGTCTCGCCCGCGAAGAAGGCATCCTGGTCGGGATTTCATCGGGTGCAGCCTGCTGCGCGTCGCTGCAGGTAGCAAAGCGCCTCGGGCGCGGCAAAGTCGTCGCGACGGTTTTCTGCGACACCGGCGAACGCTATCTCACGACCGATCTTTTCCAGGCCGAAGGCATATGAGCGGGACGCACGCCGACCTTTCATCCAAGCTCGATCGCCTGCGTGGAATTTTCGCGCCGATGCGATCGGTGATGGTCGCATTCTCGGGCGGAGTCGATTCGACTTTCGTCCTGCGCGTCGCCCATGACGTTCTCGGCGCGCGGACGCTCGCGCTCACCACCACCTCGCCGACGATGCCCGACGACGATCGGCGCTCGGCGCTGGAGATGGCCCGGATGATCGGTGCGCGCCACCTGGTCGTCGACTCCAACGAACTCGACGTCCCCGGCTACGCCGAGAATCCGCTCAACCGATGCTACCTGTGCAAGCACAACCTGTTCACCGTATGCGAGGCCAAGGCGGCCGAGCTCGCAATCGAGGAAATCGTCGACGGACTCAACCTGGATGACCTGCATGATTATCGGCCGGGGATCAAGGCCGCCGGCGAAAAACGCGTCCGCCATCCGCTGGTCGAGGCCGAACTGACCAAGGCCGAGATTCGCGAACTATCGCGCACGCTGGGATTGCCGACCTGGGATCGGCCGGCCTCGCCCTGTCTCTCGTCGCGGTTTCCTTATGGAACGCGAATCACGCTCGGCGGGCTCGAACAGGTCGAGCGCGGCGAGAAGGTTTTGCACGCGATGGGCTTTCGGGTCGCGCGCGTGCGCCACCACGGCGAGATCGCGCGGCTCGAGGTCGAGCAGCGGGAGCTCGCGCGGCTGCTCGAACCGGCGACGCGCGCGAGCGTGGATCGCGAGCTGCGCAAGCTTGGCTTTCGCTTCGTGACCGTCGATCTGAAAGGTTTCCGCTCGGGCTCTCTCAATGAAGGATTGGCAAGCGCGGATCCAGCCGATTCTCCGGGAGCTCGCTAGCCGCCTAAGATCCGCGCCGCGAGGGCCTCTGCGATTTCGAGATCGGCCGGGGTCGTGATTTTCAGATTGGTGGCCGAGCTTTCGATCAACTCGACTCGCCCGCCGCATCGCTCGATCAGTTCGGCGTCGTCGGTCGCGGCCCATCGCTCGCGTATCGCGCGATCGTGCGCCTCGATCAGGCTTCGCCGCCGAAAGGCCTGCGGCGTTTGCGCCTGCCACAGACTGTCGCGCGAGACCGTCGCCGCGATCGTGCGGCCATCCGCGCGCTTGAGAGTGTCCGCGACCGCGATCGCCGCGATCGCTCCGTCGGCGCGCCGCGTCGCGTCCATACAGGCGGCGAACAGCGCGGGCGTCGCTAGCGGGCGCGCCGCGTCATGCACCAGGACGACTTCACTCTCGGCACTGGTGATCCCAAGCGCGATCCGCACCGAGTCCTGACGCTCGGCGCCGCCGGCAATTAGCTTTACCGGAATTTCCACTCCGGCGCGCACGACTTCGGCGCGCGCCTGCGGTTCCATCCCGGCCGGCACCGTGACCACCGCCTCGACGATCTCCGTGAGCGCGGCGATGACCTGAAGCGAGTAGTACAGCAGAGGCCTTCCGCGGAGTGGCACGAAGGCCTTCGGGGCGTTGAACTTAAGCCGTATTCCGCTTCCCGCGGCGACGATTATGGCGGAGCATTGCATCGCGTGGATGACCGCGGCGGTGGCTGAGCGATGTCATCGGCCGCGCGGCGTAATCGAGCGTACCGAGTGGCGCATCCCAGGGCAAAGCGCGCCCTCGAAGTGAACGTCGGCGCGAGAAGCCAAAAAAAGGGACCGGAATTGCTTCCGATCCCCGGGAATTGTTTATCGCCGATGCTTGCGCGCGCTAGTTGGCGAACATCACCTTAAGCTCTTCCATGATCTTCTCTTCCGGATGAGCCTTGGCGATGGAAAGCTCCTTGACCAGTAAACTACGCGCGGTATCGAGCATCTTACGCTCACCGAACGACAGTTCCTTGTCGCCTTTGAGCACCAGCAAGTCGCGCAGGACTTTCGCAATTTCGAGCGGCGATCCGGTCTTGATCTTTTCGGTGTACTCGCGATAACGCCGATTCCAGGTCTGCGTGTCGGCGTCCACTTTGCGCGTGCGCAAAATGCGATAGATCTTGTCGACCACGTCCTTGCCGATTACCCGCCGTAGCCCTACCTGGGTTACGTTCTCGGTCGGAATCATGATTGTCATCTTTTCGGTGCCCAGGATCTTGAGCATGTAAAATCTGCGCTCAGTCCCGGAAATGACACGGCTTTGAATGTCTTCGATGACCGCGACCCCATGCGCCGGATAAACGACTTTTTCACCCTTCTTGAACGGCAAATTCATCATCTATGTCTTTTCACGAGCCGTCAGGCGTTATAGATTTCGGTCCAGTTAGTGACGGCGGTTCACTACTGTCCGATCAGCGCTGGCTCAATGCGGCTATTATGACACAATCAGTAGGGTTTTGTAACCCCGCCAAATTCGCGGCTAACTTGGCAGTCAAACTCGCTCCGGGCGGACTATCGATAGATAGCGCCGAGCGGGAGTTCCATCACGATTGCGTCTTCGCCAGGACCGTAGTAGTTCGTTCTCAAACGCCGTTCTTCAAAATTTAGCCTGCGGTACAGACTCCGTGCGGCGACATTCGAACGACGCACCTCGAGCGTTACGAGCCGTATGTCTTTCGTCTTTGCTTCGTCTATAGCCTCAGCCATCAGCGTCATCCCGATACCGTGGCGCCGCAACTCAGGATGCACGGCTACGTTCAGGATATGGCATTCGTCGGCGACGAGCCATCGACAGAGAAAGCCCGCGGCCTGGTTCCGGGCCTCCGCCCGTTCCGGTTGCGCCTCTGTCGCCACCACGATGCGCGAGAAGGGCAACATCAGTTCGCGCTTGAACGAGTCGAGGCTCCACGGCTGCGGAAACGCCAGCCGTTCGATCTCCAGGATCCGTGGCAGATCGCGGACCGAGGCTTCTCTGACATTTCTGGTCATCGCGTAGTCATCGCGCAATCAACGGGCCGTCTTTCGCGGATTGGCTGGGCCGGCCTCACGGCGAAGCGGTTCTCCCGATCCTAGGCAACCCGGCTGACAGTCCCGCAGCCGCCGGCCTTAAAAACCACGATCTCGAGCACCTTGTCGCGCAAGCGATGCTTGAAAGAAGTGACCGGCAAATCAAATTCGATTCGCGTAAGAAAGTCGGAAGGAAACGACGCGGAGACGTACGACAGCCGGCGCATCGCATCGCCGCGCACGCCCGCTCGCACGGCGAGAACCCTGCCATGGAGCGTCACAGCATAGTCGTAGTCGGGCATCTCGTCGGGCAGCTTCCATAGTTCCTTGAGCGAAGAGTCCGGGATTCGCCGCGGCATCTCTATACTCACCAGATAGGCGTTGGCATGCTCGACGACCGTGTAGACCGTGCCGTAGCGACGGTCGCGTTCGATCTTTTCGTCATGGATCGGATTTCTGAAACCGTCGAACGCGACGTGCCTGTCCTGACGGGTCGCGGGACCGCGCAGCCTGTCCAGCCGCGCCAACCTGACCAGCGACCCCCAGATGCTCCGATGGCTGCGGCGCCGGCCGGCGGGACCACCAGGCTCGACCGTCCTGAGCGCGCTTTCGAAATCGCCTTCCATTTCGCCGGCGAAATTTTTCTCTCCAAGCGGCCCGGGCAAGGCGCTCTCGCCGCCGCCAGGAATAGCGGTCATCATGGCCGGTCCGCGATGAGCGGGACCATCGAGGGCGGAAGGCGGCACAACCGGGTCGTCGAGGTGGCGATCAGCCGGTTTCGCAGCAGAGCTATTTGCTGCTTTTACCGTCTCAGTTTGGTTTTGTTGGTCCTTGATGATTGTCGGCACGAGCGTAGACTGAGCAGACTTCGATCGTCGCGCCAGATTCTGTGAGACGATACCCGCCGCAAGTTTTGGATGTCAACTGCCTCTACTGGCTGGGCGGCGGTCCATTCATAAGCCTGTCATAAGCTTGCCTTGAACAGATCGATTTGTAACGATGAGCACAATTTTGCGACAGCAAACGCTTCGCGCCGACACGCGACGCTGTTAGATTGGCTTGGATACTGACAACCGATTTTACCGGTTTTAGCAGGAGGTGGGTTCGGATGAAGAAGTTGGTGAACGCGATCGGAATACTCGCGCTCGGTGGATTGTTCGTCGCCGGATGCAGTTATCAGACTCAGATCGATCAGGCGACTTCGCAGGCTGAAGCGAGCGCGCAGTCGGCTGGTACGGCGGCGACGAACGCGGAGAACTCGGCCAACCAGGCGGCCCAGTCGGCCAAGACCGCTCAGGAAGCGGCTGGCGGCGCGGAGGATTCTGTCAAGCGCGCCAACGACGCCGTGGCTCGTCTCGAAGCGGCTTTCGCTTCTTCCGTTACAAAGTAACGATCGCTCTCCGGCGGAAGAGGGTCCCGATCCTCTTCCGCCGTTTTGCGATCAGCGGAAGCGATTGGCGAACGCGGCGGCTCAGTGCTGGGTCTTCGGCGCCGCTGCTGCCGGGGTAACGTTCTCGGCGGGAATGGCGAGCGCGTGGCGGGCGTCATCGCGGGCGAGGTCGTCGCTCTCGATTCGGCTGCTCGAGGTCGCGAAAGGCTGCCATGGTCAATCCGTTGGCTGCGGCGGCCTGTTCAACGGTCATGCTGTGATTGCGCTGCATCGCGCGGTAGACGGCGACGTATTTTTCGATCTCATCGGGTGAAGCGCCTTTGTTGGCCGTGGCGTCGTCGCCACTGTCGTCGTCATCGTCCTGTGCGAGGTTCCGCTGCGTGAGGTCCCGCTGCGTGAGGCCCTGCGCGAGTACAGCCCCCCGCGTCGGCGCGGCGCGCAAGGTGGGTGGGACGTGAGACTCATGCAAGGCGACCGCCGCGGTCGAGATGGGCGCGCCGGGCTTTGCAGGACTTGCAGGACTTGCGGACGCGATCCGAGGGATTGACGCCGCAAGTGCCGCCGCGCCAAGGAGCATCGCGAGCATGGCGATGGCGCGGAACGCCGCGGTCCGGTTGGATACGGTTCCGTTTGGTGCCGTCGGGTTCGATAAAGATGGCGCCTGGTCAGTGGGCGCCGACGGTTTGATTGATGGAGTTGTCGTCACGTAGCCATTTTTGCATGCGCGCTAATCGGGCACAAAGCGAGATGCCACTGGTAATCCCGGTAACCGTGCTTATGTTCAAGCCAGTCGAGCCTATAGGCTTAGGCGTATTGGTGCGCGCAGAGTTTAAAGATTCCTTTTACGGAGATTTTTTCGATGTCAGCCAAAACCATCCACCTGCATGAGAAAGCCCGCGCCGGGATCGTCAAGGGCGCCTCGCTGGTCGCCGAAGCTGCGCGCGTAACGCTCGGCCCCAAGGGCCGCCACGTCATGATCCAGAAGAGCTTCGGTGCGCCGATCGTCACCAAGGACGGCGTCACCGTGGTCAAGGAGATCGATCTCGAAGACAAGTTCGAGAACATGGGCGCCAAGCTGATCCGCGAGGTCGCCCAGAAAACCTCCGACGTCGCCGGCGATGGCACCACCACCGCCACCGTGCTCGCCCGCGCCGTGCTGCGCGAGGGTCTGCTGCTGCTCGCCGCCGGAATGGCGCCGATGGACCTCAAGCGCGGCATGGAGGCCGCGGTCGCCAAGGCGTCCGAGGCGATAAAGGCGATGGCCCGGCCGGTGAAGGACCACGAGCGGATGGTCCAGGTCGCCACCGTGGCGGCCAATGGCGACAAGGGGATCGGCAAGATCATCGCCGACGCGATGGGCAAGGTTGGAATGGAAGGCGTGATCACAGTCGAGGAGGCGAGCGGCCTGGAGACCATGCTCGACCTGGTCGAGGGCATGCGCTTCGACCGCGGCTATCTTTCGCCCTACTTCGTGACCAACCCCGAACGCATGACGATCGAACTCGACGAGCCGCTGATCCTGTTCCACGAAAAGAAAATCTCCAACATGCGCGAACTGCTGCCGTTGCTCGAACGCGTCGTGCAGTCGGGCCGTCCGCTGTTGATCATCGCCGAGGACGTCGAGGCCGAGGCCTTGGCCACGCTGGTCGTCAACAAGCTGCGGGGCACGTTGCGCGTGGCGGCGGTGAAAGCCCCGGGCTTCGGCGATCGCCGCAAAGAGATGATGACCGACATGGCGATCCTGACCGGCGGCCAGGTGATCGCTGAAGAGATGGGGCTCAAGCTCGAAAGCGTGCAACTAAGCGCGCTCGGCAAATGCCGCCGCGCGATCATCGATAAGGACAACACCACGCTGGTCGGCGGCTCCGGCAAAAAGGCCGAAATCCAGGCTCGCCTGAGCCAGATCCGCACTCAAATCGCGCAGACCACTTCCGACTACGATCGCGAAAAGCTGGAAGAACGCCTGGCCAAGCTGGTCGGCGGGGTCGGCGTTATCAAGGTCGGCGCGGCAACCGAGGTTGAACTGAAAGAACGCAAGGCGCGCGTCGACGACGCGGTGCACGCGCTGCGCGCCGCGGTCGAAGAAGGGGTGGTCCCCGGCGGCGGTGTGGCGCTTGCGCGTGCGGTGAAGGAAGTCGAATCGTTAAAGCTGCCCCCGGAGCGCAAGGCCGGCGCGGAGATCGTCGCGCGGGCGATGGCCGAGCCGCTGCGCCAAATCGCGCGCAACGCCGGGCACGAGCCGGCCGTGGTTTACAACCGGGTGATCGAGGGCAAAGGCGATTTCGGCTTCAATGCCGCGACCGGCCAGTTTGAAGATCTCGTGAAGGCGGGCGTGATCGATCCGGCCAAGGTCGTGCGCTCAGCGCTCGAAAACGCGGTAAGCGCCGCCGCGATGATGCTCACCACCGAAGCGGCGATCGCCGAGACTCCGCGCAAGGCCACACCGATGCCCGCTATGCCGCCGGGTGGCGGGATGGGCGGCATGGGCGGAATGCCGGGCATGGGAGGCATGGGCGGTATGCCGGGGATGGGAGGCATGGGTGGCATGGGCGGTATGGGTGGTATGGGTGGCGAATTCACCGGCGAAGAGGATTTCTAATTCACGCGCCCGCGGACGGCTCGGCGCGAGCCGCCAACAATACAAGCCGGAGTTGGATCGATGAAGGGCGAGATATAAGAAAAGCTGATTGCGACAACTTCTCGCTTGTGTAAAGTTTGTTATGCGGGTAACCGATTAGGCTTGGCAGTTCCGTCGAGAATATGAGTAACTGATTAGGTAGGTAACATCGCGGCCATATCGCCGAACTTGTAAGGAGGGAAGGAATCAGGATGGAAGGGACAAAGACCACGAAATGGGTCGCATTTGCCGGAGCTGCTCTGGCGCTAGCGCTCTTTGCTGGATGCTCGGGCCAGGACGCCGCGCAGAAGGCCCAGGCCGCGGCCACGCAGGCTGCGTCCTCGGCGCAAGGCGCTGAGGCTGCCGCCAATTCGGCCCAACAGTCGGCCGCTGCCGCGCAGGCTGCCGCCACCCGCACCGAGCAGGCCGCTGCTGACGCCAAAGCTGCCGCTGATCGCGCCGAGGCTATCGCCATGAAGACCGAAGGTGGCGGTGAGCATCACATGCATCACCACATCGTTCATCACGTGCATCATCACGTGGTGCACAGGAGTGCGGCTGCTCCCGCGCCCGCGCCTGCGGACAGCGGTGCTGCACCGGCACCCGCGCCAGCAACTCCGTAGCTTCCACGCCTGCGCACAGGAAGAGGGCGGCTTTTACGACCGCCCTTTTCCTTGTGTGCAGGGGCCGCGGCAGGGTTCGCGCCCCGGTAAATCGCCCCCGGCAGGTAGTTTTCCTTCGAAGCGCTTGCGGTTCCGCAGGCGCTTTGGGAAGCGCTTGTGCGACGCGCTCGCGATCCCGTTGGCATTTGCGTGTCCGCCGCGGCGGATGAACCGTGCAATGCCGCTGGGCTTTAACTCAGCGTGGCGGCCGCGCGTATATATCGATTGGCTATTGGCCTGACTGATCGTCGAACGTGACGATTACCTTTAGCGACTCGGGCTTTTGCGCCATCGCGTACGCCTCGACCACCCTCTCCAGCGGGAAACGATGAGTCACCAGGTCGGCGGCACGCAGTACTGATCGCTCGACCAGCGCCATCGCCTCGCGCGTGTCCTCGGGTCCGCAGGAATAACTCGGCACCAGCCGGGTCTCGTTGAAATAGAGATCGTGCGGCTTCAGCAGTCAGTTCGTCCTCGGGCGGCGTGGCGGTGAACTGGACGACGGTGGCGCCCTTGCCGGCCGCGGCGATTCCCTGCGCAATCGCCTTGCTGCTGCCCGGCCCCACGATAACGATGTCGGCCATCGCGCCCGCGGTCGCCTCGCGCACCTGATCGACCAGGTTGTCGCCCGAGACCACCAGGCCCGCGTCGGCGCCCAGCGCAACGGCCCGGCGCGCGCGCGCTTCGAACAGGTCGGCGCCGATTATGCGCCCGGCTCCGAGATGGCGCGCCAGCACCACGTGCATCATTCCCATGATGCCGAGTCCGATGATCAGAATGCTTTCGCCGCGTTTGAGGCCGGCGCGGCGGAGCGACTTGACCACGCACGCCGCGGGTTCGATCAACACGCCGTCGGCGTCGCCGAGCGCGTCGGGCAGATGCAGCGTGTCACGCTGGTTGTGCGCGCCCACCACGAAATACTCGGCCATCCCGCCCGGCACAATTTTGGTCGCGCGCCAGGTGGCGCATTGCACGTACTCGCCGCGCCGGCACGACGCGCACTCGAAACACGGCGCGTGATGATGGACGAAGACGCGCTCGCCGCGGCGAAATCCACGCACCGCGGCGCCGACCTCCTCGACCACGCCGACCGGCTCGTGCCCCAACACCAGCGGCGCCTTGCGCCGGATGTACCAGGGCATGATGTCGCCCGAACAGATGCCGCAGGCGCGGGCGCGCACCAGGATTTCGTCGGGGCCGGGCGCGGGGCGCGGGTCCTGCTCGACGCGGATATCGCCAAAGTCATAAAGCCGTGCGACTTGCATGTCAGTCCTGAACTTTGTGGTCCGCGCCGTCCGATGTCAATCGCCGCGCCGGAGTGAAAGGTGCCGGCGGATGTGCGGCGCGCTGCGTGAACTGTTAGTCTTTAGGCATGGCCAGGCCAGTATGCCCTCCAATCGCGGCTGATGTGATCGCAGAAATCGGAGACAAGATCGTGCTGATCGAGCGGCGTAACCTGCCGTTCGGATGGGCGCTGCCCGGCGGCTTCGTCGACGTCGGCGAAAAGGTCGAGGACGCCGCGGTGCGCGAGTTGCGCGAGGAGACGATGCTCGAGGTTGAGCTGCGTGCGCTGCTGGGCGTCTACTCGCGCCCCGACCGCGACCCGCGCGGCCATACCGTCACGGCAATATACGTCGGACGGGCGCGCGGCGAGCCGCGCGCCGCCGACGACGCCAAGGGAATCGGATTGTTCGCGCCCGACGCGCCGCCCGCGCCGCTCGCGTTCGATCACGCCGAGGTTCTCGCCGACTATCTCCGCTTCATCCGCACCGGCGAGCTGCCCGCGCCCTGGCGCCGCTGACGACGCCCGGCGCCTAGCGCATGATTTCGTGCGCTAGCCGTTCTATCCGGTCGAAGGCCTGGTTGAGCTTCTCGCGCGAGGTCGCGTACGAGAGCCGCACGTGATGGGGCGCGTCGAAATCGTTGCCCCCGACGATCGCGACCTGCGCGTCGTCGAGGATGATTGACGCGAGGCGATCGCCGTCGCCGATCAGGCTTCCCTTGTATTCCCGCTTGAGCATCGCCGACACGTTGACGAACGCGTAGAACGCGCCGTCGGGCACGTTGGGCAGGCTGAAGCCGGGGACTCGGCGGACCCGCTCGACCACCAGGTCGCGCCGCGCGCGGAACTCCGCCGCCATCGTTGCGACTTCGTCCTGCGGTCCGGTCAACGCCTCGACCGCGGCGGCCTGCGCGATCGAATTGGGATTGCCGCTGTTCTGGCTTTGCAGGCGCGTCGCCGCGGCGATTGCCTCGCGCGGCCCGGCGGCGAACCCGATCCGCCATCCGGTCATCGCGTAGGACTTCGAGAGCGTGTTGAAAACGACGCCGCGCTGCTTGAGGCGCGGCTCGATCTCGAAAATATGCGGGACCTGCCCGACGTACGCGATATGCTCGTAGGCGTCGTCCGACATCACCCATACTTCGGGAAAATCCACCAGCACCCGCGCGATCGAGGCGAGTTGCGCCGCGCTATACACCGCGCCGGTCGGATTCGAGGGCGAATTCAACATGATGCCGCGCGTGCGCGGGCCGATCGCGCCGCGCAACCGCTCGGGGTCGAGCAGAAAGCCGCCGCTCTCCGGACAGGCGACCAGCTTCGGCTCGGCGCCGCTTAACTGGATCATCGCGACGAAGCTGACCCACGCCGGCGTGGGCACGATCACTTCGTCGCCCTCGTCGAACAGGCTCGCGATGATGTTGTACTCGGCGGGCTTGCTCCCGGCTGAGGCCATTATCTCCGCCGGCTCGTAATCGAGATGATTGTCGCGCTTGAGCTTGACCCGGATCGCGTCCTTGAGCTCGCGCGTCCCGGCGACCGGTGTGTACTTGGTCTTGCCGGCTGCCAGCGCGCGGCGCGCGGCTTCCTTGATGCGCTCCGGGGTGTCGAAGTCGGGTTCCCCGGCGGCCAGCGGGATGACGTCGACGCCGGCGGCCCTCAATTCGGTCGCACGCGCGTCGGCCGCCAACGTGGCCGACGACTTGATCGCGGCTACTCTGCGGTTGAGCTTCAGCATCTCCTGATTCCTGGCGGACAAAATTGCGCCGCCGCCGGGGCGGCGCGCGAGACAGCCAAGCCTAGCAGACCGGCCTGGCTCAGTCGATTTTAAGCTTGGCGCGCAGCCGGTTCATCACCAGCTCGGGCACCAGCTCGGGCAGCCGCTTGCCGTGGCTCGCGACTTCCTTGATCAGCCGCGAAGCGGAGAAGAACAGCTTGGGATTGGCGAACAGGAACACGGTCTCGACCTGATTCCACATCTGGTTGTTCATGTGCGCCATCTGCAGCTCGTAGTCGAAGTCGGTCACCGCGCGCAGGCTGCGGATGATGATGTGCGCGCCGATGCGCTGGGCGTAGTCGACCGAGAGGCCGCTGAACTTGTCGACCCGCGCGCGCGGCTCGAGATCGCGGATGGTCTCGCGGATCATCTCGACCCGCTCGTCGGGCGAGAACAGCGCGGGGTCCTTGTGCGGATTGTAGGCCACCGCGACGATCACTTCATCGAAGATCGCGACGCTGCGCCGGATGACGTCGATATGCCCGTTGTGGATCGGGTCGAACGTCCCCGGGTAGATCGCGCACCTGGGTGCCGAATCCTTGCCTTTGTTCACCATGCGATGCCGCTGTTTGAACTAGCGCGCCGCCGGCGCGCGGTAAAGGGCAATCCGATGATCGCCCAGGGTTGCACGATTGATCGCTTCGAGTCCCGCCGGCGAAATCTCCGGCGCGCGGCCCGCCTGCCTCACCACCACGTAACCGTCCATCTCAAGCAATCCATCAGCCACCAGCGCCGCAAGCACCGCGGCGCTGCTGTCGTCGCGATACGGCGCGTCGACGAAGATCAGGTCGAAACGCTCGCCGCGCACGGCCAGGGCCGCGAGCGCGCGCTCCACGCTCGTGACCATCACCTCCGCGCGCGCTTCCAGGCCGAGCGCGCGCAGGTTGTCGCGAATCGCCGTCGCCGCCGCGCGCGAAGAGTCCACGAATACCGCCTTTGACGCGCCGCGCGAGAGCGCCTCGAGCCCCAGCGAACCGCTGCCCGCGAACAGGTCGAGCACGCGCGTGCCCACCAAATCCTTGCGTGCCGCCAGCCGCGAGAAAATCGACGCGCGCACCCGCGCCGTCGCTGGCCGCGTCACCAACCCGCGCGGCGCGCGCAACCGCCGCCCATGGGCTTCGCCCGCGATAACTCTCATCGAGGGCACGCTCCGTCGCCGCCGGGCGCCTTGGCGCGAGCGGCAGTAAATCGTATGACGAATCGGCGTCGCAACAATTAAATTTCGGCGTCCCCCAGGCCGACGGGCGGACCATAGCCCAGTCTCCAGATTGCCGCAAGTTTGTGCGCGTCGCCTTTGGACGTCCCGGCGCTCTAGCGCAGGCTGGCGATTTGAGTTACGTATTTTAGGATTTCTTGGATCGGCCATTAGCTTCCTGAACTCGGGAAATTGTTTGGTTGAAGGTCAAGTTATAGTGCGGTCGTCTGCAATCAGCTCCGAAATCAGCGCCGAAGTCCGCCTTTCTCCCGGCGCGCCTGCCGAACGCCGGCTGCTGCCCGGACGTTGTGGAACGGGCGAGGCCGTGCCGTCGCGAACGCGATGGATGCTTCGCGAAAACCGGCCATCGGACCTCTCCCTAACCCTCTCCTGGGACAAGGAGAGAGAATCACTCGGACAATCGGACGGGGAGGTTCTTCTTCACCTCTGCTCGACCCGGGATTAAGCCTTGCTCGGCCCGGGATTCAGCCTCTCCTCGGCTCCGGATCTTCACCTCTCCTTGTCCCAGGAGAGGTCGCCGCGAGCATCGCGAGCGGCGGGAGAGGTTCCTCTGGATTCCATCGCGGCACAGGCCCTGATCGAGGGCTTCACCGTCCAACTTATCGACGAGCTTGCCCGCCGTGCTGATTGACCTCCTAATCGAAGCCATCAAGGCGATAATCGTGGTGGTGATGGTCCTCAACCTCGCGGGCGTGCTGCTGTGGTTCGAGCGCAAGGGCAGCGCCCTGATCCAGGACCGTATCGGCGCCAATCGCGCCTCGATCACCGGCCTCGGCAAGCGGATCGGCCTGCCGAACCTGGGTTTCGTCAACACGCTGATCGCCGACCCGCTGAAGCTTTTCACCAAGGAAGACTTCGTGCCCGAGGGCGCGGACAAATTCCTGCACGGCCTCGCGCCGTTTCTCGCCCTCTTTCCGGTGATAATCACCTTCGCGGTGGTGCCGTTCGGCGACATGGTGCAAATCGGCTCGCGCACGATCACGCTGCAGGCCGGCCAATGTCAACGTCCGCCGCGCTCTACATCCTGGCGACCATCGGGATCGGCGTGTACGGCGTCGCGCTGGGCGGATGGGCCTCGAACAATCGCTGGGCGCTGCTCGGCGGCATCCGCGCGACCGCCCAGATGATTTCCTACGAAATTGCGCCTGGGCCTCGCCATTATCGTCGGTCGTGATGACCTACGGCACGCTCGATTTGCAGGCGATGTGCCATGCGCAGGGCGGGGTGTGGTTCGGGTTTCTGCCGCGCTGGGGAATCTGTCTGCAGCCGGTCGCTTTCCTGATGCTGCTCATCGCCGGAATGGCGGAATCGAAACGCGTGCCGTTCGATTTGCCCGAGGGCGAATCGGAACTGGTGGCGGGCTACTTCACCGAGTATTCAGGCGGCAAGCAGGCGGTCTTCATGATGACCGACTTCGCCGAGATTGTGCTGGTCGCGGTGCTGATCACGGTGTTCTTTTTCGGCGGATGGCAGGTGCCGTGGCTTTATCGCGACGGCTTCCATTTTCCCGGCGGCGCTCATCTCGGACTGCCGCAACTGCTCGTCGCGATCCTCGGCTTGGTGGCCTTCATGATCAAGACGATCGTCTTTTGCTGGCTGCAGATTCTGATCCGCTGGACGCTGCCGCGCTTTCGCTACGACCAGTTGATGCGGCTCGGATGGAAGGGGCTGGTGCCGCTCGGGCTCGCCAATGTCGTCGTCACCGCGATCGTCGTAGTGCTGGCCTCGGGAGCGCAATTGACGATGTCGCTTGGAGTGTTCATCTTTCTCGCCGCGCTCGCCGTTATTTCGGCGCTCGGCACAGTCGCTGCAGCGCAACCCGGTGCATTGCCTGCTCGCGCTGGTGGTGACGCTGTTGACGATCGCGGTGCATTTTCATCGGGCTCGGCGCGGTGACGGTCGGTTTTCTGCAGATAATCGTCTACGTCGGCGCGATCATGGTGCTGTTCCTGTTCGTGATCTGGCTGCTCAACCTGCAGGCCGAGTTGCGCAGCGCGCCGGGCTATCTCGCGCTCAAGGCGATCGGCGGGCTTGCTGCAGCGCGGTGCTGGTGGCCGAGCTGTTCGTTATCCTGTGGCATGCGCCGAGCGCGGCCGGCGCCCAGACGGTCGCTGCCCGCCGGACTATGGATCGATCGGGAGCCTCGCGCACCACGCTCTTTTCCGATTACCTGATCGCCTTCGAGATAACCTCGATCCTGTTGCTGGCCGCGATCGTCGGCGCGATCGCGCTGGCCCGCCGGGTACCGTGCGGCGCCGATGCGGTCGGGCTCCATCGCCTCCAGGCCGCGGCCGAGACGCCGGTAGCACGATCGGAGAGCGCCTGACGATGGCTCCGATGAGCTACTTCATGGCGCTGAGCGCCGTGCTGTTTGCGATCGGCGTGGCCGGCGTGATCCTGCGCCGCAACATCATCGTGATGTTCATGTCGATCGAATTGATGCTCAACGCGGTCAACCTGGCCTTCGTCGCGCTGGGGCGGCGGCTGGGCTCGATGGACGGGCAGGTGATCGTGTTTTTCGTGATGACGGTGGCGGCGGCCGAGGCCGCGGTCGGCCTCGCGATCATCATCTCGGTCTTCCGCAACCGCGAAACCGTCAACGCGGACGAGCTCAACCTGATGCGCTGGTGAACGGAGCGAACTGTAAATCCATGACGGCTCAATTTCCCGCGCTCGGCCTGATCCTGCTGTTCCCGGCGCTGGGCTTCCTGTTCAACTCTTTTGCGGCAATCGCGCGGGCCGTGGCGCGGTCAACTTCGTCGGCCCGGGAGTGATCTTTCTCGCCTTCGCGGTCGCGCTATGGGGCTTTACGCGCCTTCTCGCGATGCCGTCCGGGGCGGCGCTCGAAGTGACGCTATGGCCGTGGATAACAGCCGGGCCAGTTCCACACCGAAATCGCGCTGCGCCTCGACGCGCTCTCCGCCGTGATGACGCTGATCGTCAGCGGCGTCGGCGCGGTGATCCATCTCTACTCCGTCGGCTACATGGCCCACGACGAGGACTACGCGCGCTACTTCGCCTACATGAACCTGTTCGCGCTCTCGATGCTCGTGCTGGTGCTGGCCGACAACCTGCTGCTGATGTTCGTCGGATGGGAGGGCGTGGGCCTGTGCTCGTACCTACTGATCGCGTTCTGGTACGACAACCCGCAGTTCGCGTACAACGGGCGCAAGGCTTTCATCGTCAATCGCGTCGGCGACGCGGGCTTCGTCCTCGGCATCCTGACGATACTATCCGCGCTCGCCGCACATGGCGTATGGACGCTGAATTTCGCCGAGATGCAGACCCATGCGCGATGCTCGCGCCGGTGGCGACGATGGCCGGGCTGTTGCTGCTGCTCGGCGCGACCGGCAAGTCGGCGCAGATTCCGCTTTACGTATGGCTGCCCGACGCGATGGTCGGCCCGACTCCGGTCAGCGCGCTGATCCACGCCGCCACGATGGTGACCGCGGGCGTTTACATGATCGCGCGGCTGCATTTTCTCTACACGCTCGACGCCCGACGCGATGTACGTGGTCGCGGTCATCGGCGCCGTGACCGCATTTTTCGCCGCGACCGTCGCGATCGTGCAGACCGACATCAAGCGCGTGCTCGCCTACTCGACCATCAGCCAGATCGGCTACATGTTCATGGGCGTGGGCGCCGGCGCGTTCGCGGCCGGAATTTTTCACGTGATGACGCACGCGTTCTTCAAGGGCCTGCTGTTCCTGTGCGCCGGATCGATCATCCACGCGCTCGACGGCGAGCAGGACATGAACCGGATGGGCGCGTTGTGGCGGCGGATGCCGATAACCTACGCCACGATGCTCGCGGCGACGCTCGCGATAAGCGCGGTGCCCGGATTTTCGGGCTACTTCTCCAAGGACTTGATCCTGGAGCGCACGTTCGCCGCTGGCGACTATGGCTGTGGCTGATCGGCATCATCACCGCCGGCCTCACCGCGTTCTACATGTTCCGCCTGATGTTCCTGACCTTCCACGGAACCTCGCGGGTCGCGCCCGACAAGCACGTGCACGAGTCGCCGCCGGTGATGACCGTGCCGCTCATCATCCTGGGCGTGCTCTCGGTGGTCGGCGGATGGGTCGAGATGCCGGACGGATGGCTATGGGGCGGCGCGTTCACGCGCTTTCTCGAGCCGGTGTTCGGCCCGTTGTCGCGCGCATGGCGCCGCCGGCGAGGCGGTCGGCCTCGCCGCGCTGCTCGCGACGCTGGTCGGCTTCGTGTCCGCTTACGTGCTCTACATTCAGAATCCCGAGCTGCCCGCACAGATCGCGGCGGACGCGCGCGCGGTCTACCAAGTGCTGGTGGACAAGTACTACGTCGACGAGGCTTACAACCTGATCTTCGGACGCTTTCTTTTCTGGGGATCGGAAACCGTGCTGAACCGCGGCGTCGACCATGACCTCATCGACGGTATCGTCAATGGCACGGGGCTCGGGGTCGAGGAATCCGGCGAGATTACGCGGCGTTCGGAGACCGGCAACGTCCAGGTCTACGCGTTCGTTTACCTGGTGGGCGCGGTGGCGATCGTCGCGTACTACGTTTACCTGGTGATGGTGCGCTGATGGGTGGCTGCTGGCTGACCGCACTTGTCTTCACGCCGCTGCTGGGCGCGCTGTTCGTGCTCGCGCAGCCCGAAGATCGCGCGACCTGGCGCGCCGGCTTTATCTTCTCGCTGATCCCGCTCGCCATCTCGATCTATCTGTTCGCCGCCTTCGACGCGGGTAAGGCGCACTACCAGTTCGTCGAGCAATACGCTTGGATTCCGCAGTTCGGAATCTCGTATCACCTCGGCGTGGACGGGATCAGCCTGTTCCTGGTGCTTCTGACCACGGTGCTGTTTTCGCTCTCGCTGCTCTATTCGGGCGGCGGCGATATCGACATCCGGCCGCGCGAGTTTTGCTTCTTCATGCTGGTGCTCGAGATGGCACTGCTGGGCGCGCTGCTCGCGGTCGATCTATTTCTGTTCTACGTGTTCTGGGAACTGATGCTGATTCCGATGTACTTCCTGATCGGAATTTGGGGGCACGGGCGCAAATACTACGCCGCCTTCAAGTTTATCCTGTACACCATGCTCGCCTCGATCCTGATGCTGGTCGCGATTCTTTACCTGGTGAACGCCGCGCGCGCACATCTCGGCCATCTGACCTTCGATCTGCCGGCACTCTATGGCGTTCCGCTGAGCCATCGCGAATCCGTCTGGATGTTCGCGGCGTTTGCGCTCGCTTTCGCGATCAAGGTTCCGATGTGGCCGGTGCATACCTGGCTGCCCGACGCGCATACCGAGGCGCCGACCGCGGGCTCGGTCATCCTGGCCGGCGTGATGCTGAAGATGGGAACCTACGGCTTCCTGCGGTTCGCGATCCCGCTCTTTCCGGAGATCGCGATCGAGGCGGCGCCCCTGTTCCTGGCGCTGGCGGTGGTCGGGATCATCTACGGCGCGCTGGTCGCGATGGTGCAGCCGGATTTGAAGCGGCTCGTCGCCTACTCCTCGATAAGCCATCTCGGCTTCGTGATGCTGGGCATCTTCGCGCTCGATCCGCAGGGGATGGAAGGCGCCATCTACCAGATGCTGAATCACGGAGTTTCCACCGGGGGACTGTTCCTGCTGATCGGGATGATCTACCTGCGCCGTCACACGCGTGAGATTTCCGAGTTCGGCGGGCTATGGCGAAGCGTGCCGATTTACGCCGCGATCTTCATGGTGGTGATGCTTTCATCGATCGGGTTGCCCGGGCTCAACGGCTTCGTCGGCGAGTTCCTGATCCTGCTCGGCACCTATCTCAGCAAATCGCTGGCCGCCGAAATCGCCGTCTCCGGCCTGATCCTCGGCGCGCTTTACATGCTCT
This sequence comes from uncultured delta proteobacterium, assembly GCA_963755905.1. Lineage (GTDB taxonomy): Bacteria > Desulfobacterota > Binatia > Binatales > Binataceae > JAKAVN01. Next base: position 76,587 of record CAVWLM010000006.1, read on the forward strand.
ATGCTTACGAGCGCGTGATGTTCGGTCCGATTACCAAGGCCGTCAACAAGACCATCGCGGATCTGAGCGGACGGGAGATCGCGGTGATGGCGCCGTTGATGGCGCTGATGCTCCTCATGGGACTCTTTCCGCGGCCGCTGCTCAGCCGGATGGAGCCCTCGGTGGGCGCCCTTCTCGGCCGGGTCCACGCCGCCCAGGTGCGTCGCGACCGCCAGCAGCATGACGCGCGCGCGCTTGCCGCCGCGCTCGACCCCACGTCCATGGCAGCCAAATGACGCAATTCAACTGGAGCGTTATCAACTTTGCCTGGGTGCCGATCCTGCCACTCATCGTGGTGGCGGTGGGCGCGATGGGCGTGCTGCTCGCCGGCGTGCAGATCGACGACGAAGATAGCGGCGGTCTCGGAATCCTGTCGATTGCACTCTTCGTCTTCGCGGCCATCCTGGCGCTGCTCTTGTTCGGCGGACGTCCCACGGCGGCTTTTTCGGGTGCGCTCGCGGTCGACAATTTCAGCGCTTATTTCGAGTTGCTGGTCCTGTTCGCCGCCGCCATGACCGCGTTGATGTCGGTCGAGTATGCCTCCGACCAGGGACTCGCGGGCGCCGAGTACTATGCGCTGGTGATGTTCGCCGCGCTCGGCATGATGCTGATGGCGGCGGCCGACGATCTGATCGTGATTTTTTTAGGCCTCGAGACGATGTCGATCGCGGTTTACGCGCTGGCCGGCTTCCTGCGCCGCGACCCGCGCTCCAACGAAGCCGCGCTCAAGTACTTCCTGCTCGGCGCGTTCTCCACCGGCTTTCTGCTCTACGGTATCGCTCTCATCTATGGCGCCACCGGCTCGATCAAGCTCGAACCGATCGAAGCCGCGCTCTCGCGTCCCGCCACCGACAATGCGCTGCTGCTCTCCGGCGTCGGCCTGCTGCTGATCGGCTTCGGTTTCAAGGTCGCCGCCGTACCGTTCCATATGTGGACGCCCGACGCTTACGAGGGCGCGCCCACGCCGATCACCGCGTTCATGGCGGTCGGCGTGAAGATCGCGGCATTCGCCGCCTTCATGCGCATCTTCATGGTCCATCTCGAGCCGCTGGGCGCGCAGTGGACGATGGTGCTGTGGGTGATGGCCGTGCTGACCATGACCGACGGGCAACCTGGCCGCGCTGGTGCAGACCAATATCAAGCGGATGCTCGCCTACTCGGCAATCGCGCACGCCGGTTACATCCTGGTCGCGATGACCGCGGTCGCCTCGCCGCGCGCCGGCGGGGCCATCCTCTACTATTTGCTCGGCTACGCCTTCACCAACCTGGGAGCCTTTGCGGTGGTGGTAGCGCTCGAGCGGCGCGGCGCGGTCCACGACGACATCGCGGACTACCGCGGCCTCGCGACGCGCCATCCGATGCTCGCCGCCGCGATGGCGCTGTTCATGTTGTCGCTCACCGGGGTGCCTCCGCTCGCCGGCTTCTTCGGCAAGTTCTACATTTTCTCCGCCGCGCTCGACGCTCATCTGCTGTGGCTGACGATCATCGCCGTCATCAACAGCGTCATCTCGGCCTATTACTATCTGTCGGTGCTGATCGCGATGTACGCGCGCGAGGGCGGCGTGGAGCCGGTGGCATTGCGCACGCGGCCGGCGCTGGTCGCCGCGCTGTTGATTGCCGCGGTCGGGACGGTCGTGATTGGACTATTCCCGCAGCCGTATGTCACCAGCGCCACCAACGCCTTCGCCTCGGCGATCGGCCGCACCCCGCATCATCACGTGGTATTGAGCCCCTAGAGATTTTTCGCGGCCACGCCTGTTGAACGTGGCGCGCGTCTCACGACGTACGAGCGGGAGGCGGGGGGTCTAACGCCGGCGCGCCGACTTGCGCCGGGGGCGTGCCGCGGGCGCACTCGCGCCTTTGCGCGGTGCACGGCCTTTGGACGCGGGCGCCGCATGAACCGCCCCCGTGGGGCCGGCCGCGGCGGTCTCCGCCGGACCCGCATACGCGTCGGCCTCGATTTCGATGAGCATGTCGGGATGTACCAACCCGGCGATTTGGACCACGGTTGAAGCGGGGGGCGCATCACCGAACATCTCCTGATGCGCGCGCGCGACATCACCGAAGCGATCGAGCGCCGTCACGTAGACCCGCGTTCGCACCACGCGATCGAGCCCAAGCCCGAGGCGTCCCAACGCCGCCGCGATATTGCTGATGGCCTGGCGCGCCTGCACGTAGATTTGTCCACGGCCGACAAGCTGTCCATTTTCATCGAGGCCGGTGCTGCCCGACACTGCCACCCAATCGCCGGCCCTGACCGCGCGCGAATATCCGAAGATTGGTTCCCAGGGTGCGCTACTCGAGATGCGGACGATGTCATCCATCGAAGTAGTCCTCCGATGCAATCCCCCGAAATGGACCGCCCAGGCAGTCGTCCCAAGCTGTCCTGCGGACGCACTCGAACCGAGCGCTGCAGTTATGCGCAGGGGTTCCTTTTCGAGAATGATCTACGCGTTCCGAGTACGATCCAATCGCGCGAAAGTGTGCAATCTGAAGTTAACGATCGCGCGACGGCCACAACTCCTCGATTTCACGCGCTACCGAGCGCATTGGCGAGCCGATTGGACGCTTATTGGGCATAAGCCATCGCATCAACTCGGCCAGGCGCGAGTTCACTGCGGATTGATGCGGCTTACTGCGTTTCATATCCATATCGTGTTCAATCACCTGCCCCGCCCCCGCGGATACGAGCATACCCGCCGAGATGCCAAAACGACGATGCTCTGCCACAAACCCGTCCTCCTATGCAATTTCCGGCGCAATCATACATACTGTTGCAGTGACACGCAAAAATTCGCGCGTGATCTGTTCACAAGCGCTCGCTATAACGAGCTTGAACTACGCGAGATTGTCGAAGTAGCTTGACCTTGGGTTCCTGACATCAAGGAGGCAACGATGCGCAAATATCTGGTTCTGGCGTTGATCCCGATGTTCTTCACCGCAATGGCATGTCAGAAGAGCGAGTCCACATCCGAGAGTCCCGCTACTGCCGCCTCTGCTGAGGCCAGCATGGCGGCTCCCAACGCCGGCACGATGGCGAGTCCCGCGGCAATGGCTTCTCCCGCCGCGATGGCTTCTCCCGCGGCACCGTAAGGCGGGCTCGGGATCAGCCTCCTCGTTTCCGACGTCGCTACACGTCGGGCTTTGGGGCTGGTACGTTAGATTGATCTAGAGCGGTGGCTTTTCGCGGGGGAACGGATCGTCCCCGAACAGGTCGTCGTCGTGCACGCCCTCGATGTCGGCGTCGTGATGAGGTTCCAGGCCGACGACGCGATCGTGCACGATCTCTTTCGCGCGCGCGGCTGACTCGCGTGCCAGTTTCGCCAGCTCGGCGGAAGTGCGCCGCACCTCTTCGCCCTTGTCGTGCAGTTCGACGCGCAGCTCTTCGATCCTGGCTAGCGCCGCCCGCTGCGCCGACTCCAGCGCATGGTTGTCCTGCGCCGCGCGCTTGAGCTGCCCCGCGACTTTCAACCCCTCCGCTCGCAGCGCCGATAGCTGCCTGGCGACGACGTCACGCGCCTTCCTGGCTTCGGACAGGACACGCTGATCGAGCTTGCGCCGTTGCGCTTCGGCTACAAGATTGGCCCGAAGCTTTTGCACCATCGCCTCAAGCTGAGCGATCCGGCCCGATGCGGCCGGCTTGGCTGATTTGGCGATCTTGCCTGATCTGCCTGACTTGGCTGATTTGGCCGAGTCACCCCGCTTGGCCGATTTGACGGCTTTGACTGGTCGGGACGTTCCTACTTTTCGCACATTCGGTACCCGTTTCTTCGCCGCCACGGTGTTAGTTTCCTCCTGTTGTGGGATTATCCAGCGCCGCCTGATGGTGAGCTAAGTCCGATTTTCCGGTTAAATCAACGAGCAACAAAAATGGCAGGAGCGTAGACATGGCCGAGGCTGCAAGGGATGCCGCGGGATCAATCGGGTTGAAGGCGGACTTGTCGCTATTCGATTCGATCACGATCGTGGCGGGTTCGATGATCGGCTCGGCCATTTTCATCGTCTCAGCCGATATCGCGCGTCACGTCGGTTCGCCCGCCGCGCTGCTTGCGGTGTGGATAGCCGCAGGCCTGATGACGATCGCCGGCGCGCTGTCTTATGGCGAACTCGCGGCGATGATGCCGCAGGCAGGCGGCCAATACGTGTACCTGCGTGAGGCTTACGGCGGGATGCCCGCCTTCCTGTTCGGCTGGACGCTGCTGCTGGTGATCCAGACCGGCACTATCGCGGCGGTTGCCGTCGCGTTCGCGCGCTTCGCCGCGGTGCTATGGCCTTCACTGGGCGGTCCGATGTGGTTCCAATGGCAGGGCATGGGACTGGGTCCCGAGCGCGCCGGGGCGATTGCGATGATCGCGATTCTCACTTTCGTCAACCTGCGCGGACTCGACCTCGGCCGCGCGGTGCAGAATTTTTTCACCAGTGCCAAGTTGCTCTCGTTGGGCACGATAATCCTGCTCGGATGCATCATCGCGCCCAACCATCGCGCGGTCGAGATCAATTTCGTCGACGGATTTTTTGGCCCCGGACGATGGTCGACGGGGTTCGTCGCCGCGTTCGGCGCCGCGATGGTCGGGTCGCTGTTCGCCGCGGACGCCTGGGCGAACGTCACTTTTATCGCGGCGGAGATTCGTAATCCCAAGCGCGACCTGCCGCGCGCGCTAGCGCTCGGCACCGGCATCGTGATCCTGCTCTATGTCCTGACTAACGTTGCGTACCTCTGCCAGCTTCCCGTCCTTGCAACTCCAGGGGTAGCCGGCCCCGGCGCCGGCGCACTAAAGCATCAGGTCTTCGCCCAGGGTATCGCGGGCGCGTCGCACGACCGTGTCGCGGCCGCCGCGATGCAGATGGTGTGGGGCAGCGCAGGCGGGGTCATCACCGCCGTGCTGGTGATGGTTTCGGGTTTCGGATGCGTCAACGGACTCATTCTTACCGGCGCGCGCGTGCTCTACGCGATGGCGCATGACGGCGTGTTCTTCGCCGCGGCGGGCCGGCTCAATCGCGCCCGCGTCCCGGCCATCGCACTGGTGATGCAATCGGCGTGGGCGGCGGCGCTGACGCTCTCGGGCACATATTCGGAGCTGCTCGACTACGTGATCTTCGCGCAGCTTATCTTTTATGTAATCACGGTGAGCGCGGTGTTCGTGATGCGCGTGCGGCGCCCCGACGCGCCGCGTCCGTACCGCGCATGGGGCTATCCGTGGCTGCCTGCGGGATACGTCGTGGCCGCGGTCGCGCTGATGGCCGATCTGCTGGTGGTCAAGCCGCGCTATACATGGGGCGGACTGTTAATCGTCCTAAGCGGAGTGCCCGTTTATATCTACTTGCATCGGCGCGCGCTCCGCGCGACGGAAGAGAATCGCTCAGCCGCCGCCGGAGACTAGAGAAATCTCGAGGCCTCTCCAGTACGAGCACTTCTCGAAAGCGCGCCGCCGTTGCCGCGTCTTCTAATAAGCCGCCTCCAACAATTGGACCATGTTCTCGCGCGTCACTGGAGCGCCGACCGTGTCCGAGCGCTCGACCTCTTCGAGCACCGTAGCCGCGATCGTGCCAATCTCTTCGCGCGGCACATTGGCGTCGCGCAGCCGGTGCGGAACCTCGAATTGTGCGATGAACTTCGCCATCCGCTCGGCACATTCTTTCGCGGCCGCCCGCGCGTCGCGCTCGTCGAAGTGCACGCCCAGTCCCTCCGCGATCGGACCAAAGCGCTCCGGCGCGATATCCGCCATGAACCGCATCACGTGCGGCAAAGTGATGCACGAGGTGACGCCGTGGGGCACGTCCCACATCGGGCCGATCTGATGACCCAGCGCGTGCGAGATACCGACGCGCGTATTCATGATGCCGAAGATCGAGAACCACGCCGCGAGCTGGCATTTTCCGCGATGGGCCAGCGACTCGATGCCGGTGGTCTTGAGCGAGGCCGGCAGATGATTGACCAGCAGCGAAATCGCGCGCGCCGCCAGCGTGTCGGCGATCAACTGATGGCGCGACGAGTAGATGACCTCGACCGCGTGATCCATCGCGCGCATCCCAGTTGCCGTCCATAGCCAGGCCGGCGTCTCGACCGTCAGCTCAGGGTCGAGAATGATAGTGCGCGGCGCAAGGCGCGGATCCACCACACCGCCTTTGACGTTGTTCGACTCGTCGGTGACGCCGCCGATCGGCGTAAACTCACCCGCCGAGAGCGTGGTCGGCATCGCGATATGGATCAGGTCGGGACCGCCCGCCACGTCGGCCGCCTCGAAATCTATGGTATGCGCGGCCGCGGCACCGGCGCCCGAGCCTTCCAGGATGCGTTTGGCGGCGACCTTTACGGTATCGATCGGGCTCCCGCCGCCAAAACTCACCATGGAATCAGCGCCGGTACGCTTGTACTCCTCGACGAGCGCGGCAACGGTTTGCGAAGGCACGTGCTGGCTCGCGCCCTTGAACACTCCCGCCAGCCGCGCGCCGGCCGCTGCGGTGACCTTGTCGAGCAGCTTCGAGCGTCCCAGGGTTTTGCCGGTGACGATCAGCGCGCGGGTAAGCCCCCGGCGTTCGAGTTCGCGTCCGAGGTCGGCGGCCTTGCCCGGTCCGAAGGCCACTTTTTCCAGGCGCGTAAAGTTGAATTCGCCCTTGAGCGGGATATTGGGGTCCATCGCATCACTCCATCGCACGGTTTTCAGTTTATGTTCGGCGCGCGCGGCGTATCCGGGTTCGTCGCGCGCCGGTCTTAAGGCTTGATTACCACGAGCGTACCAACCGGCAGAAGAGCTTCGAGCTCATCGATCGCGCCGTTATCGACCGAGATGCATCCGGTGGTCCAGTTGACGTTGCCGGTGTTGAGGATCGGCTCGTCCGTGCCATGGATTCCGATCCCGTCGCCCGGGGAAATCGCACGGCCTCTTGACCGCGGCACCTCGCCCCGCGAGACGAGATCGTCGTAGCGCTCACGATCGAGGCGGTTGGGGTAATCGAGTTTCAGAAAGTAGCGCCAGCGCGAGTTGAGCCGCTTGGCGATGATAGTGTAGGCGCCCTCGGGCGTGCGGCGGTCGCCCGCCCATAGCTTGGTCCCGGGATCGAGATTGCGCCCGAATACCGCGTGATACTCTTTGTAGAGACGTCCCCGGTAATAGACCACCAGCCGATGCTGCGACTTGTAAATCATCACCGACCAACTGTACGGATCGCGCACGATTGACGGATCCTTGGTATTGCGCAAGGCGATTACGCCCGCGGTCGGTCGATCCTTGGCGGTCGCGCCGGGCGCAGGCGTGGACGCCTCGGCGGGCGCCACGGGAGTCGCGCCGCTAAGCGGCGCGACTCCCGTGGCGCCACCGGGGGGCGTGAGAGCCGCCAGGCTCGGCGTGGGCGCGGCCGACGCCGCAGGCTGCGCGCCAGCCGGCGGCTGCGCCGAGGTCGCGGGCGGCGCAACGCCCGCGGTCGTCGCCGCTACGGCGGCGATCGCAGGCGTTGCGTTCACGGCGGGCGCGGCGGCGCTGAGCGCCGCGCCACTGGCCGAGACCGCAGGCGCGGCCGGACTTGCGGCAGTGGCCGCAGGTGCCGCGGCGACCGCCCCTGTCGTCGGCGACGTTGCCGCCGCTACTGGCGGCGCGGGCGCGGCTACCGGGGGTGCGGACGCGGCAGCGGATGGCGCAGTCGCGGTCACAGGAGGTACGGGCGCTGCAGCCGGCGATGCGACTGCCGCGGCGGAGGTGGGCGCCGGGACTGCCGCGACGGCTGGAACCGCAGCGACTTTGGGGCTCGTGGATGACGCCGGTTGAACCGGCGGTAGCGTCACCCATTGGCCTGGCTTGAGCGCGGATGAGACGGGAGGTTGTGGGGCCGTCGACGGAGCAGAGACTGCGGCTGGTGTGGACGTGGCGGCTGGCGCAGTGACTGCAGGCGACGAAGTTGCGGAAGTGGAGGTCACGGGAGCTGTAGCGGCCGGACTGCCCATCGCAGGCGCGTTGGCTAAGCATAGCGTCGCCAGCGCGCTCGCGAATATTGCTCTCCCCCATGCCAGCCGCAACACGCGCTTCATCGCATCTTTCCCCACCGCCAGCATAATTGTGGAAGAGCTTGGCCGCCGGGTCAATTCTGATTAGCCTTTGACGCGGCCGGTTCCCCGATAATGCTTGCCATATTAATTGCCGATACTTGTCAAATACCTGTAATGATAACTGGTGCTTCTATGGATAACGAACTCGCACAGGCTTTTGCTTCGCTTACCACTGGCATCTACGTGCTGACCGTTATCGACGGCGGTCATCATCACGGGATGTCCTCGTCGTGGGCGACCCAGGTTTCCGGTGAGCCACCGCTGTTCACCGCGGCAGTCGATAACAATCACTTCTCACGTGCCGCACTGAGTCGCACGCAAGCGCTTGGATTCAACGTGGTGGGAGCGCGGGGCAAGGCCCTGGAGGATTACTTCTACTCCGCACGGGCACGCCGTCCGGACAACCTCACCGACATCGAATATGAGCTCTCGCCAACGCTTGGTGTGCCATGGCTAAAGCAGGCGATGGTTTCGATTGAGGCGCGGGTGGTCAACAGCGTCATCGCCGGCGACCATACGATATTTGTGGCCCAGCCGGTCAGCGTTCGAGTCCTGAGTAACGAGCGGCCGCTGACCTCGCTCGATCTCGACTATGTGTATCTGGGCGGTCGCGAGGTCCTGCCGCGCGACCGCTCGGGTTGGTAGCTCGCGAGGCAGGCGGCCATTGGGCGTCGCGTCGTAATGACTCTGAGACTTGGCCACCGAATTTCTAAATTGACGCTCGGCGAACTGCTCTGATACCATCCGCGTCGCGGAGTAATCCCCGAATGGCTATCGATAGAAATGAACTGCGCCGCGTGATGGGACATTTCGCCACCGGCGTGACTGTTATCACCACCCACTCGACCGACGGCAAGCCCTTCGGCCTGACGGCCAACGCCTTCACTTCGGTTTCACTGGACCCGCCGTTGCTGCTGATCTCCGTCGACAAGAAGGCCGAGAGCTATCCTTACTTCGAGGAGAGCAAGGTATTCACGGTAAATATACTGGCCGATGACCAGGAGGCGCTGTCGCGGCGCTTTGCGGTCAGCGGCGGCCCCAAGTTCGAGGGCGTGGCCTACCGCACAGGCGCAAACGGGGCGCCAATCCTGGACGGCACCCTCGGCTACATCGAGTGCAAGCTTTCCGCGGCCTATCCCGGCGGCGACCACACCATCTACGTCGGCGAGATCCAGGAAGCTTCGACCATCGACCGCAAACCCCTTCTCTTTTTCCGTGGCGGCTACCGCGCGCTCGGTGACTGAGCCGGTCCGCCTGGCCGGTGTTAGCGTCTTCCTGCCCTGTCACAACGAGGAAGGTAACATCGCGCGGGTGGCCGCGGCGCTCGAGACCGAGCTTCCCAAGTTCGCGGGACGCTACGAAATCGTCGTGGTCGACGACGGCAGCCGCGATCGCACGGGCGAAATTGCCGATCGGATGGCCGCCGCCAATCCTTGCCTCAAGGTCGTTCATCATCCGGCGAATCGCGGCTATGGCGCCGCGGTAGTGTCGGGGATTCGCGCCTGCCGCGAGCCGTGGATCGTGCTGTGCGACGGCGACGGCCAGTTCGAGGCTCGCGACCTCGCCCGTCTTGCGGCAAAGGTGCCGGAATACGACGTGGTGGTCGGGAACAGGAGACATCGCGCCGATAAACTGATGCGGCGGGTCAACGGGAAGGCCTGGACGGTGCTGATACGGCTGTTGCTAGGCATCCGCCTGAGTGACATCGATTGTGGGCTCAAATTGTTCCGGGGCGATCTATTGAAGGGGATAGATCTGCAAGCCAAGGGTGCGATGATCTCGGCCGAGCTGATGGCGTATCTGGCAGGGCGCGGAGCGAGGATCTGTGAAGTCGACGTTCAGCATTTGCCGCGCTTAGCCGGAGAGCAATCCGGTGCCAGTTTCAAGGTCATCGCACGCGCCTTCCGGGAGCTGTTTTTGCTTTATGGGCGACTGCGCCGGGTGCGGCGCGAGGATCAGACAGCCGGCAAAGAGCGCTAAGTGGCGCAGCGTTGCGGTTCAGAGGCAATCGATCACACCGCAAAACGTATGACAGTTAGACGAACTGCGTCAGGCACAATTGCCGGAGACTCTCTCGGTATGCGATTTGGCTTGGGTTTTTAGGTGGCACGGCAATGGCAATGGCTTTGGACATGCGGCCTGCAGAGCAGCGCCGCCAAAGGATAAAGGAGAAAAATTGGTTATGAAGCGGACTCTGACGATCTTGAGTGCGGCACTCTTCGCCGGTGCGCTGATGGTTCCGGCTGTGCATGCGCAAGCTCCGGCTGCTGACGCATCAGCGGCGGTTCCGGCGGCTGAGGCGACGCCGACGGCGAAGAAACATCACATGAAGCATCACCATCACAAGAAGTCGATGTCGAGCAGTGCGACGAGCACCCCGGCGGCGCCCCCTGCTCAATAGCATGCAGATTTGCTGCCAAAGCTAGCGATGCTGGTTTGAAGCGTTTGGACTTCGGCGCATAGAGGCGTAGCGCCTCTATGCGGGTTTTTAAGCGCGCGACGCCAAAGGGCGTCGCGCGCTTTTTTTTGATTTCACTTTCCTGCTAAGGTTTTGAAAGCTCGTTCGGGACCAACGGGCTTATAATTTTGATTAGTTATCGCGCGTTTCGGCTCATCTTTGCATTGCTGATTTGCTCGGCGGCGATTTGGACAGGTCCCGCCCGTGCGTCGAACGGTTTTTCCCCGGACCCGCAGGTTTGCGACCCCCTGGCGGACTATTACCTCGGGATGGAGGACTATCCCGCCGCTATTCGCCGCCATCTCATCGTGATTCACGAGCATCCCAACAACGCACTCGCCCATTACCATCTCGGTTTCGCCTATGGCGTCACCGGGCAGCATCGGCACGAACTCAGCGAATACCGCCGCGCGGTCGAACTGGGACTGGACGATTGGCAACTTTTCCTCAACCTGGGACTGGTCTATTTCGAAGATGGCCGCCTCGCTAACGCGACCGAGGTGCTGCAGTTAGCGACTTTACTGGGGCCCGATCAGCCTGAGACTCATTTCAACCTGGGACTAATCTACGAGCGGCGCGGGATGCTCAGCGACGCCGAGCAGGAGATGCTGCTCTCGGTCACGCTCAATCCGCAGGAGGTCGACGCGCGCAATACGCTCGGCCTTATCTATGCCGAAGAGGGGCGGTATACTCTGGCGCGCGAGGAGTGGTCGGACCTGCTGGTCGCGGATCCGGCTTACACTCCAGCCCGCCAGAATCTGGCGATACTCGAACGCGCTCAGCGAGCCGGTCCAAGGAACGCCGCGGATCCCGTGGATGACTTCGCTCGGGTGCGCTAAAGCCAATGGGATGTGGCGTCGGTACTGGCAGGACGGGTGGGATGGGCAGATGAGTGAGGCGGAGATGACGATGGTGGGGGCCGTGATGGCGGCGGGGTGGCGGCGGACGAGATCGATTCCCGTGGTGGCCGTCGTGTTGTCGGCAGCCGTGTTGATGGCCGCCGCGCCGGTGAGCGCGAGCACCAAGTCCCATCACAAACACGCAATCCCTCGTCGTCACCACCAGGTACGCACCGCCACGGTGGCCTATCACGCCCTCCTGCTTGAGGACGCCGACACGGGCAGGATCATCTACGACTACAACGGCGGTATCGAATGGCCGCCGGCCTCGATGGCCAAGATGATGTTGCTGATGGTTGCCGAGGACCAGATCAAGGCTGGCCGTTTCCATCTCAACACTCCCGCGACGATCAGCGCCAACGCCGCCTTCACCAGCGGCTCACGCCTGGGCCTGCACTCGGGCGAGGTCATCCCGCTCGGCGAATTGATGAAGGCCGCGCTTATCCGGTCTGCCAATGACGCCGCGGTCGCCGTTGCCGAGGAGATTTGCGGCTCGACCGAACGCTGCGTTCAGATGATGAACGCGCGCGCGCGGAGTCTCGGGATGTTGCATACCGTCTACGGCACGGTTGAGGGCTTGCCGCCTACACCGCTGCATGATGCCGACGTGACCGACGCCTACGACCTTGCGATACTAGCCCGCGCGCTCATCCATCAGACCAACCTGCTGCAATGGTCTTCGATGGAGACCGCGCCGTTTGACGACGGTGCGGTGCTGCTGCACAACACCAATCGTCTAATCGGCCACTACGAGGGCGCCGACGGGCTGAAGACCGGCTTCACGCTGAAGGCCGGGTTCAACCTGACGGCGACCGCGCAGCGCGGCAATATGCGCCTGATCGCGGTAGTGTTGGGTGCGCCGTCCAACGCGCAGCGCTTCGTACAGGCCGCCAAACTGCTCGACTGGGGCTTCGACAATTTCGAGAAGGTCGAGGTAGTCAAACAGGGCCAGCTTTTGCCGATGCAAGTGCGGGTCGGCGCAAGTGAAGTGATGCAGCCGGTGGCGCAGCGTACTGTCTCGGTGGTTATACCGAAGACGGACGTGAACAACCTCAAGATGGATTTTGCCGTGCCGCCGTCGCTATACGGACCGCTGGCCGCGGATCAGACCGTCGGACACGTCATCGTGCGCGATCGCAGCGAGGTCGTGGCCACGTTCGAGGCCGTAAGCTCCCTGCCGGTTGGCCAGCAACAGGCGGCCGTCGTCGCGCCAGGCGCGCCGGTTGCCGAGGTTGTGAACGAGCGGGGCGGAACGATTCGCGTCGCGCCGCCGCCGGGCGAGGCCGCGGCGCCAGTGCCTGCGGCCGCGATGCCGGCCAGCGCCGCCGCGGCTATCGCGGCGCAGATGAATGCAGCGCCCGTGGTAAGTGGCGCAGTGGTACCAACAAATCAGATCGCGGCACCCCTAAGGTAAAAATCGATGAGCCCAGCTTCCCGCCAACGCAACCGGCGCAATCATAAACTCTCGCGCAAGCGGCGCACCGATCCTATCCAGGTGCGCCGGCGCAAGCTGCGGATTCGCCGCAGGCGCGTCCGCAAAGCAGGCTGATTCCGCGCGCCGGCTTCGACTGGGGGGCAGCCGTTCCTAAGCAACGGTTCTTTAGAGAAGGAACCGAGGGGGGCTAGGTAGGCTAGTCGCCGACTCGTGATAGCTACCCACTAGGCGCGAGCAGCAGCCAGAGCGATTCGATTTTCTTCGGTCATCTTGAGCGGAGGCTGCCGGAGTCGAAAGATCTCGCGCGGTCCTCCGCGCGTAATCCACGATTTGCGGCTTTTAGCCGTGAGCTGGATCGACCCTGTCGCACTCGGGACATCCGGTGAGCAACCAACCGCCCGGTGTGACGCGCGGAGGACCGCGCGAGGTCTTCCAATACGGTCGCTGCGACTCGAGCAACGCTCGCTCAGAATGACCCAAAAAAATGACCGGCTCGTGGCATGTCCGCGAAAGAAGATGCATCGCTTCGCGTTGTTCCTTCGCTGACGCTCAGGATGACAGGACGCGAGCGCTCGGCGGCGATGCCGTCGGAGAGGCACTTGGCCAGCCGTCAGCCGTTTGCCACGCACTTGGCGCCGTCACCCCCTTTGTCATCCTGAACGAGGGCTGCCGTAATCTCGCGCAGCCGGCGCACGAGATAGGCTGGTCGCCGACTTCTGATAGCTACCCACTAGGGCGCGATTGAGCAGCAGCCAGAGCGATTCGATTTTCTTCGGTCATCTTGAGCGGAGGCTGCCGGAGTCGAAAGATCCCGCGCGGTCCTCCGCGCGTAATTCACGATTTGCGGCTTTTAGCCGTGAGCTGGATCGACCCTGTCGCACTCGGTACATCCGTTGAGCAACCAACCGTCCCGGTGTGACGCGCGGAAGACCGCGCGAGGTCTTCCAATACGGTCGCTGCGACTCGAGCAGTATGGCCTACGCGAGATAACCGGTGTGCCGCAGATATTCGGCGAGCAGCACGGCGCCGCGTCCCGCGCCCATCGCCGCGTTGTGCGTGACCAGCACGTACTTCACCCCGTTGGGCAGGACCTCATCGGAGCGGATCCGTCCGACCGATGTCGTCATCCCTCGCTCGGCGTCGCGGTCCAGCCGCGGCTGCGGGCGCATCGGATCGCGATGCACGGTAATCATATGTCGGGGCGAATTGGGCAGTTCGAGCGCGGTGAACTCGCGCCCGAAACTCTCGAACGCCTCGCTCACCGCCTCGACACCAGCCGCTCTTTTCAGCGATACCGCGACCGCCTCGGTATGCCCATTGAGCACTGCGGCGCGCGTGCAGGTCGCGCTGACGCGAAGCGGCAGCTCGGCGATGCCGCCTTCGGCAACGCGGCCGAGGATTTTGCGCGTCTCGAGCATCACCCGCTCTTCTTCGCGCGGGATGAACGGGATGACGTTCTCGACGATATCGAGCGCGGGCAGGTCACGGCCGGCGCCGGAGATACCCTGCATCGTCGTCACCATCGTGGCCTCGACGCCGAAGCGCGCATCGAGGGCCTTCAGCGTGATCGCCAGGCCGGTCGCGGTGCAATTCGGCAGCGTCGCGATATAGCCTTTCCATCCGCGGCGCCGGCGCTGCTCGTTCACCAGCGCGAGATGGTCGAGGTTCACGCCGGGAATCAGCAGCGGCACGTCGGGATCCATCCGATGCGGCCGGGCTGTGCTGATGGTCGGAACCAGGGCGGCGTAGATCGGTTCCAATTCGCGCGCGGCCTCGGATTCGACCGCGGCAAACACCACGCCGATCCCGCGAAGGTCCAGCGACTTGGCTTCCTGCACTTCGAGGCCGAGCGCCGCGGCCGGCGGCTCGCAACCGCCGACGTACCATCGCCGCACCCCGCTCTGCGCGTCGGTTATCGCATCGGCAAAGGTCTTTCCGGCGGAACGCTCGGATGCGGCGAGTGCGGCGATTTCGAAATACGGATGGCCATCCAGGGCGGCCAGCACCTGCTGCCCGGCAATTCCGGTGGCGCCAACGATTGCGGCTTTGATCTTCATTTCCAGAGTCGAGTAGCTGAGAGTTTGGAACCTAACAGATTATAGATGCCGGCCGGCGCGATCCATATGGTGGGCGGACTGGCACATGGCGGGCGAATCGGCCGCCATGCGCGGACGCGCGGTTAGAGACGGCTGACGAGCCAATCGCGGACCGTCTCGAGCAGTTCGTCGGCCGCTTCGGTGAAGCGATGGCCGACGCCAGGAAAAAGCTTGAGCGACTTCGGCTCTTGCGCGCGATCGTAAATCCGCTCGGAGCATTCGTGAGGCAAAATCGTGTCGGCGGTACCGTGCAGCAACAGCAATGGACGCGGCGCAAGTTCGGCGACCACGTGCGCGCCCGCGAGCTGGCTCGAAACCGCCACCACCGTCGTCACTATCGGAGCGAGCGTGCCCGCGTTTATCGCGACCGCGCCACCGAAAGAGTGGCCAATCAGGGCAGCGCGTTCGTGTTGCATCGCCTTGAGAAACGTCAGCCCGGCCATCGTGTCGAGCACGCATTCGCCGAACTCGTTGGGCATCCGATAGTTCAGGCGCGCCACCGTGATTCCCACCGATGGCAGTTCCTGCCCCAACCGCACGTAGAGCTTACCGGGGCCGTCGAAGCCGCCGAGCGCGCCGCTGATGCAAAGCACGGCCCGGCCGGGGCCTTCGGCGGCGGGCGAGTGCGCCTGCGGCGCGTGCACGATTATCGGAATCTCGCCGCGGGTCGTGCGGAGCTTGAGATGGCGCGCTCCCGCGATTTCCTCACTCGGATCGATGCCGATGATGCGCAGGTTGAGTTCGTCGTCGCTCATCGCGCTTCGATGCCGTCCACTTCAAGAGCACGGATATTAAAGATCACACGTACAGCGATGCGAGCCGCTGCAGCTCCGACTGATAATTCTCCGGGCGCAATGCCGCCTCGAGCATCATGATGACGAAGCGATGCGCCCCGGCGGCGTCGTACTGTTCCAGGCCGGCTTGCACGTCGGCGCGCGCGCCACGCATCTCGCGCCGCATGATCGTGATGTCCATCCGGCCGAAGTCGCTGCCGGCCGCGGCGCACTCGGCGCGCAGCTTGCCGAGTTCATCCTTAAGTTGCGCGGGCGAAAGAAAAATCGGACACCATCCGTCGCCCCATCGCGCGACCCAGCGCAGCGCGTTCTTGTCCTTGCTGCCGATGAGTACCGGGGGGCCGCCCTTACGCGCGGGCTTGGGGTAGCATTTCACCGGCGGAAATTTGATGTAACGGCCGTCGAACGAGGCGTCGTCCTGGGTCCACAACTCGCGCATCGCGGCAATGTACTCGCGGGTCTGGGTCCAGCGATGGGCAAAATCGACTCCCAGCATTTCCGACTCTTCGCGAAGCCATCCCGCTCCGATGCCAAGCAGAACACGCCCGCCCGAGAAACGGTCGAGTGTCGCCAGTTCATTCGCAGTCAGCAGCGGATTGCGTTCCGGCACCAGCAGCACTCCGGTGGCGACCATCAGGCGCGTGGTGACGGCGGCGGCCATCGCCATCGCCACGAACGGATCGCACATGTGGTAGTAGATTTCGGGAATGCCGCCTTCGCCAGGACGCGTCTCGGGCAGTGGCGTCGCGGTATGCACCGGCATCACCGAATGATCCGGCAGCCATAACGACTCGAAGCCCAGCGCCTCCGCGGCGCTCGCCAGGTCGGCCGGGTTGACGCTGCGCTCATTCGGCGCGACCAGCAATCCTATCTTCATTGAAATCCTCAAGCCGCGACAGGGTGTGACCTGTGTTCCGGGCCGCTCGGGTCAAGTCCAGCGCGGTGCAAGACTTTCCCGGACAATGAATAGATTTAGCTCCACAATTCGCGCGACGCGAGCTTTGCGCCGTCCGACATCGCGCGGAATTTCGCCCAGGTGATCGATGGCACGATGCGCGAATATCCCGCAAATGTCGCGAAGCCGCAGTCGGTGCCCGCGATCACGTTCTCGCGTCCGACCATGTTCGCCAGGTTGCGGATTCGCATCGCGACGACTCCCGGATGTTCGATAAAGTTGGTGGTCGAGTCGATTACGCCGGGAATCAAAATCTTGCCCGCCGGCAGTTTTATCACATCGCGAAATACCTGGAATTCGTGCTCGTGGCGCGGATTGGACGCCTCGTAGGAAATCGCTATCGGGCGCGCCTTCAGCACTATATCGATGATGTCGCCGAGCGCGACGTCGTGATGATGCGGGCCCTCGTAGTTGCCCCAGCATAGATGCAGGCGGGCACGATCTGGTGGAACGTCGCGCAGCGCATGGTTGAGCGCTTCGATATGCAGTTCGGCGACCTTGCGAAATTCGGCCGTGCTGGAACGCGCGAACTGGATATGGCGGCTCATCGCGAGGTCAGGGCAATCGACCTGGAGCAGGAAGCCCGCGCGATGGATGGCGTCGTATTCGACCTTCATCGCGTCGGCGAGCGCGGCGATATAGGCTTCGTGCGTCGGATAGTAGGTGTTGCCGAGGAACTGGGCGATCACGCCCGGCGACGCGGCGCTCAAAAACCCCTCGCTCGCGTTGATGCCGGAGAGCGCGGCTTTGAAATTGTCCAACTCGCGCTCGAGCTCGTCGTGATTGCGATAAGCGATCGGCGCGTTGCACGACGGCCGTTTCATCGGCGGCATCTTGCGTCCCAGGAATGCGCGCTGAGTAAATTCGGGGAACTCGGCCATATCGGCCGCGGTGAGCGAGGCGCGCTTGCCCGTCTCGTCGCCGAAGCCGCTCAAACGGTCCTTGACGTAGGTCGAGTAGCCAATCTTACCCATCTCGCCGTCGTTGACGATATCGACTCCGAGCTCGGCCTGCTTGCGCACGACCTCGGCCACCGCCGAGCGCACGCGCGCCTGCAAGGCGCCCCGGTCGGTTAGCTCGCCGGACTCCCTGGCGAAAAGCATGTCGGCGAGATCGTCGGGCCGCGGCAGGCTGCCGGTATGGGTAACCAGAATCCGTTCGGTGCTGCGGTTCATCGCGCGCTACCCCCGATTCTTTAAGCTAATCCCCGCTCTGCAATCGAGCACTAGCAAAGTCGCGCCCTGCGCAACAGCGAACGCCAGGCGCCGTCAGGCTATCGCGCGAGTCAAACCGGGGGGTCTCGCCGAGGGCCTCGCTTAGCTTTATTCTCCGGCGGCGCTGGACTATGACTTGAAGAGGGTTGGCGAACTTTGGCTTGGGGTCACGGGATCTGAGTTCGTTCGAGTTCTATTGACCGCTCGTTTGAGTTCGGTTGACCGGCGGAACCGCCACGGCGGACCGCAAATACGGTTCCCTACGAGGAATTGATGGATTTTTCGCTGTCGCCCAAAGTCGTGCAGTTGCAAAAGCGTGTCTCCGACTTCATGAACGAGCACGTCTACCCGATCGAGAAGCGGGTCGAGGAGGAGATGAGCGTCCACGGCAAGGAGCACACCGAACCGCGAGATGCTAAAAGAGGTCCGCAAGAAGGCCAAGGCCGAGGGGCTGTGGAACCTGTTCATGCCCGATGATGACTATGGCAAGGGGCTGAAGGTCTCCGAATACGCGCCGCTGTCGGAAATCATGGGGCGCAGCCCAATCGGCTCGCGCGCCTTCAACTGCATGGCGCCCGACACCGGCAACATGGAAATCCTCGCGGACTTCGGCAACGCCGGAGCAGAAAGAAGCGCTGGCTGGATCCCTGCCTCGAGGGCGAGATGCGCACCTGCTTCTCGATGACCGAGCCCGAGACCCCGGCTCCGACCCGACCCAACTGGCGACCCGCGCCGTGCGCGACGGCGACGACTACGTCATCAACGGCCACAAATGGTTCACTTCCGGCGCGATCGGCGCGTCGCTTCGCGATCGCGATGGTGGTGACCGACCCGAAGCACCGAGCCGCACAAGCGCGCCAGCAGATAATCGTTCCGACCGACGCGCCGGGATTTAATCTGGTGCGCGCGGTATCGGTGATGGGCCATGCGGGCGGCGGCGGCCATTGCGAGATCATCTACAAGGATTGCCGCGTGCCGGTGACCAACCTGCTCGGTGAACGAGGGCGACGGTTTCGCGATTGCGCAGGCGCGCCTCGGCCCCGGCCGAATCCATCATTGCATGCGCAATGATCGGCGTGGCCGAGCGCGCGCTCGAACTGATGTGCAAGCGCGCGAACTACGCGCTTCACGCACGGCAGCCTGCTCGCGGACAAGGCCAACGTTCAGCAATGGATCGCCGACTCGCGGATCGAGATCGACTCGACGCGGCTTGATGGTGATGCATGCGGCGTGGAAGATCGATACGGTCGGCAAGCGCGAGGCGCGCCAGGAAATCGCGAGATCAAGGTGCAGGCCGCCAACATGGTGATGAACGTGCTCGACCGCGCGATTCAGCTGCACGGCGCGCTGGGCATGAGCGACGATACGCCGATCGCGCGTTTCTGGCGCGAGAAGCGCGCGATGCGGATCGTCGACGGCCCCGACGAAGTCCATCGGATGACGATTGCGCGGCGCGAATGCCGCAAGCTGGCAGCACTAGACAGATCGCGAGCGCAGGCTGGAAGCGATATGCCGGAGCGGCAAACTCAAATATCGGCACAAACATCCGGGACAGACCATGCGGCAGAAATCGAACGATCATCGCTACCCGAATACGGCGAGGTACGCGAGGAAGAGCAGCTCGACTGGCCGAGGCTGCACGGCCTACTTGCGCGAGCATGAGGTACCCGGCAGCGGGCACCGCTCGAGGTCAAGCAGTTTCGCGGCGGCCAGTTCGAATCTGACCTATCTGCTGCGTTTGCGGCGGCCACAATGGGTCGTGCGGCGGCCGCCGTTCGGACCGCTGCCGCCCTCGGCGCATGACATGGCGCGCGAGTACCGCGTGCTGTCGCGGCTGTGGGAGGGTTTCACGCGGCGCCGCGCGCGATTCTGATGTGCGAGGACCCGGCGATCATCGGCGCGCCGTTTTTCGTGATGGAGCGCCGCAGCGGCTGCGGTGATCACGAATCGCCGTCCGCTGCCGCCCGGAATCGAGCAGAAGCCCGAGACCTTCCGCGCGATGTCGGAAGGCTTTATCGACACGCTTGCCGATCTCCATGCGGTCGACTACGAGAAGATTGGCCTTGGTGGGCTCGGGCGTCCCGAGGGCTTCCTGCAGCGCCAGATAACCGGATGGATGGATCGGTGGGAAAAGGCCAAGACCGCGCGAAGTGCCGCTGATGAACAGCTCGGCGCGTGGTTCCTGGAACACATGCCCGCCGGCGCAGACGCCCGTCCTGCTGCACAACGACTTTTACCTGCACAACGTGATGTTCGCGGCGGACAATTCGGGCAAGGTCGTCGGCGTGTTCGACTGGGAGATGTCCACTCTGGGCGATCCGATGATCGATCTCGGGCATCGCGATCGAACTATTGGCGCGAGCCCGACGACCCGCCAGAGCTGATCGCGCTATCGCGAAGGCTACGCGCATACCACGATTGCCGGGCTTCCTCAGCCGCGACGAATTGGCTCGAACGTTACGCCGAGCGCAGCGGGCGCGACATGAGCATGGCCGACTATTATCGCGCGTGGGCCAAGTGGAAGACCGGTACGGTGGTCCAGCAGATCTATGTGCGCTTCGTGCGCGGGCAGACCAGCGACCCGCGCTTCGAAGCGATGGGCGAGTGGCCGCCGGTGCTGGCGCGGCAGGCGGCGCGAGTCGTTGCGAAATTTGGCTTTAGGGAGTAAATCGCAAGTGGCGCGCGCGAGCGGACGTGCGCGGAGCCGGGGCCGTTTATCACGCTATAGCCCTGGTGATCGCCTTTCCGGCGGAGTATTTGTTCGGTGGGCCGTTAAGGTTAGTCTACGAGGCTGAATTGCGAAGTATATGCGAAGTATAGTGGACGGGCAGAGCCCATCCAGGAGGATATGCCGCCTTGCACGCGATAAACTACGAAGCTCCTAAAACGTAAAGGATGCGGTCGAACTGCTCGCTCAATATGGCGAAAAGGCGCGTCCGCTCAGCGGCGGCACCGACCTCATTATCCAGTTGCGCGCCGGAGTGCGCCGCCCCGAACATATCGTCGACATAAAAAAGATTCCCGAACTCGCGCCAGATCACCTTCGATCTCCGGACGGGTTTGCGGCTGGGCGCTGCGGTGCCGACGATCGAGATTTACGAAAACGCTGACATGCGCCGCTATTTCCCCGGCCTTACCGAGGCCGCGCACCTTATCGGTTCGAAGCAGATCCAGGCTCGCGCGACGGTCGGCGGCAATTTGTGCAATGGGTCGCCGGCGGCGGATACCACTCCGGCGCTTATCGCGCTGGGTGCCAAATGTCGAGTGGCCGGCCCGAAGGGAGAGCGCATCGTGGCGGCACAGGACTTTTGCACCGCGCCTGGTCGGACCGTGCTGCAGCCGGGCGAAATCCTGGTAGAGCTCCAAATTCCGGTGCCCGCGCGCCATTCCTCAGATGCGTATCTGCGCTTCATACCGCGCAACGAGATGGACATTGCGGTGGTCGGGGTCGGCGCTTCAGTGACCTTGGACCTCGAAGAAGAGCGGTTCACCGACGCGCGCATCGCACTGGGCGCGGTCGGCCCGACGCCGCTGTTCGCAGCGAAGGCGTCCAAGGCGCTAATCGGCAAGAAGGTCGATGACGCGGCGGTCGAACGGGCGGCGCAGCTCGCGATCGAGCTAAGCTCGCCGATCGACGACATGCGAGGCACCGCCGAATTTCGGCGTCACCTGGTTGGCGTGCTTACCCGCAGGTCGCTCGCGATCGCGATAGAACGTGCGCGGATGGTATAGCGGCCCTTACTGTAGAAATCGAATCGCTCTCAACGGCGCGAACCCAATAAGCGGCAACTGATTGAACCAAAGACTGAACAAAAGATTGAATATGGATCACAAAACAGTAGTAGAAACGAATATCAACGGCGAACAGATGGAATTCCTGTGCGAGCCGCGCCAGAGCCTGCTCGAGGTCCTGCGCGACGTGCTCGGGATGACCGGCAGCAAGGAAGGATGCCTGACCGGCGACTGCGGCGCTTGCACCGTGCTGATCGACGGGCGCGCCGCCTGCTCATGCCTGGTACTGGGCGTCGAGGCCGCAGGCCACAAAATCGAGACCGTCGAAGGACTCGCCCAGGGCTCCACGTTGCATCCGTTGCAGCAGAAGTTTCTCGAAAATGCCAGCCTGCAGTGCGGCATCTGCACGCCGGGCTTCCTGATGTCGGCCAAGGCGTTGCTCGATCACAACCCGCATCCGACCGAGGCCGAGATTCGCTACGCGCTGGCGGGTAATCTTTGCCGATGCACCGGCTACGACAAGATCGTTCACGCGGTGCTCGAAGTATCCAAGGGGAGCGCCTCCAAGGCTGCCTGAGGTCAGCGGCAGCGCGCTTGCAAGCGGGGCCGATAGTGCAACAGTTTTTGGTTAAAGGGAGATAGCTGAACATGGCAGCGACGACACAAGGAACCCCTCAATTTCGGGTTATTGGAACGCGCCCGATCCGTCACGATGGCGTCGAGAAGGTGACCGGGGCGGCTCGCTACGGAGCCGACTACGCATTTCCGGGAATGCTTTTCGGCAGAGTACTCCGCAGTCCGCATGCCCACGCGATCATCAAATCAATCAACACCGAAAAGGCGTTGAAGCTGCCCGGAGTCAGGGCGATAGTGACCGCGGCCGACCTGCCGGAATTACCCGACAAAATCGAGCAGGGTGGCGAACTTCCGATCAACCTCCATCATCTGTCGTGCAACATCCTCGCGCGCGGCAAAGCGATGTACGACGGCCATGCGGTGGCCGCCGTCGCCGCGACCAGCCCGCATATCGCCGAAGAGGCGTTGCGCCTGATCGAGGTCGACTACGAGGTACTGCCGCCGGTAATGACGGTCGAGGACGCGATGAGCTCCGAACGCGCCCATCCTGTTGGACGCGCTGCGCAACAAGGAGGACGGTCCCGACAAGCAGACCAACGTCGCCGCCCATGTCCAGTTCAAGCGCGGCGACATCAAGGAAGGCTTCAGCAAGGCTGACTTCGTGGTCGAGCGCACTTTCAAGACCGCGATGGTGCATCAAGGGTATATCGAGCCGCACAACGCGGTCGGCATTTACAACTCCGACGGCCACGCCACGATCTATTGCTCGACCCAGGGCACTTTCGTGGTGCGCTCGCTGAGCGCCGCGGTGCTGGGGATTCCCGAGGGCAAAATCCGCGTGGTGCCGGCCGAGATCGGCGGTGGCTTCGGCGGCAAGACCACGGTTTATCTCGAGCCTCTGTCGGTTCTGCTCTCCCAGAAGACCGGCCATCCGGTGAAGCTGACGATGAACCGTGCGGAGGTGCTGCGCGCCAGCGGACCGACCTCCGGTGGAACGATTCGGTGCAAAATGGGCGCGACCAAGGACGGCAAGATCGTCGCGGCCGAAGTCTGGATGGCGTACGAGGCGGGCGGCTTCCCCGGATCGCCGGTTGGGGCGGGCGCAATGTGTATCGTGGCGCCCTACAACATCCCCAACATCCTCGTCGACGGATACGACGTGGTCGTCAACCGGCCTAAGACCGCGGCCTACCGCGCGCCCGGCGCGACCAATGCCGCCTTTGCCTCCGAGACCATCGTCAATGAACTCGCCGAAAAATGCGGCATCGACCAGTGCGACTTCCGCATCCTCAACGCTGCGCAGGAGGGCACACCGCAGACCGCCGGGCCCCCGTACAAGCGCATCGGGATGATCGAAACGGTCGAGGCCATCAAGAACAGCCCTCACTACAAGTCGAAGCTCGAGGGCAAAAACCGCGGCCGCGGCGTCGCCACCGGCTTCTGGTTCAACATCGGCTTCCAGTCCTCGGCGATGGTCAATATCCATAACGACGGCACCGCCAGCGTGGTCACCGGTTCAGTCGATATCGGCGGCTCGCGCGCCTCGATGGCGATAATCACGGCTGAGGTGCTCGGTCTGGATGTCAACGACGTCCGCCCGCTCATCGCCGACACTGATTCGATCGGCTTTACCGATGTCACCGGCGGCAGCCGCACCACGGTCGCCACTGGGCTCGCGGTCTACGAGGCGGCGCAGGACGCCGTGCGTCAGCTCAAAGAGCGCGCGGCCAAGCTGTGGGAGAAAAAGCCCGAGGAGGTCGAATTCAGCAACGGCCTCTTCAGTTCGAAGAGCAACGGCGTCAAGCCGATGTCAATCAAAGACATCGTTCCGCGCCTCGGGCGCACCGGAGGCCCGATCACCGGACGCGCCACGGTCAATGCGCGCGGCGTCGGTCCGGCCTTCGCCACGACCTGTGTCGACGTCGAGGTCGATCCGGATACTGGCAAAGTGGCGATTCTGCGCGCCACCATAGCCCAGGACGCCGGCAAGGCAGTCCATCCAAGCTACGTCGAGGGCCAGATGCAGGGTGGCACCGTGCAGGGCCTCGGCTGGGCGCTCAATGAAGAATACTTCTATGACGCCAAGGGCGTGCTGCGTAACACGGGGTTGCTGGACTACCGGATGCCGACCTGCCTCGACCTGCCGATGATCGAAACCGTCATC
Source organism: uncultured delta proteobacterium (assembly GCA_963755905.1). Lineage (GTDB taxonomy): Bacteria > Desulfobacterota > Binatia > Binatales > Binataceae > JAKAVN01. Next base: position 100,990 of record CAVWLM010000006.1, read on the forward strand.
GTCGAGGTCCCTGCGCCCGGCCATCCGATTGGTTCGCGCGGCGTGGGCGAGGTCTCGATCGTGCCGCCGCCAGCCGCGGTTGCCAACGCGATCGCCAACGCTGTGGGCGTGCGGATGACTGTGCTGCCGATGTCTCCAGGGCGCGTGCTCAAAGAGATCCTCCACAAGGAAGGCGCCGCGCAGGCCTCGGTCGCGGCCGACTGAGAGTGACTAAATGACTGTCAGCAAAGGGCCGGACTCCACGCGGAGCCCGGCCCTTTCAATTGCCGCGGCCGCCGTCCTTCGGACATCCTGAATGAAGTGAAGGACCTCGGGCCGTTCGCGGCTCGCCTCGCTTCGGAGGGCCGTAGAAGAGCCGGCTTCCCCCCTTCCGTCATCGCGAGCGAGTGCGCGAGTCGAGCTTGATCATCTCCGCTGTGTCACTTCAGTCGTCTGAGCGAAGCGAACTCCAAGGGTCGTGCTGTCTTCAGTCATCTTGAGCGGAGGCTGCCGGAGTCGAAAGATCTCGCGCGTCCTCCGCGCGCCGAACCGAAACGATTCGTTGTTCAACCGCGAGACGAGCTTGGCCATCCCCGCTCTGTCACTTCAGTCGTCCGAGCGAAGCGAGCTTCAAGGGTCATACTGCCTTCAGTCATCTTGAGCGGAGGCTGCCGGAGTCGAAAGATTCGCGCGTCCTCCGCGCGCCGAACCGAAACGATTCGTTGTTCAACCGCGAGACGAGCTTGGCCATCCCCGCTCTGTCACTTCAGTCGTCTGAGCGAAGCGAACTCCAAGGGTCGTGCTCTCTTCAGTCATCTTGAGCGGAGGCTGCCGGAGTCGAAAATCTCGCGTCCTCCGCGCGTAATCAACGATTGCGGACTTAACCATGAGTTGGCATGAATTGGATCGACCTGTCGCACGCGGGCCAGCCTTGAAACCTTCGCAGGCATTTTTTTGCCGCTGGTTTTCCATTAGTTTGAACTCATGCCGACCGTGATAGTCCCCGCGCTGCTACGCAATCTGACCAACGGGCAGGAGCGCGTAACGGTCCGCGGCGCAACGGTACGCCAGGTGATCGAAGACCTCGAGCGCCAGTTCCCCGGCATCAGTACCCACCTCGTCGAGGACGGCGACCTCAAATCGGGTATCGCGGTTTCGGTCGACGGCGAGATGGGGGTCGGCGGACTGCTCGACCCGGTCAAGGAAGCCAGCGAAGTCTACTTTCTGCCCGCGCTCGGCGGCGGCCTCGAATAGCCGCGGTCCGCCGAGCATGGCCGAGATTCCCGCCCTTCGCGTAACGCCGGCGGACGCGGCGCCCGCGATCCCGGCCAGTGCCGTAGTCGCCACGGTGCTGGGCAATGCACTGGAGTTTTACGACTTCACCACGTACGCCTTCTTCGCGGTGATGATCGGGCACGCGTTCTTTCCGGCGCGAGATGCGTTCGTCAGCCTGCTGCTCTCCGTTGCCGCGTTTGGCGTCGGCTTCATCACCCGTCCGCTGGGAGGCGTCGTGATCGGCGCTTACGCCGACCGCGCTGGGCGCAGGCCCGCGATGATGTTGAGCATCGGATTGATGGCGACGGGCATGGTGGTGATGGCGGCGACACCGTCTTACGCCACCATCGGGATTGCGGCGCCGATGCTGGTGATCTTCGCACGCTTGCTCCAGGGTTTCGCATTGGGTGGCGAAGTCGGACCTTCCACTTCCTATCTGCTCGAAGCGGCGCCCGCGGGAAAACGCGGGCAATACGCAGTCTGGCAGATAGCCAGCCAGGGAGCGGCCGCGGCGCTCGCGGGAATCCTTGGAGTGCTGTTGTCCTGGATGCTCGATTCCGACGCCATGCAGGCGTGGGGCTGGCGCATCCCCTTCATCGTCGGCGTCGCCATCGTGCCGGTGGGGTTGATCATGCGCAGCCACTTGCGGGAGACCGTGGACTTGCGCGCGAGGACGACCCATCCGAGCGCGAGCCACGTGCTCGCCGACCTGCTCAAGCATCACGTCCGTGCGCTAGTGCCGGCCCTGATGCTCATCACGAGCGGTACGATCTCCACTTATATCGGCGTGTACATGACGACTTACGCACTCAGCACGCTGCACATGGCAACCGCCGCGTCGATGAGCGCCACGGTCGTGGTAGGTCTGTGCGGACTGGTGTTCGCTTTGATTGGGGGATGGCTCTCCGATCGGATCGGACGCAAACCCGTCTATCTGATCTCGAAACTGGCGCTGACCGCGGTGGCCTATCCGGCCTTCGTGATGATCAACCGGTATCCCACGGTTGGCGCGCTGCTGCTGATGGTGGGACTCATGTCCTCGCTGAACGCGCTGGGCGGCGTCGTGCTGGTGGTGATTCCCGAACTCTTTCCAAAATCCGTGCGCAGCGCCGGGCTGTCGATCGTTTATGCGGTCGCGGTCACCGTGTTCGGCGGCACCACGCAGGTCGTGGTGGCCTGGTTGATTCACGCTACGGGCGATCCGCTCTCACCCGCCTGGTACCTGATAGGAACCAGCGCGATCGGTATCGTGGCGATTTTGATGGTCGCGGAGACGAAGGACGTCGCGCTCGCGGACTGAACTTTCGCCGTTCGCTCGATTGGTCCTTGCGGAAAGGCTCTGCTACGCTCCGCCAGGCAATTTCAGCCGAGGAGGGCCGGGTCCGATGCCACATATGATGGATGACGCCGCCTTCAGAGCGTACGCGATCGCCTGCTCGATCCTGGTCTTCAAAATGTCCGCCGCCGCGATCCTGACCGCGTCCACGCGTACCCGGGTGAAGCAGTTTCTCAATCCCGAGGACGCCGGAATGCTGGGCACCACAGGCGCCGAGGAAGAGCATCCCGAGGTGCAACGGATGCTCCGGATGCATCGCAACGACCTCGAAAACATCCTGCCCTTCTTCACCGTGGGACTGATCTTCGTGCTCATGGGAGCGCCGGCCTTCGGCGCCCGGATGTATTTCTACACGTTCACCGGCGCGCGGATAGCGCACACGATCGCTTACGTCGCGAAACTGCAGCCGTGGAGAACAGTGGCCTACGTGATCGGCGTCACCTGCATGGTGGGGATGCTGGTGCAGATTCTGATCGCCGCGCTCTGAATCGAATCTCGGCGGTCCAGCCAAGAAATACACGCGACCGCCCAGGCTGATATCTAATCCCGAGCTTAAAACTTTCTAATGGAAGCAGCCCTCGATCTCGCCCCTCGACTACGGTCGGTTACATGTGTTGTACATGGTAAAATCAGTATTGGCAGATTAAAGTTGAAATTGCCTCAATAAGTCATGATATGAGGATTTTATGCTTAATTTCATCACACAACCTATTGCGACTAATCATAACTGGTGTACAATGAAGATGCTGGCCGGGGTTTGCCCCCCCTTTTCCCGGTTAGCCTGAGGCCGGACGGTGCGAGCCGTTCGGCCTCGATTATTTCTGGATGGTTAGAACCCCCTCCCCCTGGACAGGCGCAACCCTCCGTTTAGACGATTCGCACTCGCACTGGTGGTGCCGGGACCCGAGCGTGGCCCAAGGCGATCGAAATTGTTCGGCGCGATCAAGCTGCGGCAACTGGATGCCCCCTGAGCAATTGACTACGCGCCAAATCACCGCAATGCTCAGCGTCTCAAGCGGACCAATCGAGTCCCGCAAGCAACATGGATGTCACACCCGAATTCGTTGGTGACGGCCTGCGTCGCGCGCGCTACATCACCAACGAGCGCGTCGAGACCGCGGTCTTTCTCGCTCTCGCGCTCGAAAAGCCGCTGTTGATCGAAGGGCCGGCCGGCTCGGGCAAGACCGAGGTAGCGAAGGTGCTGTCCGAAATGCTCGGCGCCGAGCTAATCCGGCTCCAGTGTTACGAGGGGCTCGACGAAGCGCGCGCGCTCTATGAATGGAACTATCAAAAGCAGCTTTTGCGCCTCCAGGCGGATGAGCGTCAGGGACTGCGCTGGGAAGAACTTTCCGAGCATCTGTTCTCGCGCGAATACCTGCTGGAGCGACCATTGCTGCGTGCCATATCGTCGCCGCGCCAGGTGGTCCTGCTGATCGACGAGATCGATAAGGCTGATGAGGAGTTCGAAGCCTTTCTGCTTGAACTGCTTTCTGACTTTCAGGTCACAGTTCCAGAACTAGGGACGCTTCGCGCCCGCCAGCATCCCGTCGTCGTCCTGACTTCCAACCGCGCCCGCGAACTGTCGGAGGCGCTCCGCCGCCGCTGTCTCCATCTGTTCATAGACTTCCCCGGCCTCGAGCAGGAACGCCGCATCATCGAACTCAAGATTCCCGAACTCGACGCGTTGCTCGCCGCCGACGCCGCTCGCTTCGTCAATGCGCTGCGCAAGCTCGGCCTGAAGAAACCGCCCTCGATCGCCGAGACGCTCGACTGGGCGCGCGCCCTGCTGCGCCTGGGCGTGGCGCAACTCGATGCTGCCGCTATCCGCTCCGCGCTCGGCGTCCTGCTCAAACATGAAGACGACCGCGCCAAAGTCGAAGCCAAGGCGGGCGCGCTCGCCGCGCGCCCGCGATGAACCCGTTCAGCGCCGAATTGCTGCGTTTCATCGGCGACCTGCGCCTGGCCGAAGTGCAGGTATCGGTAGCCGAAACGCTCGACGCCATGCGCGCGGTGGCGGCGGCTGGTTTCGCCGATCGTTCGCGGATGCGTGAAGCGCTGGCAGCGGCGCTCGTCAAGGACGAGGCCGACCGCGGGGCGTTCGACGAAGTGTTTGCACGTTTCTTCGGCGCGGGTGCCGGGACGGCCCGCGAAGCGGGCCGCCCCGGCACCCGTCGCCGGATGGCCTCGGACGCCGGCGGCGGCCGCGGCGACGATGGGGCGTCGGCCCGGATGCGCGCCGAGCGCGCCCGGGCCGACGCCCCATCTCATGGCGGCGCGCCGCCTTACGCGTCGCCACAGACCAACGCCTTGCCAGAGGAGGCGGGCGCCCAGGCGCCCGCCTCCTCCGGCAAGGCCGCGCCCCGCCAGGGCGCGGCGGAGTCCGCTGCCGCTGGGGGCGGCGTCCTGAAGGACGCCGCCCCCAGCGGCGAGCGCGCGGCGGCGGGGAGCACCGGCGCCGAGGCTGATGAGCCGGGGGTGGACGCGCGCCGTGAAGCCGCGCTTCGCAGGGCGCGGCGCGCGCCATTCGCGGCATACGGCGACCTCGAGTACGAGGCGGCGCGCGACGCCCTCGCGCCGCTCGCGCGCCGCTTCCGTCTGCAAGTGGGTCGCAGGCTTCACGCTGCGCCGCGCGGCCGAGTGGATTTTCGCCGCACCATCCGCGCCTCCTTGCAGCATGGCGGCGTATTGACCGATCTGCGCTTTCGCGCACGGCGCCCGCGCCACATCGACCTTCTCATCCTCGCCGACGTTTCGGGCTCCGTGCGATACTGCTCGGCGCTGATGCTAGAGCTGGTCGCTGGAGTCTACGGGCACTTCCGGCGCGTTCGCAGCTTCGTCTTTATCGATCGTGTGGCCGAAGCGGAATTTGCGGGAGGCCATCTCGCGACGGAACCAGGGCTGGACCTTTACGCGCGGTCGGACTTTGGTCGGGTACTTGGCGAGCTATGGGAACGGCGGTCGGAACTTCTCTCAAGGACCACCCTGATGGTGATACTGGGAGATGGGCGCAACAATCGGCGCCCCGCACGGGCCGATCTGCTGCGCGATCTGCGGCAATTATGCCGCGGAATCGTTTGGCTGACGCCGGAGCCGGCTGATAGATGGGGCACAGGCGACAGCGCCTTGCATCGGTATGCGCGCGAAGTTAACGCGTTGCATCAGTGCGCTAACCTAGGCGAGCTTGAGCGTTCTCTCGAACGGTCCCTCAAGTGGTCCTTCTAAGGCAAGCGCAAAAATCTCTTATTTAAGCGTCTTAGGATTTGACAGAGCGCCTAAGGGCTGTAAGGATGCGCGGTGCGAATTGCAGTGTTTCCCGCAAACGCCGCCCTATGAAGAATAACAAAAATTTGCGTCTTGCTGCAGCATCTTTAGTCGTTTTTACACTACTGATCGCGAGCCGAGCGATGGCGCAAACGGTTGCAGGATCAGTGACTTCGCTTACCGGCGACGTGCGCATCCAGCGCGCCGGAACCACCGTGGCGGCGACGCCGGGGACGGCGGTAGACGTGAGCGACCGTCTCATTACCGGCCCCAATAGCCGAGTAACTGTGACCTTGACCGACAACAGCAGGATCGAGCTGGACGAATCGACCTCCCTAGTCATCGACCAGCAAATGGCTACGACCGCTTCCCGCGATACCAAACTGAGCTTGTTCACAGGGTTGGTGCGTTCGTTCGTCTCGTACACGTCAGCGCCGACTCCGAATTTCGCAGTTCATACGCCTAACGCGGTCGCCTCGGCGCGCGGCACCGAATACGACACCTCTACTACTACTCAAGTGCCTGGTTCGTTCAGCCAGGAAGATAAAGAGAAATACAAGGACTGCCGCAGATTCACCAGGGTAGCGGTCTTCGACGGCACGGTCGAAGTAATCAATTCAACCAACCCCGGCGGCGGATCGGTCCAGGTACCAGCCGGTCACAAAACGTGGGTGGCTTGCGGCTTTGCACCTTTCCCGCCAAGCGAGCTGGGGGTAGTCGCCGCGACGGGTTTGGCTGAAGGCAGCGACTGGGGTCTGTTCATCGGCGGGACCATCGTGGTCGGCGGCGTGTTCGGTGGGTTGGCGGCTGCTGGAGCGTTCGGCGGCGGCAACAACAATCACCACAAACACCCCAACACCTCAGGGGAATAGACCGAGTTCCGCGGCTCGCCCGCTGCCTGATTGACCCACTCGTACGGCCATGCGTGTGACCTGACCGGGATGGGCGAAGAGCCGGGAGTGCCCGTGTTTAACCCGCGGCCAGAAGCGGGATAGCTTGGTCGGCGGCGGCGCAAAGCGCTAAGCTCCAACTTTTCGCCCGCGATGGCTACGTCGAGCACCGTCAGAACGCTCCGGCACAGGCACGTACAGCGCCTGCTGCTCATCGGGATCGTCATTCTGGCCGCGCTTTTTGTATTCAACTGGCTCCATCCCGCCGTTTTCGATCTGGCCGACCTGAAGGCCTCCGACCTCAGGATGTACGTGACGCGGCCACCGCCGCCCACCGGCGCGGTCGCAATCGCCGCAATCGACGACAAGAGCATCGCCGAACTCGGCCATTGGCCCTGGCCGCGCAGTGTCGAAGGACGACTCAACGATGCGTTGCGGGACTATAAGGCCGCGATCGTCGGTTACGACGTTCTCTTCAGCGAACACGACGAAGATGACGTGCGGGCGGCGCAAATTGCCACGCGCCTGAAGGCGCTCGGCGTCGGAGCCGCCGCGATCGAGCAAACCCTGGGCCCCGGCAATGACCTTGCCTTTGCCAAGGCCGTGAAGGACCAGGGGGCGACCTTCCTCAGTTACGCCTTCGAAAGCCATCAGCTCGATCTCAAGAACGGAAAGCCGCTTCTCACGGGGCCGGTAGCGACCGGCTACAAGACCGAACCGCTTCAGCCGCCGCCACTTGGATACAACCTGGTGCGTGAGCTACCCGGCGCCGCGCCGGTGTTGATTGGGGCGCGCGCGTACCTGCCGCCGATCCCGGTGCTCAACAGCGCGGCGCGTGGAACCGGTTTCGTCGACATCGAAGCCGACTCCGACGGCGTGTTGCGCTCGGAGATAGCGGTGATTCGTTTCGGCAAGCGCTACTGCGTGCCGCTATATCTTGCGTTGACGGCGGCCTACCTCAAGGATGCGCCGCTTCGATTGGCGGTCGGCGCCGAAGGTGTCAGCCAGGTGACGCTGGGTGACGAGGAAATCCCGGTGGACGAGCTTGGGCGGATGCTGATCAATTTTCGCGGGCCGCCCGGCACCTTCCCCGCGTATTCAATCTCCGATCTCATCGCGCATCGCGTGCCACCCGCCGCCGTGGCGGGCAAGATCATTCTGGTTGGCCTGACCGCGCACGCGCTCGGCGACCGCAAGGTCACGCCTACCGGCGGCGATTTTCCGGGCGTCGAGATCCACGCCAATGCGATCGATAACGTGCTGCGCGGCGACTTCGTCAGACGCTCGCGGGTCGAGGGCGCGGCCGAAGAGGACATGGCCGCGCTGGTGCTGGTGCTGGCGATCAGCCTGGCCGCTGCCTATCTCTCGCCGGCATGGTCGGCGGCGGCCGCGCTGTGGGTGATCGCCGGCTTTTCAGCTTACGCTCAGTATCGTCTGATCGACGACGGCGTGCTTATCGACATGGTCCTGCCGCTGGCCGCGGCGCTACTTACCTACATGGCGCTGGCCACCTACCGCTACATGACCGAAGGCAGCGAGAAGCGCTATCTGCGCTCGGCCTTCGAGCACTATCTCAATCCCGACGTGGTCGCGTCGGTGGTCGACGACCCGCAAGGGCTGCGGCTCAGCGGCGAGCGCCGGCGTCTCGCGATCCTTTTCTCCGACATCGTCAACTTCACTTCGCGCGCCGAGCGCTCCGAACCGGAGCGGGTGGTCGCCCTGCTCAACACTTACATGAGCGTCATGATCGACATCATTTTCAAGTCGCAAGGCGTGGTGGACAAGCTGATGGGCGACGGAATCATGGCGTTCTGGGGCGCGCCCAACGAGATCGAAAATCCCGCAGGGGCCGCGATCGACTGCGCGCTCAAGATGCTCGAGGGGCTCGCGCAGCTACGCAAAACCGACGAGCGCTTCGCGGACGTCGATATCGGCATCGGAATCGCCACCGGCGACGCAGTGGTCGGTAATTTTGGCGGCGCTCAGCGCTTCGACTACTCGGCGGTCGGCGATACGGTCAACCTGGCCTCGCGCCTGGAGGGCTTGACGCGCTTTTTCCACGTTCATCTGCTGGTCAACCGCGAGACGCTCGTGGAAGCCTCCGGCGACTACTGCGCGCGCGAGGTCGGACTGGTCAAGGTCAAGGGCAAGGAACAACTCGTGGCGATCGTCGACGTGGCCGGGCGCGCCGGCAACGGAATCGATCCCACTTTTTACCAACGCTTCAATCGCGCGCTCGAGCACATCCGCAACGGCGAGGCGACTTCGGCGAACACGATGCTGCGTACGCTTGGCCAGGAAGCTCCCGGCGACGCATTGGTCAATCTCTATCTCGACAAGATCGTCGCGGCGGCCGACGGCCAGCCGACCGAGATGATTTTCGAGTTCGATACCAAGTAGCCTTACTGCGCCGCGGCAAGCTCAGAGCACGACGAAATCCCGCGTGATGATGAACGGGAACGGATGCGTCGTGTCGATAAAGTTGGGCTCGTCGGCGCGCACCACGCGGTACTCGGGGGTCGTCGCCGAATCGCGCATCGCGCCGGTCGAGTCGAACCAGACCTCGGCCACGCCGTCGAATGGCGGTTGACGGCCGTCGCGATAGGCGGCGGGCCGCACATGACACTGCACGTAACGCCGCACCATCGGGATTTTCGCACCCAGCGGGCCGTGAATTCCGCTCCAATGGCGCTGGAACGCCTCGACATCCATCCCTGGCTTGCGCCGCACGAACTCGACCAGATGCACCATCGACGGATCGGCAGGGCCATCCTTCTGCACCCGTTCGTCGGTAATGACGAACCCAATCTTCGATAGATCGATGAAATTCGGCTCGTCGCCGCGCACGGCGGCGTACTCCGCGGTGTTCGCCGTGGCGCGCATCGCCTCGGTTGAATCGAACCAGACCTCGGCCACGCCATCGTAAGCCGGCTCGCCGTTGCGATAGCCCGAAGGAATCGTGTGGCACTGAACGTAGCGGCGCAGTCCCGGCAGTTTAGTGACGATCGGAGCATGTTTCGTACGCCAGTATTGTCCGAAGTCGTCGACGCTCATTCCGGGCTTGCGCTTGATAAAGGTGATTGTCTTAACCATGGTCGATGCCTCCGCGCGCGAAGTCGGCGCGCCGCACGCAAGCGCGACTTGAACGCTTAATCATCTAGTACGATGAGTCCCAGGTTCGTCAAATGAAATGCCGGCCGGTCAACCTCCTGCCTCTTCCGTTCCTCTGACCGGCGGATGCCAGCCGAGGTTGCGGATGCCACTGTTCCCGACAGCCGCTAAATGCTAGAGCCTGATCGAGGCGCGGCGAACGCGAGCGGAGCTTCACAATGGAAAATTCCAACAATCATCGGATCACGAGCGTGGACGAATTGCGCGCGCTTATGGGCCATCCGCATCCAGCCACTCCGCGCAAGCTCCTGCGCGCGCTCGACGAAACCGCGATCGCCTATATTGAACGCTCGCCCTTCCTGCTGCTCGGGACAGCGGACGCCGAAGGCAACCAGGACGTTTCGCCCAAGGGCGGCGCGCCCGGTTTCGTGATGGTCGAGGACCCGAACACCCTGCTGATTCCCGACAGCAAGGGCAACAAATTGCTCTTCGGCTTGCAGAACATCCTGGAGAATTCCCACGTCGGGCTGATCTTCATGGTTCCAGCAACCGACGAGACTCTGCGGGTCAATGGAACAGCGGAATTGAGCGTCGATCCGGTATCGCTCGCGCGGCTCTCCGCCAACGGCTCGGCGCCTCTGATCGTTATCCGGATCACGGTGCGGGAGTGTTTCTTCCACTGCGCCAAGGCATTGATGCGATCGCAACTGTGGAAGCCGGAAAGCTGGAACGCCCGCGTCCCCTTTTCGTGGGGAAAATACCTGGCCGTCAAGAGCGACGGCGAGGATGCGAGCCCGCAAGATCGATCAGTACGTCGAGCTCGACTACAAGAACAATCTTTGAACCGTCGCTTTGAGCCAGCCCTATAGCCGCGCGCCGCGCGGCTTGGATTTTTCGCGTCCTATTTTTTCTCGGGCTCCCAGAGCCGTTGCCATGCACGGAGACCGTCCTGCAGCGTCTTCTGCACCGACTCGGCCTGCTTGCGCGCTTCCTCGGTCCACTTGCCCGAGTCGCTGAACGATTCGGTCGCCTTGCGCCAGTTCTCCGCCCACGCCTCCATCGGATTGGCGGCCTTCTTCGAACCCGCAGCAGCGGTGCGATGCAATTGCTCGCGGACCTGGTGCTCCCACCATTGGAAGCCCTGCTCGAGCGCGGTAATCATGCCGTCCTTGCTCATGCGCGCGGCGCGCAGCCAGTTTTCGACCATCTGGTCACGGTCGACTCCGGCGCCGGCCTGCGCCGCAAGATCCTTGACCGCCTTGTTCACTGCCGAGAGCGTCTCGGCCATCGCCTCGCCGGCCTTGCGAATTACGTCGCCGATGCCTGAGAAGTCTTCGTTCGCCATCGCTGCCATCCTCCGTGTAGATTTGGTGATAGCGGCGGACCCGCCCTCGGCTCAGGGAGCCATGCCGAGGCGTGCCCGCCGTCCCTGACCCATCGTCCTACAGATCGCGGCCTAATTCGAGACACCTCCATGGCCTGTATATCGTGGCGTCGCACTTGCACGCGCATGACCACGGTGTCCAAATAATGGAACTCGCAAAGCCCGTGTCGATTGATAGGGAGGCATTAGACGAGATGGCAGAGGCGCCGACCGCTGCGAAACTGCGGAAATTCATCGAGGAGATCTACGATCGCGGCACGATTCGCGGCGAGGATGGAACCGAACATCAAATTTACCCGGAGAGCGTAACACCGGACCGCGGCGCTTTTGTCCGGGACCTCTGCCACACCGAAAGGACGGAATCAGTGCTGGAGGTTGGCCTGGCATGGGGTATCTCCGCGCTCCACATCCAGGAAGCCCTCCTCAGCAACGGCGGGAGCGCGCATACGCACGTCGTCCTTGATCCCAAGCAGACGAGTGTCTACCAGGACGTCGGCAGTCAGATGTTGCGGGACGCCGGGGTCGAGCCATTAATCGAATTTCATCAGGCGTATTCGGAGCTTCTGCTGCCGCAACTGGTCAGCGAAGGACGCGTGTTCGACTTCGTCTTTATCGACGGTTCGCATCGTTTCGACCACGTATTCGTCGATCTTTTTTATGCCAATCGGCTGCTTAAGCCCGGCGGCCTGGTATTGTTCGACGATGTCTTTGCCGAAGCCGTAAACCTGGTCTGCCGGTACGCCAAGACCAATTACGGCTATACGGCCGTAGCTCAGCTTCCGGCCGAAGCACCGGCCTTCGACGACGATTCCGTGCCCGCGGATTGGAGACCGGTGATGGTCGCGCTGCGCAAGCCGGCCGAGGAAGTTCGGCTCGCCCCGTTCCAGTTCGTCCGCTTTTTTCCACTTGCGCAGCAGGCGGAGCAAAACAGTGAGGAGCATTCCGCGCCGCCGCCGCCCGAGGACCCCAAGCCGGAGGTCAACGCCGGCCTTCTTCGTCGCAATGCGCGTCACGCTTTGCGCGAAGGCGATCGTGCCGCAGCGCGCAAGGACCTCGTTGAAGCACTGCGCCTCGAGCCGTCTCACTTGAAAAACTATTTGCGCCTTCTCAAAACCTTTTTGCCGTAACGAATAGCTTGCGCGCGGCTCGCTTGACCGCGACACGGGATACCGCGCCTGTTCGTGGAAGAAGAACCGCTTGACGAGGTGCGAAGGCCTGGATCACTTCGTATCCGCCGGTGGCGCGGGCAGCGTATCGAATTCCGGCAAAGCTCCCGCGACTCGATCCCAATCCAAACGATCGCGCTTGAACACTATCGCCTCGGCCCGAAACACCGACGGATCATCCAGGGTGCCTACATAGATAGAAATGGCGTCGGAAGCGGCCTCGGGCGCTCCAAAGAGGAGGCTGCCGCAGGTGGGACAGAAGTACCGGATCGAATTCAGTCCGCTTATTCCCTTAACTGAGTAGCTATTGGTTATACCGGTGACCTTGAAGAGCGACTTCGGCATACCCATAACCGGCACGTGCCCGGTTCCAGATGCGCGCTGGCAATCGCGGCAGTGGCAGTGCACGGCGAACAGCGGTTTTCCGCGAGCCTCATATCGCACGGCTCCGCACAAACATCCGCCAGTTATCGTCTCCATCTCGACCTCGAGTTTTTCCGGGACGGCCGCGCTCGTGGCCGTAAGCGCGCGGCGGGTTTTGCTCCGGAGTCGGTTTTTTCCGCGGGCGCGGACTTACGAATCCTTTCGTCGCGGTTTGCGCGGCGGATTGTATACGTGAAAAAACGAAAACGCCGCGATCACCAGCGCGTGCGTGATTTTTTCCGTCGCGATCAGCCGCTTCACGTCGCCGAGCGGAACCATCACGACTTCCGTCTCCTCCGAGCCGCTCAGGCGAGGTCGCGCGACGCGGCGCACGTCGCGGGCGAGGAACGAGTAACAGTAGTTGGGCTGGATCGCGGGATTCGGATGGACGCGGCCAAGTTCGACCACGTCCTCGGAGTCGTAGCCGCATTCCTCGCGCATCTCGCGCCGCGCCGCCGAAAGCGGGCTCGGATCTTCCGGGTCGACCATCCCGCCCGGAATCTCCAACGTGAAGTCGCCGGTGCCGTGGCGAAACTGCCGCACCATCACCACCTCGTTGTCGGGTGTGACCGGGATGATATTGGTCCAGGCCGGCGCCTCGAGCACGAAGAAATCGTGTTCGCCGCGCCGCGGATGCGAGCGCTGGTGGCGATGCAGATCGAAGATCGGGGTCGCGTAGACGCGCTCGCTCTTGAGCGTTTCCCAGCGCCGGGCCTTGCTACGCGCCATCTCTAACGGCGCCGGCGCCCGGCGCGCCCCTTAAAACAGCCGTGCATATTCGATCGCCGGGCAGCGGTCCATCACAACCGTCATTCCGGCCGCGCGTGCGCGCTCTGCCGCTTTCACATCGATCACGCCCAGTTGGCACCACAGCACGCGCGCGCCCTTGGCGACAGCGGCTTCGGCAATTTCGGGCAGATACTCGGATCGCCTGAACACATCGACCATCTGAACCGGATCGGGGATCGAAGCGAGGTCCGGGTAGCATCGCTCGGCGAGCGCGTCCATCAGCGCGTCGGGCTTGAGCTGCGGATTGACCGGGATCACGCGAAAGCCCTTGCGCCTGAGCAGGATCGCGATTCGCAGGCTGTCGCGCGCCGGATTGTCCGAACATCCGACCACCGCGACCGTGGCCGGATGAGCGAGTATTTCGCGGATCTCGGTGTCCGGTGGGTTGCTGAATTCCATCGCCGCGATACCTTCCAACCCCCGTCACTCGCCGCCGAGCAGACGATCCGCGACCCTCGGGATAAGCCTTCCGATTTCGTCGCGGCAGACGTCGAAAATCTCGTGGCCCTGCTCGAACGGGTCATCGATGTCGCCTGCTTCGCCGGCGAACGCGCGCAGCGTGAAGGCCGGACGCCGCGCGGCGGCCGGAAAACGCTCGCGCAGGTCGCGCTCCTGCTGCGCGGTCATCGCGATCACCAGGTCGGCCGCCTCGAGCAGTTCCGGATGGCGCTTGAGGTCGGTCGAGGTCGCTTCTTCGCCGATATCGATTCCGATTGCCTTGAGCGTCATCCGGGTATCGAGCGAGACCAGTGCGCCGTCGCGCGCATAGGGTGCGATACCGGCCGAACGAATCTCGATCCGTCCGTCGGCGCCGCGCGATCCAAGCTCGCGCCGCAGCATGTGCTCCGCGATGATGCTGCGGGCGGTGTTGGCCGCGCAAATGATTAGCACGCGCCGCGCGCCCGGTTCTCCTGGAGAGCCGTTCGCGTGCGGCGCGAATTTATCGTGAGGCATCGATCGATCAACGCCCCGCGGACATGACCTCGGCCATGCTTTCCTTCTTGGTGAGTCCCTTGGCGAGTTCTTCCTTGAGCCGCGTACCGAGCGCCGCCGGCTCCCAGAAGGTGCCGGGCGCCGCCGCTACCTGCGCCACCGAATGCCATCCGCGCATCAGCCACACGCGGCCCATCCCCACGCGAAAGACCTCTCCATGAACGTCCTTGGCGTCGTCGCTGCCGAGCCACGCAACCAGCGGCGCCACGTGAGCCGGGCTGAAGAGGTCGAACTGCCCCTGCTTGACGGCGGGCATCGTGGCCGCGGTCTGCGGAGTGGCGTCGATTGTCAGACGCGTGCGCGCCACCGGCGCAATCGCGTTGGCGGTGACGCCGTAGCGCGCCATCTCGCGGTCGATGATTATCGCGAACGCTGCCACCGCGGCCTTGGCGGTGCCGTAGTTGCCCTGGCCGGCGTTGCCGAGGATGCCCGAGTCGGAGCTGGTGTTGATGAGGCGGCCGTTGAGCAAATTGCCGTTCTTCTGCTGCTCGCGCCAGTATGCGCAGGCGTGGCGCGCCAGGTTGAAGGTGCCTTTGAGATGGACGCCGACGACGGCGTCGAAGTCCTCTTCGCTCATGTTGAAGATCATGCGGTCGCGCAGGATGCCGGCGTTGTTGACCACGATGTTGAGCTTGCCGAAATTATCCAGCGCGCACTCGACGATGCGTTTGGAGGACTTGAAATCGCTGACGCTCTCGAAGCTCGCGACCGCCTCGCCGCCGAAGCCGCGGATCTCCTTGATCACGTCTTCAGCCGGCGAACGGGATTGACCGGTACCGTCGAAATGGCCGCCGAGATCGTTGACCACGACCTTGGCCCCCTGCTTGGCCAGCAACAACGCCTCTTCGCGGCCGATACCGCGTCCGGCGCCCGTGACGATCGCGACCTTCCCATCAAGTAATGCCATTGCCGTCTCAATCCTCTCTTTGTCGCGGATTTCTTCCGCCTCAGGCAGATTTATCGCGTAACTCCGCCCCGCCGCAAGCACCGGGGAACCGGACGTGACGCTTCGGGGTTGTCCTACCGCGAATGGTCCATCCCGCGCAAAATGTGGCAGCGGAAGGTCTGGGCCCGTTTGCGCTGGTTTGCGCGCATAGCTTCGGGTAGGTAATTATGTCTGGCTTCGGGGACGAACCGCCGTGGAGCGCCTTCGGGGCGGGACGGCGGCGCCAGTTTGTCCAAAATTTTCGGCTGCGGAAGGTCCAAGCGATGCAGAACCAGTTCGGCATTATTCAGATGATCCAGCAGGGCTACTATGCCACGTACCCGCTGATCCTCATCTCGGTCGTTTGCCTGGCGGTCATTTTCGAACGGATGTGGGCGCTGCGGGGAATCGGCAGCCGCGCCACCAAAACCGCCGACGCACTGGTCGGCCCGCTGCGCCAGGGCAAATTCAACGAGGCTCTGCAGCGGACCGAGACGGGGCATACCGCGGCCGACCGCGTCTTCCATACTCTTATCTCGGGCGCCAAGGACCTCGACCGCGCGCGGCTGGAGGAACTCGACGAGGAACGGCGCTTTGCCGAGCTGGTCGAGCTAAAACGCTACATCTGGGTGCTCGCGACTTCGGGCGCCTCGGCGCCGTTCATCGGTCTGTTCGGGACCGTGGTCGGCATCCTGGTCGCGTTCCAGTCGATGGCGGTGATGGGCACCGGCGGCTTCTCGGTGGTGGCGGCGGGCATCTCGGAAGCCTTGATTTCGACCGCGCTCGGTCTGGCGGTCGCGATCATCGCGGTCATTTTCTACAATTACTTCTCGGTGAAGATCGAAAACATCAACGCCGCGATCCACATCAATGCCGCCCGTCTGATCGACGCCGCGCTACAGGGGAGGCACGCCGTTGGCGGTTAGCGGACCCAAAAACGCCGGCGAGATGTTCTGGCAGATCAACATCACGCCGCTGACCGACATTTTCCTGGTCCTGCTCATCATCTTTATGGTGACCACCTCGGTCACCATCGAAGCCGCGTCCCACGTCGACCTTCCGCTGGCCGAGAACACCTCGCCTGAAAACAAGGGCGTCATCGTCACGTACACCGCCCAGCACGAGTTGTTCGTCAATTCCAAGGACGTGACCGAGCGCGACCTCGAGTCGGCCTTGACCGATGCGCTGACCCGGGTCGATTCCAAGGTGGTCATCTTTCAAGGCGACGAGAAAGTGCTCCTGGGCGACATGATCCGGATCCTGCAGATCGCCAAGCTCGCCGGGGCTCAACAGATTGCGATCGCGGCCAAGCGCGTCGCGCCGGGACAATACCAACGCTTGCAAACAGGTCCGGGCGCGACCGGCGGGTAGGCCGGGTAACACGGCGGGATCAGAGGCTGGCGGCAACTCATGGCGATCAGTTCGAATCAGAGCGGTGGTGTCTTCTCCGACATCAACATCACGCCGCTCACCGATATATTCCTGGTCCTGCTCATCATTTTCATGGTGGCGACGGCGATCACGATTGAGTCCGCCGCCCACGTCGATCTGCCCAAGGTTCAATCCCAGGCGACCACCGACAAGCCGAAAGGCGTGGCGGTCATGTACACCGCGGACCATCGCATCTTCGTCAATCAGGGAGAGGTGAATCAACAGACGCTCCCGCTGGTGCTCAAGGACGCCCTGGCCAAGGATCCGGACAAGCTGGTGGTGTTCCAGGGCGACCCGGGTGTGATCCTGGCAGACATGGTCCGCATCCTCGACATCGCCAAGTCGGCCGGCGCTCAGCAAATTGCGATCGCGGTGGCCAAACTGCCGGGCGGCGGCGGTGGCGAGACGGGCGAGCCGGAGGCCCTGCCCAGTGGCCCGGTGGTCCCGCCCGAACCCTCTTCCGAAGGACCCTGAGTTCACTTGCTCAGTCGGCAAGAGCAAAATATTAAACAGCGCCTTCGGGCGCATAGTTGGAGCATGGTTGCCGCCTCTCGGGGGAGCAGGGCCGCGGCCGCAACAGCAAAAGGCATACAGTGAGCGTCGCGGAAGAAATCGGCCTGCTCGCGGTCTCGGTAGTCGTGGTGGCGATGGTCCTGTTCTGGATCGCCACGCGCGCTCACCTGGACGAGGAAGATCCCGAAAAAGAAAAGCCTGGCTTCAAGCACTGGCTGCGGCAAAGCCTGCGTTTCCTGCTGGGACCGTTTCCGCTCTCGATAGGACTGCACGTCGTGGTCCTGCTTTTCCTGCTCTTTGCCGTGCACATGGAGACCAGCCAGAACTTCATCCCGATAAGCCTGCAATCGGGCGGCGGCGGTGGACAGACCAAACCCGGCGAAGACACCAACATGCCCGAGATGCAGATGCCTGAGCTGCAGCAGCTTCCGATGGAGAAGCCCAAGCAGGTCGACGCGTACGCGCGCGAGGCCGTCACCACCGCCAACAACTACGTGCGCTCGACCAACAGCGGAATCGGCATCGGGCGCGGCGGCGGGATGGGCTCAGGTTACGGCCAGGGCATCGGCGAAGGTTTTGGCGGGTTTATCAGCGGACTGCGGCGCACGGGGCTGGACGTGGTGATCGTCATCGACGGCACGGGCTCGATGCGCCTGGTTATCGACGACGTCAAGGACAAGATGCGCCAGCTCATGTTTGCGATTCACCGGCTGGTGCCGACCGCGCGCATCGGGGTGATCGTCTTCGGCGGGCGCGGCGAGCAGATGCAAATGCAGCCGCTTACCTCCTCGACCGGCGCATTGGTCCAGTTCCTGGGCGGCATCCAGGCGCGAAATGGCGGCGAGTGGCAGGAGGACACGCTGGGCGCGGTCCGCATGGCGGTTGAAAACATGGGATGGCGCTCATACGCGAAGAAGGTGATCGTACTGGTCGGCGATACGCCGCCGTTCAAGGAAGATTTTGATCCGGTCCTGCAATACATCCGCATTTTCCGCGCCGAGAACGGAACCTTTAACACCGTCGATCTGACCGTCGAAGAGCACGAGCGCTTCCTCAAACAGTGGAAGAGTTACAGCGGACCGGTGCCGGTGGCCGCATCCTCGCTGCCGGAGTTCTACCTCGAGACTCAGGCAGCGTATCAAGCGATGGCGCGGGCGGGCGGCGGGTCGTGGCGTAGTCTGACCAAGGACGACCACATCAACCAGCAGGTGCTGATCCTGGCGTTTGGCGAAGAGTGGCGTTCCGAAGTCGCCGCTTTCGGCCGCGGCATCAAGTCCTCGAACGCCGACCCGTAACGCTCGCCTCGCTCGTCGACACGCGGAAGCCCCAGGAGGGGCGACATATATAATCCTCCACTGTGCCAGCGCCCCCGCGTCATCCTGAGCGAGCGCTGCGCGAGTCGAAGGATCCCGCGCGGTCATCCGCAAATCCTCCGCGCGATTCGCCACTGTCTCTTTGGGAAGACCGTCACCCCGTCGAACAGCAGGTCATGTCCTCGGCGGGCGGCGCAGGTCGCGCAGCGCACTGCCAAGGCCGTGAGCGAAGCGGTGATAGCGGCCTCTCACCAGCAGATGGATAATGCCCGGCAGCCGCTTCAAGCGGCGCTCGGGCAAGTTCGAGCGAGTCGAGCGATAATCCTGCCACGCAATCGATCGATGAACCTTGCGATCAACCCTGCCACGAATTTTGCGTTCGCCGGTCGGATGGTCATCGGCCGATGTGCGATCGGCGATACGATCGGAGCAGGCCATCGATATCGCGATCATGGCAGCTACCGCGCCGAGAGGTTCGCCCTCCGCGCTAGCGCCTTCGCCCGATCCCGAATCCGAATCTGAGCGCTCGATCCGGTATTGCATGCCTTGCGCGTATGAAAGCGCGTCGCAAAGCCCGCGCGGCAGCACTTCGAGATATGGCTGCAAGGCGCGCATCCGTTCTGCGTATTCCCGGGCCGCGGGTTTCGGAGCCGAGGGGCCGGAGACGCGACGCCATGCGAGCGCTCTCGGCACGGTTTCCAGCCGCAATCCCTCGAGCACGGCGCGCGTCAGGAATTCCCCGTTTTCGCCGCTCGCGTCGCGGTCTTCGATAAATTCTTCAGTGCCGTTTTCGGCAAACCCTCCCAGCCTTTCGAAGCTCGTCCGGCGAATCAGGAAATTGCCGCTGCCGAAGCAATTGTGAAAGAGGCCCGGTCCGATCGCCCCTCCGAGAAATGCCACGCGCCCGGCGAATACTCCGTCGGCCGGCGAATCGTCTCCGCTAAAGCGATCGATGAAGCAGGTTAGTATGTCGGCGCCACTATGTATCGCGGTGGCTACAAACGTACCGATCGCGCCAGGCTTTGCGCAGTCACCGGCATCCATGAAGAGCAGATAGTCGCCACTCGCGGCCGCGGCAGCCGCGTTGCGAGCCATCGCGGCCGAGCGGCCGGGAAGGCGAATCAGCTTCCAGCCGTTCTCGCGGAATCTCAACCCCCGGTGTTCCAGCTCGGCGGCAACGTCTGCCGGCTCGTTTGCATCCTCGGTCGAGCCGCTTATGCTCGTATCGGCCACCACTACTTCGAGATTCGGCCAGTCCTGTTCCGCCAGCGAAGCGATCGCGTGGGCGAGCTGCCGCGGGCGGTTGCGATGGGTGACGCAGACGCTGACTCTCGGCGTTTCGCTCGATGGCGGCGTCCGCGCTGCGCAACCGCGCAGGCTCGTTGCCGGCGGCGCCAGGGTGTCGAGCCAGGCTATCCACTGCCGCTGGTTGAGGCGTGGATCGATCGCCGGGCGTGCCAGCGCGACGCCCCGCGAAATCGCGCGCAACAGGCGCTCCGCCAGCTCGGTCGCGCGCGGCTCAAAAACGACCTCTTCGAGATCGTCACTCGCAATCAGTTCCGGGATGCCTCCGACGCGGCTCGCCAGAAACGGGATCCGCCCCAACAGGCATTCCAGCACCGTATGCGGCGCGTTGTCTCCGAGCGACGGGATGACTGCGAGCCGGCCGCTCTCGCGCAAATAGAGTAGCGCCGCGGCGTGATCGCGATCGGTAAGCGTCTGCCACTCGAAAAACCATCGCCGCGCCCGCTCGCGGATATATTCGACGCCGTCACGGCCGTCGACCATCGCGGCCTTGCCGAGAAAGGTCACCGTGAACGTGTCGCGTCCGATCCGCGCGATCTGGTCAAGCGCGTCGCAAAACAGACCCACTCCTTTGCGTTCCTCCAGGCGTCCGAAAAAAACCAGCTCGCGTATTGCCCCGGGCTGACGACGCTCACTCGTTTCCTCCCAGCTCTGACGGAGATGAGGCGACAGAATGTTTTGCTGCGCGTAAGCCTTCGCCGGCAGTTGCCAGCGCTGCCACCGCATCCAGCGCAACATGTATCGGCTCGGGCTCGTAAGCACGTCGGCCAGCGCGACCGCCTCGCGTTCCATGAAATCGGTTTCGAGATCGCCGGGGCCGCCTATGAATTCGCGATTCAGCGACCTGGTCCACTCGCTGGAGCCATGCGCACCTATCCAGATGGCCGTATTTTGGAAATCGAGTCCCTGATGCTTGGCGAGCGCGGTGTAGTAGCCATGCCCCCGCCAGTCAGGAAACCGCACAACGTCGAATTCCCGCTTTCGCAGCCAACGGTACGCTTCGTAGGAAGTGGCAATATCCGCCCGCGCGTCGAGTGCGATCGCCGGCGGCGGCAACGGCACGAACTCGATGCCGAGGGCCGCCAGTTGAGATTGCCATTGTTCGGCGGAACCGCCGTCGCCGCCGGGCGAAAGATATAACACGACGACCTGATGTCCACCCTCGGCGAGGGTGGTTGCCAGCGAGAGGCAGAAAGTGCCGATACCGCCGTTGCGATGCGGCCCGGCAAACTCACAGGTGGCGATACAAACGCGCGCACGCCCGGGGCCGCGAATTCCGCTGGCGTCCACTGGAAGACCGGGAAACGTCTCCTCTTCGGCGGTCGGACGCTGTTTCAATTGGTCTTCCAGCAGATGGTCTTCCCGATGGGCCTTCAAACGTTCCTCCAGAAGTTCCTGACAATTTTGCCGAATGGCGTCCACAAAGAGGCTTCTTCCTCTTTGTCGTGAACCTTAGCAATGATTGTTGCTGCTATAAGTCAATGCTTGAACGCTTGAAGTATGCACGCCGGATATAACTCCATCAAATAATTAACGAGACGGGTGCACGCTCTTCGACTGCTCTCAATGACACCCGGTGAGCCCTGTTGGTGTCACCTGGACGCAGCAGCCGAAGAATAATCTCTCGCCGGACCTTTAGACTGCTATGCAGTAGCGGCAACCATACAAGCCGATTGTATGGTTAGGCGAACAGTCGCGGCTCGCCAGACGCATCCGGAAACATGGGGACGGAGGAGAGCCGGCGGCAGCCTTGTCCACCGAAATGTGCACATCGTCGGCCTGCTTCGGAAACACCTAATAGCTTTTGAGGAGACTACGCGCCAGGCGCGTCCCGAGGACCAAATGTGGCTCAACGGAGCCGGGAACGCATTTTTGAGCTTCGAAAGAGTCAGAGAAGAAAAAACGAATATGTATAGTTCAAGATCATCCAGTCTTGCTTAGCAAAATACATTGACTGAAAATGACTGTAATTTTATCCTAACGACGGTTATTATTTGTCTCGCCCTGCTTATCAGTGGAGAGAAGAAGTGACCTAGATATTCGCCACCTTTTCTTGGTATCCACCCGAAATCACTAGCAAATTTGATCTAATGACATCGGTGGTCTTCTTTGGCCTTCCAGTCTTTGTCGTACGGTAATTTCCATCACGCTGACGATCTCGAACGCCAACATACGGTGACCGGCCTGCTGCAGCGGTTGTGAGAGCGACCGAGTGATGGCGCCAATCGAAACCTGGTGCCGGCGCTCTGGGGGGAAGATGAAACAGCCTCAAAAAATTCTATTAGTCGGGAAAGTTCTACTGGTTGGGATGTTTGTGGTGCTCATCCAGTGTGCCGTCGCTATCACGGCGCAGGCGACTCCGACTCCAACGCCGGTAAGTATCACCAGCCCCGCTGCGGGAAGCGTCGTTTCAGGCGTGGTGACGTTCACCTGCACCAACCCCGGCGGCACCGCCCGCCTGTACATCGATGATGTCTTTGTGGCGAGTAGCACTTATTCCTGGAACACCACGAAGTTCACCAACGGCAGTCACTATCTGCTATGCAATGGTTATCAAAACACCGTTCTGGTCGGTAGCACGGCCGAGAACGTCACGGTGAGGAATGGCGCGTCGACACCTACGCCGAAGGCGCCAACCCCAACCCCAACCCCAACTCTACCCCTACGCCGGTGTCGTCACCGAAGCCTACGCCCAAGCCGCCGACTCCAACGCCAACTGCGACGCCAACCAACGGCGTTTGCGGTCCATCGAACGGAGCAAGCTTGACGTCCAAACCGACGACGGGACTTTGCACGACGGGCACGGCCTCTTCTGTCACTGGCACCGGACCGTGGTCGTGGACCTGCACCGGCAGCAATGGCGGCTCGACCGCGAGTTGTCAGGCATTGGCCGCCTCGTCGGGGTCGGGCGGTATCATCAATTCACCGCCCCAACGCACCGCGGATTTCATCGGGGCGCTCGGCGCCAATGCCCATATCTCCCAGGGATCAGCCCACTACTACAATGTGTCTTATGACCTGGCCGACATGCAGTATCTCGGCATCATAAACATCCGCGACGGCTACAACAGCTTCTGGAAAAGCATCTATACGACCCTGGCTAATGACGGAATGAAATTCGATTTCCAGATAGCCGTGGGCGGTACCTGGACAACGTCCTCACTTCAATCGGCGATAAGCGGTATCAATTCGTTCGTTGCGACCGCGCCGGGCAGCGTCTACGCTTTGGAAGGCGCAAACGAAATCAACAACTGGCCGATCGTCTATAATGGTGTCGGCGGTCTGCAAGGCGCCGTCAATTTCCAGACAGATCTATATTCGATGACGCATTCCGACGGCTCTCTGCCCGGTACCGTGGTCTATTACTTCACCGGCTACGACCGCGGCCTTGTCAGCGGCGGTCCTGGTCCCAACCCGGAGACCACGCCCGGTCTTGCTGATTATGACAACCAACATCCCTTTCTCCGTGGTGGCATACCAATCAAGACTTTCAGCCGCAGTGTAGCCTTCGATAACGAAAATCCGGCAGATGGACCAGGCATTTACACCGAGGTCGGCATCAAGGAAACGATAAGCGCCGCCGAAACGGAAAGCTGGATCTTGGACATCCTTTTTGACGATGCCGCACAAGGTATCGCGCGAAGCTACATTTATCAGTTGCAGGATGAAGGCGACGGGTCCGGCGTATTTGACACGAGCAACAACCCCAAGCCGATCGCCATAGGCATCCACAACCTGACAACGATCCTGACCGACAACGGCGCCGGTGCCAAAACATTTACGCCGTCGCTGCCTGGTTTTTCGGTCAGCAACCTTCCGAATCCGGCTTTCGTGCTCAAACTCCAAAAATCGAATGGCGCGACCGACATCATAATCTGGAACGAGCCGAGTACGTTCCCCGGTCCGCCTGTCAACGTCACGGTCACATTCAACAAGACCTACAAGACGGTAAATGTTTACGACCCGGTCACCGGTTCGTCGCCGATACAATCGCCCTCCAATGTATCGAGCACGACCATAAGCGTGACCGACCACCCGATTGTCGTCGAAGTCGGGCCGAATTGAGCGCCCAGTGATTCCGGTTGGCCGTAAGCCACCGGCAGTGCTTTGTTATAGCGTCCTGCCGCGGCACGGTGTCTCCCGTGCCGGGTACGAATGCGAGGTTGCGCCGGCTGGGAGAGCCCAGTTCCGTCCGTCCATATAGAAGCTTTTCCGGAAATTCGAAACGCCTTTGCAGACGAACCTTAAAAACGCCGCCGCCGCTATAAGCAAGGCTTAACTAAATATCGCCAGATATAACTCAATCAGATTATCAACGAGACGGGTGCACGCTCTTCGACTGCTTCCAATGATACCAAGCGAGCCCTGTTCGTGATAAAAGTGCAGTCCCGCGCTCGTGCGCGTTCCGCATCAACGTCTTCTATAAAGGTCTCAACACAGAGGGAGGAAATTGCATGAGAAAGTTCTCTATTGCACTGTTCGCGGTCGCGGCCCTAGCCGTGACAATGTCCGCTGCGCCCCAGGCGCGCGCGCAAGGGGAGGCGCCGACAAAGTCGGTGACCAAGATAGGCTACCTGAGCTGCCACGTCGCCAGCGGCTGGGGATTCATTTTCGGCTCGTCGCGTAAATTGCAGTGCACCTATACTCCGGCGCAGGCGGGCAAAAAAATTGAAAACTACAAGGGTTCGATCAGCAAGTTCGGAGCCGACATCGGCTATCAGCAATCCGGTATTATCCTGTGGACAGTGCTGTCGCCCGGGGTGAAGGTCACGGAAAATCCCGGTTTGCTTTCCGGACATTACGGTGGCGCAACCGCGAGCGCGACGCTCGGAGTCGGAATTGGCGGTAACCTCCTGGTTGGCGGAATGGACGGATCGATCTCGCTGCAGCCGCTCAGCATCGAGGGCACCACCGGCCTCAATGTCGCAGCAGGCGTAGCGATGCTGGACCTCAAGTTCGAATCTGTGGCGGGCATCAAGAAATAGATTTTCCCACCGCACTGAAACGAGGGCCGGGGAGCGTACTCCCGGCCCTTTTTGTCACTTGTGCTCAGTCGGCCGCGGCACTGGCGGAAGCCGCCGCCTCGACGTGGCTATGGAAGCGGCTGTAGCCGAAGTAAATCGCGAACCCAATCGCCATCCAGACGAAAAACCTGATCCATGTGACCAGCGGTAGGCTCGCCATCAGGTACAGGCACGACAACGCACCCACGATCGGTACCAGCGGCACGAGCGGCGTACGAAAGGGCCGATGCTGATCAGGATCGATATGGCGCAATATCCAAACGCCCAGGCATACCAGCACGAACGCGAACAGGGTGCCGATATTGGTCAACTCGGCGATTTCCTGGATCGGCAGCAGCGCCGCCGTGATACCTACCGCCGCTCCGGTGAGCGCGGTCGGGATGTAGGGCGTCTGGAAACGCGGATGGATCCGGCTAAAGGCCTGCGGCAGCAATCCGTCGCGCGAGATCGCAAAAAAGATCCGTGATTGGCCGAGCAACAGCACCAGCAGCACCGAGGTCAACCCCGCCACCGCGCCCACCGAGACTATGCCGCCGACGAAGTTCATCCCGCGCGTCACAAAGGCCGAAGCGAGCGGCGCGTTCTTGTCGATCTCGGCAAACGGCACCATCCCGGTCAAAACCGCGGCGACCGCTATATAGAGCGCCGTGCATACGAAGAGCGACCACAGGATGCCACGCGGCAGATCACGCCCGGGATTTATCGTTTCTTCAGCCGCGGTGGAAACCGCGTCGAAGCCGATGTACGCAAAAAAGATGTACGCGGCTCCCTTGGAAATCCCCGACAATCCGAACGGCGCGAACGGACTCCAGTTTTGCGGACGAATGAAAAACATGCCCACCAGAATCACCACCGAGACGGCGCACAGTTTAATCGCGACGATCATCGAGTTCAGCCGCGCGCTCTCGCGGATGCCCACATAGAGCACCACCGAAACCAGCACCACGATCAGTGCGGCCGGCAGATTGACGATCGAGCCCGGCTCGGCCCCGGGTGCGAAGCTTATCGCCTGCGGCAGATGTATCCCGAGGCCCTGGAGGATCACGCGAAAATATCCCGACCATCCGACCGCGACCGCTCCGGAAGCCACCGCGTACTCCAGCACCAGATCCCATCCGATAATCCATCCGACCAGCTCGCCCATCGTGGCATACGAGTACGAGTACGCTGAGCCGGCCACCGGGATCATCGCGGCGAACTCGGCGTAGCATAGCGCCGCCATCGAACACGCCACACCCGCCATGACGAATGAAAGGATGAGTCCCGGACCAGCCTGGCGCGCGCCGACCCCGGTCATCACAAAGATGCCGGCACCGATGATCGCGCCGATGCCGAGTGCGGTCAGATCGAGCACACCGAGTGCGCGGCGCAGTCCGCCGCGATGCGGTCCGGCGTCGTCCAGCAGGGCGGCGACCGGTTTGCGACGCCGCAGTTGCGCGCTGAGAGCCTCCCTGGCCATCAGCGCGACATCCCCACTGTACGCGAAGGCCTCACCACGCCTGGTAACCGCCGTCAACGGAAAGCATCGAGCCGGTCACGTAACTCGAGGCTTCGCTAGCCAGGAAGATGATCGATCCGCGGATTTCTTCCGGCCGCCCGAGACGACCCAGCGGCGTCGATTTTTCCATCCGCTCGCGATTGCTGCCCTTGGCGATGCCGGCCTCGGTCGCCTCGGTCGGAATCCATCCGGGCGCCAGCGCGTTGACCAGAATCCCGTAGGCCGCCCATTCGACCGCGAGTTGGCGGGTAAGATTCAGCAGCCCGGCCTTGGCGGCGGTATACGCCGAAAGCCGGTAGATCGAACTGGCGACGGTCGCATAGATCGAAACCACGTTGATGATGCGGCCGGGACGTTTGGCTTCGATAAGGCCGCGGGCGACGCGCTGCGCGAGCATCATCGGCGCGGTCAAGTTGGTCGCGATAGCGGCGTCCCAGATAGCGCGCGGCAGGGTCTCGGCGCGGCCGGTGGGTGAGATGCCGGCGTTGTTGACCAGGACGTCGACCACCCCGAGTTCGCGCTGCGCGCGTTGAATCGCCGCGTCGATTTGCTCGTCGGAAGTTACGTCGAGCTGGATTGCGGTGGTGCGCACGCCGTACTCGCGCGCCAGATCGGCGGCGAGCTTTTCGAGACGGTCGCCGCGGCGGGCCGCCAGCGCGACGTCGGCGCCCGCCATCGCGAGCGCCGTCGCGCAGTCGACCCCGAGGCCCGACGACGCGCCGGTGACGAAGCCGATATGGCCGCGCAGCGAGAACAGCGATTGCAAAGATTCCATCGAATTCACGCGGACTATCCGTGCGCCGGCGCGGCCGCGGCGCCGGCCGTTTCGGCGGCGGCTTCGCCCGCGGCCAAAACCACGCGCTCTATATCCGCGCCGCTCACACCATAGTGGGTGACGGCGCGGAACTCCACCGGACTGCGCGCGCCGACCAGCACGCCACGCTCGCTCAGCGCGGCGCCGAAGCGGCCCGCTCGCTCGGCGCCACCGGCGACTTCGAAGAACACCATGTTGGTGCGGCGGCGGGCCGGATGTACGCGGAGCCCCGCGACACGGCTGAGCCCTTCGGCCAGCGCCCGCGCGTTCTCGTGATCCTCGGCCAGCCGATCGACCATCGCAGTCAACGCGACGATCCCGGCCGCCGCGATTATCCCCGCCTGCCGCATTCCGCCGCCCAGCATCTTGCGCATGCGGCGCGCCCGCTCCACGAACGGCCGCGGCCCGCACAGCATCGTGCCCGCGGGACACGCGAGCCCCTTGGAGAGACAGAACGAAACCGTGTCGGCGTGCGCGGCAATACGGTTCGCGCTGGTCTCGAGCGCGAGCGCGGCGTTGAAGATGCGTGCGCCGTCGAGATGGACGCCCAGGCCGTGGCGATGAGCGGATTCGGCAACCGCCGCCATGTGCGCGAGCCCGACCGCCTCGCCGCCGCAGCGGTTGTGCGTATTTTCCATCGCGACCAGCGCGTGCGGCGCAAAATGCGGGTCCGACGGCGTTTCGAGTTCAGCCTTGAGCTCGTCGAGCGCAAATTCGCCGTCGTCGGTGTTGCGGATCGGAGTCAGCACCACCCCACCGAGCGCGGCGGCGCCGCCCGCCTCGTAAACATAGGTGTGGGCGCGCGCGCCGAGCACCGCCTTGGTACCGCGCGCACAATGCACGAGCATCGCTATCAGGTTGCCCATCGTGCCGCTGGCGACCAGCAGAGCGGCTTCCTTGCCCATGCCGGCCGCCGCCATCGCCTCGAGCCTATTAACGGTAGGGTCCTCGCCGTAAACGTCGTCGCCCAGCTCGGCGCGCGCGATCGCTTCGCGCATCTCGGGCGTCGGCAGGGTGACGGTGTCGCTGCGGAGATCGATCACGTCGTCGCGGACCTATTCGGGAAAGATCGCCTTGACTACTTCGTCGATCGCGCGCTTGCTGTCGGTCTCGTCGGTCAGCGACCAGGTCACGGCGACGGTGGCTGCGCGGCGCGGCGCGATTCCCTGGCGGATAAGCTCGCCGGCGTAGATCAGCAGCCGGGTCGAGACACCTTCCTCGAGGCCCGAGGCTTTGAGGTTGCGCACCTTCTCCCCCAGTATCGCGAGCTGCATCGCCATGTCGTGGTCGACGCCCGCTTCGTGCGCGATTATCTCGACTTCCTTGTCGGCCGGCGGATAGTTGAACTCGATCGTGACGAAGCGCTGGCGCGTGGAGTGCTTGAGATTTTTCTGGATGCTCTGGTAGCCGGGATTGTACGAAATGACCAGCAAAAAGCCGACGTGCGCTTCCAGCGTCTCGCCGCGCTTCTCGACCGGCAGGATGCGGCGATGGTCGGACAGCGGATGGATCAGCACGGTGGTGTCCTTGCGCGCTTCGACGATCTCGTCGAGGTAGCAAATCGCGCCGCGCCGCACCGCCTGGGTCAGCGGTCCGTCGATCCACACCGTCTCATCGGCCTGGATAAGGTAACGGCCGACCAGGTCGCTGCCGGTCAGGTCCTCGTGGCAGGCGACCGTAATCAGTTCGGTGGGCCCGTCGGCGAGGCCGGCCAGGCGATGGGCCATGTGCTCGACGAAGCGCGTCTTGCCGCATCCGGTGGGGCCCTTGAGCAGCACCGGCAGGCGCGCCTTGTAGGCGGCCTCGAAGATTTGGACCTCGTCGCTGATCGGGAGGTAGTAGGGCGCGTTGTGCGGGTCGAGGTGGCGAACTTCAGGCCCTTCGGCCTGCATCCTGGTATCGAACTTCTTCAGCTCAATCGACATTGCTTACCCTTGTGTGAGGCACTGCGGGCGTGCCGCGGATTCTAAGAGAGCAGGGCCACAATATTCAAGCGGCGCCTCTGCGGGGCATTATAGTCGACCCGCCGCGGCGATCCTTAACCTCGTAACCTTTCGCTTCCAGCTCCTTGCGCAGCTCGTCGGCGCGCTTGAAGTCCCTGGCCTCTCTGGCGGCGTCGCGCTCGTGCTGTATAGCGGTTATTTCCGGAGGAAACTCGCCGTGCGTTTCCTTGCGCCGGGCCTCCAGGTTGAGCCCCAGCGCGGCGTCGAATTTTTTGAGCGTGTTCCAGATTTTCTTGTCGTTGCGGCGGTAGGCCTCACCCACCAGCTCGAGCGCCACGGCCAACGCCTGCGGAGTGTTGAGGTCGTTGTTGAGCGCTTCGATGAAGCGGTCGTCGAACTCCCGCGTCCAGGGCGAATCGGTGCCGGCGGCGGCGTCTTCATCGGACAGGTTGCGTGCGAATTCGGTGAAGTAGTCGAGATTTCGCGCGGCGGCGCCCGCCGCGTCGAGCGAGAATGCCAGCTCCGATCGATATTTCGCGCCGAGGCAGAGCAGCCGGAACGCGAGTGGATCGATCCCGGCCGTCACCAGGTCGTCGAGCACCGGGAAGCGTCCCGCGCTCTTGCTGATCTTCGCCCCTTCCATCCCGACCAGGAAGGCGTTGTGCACGAAGTAGCGAACGAAGGGCTTGCCGGTGGCGCCTTCGGACTGCGCGATCTCGTTTTCGTGATGCACCGGGATATGGTCGAGCCCGCCCGAATGAATATCGATCGTCTCGCCCAGGTAGCGCATCGACATCGCCGAGCACTCGATATGCCATCCCGGATAGCCGCGCCCCCACGGGCTTTCCCATTGCATCAGATGGTGCGGCTGATTGAGGACCCACAGCGCGAAATCATGCGGACTCTTCTTGTCGGGCGAATGTTCCAGCCGCTGGCCCGCATGCTGCTCGTCCAGGCTCTGGCGCGAAAGCCTTCCGAAGCGGCGCTGCCCGCGCCATTTTTCCACGTCGAAATAGACGCCCGAGTGGGTGACGTAGCCGTAGCCGCGGTCCACGATGCGCTCGATAAGCGCGATCATGTCGGCGACGTGGTCGGTTGCGCGGCAAAGCAGCGGCGGCGCGGGCAGCCGGATGTTGAGTTTGCCGCAGTCGCGCCTGAACTGGGCGATGTAAAAATCCGCGACCTCGCGCGGCGTCTTGCCCTCGGCGCGCGCGGTCTTTTCGATCTTGTCCTCGCCGGCGTCCGCGTCGGAGGTCATGTGACCGACGTCGGTGATGTTCATCACGTGGCGGACGTCGTAACCGTTGAGTTCCAGCGCGCGGCGCAGCGTATCGACGAAGACGTAGGCGCGCATATTGCCCAGATGCTGCGGCAGGTAGACCGTCGGTCCGCACGAATAGTAGGTCACCACAGGCGGATTGAGCGGATGGAATTCCTCGACTTGGCGGTCGAGCGTGTTGAAGATGTAAAACGGTTTCACTGGTGTCGCGCCCGGCCCACGCCGCACGCTATTGGCGCCGCGCTCAACGCAGGCGCGCGGCCGCCGCGGCCACGGCCGCGCGCGGGTCGCGATAGCGTCTGCCTGCGACGGCTTTGTATTGGCGGTCGGCGATCCATGCGAAGCCTGGAAGATACCACAGGTAGGCGAAAAGACTGCGCAGGCCGGCCTGGCGGCGCAAAATTTCGTTGACCGCTCGCGCCCCCCTATAAACCCGCCCGCGGTCGTCGATTACGTGCAGCTCGTAGAGCAGGTCGTCGAGCCTGAGCTCGGGGAACTGCGCGCGCGCCGCCGCCCCGTTGGCATCGAGCAGTTCGAGCGCCTCGCTATTGTCGTAGCGCATGATTCCGGCCGCGACGTTGCGGCACATCTCACACCTGCCGTCGTAAAGCACCGCGAGCTTCGACGGCGAGGCGTGCGCCGCAATATGTTGCGGCTCTCCGAAAAGACGTCCCATCGCGAGAGGGTCTAGCGCTTCGAGAGCCGCGGATTGGCCGCCATCCGCTTCACTTTGTTGCGCTCGTGGTCGATGCGCCATTCGTAGCCGTCGACCAGCGACTCCCATCCGGCTTCCGCCGTGTTGGCCGACTTGGCCAGCGTGGTCCAGGTGCTCTGGCCGTCGGAAAACTTCTTGATCGACATCACCTCGGCCTCGGTCGACTCGCCGCTGACGTGCATGTAAGTCTCGATGACGCGAACGGCCTCGAGATACGGGAAGTACTTCAGCAGGGCCTTGCGTAACGCGAGGTCGAGCGCATGGACCACGCCGACGCCGCGCGCGGCCTCGGTTTCCTCGACGCCGCCGATCCGCAGCACCACGGTCGCGTCGATTGTCATCTTGCCCTCGTTGAAGTCGTCGATCACGCGGCGGCGCACGACGACGAAGGGCGGTTCGTAATCGCCGGAGCGGCGCAACGCGTTGAGCTCACGCGACGCCTGCGGCATCTCGGCTTCGTGGAAAATCGATTTCTGCTCGTCACTCATCATTCCGGATCAAATATGCCGGTTTCAAATATGCCGGTTTCGATTGCACCGGCTTCAATTACGCCAGCTATGCCGCCCTCGATTATCTTTCCCGGCGGCGGGGCTTTCAAGGCAATTCGCCCCACCCGAACATACTTGTGAGTGCAGGAATGCGAAGCGCGGCCCGCTGTAATTGTTGACAAACGCTTGCAATCATAGATCGATGTCCCGGCTCGCCGCATTCTTCGCCGTGATCGTGGCGCTCGGCGCGCTCTGGGCCTCGGCCACCGCCGAGCCCACGGCACAGATAATCGTACCCCTCACGATCGATTACGCCACGCTTGGCGCCGCGCTCAAGCGGCAGATTTACGACGCGCCCGGCGGCCGCGCAATTCTATGGAAGGGAACCAACGACTGCGAATTCCTGATCGCGCGCAATCCGCGTTTCGCCACGAGCGGTGCGGCGACGGTCGGACTCGAGTCCGACGGCGAGCTTGGGTTGGGCGTGCCCATGGCGGACCAATGCGTCAATCCGATCTCCTGGAAGGGCATCATCGCGATCGACGCGGCGCCCTACCTGACGCCGAATCTTTCCCTGATGTTCCGCGTGACCGACATCAACCTCTACGACCAGGACCATCGAAAGTCCTTCATCGTCGGGCGCGGCTTCGACCTGATCAAGGGCAATTTCATCCCGCGGTTCGAGACTTTCAAGTTCGATCTGCGGGCGCCGATCGAGGAGTTCAGCGCGCTCGCCGAAGAGGCCGCGCCACCCGACCAGGCCGAACGTTTCCGGCAAACGCTCGCGACCGTCCATGGCGTCGGGCCGGCCATCGCCGTCGCCGACGGAGTGAGAATAACGCTGGGACTGACCGCACCGTCGATACCCGCGGCGCAGCCTACTGCGGCGCCCGCGCCGCTGACCGCGGCCGAGCTCGCGGCGTGGGACGAACAACTCGACCAGTGGGACGCTTTCATGGTGTTTGCGATAAAGCAGATCGGCTCGACCGCCGCCGACAAACAGCTTCGCGCCGACCTGCTCAGCCTGCTGCTCGACGGGCGCTATCGCCTGGCCCAGGCGATGGATCAGCCTCCGGCGCCGGGCGGCCCCGACCCGGTACGCGTGCTGTTTCTCGATCAATGGCGGCGACTGCGCGACGTCGTGCGGACGGCGGCGGCGCGGGGCCAGCTTGGCGACCGCGCGCTTGAGTTCCTGTCGTTCGTCTCGGCCGGCGACGCGCTGATGGCGTTCGACCAGGCCGCGCCGGCACTCGGCGCGCGTATCTCCGCGGCCGACCTGCGCCGTCTCGCGCGCATCATGGCTCCCAACACGACCGCCGATCCGCTGCAATACAACTACCAGGAAGATCCGGAGCTTCAGCACATTTTCGGATTCACTCCGCCTCCGGAGACCCCCGATTCAATCGACCCGTCCGATTCGGACGCGCCCATACCCGCCGCAACTGCCGGCGCTCCAGCGCCGGGTGGTGCGACGCCGCAAGCGACCGCAACGGCGCGCCCGGACGTGTCGGTTCCGGCGTCCCCCCCTGCGCCCGCCCCGGCGCCACCTGCCGCGGCGCCACCTGCCGCGGCGCTGCCCTCGCGCGGCTCCTCCACGGAATCTTTCACCGGGCCTTTCACAGCTTGGGCGCCGGATTTGCTCGCGGCGCTGCGGCTGATCACTCCCGCCGCCGCGTTTGCCGAAGCGCCCCCGCAGCCCCAGCAGTTGAGGGAGATCGCAACCAAGCTCAGGCGCTCGGTGGTGGACGAAAGCAACGTCGATCAATACACACACGACCTGGGCGCGTTGCTCGACGCCGCCGCCGCGAGCGAGATCGCCGACGAGGAGCCGGACCCCACGCTACAACCTACCTATCGCGTGATGGTCCGGGCGGCGGCGTGGCAGGAGAGCTGCTGGCGCCAGTTCGTGCTCGCGCGCGGGCGAGTGCGCTACCTCGAATCATCCACTCACGACATTGGCCTGATGCAGGTCAATCGAATCGTCTGGCGAGGCTTTTACGACATCAGACATCTCGAATGGGATATCGCGTACAACGCGGGCGCCGGCAGCCAGATCCTGGCGCGCCTGATGATCCGCGCGGCCGGCAAGGCGCCGCACCCGGGCGATTCCGACGCGCTCGCGCGTTCGGCATATGCGGCTTACAACGGCGGTCCCGATGAACTGGATCGATGGCGGCGCGCAAACGAGCGGCATGACAAGTGGCTGATCGACCAGGCGTTCTGGCAGAAATACCGTGCGCTCGGGGAAGGGCAGTCGCTGAACATCCTGAAGTGCGCGGCCGACTGGGGCCAGGCGCCGGGACATTAGTCGGGCTGCGCAGGCTTATCGAGCCGCATCTCTTCAAGATCGCCATCCCGATAAAGCTTGCTGCGCAGCCTTACATCGCGAGGCCGCCGTCGATCTGGATCACCGCGCCGGTGATATACGACGCCGCATCCGAGAGCAAAAACGCCACCGTCGGCGCAACGTCCTCAACCTTGCCGAAGCGCGCCAGCGGAATCATCTCGAGCGCCTTGGCACGATGCTGTTCGGAGAGCGCGGCGGTCATATCGGTCTCGATAAATCCGAGCGCGACGGCGTTGACTCGAACACCCAGCGGCCCTAGCTCCTTGGCCATCGCCTTCGTCATCCCGACCAGGCCAGCCTTGGAGGCCGAATAATTCACCTGTCCCGCCATCCCGACCAGTCCCGAAATCGAGGTAATGTTGATGATCGCGCCGCGCTTGGCCTTCATCATGATGAACGCGCTCGCGCGCGCGACGTTGAATGCGCCGGTCAGGTTGGTCTGGATCACCGTGGACCAGTCGTCTTCGCTCATCATCACCAGCAGCTTGTCGCGCGTGAGACCGGCGTTGTTGACGACGGCGTCAAGGCGGCCGAACTCCGCCTTGGCCGCGTTGACCATCGCGCGTACTTCCTTGAGGTCGGCGACGTCGGTCTTGAACGCCATCGCCTTGACTCCGAGCGCGGCGATTTCGGCTTTCAGCTTCTCGGCCTGTTCTTCGCTCTTGAGATAGTTGAAGGCGACGTTGGCGCCGCGACCGGCGGCTTCGAGCGCTATCGCGCGGCCGATTCCGCGTGTCGCGCCGGTGACGATTATTCCCTTGCCTTCGAGATCTTTCACTTTGGACTCACTCGCTTGCTCGCCGGCACAGTACGCGGACGGCTTCCCGCTCCTAATACCAGATGACGGCGGGCGCGGCGATGCGCCGTATGCCAAAAAAAGACCGCCCGCACAGGATGCGCGGACGGTCAGTATCGATAGGAGCTAATGCTATCGCACTCAGGCGCTAAACGACGATCCGCATCCGCAAGTGCGGCTGGCACGCGGATTGTCGAAGCGGAAACCGCCCGCGTGCAGGCCCTCGACATAGTCCAGCGTGGTGCCGGCGATGTAGGGCAGGGATATCTCGTCGACAAAAACCTTGGTATCGCCGATTTCCTGGGCCGTATCGCCTTCCTTCTGCACGTCGAAGCTGAGCGAATACTGAAACCCTGAGCACCCGCCACCGACGACCGAGATTCTCAGCCCCTGCTCGGCGCCGAGGCCTTCTTTCGCATGCATCTGCTTGACCATCTCGAGCGCCTTGGGCGTCAGATTGATGCCCGGCGCGCTCGCGTCCGCCGTCTCGCGGACCGGCTCGTCGCGATGCTCGTGCTGCCCGTGATCATGCCCATGCTGTTGGACTTCTTCTGACATCCTGGGAATCCTCCGAACTATACTCGCGCTCAATGCGCCGGGATAAAAAAGCACACCAAGAGTACGCTAACCACTTGGTCAATTCTAACCCAGCGACGCCTGGTGGAGCAAATCCTTCCTCCTAGCCGGCGCCTGCGTCCATATAACCACTATAACCATTTAGATATGCCCTTATATTTCCGAATCGCGCGGGACGACGGCTGCGCAGCGCCCGCAACTCGGCAATAATGGTTAGGTAGGACCCGGAATTGTACGGGGCTTGATGCATCTTGGCGGGACTTGGCGCAACTGGATGGCTCGACTCGAAGAAATTCTGACCGCGGCGGCGCACGAACAGGGTTTCGTCCTGGTCGGTTTCGCTCCGTTACGCCGCCTCGACGGTCGCGAGGAGTTTTTCAACCGATGGCTCGCGGACGGTCGTCAGGGCGAAATGGGATGGCTGGGGCGTGATCCCGAACGGCGGTTGGACCCTCGCCGTATCGACACGCATTTACGCTCAGTCGTAAGTTTAGGCTATCCCTATGCCGCCCCGGCCATCCCCAACATCGACTGGCGCTCCGCGATGCGCGGCAGGATTGCGGCCTACGCGCTGGGGCCCGACTATCACGACACCGTGCTCGCGCGCGCCCGCGCGGTCGCGGCAAGGCTAAAGAGCGAGCGTCCCGACGCGGTCACGCGGGCCTACGTCGATACGGGCGCGGTGTTCGAGCGCGAATGGGCGGCCGAGGCGCGCATCGGATGGTTCGGCAGGAACACCAACCTGCTCAACCGTCATCACGGGTCGTATTTTTTTCTCGCCGAGATTTTCACCGACGCCGAATTCGAGCCGAGCGGCGAGCCCTATCGCGAGCATTGCGGCACGTGCCGCCAATGCCTCGATCTCTGTCCGACCGGCGCGCTGGCTGACGGCTACGTTATAGAACCGCGCGTATGCATCTCGTACCTGACGATCGAGCATCGCGGACCGATTCCCGCGGAGCTGAGGCCAAAACTTGGCAACTGGATTTTCGGCTGCGACGTCTGCCAGGAGGTGTGCCCGTGGAACGCTGGCACGAGCGTCACCGCTGACGAAGCGTTGATGCCGTTTCTGCCCGGGCTGATGGCGCTCGATGACGAAGGCTTCCGCCGCCGTTTCGGCAGGAGCGCGGTCGCGCGCGCGAAGCGGCGCGGATTGCTCCGCAACGCGGCCGTGGTGTTGGGCAACAGCGGCAATCGCGACGCGGTGGCAACGCTGACGCGCTCGCTGGGGGACGAAATCGAGCCGCTGGTGCGCTCGCACGCCGCGTGGGCGCTCGGGCGGCTCGGTGGTGCAAACGCGCGTGCCGCGCTCGAACGCCGCCGCGGAAGCGAGCACGACATCGACGTCGTCGCGGAGATCGAGGCCGCGCTTGGCGAGGCTCCTCCGCACGACCCGGCGGTCTGACCGCCTGAAAGTAATCAGCCAGGTAATCATCGATGGCGCGCGCACTGGCTGAAATGGAAGCGAGAGGTTATATAACGAAGATGAATCCTGCGCGGACCGAATTTGCCCGTATCGCCGCTCGCGAACCGATTCCGCTCGCCCACGGCGCCCTGCTGATCGCTAAGGAGGAATATCCCGACCTCGACGTTGCCCACTACCTCGAACATCTGGCGGCGCTGGGGCGGGCCGCGCAAAGTGCGCTGCGCGAGGCCGAGAATACGGTCGAGCGGGTGCAAACGCTGTCCGACTTTCTGTTTGTGCGCACCGGCTTTGCGGGCAATCGAGACAACTATGCTGATCCGCGCAACTCCTTTCTCAATGACGTGCTGGAGCGCCGCCTCGGCATCCCGATCACTCTCTCGGTCATTTACCTTGAAGTCGGACGGCGTGCCGGGCTCAATCTTTTCGGCGTCTCCTTCCCTTCGCACTTCCTGGTAAAAGCGGTCGACGAGCGCGGTGAATTGATAATCGATCCGTTCAACGGCGGCGCAATTCTCGATCTCGAAGACATCAGCTCGCGCCTCAAACAGGTCTACGGCCAGCCGGTCGAGTTGCAGCCCGCGATGCTGAAGGCGGTGGGCGGACGGCACATCCTCGCGCGCATGTTGCGCAATTTGAAGAACATCTACGCGAGCGCGGCCGACTGGCCGCGCTCGCTCGCCGCGCTCGACCGCATCCTGATCCTCGAACCGCGCGCGGTCGACGACATGCTCGAGCGCGCCGCGCTCTACGAGCGGCTGGAATGCTTCGGCGCCGCGCTCGACGACTTCCAGAGTTTTCTAAGCCAGTATGCCAATCATCCCGCGGCCGACGCGGCGCGCGAAGCCGTGGTGCGTCTGACCCGGCAGGTCGCGCGGATCAACTGATGCGTTTGCTGCCGATATTCAAGCGGGCGGCCAAAAAAGATTTCTTTACCGCCAGCCAGGCCGCGGTGGCCGACACCGGGCTGCGCCGCAAACTAGAAAACGCGACCGGCCGTCATCTCGAACACGTCGCCGCGACGCGCGCCGAGTTTCCCCCTTACGATAGCGAGCGCGACACCTCGCGGCGGATAAAAGAGGACGCGATCGCGCGGCTCGACGACCTGCTGATCCAGCTCAAGGAAAACCTGGAGGCCAACGGATGCCGCGTGTTCGTCGCAGCCGACGCGGCCGAAGCGCGCAAGTATATCGTGGATCTTGCCCGCGAGCGCGGCGCGCGCCGGGTGGTGAAGGGCAAGTCGATGGCGACCGAGGAAATCGAGCTCAACGCGGCGCTCGCCGCCGCCGGATGCGAGGTGGTCGAAACCGACCTCGGCGAGTACATCGTGCAGTTGCGCGGCGAGCGCCCCTCGCACATCATCACGCCCGCGATTCATCTCTCCAAGGAAGACATCGGCGAACTGTTCCACGAGAAGCTGGATATTCCCTACACCGCCGAACCCGAGGCGCTCACCGCGGTCGCCCGCGAACGCCTGCGCGAGGTGTTCCTTGCCGCCGACATGGGAGTGACCGGCGCCAACTTCGCGATCGCCGAAACTGGCACGCTGGTACTGGTCGAGAACGAAGGCAACGGCCGCATGTCCAGCACGCTGCCGGAAATTTTCGTGGCCGTGATGGGAATCGAAAAGGTCATCCCCTCGATGGCCGACTTGAGTCACTTCCTGGAAGTGCTCGCACGCACGGCGACCGGGCAGAAGCTTACTACTTATACGAATTTCGTAAGCGGACCGCGGCGCGCCGGCGAAGCCGACGGCCCGCGCGAAGTTCATGTGGTGATGATCGACAACGGGCGCAGCGCGATGCTGGCGGACCCAGTGCTGCGCGAGGCGCTGTACTGTCTGCGCTGCGGAGCCTGCCTCAACGTTTGTCCGATATACCGGCGAGTCGGCGGCCACGCGTACGGTTCGACTTATCCGGGACCTATCGGATCGATCGTGAGCCCGAGCCTCTTCGGCGGCGCCACCGCCACTCTGCCATTCGCCTCGACGCTATGCGGCGCGTGCCGCGAAATCTGCCCGGTAAAGATCGATATCCCGCGCATCCTGCTGCATCTGCGCTGGAAGGAAACCGCGGACAAGGACGGCACCGGCAAGGGCGACCCCGCGCTGCCCACTCCCATCTGGCCGCGTTCGGCGCATCGCGCGCGTTCGGGCCTCAAGGCGTTTTCCCGCTTGGCGAAGCATCCCTTGACGATGCGGGTGATGGGTCGGATTGCCGCGCTTGCGCTGTGGCCGTTTGCGCGCCGCGGCTACGTGCGCTGGATGCCGCCGCCGTTCGGCAACTGGACGAGCGTGCGCGATTTCCCGGTACCGCGGCTCCGCCGGTGGGGCAAGGCTCGCAACCGGCCGCGCGGCGTCGCGGCAAACAACGGGACCCAGGCGTAAAGTGGCCGAATTTCACAAGCTCATCGCCAACGTGCGCGACGCCCTCGAGCATCATGGCGCGCCGGCGCATAACGGCACCCACCATCACGCCGCGGCCGTGCCCACGGCGGAAGCGGCGCGCCGATCGGAACTCGCCTCGCAGTTCGCGCGTGAACTGCACGCGCTGGGCGGTCATTTCCTCGGCATACTCAGCTCGAAAGAGACGGTCGCGGGCGTGCTCGAAGTCGCGGCCGGGCTCAACGCGCGCAGCGTGGCCGTCGGAGCAGGTATCGCCAACGATCCCGCGCCAATCGTCGACGCGCTCGAGCGGGCCAGTATCGGCGTCATTCGCACCGCGGCGATTACCGACGACCCAGCGCGCGCCGAATTGCGCGACAAGCTGGCCCGATGCGATTTCGCGGTGGTCGAGGCGGACTATGCGATCGCTGCGACCGGCACACTCGCGATGCTCGCGACGCCCGAGCGTCCCGGCTCGCTCACGTTGCTGCCGCCGGTCAACGTGATTCTGGTCGACGCCGGAAGAATTCTGACCGACCTGGCCGCGGTGCTGGCCGCTATTGGCGCCGCGTCCATCGCGAGCCATCGCCTGGCGCTGGTCACCGGTCCCAGCCGCACCGCGGATATCGAAAAGCGCATCGTAGTCGGCGTTCACGGCCCACGCGAGGTCCACGTCGCGGTGGTATGGCATGGCGACGACTGAAGTACGGCTATTCGGGACCTGCCTCGCGGAGGAGTTCTATCCCTCGGCGGTGGACGCGGCGGCGCGCGTGTTGCGCGAACTCAAGCTCAAGGTGCGTCCGATGCGCCGCACGTTCTGCTGCGGACAGGCCCCGTTCAACGAGGGGATGCGCGAGCAGGCGCTGGAGCTTGCACGCCGCTTTCTCGGCGCATGCGAGCCCGGTACGCCGATCGTCATCCCGTCGGGGTCATGCTCGGCGATGGTCAAGATATTTTATTCCGATCTGTTGGCCGACGATCCGAAACTCGCCGCCAAGGCGGCGGCGCTGAGGCCGTGGGTGTACGAGTTTTCACAGTTCCTGGTTGGAGTGATGAAGGTGCGCTTCCTGGGCGCGCGCTTCGAACGCGCCGTCGCCTATCATCCGGGATGCCACCTGTTGCGCGAGATGGGAGTGCGCGACGAGCCGCGCCTGCTGTTGAGCGCGGTCAGCGGAATCCGGCTCTGCGAGCTGCGCAACGTCCAGGAATGCTGCGGCTTCGGCGGGATGTTCTCGGTCAAGTTTGCGCACATCTCGGGTGGGATGCTCGCGGACAAGGTCGCGAGCGTCCGCGAGAGCGGTGCCGACACGGTGGTCGCGAACGACTGCGGGTGCCTGATGCAGATCGGCGGCGGGCTGAGCCGCGCCCGGCTCGATATCGATACGCGCCATCTGGCCGAAGTTCTGGCCTCAAGATAAGTTCCGGCGGCGAGATAGAGACCTCGCAGGCGGATACCAGCGACTGAATTGGTCGCTAACGCCGCCGCGAAGACGTCACGGTCAGGGTTCAAGCCCTGGCCGGCCCGGCCGGCGGCGGTCCAAATCGGATTCAAAGATACAAGGTGTCCGGAGACGGCCGCGAAAACCCGACGCCGCGAGTATCAACCGGCCTGCTCCAAAACTCGGGGGGCCGGGCGTTAGCCCGACCCCCCGCCGCTCCACATCCTCAACCCCGCCCAACACTGCTCTAGCGAGGCTGCTCCCCTTCCTTCCTCATCCGCGCCGCCGCGACCTGCCCGCTCGATTCAAAAACAAACCCCGGAGGAGTTTTGATTACCGCGACCGCCGCCGCCCCTCGGCCTCAAGATCTCCGCAAGGCTCCATCTCGCGAGGACTTCTCCTGCAAAGATTTATTCGCGAAGATCCTGTCCCGCGCCGATTCATTCCTTCCAGCCGCCGCCTGCCCTTCTCTATTCTTTCCGCTGCTCCTCCGGGGTTCCCCCCCTCATCTTCACCGACCCGCGCGACGCTGCTCCACCATCGGCTCTCGCCGAACTACCCTTCATTTTGCCCTCTCCCGTTTGAACGGGACGAAGGCACCAGGCAAACCTCGCGCCCATCACGAGCATCCGCTGGTCGCGCCACAGTTGAGGCACTTGTAGCAAGTCCCGTTACGCACCATCAGGCATCCGCAATCCGGACAGGGCGGCG
Source organism: uncultured delta proteobacterium (assembly GCA_963755905.1). Classification (GTDB taxonomy): domain Bacteria; phylum Desulfobacterota; class Binatia; order Binatales; family Binataceae; genus JAKAVN01. Next base: position 142,520 of record CAVWLM010000006.1, read on the forward strand.
CGTCGGCCTGATTGATGAACGCCTGGCGCGACCGATCCGGCTTCAGCGGGAACTCCTCGGTTGATAGCCGCGACGCGCTTTCCTGGGTGTTCACGTTTACTTGCGCGGGGCTGATCTGTTCGACAGACGCTTTCGCCTCGTCGGTCCGGGGCACGGCGAGATCGTTGAAGGGCGCGACCACGCCAGCCTCACGCCGCGCATCTTCATCGAGGAACTTCGAGGCGAGCCATCGGAACAGGTAATCGACGATCGACTTGGCGTACGGAATCTGCGGATTCTTGGTAAAGCCCGAAGGCTCGAAACGCATGTGCGAAAACTTATCGACCAGAAATTGCAGCGGCACGCCGTATTGCAACGCGTAGCTGATCGCGGTCGCGAACGAATCCATCAGGCCCGAGATGGTCGAGCCCTGCTTGGACATCATCACGAAAATCTCGCCCGGCAGGCCGTCCTCATACATGCCGACCGTGATGTAACCCTCGTGGCCGGCGATGTCGAACTTGTGCGTGATCGATTTGCGCTCGTCGGGCAGCTTGTGGCGATTGAGCCCGCGCTCGACGCCGGCCGCCGCCGAAAGCGCCGCGGCCGCGAGCGCCGGCGCAGTCTCGGCCTTGCCTTTCGAGGTGTTGAGCGGCTGCGTGCGCTTCGATCCGTCACGGTAAATTGCGACCGCCTTCAGTCCCAGCTTCCACGCCGTCCGGTAGGCCTCGGCGACGTCCTCGACGCCGGCTTCGGCGGGCATGTTGATGGTCTTGGAGATCGCGCCCGAGATGAACGGCTGCACCGCGCCCATCATGCGCAGATGGCCCTGGTAATGAATCGTGCGCGCGCCCGCCCGCGGCTTGAACGCGCAATCGAACACCGCCAGGTGCGCGTCGGCCAGGTGCGGCGCGCCCTCGATAGTTTCCTGCTCGTCGAGATACTCGACGATTTCCTGAACCTCGCGCGAATCGTAGCCGAGCCTTTTGAGCGCGCGCGGCACGGTGCCGTTGACGATTTTGAGCATCCCGCCGCCGACCAGCTTCTTGTACTTGACCAGCGCGATGTCGGGCTCGATGCCGGTGGTGTCGCAATCCATCATGAAGGCGATAGTGCCGGTGGGCGCGATAACGGTCGCCTGCGAATTGCGGTAGCCCGCGCTCTCCCCGAGCTTGAGCGCGTCGTCCCATGCCTCCCGCGAGGCGCGCAGCAGACCCAGCGGCACGTGCGCGGAATCAAGGTCGTAGGCCTTCTCGCGATGGCCCGCGATAACCTTGAGCATCGGCTCGCGGTTGATCGAATAGCCGCTATACGGGCCCATCGCCTGCGCGACGCGCGCCGATTGCAGGTAGGCCTCGCCCGTCATCAGCGCGGTGATTGCGCCGGCGTAGCTACGTCCCTGGTCGGAGTCGTAGGGCAGCCCGAGCGCCATCAGCAGCGCGCCCAGGTTGGCGTAACCCAGGCCCAGCTCGCGGAAGTCGCGCGCGTTGCGGCCGATCTCCTCGGTCGGATACGACGAGTTGTCGACCAGGATGTCCTGCGCGGTGATCATCACGTCGACCGCATGCCGAAAGGCGCGCACGTCGAACTCGCCGCGATCGTCAAGAAACTTGAGCACGTTGATCGACGCGAGGTTGCAGGCCGAGTTATCCAGATGCATGTACTCGCTGCACGGATTGGAGGCGTTGATACGCCCCGAGTTGGGACAGGTGTGCCAGTTGTTGATCGTGGTATCGAACTGCATCCCGGGATCGCCGCAGGCGTGCGCCGCCTCAGCGATCATCCGCATCAGGCCGCGCGCCTTATACGTCTTGTCGGGCTTCTGGTCTCTGACGAAGTGGGTGGTCCACTCGCCGTCCTCGGCCTCCGCGCGCATGAACTCGTCGGTCACCCGCACCGAATTGTTGGCGTTCTGAAAAAACACCGATCCGTAGGCCGGACCGTCAAGCGAGGAATCATAGCCGGCGTCGATCAGCGCCCACGCCTTGTGCTCTTCCTCCTGCTTGCACTTGATGAAGAGCTCGATGTCGGGATGGTCGGCGTTGAGCACGACCATCTTGGCGGCGCGCCGCGTCTTGCCGCCCGACTTGATCACGCCCGCCGAGGCGTCGGCCGCCTTCATGAAGCTGAGCGGACCCGAAGCGGTGCCGCCGGCCGAAAGCTTCTCGCGGCCCGATCGCACGTTCGAGAGATTGACGCCCGCGCCCGAACCGCCTTTGAAGATGATCCCCTCGTTGCGGTACCAGTTCAGGATCGAGTCCATGTTGTCGTCGACCTTCAGGATGAAGCAGGCCGAGCATTGCGGTTTGGGTTCGATACCGACGTTGAAGTAGACCGGGCTGTTGAAGGCCGCACGCTGGGTCACCAGCAGGGCGGTCAGTTCGGCCCTGAAAGTGTCGCGTCCGGCGTCGTCGGCGAAATAGCCCTGGCGCTCGCCCCATCCGGCGATGGTATCGGCGACGCGCCCGATGAGCTGGCGGACACTGGATTCGCGCCGCGGACTTCCGAGCGGCCCGCGAAAATATTTGGAAACCACCACGTTGGTGGCGGTCTGCGACCAGGCACGCGGAACCTCGACGTCGCGCTGTTCAAAAACTACCCGGCCGTCCTCGCCGGCGATCACAGCCGAGCGCAATTCCCACTCGACCTCGCTAAACGGGTCGACGCCGGGACGGCTGAAAAAGCGCTCGAGCGTAAGCCCGGCGCGCGATGCCGCCTGGAGGCGCTCAGCCGCTTTTGGTAGTTTTTTGTCAAGTCCAGGCATCGTTATCTCGCCAGCAGCCATCGCCCCCTCCTCCTCTTCAACCGCATCCAGCCGCCACTCAATCCAGTAAGTGAAAACTTACTCCAGTGGACGGCAGAGTCAATCCCTCGACCGCTACAGGTAGTATAGCACAACCTGTGGACAACCCATGGAATGGGTTGTTGATGAAAATTCGATTAATTTTCGCTAACATAAGCATAACTAATTTCAATAAGGAGAATAATGAAACCCGATCATCCCCGATCGAACTGTGGAAACATGATCGTTTCGCGCCCGCGGAGCCGCCCGGAATGACTGTCGAACCATTGCACGCCGCGTGCGGAAGATTATCGTAAGCCCGATGGCAGTACGGCGGCGCAGGGCTCCCGAGCCGATCGCGAGCACGCTTGGCTCGATCATCGACCGGCTCGATACCGAGGGGCATTTTGCGATCGTGAGGCTGGTCCAGGCCTGGCCCGAAATCGTGGGCGAAACGATCGCGCGGCGTACCGAAGTGGTCGAGCTGAAATTCCATACCGCGGTGGTCCGGGTCTCGGGCGCGATGTGGATACAGGAACTCAACCTGCTCAAGCCTGAAATTCTCGCCCGGCTGGCGGCGCGCGTGGGCGACGATGCGGTGCGCGATCTGCGCTTCGTGCAGGGAAGGCTGAGCCGCCGGCCCGCCCGTCCGCGGCTCCGGACGGTTGCGCGCGCGCCACGCCGCGCGGTCGAGTTGCCGGAGCTCAAGGACCCCGAGCTGCGCCGCGCGTTCGAGAGCCTGATCGAGGCCTGGGGCCGTGCGCCTCGCTAGCATCGAACGGGCCGGATTCGTAAGATACGCGGGACCTTGCTGGTTATGGTTTGGGGGAAACGGGTTGCGCGGTCGCGCAACTGTTTGTAGTCGCAGCGGACTAACACACCTGACCCGAGGGAGGGGACGAGGCATGAAACGGATCGCTTCAATCTTGATCGGCGCGCTTTTCGTAGGAGCCAGTTTCGGTGTCGCGATGGCGCAGGGGGGAGCCGCTCCCGCAAGCCCTCCCGCCGCGCCTCCGCCAGCCCCGGCGGCGGCTCCTCCGGCCGCTCCGCCGCCACCACCCGCCGCTGCCGACGAGCATGCGGACGAAGTTAAGGCTTTCCATCGTGTACTCAAGATGCATCATCGGATGTGGCGGCGGCTGAAGCAGAATCCCGCGCTGGTCAAGGATGACTCGTTTGTCGGGAAATATAACGACTTGCAACTCTTCTTCAACAAGTACCAGGGTTCGAAGGATCGCTTCCTGGCCGACCCGGGCCTCTATCTGAAGATGTCGGAGAAGAAGGCGGTGCATCGCGAAGAAACCAGGAGTCCCGGCGCAGAATAAAGACGGATGGAATGAGAGGTGAGTGCGGCGCTCGCCCCTCTCTAAAGTTTCCGGCGGACGCTCGCGCGAGGTGGTCGATCGTGGAGCGTTCGGTCCGCGAGCGCGCGGTCACGACGTTCCTGCGAAGTCTTCGCGCGAGCTTCGGGGCGATTGGTGATTGCCGATAACGGCGTCGCAGCGCGATACAATGGCAATAAAGCAGTAAAGGTTGTCGTAGTTTTCGGGCCGGTCCAATTGAGCGCTCCGCGCGGAACGCTCCACGACAGACGCTCCCGGGCATCGGGCGTCAGGAGGTCATGAACATGAGACGAGCCTTGTCCCTAACCGCCGCGCTGCTCCTGGCGGGCGGCCTTTCGGCGCCGGCAATAGTTCAGGCCCAATCCCAGGCCACCGTCGGTCACGAGATGACCAACGAGGATCTCAATATGGCCGAGTTGCAGGCCTTCGACCGCGTCGCAACGTCGAACCTCAAGATGTCGCGGCGGCTCGCGGCCAATCCGCATCTGGCCAACAATGAGAATTTCCTCAGGCGATGGCGCGACCTGAATAATTTCTTCAACAAGTATCCGGGCTCGAAGGAACGCTTCCTCGCCGACCCGGGCAACTATCTTGCCGGAGTGCATATGCATCACGGCCATATGATGAAGAAAAAGTCCGCGGCAGCACCGGCAGCGGCGGCTTCGCCGGCGGCAGCAGCGGCACCGGCCGCGCCAGCACCGGAAGCGCCGCCTCCAGCCGCCGCGCCGTCATCCAAACCGTAGCGCGCGGTGTGTGCGCGCTGTCCGTAGCGCGAAGTGCGCATCCTAGTGTGGGCCGCGATTCGCGCGAACGACGCGCACCGCAAGTGATTCGATAGGCACAGGGCGGGCCGGGGTGATTGGTCTCCGTCCCGCCCTGATGCTTCGAGCGATCGGCGATCGCGCGGCATCCGGCGCTGGCGGCGGGCCAATTTCCGGCCGCCGCCATTCGCGAAAACCTGAAGAATAACGCGGCTTCGCCCGCCGTCACGTGCACTTCCCGTGATCGCGCGGACCCGTTCCCCACCAATCGCCGAAACGGCGCCGGCCCGCGCTCGTACTTTGAGATGCCGGGAGTAATTTCCGGCGAAATCTCTCGATGCTTCAAATCGGTAACATGCCGCAGGAAAGACGTGCGCTGCACGTGCTCAACCGGATGGCGTTCGGGCCGCGCCCCGGCGACGTCGAGCGCGTGAATGAGATCGGCGTCGAACGCTACATCCGCGAGCAGCTAGACGCACAGGCAATCCCGGTGCCTCTGGACCTCGTGCGCCGCGTCGGTGCGCTCGGAACCCTGCATATGACGCCGGTCGAGCTGTTCGAGACTTTCCAACTTCCAGTGCAACAAGCTGCGGGCGACAAGGACGCGCAGAAGCAGGCGCGCCAGCGCTCGCAGGTGATTCTCCAGGAGGCGGTCGAGGGGCGGCTGATGCGCGCGATCTACGGACCGCGCCAGTTACAGGAAGTGATGACCGCCTTCTGGTTCAATCACTTCAACGTTTTCGGCGGCAAGGGCCTGTGTCATCTATGGGCCGGCGCCTACGAGCAGGAGGCAATCCGCCCGCACACGATGGGCCGCTTCCGCACGCTGCTCGGCGCGACCGCGAAGCATCCGGCGATGCTCTTTTATCTCGACAACTGGCAGAATAGCGCGCCCGGCGGCGCCGCCAGGCGTGGCAAATTCGAGGGTATCAACGAGAATTACGCGCGCGAGGTGATGGAGCTGCATACGCTCGGCGTCAACGGCGGGTATACGCAGGCTGACGTTACCGCGCTCGCGCATATCCTGACCGGATGGGGCCTGCGCAAGCGCGGGCAGGCCGGAATGCGGATGGGCGCGATGCAGATGGGCGCGCCGGAGATGAATGCGCGGGCGATGAGTGCGCCGGTGCTGCGATGGCTCGGTGGATGGAGGCCGCGGCGGCCTCGACAGCAGGCATCGTCGCCCGGCGCCCAATCCGATCAATACGGCTTTTACTTCGACCCGAGCCGCCACGACTTCAGCGACCAGGTTTTTCTCGGGCGCACCTATGGCGGCGGCGCGGGGATCGCCGCTGGCGAGCAGGCGCTCGACGCGCTCGCGCACGCACCCGCCACCGCGCGGCACGTCAGCTATCAGCTCGCGCAATACTTTGTGGCGGATAATCCTCCATCAGGGTTAGTAAACCGGATGGCCGGGCGTTTCGAGCAGAGCCAGGGTGATATCCGCGGGACTCTCGAGACGCTTTTTTTCAGCCCCGAGTTCTGGGATCAGCGCTACTTCGGCGCCAAATTCAAAACTCCTTACGACTACGTAATCTCGGCCGTGCGCTTGACCGGCGTCCCGGACATCACCAACTACCGCCCGCTATTCGGCACGATGACCCTGTTGGGGATGGCGCCGTACGCGCATGAAACGCCAGACGGGTACGCCAACACGCGCGAGGCCTGGCTCAACTCCGACGCGATGATGACGCGGCTCAGCTTCGCGATCGCCCTCGGCCAGGGCCATCTGCCGCTGCTCGCGCCGCCCTTCGAGACGGGCGGCGGCGGAGCGCCGTTTCGCGTCAAGTTCAAAACTGGTGCTGGCGGCGGCGGGGCGATGCGCGAGTCCGGCCTTCCCGACAACGTTTTCGGGCGGGCCAAAGGCCTTCCGATGGATCAGCCCGATCCGGCTCAACTCGAGGCCGCGCTCGGCGGCCACTTATCGGCCGGTACGCGCGATGCGATCGAAACGGCGCCAGGCCAACTGCGCGCGGCGCTCATCCTCGGTAGCCCCGAGTTCATGGTGCGTTAGCGTGCGGCAGGGCCGGAGAAACATGGACATCAGACACGACGGCTATCGATGCTGCGGCGAGGATACGCGGCAAGCGACGGGCTTGGAGGAGCCGACGCTCGATCGGCGTGCTTTTCTTCGCCGCGCCGCCCTGCTCGGAGCGGCGGGCGTTGTGATGTTGAGTCCAACCGCGTGGGCCGCGCGCCTGCCGCGCAGCGACACGAGCCGCAAGCGGCTGGTGGTGGTCTTCATGCGTGGCGCGGTCGACGGCCTCAACGTGGTGGTCCCATACGGCGAGGCCAATTATTACGACTCGCGTCCCACGCTCGCGATTGCGCGCGCCGGCGGCGAGGGCTCGGTGGTCGATCTCGACGGCTTTTTCGGACTCCATCCGGCGCTTGCCACGCTCGCGCCGCGATGGCGCGACGGCACGCTTGCCTTCGTTCACGCCTGCGGATCGCCCGATCCCACCCGCTCGCACTTCGACGCTCAGGACTACATGGAAAGCGGCACGCCGGGCGTGAAGAGCACCGCCGACGGATGGATGAACCGGGTGCTTGCTGCGATGTCCGACAGGCCTTCTCCGACCGAGGCGCTGAGCCTCGGCGCCAACGTCCCGCGTATCCTGTCGGGCCGGATGCCGGTTGCCAATATCGCGCTCGGGCGCGGTGCGGCGCGCCCGCTGCCGATGGATCGGCCAATCGTCGAGACCGCGTTCGACCGGATGTACCGCGGCGGCGACGCGCTCAGCCACGCCTACCAGGAAGGGCGCGCGGCGCGGACCAGGCTGATGAGCGAACTCGAACAGGACATGACCGAGGCCAACAATGGCGCGCCCTCGCCCAAGGGATTCCCGGACGACACCGCCCGCCTTGCCCGTCTGATCGCGCGCGACCCGAGTATCCGGCTCGCCTTTCTCGCGCTCGGCGGATGGGACACCCACGTCAACCAGGGCGCCTCGAAAGGCGAACTCGCCAATCATCTGCAGCCGCTCGGCGAGGGGCTTGCGAGTTTCGCGTCAGCGCTCGGGCCGCACTACCGTGACACGGTCATCCTGGTGATCTCGGAGTTCGGACGCACGGTGCGCCAGAACGGCAATGGCGGCACCGACCATGGCCATGGCAACGTGATGTGGGTGATGGGCGGTCCGGTGCGCGGCGGCAAGGTGTATGGGGCATGGCCGGGGCTTTCGGCCGGCCAGCTTTACCAGGGGCGAGACCTCGCCGTTACGACCGATTTCCGCGAGCCGATCGCAGCCGTACTGCACGGGCACATGGGGCTTGGCGATACTCAGATCGGGCGCGTTTTTCCGGGCCATCCGCGCCAAAGCGGCCATGTCGCAAGTTTGATCGCGGTTTAACGGTCGCGATACACAAGAAGTCAGGACGGGCTTTCCCGACGTCCCGCTAACGAGCGCAGATAGACGAATACCGATCCGGCGAAAAACACGCCGTTCAGTCCGAGCTCGACCCACATTCTCGGCCGCGACGGCGCCCCGCTCCCGAAGCATCCGCAATCAAGCGTGAGACCTCGAATCAACGCGGACAACAGGACCGCGAAAAACATCACGGAGAGCAGAGCAATCGCCAGCGCTCCGACCCGTCGAACGGGAGGCCATAGCAACAGGAGGCCGCATCCGACCTCGAATGGTGGCATAGCGAGCGCGGGCAGGCTGACGAAGACCGCGGGCAGGATACCAAAGCCGTCGATGCTATCCGCGAACTGCAGCGTGTCGCGTGTCTTCTCGACGCCCGCGTATATAAAGACCGCCGCCAATCCCAGACTGATCGCGAGCGCGGCGTAATCGCCGGATGAATTCGAGCGAGCGGTCATTGGCCGCTCCCGGTGGACACCGGAAGCCGGGCTTCCGACCATGCAATCCATCCGCCCGTGAAAACGCTGACGTTACTGAAGCCGAGACTCAGCAGGGCGTTTGCGACCAGCCGGCTATCGTGGCAGTCGCCGCCGGAGCAGTACACTATCACCGGCTTATCGACGGCGGGCTTCAGTACCGGAGCGAGACGCCGATAGTCGCGCGCGAAGCGCTCGCGAGAGAGATTGAGCGCGCCAGGCACGTGCCCCTGTTCAAAGAAGACCGACGGGCGCGCGTCGATTATCAGCGTGTTCTTGCTTTTGACGGCCGCAAGGAATTCCTCGAGTCCGACGGTTGCCGCGGGCGCGATCTTGAACGGCGGGGCGGTTACGAGGGTGGTCAGCTCCGCGTCGAACCGTTGCGCGGGCGTCTGATAGACGATCGGAAGCGGCTGCGACGAGAACCGGTTCATCGCGAGACCGGCCGCCAGCGCCGCGAGCGCGAGAATCGCGACGCCGCCGAGATCGCGCAAGATCTGCGATCCAGGACTTCTGGTCATCCGAACAAGCCAGCGCGCGCGCGCAGGTCAGCGCGAGGACCTTTTGCCGGTTGATTCGCCGCCGTCGAGCAATCGTTGCAACCGACTCTCATGCGAATTGTTTCCCCCGTGGCCCTCGTAGCCGGTGTTCAGAGCGCACGCCGGTGCGTCAACCCGGGGCGGCGGCTTGAACTCCACGCGAAGCAAACGCTCGCGCGCCGCCCATTGCTCGAACTTTCCGGGCCTGCTCGCCAGCACGCGAAATCGCATGCAGACCGTTCCACAGCCGCAGCCGGAATCGCAATTTCCGTAGAGCTCGCCGGGCGACTTCACGACGAGATCGAGCGGATGCGTCTTGCCGGGCACGACGTTCACCGAGTCCTTCATCCCGGCGATCCAGAAGCTATGAAGCACGTCGGCGGAGACAAGCTCCAACCGAACGTGGGTGGCGCTCGGAACGTATAAGGCGTCGCTGGTCTTGATGCCGAGCGACGGATAGTCGAATTCCCACCACCACTGATGCGCAACCGCCCTGACGGTGAGCGCGGTACCGTCGGCGCCGCGGGTGAACATCCGAGCGCCTAGAATGACCGCGGCACAGACACACGCCAGAACCATCAACGATTCCGTGGATACCCGTGAGGACTTCATGCGCTCACCTCGTGAAAAGGGCGGCCGTTACTCCCGCGCCGTTGGCGGCCGTTACCGGCTCGCCAGCCGCCGCCCGCTCCACATCATTCGCCACCAGCTCCGGCGCGGCCTTTTCGCCCAGGTACTGGAGTATCGCGTGCCCGCTCGCATCGACCAGGAAGAATTCGAGGACGTGACCGACGGTGCCATCGGCGTCGCGTTGACGAATAAGATTGAATCGCGACAGCACCTCGTCGATCTGCTGCGGCGTTCCCGTCAGGAACAGCCATCCGTTGATGTCTGCGTGCCACTCATTCGCATAGGCGAGAAGCTGTTTTTGCTGATCGTGCTCGGGATCCACGGTCAGCGACACGATACGGGCGTCCGCGCCAAGCTTGGGTCCGAGCTGATTGGCGATTCTTTTCATCCGCTGCGTAAGCAAAAGACAGGGCCCCGGACAGGTGGTGTAGATGAAATCGAAGAGCACCGGCTTTCCCTTCAAAGAGGCAAGGGAGACTTTCCGGCCATGCTGATCGACCAGGGTGATGTCCGGCAGGCAGTCGGCGGAATCGCGCACCGCGAACCCTCCGCGCTCGCCGTTATCCTGAGGCTGCTGGCGGCAACCCGTCAGAGTCATCGCACCTGCGAGGACAATCAGCGTCGTCAGAGAGAGCATGGCGCCGATCGACGCTGCGATTCGCGGAGAGAACATCGCACTTCTCCTAATAGACTTCATCGCGGCCGCGTGCTCAGCAGAATCCCCATGAGCGAGGCGCTGGCTCGTTCTTGCTGCGCCTGGAGTGCGTATTCGTCGCGTTCGCGCGCGGAAATTTCCGCGTTCTCGCTGTCCGCTTTGGCGCGGCACTCCGAAAGCTCACGGTCGCGCTCGTTCTGTGCGCGTTGCATCAGCAATTCAACCGAGGCGTCGGACGTTGCGGTTACGCGCGCCATTTCATCGCGACTGCGTGCCAGGGCGTTGTCCATACACTGTTGCTCGCGCCCGGCGATTGTTTGTCGCTCTTCCTCGAGGCTCGCGATTTTCGGGTCCACCCCCGCTGTCTGGGTATTGTTGGTTGTGGCGCATCCCGCCATCACGATGATTACGACCAGGGCAAGCTGCTTCATTGGATTTCGGCCTGCGATCCGCATTTCGGTCAGCGACTCGGCCCGCAATGCGAAACTTTGACGATGGCGAACGCTTCTCATTTGTGCGTGGATTTCTGCCCGAGCAGCGGGAGCACCGCCGCCGACAGACTCTGCTCGGTCACCGCCGTTTGATCGGGGGTAAGCTCGGCGCGAACTATTCCGTGATCGTCAATGACAATAGTCTTTGGCAGGTCGCTGGGTTCGCCGAAATCATTGACCTTGGCGTCATCCAGCATCGCCGCCGGGTAGCTGAATGATTGCATGACCTTGATCACTTCAGATCGATCGCGCGGGCGATCCGCGCTGAGGCCGATCATCTCGAGCCCCTGGCTATGATAGCGCCGATAGAGCGCGTCCAAAACCGGCATTTCCTTGCGGCACGGCGGACACCAGGTGGCCCAGAAACTCACTACTGCTACCTTACCGCGTACCGCGCCCAGATCGAATGTTTTACCGTTCAATTCCTGGACGACCAGCGATGGGGCCGGTTGCCCGACCTCCATCGCCGCGGAAGCATTCAGACAAGGCATGATCGACAGGATCATCGCCAAAAGTGCGAGCATAGATAAAGTTAGGCGCGTTTTCATACCTTCAGAAATCATAACTGAGAATCGTTTTGATCAGATACGGTGTGGTCAACTGGTATCCGTTCACGTACTGAAAAAGCGGAACTTCAAAGTCAGCGTAGAGCCTGAGGTTCTTGAAGCCGATTTCACCGCCCGGGGCGAGCAGCAGACGATCATAACCACTGTCTGGAGTGTCGGCTTCCGAACCCAGATCATGCGTGCGAACCGAACCGAGCAGCGAAAGAAAAGGCGCAATTTCGTTAAGCGGTCCGACCCGACCGAAGTTGTAGGAGGCGCCGAGGGCCCCATTAAACTCCTTACCCGGAGTGTAGTTCCCGGTGGTAGCAAACGGGTATTCGTACTGCGCCTGGATGTACCACTGCAATGGGCGGTTCCGAAACGTGAGATTAAGATTTCCGATCCGATTCGGGAGACTTCCGATCTTATAGGCACCGAGTAAAAGATCGGTGCTTCCCGATCCGATCGAGGTGTCGCGGTCAAAGTCGTTATAGGTGTGGTCGCCTGTGGGAAGTTTGAATCCGGCTAACAACCCAAGCGACATGTCCTCCGATAGCCCGGTATACATGCCCCAAATTCGCACGTCGCCAAAATTGCCGTGGTTGTACTGGTTAATGTCGTTGCCATCGCCTTGGGTCCTGAATGTCCTGATCGTATAGGGGACCGTCAGCATCATCCCCCAGTTCCGATTGAACATGTACTGAGCGCCCATGGTCTGAAAATTCGTCTTGATTTGTTTGTCGTCATTGTTGACGCGAGAAGAGGGCTGGGTCGCGTGCCAATCGATGTACTGGTTCATGAAATCGTACTCGAACCACACCGTACCGCCCGCACCGTTCGGAATAAGCGATGGGGTGCCGACGTCGAACACACTGCATCCGCAAGCACAGGCCCAGGTAAGTCCGGGCATTAGTGCGACGAGGAAAGCAGCCGCGACCAACAGTCGTGCGCACGTCTTCCCCGCGTCACTCAGAAAAATCGCCGCCTTGCCCAGCAGGGCAACTCCAGCAGTCCCGCGCATAAATCTTCTCCCGGCGGCACGATTCAGTGCGCCGCTCCCATGAGCCAATCCCTGCGCCGCAACGCTTAAGACGTCACGGGCGCAAATCAGGAAAATGTGATCGAACGAAATTCCCTAGACGGGACGCTTGGGAGGCGGAGTGTCGGGAACAACCTTACAGTCGGCTGGTTGCGGAGTCTCTCTTACGACGGTTGAGCCCACGTAGCTTAGGACAAATTCCGGCACGACCGTCGCCGGGCGAGCAAGCATCGTGTTCGACACGCGGCCGAACATTTGAATCGGTTGGCAGATGTTGATCGTGAATTGCGGTTGGCTTGGTCCGGATACAATGACGAAACCGGCAGTCGAGGGGACGCTCACCAGCAGCACGGCGATAGCGACGGCCAAACTCAGATGCCGCAAATCCGCCTTTGAAAACGATCGTCTCATCGCGCTGCGTCCAGTCGTAGTACAGTCTTCGCGCGCGTTCAAGCGCGGCCGATTTTATCTTCACGATCAGTGCGTGACGTCGGCGTTGACCGGGCGATACGACACCAGTTCCTGGCTTTTGAAATCCGGGTCGGTGGTATCGCATTTGGCGAGCGCGTTCACCTCCGGAGCATACCAGCAGGTCATCTGAGTATTGGTAAGCGCGGTGCGATATTCGATTTTGAGCTTGAGCGCGTCCAGCGTTCCGGCCGGGACCGTGACCCGCTCCCAATCGAGCGCCTGGCCGTGCGTGTTGCCCCAGATGCGCCCCTGGTCGGTCTTGAGAAGCCAGTCCTTCGACCATTTCTTGCCCGCCCAGAGCGGAAAATTGAAGGTGCCGAGGTCGGGATCGAACGACCCTATCACCTGACCGACGTGGCCGGAGACCAGGTTGCCGTCGAGCGTGTAAGTGTTCCGATGACCGAACCAATCGATGACCACGCGGCTGCCGGAAACGCTTACCACCTCGATCTTGCCGTCGGTGTCATTCAGCCGGGCGAGCCACGTATCGCCGACGCTCAGTTTGGGCGCCGCGATTTCACGCTGCTCCGGGTTGGGCCGGTCCACGACGACCAGTTCCTGGTGACGGCAGAACGTACACGGTCCCTCGATTTCGATCGCCTGCCCCGAAACGATGAACATCTTGCCATCGTCGCTCGCGCCGTTCGTGACGTGGATAATCGCGTCGACTCGATCCTGGTACTGATCGATCGCCAGGCTGCGCAGTCTTTCGTTGATGTGATCGGTCTCGATCGCGGCGCCCGAGAACGGCTCGCTATACTTTATCTCGCCAAGCGTCTGGTGAGGCTCGGGCAGATCGCCGGTCATCACCAGGACCTGCGACCGGTTAAGCGTCACCATCGTCTGATGCATCATCTCCTGGCGATGCTGCTCCTGGGCGACGCATCCAGCCGCCACGAACGCGAGCATCAGTGGCACTAAGGTCGGCAACAACCTCTTCGAGCAAGAAGTCCGGCTTCGCACGACCGGTAGCCTACCATGAAATTCGCCAGGCGGGCGGCGCCTGGCGAAGCGCTCGCGCCAGCGGCGTGCCCGCCGATCTTCGCGCTTCAGCCACCCGGTCACCGCGATTCACGGCCATCACGGTCTATTGGGCCGCCATTCGATAAAGATGAACATCATGGCGGCGTACCCGAGCGTAACCGCTAGATCGGCTTTTTCGTACTGATGATTGGCCGGGTCATTTGTCTCCTGCCCAGGCGGGGCCGGGGTCTCTCCCCCCCACCCGGCCCCGCCTCCTCTTTGAAGCACGCGTTTCCGGCGCGAGACCAGGTATGCTCGCGCGCTCCGGCGCAGTGATCACCGCCAGAAATCGGACCTTCGAGCGGATTGAGGTATATGACCGGACCAGGAACGGCGGAAGTGGATGCTGGAGAACTCGCCGACGCGGGTTTCCGTAAAAAGAACGAAACGAAACGCGCGGCAGGAGATTAGTCGCCGCCGCCTAGCTTCTGCATTTCCTGATCGACCTCGCGCATTTTGGAGAGCCGTTGATCGGTCGGAATCAGGCGCGAGTCGGTCTGCGCAGTCTGCTGTTCGCTATGCACGGTCGGCAGTTCACCGTCGATCTTTTCCAACGACTCCTGCGCGAGCTTGCGAACCATCGGATTTTTGTCGTTGCTGACGGTTTGGACCAGGGTGTCGGTGGCATGCGGGTCGCCTATCTCACCCAGCGCGAAGACCGCGGTGCCACGCGCCTGATCATTCGGGGCTTCCTTCAAGTAGGCGACGATGGGTAAGGTGCCACGCGAATCGCCAATACGCCCGAGCGCGGCCACGATATGGAGTTTCACCACCTGCTGCGTTTCACGCAGAAATAACTGCTGCGTCATCAGGGGTACCGCGATCGTCGCCTGCTGTGCGCCCAAGATGTCGATCGCGCGAATCTTCACCCGGATGTCGGGATCGGTCAGCCCCTGGATCAGTATTTCCTGGGCCTTGGGTTCACTGACGCTGCGCAGCTTGTCGAGCGCCTCGGCACGGACGCGCGGGTCGGCGTCGGCCATTCCCTTGGTCGCATCCTGCTCGAGTTGATCGGGAGTTTTGGTTTCCTGTCCCTTCTGCCCGCCCTGCATCATCCTGCTCATCATGCTGCCAGCGCCGCCGGGCTGGTTGTAGCCGCCGAACTGCGCATGCGCGGCCACTGGCATTATCGCCAGCGCCAAGAGCAGGCCCCCGGAAAAAATTAGCCTAACTTTTGACAATTCCATGACCTCGCAGGTTTCGGCAGAATCATGGGTGAAAGTGGCTTCCATTGCAAGTGTCAGAATCCGGCCGCGCCGGGCCGCCGCCGCAAAAGCCTGCGCGGCGATCGTGATCGCACTGGTCGCGGCGGTATCCCTGGCGGCGTCAGCCAGGATGGCGTCGTGCGCCTCGGCCGGCGGTCGTCTTCACGAAATCGGCGCGGCCGCCGACGCGCCGGCGCGCCCGCTCCCCAAAGGCGTGAGCGTCCCGCGCTACTCACCCGGTCCGATGCCGTACCATCCGGGCCAGGAGCTGATCTACCAGGCCTCGTGGATTGGAATTCCGGCGGCAGGCGGCAAGGTCGTTCTGAATGCCAGCCACGGCGACCCGGCGTTGCTGATCGCGGAAATTTGGGTCAACACCAATCGGCTGACCGACAAGCTCTACCGGATGCGCGACTACCTGCGCGAGGATTTCAGCGCCAGCTCGTTGAAACCTAACGAGATGAATATCCGTCAGAACGAGGGCCGCCGCCACGACACTTTCAACGTCACCTTCGACCATCGCGACCACGTGGTCACGCTGGTGAAGCATGGCCCGCGCGGCCAACAGATTCGCAAGTTCCTCTCCTACAATCCCTCCGGGCCGGTGTCGGGCGCGATGATGGCGCTGTCGCAGCCGCTCGAAGCCGGTGATTCGCTGAGCTTCGACGCCTTCAGCGGCACCACGCGCTACGTCTTCGAACTCAAGGTGATAAAGCGCGAGCGTATCGGCACGCCGCTCGGCGAGTTCGACGCTTTCCGGATCGTGCCGTCGGTCACCTACCTGAGCGACGGGAAGATCAATGACGAGGTGCACGAGACGACGCTATGGGTATCGGCCGACGCGCGCCGCCTGCCGCTGCGCGTTGAGTCGGCGGTCTTCATCGGCAGCATCCGTATCGATTTGGTCAAAGTGATCGACGACAGTGCCGCGCGGTCGGCGGAGCGATGACCGCAACGGTTGGGCGGAACGCGGGCGCTTTGCTAATGCATTTATGTCGCGCGGCGCACGCGGGAGAAAATTCAAAATGGCCAAGAAACTCGAATTCTTCTACGATTGCTCCAGCCCCTGGACTTACCTGGCGTTCAGCCAGATCGAGGACGTCGCGCGCCGCCACGGCGCCGACCTCGTATGGCGTCCGATCCTGGTCGGCGGCGTCTTCAACGCGGTCAATCCGTCGGTGTATGAGGGCCGCGAGCATCCGGTCAAACCGAAGGTGCGCTACTACGACAAGGACATGCAGGACTGGGCGCGGCTCTACGGCCTCAAGATAGGCCATCCCACGGTCTTCCCGGTGAACTCGGTCAAGGCGATGCGCGGGGCGTTCGTCGCGATCGAGCACGGTAAGGTCTCGCCTTACTCTCGCGCGGTTTTCGAGGCCTACTGGGGCGAGGATCGCGACGTGAGCCGCGACGAGGTCCTGCGCGACATCGTGCGCGCAGCCGGCCTCGACCAGGAGGAGTTTTTCGCGAAGATCGCGACGCCCGAATACAAAGATAAACTGCGCATCAACACCGAAGAGGTAATCGCGCGCGGCGGCTTCGGGTCACCCACGATGTTCGTCGACGGCGAGATGTTCTTCGGCAACGACCGCCTGGTGCTGGTCGAGCATCGGCTGTCTCACTAGACCGACGCCGGGCGGCCGCGCCGCCGACGTATGCCGATCATTGCGGAACCGATGCCTCCAACGTGCATGGCCGGTTTCGGTTCGTTGCCTGAGCGCGTGCGCGCCTTCATCGCGCTTCGGCTCGACGCCGCGGTCGACGACGCGATTGCCGCCCTTAGCGAGCGTCTGCAGGCATCCGACAACGGCCTCCGACAAGACGATATCCGATGGGTCCCGCGAACGAACTTTCATCTGACGCTGCTGTTCCTTGGCCCCGCGGTACCGCGTGAGCGCCTGGCGGCGATCAGCGCGCCGCTCGACGCGATCGCGCGGCAGACCGCGCCCTTCGAAATTACCGCGCGCGGTGTCCGCGCGTTTCCGAATCTCGGCCGTCCGCGCGTCATCTGGGTTGGATTGCATGGCGACGGATTGCCCGGACTGGCCGCGCGGGTAGCCGAGGCGGCCGCGCGATGCGGCTTTGCGCCTGAACGGCGTGCCTACTCGCCTCATCTGACGATCGGCCGCGTGCGCTCGCTCAAATCTTCAGGACGACTTCGGCGAGCGCTCGGCGAAGCTGCGGAGTCGACCTTCGGGGTCTCGCGGATCGAACGCGTGATGCTGTATCGGAGCGAACTGGAGCCCCATTCGCCGACCTACCACGAACTGGCCGCGTACCCTTTTGCGGCGGACACGGATGAAATGAAAGCCTTGGGAAGTCGCGGTTAGAATTGTTCTGGTTAGAATTAGCGCAACGGCGATGTTGATGAGTGTGAGGCGCCTCTAGCGCTATCCGCCGTCTTTTGTGGCAAGATTCGGCTACACAGGAGTCGAAGACCCGCCGGGCGGGAAAATCATGGCGCAGGATATCAAGAGTAAGGCGCTCGATTTGGCGCTTAGCCAGATCGAAAAGCAGTTCGGCAAGGGTTCGATCATGAAGCTCGGCGAGCAGGCGATCGAGGCCGACCTCTCGGTGGTTTCGACCGGATCGCTGGGGCTTGACCTGGCGCTCGGCGTCGGCGGACTGCCGCGCGGGCGCGTGGTCGAAATCTACGGGCCGGAATCTTCGGGCAAGACCACGCTCGCGCTCGAGTGTATCGCGGAAGCTCAGAAGCGCGGCGGCGTTTGCGCCTTTATCGACGCCGAACACGCCCTCGACGCCGCTTACGCCCGCAAGCTGGGCGTCGTCGTCGAGGACTTGCTTATCTCGCAACCCGACAACGGCGAGCAGGCGCTCGAGATCGTCGAGACCCTGGTGCAATCGGGCGCGATCGACGTGCTGGTGATCGATTCGGTGGCGGCGCTGGTGCCGCGCGCTGAAATCGAAGGCGAGATGGGCGAGCCGCAGATGGGCCTGCAGGCGCGACTGATGTCGCAGGCGCTGCGCAAACTGACATCGATCATCTCGCGCTCGCGTACCATCGTGATCTTCATCAACCAGATCCGGATGAAGATCGGAGTGATGTTCGGCAACCCCGAAACCACGACCGGCGGCAACGCGCTCAAGTTCTATAGCTCCATCCGCATCGACATCCGCCGCATCGGCACCATCAAGACTGCGACCGAGGTCATCGGCTCGCGCACCAAGGTCAAGGTGGTCAAGAACAAGGTCGCGCCGCCCTTCCGCGAAGCCGAGTTCGACATCCTCTACGGCTCCGGAATCTCCAAGGAGGGCGAATTGGTGGACCTTGCGGTCGAGCACGCCGTAATCGAGAAACTCGGCGCATGGTACTCCTACGGCGGCGAGCGAATCGGCCAGGGACGCGAGAACGCGCGCGACCTGCTGAAGGCCAACCCGGCGATTGCCGACGAGATCGAGGCCAAGGTGCGCGCCAAGCTCGCGGTCAAAATCGCTCCGCCACCGCCCGCGACCGAGAACGAACACGAGGACGCCGGATCGCCTGCCGCCGCGCCGGCTCCCAACACTCCGCGCCGCCGTGGCTGAAAATCCCCCTCGGGGTAGGCAAGGCACTGAAGACAGCACGAACGGACATCACTCCAAACCTGGTAAGTGTCCTACTACGACACTAACCAAACCTGGGTAGTGTCCTATTAGGACACTACCCAAACCTGGGTGGCGTTGATTTCATAGGCGCGGTTCTGTAAGCTAGTCGCGAATGCCCGTAGAGGCCCACCAGGGCGCCGCCTCCGATCGCGCCCAAATTTCTCAAACCCCAATTTTTGGAAAGGCCGTTTTGTCGCTAATGCGCAGCGGTCGAAGTGTAAGCTTTGTCCTTTACCGATTTCTCTCTCTTTCCTGAACTCCAACGTTCAATCCGTGACTGTGGCTATCATCAGCCCACCCCAGTCCAGAGCGAAACCATCCCCGTGGCGCTTGAAGGCCGCGACCTGGTCGTCAGCGCCGAGACCGGCAGCGGCAAAACCGCTTCGTTCCTGATTCCGCTCATCGACCGGCTGCATCGTGACCACGCCAAGGGTCCGAGCGCGCTGGTAATCGCCCCGACGCGAGAGTTGGCGGCTCAATGCGGCCAGGAATTCACGCGGCTCGCGCGCCATTGCGGCCTGCGTGCGGCGGTGATCGTCGGGGGTGAGTCGATGCGCCGCCAGATCGACGACCTGCGCTCCGGTGCCCAGGTGTTGATCGTATGCCCCGGCCGGCTCATCGACCTGATGGAACAGGGCAAGGTGAGCCTGGCGCACGTCCGCGTCGTGGTTATCGACGAGGCCGATCGCCTGCTCGACATGGGCTTTCTGCCGCAGTTGCGCCGCGTGATGCGCACGCTGCCCAAGGAACGGCAGACGATGATGTTCTCGGCCACGATGGGTTCCGGGCCGGAAACGATCGCGCGCGATTTCCTGCACCATCCCGAGCGCATCATGATCGGCCGCAAGGCCGCTCCGCCGCCGTCGATCAGCCAGACCATCTATCCCGTACAATGGGCGGACAAGGAAGCGATGCTGCTCGAGATCCTCGGCAAGCCCGAGGTGCAGAGCGCGATCGTCTTTACCCGCACCCGCGTGCGCGCCGAGCATATCGGCAGGATGCTTAAGCGCCACGGCATGCGCACCGCCGTGATTCACGGCGACCGCTCGCAGGCCGAGCGCAACACCGCGCTCAAGACTTTCAAATCGGGAAGTTGCCGCGTGATGGTCGCGACCGACGTGGCTGCGCGCGGCCTGGACATCCCCGGCGTCTCGCACGTCGTCAATTACGATCTGCCCGAGGACGCCGAAAGCTATATCCATCGGATCGGGCGCACGGCGCGGATGGGCCGCGAGGGTGAGGCGATAAGCCTGGTGACCCCGCAGGAACGCGTGTCGCTGGGCCAGATCGAGCGGGCGCTGGGAGAAGAGATCAAGCGCGAGCAAGTGGAAGGCTTCGAGTCGCCCGAAGTTAAGGCGCCCAAGCCGGTCACGCTGTTCAGATCAGGAACGAAACGCGCGCGCGGCCGCTCCCGCTCGCGCTGGTAAGTCCGACCCTCAACCACCCTTATTTCTATTTGCGCCGACGCCCACGTGACTACACGCGGGCGTCGGGCACAAATCACAGATGAAGAGATGGAAGCCGTCCTAACCGCGGTTACAGAACCGCGAGGAAGATGTTCCCCTCGCGTATAAACCCGGCTGACGCGCGCGGCTACTTCTTCGGCGCGGTCACCTCGGTGAAGGCGCGGATCGCCTCGACCGCGCTCGGCACGCCGCTATACTGCGAAAGATGGAAGATCATCTCCTTGAGTTCAGTATGCGTGATGCCGAGATTGAGCGCGCCGCGCATGTGAACCCTCAGCTCCGCGCCGCGTCCGAGCGCGATCAGCGCCGCCATCGTGATCATCGAGCGCGTTTTGATCGGCAACCCGGGACGGCCCCAGATACCGCCGAACAGCTCGTCGTTGAGGAACTTGCCGAAGTCGGGGTCGAAGCCGCTCAGGAAGTCGTTGCCCGCCTTGGCGCCTTTCTCACCCCACAACTGGGTGCGTATCGCCATCCCCTTTTCATGCTTGTCGTCAGCCATCTCATTACTCCTTTGAATAGTAACTGATGTGAAATAGTAACTGGTCGGGAACTGGATAGTACGCGCCCTATGACGAGCTGCGAACTTTGACCCCGGCGCGCTCCTCCTGAACCATGAAGGTGGCCGACGAATCCTTTTCGCCCCAGCCCTTGTTCAACGCCTCCAGGAAATCCTGCTCGGCATGCGCCGCCAGTGGCATCGGCACGTTGAGCTCGCGCGCGAGATCGGTGGCGAGGCCAAGGTCCTTGCGCGCCAGTTTGAGCGCGAACGTCACGCGATCGAAGTTGCCGCGAAAGATCATCTTGGGCAGCGCCGCGTTGAGCACCATCCCCTGTCCGTATGCGCCGCCCTGCACCGCGCGCAGCAGCGCTTCGGGCGAGACGCCCGCCTTGACGCCCATCGTGAAGGCCTCGGCGAGCAACTGGGTCGAGCAAATCGCGATCATGTTGTGGACCAGCTTGGCGACCGAGCCGGCGCCGATATCGCCGATATAGGTCACCTTATCGCCGATCGCGTCCAATACCGGCTTGACCTCGTTGTAGTCGGCCTCGCTTCCGCCGACCATCACGGCCAGCGTCGCCTTGCGCGCGCCGACCACTCCGCCGCTGACCGGCGCGTCGAGCATCCGGATGCCCCGGGCCTTGAGCCGCGCGTGGACCTGGCGCACCACCGTGGGTGAGTTGGTCGAGAGGTCGATATAGAGGCTCCCCGGAGCCATCGCGGAGATGAGTCCGCCCTCGCCGAGCACTACCGCCTCGACCTCCCGGGGTCCCGGCAACGAGGTGAAAACGACCTCGGCGTCTTTCGCGGTAGCGGCCAGGCTGTCGGCCCACGTGGCGCCGCCCGCCAGATGCGGTTCAGCGACCTGGCGGCGGACGTCGTTGACGGTCACCTGGTGGCCCGCCTTCATCAGATTGAGCGCCATCGAACCGCCCATGTTGCCGAGCCCGATGAATCCGATTCGCATAAGTACCTCCCGTGGCGGAAAAAATTGCGGCGCGCGCCGCCAGAAAACTCCAGGGCAAAGTCCCTAGGGCCAAAGTCCCCTTAAAGCATCGATAACCGAATCCCGCAAGGAGAAGCGCCCGCCGGCGCACGAACCATGGAACCGGGCATCAGACTGACCGGTGGACTGACCAGCGGACTGACCGGATGGTCGGGCGGTTGACTTTGCACGTATCCTTGGATAACGGTAGTGAGCCTGATGGCCTTATCAAGAGCGGCGGAGGGACTGGCCCGATGATGCCGCAGCAACCGGCCCACTAAGGGTGCTGGTGCTAACTCCAACGGAGCCCGAACGAGGCTTCGGTAGATAAGGCGAGAGTTCCTGTACCCTCGTCCTTATCCGGGAGGAGGGTTTTTTAATTCCCCTCGCAGCGCCGCCGGTGACGAGTTCAAGGCCCGGGCGTGAGCGCGAGTTGGCAAGAAACGGAATTCTGGTAGTCGGTATGGGAGGGCTGGGTGTTCCGGCCGCATCGGCACTGGTGCGTGCCGGAGCCGAGCGGATCGGCCTGGTCGATCCGGATCCCGTCGAACTTTCCAATCTCGCGCGCCAGGTGCTCTATGGCGCGGCGAGCCTTGGACGGCTCAAGGTCGAAGCGGCCGCCGAGCGGCTTCGCGTAAACCATCTACAATATTTACCACCACCCGGAGCTTGCGATCGAGACCCATCCGGTTGCGCTGAACCTCTCCAACGCCGCCGAATTGATCGCGCGCTATGGCTTCGTGATCGACGCGACCGACGATCCCTCGGCCAAGTTTCTGATCAACGATACCTGCCTCGCCCTTAGGCGGCCTTTCGTTTACGCCGGCGTGCTGGGGATGACCGGCCAGGCGATGACGGTACTGCCCGGGCGCACGGCGTGTCTGCGATGCCTTTTCGAAGATGCGCCCGAGCCGGGCGAGATTGCGAGTTGCCGTGAGGCGGGAATAATCGGCCCGGTCGCGGCGATGATCGGGGAGATCGAAGCCGCCGAGGCTTTGCGATGGCGCGGCGGCGGCGTGCCTGAACTGGCGGGAAAAATTCTGACTTATGACGGGACCGCGAGCGGTCGAATCCGGACGCTCGCGATCGCTCCGCGCGCCGGATGCGCCTGCGACGCGGCCCGGCGTGCGGAGAATCCGGCGACGTTGGCGCCCGAGCGCAATCCGTCGCGCAACCAATGAGGACCATGCGATGAGCTACGTCACCAACCTCAAGTGTCGCGAGTGCGGCCAGGAATATCCGATCAAGCCGCTGCACGTATGCGAGGATTGTTTCGGCCCGCTCGAAGTCACCTACGATTACGCGAAGATTCGCGCGGCGATCTCGCGCGCGACGATCGCGGCGCGCCCCCACAACCTGTGGCGCTATCGCGAGTTGCTGCCGGTCGACGGCGAGCCGGAGGCGGGTCCGTTTTCAGGTTTCACGCCGCTGCTGCACGCGCGCCGGCTCGGTGCCGAACTGGGAGTTAAAAAACTCTACATCAAGGACGACACCGTCAACCATCCGACGCTCTCGTACAAGGACCGCGTGGTCTCGGTGGCAATCACCAAGGCGCGCGATTTCGGCTTCACCACCGTGTCGTGCGCGTCGACGGGCAATCTGGCGACCGCGGTCGCGGCGCACGCGGCGCGGGCCGGCCTCAAATCGGTAATCTTCATGCCCGAGGGCGTGGAGGCGGGCAAAATCGTCGGCTCCTCGATTTACGGCGCGCGCGTGATCACCATCCGCGGCAACTACGACGACGTGAACCGGCTCTGCAGCGAGATTGCCGACAAATACGGATGGGCCTTCGTCAATATCAACCTGCGTCCGTACTATACCGAGGGCGCCAAGACTTTCGGCTTTGAAGTCGCCGAGCAGCTAGGCTGGAAGCTGCCCAACCATATCGTGCTGCCGACCGCGGGCGGCACGATTTTGCCCAAGGTCGCCAAGGCCTTCAAGGAACTCAAAACGGTCGAGTTGATCCACGGCGGCGACTTCAAGATTCACTGCGCGCAGGCGGCCGGCTCGGCGCCGGTCATCCATGCGCTGCACAAGAACACCGACCTGATAACGCCGGTCAAGCCCGATACGATCGCCAAGTCGATCGCGATCGGCAATCCGGCCGACGGCTTTTACGTGCTGCGCGCCGTGCGCGAGTCGGGCGGATGGGGCGAAGTGGCGACCGATCCCGAGATCATCGACGCGATCAAACTGCTCGCGCGTACCGAGGGCATCTTCGCCGAACCGGCCGGTGGCACGACGCTCGCCGTGGCGCTGAAACTGATCGCCGCGGGGCGCATCAAGGCCGACGAAAGCGTGGTCGTGTCGATAACCGGCAACGGTTACAAGACGCTCGAGGCGGTCGCTCAGAGTATCGAGGCGCCGCTCGTGATCGAGGCCCGATTGAAAGATTTCGACGCGATCTACGAGAGTCTGGGCGACGGCAAGCGCTCGCTCAAGGGCGCGGCCTGAGCGAATCGCGGCACGCCTGTGCCATATGGCTAAGCAGACGCATCAACGCTAGTCTCTGGAGGTGGAAGTTTCGATCATGCCAATCAAGGTAAGAGTACCGACCCCATTACGCAGATTCACCGGGGGCACCGACGAAGTTCCCGCCGCCGGCGAGTCGGTCCGCGCGGTTATCGAGGATCTCGAAAAGCGCCATCCAGGGATGCGCGAGCGGCTGCTCGACGACAAGGGCGAGCTGCGGCGCTTCGTCAATATTTATCTCAACGGCGACGACATCCGTTTCCTCAACCAGCTAAACTCACAGGTCAAGGATGGCGACGATATTTCAATCGTCCCTGCGATCGCCGGCGGCGAATAGCGAGGAATACGTGCCGAAGGCGCGGGCGCACAGCGTGCTCGAGCTGATCGGTAATACCCCGCTGCTCGAAATTACGCGCGTCAGCCGCGGGCTCCTGCGTCCCGGCGTCCGGCTGTTCGCCAAGCTCGAGGGCTTCAACCCGGGCGGTTCGGTCAAGGACCGCGCCGCGCGCCATATGATCGAGTTCGGGATCAAACGCGGCGAACTCCGTCCGGGCAAAGTGATCATCGATTCGACCTCGGGCAACACCGGGATCGCGCTCGCGATGGTCGGCGCGGCGCTCGGCTATCCGGTCGAAATAGTGATGGCTTCCAACGTCAGCCGCGAGCGCAAGAAAATAATCGAAGCCTTCGGCGCCAAGCCGATCTATTCCGATCCGTTGGAGGGCTCCGACGGCGCGATCACGATGGCGCGCGAAATCGTCGCCGCCAATCCGGAGCGCTATTTCAAACCCGACCAATATAACAACGAGGCCAACGCACTCGCGCACTTCGATACCACCGGACCGGAAATCTGGCATCAGACGGGCGGCCGTATCACTCACTTCGTGGCCGGAATCGGCACCGGCGGGACGGTGATGGGCACCGGGCGTTATCTCAAGTCGCAAGCCGCCGCGGTCAAGGTGATCGCGGTCGAGCCCGACGACGCGATGCACGGGCTCGAAGGGCTGAAGCACATGGCGTCGTCGATCGTGCCGGGCATCTTTCACGCCGAAGAGCTGGACGATCGTCTCGCGGTCGGCACCGAAGAGGCCTACGAGATGGTCTACGCGCTGGGCCAGGTCGAAGGCGTGCTGGTGGGCCAATCGAGCGGAGCGGCTCTGGTGGCCGCGTTGCGGGTTGCACGCGGGCTGCGCGAAGGATGCGTGGTGACCGTTTTTCCGGATTTTGGTGATAAGTACCTGTCCACCAACCTCTGGATCGGATGGGAACAATGGCGCAAGGAGCGCCTGCAGGAACTCGTCAGCAAATGGAACGCCTCCGCGAGCGCTACTACCTGACCTACCCCAAGTCGCTCATCCGCGAGCCGCTGCTCTACCATCTGGTCAAGAAATTTGACCTGGTGTTCAGCATCCGGGGCGCGAGCGTCTCGGAAGAGATGGGCCTGGTTGCGGTCGAGTTCGAAGGATCGAACGATCAGATCGAGCGCGCGCTCGCCTGGCTGCGCCAAAGCGGTGTCACCGTCGAGCCGATCGAAAAAAACGTCATCGAGTAACCCGCGCCCCGGACCGCACTGCAATCGGACTTCTCCCACTTTTCGGCTCGCGCGCCAGTGACGCACGCGCTTTGCGGATGGGCGACTAGATGGGCAACCGATGGGATTGACCAACGATCAAATCGAGCGCTACAGCCGCCAGATAATCGTCCCCGGCGTCGGCGGACGGGCGCAGGAACGGCTGCTCGCGTCATCCGTTGCGATAGTGGCCGAGCCTGACGACGCGATCGGCGCGCTCGCGTATCTGGCCGGCGCCGGTGTCGGCCGGATTATCATGCATCCGATCGGCGAGCGCGCGCCGTATGGCGCGATGGTCGAGCGGATGCACGATCTCAATCCCGACGTGGCCGTCGATATCGCCGATGCTGTAACAGATGATGCGACACCGGAACATTGCGATCTGTGGCTCGCGCTAATCGCCAGCGCGCGCGCCGCCGAGGCGGCGACACATATCTGGTGTTCCCGGCCTGGGCCAGGCGCGCAAGGCGCGAAGGAGCATCGCTCGGCCGCGACGATCGTCGCGCGGTTGGACGCGCCCGCTCGAATCGCGCTGATGCCGGCGTCGCCGCCCTGCCCGCTATGCGCGGCAGGTGCGTTGCTGAGTCCGCCGGGCGAACGCACAAACGGCACGGCCGCCCCCGCGCCGCGCCATCCAGGGGTGGAAGCGACCGCGAAGGGCGCGATCGCGATGGTCGCGGTTACCGAAGCCTTCAGGCTGCTGGCCGGCATCGCCGGCCAGCAGCCTGAAGGCCAGCTCATCGAGTTCGACGGCTATGTCAGCCGGCGGAGCGCACTTGGCCGCCGCCGCACAAGCGGCGGCGGCCAAGCGCCCTGCGCCTGCGAGGTGCTGTCGTGAGCGACGCATCGCGGCGCGAATCCGATCAGTCCGACGCATCGCGGCGGCGCGTCGCGGGCCATACGCTATGGATGTTCGACTTCGATAACACGCTCGCTCCGCTTGAGCCCGCCGTGGATTGGGCCGGTAGCCGGCGCGAAATGCAGGCCTGGCTCGCCGAGCAAGGCGTCGCCCCGGCCCTGTTCGAGGAGTTCCCGCGCGGCAACCTGGTCCTGTACGAGGCGCTACGCGCGCGACTTTGCGCAGGCGGCGAGGCCGCCCGCGCAGTGCTCTCGCTCGGCGAGTTCGCAGACCGCAATTTCGCGGACGGCACCCGCCCTGAGCGCGGCGGCGGCCTCCCGGCCGCCGCCGCGCTCAGGGCGATCCTCGACGGAGCCTCGGCCATCATCGAGCGCCACGAGCTTGCGGGCGTGGGCGCAGTCGCGCCCGCGCCCGGCGCGATCGAGCTGCTCCGCGCGCTTCGCGCCGCGGGCGGCACGGTTGCGATCGTGACTTCCAATTCGTCGCGTACGGTCGCAGCTTGGCTGCGCAACCAGGCGGCGGATGAAAGGGGAGGCGCGATCGACCTGGTCGACTTGATAGTAGGCCGCGATAGCGGCCTGCCGCTCAAACCGTCGCCTGCGACAGTCGAGCGGGCACTTGCGGCCTGCGGCGTCGCACCGAGCAACGCCGCCTTCGCCGGTGACAGTGAAGCCGACCTCAACGCCGCCAAGACCGCGGCGGTACGATTTTATGGGGTCAACGCCAGGACCGAGGGACGCGATCGGTTGACCGCACTCGGCGCGTCGCCCGTGTTCTCTTCGCCGGCCGCGATGGGAATCTATCTTGATTTGCCGATTGACCGATTTGCCCATTGACCGGAATCGTAACCGCTGATTTAGAGTGTCGGAGGTTGCGCCGGTCGATGAACTTACATAACTTATGTGATTCATTTAGTAACCTATCTTCGAGGAGTGCCGTTACATCACGATGAGTGAGGGCTTTACTTTGTGGTTCACTGGCTTGTCCGGGGCGGGCAAGTCAACACTGGCGGGGCTGGCCGCTGAGGAATTACGCCGGCTCGGATATCGCGTCGAGATCCTCGATGGCGACGAGGTACGCACCAACCTGTCCAAGGGCCTGGGGTTTTCCAAGGAGGATCGCGACACCAACATCCGGCGTATCGGGTACGTCTGCAAGCTGCTCGCGCGCAACGGTGTGATTGCGATCGCGGCGGCCATCTCGCCCTATCGCGAGGTGCGCGACGAGGTGCGCGGTCAGCACGAGCGTTTCTTCGAGACCTACGTCGAATGCCCGATCGAAACGCTGACCGAACGCGACGTCAAGGGGTTGTACAAGAAGGCGCTGGCCGGCGAACTCAAGGGCTTCACCGGCGTTTCCGATCCCTACGAGCCGCCGGTGAACCATGAGCTGACGATTTCCAGTAATCGCGAAACCCCGCAGGAAAGCCTCGCCCGGTTGCTCGACGGCCTCGAGGCGCGCGGCTACATCAGCCGTCAGGGAGCAAAACGATGAGCATTGGGGCAGGCGACGCGATAACCGCACACGGCGGCGGTGCGCTGGTGGATCTCAACGCGCCCGCGGCGGAGCGCGGCGCAATTGCGCGTCAGGCCGCGGGTCTCAAGACGGTTCGGCTGAGCGCGCGCGACCTGGCCGATCTGGAGATGCTAGCCTCGGGCGCGTTCTCGCCGCTCGAAGGCTTCATGGGCGAGGCCGATTACCTGCGCTCGCGCGACGCGTTACGTCTCGCGTCGGACGTACCGTGGTCGATTCCGATCACGCTTGGGGTGGCCGAGGCCGAGGCGCGATCGCTGAAGACGGGCGAGGAGATTGCGCTCACCGATAGCGACGGCGGCCGGCTGGCGATCCTCAAGCTCGCCGAAATTTACAAGGTCGATCGGGCGCGCGAGGCTGAAGCGGTGTTCGGCACCGCCGACCCTGCGCATCCGGGAGCGGCCAACGTGCTCGCGACGCCGTCGTGGTGCCTGGGCGGAAGCGTGGTGCTGTTCAACGAGATTCCCGGGCGGACTTTTCTGGAGTACCGGCTCGATCCGCGTCAGACACGCGCCGCGTTCGCCGAGCGCGGATGGCGCAAAATTGTCGCCTTTCAGACCCGCAACCCCACCCATCGCGCGCACGAATACATCCAGAAGGCCGCGCTGGAGATTTGCGACGGCCTGCTGTTGCATCCGCTGGTCGGCGAGACCAAGGGCGACGACGTTCCGGCCGCGGTGCGAATGGAAACCTACAAGGTGTTGCTGGAACTCTACTATCCGCGCGACCGCGCGATGCTTTCGGTGATGCCCGCGCATATGCGCTACGGGGGGCCGCGCGAGGCGGTGCTGCACGCTATCATCCGGCGCAACTACGGCTGCACGCATTTCATCGTGGGCCGCGACCACGCCGGGGTGGGCAATTACTACGGCTCGTATGACGCGCAGAAAATTTTCGAGCGCTTCACCCCGGCCGAAATCGGCATCACGCCGCTGACCTTCGAGAATACTTTCTACTGCAAGCGATGCGGCGGGATGGCGTCCTACAAGACCTGCCCGCACGAGGACGCCGATCGGCTCCTGTTGTCGGGAACCAAGGTGCGCGAGATGCTGCGGCGCGGCGAGGCGCCGCCCCCCGAGTTCACCCGGCCCGAGATAGCGGCAATTCTGACGCGCGCGATGCGCGAGAGCGCGTGATCGTCCGGGCAGCGGGTGGTTCATTTGCCGCTTCGCTGAAAGCTTCCGCTAATTTCCCACTCCGAGGGTCCTGAAGACGGTGCGCCGACGGCGAACGGCTTACGCTTGACGGCGTCCATCTGGTAAGTTTGCGCTATGGCGGGCCAGCTAGAACTCTCGCTGCGTGGCCAGGTGCGAGCGTTCAGCGTTACGCAACTGGTGCGGATGGTCCGCGAGACCCTGGAAGCCAACCTCGACGAATGCTGGGTGGCGGGCGAAATCTCCAATGCCCGCCTGGCTCCGTCCAGTCATCTCTACTTCACGCTGAAGGATTCCAACAGCGCCATCGCCGTCGTGATGTTCCGCTCGGCGGCCGCACGGCTGCGGTTCAAAGTTGGCGACGGAATGAAGGTCGTGGTGCGCGGGCGGGTCGATCTTTACGAAACTCGCGGCGCGCTCCAGTTCTATGCCGAAGAGATGGAGCCGCGCGGGCTCGGCGCGCTGCAGCTTGCCTTCGAACAGCTCAAGGAGCGGCTGGGACGCGAGGGATTGTTTGACCAGCGGCGCAAACGGACGCTGCCGTTTCTGCCCGCGGTAGTGGGAATCGTAACCGCGCTCGGCGGCGCGGCGCTCCGCGACATCGTGACCATCCTGCTCGCGCGCTATCCCAACGCGCACCTCATCATTCGGTCCGCACGCGTGCAGGGCGCGGGCGCGGCGGCTGAAATCACGCAAGCGATCGACGATCTCAACACCGACGCGCGCGCCGAGGTGCTGATCGTCGGCCGCGGCGGCGGCTCGCTGGAAGATCTCTGGGCTTTTAACGAAGAGACCGTCGCGCGCGCGATCCATCGTTCGCGAATTCCGGTCGTCTCGGCCGTTGGCCATGAAATCGATTACACCATCGCCGATTTCGTCGCCGACGTGCGCGCGCCGACCCCAACCGCGGCCGCGCAGCTCGTGATGCCGGACAAGGCGGAACTGCGCCGGCGCCTGGATGAAACCGGAGCGACGCTCAATGGCGCCGTGGTCAGCGCACTTTCGAACAATCGCCGGCGCGTGGACCACTTCAACTCGCGCCTGCGTGAGCCGCGGGCGGCCTTGCGCCAGGCGCGCCAGCGCGCGGACGAGGCGGCCT
This sequence comes from uncultured delta proteobacterium, assembly GCA_963755905.1. GTDB lineage: Bacteria > Desulfobacterota > Binatia > Binatales > Binataceae > JAKAVN01. The sequence continues at coordinate 173,073 of CAVWLM010000006.1, forward strand.
CCGACCTGACCGCCGCGCTCGCCTCCCGGCTTATCGATCGCCGGCGCCACGTCGCCGCGCTGAACGCGCATCTCGCTCCGCCGGGGGCGCTCGCGCATACCCTGCGCCTGGGGGCCGAACGCGTCGCGCTCCATCTGGCGCAGACGATGGGCGCGCGCGTCGCGCGGCTACGGATGCGGGTGGACGCGATGGCCGAGCGGCTGGGCGAGACGGCGCCGCGCGCGATGGCCGAGCGCAGGCGCGCCACCGTCTCGGCAACGGCGGTGCGGCTGGGCGCGGCGATGGAACGCGCGCAGGGACGCCGAAGCGCCGCGCTGGCGGCATTGGCGGCGCGTCTGGACTCCACTTCGCCGCTCAAGGTGCTGGATCGCGGATACGCCGTCGCGATAAACCTGCGCGACGGCCGCGCCGTAGTCGACGCCGCTCAAGTCGAGATCGGCGATGAACTGGACCTGCGGCTAAGCCGCGGCCGCTTGCGAACTCGCATCATCGCGCGCCAGTCCTGAGACGAGCGCGTCACGTCCGAGGCTAGGCGATGGCTACCACCCGCAGAAAGTTCGAAGACGAACTCAAAGACCTCGAGGGCATCGTCGCGCAGATCGACTCCGGCGAACTCTCGCTGGAGGACTCGATTACGGCCTTTGAACGCGGGGTTGGCCTGGTCCGCTCGCTCAACCAGAAACTCGACGAGGTCGAGCGCAAAGTGGAATTGCTGATGCGCAACGCCCAGGGCGATCTCAAGACCACTCCCTACGACGCGGCGGCGGCCAAGGCCGAAAGCGGCCACCAGGACGACGGTCACAAAAAAGACGACGAAGACGTTCCATTCTGAACGGAACGCCGGGCATTCTGAGAACGTCGGACATTCTGAAGAACGTCAGGGACCGATGGCGACACGGCGGCGGCTTGACCTCGAGATGGCGCGGCGCGGACTGGCGCCCAGCCGCGAGGGCGCGCAACGCCTCATCATGGCAGGGCGGGTACGGGTCAATTCGCAGCCAGCGCTGAAGGCCGACCAGAATGTCGACGAATGCAGCACTATCGCCCTGGTCGGCGGACCGCCCGAGTACGCGAGCCGCGGCGGGATCAAGCTGGCCGCCGCGCTCGACCACTTTGGCGTCGATCCCGCGGGCCGCCACGCGATGGACGTCGGCGCTTCGACCGGCGGCTTTACAGACGTGCTGCTGCGCCGCGGCGCCGCCCACGTGATAGCGCTCGACGTCGGTTACGGACAAATCGCCGATCGATTGCGCCGTGACGCGCGGGTCACCGTGCTCGACCGCACCAATATCCGCCTGGTTTCAGCCGGCAGTCTGCCCTATGCTCCCGACTTCGTGGTTATCGACGTGAGCTTTATTTCGCTGCGCCTCGTATTGCCGCCGGTACTTGAGTTGAGCGCACCGGATGTCAAAGTCGTTGCGCTCATCAAGCCGCAATTCGAGGTTGGTAAGGGCAAGGTGGGCAAAGGCGGACTGGTGCGTGACGACGCGGAACGCCGCCGGGCGGTTGACGAAGTGCTGGAGTTTGCCGCGGGACTGAAGCTCGAGGTCGTGGGCGCGGTGGAAGCGGCAATTCGAGGTACGGCGGGCAACCAGGAGTTTATTGCCGCGATGTATCGGCCTGCCGCCCATTGAAACGCCTGGAGAGCAGAAGCGTCTTTGCGCCGAAAATAAGCGCGTGTCGATTAAATGCGGTCAGAAGATCCGCTGCTTCGCGTAGATCTTTCCCTGACGCTCAGCCCGAAGATCCTTCCTTGATGCTCAGAATGACAGTAGGAAAGCGCTTTTTCTGTCATCCTGAACGAAGGTTGCGGTCGTGAAGAATCTACGCGAAGCGATTTTTGTGTTAATCGATACCCTCGATAAAAGACGATGGTTCGTGTCTCTAAAGATTCCGGTTTGCATCTCCGCTTACTTGCATTTACGCTAGGAGAGAGACCGCTCCGCCGTGCCATCAGTATCAGGACCATGAGATTTTCCCTCGCACTCTTAACGGTCCTTGCCCTGTCGGGCCTATGCCTGGCGGTATCGTCGAGTTTCGCCCAGGACGAGCCATCCGCGCCGGGCTCCGCCGCGACCGATACGGCCGGTGCCTCGGAAAATTTGACTCCCGCTCCGGTCCGGCGAGGTGGCGAGTTTTCCTACAGCGTGCGGTCGGGCGATTCACTCGGTTCGATCGCCTCCACCTTCGGGATTCAGGCTGATGACATCGCGCGCGCCAACCGGCTTGGGCTTGATTCCACCCTCCTGGTTGGGCAAACGCTGCGGATTCCCAACCCGTTCGCGGCACGGATACGCGACTTGACCTCGGAAAATCAGAAGCTCAACGACCAGCTTGCCGAGTTGCAAAAGCGGGTCGACGGCTTTACCGAGACCGAAGCCAGTTTGAAGTCCCAGACGCAGCAGCTAACCGCCAGCAACCTGGATCTGACGCATAGCGTTCGGATGCTGCCGTGGTGGCGGGCCGCCCTTTACAGCGCGGTTATCGTTTCGCTGTTGCTCTTCGGCGTGGCGGCACTAACTGTGCTCGAATGGTTCCTGCTGCGGCGGCGCTATATCGCGGCCGCGGAGTTCAACGAATCGCTGCGCCGGCTCGACCAGCGCTACAAGGCACTATTCGCCAAGGCCGAGCTGCGGATGCAGGAGCTCTATGGGCGGCGGCGGCGCGGCATTTCCGAGGATCACGAACGGCCGAGGATTCCCGAAGAGGCCGATCTGGAGCGTCTCGATCAGCAGCTACATGATGTCCTGGAACGCCATCTGAAGCAGCTTGGTGGGCCCGTGCGTCCACGCCGGCGCACGCGTTGGGATGAAGAGTTTGGCACCGTCGCATCGCCGGTCGAAGCGCGTTCGGCTCGCCGCTAACTCGCCGGAAGGGCGTGCGTGGTTGCGTATTCGAACCTCATCATCGTCGCATGATTCGGCAACGGGCGCGCATCAACCGATCAACACAACAACGGAGTAAGCGGCTATGCGAAAAATACTGATTGGCGGCTTGGGCGCGGTACTCGTCATGGGAATCGCCGGATTGGCGATGGCGGCTGACGCACAAAAGTCGGTCACCGGAAGCCTCGAGGACACTTTCTGCTATACCACCCTTGGCGCCCACGGGGCAGGGCATGCGCAGTGCGCGCTCAAATGCGCGCAGAAGGGCATCCCGGTCGGCCTGGTCGAAAAAGGGACCGAAAAGATGTACATCCTGCTGCCGCCTAAGAACGACGAGGCGCTGCCTGACGACGTGCTGAAGAACATGGAGAAGGAAGTCACGGTCACGGGCACGTCGTACTCGAAGGGCGGAGTCCAATTTCTGACCGTCGACTCGGTGAAATGATCCGGTGTTAGCCGATCTGCTCCGGGGAGCGATGCAGCTCTTTTCGTTTCCCGGCGCGCAGCATCTGCAAAACATCCATCCGTTGGTAGTCCACTTCCCGATCGCGCTATTGTGCGCGGCGGCCCTGATGTACTGGCTCGGATTTTTTGCGCGCCGCGAGTCGTGGCAGTGGAGCGGTCTGTGGACGCTGATTTTAGGTGTACTTGGCGCGGCGGTGGCCGTCGCCAGCGGGATCTACGCGGCGCCGGGCGTGATGCTCGCGCCGTCGGTCAAAACAGCGCTGCTCACGTACCATAAGCGGATAATGATCGCGGTGCTGATACTGAGCGCCGTGCTTGCGCTGTGGGCGCTCGCCGCGCGGCCAATGCCGGCGCGCGGCCGCGGAGCTTTTCTCGCGCTACTGGTGCTGGTCGTGGCGCTTATCGCCAAGGGCGCCGATTATGGCGGCCGGATGGTCTATGACTACAATGCCGGCGGCTACGCTTGCGGCCAGCCGATCGAGTTCACTCAGTAGGCGATGATACCCGCCGCCAAGCCGGGCGAGACGATGCGCTTACGAACAAATAGCGCGGCCGCGCGAGGCACACTATCGCGTCTGGCGGTTATTGTCGCAGCGATCGGATTTGGCGCGTGCTCGATGCTGCATCGCGGCAAACCGGTTAACTCCGCCTCGGCCGCACAACCCTCCGCCGAGGCGTCTTCCGAAGCCTCTCCCTCCGCTGAAAGCAGTCCGGCTGAAACCGCGTCACCCGAGGGCGGTCCCGCCGATAGTCCGGCAGCCGACGACGCCTCGAGCGCGGCAAATCCCCCGGCGCCCGGCGCCACCGTCGCTATTTCCTACGCTCACAAAGGTGACTACCTGGCTTCGATGAGCGTGTCGAAATTCAACGGCACGGAAATGATCGAATCCCGTAGCATCGACAACCAGCACGTCTCGTCAATCATCCGCTTCGACGGCGGAGTGACGGTATGGGAGATAAAGGCGGACACCGGCGTGTTCTCGGATCTGCCGGTGGTGGGCTCGGGCGACAAGTTCGCGACCAAATCCGTTACCTACGGCAAGCTGCCTCATCATTTCGCGCAGGTGACGCCCGACAGCGGTCCGCCGGAGCCGCTGGAGGCCGGTCATTACTACATCTTCACCGCCCAACGCGCCTCAGGGGCTCTGAGCTACGAGGCCGTGCGGGTCGAGCCGGACGGCACTTTGGACGGCTACGAGGCGGAGCCGCGTGCCGGGACCAGTTACGTCCTCTGCTGCAATGTAAGCCCGGACTTCGTGCAGCCCCCGGCCCCATTAGTTCCGGAGGACTCCGGCTCCAGTCCTTAGCGGGTGTCGTGAAGGCCCTCGATTTCCGAGGGCCTCCACGTTCAAACTCGACCGTCCGTCAGGGAGTCGGTGTGCCAATGAAGCCGTCGGTGTTGCCGTTCACATCGACGTAAAACCCGACAACCTGGCTCTCGTTGTTGATCCCGTTGATCGTCGTGGTGCTCAACCCGGCGTTCACTCCATTGGGGTCGTCCACGGTGCGAAAATGGTCATTGATGTTGTTGTATATGAAGCCGTGCATCGGCGGAGCGCCGTTCGCGGTGCTGTAGACCCCGACCACCTGCCCGTTGTCGTTCAAGCCGAGCGCCTGGGTAAAGTTGGCGCCCGGATAATCCAGCGTGGTCAGCGTTCCGGCATTGAGCAGAAAGCCATGGGTGACGTTGCTGCCGTCGACGTAAAATCCGCAAACCATGCCCTCGTTGTTGATGCCCGTCGCCTGACTGCTGGCCCATAGCGCATTCACGATCGGCAGAAACACCCCGCCGAACTGATCATAGATATATGCGTGATCGACGGTGAAACTCGGGCTGTCCGCGTAGTATCCGACGGCCTGTCCGCGAAAGTTCAGGCCGAGTAGTTGATTGAATCCGGTGCCCGGAAAATCCACCGTCGTGAAGGAGCCGGCGCGTGTTCGCAGAAAGCCGTGAAAGACTCCATCGCCATCGACGTAGAATCCGGAGGTTTTGAAGCCGTCGTTAATTCCGGTGACCTGGGTCTGTGCCGAACCCGGAAAGTTCTCATTGCTGAAAGTCTTGGGCAGGGTGAAGGTGAAACCTTTGTTCACAGTTGCGCCGTGGTAGCCGGCAATGACATCGAAATCGTCGATGCCAAGCAATTGAGTGAAGGTGTCTGTCGGAAAGATGACCGTTCGAAACGTAAATCCTCCCGCATTGGCGAAGGCCGACATCGCGGCGCTGAATACGATCGCTAACCCTACGCTAAAGCCAAACCTTTTCATCTGTTTCCCCCTTTGTAGCGGCGTTCCCCCCCAATTCTCGTCACTTGCCCCAGTGACGTGCGCTGTCCCCCGGCTCGGATTAGCGACGGGTTCCGCGCTCCTTTTCGCTAGCATTCATTTCTCGCGTCTGGCAACCCGGCGCTAGCTATATCTTCATAAAGATCTCGCGCGTGCCCTCGGCGCTGAGCTTCTTGACCGAGGTGACGCGATCGCTCATCTGGGCCAGCGTCGAAAGCTCGCTTGAACCGACGTCGACCAGCACCGCGAAGATCGAGAACTGCAGATCCTCCTTGCGCCGGCGCAGGTCGGCCAGCCATTCGGGCGCAACCTGGCTCTCGCCGTCGGTGATGATCACGATGTCGGCGCGGCGCAGCCGCTTGTGCTCGATAAGCTCCATTGCGGCGTCGATCGGCTGTTGGAAATCGGTCCCGCCGCCCGGAAAATATTCCGCCAGCTCCATCACCTTGCCAAGTTCGGGCTGATAGCGCCGTTGCTGGTTGAGGTCGAGCACCTTGAGACTGCCGGGACCCGAAGAAAACAGCACCGCGCGGAACAGCCTGCGCTGGCGGCGCGCGATATCCATCAAGGTCAGGCTCACCGCCTTGGCCCAGAGCTCCTTGTCGCCTTGCATCGAAGAGCTTACGTCGATGCACACGACCATCGGGCCTTTGCCCTTCTGCTCTTCCTCGCGCAGCCGGTACTGCAGCAGCTCGCCTTCCAGCAATCGGCGGCCGAAGTCGCGCCGAAGAACTGGATGATGCATCGCGAGCAGCTCGGCCGGAATCATCCGTCCCAGCTCCGAGCCGCGCTCGATGTCGTAGGCTTCCGCCACACCGCGCTCCATCGTTTTGCGCCGCAACGCCCGCGCGTCCTGCTTGAAGCGGCCGACCAGCCGCGCCAGCTCGCCGAGCTTGCGGTTACGCGCGAGGTGACGCCCGAGCTCCAGCCGTTCACCGGCGGACATCCGGCCAGCCTGGCCGAATTCCAGACTGAAATCGTGGCTGTCCTGGGCGACGCGGTCGATCTCCTGCGCCAGTCCAAGGCTCTTGGCTTCCATCCGGCGCAGCTCGCCGCGGTCGGCATGACCGATCTGCTCGGTCACTTGCCGCGCTTTCTGGTTCAGCCGAGCCTCGGAGACCTGCGCGGCGCGCGCCGCCGCCTCTTTGAGCTTCTCGATCTTTTTCTTGAGCTCTTCATCGGGCGGCGTCTCGCCGGCTTCGGGCGCGGCCGCCTCGGCCGTGGCCTTGAGCTCGTCGGCGCGCTCGGCCAGATCTTCCTCCTGATGATGCAGATCCCAAAGGTCGAGCAGTTCGCGGCGGTTGAGCAGCCGCTCCGAGCGCACCAGCTCGAGCGCCTGCTCGGCAAGTGCGAGAGCGGCTATCGCGGCCTTGTCCTCTTCGAGAAGCGTGCGGCTTTTGAGCGCTTCGAAGGCGGGCGAGGCGACGAGGCGTTCGAGAATGGTGTGATTGAGGATCGCGCTCTTGCGCACAGCGTCGGTCTTGAGCCACACCAGGTTGTACTTGAAGAGCGCGAAAAAAAGATCGCCGAGCAACGCATCGAAGTGCGGCACCAGGCGGCGGCCGGCCTCGACCAGGTCGCCGATCGCGGGCGCGCCCAGGCCGATATCGCTCCAGGCGCGGCGATCGTAGCTGTCGCTTTCGATCCACGACGCACCGGCCGGCACGACCGGGATGTACAAGCGCCGCGGCCTGGCCGCCTTTTTCGCCATCGTGGAGACTCCCAAGCGCTAACGGTGCGCTTGCGATAGCCTATCAGATGCCTCACTCGTGCTAGAATATATAGTCGTGAACGCCCCAAGCCCTTGCGCGGCGCCTTCCGCTCAAACCAATATCGTAGGCGGGCATTGATTATGCGACCGGCTCAAGGCGGTTTCGATTAGCAACGATTCGTTGACGCGATGGAAACTCCGGCAGGACATGGCGAGCTATCTCACCGGCAGCATTCGGTGCTGCTCGCCACGGTGCAAGAGTTCATCGCCACGGCCGAGCCGGTCGGCTCGCAGCAGATTGCGATGCGCTATCCGCTCGGCGTGCGCGCCGCGATGGCGCGCAACCTGATGGCCGAACTGGAGAGCGCGGGCTACCTGCGTCAACCGCATACTTCGGCCGGCCGTGTTCCTACCGACCGCGCCTTCCGCCACTACGTCGACCACGTGATGTCGATGCGGCATATCGGGTTCGCGGACCGCTCGCAAATCGAGTTGTGTTATTCTACCGGGCCGCGCGAGCTGGGCGAGGTGATGCGTGAGACCTCGCGCCTGTTGGCACTGCTGACCGGGCAGGCGGCGCTGGTGATGGCGCCGCGGCTGGAGTCGATCAGGCTGGAGCGCGTGAGCTTTGTGCACCTGCGCGAGCGCGAGGTCCTGGCGATCTTTGTCGCGGCCGCCGGCGGCGTACACAATCGGCTGGTTCAGACGGAAAGCGACCATGGCCAGGAGGAACTCGACCGCATGGCGCGCTACCTCAACGAGGCGCTCCACGGGAGCACGCTGGAGGAAGCGCGCGAATGGATCGAAGAGCAGCAGCGCGAGGATCGCGCCCGCTACGACCGCTTCATGCGAGCCGCGCTGGCGCTGGGCGGCGCGCTCGCTGGACGCGTCGGCTCGACCGAGGTCTACGTGAACGGCAGTGCCAAGGTCGCCGACCAGCCGGAGTTCGCCGACCATAACCGCCTGCGCGAACTGCTCCACGCGCTCGAGGACCGGAGCGCGCTGCTCGACCTGCTCGAACGCAGCGTCGCCAACAGCGGACTCACCGTGTCGATCGGGTCGGAAAATTTCGATGCGCGCCTCGCGAGCCTCAGCGTGGTCGCGGCGTCCTATCAGAACGGCACGATGCCGCTTGGGAGCGTGGCGATCGTCGGTCCGGTGCGGATGGATTACGAACGGGTGATCCCGCTGGTCGACTATACCGCCCGCACTCTCTCGCGCCTGCTCGAACACTGAGTGCGGCCCCGACGCCCGGCGTCCCGAGCCGCTTCCGTCCGGTGGATAGCGACGAAGGGCCGTTGCCATAATTTTGACGAGCGTACTACAGTCCCTCACATGGACGCGGCGCTGGAACGGATGCTCAACCTGCTGCTGGAATCCGAACGCGCGGGAGTGGTCGTGCTCGATTCGCTCGCGGGCGAGGTCAAGCATCCCGATCTAAAAGAACTCTTGCTCGACGCGCGCGGGGAAGAGGGCCACAACGCCGCCACGCTGGAGCGCCTGGTGCGCGAGGGCGGCGGTACGCCGTCGACGGCCGTCGGACCGTTCGCGGGCAAAGTCGCGGCGGTCGGCAACACGCGTGGACGGCTCGCGTTGCTGATTCGCGGTCAGGAATGGGTCGCGCGTAAGATTGAAGAGACACTCGCGCTTGCACCTGAGAGCGGGACCATCAGGGAGTCGCTTCAAAGGATGGCCAACCGCCATCGCCATGAGATCGAATGGGGCCGTGCCGAGTTGATTCGGCTGATGGATACCGTCGACTCGAACCTTCATTCGTAACGCTCCGACGTAGCGCTCCAGGAAAGGCAGCCCGGGATCGGAGCCGGGCCGGCCATCCGTGCTCTTGCGAGAGCGCGGCGCGGGCGCGATAATTCGTCTCCCGGTGGACGCATAGCTCAGCCCGGTTAGAGCGCTTGCCTCACATGCAAGAGGTCCCAGGTTCGAGTCCTGGTGCGTCCACCAAACAAACCCCAACCTTCTCGATAAGTTTCGTCTGCAATCGCATGTGGCTGTACCGTGCGAGCATCGAGCGCAACACCTGACCCGCCAGGCTGTGGTCGTCTGTTCTGAGACTTCACTTCACTCTGAACACCGCGGGAAAACATAGTCGTCAGCGTCAGGCTTCGGAAAACGGGATAGCCAAAGCGTAAGCGTACCGGTGGATCATCCACCCCGTACGTCACTCATATACGTGGATGAATCAGGGGCACACCACCCGGACAAAACCATGCGTAACCTGTGAAAGTGGCAGAAAGGACGAAAAGGTTATACAACCGGTTAAAATCGTAGCGAACAGGACACTATCATAACAGCGTAATTGACGAGCCGGAGTCTGCGCCGAAAGGGGTCAGGACCTTGGAAAAGAATGAGGCTACCATTTTGCAAGTCTACCAGACACTCCGCGCGAGCGTCTCCGCCTTCGACCAGATACTAGTTACGCTGATCACTCAAGGAAATGCGTTTGTGGCTATAATTCTGGCTTACTCTCTTTCATACGTCGCCGACCATAGGAGGTTTGGCGCGGCCATTGACTTTTTGGCGCTGGGGCTCTCACTGTTCCTGTTTCTAGCGAACGTTCTTTATCGGAATCTCCTGATACGCACTACTACAATGGCCGCGGACATCGAAGCTAAGGAGCTTTCGTTTCTACGGCCATATCTGCTTACTACAGAATTGAACAAAGTCGAGTTGTCTGTGGCTCGCGGCTCTTCGCTTTTATACCTGCTCCTGCCTATTTTGCTAATGGCCGCGTCCATTCTGTTGGGAGGGTATTGTCTGTGGGGCGACAAGTACCCGCATCGATTGCCGGAAATGGCGACCTATGTCTCATTGTGCGGAATTGTTCTGATCGGCTCGTGGGCGGTCTACAAACTGTGGCTGCAGAACATCGCGGTGCCAGCCGGTGAGCCGGCACAGGCTCAAGCGGACCGCCACATCGAAGCGCTGCCTGGAGGTTCCCGATATTGGGACTTGGTGATGGCATCGTTCGTAACGGTGCTTCTGGTTTCCAACACTATGTCCCAAAAGATCTTTCAGTTAGGGCCGGTAAGTCTGCCTGCCGGCGATATCCTGTTTCCCATATCCTATATCTTCGGAGATATCTTGACGGAGGTATGGGGCTACGATCGCGCTCGACGAGCGATCTGGTTCGGCTTTGCCGCCGAAGCGTTGATGAGTATCGTATTCTGGATCGGAGTGATATTGCCGCCCGCGCCCGGCTGGGCCGACCAGCAAGCGTTCCAGACGACACTGGGTCAAGTGCCGCGGATTGTTGCCGCGAGCCTGGTGGCATATTGGTTTGGAGAATTCGCGAATTCCTACGTTTTGGCAAAAATGAAGATACTCACGCGTGGCCGATGGCTCTGGACACGAACCGTCGGATCGACCGTGGTCGGTCAAGCGCTCGACACATCGTTATTCGTAACACTGGCGTTCTTTGGAAAGATACCGAATGATCTTATCCTGCGCACGATGATCTCGTTATACTTTTTCAAAGTGGCCTATGAGATCGTGGCTACTCCAGTTACGTACTGGGTTGTAGCCTTTCTAAAGAGAAAAGAAGGAAACATCGAGCATTTCGACCATGGAACTAACTTCAATCCCTTCGCCATTTCCCGGCGAGAACGGCAATAGCGAAAACACCCAATAGCGGACTTCGCCGATTGAACCGTTTGACTGTGTATCGGGCGCTCGGCTGGAGATCACGCTTTAAATCAAATGTCATCGAGCCTGCGGCGCTTATGTGTTTTCTGCGGTTCCCATTCCGGTACAGAAAACATCTATCGAGTAATGGCGACAAAAGTTGGGCGATTATTGGCAGAGAGAGAAATCGGCCTGGTCTTCGGAGGTGGTCAAGTCGGGATGATGGGACATCTTGCGCGGGCGACGTTAGCGGCAGGCGGTCATGCAACCGGTGTGATAACACGGGCGTTGATTCAAAAAGAAGGGCCTTACGAAGAACACGCAAGACTCCAGGTCGTCACAACGATGCATCAGCGCAAACAAACGATGGCGAAGCTCTCTGACGCGTTCCTCGTCCTGCCGGGTGGTTTTGGTAGTCTTGAAGAGCTCTTCGAAATACTGACATTGGCCCAGCTCAATCTTCACCGGAAGCCCTGTGGACTCTTAAATGTTCGAGGATACTTCGATCTCCTCCTTGAATTCCTCGACCATTGTGTCAGTCAAGGATTCCTGCCTCTTGCCGACCGGCGACTCTTAATCGTCGGTTCAAATCCTCGAAAGCTATTGGACGAAATTGAGAAGCGGACCGCTAAAACGGCAGCCTCGAACAAGCACTAAGTCGCTAGACGAACGCGATATACACGGCGAGGATCAAGGACATGAATAAGTCGCTTACCATCGCGACGTTTTGGTTTCCTGTCCTGCCATCCGCCATCGCGTGTCGGATTCCGGCTATGCCGTAAAATACCGCTGCGATAATCGCTACCGGAAGAACGAAGCCCGGTCTGGCTACCGACGCTATTCCGACTAAGCCCGTCGCAAGATTTGCTGCGCCTAGTTCCTGCACGAGGAGCAGCGCTTCAGCGCCTCTGATGCCGAGTACCTCTTCCGCGGTGAAGCGCGGCTGAAACAACTGTCGCAAGCCGGCGAGAAGGAGCCTGACGCCCACGCCCCAAAACACGAACCATTTGCCCAGGAGCAATATGAGCGGCGCGGCGCTGTGAAGGTAAAAATGTTCGACGCCGATGAAGGTGGCCGGAAATACTAATATCAGAAGTACAATGGTAACTAGATACATCGGGGCGCCAGGTCGAGAGCCGTGCCAGATGTCATTTGGCGAAGCAGCGGACGCGGCGAATCACCGGGCTACCGTCGGGAAAACTGACCGTGCGATCGAAAGTCACCGCGCAAATCGCGGTGATGGCGGGCAGCTTGCGGTAGAGCTGTTTCGAGGTGTTGCTGTAACCGCAGGCAAGCCAGTAACCGATCTTGCTTCGCGGCAGAGTCCACGTCTGAACGATTTCGGATTTGCGCTTGATCTCGCGATCGTATTTGAGCGAGGCCTGCTGTTCGGGCGGTCCCTCGTAAATGGTCGCACGTTCGAGCTCCGGCTTCTCCCCCGAGTCGCGCACCTGCCATTCACCGGATGCGGAGGCGTTCTGTGCGACTGCTATCGTATCCGGGCACATCACCTCGGCCGCCGCCTGTCCCGCGGTCGAGATCGCGCCGACAATCAATGCGAGTCCGAGAGCTAGGAACGCGCCACGAGTTCCGCTGCGTGAATTTAAGGTCATCGGCAACCACTCCTCTCACGGCATAGCCTGGCCGCTGCTACTATCCTGGCGCTTGCGGATGCGTTCACCAAACAGTTCAGCCGCCAGATCCGAGGTTCCACTCTCTCGCGCTACGGGCATTTTCCGCTGTTGGCAATGTTCCCGATCGATCCCACGACGCCGTTCAACGGCAGCGACGTATCGCCGCAGAGGGCGACGTTTGGTCGCGCACTCAGACCCGCAATAGGGACGTGAGACAGGCGGGTACTGGAGACGCGAATATACGGCGCGCTGCCCACCTTGCCTGTTTTGACGAGCTTGAGCAGCGCCGTTGAGGCGCTAAGTTTGTCCTGTTGAATCTGACCGCCAATCCACTCTATAGAACCGAAGGCGTTATATCCGGTCACGGACATCATCACGCCGCTGCTTGTCTGCCCAGTCAACTCGATATAGCAATTCGTGCAGTCGGTCGAGGCGCCGTTCGATCCCTCGTTGACCACCAATGGCGTCCCGGTAATCCCATCGAAGTGCGTACCGAGAAACGTCAAGCCACAGCCGGCATTGTAGGAGCCGGTGACCAGGCTGAATATCTGGCCGCCGAGAACGACGATTCCCTCGCCCGCGTTGGGGGAGGTCGGACAATTGATGCCGGTGCCGCCACTCCAGATAGCCGGTGCAATGATCGTGTCCAGATAGCCATTGGTGCCGATCAGGATGTTATTGGTAAAGCCGCTGATATTCGGCATGTTGATCTGCGTAAAGTTGCCCTCCAGGAGCAATCCCGTGGCGCTGCTGCCGGTCATCCTGAGCTGGACCCACGGCAGCGAGGTGTAAGAATTCGCCCCTGTCACCAGTGTTACGCCGGTCGCCACGCTCGGTTCGACGTTCAGCGTCGCGTCCGTTCCGTCGTAACCGATATTCGTACCCACCAGCGGCTGGTTCACGTCGCATGATCCGTGCGGACGCACCACCGAGCCGGCGCAATTCATCGCGGACTGCAACGCGGGACCGTCGACGCTGCCGGTGCAAGAGACGTCGACCGTCGACGCGCATCCGTCGAGCGCTTGTGCGCTGATCGGCGTAAAAGCGATACGCGAGACCGTGTCACTCGCGGAAAGACTCCTGACCCCCGGCCGCATCGATGCGAGTGCCGTAAACGATAAGAATCCTACAATAAGGCCAAATAAAGTATTTTTGTTCATTATTTTGGTCAGAGTCGTTGTTTAAACGTGCCTCAAGAAAGCCTAAGGCAGCGTCTCATACGGAACAAGGCAAAATAAGTGAATAGTGCGAGTCCTGGTTATAGGGTAAATGACCATCGAAGCCCGAGGCCATCGATGAGCCGTCACCCGGTACTCAAGATTGGCTCATGTTATGCGGGCCTGTCCGGCGGGCGGGCGGGCCGGACAGGAAAAGAAAGCACCCGGCACCTGTAACAGGTACCGAGTGCTATTCGACGTAATACCGAGAGCTCAAACGCGGAGGCTTAGCCGAAGCCGCATCTATGATCGCGCGGGAGCGGCAAACGCAGAGCCGCGTGCGGCAAACAAATGACCGCCTATTGCGGATGCTTGGACTTGTCGCGCGTGCTCTGAGCCTTGGTGATATCGCTAGAGTTAGCCTGGTCGAGTCCGAGAGCCTGAATCGAAAGCTCGAATCGCTCCTGCATCGTCGCGTCGTCCTCGCTGAAGTTACGCGCGAGACAGCAATACTCGAGCGACATTCCATTGGGATCCTTGAAGTAGATTGATCTCGCCCACCCGTGGTCGACCACGTCGGTGACCTGCACGCCTTTGGCAATCAGTTCGCGGCGCTTGTCTTCGAGCGCCGGAGGTGACCCCGCTTCGAAGGCGAAATGATAAAACGCCGCTGGCACCCCGAGCCCGCGGTTGATGCCGGCGTCGTATTCGACCGGGACTCCCGGAATCCCTCGCGGCTCCATGAAAGCCAGCAATTGATCGCGGCCGGTATCAAAGAACATGTGGCGGATGGTTCCGCCTTCCTTAATTTTGATCGTATCGGCGACCACCACCTTGAAACCAAGCACCTTCTCGTAGAATTCCCGGGTCTTGTCGAGATCGAGCGTGGAAAGCCCCACGTGCGAAAATCCTTTGTTGGTCACCGTATGAGGCATTGCGCTGTTTCCTCCTGCCTGTACCATTCCGCCGGACCGTCATGCGAGTCAAGCCGCTGCCTCGCCTCAATTCGCCGAGGAGAGCGGCGCGGCGATCTTTTCGAGACTCGTCCGTTCCGCTGCGATTCCGAGAGTGGCTTCGGCCACCGCCGCCACCAGCATCAGGGCGGACGCGACCAGGTAGCCCCAGAACAAGTCCGTGCGCGAGTGGGAGTCGATCAGCCGGCCGAAAAACCATGGGGCTACCACGCCGCCCACGGCGGTGCCGGCGGAATAGAAAACCGCGATCGCCAGCGCCCGCATCTCGAGCGGAAAAATTTCGCTCACGGTCAGATACGCTGAACTGGCAGCGGGCGACGCGAAGAAGAACATCACCGACCAGAGGATCGTCTGGCTGGTGGCAGTCAAGGCGCCGCGCGCGAAAAGCCCTCCGGTAAGGATCAATAACAGCGACGCGATGGTGAAGGTCGCGGTGATCATCACCCGGCGGCCGAGCGTGTCGAAGAAATGGCCCAGTGCGACCGGGCCCAGGAAATTCCCAAGCGCGAACGGCAGCAGATAAAGCCCGGTGGCATCGACCGGCACCGCATAGTAGCGATGGAGCACGAGCGCGTAGGTGAAAAGGATCGCATTGTAGACGAAAGCCTGCGCGACCATCAGCGCCAGCCCGAGCACCGATCGCGCGCGATACTGCGTCACCATCGGTTTCAGGATCGCCGCCAGTCCGAACTGATGCCGCGCGTGAAGCCGCAGCGCCTCCGCGCGTGGCGGATCCTCGAGCTTCACGCCGGTTTCGCGCGCCACCGTCCGCTCGAGATCGGCCAGGGTTTTCTCCGCCGCCTCGCGCTGTCCGTGCGTGACCAGCCATCGCGGACTCTCGGGGATGAACCGGCGCATATACAGGATAGTCAGCCCGATGATCGCGCCCGCACCGAAGCCGAGACGCCATCCGAGGTTGACCGGCAGCAGCCTCGAGTTGAGCAGTAGCACCGTCGAGGCCGCGCCCGCGGCGGCTCCCAGCCAGAAGCTGCCATTGATCATCAGGTCGACGCGGCCGCGAAATCGCGCCGGGATGAGTTCGTCGATGGCGGAGTTGACCGCGGAGTACTCGCCGCCGATACCCGCGCCGGTGATGAACCGGAACAACGCGAAGCTCCAGAGGTTCCACGACAGGGCGGTCAGCCCCACTCCGACCAGGTAGATTCCCAGACTGATGAAGAAAAACTTGCGGCGCCCGTAACGGTCGGTCAGATGGCCGAAGACCAGCGAACCGAGCACCGCGCCGGTCAGGTAGGCCGAGCTTATCGCGCCAATCTGCGCGGCGCTCAAATGCAATACGTCGGGCCGCTGCAGCACCGCGCTGATCGCGCCCATCAGCGTGACTTCCAGGCCGTCGAGCACCCAGGTGATGCCGAGGCCGATCACCAGCAGCCAGTGGAATTCGCTCCACGGCAGACGGTCGAGCCGCGCCGGGATCAGCGTCTCGAAGGTGTCCTGGCTTTCAGTCTCGGTTTTCAGACGTCGAGCGCGGCGTCGCGCGCGAAACGAATGATGAAGGTAGAGCCCTTGCTCTTCTCGCTCGTAACCTTGAGTTCCGCGCCGTTCAGCTCAAGATATTTCTTGACCAGCGCGAGGCCCAGGCCGACGCCTTCGAAGCTCCGCGTGAGGCCAGGGTCCTCCTGCGAGAATACCTCGAAGATATGCGGCAGGTAGGCGGCGTCGATACCGACGCCGGTGTCGCGCACCTCGAGGCACAGCGCCGCGGAGGCGTCGCGGCCAAGATGCACGGAGACTTCTCCGCGCTCGGTAAACTTGATCGCGTTCTGCAGCAGGTTGGTCAGGGCATTTGCGAGACAGCTTTCGTCGAATCTGATGGTCGCCTGGGGCTCTTCGATCCGGGCGTTGAGCGCGAGGCCTTTTCTGGCGGCCAGGACCTTGAACTCTTCCAACAGCCGCGCGATGAACTCGGCGAGCACAATCGGTTTCGGATCGACCCGGTACGCGCCCGCTTCAATCCTGGAGACCTCGAGAATCGAGGCGACGGTGTCGATCAGGCGTTTGCCGGCGCGACGTACCGGATCGGCATAAGCAGTCGCCCTCTCGTCGCCGAGTTCCGCCAGCCGCTCGGCCATCAGGTCCGCGTAGCCCAGGATGATGTTGAGCGGCGAATGGATCTCGTGGGTCACGTTGGTTATGAAAGACGACTTCAGCCGCGACGCCTCGAGCGCCGCGTCACGCGCCTCGGTCAGCTCCAGCTCACGCAGCCGGTCCTGGGTGATATCCCGGGTAATGATCGAGAAGCCAAGCAGCTTGCCGCTCGCGTCGTGCAACGCCGTAAGCACGATATTAGCGAGCCATTGTGTGCCGTCCTTGCGCACGCGCCATCCTTCGGTCTCGAAACGGCCCCGCACGCGTGCGTTTTCGATCATTGCCTCCGGGGTTGTTTCGGCGATCTCCTTGGGCGGAAAGAAACACGAGAAATGCCGCCCGAGGATCTCGGCGGCGCTATAACCCGTCAGTTGTTCGCCGCCGCGGTTCCAGCTCGCCACACACCCGGCCGTATCCATCATCCAGATAGCGTAGTCTTTGGCTTCGTTGACCAGGAGGCGGAAGCGTTCTTCACTCTCGCGAAGCTGCTCGGCGGTTTGTTGCGCGGCGTCGTACAACTGGCGCAGATGGGTTTCACGCAATCGCGCGTAGATGAGGCCCATCGACTCGATAACGAGGCCCCATAGCCGGCTCAACGGCAACATCGCCGCGTACCGGCCTTCGTCCCCTTCCAGCATCAGCTCGATCTCCCGCCCCAGCAGATCGCGCACCAGGCGCGCCGAGGAGAATAACGCTTCAATATACGAACGCTGACGCTCAGGCGCGTCGAGCTGGTTGCGAATCGTGCTTTCGATGAGACTTTCGCAGTGCGCGAGCGCGCTCTCGGGATTGCGTTCGGACAGTTGCAGGAAAAAGGTCTTGAGCAGCGGAACGGTCAGCGCGCGCAGCGTCTGGCGCATTCCCGGAAGCTTGTCGGCCGGCGCGTCGAGCCTGGTCGTTTCGGCGAAACGTTCGGCTACCCGCTCGACGTGCGGAAGCATGCGAGTTGCAACTTCCGCCATCCGGTCACGTTCGCACGCGCTGAAAACTGGCTGCTCCAGGTTGCCCACGACGAGAACTAAGACCGATGCCGCTGACTAATACTGTGTCAAATTAGGACTTATCGGAAAAGCAATCAACGCGAAAAGCATCAGACGGAAGAGAATAGCGAGTACGGGTGAACTACACCGTACAATGACAGAATTTGGTAATTAGAGCTTGCGTCTCGAGGACGGAGATTGACGACTGCCGGTCATTTCTGCGATTGAAGGCGCATCGAGTTCGAGCGAGAGGTGAAATCCATGCCGGTTTTCGAACGCGCAGGCGTGTCGCTTTACTACGAGGAATACGGGTCGGGATACCCACTGCTGCTGTTCGCGCCGGGCGGGATGCGCTCCAATATCGATTTCTGGCGGCGCAGCCCCTTCGACCCGACCGCGGATCTGGCGCAGGATTTCCGCGTGATCGCGATGGACCAGCGCAACGCCGGCCGCTCGCGCGCGCCGATAAGCGCGGCCGACGGTTGGGAAACCTACGCCGCCGACCATCTCGCCCTGCTCGACCATCTCGGTGCGCGCCGCGCGCACGTGCTAGGCGGCTGCATCGGCTCGTCGTATTGCCTCGGGCTGATCAAGCTCGCGCCCGAGCGGGTCAGCGCCGCGGCGCTGCAGAATCCGATCGGGTTGAGCCCTGAAAATCGCACGGCTTTCTACGAGATGTTCGACGGATGGGCGGCCGATCTCGTCCGCACCCGGCCTGACTTGAGCGCGGCCGCGTTCGCCGCCTTTCGCGCGCGGATGTACGACGGCGACTTCGTCTTTTCGGTGTCGCGGGACTTCGTGCGCGCGTGCCATACGCCGATGCTGATTCTAGCCGGTGACGATCTCTATCATCCGGCGCCGATTGCGGAAGAAATCGCGCGCCTGGCGCCCAACGCCGAACTGCTCGTCAAATGGAAGACGCCCGACGCGGCCCCTGCGGCGGTCGCGCGCGTACGCGCCTTCCTGAAGACGCACCAGTAGCGTCGCCGCGCCGCGGCGGCGAAAGACGCCGGCCTAGCGGATGCAGCTACGCGCCAGATCTTCCAACTCACGCTCGTACTTGTCCGGCGCCAGCGTCGGCGCGGCCACCAGCACGCGATGGGTGCCGACCTCCTCGTATTCCTTGATCGCGCGCGCCGGGTCGGGCGGCGTCTCGAGCATCAGGAAGGTGATTTCAATTTTGCTGAAGTCGCGCTTGGCCTCCGCGCAAAGCGCTCGCAGATTCCCAAGTTCAGTCGACAATTGCGCGGGCGTCAACCCGAGCGGCATCCATCCGTCGCCAATCGCGACCGTATCCTTCAGTGCGCGCGCGCAGCCCACACCCATTCCGCCAGCCCCGATGATGATCGGCGGATGAGGCTTTTGCGCAGGCTTTGGAAAAAATTTGACCTTGGGAAACCGTACGAACTTGCCCTCGAAGCTCGGCTCGGGACTGGTCCATAGTTCTTTCATCGCGGCGACATACTCGCGGGTCATCGGCCAGCGCTGCTTGAATTCGACCCCCATGATCTCGGATTCGTCGGCGAGCCATCCCGCGCCGATTCCGAACATGAAGCGCCCGTTCGAGAAATGATCGAGCGTCGAGATCTCCTTGGCCATCACGATTGGATCGCGCTCGGGCACCAGGCAGATTCCCGTGGCGAGCTTGAGATGGCTGGTCGCGCCGGCCGCCAGCGCCAGCGCGATGAACGGGTCCGGCATGTGCGCGTAGACCTCCGGGATCGAGCCGTCACCCATCGGATAGCGAGTCCGGTGATGAACCGGAATTATCGGATGCTCGGGAATGAACATCGAGTCGAAGCCCAGCGCCTCCGCCTTGCGCGCGATGTTCGCCGGGTTGGCGGTGTGCTCGGTCACGAATGTTTGCAGGCCTATTTTCATTTGCCGCTCCTTGTCGCCTGAAGGTACCGAGCCAGTTATCGCGCAAAACGGCCCCGGGTTACCAGCGCGAGCGGCGCGGACGCCGCATTATTCAGTCGATCGCGAGGCTGGCGAAGGAGACCAGCGAGTCGGTTTGCGGCTCGAGCGCGATGTCGTAGTGCAACAACCGCGCGGGGCGGCCGCTGAGCAACGCGAGCTGCGTGTACATCGGCGCGAGCCCGCAAATCTTGCGCCGATCGCCCTCGCGAGCGATATCGCTGAAAAAGCCTGCCGCGTCGCCGGCCTTGATGGTTTCGATGAGCGCCAGATCTTCGCGCCGCACGCGTTCGGTTACGGCGTCGTCAACGCCGAAGGAATCGCCGAACTTGCGCCCGACGTGGGCGAAGTCGACTCCGGCCAGGATCAACACCCGGCGCCGCTCGACCGCGAGTTCTTCGCGCAGCGCGCCGATAAACCGCGCCACCCGCGAATTTCCATCCGGACTCTCTCGATCCCGCACCATCTCATGGAAGGAGCTGACCAGGATCGGAACCACCTGGTAGCCTTCAACTCCCAGCGCCCAGGCCAGAAAGAGCGCCTGGAACTCGATCGAATGTTCATTGCGATGGAGCAGTTCGTCGGCGAATAAATCGCCGCCGCGGGAGCCGGCGTAGCGCGCCGCGAGCCGCTCGACGAAAGCGCGATCGGTCGGCACCGCGCCGAGCGGAGTGAGATAATCCTTGCGCGTCGCGCTGAACAGCTCCGGGCCCGCGCCATAGTGCGAGGTGCCGAGGATGATAATCAGCTCGGGACGTTCGCGCCGGCGCAATTCGTTATAAGCCCACGCGTAGGCCGCGGCGCCGCGGCGCGGGTCGATATGCGGCGCGATGAGACCGGCGAGACCGGGCGCGGACGCGGCGGACGCCGTAAGCGCGCCGCGTCCAGGCGCGTTGGGACGCTCGAAGAACGACTCTATTTCGCCGCGCAACCGCGAGGGTTCGGTCTCGTAACACAGGCCCGCCAGCGCCGCCACCCGCGCCGGGCTTCGATGGAACTCCTCGCGCACGCCGCGCAAGCGTTGAGCGAAGGCCGGCGAATCGAGAAAATGAGCACGGTCGAGCGCGGTGACCAGCTCGCGGATTTTCTCCGATGGGATGACTTCGCCGAAACGATGGCTGAACGCGGCCTGCAAATCGAGCGTCGAGTTGGTCCCGTCGAACAGCGTCACCAGAAAATACGCGCCCATCCCGAGCATGATCGGCTCGGGCGCGAGTCCCGAAGGATCGCGCAGGCAAATCAGCGTCTGGTCCTGCTGTTCCATCGGAAAGGCTTCGACCGGGCGAATAATCGGCTTGTCCATCGATCTCCGGCTCCGCGATTGTCAGGTGCGGCGATCTTTAAGCGGCGCGGCGCTTCCATCAAGTATAATGAGCGGTGAATTTACGGATGAAAAGGCCGGCACCACATTGCGGGCGGGATTGAACGATGCCGCGCAGCCCTAGCCGCGGCGCCAAGCCCGTTCACAAACGGCGCGGCCCGAAGCATGGCGCGACGCGCTACCGGGTATGCCAGGCGGCGGCGCTCCCGGCCGGCGAGTCGATGAAGTTCATGCTGCCGGTGCGCGGCGCGGAAGAGGAATGCTTCGCGATCAACTTTCACGGCAATTACCACGCCTACGTCAACCGCTGCCGTCACGTGCCGATGGCCATGGACTGGATCGACAACCAGTTCTTTGCCGAGCAGGGGCGCTACCTGATGTGTCAGACGCACAATGCCTACTTCGAGCCGGCGAGCGGCGAATGTATCGCGGGTCCGCCCAGCGCGTGCGGCAAGTTTCTCTACCGCGTGCCGCTCGAGATCGAAGACGGCGTCATCTATGCCCGCCCGCCCGAGCAGGAATTCGACGATTAGCGGCCGCGATCAAGCCTCAGAAGTGCGCCGCGCGAACGAAAGATCGGCCCCGGTATATTAGCCACAAAGCTCCCATAGTTGCGCAGGATCAAGAGTTTCTGATATTAGCAAGCGTCAGTCGCGCTTGAACCGGAGGATTAAAGGACCAAGAACGATGAAATCGTGGAAATTAGCGATATTGGGCGTGGCAGGAATCTGCGGCGCGGGTATTTTTTCCGCTTCAGCGTTTGCACAAGCGCCCGTGCCTGCACCCCCGACTGCGCCTCCGCCGGCCATTCATAAGTTTCGCCGGCGCGACGTCTACGCGACCATGAACCGGGTCTCGCAGGATGTGTGGCGAGCGAAGGTTTCGGGCGCCAGCGCGCAGCACATGCAGGAGCTGTTTCTTGACGGACAGCGCAAGTATTTCAAGGGCGACTACGATGGCGCGATGAGCGACTTTGGGGCCGCGGAGACGATCTACAGAAAATATCCGAACGCGATAACGCCGGACTAGTTCGCCGGCTCCGCGTCATACCGATTCGACAACCACGTTTGTGACGGCGACGTGCGTCCAAAACAGGACGCGCGTCGTTTGTTTTTCACGTCTCACCTTTCACTGCGCTGCAAAGGCGTCACGCGAGTGCGCCTCCAGCCGTCCAGTCACGACTCAATTGTGCGGGATTGCGATGTTGGGGAGGGGCGCAACGCGCGGGCGTGCGTCAGTCACTCGTATTCGTCGCCGAAGTGCGCGCGCACGATGCGCGCTTTCAAATATTCCAGCGTGCCCAGGTCTTCGACGATGTCGCCGCCGGTGTCGTAGAAGAAGAGCTCACCGTTCTTGGTCCGCCCGACTGCGATGATCCATTCGAGCTCATCGCGATCCTCGAGCAGATAATTGATGGTTTGAGCGACGCCACGGCCCGGAATGATGGTGATTTTTGGCCGTGGCGGCTTTTCCTTTTCCTGCTTGGGCATCGCTTTTTTGCTGACCCTCTGCTGGGTGGAAAAACGCTGGGTCGACAACCCAGATTAGGAACGGGTCGCGACCGAAGTCAATACCGCATGCGCCACCACCTCGACATGATGCGTGTTGGGAAAAAAGTCGAATGCGCGTATCTCCGCGATTATATAGCCGCCAGCGCATAACGCGCGCAGATCGCGCGCCAGCGTCGCCAGGTCGCACGAGACATAGATCACGCGCGCCGCCTGCATCCGCAAAAGCGGCTCGACAAGCTCGCGCGCTCCGCTGCGCGGCGGATCCATGATCACCACGTCGGGCCGATAGCGCGCGCGCAAAAGAAACCGCGCCAGTTCCGACGCCTCCATCGCCGCGAACTCCGCCCGCTTGAATCCGAGGCGCGCCGCGTTGCGCGCCGCCGCGGCCACCGCGAGCATCTCCGCGTCAACGCCCATCACTTCCGCCCCGCATCGCGCCGCCGGCAGACTGAAATTGCCGGCGCCGCAGAACAGATCGAGCACCCGTGCGTCCACGGACGCCCCCGCCATCTCCATCACGGCGGCGACCAGCTTGAGGTTCTGCGCGCGATTCACCTGGCTGAAGAGATCGGCGTCGACTTCGAGCTCGAGTCCCGGCTCGAGTTCGACCGCGAGCGTCACGTCGCCGATGACCTCGCGCGTATTTCCCGCACGCAGTACCGCGCCCGCAATCCGCGCGTCGCGTTCCACCAATCGCCGCGCGCGCCCAAGTGCGGCGGCGCCGGGCGGCCGCGCCAGGTGCGCGACCAGCACTTCGCGGCCGCGGTCCGCGACGACTTCTATCTCCTCGCACCCGATCTCGGCCGCGAACTCATGCGGCATCCGGATTTCCGCCGCCGCCACCATGCAATGCTCGACTTCGACGAGGCGGCGGCTGCCCGCTTCGTAGAATCCAAGCCGTCCGCCGCGGCCGACCTGAAACCTGACGCGCGCGCGGTAGCCAAACTCGGCGGGCGCGGGCTCGATCAGCGTTGCGGGATCCAGGTCCAGGCCGAGCGCGCGATTTAGCGTCGCCGCGACGACCTCGGCTTTGAAGCGCGCCTGCGCGGGATAGGCGATTTGCTGCCAGTCGCATCCGCCGCAGCGCGGCAGATAAGGACAGGGCGGGGTGCGGCGCGCGTCCCCCGCCTTGAGCACCCGCTCGGCGCGCGCGAGCAGATAGCCGGCGCGCTCCTGGACGACGGTCACTTCGAGCGAGTCGCCGGGTACCGCGTTGGGCACCATCACGGCCTTGCCGTCGAGCCGCCCGACCCCGAATGGCCCGAATGTCATCGCGATGAATTTCGACTCTGTGCCATCGATACGCGGCATCCACGCGCCGCATCGCGATACTATCGGATACGCGCAAGGAATTCCGACGGCCGGCGCTGGTGGGTCAGTTTGAAATCCCGCGCTCTTGAATCCGGCCTGCTCCCGCGGTCCGCTTGTGCGATAATTAGCGCATGGCTGAAACCCGCAAGAAGCGACCACGCGATCCGATTGCCCTCGCCAAGCTCGTCGGTGACATCGCCACAGGCCAAGTTGAGGATCGCGTTGAGGACACTCGGAATCCGGCAGCCGTTGCGCTGGGGAAGCTCGGGGGCGCAAAAGGCGGACGAGCGCGAGCGGACAAACTCACGCCTGAGCAACGCACGGAAATCGCTCGACAAGCAGGGCAGAAGCGTTGGTCAAAATGATGCCGTTTGCCTCTCCGCTACGCCCCCGCGTTTTCCTCTCATAGTCCAGCAATAAACTCCGCACGGATTTTTAGAATTAGTTCTCGAAGCTCCCTAGCTAGGGGCGTATTTTCCTGGTCTAGGGTCAGCGGAGGAGGTTCTGCCGGAAGCAAATCTTGTCGGATCGTTATTTTACCGGATTGGAGTTCCATTGCTTCAACCTGCACGCGGAGCCAATAAAGTGCCAACTTCGCAATCGTCCAAGGAATAGTAACAGCGAGATTCTGCTTGATGACGGCTTTGCCGCCTGGTGGCTGCTCAAGTTGTCCGAAGACAATCTTCAGATCCCATGCATTTGATTCGAAATACGTGTTATTCGCATAGGTCGAGATAAGGTTTGCCGCACGCTCATATGGAATTCCTGTTGGCTGCGGAGGCGAATTGTCATCAGACATTGTGTTTTCTCCAATTGCTAAGCAGCGTTCTTTAAACCTGGCCCCGATGCGGTCGCATTGTAATTTGAGAAATCAGCGACC
The DNA here is from genome assembly GCA_963755905.1 of uncultured delta proteobacterium. Classification (GTDB taxonomy): domain Bacteria; phylum Desulfobacterota; class Binatia; order Binatales; family Binataceae; genus JAKAVN01. The sequence goes on from CAVWLM010000006.1 coordinate 197,853, forward strand.
CTTTCACTTACGGTCTGCGTTTGAAGCGCCTGTATTGAATCGGGGATAGCTGCGCTAGTCGGCGTACTTTGGACCGATGTTGCTGACTCAGCACCGAGGGCGTTCAATTGCATCAAGCTTGTAGGCGTTTGGTCTAATTGAATTAAATCGTCCACTGTGGCTTTTGTAGCCCTCGGCATCGAAAGTAGGTTAGGCGCCTCCGCTCTTCGTGCCTCTTCTTTAGCAGCGACTGTGTTTTCAATAGGTGTAAACGGGAATGCGTCAAAGTCCATCCCTAACCCGACCATCAGATCGCTTATCGAATCTAGGGTTAGGTTGCTCGCCGTGCTCAACCAACGGTTAATCACTACACGCGATCTATGAGTTCTGATCGCAAGCTCTTTTTGCGTAAGCTCTCTTTCATTTGAGCGCTTAGCGAATGCGTCTAAGACCGCAGAGTGTAAGCGGCGGCGCAAACGTTCCCTGAAATAGACAAGGGTATCGTGTGGAATTGGCTCCCATTCAAGAATCTCGGAGAGGAACTCCATTTGGGCAGATGTAGTCATCTTCGCGTTCCCCAAAGAGCGGCAATCGCCGATCGAATAAGCGTTGCCATTCTTGTTCGCATCGAACAATTTCACTCGAATAGTTCAGCCCCGTTCGGTCAAAGGGGCCAGTTAGTGCAATGAAAACGTTAATCTCTGCAAAGCGCCCGAACACTCTCAATTGTAGGTGCTTCTTTTTCGCGACCTTGAATTCCCAAACCTCGGCACCCGACAGTCGTTTTATATCCGTACCCATGGTCGTAGGTTCGAGAGCGATTGACACGGGATCGCCGGAGATAAACTGATCAAACAAGGCCTGAAGTAGGCGCCTGTCGTTGTTGGTCCCACGACTAGTCGACTTGTTCGTCAAAAATCGATGAACATCCAATGAAACATATATGTGTCTTCTTCTGCCTGTACGCCAGTCTAGAGGCTCTACTGAGAATAATCGCTGTTGACCGCAGAGGTACTTGATTTCATCTGCGATTAACATATAAGTTACACGCAGCTAGAGGTCAAGAGTAAAAAGGGAGAATCATGTGAGGTACAATGACCTTTATGCTTGATCGATTAAGTATAACGGTCCATTCCAAGGTCCATGAACAAACTTTCCTCCGATCAGCGAGCGCGGATACTCGGAATGATGGTTGAAGGTGTGTCCATTCGTGCGATTTCTCGCATGACTGGTGCGAGCAAAAATACCATCGTCAAATTACTAGCCGATGCTGGCAATGCCTGTGCCGAGTATCAGAATCGGACGCTCGTAAATCTACCTTGCAAGCGCATTCAAGCGGACGACATCTGGAGCTTTGTCTGCGCAAAACAAAAGAATGTCCCCGCCGACAAGCCCGGACAATTCGGCTTAGGCGATGTCTGGACGTGGACCGCTCTGGATGCCGACAGCAAGCTAATCGTGTGCTGGCACGTAGGGACGCGGGATGCGGACGCGGCTTATGCGTTTATGATGGATGTTGCGAGCAGGCTGTCTAATCGCGTTCAGCTAACGACAGATGGCCATGCAACCTATCTGAGCGCCATAGACGCGGCCTTTAGTCGCGGACCAGGCGTTGACTACGCCCAGCTTGTGAAAATCTATGGAACGTCGCCAGAAGCCCAGCGGCGCTATAGTCCGCCGATCTGCTTAGGCGCGGAGAAACATGACGTTCGAGGCACGCCCGATCCCGAGCATATCTCGACCAGTTACGTTGAGCGCCAGAACCTATCGATGCGGATGGGGATGCGCCCCTTTACTCGGCTAACGAACGCCTTCAGCAAGAAGTTCGAAAATCACATGCACGCGCTCTCGATCTACTTCATGCACTACAATTTTGTGCGTATCCACCAGACGCTTCGCTGTTCGCCTGCGATGGCTGCTGGCGTCACTGACACACTTTGCTCGCTTGAGGACATCGTGCGGATCGTGGACGAATGGGAAGCCGCACGAAAAGCGGTGAGCTAATTGGCAGATAAACCGAAAGAATCAACGCTTGCAGAAATTCTCTCGCCGCTCTATCGGGGCATAGTTGAATCAGAGGGTTGTCGTCGATTAAGTGTCGCTCTTGGCGGACTCTGCGCAATTATTGTGCTCGCTACGGGGTGGATTGTAAGCAAGGGCAATATCGACTGGCAGCGTTTCGGATTCGTGATCGCCGGCGCTTTCTTTGCGCCGTGGGGCCTCACACAAACCATCGGCTGGGTCATCGAAGGGTTTACTCGGGCACGACAATCAAGCTGACCCACTACCGCCGGCGCATTGGTGTAGCCGCGGACGCGGGCGGCGACTTATAATGGTCGGTTAGGGCCGGTTCCGGCTTCCGCAATCCAAATCCCTCAGGTGACAGTGTTGGCCAGCCAAGCAGAATTGCACACGACCGCCTCGGATATCGCGCAAGAGAACGCGCGGCGGCTGGAAATCTTCAGCGCGCGCCTGTTCGGCGAACTGGCGCCGGACGTGGCAGCGCGAATATCCGTCCAGCAGCGCGCGCGGCTCAGCGCCGAAGCGCTCGAGTTTTTCTCGGTGCGCGCCGAACCGATCAAGGTGCGTGTCGTAACCGCGCCGCAGAGCGACAGCGGCAGCTTCGTCGAAACGGCGATGCAGGACTGTCCGTTCATCATCGACAGCATGCTCGAATACTTCCATCACCTGGGTATCGAAGCCGGACTGCTGTTGCATCCGGTGCTCCTCGCCGAACGCGACAGTGCGGGCCGGTTGGTCTCGCTGGAGGGCATCAGGGCCGCCGAGCAACGGGAATCCTTCGTCCATCTTGAACTGCGGCTGGACGGCGGCACCCACGACCCGCACGGCATCGCGGACGGCCTCAAGCGCGTGCTCGAACAGGTGAGATCGGCGACGGGCGATTTCGCGGCGATGACCGCGCGCGCGCTCGAGATCTGCGAGGAGACCGCGGCGCAACGCGAGCTGGTCGAGGTCCGCGACCTGTTGCGATGGCTGGTCGGCGGTGGCTTTGTCTTTTTAGGCTACCGCCGCTACCGGATCGGTGAAGCGGGCGGCCAGCGCACGCTCGAGGTCGACGCCGATTCGGGGCTCGGACTGCTGCGCGATTTCAGCCGCTCGCGTTACGCGCGGCCGGTCAATCTCAGGGCGCTCGAGCCCGACCACCAGAAAATCCTGTTCGAGGGCGCGGCGCTCATCATGAGCAAAACCCACACCATGTCGCAGGTTCATCGCCGCGGCCTGATGGACGACGTCACCATCCGGCGCACCGGCCCCGATGGCCGCGTGACCGGGTTCGATCGCTTCGTCGGCCTGTTCACTTCCAAGGCTTACTCCGAGGAAGCGCAGCACATCCCGGTGCTGCGCGCCAAGCTGCGCGACGTGATCGAGGCCGAGCATGCCGCGCCGGGCTCCCACAATTACAAGGAGCTGGTGACGGCCTTCAACAGCTTTCCCAAGGAGGAGCTGTTCCGCGCGCCGGTCGGCGAGTTGCGCGAGCAGTTGCATCTCATCCTCGATCTCAAGAACGAGGCCGCCGTGCGCGTTAGCGCGCACTACGATCCGATGCGCAACAACGTCGTCGCGCTGGTGGTCCTGCCGCGCGAGAGTTTCTCGGCCGAAGTGCGCAAGCAGATCCAGCAGGCGCTGGGACGCATCCTCGACGGCGAGCTGGTCTATTACTACCTCGCGATGGGCGAGGGCTACCGGGCGCGGCTGCACTTCTGCTTCAATGCCCCGCCGCCGTCGGCCGCGCAACTGCGCGCGATGGAGACCGAGATCTCGCAACTCGCGCGCACCTGGGAGGATCGTCTTCGCGAAGAACTGGTGGAGCGTTTCGGCGAACGGCGCGGGCAGGCGCTGGCGCAGCGATGGAACGGCGCTTTCACGCCGCATTACAAGGCCAGCACCGCAGTGTCGCGGGCGGCCGGCGATATCGAACAGATCGAAAGCCTGCTCGAAAACGGCCAGAGCTTCAACGTCGAGTTGGCGCGCCCGGCCGCCGGCGAAGGCACGGCCGCGGCCGTCAGCGAGTTGCGGATGTTCGAGGTCGGCGAGCCGCTGCGCCTGAGCGACGTGATGCCGATGCTGTCGAACTTCGGAATCATCGTGATGTCGGAAGAGGCCGACGAACTGCGTCTCGACTCCGCCGGCACGCAAGTGCGCGCCTTTATCGAGTCGTTCAGCGTGCAGGACGCACTGGGCGTGGCGCTCGAGGGTGCGAGCGGCGCGGCGCTGGTGGCCGAGGCGCTCACGGCCGTGCGCAGCGGGCGGACCGAGGACGGGCCGCTCAACGCGCTGGTGCTGCAGGTCGGCCTGGGCTGGCGCGAAGTCGCGCTCCTGCGCGCGTACGTCGCGGCGGCCTTCCAGATGCGGCTCGCTCCGGCGCTTCCGGCCTTGCGCCGCGTGCTGCTGGTCAATCCGAAGCTCGCGCGGATGCTGGTCGGGATGTTCCGGCTGCGGATGGACCCCGCGGGCCCCGGAAGCGACGGCACCCGCTACGCCGAGTTGCGCGCGGCTTATCTGGAGGCGCTCGGCGCGGTCGACAACATCGCGGACGATCGCCTGGCGCGGGCGCTGTTGGGGATGATCGAGGCGACGGTGCGAACCAATTATTTTCGCGAGCCGCCCGCGCCCTACATCACGCTCAAGTTCGAAAGCGCGCGCATTCCCAACTTGCCCGACACGCCGCCGCTCTATGAAATCCACGTCGACAGCCCTGACATGCAGGGATGCCATCTGCGCGCCGGGCGTATCGCGCGCGGCGGTATCCGGTACAGCGATCGTCCCGAGGATTTCCGCACCGAGATTCTCGACCTGATGAAAACCCAGACGGTCAAGAACGCGATCATCGTGCCGACCGGCGCCAAGGGCGGCTTCATCGTCAAGCCGCGCCTGGGCCGCGCGGCCACGTACGACGACGTGGTCGACGCCTACAAAACGCTGATCCGCGCGATGCTCGAGCTGACCGACAACGTGGTCGGCGGCAAGACCGTGCATCCCGACGCGGTGAAGGTGCTCGACCAGGACGGTCCCTACCTGGTGGTGGCGGCCGACAAAGGCACGGCGGCGTTTTCCGATCTGGCCAACGCGATCGCGGGCGAGCACAATTTCTGGCTCGGCGACGCTTTCGCCTCGGGCGGCCGCTACGGCTACGACCACAAGGCGCTCGGCATCACCGCGCGCGGCGCGTGGGAGTCGGTGCGCTGGCATCTGCGCGAGATGGGAATCGACCTGGTCCGCGGTGCGCCAATCACGATGGTGGGGATCGGCGACATGTCGGGCGACGTGTTCGGAAACGGGCTCCTGCAGTCGGACAACCTCAAGCTCGTCGCCGCGTTCGATCATCGACACATCTTCATCGATCCCGACCCCGATCCGAAGGCGAGCTTCGCCGAGCGCAAGCGGCTGTTCGAGCTACCCGCCTCGCAATGGTCGGACTACAATCCCGCGCTGATCAGCCCCGGCGGCGGCATCTTTCGCCGCGGCAGCAAGACCGTCCCGCTCAGCCCGCAGACCCGCCGCGCGCTCTCCTGCACGGCCGAGGTGCTCGACAGCGACAGCCTCATCCAGGCCATCCTGCGCGCGGACGTGACCCTGCTGTATAACGGCGGCGTCGGCACCTACGTGCGCGCCAGCGACGAACGCGACGCCGAAGTCGGCGACCATGCCAACAACGCCTGCCGCATCGCGGCCAATGAACTGCGCGTCAAGGCGGTGGCCGAAGGCGGCAACCTGGGTTTCACCCAGCGCGCGCGCATCGAGTACGCGATGGCGGGCGGGCGGATCAATACCGACGCTATCGACAATTCGGCCGGCGTCGACACTTCGGACCACGAAGTCAATCTGAAGATCCTGCTCCAGCAGGCGCTGACGGGCGGGCGAATCGATTTCGATCGGCGCAACCGGGTGCTCGCGGCCGCCGCGGACGAAGTTGCTGCGCTGGTGCTGCGCGACAACCGCGATCAGGTGGTGCTGCTCAGTCTCGAGCAGTTGCGCAGCCGCACCGAAACCAAGGAGTTTCGCGACCACCTGAGCGCGATCGAGCAGCGCGGCGCGCTGCATCGCTACGAAGCCGCGCTGCCCAGCCACGAGGAGCTGCGCGATCGCCGCGGGCGCTTCACCGGCCTGACCCGCCCCGAACTCGCCGTGCTGAGCGCCTATACCAAGATCGATCTGTTCACGCAGCTCGAGACCTGCGCCCTGCCCAACGATTCCTATCTGGCCGAGCGCTTCCTGGTGCCTTATTTCCCGGCTTCGATCGCGCGCGATTTCGAGGCCGAAATTCCGCGCCACGGCCTGCGGCGCGAGCTCATCCTCACCCGGCTGGTCAACGAACTGGTCGATCTGATGGGCGCGAGCTTCTGCTTCCGTCTCACGCGCAGCCACGGCGCGCGCACCGAGGACACGGTCCGCGCCTGGATCTTCGCCGACGGCGTGCTCGACCTGGTCGATCAGGCCGAAGGGCTGCGCGCGGGCGCCGGCGAACAGGGCGCGCAGGCCGAACTGGCCGCGCTGCTGGCGCTGGAGGGTGCCGCGCGCCGGGCCTGCGGCTGGGCGATCGCCGGGCTGGAGCCGGACGCATCGATCGGGGACGCGATCGCGCGGTTCAAGCCCGGCTTCCAGAGCCTCTGCGCGACGTTCGAGACGATGCTGGCCGACGACGAGCACGAGCGCTTCGAGCGCAGCTACCGCGAATTGCGTTCGACCGTCTACACCGAACAGGTTGCCCATCAGCTCGCGCGCCTGGGCTTCGCCGATCATCTGCTCAACGTCTTAAGCCTGAGCTTCGTCCACGGCGCGCCGCCTAACGACTGCGCGCGCGCTTACTTTGCGTTGGGCCGGATAATCGAGTTCGCCACGCTCGAAAGAGCGCTCGAGGCGCTCGGCACGGACGACCGATGGGAGCGGCGCGCGGCCGAGGATCTCGGCGGCGATCTGCGCAACGCGCGCCTGGCGCTCTGCCGCGCGATACTGGTCGACCGCGAGGTCGCACCGGCGGAGGCCGTGCGCGCGTTGCGCAGCGGGCGCGAGCGGCTGTTCGACACGATGATCGACGTGATGAACGATCTGCGCACGTTGCCGGTGGTCGGCTTGCCGGTGCTCGAGGTGGCGATCCGCGCGCTGACGCGTCTCGCCCGCGCCGCCAGCGGTAACGATCCGGCCTAGGCGCTCACCGAGGGCAGCGGCGCGGTCGGCGGCAGCGGCGGTACGCTCCTAAGCGCCGCCTGCCCGGCGGATAACCCTATCAGGTCCTGGTACAGGCGCAGGCCCGCCGCGAGCAGGAATGCCAGGGTCGCGTAGAGTACCGCCACCGCAAGCAAGTCGACCAGGAAAATTGACGCCCATAGCGCCCCCGTTATCAACCCCACCCATCCGGCGAGCAGACTCACCGCAAAGAACGTACCGCCCGCCCAGGAGTTGAAGCCCGACCATACCGCGAGAAAAACCACGATTCGCAGCGTGACCCGAAAGAAACTCCCGCGCATCAGGTCGCGGCTGAACAGTAGTGCCGACCAGCCCCGGCGTCCGTCGAAAATCACCGCGTACTGCGAAAAATATAGCCACACATATGCGAGCACGCCGGGCACCGCCAGCAGCACCGCGCCGACCGCGATCGCGAGCACTTGCAGCACGCTCACCCATACGAAGGACCCCAGCAAATTCGCCGCCTCGCGGTAGACCGCGATACCTTCGTCGATTGGCCGCGCCATTCGCAGCCCCGCCTGCATCCGCCTGAGCGCGCAAAGGACGACCACGTTCACGCCGACCAGCGTGATGAAGCCGTCGATCAGATGCAGGATCGTAGTCAGCCAGGCGGGAAATACCGGCTTGGGCGCCGCGCGCGCGACCGGCTCGTACGGCATCTGCACCGGCTTAACGAACGCCACGCTGGTGACGCCAGGCTCGAAGGTTTGCACCACGGAATATTGAATGTTGAGCGCGTCGGGCAGCAGGCATAGCGCGGAGGCCAACGCCAGCGGCGCGAGCACCACCGCGACGATGATCCAGTTGCCGCGCAGGTCGTTGACCGCGTTGGCGAGATAAATGAAGCTCGAACGGAGCCGCGGTTGCGCCATCGCGCAATGAGGTTGGCATCCCGCGTGCGCCAAAACAAGGAATCGACGCCAACGCCGCCGGACCACGCCGGATTATCATCGCGGCGAACGGCCCGCGGACAACTTACGCGCACGGCTGCGTGCGGCCCGATCGAAACCCGCGCAAAATCCCGCGCGCCGGTGCTATACTCACGGCAGTTATGAGTGACTTGCTTGCCCGCTATTCAACTTGATTCAACCCGCGGACAATGGCCATGCCCCAGGACGATCGCGCCGCCCTTATCGCTCACGAAAACCTGATGATCCGCAGGCTGCGGTTTCTGGTCGATCTCACCTTCGCCACCATCGCCCAGGATAACTCGCTCACCCTCGATGAGGCGTGGGACCACGTCCGCGCGCTCAAGGGCGCCGCGCTCGCGATGTTCCCGGGCAAAGAGCTGACATTCGACCTCGTCTATCTGCCGCGCTTCTCACGCCTGCTCCAGGAGCGCTTCAACGCTAGCTGAGACGCGACGGCCGCGGCGATGAAGCGGTTGCGCGGATTGATCGCGCGGGCCGACGGCTCGACCCTGCCGGGCATCGTCAGCTTCGGCAAGACGATCGAATCGGTCGAATCCGGCGGCGGCGCCGACGCTGGCGATTACATCCTGCCCGGGTTCATCGACCTCCAGGTCAACGGCTGCGATGCGACCGACGTGATGAGCGCCTCGGCCGCCGCCATCTGCGCGCTTTCCGCCCGGCTTGCGCGCGAGGGCACCACCGCGTGGCTTGCGACCGCGATAACTTCGCCGCTTAAGCGAATCGAAACGATCGCCGCCACAATCGCCCAGGCGATGGCGGCGCCGGCCGGCGACGGCGGCGCAATCCTGGGGCTGCATCTCGAGGGGCCATTCATCTCGGCCGCGCGCCTCGGCGCCCATCCGCCATTCAACCTCGAACCGCGCGGCGAGGCTCTGGAGCGCGTCGCCGCGATGCCCGCGCTGCGAATGCTAACGCTCGCGCCTGAACTGGACGGCGCGCTCGAAGCGATCGCGGCGCTCGGCGCCCGTGGAATCGCGGTGTCGCTCGGCCATACCGATGCCTCGCTGGAGCAGGCGCAGGCGGCGGTGGCCGCGGGCGCGCGGATGTTCACGCATACGTTCAACGCGATGGCGCCGCTTAACCATCGCCATCCCGGCGCCGCGGCGGCGGCGATGCTCCCTTCGCGCGCGTGTGCCGCGGTAATTGCCGACGGCGTCCATGTGCATCTCGCGATGCTGCGTCTGCTCTATCTCGCGCGCGGTGCGGAAGGAATCTGTCTTACGACCGACCGTGTCGCGATCGGCGGCGCGCGTGGCGCGGCTCCGCTGGCCGACGCGGCCGAAGTGGACGGAGCGGCGCGAAAGCCCGACGGCCGCCTCGCGGGCAGCGTCATCTCGATGCTCGGTGCGGTGCGCATGATGGTCGAGCAGGCCGGCGCGAGCGTCGGCCAGGCGGCGCTGATGGCTTCGACCAATCCCGCGCGCGTGCTGGGTCTCGGCGATCGCGGAAGAATCGAGCCCGGTGCGATTGCCGATTTGCTCGTGCTCGGCCCCGGGCTAGAGTTGAAGGCGGTGATCGTCGGCGGACGCGAGCTTGCCTGACCGCGTTGCGCGCCGCGCCGGATATACATTCGCCAGGCAGGAACCGGAACCAGGATTTCGATGCCACTCAACAGGGAATTTATCGGCCGCGAGTATCCGCCGCTCAGCGCGACGGTCACGCTCGAGGCGCTTCAGAATTATGCGCGCGCCTACAACGACAATAACCCGCGCTACTTCGACGCGTCGGCGCCCGGCGGAATCGTGGCGCCCCCGATGTTCGGCGTGGCGGTCACCTGGATGTCGGTGGTCGGAGCGGTCGGCGACCCGGCCCTGGGAGCGGACCTCCTGCGCCTGCTGCATGCCGAGCAGGACATGGAATTCCTGGCCCCGCTTCGGCCGGGCGACGAGATAACCACGATCGCAAAGGTCACATCGATCGAGGCGCGGCCGGGCGGCGAGGCGATGGCGCTCGAACTCGACTCGCGCGACCGCGCGGGCACTCCGGTGCTGCGAACGCTTTTCGGCATCTTCATCCGCGCGGCGCGTCGCGACCGCAGCGCCACTGGACGCGCCGAGCGGCCCGCGTCTCCGTCGGGCGATCCGATCCTCAGCGTCGAGCAGACCGTCGATCGCGACCAGACTTTCCGTTATGCCGAAGCCTCGGGCGATCGCAACCCGATCCACGTCGATGAAAACGTGGCGAAGATGGCGGGGCTGCCCGGTATCGTCGTACACGGGCTCTGCACGATGGCGTTCACCTCCAACGTCATGATCGACGGGCTGTGCGGCGGCGACCCGGAGCGCCTCAAGCGATTGCGCGTCCAGTTCAGCCGTCCGGTTTTCCCCGGGCAGGCGATCACCACCAAGGTGTGGACCGACGGCGAGCGCTCGGGCCGCCGCGCGTACGCGTTTGAAACTTACAATCCGGAGGGGATGGCGGTGATCCGGGGCGGAATCGCTGAAATCGCGCCCTAGCGCGCGACGCTCCGATGCGCGAGCGGCTGAGCGTCGGTCTTTCGCTTTCGCTGAGCGGCGCTTACGCCGCGATGGGCCGTCAGGCCGAGGCCGCAATCAAATTATTGGTCGACGATCTCAATGCGGCCGGCGGCTCGCGCGTCGGCGGCCGCTCCCGCGAACTCGTCCTTGGTTGCCACGACGATCGGAGCGACGCGCGGCGATGCGCGGAAATCTACTCCGCGCTATGCGGCTCCGAACGCGTCGATCTGCTTCTCGGCCCGTACTCCAGCCGCCTCGCGCGCGCCGCCGCGCCGATCGCCGAAGCCGCCGGCATGATGATGCTCAATCACGGCGGCGCCGACGACGGCCTTTATACCAGGGGGATGCGGATGCTGGTCGGCGTGCTGAGCCCGGCGAGCGACTATCTCGTGGCGTTCGCGCGCCTGCTGATCGAACTCAAGCTCTGGCGCAAGCGCCTGGCGATCGTCACCGCCGCGACGCCTTTCGCAAGCGACGTCGGCCGCGGCCTCGAGCAGGCCTGTCATGAGCGGCGGGCGCGACTGCGCGGCGTGCGCGTGCGGCTCAAGTACCGGGGTGATTTCGATCGCTCCGACGCGTTGGCCCGCCTGCTGCCCGCACTCAAGCGCAACCGCGTCAACGCCCTTGCCGCCGCCGGCAGCTTCGCCCAGGATGTTGCCCTGATGCGCGTGGTGGTCGCCTCCAATCTCAACATCCCGGTGCTCGGCTGCGTCGCCGCCGGCGTCCATCGCTTCGCCGAAGAACTGGGCGAGGACGCCGAGGGCATCGTCGGCCCGAGCCAATGGGAAGAACACGCGCGGATCGATCCGCAACTCGGACCGCCGCCGGCCGAGTTCGCGCGCCGGATGCGCGCAATCGGCATTGGCGAATGCGACTATCCGGCCGCGCAGGTTTACGCCGCCGGGCTCATCGGATGCGCCGCTATCCGCGAGTGCGATTCTCTCGACCAGCGCCGGATGCGCGACGCTATCGGCGAGATGCGCACCAGCACGCTCTACGGCGATTTCGCGATCGATCGCGTAAGCGGCCGCCAAATCGCGCACAAGATGCTGCTGGTGCAGTGGCACATGGGCCGCAAGGCGATCATCGAACCGCAATCGCATACCGAAACCGGCGCGATCGAGTTTCCCTCCGGATGGCGTCTGATCCTCGCCTCGATGCGCGGGCTCAAACTTACCCTGGGCGGTGGCGCGCGCGACGACGATGAATCGGGCGAGGAAAACCTGAATGAAGGTGATCGAGACGGCGGGCGCCGTGACAGGCGGGATGACAGGCGGGATGGCGGAGATGACGAATGATCATGGGCGAGCAATCCGCGAGCGGATGGAACTGAAGGCGCGATGAGCAAAGTCGAGGTGCATCTCGACGGCCGGACGCATCTGGCGATGGGCCTGATGTCAGGGACTTCGCACGATGGCGTCAGCGCGGCGCTGGTGCGGATCGACGAACGCAAGAGCCCGCCCACGCAACTCATCGCGTTCCAGACCTATCCCTACACCGCGAAATTTCGCGCGCGGCTGCTCGCGGCCTCGTCGGCCGGCCAGGACGCGGCTTCCACGATCGGCGCGGGCGGCGTCTCGACGCTCAACTTCGATCTCGGCCGCATTTTTGGCGCGGCCGCGATGCGCCTCGCGCGCGCCGCGAACGTTCCGATCCGGCGGCTCAGCTTTATCGGTTCGCACGGCCATACGTTTTTCCATCTGCCGCCCCGCCGCGCCGGCCGCGCGACCGCTTCGACGCTACAGCTTGCCGAGCCCGCGGTGATAGCGGCGATCACCGGCGTGCCGGTGATTGCGGATTTTCGTCCGATGGATATCGCGCTCGGCGGTGAAGGCGCGCCACTCGCGCCGCTCGCGCATCTATGGCTCTTCGGCCACAAGCGGCTTGGACGAATCGTGCAGAACATCGGCGGAATCGGCAACGCGACCTACCTTCCGCCCGGGGCGCGAACCGGCGACCCGCGCCTGATCGCCTTCGACACCGGCCCGGGTGGAACCTTGATCGACGCGCTAGCCGCGCGCTTTACCTCGGGACGCCTCAAGATGGATCGCGACGGCAGGATGGCGGCGCGGGGAAGCGTCGACAACGCGATGCTCGTCGAACTGATGCGCAATCCGTATTTCAGGCGCAAGCCGCCCAAGTCCACCGGCCGCGAGGAGTTCGGCGCGCATTACCTCGACGCGATTTTGCATCGCGCGCGCGACAGTGCGAAGAAGCCGGGCGAGCTGATCGCGGAAGGCCGGATCGCAGATGACCTGATAGCGGACGACCTGGTCGCAACCGTGACCGCACTGACCGCGCGCTCGATCGCGGAGGCCTGCCGCCGCTTCATCCTGCCGCTCGGACGTGTCGATCAGCTGATCGCGACCGGCGGCGGCGCGCGCAATCCTACGTTGATGAAAATGATCGCGGCAGAACTGCCCGGTATTGAAGTAACCAGCGCCGAGGCTGTGGGCGTGGATGGCGGCGCGCTGGAGGCGGTCGCGTTCGCGATTCTCGCTTACCAGATGTTGCGTGGATTGCCAGGCAACATCCCGAGCGTCACGGGCGCCCGCACTCCCGCGATCCTGGGCAAGCTTACGCTGCCACCCGCGTCGCGCTGAGCGCCCCCTCTCAGCCCTCATCAAATCATCCGCGAGCCGGCGGGCGGCGGGACGCCGGCTTTCGCCGCGGACTCGAGCGCCGCGGCCCGGAAAATCCCGAGCGCCATCGTCGACGTCGATTCGTTCGCGCGCGCCGCATAGATGCGCATTCGGGCCTCGTGCGCCGCGCGATCGTCCGGCGCCGCGGCGACCGCCCAATCGATAAGATGCGCCGCGAGCGCCAGGTCACCCGCCTCCAGTTTCCGCAGCGCGCGGCCCAACAGCACGTCCGCGCCACCCGCCATCGAGGCTATTTCGGCGGCTTGCGCCTGATGCGGCGCGGGCTTCAGATGCGACGCGATACCGTCGTACCATCCGCCTTCCAGCCGCCACACGTTGCGCACGATGAAATCCGGCTCGTCGTAGACCGGCTGCAGATACGGTTTTTCGGCGAGCGCGGCCGGCGGCTTCACGCTGTGCACGATTTCGTCGAGCGCGGCGCCCTCGTTCATCATCTTAACCGTCTGGTCGTAGAGGCTCTGCAGATATTCGGCCGTGTCGTTCAGGACCTGGCGCACGCGGATCGATCCGAACACGGGAATTCCGTGACCGGGCAGCAGCACCTCCGCTCCCGTTTTAGCCATCGCTCGCAGCGCCTCGGCCCATTCGCGCGCGTAGCGCTGCGCCTTTTGCGGATTGCCGGCGTTGGGCGCGGCCCAGATCACGAAGTCGCCGGTCAGCAGGACTTTGCGGCTCGGGATGAACACCCAGCAATGGTCGTCGGTCTCGCCGCGCGCGTGATGGCATTCGAAGCGCCAGGTTCCAGCGACCACGTTGAACTGATGATCGAAATAGGTGTCGGGGTAGACGTATTCCTCGGGCCATTGGGCCGGTACGCCGAACTGCCGCGAGTTGATTAGGGTGTTGTAGCCCGCGGTCCGCTTGTAGCGATCGAAACGAGCGGCAACCGCGCGATGGCCGACGACGCGCGGGCGCGCGCGGCGATTCTGTTGCGCCTCGGCGGCAAACCCCGTCATCCCTCCCGCATGGTCGACGTGGCCGTGAGTATAAATCGCGGTGTTGATCCGATCCGGGGACCATCTGCGCACCATCGCGACCGTCTCGGCCTGGTTGTGATGGCCGCCGGTGTCGACCAGCACGAGGCCGTCTTCGGTCTTGATCGCGGTGAAATTCGCGAACCACCGCCAGAACATCACGCCCGCCGAGATCTCCTCCGACTCGCCGGTCGGGATCAGCGGATGGCGCTCGCGGATCGAAAGTTCGCCGCTTAAAAGTTTTTCCGACTCTTCCTTGAATCCCATCTTCAATACGCTCCGCGCGGATTATCGGCGCACCGCGCCGCAGGCCGCAACACTACCCGCGAAAGTGACGAGTTGCAGTGGGTGCGGATAAAAAGTAAGATTTTTCTGGGTTTTTCTTGGCCCGCTTGGACGGCATCGCGGACACACGACCTTGTTCACAGGTATCATAGAAGACCTCGGCACGGTCGAGGAAATAAAGCAGACCGACAAGGGCGCGCTGGTGAGTCTCGCCACCGCGCTGCCGCTTTCACGAATCTCGATCGGCGATTCGATCGCGGTCAACGGCGCGTGTCTGACCGTGGTGAAAAAACGGCGCGGCACACGGCGCGGTATAATTGGGATGGACGTCTCGGCGGAGACCTTGCGGCGCACCGCGCTCGGAACGCTGGCCGCGGGCGACCGGGTCAACCTCGAGCGCTGTCTCACGCTGGAAAAACTGCTGGGCGGACATCTGGTTTCGGGCCACGTCGACGGCGTCGGCAAGATCGCCGCGATCGCGTCCGAGGGCGACTCCAAGCTGTATACGTTCGAAGTCCCGCGGGCGCAGGTGCGCTACCTGGTGGAGAAGGGCTCGGTCGCGATCGACGGCGTGAGCCTGACCGTGTTTGGCATTACCGGCCGGCGTTTCAGCGTCGCGCTGATTCCGCATACGCTCAAGCAGACCACGCTCGGGCACAAGGGACCGGGCGCCCCGGTCAACGTCGAAAGCGACATGCTGGTCAAGTACGTCGAGCGAGTTCTCGCCGGGCGCAGCAACGGGGTCTCGCACGAGATCGCCGGGACCGCGCTGGTTGGCGTCGCGAACAAGACCGCCGGCGCGCCGCTCCGCGCCCGTGGCCGGGGAGTAGCGTCATGAGCCTGATGCAAATACCGCGCAAGATCGAGTACGCGCTGAGGGCCATGATTCATCTCGCCGACCATCCCGAAGGCGTGGCGCGCGGCACCGAGATCGCGCGCGACGAACAGATTCCCAAGTATTATCTGGAGAAGGTGATCCGCGACCTGATGCATCGCGGGCTGGTGCGCGCGCGGCGCGGGCCCGGCGGCGGCTATCAGCTCGCGCGGCCCGCCGACGGCATCACTTTCAAGGACGTTATCGAGGCGGTCGAGGGACCGATCACGCTCAACGTATGCGTGGACGGATCCAGTTCGTGCGCCTTGCAGCCGACCTGCCGGATGTTTCGGGTGTGGGAGGAGGGCCAGCGCGTGCTGCTCGAGATTTTCTCGCAAACCACGCTGAAAGAGATCGCCGCCTCGCGTCCCGCGCCGATGCGCCTGGCAAGAGTCCCGCTCGCCGCCGCCCCCGACAAGGAACCTGCGGCGGTCAAGGTCTGAGCGCGGCGTCCGCCACCCTTCGCATACCCCGCCGCTATCACCGACCCGTCGCGGATCGTATCTTCGACAAATATCGATCGTTACCAGTATCGGCCAGCACCGACCAAGATCGACAAGTATCGAAGTTGACCGCCGTCAAAGAATCCATGAACGAACCCCGGGACGAGTCGGCCGCGGGCGGCGCCGTGCTGTTCGACGAGAAATCCTTCTACCTCGAGGAATTCTACGGCAAGAGCCTGCTGTTCGCGCTGATTCCGCCAAGCGGCGAGCGCCTGGGCGAACTGGACTCGCTGGTGCGCACGCTGCGCGAGCTGCATCGCCATCAGACGCGATGCATCGTGATCGTTGCGAGCGACACGCTCGCGCGGGTGATGCGCCGGCTCGGACGGCTCGCGCCCACGGCCGAACCGCCGGTCTTCAATCCCGGCGCGGGGCTGCGCTCGCGCCCCTACCCGCCCGACTCGGCGGTGGCGCAAATCTGGCGCGCGCTGAGCGCCGGATCGATCGTTTTAGCCGCGGCCGATACCAACAAGCCGGGTGACTTCACCGTCTTCGCCGCGGAGCTCGCGAGCCGGCTGCGCGTCTTCAAGCTCATCCTGCTCGACCGCCAGGGCGGCCTGACCGGCGCCGGCGGCGAGCGCATGTCATTCCTGGAGTTGAGCCGAATCGCCACCGTGGTGCGCAAGCAGCGCACCGCGCGGCGGCGCGCGGAATTGCGCGAGGTCGCCCGCGCGCTTCGCGACGGCGTCGGATCGGTCAACCTGGTCGCGCCGCGCGCGGTCTATGACGAACTGTTCAGCTTTATCGGCACGGGCACGCTCTTCACCGAGCGCCAATACGGCTTCGTGCGGCCGATTTCGATCGACGACTTCGAGGAAGTCGAGGCCTTGATCCTGCGCGGCCAGCGCGAGGGCCATCTGCTGGCGCGCTCGCGCGAGGAGATCGCGCAATTGCTGCCGTCGTGCTTCGGCTACCGCGTCGGCGACGAGCATCTGGCGGGGGTCTGCTCGCTGCTCACCGAGCGGTACCATCGCGAGCGCGCGGGCGAAATCACCGCGCTCTACACGCTTACGCGCTATGCCGGCGAGGGCGTCGCGGTCGAGCTGGTCAAACAGATTCTGAACGAGGCGCGCGAGCGCCCTCTGCGCTACGTCTTCGCCTGCACCGCCGAGGAGCGGGCGGCGAAGTTTTTCGCGCGAATCGGATTCCGCCTGGTCGGGCCGCGCGACATCCCGCCGTCCAAATGGCGCGGCTACGATCGGGCGCGGATGTCGCGGCTCGAAATTTTCCGCTACGACCTCGGCTGAATCACGCGCCGTACTATGACCACTCCTCCTGTCACCAGCGGTGCGAACACCGCCGCGCCGCCGCGACGGACGATACTCTCGCGATGGCTTCTCGCGGCTGCGGCGGTGGTGCTCGTCACCGCCGCCCTGACGCTCCATCGTCTCGGCGCCGCCGAGGTCTGCGGCGCCAACGAGGCTATCGAAGGCGTCTTCGTCCAGCAGATGGTCGAGCACGGGGTGTTGCTCTTCCCGTTGGAGAACGGCAGCCAGCCGATGTACAAGCCGCCGCTCTTTCATTGGACCGCGACGGCACTCGATCGAATCGGCCGCGTCGGCAAGGTGACTGCCTTCAATCTGCGCCTGCCGTCGGCGCTCTATGCGATCGCGGCGGTGGCGCTCACGATCGCGTTCGCATGGACGCCGCTCGGCGAAGGCGGAGCGATTCTCGCGGGGCTGATCTTAGCCGGCTCGTTCCAGTTCGTGAGCGAGGGGCGGGTCGGGCGAGTCGATATGACGCTGTGCTTCTTCGAGACGCTCGCGCTGATGAGCTGTCTTTGGATGTTGCACGGGATGTTGGATGAAATGCCGGATGGAAAATCGCCCGCGTCCGCCGCTTCTGCCGCTCCTGATGCTCCGCTTCCACTGCTGCTTCCATCGAAAAGCCGGGAGCCGGCGACGTGGCGTTGCGCTACCTGTTTGCGCTCGCGCTCGGTCTCGGCGTGCTGGCGAAGGGGCCCATCGCGATCATCCTGCCGCTCGGCGCGATCGTCGTATTCCTGCTCCGCGAGCGGCGTCTCGTCGAGGTGCGCGGCCTGTTCACACCGGGCAGCCTGTTCGTCGGGGTCGTGGCGAGTCTCGGATGGTACGTCGCGTGCGCGATGGGGCGGCGTTACGGATTTCTCGGACGCCAGATCGAGAGCGAAAACTTCGGCCGCTTCTTCGGCGCGCTGGGATTCATGGCGCCGTGGTACTACCTCAAGCCCGTCCTGTTGAACTCGGTACCGCTGAGCCTGATCGTCCCTTTCGCCGCCGCGGCAGCGCTCCGCCGACCGGCCGGCTCGCCACGATCCGCTTCGAGCGTCGAGGAGCGCCGGCCGCGTGCGCGCTTTGACGCCCGGATGCTCGCGACCTTTTGGCTTCTGAGCGTGATCTTTTTCAGTGTCGCCGCTTACAAACGACGTGCGTACCTGTTGCCGTTATGGCCGTCGTCGGCTTTCTTGCTGGCTTGGGGAGCGGACGAGCTGGCTCGGCGAAGCCGATGGGGCCGGGTTGCGCGCGGCGCGCTGGCCGCGACCTGCGCCGGGCTGATCGTGTTCAATTTCGTCTACCTGCCGCGCCATGAGATCGCCGGATGCGAGGGTGGGTCATTCCAGGCCGCGGCGGCACAGATCAATCGCACGGTCGGCGGCGACGAGCCGCTCTATCTCTACGGGTTTGGCGACGATCCGGCCCCGCTGCTCTTTTACCTCGATCGCGACGCACCCGAGGTCGACGGCAAACTGGGCGACGCGCCGCCGGGATACGTGATCGTGCCCGAAAGCGTATGGGATGAGCACGAGAGCGAGGCGCTCGACTTGAAACCGGTGCTGAACGTCGAGGCCGGCACCGACAAACTGCTGCTGCTCCGGCGTGGCGGCGCGATCGGAACGGGCCCGGGAATCCCCGGGCTCCGCGCCAGGGCCGCGACGTTTCACTTGCTCGTGCTACGATAACGTCACGATTTCTGAAAGGGAGACGCCGGCTTCGTGGATAAAATGCATTTCACCCGGATGGATCAGGGTAGCGACGAGGATTTCCAGATTCTCAAGCGCGTCCACGAGCAAACCCTCGCCGCGCTCCCCGACCGCCTGATCGCGATGGTTGACGACCTCTCGGCTGACGAGGCCTACAACCTCAATCGCCGCGGCCACAGCCTGCAGGCCGCGACGCGCGCGCTGCGTGACGGCGCCGACGAAGAATTGATTGTCGTCGCGTTGTTCCACGACGTTGGCGAGTCGCTCGGCCCGATGAATCATGGCGAGGTCGCGGCTTCGATCCTTCGTCCCTTCATTTCTAGCGACCATTACAATCTGCTCAAGTACCACGGCCTCTTTCAGACCTACTTCTACGCGAGGCACCTGGGACTCGATCCCAATGCGCGCGAGCAGTTCAGGAACGAGCCGTGGTATCAGCTCACCGTTGATTTCTGCGCCAAGTATGATGAGGTTTCTTTCGATCCCAAGTATCCCAACGAGTCGTTGAGCACGTTCGTCCCGATGGTCCATCGGGTGCTGAACAAGCAGTGGGTTCCGCCGGGAAAAGCGGGCTGACCCGCCCGTCTACTTGAAGACTTTCTGAAGATTCAACTCGGCGGGCCCGCTTCCACCCGCGCGAGCATCTCGGCAAACGAACCGCGCTGATCGTCGAGCCATTCGAGCCACCAGGTGGCGCCGGCGTCCAGATATGACGACGCGATCTCCTTCGCGCGGCCGCGATCGCTCGCCGGAGTCGCGCCCGTCGCGACGACTTCGAGCGCACCGGCGTCGCGCGCGCGATGCGCGTTGACATAGTCAACGGCTCCGGCCAGTTCCGCCGGCGTCAGCCAGTACGCCGACCGAGTGAAGCCGGCCGCGGAAGGTCCGCCGGAAGGATTCTTCAACGGAAAAACGCCGTCCCACTTCGCGGCCCTGCGCAGAGGCGCTTTGCTCGGCAGCATCCCGGCTACCCAAATCGGGACGCGCAGCTGTTGCACCGGCCGCGGCAAAAACGACGCGCTGTCGACGGTGTAGCGTTTGCCCCGATGGACCAGCGGCTCACCGCTCAAAAGCCCGGCGAGGACGCTTAGGCCCTCGTCGAGTTTTTCCGCCCGCACGTGATCGTCGGGATCCTCACCGAAACATTGATATTCAGCCTCGGCCGGCGAGCCGAGGCCGACCCCGAGAATGAGACGGCCCCTGGAAAGACGGTCAAGCGCGGCAACTTCGCGCGCGAGCTTCCATGGCCTTCGCCGAGCAACCGGCGTGATCATCGGTCCCAGGAAAATGCGCCTGGTCGAGGCCGCGATCGCCGCCAGCGCGACCCATGCGTCGGTCAACGGAATGGGCGCCGTCCGGTTGAGCAGCAGATGATCCCAAAGGAAAAATCCGTCCCATCCGGCCGTCTCCGCCGCGCGGGCCAGGATCAGCAGATTGTGCGGATCGGAATAATCACCAAAGTTGGGCGCATAGATACCGAACCGCATAGCGACGACTCCCTTTTTCGCGAGAGTATCCGATCCCGCGAAAAAGGCGAGGCCGGCAAGATAGCCAGCTCAAGGAAAGTCCCGCCCGGCAAAAAGGAGCGGCCGCGGCGCGATCAGGGTCACAATACCGGCGCGATCAAAATACCGGCCTCAAAATACTGGAATGATGTCGGCGGCCGTGATGTTGCCGACGTCGACGCCCTCGATATCGAGTTCCGGGATCGCCGGAAACTTGATACCCCAGTCGCCAACAACTTTGCGTACCTTGGCGATCGCCATCCGCCAGTTCTCCGCCTGGTCGTCGTAGCTCAGGACGCCCAGCCCGGCCTGCCGCGCATACTGCATCAGCGCGCGATGGTTCGGCAGGAAGTAATCCGGCAGCTCCCAGAACATGTTGGGCGGCTCCCACAGGATCATCGAGAGAAAAACGAAGCCCGCGCGCAACTGCTTGGTGATCAGGTTCTTGTAGTCCTCGGTCAGCCCCGGCCAATCGTCCTCGAGCATCTTGAGGCAGATTGCCAGATGGCGGCTCTCGTCCTGGCCGACCCTGGTGAAGACGCCCTTGAAAACCGGCAGCGTCGTGCGCCGCGACATCCCGTAAAACAGCGTCGAGGCCGCGACCTCGCCCAGCAGGAACGAAGTGAACAGCACCGAGAGCGGATACTTGTCGATCGAAGCCGAATAGCCACGCCAGTAGCGCGACCCATTAAACGATAGCCACTGGATATTGTTGAGCGCCGCGCGTTCGACCTCGGTGCGCGCCTCGAAGCGCAGCGGACCGCCCGGCACCAGCCGCTGAATCGCGCGCTGGCAGCACTCCTCGTGATTCATCTCGTCGTGGGTGACGCTGAAGAAGCATTTGCGGATCGGGTCTTCGGTGTGGAGTTCGTAGGAATGGATCATCGCTTTCGCGAAGACCGCCGGCCCCGAACCGTCGAAGACCGAGAGCACCGCGTACCAGTACATGATTCCCATGCGCTCTTCGGGCGTGAATTGCGCCGGGTCGAGCTCGTCCCACGGCAGGTCCGAGGGATTCCACGCCGAGCGTTTGGCTTTCTCGTACAAGGCCGCGAGCGGTTCGGTCTTGACCGGCCATTCCAGGGGAAAAATGTTGGGCTGTTCGATCTCGGGCGGCAGTTGCAAGCCGTCCTTCGGGATCATCAATGGTGGAATTTCCAGATTCGGAGGAATGCCCGGATTCGACGGAATGACGAGCTTCGATTTGGTGGATCCGTTGCCCGTCTGCGCGCCCGCTACTTTGGCCATGCCCGCGGACCTCCTGAGAGAGTTAGAAGGTTAAATCGACCGTTCGGTCGATTTAACCTCAGAATCGCGCAAGTTAGCGCATCTGTCAAGATCGACGTCTTTAGCCCGATACGGCGCCGGCAGCACCAGGCCGGTCATGAAGCTGCCTCTATTCGCGAGTCTCACAAATTTAGGAGGGGCCGCCGCGAGCATCGCGAGCGGCGGGAAAGGTTCGCGTAAATTCCACTGCGGCACAGGCACTCCGAGCGGCGCACGAAGGTCGAGTCGCGGAACCCCGCTCTAACCTTCGCCTCGGACTGGGTTCAAGAAGGTATCGATTAACACAAAAATCGCTTCGCGCAGATCCTTCACTACGGCAACCTTCGTTCAGGATGACAAAAAAAGCCTTCAGGATGACTCTCTCCCTGTCATCCCAAGCGTCGGCGGATCTCTTGTTGTCATCCTGTGTCCCAGCGAAGGATCTCGTTCTGTCAGCCCGAGCCCCAGCGAAGGATATCTTTCTGTCATCCTGAGCCTCGGCGAAGGATCTACGCGAAGCGATTTATCTTCTCGGCTGCATTTATCTACACCCACTCAAGTAGAGGAAATCATTCGGACAAGGAAAAGAAATCCAAGCCGTCCCGACAGTTACGCAAAACCTCTCCCGCCGGTCATCTATTTTCTACTGCGAAACGTCAGGCGGGCCGCGATGCGCCGCGTGTTCTGGCGTTCTTCTTCGGCGCTGGCCTCGTGGCGCGCGCGCGACGTGCGGGCTTGCTTTCCATGGCTGCGCGCAAGATACGATTGATGCGCGTCTGGTAACCTCTGCCGTTGGCCATGAGCCAATTGAGCACATCCGCGTCGAGGCGGATCGTGAGTTGCTGTTTCGCCGGGGGCCATGCAACCGTGGCCTTTTTGAAAAACTCATCCCCGAGGGCCCGAATGTCCGAATAGTCGATATCGGAATCCTTCATCCGGTTAAGCCGTGCCAAGTCGCTTTTGATAGATTTTTTGCTCACGTCGGTTCGCCTTCCTCATGGAGATGGTAAGCGGTAGGCGCTTTGCGACCATAGCACGCCGAGCCGGCGCCGCCGTTTAGGATAAGCGAGGGGCGACGGCCGCACACGGAGCATTTCTCCCTTGATGAAGTGCATCGTGCAGCGTGCGTTCGGCTACTTGCCAGGGGGCTTCTTGCGGCTGAAGGTGCCGCAGTCTACCGCCTGAAAAGAACCGGGCGCGGCGCTATCGATGGCAGCGATTATTTTTGGCAGGTTTTTCTTGATGATGGGCAACTGGATAGCCGATAGAGCCACAATTGCCAGACGCCGCCCGGCAAGGTTCTGCTCATAAGTGATGGTTTGGTCTCCGGTAAGGAAAACCTCCATCCCGTTGTCTTCCGCTAGCCGTAACAACTCGCCGTTTTTGAGTCCGGTCCAGCCCATATAGGTAACGGTGACAACGTCGTGTTGCCCCAAAAGCTTGCGCAATCCGTGGTCAAGATTTTCGTCGAGCAACACCTTCACAGGCTGGGCTGTCCGCGTTGAGCGTGGGCAAATTCAATCAGCCGCTTAATCTGAGAAACGGACAAGGAAGGAAACCCCTCGCGGAGCTCATCGATAGTTTCCCCAAGGTCGTAACTGTCAACGATAGCGTCCGGCATAATGCGCGTACCGCGCACGATCGGCCGTCCCGATACCTTGCCGGGGATTTTTTCGATCAGCTCACAGGCCATCCAATCGATGTCCGAATCCGTGTCTATTTTTGCCAAGTCCCCGGCCCTCCTTCATAAGTTTTTTACTACGGTCCGGCGGCGGCGTCACGGGGCGCGTCTCAATACAATACGCCGCTCGCAAGTTTTTTTTAATGACCCTCCGCCCTAGTGTTGCACCTCGCGGGTGATGCCCTCGAAGACCAGCCGCGAGACCGCCTCCGCGATCTGCTCGGGCCTCAGCCGGCCGTCGGGCCGATACCACTGGGTAATCGAATTTCCCATCCCGAAGATCAACCGGTCAGCAGGCCAGGGTCGACGCTCGAATCGATCTGCCCCGCTTCGGCCGCCTCTCTCACCAGGGCCGCCACCTCGCGATCGAAGCGCCGCCGCCGCGCCATCGCCTGGCGCTCGGTCGGCGTGTTGCCCTTGACGCGCTGGAGCAACTCGACCTCCTGCACGAACTCCAAAGTAATGATGACGCTGCGGTACACGATATGCCGCAGGCGCTCGAGCGGCGTCCCGCTTCGCGCCCCCGGTTCCTCCAGCACGCCGAGCAGCCATTTGAACCCCCGCGCAAGCGCGCGTTCGAGCAACTCCTCCTTGCCCGACACGTGATAGTAGAGGCTCGACTTGGTGACCCCGGTTTCGCGCGCGACGTCTTCCATCGAGGCCGCTTCGTAGCCGTGGCGATTGAAGACGCGGACGGCGGCGTCGGTGACGGTTTCGATGTCATACGGCGCGCGATGCAGCTTGGAGGGCCGGCCGATCTTCCGCGAGCCGCGAGGCGGCTGATGGGGACCGGAGATTTTCGATCCCGCGGAGGGCCGCGCCGGTTTTTTCACCATCGCGTTGTCATCGGGTCGTCATCGCGGCGCCATTATCTGATTGGAGCCGCAGGGTTTATCAGAAGCGAGGTCTGATCAGAATCGAGACCTGATTAGAGCCGATCCTGATTGGAGCCGAAATGGCGGCCGCTCCATCACTATCGCGGCGGCAAAGTCCCGCCTCGTCAGGTGCGCGAGGCGGTATAGGCGCGCGCGGCTGCGCCAAGCGCCGTCGCAAGCGCCGTCAGGTCGTCGAGCCCGTAGAACTCGATCTCGATTCGGCCGGGTTTGCGGCCGCGCGCGTGTACGACTCGGACCTTGCGTTTGAGTCCGCGTTGCATCCCCTCGACGACCGACAACAAATTGGGATCGGAATTCAGATCGGTGACGCTCGCGCGACGCGTCGATCCGCCCGCACGCCGTGCCGCACCGGCCAACTCCTCCGCCCCACGCGCCGAAATCCGGCCCTCGACGATTCGCCGCGCGGCGACGGTCTGCGCCTCGGCCGACGCCATCGTGAGCAGCGGACGCGCCTGGCCCGCACTGAGCTTGCCGCCTTCGATCATCTCCAGCACGCTGGGCGGCAAATCCAGCAGCCGCATCGCATTGGTAACGTAAGGGCGGCTCTTGCCGATACGCGCGGCGACCTGCTCGTGGCTCATCGCGAAGCTGCGGACCAGCCGATCGAAGCCGCGCGCCTCCTCGACGGCATTCAAATCCTCGCGCATCAGGTTTTCGACCAGCGACATCTCGAGCGCGGCGTGGTCGTCGAGCTCGCGCACCACCACCGGCACGACACTTAAGCCCGCGGCGCGCGCCGCCCGCCAGCGCCGCTCGCCGGCTATCAGCTCGTAGCGCGCGGTGATGCCGTCGCCCGCCGGCGCCGGCCGGACCACCAGCGGCTCGATGATGCCCTGGCTGCGAATCGCCTGCGCCAGCTCCTGGAGCCGCTCGGAATCGAAATGGCGGCGCGGCTGGAGCGGACTCGACACGATTTGGTCAAGCTCGACGTTCGCGACCCCCCCGCCGTCCGTCAGCCGATGATCCGGTGACGAATCGGCCGCCGCCGCCGATCCGTCGGTGCTCTCGATCAGCGCGTCGAGTCCGCGTCCCAAACCTCTACGTATCATCCGCTCCTCCTTGCGCGCCCTTCCTTGCGCGTTCCGCCGAGCGCGCAAAGATGCTTCGCAGATTCCATATTCCGCGCCGCGGCGCCCGACCGTTGCCACGCTCGCTGGACGCTTCCTCGCTTGCGCCTTCACCCGTGGAGCGCGCGAACGACTGAGACCAGCCGACGCGCTCCAGCAACTCGCGCGCGAGCAGGCGATAAGCCTCGGCACCGACCGATTTCGGATCGTGCTCGATAACCGCCAGGCCGTGGCTGGGGCTTTCGGAGATACGCACGTTGCGCGGGATCACACTCTGGAAAACGTGCTCCGGAAAATGCTTGTTGACCTCGAGCGAGATTTCGTGGCTCAGCCGATTGCGCGAATCGAACATCGTGAGCACCACGCCCATCAGCTCGAGCGCGGGATTGAGCACGGCCTTGACCCGGCGGATAGTGGCGAGCAGCGAACTCAGGCCCTCCAGCGCGTAGTACTCGCATTGCATCGGCACCAGCACCGAGTCGGCGGCGACCAACGCGTTGAGCGTGAGCAAGCCGAGCGAAGGCGGGGTATCAATTAGAACAAAGTTATAAATATCGCAATGGCCTTGCATCTCGGCTTTCAGCCGGCGCTCGCGGCCTTCCATCGTCGCCAGTTCGATTTCCGCGCCGACCAGATCCGTGCTCGAGGGCGCGAGAAAAAGCGACGGCCGCGACTCGCGGATGACCTGGGGAAGCGGCGTCCGGCTGACGAGGGAGTCGTAGATGGTGCCAGACTTGATCGGCTCCGGCGTCAGTCCCGAGGTGGCGTTGCCTTGGGGATCGAGGTCGATTAGGAGGACGCGCTGTCCTGACAGCGCCAGCGCGAGAGCAAGGTTGACAGCGGTGGTCGTCTTGCCGACACCACCCTTCTGATTGGCGATCGCGATGATACGCCCCACTGCCAGCCCGTCCACCTTGAGACTTCCGCGCAGGTCCCGCGCCGGTCTCGTTCCGATAATTGCACCGCGGCGACCTCAATGCAAAGGCGGGTCGCAGCGATCCGGCTAAATCATCGATTTGCCGGCGTTTCAGCGATCCAACGAAGAAGCGGAAGACTTGCGCCAGAGGCGCGCGGTACGTGTGGCGACGCGTTTGCCGTGGGGCACTCGATACGTCCACGCGGCAGCCTCGCCGAGGACGGAAGCCGAACTCGCATCCGGGACCTGGTCGGCGCTCGCATATAGAAGGAAGAGGGCGCCCGGGCGGAGCGCGGCAGCCGCGATTTCGTAGACCTCCGCCGAAGTACCGAAGGCTCGCGCGGTCACGAGGTTGAACCCGGCGGGGACGTTCTTCACGCTTGCCCTTCGCGATTCGACTGAGACATTTTCGAGGGCCATTTCTTGCGCGGCGACCTGCAGATAGCTCGCACGCTTGCGCCTGGTTTCCGCCAGTGTGAATCGGGCCTGGAAAGCGGCGGCGAGGACCAGCCCCGGAAAGCCGGCGCCGGAGCCCAGGTCGAGCACAGCCGCTCCCTCGGCCAGCGCCGCATCAAGCGCCTCGCGATTCGCGCCCGACGCGAGCGCCACCGGCGCCAGACTGTCGATCACATGAAAGGCGATCTCGGCGGGGTCGGACGCATCGGCGGTCAGGTTGGTACGTGTGCCCCACAATATGAGGGTCGCAGCCATCGCTTCGATCCGACCGAGAAAGCCGTGACGCGGATTGAGATTCGTCTCGCCGAGCCATCGTTCGACCCGCTCGCGAACGTCAATGGCGATGCTGTCAGGCAATGCTATCGATTGTTGCGGGCGAGATTGCGGAATCCGCGTCGGAGCGCCCTTATGTTTCACGTGAAACACGTGAAAAATGCGAACCGACTGACGCGGCGCGGCATCTTTCTCATTTCGGTATGTCGTGACTCAATGCGATTGTTTCACGTGAAACATCGGCGGCGGCTACTGAGCGTCGTGTGACGTCTCGGAGGCTCGCCTGCGGCGGCTCTTCAAATGAAATGCGATCAGTGAAATCGCCGCCGGCGTCATCCCGGGCATCCGCGCCGCCTGTCCCAACGATCGTGGCCGGACGCTAAGCAACCGCTCGCGGACCTCGGTCGAAAGACCGCTCACAGCGGCATAGTCGACCCATTCAGGAATAACGGCATCTTCCAGGCGCTTGAATCGATCGACCATCTCGGCCTGCCGTTTGATATAGCCCTCATATTTGACGTCGATTTCCAGTTGCGCCGCCTCGTCCGCGTCGAGGTGTTCCGTCAGACCGGCCATCGTGAGTACCGCGACGTAGGGAACCTCCGGGCGCTTCAGCAACTCGAAGGCGCGTGCGGGATGCTCGATCGGTGTGGAACCGCATCCGAGCAGGACCGCGTTGACCGCGTCGCTGGCCGCCACTCGCGCCTCGCCGAGCCGCGCCAATTCGCGCGTCACCCGCTCACTCTTCTGCCGCAGACGCTCTCCGGCCGCCGCGTCGAGCAGACCCAAACGGTCGCCGATCGGCGTGAGCCGGCGATCGGCATTGTCCTCGCGCAGCAGCAGACGGTACTCGGCGCGCGACGTGAACATGCGATACGGCTCGCCACCGATCCCCCGCGTCACCAGGTCGTCGATCATCACACCGATGTAGGCCTCGTCACGCCTCAGGATAAGCGCCGGTTCGTCCCGCACCTTCAGCGCGGCGTTGATTCCGGCAATCAGACCTTGCGCGCCGGCCTCCTCATAGCCGGTGGTGCCGTTGAGCTGGCCGGCAAAGAAGAGCCCGTCGACGAGCTTCGTCTCGAGCGAAGGCTGCAACTGCGTCGGATCCGAAAAGTCATATTCGATAGCGTAGCCGGGACGCATGATCTCCGCGCGCTCCAGGCCCTTGATCGAGCGCACCATCGCGAGCTGCACGTCCAACGGCAAACTGGTCGAGAGCCCGTTGGGGTAAACCTCCATCGTGTCGCGACCCTCGGGCTCGAGGAAAATCTGATGGCGTTCCTTGTCGCGGAAGCGCATCACCTTGTCCTCGACCGACGGGCAGTAGCGTGGCCCGCGGCTCTGGATCACCCCTGAGTACATCGGCGAGCGGTCGATTCCGCCGCGGATGATCTCGTGCGTAATCGCGTTGGTGTAAGTCAGATGACACGCGACCTGGTCCTGCTCGATCCGCGCAGTGCGGAAGGAAAATGGCGGAGGTGGATCGTCTCCCGGCTGCACTTCGAGTTCCGAGTAGTCGATACTGCGGCTATCCAGGCGCGGGCAGGTCCCGGTCTTTAGCCGTCCAATACGGAACCCGAGTTGCGCCAGATGCTCGCTGAGCCCCATCGCGGCGAAATCGCCGGCTCGTCCCGCCGAATAATTCTTGAGCCCGATATGGACCAGCCCCTTGAGGAAAGTGCCGGTCGTCAGGATCACACAATCGGCCTCGAACGTCTCGCCGATCTGCGACTCGACGCCGCGGACGCGGCCGTCCTCGACCAGCAGGCGCTCGACGCTCGCCTGGCGAATCGTGAGGTTCGGGGTGATCTCGAGCACCCGCTTCATCCGCGCACGATAGGCGGCCTTGTCGGCCTGGGCGCGGCGCGCGCGCACGGCCGGTCCCTTGCGAGTGTTGAGAAAGCGGAACTGGATCCCGGTCTCGTCGATCGCGAGCGCCATCTCGCCGCCGAGCGCGTCGATCTCGCGCACCAGGTGCCCCTTGCCGATCCCGCCGATCGCCGGATTGCATGACATCTGGCCGATATGGTCGAGGTTGAGCGTCAGCATCAGGGTCGGAACCCCCATCCGGGCCGCGGCCAGCGAGGCTTCGATTCCGGCGTGGCCGGCGCCGACCACGATCACGCCCGATTTCATAGCGGCTCCGTTCATAGAGGTTACGAATTATGGCGCGCATGGCGCGTCGGGCCAAGCGGCGCCGATTCGGTCCTTCTACATACAAATTGTAGAATAATACTACTTACCGATACAGAATTCGCGAAACACCGCGTCGAGCACGTCCTCGGTGCCGACCTCGCCGGTGAGCGTCCCCAGGGCTTCGGCGGCGGCCGCCGCGTCGACCGCGACGATCTCGGGCGGCATCCCCTTGAGCACGCTCGAACGAGCGCTCATGAGCGCTTCCAGAGCCTTCGCGAGTGCGTCGCGATGGCGTTCGCGGGAGATCGCGACGCCCTCGCCCGGCGCTCCGCCGGCGAGCGCCTCGACCGCGCGGCCAAGCTCGTCACGAAGCGCAGGCGTGCCCTCGGCGTCGAGGGCCGAGAACCGCAATATCGGCATCCCGACTCCCCGATCCAAAAGGTCGGCGGGCGAGAGCAGCGCCGGGCTCAGGTCGGACTTGTTCAGCAGGGCGACGCCGGCGCGGCCACGGCAAAGCGCGAGCACCCGCGCGTCGTCGTCTTCAAATGTGCGCGAGGAGTCGAAGACCACGATCAGCAGGTCGGCCTCCGCGACGCTGATGAGCGTGCGCCCGATCCCGATGCGCTCGACCTCGTCACCCGCCTCGCGCAGTCCGGCGGTATCCTGAAGCACGAGCGGCCAGGGTCCCAGCGTCACGGATTCCTCGATAACGTCGCGCGTGGTGCCGGGCACCGCGGTCACGATCGCGCGGTCCGTCCCGAGCAGCAGATTGAGCACGCTGGATTTGCCGGCGTTGGGTTTTCCTACGATCGCGGCCCGTGCGCCGTCGCGCGCCAGGCGCCCACGCCGGAAGCTGTCGTGCAAGAGCGCGACGTCTTCGGCCAGGCTCGCGATATCGGCGGCGATTTCGTCGCGCCCGGGAAGTTTCAGTCCCTCGTCCGCAAAGTCGATCGCGGCCTCGAGATGCGCCCTGATAGCGATTACGTCGCCACGCAACTGCTCGACTCGTTGCGCCAATGCACCGCTTAGTTGAGCTATAGCCTGCTTAAGTGCGCTTTCGCTACGAGCATCTATCAGATCCGCGACAGCTTCGGCCTCCGTCAGATCCATTCGCCCGTTCAAAAACGCACGCCGGCTGAATTCGCCCGCCTCGGCCATCCTGGCTCCAGCCGCCATCGCCAGACCCAACACCCGGCGCACGATGTACGGTCCTCCGTGACAGTGCAATTCCGCCACGTCTTCGCCGGTGAAGCTCGCCGGACCGGGCATCATCACGCACATGGCGCGGTCGACGACGACGCCGGTCAGCGGGTCGCGAATCTCGCCGAGGCCGAGATGGCGCGGGCGCAACGCCGCCTTACTCGAAGGACGAAACAGGGCCGCAACGATCTGGAACGCGCGAGCACCGGAAAGGCGCACGATCGCGACGGCGCCTTTGCCGGGCGGGGTGGCGAGCGCGACGATAGTGTCCTCGGCGTACATTTCGGAGTATTTCGGCTCGCGGCGAACATTGTCCAGCGGCGATGCCCCGGATGGAAGCGGCGGAGTTTCCTGAATATCCTTCGCTGACAGCGGGCGCTCGCCCGCGCAGGGCCGGAATCACGCTTAGCGCTCCCTGGATACGTCTCGACTTTGATATATCTCAATGGTATATATCAAATCGTGAAGCGTGCCACCGCCAAGGTATTCAAGACCGGTCGCAGTCAAGCGGTGCGGATTCCCAAGCCGTATCGATTTTCATGCGAGGAAGTCTATATCGAGCGCGACGGAGAACGAGTGATCCTCACCCCGCGTCTCCGTTCCTGGAAGGACTATTTCGCGCGCCCGCCACGACTGCCGGCCGATTTTCCGGAGCGGCTTCGTGACGCACCGCCCGAGGACGCGGAGCCGCTTTGATGACCCGTGTAATGCTCGATACCGACATCTGCGTGGACATAATGCGGGGCCGCTCGCCTGCGATTCGCTCGCGACTGGAACGGACAAGGCCAGGAGAAGTTGCGGTTTCGGCGATCGTCGCGGCAGAGCTTTGGACGGGCGTCATGAAGTCGCGTGAGCCGAAGGTCGCCGAAGATGAGGTACGCGAATTCCTGTCTTACGTGGAGGTCCTTGATTGGCCGGTCGAAGCCGGCCGGGTGTACGGCGGCATACGGGCTCGTCTTGAAGCTTCTGGAAATCAAATCGGGGCGATGGACCTGCTTATCGCAGCCCACGCGGTCCATGAGAAGGCGGGACTGGTGACGCGCAACCGAGCGGAATTTCGGCGCGTGGCAGGCCTCAGGCTCGAGAACTGGGCCGGAACGGTCTGAAATCGAAATCTTCCGAGTCTTGAAGCACTCCTGGAGTTACTACTTTATGCGCCAGGGCTGCCGTCCGATTTTCCTGAATGGTCTTACGGCACACCGCTTGAAGACCTAGATCCGATTGCCGGCTCGAACACCAGCCCGGGCGATGATCAGAACCTATGGATGGCACCTCGGTCGGGTTGACCTGATGGGGCGCACCTTCCCGAGGAAGATTCTGAAGCCCGTACGAAATCTGATCAGTGCCGGCGTTGGCGCGCCGGTCGGGCAGGTACGCCAATGCTCAAGGTAGTCCACGACGAGAGCGAGGCTAACGGACCGGGGCGGTGTCGGGTAGCTAGTCGTTGCCGGATGAGATCGTGCATGACGGCGCTCGAGGAACTCGTAAAACCTCGGCTATTTACGCGCGGTGTGCGCTAACGGCATCAGCGGGGTAGCGAATCACTGCGTTGGAGATATTCTTAGAAGGCGCTTTGAACTGGAGGGCGACATGAAAATCCGGGTTAAATATACAGGCGACGAGGTTATGCTAGATGCCTGCGTGCGCCAAAATTATTGCAAGGCGCTGCTAGATGAAGCCAACTGGCTACGTCATACGGAAGGCCTGCTGGAATCGGCTGAGGCTCTTCAGCCGATCGTTGACGCCGCCTGGGCTAGTCGAAGTAGGTGGGCAAGCGCAAAAGAATCTCTCCCATTTCCTGCTGAGGATGACGCTCCGATAGCAATTCAGATGATGTTATTTTCGTTTGCGATAGAGAACCTTTTGAAGGCGTCTCTGGTTAGCCACAAGAAAGCTGAATTCGAGCATCAACTCAAAACACGTCCAGCTTTGCCAAAGGAGTTGAAGGAGCACGATTTAGTTAAGCTCGTTGTTCAGGTGAAAGAGGCGGCCAAGGACCCAACTGAACTTGGTGACGACGACGAGGAGCTTCTTCGAAGGCTCACCCGTCGGGCTGTATGGTCCGCTCGTTATCCTGTACCGACAAAATGCGAACGCATGCCGGGGTTGCAAAAGTTTCGGGACGGGGAATTAGGCTCAATCAGCCAAGAGACAAATGCGGACGCCAGGGACGCTCAACGGTTGCTGCATGATCTCTGCCGCCAGCTAAAAGTGCGGCTCCTGCGGGTCGATCGTACCGGTCAGAACTCAAAGAGCGCTCCCTGACGCCTGCATCGGCGTGTCTATTTGCTCAACAGTCCCCATATATTTCGGTAATTACCCAGAAGATGTGATGCCTTGGTCTGCTCAATATCTCCCAGCTGCTACTGTCCATCGGCTAGTCATCGACTTTCAGAAATGAGTGGCGCATGGGCAGGGAGACCCTAAAGCTCGCTTTTTTCGGTTTTGCAAATCGAAGAAATCGCCAGGAAGCCATTCTTCCGGACTGATGGCCACCTCAATGAGCGCCTGTTTGACGCCTTCGGGATCGCTTACACCGTAGCCGGCGGCGGGGTTACGGCACAGGACGATTGCTCGTTGTGGGCTCTGTCATAAAATACATTTTTGCGTTTGTTAACGGCGCAGTCGCAAATGTTGTGAAATCGCTACCAGGATCGTCACTATGATCGGCGCGCGCTCGGATACTCCCGAACTGGCCGGCATCTCGATGGCCTACAAGGTGACCGAGTCCGCCCAGACCCGGTGGCGCGCCGTAAACGCACCCTACCTGGTCGCCCTGGTCCGCGCTGGCGCCTCCTTCGAAGACGGCAAACTCGTCGAACGACCCCGCGACGAATCAGGTGGCGTTCAAACAAGCCAGATGACGCGCCGATCCACAGGTCTCGACTATTCCTCACCGGACCAACACCGTCCAAGCCGCGACTGTCTAATTCTTGAGCATCCGGCGTTAGGGGTTCGCGCTCTTTCGGCCACCGCCCGACTCGAAGCACTTGCCCGCGCGGCGTCCGTATGGTTCCATGTCTTGTTCAGCGTGAGGCCCGCGCCTCGCCGTAGAACAATCAAGACATGGTGGGCTCGACACGAGCCGACACTTGGCCGTTTTGGGCCGCAAGCGATGAAAAGGACTTATCAGCCGCACAACCGCCGCCGTTTACGAACGCACGGATTCATGGCGCGCATGGCCACGCCGGGCGGAAGAAACATCCTCAAGCGCCGCCGCGCCAAAGGGCGCTCGCGCCTGACCATAACCATTCCTCCCAAGCAGCCCGGCTAGACCAGCGGGCGGCCCGCCGTCTTGAACTCCAATTCCGCGGGGTTCGGCAAGGCCGACCGGCTGCGTAAGTCGGGAGAATTCCTCCGGCTCCAGCGGCACGGTGCGCGCTGCCAGGCGGGGCACTTCGTGCTCTACGGAAAGTGCGGCGCGGACGACCAGGGCTCGCGGCTCGGTATCACCGTCTCGCGCCGTATCGGCAATGCCGTGGTCCGCAACCGGCTGAAGCGCCGCGTGCGCGAATGCTACCGGCTCAAACTACGGGCGATGCTGCCGGCGGGAGTGGCGATGGTGGTGATCGCGCGCAAAGGCGCCGGCGAGCTCAAGTGGATGGCGCTCGACGCCGAACTCCTTGCCAGTGTCGCCAATCTCGGCCGGAAACTCCTTAGCGACCCGAAAATCCGTCACGAGGGCTGAGCGCGGACGTGCGAACAGTGGAATCAGTCGACACCTCGCATCCGGCGACCCATCGGGTTCGCGCCGCCGCCCTGGCGGCCGCTTTGGGAGCCGTCGCCGGCTATCGGTGGTTGATCTCTCCGTTGCTGATGGCGACGGCTGGACCGGCCTGCCGCTTCGAGCCGACCTGCTCTGAATACGCGTATCAGGCCCTGGCCGCCCACGGCCTCGGCCGCGGTCTTTACCTTACCTTGCGCCGTCTTTTCCGATGCCGTCCGAAGGGCGGATGGGGTTACGACCCCGTGCCAGGGCATCCGGCACAGGGCCCGCAACATCCCTGAGGAGCAATTTGGACAGCACACGCCAGATCGTAATTTTCGTCCTGTTGATCGTCGCGGCCATCTTCTACTCCGATCTGATCCGCTGGATTCGTCCGCAGAAGGCACCGATGGGGCAACAGACCGCGCAGCCGGCCAGTGGCGCGGTACCATCCGCGGGCGCAACGGGCGCCGCGAGTATGCAACCTTCGACGGGCGCGGCGGGAACTTCGCCGACGGCGGCGGCTGCGATTCCGGAAATCGGCACGCCGGAACCCGCGTCGCTGACTCCGACGGTGGTGGGCGCAAGCCCGCCGCACACGGTCCAGGTCGATACCGATCTCTACGAA
This sequence comes from uncultured delta proteobacterium, assembly GCA_963755905.1. Lineage (GTDB taxonomy): Bacteria > Desulfobacterota > Binatia > Binatales > Binataceae > JAKAVN01. Next base: position 232,438 of record CAVWLM010000006.1, read on the forward strand.
GCCACCTTTACCGCGATGGGTGCGCGGCTGCTGAGTTTCCGGCTCAAGCGCTATCGCGAGACGGTGCGCAAGGACAGTCCTCTATATGACGTCGTGGTGCAGGGCGAACGCCTGCCGATGGGACTGGTTGTCGTCCGCGGCGACAAGCTGTTCGCCGACCAGGGCGTCGATTACATGACCGACGCGCCGGCGCAAGTCGAAGTCAGTCCGGGCGCCGATACGACGGTCACCTTCACCGCCGTTACCAGGGAGGGGCTCAAGCTGACCAAGCGTTTCATCTTCCGCGACGGTAGCTACCTCTATGATATCGAGGCCGAAGTGGAAGGCGCTACGTCGGACGTCAAGGCGGTCGGGTTCAACATGAGCCAACCGCTGACCGAGCGCGCCCCCGAGCAGGGCTATCGCGATTACCCGGCGCTCCAGGCTGACGTGAGCGGCAAGGTTGTTAACGAGTACGAAAAGCAACTCGTGAAGGGAATTCCGCCGGTCGAGGGCGATATCGCCTTTGCAGGAATCGGCGACCGCTATTTTCTCTCGGCCTTCATTCCCAAAGCGCCGATCAAGGGCGAATTGCGGATGGAGTACAGCGGCGACGAGGCGCGGGCGGAGATGCTGTTCCCGGCCGCGCTCAAGGTCTCGACGGCGGTCTACATGGGACCCAAGCAGCTCAATCTGCTGGAGGCCGCGAGCCCGAACCTGAGCAAGGCGATCAACTTCGGCTGGTTCGGTGTCCTGGCGATCGTCTTTCTGCGAGCGCTCCAGATACTGCATACCGTCGCGCCCAACTACGGCTGGGACATCATATTGCTGACGCTGGCGGTGCGGCTGGCGACCCTGCCGGCATCGATCAAGGCCCAACGATCGGCCTTGCGGATGCAGCGTCTCGCGCCGCAGGTCGAGAAAATCCGCGCGAAGTTCAAGGACGACTCGACCCAGCTCAACCGCGAGATGATGGATCTTTACAAGCGCAACCACGTCAATCCGCTCGGCGGATGCCTGCCGACGGCGATCCAGTTTCCAATCCTCTACGGACTTTACGAAGCGCTGCTCAACTCGATCGAGTTGCGCCATGCCCCGTTTATCTGGTGGATCAAGGATCTGTCGGCGCCGGACTGCCTGCCGATCGCGTGGATGCCCAAGGTGCCGGGTATCGATTGTCACGGCCTCCCGGTCCTGGTCCTGCTGATGGGCGCCAGCACCTTCCTGCAACAATGGATGATGCCCAAGGCGGGCGACGCCAACCAGCAGAAGATGATGATGTGGATGCCGATCTTCTTCACGGTGTTGTTTATAGCCCTGCCCGCCGGCTTGTCGCTCTATTACTTTGCCTCCAATCTACTCGGTATAATTCAACAGTTCGTTCTAAACCGGGAATTCAAACAGTACACCCCAGTTGCCGCAGCATGAGCGTACCTAACGAAGCGATCGAGGTAGCCGCCCCCAGCGTCGACGAAGCAATCAAGCAAGCGCTTGACAAGCTGGGCGTCTCTTCCCAGGACGACGTCATCATCCAGGTCCTGAGCACTCCGCGCGCCGGCGTGCTCGGGTTGGGCGTCCGCCAGGCCCGCGTGCGCGTGGAGCGCCGCGCGCCCGAAGAGGCCCGGAGCGGCGTGATGTCGCCGCCGCCCGCACCGCCGCTTCGCCCGCCGGCGCAGCCGCCCGCGGCGAAAGCAGCCGGCGGTGGCTCGCGGCCCGCGCCGCCGGCGCGCCAGCGCCCCCAGGAGCGCGGTCAGCGGTCGGAACAACCGCCGGTGCAAGTCTCGGGCGGTGGCCGCGGGGGGCGGCGCGGCGAAGCCCCGACCCGCCATGAAGAGCGTCCGACAGGTGACGACGAGGGCGATGCGGGGCGCAGGACCGTTGGACTCGACGACCAGGTCCGCGAGTCAACGACGATCCTGTCGCAAATCCTCGAGTTGATGGGCGAAAAGGCCGAGATCACCACGGTCGAGGAAGATTCGGAGGGCATCGAACTCTCGATCAAGGGCGATGGCTCGGGGCTTCTCATCGGTCGTCACGGCCAGACCCTGGATTCCCTCGAGTACCTCGTCAATCGCATCCTCGCGCGGCAAGTCAAGGACGCGGTGCCAATCACCCTCGACACCGAGTCCTACCGCGAGCGCCGCCGTCGCCAGCTTCATCGGATGGCGCTGACGATGGCGGAGCAGACCAAGCGCGAGCACGCGGCCGTGACGCTCGACCCGATGCCGCCGCGCGACCGCCGTATCGTGCATCTCGCGCTCAAGGATGATCCGCTAATCACGACCCGTTCGACCGGCGAAGGCTTTTTGCGAGTGGTCGAGATAATCCCGGTCGGCGAGCGCCGCGAAGGTGGCGGCGGCCGCGGGCGATCGCGTGGCGGCGAGAACGCCGGGGGCGGCGGAGCGGGTGGTCGTGCCCGCGAGCGCGCACGCGAGCCTGAACGTACTCCCGAACCGCAGCGTGAACGAGATCAGCCGATCGGCGAACAGGGCGGCTTCAAGCACGGCCAGAAGCGATTCTGATCGCCCGAAGCAGACGAGAGCCGCATTCGCGCCGCCCAAATGTCGGGATCTTCGAGGTGGACGCCGGAATGTGGCGGCGGCGCCGGACTCGCCATGGTCACGAGTCCGGCGCCGCTATCGATTCGGGCGTTAGCTGGAAGGGGTTAGCCGGATGCGCCGTCTAGGCGTTGGGATCGAGTCCCCACTTTCGCTTGTTTTCGGCGACCTGGTCGGAGGTCGGATGCTCGGTTTGGGTGAAAGTCTTCACCTTGAACTGATCGGCCAGGTCTAACGTGGCATGATTGAGCGCGATATCGTCCTTGAAGACCTCGGGCACCGCCGGTTCCTCGAAAATCGCCTGCCATGGGCATTCGGGTTCGCAGGCGCCGCAGTCGATACATTCGTCGGGATTGATGTACAGCATGTTGGGGAAGCGCTGTTTGTCCTCGCCCACATACTCGTAGATGCAGTCGACCGGACACACGCTGACGCATCCGGTGTCAACGCAGTCTATGCATAGTCGGGTTATGGTCCAGGGCATGTTCCGTTATCCTCTCCTGTCGAGCAGCGGCGTCTATTGAAATTATAACGGCCCGGTGGCCGGCATGAAAACCGCCGTGCCGGTGGTCGCGGCTTTCGCTCAGGGGCAACTTCTATAGCATAGAATGGCCTGCGGCAAGAAAGCGACGGTATCCGCGTCAACCCATCGTGGGCCGGCGCGGCGAGAAACGGAGGAACGCGATGGAGATTAACGGGGTCGCCCACGTGATGCTCACGGTCGGCAACTACGAGGCCTGCCTGCCGTTTTACGAGAAGCTGCTGCCGTTTCTCGGACTGACGTTCGTGGTCCGCAAAACCGATTCGCAGTTCTACTGTATCGGCGGACGCACCGGGGTGGGCATCCACAAGGCCGAGGGGAAATACCGCGGCGAGCGCTTCGCGCAGGGCCGCGCCGGATTGCATCACGTCTGTCTGCGTGCGCGCGAGCGTGCCGACGTCGACGCGGTCTACCAGTTTCTATTGAGCATCGGCGCCACGATCATCCGTTCGCCCGAAGGAGGCGCGTGGGCCGCCGGCTACTATTCGGTGCTGTTCGAGGACCCCGACGGCATCCGCCTCGAAATCAATCACATCCCGGGCAAGGGTCTGCTCTCCAACCCATCGCGCTAGCGCCGAGCGCGCGAGTCGCATACGGGCGGCCTCACGGCCGCGCCGCGACGTCCGATCGCTTTGGGAACGCTTGAGCGCGCGCCCCAATCCTCGCCCATCCGCAACAGACGTGGTCCGCAACGCGGATCACGCGGCCCGCCGGTTTAACAAGCCGATCATGCGTTCTTAGCAATTGAGCCAACATTGTTCGGCTATGTAGCAGGCGCCAAATAGGTTGGCCGATAAAGCTCCGATCGGTGGAGGGGAACCAGAATCTACGATGCATAAGAGACACAGGGTTTTCAGACGAGCAGTTGCGTTCACCACGGGCGCGGCGTTCGCGCTGTTGCAATTAGGCACGATGAACGCCTTCGCCAGTTCGCCCAGCAACACGACGTCGACGCCGATAAAGCATCTCGTCATCATTTTCCAGGAGAACATCTCCTTCGACCACTACTTTGGCACTTACCCCAACGCGCTGAATCCGGCGAACGAGCCGCCCTTTCATGCGGTGGCCGGTACGCCGAGCGTCGATGGACTCGCGGGGCCCCTGCTAACCAACAATCCCAACCTCAACCCGGCCAATACCGTCGTCGAAGACAACAGCGTCGCGTCCAATCCGTTTCGGCTGGATCGATCGCAGGCAGCCACCGCCGACCAGGATCACGACTACACTCCCGAGCAGATGGCGTTCGACCATGGCCTGATGGATCTGTTTCCGCTGTCCGTGGGAACCGCTGGATCGCCGCCCACTCCGCCGCCTTCGCAAGTGACCACCACGGCTCTGACGATGGGCTATTACGACGGCAACACGGTTACCGGACTATGGAACTACGCCCAGCATTTCGCGATGAGTGATAACTCCTACGACACGACTTTCGGCCCGTCGACGCCGGGAGCGATTAACCTGGTTTCCGGCCAGACCAATGGCGTAACCGAAGATCTCAATCCGGGCGGCGCGACCATCCCCGACGGGAGCGGCGGCCTCACACTTATCAGTGACGCGGATCCGGTGGGCGATACCTGTTCGACAACCAGCGGTGAAACGGTCCAGTTTGGCGGCAAGAATATCGGCGACTTGCTCAGCGCCAAAGGCGTCACCTGGGGATTCTTCGAAGGCGGCTTCGATCTGACGCTCACGAACGAAAATGGGAGCACGGGATGCACCCGCAGTACCACTTCGTCAATTACCAACACCAAAAAGAACGACTACATACCGCATCACCAGCCTTTCCAGTACTACGTGTCGACGGCCAACCCATCCCACCAGCGGCCAAGCTCGGTCAAGGCAATCGGAACCAATAGCGACGCGGCCAATCATCAGTACGACACGCATGATTTTGTCGACGCGATCGAAGCAGGCAACTTTCCCGCGGTGAGTTTTCTCAAAGCGCCGGGCTACCAGGACGGACATGCCGGTTACTCCGACCCGATCGACGAACAGAACTTCATCGTCAACGTGATAAATTTTCTGCAAGCGCGGCCCGAATGGAAAACCACCGCGGTTGTGATCGCGTATGACGACTCGGACGGATGGTACGACCATCAGATGTCTCCGATCATCAACACCTCCAGCACCTCCGCCGACGCGCTGACCGGCACGAATTCCTGCGGCAATGGCGAGAATGCTTTGCCGGGTGTCGATCCGTCCACCACGCACGCGCAGGGGCGATGCGGCCATGGCCCGCGGCTGCCGTTGCTGGTAATTTCAGGCTACGCGAAGAAAAACTTCGTCGATCATTCGATCACGAATCAGAGCTCGATAATCCGGTTCATCGAGGACAACTGGCTGGGCGGCGAGCGTATCGGCCAAGGCTCCTTCGATGCCGTTTCGAATTCGATCGTCACTATGTTCAATTTCGCGAAGGCGCCTCCGTTTCCCGCTGTTTTCCTCAATCCGAACACCGGCGAAGTGATCCCCTGAGCAGAGCGTAATCACACCGGAGTCTCCTGAAGCCGGGATGCGGGTCGTCGCCCGCATCCCGGCCCCACCTCAGGCTTGCGCCCCAATAGTAAGTTGCATCTCAAGGCCAGTCGTCCTGACCGGAGCGAGGCCGCGCGGGGCGCCACTCTTTTTCTATTGCGTGCGGATAGCGTGACCGGGCATTAATTCGCGAGCAGGGAAAAAGAATGCCGATCACGCGACGGGAGTTTCTTAAGCAGGGCGGCTTGATTGGCGCGGCGCTGATCGGGAATAGCTGCCGCAGGCTCGACGCCGCGCCGGTGGGACCCGCGCTGGATCCGAGCACGCCGGTTTGCGGAACTCTCATCCCCCGCCAGCGCGCTGCTTCCCGCGAGCGGGAGCGGCCCGCGCTCGATCCCAATACGCTGGCGCGGTTTGTCGATCCTCTGCCCATTCCCGCGATCGCCCGCAGCAGTGAATTTCGTCCCAGTCCCACGGACCCCGCGGTCAAACTGCCCTACTACAGGATTGAGATGCGGCAATTCGTATCGAAGCTGCATCGCGATCTGAAGCCGACACGACAATGGGGCTATGGCGCGGCCGTTCCCGGTCCGACTTTCGAGACTCGCGGCGGACAGGGGCTGATCGTGGAATGGGTCAACCTGCTTCCCGACAAGCACTTCCTACCGATCGATCACAGCCTCCACGGCGCGGAGTCCGACAAGCCGGAGGTCCGCACCGTCGTTCACCTTCATGGCGCCTGCACGCCGCCCGCAAGCGATGGCTATCCCGAGGACTGGTTCGTCCCGGGCAAGTCGATGATTTGCCATTACCCGAATCGGCAGGACGCGGCGACGCTCTGGTATCACGACCATGCGATGGGGATTAACCGGCTCAACATTTTCGCCGGATTGATCGGCGTCTTCATCATTCGCGACGAGATCGAAGCGGCGCTTAACCTGCCGAGCGGCGGGTATGACATCCCGTTGGTCATATGCGATCGAATGTTCGACCGCGAAGGTCAGCTCTATTATCCCGTTTCGGGAACCCCCGGAGCGCCGTGGATTACCGAATTTTTCGGCGACACGATGCTGGTCAACGGCAGAATCTTTCCTTACCTCGAAGTGGAACCGCGCAAATATCGCTTCCGTGTACTCAACGGGGCCAATGGGCGATTCTTCCATCTGTCGCTTTCCAACGGGCAGCGGTTCCATCAAGATAGGTACCGACGCCGGGTTGCTGCCTGCGCCGATCGAGCTCAAGAGCCTGCTTCTCGCACCGGCCGAGCGCGCGGACCTGGTCGTCGATTTCTCGGCTTATGGCGGCCGGCAGATAACGGTCAAGAGCGACTCCTTCGACATAATGCAGTTCCGGGTTTTGCCCACCGGCGGCAAGGATACGAGCGCACTTCCCGGCCGTCTGCGTCCCGTTCCGCCGATACCGCAGGCGGAGGCGGTTAAAACCCGTTCGCTCACCTTGATGGAACGGGACGATCTCGTCGGCAACGCCATGGTGATGCTGCTCAATGGGACCCGCTGGAGCATGCCTATCACCGAGAATCCGGTGATCGATACGGTCGAGATCTGGAACCTCATCAATCTGACCGATGACGCTCATCCGATTCATCTGCACCTGGTGCGCTTCCAGATTCTGGATCGGCGGCGCCTGGACACTTTCAGCTATCAAATCCTGAAGCAGTTGAAGTTCAGGGGACCGGCGATTCCTCCGGAGCCCAACGAGGCCGGATGGAAGGACACGGTGCGGGCCAATCCGGGAATGGTCACGCGAATAATCGTCCGTTTCAGCGGCTACACCGGCCGTTACGTATGGCACTGTCATCTACTCGAACACGAGGACAACGAGATGATGCGGCCGTACGAAGTGCTTGCCCGCCCTCCTGGCGAAAATTCTGTCCCCGCAAACGCCGGGAAAGCCGGCTAGGCGAGCGACGGGCGCCTCACAATCGTTGTTGCAAATCGGTCTGTGAGCCTACAAACTTTCGCCAGCGTTCGATGGAGCGGTCGGCAAACCTGCGGATATCGGGTTAAAATCCATCGGGAAAGATTCTCCCAGGAAGGTTCACGCCATGGCAGACAAACAGGCATTTCGTACTGAAAGCGACAGTATGGGCCCCATCGAGGTGCCCGCCGAACATTACTGGGGTGCGCAGACCCAGCGCTCGCTGCATCACTTCAATATCGGACCCGACCGGATGGCGCGATCGATGATCCGCGCCTTCGGCCTGCTCAAGAAGGCCGCCGCCCAGGTCAACCAGGATCTGGGCAAGCTTGCCGCCGACAAGGCGCGGTTGATCGTGCAGGCGGCCGAAGAGGTCGCGTCCGGCAAGCTCGACGCCGAATTTCCGTTGCGCGTCTGGCAGACCGGCAGCGGCACCCAGACCAACATGAACGCCAACGAGGTCATCTCCAACCGCGCGATCGAACTGTCCGGCGGCCAGATGGGTAGCAAGAAGCCGATCCATCCCAACGACGACGTCAACATGTCGCAATCCTCAAACGACACCTTTCCGACCGCGATGCATATCGCGGCGGCCGAGGAGATCGTCAACCTGCTGAAGCCCTCGGTGCGCGAGCTGCGCGACGCGCTGCACGCCAAGGCCGAGGAATTCTCCGGCATCGTCAAAATCGGCCGCACCCATCTGATGGACGCGGTGCCGCTCACGCTGGGACAGGAATTTTCCGGCTACGTCGCCCAGCTCGACGCCGACCTCAGGCGGATCGACGCGGTCCTGCCCGACATCTACGAACTCGCGATCGGCGGCACCGCCGTCGGCACCGGCCTGAATACCCATCCCGAGTTCGCCGACCGCACCGCGGCGAAAATCGCCGAGCTGACGGGACTGCCGTTCGTCGCCGCGCCCAACAAGTTCGCCGCGTTGGCGGCGCATGACGCCCTGGTAATGGCCAGCGGCGCGCTGCGGACGCTCGCCTGCTCGCTGATGAAAATCGCCAACGACGTTCGCTGGATGGGCTCCGGGCCGCGCTGCGGATTGGGCGAGTTGCGGCTGCCCGAAAATGAGCCGGGCTCGTCGATCATGCCGGGCAAGGTCAACCCGACCCAGTCCGAGGCGATGACGATGGTCTGTCTGCAGGTGGTCGGCAACGACACCGCGATCGCCGCGGCCGGCACCCAGGGCAACTTCGAGCTCAACGTTTTCAAGCCGCTCATCATTCATAACCTGCTGCACTCGATCACCCTGCTCGCCAACGCCTGCGTTTCTTTCACCAAGTACTGCGTGCTCGGTATCGAGCCCGACCGCGAACGCATCGCCGGCTACGTCGCCAACTCGCTGATGCTGGTTACCGCGCTCAGCCCGCATATCGGCTACGACAAAGCGGCCAAGGTCGCCAAGAAGGCGCACGAAGAAAACACGACCCTGCGCCAGGCCGCTGTCGACCTTGGATACGTGAAGCCGGAGGAGTTCGACCGCTACGTGCAGCCGGACAAGATGCTGGCGCCGGAGGTCTGAGCGCTCGAGGACCAGCGCATCCGCCAAATCGCAACCGCATCGGAGGAATCATTGATGGAAAAGCTGCCGTCGGCCTACAAGCAGGTCGGACCCAACCGCTACCGCGAAGCCTATGGGCTGTTCTATGAGGACTTCACGCCCGGCGACGTGTTCGAGCATCGCCCCGGCCGCACCCTGACCGAAACCGACAACATCTATATGACCCTGCTGGCGATGAACACGCATCCGCTGCACTTCGACTCCGCCTACGCGAACGCGACGCAGTGGAAACGGCCGCTGATGAATTCGCTGGTCACCATCTCGGTGGTCACCGGGATGAGCGTGCACAGCACCAGCCAGAACGCCGTCGCCAATCTCGGATGGGACAAGGTGCGGCTGGTCAATCCGATTTTCGCCGGCGACACGCTCTACGCCGAGACTACCGTGCATTTCCAAGCGCGAGTCCGAGAGCCGCCCAACGCAGGGGCTCGTCACCGTGCATACGGTCGGGACGAAAACCGACGGACAGACCGGACAGTCCGGGATCGTGGTGATCGAATTCGATCGCACCTTCCTGGTCTACAAGCGCGAGCATTCGCCGCTAGGCAAAGCCAACTACTGAGCACCCCCGCCGGAAAGATCGGCGCGGCCGGAGCGGCGGAAATGATGGAGCATCGGTCGGCACAGGGATGCTCGTCGCTGACGGTGTCATCGGCGAAGGTCCCCGCGAACGCGCGAGCCAGGTGCGCCAGGTGGGCATCGATGCGCGGCCTGCGGATGTTGCTCGCGCTCGCGGCGATTCTGTTCGGAAGCCTAGCGGGCATCGCCGCGGCGGCGGCGAATCAGTTCGCGGCGTTCCCAGCCGGGCTCGATCCGAACGCAATGCTGGTGCCGCCGCCCACCGGAGGCGGTCCGGTCAAAGTCTCCGTCGCGCTTCACGTGCTCAACCTTTCCAATATCGACGAAGTCACAGAACGCTTTCAGTTGACCGGTTATCTGATTGTTCAATGGCGCGATCCGCGGCTCACCTATCAGCGCAGCGGTCCCGCTGACAGGTTTCGCCTGCTGTCGCCGGATTCCGTATGGCGGCCGAAGCTGGTGATGATCAACGTGGTCGCGCCCCGCCATACTTATGAGGAAGCGTTGCGCGTCGATCCCGACGGGTCGATGAACTACGCCGAGCACTTCGACGCGGTTTTGACCTCGACTTTTCGACTCAAGGCCTTCCCTTTCGACACTCAGAAGCTCGAAGTCATCATCCATCCGTTCACTGTGCAGCAGCCGTTCGTGACCTTTGTCGCCAATCCCTTGCCGGTATGGACCGCGGTTGAATTCAATACGTACTCCTCGCTGGAATCGTGGCAGTTCAAGTCGATCGCTTTCGAAATCGGCATCGCTGGAAGTCAATTCGGTAAAGATACGATGGCCGAGACCCGGTTCGAGATCGCGGTCGAGCGCAGCTACGGGTTTTATCTCTGGAAGGTATTTCTGCCGCTGCTGCTGATGGTGATCGTGTCGTGGTCGGTCTTCTGGTTCGATCCTCCCGAAGTCTCGAGCCAGGTGCAGATCGCGGTTACCTCGATCCTGACGATCATCGCCTTCGCGCTGGCAATCTCGTTGACCCTGCCGCGAGTTCCATACCTGACTTTCGCCGACGCCTTTTTTCTGACCTGCTACATCTTTGCCTTCGTGGCTATGGTCGAATTGACGGCCGTGCACATCGCCTATCGCAACGAGCGGCGCAGATTGGCGACGCGAATCCGCCAGACTGCGCGCTGGCTGGTGCCCTGCGCCTTCGTGGTGATCAATTCAATCCTAATAGTGCATTTTCTGGACTAGCGCCCCGATCAGGTCCCCGCCGGCCATTTTTAGCCAAAGTCAGGAACCATTTGACGGTTGCCGCATTCGGCGTCTAAACTCCTACTTACGAGGTCGGAGTTTTGAGCACATCGCTGTACGGAGCCGGTGCGGAATACGCTCTGCACTCGTTACTCACCCTTGCGGGTCGCACGGAGCCGGCGAGCGTGCGCGACATCGCCGGCTTTCTGCAGATACCCGAAAGGTTCCTCGCCAAAATCTTTACCAGGCTCGAAAAAGCGCACCTGGTCCGGGCGATCGAAGGAATTGCCGGCGGCTTCGCGCTAGCCCGCGCGCCCGAACAAATCCAGGTGATGGACGTCCTGGAGGCGGTCGATCCGGAACGAACCCTGTTCGCGTGTGCCGAGATTCGCCGCAACTGCATTCTTTTCGGTGACGAGCCACCGGCGTGGAGCATCAAGGGGATGTGTCAGATTCATCGGTTCATGCGCGACGCCGAACGTGAACTCCGGAGCTTCCTGGCCTCAAAAACCCTGGCGGATCTGAATGGCGAACTGGCTCGTAAAGCTCCGTCAGATTTTATGAAGGATTCGGAAATCTGGTTTCGGCAACGTAAAAGCGGACGAACTTCAAAAAGCGGCGGAGAATAATCATGGCATCAAATGAACGGACCCTCTGCAGATCCCTGATTGCGATCGTAGCTATTCATTTCCTGGTCGTAATCTGGCACGGAGTAGCGCACGTAAATGTTCCGGTGCCTCTGAGTGCCGCGCAGACGGCGTTCGTCACGATCGTGATCGTTGTGCTGCCGCTCATTGGAGCCGCATTGTTGTGGACAAGCCGCAAGTCATTGGCGGCGTGGTTGATCACGCTATCTATGCTTGCGTCACTTCTTTTCGGATTCATCAATCACTTTGCCCTTGATTCTCCGGACTATGTCGTGGAACTCCCCGCGAACGCGTGGCGTTATCCATTCGTCCTTTCCGCCGCTCTACTCGTGGTGACCGAAACTATCGGCACCGTTTTGGGCGCTGTGGCAACCTACGTGTGGGGGCGCTCCTGAGATGAGAATCAGGTTACAATCAACGAACGTGGACGAGAGTAAATAATGGTCAAACATCCTACGCGGCGTGAGTTGCTCAAGGGGGCCGCGGTCGCGAGCGCCGCGCTAGCCGTGCCTTTCATCCATCATCGATACGCGGATGCCGCGGGCAAGATCGATCCGGCGATCACCAAGCGCTTCGGATCGAATCTGAAGGGACGCCTGATAGTGCCGGGCGACGCCGAGTACAATTCCGCCCGGCGCGTCTGGAATTGGCGCTACGACGAACGCCCCGCGATGATCGCGCGATGCGCGGGCGCCGACGATGTACGGCGGTCGGTGGAATTCGCGCGCAAGCAGCATCTGCTCACGGCGCTACGCAGCGGGGGACACAGTTTCCCAGGCTATTCGACCTGCAACGGCGGATTGGTAATCGATCTATCGCGGATGAGGCGCGTACAGGTCGATCAGGCAAAACGAATCGCCCGCGCGGAGCCTGGCCTTCAAATAGCCGAGTTCGACAATGTTCTCGCGTCCTCGGGTCTGTCGGCGTCGATGGGCGCGTGTCCCGACGTTGGCATCGGCGGACTTACGCTTGGCGGCGGGAACGGATTTCTCGAGACCGTCTACGGAACCGCCTGCGACAATCTCATCTCGGTCGAACTCGTAACGGCGGATGGAGAAGCGGGACGCGCCAACGCGAACGAGCGTCCGGATCTTTACTGGGCGATGCGCGGGGCGGGCGCCAACTTCGGTGTCGCGACCGCGCTCGAATACAAACTCTACCCGGTGACCACGATCATGTTCGGCTCCCTTGAATACCGGCCGTCACAGGTGCGCGACGTTCTGCGCTTCTTGCGCGACTATGCGCCGCACGCTCCCGACGAACTCGGTCTAATCATCGATGTTCCAGGCCAGTTCGGCGAATCCGGAGCTGAACTCACGCTCGCCTATGTAGGCGACCCGAAACGAGGCGAGCCAATCGTCAAGCAAATTCGCGACGCGACCAAGCCCGTGTCAGGGGCGGTCAAATCGACACCGTACCAGGACACCGTCGGCACGGAGGCTCCTCCGGGCGGACCTTTCGCGAGCCATCGCAAGGCCGGTTTCTTTCTGTCGATCCCCGACCCGGTGATCGACGCCGTAATTGAGTCCGTCGCGACGCGCCCATCGAAGTTGGGCAAACTCACCTTCTACTTCGCCCACGGCGCGCGATGCCGAATTCCTCCCACCGCGACCGCATACAGTCTTCGCCAGGTGGGCTTCGAATGCTGGATTCAGGCGTACTGGACTGAATCAGCGGCCGCCGCCGAAATCGATTCAATGGGTGAACGAGTTCTGGGAGCGGACGGGAACTTTCTCAAACGGCAGGGTCTACGTGAATTACCTCGAAGATGAAGGCAACGAGCGCGTACGCGCGGCATACGGCCCGAACTATGATCGCCTCGTCACGCTCAAGAACAAATACGATCCGGCCAACTTCTTCCGCCTGAATCAGAACATCAAACCGACGGTGTGAGTCTATGATTTAGCTATTAATTTCTCACATCCTGAACACGCCAAAGCTTGTCGCGGGCGGGATGCCCGCGTTGAGCGACGCCGCGATTCCGAGCGCCAGCGTCGCACGGGTCTCCAGCGGATCGATCACGCCGTCGTCCCACAAGCGCGCACTCGAGTAATAGCAACTCCCCTCGTGCTCGTATTTCGCCAGCGTCGGACGCATGAACTCGGCCTGCTGTTCCGCGTTCATCGACTGCCCCTGCGCCCTTAGCTGATCGAGCTTGACCGTCAGCAAGGTGTTGGCCGCCTGCTCTCCCCCCATCACGGAGATGCGCGCGTTGGGCCACATGAAAAGCATCCGCGGCGAGTACGCCCGCCCGCACATCCCGTAGTTTCCGGCCCCGTTCGACGCTCCGATTATCACCGTGAACTTCGGCACCTGCGCGTTCGCCACCGCGTTGACCATCTTGGCCCCGTCCTTGGCGATTCCGCCCTGCTCGTAGCGTTTGCCGACCATGAAGCCGGTGATGTTCTGCAAAAACAGCAGCGGGATGCGCCGCGCGCAGCAGAGCGCGATGAAATGCGTCGCCTTGAGCGCGGATTCGCTGAACAACACCCCGTTGTTGGCGATTATGCCGACCGGATAGCCGTAGATGCGCGCGAAGGCGGTGACCAGGGTCGCGCCGTAACGCGGCTTGAACTCGTGCATCCGGCTGCCGTCGACCAGCCGCGCGATAAGTTCGCGCACCTCGTAGGGCCGGCGGGTATCGCCCGAGACCACGCCGTAGATTTCGCGCGGATCGTAGTACGGATCCTCGGGCTCCTCCTGCTGCAGCGCGTACTCGAGGCCGGCGCGGGGACCGAGGCTCTCGAAGATCGAGCGCGCGATCGCCAGCGCATGCTCGTCGTCGTCGGCCAGATAGTCGCTCACCCCGCTGAGCCTGGTGTGCACGTCGCCACCGCCCAGTTCCTCGGCGCTGACCTCCTCGCCGGTGGCCGCGCGCACCAGCGGCGGGCCGCCGAGGAAAATCGTGCCCTGCTCGCGCACGATGATATTTTCGTCGCACATCGCCGGCACGTAGGCGCCGCCCGCGGTGCACGATCCCATCACCGCCGCGACCTGCGGAATTCCCGCCGCCGACATCCGCGCCATGTTGTAGAAGATGCGGCCGAAGTGCTCGCGATCGGGAAAGACCTCCGACTGCAGCGGCAAAAACGCGCCGCCCGAATCGACCAGGTAGACGCATGGCAGATGGTTCTGCATCGCGATCTCCTGCGCCCGCAAATGCTTCTTCACCGTGATCGGATAGTAGGTGCCGCCCTTGACGGTCGCGTCGTTAGCGACCACGACTACCTCGCGTCCTTGAAGCCGGCCGATGCCGGTGACAATCCCGGCGCCCGGCGCCTCGTCCTCATACATTCCCCACGCGGCGAGCGGCGAGAGTTCCAGGAACGCGCTCTGGGGATCGAGCAGCTTCTTTATCCGGTCGCGCACCAGCAGCTTGCCACGCTCCAGGTGGCGGCGGCGGGATTGCTCGGGGCCGCCCTGGCGGACGCGATCGATCTCCGCTCGCAGTTTTTTGACCGCCGCCTCCATCAGCGCGAAATTCTGCCGGTACTCCGGGCTCGAGGTGTTGATGCGGCTTTCGATTCGTTCCATCGGCGTCCTCTCGGTTCGATCCCTGCGGCACGGGCCTGATGCCTGCCGCGGTTAGTTGGGCTAGATATTAGCTTGACCAAACAACAGACCGCGAAGCGGTAAGGACAGGCCCGCGAAGCGGTAAAGCCAGACCGCGAAGCGGCTGCAAGGATGTAAAGACGGCGGCGCGATGCGTGAACGTGACCTGCGAGTGCTCGAATTTCACAAGGTGATCGGACTGGTCGCCGCGCTGGCGGCTTCCGAGCCCGGCCGCCTCGCCGTGGAGAAGCTGCGACCCTCGGGCGACCCCGCCGAAGTCGCCGTGCGGCTCCGCGTGACGGCGGAGATGGTCTCGCTGCGCGCGCACGCCGGCGCGCTGCCGATGCAGGAGTTCGCCGACCAGCGCGGCGTGCTGCTCGCCGCCGCGCGCGAGGGCGCCGTGCTCGACGGCATCTCGCTGCTCAGCGTGCGCGACTTCGTGCTCGCGGCGCGCCACGTCGCGGCCTTCATGCGCTCGCGCGTGGAGCCGTATCCGCATCTTGCCGCGGCGGCGCAGAACCTGGCCGCGCCCAAGGAACTGGCGGACGCGCTGCTCGGCGCGCTGGCCGACGACGGCGGCCTGCTCGACGAGGCAAGCCCGCAACTCGCGCGGCTGCGCAATCGGCTCCGCGCCGAGCGGGTCGAGCTGGAGGCGCGGCTCGCGCGTTCGCTCAGCGCGCCCGGGATGGAGCCGTTCGTCTCGGACTACCTGGTCACCGTGCGCAATCATCGGTTCGTCCTGCCGCTCAAGCTCAACTACTCCGAGCGGCTGGAAGGAATCGTGCAGGACCGCTCGGTATCGGGCGAGACGCTGTTCGTCGAACCGATGTGGGCGGTCGAGCTCAACAACCGCCTGATGATGCTCGAGCGCGAGGTCGAGGCCGAGGAACGGCGCATCCTGGCGCATCTGACCGCGATGATCCGCGGCTACGGCGCCGAGCTGCGGATGACGTTCGAGGCGATGGTCGCGCTCGACGCGCTCAACGCGCGCGCGATTTTCGCCGAGCGCTTGCGCTGCATCGAGCCCGTGCTCGGCGAACTCGGCGCGAGCGATCTCGAACTCCTCGAGGCGCGCCATCCGCTGCTGATAAGCGGCGGACGCGACGTCGTACCGATCGACGTGCGAATCGCGGCGGGCCTGCACGGGATCGTGATCTCCGGCCCCAACACGGGCGGCAAGACCGTCGCGCTCAAGACCATCGGGCTGCTGTCGCTGATGGCGCAGGCGGGCCTCCTCATTCCGGCGCGGGAAGGCAGCCGTATCACGGTGTTTCGCAGCATCTTCGCGGATATCGGCGACGAGCAATCGATCGAGGCGAGTCTCTCGAGCTTCGCCGCGCATATCGCCAACCTGAGCGCGATGGCGGCCGCGCTCGAAGAGCCGGCGCTGGTCATCCTCGACGAGCCCGGCGAGGGCACCGACCCGGTTGAAGGCGCCGCCCTCGCGATCGGCCTGATGACCTACCTGGGGCGGCGGCGATGCCTGGTCGCGATTGCGACTCACTCCGCCGCGATCAAGCTGCACGCGTACTCGCGCGCGGGCTTCGAGGCTTCCGCCGTCGACTTCGACGCCGACAATCTCCAGCCGCTCTACCGTCTCAAGCCCCATACGATTGGCCAGAGCTATGGCCTCGCGGTTGCCGAGCGACTCGGCCTGCCGGTCGAAATCGTGAGCGCCGCGCGGGAGGCGATGCCGGCCGGGGCGGCCGAAGTGGAGCGCGTGCTGGGCCTGCTGGAGGCCGAGCGTGCGGAGGTTCGCGCCCAGGCCGAGCGCCTGCGGATAGAGCAAAGCCGCGCCGACGAGCGCGCAGCCGAGGCGGAGGAGGCGACGCGCCGGAGCCGTGAGCGCGTCGCGACCGAACGCGAACGCGTCGTGGCGCGAGGGCAAGGCGCTAATCGCGGACCTGCGGCGCGAAAGCGCGGCGATCGCCGAGGAAGTAAGGGCGGGGCGCAAGGCGCAGCGTGAGCTTGGCTCGATGCTCGGGCGGGCGACCGAGCGGGTCGAGCGGATGGCGCCCGAGGCCGCGGCGGACGGGGAGGAAAGCGGCCCGGCGCGCGAGCCACTCAAGGTGGGCGACCAGGTCGAGTTCGGCGACATCCGGGGCGAACTGATCGCGCTCGAGCCCGGCCGCGCGGTCGTGAGTCGCGGCGGACTGCGGATCGAAGTCGCACCGGAGCGGTTGCGCCGGGCGCGGAGCCGGACCGCGGAGCGCGCACCGAAAGTGACGGTCAGCGCCGGTCCCGGGCCCGACGGCGGCGACAGCGAGCTTAATCTTATCGGGATGCGCACTGCTGACGCGCTGCGACGGCTGGAGGAGTTCCTCGACCAGGCCTATCTGACGAATCGCGCCGAGGTGCGGATCGTACATGGGATTGGCTCGGGCGCGCTCAAGAAAGCGGTCCACGAATACCTGAGCGACTCGCCTTATTGCGCGGGCTTTCGCCAGGCCGACCCGCATCGCGGCGGCGCCGGCGCCACGGTCGTCCAGTTGAATTTGTAGGCGCGTTCGGGTCGTCGCCAGGCCGGGCCGCGGACGCCAAGGCAAGGTTTCGGTTAGCTCTGATCAGCAGGGGCATCGTATCAATACGGGTCTCGTACGAAGTTCGCACGATGCTATTCGCCATACGGCGGACCACCTCGTCGTGGCGGCGCGCGGCTCTTGCCGGGCCATCCTGTCCTTCACGAAAACATCTCCATAAGTCTCAGCGGGCCGGTAAGCGGACTCTTCTCCACCGAATCGCTGAAAAACATGACCTCGGCACCTTCGCGCACCTCCCGCGAGCTATAGCCCACTCCATAAACGAGCGTTTGATGATCCTTATATAAACTACGGATTGGCTCGACGTTATCGTATGAAACGATCCAATTTTTTGCTTTGAGCTTTCCGGTCAGCAGCCGGTAAATTTGCTCATGGTCCTTCGGCTCATAAAAATCGTAATAGAGGTGGCGACCCTTTTCGTAATAAGGAGGATCAAGGTAAATGAGGGTTTTCGCAGCCCATACCTCTGCATTAGCCTCCAGAAGCTTCAGCGCGTCCTGTCGAGTGACTCGGATACGGTCGCGCATCTTGGCAATCGACTCTATGCGAAAGACCAATTCTTCACGATTGAATCGAGCATCAATTTTCCACGGCCCGGTTTGGTCTCGCCCGCCAATCACGCCCCCATTAAGGATTCCAGACCGATTGGTTCTATTCAAAAAGAATGTGGCGAACCCAATCTCGACCACGCCAAAATCTTTCTGATTGGAAAAAATCCGCTTTTGCTTGTCCCACGACCGGACGGTCAGTGGAGTGTCACGTACTAATTTGCAGAATTCGTCGGTGTGGTTCAGCACGCTCTTCCAGAATGCGTAAACCGGCTTGCTTAAGTCATTGATGTGAATTCGTAAAACATATTCGTGAAACAGCAATTCGAGTGCCACAGCGGCACCCCCGCAATACGGTTCGACATACTCTCCATCGAAGAGTCTGTTGGTTTTGATGAGCGCCTTGATATAGGCCGCGAGCTTACCTTTTCCACCGGGGTAACGGAGCGGAGTGTAGTACACAAGGCGACGCGGTCGGCCTACTGAGGCCGGCGATTTCATTTCCAGATGTTCTCGAAAAAGAGTTGCGCGTTATCCCAGGCGACCTTCAACTCTCGCTCCGGCGGTGAATAGAAGCGATTGTGCACGTAGAGGTGCAACGTCTCGACGTAGAGCGGACTGTTCTTGTCGTTGATGCCCTTCTCAACACCAGCAAGATCCTTTTTCGGAACGCCCTTCCTCACTAACTCCGCAATGGCTTCTCGAACCTTCGAGTCAAGCGACTTGTCTTTGTCCCGATTCCCGCCCGGCGTTTTCACCTTCACATGCAACGATATGTTCGCGGCGGTCAAGAAATGATCGACCGATGTCTCGAGGAACACTCTGAACAGCACTGAAATCGAGTGCGGATAGTCAAGCAGTGGGAGAGAGCGCAACTCCTTCACAATCTCAGCGATTTTCGGATTCGACACGGTGAGATAGCAGTCACGCGGAATCAACGTCTTCCGTACGGGCGCTTTAGGCTTCGGTCTTGGCTTCTTCGGCGTGGCCGTGTTGAAGTCCTGTTCCTCCAAACCGTCGATCGACTTCATGGAACCGGTGCGTTTCTTCAGGTCTGGCAAATCCTTTCCGAGCTTCGATATGTAAACAATCTGCTGATCCTTGCTCTTGAGCTTCGTGACATTCATCGTTTCAGTTGCGAGATCGAGAACTATCCTGCGTAGAGGTTTGATGACTTCGGACGGCGGAAGATCGGTTCTCAGTTTCGACTCTGAAATCTGCACTCCGATCTTCTCGCGAACCGCCGGGGTCGAGAGTAGCCGGTCGAGCGTTGTGATTGGAAAGCGATCTTCGACCATCGCCTTCTCTTCGTCGGTAAGGCCGCCAAAAGCTAGGACGACTTCGTAGGCCTGAAGTGCAGGGTCGCGCCCACGGAAGCGAGCGGTGGCAACGCCTCCCCAGTCGACAATGCCGCGACCACCGTTTTGCCCCGTGTGTCTCTGACTAAGCCAACTAGCGGCCGCCGACCGTTCACCTATTTCAAAGCAATCGATCGGTTCAATCGCCCTTAGGTTGAACTGTTCTGATAGCTCTTCAAGCCTGTTCTTAACCGGAGACCGCACCTCTAGATCGTTCATTACAGCGCTATTGTGGAGAATCTTGATCGCGGCAAGTCTCCGGTTCCCCTCCAAGACAACATACATGCCACGCTCATTGGGTGACTTGATGACGAGCCACCTATCCATCGGATTGAGGCCATCCGTGACGATACTCTCCGCGAGCACGACAAGTTTCAGGTCCTGGTCTTCAATGATTTTCTGGAGAGACTCACGCTGATTCGTTGCTTTGCTTATGCGCGGATTTTCTTGATCAAGCAGCAGTTCACTCGCGTTGAGTGCTATTCCGGCCATCGCAAACTCTCCCTGCCCGGAGTTTTCGGGCTCAGACGAACAGAACGCAAATTAGTGGAAAAACTTGTTCAGGGCGCCGCCGAGCGGATTGCTTCCGGAACCGTTGTTGGAGTTTTTGCCCAGGAACTTATTGAGAAATTTGCCCGCCTGCTTCTGCACCAGATGATTGGCGGCGCGTTGTGCGAGGAATTGGATGTCGGGCTGCACCGAGGGCTTCGGCAACTGCCCGCTGATTTGCACCGGGATGTCGATCTCCTTCTGCTCGTTGGCCAGGTAGACCACGTTCTTTTTCTGCGACATGATCTCCCGGCTCAGCTCCTGCGAAAGCACCAGATGCGCCTTCATGTCGATGTTCTTGTTCAGGTCGAACCATCCGTCGGCCGTCGCGCTGTAGTCGGGCGTCGCGGCCTTGATGTCGTGCGAGGTGATTCGCGGCCCCTGAATCGTAAACGTGAGGCTAAGTTGGCTGAGATCGGTGTCGGGTGAGTTGAACAACGAGGGATGGCGCCCGACGATCGTCGGCGTAAGCAGCGCGTCGATGCCCGGTATGCCCTGGACCTTGCGCATCGCCTGCGCCGCGATGTTGACGCCGATGAGTTTGCCGTTGGCTACCGACATCTGGCCGTTGCCATTCAGCGTCGGCTTAATCTTGTCGAAGTTGGCGCCGCGGCCCGCGACGCGCACCTGCCCCGTTAGCTGACCGCGGACCGTATTGGCGGCGCTGGACTTCTGCGAAAGCAACGCCTGCTGCAAATCTATCCCGCGGAGATTGAGCCCCACGTTGAAGACCGGCTCAGCGCCGAGCGTCGCCCGCGCGTTGCCGTCGAGCGAGCCGTTGAAAGCGCCGACTTTGAGCGAGCTAATCGTCACGGCCTGGCCGCCATAGGTCGCGTCGACCGCGAGGTTGCGATAGGCGATATTCTGCGCCGTCCCGCTCGGCGATGTCACCGACGCCGTCACTGTCGGCGCGGACGTGGTGCCGCGGACCGTGCCTTTGACGGCCAGCCGGTCGAGGTGGTCGGCCGCCGCTTCCGGTTTGGGATTGGCGGTCAGTTCGGCCGGCTTCACCACGTCGGCGCTGAAGTCATAGGTCGCGCTTATCGGTTGAATTGACTGCGCATTGACCAACAGTTTGCCGTGACCCGAGCCGAGATTGAAGGTCAGCGGACCGGCCACGGCGCTCGTGCCGGCCATCTTGATGTCTCCGCTGAGCCCGCCCACGATCGCGCGCTTGCCCGGCGGGCGTGACCGTCACGGAGGCCAGCGTCACGACGCCATTAACCTCGGGCTTTTGCTGCACGACTTTGACCAGCGCGTGAATCTCGGCCTTGCCCGAGGCGTTGTATTTGCTGAGCGCGACCAGCATCTTGCCCATCGCGGCAAGGTCGAATCTGTTGCTGTCGACTCGCGCGCTGAGGTTTGGGCCTAGCTGAATCTGGCCAGCCTTCAGATCGAGGTCGCCGAGCGTGAGCGCCGCGCTCTGGATCTCGATCTGTTGCGCGCCTCCGTTGTCCTTTCGCGTTCCGGCCGCCGCGAGCTTGAGCGGGACGCCCGCCGCCTTGTCGAGCACGCCGGAGTACACGACCTGGTTGCCGGTAAGGTCGGTCACGAGGTTAAACGCGATCGATTGGACGGTGCCGTCGACCTTGACGCTCGCCGTGATCGGGTTGGCCACTCTGAGCTGTGGCGGGATCGCCTTGGCGATCTGCGGGACCGCCTTGAGCTGGGCCATCGTAAGCGGCCCGAGGTCGAGGTTGAAAGAGAGCGGGATCGCGGACAAGTCGATCGCGCCATTGGTAATCAACGGCCCGACCTTGCCGGTCAGTGAAAGATTTTTGCTCGTGCCAAGCGCCGCCAGGCTCAATGTGATCTCGACCGGCGTGGTAACGCCGAGATCCTCGATGTCCAGGTTCACCGCGCTTACCGTCACCGGCGCGGCGCCCGCGTCCTGGTAAACGATAGTGGCGTCCTCGACGGTAAGGCTCGAAACCGACACCGCGCCAAGCGCTCCCGCACCCGCGTTTTGCCGAGCTTCGGGCTGCGCCTGGGTAAGCGGTACGCCCTTTAGCGGCGCCGTCCCGGCTGTCGGAGGTGCGGCCGACGGCGGCGGCACCACGGTCTCGCCGGTGGAAGACTTCTTACCGATGCTGCTGACGTTCAGAATCCCGCGCTGATTGCGGATGATGTGCACGACGGGCTGTTTAAGCGCAATTTGTTTGATTTCGACGCGATGGCTCAACAGCGGCAGCAGCGCGACCCGGGCGTAGACGTCCGCGGCTTGCACAAACGGCGTTTGCGAGAACGCCGGATCATCCGCGACCGTCACCCCGCGCAGGTCAGCGACCACACCCCATCCCAGGCTCGCGTGAATGTCCTGGACGTCGACCTTGCGGCCCACCGCGTCGCTGGCTTTCGCCAGAATGAGGCCACGTTGCTTCTGAATGATCCCGTTGAGGTTGAGTACTGCGTAGGTCCCCACGGCGACCACAATTAGCACGACGATTCCGACGACGATGATGATTGCCCGGATGAGCTTACGCATCGCGACACCCCTTTCCGCTTCCGCTTTCCCCCGCCAAAGGATCGTATTCTCCACTGAAGCGGCGGGTATGCCAACGCCGTTGCGCTCGATCGCTTCGGCCGTTCGCATGACTTCGACCGGTTTGAGTGCCTTCTGTCATTTGATGGATGCGCGTCGAGCAAACAACCGGTAGGCTTAGCCTCAGATGGCCAAAAGGCGAAAGACCCGGCCACCGCGCGAGTCTCCCAAACCACCAGCGGAAAAGCCGGCCTTCGGCTCGCCGTTCAAAGAGCTGAAAAAGCTGCTGAGCGCGCGGCCCCAGCCCAAAAGCGCGGCCAAGCCTATCGAGCGCGTCAAGGCCGCCCCTGCCGCGACGGCTGCGGAGTCATCCGAAGCGGCGCCGGTGCTCGACGACGCCACGATGTTCCGTCAGGCGGTCGACGGGGTTCGCCGCATCGGCGACCAGCGTCCGACGCGCGTCGTCTCCAAGCCGGAGGTGACGCTGGAAATCGTCAGCGAAGACGCCGAGGTTCTCGCGCAGCTATCGGACCTGGTTTCCGGTGTGGGGACGTTCGAGCTGACCGAGACCGAGGAATATACCGAGGGCGCGCGCCTCGGACTCGATCCGCGGCTGGTGACGCGCCTTCGCCGTGGCGAGTTCGCGGTGCAGGCGCATATCGATCTCCACGGAAAGATCCAACCGGACGCCAAGACCGCGCTGGAGGAATTTATCGTCGGCTCGGTGCGCAAAGGCTTGCGCACGGTGCTGGTGGTACACGGCCGCGGCCTGCGGTCGCCGGGCGGAACGCCGGTGCTGAAGCATGCCGCCTCGCAATGGCTCTCGCATGGGCACATGGGCGGGTATGTGCTCGCGTTTGCGACGGCGCGGCCGGGCGACGGCGGGGCGGGTGCGATGTACGTGCTGCTCAGGCGCGATCGGCGGCGCGCCCGCTTCGATGTGCTTCAAGGGGCGAAGCGCCGCGACTGAATCCTGTAACGGCCCTATGGCCTGTCGCTGGAGAGGAACCGGCTGAAAAAGAAAACGGGGCCGATAGGGGCCCCGTCTTCGGTCCGTGCGAAATGCCAAACGGTGTTAGCTTATCAAATCTTGCCCTGCAGGATGAACGAAATAACCAGCGAGTACAGGGTCAGCGACTCGACGAACGCGAGCCCGATGATCATCGGGACGAAGAGCTGATTGGTGCTGTTGGGATTGCGGCCGATTGATTCCATCGCCGAGGCTGCGAGTTTCCCCTGACCCACTCCGCATCCCAATGCCGCGATTCCGATCCCGAGGCCGGCGCCAAGCCCGATGAGCCCCGCGCGCAAGCCGTCGCCGCCGCCACTGCCGGCCGTCTGCGCCATCGCAAGCAGCGGGCTCGCGAGCACCATCGCCGTCGCCATCGCGAGCCATTTTCCTAACCGTCGAATCATCTACGTTTCCTCCTTGGTTTGCTCGCGGCCATCAGCCGGATCCATGGCTCTTTTTTCTCCCCTCTATCCTCTTCCACCCCGCGAACCGGACCGAGCCTGGCCACGAATTGTTTCTGAAACCTTCGGCGCGCCTTCGGCCTCGCCGGGACAATACGATGTTAGTAGTGCGAGTGGCTCGCCATCCGGACGTACGACACCGCCAGGATCACGAAGACCAGAGCCTGCACGATGCAGACGATCGAGCCCAACGCATAAAAGGCCAGCGGTACGACCAGCTTGGTGAGTCCCGTGAAGAGTCCGAGCACCTTGTGATCGGCGAACATGTTCGCGAAGAGACGGATGCCGAGCGAAAACGGGCGAAACAGATTGTCCGCGACCTCGATCACCACGAAGAACCACGCCAGCCACCACAGTGGGCCCAGAAAGCTGCGCAGATAATAGAGCCCCTGATGCCTGAAGCCTTGGTAGAGGTAATAGACGAAGCAGATGAGGGCGATCGCGAAGGTGAGGTCGGTGTCGCTGGTCGGCGGTTCCATCCCCGGAATCAGACCGAGGACATTTGCCGTCAGGATGAACATGAAAAGCGTGCCGAAGAAGGGTACGTACTGGCGCGTGCCATGACCCTCCAGCACACCCGCAACGAAGCCGTCGAGCCACTCGGCCATCACTTCGCCGACCGATCGCAGCGTAATTCCAGTATCTGGAACGGTGGGGTCAGGCGCCGCCAGCAGGGCGCGCCGCGCGTAAATCCCGAAAACAATGAGGATCCCCATCGCGATCCAGGTGCCGACCACGACCGGCGGAAGATGCGCAACTCCCGCTATGCCATCGATAAAATTGACCGGATTCAAACTATCGCCTCCGCGCCGCGCTGCGGCCGCCGCTACGCGGCCCGCGCCGAAACGCGCCAAGTTTCAATAAAGATCGCGCCCGGCTGAGTCAAGGCGCCGAGCACGAAGCCCGGAACGTTGATGTTGGTGCGGCTGAGGAGCCAAGCGACGACGGTAACAATAAACAGCAATTTCAGGGGCGCCGCAACAATGCCGAGCCGGTTGGCGCCGCCGCTTTTCGCCGCCACCGCGACGATCCATCGCCCTACGAAAGCGAGCAGGAAAAGATTCGCGATCATCACCGCGCCGCCGACCGCGCATCCAACGGCCATCGCTGGCGAAACCGTCGCGAGCAGCAGGATGCTCAGCAAGCCGGTTATCACCGCCGTCGCGCCCTGGATCCCGGCGATTGTTGGAACCGTCCACGTCATGCGATCAGAGATTCTTACGGAAGGAACGCGTTTCGGCTATCAGGCGATAAAATCCGAGAAACACACCGCCCAGCAATCCGATCAGCGTCCAGACCGACCCGGTGTGAAAATGGGCGTCGATATAGTAGCCGGCCACCGAACCGCCGATGATCGGCGAGAAAAGCTCCGCCCCGATAGCGGCAAACCGCCAGAGGTTCGGCCTATCCGATGACGACTCGTCCGGGGGCGGATGCTCTGACATTCGAGAACCTCGCGGCGATCAGGATCTTTCTCGTCCGGACGAACCGGCCGATCCGGAAGACTTTGCGGAATCGGCCCCGCCGATTTGCGCCAGCGATTCGCGCGTGGCGGCTATGGTCCGATCGATGTCGGCGTCGCTATGCGCGAGCGACACGAACATAGCCTCGAATTGCGCGGGCGGCAGGTAGATACCGCGTTCAAGCATCGCGTGAAAAAATTGCGCGAACATCGCCGGGTCCGCGCGGCGCGCGTCGGTGGCATCGCGCACCGCTTCGACTCCGAGAAATGCCGTCACCAGCGACCCGGCCCGATTGATACAGCCCACGAGGCCCGAAGCGCCGAGCGCTTCGGCCATCCCGGCGCCGAGCCGCGCGGAGGCCGCCTCCAATCGATCGTAAGTTCCGGGCCGGGCCAGAATTTTCAGCGTCTCGAGGCCCGCGCGCACGGCCACCGGATTGCCCGATAAAGTCCCCGCCTGGTACACCGGCCCGACCGGCGCGAGCAGGTCCATCAAGTCGGTTCGTCCCGCGACCGCGCCGATAGGCATACCACCGCCAATCACTTTGCCGAGCATGATCAGGTCGGGCTCGGCGCCAAGGGTTTCGTGCACCGTGCCGTAGCGGAGGCGAAAGCCGGTGATCACTTCGTCGCAGATTAGTAGCGCGCCGTAGCGATGCGCCAGGTCGCCGAGCTCCTTGAGGAAGCCCGGTGCGGGCGACACCACGCCCATGTTGGCGGCAACGGGCTCGACAATGACCGCCGCGATATCGCGCGGCTCCGCGAGAAAATAACGTTCCACAGCCTCGATCGAATTGTACTGGGCGACCCGGGTCAACGCGGCCAGCGCTTCGGGCACGCCAGCGCTGTCGGGCACGCCCAGGGTCATCACGCCCGAACCGGCGCGCACCAGCAGGGCGTCGCTATGACCATGATAGCAGCCGTCGAACTTGATGATCCTGGAGCGCCCGGTGGCCGCGCGCGCGAGGCGAATCGCGGTCATCCCGGCCTCGGTACCGGAGCTGACGAGGCGCACCTTGCGAGCCATCGGGATGGCGGCGGCGATACGCTCGGCCAGCGCGATTTCCAATTCGGTAGGGGCCCCGAAACCGAAGCCGCGGGCGGCTTGTTCGGCGACCGCGGCGACCACCTCGGGATGAGCGTGGCCGAGGATCGCGGGACCGTAGGATCCGACGTAATCGAGGAAGCGATTACCGTCGGCATCGATCACGGCCGCGCCTTCGCCGCGCGCGATGAAGAGGGTGGCGCCGCCGACCGCTTTCCATGCGCGCACCGGTGAGTTGACCGCGCCGGGTATGACGGCGGCTGCGCGGTCGAGCAGGGCGGCGGAATTTTTTTTGGTGATCATCGCGGCAATTTGATTTTGGCCGGTAGTTTTGTTTTCGATTTTTGTTTTCGATTTCGCTTTGGCTTTTGCTCGCTAACATCCGCCGAGCTGTCAGTCAAACCCTCATCGGCGTCTCGATCATCGCAATGTATTGCGTGAACAGCGGCTTCCAGAGCCAACGAGCGCGATCGCGAAAAATCCGGGTGCCGCGAAGCGGTCGCGAGGCCTCGCGCCTTTTCGCGATTCATGAAAAAAATCGCGCGCTTGTGGAACCGCGATCGCTTTTGCTTGAGCCATCTCTCCAAAGGGTCTATCACGTTGTCTTCGTCAACACACTTCGCAACCCGGAACCGCGCCGTCGCGCGCAAGCCGCCGTGGCGAACGGCGTCAGGATCAAGGTGGCCGCAGAGGCGCTCGATCTGCTCGTTGGATTTTTGAAAGTTGTTCATCAAACCCGGACCGCCGATGGCTGAAGTTGATAGACCATCGGGAACGCTTCGCATCGATATCGGGAGAGGGAAGCAGGTGGCTTGTCCACAGGTGTGGATAAGCTTGTGTGTAATTTAGCCGGAACGTGCTCGGTTCGTCGGGGGGATCTGCCTGCCCTGCATGACGGCTCACAGGCTCTTTGTGGAGGGGAAATATGGAAGCTTTGTGGTTACGGGCCGCGGACCGGATACGTGATTCGCTGGGCCAGGTCGGTTTCGAAACCTGGATCGGACCACTGAATTTTCTTGGACTGCAGGGGCGCACCGCCACGATCGAAGCGCCCAACCGTTTCTTTCGCGACTGGGTGAACGATCGCTACCTCGAACTGCTTCGCCAATCGCTCTCGGTCGAGGCCGGACAAGCGGTCGACGTAAAGCTAACCCTGGGACTG
This sequence comes from uncultured delta proteobacterium, assembly GCA_963755905.1. Classification (GTDB taxonomy): domain Bacteria; phylum Desulfobacterota; class Binatia; order Binatales; family Binataceae; genus JAKAVN01. The sequence continues at coordinate 260,096 of CAVWLM010000006.1, forward strand.
GCCGGCAATGGCAGTCTGCATGAGTCAGTGCGGCGCACGATGCCGCCGAGTCCTTCCACCGCCGAGGCAGCGCCGCGCGACCGTCATCCGCAACTCAACGAACGCTATACGTTCACCGAATTCGTGGTCGGCTCGGCCAACCAGTTCGCCCATGCGGCGGCGCTGGCGGTCGCCAATCAGCCCGGCGAAAAGTACAACCCGCTTTTCATCTACGGCGGAGTGGGTTTGGGCAAGACGCACCTGGTGACCGCGATTGGCCATCAGTTGTGGAACAGCGGCAAGCGCAAGGTGCTGTTCATGCCCGCCGAGGTTTTCATGAACGAGCTGATAACCTCGCTCAGGCGCGACCGGATGGGCGAGTTCAAGGAGAAGTTCCGCCGCGTCGACGCGCTCATCCTCGATGACGTCCAGTTCCTCGCCGGACGGGAGCGCACCCAGGAGGAGTTTTTTCATACCTTCAACTCGCTGCACTCCGAGCGCCATCAGATCGTGCTGACCTCGGACAAGGTGCCGCGCGACATTCCGGGACTCGAAGAGCGGCTGCGGAATCGTTTCGAGTCGGGGCTGATCGCCGACGTCGCACCGCCCGATCTTGAGACACGAGTCGCAATCGTGCAGAAGAAGGCTGCGCACGACAACATGAGCCTGCCCTCCGACGTGTCGCTCTATATCGCGCAGAACGTTTCTTCCAATGTGCGCGAACTGGAAGGATGCCTGACGCGACTCGCCGCACTGGCCTCGATGGACCGCGCTCCGCTGACGGTCGAGTTCACCCGCCAGGCGCTCCACGACCTTATCCGGGTGCAGGACCATCGCCCGGGCATCGACGGCATCCAGAAAACGGTGGCGGACTTTTTTCATATCCGGCTGGTGGACCTGAAGTCGAAAAAGCGCACCCAGCACATCGCTTTCTGCCGCCAGGTGGCGATGTACCTGTGCCGCAAGCTCACCGACAGCTCGTTTCCGGTTATCGGCGAGCATTTCGGGCGGGACCATTCGACGGTGATCCACGCTCACAACCTCATCGCGCGGCGGGTGGCGAATGATTCCGCTTTTCGCATGTCGATTGAAAAAATCGAACGCGAACTCAAAATCGATCGGGGTTCCGTGTGAACGCCTCTAACAACTCTGTGGAAAAGTCCTCTACAATATCCACAGTGTCGACAGGGGAAGGGAGGAGGCGGGCGCACATGCAATCGCAGACCGGGCGCGATGCACTGTCTGGTGAGCCGCGATCGTGTAACGATTACGAAGAGTTGCACCGCCCATCAACAAATTCACAGGGCCTACTGCTATCTTATGATCTTTAGATCTAATTAGATCTTTAAGATCAGGAGTGCGCGGCGACGAGAGGATAAATGGAACTGGTAATCGAGCGCGCGGTGCTGCAGAGCAGCCTGTCGCTGGTGCAGGGAATCGTGGAGCGGCGGAACACGGTGCCGATACTCGGGCACGTCCTGCTCGAGCCCGAGGGCGCGAGCTTGCGCCTGGCCGCCACCGACCTGGAGGTCGGTATCCGCACCGAAATTCCCTGCCGTGTCGACAAGAAAGGCAGCTTTACGCTCAACGCGCGCAAGCTGTTCGAAATCGTCCGCGAAGCCGAAGGCGGCGAGGTCTCATTCAAATCGATCGATAACGACTGGGTCGAACTCAAATGCGGACGGGCGAAGTTCAAAATGATGGGGCTGGATCCGCGAAGCTTCCCGGCGATGCCCAGCCAGTCGCAGGCGAAAACGCAGGGTGAAAGTCCCCGCAAGGCGATTAAAGGAGACCTTACGATCCCGACCCGCGTGCTGGCGACGATGATCGATAAGACCATTTTCGCCGTCAGCCCGGACGAGGCACGCTACAACCTGGGCGGCGTGCTGGTGGAAGCGGCCTCGAAGGGCGTGGCTCGGATGGTCGCCACGGACGGCCATCGGCTCTCGATGATCGAACGCGAGGCCGAGGGCTTCGAGATGGAAGGGAACGCGATCATCCCCCGCAAAGGCCTTGCCGAACTGCGCAAGCTGCTCGACCAGGAAGGTGAAGAGCGGGTGCAATTGATGCTCGACGGGCAGCTCGCATGGCTCAAGCGAGGCGCAACCGAGGTTTCGATGCGCCTGGTCGAAGGTGAATTTCCTGACTATCGCGGGGTGATCCCCAAGCAATCGAAGTATGCGGTCGCGGTCGGACGCGACGCTCTGCTCAACGCCATCAAGCGGGCCGCAATCTTCTCCAACGAGCGCTATCACGGGGTCAAGTTGGGGCTCACGAGCGGCGCGCTGACGGTGTCGTCGACCAGTCCCGAGATGGGCGAGGCGAGCGAGACTATCGACGTCGACTTCACCGGCGACGAGTTCTCGATCGGCTTCAACGCGGCCTATCTAATCCAGGCCCTGGGCGTGATGCCGCCCGAAAGCGACGCGAGTTTGGGACTTAGCGACGAGGTAAGTCCGGGCGTGATCAATTCACTAACGGACTCGCAGTTCACCTACGTCGTGATGCCGATGCGGCTGTAAGGTCCTGTTTGCTGTAAGGTCCTGTTCGACTGTGATGCCGGCGCGTCGCACGCGCTTCGTCAGTGTCCGCTTTGGACGCCGGCGGCCGGTGACGCGGAGACCGGCGGCACGACGACGAGGACTTCCTTGTTAAGCACATGCTGGCGCGATTCGAAGGGAAAAACTTCCTCGCTAGCGACCACCTTGTTCAGCCCGCCAAGCTCACTGCCGAGATAATCGCGATCCCGGCGCCGCACGATGACCCATCGGAGTTTGTTGTCGAGCGCGTCGCGTTTCAATTTGCCCGCGTCGTCGTAGTACGGAAGCGGTTCGGGCAGGTCGAGGTAGTAGAGCGGACCGACCGTTTTGTATAGCACCACGCCGGAGGTCGCCTCGCCCATCTGGCGGCGGATGTCCTCGGCGAAATTCTTTTCGCCGCGCCATTTGTCGGCGGCAGGCATCGCGAAGATGAACAGGTAGGCTAGGAAAAGCGCGCCGACGGTCGCCGTGGACATCGCTACCCGGCGCGTGTCGAACTTCCTCAGAGTATAAAGCACCGCGAGCAGAGACACCGCCCAGCAGAGCAGGTAGACGCCGCGGTCAGGGGCCGGCGGCAACGTTGCCATCGGTCCCGTCAGGATCCATCGCGGCGGAATCATCGCGATCGCGCCGCCGATGACCGCGATCGCGATAACCGCGTAGCCAAGCGCAAGCAGGCGCCGTCCCAACGGCGATAACGCCTCGATCGGCGTGACCATCAGCCGGGCGACGAGCAGCGCTCCGGCGGGCAGGATCGGCAACAGATAGTAGCTGCGGCGCGATCCGGAGAGCGTGAAAAAAATAAAGGTCGCCCAGAAGTAAACCATCACGAAGCGATGGTTGCGCGCCGCGGCGGGGTCGGCGGCGGGCTTGCGATGGGCCTCGGCGAGCGCCGCTGGCAGGAACGCCGACCACGGCATCATCAGGGCGAAAATAACGTAGCAGTAGAGATAAATGGGGCCGCGATGGTCGAACGGATGGAAGAACCGCACGACGTTTTCGCGATACACCATCTCGAGGCCCTTTTCGGAGCCGGTGCGAGCGGCCGAGATCGCGAACGGCACGTAATAGACCGCCACGCCGAGAGGAATCGCAACTATCGACTTCCAGTTGAAGAGCCATCGGTTACGCCCGAAGAGCCATCCGATTCGGCCCAGAAGAGGACCGCGCGAAAGCCGCCGTCCCAGCTCGGCCCATCCGTCCGCGAGACACGAGTACAATCCGAGAACCATCAGCGGCAGGACGTAGCCGAGTAGGCCCTTGGTGAGCGACGTCGCGGCCATCACCAGCCATAATCCGACCACCCACCATCCGTCCTGCCGCTCCTCATTGCGCAGGAAAAGCACGAACGCCGCCAACTCACCGGTGATCGTTTCGACGTCGGCCGAGGCGTGACGCGAAAAGAAAACAAAGCTGAAGCTCGTAGCCAGGACGACTCCCGCGAGCAAGGCGGTGCGAGTGTTGTAGAGCCGCCGCCCGACCAGCATCACCAGCCATACGCCGAGCAATCCGGCGATCGCGCAGGGCAGCCGCGCCGAAGTCTCGTCCAGTCCGCCGGTGAGCCAGGCCGCCGCGAGCACCAGCCAGTAAGAGCCGAGCGGCTTGTCGTAGTAAACGCGGCCGTTGATAGTCGGCCAGAAGTAGCGCGACGTGAGACGCATTTCGCGCGCGATTTCCGCCCATCGGAATTCCGAGGACCAAAGCGCGCGCGCTCCCAGCCGGGTGAAGAAAATCACCGTCGCCAATAGCAGCACGGCGGACGCGGCGGCGCGCCAGGAGACCGCGTAGCCAAAAATCTCGACGGCCGCGTCGCAGTCGGGGACCGAGGCAGGGACCGAAGATGCGCGAGCGCCAAGGCCTCGCGCTCCGTCGAGGCGCTCGCCGGGATGGCGCGGGTCGGCGATATTTTCCATTGCGCGTTAAGGTTCGCAGCCTGCTCCATAGGGTTCAAGTACCCGCACGAGTGCGCCCTTCGGCATGATCTCTAGGCGCCGTGCGGTTCCGCCGGCGACGCCGCATAGAAACGCTATTGCGGCGCATGCTAGCCTCGGAGGCTCCGGCCTTCGCCGGGCAGCTCCCGGGAGACATGACCGCCATGAGCGACGAGCACGGACACGAGGCCTCCGGGCGCAAGCCCAACCGCCTCATCAACGAACAAAGTCCATACCTGCGCCAGCACGCGCACAATCCGGTGGATTGGTACGCGTGGAGCGACGAGGCGCTCGCGCGGGCGCGCGCGGAGAACAAGCCCGTGCTGCTCTCGATCGGCTATTCGGCTTGCCATTGGTGCCACGTGATGGAGCGCGAGTCGTTCGAGAACGAACAGATAGCGCAGTTGATGAACGAGAACTTCGTTTCGATCAAAGTCGATCGCGAGGAGCGCCCCGACCTCGACCAGATTTACATGGACGCCGTGCAGCTACTGACCGGGCGCGGCGGATGGCCGCTCACCGTGTTCCTGACGCCCGAGGGCGAGCCGTTTTATGGCGGCACCTACTTTCCGCCCGAAGACCGCCAGGGGATGCCCGGGTTTCCGCGGGTGCTGACCGCGATCGCCAACGCGTTTCGCACGCAGCCGGCGGATATCCGTCAGAACGTCGAACGTCTCGGCAAGGGGCTTTCGGGCCTCGCGGATTTCGAACCGGACGGCGGCGAGCTCAAGCCCGATATGGCGGAGAACGGAGCGCGGGCACTGGCCGAGCACTACGACCGGATCAATGGCGGCATGGGTCACGCGCCCAAGTTTCCGAACAGCTTCGTGTTTTCGCTTTTTCTACGGATGCATCAGGCGACCGGCGATCTCGAATTCGGTCACATGGTGCGCGAGACGCTGACCAAAATGGCCAAGGGCGGCATCTACGATCAGCTCGGCGGCGGATTCCATCGCTATAGCGTCGACGATCGATGGCTGGTGCCGCATTTCGAAAAGATGCTGTACGACAACGCCTTGCTGGCGCGGCTTTATCTCGACGCCGGCCGCGCGCTCGGAGAGCCGGAGTTCCTGACCGTGGCGCGCGAGATTCTCGACTACGTATTGCGCGAGATGACTAGCCCCGAGGGCGGCTTCTACTCGACGCAGGACGCGGACAGCGAGGGCGAGGAAGGCAAGTTCTTCGTGTGGACGCCCGCGGAAGCGCGCGCGGTGCTGGGTGACGAGCTTGGCGCGATCGCCGAGCGCTACTTCGACATCAGCGCCGAGGGCAACTTCGAGGGCGCCAACATCCTGCATCGCACGATCAGCGCCGGCGAGGCGGCCCGGATGTTCAAAAAAAGTCCGGAGGAGATGGAGCGCGCGATCGGCGAGATTCGCCGCCTGCTCTTCGAGGCGCGCGAGCGCAGGGTCAAGCCGGCGCGCGACGAAAAAATTCTGGCCGCGTGGAACGGGATGATGATCGGCGCGCTGGCCGAGGGATTTCGGGCGCTCGGCGACGAGCGCTACTTGAAAGCGGCCGCGCGCGGCGCGGAATTCGTGATGGCCCGGCTGTGGGACGGCCACGCGCTCAAGCGTTCGTACAAGGACGGCGTTGCGCGGTTCAATGCGTACCTGGAGGATTATGCGCTGTTCGCGGGGAGCCTGATCGATCTCTACGAAGCCTCGCTCGACACGCACTATCTCGATTTGGCGCGCACGATGGCCGATACAATTCTGGAGCGGTTCCTCGACGCGGAGAAGGGCGGCTTCTATTTTACGTCCGCCGACCATGAACGGCTGATCATGCGCTCGAAGGCGGTCTTCGACGGGTCGACTCCTTCAGGCAACAGCGCGGCGGTGATCGCGCTGCTGCGGCTCCACGGTTACACGGGCGAGGAGCGCTATTTTGTCGAGGCGCGGCGGACGCTCAGCCTGCTCCGCGGCTTCGTCGAGCAGCAGCCGTTCGCGTTCTCGCATATGCTCGAAGCGATCGACCTGTATCAGCGCGGCGCGGCCGAGATCGTGATCGTCGGCGAGCGCGGCACGGCCGGCCTCGACGAGTGGATCGAGCGGCTGGGCCTGCTCTACCTGCCTAACCGCGCGCTGTTCCTCGCCGATCCGCGCAGGACCGACGACGGCTTCGTGCCGGAGGCGGTGCGGGGCAAATCGCAGATCGACGGCCGGCTCACCGCTTACGTGTGCCGCGAGCGGACCTGCACCGCGCCGATCACGTCGTTCGACGCGCTCAGGGAAGAACTCGGAGGTTGACCGGGACCTGTGCCGGCGAGCGGGCTGGATGGCGATTCACGACTCCGCGCAACGAGCCGCAGCCGCAACAGCGGCGCCTTCGGGGCCGCCGTTCGACCCGATGGCCCTCAACCGGCCGGCGATCGCCGCGCGATCGGCGCTCAAGATAGCGGTCCTCAACGTCGCCGGCGGCGCGAACCTGGACGCCATCGCCGCGTGTCTCATGCGCCCGCCCCTGGCCGACGTGGGCGCCCTGATGGTGTGCGAGGCGAGCTGGCGGATGCCGCGGCACAAGAGCGTCGAATTCGCGCCCGCGCTCGCCGCGGCGCTCAAGATGAGTTTCGTGTTTCTTCCGTCGTTCGGGCGGATCGATAGCCGCAACGGAATGCGCGCACTGGGCAACGCCATTCTGAGTGCGCGGCCGCTGGACGACTTTCAGGCAATCGAGCTGCCCAAACCGCCGAACATCTCCAAGCAGCTATATCTGGCCGGCATTCACCAGGGATTGCTCGCGAGCATCAACGTCGACGGCCGCCAGGTAACGCTGGGGGTCGTGCATCTGGAACGGGTCTGGGATCCCGCAGGGACGCAATCTGCAGATGGAAAGCTTCCTGAGCGGCATCGGCGACAAACGGCCGATCATTATCGGCGGCGATTTCAATACGACCACCCTGGACATGGATCGGCGCTGGGGAGTGTCGCGCGCGGCCGCGGCGCTGGTGTGGCATCCGAAGCGCTTTCGCGAGCCGCAGGCGCGCGAGCCACTCTTCGATCGGATAAGGGAGCACGGATTTTCTCTGGAGGGAGCGAACCTTCCGGCCGTGCCGACGTTTACGCTCGGCCGATGGGTGCCGCCGATATGGCGCCCGAAGCTGGATTGGATAGCGGCGCGTGGAATCCAGCCGGTGAAGGGGTCGGCTGCGGTCGTACCCGCGCGCACGTCGCTCATGGGCCGCCGAGTCTCCGATCATGATTTCGTGCTTTGCGAATTTCGCCTCTGACGGCGAATTCACAGGCCCAAGACGGTCCGTAAAATAGCATCATCGTCTTCGGCACTGATGTCCGAGACAGTAGTGGTCACTGAGTAATGGTCACTGAAGGAGTAATCATCAGATGAGCGATTCCCATCCCGCTCCCGGCGGTTCGAGCGATCATTGGCGAGACCACGGCGTCCAAGTGATTCGCGGCGACCAACTGGACCCGCAGACCGCGCAGACTCCGGGGATGTCGCGCGCGGCCGCGATCAACAACGCGCGTGCCGGAGCGCAGAAAATCTGGGCCGGAACAGTAAAGATCGAAGCAAACGCGAAGACCGGCGCGCACCATCACGGGCAACTCGAAAGCGTCATCTACGTTGTCGCGGGCCGCGCACGGATGCGCTGGGGCGAACATCTGGAATACGTCGCCGAGGCGGGGCCCGGTGATTTTATTTTCGTCCCGCCGTTCGTGCCGCATCAGGAGATCAACGCCTCGACCGACGCGCCGTTATCCTGCGTGGTGGTGCGCAGCGACCAGGAGGCGGTGGTGATCAATCTCGATATCGAGCCGGTGGAGCGGCCCGAGGCGGTGTTCTGGGTCGATCCGATTCATCGCCATCCGAAGGGGTGACAAACCGCGACCGAGCCGAACGCCAACGTGCCTGGTTTCGGCGCGTACTCTAAGATCTTGAAGAGGAATTCCTATGTCGCGAGTAGATCCGGAGGCCGCGGAACCATTAGTCCAACGCCTCCACTTGTTCATCACCTTTGCGACTTCCTCCGGGGTCGCGAAGTCGCCGGCGTCGGCTTCCTTGAGCGCGGCCTTTATCTCGCCTATCTGCCATTCGTTGAGTTCGACGTAGGTCCGGATGGCCTCGGCCGCCAGGTAGGACTTGGTGCGCTCCATCGCCTTGGCGAGTTTCTCAAGGCGGGTTTTGGTCTTGCGGTCTACCCGTATGGTCATTACTTCCGACATGCACGTATTGTCCTGTGTACATCCGCCTACGGCAAGCGCCGCTAGCGTATACACTTAACGCGATTAAGGCGTAGGTGAACCAGTCGCTGTTGGGGTTGGCTGATGCATCAAATCAAAAATTCTAGCCATTTCTCTGTCTTTTTCACCTTTGTTTGGATAGGCAAGGATCAACAAATTATTTATCTGTTTAAGAAGCTCAGCAAAAGCTTTTGGCGACATTTCGTGCGTCGTACTATTGATGATCAAAATGAAGAGAGCCAAAATTTCCCGAGACATTTGACGAACAACACTCTGCATTTGCGCGACGTTCTTTTCGCTCGTCTCTGCTCGTACCACGAGTGCGTTCACTTGATCCTTCAAATTTCTGACTTCTTGAGTGTCGACCTTTACTTGGTCAGCCTTTGTTTCAATGTTACGTTGAATTTCGATCGCGTTACCACTCCCGAACGAAGCTACTATTTTGGTTATATCCGTTAGGTTAGCTGTAGTGGCGCCCGCAAAAATGGCGAGAAGCCCCAAAGTAACAAGGGTCAAGGGCTTGATGGTCTCGAAGTAAATCAAGACCGCAATTTCGAGAAATGCCCCAACAATAATCGCAGCTCCTATTATTGTCAGTGTAATGGCCGTCATTGTCGTCCTCCCGCTGCGCCATTTATCATTGTGCTAGGTGTTGCTCTATTGTTTGTATTAGCGGCGCGCGAGGCGGCGTAGCGACCAATGCCATCGGGGGCCTTTCTCGCCGCTCAAGCGCAGCATGTACGGCAAATTCCGTAGAGTCAGCAAAAATATATCCACCGCTATTCGCCTACTTTGATTTACGCTGCAACAATCGGCGCATAGGCAGTGGCTTCGTGCCGCGTTCGCAATTAAGCAAGCCGACAGCAAGCGTTTGCGCTAACTGGAAAAAATCAATTAAAAAGACGCTAAAGAAAAACGCCCGGCTGGAGGCTGGCCGAAGCCCACTCAGGAGATATAGTGCGTTCCTCAGCAACACCTTATCAGGGCAAATGCCCACGGGGAGGCCAGCTTTGCGTTAAGTACACTATTCCCAAATTTTCAGTCCGGCGGTGCCGCCGGCGGCTGATATCGAATTCCGTCAGCCGCGTTTGCGGATCCGTTCGGCCTCGGCCAGCAGCGTCGGGTAACCGAACGGCGGCTGCACGCCACCCAGATCGAGATTGCCGAGACGGCGCGCGTTCGTGATCATCGCGCCCGCCGCATTGGCGACCGCCGCCGCGGCCTCGTCGGTCATCTCATAGCCGTACAACTCGAGCGCCATCGCCTTGGCCGTTTGGGCCGTCAGTTTCGCCATCGGAATTCCTCCTGCGATTCATCGAATTCGCTGTCATTGAACCACTCGATGTTTTTTGGATGATCCTGGTTGTTAGCGGGAAGTCCTGGCGGATCGCGCGGCACAAGAGGCCGCGCGAGATCCTTCGACTCGCGCAGCGCTCGCTCAGGATGACTGAAGAGCGAGCGGTTCACGACGATGAACAGGCGCACGACCTTAAATCTTCGGCAGCGGCAGCAGGCCGCGCGCGCGTTCGTATGCGTCAGCCACCCGCAGCACCGTTACCTCGTCGAAAGGTTTGCCGATGATTTGCATCGACAACGGAAGCCCCTCGTTCGAGAGCCCGGTTGGAATCGATACCACCGGCTGCCCGGTAGCATTGAATGGCCCGGTGAAGCGCACCATGTTGGAGATGATGTCGTAGGACTCATCGCCGATCCTTGGCGCGGCGGTCGTCTGCGATGGCGAGAGCAACACGGCATGGTCCTGGAGCGCCGCGAGCGCCTCGGCCAGCATCAGGTTGCGCTCGCGTTGCGCGCGGATGTAGTTGGGCGCCGTGATCGTCATCGAGGTCTCGATGAGCGAGCGGACGTCGGCGCCGTAGTCGTTGGGCCGCTCGCGTATCCACTGCTCGTGAAATTCCAGCGCTTCCGCCATCAGCACTACCATCGCGACCTGCGAACCTTCGGTGAACGAGGGTATCGAGACTTCTTCGACCGTCGCGCCCAGCGATCCGAATTGCTTCAGCGCTGCGTTGAAGGCTCGCGATACCGGCTCCGAGATGCCGGTGTTGAGTTCCCGGATCACGCCGATGCGCATGCCCTTGAGGTCGCCGCCGAGGCGGCTCGTGTAGTCGGGCACCGGCTCGCGGCTGGAAGTCGCGTCGTTGGGGTCGTGGCCCGCGATGATATTGAGCATCAGCGCGGCGTCGCGCGCCGTGCGGGTGATCGGTCCGGCGTGATCGAGCGAGTCGGCAAGCGGCATCACCCCGTACCGGCTCACCCGGCTCCAGGTCTGCTTGAGGCCGACGCATCCGCAACACGCGGCGGGGATGCGGATCGATCCGCCGGTATCGGTGCCGATGGTCGCGGCGGCGGTGCGCGCCACGATCGCCGCGCCCGATCCGCCGCTGGAGCCGCCGGGGATGCGCTCGAGGTCGTAAGGATTGCGGCAGGTGCCCCAGTGCGGGTTGTTGGAGGTCGCGCCGTAAGCAAACTCGTGCAGGTTCAGCTTGCCGAGCAGCACCGCGCCCGCCTCGCTCAGCCGCGCCCACACCGTCGAGTCGTGATCGGGCACGAACTTGCCAAGGATTTTCGAGCCGCCGGTGGTCAGGATGCCCTTGGTGTAGCAGAGGTCCTTGAGCCCGATCGGCACGCCGTGAAACGGCCCGCGCCATCGCCCCGCGGCTATTTCCGTCTCCGCCTTGCGCGCCAGGTCGCGCGCCAGGTCGGCGGTCACGGTGATATAGGAAACGACGCGCCCGTCGACCGCCTCGATACGATCTAGATAGGCCTGGGTAACCTCGACCGGGGAGATTTCCCTCGTGCGCAGCTTTTGCGACAGCGCGGCCACGTCGAAATCGAGCAGTGGGCTTTGATTGGCCATCGGTCACCTCACGCGCGGCTGGATGTTTCGCGGATGGACGGACGCGCCCAGAGCGGGACGCCCGCCGTCCCCGCACGCCACCCTAGCGCAGTTTCCGGCCGAGCGGCGAGCGCCGCATGATGTCCGGAAATGGTCGAGCTACTTTAAGATGCCGCGGCGGCGCAGACCGGCGATTCGCTCGGGATCGTAGCCGAGGTGGCTCGCGAGAATCTCGTCGCTGTGCTCGCCCAGAAGCGGCGCGGCATGCTCGACCTTCCCCGGCGTCGCGGAGAATTTCGCCAGCGCGCCGGTCTGCACGACGCCGCCCCATTGCGAATGATGCAGTTCGGCGAGCAACTCATTGGCATCGACCTGCGGATCGTCGAAGAGCTCGGCAGGGCGATACGCGCTGAGCGCCGGGACGCCCGCCGCGTTCAACGACGCAAGCACCTCGGCACGGTCGACGCCCGCGAATGCCGCCGCGATCGCCTCTGCCAGAGAACCGTCCTCGGACTCGCGCGCGGCCTCCGCGAACGCGGTGTCGGTCGAGAGCTTGCAGACCCGCCGCAGCCCCGCCCACTGTGCGGGCTCGGCGACATGGACGAAGATCCAGGATTTGCCGCGGCACTGGTAGGCGCGGCAGAGCGCCGAATGGCCGCGCGATTCCGGCCGGCCATTTTCCAGGTCGGGTCGGCCGTCGTAAAAAATGAACTCGCCGGCCTGGAAAGCCATCGCCGATTGCAACAGCGAGGTCTCGCAAAGCTGCCCGCGGCCGAGACGCTCGCGCGCGCGCAGGGCAAGCACGCATCCGAACGCCGAAAGCATCGCGGCCCCGTAATCGCAGATCGCGCAGGTGAGATAGAGCGGCGGCTGATGATGGCCGCCCTCGGCCGCCATCAGGCCCGAATACGCCTGCAGCAGCGGGTCGAAGCCGGGCTGGTTATGTTCCGGGCCTCGATTGCCAAAGCCATTGACCGACATATAGATGAGGCGCGGATTGATCGCCGCGAGCGATTCGTAATCCAGCCCGAAACGCCGCATCCGCCCCGGCCGCAGGTTTTCGACCACGATGTCGGCGCGGCGCACCAGGCCGTGGATTATCTCGCGTCCCTCGGGCGCGGCGAGATCGAGCGAGAGTGCGCGCTTGCCCTGGTTCCATCCCAGAAAGCCGAAACCGAAATTGCGGAACGCGTCGCCGTCGAGGCTTTCGACCTTGATCACGTCGGCGCCCATCTGGCCGAGGATCATCGGACCGTAGGAGCCGGCGATGTAGCTGCAGAAGTCGAGTACCAGCAGGCCGTCGAGGGGACCCTTGGCGAAGGATCCGTGCGCGGAGCTATCATGCGGCGTCGTCGTCGCCGGTTCGGCGAGCCATCCCTCGACCGCGCGATCGCCGGCGCGATCGTGGGTAATCGCCGGCGCGGGCCCCGCGATTTCGCCGGGCGTGAGTTCGAGTCCCACCGCGATACCGGGCTGGATCGTCGCGCCGAGCGTCGGATCGTCGATCGCGCGGCGCATCCCGAGCGCGTCCACCTGCGGATGCTTGATGAAATCCGTGCGGGTGAGCACCGGCGCGCACGGAATGTCGTTCTCGCGCAGGATGCGAAGCCACTCCTCGCGCGGCCGGGTGGCGATTATTCCCTGCAACAGATCCTTCAGGGCCTGGCGATACTGGCTCGCGACGCCCCAGGGCGCGCCTTCGAAACGATGGTCGGAAACCAGCTCGGGCCGCTCTATCGCCAGCGCGAGCTTGTTCCAGAACGTCACGTTGCCGCAGGCGGCGAACAGATATTCGCCGTCGGCGGCGCGAAACAGCCGGTAACAGGGGATCGGGCCGAGCGGGTCCAGCGGCCCTTCATACATGCGGGTCATTTTCTCGTGGCGCATGATGCCGCCGGTCTGGAGCGAAAACGCTCCCGCCAGCAGCGAGACCTCCACCAACTGTCCCTGCAACCGTCCCTCGGGTTGGCCGGCGCCATCGGAGTCGCGCGCAAGCAACGCCGCGACCGTCGCGGTCGCGCCGAGCACGCCTGCCGAATAGCTGGCGGCGGGGAAATGCAGCGCCACCGGATTTCCACTGAGCGCCCACTGGCTGCCATAGATGCCGCCCAGCGCGGAAGCCAGCTCGTCGCTGGCGTCGAAATCGGCGAGAGGGCCGCGATTGCCGAGCGGAGAAACGTGCAACACAACCAGGCGCGGATTGATCCGGCTGAGCGCGTTGTAATCGAGCCCGAGCGCGCGCATCCGCGCCCCGGTCCATCCGAACACCGCCACGTCGGCCCATCGAAGCAACTGCTCGACCCGTGCGCGATCGCTTTGAAGGTCGAGAAAGAGCGCGCGTTTGCTGCGATTGAGGGTGTGAAAATGCGGAGTGCCGCGCCCGCGAGCGCCACCCGGCGGTTCCACCAGGACGGCGCGCGCGCCCTGCTCGGCGAGGAGCATCGCGGCGTAAGCCCCGCCCAGATTGGAGCTGAATTCGACCAGGTTGATGCCGTCGAGAGCTTTGTCCATCGAGTTATTCCGAGTTTATTCCGCGCGATGTTAGCTCCACATAAAATCAGCTTCGCGCAAAACCGCTTCGCGCGACGGTGCGCAGTCGAAATTCATCACGAGGCGCCCGGCGCGTGCAAGTACCCGGCGACAGCGGCTTGGGCTTGACGCTGCCCGCAAAGGAATTCCACGGTGTACAATGATGGGGTAAGTTGCGTGTCTAGAAACCAACGCGCCACGCGGCGCGCTGTTCAGGGATATGAGATGAAAGTCGAAACATTTTGCCGGCTCGGATTGGGATCGATCGGATTGGGATCGATCATCGGCGTGGCGCTGACGGTAATCACGGGATGCTCGACCGCCGGATGGGGTCCGGCGCCGCCAAACAACGGTGCGCCGGTGTCGTCGCAGGAAGGGGCTCCGCGGTTCGTCCAGACCACCGGGATGAAGCTGACGCAGCAGGAGCAGGACGTGAAACCGCCATCGTGGATACGGGTCCAGGACTGCACGATAGTCGCGGTCTCATCGCCGAGCCGCTACGCCTGCCCGGACGGCAGGGTCTATACCGGCCCCGAGCTCTACGGTGCCCGCTCCAGCAATTCGACGCCATAACATACAACATGCACAACACTTTTGGTTCGTCCCAAGGCTGGCAAGATCGGCCGGCACGATGCCGCTCGGTGTCCGCCGCGGCGTTGGCAATCGCAATCATCATGCTACTCGCCGGATGCGCCGAGACGCCGCAGGAGCGCGCCGCGCGGATCGAACCGATGCTCTCGGCGGCGGGATTCCAAATGCTGCCTGCCGACACGCCGCAACGGATCGCCGAGACCCAGCGGCTGACGCCGCTCAAGGTCCGTTACTACCTCGACAACGGCAAGCCGCGCTACTGGTTCAACGACCCGGTGAATTGTCATTGCGTCTACGTTGGCGGGCAAAAGAACTATCAGCAGTACGAGCAGATCAGGTTGAGAGATCAAGCCGCGCAAGAGCAGGCGCAAGCGGCGGAGATCAACGAGGAGACAGCCCAGCAGGAAGAGATGAACATGATGCTATGGCCGGGGCCGTTTCTGATGTACTAGCCGCGTTGCCGAGAATATCGCGGCGCGCCGTGGTAAGATCGCTGCGCCGTGGCCGACAAGGTAATAGTACTGCGCTCCCCGCGCGCGCAGGTTGACGAGCGCAGCTTCCGCATCAAGTACGCCGAGCTGCTGAATCCCTCGCAGCTTGCCGCGGTGACGCATCGCGACGGTCCGATCCTGGTGATCGCCGGCGCCGGCTCGGGCAAGACCCGCACGCTGATTTACCGCGTCGCGCGGCTCATCGAAAGCGGGGTCCCGCCCGGCGCGATCTTGCTGCTGACCTTCACCCGGCGCGCGTCGCAGGAGATGCTGCGGCGCGTCGAGCACCTAGTGGGCGATCGCACGCGCGCGGTCGCCGGCGGCACCTTTCACTCTTTCGCCAACCTGACGCTCCGCCAGTTCGGATCCGCGATCGGGCTCAAGCCGAATTTCACCATTCTCGATCGCTCCGACATGGAGGACGTCGTCAACTTGCTGCGGACGCGGATGGGCCTGGGATCGCGCGATCGGCGCTTTCCGAAGAAGGGCACGATCGTCGAGGCGATCAGCATGGCGCGCAACAAGCGGCGCGAGCTCGCCGAGGAGATCGAGTTCGATTTTCCGCACCTGGCCGAGCATAGCGAGGATCTCGTGCGCCTCGCCGCCGCCTACGACGCGTACAAGCGCGAGCGCGGACTGCTCGACTACGACGACCTGCTGTACCGGCTGGCCGAATTGCTCGAACGGCACGACAACGTCCGCCGGCGCCTGAGCGACACCTACCGCTACGTCATGATCGACGAATACCAGGACACCAACCTGATCCAGGCCGAGCTGGTGCGGTTGCTCGCCGCGTCCCATCGTAACGTGATGGCGGTTGGAGACGACGCGCAGTCGATCTATTCGTTTCGCGGCGCCAACTTCCGCAATATCATGGATTTCCCGGAGATCTTCCCCGGCGCGCGCGTAATCAAGCTCGAACAGAACTATCGCTCGCTGCAGGGCATCCTCGACGTCGCCAACGAGGTCATATCGCGGGCCGCCGACAAGTACACCAAGGTGCTTGCGGCGGAGCGCCGCGGCGAATTTCGCCCGTTGCTGGTCCGTGCGCAGGACGAGCACATGCAATCGCGCTTCGTCGCCGAGCGCATCCTGGAATTGCGCGAGCAGGGGGTGGAACTGGGCGAAATCGCGGTGCTGTTCCGCTCGGGCTTCCACTCCTTCGACCTCGAACTGGAACTGCAGCGCCGCGACATCCCATTTATCAAGCGCGGCGGCTTCAAGTTCATCGAGACCGCGCATATCAAGGACGTGCTCGCGCACCTGCGCGTCGTGGTCAATCCCGCGGACGCCGTGTCGTGGCTGCGCGCGCTGATGCTGGTGCCCGGAGTCGGCCATCGCCGCGCGGAGCGCCTGATCGAGGAGATTGTCGCCGCGCCCGATCCGGAACAGGCACTCGCGCGCGCGGCCGAGTCGATCGGCGCCGGCAGAGGCGCGGGCGGCGGCCCCGGTTCGAGCTCCGGGGGAACGGCCGCGGCGGCGGCGCGCCTGGCGGCTCTGCTTGCCGAGTTGCGGCGCGATACCGCGGCGCGCCCCGCCGATCAGATCGCGCTAACGCTCGAGTACTATCTGCCGCTGATGCGCGATAGTTATCCCGACGACTATCCGAAGCGCGAGCGCGACCTCGAACATTTTCAGACCATCACCGAGCGTTATCGCAGTCTCGAATCGATGCTGGCCGACGTGGCGCTCGAACCGCCCAACGACTCGCTTGGCGACGTGCTCGCGGTCGAGCCGGAGGAGGGGTACCTGACGCTCAGCACCATCCACTCCGCCAAGGGGTTGGAGTGGCGCGTGGTGTTTTTGATCTGGGCCGCCGACGGGCGGTTCCCCGGTCCGCAGAGCGTCGGTGCGGAGGAAGTGGAAGAGGAGCGCCGGCTGATGTACGTCGCCAGCACGCGCGCGCGCGACGAACTGTATATCTCGTATCCCATCCATATGTTCGACCGTGCGCTGGGCTACACGATGGGCCACGTGTCGCGTTTCCTGGAAGATATTTCGGGCGAGATGCTGCCGACCGCGTCGCTCCAGGAGGCGGACGAAGAGCCGGTTTGACGAGTGACGCGCGGTGGATGGAAAAGTTGAAGGGATCGCCCCGGATGCTATGCCGGGTCGGCGAGCTTCAATAGCTGCTTGCCGAAATTCGCGCCGGTGAACAGGCGGATGATCGTCGTTGGAGCGTTCTCCAGTCCGTGGGCCAGGTCGATCTGGTTCTTGAGCTTGCCCTCCGCGAACCACTTCCCGAGCGCCGCGATCGCCTCCGGATAGCGTTGGGCGAACTGGAATACCAGGAAACCTTCCATCCGCGAGCGACGCAGGATCAGGCTGAAATAGTTTTTCGGGCCCGCCCCGAGCATCCCGGCCTCGCTGTAACGTGAGATCGCGCCGCACAGCACGATCCGCGCGCTGTCGGCCAGCCGCGCCAGCACCAGGTCGAGAATCTCGCCCCCCACGTTGTCGAAGTAGACGTTGATTCCGTTAGGGCAATGGCGGCTGAGCGCGTCGCCCACGTTCTCGTGCTTATAGTCAATCGCGGCGTCGAAGCCCGCTTCCTTGATTAGCCAGTCGCACTTCTCGCGTCCGCCGGCGATCCCGATCACGCGGCATCCCTTGACCTTCGCGATCATTCCGGCAACCGAGCCGGTCGCGCCCGCTGCGCCGGAAACCACGAACGTCTCGCCGGCCTTCACCTGTCCGATGTCGAGCGTGCCGAAGTAGGCGGTCAGCCCCGTGACGCCGAAGAGCGACAGTGCCAGCAGCGGATCGGTGCCGGGCGAAAGCTTCTGCATTCCGAACAAGCCCGTGCCGTCGCTGACGCTGTAGTCCTCCCAGCCCAGCAGGCTCTGCACCAGGTCCCCCTTGGCGAAGCCGGGCCGCTTGGATTCGACGACCTGTCCGATGGTGACGGCTTTCATCACCTGTCCCAGCGGAATCGCCGGGATATAGGTGTCCATCGACATCCATCCGCGCTGCGTCGGATCGAAGGAGAAGGCGAGGTTGCGGACAAGGATCTGGCCGTCGCCGAGCGCCGGCACTGCGGTCTCGTTCCAGCGGAAATCGCTTTCCTTGATCAGTCCCTGCGGCCGCGCGGCAAGCAGCCACTGACGATTTTTCAGCTCCGCCATATGGCGATTTCTCTCGTGCCCCCGCTGGCGGGCAGAACGTTCAGCGAGCGCCCCCGCTTTCGCGGATCAACTCGCGCGCGCGACCGTGGGGGTTTCCGGATTGACCAGGGGATATTGGAGCTGCGCGATTACGTCGTTCAAAGAATTGCTCGTGTCGCCCGCAAGCTCCAGTTGCGCGAATTTGTTCAACGCCGCCTCGTGAAGCACCATCGAATGCGCGACCGCGCGTTCGCTCTCCGGCGCGGCGTTTTCGATCTCGCGAAACTTATCGAGGTACCACTTGGTGACGCTCGCGATTACTTCCATGTGTTGATGCCAGGACTTCGAGGCATAGCCTTCCGAGAACTGCGCCACCTTTTCGCGGATATCTTCCTGGACGATGCTCAGGCCAAGCCGAGTCAAAAATGGCCGCAATCTTGCCTTGGTTTCAGTTTCAAGCTGCAGCAGCGTTCCCCACTTGTATCGACGCTCCGCGTTCTCTTCGAGGCGGACGAAATTATCGAACACCGCCTCGCCCAGGACCTCACCCTGGTAGAAGAACTCATTGACGGCGCTGAGATATTCGGTTCGGTTCATTTTCGTGTTGCTCCCAATTGATTCGCGACGGCGAGAGAGGACATATGCTCAAAAACCTACCCGATACTATGAGTCAGGCTGCCATCAACCGCGGGCGGTTTGCAAACGCGGCGTCGGGGCCGGTCTGAATCGAGGGAAATTCGCAGGCACCGAGGGCGGATATGATTCGTCGCCCGGCGCGGCTAGACCGCGGTGTAACCACCGTCGACTACGTATTCGGCACCGGTCACGAAGGAAGCCTCGTCGGTGGCGAGAAACAACACCACGTAGCCGACCTCTTCGGGCCGGGCGGCGCGCTTCATCGGCGCAAGCGCGGCAATCGCGTCGAGGTCCTTGTCCGCGAAGATGTCCACCATCGGCGTCTTGATCACGCCCGGATGCACCGAATTGACGCGGATGTTATGAGGCGCGTATTCGACCGCCGCCGTTTTGGTGAGCAGCCGCACCGCGCCTTTGCTGGCGTGATAGGCGGCGGAGCCGCCCGAACCGATTAATCCATAGATGGACGAGATATTGATGATCGATCCGCTGCCGGACTTCTTCATTGCGGGCACGGCGATCTTGGTGCCCAGCCATACCCCTTTCTGATTCACATTGATGATCGCGTCCCATTCCTCTTCGCTGGTGTCGCTGACCCCCTTGGTGTTGAGGATGCCGGCGTTGTTGACGAGGATATGGAGCCCGCCGAATTCGCGCTCGCAGGTGTCGACCGCGGCGCGCCAGTCGGCCGCCCGGGTTACATCCAGATGAATCGGCACGGTCACGCGCGAACCCGCCCGCCGGTTCACCTCGTCCGCGAGTGCGCGTGTTTCGGCGTCGAGCACGTCGCCGATCACGACGCGGGCGCCCTCGTTGACGAAAAGCCTGACTTCGGCGGCGCCCTGCCCCCGTGCGCCGCCTGAAATCAGAGCCACTTTGCCTTTAAGACGATCCATCGGCGCAAACCTCCCCCTTGGCCGGAATTTCCGGCCGGTCGGTCCGGCTTCGGCGCTGAAGCTGCAACTCCCGCTATAGATCGAACTGCCTTGGCCTGCAACGGCGTGGCCCTTGGACGGCGCGAGGAACGGGAACTCACTTCACGTACAGGAAAATCCCTTCGTAGATGAGCGCCGGCTTGTCCTGCCCCACCACCTGCACCTGGGTTTCCGTGGTGACCTGCGTGCCCTGCGGCTTCGGTTCGACGGCGACCACGCGCGACCGCGCATGGACCTTGGCGCCGGCGGGAACGGGCGAGATGAAGCGCAGCTTGTTCGCGCCATAGTTGACGACGTTGCGGAAACTGGTGACGTTCCACTCGCGCGGGATGTCGAAGGCGGGGATGAGGCTGAGCGTCAGGAAGCCGTGCGCGACCGGGGCCTTGAACGGGCTCTCGCGCTTGGCGCGTTCGACGTCGATGTGGATCCATTGATGGTCGCCGGTTACGTCGGCGAACTGGTTGATCTTGTCCTGCGTCACGTCGATCGGTTTGCTCCAGGCGCTGAACTCCTGGCTGACCTTGGAGCGAAGCTTGTCGACGTCGTCAAAGCGGATGCTTTCCATTTGCGTTCCTCCTGTAGCGATATGCGCCACAAAGTATGTAAGTGCGCTTGACTTGCGGCGCGAAAAAACCGGCCCGCGAGTCCCGAAGTATATTCACCTGCGCCCGCTCATATCTCCTGGGCGCCTTGCGCGGACGTGACCGATGCGTTGGCCGGCCCGTCCCGAGTCGGCGCCGCAGCCGGCTTGCGCGCGCGCGTCAGACGCCGCCTGAGGGCGGCCCGGGCGCCGGGTCCGGGGACCATCCTTGCGTCGAGCCATTCGATCGGACGGCCGTCGCGGCTGGTGACGCGCACTTCGATCGGCTGGGCGTTCGCGCGGTCAACCACGATCACCGGAACCCGCGTGGTTCCGACCACCCACTGGTCGCCCCATGCTCTGAGCGCCATCAGGACCGGAAAGAGCGCGCGGCCCTTTTCAGTCATCCGGTATTCGACGCGGCGCGCGTCGTCGGGAGCGACCGTACGCTCCAGGATTCCGCTTGCGACGAGTTTTTTCAGGCGCGCGGCGAGAATATTGCGCGCGATCCCGAGGTTGCTCTGGAACCGGTCGAAACGCCGCGTGCCCATCAGGGCCTCGCGCAATATGAGGAAGGTCCACCACTCGCCGATCTGCTCGAGCGCGCGGGCGATCGAACAATTCATATGGGCGAAGGTCTTGCGCCGCATCAGCGGAGCGTAACACGCCTACGTTTCATGATGCAACTTACGTTGCGCCCTGAGCGTTGGTCCGGGATCGCGATATACCACGCTCCGCGCGATGAAGCCGCGTTTATGCCGCCGCCTGCGCGAGGCGCGCGTAGTGGCCTGCGATTTCGCGCCCGATGATCTCCACCTGCTCCGCCCAGGCTTGCGGCTCGGCGACCGGCCATAGCACGAACTTGTCCAGCCCCAGCGCGATATATTGGTCGACGCGTTCGATGATGTCCTGAGGCGTGCCAAACACCGTCCGGCTGAAAAACTCCTCGCCGCCGCGGTCGAGCGAGCGAACCACCGGCTCCAGGTCGGCCTTGGCGCGCTCGCGTGTCGGGCCCAAGCGGCAGAGCAGGATCAGGCCCGACTCGATGCGGGCGTTGGCCCGCCCATACTCGGCCGCGTATGTGCGGATGGCGGCCATGTTGCGCGCGAATTCCTCCGGCGTAAGAAAGGAGGCGAAGTAGCCGTCGGCCATCCGCGCCGTGCGCCGCAGCGCCCCTTCCGACTTGCCGCCGACCCAGATATCGATCGTGCCCGAGTCGTTGTTGGTGCGCCGCGCCGGATGTGGCTCGAGGGTCACGTTGTCAAAATTGAAGAAGCGGCCGTGGTGGCTCACGTTGGATTGCGTCCAGACCTTACGCAGGACCTCGACGCCTTCGTCCAGCCGCCGCCCGCGCGACTCCAGTGCGATACCGGTCGCGGCGTAGTCGGCCAGATTCGCCCCGGTGCCGACCGCCATCACCATCCGCCCGTGCGAATAGTAGTCCAACGTCGCGAACGACTTCGCCACCACCAGGGGATGACGCAGATTGAGAAGCAGTACGCTTGGGCCGAGCTTGATCCGCGAGGTATGTGAGGCCAGCATCGCGAGCGTCGCGACCACGTCCAGTTCGGGGGAGGGCGATAGCAGATGGTCCGAGAGCCAGAATGAGTCGAGGCCCCAATCCTCGGCCTTTTCGGCCACATGCAGAATGGTCTCCGGGGTGGGCATCCCGAGCCGCCAAAGCCCGAATCCGACCCCGATTTTGACGTGCTTCATTGCCACTTCTCCTTCCCTATGGTGCTCTTTTTAGCCAGGTAGAACTATAGCGGACATCTTCGCGATCGTATAATCTGTCGCCGGTGAGCGATCTCGCGGTAACCGTACTGGGCGCGGGCGATGCCTTCGCAAGCGGAGGTCGCTTTCAGGCGGGCTACGTTATTGAATCCGGCGGCTCGCGTATCCTGATGGAAGCGGGGCCGACGCTGCTCCCGGCACTCAAACGCAGCCGAATCGACGCCGCCGATCTCGATTTCGTTCTCATCAGTCATCTGCATGGCGACCATTTCGCGGGGCTGCCCTTTCTCATGCTGGAATACATGTGGGAGAGCCCGCGCAAGCGCATGTTAACCATCGCCGGCCCGCGCCGCCTCGAACAACGCACGCGCGCACTCTTTCATAACATGTATCCCGGCATGAATACGCATCCCCTGATGCGCAAGATCAGGTTCCTCGAGCTCGAGGTTGGACGGACGGCGCGGGTGGGCGCCGCGCGCGTCTCAACCATCCGCACCCCGCATACCAAACCCGACATTTCGCTGGCCCTGCGCGTGAATATCGGCGGCAAGTCGCTCGCGTTCTCAGGCGACACCGGATGGACCGACGAGCTGCCGGGGTTCAGCGCCGGGGCGGATCTTTTTCTGTGCGAGTGCACCTACTTCGAGAGCGCCCATCTCGATTTTCATCTCAATTATCCGATAATCGAACGCAACCGCGGCCGCTTCACGGCGAAACGGATGATCCTCACGCATCTCGGCCGGGAAGTACTTAACCGCGCGGATGACGTCGGGATGGAGATGGCGACCGACCTGATGAAAATCATTGTCTGACCGGTTTTGAGCCACGCTTGCAGGTGGCTATTCTTGTGGATGGGTGACCGTCCGTCGCGCGCCGGAGTTTCGATTCGGCGCGCCGCCGGAGATCGCCGCCGGCAAGTGAAAAGAAGCAGAACAAAGGAGCCCGCGGGATGGGCATAGCGGACGGCAAGCGCGCGCTGGTGGTCGGCGTCGCCAATGAAAAGAGCCTCGCATGGGGGATCGCGCGGGAACTCAAGGCGCAGGGCGCGGAAGTCGCGCTCACTTACCAGGGCGAGGTGCTCGAGCGGCGGGTGCGCCCGCTCGCCGAATCGATCGGCGCGCTGGTGGTCGGCGAGCTTGACGTTACCAACGACATCCAGATCGGGCTCACGATGTCGGAGCTGCGCGAGCTATGGGGCGGGCTCGACATGCTGGTCCATGCGGTCGCGTTTGCCGATCGCGAGGACCTGCGCGATCGCTTTCTGACGGTCAGCCGCGGTAACTTCGCCAAGGCGCTCGAGATAAGCGCGTACTCGCTGGTGGCGCTGGCGCGGGCGGCCGAGCCGCTGATGGAAACGGGCGGCGGCGGTTCGATTCTGACGCTGAGCTACCTCGGGGCGGTCCGCGCGGTACCCAACTACAACGTGATGGGCGTGGCGAAGGCGGCACTGGAAGCTTGCGTGCGCTATCTCGCGGTCGACCTGGGACCGAAAAATATCCGCGTCAACGCGATCAGCGCCGCGCCCGCGCGAACCCTCTCTTCCTCGGCCATCCGCGACTTCTTCACCATGGCCCACGAGGTCGAGGAGCGCTCGCCGATGCGCCGCGCGATGAAGACCGAGGAGGTCGGCAAGATGGCCGCCGCGATGCTGAGCGAACTTTCCAGCGGCGTCACTGGCCAGACGGTCTACGTCGACGTCGGCTACAGCATCGTGGGTCTGTAAACCGCCTCACGAAGTAACATCCGGTCAATAACATGCAACAAGGAGTAGGGCGATGGCGATAATTGCGGTGCCCCAGCTCAGCGACAACTACGCCTACCTGGTAATCGACGACGCGAGCAAGCTATGCGGCGTGGTCGACTGCTCGGAGGCCGACAAGGTGCTTGCCGAGGTCCACCGGCGCGGCCTGAAGCTGGTGGCCGTGTTACCCACGCACTGGCATGCCGACCACGTCGGCGGCAACCAGGACCTGGTGCGCGCGGTGCCGGGGTTGCGCGTCTACGGCGCGCGCGGCGAGGCCGGACGGATTCCGGCGATGACCAACGAGGTCGAAGACGGCGACGAAGTCGCGGTGGGGCCGATTCGCGGCCGCGTGATAGGAATTCCCGCCCACACCAGCGGCCATATCGCGTACTACTTCCCGTCGCTCAGGGCGGTGTTCACCGGCGACACGCTATTCATCGCCGGATGCGGCCGGGTGTTCGAGGGCAAGGCCGACACGATGGTGGCTTCGCTGGGCAGGCTCGCGGCACTGCCCGACGATACGCAAGTCTACTGCGGCCACGAGTACACCGAGAAAAATCTGCAATTCGCGCTGACGCTGGAGCCCAACAACCCCGCGCTCCAAGCCAAGTACGAATGGACGCGCAAGACGCGCGGCGAAGGCAAATTCACGATTCCCTCGACTATCGGCGATGAAAAACGCTTCAATCCGTTCCTGCGCACCGATAGCGTCGAACTGCGCGCGAGTCTCAGGAAGATCGATCCGGCGGTCGGCGACGAGCCGGTTGCGATCTTCGCTAAAACGCGCGAGCTGAAAGACCGTTTCTGACGCGGCTCACACGAGCTTCCATTGCACGAGCGTCGCTTCGGGATGGTCCTCGAAGACGGCATCGACTTCGGCGTCGAACGGCGCATCCTGCATCGGGTCGCCGAGCAGGTTGCCGACCATGCGCACGTTATCGGCGTCGGGAAGCTCGACCACCGCGATAATGAATGGGCCGGCGCCTTTGAGCACCGGATGCACCGGGTTCCAGGATCGCACCCAGCTATAGAGCCGCCCGCGGCCTGACACTCGATGCCATCCGAGATCGCCGCTCTGGCACTTGTGGCAAATCCACTCCGGGCCGAACTGCAGCGTCTGGCATCGTGCGCATCGCTGCACCACGAGTTCGTGCCGGCGCACCGCTTCCCAGAAGCCGGCGTCCATCCCGTCGCGCTGCGCCCTGGGCGCGGGCAATCCCTCGGGCAGATAGTAGGGCGATTTCTCAGCCATCCAGATTTTGCTCCGTCGTAATTGACTCAATCTGCATTTCAGCCATGCAGAATTAACCATGCAGGACCAACCATGCGGGGTTAGCCGCGTACGATAAGGTCGCTTACCGGCGAGACCATCGGGCCTGACGCCACCAGCGCGATCTTCGCGTCGGGCACCTGCGCGGTCGAGGTCCCGCGGCACTGGCGCACCGCCTCGTTGACCAGTTCGAGGCCATGCATATAGCACTCGGCGATATTGCCGCCGCTGGTGTTGAGCGGGAGCCTGCCGTGCGGCGCGAGGAAGTTTTCGAGCTTGCACAGTTCCATCACGCCGTCGGGCTCGCAGAAACCGTGCTCGACCAGGCTTATCGGGACGGCCCCGCTGAAGTGCTCGTAGATTTGCACGACGTCGACGTCCTGGGGTCCGATTTCCGCCATCTGGTATAGCCGCGGCGCGAGCGTTTTGAAATGAGAGGACGCGTAGTCGGGAGAATTCTCGGCCGCGGCGGCCGCGCGATGCGGCGCGCCCTGCGCGGCCGCCATCACGTAGACCGGCTTCTGTTTCGCGTCGCGCGCGCGTTCGGCGCTGGTGAGGATCAGCGCGGCTGCGCCGTCGTTCTCCATGCAGCAATCGTAGAGATGAAACGGCTCGACGATCCATCGCGAGCTATCGTATTGCTCGCGGGTCAGCGGCCGGCCATACATCACGGCGCGCGGGTTGAGTTGCGCTTGATGGTAGTCGGCGAGCACCACCGCGGCGAGCGCGTCCTGGGTAAGGCGATGCTCGTGCATGAAGCGCCGCATCCGCAGCGCCACCCATTGCGCGGGAACGAACAGCCCATACGGCCACACGTATGCGTTGGGTCCGGAGATGGTCGCGACGGGGGCCGCCTGGCCGAAGCGGCCGAACTGGCCCTGGGCGAGCGCGCGGAAGACCACCACGTACTTGGCATAGCCGGCCGCAACGGCGGCCGCGGCCTGGGCCACGGCGCCCGACCCGCCGCCGCCTCCGCCGCCCCAGACCATGCTTGCCCACGCGTAATGGGGCAGACCCAGGGCGGTAGCCAGGCGCGCCGCGTCGTTGCGATCGTTGCTGTAGGAGGCGAAGCCGTCGAGATCGCTGACCTTGATGCCGGCGTCGTCAACAGCCTTCAGAATCGCCTCGCAGGCGAGCTGGAATTCGCTGACCGGGGCCTGGCCGCGCTTGTAGTATTTGGTCTCGCCGAGGCCGACTACGGCGACCTTGTCCTTGATGCTGTACTCGCCCATCGGGAGCCCTAAGGATTGGCGGCCGCAGCGTGCTCGGGACGGCCGGCCTCGAGACCGTTGAAGTGCGGCAGCACCTCTTCCGCCAGCAGGCGCATCGACTTGAACCACGGCTCCGGATTGTCGGCGTAGTCGAAGGTGAAGAGCAGCAGGGTGCCGAAGCCGCCGAGCGCCTTGGACATCTCCGTGAGCTTGTCGCGCACCGTGCGCGGCGATCCGACCAGCCATCCATGGTCGGCCAGGTACTCGGGCGTGACCGCGTCGTCGGGCACCGAGGGGTCATGCTTGAGGTACTTGGTGAACTGGAAATCAGCCAACAGTGGCAGCAGGTACTCGCGCATCATGCGGCCCATCATGCCGCCGACGCAGTTGCGATGCGCCTCCTCGTCGGTATCCGCGACGAAGACCTCGCGCACCACTCGCCAGTCCTGCCGGTTTGGGACCAGCCCGGACCGTTGCGAGCCTTCGAGCACCGCGTCCCAATGGGTGGCGACGTAGCCCGGGCTCATATTGAGGCTGAGCGGCATGAAACCGTGCTCGCCCGCGAGCTTGAGCGTTTCCGAGCCGGGATTGAGGCCGGCGATTCCGATCGGCGGATGCGGCTTTTGCAGCGGCCGCAAATGATGTCCGAGCGTACGAAACATCGGCCCCGGCACGTTCACGCTCCAGAACTTGCCCTTGTACTCGACGTTGCCGCTGCCGTCGCTCGCCCAGATCTTGAGCATGATGTCGAGGGCTTCGCGGGTCATGTCGCGATTCACGCCCTTCATCCCGTCCACGCAGAACAACTGCCAGTCGCTCGGCAGGCCGCCTGCGCCGATGCCGAGCATGTAGCGGCCCTGCGAAAGATGATCCATGAAAGCGACCCGGCAGGCGAGTTCGGCCGGATGATGATACGGCAGGAGATGGGCGCCGGGCGCGAGCTTGATCTGTTGCGTTTGCATGAGCGCCTGCGCAATCAACAGGTCGGGCGCCGGATTGGGCTCCCATCGCGAGGTGAAGTGCTCGCCGATCCACGCCTCGCTGTAACCCAGACGGTCGGCCTCGCGCAGCACCGCGAGGTCCCATTGCTGTCCGGCCAGCAGCCCGCGCTCCGGCGGATGCGACGGCATCAGAAATAATCCCAGTTTCATACCCTCTCCTGTAGCGGCATTCGGCGCCGCGCGCAGCGTCCTACTTCAATTCCGAGAACTCCGCGGGCGTCATGATCTTGTTGCTCTGGCTGACCACCAGCGCGCGCAGCCTGGGAACGATTGCGGCGCGGCGCGGATCGCGTCCCCATGCGGACCACTTCTGCTGGCGCTCGTTCAGATCTTTGAAAGCCCACAGATGCACCAGCTCGTTGAGCGGTCCGATGTCCGTGGACCAGTAGCCGAGCGGCTTGAGCCCGTGATCGGCCAGGATCGGCAGCAGTTCTTCCTTGGTGAGTTGGATGTACTGCGGCGCACCGCCCAGCACCAGCGTGTAAGTCCGAAGTTCGTAAATCATTGCGCACCTCTCCTTTTTATCTCAGCCTTCGTGCTGCTTCAGCCCTTGGGGCCCTTCGCTCCGGGCCATGACATCGCAGCCGCCAGTCCTTCAAGCGCGAGCCCATAGCCGAGATCGTCGAGCATCAGGCGCTTGAGCTGCTGGGTTATCGCGACACGCGCGTAACGCACGGTGAGCGTCGGCTTGGCGACGACTAGCTGCGCCAGTTCCCACGCGCGCGCCACCAGGCGATCGCGTGGCACGACCTCGCTGACCACGCCCAGCTCAAGCGCCTCGCGTGCCGAGAGCTTCTGCCCGGTAAGCAGGAAGTAGCGGCCGCGATTGGGGCCCAGCACCAGCGGCCATATCACGTGCACGCCGTCGCCTGGCACGATCCCGTTGGGAAAATGCGGAGCGTCCTGGAACGCCGCGTTTTCCGAGGCGATCACGATGTCGCAGAGCACCGCGAGCTCGGCGTGGATCAACGCCGGGCCGTTGACCGCCGCGATCATCGGAACCTCGATGTTCAAATGGTTCATCAGCAGGTACTTGCCGTCGTTGTAGATGTGATCCCAGGTGGTGGTGCGGACGCCGGCGTGCGGCGGCGGCGCGGTCTCGCCGCTGGGGGTTTTGCCCACCGGGGCGCCGCGGCCGTTTCCATGGTCGACCTCGGCGCAAAACGCGTCGCCGGTGCCGGTGAGGATGACGCAGCGGTTTCCGTGATCGCGCGCGACGTCGTTAAATGCGTACGACAGCTCCTCATGCGGAGGGCCGCCCCATCTGAGCGGGCCGTCCTCGCTATGCACCGTCAATTGGATGATGCCGTCGCGGCGCTCCATCGTGACGTGCTTGTATTTGTTCTGGTATTCCTCGAACTTGCTCATCCCGTTCCTCTCTCCTGTTGCCCGTCTGGCGTGCGGGTGCGAATCGATAGTCCGAATCCTACTAAAGTGCGCCGCGCGACCGTTAACGGTGCGTCACTTGCGTGACCCGCCTGTCTGAGGCCGCAGGCCTTGCCGAGCGGCCCTGCTTGGCAGCAGAGTAAGGGCGCATCGAACTGAACGAACGGAGGCGATAACGCCCTTGCCATGAACACCGGACGGCGCGAGCGCATCATCGACGAGCAGCAGGCCGCGGCCTGGATTGAGGACGGGATGACCGTCGCGATCGGCGAGCCCGCGCCGATGGCGCTGGTGCGCCAGATCATCCGGCGCGGTGTGCGCAATCTTAACGTCGTCGGGAGCGGCTTCGCGCTCGACATGCTGATCGCGGCCGGATGCGTGCGCAAGACGGTGAGCTACTACGCGGGCGGCGGCCCGGGTATTCCCGTGATGCCTTCTTTTCGGCGCGCGGCCGAACGCGGCGAAATCCAAGTCTGGGAATGCGAAGAGGGAATACTGTGCGCGGGATTGCAGGCGGCGGCGCAGATGCTGCCGTTCATGCCCTGGCGCGGAGGATTGGGCACTTCGCTGCCGCAGATCAATCCCGACCTCAAATTGTTCCGCGATCCGATCGGCGGCGAGGAATTGATCGCGGTGCCGCCGATCAAACCGGACCTGGCGCTGCTGCACGCGGCGGCCGCGGACCCCTACGGCAACGTGCGTCATCTGGGCGGTCCCGGATGGCTCGACCTGTACCAATATCGCGCCGCCGACCGTACCATCGTGCAGGTCGAGCAGGTGATCGCCAACGAGGAGATTCGCGCCGACCCGTGGGCGACCACTATCCCGTCGGTGGAGGCGATCGTGCGCGCGCCCTTCGGAGCGCATCCATTCTACAGCCGCGGCTTCTACGTCACCGACGGCCCGCATCTGCACGCCTACCTGCAGGCCGCCGACAAGGCCGCGAGCGGCGAACGCGCCGCGCTCGAAGAATACCTGGAGCGCCACTGCAACCGGCCGGCCGGCCTCGCGGAATATCTCGAGACGATCGGGATGAAACGACTGCTCGAATTGCACGAATATTGAGCGTGAATTTCCGATCGAGGAGATCAGCAGGCGCTTGGCGGAGGAAAAAAAATACTCGGGAAAAGTGATCGCGCTCCTCGCCTTCCTGCCCTGGATTGTCTACGTCTTCGCCTCCGGCAGTCAGCATTGGGGCGTGGCGACCGCCGGCGGCGCGATCATGTTCATCGTTTATCTCGTGGTGTTGAGCCGGCAGACGACGATCAAGCTGATGGACTGGACGGGACTGGCCTTCTTCGTCACCGCGTCGATTTTGATGATCGGCCTCCACTCGACGGCCTTGCCGGTCTACCAGGTGATGATCATCTGGTCGTTTTACGCCGTGGCCGCGTGGGCGTCGATCGCGGTGGGCGAGCCATTCACCGCCGCCTATGCGCGCGAGGAGCAGCCGCCCGAGGTCTGGGACCTTCCTATCTTCCGTCGGCTGAATCGGATCCTGACTCTGTTCTGGAGCGGCCTGTTCAGCGTCAACGTCGGTTTCGGCGCGATCGCCGTGATCGTGGGCGGCAACCTCGGCAGGCTGGTGCCGGGATTTCTGATACCGACCGGATTGCTGATCTACGGCTTCGTTTTCACCAAACGGTTTCCGATGCGCTACGTGGCACGCGTCAATGCCGCCGGCGCTGGACAGATAGAGCATCACTGAAGAGTCGCGAGGACGTTATGGCGGACGAATGTGGCGTGCAGGAACTGATGGCGGTCTTCCTCGCGCGCGACCTCAAGGATGGCGAGCTTTTGCGCGTCGGCGTGGCGATGCCGGTGGCCGAGGCGGCGGTGCGCCTGGCCCATCTGACGCACGGCCCCAACATGGAGTTGGTCTTTCTGGGCGCGCGGATGAACGTGGCCGACCTCGAAACCATCCCGATGCCCGCCTTCGGATGGGATCGGCGCGTGGTTCGCTGGTCCGAATCGCCCAGCGACACCGGCCATCGGTTCGCCCGCCTCAAGGACTGGAACAACCACGTCTTCTTTATCGGCGGCATCCAGGTCGACCGCTTCGGCAACACCAACTTGATTGGTATCGGCCCCGACTATGGGCATCTGAAATTCCGCGGACCCGGCTCGGTCGGCACGCCGACGCTCAGCACCCACGTCGGCCGCTATTACATCGTGCTTAACGGACATAGTCCGCGCCTATTGGTCGAGCGCTGCGACTATGTAAGCGCCTACGGATGGGGGAGCGGGGGCGCCGACGCGCGGCGCAAGCTGGGACTTCCCGGCGGCGGGCCGAAGTACGTCGTTACGCCGCTATGCGTTATGGACTTCGAAGAAGAGACGCGGCGGATGCGTCTCCGCTCGCTCCATCCGGGAGTCAGCGCCGCGACGGTGCGCGAGAGCACGGGCTTCGATTTGGTGATTCCGCCGACGGTGCCGACCACCGAGCCGCCAACCGCCGAAGAGCTGCGCGCTTTGCGCACGCGAGTCGACACGGCCGGCCGCCTGCGGCGCTAGCGCCGTTTATAGACGTCCTCGCGCTTGCGCACTCTGCATCTCATTCCGGCAAACCTCCGACGCGCGAGAAGACCGCGTGCCAGGTCGCGCGGAACCACGGACTGCCATTGCGCCGGCCGAATACCTGCCCGCGCACGGCCATCGCGCCGTTGCTTCCGATGTCACAGTCCAGAATCGCTTCCTCGTCGACCCCAAAGGTCTGCTCGCCGGGATGGCGATGGACGTAGAATTCATCAAAGTGCAGCAGAGCGCGCATCCGCGCCGCGTCGCGGCCATCGGTCGAAATCAGATCCATTCGCCCCGTGGGATTGACGATCTTGGTGCTGGGATCGATGCCGACCTGGCTGAAGGTCAACTGGAATGGCCCGCTTCCAATCCGCTGGTAACAGATGCGATAGGTCTTTGGCGTCCATACTCCGGGTTTCGCCCCGCCGTATGCCCGCTCGATCGAATCGAGAAAGTCCACGCGGCCGTCCCAGCATCCGCGGAAGATCGCCGGCAGGATCGGCTGAGCGTTTAGCGTCGAGGACGGCGGTGGTGGCGGCGTGGGAGTAGGCGTCTGCGGCGCGGGAGGCGCGGGCGTCGCAATCGCGCGCGGGATTACCTGGAGCGGTTGGGAGGGCGGCAGAACCTGTTGAGTGGTCGGCGCAGGCCGCGGTCGGAGACTCGGTTCCGATTGCGGGGCCGGCGGCACGACCTCGAGCGATTGCTGCGCGGGCGCCGCATACGGCAGTGACAAGAACGTTATCGCCGCGAAGAGCAGCCCAACACCCCGCCGCATCAGCTTTGCCGCGTACAACAAAATCTTCCCCGTGCCGGTTAATTTAAAACAAAATCGACGTGGCTGTGGGCCGAGGGCTGTCAGAGTGATACGGAAGTTACGGTCTATCCGAAATTCGCCGATGTGTTGATATTGAAATCCAGCCAGCAGATGGCCCTGATTCTACCATTAAAGCCTCAGCCCTCGCCCGTTCCCGCGTCGAAAACGTCCTTAACTCAAAATTGGACTTGGACTATGCTCCCACTGGCGGACTAGTGTTCATTCGAGCCCGAAGCCGAACCTGAAAATGGTTCGGCATTCGAAGTCCGCGTACGGTAGCCGGCGGAAAGGCGGCGCATAAATCTGGAAAGACGAGAGATCCACAGAACTCGGCGCAAAACCAGAAAGGACCAGCGATGAAAACAAGGAAAACGACGAGCGTAGCAGGAGTGATGCTTGCGACGGCCGTGGCCTTGGCATTCGGCGGGAGCGCCGTAAACGCCGCGGACATACCGAGCGCGTCGGCCCAACCCGCGCAGCTCAAGTGCCTGGGTGCGAATTCCTGCAAAGGGCAGAGTGCGTGCAAGACCGCCACGAACGATTGCAAGGGCAAGAATTCGTGCGCGGGCAAAGGCTTCATCGTCACCACCGACGTAAAATCCTGTACGGATAAGGGCGGTCACCTCGGCAAGAAGCCGCCGATGGCGATGTAGCACGACGAGCGGCTCGGTGGTTTGGCCGGAGGGCGTGTTTTGTGAATTTCATCAAGTGGTACCTGGGGTCGGTCGTCCTGGAATGGCTTCGGCAGTCGCCGTCGGGAAAGCCGGTGGTGTTTTTGATGCTGGCCACTTTGATAGCGATCTGGGGATGGATCAGTCATCGCTCGCGCCTCTTTAATGGCGCGGTTGGCGCGGCGATCGTGTGCCTTGCGATGCTCGGCTACAACGTGATTTACGATCAGGTTTCTCCCGACCGAAGAGAGTTGCCGGCTCAAGACCTCAGAAGCTTCGAGCAGCGCCTGAAGCCGAACTTCAAAGAAACTTTTAGCATGGGCTGTTTTACTACCGATGTTTCGTCTTGCGTGTTAGCGACCAAGTATCGCGACGTGCTCGCGAGCTTCTGGATGCCCGAAGACCAACAGACGGTTTTCCCAACGCCCTTTCCCGGTATAACCAATCGTCTTTCTATCGTGACGCAATCCCAGGAGGTGCGCCCGGAAGGCGCCCTGCAGTTGCGGGAGGCGTTCAGCGCGGTCGGTATCTATCCGAGCTTGAGGGTCGACGGTTCGCTCAAGCCGAATGAATTTATGCTCATCGTCGGCACCAGGCATTGAAATCGGCTGGCTGAGCAAGTCAAAAGCCGTCTACTCCCGTAGAGAACGAGGGAGACCCGAACAACACGCGGACCATCGGCGGCTGGCCGCGATCGCAAGGAGGATCGACACGCATGAGACTCAAAGGAAAAGTGGCCCTGATAACCGGCGCCGGATCGGGAATGGGCAAGGCGACCGCGCTGCTGTTCGCGAGCGAGGGCGCGAGGGTGGCGGCAGCCGATATCAGCGAGGCCGCGGTGGAAAGCGTGGCGCGCGAAATCAATAAGGCCGGCGGCGAGGCGATCGCGGTCGGGGCCGACGTCTCCAAGGCCGAGGACGTGCAGCGGATGGTCGCCGCGACGGTCGAGCGTCTAGGCGCGCCGAACGTGCTCTACAACAACGCCGGCATCGAGGGTGAAACGAATTTTCTCGCCGAGACGGACGAGGGCGCTTTCGACAAGGTGATCGCGATCAACCTGCGCGGCGTATTCCTTGGGATGAAGTACGTGCTGCCGCACATGGTCAAGCTCGGCGCGGGATCGGTCATCAATCAAGCCTCGATCGCCGGGATGGTCGCGATCCGCGGCAGCGCGGCCTACTGCGCTTCCAAGGCCGGCGTGATCGCGCTCACGCGCGTGGCGGCATTCGAGTACGCCCGCTACAACATCCGCGTAAACTGCATCTGTCCGGGCGCGATCGAGACGCCGATGGCCGAGCGCATCAGGCACGGCGAGCCGCCGCGGCCGAGTTCGGTCAAGCGAATTTCGCTGTTCAACCGGATGGGGTTGCCGGAAGAGATCGCAAAAGCGGCGCTGTTCCTGGCGAGCGACGACGCGTCATTCGCGACCGGCGCGCCTTTCATAATCGACGCGGGCTGGACGGTGACCTGAGCCGCCGGCGCGCCGCGCCGATTTCCTCAACACTGTCCCGAGCGGAGCACCTGACCCGGCATCGCGCCGCTCGGGCGGCCGTGCTCGTAAAGCACTTGTCCGTTGACCACCGTGTACTCGATGCCCTCCGCCGGCATCACCAGGCGCCGTCCGCCGCCAGGCAGATCATGCTGCATCCGCGCGCGCTTGGCCGAACCAACCGTGTTGTAGTCGAAGATCGTGATGTCGGCGGCGAGCCCTGGCAGCAGCCGCCCGCGCCGTTGGATGCCGAAAAAGTCGGCCGGCTCCGACGTGATGCGCTTGACCGCGTGCTCCAGCGTCAACGCCTGCCGCTCGCGCACCCACTTGCCGAGCAGGTAAGTGCAATACCCTGCGTCGCACAGCATGTCGACGTGTGCGCCGCCATCCGAGAGCCCGAGCATCGTGCGCGAGTCGCCTATCAGCCGTCCGATTCCCTCCTCGTGATACTGCGCCATCGTGTACTGGATGTTGAGGTCGTCCTCCAGCGCGAGGTCGAGGAAGGTGTCGAGCGGGTCACGGCCGCGTTCGGCTGCGATGTCGCCGACGGTTCTGCGCTCCAGCGGTTTGAGCGCTGGGCTCGAGACTTCGAGCACTTCGACGCGATTCCATTTGCCGTTGAACAGATGCGGCCGCGTCAGCTCCTTGCGGAACGAATCGCGAAAGGCGGGGTCGGCGTAGATCCGTTTCTGCGCCTCGGGCGGCTGGTTGAATACGTGATTCCAGGCGTCCATGTCGGCGAAGCTGAACGGGTTGCGCAGATCGATCTGCACCACGAACGGCTTGCACAGGACCTGCGGCACGCCGCCGCGCTTGATCAGCGGCTCCAGGCGCTTGAGCGTCTCTTCCGCGTACTCGGGCTTGTCGGGCCGCGACGCCATCGCGAGCCAGGTCACCGGCCGCGCGCTTTCAGCGAGCAGGAAATCGAGCAATTGATATTCGTCGTCGAGGACCTGGCCGGCGCGGCGCGTGAGCGCGATTTCGATCGAGCCCTTGCCGAGTTCCTTGAGCACGTTGGAGCAAGCCTTGAGCTCCTCGCGGCTGGCGAGCCGGCAGGCCAGCGGCTGGCCGCGAAAACCGATGTGCTGAGCGAGCGTGGTGGTGGAAAAACCCATCGCGCCCGCAGCCATCGCCTCGTGCAGCAGCGCCGCAATTCGCTGGGTTTCGTTGGGCGACGCCGCCCGTTCCATCGATTCCTCGCCCATCACGAAGTGGCGAAACGGCGTGAGCGGTGCGAGGAAGCCGACGTTGATTCCGACCCCGCGGCGCGCGGCCGCGTCCATGAATTCGGGAAAGCTCACCCAGTCCCAGGTGATGCCTTTGCTTAGCGCATCGAAGGGAATCGCCTCGACGTTGACCAGGTCCCACGCCGCTATCTCGTGGACTTCGGGCTTGCACGGCGCTATGCCGACCCCGCAATTGCCCATCACCACCGAGGTCACGCCGTGCCACGAGGTGCAGGTGAGCAGCGGGTCCCAGCAAATCTGTGCGTCGTAGTGGGTATGCGGATCGACGAAGCCGGGCGCGACGATCAATTCACCGGCGTCGATGGTGCGTTGGCCGCCGGCGCTGACCTTGCCGATTTCCGCGATCGTTCCGTCCTTGATCGCGACATCCGCCCGCACGCGCGGTGCGCCGGTGCCGTCAACCACGGTGCCGTTTTTGATTACGAGGTCGTATGCCATCGCGTAAGTCCCTCCCTCGCGCGAAGTGAAGGCCTCTCTTCTTGTATCCAGCGCGCCCGCTTGCGGGCAAGCGGCGGGATCGGCGGTCCCTTGGGCGAATAGCCGCGGCCGTGGTATGCGATAGGAGTCGCCGACGCGCGACGTAAATCAGTAACCGCCAGTGGAGGCCCCGATGTCGACGACTTTTGGCGCGATGATGTTTCCCACCGACTACGCGATCCAGCCGATCGAGTTGGCGCGAGCGGTCGAGGAACGTGGACTCAATTCGCTGTATTTCCCCGAACATACGCATATTCCCACCAGCCGGCGCAGCCCCTGGCCCGGCGGCGCCGACCTTCCCCAGGAATACTGGCATACGCACGATCCGTTCGTGGCTCTGGGAGCGGCCGCCGCCGCGACCAAGAAAATCAAACTCGGTACGGGAGTATGCCTGGTGATCGAACGCGATCCGATCGTGCTGGCCAAGGAGTGCGCCTCGCTCGATCTGATTTCGGGCGGACGGCTGGTCCTGGGGATCGGCGGCGGATGGAACGCCGAGGAGATGGAGGATCACGGGACCGATTTCCGCAAGCGATGGGCGCTGTTACGCGAACGGATTCTGGCGATGCGCGCCATCTGGACCAAGGATCCGGCGGAGTACCACGGCGAGTTCGTCAATTTCCCGCCGATGTTGGCGTTTCCCAAGCCCGCACAGAAGGGCGGGCCGCCAGTGCTGCTGGGCTCG
This sequence comes from uncultured delta proteobacterium, assembly GCA_963755905.1. GTDB lineage: Bacteria > Desulfobacterota > Binatia > Binatales > Binataceae > JAKAVN01. The sequence continues at coordinate 296,717 of CAVWLM010000006.1, forward strand.
GAGGCCAAGCGATGCTTCGAGCGGGTGGTCGATTACTGCGACGGCTGGATGCCGATTTATCGAGGCCGCAACCATACGCTGGCTGAAGGCGTAAAACAGTTGCGCGAGACGGCGGGCCGCGCCGGCCGCGACTTCGCCTCGCTCAGGCTTTCGGTCTTTGGTGTGCCGCCGCGCGAGGACGAGGCGAAGAAGCTTATCGACATCGGGTTCCACGAACTTATTTTCGGGCTGCCTCCGGCGCCGGCCGACAAGGTGCTGCCGTTACTCGACAGCTACGCGGCGATCAAAGGTAAGCTCGGCGCGTAGGAGGAGGTCGCTCGCGATGGGACGCCTCGATGGAAAAGTCGCCCTGATCGTCGGCGGCGGTGCCGACGGGCCGCCGAATACCGGCGAGACGCTCTCGATCGGTAACGGCCGCGCCACTTCGATCCTATGCTCGCGTGAAGGCGCGGCGGTGATGGTCGCCGACCGCTCCGAGGCGCTGGCCGGCGAGACCGCCGCGGCGATTCGTGCCGAGGGCGGCCGCGCCGATTCAGTCGCCGCCGACGTCACGCGCGAGGACGACTGCCGCCGCGCCTGCGAGGCCGCGGTGCGCGCCTTCGGCAAGCTCGACCTGCTGGTCAACAACGTCGGGATCGCAATTGGCGGCCGGCTGCTCGAAACCACCATCGAGCAGTTCGATACCATGTCGAACGTCAACGTGCGCGGCCAGTTCCTGATGATGAAGTACGCGGTGCCCGAGATCGCCAAGGCCGGCGGTGGCGCAATCGTCAACGTTTCCTCGCTGGCCGCGATTCGTTCCGGCTCGGGCCTGCCCTACGAGACTACCAAGGCGGCGCTGCTCGGGCTCACCCGCTCGGCCGCGGTCACGCACGCGCGCGACAAGATTCGCATTAACACGATCCTGCCGGGGTTGATCAACTCTTCGATGGTGCGCCGGCTGTTGGGCGATCGCGAGGAGCGCGTCGCGCCGCGGATCCCGATGCGCCGTCAGGGCACCCCGTGGGAGATCGCGAAGGCGATCGTTTTCCTGCTTTCCGACGACGCCTCGTATATCACCGGCACCGAGCTTATCGTCGACGGCGGTCTCAGCGCCCACTAGCCGAGGTCGATCGAGCAGGCGTTTGAACCTCGCCGACGGGAGCAATAGATTTGAGATGCGTATACGCCCGGCGCGTTCGAGGCGATAAGCAACCCGAAACGATCGTCAGGCCGTCCTGCGTATGGGATGCGGGCGATCGCCGATGGGAGGAGACTGATTACACCCCCGGATTCTGCCGCCGCGGTCGAAAGGGCCGCCGCCGATTTGGCCGAGCAGGAGCGCCGCCGCCGCTACACGACGGCCCATCCGGGGTAAACCGTAGCGCCGGCCGCCGCACTGGTTCGCCGCGGCCGGTAATCTGACCAGGGAGAATTGACGATGGCTGAAGAACGCAAAGGCGCGGTCACGATGCGCGGAAATCCGTTGACGCTGGTGGGACCCGAACTCAAGGCCGGACAGAAGGCGCCCGCCTTCACCGCCGTGGGCAAAGGGCTCGCGCCGGTAACGCTCGAACAATTCAAAGGCAAGGTCAAAATCATCGCGGCGATTCCGTCGATCGACACGCCGGTATGCGACGCCGAGACCCGCCGCTTCAACGAGGAAGCCTCCAAGCTGCCCGGCGACGTGCAGATACTAACCATCTCAATGGACCTGCCGTTCGCGCAGGCGCGCTGGTGCGGTGCGGCCGGCGTGGACAAAGTGATCGCGATAAGCGATTGGCGCGCGGCCGAGTTCGGCGAGAAATACGGCGCGCTCATCAAGGAATTGCATCTGCTGGCGCGCGCGGTCTTCGTGCTCGATAAGAACGACAACGTGGTCTACGCGGAATACGTCAAGGAAGTGGCCGAGCAGCCGAACTTCGAGGCTGCCCTCGAAGCGGCGCGCAAGGCGGCGGCCTAAGCGTCCCGCAGGCGCGGCGGCTCGTGCGACCGTCGACCCGGACGGCGGCCGGCCGCCGCGCGCAAAGCGCGAAGGGCGCCGCCGCGCCGTGGCGCTGGGAGATCGGAGCCCGCACGCTCTGGATCGTCCCGGACCAGGCGTGCCGGGTGCTGAGTTGGGCGCCGCTTGGCGGCGGAACTCGCATCGCGCGGCTGATCGCAAATCACCAGGTCAAGGTTGACGATCGCGTGGCGCTACGCGCGCCGCGCGCCCACCTGGCAGGCGTCGTTCGTGCGGCGGGTCACGACCCGCGCCGCACGGTCGCACTGATGACCGGCGCGGAAGTGGCGCGCGCCGGTTATGCGCTCGCCGCTCGCGGCGGCGTAAGCGTCGGTGCGTGGTGCACGGCTGGGTTCTCCAACGCGCTACGGGCCGGCGACCGCGCGACCGTTCTTTCCACCCATCCCGGGACGATCAATCTCATCGTCATGATCAGCCGTTCGCTGACCGGTGCCGCGATGGCCGAGGCGGTGCAGATAGCCACTGAGGCGCGAGCGCTCGCGGTGCTCGAAGCCGGGATCAGGAGCGTTCGCTCCGGTGCTCCGGCGACCGGAACCGGCACCGACTGTATCGCGATCGCCGCGCCGGTGCGCTCGGCCGCGCCGGGTAGGCGGGCGGAGCCCTACTGCGGCAAGCATACGCTGCTCGGCGAGTTAATCGGCCGAGCGGTGCTCGAAAGTTGCGCGCGCGCTATCCGCAGGACCCGTCGAGCTTCAGTCGAAGTGAAAAGTAAACAGTAAAAGTGGAGAACGGGCTTCACATTTCAACGGCAGGGATTGCGGCGGCGCTCGCGCTCGACTTAGTACTCGGCGACCCCTCATGGATGCCGCATCCGGTGCGATTCATCGGCCGCGCCGTGACCCTGGGAGAAACGCGTCTGCATACTGGCGCGGCGCGCGCTGACTTTTGGCGCGGCGCATTGCTCGCCTGCGACGGTGGTGATTCTCACCGCGCTTGCGGCGTGGGTCGCTATTGCGATCGCCTCGACGACGGCGAACGTCCTCGGCGCGGCGGCGGCGGTGTTGATCGCATGGACGACGCTTGCGCTGAATGGGCTCGATCGCGCAGCCGGCGAAGTGGAAGGAGCGCTCAGGCGCGGTGACGACGACCTCGCGCGCGCGGCGATGCCGGCATTGGTCGGGCGCGATCCGGCCACGCTCGACCGCGGCGCGATGGTGCGTGCCACGGTCGAGTCGGTTGCCGAAAATTCCTCCGACGGCGTGCTCGCGCCGCTTTGCTATCTCTTTGTTGGCGGACCGGTCCTTGCGCTCGCCTACAAAGCGGTCAATACGCTCGACTCGATGATCGGCCATCGCGACACGCGTTATAACTACATCGGGCGCGCAGCGGCGCGGCTCGACGATGCCGCCAATTTCGTCCCGGCGCGTATGACGGCAATCTGTCTCGCCGCCGCGGCGTCGCTGATGCTGAGACGCGGCGGCGCGGCGCTCCGGGTTTGCCGCGCCGATGCGCACAAGCACGCGAGCCCCAACGCGGGTTTTCCGGAGGCCGCGATGGCGGGTGCGCTCGGAATCGAATTGGGAGGCGACGCGATATACGAGGGCGAGGTCGAGCATCGCGCGCGCCTGGGGCACGCCGAGCGCGCGGCGAGCGTGGCGGATATCACGTCGGCGCGCCGCCTGATGCGCCTCGCGGCCGCGCTCGGATTTTGTTCGTTCGCGATCCTGCGCTATGCCCTCTGTGGTTGCTGAGCATAGGATGAGCCTCTCCTGGGCGACCCCCGGCGACAAAGTTTTTGAACGACGAAGCTCGAACGATGAAGCCCGGAAACGACAATGGCCGAGGGATGAGCGTTGGAATTGACCGCACTCACGGCGGCGCCGCGCCCGCCGGCGTGTTGGACTTCAGCGCCAGCCTCAACCCGCTGGGACCGCCGCCCGAGGCGCTCGCGGCATACCACGCGGCGGCCGCGTTCATCGCGCGCTATCCGCCGCCATATCCCGCCGATCTCGCCGCGCGCCTGGCCCGGCGCCATCGCGTCGCGCCCGACCACGTCGTCGTGGGCAACGGCTCGACCCAGCTAATCCATCTGCTCGCTCGCACGCTGCGGCCGCGGCGTGCGTTCGTTGCGATACCGACCTTCAGCGAAATCGCCAATGCGCTGATCGTTACGAACGCGGCGCCGAGCCCGATACTGGCGCGGCGTGAGCGCGGCTTCGCGATCGAAATCGGGCAAATCGATCATGCCCTCGAGGGCGGCGCCGACGCGATTTTCATCGGGCGGCCCAACAGTCCCACCGGCGCGCTGGTGACTGTCGATGAAGCGGCCGAGATCGCCGCGCGATGCTCCAACCGCGAATGCTGGTGCATTTTCGATGAGGCCTTTATCGATTTCGCGGGCGAAGAGCACTCTATGATTCGTCTGGCCGCCGAAGTTCCGCACCTCATAGTGCTGCGCTCGCTGACCAAGATGTTCGCGATCGCCGGGCTGCGCCTCGGATACCTGGTTGCCGGCCGCGCCGCGGCGCGCTCTCTGCGCGAAGCTATCGAGCCGTGGTCGGTCAACGTCGTGGCCCAGCGCGTCGGCGATGCCTGCCTCGATGGGGCCGAAGAGTTTGCTGCTCAGAGCCGCGGCCTGCTGGCCGCCGAGCGTGTCCATCTGGATTGCGGACTCTCCTCGATCGAGGGTATCCACACCTTCGCGTCATTCGCTAACTTCCTGTTGCTGGAAGTGGCCGAAGATGGACGCGCCATGAGCTTTACGCGGCACACGCTGGCGCGCGGCATCGCGGTGCGCGATTTGCGCGGCCTTCCAGGATGCGGCCCCGGGATGTATCGCGTGGCGGTTCGCCTGCGCGAGGAGAACGATCGATTGATAGCGGTTGCGCGGACATATTTCGATTAGTCAGTCGAACAATAGTGAATTGGCGAACGGCCGGACTGACTAACAACTAAGAAACAAGACAACGGAAAAACGGAAACGGTATTCAATGAACTTGTTCGAGCAGACACTCAAGACGATAACGGCACCCAGCGAGACGGCGAGCGCCGCGGCCGGCCGCCGGCTGGATTCACTCACCAAGCCGCGTGGCAGTCTTGGCCACCTGGAAGAAATCGTGCGGCGCTACGCGGCGATCCGGCGCGACCCGGAGGCCCGGACGGGCGGCGGCGCGCTGTGCGTATTTGTCGCCGATCACGGCGTCGCCGAGGAAGGGGTGAGCGCCTACCCGCAGGCGGTAACGGCCGAGATGCTGCGCAATATCGCGGGCGGCGGCGCGGCTATCAGCGTGCTCGCGCGGCGCTTCGGTTATCGCTTGTGGATCACCGACGTCGGCGTGGCGGCCGATACCAGCGTGGAGGCGCTGCCTGGCGTGCTCTACCGCCGTATCGGTGCGGGCACGCATAATCTGTCGCGCGAGGCCGCGATGTCCGTTCCACAGGCGCGCGCCGCGCTGGAGACTGGAGTGGAAGTGGCGCGCGAAGCGGTCGCATCCGGCGCGGCGCTCATCGGAATCGGCGAGATGGGAATTGCCAATAGCACCTCGGCGACGGCGCTCCTCGCGGCGTTCACGCAAATCTCCCCGGCGCGGCTGGCGGGCCGCGGCGCCGGGGTCGACGATGCCGGGATGCGGCGCAAGCTCGACGCAATCGAACGGGCGCTGCAGGTTCATCGCGCTGCGCTCACGGATCCGCTCGCCACGCTCGCCGCGTTGGGCGGCTTCGAGATCGCCGCGATGGCCGGTGTATGCCTGGGCGGCGCGGCCTTGAACGTGCCGGTGGTGGTTGATGGCTTTATCGCTACGGCCGCCGCAGTGGCCGCCGAGCGCCTCAGCCCCGGCCTCTTCGCCCATCTGTTTTTCGGCCATCGCTCGTCCGAGGGCGGTCATGCACTGGTGCTCGAGAAACTGGGCGTGCGGCCGATCATCGACCTGGAGATGCGATTGGGCGAGGGGAGCGGCGCGGCGTTGGCGATGAGCATGATAGAATCCGCGCTGACCCTGTTTCACCGGATGGCGACGTTCGAGAGCGCCGGAGTGTCGGAGAAAATCGTTTGAGCGAGGATGCGCAGGGCGCGCCCGAACATCCCGACGGAATCCAGGCGCCGGGCAGCCTCGCGCGTACCACATCGCTCACCGAAATCCGTCTTGCCGCCGGCTTCCTGACCATCCTGCCGGTGCTTCCGCGCGCCGGAATTACGCCCGAGGCGCTGGCGGCTTCTTTCGGATGGTTTCCACTGGTGGGGTTTGCGATAGGCGCAGTGTTGGCGGCCGAAAATCTGCTGCTTACCCCGTGCTTTGGCGACGCGCTTGCCGCGGTGCTGCTGGTGCTCACGCTCAGCATACTGACCGGCGCGGTTCATCTCGATGCGCTCGCCGATACCGCCGACGCGTTGGGCGCAGGGACCAATCGCCGGCGCGCGCTGGAGATCATGCGCGACAGCCGGATCGGCAGTTTCGGCACGGCCGCGATCTTTTTCTTTCTGGCGCTCGAGATCGTGGCGCTCGCGACGATGAGTGAAACGCGGCGCACGGCCGCATTGTGGCTGGCGCCGGGCCTGGGGCGCTGGGCGATGGTGGCGGTGTCCTCGCGTATCGATTACCTGCGCGCCGAGGGCGCGGGCACGATGCTCTTGAGAGCCGGCGGCGTGCGCAATCTCGTGCTGGCGACGGCGACCGCCGCGATCGCGACGCTGCCCGTGTTTTCGTGGCGCGTGCTGACAGCGTGCGCCGCCGCCGCGGCCCTTGCGCCTGTGCTGCGCGCGGCGTACCGGCGATGGCTCGGCGGCGTCACGGGAGATCTTATCGGCGCGGCGGGCGAACTGGTTGAACTCGCGGCGCTGCTGGCGATGGTGGCTATTTGACGCGCAGCGGATAGCCCGCGACCATCAGCAGCACGCGCTCGGCCGATTGCGCCACCACCTGGTTGGTCCATCCCAGGAGGTCGCGGAAGCGGCGAGCGCTCGCATTTTCCGGCACGATTCCATCTCCCACTTCGCCAGTCACCACGATGCTGGCGAAAGGCGCGCCTGCCAAAATACCCGCGAGCCGGCGAGCTTCGGCCAGAATATCCTCATCGCTGGGGCGTGCTGTCAGCAGGTTCGAGATCCAGAGCGTCAAGCAATCGACGACTACTACATCAGCGCGGCTGCCGAGATCCAGAAGCGCGGCGATGATGGCCAGCGGTTCTTCGATCGTGACGAAATCGTCGGAGCGGCTGGCGCGATGATGCGCTACGCGCGCGCGCATCTCGTCGTCGAGCGCCTCTGCTGTGGCGACAAAGAAGCGGCGCCCACCAGGCGCCTGCTGCGCGAGCGTAAGCGCGTGCGCGCTCTTGCCGCTGCGCGCGCCTCCGGTTATCAGCGTTACCGTACCCATCCACGTCTCCATTCTCGCGCGCCTGGCGATCTCCGCTCAGCATTGCGGGGTTTGCGATCGGTACTGTTTCGGGCGCCGCGCGCGCTTGATTGACTGTCCCGCAGAAAAATCATATCAGTCTTCTGCGCCCGGTGTACGGGAAGCCGGTTAGAATCCGGCGCTGCCCCGCAACTGTACGGGGGGACAACGGCCCATCCGAGCCACCGCTAACGAGCGGGAAGGCGGGCCCGCGGATGATCCCCAAGCCAGGAGACCGGCCGGGCGACTATTTAGCCGTCTGCCTTCCGTGGGGGAGGAGGCTTGGGCCATTCGCTGTTCCCCAACCCGGGAGCCTGCCGAGCGCCTGAGTCTTTCGCTTCCTCGAGTGGCTGACGCATAGCTCGAGGGAGGCTATGAAAAGATCGGTCGCCGTTGTTTTTGTCCTGACGATTTTTATTTTCGGATTGCCTATCGGTCCGCGTAGTGCGCGCGGACAGAGCACGCCCGAGTCCGCCACGCCGCCATCCGGTGCGCCAGCACCGGGCTCGAATGGCGTCACCCAAAAGGCCGCCGCGCCGCAAGGCAAGAAGGCCCAGTCCGGCAAATCTTCAACCGCCGCGGCTTCCGCCAAGCCGCATCACAAGTTGCCGAAGATGACGTTCGTGGTGACCGCGACGCGAATGGAGCAGCCGCTCGATACGGTCGGCACCACGGTGAGCGTCGTCGGCGCGCCGCAGATCCAGGAACAGCAGATCCACGCCTCGGGCGACGTCTTGCGCCAGGTGCCCGGCGTCGAGATCAACCAGAGCGGATCGGCAGGCACTGAGACCGACGTTTCGATTCGCGGTTCGACCTCGGCCGAGACGTTGATCCTCATGGACGGCGTCGACGTCAACACCGGTTCGACCGGCGGCTTCGACATGGCCGACGTGACCAGCGACAATCTCGACCGCATCGAGGTATTGCGCGGCGCGGGCGGCGCGCTTTACGGTTCGTCGGCGATCGGCGGCGTGGTCAACCTCATCACCCAGGAGGGCAGCGGCCCGCTCAAGGCGAGCTATGACGGCGAGGGCGGCAACCGAGCCACCCAGCGTCAGGAGGTGGTTTTCGACGGAGCCTATGGGCGGCTGGCCTACTCGTGTTCGCTGTCGTACTTTTCAACGACCGCCTTTCAATCCCGCAATGCGAGCTTCGACAATCTCTCGGGCGTGTCGCGCGTGGACTATCATCTCACCCCCGACACGAAATTCACCGGCTTCGCGCGCTACATCCGGTCCAACGTGAGCCTGGTCAACTTTTCCAACTACATCACCCCGGTTGACCCCAACGCCCATCAGCGCAACGAGTTCATGCTTTACAACGGCGTCGTCACGCACGAGTTTACCGACCGGCTGGAGGGGCGAATGAGCGTCTTCTTCGTGCGCAACGATCTGCGCCTCAACGATACGCCGTTTCCCGAGAATCTCACCGCTCAGCGTGACCGCGTTCCCGACGAAACTCGCGGTACCAACATGGAGTTGCACTACCGATGGGGCGAGGGCTTCCGCTCGCTGATGGGGTTCGATTTCAAGGACCGCTGGGTGCGCTCAGCGGACCTGTACGACACGATAGATCCGCCCACGCAATCGTTCACCGCGTTCCATGCCCGCCGCCAGGAGTACGCTGGCTACCTCGAACAGGAGGGACGGCTGTTCGACGGGTTGCTGCTGCTGACCGGAGGAATGCGAGTTGATGGCAACAGCCAGTTCGGTACGGAGGTAAGTCCGTCGTGGGCGGTCGCGATACCGCTGGAGCGCTGGGGCGTGACGCTGCGCGGCAGTTACAGCGAGGGTTTCCGCGCGCCCAGTTTCAACGAGCTTTATTTTCCCGACTACGGCAATCCGAACCTGAATCCGGAGATCTCCAGCGAGTACGACGGTGGTATCACCAAGACGCTGGGCGAGAGGGCGTCGTTCACCGCCACCTACTTTTCGCGCCGCGTGCACGATCTGATCGTCTCCGAGCCGTGCACGACATATCCGGGATGCGTCGAGGCGGCCAACGCGGGCCGCGTCGACACCCAGGGAGTGGAGATGGTGCCGACCGTACAACTGATGCGCGGGCTCGCCTTCAGCGGCAACCTGACCTACATCGACGAGACCCACGTTTCATCCTCGCCGGAGATCCGGCCGCTGCGCGTGCCCAAATGGGCGGCCTTCGCGCTGCTGACGTACGCATACAAGGATCTGTTGAGCTCGGACGACGCGGTTTCGGCCAACCTCGCCTACTACTTCGTCGGCGACCGCGACGACATCGATCCGACGACGTCGATGATTCAGAACCATGACGCCTACAATCGCTTCGACCTGACGGTCAACTACGACGCGGGAATTCCCTGGGGGCTGATTCGCAACGAACAGGTTTACGCACGCGTGCAGAACCTGCTCGATCGCCACTACGAGGAAGTGCTTGGGTTTCCCTCGCCGGCGGTCAACTTCGTAGCCGGAGTGAAAGTCGATTTCTAAGGAGGCGCGCGCGCTCAGCCGTCACGCGACATCTCGACGCTAAAGCATTCATCGAAGGTTGCGCGGATGCGGGTGCGGCAAGCTTCGACCTCGGCCAGCAGGCGCTCCGCGCCGTCGGTTTCCCGGTAGCCCATCCGGCGCGCAAGCGGACCCAGGCTCTCGGGCGCGGTCGAGAGCGCCCACGCGGCCTGATCGGTCTCGATACGGAGCCGATTCTCCAGGCGCGACAGAAAAAGGTAGTCGGCCTCCAATTGCGCGGCCCGGTCGCGGTCGAGCAGCCCGCACTGGCCGATCCCGCGGACGAGCGCGACGGTCGCGCGGCTGGTGAGCTCTGGATATGCGTGGCCGTAACGCAGCGCCATCATCTGGGTCAGGAATTCGGTATCGACCAGGCCGCCGCGGCCTTGCTTGATATTGAGACGGCGGCGTCCGTCGGCGCCAAGTTCGCGCTCGATACGCAGGCGCATCGCCGCGATTTCGCCGACCGCCGCTCGGCTCAGTCCGCGGCCGAACACGAATTCGCGCCGTCCCGCTTCGACCTCCGCGCCCAGTTCCGGCTCGCCCGCAACGACACGCGCCCGCACCAGCGCCTGGCGCTCCCAAACGGCCGCGGAGCTGGTGCGATGGTAGTCGCGAAAGCCGTCGAGTGACGCCACCAGCGGTCCGGCGTTGCCCGAAGGGCGCAGCCGCAGATCGATCTTGTAGGCGTAGCCCTCGCGCGTGCGCGCTTCGAGCACGGCGATGAGCTTCTGCACGATCCTGGAGGCGGCCACGTGGCTGCCACCGTCCGCCTCGCCGCGGTCCTGATAGACAAAGATGAGATCGAGGTCCGAGTTGTAGGACATTTCGGCCGCGCCCAGCCGGCCCATCGCGAGCGCCACCAGTTCCATCGCGGGCGGAATCGGGATGCGCGCGGCAACTTCGGCGCGCGCCAGCTCGAGCGCGCGCCGCAGCACCGTTTCGGCGAGCAGGCTAAGCTCGGCGCGCACCGCCTCGGCATCAAGGTCGCCCGCCAGGTCACCGATCGCGATACGCAGGAACTCCTGATGGCGGAAGGCGCGGATCGTGTCGAGGCGGCTTTCAAGGTCGGGGCTCGCCAGCAGCAACGCGTGCAATTCCTGGTCGAGCTCGGCCAGCGAGCGCCGCGGCCGCGCCAGATCGGAGCGCACCAGCGTGTCGATCATGTCGGGATGGCGAATGAAGATGGTCGAGAGATGAGCGCTGGAGGCGAACAGGCTCAGCACCACGCGGCGGGTTGCGGGATGCTGCTCGAGCAGCTCGAGAAAGAGGATCGCGCGCCGATCGCCGCAATGAACAAGGCGAGGTTCATCAGCGCCAGATCGGGATCGGCGAGCTCGCGGATCTCGTCGAGCAGGAGCGGGCCAAGGTGCGCGAGCAGCTCGCGGCGGCGCGGCGCAACCGCGGCGATCGTGTGTTCCGGGCCGCGCGCCAGCAATACCAGATGCCGCGCGCTGTCCTCGGGCCGCGCGAAGCCCAGCGCTTGCAGCATCGGCGCGGACTGGCGCGTGTCGAGCGCCGTCTGCCACGCGTGCTCCGCGGCTTCGGAAGCCGTGCGTCCGCCGCGATCCTCGGCGGCTCCCAGCATCTCGCGGAACTGTGCGGCGACCAGTGCGCGATGCCGGTCGAGCTCCGCCTCGAAACGAACTTCGGTCGCGGCATCCTTGCCACGATTCATCCGCACGGCCAGCGCGCGGCGCCCGGCGGCGCCGGTGGGCAGCACGTGGGTCTGGCGTGCGGCGACGACCTGCAGCTTGTGTTCGACGTCGCGCAAAAAGAGATAGGCCGCCGCGAGTTCGCGCGCGCGTTCCGCGTTGAGGTAGCCAAGCGAGCCGAGACGTTCCAGCGCCGGCAGGGTCTCGGCGCTGCGTAGACGCGGATCGCGTCCACCATAGACTAGGATGAGCGCCTGCACGATAAATTCCAGCTCGCGAATTCCGCCGTAGCCCAACTTGATGTTGCGTTGCACGAGGTCGGGTGCGCGCAATTCGCGTTCGATCTGATGCTTCATCGCGCGCAATTGGCGCAAGGTATCGAAGTCGAGATAGCGGCGATAGACGAAATGGCTGAGCTCGCCGAGCAGGCGCCGTCCGACCTCGTAGGCTCCGGCTACCGGACGCGCGCGGAGCAACGCGGCCCGTTCCCAGGTTTCGCCGAAATTCTGGTAAAAGCTGAGCGCGCCTTCAAACGGAGTCACCAGCGGCGCGTTTCTGCCACCCGGACGCAGCCGCAGGTCGACGCGAAAGCATTGCCCCGACAATAGTTCGGTCAGCGTCTCGCCCAGCCGGGGAACGGCTTTGGCGGTGTCGCCGGGCCCGTCAAAGACGTAGATCAGATCGATGTCGGAACTTAGGTTGAGTTCGTACGCGCCGAGCTTGCCCATCGCCAGCACGCAGAACGTAGCGGCCGGGGGCGCTTTGCGTCCCACGATGAGCCGTGCGCAGTTGAGCGCCGCGGAGATACATTCTTCGGCGAGCCGCGACATCGCGCGCATGGTCGCCGCTACATCGAGCCTGCCGACCAGGTCGGCGATCGCGATTTGCAGGAACAGACGCTGCTTGAATTCGCCGAGCCGGCGCGCGGCTTCCTGACGATCCGCGCTGGGACGCTTGGTAAAGCGGATGGCGCCGTCGATCGATTCGGCGGTTATGGCGCGCGCGGCGAGGAAAAATTTTAGCCATCGTGGACCCATCGCGCCGAGTCCCTGCGCGATGACTTCCGAGCCGCCCACGCATAGCGCCAGCTCGCCCGCGACTGCTTTGTCGGCGATCGCCGCGCGTAACTCGGCCGGCGATTCCTCGGCGAGCTTGAGCAGGCTCACGAGCGCCAGGCGTTCGTCGGGGGCGCGACGCGCCACGGCCGCGGTGGCGGCGGCAGCCAGATGTGGATCACCGAGCAGGCGCGCAAGCTGCGTCGCCAGACCGCCAAGCTCGGGCGCGAGCACAACCGCTTCGGACATTACCAACTACAATAGCAGAGCGTTAAACAGGCGCGCGCGCCGGAGGTTTGCCGGCTGGCCGCGGCCAGCGAGTGGGTGATAGCGGCTCGCCGCGAGGCAGTGCTAAACTTCGGCAGAATCCGGCGGAGGTTACTTTCGATGATCGTTCTATATACGACCGAGCGCGACTATCCCTGGGGTACGCTGCGCTCTACGCACGCGAGCAAGACCAAAGTGGTGCTCGAAGAGAAGCGCATCCGCTATAGGATCGAAAATCTCCGCCCCGGCGATCTCTGGAAGAAACCGCCCGAGATGGTGGCGCGTCATCCGCTCGGCAAAGTCCCGTATATCGAAGACGAGGGCGTGACGATCTACGACTCGACGGTGATCGACGAATATCTTGACGACCGTTATGGGCCGCCTCGCCTCCTGCCCGACGACCCGCTGGCGCGCGCGCAGGTGCGAGAACTCGAGCAGTTCGCCGACGAGGCCTTGCTGGCCGGCGACTTGCCGCCTATTTGGATGGCCTACTGGAGCGAACCCGACAAGCGTGACGCCGAGCGCATGGAAAAGGGGCGCCAGGGACTACGTCAGCGCGATCTTCCATTCATCGAGAGAGTGCTCGCGGCGGCGCCCGCCGGCAGTTGCCTGCGCGGCGGCTTTACCATGGCCGACGTGCCGATGATGGTGCTGGCGATGGTGCTCGAAGTCGACCAATTGCCGCTGGACGAATTTCCCCGTGTCGAACGCTACCTCAAGGAGTTGCGCCTGCGGCCGAGCTATCGGGCGATAAGCCCGCGCACCAAGGTCGCCGAGGCGAGCGAGCTGCGCTGAACGCAAACACGCTGTGCTGAACGCGCCTTAAAGGGGGATCGGTCCGCGTCAGGACTCGTTGCGGCGATGAGCCGATCGGTCGCGGTGATGCGAGTCGGCGACCTGCTTCACATGGGCGCTGTGATGGTGAGAGCGGAAGTGATGGATGATGCGCCGCAAAATGGGCGACGATGACGGCGGCGGCGGCCCCTCCTCGCTTTCGATTCCTGGGAAGTACTTATCCTCGTACCGATGGACTTGGACGGCGGCCAGAAATTCGGCGTAATAGTTTTTGACCGCGAATCCGAAGTGCGGGCCGTTGTAGTCCTGCAGAATTTTCACGAAGTCGCTGGCGTATTCGGCCGCCGCGCGCTCCATTCCGCCGGTTCCATAATTGTAGGCGGTGATCGCGAGTGGCCAGCTTCCCAGCGCCTGGTAGTTCGATTGCAGAAGCTCGGCTGCCGCCTCGGTTGAGCGGACCGGGTCCAGCCGATCGTCACGATAACGCGTGATCTTCAGGAACTCGCGGCCGGTCGAACGGGTGAATTGCCATATGCCCAAGGCGCCCGCGCTGGAGCGCACGCGCGCAGAAAAGCCCGATTCGACCGACGCCAGCGCAACCAATTCGGGCGGCAGACCGGCCCGCGCGAACGCCTGTTCCATCTGCGGCCGGTAATAACGGCTGCGCAGAAGCGAATCATGAAACTGCTCGCTCATCCCCTCTTGTACGCGCAGATTCTGCGCCGCCAGCGCGTACGCGGATGTCGATTGCCCCTTGAACATCGCGGCGACACGCTGCTCCTCCCATCCGATCGGCTGCTGTCCCGTGGCAAGGCGATTCAGAATGTCGCCATACTTGGCCTTCAAGTAGGCGTTGACCCACTCGATCTCTTCGCCGCTCGGAGCGCCGTCGCCGGGCATATGGAAGGTCTGGTAGATCCGCGAGATGTTGTCGCGGTCGTGAATAACGAAATCGCGCTCGCCCCAGTAAGTGAAGGCTTTGACCCAGAAATCTATGTTCGGTTCCAGCGCGGCGGGACGCGGGAAGGGCGAGGTCTTGAGCCTCACGTCCGAGACCCTGATGTCCTCGCCCACGAGCTGGCTGCCCGCGCGCGCCACCGCGTGCGGCAGACCAGTCAGCAGTGTGGCGACTACGGCGGCTATCGCCGCCCGGACAATTTGTTTAGAGATCGTTGCTGGATATGCTTCCGGCATCTCCGCTCCCCCCGCCGCTACCATCAATCACGGAAAAAATGTGCGGTTGTCTACTCGTTCGGCGCGGATAACAGCATATACCAAATATGCCTGCTCGCTTCGCTAGTCAAACAAAACGGTCCGACGAATTAACATGAAAATCCGCAGGAATTTGCTGCGGTTTATGATGTTGCCACGCGACGCCGTTCATAGGAACGCAAAACGGACGAATCCGCGAATCCCAACGCGCCCATGTCGGCTTGAGTTCAGTTTATATGCGCAGATAAGCTCGCGATCGAAGCATTTACATGGACGATATTGAAATAGCTCCGCTCCGCCGTCCATTAGCCGCCTCGATCAGGGTCCCCGGTTCCAAGAGCATCACCAATCGAGCACTGTTGCTGGCTGCGATGGCCGATGGACGGTCGACAATTTACGGTGCGGGCCTCAATGACGACACGGGCCGGATGGTGGCGGCGCTCGGCACGCTCGGTTTCGAGATCGACGTCGACGAGCAGGCGGCGCGAATTGTCGTCGACGGGCGCGCCGGCGCTATCCCCGCCCGAGGACGGGAACTCGATGCCGGCGGCGCGGGCACGGCGATGCGCTTTCTGCTCGGCTTTCTTACGCTCGGGCGCGGACGTTTCCGGCTCGACGGCAACCAGCGGATGCGCGAACGTCCGATCGGCCCACTGCTCGACGCGTTGACCTCCCTCGGCGTTGCCGTGCGCTCCGAACGGAACAATGGATGTCCGCCGGTGGTAATCGAGGTTGGCAAGGACGGCGTGCGCGGGGGGGCGGCGCGGGTCGACGCGGCGGTCTCCTCGCAATTTGTTTCGGCGTTGCTGATGCCGGCGCCGCTGTGGCCCAATGGAATCGAATTGACAGTCATTGGCGAGGCCGCGCGCCCGTTTATCACGATGACGCTGCGGCTGATGGAACAATGGGGCGCGGGCGGGACGACGCGCGGCGGCAAGATCGTGGTGCCGGGCGGTCAGCGTTACGCGGCGCAAAGGAGTTTCGAGGTCGAGCCCGACGCCTCGGGCGCGAGCTACTTCGCTGCGGCGGCCGCGCTGGTCGGCGGCAGCGTCATCCTTAAGGGACTCAGTGCCGGCTCGGTGCAGGGCGATATCGCGTTTATCGAGTTGCTCGAGCGGATGGGCGCGCGGGTGAAGTGGCGCGAGGATGGCGTCGAGGTGAGCGGTGATGGGAATCTCGCCGGGGTCGACATCGCGATGACCGAGATGCCGGACCTGGTGCCGACGCTCGCCGCTATCGCCCCGTTTTGTTCGTCTCCGACGCGGATTCACGGGGTCTCTTTCATTCGCTATCACGAGAGCGACCGCCTGCGTGCGCTCGCCACCGAGCTCCAGCGGCTGGGCGCGTCGGTCCACGAATACGATGACGGGATGCTGATCGAGCCGTCGCGGATTCGCGCAGGAGTGGTCGAGACCTACGACGACCATCGGATCGCGATGGCGTTCGCGGTGGCCGGGCTCAAGACCGCCGGCATCCGCATCAGGAATCCCGGATGCGTTTCCAAGACCTACCCGGATTTTTTCCGCGACCTGACGAGCCTCGCGAATCCATCAACGTAAGAGAAATTTCTTCGCACGGCGCGAGCGAAGCGAAAATGCAAATACGGGACGCGACCCTCGACGATCTTGCCGCGATCGTCGCGATCTACAATGCGTCAGTTCCGGGACGGATGGCGACCGCGGATCTCGCGCCGGTGACCGTGGAAAGCCGGCGCCAGTGGTTCGACGAGCATGCGCCAGGCTCGAGGCCGCTTTGGGTGCTGGAAGAGGGCGGCACGATAGCGGGATGGCTTAGTCTCCAGGCCTTCCACACCCGTCCGGCGTACCATGCGACCGTGGAGGTCAGCGTGTATGTCGCGCCGGACGCCCAGCGCAAAGGTTACGCGCGCAAGCTTGTGGCGCGGATGATCGATCGCGCCGGAGAATTCGGAATAGCGACGGTGCTCGCGCTCATCTTTGGGCACAACGAACCGAGCCTTGCGCTGTTTCGGAACTTCGGCTTCGAAACCTGGGGGCATCTGCCGCGCGTGGCGAAGCTGGACGGAATCGAGCGCGACGTGGTGATCCTCGGCCGGCGCATCGAATGATGCCCGAGGTTATCCTTATCTAAGCTACGGGGCTGAGCCAGGTGCTAGTGCGAGGAGGCGCGGCGGGATTCGGCAACGTCGTGACGCGCGCGGAGCACCATCACGGTTTGCTTCTGTTCATCGTAATTCGAGTCGAACATGCTGGTCTGCGACAACCGGTCCTCGGCCTCCCGCAGTTCGGTCTCGTCCGGGGGCGCGACCTTTTCGGGCGGCTCCGCGGTTTGCGCGAGCGCCGTCATCACGCCGTCCTTTACTTCGACCAGGCCGCCGCTAACCAGGTACTCGAGCGTTTGCCCGTCGGCAGTCCGGATGCTCAGCAGTCCCGGCACCAGCGAGGTGATGTAGTTGGTGTGATCGGCGAGCACGCCGAACTCGCCCAGCGGGTTGACCGCGTTCACCTGTTCGACCTGACCGTCGAACAGCACGCCGATCGGCGTTACCAGCTTAAATGCGAAAGTCGTCGCCATCGCGATTCGCTACCGTCCGTTCCTGTGTGACCGCTTCGCCGCGAGCGCGTCAGCGCGCCTCGCCGCGTGCCAGCCGCTCGGCCTTGGCGCGCGCGTCGTCGATAGTGCCGACCAGGTAGAAGGCCTGCTCGGGAAGGTCATCGCACTTACCGTCGAGAATTTCGGTGAAACCGCGCACCGTCTCTTTGCGCGGCACGTAAGCGCCGGGGATGTTGGTGAAAGGCTCGGCGACATGCATCGCCTGCGAGAGAAAACGTTCGACGCGGCGCGCGCGTGCGACCACCAGCTTGTCGTCGGCGGAAAGCTCGTCCATCCCGAGGATCGCGATGATATCCTGCAGGTCCTTGTAGCGCTGGAGAATCTGCTGCACCCGGCGCGCGACGTCGTAATGCTCCTCGCCGACGACCTGCGGATCGAGGATGCGCGAGGTCGAGGCCAGCGGATCGACCGCGGGGAAAATTCCCTTTTCGAAAATCTTGCGGTCGAGCGCGGTGGTCGCGTCGAGATGCGTGAAGGTCGTCGCCGGCGCCGGATCGGTGTAGTCGTCGGCCGGGACGTAGATGGCCTGCACCGAAGTGATCGCGCCCTTCTTGGTGGTGGTGATCCGCTCCTCCAGCTCGCCCATGTCGGTGCCGAGAGTCGGCTGGTAGCCGACCGCGCTGGGCATACGGCCGAGCAGCGCGGAGACCTCCGAATTGGCCTGCACGAAGCGGAAGATGTTGTCGATGAAGAGCAGCACGTCCTTGCCCTCTTCGTCGCGGAAATATTCGGCCACGGTGACGCCGGTCAGTGCCACGCGGGCGCGCGCGCCGGGCGGCTCGTTCATCTGGCCGTAGACCAGCGCGGTCTTCGAGAGAACGCCGGACTCCTGCAGTTCGCGATAAAGATCGTTGCCCTCGCGCGAGCGCTCGCCCACTCCGGCGAAGACCGACACGCCGCCGTGCTGCTTGGCGACGTTGTTGATCAGCTCCATGATGGTGACGGTCTTGCCCACGCCGGCGCCGCCGAACAGGCCGATTTTTCCGCCGCGCGCGTAGGGGCAGATCAGGTCGATGACCTTGATGCCGGTTTCGAGAATTTCGACTTCGGTCGCCTGATCGGCGAAGGTCGGGCGCGTCGCGATGAATCGGCATCTGGTGCGGAGCATTGAGCGCCGCGCCCTCATCGACCGGATCGCCGATGACGTTCATCAGGCGGCCGAGAGTTCCGGGCCCGACCGGCACCGATATCGGCGCGCCGGTGTCGCTGACCTCCATCCCGCGCACCAGTCCCTCGGTCGCGTCCATCGCGATGCATCGCACGGTGTTTTCGCCGAGATGCTGCGCGACTTCGAGCACGAGGTTGCCCTCGCGATCGTCGAGCGCGGGATTGGTGACGCGCAACGCGTTGAAGATCGACGGCAGCGAGCCGTTGCGAAACTCGACGTCGACGACGTTGCCGAGAACCTGGTTGATGCGGCCTGTTGCTGTTTCACTCATAGCATTGCGATTTTCCTGGTCAACTCGTGCATCGCGGCGCGCGCCGGTCAGGCCCGCAAGGCCTCGGCGCCGCCGACGATATCCATCAGTTCGCGTGGTGATTTGTGGCCTGGCGCGCGCGATTCATCTCCAGCGTTAGCCGCGCGATCATGTCGGCGGCGTTGTTGGTCGCGCTGTCCATCGCGGTCATCCGCGCGCCATGCTCGCTGGCCTCGGCCTCAAGCAGCGCGTGAAAAATCGAATGCTTCCACGTAGCTGCGCAATACCACCGGTACCAGCTCGGCCGCGGCTGGGTTCGATCAGATAGTCGATCGGAGCGGCGATCTCGCCGGCGCCCTGCTCGGGCTTCTCCTCGCTCACCGGCAGGAGCCGCTCGTAGGTCGGCCGCTGCGAGAGCGCGGAGTGGAACTCGCTGTAGATGAGCCCGGTCTCGCTGACTCGCGCCAGCGCGAAAGTCGGCCAGCATCCGTGGAGGTCAGATCCTGCGCGAGTCCGAAGGTGGCGAGGCGCGGGATTATTGATGCTGCTGGTGCGCGATCTCATGCTTGGCGCGGCGCAGATGGTCGAGCGCTTTGCGGCCGACGGCATAAAACTTGACCTTCATCCCGTCGCGTTCGGCGCGGCGCGCTGTCATCCTCCGCCGCCCGCATGATGTTTGCGTTATAACCGCCGCATAGCCCGCGATCCGAGCCGATCACCACGACCAGCGCTTCGCGCTTGGCGTCTTCGGCGGGACCGAGCGCGGCCCGCTCGGTCGCGAACAGCGAATCGGCTACGCGCACCAGCGCCTCATGATACGGGCGCGCGTTCTGCAGCGCTTCCTGCGCCCGGCGCAGGCGGGCCGCCGCGACCAGCTTCATCGCGCGCGTAATCTGCTGGGTCGATCTGACCGACGAGATCCGCCGGCGGATTGCCTTGAGCGTCGCCATCGTGGTTTACCCGCGCGGCGGCTAGGCCTGGGCGGCTCCGTGGGCCGCGGCGCCCTGGGAGGCCGCGAAAGTCTGCTGATACTGGTCGATCGCGGCGAGCAGGCGCTTGCGCAGATCGTCGGACAATCTCGCGCTTGGTCTTTGATCTCGTCGAGCATGTCCTTCTGGCGCGAGTCGAAAAACGCGTACAGCTCGCGCTCGAAGGCCTTGATCTGATGACCTCGAGCTTGTCGAAGTAACCTTCGTTGGCGGCGAAGATGATCAGCACTTCCTTCTCGATCGGAAGCGGCTCGTATTGGTTCTGCTTGAGCATCTCGGTCAGCCGCTCGCCGCGATGGAGCAGGCGCTGGCTGGCCGGGTCGAGGTCCGAGCCGAACTGGGCGAAGGCCGCCATCTCGCGATATTGCGCGAGATCCAGCTTGAGCGTGCCGCCGACCTGTTTCATCGCCTTGATCGCCGCCGAGAAGCCGACGCGCGAAACCGACAGGCCAACGTTAACGGCCGGCCGGATGCCGGAGTAGAAGAGGTCGCTGTCGAGCACGATCTGGCCGTCGGTAATCGAGATGACGTTGGTCGGAATATAGGCCGAGACGTCGCCGGCCTGGGTTTCGATGATCGGCAGCGCGGTCAGCGAACCGCCGCCGATTCGGCGTCGCTCATCTTGGCCGCGCGCTCGAGCAGGCGCGAATGCAGATAGAAGACGTCGCCGGGATAGGCTTCGCGGCCCGGCGGGCGGCGCAACAGCAGCGAGAGCTGGCGATAGGCCTGGGCGTGCTTGGAAAGATCGTCATAGACCAGCAGCGCGTGGCGGCCGGAGTCGCGGAAATACTCGCCCATCGTGCAGCCGGTGTACGGCGCGATGAATTGCAGCGGCGCGGCTTCGGAAGCGGTCGCCGCGACCACCGTGGTGTATTCCATCGCGCCATAGCGATTGAGCTTCTCGACCACCTGCGCGACGGTCGAGCGCTTCTGGCCGATCGCGACGTAGAACGCACTGAACGTTCTGGCCGCGCTGGTTGATGATGGTGTCGAGCGCGATCGCGGTCTTGCCGGTCTGGCGGTCACCGATGATCAGCTCGCGCTGGCCGCGCCCAATCTGCAGCATCGAGTCGATCGCCTTGATCCCGGTCTGGAGCGGCTCCTTGACCGGCTGGCGCTGGATGATGCCGGGGGCCTTGATCTCGATCCGCCGCTGTTCGGCCGCCTTGATCGGTCCTTTGTCGTCGATCGGCTGGCCGAGCGCATTGACCACCCGGCCGAGCAGCGCTTCGCCGACCGGGACCTCGGCGATACGGCCGGTGCGCTTGACCTCGTCGCCCTCGCGAATCGCCTGCGGGTCGCCGAACAGCGCCGCGCCGACGTTATCTTCTTCGAGGTTGAGCACCATGCCGAAAATCCCGTGGGGGAATTCCAGCAGCTCGCCCAACGCCGCGTTTTGCAGGCCGTAGATGCGCGCGATACCGTCGCCGCATGAGAGCACGCGGCCGGTTTCGCTGACGGTGATCGAGCCCTCGAAGCCTTTGATCTCGTTGCGGAGAATGTCGCTGATTTCGGATGGTCTGATTTCCGCCATGGCGGTTGTTTTTTGGGCCGCCTAGCCCACCAGCCGGCGCTCGGCTTCAGCTGAGCCGGGTGGCCAGGCTGCCGTCGTAGATTTTTCCCTCCAGCTCGGCAACGACGCCGCCGAGCAACGCTTGGTCTACCTTCACGGTCGCGATCACGGTCTTGCGCGCCATCGCTTCGAGCCCTCGCACGACTACCTCGACGTCGTGCGGATTCGGTTCGCGCGCGAAGGTCAGCGTGGCGCGCGCCCGCCCGAGCAGCACATCGAGCTGGTCCTGGTAGGATTCGGAAATCGCGGTCAGGTTGGCGATCCGGCCGTGGCGCGCGACCACCACCGCGAGCGAGCGCAGCGGGTAGCTCAGATCGAGACGCTCGGCGATTTTCGCCATCGCCTCGACGCGCGCGTCGTGCGAGACCTCGGGAGACGCCAGGCGCAGGGCAATCTCGGGCGCGTCCCCGATACGCGCGAGGCGCTCGAGCTCGGCGCCCCACGTCTCCAACTGGTTGCGATCCTCGGACAGCCCGAGCAGGGCGCGCGCGTAACGCTTGGCGACTCTCGTGCCTTTCACCGGGATGCCTCTTGCGCGAGTCTTTGTTCGAAGCTCCGGAGCAGGCGGGCCTGATCGTCGTCGTTGAAATTCTTTTCCATCAACTCGCGCGCGAGACGCCCGGTCGCCTCGGCGAGCTTCGCACGGACCTGGCGCTGGGCGGCCTCGGTTATCGCGTGGCCGGTAAGCTCGGTGTCGCGGACTATCCTGAGCGCGGTCTCGTTCGCCATCTCGCGGACCCGCGCCACCAGATGAGCCGTCTCGGCGTCAAGGTCGGTGCGGATCTGTTTCTTTTCCGCCTCCAGCCGGGACATCCGCTCAGCCGCGCGATTGGCCAGCTCCTGCGCCTCTTTATAGGTTGCTTCGGCGCGGGAGAAAGTTTCCTTGATGCCGCCCGCACGGTCGGCGAAAAACTTGCGCGCCGCCGGACCCGCATAGTGCACCAGGATCCAGACGAACACGGCGAAGTTAATGATGTAGAAGAGCAGTGACAGCCAGGACCCGCCTGCGGCTTCGCCGCCGGAACCCTCGGCGCACCATCCGGCCGCGGGCACCAATAAAGCGGCGCCCGTCAATCCGGCCAGGGAGTACGAGCGCCTGATACCGTTCACGCTACGCTTCATGATTAGTTGTTGGATGCGCCCTGCGAGTCTGGCGCGGTGCCGTTAACGGGACGCCCGAGAACCCGTCCCGCGAGATCCACCGCGAGAACGTGGCTAAGCCGCTCAAGTTCGCGCTCTCCCGCCCGCAGTTCACTCTCGATTTCCGCTCGGACATGTTCCAAAACGCCTTGGGCCTTTGCCTTGGCCTCTTCGATCACCTGCGCTGCCTCCTGCTCCGCCTTGCGTCGCTCGGCGTCGCGCACGGCCAGCGCTTCGCGCCGCAACTCCAGCAATTGACGGTCGCGCTCCTGGCCGGCAGCTTTCTCCTCTTTGAGCAGTTGTTCGGCGCGCGCGCCCAGGCTCTTCAGCTTGTTTTCGCGATCGCCGAGTAACTTGAGGAAAGGGCCAAAAAAAAGCCGATCGAATATAAACCAGAAAACCAGGAACGACACAATCAGGGTAAAGAAAATTCCCCAGTCGGGCGGAATGTGCATTTTACGGCATCTCCCGTGCGGGATTGATTTGGCCGGCGCGCAAGACCACCGGGGCGGGCTCGTGAGCGCCGGGAGCGGGCTTTAAGTCCGGCCGGACCGAACCGTGGTTATCAGGCCTGCTTCTGACCTCCGGCCTGCGCCACCATGCGTTCCTCCTTGGGAAACACGGTGACCTTGCGATCCTCGCGCGCGCCTTCGGGCTGCATCGCGCAATGACCCTCGAAGACCGCGCCCTCGTGCACCACCAGCACCGGAGCGGTGAGGTTGCCCAGGACCTTGGCCGACGGGCGAATCTCGATCCGCTGGCTGGCAGTGAGATCACCGCTGACCTTGCCCGCCACGATGATCGAGCCTGCCTTGATTTGCGCGGTAACGACGGCGGTCTCGCCAATCGTGAGACCATCCTTGGCGATGATCTCTCCGTCGACCTGGCCATCGATCCGTGCGGGACTCTCGAAACTGAGCTTGCCGGTTACTTTCGAGCCTTGGTCCAGGTAGGCGCGCGCCTCCAGCGTGGAAGCCGCCGCAGGCTGGCGCGGAGCGCCTCGTCCCTCCGGCGGGGGCGGCGCCAGCGGCACAGTTTGCACCGGTTGCGGCTTCGCCGACGGATCGGGTCGAACGTTCTTTTCCGGTTCTTTATTGAAAAGCGCCATTTAACGACTCCCTATCGAGGGCGCAGCCCAAGGCCGCACGGTGCACAGTTTAGGCTACGCTGATAGCCAATACAATTGACGATGTCAATTTGATCAACCGACGCCGAGCGCGGCACGGATCAAAGTGCGGAACAGCGATAGCTTATGTCGACTTACTCTAGCCACGCTTCGTCCGGATAGTATCGCCAAGCCTTGCGCACCCCATGCGCGGCCCCTTGAGAATGAGTCCGCAGGGGGCCCCGGACGCGCGAAATTTTCCCCTCGTGCGGCGCTTATCGCGAGGATTACCGCGATGCTATGCTGCTCGTGGCAATCTGACGCTTAGTTCGAAATCGCTCTAACCAACGAGGAAGCCATGGCAGCAATTCCAGAGCAGTATCTAGATCTCCTGACCACCAAGAAGGCCTTCGCGCATCTCGCGACCCTGATGAAGGACGGCTCGCCACAGGTAACGCCGGTATGGCTGGACTTTACCGACGGGCTGATCCGTGTGAACACGGCCCGCGGCCGCGTGAAGGATCGCAACCTGAAGGTCGGTTCGGCGGTGGCGCTTTCAATCTCGGATCCCGACAACCCGTACCGCTACGTGCAGATTCGCGGCAAAGTCACCAAGGAGACCGAAGAGGGCGCCGACGCGCATATCGATTCGCTGGCGAAGAAGTACATGGGCGTCGATTCGTATCCTTACCGCAACGCCGCCGAGAAGCGCGTGATCTACTACATCCAGCCGGCCTCCGGGCAGGGCATGAACTAGTCGAGCTCGCGCATCGATTGCGTCGTGGTACCGGATCGGCGGTGATAGCGCCGCCGGTCCGCGTGCTCCATCCCGGGCGTGATACTGAGATGTGGCGGGAACCGGCAGCAGGCAACCGGCGGGCTCAATGAAGGGCGCGCTTCGTTTCCTGCTGAACCGTGCTGCCGCAGGTCGATCCGCAGTGCGGGCAGATGTACTCGTACTTGTCGCCCTCGGGAAGAATCAGCAACAGGCGCTTGCGCACCGCCACCGCGCGCATGCACTTGGGGCAGGCGAGTAGCGAGGCTTCCATCCGCTCAAAAGCCGGCTTGCGCTGATCTCTGGTTCCCGGCATCGGCGACTAGAATAGCGAGAGCGCACACGCCGCGGCAACCGCCGCGCCTGTCCTGGTAAGGAACTAAATTGAAGAGCTTTGCGGGTAACTCGCGCGACGGCTTTGATCTCCTCCTCCTGGCTGAATAATTCCCTCTCCTTGTCCGAGGAGAGGGCGAGGGAGAGGTCCTATGGTCGATTTTTGCGCGCCGCGAAGTGACTCTGCCGCAGTGGAATCAGACCACTGACCTGCCCTCATCGCGGATGGTAGATAACCTGGTTGCAGGTCACAGAACCTTTCCCGCCGCTCGCGACGCTCGCGGCGACCTCTCTTGGGTCAAGGAGAGGTGAAGAACCTCGCGCGCAGTCTATGCAAAACTCTTTGATTAGGGCATTGCCCGTCGCGCGATAGCCTGGGGTCGTCCCCCGTCGGTTCGGAGTCTGCTTCGATTCGGCTATCACTTCGCGTCGTGGAAGATGATGCCGAGGCTGACGCGGCGGCCCTCGCGTACCCGGCTCACCCCGTGGCGCATCGTCACCCGGTAGTGGCCGCGGCTGCCGGCTATTGGCCGCTCGCTGGTCGCGAAGATGATCGCCTCGCCCTGCTCCAGCACCACGGCTTCGCCGCGGCTCTGTACGCGCGGCCGGTTCTCGACCAGCAGGAATTCGCCGCCGCGGAAATCGATAGCGCTGCGGCTCAGCAGGCAGGTTAGCTGTAGCGGAAAGGCGACCTCTCCGTAGAGATCCTGATGCAGGCAGTTGTAGCCGCCCGCCTCGTAACGAAGCAGCAACGGGGTGGGTTTGGTTTGACCGGCGCCGCGGCACACCTCCAGGAAGCGCTCCAGCTTCTCCGGATAGACCTCGTCACGGCCCATCGCCCGGCCCCATCGGTTGGCGATCGGCGCGAGGAGCGGATAAATGGCCGCTCGCATCGCGGCGACGAGCGGCGGCAGTGGCGCCGCGAAGTACTTGTATTCGCCGACACCGAAACGAACCCGTTCCATCACGACTCGCGAACGAAAGCGCTCGCGTTCGTCGTACATCGCCGCGAGCGCGGAGCATTGGGCAGGCGTTAGCAGCGCGGGAACCGTCGCGTAGCCACGCTCGTCGAGCGAGCGCTCGGCCGCGATCCAATCGAGCGTCTCGAGCCGCCGCTCGAATTCCTCGGCCAGCGCCGGATGCGCCGCATAGGACGGTTTTGAAGAGGCTTGCGCCTTCACGTTTGATGCGGCCGGTGCCTTCACGAAAAAATCCGCTGCTCTCGCATTTGCGTTCCATCGTAGTACAAGCTTCAACCCCGCGCTCGCGCCGGCGTGAAGCCGGCTCGCCGAGTCCTGATAATATGCGGTGTCCTGACAATATCCGGGGCCCTGACAATATCGTCATCGCCCTGATATTCTGAATCGCCGCGATGGACCGCTCCGCACAATCAGAGGCTTCGCCGCCGCGCGTCTTTATCGAGACCTACGGCTGCCAGATGAATGTCGCCGACTCCGAGTTGGTCGGCGGGCTGCTGCGCCGCGCCGGTTACGCCGCCGCCGCCGGTCCCGAGGACGCCGACGTTATCCTGCTCAACACCTGCGCGATTCGCGAGCATGCGGAGGAGCGCGTGCTGCGGCGCCTGAGCGACCTGGCGCGGTTCAAACACATGCGTCCCGAACTGCGGTTGGGATTGCTCGGATGCATGGCGCAGCACAACCGCGCGGCCTGGTCGAAAAGGCGCCGTGGCTCGATCTGGTCGCGGGACCTGACAGCTATCGGCGTCTGCCCGAACTGCTCGGCCGCGCGCGCTTCGACCCCGCGGTCGACGTGCGCCTGGACCGCGGCGAGACCTACGCCGATATCGCTCCCGAGCATCAGGGCGGGGTGCGCGCGTTCGTCACCGTGATGCGCGGATGCGACAAGTTTTGCGCCTTTTGCGTCGTGCCTTACGTGCGCGGACGCGAGCGCAGCGTGCCGCCCGAGGCTATCCTCGCGGAATCCGTGGACTCGCCGCGCGCGGCATGCGCGAAGTCGTGCTGCTCGGGCAGACGGTCAACGCGTATCGCTTCGGCGACGTCGATTTTGGACGTCTACTGCGCCTGGTCGCCGCAATTGACGGAGTGGAGCGAATCCGCTTCACCTCGCCGCATCCCTCGCGACATGAGCGATTCGGTTATCGAGGCGATGGCGACCGAGCCGAAAGTGCAACCTGCGCTGCATCTGCCGCTGCAGTCGGGGTCTGATCGGATGCTGGCGGCGATGGAACGCGGCTATACGGTCGCCGAGTACCTGGACCTGGTCGAGCGGCTGCGTGCGGCGATACCCGGGATTGCGCTTTCCACCGACATCATCGTCGGCTTTCATGGCGAGGAAGAGCCGGATTTCCGCGCCACGCTCGACCTGATGGCGGAGCTGCGTTACGACTCGGCCTTCAGCTTCAAATATTCGGTGCGCGAGAATACGCGCGCGTTCAGGCTCGGCGACTCGGTCAGCGAAGAGGAGAAGGGCCGGCGCCTGGCCGAGGTCATCGCGCTGCAGGAGCGATTTCGCTGGAGCGCAACCGCGCTCTCGTCGGGCAGCGTTTCGCGGTGCTGGTCGAAGGACCGGCGCGCCGGGGCGCCGGGATGATGGCCGGGAAGACGCCGCAATTCAAGACCGCCGTATTTGCGAAGGCCGCTGCGGCCAGGCCCGGAGATACCGTGACGGTGCGCGTGGAGTCAGCGACCGGACATACGCTGCATTGCGCGCTCGTGTAGCGTTCCCGACGATTCGATCCTTTCTGAGCCCACTGCCGGCTGACGCCGCCTCCGACCGTCGCCGGGCGATGCAAACTAAATGAGCGATCTTCCCTGCGCGCCGTCGACCGGCAGACAGGTCCCCGTGATCCAGCTTGCCCGCGGAGAGGCGAGACATACTACCGCGTAAGCGACCTCTTCCGGGCGGCCCAGTCTGCCCGCCGGGAATTCGTGGCCGATGAAATCCTTCTCGAATGCCGGGTTGGCTTTGAACAACTTGTCCCAAGTACCACCCGGATAGATGATCGATCCCGGGGCAACCGTGTTGACGCGGATTCCCTTGGGCGCAAGCTCGCGCGAGAGCATCTTGGTGAACGAGATCATCGCGGCCTTCGAGGCGTTGTAGGTCAGTGGGCCGCCCGCCTCGCGGCCGTAGATCGAGCTGATGTTGATGATCGCGCCGCCGCCGCGCTTTTCCATCAACGGCGCGCATAGCCGCGCAAGTCGTACCGCGGAGAAAAAGTTCAACTGGAATGCGGCTTGCCAGGCTGCCTCGTCGAGGTCCGCCAGCGCGCCCATCCGCGCACCGCCCGCGTTGTTGACCAGCACGTCGACCCCACCCATCCGCTTGGCCGTCCCCTCGACCCAGCGTTCGGCCGCGGCGGCGTCGGCGATATCGACCGACTCGGCGGCGACTTCGTAGCCTTTCGTCCGCAACTCGGCGGCCGCTTTCTCGAGCCCTTCGCTCCCTCGAGCACAGAGACTCAGCCGCGCACCCTCTGCACCGAATGCCTCGGCCATCGCGCGTCCCAATCCCCGGCTGGCGCCGGTCAACATCACGACCTTGTTCCCAAGCCCCAGATCCATCCTCATTCTCCTTTACGCTCGCCATAACCTCGCCACGACCCTCAGCATGGTATGCGTGTCGCCCGACGGCGCTTGGCGATGTGCGCTACGCAGCGTTTGAGCTATCATCTAGCAAAGCGGGCCGATGCTTTGCACATGCCGCCATGCAAAGCCCTCCCGCGGCCCGCGCCGCGCGCAACTATGCTCAAACTGTGGGTTGACAGGTCCAAGGGTCGGACCTAAGCTCCAAAGTCTTGACTTGAAAGGCAGCTGGAGGTCTATGGAAATCAGAGTTGAAGGCTCCCTCGACCAGGCGATGCGGGTGCTCAAGCGCAAGCTCGCCAAGGAGGGAGTGTTCAAGGAGATGAAGAAGCGGGCTTTTTACGAGAAGCCCAGTGTCCGCCGCAAGCGCAAGCGCTCCGAAGCGCAACGTCGCCGTCGCAAAGAACAGCGCCGCCGCCGCGCCTCCGCACTCTAAGCGCTCAGTTGACCAGCTTTATCTCTCGCGCGACTCGAAGCCGTAGGGTTTCGGGGAGCGCGGTGGTGCGTCTGCGTAGCGCGTGAGCGTCAGGACGGAGATCAAGCCGATAGCGGCCTCCAGGTGAAGATCACCTGACCGCGGGCGACGTAGCAATCGAGATCGAAATGCGGCAGGCCGAGCGCCGCGCGCCCCAGCCTGAAGCCTTCGATCACGTGCCTGAGCATCTCAGGCAGGCCTTGTCCATGCGGCGCTTCGACGTGGCCGGCCGTTCGCCCGTTGAGCCCGGCGCTCAGTTCCACCGCGATGCATCCGGCGCCTCGATGGAGCCCAAGCGCGTCGGCGCCCGTCTCCAAGGCCGTGCATGCGAGGCAGAGCACCACCTGCTCACCCGATTCCTGCGCCCAATCAAGGTCGTCGCCCAGGCGCGCCAGTGCCGACGCGCATTCGTCCCATCGCTCGTGGGCGCGCTCGGTCGAGTAGCGGCGGATGGCGCGGGCGATGTGGCCGATCGCATCCTCGCCCGCGTTTGGTCCCAGGGCGAAAACACCGTCTTCGTCGATTTTCAGTTCGTCGGCAAACTGTTGGGTGTCGAATTGTTGGGCGAGGAATTCTCGTAAATTAATCGGCAAGGCGCATTTGAGATTCAGCGAGGACGAGTCGGACAACGAATTGCGGGTCGAATTGCGAAGTCTGGCGGGTCGGGCGCGACGGTTGAAAACTCGTTCGCGGTCCAGGGGGTCGATGAAGGCGGGCCGCAGCAAGCCGGACGGCAGGCCTTCGATGAATCGCGAGATGTGTGCTTCTCTACGTCCCAAAGGTCCCGTCCGCAAGGTACCAACCCCCTATGACTGTAGCGCCGATAGCCTTGGCTTCAACGGCG
Organism: uncultured delta proteobacterium; assembly: GCA_963755905.1. Lineage (GTDB taxonomy): Bacteria > Desulfobacterota > Binatia > Binatales > Binataceae > JAKAVN01. The sequence goes on from CAVWLM010000006.1 coordinate 326,329, forward strand.
GACAACACATGCACGGAGGCCGGGCGCAGCCGACCCGCGATCGTTCCTCGTGCCACGAGGATATTGCGGACAATTCCGGAGACAGTTTAGCGAGGGTTCTGGCGGGTAACGTGTGGATCCAGCCCATCATGCTGATCAGCTTTGGCCGTGGACTCCACGCCCGCCAAGGCGTGTGCCGGTCAGGATCGCTCCTGACGAGGACCGCGAGGTCCGTTAGTGGAAAAGCGACGACTTCGTCTCGCGTCATGCGACGAGGCCCTTTCCATCATCACCACCAGCCCGCTCGAACCCCAACCGCCTCCGCCCGTTCACTCACCCTCAACCCTGTCGAACGGCGGCCCGTGGTATCTTTTCGCGACCCTCGCAAACCCGGCACCAGTGGTGCTCATCGTTTGCCAGAGCCGTAGGTTGCTACGGGCTGTACGGCGACATCATGGTTAAATCTGCGCCGGACAGGAAACTGTTTAGCGCGCGCACGTGCGGTGGGCAACGAGGCAATGAAAAATCGATCATCGATCTCGAACTTGACATTGAGCAAAGCGCGTGACCCGTTTCGGCAGGCCCAGCCACGCGTCTCCGGCTACGATATGAGGGCAGCTAATGGAAATCCGCTTTCGCTCTCGCAACCCTGCTTCGCCGGAGGAGAGCTATTGAATGTTCAACGGCCCCAGTGGGGACGGCGTTTGTCGCATATGCCGCAGCGGCTGCGCCGCTCCACGCTGCGAATGTCCGGGGACGTATCGTCACTGGCACGACGGCTCGTGAATTAAGAGAACGAATCCTTATCGTCGCTGCGTTTGGACGACCTTCGCTCTCCAACGGCGAAAAAAATTTTCGGCCATATTCCCCGAGGCGTCCGAAACACCGACTTGCCCGGTCTCGCACGCCTGATGGTATTTCGCACCAAGCGAGGAGCGGCGCGGATTCGAATGGGCGACGATACCTCGTTTTGGCAGGCGCGCCGTGCTTCCGTCAGAATCGCGTCGATTCGCGGAATTTGGCGGCCGCGAACCTAGGGTTCCAGGCGTTCCATCATCCGAGGGAACGGGATCGTCTCGCGAATATGATGCAGCCCGCAGATCCACGCCACCACCCGTTCGATTCCCATCCCGAACCCCGCATGAGGCACCGACCCATAGCGTCTCAGATCGAGGTACCAGTTGAGGGGTTCGACCGGCAGGCCGTGCTCGACGATCCGCCCACGGAGCGTCTCGTAGTCGTCCTCGCGCTGCCCGCCGCCGATAATCTCGCCGTAGCCTTCCGGCGCCAGCATGTCGACGCATAGCGCGACCTCGGGACGCTCAGGGTCGCGCTTCATATAGAACGCCTTGCACTCAGCGGGGTAGCGATGGACCATCACGGGGCGATCGAATTCGGCCGAGAGCGCCGTTTCCTCGTCGCCGCCGAGGTCGTCGCCCCACTTGACCGCCAGACCCTTAGCCTTGAGCCGTTCGATTGCTTCGTCGTACGAAATCCGCGGATAGGGCGTTGCTGCCGCGCGCTTAAGCGGCTCCAGGTCGCGTTCGAGCGTAGCCAGATCGGTGGCACGCCGCTCGAGCACGCGGCCCACGATGTAGGCGACGAAATCTTCGGCGAGTTGCATGTCCTCGACCAGCGTATAGAAAGCGACCTCCGGCTCGACCATCCAGAACTCGGTCAGATGACGCCGCGTCTTGGACTTCTCGGCGCGGAAGGTGGGGCCGAAGCAATAGACCTTGCCCAAGGCAAGCGCGCCGGCCTCGGCGTAGAGCTGGCCGCTTTGCGTGAGATAGGCTTTGCGCTCGCCGAAGTAGTCGATTTCGAAAAGATTGGTGGTGCCCTCGCACGAGGTCGGGGTCAGGATCGGCGCGTCGAACAGCACGAAACCGCGATCGTGAAAGAACTGGCGAGCGGCGGCGGCGACCTCGTCGCGCACGCGCAGGATCGCGTGCTGGCGCGCCGAGCGCACCCACAGATGGCGTAGGTCGAGCAGGAAGGCGACTCCGTGCTCCTTGGGCGTGATTGGGTAGTCGGTCGCGGGAGCGTAGACCTTGAAGTGCCTGACCGTCAGCTCGAAGCCTCCGGGCGCGCGCCTGTCTTCCCGCACGGCACCGGTCACCTCGAGCGAGGTCTCCTGCCCGAGATGGTCGGCGGCGGCGAACGCGTCGGCGCCGATCTCATTGAGCAAGGCGACGCATTGGCATACCCCCGTACCGTCGCGCAGCAGGAGAAAGTGGATTTTGCCGCTGGAGCGCCGGTTGTAGAGCCATCCCTTGAGCGTCACTTCTTCGCCAACGTGGCGGCTCAACTCGTCGATATATACCCAAGCCATGGAGCTATTTAAGCAAATTGGCGCGCATTGGCGAGCACGCGGCGCCGGAACAAGCTCCGCACCGGCCCACCGGCATCGTCGTTTGGAGGCCGCTTAAACGCGAATTCCCTACTGGTTCCGGGTGCTCAGTCGCGAAGACGCGTGGAAGGGGAGCCGGTTTCGATGACAACGCTGTTACGCTCGCAGAAGCGTCTGAGAATCCGCTCGGTAAAGCGATAGTTTTGGCATCTTATGTCTAGGCGAATTAGACGCGGCGGTGGAAAGCGCTTTCGACTCAAGACCAGGCTCGGACTTCGCGCTTGCAGCCCCTATAGTCTGGATGCCACCATAAATCGGAATCAAAAACGGAAATCCAGCGTAATGTAACCACGAGCAAAACAGGCATCGTCGATACGGATTCGGCTGACGCCAACAAATTGACGTCCGAATCGCAGAAGATTCCGGGTCCTCGCAAGGGCTCGACGCTTTGGTTGTCTCCATCCCGAATGTACGTCGATCGCTTACAAGCGGCCTTCCGGTGACAATGGCAACACCTCCGATAGCGCGGCATCCGGCGCGGGATAGGCTTCGTGGATTCGTCGCCGCTCATCGCGACAACCTGGTTTTTCGAGCGGTCGCTCGAGCGGCCGATAAATATCTGAGAGCCTATAACAATGAGTCGAACTGGGCCTTCCGGTACAACGGAGAAGAAAACGCGCTGAGGGAGATACTATGCCTTTATGAAGGTTGTGTGTTTGATGTCGGCGCGAATGTGGGGCATTGGACGAGGATGGCCAGACAGCTTGACGCCAAGCGGCCAATTCATGCTTTCGAAATCTCGCCCTCAACGTTTCGAACTCTTGCGAGCAATCTGAGTGGATTATCCGGTTGCGTTCTTAACAACATCGGCCTGTCTGATCGCGAGGGCGAATTGAATTTGCAATACTACCCGAGTAGCCCTGATAATCTTCACTAATTTTCCAGGATGACGGCTTCGCGAAAGAGACTCAGCGCGTTCGCGTAACTACCGGTGATGAATATATCCGAACGCACGGCATCGACCGCATCGCCTTCCTTAAAATAGACGTCGAAGGTCACGAAATGTCAGTCCTTTCTGGCCTGCGCCAGACTCTCGAAACCGATCGGATCGCTGCTATTTAATTTGAACACGTGCCCGCTCATGTCTTAGTGAAGCAAAGTCTCGATGATTTTGTTACGTTTCTGTCGGACCGGCAATACGACATCTTCCGAGTGTTTCCCAAAAAGCTTGAGCACTTTGATTGTGACTACCGCGATACTTACGGGCCTACAAACTTTCTCGCGATCCGTAAAGGCGCAGCCAGAAAGGCTTTGGCGCCTGAATCATAATCGTGGCGGACCAGGCGCTGGATGTTCGAGCGCTGAAGGACGTGCTGGCAAAAAACGGTTTACGGCCCGCGGTGAAGCGCGCGATGGTGGCGGAAGTTATGACCCGCATGCTCTGTCGCGGCGTCGCGCGTGTGGGCTGATCGGCATCACGCGGCGCGGTTTTTTAGCGGGCCCCGGCAGAAGATCGAACCTCAATCACCCCAGTAGGGTGACGTACTCGTTACGACTGTCAATGGCGAATCAGAAGTGGACCGAATTAGAAAGCCGAAACGCCTCAACTGCCGTCACCGGGATGAAGCATCGGGATGACGGAGGACGTTACAATTAAAGCTCCGTCGCCGATCGGCGGCCGGGCGCTCGTCTGCGAAACGCCATTGATGTAGCCTGTCGCCGATACGGATATACGAGGGATGAACGGGCTCGACTATCTGATACTCGCGGCGATTGGGTTGGGCGCGCTTTTCGGATCGGCGCGCGGAATTCTCAGGATTGCCTCGTCGCTGGTAGCGCTGGTCGCGGCGGTGTATCTCGCCGCGCTGTACTCCCCGGCGGCTGGCGACTACCTGGTGCGCGTGTTCTCGATGCGGCCTGAGACGGGCGCGGTCCTGGGCTACATCGTCATCTTTCTGGCCGTGATGATCGTCGTTGCCTGGGTTGGAGCGAAACTTGCCGCGCTAATCCGCGCTGTGCACATGAGCTGGGCCGACCGGCTTGGCGGGGCGCTCGTTGGCGCGGTGCTTGGCGCGCTGCTCGCAGGATTGGTCGTGGTGCTCGCGACCGTGACTCTGCCCGCCGATGCGCCCGCGATCCGGCAATCGCGACTGGCGCCACACCTTCTGGATTTCAATCACGACCTGGCGGGCTTTATCCCCGCCGAGGTTCGCGAGGCCTATTACTACCGCGAGTCACAACTCGTAACGTACTGGAATCAGCATGCAGCGGCGCCGTCCGAGCCCGCATCGGAGCCCGCGACGACGCCGTAATAATGCTTCGGTAAGTGGATTTGGACGGTCGGTGCGGCTAGGCGAGCGCGCTATCGACCGCGCGCACGAGATGACTCTTGGGCACGGCGCCGACGATCTGCTCCTTGACCTGTCCGCTCCTGATGATCAGCAGATTGGGGATTCCGCGAACCCCATAGCGGGCCGGAATCTCGGGGTTGTCGTCGACGTTAATCTTGACCACCTTGAGCCGGCCGGCATACTCGCCCGCCAATTCGTCGATAAGCGGAGCGATGGCCCGGCAGGGCGCGCACCACGGCGCCCAGAAATCGATCAATACCGCCTTATCGGACTTCAGGACTTCCTGATCGAAGCTCGCGTCAGTGACATGGCTAACAAACTCATTGGCCATCGGAACTTTGCTCCTTGCCGTTACGTTACACTTTAAAGCTAAGGACGCCCAGCCGGGCAGTCAAGGCGCGGTTATCGCGCAATCAGAACGATTTGACAAGCCGATCGTCCGGAGATTTAACCATTTCAGGGGCGGCGCGCTACGAGGCCGCTGGAGCCTGATGCGGCAAAAAGCCAGGAGCGGACTTCGGTTAAGATTGCTGGGTTCACGCTTATCGTCGACTTGCAGTCCGCGTCTGCTAGCCGCGCTGGTCGCCTGCGCGCTCGTCACGACCGGTGTTCTGGCCGTCGGCGCATCGAGGGTGCGCGCCGCGATCGAGCGTGTCGGTGCGCCGGCGCCCGATTTCACCTGCGCGCGATGTCTCAACCATGCGCCGTTCAAGCTGAGCGATCTGCGCGGCAAAGTGGTGCTGGTCGATTTCTGGGAGTACACCTGCATCAATTGCATCCGCACGTTTCCCTACCTGCGGCGCTGGGACAAGCTCTACAGTCCGCTCGGACTGGTGATCGTCGGCGTACACACGCCCGAGTTCGAATTCGCCAAGAATCCCGAACGCGTCATCGACGCGACCAAGCGCTTCGGTTTCGATTTTCCGATCGCGATCGATAGCGACTACAAAATCTGGTACGCCTTCCACAATGAGGCGTGGCCGGCCGATTATCTTATCGACAAGGACGGTAATATCGCTTACGCGCACGTGGGCGAGGGTGAATACGGCTTCTTCGAGCAGAAGATCCAGGAACTGCTCAAGCAGGCAAATCCCTCCCTCACCTTCAGCCAACCCGAGTATAAAATTTCGGACGATGAGAACGTCGAGCTCGGCAGCGGCGTCTGCATGCGCGCCACGCCGGAGACCTACCTGGGCTTTGCCCAGAGCCGCAACCTGGCCAACTTAACCGGCGAGGAGCACGATAGCCAGGTCATCTACTCGCCGCCGGCGAATCTTCCGCTCGACGATTTCGCGCTCAGGGGTCAGTGGTTCGCGTCGGCCGAATTCGTTCGTCACGACGCAACAGCCAGGCCGCCCGGGGATTCGGTCGCGCTGCACTACCGTGCCAAGTCGGTATACCTCGTAGCCGGGTCTGATGATTCGAAACCGCGCCGCCTCTACCTGATGCAGGATGAAAGGCCGTTACCCAAAGCGGCGTGGGGAGTTGACGTGCGCGCCGGAAGCGACGGCAGGACTTATATCCAGCTTGGCGGCAAGCGAATGTATTACCTCGTGAACAATAGTGAGTTCGGCGGCCATCTGCTGCAGCTTTACGCGCTGGAACCGGGACTTTCGCTCTACTCGTTCACGTTCGGCAATAACTGCGAGAACAATTTCGCTCATCGCTGAACGCCTCGAGCTCCATTCCAGACTCAGCGGTGAGGCCGGCGCCAGCTTGACAGCGGCGGCGGCCTCGTGGTCTATCGGAATCGAGCCCGGCGGAATTCAGCGGCAGCAGCTCGCGGCGTCCACTATGAGCTGGCGCAGCCGCTTTGCGCGGCGTGACCTCGCGAGTTCAGGGCTCATCGCAAATTTTTTTGGAGGACTGCGAACGATGAAGGCCGCCGTGTTCTATGGACCCAAGCAGCCGCTGGTGATCGAAGATGTCGAGATCGACCAGCCTCGGGATCGCGAAGTCCTGGTGCGCACAGTCGCAAGCGGTGTTTGCCATAGCGACCTCCACTTCGTAGACGGCTACTACACCTTTCCCGTCCCCGCCGTGCTCGGCCACGAGGCCGCCGGAATCGTCGAGGAAGTGGGCAAGGCCGTGGACTACTTGAAACCTGGCGATCACGTCATCGCTTGTCTCTCGGTGTTCTGCGGCTACTGCGACGATTGTATGTCCGGCCATCTCAACCGATGCACCAATCGCGCGGCGACGCAGCGCCGCAAGGGCGACAAGCCCCGGCTTTCGATCAAGGGCCAGTTGATGCGCCAGTTTGCCGACCTTTCGACTTACGCCGAGAAGATGCTGGTGCACGAAAACGCGCTGGTTAAAATCGGCAACGACATGCCGTTGGACCGCGCCGCGCTTATCGGATGCGGCGTTACCACCGGGGTGGGCGCCGTGCTCAACACCGCGCGCATCGAGCCCGGATCGACGGTCGCGGTCTTCGGATGCGGCGGCGTCGGCCTCGCGGCTATTCAGGGCGCGCGGATCGCCGGCGCAAGGATGATCATCGCGGTCGATCAGTTCGAATCGAAGCTCGCTCTCGCCAAGCGGCTGGGCGCGACCCACACCATCGACGCCTCTCATACCGACGCGGTCAAAGCGATTCGCGAACTGGCGAGTCCCGGTCAGTCCTCGGATCGCGGCGGGGTCGATTACGCCTTCGAAGCGGTGGGGCTCAAGAAGCTCGCCGAGGAATCCTTCGAGTGCATCAAGCCGGGCGGCACCGCGACGATTATCGGGATGATCCCGGTCGGCCAGAAGGTCGAACTCGACGGGACGAAGTTTCTCACCGAGCGCAAGATCCAGGGTACCAACATGGGTTCCAACCGTTTCCGCGTCGACATGCTGAGGTACATCGACTTCTATCAGCAGGGCCGCCTCAACCTGGACGACATGATCACGCGGCGCGGCAAGCTTGAAGATGTGAACGAGGCGTTCCGCGCGATGAAAGCGGGCGAGGTCGCCCGCACCGTTCTGATGTTCGACTGATATAGCAGGAGAGATGAGATGAAAGCCGCCGTTTTTCATGGACCCGGTCAACCGCTGAGTATCGAGGAGATCCAGATCGACGAGCCGCGCGAGCACGAAGTGCTGGTGCGCACGGTCGCGACCGGCGTATGCCACAGCGACCTGCACTTCGTCGAAGGACTCTGGCCCCATCCGACACCCGCGGTTCTCGGCCATGAGGCCGCCGGCATTGTCGAGCGCGTCGGCTCGGAGGTTACGTACCTCAAGGCGGGCGACCACGTGATTTCATGTCCGTCGGTGTTCTGCGGCCGCTGCAAGGAATGCATCACAGGCCATCCGTATCGATGCAACAACCGGCCCGCGATCCGCCGTGCCAAGGGCGACAAGCCGCGCCTGTCCAAGAATGGCGCGATGATTCGCCAGTTCAGCGATCTTTCGACCTACGCCGAGAAGATGCTGCTGCACGAGAACGCGCTGGTGAAGATTCGCGACGACATGCCGCTCGATCGCGCCGCGCTCATCGGATGCGGCGTCACCACCGGGGTAGGTGCCGCGCTCAACACGGCCAGGATCGAGCCGGGCTCTACAGTCGCGGTCTTCGGCGCGGGCGGGATCGGGCTTTCCGCGATCCAGGGCGCGCGCATCGCCGGCGCAGCGATGATAATCGCGGTCGATATGTTCGAGCATAAGCTCGCGACGGCCAAGCGGTTCGGCGCGACCCACACGGTGGACGCGTCGTCGTCCGATCCGGTCAAAGCAATCCAGGACCTGACCGACGGCGGAGTCGACTACTCGTTTGAAGCAATTGGCCTGAAGAAAGCCGCCGAACAGTGTTTCGACGCGCTCGCGCCAGGCGGCACCGCGACCGTGATCGGCATGATCCCGGTCGGGCAGAAGGTCGAAATCGACGGTCCCAAGCTGCTCACCGAGCGCAGAATTCAGGGCTCGCTGATGGGTTCCAACCGGTTTCGCATCGACATGCCGCGATACATCGATTTCTACTTACAGGGACGGCTCAATCTCGACGACATGATCTCGCGCCGCGGCAAGCTCGAGGACGTGAACGAGGCGTTCCGCGCGATGAAGGCGGGCGAAGTGTCGCGCACGGTGTTGATGTTCGATTGATGCGGCTCAATTAAGATACCCGTCGCGGCGCGTAAAGCTGCGCTGCGCCGAGCGGAACCGAATTGACGATATGTTCTCATTATGAGAACATATCCAGTGCACGTGATCAGTCGAAAGCGACTGCGTGAGTTTGCCGATACATATCCAGACTGCGAGAAATCTCTAGACGCATGGTACAGGATCGCAAAGGCGGCGAGATGGTCGAAGCTTCTGGACGTTCAGCAAGTTTACTCAGCCGCGGAGGCGGTCGGAAGATTCACGGTTTTCAACATCCGCGGCAATCATTACAGGCTTGTCACGCTGATCTACTACCCGGGCCAAACCATCTTCGTACGGGTGGTGTTGACCCACGCCGATTACGACAAGGACTCGTGGAAGGATGAATAACGCGGCGGCCATCAACGAAACCGCCTACGGCAGGCTTCTCCGCAAGACTCTGCCTCGCCCGATTCGTACCGAGCAGGACAACGAACGCTATATCCGGGTGGTAGAGCACCTGATGAACCTCGGTGAACGCATCTCTCCCGAGCAGCATGAGTTGATGGACCTGCTGGTGACGCTGATCGAGCGCTTCGAGGGCGAGCGCTACTCGCTAAGTGCGGCCTCCCCTCTCGAAGTGCTGCGAGAACTGATGGAGGCGCGCGGGACGAAACTCGCCGGCCTCGCCACGCTGATCGGTTCCAAAGGCGTGGCGTCGGAGATACTGAACGGCAAACGCGGCCTCAGCAAAACCAACATCAGGCGTCTCGCCGAGTACTTTCACGTTTCGCCCGAGGTGTTTCTTTAGGCCGGGACGGGCTGGAGTACGCGAACGAGCTTACCGCCGCCGCCCCATCGCTTTTTGCTCGCGCCCCCTGTGTAATTCCCACGTTGGACCAAACCAACCGCGGGGGGAAGCGCAATGGATTTCCTGCTTTATCTGTCGACGGTGCAACAGATCATCGTCGTCACAGTCGTGTTTTCCGGACTCAGCGTCCTTGGACTTTACGTGGTGAGGATTCTCGTACCGCTCGCGACGCTGAAGAAAAACCATGAGGTGGCGGGATTCACGTTTGGAGTAGTGGGCGCCTTCTATGGTCTGCTGCTGGCGTTCGTGATCGTCGCGGCCTGGGAACGCTTCGACCGGGCTAACGAGAGCGTTCAGGAGGAGGGCGTCGCGCTAATCTCATTGTACCGGCTGTCAAAGGGCTACTCCGCGCCCGCCGCAAGCGACCTTCAGCACGCGATTCGCGCGTATACGCATCGACTTGTCGACGTGGAGTGGCCGGACATGGCGAACGCGAAATTCTCCACCATCGACGACTCAATAGGGACGCTGTTCCTATGGCAGGTCGTTGCGACTTATACGCCCCAGGATTCGCGACAAACGCTGTTGGTCGACAAGAGTTTCGACCAGCTTGCGAAGCTGACCCAGGTGACCAGCCTGCGTTACCTGTATTCGAAGGAGAATCTACCGTCAGTTGTATGGCTGGTGATCTACGCTGGGCTATTTATCACGATCGGGTTCAGCTACTTCTTCGGACTGGAGACGTTCGGGTCGCAGGCACTGATGTGCGCTATCTTCTCCACGCTCCTGGGCCTCACCATACTTGCGATTCTCGAGCTTGCGCATCCATATCAGGGATCCGTGGTAGTGTCCGCGCAGCCCCTTCGCTACGCTCTTTCGCGCATGGATGACATGGACAAAGTTGCGTTTGGCGGCCTCAACCGGAACTGGCAAGACCCGGAGATGAGACCGCTGACCCGGCGTTGAGCAGTACGCGCGCTGTTCCCCTCAGGCCGCCAGGTTGGCGAAAGAATTCGTGATATCCGACGCGTCAGACGAGACGCATCTCTTTCATCAGCGCGTGCAGTTTCTCGGCCGGGCCGGGCGACATCGGGGTAAGCGGCATCCGCATCTCGGCCGAGCATTTGCCCATGAAGGCGACCGCCTGTTTCACCGGGATCGGATTGATCTCGACGAAAATCGCGCGTATCAGCGGCAGTAACTTGTAATGGATCTCGCGCGCCCGCGCGAAGTCGCCCGCCAGCGCCGCCGCCGCCAGTTCGTGAGTCTCCCGCGGCATAATATTGCTCACGGTCGCGACCACGCCCTTGCCGCCCAGCGCCATCATCGGCAGCGTGAGCGCGTCGTCGCCGGACAGGATGGTCAGCCGGTCGCCGCATAGCCGGCGGATGTCGGAGACCTGGTCCATCGAGCCGGACGCTTCCTTGATCCCGGCTATGTTGCGGATCTCGCTCAGGCGGGCGAAGGTTTCGGGCGCGATGTGGGAGCCGGTGCGTCCCGGGATATTGTAGACGATGATCGGCAGATCGACCGCCGCCGCGATCATCTTGTAGTGCCTGAAGATGCCGTCCTGGGTGGGTTTGTTGTAGTAGGGCGAGATCATCAATGCGCCGTCGGCGCCGGCCTCGCGCGCGGAGGCGGTAAGTCGGATTGCCTCCGCGGTGGAGTTGGAACCGGTGCCGGCAACCACCGGGACGCGGCGGCGCGTCTGATGGATGACGATACTGATAACCCGGTCATGCTCGGAATGGGTGAGCGTTGCCGACTCTCCGGTGGAGCCGCACGGTACCAGGCCGTCGATGCCGCTCTGGATCTGGAATTCGACCAACTCGCGCAGCGCCCGCTCGTCGACCTCGCCATCGCGAAATGGGGTTACTAAAGCCGTCAGGGCCCCGTTGAACATCGCTTCTCCCTCCAGGCTCACGCGACGACCGGCACGATTTCGTCGTCGCCTACTTCGACCTCGCCGCTGAACACTTCGACCGCTTCGCCCGTCATCGTAACGTGGTTGGCGCTTTCGCCCTGCTCACGCCATTCGATCCCCAGTTTTCCGCCGCGCAACTCCAGCGTTGCGCGCCGCTCGGCCCGTCCCGTCAGTACCGCCGCGACCAGCGAGGCGCACGCCCCGGTGCCGCAGGCGAGCGTCTCGCCCGAGCCGCGCTCCCACACGCGCATCCGCAGGCGGTCGCGTGAAAGCGGCAGGATGAACTCGGTGTTGACGCGGCGCGGGAAGAACGGATGATGCTCGAACTGGCGTCCGACGCGGGCGAACTCGGAGTCTTCGAGCGCGAACACCGCTTCGTCGTCGACGAATACCACGCAATGCGGATTACCCATCGAGACCGCGGTTATCCGCCACACACGGCCGCCAACCTCAAGCGGATGGTCGACCACACGGCCGTCGGCCGCGACCGGAATCTCGCGTCCCTCGAGAATCGGTTCGCCCATGTCGACGGTCGCCTCGATGGCGCGGCCGCCGTCGAGCCTGAGTTCCACGCGCTTCAGTCCGCAGTCGGTCTCGATGACCATCGGGTTGCGCGGCCGCGCGGCGCGCTCGTAGTGCAGGCGCGCGACGCATCGGATGCCGTTGCCGCACATTTCGCCGCGGCTGCCGTCCGCGTTGTACATCTCCATCCGCACGTCGGCGCTTTTGGAGGGCGCGAGCATGATGAGCCCGTCGCCGCCGATGCCGAAGCGGCGGTCGGAGAGCCGCCGCGCCAGTGCGGGGGGGTCCGACGGACGCACGCGGTCGGCAATGACGTAAATATAGTCGTTGCCGCAGCCATGCATCTTGGTGAAGCTGAGCTTCGCCATCAGGCTGGACCCTCCGGGGGCAGGCTGACGATTTTTTCGCCGCGCACGAGGTCCTCGAAGCTTTCGCGCTCGCGCACCACGTGAGCTTCCGCGCCATCGACCATAATCTCCGGCGCGCGCGGGCGGCTGTTGTAATTCGATGCCATCACGAAGCCGTACGCTCCCGCGCTCATCACGGCCAGCAGGTCGCCGTCGCTCGGCTCGGGCATCTCACGCTCGCGCGCGAAGAAGTCCCCGCTTTCGCATACTGGTCCCACCACGTCGGCGGTCACGGCTGGTGCATTCGCGCGCCGCTCGACCGGCAGTATCTGATGATAGGCTTCGTAGAGCACGGGCCGGAGGAGATCGTTCATCGCGCCGTCGACCACGATGAAACGCTTGACGTCGGTTTCCTTGACGTAAAGCACGCGCGTCACGAGCGCGCCGGCGTTGCCGACCAGCACGCGGCCAGGTTCGATAATCAGCTTCAATCCAAGCCCGCGCAGCGGGCCGAGCAGCGCGGCGGCGTACTCCGAAGGCGACGGCGGCTCTTCCTGGTACGGGATACCCAGGCCGCCGCCGAGATCGAGGTAGCGCAGCGCCACACCGCTCTCGCGCAATGCCTTGACGATTGTGGCGACCTTGTTGGCCGCTTCGGTGAAAGGCGAAGTGTCGGTTATCTGCGATCCGATATGCGTGCTCAGCCCGACCAGGTCGAGGTCGGGGAGCGAGCGCGCTTCGGCATAGTATTCCCGCACCTGGGCCAATGGCACTCCGAACTTGCTGTCGCGATGACCGGTCGAGATGTGCGGATGGGTGCCGGGATCGAGGTCCGGGTTAACGCGCAGGCTGACCGGCGCGCGCCGGCCTGTCTGCCGGGCGACACTCGCGACGCGACGCAGTTCGGGGCCGGACTCGACGTTGATCATCAGGATGCCGGCGTCGATCGCCGCCTTCAGCTCCTCGTCAGTCTTTCCCACGCCGGAGAAAACGATCTTGCGAGGGTCGGCGCCGGCCTTGATGCAGCGCATCAACTCGCCCACCGACACGATATCGAAACCCGCGCCCATCCCGGCGAACAGCTTGAGCACGCTGAGATTCGACAACGCCTTCATCGCGTAACAGATCAGATGGTCGGTGCCGGCAAAGGCCTCGTCCATGACGCGGTAATGACGGCGCAGCGTGCGCGTGCTGTAGACATAAAGGGGGGTGCCGAAACGCTCGGCGAGGTCGGAAATTGCGACCTCTTCGGCGAACAACCGATTATCTTTGTAGGCGAAGTAATTCATGTGTGAGGCCCGGCATGCGCGGCGCAATCCCCGCGCGGCCCGGTAATCGTCGGTTTTATCACAGGGGCGCCGAATCGATAAACCCGCTACGCGCGACGTCGCGATGCGTCATGCATTGTCGCGCACGATGCGGGTCATGGAGTCGGTGCCGCCGTAGGCATCCCCGGGATCGGCGCAGGCGTCGGCAGCGTGAAGTTTTCAGGCGTTACCGGTGGCGTGGGCGCCGTCCGAGTCACCTCGACGACGTTGGAGGGGTCGCTTTGGTAACCGTCGGCGGTCTCGGCGATCATCATATAGCGATAGCTATGGCCCAACTCCGCAGTGGTATCGACATAGGCGAAGCGGCGGACTTTCTGGAAACGCTCCTGGTCGTTTACCGGCAGTTCGGCGAGGTCGACAAGGGATCCGTCGCCCTCCGCGCGTAGCACGCGGAAGCCCGCGAGGTCTTTCAACTCCTTGCCACTGGTGTATTTTATGGGCCGGCTCCACGTCAGCCGGATTCCCTTTGGATCGGACTTGGCCGAAAGATCGTTGACCCGATCCGGATGAGTCAGCTCGGGCGGAACCGGCCGGCTCTTGGCGCCGCATCCGGGCGCGATTGCAATCGATATTACAGCCGCCGCCGCAATCCACCACCGCTTCATCGGCGTCTCGAGCCTCCTCAAATAGCGACGCATCGCCGCCGCCGCCGGTCCGCCAGGGAGATTTCGCGCGCGCACGGATCCTTCCGCGGTCAGACCGCGCAAAACGTCGCGGCCGAAGGCGCCGCTATGGCGCCGCAGGTCGGCGAGCGTGAAGTCTTCGAGCGCGCGCCCCGCGGCGGACGCCTCGCGCACCAGGGTGCCGACGATCTCGTGCGCGCGGCGAAAGGCGACCCCGTGGCGCACCAGGTACTCGGCAAGGTCGGTTGCAAGCGCGAATCCGCCGGCCGCCGCGCGCATCGCGGCCGCGTCGAACTTGAGCCGCGGCCACAGGAGCGAAAGTACCCGGAGCGCCGGCTTCAGGGTATCGAGCGCGTCGAAGGCCCGCTCCTTGTCCTCCTGGAGGTCGGAATTATACGCGAGCGGCAGTCCCTTGAGCACCGTGAGCATCGCTACCAGGTCGCCGATTACCCGGCCGCTTTTGCCGCGAATCAGCTCGAGCAGGTCGGGATTTTTTTTATGCGGCATCATCGAGCTGCCGGTCGAAAACTCGTCGGGCAGCGCGACGAAACCGAACTCGGAGCTGCTCCACAGGATGATCTCCTCGGCCATCCGCGACAGATGCACAGCGCTGAGCGCGGCGGCGGCGAGAAAGTCGACCACGAAGTCGCGGTCCGAGACCGCGTCGAGGCTGTTTTCCGCGATTCGCTTGAAGCCAAGCTCGCGCGCGACCGCGTGCCGATCGATAGGCAGCGTCGTACCTGCCAGCGCTCCCGCGCCGAGCGGCATCACGGCCGTGCGCTCCAGTGCCTGGACGAAGCGCTCGCGGTCACGCGATAGCATCTCGACATAGGCGGCCAGGTGATGGGCAAGCGTAATCGGCTGCGCCCGCTGGAGATGCGTATAGCCGGGCATCACGGTTTCAAGATGCCGATGGGCGAGCGCGATCAGCGTGCGGCGCAATTCGACGACCAGCGCGATCACCTCGGCCAGTTCATCGCGGAGATAGAGCCGCAAATCGAGCGCGACCTGATCGTTGCGCGAGCGGGCGGTATGCAGCTTGCGCCCGGGCGGACCGATTCGCTCGGTCAGGCGGCGCTCGATCGCCAGATGGATGTCCTCGTCGGCTAGCTCGAAGCGGAAGCGGCCGGCATCGATCTCCCGCTCGACAGCGCGCAGTCCGGCGACGATCCTGGCGGCCTCGGCCCTTCGCAGCAGGCCCGTCCGCGCCAGCATCCGCGCATGCGCTATCGATCCGCGGATGTCATGGCGGTAGAGGCGGCGATCGAAGGGGAGCGAGGCGGTGAAGGCTTCGACCTCGGGCAGGCGCGCTCGCGCGAAGCGGCCGCGAATCAGGCCACCGGAGGCGCCGGTGCGTGCGCGTTCGGTCTTGGCCGAGGCGCGAGGCGATGCCTTAGCGGCAATGAGGCTTGGGCGGCGCGATTTCACTGGGGACAATTCTTAAGACGCTCAAAAGACACTCGACGTTGCCGCAAAGGCAGGATTTGTACAAGAGGCCGTGCCGCGCTCAGCGCGGGGCGGCGATGCGGCAGAAGCATCCACGCGCCGCGCAACTTGTCACGCCGTTGGGATGCGTGATGTGGACGTCCATTTTGTGATTGCACTTGGCGCATTTCTGGCCCGGACG
Organism: uncultured delta proteobacterium; assembly: GCA_963755905.1. Classification (GTDB taxonomy): domain Bacteria; phylum Desulfobacterota; class Binatia; order Binatales; family Binataceae; genus JAKAVN01. The sequence goes on from CAVWLM010000006.1 coordinate 342,253, forward strand.
CGGGACCAGCCGCGGCGTTGGACGCGAGGGCCTGAACTGAATCACTTTGCCCATGGCGCCGCGTTCCGTCTAACGGCTGTCCTCGGGTTTGGGACGGCCGAGGCGCGCGAGCGCGCGCAGGCGCATCGAGTTCAACCGGATGAAACCGTCGGCGTCGGCCTGCTGGTAGCCGCCGGCCTCGTCGAAGCTCGCGAGCGAGGTGTCGTAGAGCGAATTGGGCGACTTGCGCCCGACGATCGACACTCCCCCCTTGAAAAGTTTCAGGCGCGCAACGCCCGTCACGCTCTCGCTGCGCATGGTCGATCAGCGCCTGCATCGCGTCGCGCTCGGGCGCGAACCAGTACCCGTTGTAGACTATCTCCGCGTAGCGCGGGACCAGCGAATCGCGCAGGTGCAAAGTCTCGCGATCGAGCGCGAGTTGCTCGACGGCGCGATGCGCATGCAGCAGCATCGTCGCGCCCGGACTCTCGTACACGCCGCGCGACTTGATCCCGACGTAGCGGTTCTCGACCAGGTCGACGCGGCCGACGCCATGGCGCCCGGCAATCGTGTTCGCGTGCTCGATCAGCGCTGCCGGAGAAAACCGCTTGCCGTTTATCGCGATCGGATCGCCGCCCGCGTATTCGACCTCGACATACTCGGGTGTGTCGGGCGCGCTTTGTGGCGAGGCGGTGAGCCGGAACATGTCGTCGTAGGGCTCGCGCCACGGGTCTTCGAGGATGCCGCCCTCGTAGCTGACGTGGACGAGGTTGCGGTCCATCGAGTAGGGCTTCTCGGCGGTGACCGGAACGGGGATTTTCTTCTCGGCGGCGTACGCCAGCATGTCGGCGCGGCCGCGAAAGGGCCATTGCGGATGGCGCCATGGCGCGACCACTTTTAGCTCCGGGGCGAGGCGCGCGAAGGTGAACTCGAAGCGCACCTGGTCGTTGCCCTTGCCCGTGGCCCCATGTCCGACCGCGTCGGCGCCCTCGGCGCGCGCGATTTCGACCTGGCGCTTGGCGATTACCGGGCGCGCGATCGAAGTGCCGAGAAGATAGTAGCTTTCGTAGACGGCGTTGGCGCGCATCATCGGAAAAACGAAGTCGCGCGCGAACTCTTCACGCAGATCCTCGAGATAGAGTTTGCTCGCGCCGGTCGCAAGGGCCTTCTGTTCGAGCCCCAAGGTCTCTTCCGCCTGGCCGACATCGGCGCAGTACGCCACCACTTCACAGTGGTAGAAATCACGCGCCCAGCGCAGGATGACCGACGTGTCGAGCCCGCCCGAATACGCGAGCACCAGTTTTTTTATTTCAGAGGTCGCCACGGGAGCCATCTTAAGGCATTCGTGCCCGCTTCTTAAGTGCCGGCCGCGGCGGCGGAGCCGATTATCGCCGGGCGCAGCAGCCATACCATCACGGCCTTTTGCGCGTGAAGGCGATTTTCAGCCTGGTCGAGGACCAGCGAGCGCGGACCGTCGAGGACCTCGTCGGTGATTTCTTCGCCGCGATGGGCCGGCAGACAATGCATCACGACCGCTCCGCGGCGGGCATGGCCGAGCAGTTCGCGGTTGACCTGGAAGGGCTTGAAGTCGCGCCGGCGCTGCGCCGCCTCCTTCTCGTGGCCCATCGAGGTCCAGGTGTCGGTATAGATTACGTCCGCGCCGCGCACCGCCTCGATCGGATCCTGCGTAAGGGTGCCGAACTTGCCGTGGCGCATCGTCTGGACGAATTCGGGCTGCGGCTCGTAGCCGGCGGGGCAGCCGAGCCGCAACTCGAAGCGCGCGAGCGCCGCCGCTTCGATCCAGCTATGGGCCAGGTTGAAGCCGTCGCCGATATAGGCGACGCGCAACTTACTCAGGTCCCCGAAACGCTCGCGCAGGGTGAGCAGGTCGGCCAGCAACTGGCACGGATGCAACAGGTCTGTGAGCCCGTTGATCACCGGCACGGTGGCTTCCAGAGCCAGCTCGACGCAGATTGCGTGGGCGAACGTGCGAATCATTATGAGGTCCACCCAGCGCGACAGATTGCGCGCCACGTCTTTGACCGACTCGCGCTCGCCGATCCCGATGTCCTGCGGAGCGAGATAGATGGCGTGGCCGCCAAGCTGCCCCATCCCGGTCTCGAACGTGATCCGCGTGCGCAGCGACGGTTTCTGGAAGATCATCGCGAGCGTGCGGCCGCGCAGGTAGGGATGCTCGAGGCCCGCCCGAAGCTCGGCCTTCAGGCGCGCCGCCAGATCGAGCAGACGAACGAGCTCGCCCGGGCTAAGCGAACCCAGGTCGAGCAGGTCGCGCTTGGCTCGCGCCGGGCCGCGTTTGCGCACCCCCGCGTTCGTGGAATGCGCTGGTCCGCGCTGTGCTCCGCCAGCCGTCATCGCCTGGTGGTTGGCGTGGCCGCCGGCGCGGCGGAAAGCGCGCGCTCGATGATATTGAGTCCCGCGTCGGCCTCGTCGCGCGTCAGCGTGAGTGGTGGCAACAGCCGCAGCACGCTCTCAGCCGTGGCGTTGACCAGCAATCGCTCGCGCAGGCAGGCGTCGGCGGCGCTCCTGGCCTCGCCATGCAATACGATCCCGATCATCATGCCCAGTCCGCGCACCTCGGCAACGCGCGGACAGCCCTTGGCGAAGGTGCGCAGACGCTCCAGCATGTAGCCGCCGACGCTGGCCGCGTTCTCCATCGCGCCGTCCTGTTCGAGCGCGTCGAGCACGCCCAGCGCCGCGGCGCAGGATACCGGGTTGCCACCGAAGGTCGAGCCGTGACTGCCCGGCGACAAGCTCTGGGCAATTTCGCTTTTGGCGATCATCGCGCCAATCGGCAATCCGCCGCCGAGCGCCTTGGCGAGCGTCATGATGTCCGGCTTGACCCCGGTATGCTGCCAGGCGAAGAGCTTGCCGGTGCGCCCCATCCCGGTCTGCACCTCGTCGAGGATGAGCAGGATTTTGCGCCGGTCGCAGAGATCGCGCACCCGTTTGAGATAGTCGATGCGCGGCGTGACCACGCCGCCCTCGCCCTGAATCGGCTCGAGCAGAATCGCAATCGTTTCGTCGTGGAGCGCTTTCTCCAGCGCTTCGACGTCATCGTAGGGCACCAGGCGGAAGCCCGGCAGCAGCGGCTGAAAGCCGATATGGTATTTCTCCTGGCCGGTCGCGCTTAGGGTGCCGAAGGTGCGTCCGTGGAACGACCCAAGCGTGGAAATGACCTCGAAGCGGCCGGCGCCGCGGTCGTGGCCCCAGCGCCGCGCCAGCTTGAGCGCGGCCTCGTTGGCTTCGGCGCCCGAGTTGCAAAAGAAGACTCGCCCGTCGCCGAAATGGCCGCACAAGCGCGCGGCCAACCGCGCCATCGTCTCGGTGTGAAAGACGTTGGAGACGTGAGTCAACTTTTCCGCCTGATCCTTGATCGCGCGCACGACGCGCGGATGACCATGGCCGAGCGAAGTCACGGCCAGACCGCAGAAGAAATCCAGGTAGCGGTTGCCGTCCGCGTCATAGAGGTAGGCCCCGTTGCCGCGCGTGAAAGCGAGCGGCAGACAGCCGTACGTGTTGATGAGATTTTGATGCGCGAGGTCGACGATTTCAGCGTTGTTCATCGTTGTCTATTTTGGATCCTCTTGGCCCTCTGGCCGCCTGGGCCGCCGTGCTCGTACTCGCCCCCAAGAGCTCGCGCGTTCGAGGGCTGTCCAAGGTGTATGCCACAGGATGGCATGGAATGCTCTCCCGGCGGCTACCGGCGGTGATGCGGCTTCTCATGCCGACGCGGCCTGTCCGTCCGCGACCACCTCGGTGCCCACGCCCGCTTCAGTGAAAATCTCGAGCAGGATTGCGTGGCGCGTGCGCCCGTCGATTACGTGGATCTTGCCGACGCCCCCTTTTAGCGCGGCGATACAGCACTCGACCTTTGGGATCATGCCGTCGCTGATCGCGCCCGCCGCGATCAGCCGCTGCGCCTCGGCCACGGTCAGGGTGGCAAGGAGTTTGCCTTCCTTGTCCTTCACGCCCTCGACGTCGGTCAGCAGTATGAGTTTTTCGGCGCCGAGCGCGGCGGCGAGATCGCCGGCCGCGACGTCGGCGTTGATGTTGTAGGTCCGGCCGTCGCGCCCATGACCCACGGGCGCGATCACGGGAATAAAGCCGGCGCTCTCGAGCGTGCGCAACACCTGCGGATTAACTTCCGCGACTTCGCCCACCAGCCCGATGTCGACCTTCGAAGGCACGCCGCCTTCGTCGTTGACCGTCATTTCGAGCTTGCGCGCGACGATCAGGTCGCCGTCCTTGCCAGAGAGCCCCACCGCGCGGCAGCCGTGGCGCGAGATGAGCGCGACGATTTCCTTGTTGAGCCGCTGCAGCACCATTTCGACCGCTTCCATCGTCGGCTCGTCGGTCACCCGCATCCCGCGCACGAAGCTCGATTTCAAGCCCAGCCGTTCGATCAGATGGTTGATTTGCGGGCCGCCGCCATGCACCACCACCGGGTTCATCCCGACCGCCTTCAGCAGCACCACGTCCTCGGCGAAGCTCTCGCGCAGGTCGGCCGCTTCCATCGCGTGGCCGCCGTATTTGATTACGAAGGTTTTGCCGTGAAAGCGCTGTATGTAAGGCAGCGCCTCGACCAATACCGACGCGCTTGTCATTGGATCCCGCACTGTCTCTCTCCGCCGCCGGAACAGCCCCCCGCATACGGCGGCGCGCGGTGGGCGCTAAATCGTCGGACAGCCCATTCCCGGGGCCGCTTTTCCACGGAATTTTGCTACAAAATGTAGCGCGATAGATCCTCGTTCTTGACGATCGGATCGAGGCGCTGATGAACGTAGGCGCTGTCCACCGTAACCGTGCGTTCGGTAAGCTCCGGCGCGCTGAACGACAGCTCTTCGAGCAGCCGCTCGAGCACCGTGTGCAGCCGGCGCGCGCCGATGTTCTCCGAGCGCGAGTTGACCTCGGCCGCGATCTCGGCCAGCGCCGCGACCGCGTCACCGGTGAAGGTCAACTTGACGTTTTCGGTCTCCATCAGCGCCACGTACTGGCGGGTCAGCGCGTTTTCGGGCTCGGTCAGGATGCGGATGAAGTCCTCGCGGGTGAGCGCGCGAAGCTCGACGCGAATCGGAAAACGGCCCTGGAACTCGGGAATCAGATCGGACGGCTTGGAGGTATGGAAGGCGCCCGAGGCGACAAAGAGGATGTGGTCGGTGCGGACCGCGCCGTACTTGGTGTTCACGGTCGAGCCCTCGACGATCGGCAGCAGGTCGCGCTGCACGCCCTCGCGCGAGACGTCGGGGCCGTGGGCGGCCTCGCGGCCGGCGATCTTGTCGATCTCGTCGATGAAGACGATCCCCGATTGCTCGGCGCGATTGATTGCCTCGTGGGCGACCATCTCCATGTCGACCAGCCGCGCGGCCTCTTCCTGGGCGAGCAGCTCGAGCGCCTGCGGGACCTTGACCTTCTGGCGCTTGGATTTCTTGGGCATGAACTGGCCCAGGATCTCGCGCATGTTGGCGCCCATCTCTTCCATGCCCTGCGGCGCGAGCACTTCGACCATCGGCGTGGACTGCGCGCTGGTTTCGACTTCGACTTCGCGATCGTCCAGATGGCCCTGGCGCAGCAGCTTGCGCAATTTCTCGCGCGTGTCGCCGTGCGAATCGCTTTCGGCGGCGGCGTCCGGCGCGATTCCGACCGGCCGGCGGACTTTGGCCGGCGGCGGATAAAGGATGTCGAGCAGGCGCTCTTCGGCGGCGTCGCGCGCCGGAATCGCGACCCGCGCGCGCTCTTCCTCGCGCACCATTTTGACCGCGATTTCGGCGAGGTCGCGGATCATCGATTCGACGTCGCGGCCGACGTAGCCGACCTCGGTGTAGCGCGAGGCCTCGACCTTTACGAACGGGGCCTGGGCCAGGCGCGCGAGGCGTCGCGCGATCTCGGTCTTGCCGACGCCGGTCGGTCCGATCATCAGAATATTCTTGGGCGCGATTTCGTCGCGCAGCTCGGGCGCGACGTTCTGCCGCCGCCAGCGATTGCGCAGCGCGATCGCCACGGCGCGCTTGGCGTCGTGCTGGCCCACGATATAGCGGTCGAGCTCGGAAACGATTTCACGCGGAGTCATCACCTGCGGACTTTCCTCTGCTCCTTCAACCAGGACGCCGCTTGCTCCACGCGCCCCTGTTCGCGACGGGGACGCGCCCGCGGCGCCGGCTTTCTACAACTCTTCAATTATAAACCGATCGTTGGTGTATACGCAGATCTCCGCGGCCACCTGCATCGCGCTCTCCGCGATCTGGCGCGCGCTCAGCGCCGGGGCATGACGCACCAGCGCGCGCGCCGCCGCGAGCGCATAGTTGCCGCCCGACCCGATCGCCAGGATGCCGTCGTCCGGCTCGATAACGTCACCGAGCCCCGAGATCAGAAGTGAGCTTTCGCGGTCGGCGACTATCAGCATCGCCTCCAGCCGCCGCAGCACGCGGTCGGTGCGCCAGTCCTTGGCCATCTCGACCGCCGCCCGGCGCAGGTTACCGTTGAACTCCTGCAGCTTGCCCTCGAATTTCTCGAACAGCGTCAGCGCGTCGGCGGTCGAGCCGGCGAAGCCCGACAGCACTTTGTCGTCGTGCAGCCGGCGCACCTTGCGCGCGCCGTGCTTCATGATGGTCTGGCCGACACTGACCTGGCCGTCACCCGCGACCACCACGTGCCCCGCGTTGCGCACGCACAGGATGGTCGTCCCGCGGATGACGGTGTCGGACTCAGGCGCGCGGATGGGCACGGCGGTAAACCTCTTTGAGATGGTTGACGCTGACGTGAGTGTAGCGCTGCGTGGTCGCGAGGCTCGCATGGCCGAGCATCTCCTGGATCGAGCGCAGGTCGGCGCCGTCGTCGAGCAGATGCGTGGCGAAGCAATGGCGCAGGCCATGCGGCGTGATCGACGATCCCAGGCCCGCTTGCACGATTCGCCGGGCCAGGATGTTCTGGACCGCGCGTGTCGTCAGACGCCCACCGCGAAGATTCGTGATTACCGGGCCGTTGAGTTCCCACGCTTTGGGCATCGCGCGCCGCCATGCTTTGAGCGCGTCGAGCGCCGGTTCGCCAATCGGCACCACGCGATCCTTGTTACCCTTGCCCGAGCGCACCAGCACCGTCCCGACTTCCTCGTCGACGTCGCGCCAGTCGAGCCCGGTAAGCTCGCTCACGCGCAGGCCCGAAGAATACAGCGTTTCGAGGATCGCGCGGTTGCGCAAAGCGGCCGGCGACTCGTCATCGCTGCCGGTCTCGATTAGCCGGCGAACGTCCTCCTCGGGCAGGATCGCCGGCAGTCGGCGCTGGGTCCGGGGCGAGCGCAGGGCGCGCGCGGGACTCGCCGGCCCGCCCATCGTTTCACGCCAGCGAAAGAACGCCTTGATCGCGAACAGCCGGCGCTGGACGGTGGCGCGGCTGAGCGTTTTCATCGCGTCGGAAAGATAGGCGCGGACGTGATCGGAAGTGATTGCCTGATGGTCGATTTCTTTGCCACTCGAGTCTACCGCGGCTTCCCGCCGGAGCAGGAAAAGGCGAAAGTCGCACAAGTCCCGGCGATAGTTCGAAACCGTATTGTCGGCCGCGCGCAAGGCTTTGCCCAACGCCGCCACGAATGCCTCTATTTCCGCCTGCATCGACTCGCGTCTAATCCGAGGGCTATGCTATCAAGCGGCCGCAACGCGCAAAAGCATACGGTTGGCGCGCGGCGGCGGCATGATTAGGAGCGCGCGCGTCTACGGGAGCGCAGCTTTCCGGGAAAACGCAGTAATGAACTGCTGGAAGTGCGGACATCGGGTCGAAACGATCGAGCGTGTCGCGTTTCGCGCGCACTGTCCGCAATGCGATCGGCCGCTGCACGCTTGCCGCGGCTGCTCGTTTTACGACCCCGCCTATAACAATCAATGCCGCGAGACGATGGCCGAGCGGGTGGTGGATAAGGAGCGCTCGAATTTCTGCGAGTATTTCGCACCCGGCGCCGACGGCGTAGTCCCGTCTCAGCCGGCGCCGCCTCGACCGTCCCCGGAGCGCGCGGCCCGCGAGCGGCTCGAAGCGCTGTTCAAGAAGAAGCCATGAAGGCGGTACCGGGGGCGATAGTCCTGGCCGCCGGCCTTGGCACCCGGATGCGCTCGGCGCGCGCCAAGGTGCTGCATGGGCTTGGCGGCGAGCCGATGATCGCGCGCGTGATGCGCTCGCTCGTGCCGCTAGCGCCAGCGCCGCTGGTGGTTGTGGTGGGCCATCAGGGCGACCAGGTCGCGGCGGCCGCGCGCAGCTCTACCCGGGACGTGCGCGTCGAGGTTGCGCGTCAGCCCGAACAGCGCGGAACGGGCGACGCGGCGCGATGCGGTCTGGAGGCTTTCGCGCCCGACTTCGACGGCGACGTGCTGATCCTCTATGGCGACATGCCGATGATCACTTCGGCGACGCTCGAGGCATTCATCGCCGGGCATCGCCGCGTCGGCGCCGACGTGTCGTTCATCAGCGCAATGCTCGAGGATGCGGGCGCGTACGGCCGCGTGGTTCGCGACCGTGAGGGCGCGGTTACGGCGATCGTGGAGGCGCGGGACGCGTCGCCCGCCGAGATTGCGATTCGCGAGATCAACACCGGCGTCTACCTGGCGCGTGCGGCGGTCTTGCGCGCGTCGCTCGCGGAATTGCGTCCCAACAACGCGCAGGGCGAATACTACCTTACCGATCTCGTCACGATCGCCCGGCGAAACGGGCTTGCCCTACAGGCCTGGTGCGCTCCCGAGGCGGCCGAATTCGCCGGGATAAATTCACTCAAGGAGTTGGCAGAGATGGAAGCCGAGATCAGAGCGGCGGTTAACCGCAGGTTGATGGAGGCGGGAGTGACGATCGTCGATCCTGCGACCGCGTATATCGGCGAGCAGGTCGAGATCGGGCGCGATTCGGTGGTCGGCCCCAACGTGCAGATTCTCGGCCGCAGCAAGGTCGGCGAGGGCGTGCGGATCGAGGGCACGGCGTATCTGCGCGACGTCGAGATCGGCGACGGATGCCATCTGAAGCTCGGGGTGCGCGCCGAGGAGTGCCGCATCGGGCCAGATTGCGAAATCGGCCCTTTCGCCAACCTGCGCGCCGGCACCGAACTCGAAGGCCATAACCGCATCGGCAATTTCGTCGAGACCAAGAAGGCCCGGCTCGGAAAGGGCACCAAGGCGAGCCATCTGAGCTATCTTGGCGACACCGTGATCGGCAGCGAGACCAACATCGGATGCGGCGTGATCACGGTCAACTACGACGGCTACGAGAAGCATCTCACCCGCATCGGGAGCCGGTGCATGATCGGATGCGACACCCAGTTGGTCGCGCCGGTCAAGGTCGGCGACGACGTCTACGTAGGATCGGGCACCACAATTTTGAACGAAGTGCCCGACGGCGCGCTGTGCGTGTCGCATCATCCGCAGAAGGTCAAGCCCGGATGGACCGCCGGATGGCGCCGCCGGCATGGTGATCGCCCCGAGGCGGACGGATCGGAGTAACGCCGCAACCCCCGTAGGTCATCACCCTAGAGTGGCTGGCGGCGCGCCGCCCAGATCGGCAAACTTAAGGGCGGACCCGGGGGTTCAAACTGTATGTGCGGAATAGTCGGATACGTGGGGTCGTCTGACGCGGTGCCGATTCTGCTCGGAGCGCTCGCGCGGCTGGAGTATCGCGGCTATGACTCGGCCGGCGTGGCGACGATAAACGGCGCCGGGATGGAAATCCGCCGCGCGGTCGGCAAGCTCGAGAACCTGCGCCGCGCGCTCGACGGCATGCCGCTCAAGGGATCGATCGGAGTTGGCCATACGCGATGGGCAACGCATGGCCGTCCTTCGGAAGGCAATGCCCATCCGCACAAGGCGGGGCCGGTCGCGGTCATTCACAACGGTATCATCGAGAACTACGTCGAGTTGCGCGCGGAGTTGACCGGGCGCGGCCATAAGCTGAGCTCCGAGACCGACACCGAACTCATCTCACATCTCATCGAGGAGCGCGTGCGCGCCGGCGTGGGCCTGACCGAGGCGGTGCGCCAGACGGTGCTCGAATTGCGCGGATCGTTCTCGATCGTGGCGCTCTCCGAGACCGAGCCCGACAAGCTGGTCGCCGCCAAGACCGCGACGCCGCTGGTGCTCGGCCTCGGCGAGAACGAAAATTTCGTCGCGTCCGACATCCCCGCGATCCTTGGCCATACGCGGCGCACCATCGTGCTCGAGGACGGCGAGCTGGCCGAGCTCACCGCGCACGGCGTGCGCCTGATGACCTTCGACGGCGCCGCGATCGAACGCGCTCCGCGGCTGATCGAATGGGACTCGGTGGCCGCGACCAAGGGCGGCTTCCAGCATTACCTGCGCAAGGAGATCGCCGAGCAACCGCAGGCCTGGATCGATACGTTGAGCGGCCGGGCGGCGGCCGCCTCCAACGCGGTCCGCTTCGAGGGCGAGCTGTTGCCGGCGGCGGGGCCGCAGGCGATCGGGCGGATCGTGATGGTCAGCGCGGGCGCCTCATGGATAGCTTCACTCATCGGAAAATTCATGATCGAAGAGCTATGCGGCGTGCCGGTCGAGGTCGACTACTCGGCCGAGTTCCGTTATCGCCAGCCGCCGATCGACGCGCACACTATGATGATAGCGGTGTCGCAGTCGGGCGAGACCGCCGACACCCTGGCGGCGCTGGAGGAGGGGCGGCGGCGCGGATGTCACCTTCTCGCGATGACCAACACCGTCGATTCCTCGATCGCGCGCAAGGCCGACGCGCAACTCTATACCCGCTGCGGCCCCGAAATCAGCGTCACCACGACCAAGTGCTTTCTCACCCAGATCGAAGCTTTTTACCTCTTTGCGATCCATCTCGCGGCGCGCCTGGGACGGCTCAGCGAGCGTGAAGTCAACGCGATGCTTCAGCCGGCCTTCGCGATCCCGGCACAGATCAAAGAAGTGCTGGAGAAGCGCGAGCGCCACATCGAGCGCGTGGCGCGCAAGTACGGCAAGGCGCGCGATTTTCTTTATCTCGGCCGCGGGATCAACTATCCGGTCGCCCTTGAAGGCGCGCTCAAGCTTAAAGAAATTTCCTACATCCATGCGGAGGGCTATTCGGCGGGCGAGATGAAGCACGGCCCCATCGCGCTCATCGACGACGAGATGCCGGTGGTGGTGATCATCCCGTTCGACAACGTCTACGAAAAGACCTTGTCCAACCTGCGCGAGGTCGAATCGCGCAACGGCCGCATTATCGCCGTGACCGATCGCGTCACGCCCGAGCTGGAGGAGGTCGCGTGGGAGATAATCGAGGTTCCGACGACGCATCGGATGCTGATGCCGGTGCTGACCACGGTGCCGCTGCAGCTTCTCGCTTACCATATCGCGGTGTACCGGGGCACCGACGTCGATCAGCCGCGCAACCTGGCCAAATCGGTGACGGTCGAGTAACGAAGGCGCGGTTACGGACGCTTAGTTTTTAGAGATCGGATATTGCGTGACGGCGCCGTCGATCGCCAGCGAATTTTCTTCCTGGATAAATGCCGCCACGCCGAGATGGTCGAGCTTCCATGACGGATCGAGCTCGACCCTGATCTCGTTTTCGAGCGCGGTACCGGCGGCCGACTTCAATTCAAACGCGGGCACTATTTTTCGCACGGTGTAGTCGTACGTGAACTGGTGGCCGCCGTTTTCGCCCCCGTCGATCTTCGCCACCAGTCCGTTCTCGTAGATCGCAAGCAGTACGATCAGGGACTCGTCTCCCGCCGCACGCACCATCCGCGCGCTCAGGCTGACCTCGAGCTCGTGGGATCCCGCGGCCGGCGGCGTCGCGCGCACCGTGACCACGCCGGGCGGTGTCGTCGCACGGGCGGCCGCTATCGCGCGCGCGATAGCGCCCGGGTCGGAACCGACGCACTGCCATCGCCCATTGATCACGATCTGGGGCGTGTAGGCTCCGCTCAGCTTCATCGCGCGAACGTATACCGTCTGGCGCGCGGTCCATTGACCCGACGAGAACGGGTCCGACCATCCCACGCTATCCCAATAGTCCACGTGGTAGGCGAGCGGTATCACGCCGGTGGATGACGAGCCGAGCTTGCTCAGCAATTCGTCCGCGGGTGGGCAACTGGAGCAGCCCTCGGAGGTGAAGAGTTCCAGGACCACCGGACTGTCCTCGGGCGCGGCGCTGGTTTGCGCGAAGGCCGTGCGATGACCAGACAGGCGCGCCCCGGCAGCGCAAGCGAGGACCGCACCGCCGGCGAGTGCAATCAAGCTCCAGCGCGAGATCGGAGGTCGCACTTCGATAGACTCTCGCAAGTACCAACCGGCGTACAACCCTATCGGTTCCCGGGCCGGGACGTTCACTCCGCCGGGCGTATAGCGCTACGGTTGGTTACGAGAGAGTTGGAATTGGCCAGCCGCCGCACGACATGTCTGGACAGGCTCCGCGCCGCGATATCGGATGGAGTTGTCGCTCGCCAGCGCGGTCTCGCGACGACGGAGGCGGCCGCTTCGCCGCCGGAGGAGAAGGCAACTTGAACCAGGAAAATATATTCGAAAAATGGGAACGGGCGCGCTTCCGGCATGCTCATAAGCACCCGCCCGTCATCAACATCAACAAGTCCCTGGCCGAAGGACAAACGGCGGGGCAGCGAATCGCCGACGCGCTCGCGCTGCTGATGGGCAGTTGGACGTTCATCATCGTGCAGTCGACGATTCTGCTCATATGGATCACGTTGAACGTCGTGGCCTGGGTGCATCACTGGGACCCTTACCCGTTCATCCTGCTCAACCTCGCGCTCAGCTTCCAGGCCGCCTACGCCGCCCCAATCATCATGATGTCGCAGAACAGACAGGCGGCGAAGGATCGTCTGATGGCCGAGCAGGACTACATGGTCAACAACAAGGCCGAAGAGGAAGTGAAGTCAATCATGCTTCACCTGGAGCAGCAGGACGAACTGATGATCGACATTCTGCGCAAGCTCGAAGAACAGCACGAGGTGCTGATGGGCAGGTTCACTGCCCTTCTGCCCGAAGGCGGCGGAAATCCCGCGCCAGTGTGAGGCGCGGGCTCACCCCGCCGAGATACTCAGCGAAGACGCCTCAGGTCGCCTCGGTATAGACGTTGGTGAAGTCGGGGTTTATCTCGCGTCCGTGATAGAAGATCGCCGCCCCCAGGTGCTCCTCGGTCCAGGTGATGGTTGGCATGTCCCGCGTCACGAAGTAGCCCAGCCCGGCAAAGGTTTCGTTGCGATTGCCGGAAGGATCGAAAAAATAGATCGTCGCGCCGCGCGTGATGCCGTGGCGGGTCGGCCCTATGTCGATCTTGACCCGGCGCTTGGACATCACGTCGGCCGCCCGCAGGACGTCGTTCCAGTTGTCGAGATAAAAGGCGAAGTGATGAAAGCCCGGCCGCTCGCCGCCCACGATCGCGATGTCGTGCGGCTTGTTCGTGCAGGAGAGAAACGCGGCGGCCTGGATGCTGTTGCCGGGACCGACCATCACCTGTTCCGTCAGTTGGAAGTTGAGCACCTCGATCAGGAAGCGGCTCGTCTCGGTCACCTGGTTGATGTTCCTGGATGGATCGATTTCGCCGACCAGCAGGCAGTGATCCAGATGCATCGCGCCCGCGCCCTTCACGTCGTCCGGCCAGGGATCCGGGTTAAGCGCACCGACGCTTCTGCCGACGGCTTCTTTTTCCGCGAACAAAACCATTCGATGGCTGCTCGGCAGGTTGAAGCGAATCGCGCGGCCAACGAACGGGATCGTGCCGGCCTTGAGTGGCTCGACCTCGATGCCGCGCTTGGCGATAGCGTCGCCGAACGCGTCAAGTTCCGAATCGCGTTCGACCTTGTAGGCGATGTAGTTGGCTCCGGAATGGTCGGACGGTGTCAGGATCACGCTATAGCGGTCCCATTCGTCCCAAGCCTTGTAATAGGTCGTACCGTCGCGATCGCGATGCGTTTCGATCAGGCCGATTACGTTGGAGTAATGGTCGCGGGCCTTTTCGATGTCCGTTACTCGAACCGACACGTGTCCGATGCGCATTACAGCCACGATAGCGCCTCCCATGAGCCGAGATGGCACGATGCTAACACTGCTGCCGCCTCGCTGTCATCCAGTCCGCGGCGCCTGGCCTTGCCCGATTGGACGATAGCCGATGCCCGCGCGCGCTCTTCGCCCGTCGGCGCCATCCGATATATGGTCTTCATAATCTTATCGGCACGATCGCCAGGAGGTGACAAGGACGATGTCGGATATTCCACCGCTTGCCGGAATCACGGTCGTCGATCTCACCCGTTATCTGGCCGGCCCGTTTTGTACGCAGATTCTCGGCGATTACGGCGCCGAGGTCATCAAGGTCGAGCCGGTCAAGGGCGCGCGCGCCGAGATGGGCGGTTATACGGGCAAGGACAGCTATTTTTTCATGAGCACCAACCGCTCGAAGAAAAGCGTGCAGATAGACCTCCGCCAGGCCGCCGGGCGCGACGTTATGTTGCGTCTGGCCGATCAGGCCGACGTGGTGATCGACAATTTTCGGCCCGGCGTGATGGAGGCGATGGGCCTCGGCTATGAAGCGCTCGCCGCGCGAAATCCGCGTATCATCGGATGCTCGATCTCCGGCTTCGGCGCGAGCGGTCCGATGCGCGATACTCCCGGCTTCGACCAAATCGCGCAAGGCTTTTCCGGGTTGATGAGCGTGACGGGGACCGAGGAGAGCAGCCCGATGCGCGTCGGAATCGCGATCTGCGATCTGTTGGGCGGGATCTTCGCCGCACAGGGTATCCTGCTGGCACTCCAGGCGCGCCATCGCACCGGCCGCGGCCAGCGCGTAGAAACTTCGTTACTGGAAGCGATCGTCGGCGTGCTTAGCTGGTCGGCGGGAATCTACTTTGACACCGGGCGCACGCCCGGACCCGCCGGCAACCATCATCCGCTCTCGGCCCCCCACGGCGTGCACGCCGCATACGACCGGCCGTTCAATATCGCGTGCGGCAACGAGACGATGTGGCACGCGCTGGCCGAAGCTATCGGCCGGCCAGAGTTGAAGGATGACCCGCGCTTCTCTTCGCTGGGCAATCGGGTCAAGCATCGCGCGGCCTTGACGGCGGAGATTAACCGCGCGCTCGCCTCCAATACCGCCGCCCATTGGATCGATCTGCTCAATCGCGCGGGCATTCCCTCGGGCCCAATCATGACGATCGAGGAGATGTTCAAGCATCCACAGATAGCCGCGCGCGAGATGCTTCTGCGCCTGCCTCATCCGGTGCGCGGGGAGATCATGACGACCGGGCTCGGGGTGAAACTCTCGGAGAACCCTGGCCACGTTACGCGGCCGCCGCTGCTTGGGGAGCATACCGCCGAGGTCCTGGCCGCCCGCGGCTTCAGCATCGAGGAGTTGACCCGTCTGCGCGAGGCCGGAGCGATTGGTTAACGCTCCGGAGCCGGAACCGCCGTCGAGAAGCCGCGGAGCGCTCTATCTCGGGTTGCTGCTCGGCGCGGAAACGGTGATTTATGCGCTGTTCCGGCTGCCTACGGATCTCGGCTTTGACGCCAACGCGTTCGGAGATCGGGGTGATTTTATCTCCATCTCCTACCTGGTAGGGCATGGAAGCCGACCCGCGATCGATTTCGGTTACCATTGGGGCCTCGTGCCGATCGTGGTGGCCCGGACCTGGTTCGCGATCTTCGGCGCCACGGCGCAAGCCAACGAGGCTATTATGGTCGTCTGCGCGCTGCTGGTCGCGGCCGGTATGGCGCGGATGGCCGCTGCTCTTCGGCTGGGCCCGCTGGGAGTAACCCTGCTGGTAATCGCGCTGCCGTTTGCGTTTCCAACCTTCACGCTGACTTACGCGTTGGAGGCCGCGCTGCTGTCCAACGCGCTGGCCGAGCAGGCCGCCCGCCGGCGTTCGACCGCGCTCGCGCTCGCCACCGCGGCGTGCTTCGTGAACCCGAGCATGGCGTACCTCTACGGGTTCGTGCTGCTGCTCGAGTTGTGGTGGGAGAACCGGCGATCCGGCGATGCGGGCGGCTCGCCGATCGACCGGTCCAGGGAAGCACGCGCGAAGATATTGCTCACGATCGCCCCGGCCGCGATCGTCGGCGTCCTCCTGATACTCATCCTGTGCGCGGTTTACGGGCCGCTCGTACTGGCGAAGACCCTGCTGCCGCTAGCCGGTATGGCGGCGCATCGTAACCAGGCGTCGGGGTTTTTTCGCGGCGCCGGACGCGATTTCTGGTATAAGCCGCATCTGGCATGGCCCTTCTATTTATATACCGTCGTCGGCTTCTGGATTGCGGCGTCTCTATGGCTCCTCGTGGCGGGACTGCGAGCGGGACGAAGATTGCTGCAAACGCGGCGCGTGCGCGGCGCCCTGGTCGCTGCCGACGAGGTCGTCCTGACCTGCAACATCCTCCACGTGACCTTCGTCACGGTCTTTTTCGGCTCGGCCGTGAGCTGGCGTTATTACTGCTACATCCTGGTGATGGGTGTCGCCGCGGCCAGCGTGCGGGACCTGCTGTCCGCGCGGCTTGCAGGCCTGCTCGCCGCCGTCGCGATGCTGGGGAATGTCTCCCATTTCGCGCGAATCGCGGTCGAGTGGCGCACTATGGCGCCCAGTCCAGTAACGGCGGGGATGTGGGCGTCGGCCGAAGATGTACAGGAATGGCAGCAGGTACAGCGTGCGATCGGCAGCCATCGCGCACTGCTGCTGACCGCGATGGGATCCGGTCCGCTCCTGTCGGATCGGTTCGAGCCGCCGTTTGCCGACCATTTCACCCCGGGAGAGCTGATGCCAGGTCAACTCGCGCGGCTGATGCGGCAAATCGACAGCGCGCAGCGCATCGTTGCGGTGATCGGCTCCGGCTTCGGCAACATGCTCGTATGGTGGCCGAGTATCCAGCGGGCGCTGGATGGCCATGAGCTGTTGTGGAAGGGCAAATCGTTCGCGGTTTACGGTGGCCCCACGCGGGCGGACGTAGCGGAAGGCGCTCTCACTTCAGGATGCGTACCGGTCAGGATGCGCACCGGCGGCTGTTATTAGCAGCCGCCGGTATGCGCCTCGGATTGGAGTCTATTAGCCCCACTTCGGCTTTGGCGTTGGCGTAGACCTTGGCGCCGGCTTGGGAGTGCAGGTCGGTGTCGGTCTGGGCGTCGGCGTAGGCTTAGGTGTCGGTTTGGGAGTGCACGTCGGCTTCGGGAGTGGGCGGGGTGTGCAAGTCGGTTTGGGAGTCGGCCTGGGAGTGTAGGTCGGTGTCGGGGTTGCTCCGCAGACAGTCAAGGCCGCGACGGCCGCGGTGACGTTACTCCCTAGATTGGTCTGTAGTGCGCCGACCGGTATCGTGTTGACGAAACTGCCCCCTTTTGCCGCAGTCACGTACACCGTTACCGTGCACGAGTCGTTGGCTGGAATCGTACCTCCAGTCAAAGTCGCCGTAGTGGCGCCCGGCTTGCCAGAGTACATCCCGCCGCAGGTGGTGCTGCCGCCCTGGCTGGCGATCACCAGACCACTCGGCAGGTTGTCGACGAGCGGCGCGGTCAGGTCGGCGTCCGTGCTGTTGGAGTTGGTCAGGGTAATCGTAAGAATCGAGACTTCGCCCGCCTTGATGTGGGTTGGGCTAAAAGCCTTGGTGAGCGAGATACTCGCGATGGCGTTAACGGTTAAGGTCGCGACCGAAACGCTGGCATTGATGCCGTTACTGGTCACCAGGGCGCCCGCGGCCAGAGAGTTGAAATAGCTGCCTGTGACGGGCGCGGTCACGTTCACCGTGACTTCGCACGAGCCACCGGCCGGGATCGACCCTCCCGTCAGGGTCAACATCGAGATGCCAGTGATCGAGGTGCTGGCAGTGGCCGTCCCGCCGCAGGTGTTTCCGGGACTGCCGGAAACCACCAGGCCAATTGGCAATCTATCGATGAGCGGCGAGGTGATGGTGGCGGCCGTGCTGTTGGAGTTGGTCAGAGTAATCGTAAGAGTCGAGACACCGCGGGCACCGATCGTAGCCGGACTAAAGGCCTTGCCGAGCGTGGGTAGGATTGTTGGGGCGTTGACGGTCAAAGTCGCGATGGCCGGAGCGGCATTACTGCCGTTGCTGCTGGTCAAGGCGCCGACGCCCAGCGAGTTGATGTAACTGCCGGCGGCGGCTGCGGTTACGTCCACCGTCACCACACAGGAACTGCCGGCCGGAATCGTGCCTCCCGCCAGGGTCACCGTGGAGGTTGAGGGGGTGGAAGCCGTCCCACCGCAGGTGGTGCTCGCGCTGCCTAAGACCGCGAGCAGGCCGTTAGGCAATGTGTCGGTCAGTGCAGCCCCGGTGTCGTCCGTGGTGCCGGCGTTGCTCAACGTGATGGTGAGGGTGGAGTCAACGCGTGTCGACGGCGGCCGGACTAAAGGCCTTGCCGACCGTAGGTGGGACAGGCGCAGCCACTGGGGTGATGATTGTCAAAGTCGCGATAGCCGGAGCCGCGTTGCTGCCGTTGCTGGTAGCCAGGGCGCCAGCCGCGATCGAGTTGAAGTAGCTGCCGGCGACTGCCCCGCTCACGGTCGCCGTCACCACGCAGGAGCCGCCGGCCGGAATCGTACCTCCAGTCAGGGTCACCGTTGAGGCTGGAACGGGGACGCGGCTAAAAGCGCCGCGAACAAGACGATAACGGCAAGTCTGGCCCCCGAAGTCTTGAGCGTCGGGACGGAATCGGGTCGATTGTTCATCATGTCTCCATCGGCGGGCCTTCAGGACAGGCGGGCCATCGAGCATCTCTTTCCAAAGTGGACGTGATTCCTCGCAGTCCGGTCCTCAGTTCCAATCGCTATTCCGGTCCCTATCCGGTCGGCATTTCGGCCAGACCCTATCTCGGCCAGACCTATCTCGGACCGACCTTATTTCGGCCGGACCTCTTCATTTCCGACCCGAACATCTCCGAGCGCTTAATTCTCGGACCGGCAACACTGAGCGGCAATGTCGCGGTTGTGTCTGGGGAACATCCAAGCGCTTCCCGGAGAAACAGAAATTGACAATTTTGTCGGGTCGGGCGGTCGAGAAAGCGATCAGCCCAGGCGCGCCGCTCCGCACGAAGATCGGGGAGAGCGGCTACGCCAAGCATGCGCAGCGTGAGGCCGCGAGGGCGTTCACCAGGCAAATCTCGCTGAGATGTTCAAGTCGGTCGGGTAAAAGGGGAGCGGCTCATTTTCGGGGAGAGCGCCGAAAACGGAAGACCAGAGGCGGAGCGAGTGCGCTCGACCTGAGCAATCCCAGGTTTCGCTCGTGCCCTGGGGATGACAGCAGCGGTATGCAGACTAGAAGTTCGGCGCTGCCGGACAGAACCTTATCGTTCCGGCAATGCCAAACAGGTGCACCAGGGTAAATATGGTCATGTCAGCCAGCGACGAGTATGTTCTCGACGCCCCCGGTTATCGGCGCTACTCGCGTTCCATGAAACCTTCGAGGTTGCGCGAGCGCCCGGTCTGGCGCAACTTGCGTAACGCCTTGGCCTCGATTTGCCGAATCCGTTCGCGCGTTACCGCGAACTGCTTGCCGACTTCTTCCAGCGTGTAGTCGGTTTTCTGGCCGATGCCGAAGCGCATCCGCAGGATCTGTTCCTCGCGCGGCGTCAGGGTCGCCAGGACCTTGCGCGTTTGTTCGCCCAGGTTGCCTTGGATCGCGGCCTCCACCGGCGAGGGCGCCAGCTCGTCCTCGACGAAATCGCCGAGCGAGCTTTCCTCCTCGTCGCCGATCGGAGTCTCCAGCGAGATCGGCTCTTTGACGATCTTGAGCACCTTCTGGACCTTGTCCAGCGGCATCTCCATCTGCTCCGCGATCTCTTCGGGGCTCGGTTCGCGGCCCAGCCGCTGGACCAGCAGGCGGGTGACCCGCAGCAGTTTGTTGATGGTCTCGACCATGTGCACCGGGATACGGATGGTGCGGCCCTGGTCGGCGATCGCCCGCGACATCGACTGCCGGATCCACCAGGTGGCGTAGGTCGAGAACTTGTAGCCCCGCTGGTACTCGAACTTGTCGACCGCGCGCATCAGCCCGATGTTGCCTTCCTGGATGAGGTCGAGGAAACCCAGTCCCCGGTTGGTGTAGCGCTTGGCCAGGCTCACGACCAGGCGCAGGTTGGCCTCGGTCAGTTCCTTCTTGGCGCGCCGGCTTTTGTGCTGGCCGGCCGCGATGATTTCGATCGAACGGCCGAAATCCTCGCCATTGGTCTTGACCCGCCGCTCGACCGCCTTCATGGTGCGCTGCGCTTCGCGGATGCGCGCGGCGATGTCGAGCAGGTTCTCGCGGGTGCCGTTGACCTTGAGCACGTGACGGCGATCCTCGGCCTCGGCCGCCTCCCTGATTAGCTGGTTCTTGGAGCGGCCGGTCGCGCCCTCATAGTGCTGAACGATCTGATGGGCCTGGCGGAACTGGTCGAGCTGATGGCGCATTTCGGCGATGACGGCCTCGCGCACGTGCCGCGACAGTCCCATCGTGGTGAAGGCAGCCTTCACTCGCTCGCGCAGCCGCGCGTAATTGCGCTCGAGGTTGGGTTTGCGGCGCGGTCCGGGCCGCTCGCGCAATTCCTCTTCCAGCTCTTCGAGCTTGGTGCGCAGGTCCTTCAGCTTCTTGGTGGAGTCGTGCAGCTTCTTGAGCAGCTTCTCGTTGGCCTCGGGGCCCCGCTCTTCGTCAGGGTCGGGAGGTTCTTCGGTTTCCTCGAAGATATCGCGCAGGTCGGCTTCGCCGGCCTCGATCCGATCGCCCAGATCGATAAGGAAATCCAACGTGACCGGCGATTTCAGGACCTCTTCTTCGACCTCCTGTTCACCGGCCTCGATTCGCTTGGCGATCTCGACCTCCTGCTCGCGCGAGAGCAGTTGGAAGTTGCCCATCTCCTTGAGATAGAGCCGTACCGGGTCGGAAGAGTCGCCCGCCGCGTCAGCGGTTTCTTCTTCGGCCTCTTTTTCGGGCTCGGCGTCGGCTTCGCCTTCGGTGGTTTCGGTGGGAACCTCTTCGAGGACCTTGATGTCCATGTCCTCGAAGCTCTCGAGCGCGGCGCGCAGGTCGGTGGGCGAGGCCACGTCCTGAGGAAGAAAATCGTTGACCTGGTCGAACGTCAGGTAACCCTGCTCGCGGCCGAGGTCGACCAAGCCTTGGAGATCTTTTCCTTCGTACTTTTGCTTCATACTACTGGGCGTCCGTCCTGGCCGTCCGCGAGTGGCCGATCCATGCGCGGGCCTGCGGCACGCGAAAATAGGCGCTGCAAGCACCCGCGGTGCGCCACTTCAGAAAGGTCAAACTGA
Source organism: uncultured delta proteobacterium (assembly GCA_963755905.1). Taxonomy (GTDB): domain Bacteria; phylum Desulfobacterota; class Binatia; order Binatales; family Binataceae; genus JAKAVN01. The sequence continues at coordinate 363,476 of CAVWLM010000006.1, forward strand.
ATACGAGAGGCCGATTCTGGCAAAGCACCCCATTATATGGGTCATTATCGGGCAAGTCAAAGTGGACAATCTTTTCGAATCGCTACGGACCGTCTTTTAGTATCTCCTAACCTACTTCGGATGCCTTCCCCTCACCCCACCAACCTAATCTAGCAACTATTTTACTTTCGCGCATCGGGGAGTTTCCGCGCAATCGTTGCCTGCCTTGATAGCTTCCTTCAAAGTTCATACGCTGGCGGGCCGCGCACGGTTGCCCAATTCAACTCCGTTCGGCCATCTGTGCTTGAGGTAGCATCTCGTGCCGACACATATCGCCATCCTGCTCGTCAGTTTCGCCGTCATCTTGACCGGCTCGGAATTGTTCACCAACGGCGTCGAGTGGGCGGGGCATCATCTGAGCCTTTCCGAGGCCGCCGTCGGCAGCCTGCTCGCCGCGGTTGGCACGGCCTTGCCCGAGACGCTGATTCCCGCGGTCGCGTTGGTGATGAGCCGCGGCGTGCCCGGCGCCCACAGCGAGGTTGGCGTAGGCGCGATAATTGGCGCGCCGCTGATGCTCTCGACCGTCGCGCTATTCGTGATGGGAGTGGCGGCGCTGGGCTTTCGCCGTCGGCGCGGACGTATCGCGCTACGCGTCCCGCGTGTCGACGCCCGGCGCGACCTCGCCTTCTTCCTGCCGGTTTTCGTCGCGACGCTCCTGCTAGGGACGGTCGTCCTGCCGCCGATCGTTCGTTACGCCCTCGGGGGAATCCTGCTGGCCGTGTATGCGGCCTACGCGATGGTAATTTTGAGACTCAAGCGCGAGGCCGGAACCGCCGTCGAGCACGGGTTACACCTGGAGTCGCTGCTGCGGGGCAATCCCTCGGACCCGCGCGGCTGGCCCACCGTGATGCAGGTGCTGCTCGGGGTTATCGCGATCCTGCTCGGCGCGTACGTATTCGTCGATCAGATCGTTTTTCTTTCGCAGCACGCCAACCTCAACCCGGGCGTGCTCTCGCTTATCCTGAGCCCGCTCGCCACCGAATTGCCCGAGAAATACAACGCCGTGGTCTGGATTCGCCAGAGCAAGGACAACCTCGCGCTGGCCAACATAACGGGCGCAATGGTCTTTCAGAGCTGCATCCCCGTCGCGCTGGGACTGGCGTTCACGCCGTGGCATCTGAGCCGTCCGGAGCTGCTTGGCGGCGCGATCGCGGTCTTTTCGGCGGGGCTGCTCTATATCAACCTGCGCGACGGCGAGTTGGGTACCCCGACTCTGATAGTGGGCGGAGTCGCCTATGCGATCTTCATCGCGGGCCTGGGATGGCTGGGCGTTTTCTAGCGATTTTGGCGTCGTCCAGCGCGCTGTCGGGGAGCCTCACCGGATTTGGGCTTCGCCGAGATTTCCGATCGCGCATGAGTGACGGTCAGGCGTCGGAGTCGTGCGCGAACAGGGAGTGGATCAGGATGATGGCCACCCCAACCGTGATCGCGCTGTCGGCGATATTAAAGACTGGATAGCTCCACGAGTAGTAGTGGACGTAAATGAAATCGACGACGCGGCCGCGCACGGCCCGGTCGAACAGGTTGCCCGCCGCGCCGCCCATGACCAGCGCGAAAGCTACCGATATTATCGGCGGACGCGCGCCGCGCGCGAGCAGTATTCCGAGCACCACCACCGCGGCCGCGGCGAGACCGTCGAGTATCAGCCCGCGCATCGCGGACGGCATCGTCGCGAACAGGCTGAACGCGGCGCCCGAATTCAAGGTGTAGGTTAGCGCGAGCCAGTGCGGCACCACTTCGACCTGCGCGAAGAGCTGGAAATGCCGCACGATGTACAGCTTGACCAACTGGTCGATCACGAAGACCGGCAGCGCGACGAGCCCCAGCATCGCAACGAACCGGCGCCAGTCCGTCACCGCGCTCGTGCCGCCCGGGGTTGACGCCAAGGCCTGCGGCCCAGCCGGCCTCACGCGTTCAGCGCCTGCACTACCGAGCGGCATCGGGGATCCAGGTCGGACCCGGAATCGTCATCGAAGTACATCCAGCAGCGCTGGCACTTGCGCCCCGGCGCTCGCCGACCGAGCACGACCAGCGGCGGATCGGACGAGACCCGCACGTAATCCCCGTTGGAGCTGAAGGCGTCGGCGCCGTCGGCCTTGCGGCGGAGTTCCTCGGCCTCGCGCGCCTTGAGCGGCGCGACCTCCGAAACGATAAACAACTCCTTGAGCAGGCCGCGATGACGCTCGAGCGTCTCGGCGAGGGCGCCGTCATCGGCGCCGGCCGCGCCGATTTCGACCGCGGCCTCCAATGGCGCTCCGATCGTACCGGCTTGCCGCATCGCTTCGAGCAGCTTGAGCGCCTCGGCACGCACCTTGAGCAGCCGTTCCCATTGGGCCTCCAGTTCCGCGTCGCGCCACCCGGCGATCGGCGGCGCTAGCGTCAACAGATGGACGCTCGCCGCGCGCGCGCCCGGCATGTGCGAGTAGACCTCGTCGGCGGTGAACGGGATCAGCGTCGCGAGCATCCGCACCAGCGCGTCGATCACGTGATAAAGCGCGGTCTGCACCGAGCGGCGCTCGGACGAGGCGGCGGCCGCACAATACAACCGGTCGCGCGCGACGTCGATATAGAGAGAGCTCAGGTCGACCACGATAAAGTTGACGATCGCGTGGTAGGCGGCCTGGAAATCGTACTCGTCGAAGGCGTGGCGCACGTCGGCCTTCAGGCGTTCCAGGCGGGCCAGGATGTAACGGTCGAACTCGGTCATCGACTCGAGCGGTAACGCGTCGCGCGCCGGATCAAAGTCGGCAAGGTTGCCCAGGATATAGCGGCAGGTGTTGCGGATTTTGCGATACGCTTCCGACACCGCCGTGTAGACCGTGTCGCCGAGCGCGATTTCCGTGGTGTAATCGAGCGAGGCATACACCAGGCGCAGCACATCGGCGCCGATTCGGTTGACCGCGTCGGCCGCGTCTTCCGAATTGCCGAGCGACTTGGACATCTTGCGGCCCTGCTCGTCGACCGTCAGCCCGTGACTTATCACCGCTCGGAACGGCGCATGGCCACGTTCGGCGACCGCGCAGGCCAACGACGAGCCGAACCATCCGCGCGCCTGTTCGACCGCTTCCAGGTAGGCGTCGGCTGGCCACGCGTCGAGACGCTTGCGCAGCACCGCGGCCTGCGAGCAACCCGAATCGAACCACACGTCCAGCACGTCCTCTTCCTTGTCGAACGCCGTGCCCTGGCAATCCTCGCACTTGACAGTTGGCGTTACGAAGTCAGCCGCCGGACGCCTGAACCACGCGTCGGAGCCTTCGGTTTCGAAGATTCGTTCCGCCGCTTCCATCACTTCGTCATACAGGCCGACGTGGCCGCAAACGCGGCACTTGAGCGCCGGGATCGGCACGCCCCACGCGCGCTGGCGCGAGAGACACCAATCAGGCCGCATCTCGGTCATGTTGCGGATACGGTCGCGCGACCACGCCGGAATCCATCGCACGGCGTCGATTTCCTCGATCACCCGCCGGCGCAAACCGTCGTGATCGATACGCATGAACCATTGCTCGGCCGCGAGGAAAATCAGCGGGTTCTTGCAGCGCCAGCAATGCGGATAGCTGTGCGAGAACTCGAGCAGATGGAGCAGCGCGCCGGTGGCGCGCAATCTTTCGACGATCGAATGATTGGCCTTGAATACGTTCTGGCCCACCCATTCGCCGCCCTCGGCTGTGAACTTCCCGGCCGTGTCGACCGGCGTGAAGGGCTTGAGCCCGTACTGCGAGCCGATCACGAAATCCTCGTAGCCATGTCCCGGCGCGGTATGCACGAGGCCGGTGCCGGCGTCCGCCGTAACATGGTCGCCGTACATCAGCTTGACGTCGCGGGCCACGAACGGATGGCGGAAAATATCCTGCCCATCGAGCGACCTGAGCGCTTCGCGATCCAGCGCGATCCGTTTTTCGACGGCGAGCGAGCAGGCCTTCTCGACCGCCTCGGCCAGCCGCGCGGCGACGACGTAGTAGTGCCCGGCCGCCTTGAGCGCGACGTAGTCGAAGGTCGGATTGAGGCTGATTCCCAGGTTGGCCGGGAGCGTCCAGGGCGTGGTGGTCCAGATGACCGCGGCGAGCTTGCCGGCCTTGTGCGCCGCCTCGAGTTCCAGGCCCTCGGAGTGGTTCACGGCGAGCGCGGCCGCGTCGCGCAGGTTCGCGTTGAAGGCGAACGCGACGTAGACCGAGGGCGACACGTGGTCGCGATACTCGACCTCGGCTTCGGCCAGCGCCGTGCGATCGGCGAAGCACCAGTGCACCGGACGCAGACCGCGGTAGACGTAGCCGCGGTCGACCAGGTTGCGCAACACGCCGATCTCCGCCGCGTCGTACGAAGGATCCATCGTGATGTAGGGATGAAACCAGTCGCCGATGCATCCCAGGCGCATGAAATCCTTGCGTTGGAGGTCGATCCACTTCTCGGCCTCGATGCGGCAGAGGCGCCGAAGCTCCAGCTTGGGCATCGCGCGCGCCCGCTCCCCGAGGTCGCGCGACACCTTGAACTCGATTGGCATCCCGTGGCAATCCCATCCGGGCACGAACGGCGTGCGGAACCCCATCATCGCGCGCGAGCGCACGACGAAATCCTTCAGCACCTTGTTGAGCGCCGTGCCCATGTGAACGCGGCCGTTGGCGTAGGGCGGTCCGTCATGCAGGACCCAGTCGGCCGCGTCCTTACGGTCGGCGAGCAGTGCCTCGTAGAGCCCGATTTCCTCCCAATGCTTGAGCATCTCGGGCTCCCGCTTCGGCAGATTCGCCTTCATCGGGAAATCCGTCCTGGGGAGTTTCAGGGTAGTCTTGTAATCAGTCTTTTTGTGCTCGGTCTCGGCCACGGGCAAGACGGCCGGCGGCTAAAGTTAGAACGCCGGCCCCTCCACATATCGTTATATCGTATCTGGCTGCGCGTATCGTATCCGCCTGGTCGGGCGCTCACGACCGCGCACAGACATTAACGTAACACGTTTGGGCGTGCGAGTGTGCGGCTGGATCAACGGATATAGGACTGACGCGCCGATACGGTGTTGTGATACGCGCCGCGCGCGAGCCACAATCGTTCGCCGGAACCCACGATGAGCCGTTACCAGGAGATCTGTCGTCAGTTCTACGACAACCGCCTGCTCTTCGGTAATCCCTCGGAACCGGGGATCGTAGCGGTCGAGGTCGTCCCTCCGGGCGAGGTCGAAATCTTCCGCCGGGACGGCGAGACGCTCACGCGCGAGCGCCGTCCGCTGAAGCTTTTCGCGCTGCTGGCGGAGCCTGGAATGCTCAACGGCCTCGGGGCGCCGTACAGGGTCGAACCGCTCGAGGGAAATTTCCGCCTGCGATGGCTTGCGACCTTCGATCGCCTCGACGCGCTGGAAGCCGCCCGGCGCCATCTGCGCAAGTTCACCGGCAAATCGCCCGGCGTTGCGGACGCTCCGTACCTGGTGCTCACCGATCCGGTCGAGCAGTACCTGATTCTCAGCGGCACCACGTTTTTTCTCGGGATGGAGTTTGACGATCTGCGCCGCATGCAGATCGATATCGAGACTTACGTCAGTCCGGGCTTCGAGTTCCCGACCGCGGCGCGCGAGGGCGACCGCGTGATCGCGATCGCGCTCAGCGATTCGCAAGGTTACGAGCGGGTGCTGCGCGGCGACCGGATGGACGAGCGCACGATGCTCGAGGAGCTGGTGCGGATCGTCGCCGAGCGCGACCCCGACGTGATCGAAGGCCACAACCTGTTCCGCTTCGACCTGGAATACCTGGAAACGCGCGCCCGGCGCCATCGGGTCAAGCTCGCGCTCGGCCGCGACCGCGGCGAAATGAGCGCGCGCGCCTCGCGTTTGCAGATCGCCGAACGCTCGATCGCCTACCGCCGCTACGACATCCGCGGCCGCAGTATCATCGACACCTGGATCCTGGCCCAACATTACGATATCGGGAGCCGCGAGCTCGAAGGTTTCGGGTTAAAGGAGCTGGCGCAGCATTTTCACGTTGGCGCCCCCGACCGCGTCCATATCGACGCCGCCCGCGTGAGCGACTGTTTCGACCATCGCCCCGAGGACCTTTTCGCCTACGCGCTGGGCGACGTGCGCGAGACCGCGGCGCTGGCCGGGCTGCTCGCCCCCAGCTACTTCGTGCAGGCGCAGATTTTTCCGTACTCCTACCAGAACGTGGTGCTGCGCGGGAACGCGACCCGGATCGACGCGCTGCTGATGCGCGCCTACCTGGCCGCGCGCCATTCGATTCCCGCGCCGCAGGCCGCAAGCGAGGTGATGGGCGGATATACCGAGGTCCGCCGCTGCGGTGTCGCGCGCGGCGTGCTGCATTGCGACGTGACCTCGCTCTATCCGTCGCTGATGCTGCATTACGGGCACGCGCCGGCGGGCGACCGGCTCGGTGTGTTCCTGAAGACGCTGGGCGACCTGCGCAGCTTTCGCGTCCAGGCCAAGGCGGCGGTGCGCGAGCTCGAGGGCGGCGCGCGGCGCAACCTCGAGGCGCTCCAGCAGACCTTCAAAATTCTCATCAATTCGTTCTACGGCTATCTCGGGTTCTCGCTCGGCCATTTCAACGACTTCGTCCAGGCCAACGCCGTGACCCGCCGCGGGCGCGAGCTTATCCAGGCCGCCGTCGCCGCACTGGAGGAGCATGGCGCCCAGGTTATCGAGGTCGACACCGACGGGATCTACTTCGTCGCGCCGCCCGGCGTCGACGACGAGGCCGCCGCGCAGAGCCTGGTCGAACGGATCGGCGCCGCGATGCCCGAGGGCGTGCGGCTGGAGATCGACGGGCGCTATCCGGCGATGTTCTCCTACAAGATGAAGAACTACGTGCTGCTCGAGGAGCCCGGTGAGATGACGATTCGCGGCTCGGGGCTGCGCTCGCGCGGGCTCGAGCGGTTTCAGCGCCGCTTCATGGAGGAGATGTTCCGCCTGATGCTCGAGCAGCGGGCCGGCGAAATCCCGGCGCTCTACGAGGACTGGCGCGAGCGCCTGGCGCGCCACGGCTTCGGCATTCGCGAGCTGATGAAAACCGAAACGCTGCAGGATTCGCCCGACACCTACCGCGACAAAATCGGGGGCAAGCGGCGCAACGTCTCGGCCGCCTACGAACTGGCGCTCAAGGCGGGACGCCCATACATGAGCGGCGACCAGATTTCCTACTACGTCGCCGGACGCGGGCCCAAGGTCAAAGTAAGCGCCGCGGCGCGGCTCGCGGCCGAGTACGACCCCGCCAATCCCGACGAAAACGTCGAGTACTACCAGGCCAAGCTCGCCGAGCTTTACGCCAAGTTCAAACCCTACGCCGAGCGGCGCGGCCTGTTCAGTTCCGACGAGGTCGAGGGCGCGACCGCCGCGCCGGAACAGCAATCGATGTTCGATTCGGTCTCCGCGGAAAAGCCGGGGAAATAGGGCGTGGCTTAAAGAGCGCCGGCAATGCCGCGTTGGCGGGGACGACGGCGGCGCGCGCTAGGCGCGGCGGCGGCGGATTTCGCACGTGCGCGGAAACTCGATCGTGAAGGTCGAACCCACGCCCTTGCGGCTCGCGGCGGAAATGCGCGCGCCCCCAAGCTCGACGCATCGGCGCGCGAACGCGAGTCCCAATCCCGCGCCCTCGAAGCGCCGGCTATGGCCGGTCTGCTCCTGCGAGAACGGCTCGAAAAGCCGGGGCAGGTAGTTGTCGTCGATGCCGACGCCGGTGTCGCGGACTTCGAGTTTCAGCGTGCCGGCGTTGTCGCGCTCGAGCCCGAGGACGATCTCGCCGCGGTCGGTGAATTTAATGGCGTTGTGAAGCAGGTTGCTCAGCGCGGTCTGCAGGCAGTACTCGTCGAAGCGCACGGTGGCCTCGTCGGCCGCGATTTCGAGCCGCAGCTCGAGTCCCTTCTCGGTGGCCAGCACTCTTAGATCGTTGACCTGATCCTCGATGAACGGGGCGAGGGCGATCGCCGATGGGTCGAGGGTCAACGCCCCGGCTTCCATCCGCGAGTAGTCGAGAATCTGCTGGATGGTTTTCAGCAGGCGGCGGCCGGCGCGCCCGAGCGCCTCCAGATAGGCGTCCTGGGTATGGTCGCCGATATTGGCGAGATGCTCGCCGACCAGGTCGGTATATCCCAGGATGACGTTGAGCGGCGTCCGAATCTCGTGGCTGGTGTTGGCGAGGAAGGCGGACTTGAGGCGCGTCGATTCGAGCGCGGCGTCGCGTGCGTTGGCCAGTGCGAGGTCGGCCGCGCGGCGCTCGCTGATGTCGTGGAGGATCGACACCACGCGCACCCCGACGCCCAGATCGACCATGACCGCCGACAACAGCGTGGGTACGGTCCTGCCGTCGCGGGTGCGTAGGTCGGCCTCGAAGTTGCTCAGCGCCCCGCGCTCCATAAGCGCGCGTTCGAGGCGCACGTAGTCCTCCGGATTCGCGAACAGCGAGATCTCCCGCGGATCTTTACCCAGCGCCTGTTCGTGGCTGTGACCATAGATTCGCGTGAGCGCGCTGTTGATATCGACGATGCGGCCGTCGTTGGGAGTCGCAATCATGATTGCGTCCCGGCTGCTGTCGAAGATGCCGCGAAAGCGCCGCTCGCTCTCCCGCAGATCGTCCAGCATCCGCTCGCGCGCAGTCACGTCGCGCGAATTGGCCACGATGCATGGCTCGCCCTTGGCGTCGACCATGTACCGGAACTTGCGCTCCAACACGCGCCAGCTACCGTCCTTGTGGCGCTTGCGGACGTGAACGATGGTTTCCTTCGAGTCGCCTTCCGCCAGCCGGCGCAGCGCCGCGGCCAGCGCGTCATGATCATTCGGATTGCAGAGCCCGAGAATGTTTTGGCCGATGAGTTCTTCGGCCTTGAAGCCGCAGATTCTTTCTATCGAAGGACTCTCGAACCGGATGGTCCCGTCGAAATCGAAGACCGTGATGAGATCCGAGGACTCCTCGATGAGCGAGCGGAAGTAGCGTTCGCTCGCGCGCAACTCGCGTTCGGTCTGATCCTGGTTGATAGCCAGTCCCAGGATGTTGGCTATCGATTGGAGGAAATTGGCCTCCTCCGCGCTGTACTGGCGCTCATGCCGGTCGTGCGCGGTGAGCACGCCGAACACTTTATCGTGCCCGTGAATCGCCGCTATCACGCCACTGCGTGACCCAAAACGTTCGGCAAAGGAACTGTGCAAGGACCCTTCGGCGTCGAAGTCGGTCACGATCACGGGAGCATTGGCCAGCAGTGCGCGGCCGGCCTGCGAGTCGGGGCCCGTCTCCGCCACAATCGTGCGTACCAGCTCCGGCTCCCATCCGGTGCCGGCCCGGCCGATCAGAAGCTCGCGATCCGTCCGCAACTCCATCACTGTTGCATATGCGACCCGCAGAGTCCGATGGACCAGGCTGGTTGCTTCGTCGAACAGGCTTTGCAGATCGACGCCGACCAGGGCGTGTTGGCTGAGCGTGGCTATGGCGGACTGTTGCAGCGCAAAATCGTTGCGCACTTCGTTGACGTTTTTTGTGCTGTCGAGCATCGCCGCTTCGCCGGCGTGCGATTATCAGCGGCAGGAAGGGAAGATGCTTGGGAAGATGAAGGAAAGTGCCGCCCCGGGCCTGGCGACGTGAGCCGCGTCGTTACCGCACGACTTGGTAAAGATGTACCCTAAGTTACCACTGGGGCGCGCCTAAGCCAAGTCCCATGATGTACCGGTTTTGCGCACCCTCTGCGTCATGAATCACCGAGCCGCGGCGCGCTCGAATCGGTGTGAGTGCCGTCGGCCCGATCCGCGGCTTGACGGTCCCGCGAACCGGATGATAATAATTATCATCTGGCAGGAGGGGCCGATCGAGCCATCCGGCAGCCTTGCGGCGAGGGGCCGCGAAAGCTGCGCCGCCTGCCTGAACCACACACTTGAAGCTCAGGAGAGGGGTAATTATGAGCAGTTTGAAAGGAACCAAAACACACGCCAATCTCAAGGACGCGTTCGCCGGCGAGAGCCAGGCCAATCGGCGCTATCTGTACTTCGCCAAGATCGCCGACGTCGAAGGCCAGCCGGAAATCGCGGGGCTCTTCCGCGACACCGCCGAAGGCGAGACCGGCCATGCCCACGGTCATCTTGACTATCTCAAGCAGGTCGGCGACCCGGCCACCGATCAGCCTATCGGCGACAGCCTGCTCAATCTGAAGTCGGCCGTTCATGGCGAGACCTACGAGTACACCAACATGTACCCGGGGATGGCGAAGACCGCCCGCGAGGAAGGCTTCACCGAAATCGCCGACTGGTTCGAGACTTTAGCCAAGGCCGAGAAGTCGCACGCCGGGCGCTTCCAGAAAGCCACCACCACGCTGTAGTGGCGGACCGCTTCACGGCCGCCGCGCGCGCAGGCGCCGGCGGCCTGTGATTCGATCGGGATTCCAGCCCGCGCCGGACGCTCGATAGCGCCGGGCGTGCGTGGATCCGTTGTCTGCGCAGCCACAGCGGGCCTCGTGACCCCGATGGGCCGCCCTTGAACAGGTTAACCGAGAGCCGCTTAGCATGGATCGTATCCAGTCCCGACCGACCGACGCTCTTTCGTACAACCAAACCGAGCCCAAATACTGGGAGCGTGCGGCCCTCGATAAGGAAATCGAGCGCGTCTTCGACATTTGCCAGGGCTGCCGGCTGTGCTTCAACCTCTGCCCGTCGTTCCCGGAGCTGTTCGGCGCACTCGATCGCGGCGACGGCGACGTGCGCAGCCTGAGCGCGGAGCAAAACCAGCGGGTGATCGATCTGTGTTACGGCTGCAAGCTGTGCGAGGTGCGATGCCCTTATACGCCGCAGGATGGCCACGAGTTCCAGCTCGATTTCCCACGCCTGATGCTACGGGCGCGCGCGGTCCAGAGCCGCGAAGACGGCGTCGCCCTGCGCGAGAAGATGCTCGGCAATCCGGACCAGCTCGGGAAGATTGGCAGCACGGTTCCGAAGCTCGCCAATTGGGCATGCCGCAGCCCCTTTCAGCGCGTGATGATGGAGAAGCTGCTGGGCATCTCTCGCGCCAAGAAACTGCCCGAGTTCGCTCAGGAAACCTTCGAGGCGTGGCTTGAGCGCACGGGTATTCCCGCCGCGCCAGCCGATCCCGCGGCCAAGGTCGCGATCTTTCATACCTGCTTCGTCAACTACTACAATCCGGCGCCCGGGCAGGCGCTGGTCGCCGTGCTCGCGCGCAATCGATGCGCGATCGCGTCGCCGGCGCAGAACTGCTGCGGGATGCCGGCGCTCGACGGTGGCGACGTTGCCTTTGCGCAGAAGCTGGCGCGCGCGAATGTCGCCTCGATGCTGCCACTGGTGCGCCAGGGCTACCGCGTCGCGGCGATCAATCCGACCTGCTCGCTGATGATGCGTAAGGAATATCCCAGCCTGCTCAATACGGCCGAGGCCCGCGAAATAGCGTCCGCCGTCGCCGATCCGCATGAGCTTCTGTATGCGCTCAGGCGCGAGGGCAAGTTCGATTGTGAATTTCGCACCACTCCGGGCAAGGTCGCCTACCATGTGCCGTGCCATCTCAAGGCCCAGAGTATCGGGCTGCGCTCGCGCGATCTCATCCGCTCCATCCCGGGCACGGAGGTCGTAACCGTGGACGCTTGCACGGCGCACGACGGTACCTGGGCGATGAAGAAGGAGTTCTTCGCGCTGTCGATGAAGTGGGGCGCGAAGGCCTTCGTGGGAATGAAGGACGCCGAGGCCCAGGTGCTGGCGAGCGACTGTCCGCTGGCGGCGATCCAGATCGAGCAGGCTATCGGCGTGCGCCCGCTTAACCCAATCGAAATACTGGCACGCGCTTACGACGCAGACGGCTTTGCCACGCCGGTGCCACCGCCGGATCCGCCGGTCGCAGAGGAGGGAACGCCGTGAAACCCTTGACGCCGCTCGAAGTGCTGCCGGTGACCACCTACGATCGCGTCAGGCCGTTGTTGCGTCCGCTGTGTATGGCCGAGAAAGCGCGCCGCCGCCTCGCCGTCGGCGAACATCTCACGCTGATGTTCGAGAACCGGCAGACCATCTGGTACCAAATCCAGGAGGTGGTGCGGGCCGAGCGGATCTTCGAGGACGCCGCGATTAACCACGAGGTCGAGAATTATAATGAACTTCTCCCGCGCGCGGGGGAATTCTCCGCGACCTTGCTCATCGAGTATGCGGACCCGGTCGAGCGGGACCGCGAACTCGCCCGCCTGTTGGGCTTGGAGCGCCATTTGTGGATGGTCCTCGACGGGCAGCGGATCGGCGCGCGCTTCGATGAGAGTCAGATGTCGCCCGACCAGATAAGTGCAGTTCAGTTTATAGCTTTTCCGGTCGGTTTGACCGCTAATCAGTTTGCGGAGCTGGCGGCCGCGGGCAAAGTCGCAGTCGAAGTCGACCATCCGGCCCTCTCGGTTCGCGCCCCAGTCGAAGGTCCGCTCGCCGCGGCGCTGACCGACGATCTACGCTCTGATTAGAGAGTCTTTGCGCGGATAACTGGCCCATCAGCACATAAATTCGCTGGCGCTTGCTTAGGTCGGATGAGGTTGCGCGCTAGTGCGGAAAGCACGCAAAGGTCTCCTGGTTAGGTTCCTTTTTCTCTTCCGGGCTCAACGATTGAGCTAGTATTAGCTCGCTACGGCGGATTGTCTCATTGCGTCGTAAATTCCCTCGAACTATATTCAAAAATCGTAGGAACGCTTAAAGCCTGCCTTCAGCCTTCGGCGATTTTCGGCTTCTTGCCAAAAGGCGCGCATTTATGCGGAGTATGTAGACTGTGAGCAAGTTTGGCTCATTGCTCAACGTTGTCTTATTTTGCCTATAATGAGCGAAAGACGGGCGGTTGAATCAGTGCAGTGACCGCTATAGCTGAGAAACTTGCCATCTCCGCCGGGACGGCCTTCGGCTTGATCCTGGCCCTGACGCCCGCGGTTAAGGCGTTCGCCTCGCGCTTCAACATGGTCGCGCCTCCCAGCCACGAGTCGGGACATCCAAGCCCCACTCCGGTGCTCGGCGGCGTCGCGATGGTGGTCGCCGTAGTCACGGCGCTCGCTCTGGTTGGGGAGTTGCCGCTATGGATGTGTGCCGGGATGCTGACGCTACTGGCGGTCGGCGCTCTGGATGACGCGGTGGAATTGACGCCATTACGCAAGTTGCTCGCGCAGTTGGTGGTGGTCGCGTTCTTTCTGTGGGCTGGTCCCGCCGTGCCCGAAGTCACGCGTTGGCCGCTCGTCAATCTGGGACTGGCGGGTTTCTGGATGGTCGCGGTGATCAACGCCTTCAACCTCGTGGACGGGCTTGACGGATTGGCTGCCGGAATAGGAATTGCGGCGGTGGGTGCGGTAGGGTTTGTCGCATGGTGGTCGCGCGATGTAGCTATCGGATGTGCGGCGTTGACGGCTGCGGCGGCGTTTACCGGCTTTCTGCTATTCAATTTTTATCCAGCTTCGATTTTCATGGGCGATAGCGGCGCTCTGCCGATAGGCTTCCTGCTGGGTGCGTTGGCGCTGCAAGGAGCCGCGTTGCAACAAAACTCGCATCTCTCGAGCGCGGTTTTCCCGCTCCTGGTGATGCTCGTGCCGCTGCTCGACACCGGAATCGTGACAGTGTCGCGGTTGGCAACCGGAAGCCCGATTTCTCGCCGTGGTCTGGACCACTCACATCATCGTCTCTTGATGCTGGGGTTGACCGTGCGCCGCGCGGTGGTGGTCAGTTGGACGCTGGCGGTGATAGGTGCGCTGCTGGCGGCGGGCCAGACGCTGCTGTCCCATGCCTACTTGCTGAGCGCCCTCCCCTTCGTTGTCGCCGGAATCGGCGTTATCGGATTGTTCATGATCGATCTGACTTTCGAGGGGATCGCGCCGGGCGATCCCCTCGGCTATTCGAGGGGTCTCGGGGGTTCCATCCTGCGCCTCGCTTACAAGCGGCGCCTGCCGGAGGCCGTGCTCGATTTCGCACTCATTCCGGCGGCCTACTTCGGTGCCTGCCTGCTGCGCCGCGATTTCAAGATCAACGACGCGTTGGTGCATTCGATGATGGGGAGTGTGCCGGTCTTTTTCGTCGCCACTTACATCGCGTTTGCCTTGACCGGTGTTTATCGCGGGATTTGGCGCTACGCCGGAATAGCCGATCTCATACGCTTCGCCAATGGGTCGCTGCTGGCGGGGCTGCTGGTCGCAATCGCCACGCTGTTCATGCGGCTCGAGGTCTCAGGATCGGTCGCCGTACTGTACGTGGTGCTGCTGTTCAATCTGCTGGTGTTTACTCGGATGTCGTTTCAGATCCAGAGAAGTGCGCTCGCGATGGTCGCGCCATCAACGGAGCGGGTGCTCATCGTGGGGGCGGGGCGGATGGGCGAGGCCGCCGTGCGTTATATCTTCTCCGCCAACGACCGGCGAGTGCGGCTGATTGGCTTCGTCGATGACGACGCGTTCAAGGAGGGCAAGATGGTCCACGGCCATCATGTGCTCGGTACGCTCGACGATCTGCCGCGGATCCACGCCACGACCAAATTTCACTGGATTCTCATCGCGACCGATGCCGTCGCCGAAGACCGTCTTTCGATGGTTAAAGCCTTTGCCGATACCAATCATCTACCGCTGCAGCGCCTCTCGATCGAAATGAACGAATTCGTGCCAGCGGTCGCCAACGGCGATGGACACGCCGCGGCTGCGCAGGCCTCCCCGTCGGCGGTCGTGAGACCCTCGGTCGCTTAGCGTGCAACGCCCGACCGCCTAGGAAAAGCCCTATTCGGCGAAACGCGCGTCCCGGCAAGCCGTCGGGGCAAGCGGGCTAGTGTGGGTTGTTCTCTTCTGGCATTGTAGATGCGCTAGGTGGTTGGAGAGGGGCGGAACGTCAAGACAAACGTCTGAAACGGGTTGAGCAACACTTATGAATCGCGCACGCACGCCAGTGAAAATTGTGCCCAAGGGCTGGGGTCGCGAGGTCTGGATCGTCAACGGCGATCTCTACTGCGGCAAGATTCTCGAGATCAACAAGGGCAAGCGATGCTCGCTGCATTTCCATAAGATCAAAACTGAATCATTTTTCCTGCGTGCGGGCCGGCTCAAGGTTCGCGTCAAGGAATCCCCGGACTCCGAGGTTATCGAGGAGTTCGAACTCGCCGCCGGCCAGTGCATGGACATCCCGCTTGGGCTGGTGCATCAGATGGAAGCGCTGGAGGATGCCGAGTTGTACGAGTTTTCCACCCAGCACTTCGACAGCGACTCGCATCGTATCGTCCCCGGCGACTAAGCGGCGCAGGGCGGGGCATGGAAAACGATGGCTAAGGTCGCCCTGATAACCGGGGTTACCGGTCAGGACGGTTCGTACCTCGCCGAGTTTCTCATCAAACAGGGGTACGAGGTGCACGGCATCGTGCGCCGAACCTCGAGCTTTGCCACCGGCCGCATAGACCATCTGCGTAAGGGCTTCGGAACTGGTCCTTCGTCGCTGCAACTGCATTACGGCGACTTGGGCGACGGTACCGGCTTGCGCGCGATCATCGAACAGGTGCGGCCCGACGAAGTCTACAATCTCGCGGCGCAGTCGCACGTGCGTATCTCCTTCGATCAGCCGGAATACACCGCCGACGTGGTCGGCCTCGGGGCGCTTCGCCTGCTGGAGGCGCTGCGCGATCATAATAAGCGTCATGATCGCGCGGCGCGCTATTACCAGGCGGGGTCGTCTGAAATGTTCGGGCGGGTAGCCGAAGTGCCGCAACGCGAGAGCACGCCGTTTCATCCACGCAGCCCTTACGCCTGCGCCAAGGTTTACGCCCACTGGCAGACCATCAATTACCGGGAGGCATACGGGCTGTTCGCGGCCAACGGCATCCTGTTCAATCACGAATCGCCACGGCGCGGAGAGAACTTCGTCACCCGCAAAATTACGCGCAGTGCCACGCGCATCAAGCTTGGCATGCAGGACAAGCTTGCGCTGGGCAACCTCGACGCGCGGCGCGACTGGGGCTTTGCCGGCGACTATGTCGAAGCGATGTGGATGATGTTGCAGCAGGAGCGTCCCGACGACTACGTGGTTGCCACCGGCGAAACCCATTCCGTGCAGGACTTCCTCGAGCGGGTGTTCGAGTTGCTCCAGCTCGACTGGCGAAAATATCTCCAGACCGACCCGCGCTTCCTGCGGCCGGCCGAGGTCGACCTGCTGCAAGGCGACAGCTCGAAGACTCGCCGCGTCCTGCAATGGCAGCCTCGGGTCAGCTTCCAGGGGTTGGTCGAGATGATGGTCGAGGCCGACCTCGAATTGGCCGAGCGCGAGCTTCGCAGCCGCGGGCGTTAGCCTGCTGGCGCGGTCATCCGAATCTCAGGCAAGCCAATACCTGCGGGGCACTTTCTCTCGCATGATTTTTCTTCGCCTTTCGGGCTTCTGCGCTGAACGATGCTCGCACAACTCTCATATCGCGTAGGAACTTTGCGGCCGCGTCTCGATTGTGAATCGATTGGCCTTGCCCTCAAGGGCATTTCGCGAAAAGATGATCGACGCGGATGCGGAAGCGTCGATTCGATGCCGGCACCGCGGCGCGCTTGTGGCAATTGACGGGTAAGGTTGCGAAACTTTTAATATGGCTCAGCGGCAACGCAGATTTTCGGCTTTCATGGTGCGCGGCGGCCTCGCGCGCCATTCGCTCAACGACGAGAGCGCGGCCTTCCCCGAAAGCTTCGCGATCACGCGATTGCATGACGCCGTGCAATGGGCGCGCAAGTACTCCTTCTTTGCCTACCCATTCGTCACCGCGTGTTGCGGGATGGAATATTTCTCGGTGGCCGGGCCCCGCTACGACATCGACCGCTTCGGCGCCGCGCTGCCGCGCTTCACTCCGCGCCAGGCCGACCTGCTGTTCGTGGTCGGCACCATCACTCAACGCCAGGCGCCAATCCTGCGCCGCGTGTTCGAGCAAATGGCGGAGCCGAAATGGGTGGTGTCGTTCGGGGCCTGCACCAGCTCGGGCGGTCCCTACGACAATTACGCCGTGCTCCAGGGCATCGATCGCATCATTCCGGTCGACCTTTATATTCCCGGCTGTCCGCCGCGTCCCGAGGCCGTGCTCGACGGGCTGATCAAGCTTCAATACCGCGTTCAGAACGAACGTCAGCCAGAACTGTGGGCGAGTCTCCATGGCAGCGGACGCAAGCTCGACTAAAACACCGAAGACCAACGCTCCCAAGACCGTGAAGTTCACGGTTGACGGACGCCCGATTGAGGCACCCGAGGGCACGCCGCTGTTGCAGGCGATGCTCGACGCGGCACTCGACATCCCACACTACTGTTACCATCCGAAGCTGAGCATCGACGGCAGTTGCCGGCTTTGCCAGGTCAAGATCGAGGGGATGCCGAAGCTGCAGATCTCGTGCAACACCCAGGTGCGGGACGGGATGGTGGTGCATACTGCCGATCCGGAAGTCGCGCTGGCGCGGCGCGGCGTGCTCGAAATGCTCCTGCTCAACCATCCCCTGGATTGCCCGATTTGTGACAAAGCCGGAGAGTGCTGGCTGCAGAACTATGCGATGCGCTTTGGGAGCCGCCACGCGCGCACGATCGATCCGCGGCGCAAGCATCAGAAGCGGGTCGATATCGGCGAGCGCATGCTGCTGGATCAGGAGCGATGCATCCTGTGCCGGCGCTGCGTGCGCTTTTGCCGCGAAATCAGCAAGACCGGCGAGCTCGTGGTTTTCAACCTGGGCGACCACTCGGTGCTCGACGTCTATGACCGCCGCCTCGACAATAACTATTCGATTTGCACCGCCGACATCTGCCCGGTAGGCGCGCTCGAAAGCAAGGACTTCCACCATCGCCTCCGCGTGTGGTTCCTGCAGGAAACCGCCAGCGTCTGCCCCGGATGTTCCAACGGTTGCAATATCATGATCTCGGAGGCCCACAATCGTATCTGGCGGCTGATTCCGCGCCGCAACGACGCGGTCAACGACACCTGGATGTGCGACCAGGGTCGCCTGGACTACAAGTTCGTCGACGCGCCCGAGCGTCTGCGAACGCCGATGATCGCGCAGGGCGGCGCGCTCGCCCAGGCGCCGTGGCAGACGGCGCTGGCGCAGGCGGCCGCGGAGCTTAGCAGGCTCAAGGCGAGCCACGGGGACGGCGCTATCGGCGCGGTCATCTCGCCCCACCTCACTAACGAGGACAATTTCTGTTTCGGCGAGTTGCTGCGCGCGGTCGGTGCGGGCAAGGCCGCGATGGCGGTCCGGCGCGGCTTCGCCGACGATTTTCTGATCAAGGCCGAGAAGGCGCCGAACGCCCGCGGTGTGCGCGAGCTGGGACTGGTGAGCGGCGACGATGACGGCCTCGGCGAGCTGCTGCGGGCCGCGGAAGCGGGCGAGCTCAAGGGACTCTATCTTTGCGGCGACGATCTGTCTCACCTGCTCGACGCGATCACGCCCGAGCGTCTCGAACGAATCCTGGGACGGCTGGAACTGCTGATCGTGCAGACCCTGAAGCTCGATCCGCGGTTCGGCCGGGCGACCGTAGTCTTTCCCACCACGACCTTCGCCGAGAAGGACGGCTCGTTTACCAATCACGCCGGGCGCGTTCAGCGCATTTTCAAGGCGATCGAGACGCCCCCGGGATGGTTCAGCGACGGCCAGGTGTTCACCCGTCTGCTCAACGCGATCGACGGCGGCGAGCGCCGCTTCGACCCGGAAGCGATGTGGGAACCGATCGGGCGCTCGCATCCGCGCTTCGCCGGGATTTCGCTGGAGGCTCTGGGAGCCAGCGGCGCGATGCTCGACGAAGCGGGCGCGCCCGCGAACGGCGAACGCTGAGCGGCTTGCGGTCCGGCGGTCAATTGACGCACTCTGTGGTTGCAACCGGCGCTAGGCGCCGAGGGCGAGCCGCAGGGGGACAAAAACATGGCAACCGCAGCGGTTTCGGAACCGGCTGGCGTCAAGGGCTACCTCGCGACCCATCGCACGCTCGAAACCTATCCGGTCGGCGCGCATCGCTGGGCGATGCTGATGCTCACGGTGCTCGCCACGATCATTTCCTTTTACGAATTCCAGTTCGCGCCGCTGCTGCCACTGTGGATTCCGACACTGCACTTCAGCCTGGAAAACTTCACCCTGTTTCTGCTGTGCGCGGTGCTCATATCCGGCGGGTCGGCGATGATCGGCGGGCCGCTCGCCGATCGCCACGGCCGCATCATCGTCATCGACGTTTGCCTCGCGTTCATTATCGTATTGACCTTCGCCAATCTGCTGATGACCGGCTTTTGGTCCTTCGTGATCGTACGCGGCGCGATGAATCTGATCGCCGGACTCATGTGGGGCGCGCTCGGCGGCCTGACCCGCGACATGTCGCCGCGGGTGAGCCGCGGCGCCGCCTTCGGTCTGCTCACGGTCGGCGCGGTCGGTTGTATTTTTCTGTGGAACTTCATCAGCGGCGAGACCCTGCCCATCTTCGGCACGTGGCAATCGCAGATCTGGATAATGGGCATCCTGTCGATCCTGATGTATATTCCGGTGCTGCTCTGGCTAAAGGATCTTCATCCGAATCTGCGCCTGACCATCGTCGAGAGCGAGAGCACGGTAGCCGCCGCGCCGGCGGAACATCTGCGCGAGATGGTGATGGAAGTTCCGGCAAGCGGTGGCGCGGCTTTCAAGGCATTACTCGGCCGCTGGGAGGTCTGGGTAATGGTGGTCGGATGTGTCGGCTTCCTCACGATTTCCATCACGAGCCAGACGTTTTTCCCGGTGATGTTCACGCGCGCGTTCCATTATTCCCCGGCCGAGGCGGACAAGATGGCCTCGTACTTCTGGCTGCTCAACCTGTTCGTGCTGGTACCGTCAGGGTTACTCTCGGACAAGTTGAGGGTGCGCAAGCCGCTGGTATTAATCGGCACGGTCGCGAGTCTGGCGGTGCTGATCTGGTGGATCGGAACGTTTTCCAATCCGTTGCCGCCGTTTCAGCTAAGCGCGGTAATGTTTGTGCTGGGCGGCCTGGTCGCGTTCGGCTTCATCCCGTGGTGCGCGCAGTATTCGGAACTGCTAGAGGATATCTCGCCGGCGTTGCAGGCGAGCGGATGGTCGTTCTTCCAGTTGATTTATCGCGGTTGGATAGCGATCTCGGGACCGCTGGTCGCCGTCGTTTCGAGCCGCTACGGATGGGCGGCGTGGATGTGGGTAGCCGTCGCGGGCATGGCGATGCTGATTCCGGCGATGCTCGCAATACCCGGCGGATGGTTGCCGGTCAAAACCGGGCAAAGCTCGGGCAACGTCGGTGCGCCGACGGTGCGGCCGTCGCCGGCCTAGAGTGACGCCCTGAGATTGATACTGTAAAGCCGATACTGCAAAACTGTACCCGGTAGAGGTGAAGCGACCCGGATGTCGATTCGAGTAGTAAAGGTCGTGCGGCCAGCGCCAAGCCTGGTTGGGCCGCAGGCGTTTTGGGCGGTGCTGGTGGGGCTCTGGGTTGCCACGGCGCATCTTGTGCGCAACCTGTTTGGCTTCATCCGCGGCCGCCAGGACTTCACTGTGTACTTTCCTGAGCAGCGCTTCGTGCAGCCGCCGGCGATGCGCGGGATGCCGGTGCTGGTGCAGATGGAAAACGGTAAGGAGCGGTGCGTCGCGTGCGGGCTGTGCGAATGGGCCTGCCCGACCACCTGCATCACGATTTATCCCGCGGAAACCGCCGACGAGGTGGAGCGCTATCCCGAGATTTTCGACATCGACATGTCGCGATGCATGTTCTGCGGACTGTGCGAGGAGGCCTGCCCCGAGGAAGCGATCGTGATGAGCCGCGAGGTCGAGATTGCGAGCTACTCGCGCCGCGGATCGCTGTGGCACAAGACCGACCTGCTGGTGCCGCAGGAACGCCTCAAGACCCGAACCGATTTTCTCCGCGGCCACTATGAATAGGGACCGATGAGCGCCGCCGAGGAACCAAAAACGCCCGCACCGCCCGAGCTTTCCGCGCTGATGCAAAAAGTGGCCGCGCGGCTCGGTCCATTGATCGCGGAGCATCGTAGCTTTCGCGGCGACGACTGCATCCATGTCGCGGCCGAGAACATCCTCGAAGTGGCGCGCGCCCTGCGGGACTCGCCCGAGCTTGGCTTCGACCTGCTGCTCGACGTGACCTGCGTCGATTATTTCGGACAGCCCGACGGCTTCCAGAATGCGCCCGAGACCTGGGACCGCAATCACAACCTGGTGCGCAAACGCGCCGAGTGGCGCCATCGCGTTAACCTGCCGGCGCGCGGCGACGAACCACGTTTCGCGATGGTTTATCATTTCGTCTCGACGCGTCTGCTTCATCGCTTGCGAGTGAAGTGCCGCGTGCCCGGCGACCAACCCGCGATCGCGAGCCTGAGCGCGCTATGGCCGGGGGCCAACTGGCTCGAACGCGAAACGTTCGATCTCTACGGAATCCGCTTCGAGGGCCATCCCGACCTTCGCCGTATTTATCTCTACGACGAATTCATCGGCCATCCACTGCGCAAAGACTACGCCAAGCACGACGAACAACCGATTGAACCCTATGCCGGACCTGGAGCCCAAGAACCCCGCCGCCCCCATTGACGCGTTGCCTGTTGATTCGTCGCGCGATCTGCAAACGCCGCTCATGCGGATGCAGATGGGCCCGTCGCATCCGGCAACCCACGGCACGGTCAAGATGGTGCTCGATCTCGACGGCGAGCGCGTCGTCAAGGCCGACATCCAGGTCGGCTATCTCCATCGCGGCTTCGAGAAGGAGTGCGAGACCGGTTACTACTATCAGAATATCCCGTACACCGACCGGCTGAACTACAGCTCGCCGATGCTCAACAACGTCGGCTACTGCCTCGCGGTCGAGAAGCTGATGGATTTGCGGACGCCGCCGCGCTGCGATTTCATCCGCGTGATCGCGGGCGAAATCTCGCGCATGAGCGATCACTATTTGTGCCTGGGAGCGATGGCGCTCGAACTGGCGGCGATGACGCCGTTTCTCTATCTGCTCGAGGCGCGCGAGCTGATGTGCGATCTGCTCGACGCGCTATGCGGCGCGCGCGTGACCACCAACTTTATTCGCATCGGCGGCGTCTCGGCGGATCTCCCGGAGGGCTTCGATCGCTTCGCCACCGAGCGTCTGGACCGTTCGCTCGTCCTGCTCGGTGACGCCGACAAACTGCTCACGCAGAATCCGGTTTTTCGCGACCGCGTCGAGGGCACGGGACATCTGGCGCCCGAAACGCTGATCGCGCACGGCGTGACCGGTCCGCTCCTGCGCGCCGGCGGGGTGCCCTACGACGTTCGCCGGGTGCAACCGTATCTCGTTTACGGCGAGTTGGATTTCGACGTTCCGGTCGGCGAGCATAGCGACAACTTCGATCGCTACCTGGTGCGCCTGGAGGAGGTGCGCCAGAGCCGCCGCATGATCGCGCAGTGCTTCGAGAAAATTCCCGGCGGACCCGTGAACTCGGACGACCCGCGCGTGCGCTGGCCGCGCAAGGGCAAGGTGTTCGGCCGCATGGAAGAATTGATCGACCAGTTCAAGCTGGTCACGGAAGGCGGAGTCGTGCCGCCGGGCGAGATATACCACGCGGTCGAAGGCGCCAACGGCGAACTCGGCTTCTATATCGTCAGCGACGGCACCGGCAAGCCGTACAAGTGCCGTTGCCGCGCGCCGAGCTTCTCAAACATGTCGGCGCTGGAGAAAATGATCACGGGCGGGATGTTGGCCGACGTGGTGCCGACTTTCGACTTGATCAACATGATCGGTGGCGAGTGCGACCGCTAGCGCGCGTTCGGCGCGCTGCGTGGACGTGAGACACGATGGGCTTGTCGGCTGAAACGCAGGAAAAAATCCGCGCCGAGCAGGCGCGCTTTCCCAACGCGCGCGGCGCGCTGTTGGCGGCTATTTACCTTGCTCGCGAAGACCTGGGGTCGCTCGGCCCCGAGGCTTTCGCCGAGCTGGCGCCGCTGTTCGGGATGCGCGCCAACGAGGTCGCCGAGGTTGCCTCGTTCTATTCGCTGTTCAACCTGCCCCGCGCGCAAGCGGTCATCCAGGTATGCACCAATCTGCCATGCTGCCTTCGTGGCGCACGCGGCATCGTGCGCGAACTCGAGGATCGGCTGGGGATAAAATCCGGCAACGCTACGCCCGACGGCCGCTTCGCGATCGTGGAAGTCGAATGCCTGGGATCATGCGCGACCGCCCCGGTTTTGCAGGTGAATCGCAATCCGTTCCTCGAAAACGTAACACCGGAGTTCGCCGCGAGCCTGCTTGAATCGCCCGAGGCGGCGCGCGCGGCTTCTCAGCCCGCACCGGTCATCTCGCACGTTCCCGACGGCGTCGACGGTTACCTGCTGCCGCCGAATGACGAAAAATGGCTGACGCTTGAGGAATATCGCGCGCACGGCGGATTCGAGGCGGCGCCCAAGGCGGGCGCGATAGTGCCCAAGGAACTGGCCGCGCTGGTGAAGGACGCCAACCTGCGAGGCCGCGGCGGTGCCGGCTTCGTCACCGGCCTCAAGTGGACATTCATGCCGCCGCGCGACGCGCGCCCGCGCTACCTCGCGGTCAACGCCGACGAGAGCGAGCCCGGCACTTTCAAAGACCGCCAGATCATGTCGCGCAATCCGTTCCTGCCGCTGGAGGGGATCATGATTGCCGGGATGGCGATGGAATCCACGGCGGCTTTCATCTACATCCGCGGCGAATACGTCCAGGAATTCGCGGCGATGAGCGCGGCTATCCGCTCGCTCTACGAAGCCAAAATTCTCGGTGACAACGCGCTGGGGTTCAACCGCCGCTTCGACATCACCATCCAGCAGGGAGCGGGCGCGTACATCTGCGGCGAAGAAAGCGGGATGCTGGAATCGATGGAAGGCCGCAAGGGCCAACCGCGCAAGCGTCCGCCGTTTCCCGCGCAAGCCGGATTGTGGGGTCAGCCGACCACGGTCGATAACGTCGAGACGCTCTCGCACGTCCCGGCGATCGTGGTGCGCGGCGCGCAATGGTTTCTCGGCGAAGGAGTCAAGAACGCCGCCGGCCACACGCTGTTCGGCGTTAGCGGCCACGTCGGCAATCCAGGAATTTTCGAACTCCGGCTAGGCGTGAGGCTGCGGGATCTCATCTATCAGTACGCCGGCGGCGTGCCCAGCGGACGGCCGATCAAGGCGGTGATTCCGGGCGGCATCTCGATGCCGGTGTTGCGCGGCGACCAGATCGACGTCGCGATGGATCATGAATCGCTGCGCGCGGCGGGCACGCTAATCGGTACGGGCGGCGCGATCGTGATGGACGACCGCACCTGCATGGTGCGTACGGCGCTGGTGGTGGCGCGGTTTTTCGAGCATGAGTCGTGCGGCCAATGCACCCAGTGCCGCGAGGGCACCGGATGGACCTACAAAACGCTGCGCCGGATCGAGAGCGGCGAAGGCGTGCCGCAGGACCTTCAGACCCTGGCCGACACCTTCGATTTCATGGACGGAAAATGCATCTGCGCGCTTGCCGACGGCGCGTCCTGGGCCGCGCGCGCGTTTCTTAAACAGTTCCGCGCGGACTTCGAGGCGCACATCGCGGAGCATCGATGCCCCTTTCCGGAGAGCTTCGAAGTATGAGCGGAAATGTGAACGATCGTCCCGCACGCAACGCGATCGTCGCCATCCTGGGCACGCCCGACCGCACCGAGGGCAGCCTGGACGATCCGCGCGAGCGCGAGGAGGAAGGCGTCCGTTTCAACGAGAAATGGATCTATACGCATCTGCATCGCGACCCGGCCGGCGCCACGATGCGCACGGTCTACTGGATGCGCTACGACTTTCGCGGCACGGCCGTGCGCAACACCGTCTCCGAACCGTGGCGGCACGATACCGCGCTGGTTGAGGCCGCCGCGAAACGCGACGGCCGTCTCCCCGCGCTCGATCCTTCGCGCAATCCGCCGCTTGAACCGCGATCCCCGTACCGCCCGGTTTCCGATCTTAAGGAAGCCGGTCTCGGCGGCGGCGTTCAGACGAAATCCTGACCGGCGGCCGCTCGCTCAGAGCCACTCCGGTTATCCGCCGAAGGCTTCTTTCAGTGCGTCAGCCGCCTCGATAATCGACTGGCGGCCCTTATCCAGGACCGACGCCATCCCCGTGAACGCGTGTGTCACGCCGTCGTAGCGTGAGCATTTGACCGCGACTCCCGCCCGCTTCAGTCGGACGGCGTATTCCTCGGCCTCGTCGCGCAACGGATCGTATTCGGCGGTGACTATCAGCGCGGGCGGCAGACGGCTCAAATCCTTGGCCGCACCGGGACAGCAGTAGGGATTTGCGCGATCCCGCTCGGAGGACAAGTAGTGGTTCCAGAACCACTCCATATCGGCGCGCGAGAGCAGATAGTAGGTGCCTTTGGAGTAGTCGCGATGCGACGGCGTATCCATCGCGGCGTCGATCGCCGGGTACCATAGCACCTGGAAGGCTAAACGCGGGCCGCGCCGATCGCGCGCCATCATGGCCACCACGGTCGCCAGCGTGCCGCCGGCACTGGTGCCGGCGACCGCCACGCGCGACGGGTCGGCTCCGATCGACGCGGCATTGCCGACCGTCCACACGGTTGCCGCGTAGCAATCGTCGGGGCCAGCGGGAAACCGATGCTCCGGGGCGAGGCGGTAGTCCACCGACACCACAACGCATCGCGCCGCATTGGCCAGCACGCGACATACGGCGTCATGCGTGTCGAGATCGCCGGCGACCCATCCGCCTCCATGGAAGAAAACCACTGCGGGCAGAGGCGCGTCGGCCGCCGGACGATAGATACGAACGGGGATCTCGCCGGCGGGACCGCGGATGCGCCGGTCCTCGACATGTGCAATGGGCTCTCGCCTACCCGCCGCCGAGCCGCGGCGGATGGACTCGCGCGCTTTCTCGACGCTCGACTCGTGAAACGCGGGAGCGCCGGCGGCGGCAACCACGTCGAGTATTTCCTTCATCCGCGGGTCGAGTACCATGTGCGATGCATCCTTTCCGACGCGGAGGTTCGCGCCGCGCGGGCGCGCGCCGCGAAGTGCGTAGTGGGATGGGCGGCGGCGCGCTCCGCGTGCCGCCGCCCATCCCCCAACGCTGACGCGTGCCTATTTCTTGAGCCCGGCCTTGAGCGCCGCGCCCATGTCCGCGATCGCCTTGCGCGCCTCGTCCAGCACCGTAGCCATCAGCACGAAGCCGTGGGTTACGCCTTCGTAGCGGATGCACTCGGTCTTGACGCCAGCCTCTTGCAAGCGCGCCGCGTAGGTCTCGCCTTCGTCGCGGAGCGGATCGAAACTCGCCGTCACCACCAGGGCAGGCGGCAACCCGCGCAGGCTCTTGGCCTCTATCGGGCTGGCATACGGGTTGGTTTTGTCTTTGTCACTTCCTATGTAGTGACCCCAGAACCAGATCATATCCTTCTTGGACAGGATGTAGCCGTCGTCCTGAAACTGTTGCTGAGAGGGTGTCTCGAGCCCCGCGTCGGTGACGGGATAGATCAGAAGCTGGAAGGCGACTTTGGGGCCACCGCGATCGCGCGCCATCAGTGCGACCGCCGCGGCGAGATTTCCGCCCGCGCTGTCGCCGGCGACCGCCACGCGCGCCGGATCGCCACCGATCGACGCGGCGTTCTTCACCACCCAATCGGTCGCGGCGTAGCAGTCCTCAGGACCGGCGGGAAATTTGTGCTCCGGCGCAAGCCGGTAATCGACCGATACCGTTACGCATCCGGATGCGTTGCATAGCGAGCGGCAGAGCGAATCCCACGATTCGATCGTGCCGATCGTCCATCCGCCGCCGTGAAAGTAGACGAGGACTGGAAACGGCCCATGGCCCTCGGGGGTATAAATTTGAACCGGGATTTGGCCGCCCGGCCCCGGGATGCTGCGCTTTTCGGACTTGGCCACTTTCTCGGGAGCGGCGTTGAAGGGCTCCAGCAGCGCCGTGATTCCCTGGCGCGCCTCCACCGGCGTCATCGAATGGAATGGCCTGGCGCCGGAGGCGGCCGCCTGGTCCAGAATCGCCTTCATTTGGGGATTTAGCTGCATAAGATCCGCTCCTTGAGGGAGGTTTCCGCACGACTGGGAACTAGCGCGAACCCAAGGATAGCGCAACTCGCGCGGGCGCCCCAAAAGGACAGCGCCCGACGAGGCCCGGTCATTGAGCCGGCCGATTACCGTCCTTGAAACTGTAATCGCGCAACGTGGTGCAGACGGAGATTTCGTATTCGGCGTAGAAGGCTTGCCGTCCACGCTCCTGGGCTTTGCGATGCTCGGGATTTTCCCGCCACGCGGCCAACGCCTTAACCGAAGTCCACTCGGTGATGCCGAGCATCTCGCCGTCATGATTTTTGTATTCGCGGAATGAGATGAAACCGGGCATCGCGTTGACGATCTCCAGCAATCGGCCGGCGGTGGCGTTGTATTCGTCGCGCTCGGCCGCGCTGAGCTTCTTCATGCGGAAGCGAAAGATGCTGATCACCCGGTTGGAATGTTTGTGCTCGGCCATCGTTGATGCTTCTCCGTTGCCGACCTCGCCGGTTTAGTTATCGCGCGCGTCGAGGCCCATCCGGCGCGCGATGATCACTTTCATGATCTCGTTAGTGCCCGCATAGATCGATTGCACCGCCGCGTCGGCGTAATCGGTCGCTACCGGAAACTCCATCATGAAGCCGTAGCCGCCGTGCAATTGCAGGCACTGGCTCGACACGCGCTTGAGCAGCTCGGTGACCCACCATTTCGCCATGCTCACCTCGGTCACGAGTTCCTCCCCGCGCACGTGAGCGGCGAGCAGCCGGTCGACGAAGGCTTGTCCGACCTCGACCTCGGTCATCATCTCGGCGAGCTTGAACTGTGTATTCTGGAACGAGGCGATCGGCTGGCCGAACGCTTTGCGCTGGCGGGTGTACTCGATGGTGTCCTCGAGGCAGCGCCGCGTGCTGGTGATAGCGCCGACGGCGGTGACCAGCCGCTCCTGTTGGAGCTTTTCCATCAGCATTTTGAACCCCGCGCCCTCGTGCCCGAGCAGATTGCCGGCCGGCACCCGGCAATCCTCGAAGAACAACTCGCTCGTGTCCTGGCCGCGAAAGCCGAGTTTGTCGAGCTTGCGGCCGCGGACGAACCCTGGTGCGGTGGCCTCGACCAGGATCAGGCTGACGCCGCGATGGGGCGGGGTGGCCTTGGGGTCGGTCTTTACCACGACGATGAAGAGGTCGGCAATCTGGCCGTTGGAGATGAAGATTTTGGATCCGTTGACCACGTAGCTGTCGCCGTCGCGTCGCGCGGTGGTCTGGACCGCGGCGAGGTCGGAGCCGGTGCCGGGCTCGGTCATCGCGATTCCCAGGATTACGTCGCCACTGATCGCGCCCGGGGCCCAGCGCCGCTTCTGTTCCTCGCTGCCGAAGCTGGTCAGGTAGGGCAGGCAGATGTCCGAGTGCAGCCCCATCATCAGGCCGTGCGCGCGCACCCGCGCCAACTCCTCGATCACGATTGCGTCGTAAATGAAATCGACGCCGCCGCCGCCATACTCGGCCGGGGCGTTGGGTCCGAGAAATCCCGCCGCGCCCAGCTTGCGCCAGCTTTCGCGGTCGCTCATCCCGGCACGGTTCCATCCCTCGATTTTAGGCACCAGCTCAGTCTCGACGAAGCGGCGCACCTGCGCCCGGAACATCTCGTGCTCTTCGGTCAAAATGTCGCGTCGCATATGGGATCGGCCTCGGGCAAATCCTTACACGGACGCGCGGTTGTTCCAACCGGAGCCGGCAGGCATCCTTTGCCCGTTCGATGTTGTTGACGAGCGTTTGTGCGCGAGGAAGCCGGCGCGCTACATAGGATTGAGTAGTCGCTGAACAGTACAATCGCGTATCGGAGGATACAGATGCTCAAGCTTTACGGCACGTCCAAGTCGCGGTCCGCTCGATGCCTGTGGGCGCTCGAAGAACTGGGACTCAAGTACGAACAGGTCCCGGTCGAAGTGGCCAAGGCCAAGTCGCCCGAGCACCTGAAGCTCAACCCGAACGGACATATCCCGGTCCTCGAAGACGACGGCAACATCTTCTGGGAGTCGATGGCGATCAATCTCTATCTGGCGGGCAAGTACGGGAAGGCGCCTCTGTGGCCCGAGTCGCACGAGGGCCGCGGCCACGCGACTCAATGGAGTTTCTGGGGGATGACCGAGGTCGAGCCCAATCTGTTGACGGTCCTCCGCAACCGCCTGCTACTGCCGCCCGATCAGCGCAACGAGGAGGCGGCGGTTGCCGCGGTCACGGCGTTACAGGGACCGCTGAAGGCGCTAGAGGGAGCGCTCCATGGGCGTGAGTATCTGCTCGGCAAGGACTTCACGATCGCCGACCTCAATCTGTCGTCGATCATGAGCTTTGCGGTGTTCGCCAAGCTCGACATGAGCGCGACGCCGGCAGCGCAGGCGTGGCTGCAGAAATGTCTCGGACGTGAAGGATTCAAAAAGGCTCGCAGCCTGCCGTAGAGCGGGCGGTCGCTGCAACCGGCCGGCCCTGGCATCAACGGCGCGCGCCGGGCCAGGGTAGAATTCGAAAAAGGAGAATCGTTATGGATCGCGCTCATCTGCTGGATCTCACTGCTCGCTTCGTCGAGGCATTCAATAGCAATGATTTGGACGGCGTGATGGCCTTCTTCGCCGATGACGGCGTGTACGACGAGTTCAATGGGCGGCGCAACGTGGGCAAAGCAGCAGTCCGTGCCGCCCTGGAGCCGCAGTTCAACGGTGCCTTCGGAGAAATGAAGTTCCTCGACGAGGATATGTTCGTCGATCCCGACGCGGGCAAGGTGATGGCGAGTTGGCGATGCACCCTGAGCATCAAGGGCGAGCCGACCTCATGGCGCGGACTCGATCTTATGCACTTCAAGAACGACAAGCTGGTGCAGAAGTTGACTTATGCCAAGACCAAGGCGCCACTGTTCCAGAATTTTACACAGCCCAAGTAGTCATTTTGAGCCAGCGAAGACTCACGCCGCAGTTTTTGCGATATGAGATGCGCTTGGCAAAGGAAGTCGGGGTAATCACGCGGCATTAGATGCCGCGTGAGATCCCTCGACTCGCGCAACGTTCTTTGAGAATGACCTGGAAGGGAAATTGAACAAGGCACTATTGCAAGCGTTAACTAATGATGGCATCCCTGTCCCCAGTCGCATCGATGCCAGTGCCAATAGCCAGTCTCGTGCGCGGGAACATAAAAGCAAGACGATAGGAAGATAGAGGCTAAAACCATCAGGACGATACTCGGCATCCTCTTTATTCCCGTTCTCCCGGACATTCCCACTGCCCCGCCAGCACAAGCTCTACCAGCACAAGCTCTAAAGGACGCGCTCATTCGCCGGACGAATTCTTCTTGACCGCGTAGCCGGTTGCCGCGCCGCCCACTCCGCCTGCGATCGCTCCCACCAGCGGATTACCTACCGCGGCGCCGACGAGAGCCCCACCGGCCGCGCCACCCACACCGCCAACGGCTGCGGAATCGCCCGGAGTATCCATCGTACTGCCGGCTATGGCCCCGACGCCGGCGCCAGTGGCGCCACCCGCGAGAAGAGCGCATCCGGGAGCGACAAAAATTGCGGCCGCCAATGCTGCCGCGCCTATGGTAAAGCGAAAAGATTTAGAAATCATGGCAGTGCTCCCCTGATTATGATTCAGACGAAAAAGCAGGATTCGAAGTTGTACCTAGAGGAAGCTAGTTCCGTGCCATCGAAAAACCTTACGATTGCCATGACTCGCCGATCCGAACAGGATAGTCAGACGCTTCCCGCTTGAAGAAAATGCCGCATTCCCGTCTCGGGATAATCGGGCGATGCGCCAGGTCTACATCGGAGCCTGTAATTCTTTCCGCCGATCAAATTTGGGAGCATGCGTGAGCCTTTGACAGCGGCGAGCGATCCAGCTTGAGTACCAGTTAGCACGCAGGAGGCGTCTACCATGGGAGTTTTGTCCGGCTATAAAATCGTTGAATTCGCGGGAATCGGTCCCGCGCCGATGTGCGCGATGCTGCTCTCGGACATGGGAGCCGAGGTGCTGCGCCTGGACCGCGCCGAGGACGCTAACCTCGGAATCAACACGGAAACGAAATACAATCTCCTCAATCGAGGCCGCCGTTCGGTGGCGATCGATCTGAAGCGTCGCGAGGGTACGGAACTCGCGCTCAAGCTAATCGAAAAGGCCGACGCATTGCTCGAAGGATTCCGGCCCGGCGTGATGGAACGCCTGGGACTGGGGCCGGACGTGTGCCAAGCGCGCAATCCCAAGCTGGTATATGGACGGATGACTGGCTGGGGACAGGACGGTCCGCTAGCACTCGCGGCCGGCCACGACATCAACTACATCGCACTCACCGGCGCACTTCATTCTATCGGCCGCCGCGGCGAGGCGCCGGTGCCGCCGCTCAATCTGGTCGGCGATTTCGGCGGCGGCGGAGTCTATCTCGCGCTGGGAGTGGTGGCGGGACTGCTCGAAGCCCAGAAGTCGGGCAAGGGCCAGGTGATCGACGTGGCGATGATCGACGGCGCGTCGTCGCTGATGGCCGGGATTTACGGTTTGCGCGGCGCGGGGGTGTGGAACGACAACCGCGGCGAAAACATCCTCGACACCGGCGCGCACTATTACAACGTTTACGAGACCAGCGACGGCAAATATGTCTCGATAGGTTCGATCGAGGGCAAGTTCTACGCCGAACTATTGCGGCTCACAGGGCTGGAGGGCGAGAAACTACCGCGGCAAAACGACCGCACGCAATGGCCCGCGTTCCAGGAGCGGCTCAAGGCGCTGTTCAAGACCAAGACCCGCGACGAATGGTGCGCGATCATGGAAGGCAGCGAGATATGCTTCGCGCCGGTCCTGACGATGATTGAAGCCCCGCAGCATCCGCATAACCGCCATCGCGGGACTTTCGTCGAGGTCGACGGCGTGGTGCAGCCGGCTCCGGCGCCGCGCTTCAGCCGCACGCCGAGCAAGATTCAGCGTCCGCCCGCTCGCGCCGGTGAGCATACCGAGGAAGGGTTGCGGGAGTGGGGGATAAACGACTCCGAGTTGGAGCGCCTGCGATCCAGCGGCGCGATCGGCGTGCGCGACACGGCGCCCAAGGCGGCCGCGGGAAGCTAGAAACTGACGACTACAAGGCCGTCGCGGGGAACCGCGACGGCCGATTTCACAGACGCGACGCTCAGCCTCCACCGAGTAACGTCGGCAGGTTGTATCCGACAAGGTCGCCGATGCGCTCGATGGTGATGTCGGGTGTGGGATAGTTCGCTACGTCGTCCGCGTGCGCATAGTGCCCCTGGCGCGGAAAGACCGTGGTTACGCGTTTGCCCCAAACCTCTTTGACGGCCGCCAGGATTCGCACCTTGTCATCGACCAGCACGTAGTGCGCCGACGGATAGAGGCGTTCGACGTCCTCGAGTTCCTGTTCCTTGTGGATGTAGATCAACACGCGTCCCTCGACCGCCTCGAACAGCCCGGAGCGGGCGATCTTGCGCGGCTGAAATACCACGTCGCCGTCGGACAGGATAACGGTCGCTCCGTAGGCGGCCAGATGCTCGATCGTGTCGAGCGAGCCGGGGTAGAGCCGGTTGGCGAACGGATAGTCGATCAGGTAGGAGGAAACCTCGAACAGATGGGTGTCGTGGGGATGCTCGACGCGGTAGCGCTGCAGGGCGCCCAGGTAGTCGGCGTAGCCGAGTTCTTTCCGCAGCTCCTCGAAGATTGCCCAGTAGCGTTCCTGGGGGCCGGCGCCGACCTCGCGCGTGAGATGGCGTCGCAAGTCATCGGATACGCGGTCGTTGTTGAGCAGCGTGTTGTCGACGTCGAGCAGGAACACGACCGGGGTTTCGGACTTCGATGGCGGCGGCATAACTGGGCTCCTCGTTCGCGCGGGATCGCACCCGGTAACTAAGATCGCAGGCGGCGGCAGCGTCAACAAGCGTTCGACCCGCACGCTGGCGCTTCTCGCGCCGTCAAATTTGCGCTATCTGGCGTGATGGCCGCGGCACGCCGGCAAGCGGCGCGTCCCGGCTATCCATCGTGCAACGGAGGTTCCGGATGAAACGCGAGGCACCTGAGAAGGGAAGTGAGCGCCGATCCGAGCGGCCGTTTACCGGCAAGGAATTTCTTGAAAGCATCCGCGATTCACGCGAGGTCTGGATTTACGGCGAGCGCGTCAAGGACGTAACCGTGCATCCCGCCTTTCGCAACACGGCCAGGATGCTCGCGCGGATGTATGACGCTCTGCATGATCCGCAAAAGAGCGCGATTCTCACCGCGCCCACTGATACGGGCAACGGCGGGTTCACGCACAAGTTCTACAAGGTCCCGCGCTCCGCCGATGACCTGGTGGGTGCGCGCGACGCGATCGCCGAGTGGGCGAAAGTCTCGTATGGATGGCTCGGACGATCGCCCGACTACAAGGCGAGCCTCACCGGCACGTTGGGCGCCAACGCCGAGTTCTATGCGCCCTATCAGGAGAACGCGCTTCGATGGTACCGCGAGGCGCAGGAGAAATGCCTGTTTCTCAATCACGCGCTGGTCAACCCGCCCACCGACCGCGGCAAATCGCCCGACGAAGTGATGGACGTCTTCGTTCACGCCGAGAAGGAAACCGACGCCGGAGTGGTGGTGAGCGGCGCCAAGGTCGTGGCGACCGGCTCCGCGCTCACCCATTACAACTTTATCGGCTTCTACGGTCCGACTCCGCTCGGCAAGCCGGAACTCGCGATTTTCGCGATGATCCCGATGGACACCCCCGGCGTAAAGCTCATCTGCCGCCCGTCATACGAGTTGATGGCGGCGACGATGGGCAGCCCGTTCGACTATCCGCTCTCTTCGCGCCTGGACGAGAACGACGCCGTACTCATCCTCGACAAAGTGCTGCTGCCGTGGGAGAACATTTTCCTTTACCGCGACATCGAAAAAGCCAACACTTTTTTTCCACGCTCGGGATTTATCCCCCGCTTCACGCTGCACGGATGCACGCGGCTGGCGGTGAAGCTCGATTTTCTGGCGGGCCTGATTCTCAAGGCGATCGACGCGACCGGGTCCAAGGAACTACGCCCGGCGCAGGTGCAGGCGGGCGAGGTGCTCGCGTGGCGCAACGTGTTCTGGGGACTGACCGACGCGATGGCCAGAACACCGGATCCCTGGGTGAACGGCACGGTACTGCCCAAGGCCGAGTACGGGATGGCGTACCGCTTTCTCGCCACCAGCGCCTATCCGCGGATCAAGGAAATTGCGGAACAGACCATCTCGAGCGGACTCATCTATCTCAATTCGCACGCCGCGGATTTCAAGAATCCGGAGCTGCGTCCGTACCTCGACAAGTATCTGCGCGGCTCCAACGGTTACGACGCGCTCGAAAGGGTCAAGTTGCTCAAGGTCCTGTGGGACGCTATCGGGACCGAGTTCGGCGGACGCCACGAGCTTTACGAGCGCAACTACGCGGGCAATTACGAGAACATCAGGCTGGAGAATCTGCCGATGGCAGTCGCCACCGGCTGCGTGGATGAACTGACCGGCTTCGTCGATCGATGCATGGCCGAGTACGATCTGGATGGCTGGAAAGCGCCGGACCTGATCAATCCCACGGACGTGAATGTGATCACGAAAAGGCCGGCGCGCGGATAAAACGATCCGAGCCTGTCATAGCGAGCGCGATGGACTCTATGAATGCGATTCGGATTCACGCGGTCGGCGGGCCCGAGGGCATGGTTTACGAGCGGGCGCCGCGGGCGCGGCCCGCAATCGGCGACGCGCTGGTCCAGGTGTATGCCGCCGCGTTGACGCCAGCCGAGCTTACCTGGAAGGAGACCTGGGCCGATCACTCGGGCAATAGCCGCCTGCCTGTAATTCCCTCTCACGAAGTATCCGGCGTCGTCGTCGCGATCGGTGAAGGCGTCTCCGATCTGAAGCCGGGAGAGGCAGTTTACGGTCTGACGGATTTCGCGCGGGACGGAGCGGCTGCCGAGTTCGTTGCGGTGCGGGCGGCCGATCTGGCGCCGAAGCCGCGTTCTATCGACCATATCCATGCGGCCGCGATGCCGCTGTCGGCGCTGACGGCATGGCAGGCGCTATTCGATCACGGCGGCCTCGCCGCCGGCAAGCGCGTGCTGATCCAGGGCGCCGCAGGAGGCGTCGGAAGCTTCGCCGTGCAACTGGCCCGCGCCAGGGACGCGGAGGTGATAGCGGTTGCGTCGGGGCGCCATCGCGACTTTCTCCGGAGCCTCGGGGCGAACAAGGTTGTCGATTACGAGAGTGCGAGATTCGAGGATGTCGCGCACGACGTGGACCTGGTGCTCGACACGGTCGGCGGCGAGACACTCAAGCGGTCTTGGTCGGTGCTCAAGCGCGGCGCGACCTTGGTATCGGTCGCCGAGGCACCGCCGGAGCAGGATGCGGTCCGGGTTGGCGCGCGCGGGATTTTCTTTATTGTGCGGTCCGACCGGGCCGAACTATCCGAATTGGCCAGGCTTACCGACGCGGGGCGGCTACGGACGTTCGTGTCGGAAGTGTTTGCGCTCAGCCAGGCGCGCGAGGCTTATGAGACCCTGCTGCGCGGGCATCTCCGCGGCAAGATCGTTCTGCGCGTGAAAGACGGAGCCGAATAGAAAAGCGGCGGGACAAGCGTCCCGCCGCTTTCAATTCAATCGCGTTCGCTCCTCGGCAGTCTACGCCTCGAAGCGGAATCCACCGCCGCGGCGTACGATATGGCCCGAGGTGGGCCCGGCGAAATGCGTGCCGATGACATGCACCGGCTGATCGCAGTAGCGCTCGACGAATTTCTTGCGCGTGTCGGACGCCATCACCGGGTCAGTGTCGAATTCGCAGACCCATTCCGGATGGGCCACCTGGATCGGATGATGAATCATGTCGCCGGTGATCACCGCGTTCTCGCCGCGCGAGGAAATCCGCACGCTGGTATGGCCCGGAGTATGACCCGGAGTCGGTTCGAGCCAGACTTCGCCGGTCAGCTTGCGCGCCGGCTCGACCAGTTCCGCTAGACCAGCTTCGATCACCGGGCGTACCGAGTCCTCGATCGGCTTCTGAAAGTCGGGGCTGCCGTCGTATTTCGACCAGTGGTCCCATTCCTTGTTGCACATCATGTACTTGGCTTTGGGGAAAGTCGGCACCCATTTGCCGCCAACCAGCATCGTATTCCATCCGACGTGATCGAGATGGAGATGCGTGCAGATGACGGTGTCCACCGATTCACGCGGAACTCCCGCCTTTTCCATGTCCGCGAGGAATGGCGTGTGAAGCTGATTGAAATCCACAAAGCCCGGGCGCGGCTTGTCGTTGCCCACGCAGGTGTCGACCAGGATGCGGCGGCCCTCGGACTCCACGAGTAAGGCGTGAATGCTGAGCAGAATCTTGTCGCTCTCATCGATAAATGGCTTGAGCCATTCGTGTTCGTGCTTGATCGCATCGACCGTCGCGTTGGCCGTGATCATGGTGCCGGGCCAGTGCGGTTCCTGTTCGCGAAGAAGCGTGACTTTGACGTCGCCGATTTGCCAGTGCATAGGGGGTAACCTCCACCGTTGTTAGGGCGCTACCTTAACCCGAGTCGCGCAGCGGCGGCAATCGAAATCCATCAGCCCCCGTTGCGGTCCAAGGCCGGGGCCACCGGGCGGCGGCGCTTACCAGGAATCGACGTGCGGGCGCTTCTTGCCGGTGCGCGGCGCGGGCGGCGGCGCCGAGCGCAGACCGGTCAGAATCCAGCGGCGCGATTCCACCGGGTCGATCACGTCGTCGAGTTCGAAATGCGAGGCGCTGTTGAGCGCCTTCCCCTGCTGGTACATCCGCGCCACCATCTCTTCGAACAGCTTTTTGCGCGCGGCCGGTTCCTCGACCGCCTCCAACTCCTTGCGATAGCCGAGCTTGGCGGCGCCCTCGAGCCCCATCCCGCCGAACTCGCCGGTCGGCCACGAAACCGTGAAGATCGGCGTTTTGAAGCTGCCCCCGGCCATCGCTTGCGCGCCCAGGCCATAGCCCTTGCGTAGAACGATAGTGAAAAACGGCACGCTGATGTTGGCGCCCACGACGAACATCCGGGCGGCGTGGCGCACCAGCGCGGTCTTCTCGATCTCCGGGCCCACCATGATGCCCGGGGTGTCGCACAGGAAGAGCAGTGGCAGGTCGAACGCGTCGCACAGTTGCATGAAGCGGGCGGCCTTGTCGGCGCCGTCGCTGTCGATCGCGCCGGCCAGATGCGTCGGGTTGTTGGCGATCACGCCGAGCGGGCGCCCCTCGATTCTGACCAGCGCGGTCACCATCCCCAGCCCGAAGTGTCGGCGCAGTTCGAGTACCGAACCGGTATCGGCGAGGGTCTCGATCACCGCGCGGACGTCGTAAATGCGCAGGCGATTCTCCGGGATGATTCCGCGAAGCTCGCGCTGGTCGGCGCACTCCCAACGGGCGACCGGCCCCTGGAAATAAGAGAGATACTTCTTCGCGACCTGCACGGCTTCGGCCTCGTCGGCGACCGGGAGATCCACCACCCCATTGGCCACCTGCACGTTCATCGGCCC
Source organism: uncultured delta proteobacterium (assembly GCA_963755905.1). GTDB lineage: Bacteria > Desulfobacterota > Binatia > Binatales > Binataceae > JAKAVN01. The sequence goes on from CAVWLM010000006.1 coordinate 400,936, forward strand.
GATGTCTTCGGGACGGAAGATGCCCAGGCCGCCGCCCTCGACCATTGCCGGACCGCCCATTCCTATGTTCGAGTTGGCGGTGGCGATGACCACGTCGCAGCATCCGAGCAGCGCCGCGTTGCCCGCGAAGCATCGCCCCGAGTTGATTCCGACCATCGGCACCAGGCCGCTCAGCTTGCCCCAGTAGTGGAAGGCTGGAACGTCAAGGCCGGAGAGCCACAGTCCGTCGGTGTCGCCGGGCCGCCCGCCGCCGCCCTCGGTGAAGAACACCACGGGCAGACGCATCCGCTCGGCGATTTCGAACAGGCGGTCCTTCTTGCGATGGTTCTGCTGGCCCTGGGTGCCGGCAAGCACAGTGTAGTCGTAAGACATCGCGACGCATTGGGCGCGCGAGTCCTCAAAGAGGTCGCCGTTGATCCGTCCGATTCCGGCGACAAGGCCGTCGGCCGGCGTATTCTTCATCAGGTCGTCGAGCGCGCGGCGCCGGCGCTGCGCGGCCAGCACCAGCGCGCCGTACTCGACGAAGCTGCCGCGGTCGCAAAGGTCCTCGATGTTCTCGCGGGCGGTGCGCTGATGCGTCTTGCGCCGGCGCGCGACGGCCGCGGGCCGCTCGGCGTCGAGTCCTTTGGCGTGGCGCTCGTAAACTTCCGCGAGATCGGGCCGGATTCGGTCGAGGTCGACCTGTTCGGCTTTGGCGGTCTCGACCACTTCGACCTCGGCCGCTTCGATGAAGGCCAGCGGATGGCCCTCGAAGATGGCGTCGCGTTCGGCGACCGCTATCTGCCGCACCACTCCGCTCATATGCGCGCGGATGACGTGCTCCATCTTCATCGCTTCCATCACGAATAGCTGCTGGCCCTCGCGCACCAGTTCGCCTTCGCGCACGTCGATGGAAACGATCGTTCCCTGCATCGGTGCGGCGACCGCGATCGTGTTCTCGGGTCCGGTGATCTCGTGAGCTATCGCGGTATCGATCTCGGAGGTCGCGATTGTGGCGGCCGCCGTCGAACCGGTTACGCTCTTGCCGTGGCTGAGCACCGCCAGCGGATCGATCGAATCTATTTTGGCTCCGGCCAATTGCCTGCCCGGAGGGCGCTTGCCGCCGATGCGGCGAGTCTGCGCCGATTCGGCCGCCCTGGCTCCATCGGCAAAAAAGAGCCGGCGATGATCGGAATCGGCCGCGGCGACCAACTCGGCGACGTGCTCCTCGACGAAGCGGGTGTAAAGCCGGTTCGCCGCGAAATCGGGATGCCGCAGCAGGCTCTGAAGAAATCCGATATTGGTGGCGACGCCTTCGATCCGGAACTCGCACAGTGCGCGATAGGCGCGCGTCACGGCCGCGGCAAAGTCCGCCGACGGCGAGTACGCAATAAGTTTGGCCAGCAGCGAATCGAAGTTCGGGTTGGTCGTGTAGCCGGCATATGCGAACGAATCAACGCGCAGGCCGGGTCCCGACGGCGGCTCGAATGCGGTCAATGTTCCGCCAGATGGTTTGGTAGCGCCGTCCGCGCCCATCGACTCCATGTTGATGCGCATCTGGATCGCGAAGCCGCGCGGCCTGGGAATTTCGGCCTGCAGCACTCCCAGGTCGGCGAGCGTGCTTCCGCCCGCCAACTGTAGCTGGAGCTTGACCAGGTCGATGCCGGTTATTTCCTCGGTCACCGTATGCTCGACCTGCAGCCGCGGATTGGCCTCGATGAAGGCGAATTCGTCGTCGTGACCCGCGTCGGCGTCGAGCAGGAACTCGAAGGTACCGAGGCTCTCGTAGCGGGCGGCCTCGGCCATCTGAACGGCCGCCGCGGTAAACCGTGCGCGCAAACGTTCTGACAGACCGGGACTGGGCGCTATTTCGACCAGCTTCTGATTGCGCCGCTGTATGGTGCACTCGCGCTCCCACAAGTGCGTGACGCTGCCGGAGCCGTCCCCGGCCACCTGGACTTCAATATGGCGGGCACGCGGCATCAGCCGCTCCATGTATACGTCGGCGTCGCCAAAGGCCGCACGTGCTTCGGATTGGCACCGCCGATACGCCTCGTCCAATTCGTCGAGGCGATTGACCACGCGCATTCCGCGACCGCCGCCGCCCGCGACGGCCTTGATCATCATCGCCGCGCCCTTCCCCAGCGAAGCCAGAAATTCACGAGCTTCGCTCAGGCTGGTCGCGCCCGCGGTGCCGGGCAACAATGGCACTCCCATACGCTCCGCCAACGCCCGCGCGCGTACCTTGTCGCCAAACAGTTCGAGGAGCTCCGCTCGCGGGCCGACGAATTTGATTCCTTCCTCGACCACGTGCCGGGCAAAGCCGGCGTTTTCGCTGAGAAAGCCGTAACCGGGATGGATGGCCTCGCATTCGGCCGCTTTTGCGGTCGCCACGATCTGTTCGATGTCGAGATAGGCGGCGGCGCCTCTGCCGTTAAGCGCGCGTGCCTCGTCCGCCTTGCGGGTATGGAGTGAACGGGCGTCGTCATCGGAAAAGACGGCCACCGTGCGGATACCCAGCTCGGCGGCGGCGCGTATGATGCGGATGGCTATCTCGCCCCTGTTGGCGATCAGAAGACTGCGGGGAAGCATGAGAGCTGATGCGAACTCCTCTTGGCCGGATGATTCATCGGTCCCTCGTGTGATCTAGCACGCCAAGCGCGCCGCTAACCAAACGCGCCGCTTGAGAACCTGGGAGCCTATCTATCGTCTATGTGTTAGGCTCACCCGCCGGAGGAAAGTCCAATGGACCCGAGCTCACCTCTTCACTATCTCGGCGGCGGCCTTCAGCAGGTCGCGTTCGTGGTGAAAGACCTGACGGCAAGCATGGAGTTTTTCAATCGCACGATGGGCGTGGCGCGATTCTATGTGATCGAGGATTTTGGACTGCACGCTCGCGACAAGACTTTCCGGGACCGGCCGGTGGAGCACAATTTCAAGCTGGCGCTCGCTTATTCGGGCGACACGCAGATCGAACTAATCCAGCACCTCTCCGGCGAAACCTGCTACAAAGAGCATCTGGAACGAAGGGGCGAGGGACTCCATCACCTTGGATTTTTTCTCTATGATCTTGAAGCGTACCAAGGCGCCCTGGATTCGTTGAAAGCTGGCGGTTATTCCTCGCTGATGAGCGGGCGGTTTGGCACCACGCGCTACACCTATTTCGACACCGAAGCGGCCATCGGTTCGATCATGGAAATCGTGTACCTCGATTCCGGCGGCAGGGAGTTCATGGCGAAAATAAAAAAGGGCGATTTCTAACTTTTGACGAGATCCCGATACGAGCGGTCACGACGTAATTGCAACTTAATGTCGATGAAACGATAGAGTCATAGACTTGCCCCCCGGACTCGTGTAACCTAAGTATCACCGGTCAGAACGCTTTCACTTAACCTTCTCCGACTCCTTTGGTTTCTTGTTCGCGCGCTATCCGGCCACCGCCAAGGGAGAGCAGCGCCATGTGCATGAGACCGTCTGTCTATCCGGGCCAACTTCGAGCCATTCATTGCGCTGTATTCTCCGGGCCAATTAGTTGAATAGCGCACGAGCCCACGAGGCTCCGGTCGATCGCCCGTGGGAGTGGCCGTGGTGGCGCGCGCGCAATGAAGATTCGCTGGTGCTGCCCTGGTTCGTGTTGATCCACATCACGGCGCTGGCGGGCTTGATTCTGTTTCCGCTACCCGGCTGGCGAGTGCTCCTGGGTTCATTCTGCCTGCTATGGCTGGGCGGGATGGCAACCACGGTCTGTTATCATCGCGCGCTCGCGCATCGCGCTTTGCGACTTAATCCGTGGCTATCATCGATACTCACGTTCTTCGCGGTATTTAACGGTTCAGGAACTCCGTTGAGCTGGGCTGCGGGCCATCGGCGCCATCACGCTTTCGCTGACACCGAGAACGATATTTCGAGTCCGGTGAACGGCTTCTGGTGGGCACATCTGCGATGGTTGTGGCAGTCGGGCGAGCCGTCGGTCGAGCGCTTTTGCCCCGAGCTTGATCTCCCGATGTACCGATTCTGGTGGTATGTGCAGGGGCCGATCCTGGCTGTTTCCTATTTTGGCGGTTTGTACTTCGGCGCCGCTGCGTTCTTTTGGGTAGGATCCATTCGCCTGGTCTTTGCGCTCCACGCTCAATGCTTCGTCAACAGCATTTGCCATACGGAGCCTGGGGTTTCACCCGGCGAGGATTCCAGCCGCAACGTGACATGGCTTGGCCTGATGCAATTCTGTCAGGGCGAGAACTGGCATCGTAACCATCACGCGCGGCCGGGGATTGCGCGACTCGGATGGAACTGGCGGCAGCCCGACGTCGGCTATCTGGCGATTTGTCTCTTGGAAAAAATCGGCTTGGCTACCGACGTACGGCACGCACGAAATGTCAGTCCCGTGACAAGTCCTCAGGCAAGCCGCATCGCCGAATCCGCCTGACGCTGTTTTCACTCCAATTTCCCGCGTGATGCTCCGCGCGCGCCGGCTGTCAAATTTTCCTGACGGTTGCCGCGAGGTCGGAATAGGCCGGAGCGGCGCTAGCTCTCGCAAACCGGCTCAATTCGAGGCAGGTGAGGTCCGGGGAGATGAAGCCGCTGTCGGCGATAGTCTCGGCGGGTGAAATTTCGCAGCTGAAGTATAGGCACCACCGGTCAGCATCGCCGGTCTCCAGGTTTTCAGATCCTTCATCGCGTCCGCGGGCGGGACACCTCCAAGCGACATCCAGCGGGAACGATAAAATGTCGTAGCCGCCAATTGTACTCGAAGATGCCTGTCGGCCGGGGGTTCCGATAAGCCAAGAGCCGCCCAGGGTAGGGTGATCTGGGCGACGATCCGCGGCCGATCGCTTTCCTTATATACCGCGATGGCCGACGGCACAGGATCGCAGGTCTCGCGATCCATGCGGCAGACCTCGATACGCATCGTCACGCCGCTCTTTCTCCGAAAGATCTTCGGAGGAATGAAAAAGAACGCAAAGCGGCGCGCGCCCGCTCCGGTTTCCACGCCCAGGTCGATTCGAAACGCTTCGCTGCGTGGAAATGCGCCATCATACGCGAGCAGGTGTGCATCGTAATGGTCCATGCTGATGGTTGCCAGGTGCAGCCCGTGCGGGCTCCACGTCAGGAACAGGTCACCGAAAGCGACGTCGGGTGAAGGCGCCAAAATGCCCTTGACCAGTGCCTGATCCTTCGGCCATTGGCTCAATGAGATGGAGCCGGCGTCGATACCGGCTTCGGGGATCTCAATCTCGGCGGGTTGCATGACCGCCGCATGATGCGGCGCGCTTTGATGGACTTGCACGAGGCTGCGGTTCGCCGCGGTCAGCGCGGCGACGAGTTTTTCGTATGGCCGCCCATTGATGTCAACCACGCCAAAATTGAAGTCCTCGTGATCTCCCTCGCGGCCGCCTTTGGGCTCGTCGCGATATTGGAACCAGTGGAGTCCCACGATTGAGGGTACGAGCGCGAAATGCCGCTCGGCGCTTGCCGCACCCCGGGCGCGGTCGGCCTGGGTGGGTACGGTCATCAGATAGCCACTGTTCAGGTCTCCGCTACGGTTTTCCTGGGCCGCGAAATACCATTCGGAGATCAGCACGGGCTTGTTCCCGGTCAGGCGGCGCAAGCCGTCGAAATAGTAATGCGCAATCCAGCCGTCCGGACTGTCGACGTCGTAATTCGTTGCGACAGCGTCGACGAAGGGAGCCATCGCGCGGACCGCGTCCGGGTCGTAGTAGCTGGGAAGGCGATCGCCGAAAATGAGCGCCGCCGGATCTTCCTCGCGCAGCGCGCGATAAATGAGTTCGTAGTAATGCCGCGCGATGGCGAAAGTAAACTCGCGAACTACCCTGATTCCGTTTCCTCCCGGACGCAGATGGGCCTGCGCGTTGGCGTTTGCGAGCAATTCCTGAAAAGAGGAAATGCCCGGTGTTACGTCAAAGTCGGCGGTGAATCGATGCCAATCGTCACCATAATGATGCCGGATGAGAGTGACCAGCGTCTGCTTGGTGTGATTCGTTGCGGACCGCCTAAGATAGTAACTGAAGAGGGCTCCATTCCACCATCCGATTTCATTGTCGGAGAAATATCCGATGCGGTAAGCACCGCTCTTGTACGCGGCGGCCGCCTCCTTGGTCTGGGTGGTTATCCGCTCGTCGACCGACGGGTCGAAAGGATCGGCCCAAAGAAGTCGCGCCCTCCAACCCAGGTCGAGATCCGGAATGCTGGGAAGCTGGATGTTGGGAGAGCTGAACGCGCTGGCCGTATTGAAGCCCCAGCCGCGGACTTGCGCGGCCGTACGACGCGCCCACGTATCAGAGGTTTGGTATGGCGTGAGCCAGGCGTGTTTCTCGGGACTCCAGACCAACGGCGGAGCCGCGGTGTCGGTTAGGGTGTTGATCCCGGCGGAAAAAAATCGATCGCCACAGGGCGTGATCAGCCAGGCTACGCCGTCTCGCGACTGAAGTTTCCATCGATTGGCCAAGCCCTGCCGCGGCCCGCATGCCGCGCCGCCTGTGCCCGCCGCCATTGAGAGAAAAACGACGATTGCGATCGTCAGGGCGAATCGAAGACGCATCGGCGCCGCGCGATGGGCGAGAGAACTTGCGCGCAACATATTCCAAAAAGACCGGCCAAACCACGCCGTCAACAAGGATGTCATCACTAGCTAGTGTATGGATAGCCACTCGCCAGTGCTTGCTCCATCGCGGAATCATACTTGTATATATCCCTGAAGAATCGCACCTCACCGTCAGGTTCGACCACCGCCGTGCTATAAAGGATAAGTACCGGGATGGGCTTGTCGAGATTTACCTCAATCGTCTCGTCCCCGTTCATCGCGGCGTTTATCTTGTCCAGGGTCCATTCCGGTTTGTCGCGTAAAACCCAGGCTGCGAGCGCCGCGGGATTCTGTACCCGGATACATCCGTGACTGAAGTCGCGCCGGGCTTTCAGGAAGAGCTCGGGTGCCGGCGTACTGTGAAGGTACACGTTGTAACGGTTAGGAAAGATGAACTTGGCCAGCCCCAACGCATTCTTGGGTCCGGGCTTTTGCCTGATACTCAGTGAGCCCGAGCGGAGCTGACTGAGTACGTCATCGCTGACAGGGCCGTCTGTCACCACCGTGCCGTCGATGGTTGTTACCTCGAATCCATGGTCCTCGAGATAGTTGCGGTCGCGCCGTATTTTAGGCACGAGCTCGGCGAACTGGATCGACATCGGTACTTCCCAATAAGGCCGGAAGACGACGTAGCGCATGTAATCCGCGAACACGGGCGTCTCGTGGTCATAGGCTTTGCCGACGACCACTCGCATCGACAGGAACGGCGCGGGCTGCCGGCGCATCGTCCGCAGCCTGAACTCGGGGATATTCACGATAATTGGTGGCTGCGGAAAATCGGGCGGAATCCATCGGTAGCGCTCGAGCGCATACTGGAGCTGCTTGACCCGTTGGTTGAGCGGCACATTGAGCTGCGCGACGGTCTCCTTACCGAGTACGCCGTCGGGCTGAAGACCATGGCGGCGCTGAAAGTGCTTTACTCCGTCGACCACAGCGCCCTGATAGACGGGGCTGTCGGCGGGCGTACTGGCGTCGGGCGCCAGATCGCCAAGTTGGCGCAACCGCGAGACTAACGGTGCGATTCCCGAGTAGCTATCGCCGGGATGCACGGATTTGACCGGCACCGGCAAAGGCGGCCCGTCGCCTTGAGCGGCCAGTTTCAGATACGCGGCAAGCGCGGTCTCGTCCCGCGCGTAGCCGTCATAATGAGGTTCGACGCTCGCGACCACGGCGCTGACGTCCACAGCCGGTACTACCTGGTTGCGCAGGACCTCGGCCAGGTCGGAGTTGTTAGCCGGCCCCACGGCGAGGCCGAACTTGAAATGCTGCGGGCTGACCCTTCCGATGTGCAGGGCGGACAGGTAGCGCGCCGCGCAGACCGTAAGCTCCAGATCGAAGTGCGCCAGCACGGTGTCGGCCGGATGCGGATTTGGCGGAGCGAGCGCAACCAGGCGTGCGTCCCATCGCGAGGCGTCGTAGTCCTCCGGGTTGAGGCCCTTTAGCGAGGCCTGTTTGAAAAGCTGGATCATCGCCAGCGCCTGTGGAGTCGGCGCACCGTCATGACTCCAGGCGAGAGAGTTTGTGCCCAGAGCGTAGAATTTCGCGATCTCGGGCTGGAGGTTGGCGAAATTCGGCCAGTGCAGCTCGGAAAGGTTTTTCGCGGCGATCAGATTACCAAGTTCGCCTAACGCCTGCGGGACCGGAGTAGCTGACGCGAGCGCGGCTGGCGTAACCGACGCCTGCGCGGTCGGGGTAGGCGAAGCGTCTACCGCCAGGGCGACGCCCGCGAGCGGGCCACCGCACAGCGCAAAAAGAAGCGGCGTCACAACCACCAGAAACGAGCCGATCGCGCCCGGCACGCGGCCGGCTTTATTACTAGTCTGTTCCATTAGCTATTGAGAGCATCCTCGCCTATACGTGGCGTGTGCGTGAATCCGGCGCGGGGAGCGTCCATGCCTGCTACCGGTTCCGCGCCTCGTTAAGAAATGCGTACGGCGAGGGTCCCGAACACTAGCCCTTGGGCAACCCGAGTACGCGCTCGCCAATTATGTTGTGCTGAATCTCATTGGTGCCGGCCGCGATTGTTCCGCGCCGGGCCGCGAGCATTCGATGTGACCACTTGCCGTGGTCGATTGCGCCGGTGGCCTGGTACTCGAACTGGCTATAGGCGCCGAGCAGTTCCATCGCGAACGTCTGGATGCGCAGGTTCAAGTCGGTCGTGCCCAGTTTCATGATCGAGCCTTCGGGGCCGGGCGGCAAACCTTTGACCTGGCGGGTAAGTTGGCGATAGCTGGTGTACTTGAGCGCCTCCGCTTCGCACGCGAAGCGGGCGATTCGCTGCCGCACGTAGTGGTCGTGCCAGGCGGGATGGCCGTTGCGGTGGACCTTTTTTGCCAGTTCGCCGAGCTGTTTCACCTCGACCATCATGTCAGTGCGGCCGCCATGGATCGTTCGCTCGAACATCATATTGGTCATCGCGACCATCCAGCCCTGATTCTTCTGGCCCACCAGGTTCGCCTTCGGCACCGCGACGTCTTCAAAGAAGACCTGGTTGAAGCCGCTCTCGCCGGTCATCTGCACCAGCGGGCGCACGGTGACGCCCGGGCTTTTCATATCGATCAGGAGGTAGCTCAGGCCCTTGTGCTTGGGCAGCGAAGGGTCGGTGCGGCATAGCAGGGTAGTGAGATCGGCGTGATGGGCGTTGGAAGTCCAGACCTTGGAGCCGTTGACGATGAAGTGATCGCCCTCGTCGATCGCGCGGGTCTCGACCGCCGCCAGGTCGGAGCCGTGATTGGGCTCCGATAATCCCTGGCACCAGATTTCCTCGGCGGAAGGAATCCTGGGGATGTAGCGTTGTTTTTGTTCGGGCGTGCCCCATTGCATCAGGGTGGGGCCGACGCGCGCGATTCCCTGGAAGTTAACGACAGGCGGCGCTTTTGCGCGGTCGAGTTCCTGCGAATAGATGATCTGCTGCAACAGACTCGCGCCGCGGCCGCCGTATTCTTTGGGCCAATGGATACACATCCAGCCGCCGTCGTAGAGCTTGCGATGCCATCCGCGACGGCGCTCGAACTCTTCCTTGGTGTCGGGATCGTGTAGTTCACCCTCGTCGTGCCAGTCGCGCGGCAGGTTTTTCTCGAGCCAGACGCGGAAGTCCCGCCTGAAAGCTTCATCCTCTTCGCTGAATTTGAAATCCATCGATACGCCCTTCGCCCGCACGGCTACGGCCGCGACTGTAGCACAGGAACGGCCCGGCGTGGGACCGCCGCGCTCGCGAGCGCTTGTCCGATCGCTTCGCGGTTGGCTAGTGTCAGAGCCCTAAATCAAACATCCAGTTAGAGGGGATTACCCTAAAAGGAACAGGAAGTGCCGATAGAACAGGAATTGGCAGGCAAGGTTTCGATTATCACCGGCGCCGGACGGATGCGTAGCATCGGCCGCCCGATCGCTAAACTGTTGGCGCAGGCGGGCTCGGCGATTGTGATCACCGGCACTGGACGCTCGCCTGAGCGTTACCCGGATGACGAGAAGGCTGCCGGATGGCGCGATATCGATAGTGTCGCGGATGAGATCCGTGAAGCCGGCGGCCGCTGCCTGGCGCTGGTCTCCGATATCGCCGACCCGCATGCGGTCGAGGCGCTGGCCGACCGCACCATAGCGGAGTTCGGCCGCATTGACATTCTCATCAACAACGCGAGCGCCGCACGCGGTCCGGACCGCGTGGAGTCCGTCGCCCTCCCCTACGAAGTCTGGAAAAAAGTGATGGTAACGAATCTCGACGGGACCTTTCTGCTGTCGGCCGCCGTCGCGCGCAAATTGATCGCCCAGGGGCAGGGCGGCAGCATCGTCAACATTTCCTCGATCGCGAGCAAGCTCGCCCAGGCCAAGGCTGCCGCCTACTCCGCGTCCAAGGCCGCGGTCAACGCGCTCAGCCGCTCGATGGCGCTCGAGCTCGCGCCGCACGGCATTCGCGTGAACGCGGTCTGCCCGGGCGTCATCGACACCTTTCGTCTAGATGATCTTGGCCGCGGCGAAGGCTGGGAGAAGTACGTCAAGACCTTTATTCCCCTGGGCTATCCGGGTGACGGTTCCGAGTGCGCCGAACTGGTCCGCTTCCTGGTCACCGATCGCGGCAAATGGATAACGGGTCAGGCGATTAATATCGATGGCGGCACGGTTTGGGGTCACTGAGGAATAGGTCAAAAGCGGCGCATTGCGGCATGCTGGCGGGTGTGCCTATCGTTCGGATGCAGGACATCCCCACCCTCAATCCACTTCCCAAGTCCTTGATACTCAGGAGCGACCCTATGAAAGTCGTTGTGGATCACAATCTTTGCGAAGGGAACGGCCGTTGTGTCGAGGTCGCGCCCCAGGTGTTCGAACTTCGCGACGACGATCTCAGCTATGTGCTGATGGACAATCCACCGCGGGAATTGCGTGACAAGCTCCAGCTTGCGACGACGCTCTGCCCCCGCCAGGCGATCCGCCTGGTCGAGGACTAGCCAGGGCGATGCCATCCCTTACGCTCGAAACGCTCGACATCATCAATCCGGATCTTTACGTCCAGCGGGGCTATCCGCACGAGGAATGGGCGCTGCTCAGAAGAGAAGCCCCGGTCTTCCGTTATGAGCGTCCGCGCGTCGAGCCGTTCTGGGCGATCACCAAGCACGCCGACATCGTGACCGTCTCGCGGCAGCCCGAACTTTTCAGAAGCAGCCAGTTGCTCTTCGTGGTTCAGGACGAGCCGGGCTCTCCCCTGCCCGACGAACCGGTCCTGCGCCAGCTCCTCAATATGAACCCGCCGGAGCATGGCGAATTTCGCCGCGTAGTCAATCAGCGTTTCACACCGCGTTCGGTGCGGCAGTTGAAGGACCAGATCGAGCGGATTACTACCGAGGTGCTCGACGACCTGGTGGGGCGCGAGGAGTGCGACTTCGTCACCGAGGTCTCAGCCAAGCTTCCGCTCGCGGTGATCGCGGAGATGTTCGGCATCCCGCGCGCCGACTGGGCGTTGATGTTCCGGCTGAGTAACACGATGATCGGTCCGGCCGACCCCGAATACGGGGGCAGCGAAACGATCACGCAGAACCTTGAACGCGCGCGGATGGAATTCTTCCAGTATTTCAATCAGCTCTGTGAAGATCGGCGTAAGAACCCGCGCGACGACCTCGCGAGCGCGCTTGCCAACGGCACGGTCAACGGCGAACCGCTTCCGCCGTTCGAGCTATTGTCCTATTTCGCCTTGCTCATCATCGCCGGCAACGAAACCACGCGAAACGCCACTACCGGCGGTCTCCACGCGCTCATCGGTAATCCCGCTCAATGGGAGCGCCTGAAAAACGATCCGTCGCTGGCACCCAAGGCGACCGAGGAAATCGTTCGATGGACTTCGCCGGTGATCCAGTTCACGCGCATCGCCACCGCCGATACGACGCTTGGCGGTCAGCAGATTCACGAGGGCGATTTCCTCGCGCTCTTTTATCCCTCGGCCGCCCGCGACGAAGAGATCTTCGAGCGGCCGTCCACGTTCGACATCGGCCGCTATCCCAACCCGCATATCTCTTTTGGCATCGGCGAGCATTTTTGCCTGGGGGCGAATCTCGCGCGGCTGGAGTTGCAGGTGATGTTTCGGCAACTGGCGGAGCGCCTGGAGTTCGTGGAGCTGGCAGGTCCCACGCAGCGGATGCGTTCGAGCTTCGTCGGCGGCATCAAGCACATGCCGATTCGCTACAGGATTCGCGGCCGGTCGTGACGGAAATCGCGCGTCGGCCTGGGTATAACGGGCGGACGACGCGACTCGATTCGTGACCTGCTCAGCGATGCTTCGCGGGCAGCGACGCGAGGCTTTGCGAGAGCAATTCAAGCGCGGCGGCCGCAAAGGCGCGCATATTGGCGACGCGGTCGCTACTACCGGTTTCGACCGTTATCGCGCGCTCGACCGGCCCCTCGATAGCGATACAACTGTGCCCGGCCGGATCGCCATAGCGATTTCCCGTGGGCCCGGCGGCCCCGACTTCGGCCAGACTCCAGGTGGTCGAAAAACGTTTAAGCGTCCCACGCGCCAGCACCTGGGCCAAAGGCTCGGTTACTCCCCGAATGCCCGCGAAGGCCGAATCCGGGATGTCGAGCAGCGTGCGTCGCGACTCGCGCGTGTAGACGATCGCGCCCCCAAGGAAGTAAGCGGAGGCGCCCGGCACCGCCAGCAGCGCCGCCGAAATGACGCCGCCGGAAGAGGATTCGGCGATCGCGATGGTTTCGCGGCGATCCTTGAGTAGAGCGCCCAGCTTTAGGGCTATCGGCAGCAGATCCTGCATCGAGGTTGGCTCCTTCGCGCTAACGTAATTGCCGCAGCATAGTCGCGAGGCTAAGGAAAAGGCCAATCCAAACGGCGGACGCCGCTATTTGACCTCGATCTCGATAAAGCTGAACTCGAACGCGTTCTGATTTATCACGTCGTGCGAGACCCCGGCGCCGCGGGCATAAGGCGCGCCGCTAACCAGTTCGGCGTCGCTGGCGGTGCCGTCGAAAGCGACGATTCGCAGATTGCCGGTGGTCAGTGGCACCACGACGTAATCGTGAGCATGAACGTGGGGTCCGGTGGCTTCGCCCGGCGCGAAGGTCCATCGCGTCACGATCACCCGCCGGTTTTCGATTAGCTGTTTTGACGTCGCCCTCGGTTCATTCATGGATCGTCCCCCGGCAAAATATGGAAAATTATGATCGAGACTACGCGATACTGTCCCGACCCGAACCTCCGCGATCGAGCGATGTGCCGCCCGTATCCAATCGCTCTCCGAATGCAGCCTACCTGCGGACGCTTTCGGAAGGAATCAAAGCCCGGCAAAATGCTAGTCAGCCTTTGATGGCGGAGACGGCGGAGGTCTTGGAAATCATGGCTGAAACACGATAAAGGAGACGACGCGCCGCGCCCTGTTGAGGAGCGGCCTGAGCCCTTGCACTTGAGATCGACCAATTGTTCCGGCGTCGCGAAATACGCGGCCGTCAAATATGCGGCTGTGACTTTCGCGACTATTGCGCTCTCCCTGTTCGTCGGATGGGCGGTGACCAACGCTGGCAACGACGACGCGGCTCCTAAGGGCGCGGCTCACGCCTCATTCGCGGGCAAGGGTGCGGCGTACGTTCAGGGGGCAAGCCGAGACTACTCGACCGTTTCGGCCAACTACGGTCTCGAGCGCTATTCGACCTGGGAAAATTCCGGAGGCAAGGCCGCCACCTACCAGCCCGAAGGACCTTTTACCGCCGAAAATCCTTTTTTCAAGCCGCTGGGGACGAACGGTCGCGCCTGTGTCACCTGCCACGATCCGAGCACCGGATGGACCATCACGCCGGTAAGTATTGGCGCGCGCTTCGAGGCGAGCCACGGCACCGATCCACTGTTCCGGCCGGTCGACGGCGCCACCTGTCCCGATGACGACGTGTCGACGCCGGCGGCGATGAAGAAAGCGTATACGCTGCTGCTCAACAAGGGGCTCATCCGAATCGGCATCGCGATACCGCCGAACGCCGAGTTCTCAGTGATCAAAGTCGACGATCCGTACCATTGCACCAGGCTGAACAGTCCTAAGAGCGGAGTGCTCTCGGTCTACCGCCGTCCGTTACAGGCGACCAATCTGCGCTTCGAGGACTCGTTGATGTGGGACGGACGGATGGCCGACCTGGAACATCAGGTCAACGACGCGGTGCGCGGCCACGAGCAGGCGATAGACGGGCCGATGCCCGATCAGCTCGCGCGGCTCATCGAATTCGAAACCGGAACCTACGACGCACAGGTGTGGGTACCCAAGGCAGGTTCGCTACAGGACGGAGGCGTGGGCGGTGGGCCGGTGGCGCTCTCTCGCGAGCCCTTCTTTATCGGAGTCAACGATCCCTTCGGCAACAATCCCACCGGCGAGCAAACTTCGCTTCACGTTTTCAACCTCTACGACCTGTGGCGAGGCGATCCCAATCCCGAGCGCGCGCGAATCGCCCGCGGCCAGGCAATCTTCAACGCGACCCCGATGATCATCGGAGGCGTCCCGGGCCTGGATGACGCGGAGGACCATTCTACCCACGAGGGCTTCTGCACCACCTGCCACGACACGCCGAACGTGGGAAACCGTTCGATTAACATTCTGATGAATCTTGGGACGGCCGACGTCACGCGCCGCACGCCCGATTTGCCGTTGTTCACGTTGCGATGCGACGTCGGCGCGCTCAAAGGCCAGATCTTCCAGGTGACGGACCCGGGTCAGGCGATGGTCACCGGCAGATGCTTCGATATCGCCCGGTTCAAAACCTCGAGCCTGCGCGGGCTCGCTTCACGCGCGCCGTACTTTCATGATGGGCAGTCGGCCACCCTGATGGACGTGGTGAACTTCTACAACGACCGCTTCCAGGTCGGGCTCACCCCGGATGAAAAGGCCGACCTGGTCGCGTTTCTCGGCACGCTTTAGTGTCCCGAGTTTGAAGCTCTAAGAATAAATAGCCTCTGCAAATCCCGTCGTTCCCCAAGCGCCAAAGCGCATCGCGCGCAAGAGACGGCGGATGTGAGCGGGCCATCTACGTCTGCGCCGAAGCAAAGTTCGTCATCCATTGGCCACGGACGAATTGCCGCCGGCTAATTCCATTACATACTTTCCGGGCGCGGGCTCGAGTGGCGGGAATTGTTCGCTGCCGAGTTTAGCCGGTGATTCCCGCTTATCGCCGGAACGTTTATCGAGCCATCCGAGCCAATGATCCCACCACGAACCTTTGTGCTCGGTAGAGCCCTTGAGCCAGGTCTCGGGATCGTCACCCAGAGTGGGATTGACATAGTACTTGGCCTTGAAGTTGGTCGGCGGGCACACCAGGGTCTGCACATGCCCACTGGAGTTAAGCACGAACTCGGTCCTTCCGCCGAACAGACGCGCGCCGTTGTAGACGGCGCGCCAGGCGCAAATATGATCGGTCATGCCGCCCACCACGAACATATCGTGGTCGACCTTGCGTAAATCGATTGGCTGGCCGAGGATTTCGATCCCGCCGGGCCGCGTCAGGCCGTTGCGCAGCAGCAGTTCCATAAAGCCGGCGTGCAGCCGAGCGGGAAGATTGGTCGAGTCAGCGTTCCAGTACAGGATGTCGAACGGCGCCGGATCCTTGCCCATCAGGTAGTTGTTCACCCAGTAATTCCAGACCAGGTCGTTGGGCCGCAGCCACGCGAACAGGCGCTCCATTTCGGCGCCGTTGAGCACACCCTGCCGCCGCGAGCGCGCGATTGCCGCCGCCACGCCTTCCTCGGTCGTGAACATCCCGGTCATCGAGGGCATGCTCGAGTCCAGCATCGTGACCACCAGCGTCGCGGCGTTGATGCGGCGGTCGCCGATGGCCGCCAAATAGCCGAGCATCAAGGTCGACGTGATTCCGCCGGAGCAGATGCCGAGCAGGTTGACGGTGGCGCTGCCGGTTATCTCGCACACCGCGTCCAGCGCTTGCCTGATCGCGGTGACGTATTCGTCGAGACCCCAGTTGCGATGCTCGGTCCTGGGATTGCGCCAGCTCACGGTGAAAAACGGAACCCCGCGGGCGACCGCATACTCGGTCAGGCTGCGCTTTGGCGCGAGGTCCATGACGTAGAACTTGTTGATTTGCGGCGGTACCAGCAGAATCGGCCGTTCGTACACCTGCCTGGTCGTAGGCGTGTACTGCAGCAGTTCGAGTATCTCCGAGCGAAAGACCACGGCGCCGGGCGTGACGGCCAGGTTACGGCCGACGGCGAACGGACGTTTGTCGACCGTCTGCGGCATCCCGTTGTTGTTCCAGAGGTCGTCGAAAAAGCTGCGCATCCCATGTATCAGGCTGGCCCCGCCGGTCTCGAAGGCGCGCTTGAGCGCCGCCGGATTGCCGATCAGCAGATTGGTCGGCGCGAGCGCTTCGGTCAGTAGCCGGACCGCAAAACGCTGCTGTTCGACTTCCTTCCATTCACCGTTGGCGCTCTCGGGCACCATCGAGTGCATCGTCGAACGGCAGACAAGGTAAGCCTGCATCATGCGGCGATAGAATGGATTGTCGGACCATGTCGGGTCGGCGAAGCGCTTATCGTTATCTTCCGGAACTACATCGGAGACACCGGCGGCAACCTTCGCCAGCTCGACCGCCAGCTTGGTCAGTTGGCCGCCGAGAATCTCGGGATGCTTGAGCGAGTCGCTGACGAAGTTAGTCAGTTGCTCGAGGACCTGATCTGAATCCAGGCCCACGAAGGGATTTGCGCCCAGGATGGCATCGGCCGCCTTGACCGCTTGCTCGGGCGTTTCGGCAAACTCGACGGACTGCTTCGCAGTGGCTTTCATCTCGTCGCCCTCCCTCGAAGCGATGCGACAGCCCACTTATCGCCGCGGCAATGGAGTGCTTCAACCTAGTAACTCCAGGCCGCGTTCGAACAGTCGGGGCCCCGACAGGGCGATATCCTCCCAAGTCGGGTCTGGGCGCTTGCCGCGTCGATGTAACATGAGATTGAACGCTGTTATAACTCCAAATCGGTAACCCGCAAACGCCCGGAACCATCGCACCTGATCGGGATCGACGGCTGAACTGGCCATCGAGGCGTAAAGCCCGGTTATCTCGTCCGGTGGCAGAACATGCGCCGGCACCAGGTCCTGCGTCTCCCAGCTCTCACGGTCTGAAAACAGGCAAAGCCATCCGAGATCGATCAGCGTCGCGCCTATCTGCGAGAGTTCCCAATCTATGACCGCTTTGAGGCGCCCACCGTCGAACAGACAGTTCGACCACTGGAAATCGCCGTGAACGCATCCGACATGCACCCGCTCGGGCGAGGGCAGACTTTGGCGCAGACGCTCGCGTAAGAGAGGTCCGCGTCCGACGACTTTGGAGTCCAGCGTCGGCCGATCGAGCAGGTTGTCCAGCCGCTTCATTTCGTCAGAGAGTGAAAGCGGCTCGCCCCAGGCCTCGCGGCGCGGCTCCCACGGGACCGTGTGCAGCGCGGCCAGCGCCTCGACCGCATGCGTGACCATCGGACGCGTCTCGCTGGCAGTATAGGTACGCTCGCCCAGTGCGAGCTTGTCGCCTACCAGGAAGCCGACCACGAAAAACGGCCGCCCGAACCATCGCGGGTCGCCGTCATACCATTTGACTGCCGGCACGGGCACCGCGGTGCCGGCAAGCGAGGCCATGATTCGCGCCTGGCGGACTACGTCGGTCGGCCCTGCTATCGGGACGCCCTCTGGCGCAAGCCGAACCACCAGCCGCTCGGTCCGCGGCGCATCGTCCACTTTCGTTGTCAGTTCGAAACTGTAGCTCAGGCCCGCATGGCCGGGCAGCGGGCTGGGCTCGCCCACCGTCGCATCCGGGTCACCGGTCTTCTCGCGCACCAGCAATGTGAGCTGGTGCGCGATCTGGTCGAGTTGCTGGTCAGGCATTACTGATTGCTTTTGCTGATGACTGATAAATTTTGCTGACGGCGCCTGGTGATGAGTCGTGACGTATCGCGGCGGGCCGGCGGCTCGAGACGGAGCCGCCGGCCAATCACGAACGGAATCTTTCAGCCGCGCATCTTCAGCTTGCCAGCCGCCGGATGCAGGCTCGAGATCGCGCTTGGCCGATCCGCTGTGCGTTTGAACCATGCCTGTAGATTTTTGGCCGAGGCGGGGATCGGCTGACCCACACCCGAGGAGAAGTCCAAACAGCAATATAGAATGATGTCGGCGATGGTAAAGCGGTTGGGTACGATCCAGTCGCGTCCTGCGATCAACCCGTCGAGCCACTCCATTCGCTTCTGCGCGAGCGTTTTGAGTGAGGGAGACGCCTCAGGAAAAACCGGCACGCGGTTCTTGAATAGTTCGAACCCCTCAGCGTAGCGAAAACCGTTGTAAATGTTCTCGGTGATGTTCAGCTCGACGCGTCGCTGCCACTGGCGCGTTTCGGCGCGCTCCTCGGCCGTTGCGCCGATGAGCGCGGGCTTGGGATTTTTTTCTTCGAGATACTCGAAGATGGCGACCGTTTCGCCAATGGTCTTGCCGTTGTCGAGTTCGAGCGCCGGTAGTTGTCCCCCCGGGTTTAAATCGGTATACGGCGCGCGGCGGTTCTCTGCCCCCATGAGATCGACGTCGCGCGTCGGAAGGGTGAGGCCTTTTTCGGCAAGGAACATCCTCAGCGCGCGCGGATTGGGCCCAAAAGAATTGTAAATTAGCATCCCGGTTGTCTCCTTAGAATTTAGTTGCGCCGGCATATAACGCGTCGATGCGTACTGCCGCGCCTATATTCGGGGCGCCCATGAGTAGCCGTCTTATCTCCGAGCGCCTTTACCCCAAGCCTCCCCACCCTAGACCATCGCGAGTTTTGAGTACAACGCGCCACCCGCTCGGCCGCTCAGCTTTCCCCGCTGCGGCCTGCCTGCGCAACCACGTGCGGTCCGCATCGCGGACCGCACGTGGTTGCGCAGGCAGGCGCGGCTGTGATTTTTTCTTAGGTGCCAGTGCGACGCGTGCGCCAGGACGCGAGGCGTCCTGGCGCACGCGTCGCAGCGTGGGGCATGAATGCCTGGCCGCGGCGAGGCCGGGCACAACAACGTAGATGCGATTCTAATGCGATTTTGTCCGGAATGCGGGACGCCGGTGATTCCCGGCGCAAAGTTCTGCGTGGGCTGCGGGACGCCTGTGACGGCGGTGGCCGCGAGCGCGGCCGCCGCCGTCACAGGCGTAAGCGGCGGCGTCGCCGGTACGGCGCCCGCTCCGGCGCGCCCGACGCGGGCGCCGTTCGCACCCGCGTCGGGCGCGCCGGCCGCGTCGCACTTCACGCCGGCGTTTGCCGTTGTTTTCGCGGCCATCTTCGCGATCGGACTGGGCGCCGCCGTCTTTATCATGCGCCAGCAACCCCAACGCGAGCGCGCTCTTGCCAGCGCCGGCGCGCAGACCGCCGCGAGCGGGAACCTCCCTGCGGGCCATCCGCAAATGATAAAAATTCCGGACCAGGCGCGCAAATTTATCGACGATCTGAAGGCCAAGGCCGACGCGGCTCCAAACGACGTTGCCGCGTGGGATCGGTTTGGTGACGCTGCTGAGCGGGCCGCGATGTTCGATTCGTCGTACTACCCGAAGGCCGAAGACGCCTACGCTCACGTTCTCAAGCTCGACCCGGAAAATCTTCCGGCGTTGCGCGGCGTGGGCAATATCGACTACGACCGCCGCCGTTACGACGAGGCGATTGCCGCCTACGAGCATTACCTGAGCCACAGGCCTGATGACTCCCGCGTGCGCACCGATTTGGGCACGATGTACCTCTCCAGCGGCAATCCCGACGTGGCGATCGTCCAGTACAAAAAAGTTGTGACCGCCCATCCCGATTTCTTCGAGGCCTATTTCAATCTCGGCGTCGCGTACGCCGAGATGGAAAACAAGCCGGCCGCCCGCAGCTACCTCGTCAAAGCGCGCACGCTCGCGCCTGATGACAAGGCCAGGGGAGAAATCGATCAGATGCTCGCGACCATCGATGCCCATGGAGGGCAAGGCGAGACCGCGGCCACCTCGGGCGGCAATGCCGCAACGGTCGTGGCCGACGGCGATACCACAACCTTCCACGGCGCGTTCGAGCAGATGGCCCGGGGGCTCGCGATCGCGGGTCCTAAGGTCCACGGCGTGCAATGGACCGGTGACAACCACGCGCGCCTGCTGATGGACGACTTTCCGATGGACCAGATGCCGCCGTTTGCGGAGGCGCGCTTTCTCGGCGATTTGAAATCCGGGACCGCCGACGCAATGAGATCGCATCACGTGCAAGGGCCGGTCACGGTCGAGATTGCCGACGCTTCGAGCAACCGCTTGATGCAGTCGGTGACGGTCAACGCCACGGATGCTCCAGCGGCCAGTGACGCTGCGGGGGCCGCTCCCGTGGCGGCCGCTCCCGGAGAATCGGGGCAATCGCCCGCCGCGCCGTCCGCATCGTCAGTGGCTTCCGGTTCATCTGGGAGTTTCCAGGATGCGGTGGCCGCCATGATGCGCAACCTGCCGGTCGCCGGACCGAAGGTCAGCGCCGTGCAATGGCCTTCGACGATGCGAGCGAAGGTGATGATGGACAACTTTCCGATGGACGCGATGCCGCCGTTTGCGCGGGACAAGTTCATCGCGGACATCAAGTCCGGACTCGAGAGCGCCAAAAGCTCTCACAAAGTCGCGGGTATGGTAACGGTCGATATCGCGGACGCTCAGAGCGGCCGCGTGATGGAATCCGTTAGCCAGTAAGCGTCTGGGCCGTGTGATTCGGACCGATCCGGCATCCAGGAAACGGCTGTCGAAACCGAAGATCTGGAAACCAATCTCAGCCTGGCACAGCGGTTTCAGCAGATCCGCGTGCGCAGGTTTCCGCCGAGGCTAGGAGGTCAACCCATGAGCGGCTTCAAGCAATTTCTGCTGCGCGGCAACGTTATCGACATGGCGGTCGGAATCGTGGTCGGCGCCGCCTTTGGTACGGTCGTGTCCGCTTTCGTGAAGGACTTGCTGACGCCCTTTATCGCCGCGGTCGTGCGCAAGCCTGATTTTTCCGGGATCGCGCTAACGCTGAACAGCAGCAAGTTCATGATCGGCGACTTCATTAACCAGTTGATCTCTTTCGTGATCGTGGCGGCGGCGGTCTACTTCGCGGTCGTGCTGCCGGTGAACAAACTGATGTCCCGCTTCGAGCGACCGGCCGCGCCGACCACTATGACCTGCCCGGAATGCCTGAGCGAGATTCCGATCGGCGCGAAACGCTGCGCTCATTGCACCTCGGTCATCGCGGCCTGAAGAGAGATCACGGGTTTCCCGACTCCACGGCGCGCCGGAGGGCCGATATGGTGCAGCGAATAGTATTCTGCGGGCTGCTGTCCAATCGTGCTTTGGAGACTCGAACAGACTATAGCTATGCGAACAGCCGGTTCTCGCGCGGCCACGGCGGCGAATCCCTGATCGCCCCGAGCACCTGCTCGGGTTCCGCGACCACCTTCCACATCGCGCGATGGCGCTGATCCATGAAGCGGCGCTCGATTGAACTCTCGAGGAGCTCTACGAGCGGGCGGTAAAAGTCTTCCGTATTGACGATAACGATCGCTCCACCATAGAGCCCCAGCCGCTTCCAGGTTATCGCCTCGAACAATTCCTCGAACGTGCCGCATCCGCCAGGCAATGCGACGACCGCGTCGACGGAGTCGATCATCAGCCGTTTACGCTCATGCATGTCGTTAACGATCAGGAGTTCGGAGAGTCCGCGATGCGCCCATTCGAGATCATGCATGAAAGACGGAATCACGCCGATTACTCGGCCGCCCGCGGCCAGCGCGGCGTCGGCCAGATGGCCCATCGATCCTACGCTGCCGCCGCCGTACACGATGGTGCAGCCGGCCCGTGCCAACTCCTGGCCCAGCCGTGCGGCGGCCCGATAGTAAACCGGGTCGCACTGACGACTCGACGCGCAGTAAACGCATACTCGCATGTTCGCCATGTCCGGATATGGTAGCCGACTTGCCGGGGGCCGGACAGCCGGTCCGTCCAGCTAATGTCACGCAATATGCACAATTTCCGCCGCGGTGGTTTATGCTGGCTCGGTCCGTTCAGTCGTGATAAATCGCGGGGTAGGGGCACATGGAACGGGCACGCATCAACGGAGTCGAGCTGGCTTACGCGCTTCGCGGAAATGGTCCGCCGCTGGTGATGATTCATGGCGCGCAGGGTGACCAGACGATGTTTGCCGACCTCGCATCCGGATGCGCCGCCAGCTTCCGCGTGCTCACGTTCGATCAACGCGGCTCTGGATTGAGTGAGAAACCGGATATCGATTACAGCATCGCGATGCTGGCGGACGACACTGCCGCGCTGATGGGCCATCTGGGATTTTTCCCGGCACATGTCGTCGGAGTTTCGATGGGCGGGATGATCGCGCAGGAGCTGGCGCTACGCCATCCGGAGAAAGTTCGTTCGCTGGTTTTGGGATGCACCACGCCCGGCGGACCGAACGAGATTCGCGCCACAGGGAACGCGATGGCCGGCGCATATTCCCTTCAACCGATGTCGGCAGAAGAGCGGGGCGCGGCGCTGGCCCAGGCGGTTTACAGCAGGGGACATCTCGCGCGGCATCCCGAGATTGTTACGGCTATGATCGAATCGCGGCGTCAGCGGCCGATCGATCCGGTTGCGCTCGGGCATCGGATGAAAGCGCTTTCCACGCATGACACCTACGATCGCCTGGCCAGGATCGGTTGTCCGACGCTGGTAATCACCGGCAAAGACGACGCGCTCATCTCGTGGGAAAACTCGCGCCTGCTGTCGGAGCGAATCCCCGGGGTCGCGCTGGAAATCCTCGATCCCGCCGGCCATTGTTTCTGGCTCGAACGTCCCGAAGAGTCCCGGGATGCAATCGTGCGTTTTCTTCAGCGTGTGGATCGTGAATAGGGGAGCAAATCTGGAGTCCTGACTCCCGTCCCCAGACAGCTCCTAGTGTCCGCCCGCCATCAGCAATCCCAGCCGCGACGGGTCACGCTCGTCGGCTGCCAGCGCGCGCACGCGGCCGCGGTTAATTACGGCCAGCCGTCCGCATAACGCGATCAGCTCGTCGAGATCGCTCGAGATGAGCAGCACCGCACCGCCCTCTCCTGCGAACGCAGTCAGCATCCGATGCACCTCGGCGGTGGCGGCAAGGTCGAGCCCGCGGGTGATATTGTGCGCGACCAGCACGCGCGGACGGCTCTCCAGCGCGCGCGCCACGCAGAGCCGCTGCCGATTGCCTCCGGAAAGCTCGGCCGCGAGCGCCTGCGGACCGGCGGCCCGGATGTGAAAGCGTTCGAGCAGCCTCGCGCAAAGCGTAGCCGGGCGGGACGCACTGAGCCATCCTAAACGCCCGCACGCGCGATCGAGCAGCGGACGCGCGAGCAGCAGGTTCTCCCACAGCGGCATTTCGAGGACCAGGCCGTCGAGGTCGCGGTTCTCCGGAATGACGGCGATCGCCCCGCCGCCGGAACCTTCCGCGCCCGGCGCACCGAGGCGAATCAGTCCATTGCTCGGACGGCGCACCCCGGCTAATGCGTCAACCAAATCGCTCTGGCCGTTGCCGTCGACGCCCGCGATCCCGACAATCTCGCCCGCGGCGACCGCGAGGTTGACGCTGTCGAGCGCGCGCCATCCGTCCCGCTCGACCGTCAGGTCTTTTATTTCGAACGCGACCCCGCGGGCCGCTCCCGTCGCCGGCGCACTCTCGGGTGGCGGCAGCAGGTCGCCAATCATCAGCAACGCCAGTTCGGGCTCGGTGACCTCGCCGCGGGCGCGATGCGCCACGACCCGCCCGCGACGGAGCACGGTTATGCGGTCGGCGACGGCGAGCGCCTCGGCGAGCTTGTGGGTGACCAGGATGACGATACGTCCCTCGGCGCGCAACCGGCGCAGCACGTCGAGGAACGCCAGCAACTCGCCCGGCGCGAGCAGGCCGGTCGGCTCGTCGAGGATCAGGACGCGGGGTTCGAAGCTGAGCGCGCGCAGGACTTCCATCCGCACCCGCTCGGCCATCGAACGCCGCTCCATCCGCACTCCCGGCGCCGGCAACGCGAAGCCCAGCCGCGCCGCCATCGCGGCCGCCCGCGCCGCTACTTCACGCAGGTCGATTGCGAAGGCCGCGCGACCGGAGCGGGTGATGCCCGCTCCAAAACCGCCGAGCGCGAGATTTTCTTCCCACGTCATCCGCTCGAACAGCATCGGGCTCTGATGAACCGCGGCGACGCCGGCGGCCAATGCGGCGGCGGGCGAACCCGGCCGTAGCGCGCGGCCGAACAGATCGACCGAACCCGCGTCGGGGCGCAGAAGGCCGGCCAGGATGTTCATCAGCGTGGTTTTGCCCGCGCCGTTTTCGCCGAGCAGCGCCACGATTTCGCCCGGGCGCGCCTCGAAGTCGACGCCGTCGAGCGCCAGGACCGGACCAAAGCGGCGCGTGATGTGGCGGGCGGTGAGCATCGGCCGGGGCGCGCGTATCAGGCGGGAAGCGGAGGGCCGTAGCGTGTCCGCACGTAGTCGATCGCGTCATCGCGAGAGACCAGCGCGCCGTCGAGTTGAAGATCCTCGACGTCCTTGAGGATCGATTTGAAATGCGGCCCCGGCGCAAAACCCATCGCGATCAAGTCGTTGCCGCTAAGCAGGCGGGGCGGCCGAATTTCCTCGCGGCCCATCGCGCCGAGCGCCCGCGCGCAGAAATGGTAGAAGCCGAGGTTGGAGCTGGAGGCAAGCGAGTCCAGCCGCGAGAGTTCGAGCAACTCGCCGAAGCCGTCCTCGGCCAGCATCCGCTTGAGCGTGGCCCGGCGCATCCGCGGCGCCATGACCAGGCGCAGATGATTGCGCACCAGGTAGGCGACGCGTTCCTGCACGAAGCGCGAGCGCCGCATCCGCCGCATGATTCCTTCGGCCATCTCAGCGCCCTGGTCGGTATGCCCGTAGAAGGTCACCTTGTCGCCGTTCTCAGCGCGGCATTGCGGCTTGGCGACGTCGTGCAGCAGCACGCCGAACGCGAGTGTCTCGGCGCATCCGGCCTCCAGCATCGAGAGCGCCAGGCAGGTATGACGGTAAACGTCGCCTTCGGGATGAAAGTTGGCGGGCTGCTCGCATCCGATCATCGGCAGCACCTCGGGCATCACGACCTCCAGCAGACCGCTCTCGCGCATCAGTTCGACACCGCGCGCGACGTGGCCGTTGGTCATTATCGCGACGACTTCCTCGCCGATACGCTCGGCGGCGATAGTGGCGACCTTGGGAGCGGCCCGGCGCATCGCGGCCCAGGTGGCGGGATCGATCTCGAAGTTGAGCCGGGTGGCGAAGCGTACCGCGCGCAGGACCCGAAGATGGTCCTCCTGGAAGCGCTCGGCCGCATTGCCGATCGCGCGAATCAGGCCGGCGCGCAAATCGCGCATCCCGCCCACCAGGTCTATAGTCCGCCCGGTAGCAGGATCGAAATACATCCCGCCGATAGTGAAGTCGCGCCGGCGCGCGTCCTCCTCGACCGTGCCGAAGCGCACCGCCGAGGGATGGCGCCCGTCGACGTAGGGCGCGTCGGCGCGGAAGGTGGCGACCTCGAAGGCGTCGCCGTCGATGACCACGAGGATCACACCGAAACGCGCGCCGACGCCGACGGTGTTATCGAACAATCCTTGGACGACTTCGGGGCGCGCGTCGGTCGCGATATCGTAATCCTTCGCCGCGACGCCGAGCACGCGGTCGCGCACGCATCCGCCGGCAAGGTAGGCGACGAATCCCCGCTCGCGCAGACGGTCGATTATCGCCAGTGCCTTCTTTTCCTTTTCGACACTCATGGCCATCCGATGCGGTTTAATCTAGCCTCGCGCGCGATGCCCGGCCACGGGGTGGGCGGCGTCGCGTTTCACGCGAACGATGACGGCGGGCGCCCGCTGTAGCTGCGGCGGTAGACGCGGATGAGCGCGGCGAAAACGGCAATCACCGCGGGGCCGGCGAACAGGCCGAGCAGCCCATAGACCTCCAATCCGCCGGTGATGCCGAAGAAGAGCGCAACGGCGGGCAATCCGCTGCCCTGCCCGATCGTGAGGGGCTTCAGGAGGTTGTCGATTAGTCCGACCACGAGCAGGTCCCACACCAGCATCCCCACCCCCCAGGCCGTCCCGGCCGTGAACCAAAGATAGATCACCACCGGAACCCAGACGAAGGCGGTGCCGCCGAGCGGCAACAGCGCCGCCGCGCCGGAGGCTGCTCCGAGCAGTAGCGAGTAGGGTACGCCGCTTACCATGTAGCCGAGGCCGAGGAGCACGCCCTCGAGCAGCGCGGTCAACAGCAACCCACGCATCGTGGCGGAGAGAATCGCGCGCAGAGTCTCGAACACCATCGTCTTGTCTTCTTCGGGTAGAGGCGTCAGACCCCGGACGAATTCTAAATAGTCTTCGCCGTCGCGCAGCAGATAAAAGAAGCTCAGCAGCATCATTACGACGTCGAAGACGAACGTGACCAGATTGCGCGCCAGGGTTGTGGCGTTAGCGCTCATATAGCCGGTCATGTAGGTGCTGGTGGTTTCCATCCAGCGGCGCATGTCTACGATGCGTAAACCCTTATGCTCGAGCCAGTCTTCGACCGCGGTGACGGTCCTGGAATGAAATGCCTGGCTGCCGGCCTGTGCGAATCCGCCCTGGTGGAGCAACTGGCTCAGCGAGACCCTGGTGGCCTCAACCGCGAGCTTGCCCGAAAGCCACGCCGTCGGGACGGCGATCACAAGCGCCAGGACCGCGGTAATTAGCAGCGCCGCGGCGGTACGGTTGCGGATGAAACGCAGCAGGTGGACAAGAGCCGGATGCGCGATGAAGGCGAGCAGCATCGCCCATACGATCGGTACGATGAAGGGGCTGAGCAGAAGGCAAAGCTCGTAACCCATCAGGGCCAGAAAGACGAAGAAGAAAATATGAGCGATTCGTTCGCGATCCATAGGTTGCCGCTGGAGGTTCCGTTGGCGGCAAAGCTTAGCAGATAGGCGGCGGGCGATCGCTCGCGGAGCGTTTGGTTGCTCGCGCGCTGGATATTTGTTACCGGATCGGGGTTGCGGCCGAAGCGGCCGCTTCCGAATTTGCAAAGAAGGCACGTAGCTCAGTGGTAGAGCACTTCCCTGACACGGAAGGGGTCGGCGGTTCAAACCCGCCCGTGCCTACCAGTATGCCTTTGCGCTATAATATGGCCATGAGTTTTCCCGGCCTCCAATTCCGCGTACGCGTACGTCCGATGATTTCGTGCGTCCATTCATGATCGCCCGTCGCCCGCCCGCAGCCACGCCGCAGATGTCGGCGTTCCGCGCCGCCAAATTCGCGCCGGCCAAGTTCACTCAGGAATGAGCACGCAAGTCAGCGTATCGCTCGACGGAGAGCGTCGCAGCGTGCCACGCGGGACCACGGTCAGCGAGGTGCTGAACGGCGCGCGCGGGCGCGAGGTCATCGCCGCGCGTCTCAACGGCAAGCTGGTCGATCTGAGCCGCCCGATCGAAGAGGACGGGACGATCGAGCCGGTGAAGACCGACAGCCCCGAAGGTCTCGAAGTGTTGCGCCATTCGGCCGCTCATCTGATGGCCCAGGCGGTCCAGAGCCTCTATCCGGGCACGCAGGTGACGATCGGACCGACCATCGAGGACGGCTTCTTCTACGATTTCGCGCCGCCGGCGCCTTTCACAGTCGAGGATTTGCCCAAGGTCGAAGCCAGGATGCGCGAGCTGGCGAAAGCCAACCTCAAGGTCGAGCGAATCGAGGTGGCGCGCGCCGAGGCGATCGAGCGTTTCGCCGCGATGGGCGAGGACTACAAGGTCGAAATCCTAAGCGGCATCCCCGACGATCGCGTCTCCATCTATCGCCAGGGCGATTGGATGGATCTCTGCCGCGGGCCGCACGTCCCGGCGACCGGTTATATCCGTGCTTTCAAGCTGACCAGCGTGGCCGGCGCGTACTGGCGCGGCGACGAGCGCAACGCGATGCTCTCGCGGATCTACGGGACCGCGTTCGCCGGCAAGGAAGCGCTGGACGAGCATCTGAAGCTGCTGGAGCTGGCGCGCTCGCGCGACCATCGCAAGCTCGGCCGCGAGATGGGCCTGTTCGTGTTCGATTCGATTTCGCCCGGCTCGCCGTTTTTCCTGCCCAAGGGCGCAATCATCTACAACGCGCTAATCGACTACATGCGCCGGCTGTACCGCCGCTATGGCTTCGAGGAAGTGATTACGCCGCAGGTTTTCAAGAACGAGCTGTGGCATACCTCGGGCCACTGGGACAACTTTCGCGAGAATATGTTCCTGACCACCGATCGCGAGGGCGCGGGCACCGAGCAGATCGATTCGAGTCCCGAGGGCTGGCGTAAAGGCTACGCCTTCAAGCCGATGAACTGTCCGGGCCATACCTTCGTGTATCGCTCCGAGAAGCGGTCGTATCGGGACCTGCCGCTGCGGATCGCCGACTTCGGCCGGCTCCATCGCGCCGAGCGCTCGGGCACGCTTCACGGGCTGACGCGCGTGCGCACGATGTCGCAGGATGACGCGCATGTCTTCTGCACTCCCGCGCAAACCGCCGGCGAGATCGACCTGAACCTCCAGATGGTGCGCGACGTCTACCAGGCGCTGGGCTTCGAGCGGCTCGAATCGAAGGTCGCGACCATGCCCGAGAAACATCTCGGGACCGAGGAGCTATGGCGTGCGAGCGAGGCGATCCTGTGCGACGCACTCGCGCGCAACGGCCTCGACTACGAGATCAATCCGGGCGAAGGCGCGTTTTATGGGCCGAAGATCGAAATCTACGTGCCCGACGCGCTCAAACGGCGATGGCAGCTTGCCACCATCCAGGTCGACTACAACATGCCCGAGAACTTCGGGCTGACCTTCACCAACGCCTCGAGCGCCGAGGAGCGGCCGGTGATGATCCATCGGGCGATTCTGGGATCGCTCGAACGCTTCATCGGCGTGTTGCTCGAGCATACGGGCGGGGTGCTGCCGTTTTGGCTCGCGCCCGAGCAGGCGCGAGTGCTTTCGCTCAGCGAAAAAGTCGAGGCCTACGCCGCCGAGATCGCCGGCATCCTCAAGCGCGAGGGATTGCGCGCGGCGCCCGATCTGCGCAACGAGAAGCTCGGCTTCAAGGTGCGCGAGGCCGAAATGGCCAAGGTGCCTTACATGATCGTCGTAGGCGAGCGCGAGGCTGCCGCGCGCACCGTATCGTTGCGGCTTTTGCGCGGAGCCAAGAGTGAAGTGATGGCGCTTGAAAATCTTGTGGAGCTGCTCAAAAGTGAACCGCTGCCGGGCTAGCAATCGCTCCGGCCGCGGGCGAAACGATGCAAAAATTGTTGCCCCAGTATTGCCATGCGGCGTGATAATCGTAGCGGCAAGTCGGCTGGGATGCCGACGGAGGTGATTTATTCGTAGAGATTTCCGTACCCCGCCCCCGCGCGAGCCGGCGATAAGGGTGAACAACCAGATCCGCGTCCCGGAAGTCCGGGTAATCGATGTCGATGGCCGCCAGGTCGGCATCCTGAGCACGCGCGAGGCGATCCGCGTGGCCGAAAGCCGCGGCCTGGATCTGGTCGAGGTCGCGCCGACGGCCCAGCCCCCGGTTTGCCGCGTCACTGATTTCGACAAATACCGTTACGCGCAGAAGAAAAAGACCCATGACTCCAAGCGCCATTCGACCGCGACGGCGATCAAGGAGGTCAAGATGGGGGCGCGCACCGAAAAACACGACGTCGAGTTCAAAATCAAGCACATCAGGCGCTTTGTTGGCGAAGGCCAGCGTGTTAAGCTCTCGATTTCGTTTCGCGGCCGGGAGATAACCCATCCCGAGCTGGGACGTACGTTGCTGGACTCGATCGTTGTGCAAGTGCAGGACATCGCGCAGGCCGACGGTTTGCCCCGGATGGAGGGGCGCAACATGTCGATCCTGCTGACGCCGCGCTAAAGCGTAACGAGTCGTGTAAACTGGAACGCTTAAGTCGACTGGAACGCCTGAATTTAGAATTACCCGGAGCGAGAGCCGCAACCGATGGGCAAACTGAAGACCAATCGCAGCGCCGCCAAGCGCTTTTCCGTAAGCAAGACCGGCAAGGTCAAGCACAAGAAGGCATACCTGCGCCATCTGCTCTCTTCCAAGGGGCGCGCGCGTAAGCGGCAGCTTCGCCAACCTGGCATCCTGAATGCGGCCGACGCCCGCAACACGCGCAAACTGGTTCCATACCTGTAGAAAGGGCGGCGCCACAGAGGGACTTCAGCCAGGGCAATTTTTTGAACAGGCAATTTCCAATTTAAGGGAATCTTTTAATCAAGGAAGGACTGACCGCCGATGCCTCGCGCCAAGGGTGGCCCCAAAAGACGCCGCCGTCACAAACGACAGCTCAAGCTCGCCTCCGGTTTCGTCGGCGGCCGTAAACTCTATCGCCAGGCTCGCAGCACGCTGGAGAAAGGGCTGACCTACGCCTACCGCGATCGCAAGCAAAAGAAGCGTGACTTCCGTTCGCTCTGGATCACGCGGATCAACGCGCTCGCCCGCGAATACGGGTTGAGCTACAGCCGCATGATGGACGGGCTCAGGAAGGCCGGCGTCGAAATCGATCGCAAGCAGCTTGCGGTGCTCGCGCTCAACCGTGACCGGCTTTTCGTCGAATTGACCGACACGGCCAAGAAGGCGCTCGAGGAAGCGGAAGCGGCAGCCGCGTAAAGGCCCGCGGCCCTGCGCGGCGCACAAGGACCATGTGGCGCGCGTCCACATGGTCTTTTGTTTGGCGGTCGGCGGCTTGATGGTCTCGCGTTTGGTCGACTCGGGCTTTGGGGTTGCGGGCGCTGCCGCGGTAAGCACGCGCCCGAGACTCGAGGACACGGACAAGAGGACGGGATGAGAGAACAGCTCGAGGCCCTCCGGGCCGCGGCGATGGCGGAGTTGGGGGACAGCGCCGGCGCCGACCAAATCGAAGGGGTGCGCGTGCGCGTACTCGGCCGCGGCGGCGAACTGACCGACGTCATGCGCCGGATGCGCGAGGTCCCGCCCGAAGAACGTCCGGCGGTAGGCCAGCTCGTCAACCAGATAAAGCGCGAGATCGAAGGCCGTATCGAGGCGCTCCAGGAGCGCCTGCGCGTCGCCGCGCTCGAGCGCTCGCTCGGCGAGACGCGCCTCGACGTGACGCTTCCCGGCGCGCACATCCCGCGCGGCCGGCTCCATCCACTGACCCTGGTGATGGAGCAGATGCTCGACATTTTTGCTTCGATGGGTTTTGAGATCGCCGCGACCCGGGACGTCGAGGACGATTTCCACAACTTCGAGGCGCTCAATTTTCCGCCCGACCATCCGGCGCGCGAGATGCAGGACACGTTCTTCCTGCCCGGCTCGATGCTCCTGCGTACGCATACCTCGAACGGCCAGATCCGCGTGATGCAGAGCCGCAAGCCGCCGCTGGCCGTGGTCTGCCCCGGCAACTGCTACCGGCGCGACGAGCTGAGCGTGCGCGCCTCGCCGATGTTCGGCCAGATTGAGGGTTTCATGGTCGACCGCGCCGGACGGGTCACGATGGCGCATCTGAAGGGCGTATTGAGTGAGTTCGCGCGCGCCTTTTATGGACCAAAAACCGCCGTGCGCTTTCGCGCGAGCTTCTTCCCGTTCACCGAGCCCAGCGCCGAAGTCGATATAGGTTGCCTGCTCTGCGGTGGCGCGGGATGCCGCGTATGCAAGCAGAGCGGATGGACCGAAATTCTGGGCTCAGGGATGATTCATCCCAACGTGCTGCGCAAGGTCGGCTATGATCCGGCCGAGTACCAGGGCTTCGCTTTCGGGATGGGCGTCGAACGGCAGGCGTTACTGAAACTCGGCGTCGATGACATGCGCCTTTTCTTCGAAAACGACCTGCGCTTCCTTGAACAGTTCCCGTCGTTTGTCGCCAGGTCTTCCGTCGCCAAAACTGCTTTCGATACGTCTTCGGCCCCGAGTACCACCATCGCGAACGAGAGCCAGTCGTCATGAAGCTGCCGCTCAGTTGGCTCGCCGAGTTCGTCACGCTCGAAGCCGATGTAGACGAATTGTGCCGCCGCCTGACGCTGGCCGGCCTGGAGGTCGAAAACGTCGAGCGTTCCACGCCTGGCTTCAGCGACGTCTTTGTGGCGCGCGTGCTCAAGGTCGAACGCCATCCCAATGCCGACCGCCTCAACCTGTGCGACATCGATGCGGGCGCGATCGGGCGTTTCAGCGTGGTCTGTGGAGCGCCTAACGTAAGAGCGGGGATGACCGCGCCCTTTGCGCGCCTGGGTGCGCGGCTCATCGGCAGCGGACATGGTGGAGGTCATCGCCCGGCCAGCCTGCAGGACGCGCCGCCTCTTCAGGCAGCAGTTATTCGCGGCGTGCGCTCGGAGGGGATGCTCTGTTCGGAGC
Source organism: uncultured delta proteobacterium (assembly GCA_963755905.1). GTDB lineage: Bacteria > Desulfobacterota > Binatia > Binatales > Binataceae > JAKAVN01. The sequence goes on from CAVWLM010000006.1 coordinate 433,335, forward strand.
GCGAGCTGGGTTTTTCGGACGATCACGCGGGCATCGTCGCGCTGCCAAACGACGCCCCGCTGGGAGTCGAGCTGGCCTCGTATTTGCGATCCGAGGACACGGTGCTCGACGTGGCGATCACGCCGAATCGCGGCGATTGTCTGTCGATTCTCGGGTTGGCGCGTGAAGTCGCGGCGTTGTTCGGTCTAAAACTGAAGCAGCCGGCTGTCAGATCCGCGTTTCTCAAGCCACGCCGGGAGCATGCGAAAGAACGGCAGGCCGAGTCTGGAGACAACTTGGACGGCGCACTCGCAGTCGAAATATTGGCGCCGGAGCTATGCCCGCACTACGCGGGGCTGCCCATCAACGGAGTGAAGATCGGCCCCTCGCCGATCTGGATGCGCCGGCGGCTGGAACAGTGCGGGATGCGCGGGCTGAACAACGTGGTCGACGCGACCAATTACGTGATGCTCGAGCTGGGGCAGCCGCTGCATGCCTTCGATAGCGCGCAAATCACCGGACGCCGGATAGTCGTGCGGCGCGCCGACCAGGGGCCGGACGGCGCGCTGAACCGTGAGTTCGTTACGCTCGATAACGTTCGGCGCACGCTCGATCCGGCGGACCTGCTGATTGCCGACCCGGAGAAGCCATTGGCGATCGCCGGCATCATGGGCGGGATGAACTCGGAGGTCGGCGCCGCGACCACCAGCCTGGTGCTCGAGAGCGCTTACTTTGAGCCGATAACGATCGCGCGTACGGCGCGCCGGTTGGGTCTTCGCAGCGAGGCGAGCTACCGTTTCGAGCGTGCGATCGATCGCGGCGGGCAAGTTCGTGCGCTGGCGCGCGTCGCCGAGCTGATAGTCAGGAACGCCGGAGGCAAGGTTTCGTCGGCGGCCGTTGACGCCGAGCCGCGGCCGGCGCGCGAGCGCCAGGTGACGCTCGATCTGGGTGCGGTGAATTCGATACTGGGTGTCGCGGTACCCGCCGCCGAAGTCCGCGAACGGCTGCGGGCGCTCGGCGCGTCAGTCAAGCCGGCTGGAGGGCGGAGTCTGACGGTGATACCGCCTTCATTTCGTCCCGACTTGAACGAAACCGCGGACTTCGCCGAGGAAATCGCACGGCTTAAGGGGCTGGCTGAAATTCCGGCCGCGGTGCCTGAGCGCGCGGCCGCTCCCGCACAGCCTAACGACTACCGGAGTTTCATTGGGGCGGCGCGCGAGGTGATGGTCGGTGCGGGCTTGTCCGAGCTGAGAACGATCGCGTTTATCGCGCCCGCCGACAACCAGCGCTATCCGGGGATCGGCGGCGAAGCCGTACGGGTCACCAATCCGCTCTCCGCGGAACTAGGCGAACTGCGTCTGAGCCTGACCCCAGGACTGCTCGGCGCGCTGCGCTTTAACCTCAACCGCGAGGCGTCCGCGGTCCACGCTTTCGAGATCGGCAAGGTCTTTGCGATGAGCGACGGTTCGCCGGTCGAGCATGAGCGGCTCGCCGCCCTTAGCTATGGCGATTACGCATTGGGCATGGTGGGCCAACCGGCGCTGGCAGCGAGCTTCTGGACGCTCAAGGGCGTGCTGGAACAATGGTTCGTCGCACTAGGCGTTGCGGCTCGCGTCGGATTCGAGGCGGCCGGTGAAGGGGAATACAGCTTTCTGCATCCCGGACGCGCGGCGCGGGTGCTGATGGACGGCAAACCTATCGGCTATCTTGGCGAGTTACATCCTGCGGAAGCAATAAGACTCGACTTGAACAGTCCATGCGTGCTTACTGAACTTGACTTAGGACATCTCATCGCCTATGGTTGCGTGCCGCTTCAAGAAGTCACTTCTCCGCCGAAATACCCTGCTATTCGGCGCGACCTCGCTTTGGTGGTGGATCGTGACATTTCAGCGGCCCGGGTGATTGCGTCGATTCGCGAGAACGCGTCGCCATTGCTCCAAGGCGTGGAAGTGTTCGACGTGTACGAGGGCGAATCGATAGCGCCGGGTAAAAAGAGCATGGCGCTGGCATGCCGTTACCGCGGGAAAGATCGCACACTCACGGATGAGGAGGTGAACCGCGCCCACGGGGAGTTGATCGAGGGGGTGCGGAAGGGGCTGGGGGCGGAGTTGCGGCAATAGGAATCCCGCTGCGGGGGAGCGTTTGGGGGACGATACGCCGCAGAATATGACCAAGGCCGATCTCGTGGATCTAATCTACGAGCGCGTAGGTTCCTCGAAAAAGGAGGCCTGCGATATCGTCGAGGAGGTCTTCAAGATAATTGAGGAAAGCCTTCGGCGGGGCGAGAAGGTCAAAATCTCGGGCTTCGGCAGCTTCACCGTAAATCATAAGCGCGCCCGCCGGGGGCGCAATCCGCAGACCGGAATTACTATCATCATCGACTCGCGCCGCGTGCTATCCTTCAAGCCGAGCCAAGTGCTCAAAGGATTGATAGCTAATGGCGCCAAGCGATCCGCATAACCTTCTTCCAATGACGTCTGCATGACTTTGCGCGATGACGGCCTCCGCTCGAACAGATCGCCCTTCGCCACGTAAAAGCGTTCGCCCGCAAAGCGCCGCGGGCAGCGGCGGCGGCGAACAACTGCTCAAGATCGGCGAGGCGGCCAAGCTGCTCGGGGTAGAGGCCTACGTGCTGCGTTTCTGGGAGACGCAGTTTCCATTCCTGCGCCCGCGCCACGCCCGCTCAAAGCATCGCTTTTATGCCGCTCAGGACCTGGAAACGCTGCGGCTGATTAAGCGCTTGCTTCACGAGGAGCGCTTCACGATCGAGGGTGCGAAGAAGTACATCCGCGAGGTCGGACTGGAGCGCGCGCTCAGCGCCAAGCCCGGGGCCGCGGCCGCCCATCGCGGGGCGGCGGGCCTCGAACACGCTACGAGTACGGCGGGTGCGAGCGCCGCCGCCGCCGAAGATGTCGCGCGCCGCGCGTTGGCTCAGGTCCGGCGCGAACTCGAATCGCTGCACAAGTTGTTGGAGCGCTAAAAAATCCTGATGAGCGCGCGGCCGCGGGTTTCACGCCCGATCGCGTGCGCGGCCGGCTTCGAGACCGCGCGAGGGCGCGTCCGCGCCCGTCCTGCGATTGACCAAATCGTGCACCGTCAATCCGCCCAGCGTTTCTCGCTCGACCTGCCGTAGCCGCTCGACCATCGCGCTCACCCGCGCGTCGGAAGACGCCACGACCGAGCCGCCGCCCCTGACACATTCGAGTACTTCTTCGAGTCCGATGGTCGAGGTCTCGCGGGCGAGGAACAGTCCGCTCTCGCCACCGTCGGCCCCCGTCGTCTCGATCACGATTCCGCCCCGCTCGAGTCTCCGCAGCACTTCGACCAGCACGGTCTCATCGATACCCAGTTCCGCGGAGAGCGTCGAGGGTGTGACCGGGGTGCCATGCTTAGCCGCCATCCGTTCGCCCAGCCGCAGCGCGACGGCCAGCGCCACAGCGCGCTCGCTCATCGCCCAAGGGTCCCCAACCGGCGGTTGATTGCGGCGTTCGAAGGCTACGGTCAGTTCGGCGCCGAGCAGCACGATCACCCAGGTCATGTAAATCCAGGTGAGTAGTACCGGGATCGAAGAGAGCGCGCCGTAGATTGCGGCATACCGGTTGACGCCGTACTGGAAATAAATAAACGCCCATTGCCCAAGCTGGAGCAGGATCGAAGCCACCAGGGAGCCTACGGCGGCGGCCTCGTAGCGCACCCGGCGATTAGGAAAAAAGACGTAGAGAAAAAAGAACCCGGCCCAGATAAAGAGGCTCGAGCTAATCCAACCGGCGCCGGAGATGCTGGGCAGGTGATGTATCAGAATCTGGCGCGCGCCGATCGCTCCGGCGAGCAACACCGGCACCGCGAAAGTCATGCTGAGGTAGTCGGCGAACTTACGGGCCATCGTGCGCCCATGGACGACGCGGAAAATATTGTTCAGCGCCTGCTCGACCGTGCCCAGTGTCAGGACCACGCTGACCAGCAGGGTGGCCGCGCCGATCGCGCCCAGTGTCTTCGCGTTGACATTTGAGACGAATGACATCAAGTGGTCGGTAATCTCGGGTGAATTGGCGGTCAGGTAGCGCTCGAGCAGCGGGCGGATTGCTTCGGCGCCGCCCAGACCGTTGAGCGCCGAGAGCGCCACGGCGAGGATCGGCACGATCGACAGTCCCGTCGTATAGGTCAGGGCGGAAGCCCATAGCAGGTTGTTGTCGCGCTGGAAGCCCTCGACGCAGTGCTCGAAGACGGCAGCGGTGCGCGACTTGAGCACGCGGTTCAGCGGTGAATCGTGCGCCCGCATGCGCTCGATAAAGCCGGAGAGGAAATCTTGTGCCATTACGTTTAGCTGCTCCGCCGATGGTCGATTCCTTTATACACAAATGGGGCCGCTGGCGATTGCTCCTGGCGGCGCAGCACTCTTAGAGCGTCCTGCTTCGAGTTGGAGGACCCAGACCCCGGGACGCTGCTCGAGTAATCTGACGCATGACTGTTTTCATTGCGCACTGGCTCAATTGGTCGTCTAATCCTGACCTTCTATAATTACTCATAACATGATATGAGCAGCATTTGCCTCGTTGTTTGAGTTTCGTCATTTGAAATCAAAATTTCAGTTTTTCGGGACGACTTATGCTCAAACCTTCTTTGCGCGCGCTTGTGGTGGCTCTGATCGCAACACTGATTTGTGCTCGGTGCGATCATTGGGCTGGCGACACCAGCGACAACACTAGTCCGCACAAATTATACTACCTGGCGATTTTCAGTGGGTTGGCCGGATCACCGAAGGCAAAATCGCCAAATCCTGGGGGCGAGACGTCAGGGTCCTCCTCCGCCGCGGACGGATCTCCGATTGCGCTGGACGCGGCGGGCCTCTCTGCGAAGGAGGTCTTTCTCGTGACGGGCGGCGCGGTGAACATGCCAACCGCCGAGCTGTACGATTCGGCCACCAATGCCATCGTCGCCTGGCCCGGTCCGATGAATTCGAACCGCCAATATCACAGCGCGACTGCGCTCGGGGACGGCACGATTTTACTGGCCGGAGGCTGGAATAACAGCGGAACCGACCTGTCGACGGCGGAGATCTACGATCCCAAAGCCCAGACTTTCACGCTCACCAAGGGCAATCTTCACGCCGCCCGCGACGACCATACGGCAACTCTGCTCTCGAACGGCACGGTCCTGATCGCAGGCGGCTTCAACGACTTTGTCCCGCAGAATTCGGCGGAGCTTTACGATCCCACGACGCAAACCTTCGCGAGCGCCGGGACAATGACGGACGCTCGCACTTATTTCACGGCGACACTGCTCGGCAATGGCAAAGTCCTGCTCGCGGGCGGCGGCGATAAAACCAGCAACAGCGTCGACACTGCCGAGTTGTACGACCCCGTCGCCGGAACTTTCACCGCAACGCCGAACATGACGGTCGCGCGAGCCAACCAGGCCGCCGCACTGCTTAACGACGGCACCGTGCTGCTGGTCGGTGGCGACAACAATGGCACAGCGGAAATCTACAATCCGACCGCCAATACCTTTACCGCAGTCCCCGGCATCTCAGGTGTGTATCCGCGACACGCATTCGTGTTGAATGACGGGACCGTGCTGCTGGCGGGCGGTTTCTCCACGTCTGCCTATATTTACAATCCGACTTCGAAGACCGTCGCGCCGACCACTGGAAACATGATCGCGCTGAGAAAATTTGACGCGGCAACGCTTCTGACCAACGGCCAGGTGCTGTTCGTTGGAGGTTACTCGGGCGACTTTTTTGACGAGGCAATAGCCACCACTGAAATTTACGATCCGACCTCAGAGACTTTCAGCGCCGGACCGTTGATGGGCGCTTACCGCGACGCCCTGGCCGTTACGACGATTCCTTCGACAGGGCAGGTTCTAATCTCGGGCGGCGAAGGCAACTTTGCCGGGTCGTCGGCTGCAGAGGCCTGGGATCCGACCCAACAGCAGTTCGTCACGACGGGCCCGATGACACTGGACCGCGGTTTCCATAGCGCGACCCTGCTCGGCAACGGCAACGTTCTGATTGCTGGTGGCGTCACCGCTATCGAATCCGGACAGCCCACGGGCGGATCGATTGTCAGTTCGGCCGAGCTTTTCAACCCCGGAACGGGCGTTTTCACCTCGACGGCATCTTTTTGTGTCGAGCCACCCGAATCGCCGGTCGCCAAAGGATGTATGAACAGCGATCGTGCAGGTCATACCGCGACCCTGCTTGACAGCGGCAAAGTACTGCTTGCCGGCGGTTTCAACGGCACGCAAATCCTCAAGACGGCGGAAATTTACGATCCGTCCAGTAATACTTTTACGGCGACTTCGAGCGACATGACGTCGGAACGCGTCGGCGACACTGCCACCCTGCTGACCAACGGCAACGTCCTCCTGGCGGGCGGGCAGCCGGGATCGCTGACCATCGGGTCATATCTGCCCCTGGCGAGTGCGGAGCTATATTCGCCAGCTACCGGCAAATTCTCCAAGACCGGTTCGATGACTTCGGCGCGCGAGGGACTCACGGCGACGCTGCTCGGCAACGGCGACGTGTTGATGGCGGGCGGCGTCAACGCGGCCGGCACAATACTCAAGACGGCCGAACTATATAACCCGGCGAAGGGTACATTCGCGGCGACTGGCTCGATGACCGACGCGCGCGTCGGCCATAGCGCGACCCTGCTCGGCAACGGCAACGTTCTGATCGCCGGCGGCTTCGACGTAAAGGGTCTGGTCGCGACCGCCGAGCTTTATAATCCCGCAACCGGCAAATTCAGCGCGACCGGTGCGATGACCGATGCGCGGGCGGGACATGCGGCGGGCCTCCTGCTCGACGGCACCGTGATGGTGGTTGGCGGCTACGGCGCCGGGACTCCGTTGAGTCAGCTACTCAATGCCCCAATGGTAAACGGCCTCACGCTCTCGAGCGCCGAAATCTACAATCCAACCAGCGGAACCTTCACGGTCGCGAATGGCTCGCTGCCACAGTCGTCGGTCGGAATGGCCGTGACACTGCTCGGCACCTCGCCGCCGCCACCACCCGTTCCAGGCGCGTTGACCTTCACACCAGCCAAATTGGCTTTCGGCAACGTCGACTACGCGGCGGCGGGCGCGGCGAGCGAACTCAAAGCAATCGCCATTACCAACCCGAAAAAATACAAAGCTACCGCGACGATTGTGTCTATCCAGGGCACTCCCGGCTTCACCGCCAATCCGGCCTGTAATACGAGTATCGCACCAGGGACGACGCTCAATTGCCACATCACGTTCCAGCCGCAGGCGCTCGGCCCGGTGAGCGGCGCGTCACTGACCATCACCGACAACGCGAGCAACAGTCCGCAGACCGTCGCGCTGACCGGCAGTGGCGTCGCAGGCAAGCTGACGGTCACGCCGGAGTCGCTCAGCTTTGTGAAGATCCCGATCGGAACTGTCAGTACGCCCAAGCTGATCACTCTGCAAAACGCGACCGGAGCGACCTTCACGATCAAAGGCCTGACCAACAAGGAGGCGGCGTTTGCGGCCGGCGGATGCACGTCTGTGCCGGCGCATTCCAGTTGCAAACTCAGCGTGACATACGAGCCGAGCGCCAAGGCCGAACTTACGGATACGCTCCTGATATCCGACGATGCCGCCGGCAGTCCGCAGAAGGTCAAACTGACCGGCACGGGCAAAGCGAACTGATCCGAGTCGAGCAGCGCGTGCGCGTGGGGCAGCCCGACGACCTCGTAACACGAGGCAAATTCGGTTCTTTGTAAAAATTGGGATAACGCGCGTTTGATCGGACGCGCGCCTTGGTCAAACTCGTCACGGCGCCGGAAAATCAAACCACGGGGCGGACGGCGCATCGCACCGCCCGCCCCGCTTATCCACACTTCCCTCTTCCACCACAGGTTCGGCCGCACCAGAAAAACGCGCGGCCGCGCGCCGGACGGGAGTTTCTGCCCGCTCTTCTGCCGCGGTTCGTCTATTCCGCCGCGGTCCGGTTGTCGGCGAATAACTTTGCCGACGATGCGATAGGCTCGGCCGCCGCACTGGGCTGAGACGCGGCCGCCGCGCGCCGCGCCGCCCTGGTTGGCCTGCCGAGCGGAATCAGGTTGAGTTCCTGCGCGGACTGTTCGACGGCCTGATAGGCGAGCCGTCCCGATTCGACCGCCTGACTCACCGCGCACAGCGCGCTCGCCATGGTGAGCGCGGTCATCACTGCCGCCATCACCGGCAGTCCGATCGCCGCGCACAGCACGGTTGCCCCCGCGGCGATCGCCAGGCCTGACAGGGTCAACCGGCTCAACTTGACGCGCACGGCGACATGGTTTTTCAACCGCGTGCCCTCATGCTCCTCGTCGGCGGTTTTGAAGCGCAGGCGCGTCCAGGGATCCGGACGAACTTCGAGGTCGAAGTCGTTCCATCCGGGATCGGGCGTAACCGCGAGTCCGGCGCGAGAGAAGCTTCGCGCGAGACGGTCGAGCAGGCTCTCGCGCGTCGTCCACGCCTCATTCCAGTAAGAAAGATGGAAACTGCGGCTGAGCCATCGCAACGACGGCTGCTGGAGCGGTTGAAGCTCGTTTGCCAGGCCAACCGTGCGCATCCGCGTCTTCCATCGGGTCCAGGTACGCACCATCGGTCCGCTCCAGGCAAGGAACGCGACGAACATCCGCGAACCCAGCGAGTCGTGACATTTTTCGAGCGGCGCCTGCCACGCGTAGTGCAGCGCCCATATCAACCCCAGCGAAAGCATCGCAAGCGCCGGCAGTACCGTAAAGCCCGCGAACCACGTAAAGATCGCGGCCGCCGCGAACACCAGGTTCCACTCCAGCGTCTGCGGCAGGAAACTCAGGATTCCCGGAACCTCGTCGCGCACCGTCTGTGCGGCGCCCGCCGCTCGCGTCCATCCGATACGGCGACGCAGCGCGCCGGGCACCGTCGCGGCGAGACCCGGAATCGTGCCGCGCCATTTGATCTGGCCGAGCGCGTTGAAGCGCTCGGGATATTTCAAGTACAGCGCCGCCTCGGCCCGGCCGTAGCCGCGCTGCTGGCCGTAGTAAGCCTTTACCGTGTTGCGGCGGAAATGCCATACGAAGGCCGCAGGGCTGTAGCCGAGCTTGAAACCCGCGTCCAAGATGCGCCAGCAGATGTCGACGTCGTCGCCGGCCGAGGTGAATTGCGCGTCGAAGCCGCCGACCGCGACGAGCGCCGCCTTGGTGAAGACCATGTTGCATCCGGCCAGGTGCTCAGCGCGATCGTCGGCGACCAGCACGTGACAGGGTGCGCCCGGTGCCGCCGCGACGCAGCCTTCGATCCGGCCCTCTTCGTGCGGCGCATAATTCGGACCGCCGCAGCCGTCGAAACCTCCCACGACCATCGCGCGCACCATCAGGGTCAGCCAGTCGGGATCGACCACACAGTCCGAATCCGTATAGGCGATAATTTCGCCGCGGGCTGCATACAGCCCGACGTTGCGCGCCACGCTCAAACCCTTGTTGGGCTGCCGGATCAGCCGGAACTCGGGAAATTCCATCGCGATTTCCGCGGTGCGATCGCGCGAGCCGTCGTCGACGACTATGACCTCGTAGTTGGGATACCTAAGCCGCCGCAGCGATTCCATGCACGGCAGCATCGTGCGCTCGGCGTTGTAGGCACAGATAACCACCGAGACCATCGGGGTCCGCGGCGGGATCGGCGGGCAGGTTCCATTGAGCGAGATGAAGGGGCTCGCCTCGTCGACGCGCATTTGCGGTATCGGCCGCGCCGCGAGCCAATCCGTAACGGCGGGGCGGGAAACCGAGGGCGCGACCACACCTGCCGCACCGACGCCGAAGGCCGTCGCCACCAGTTCATCCTGTTCGACGCCGAGGCCTGCCCCCGCCTGCGGAAATTCGATAACCACCGGCCGCGCCATCGCAAGATTGTGCAGTGCGATCACGAAGGGCGAGAGTTCCGCAGGGGTCAAGCCGGCAACGTCGGCGTAAAGAAAGTCCTCAGCACCATTGGCCAGCGCCACCGTGGAGGGGCGATGCTTCAGCGCGACGAGCGCCCGGCGGTCATGCGAATGGATCTCGCGGAGTATCCGTTCAAGCGCGCGGCGCAGACGCTCGACACCGAGCATCCGCAACTGCTCCGGAGCAATCGGACAATCGATAAGATATCCGATAAGCGAAGGATGGTTGCGCCAGATCCTGACGGTGCGGACGATACGGGCGGCGGTTTCGCGAGCGCGGGCGGACACTAACAGGTCTTCGGGCTTGACCGCGAGGTCAATCAGCGCGTGGAGACCTGTGAAAGTGGCGAGGTCGAGAACGGACTCCGCCTGCTCCGGGCTGAGGACCAGCGCCGTGGTATGCGCTTCCTGCAAACTCTGGAGACGATGCTTGAGCACTAGTCTTTGGCCCAGATCCAGCGCCGGCCGGACATCGGCCAGGCGGGTCGCCTTGAGAAAGAATTTTTGACCAGCGCGGGAAAAGAACTTCCCCTGCGCGAGGATAGCCGGCCGGGAGGACTCGTCTGATAGCACGATTATTTTGTACAGCCAAAGCTGTGCCACCAAAAAAGCCTCGTGGCGTCTTGGCTTTTTGCGATTTGCAGGGGAAAATCGTTCAACGTATTGGGATGTCGGCTAACCCTTTTGCGACTCCACGAATCCCACGCTACGGGGTTGCTGCTTGCAAAATGTCCGCCCTGCTTCTGGAAGGCGGATTTTAGCGATACTATGATTCGATCGGTATACGCGGGTGGAACAGCATCTTAATGACCGCCGCGCGCCAGGCAGATCTGGCCCTGACAAGCGCAAGACTGTCGCTCGCGCAACCACGACTGCCGGTCCGCACAAGAAGCGCACGTCGCCTCAGGCGGAAAAGATAGCCTCGCGTCCATCCCGGGTAGGCGCAAAAGAGATGCGTTCGCCCTGCGACGCGCCTTTGGAAGCGACCCCTGAGGAACTCGCGGCGATCCGCGCCCAACTCGGCACGATCGAGCAGGCGCTCTCCGCGCTGTTTGGCTCGGTTTACCGCCGGGGACCGGAAAGCGAGCGCTCACGCCGCACCGCCGCCGATGTAATCGACCGTCACTTCGATCCAATCCTCGACGATTGGGTCGCCGCAATTCGCGGCATGTTCGAGAAAAGCTCCCTGTCTAACGAGCGACAGGTGCGGCAGAACTGCGGCAACGCACTTATCCGGTTCGTACAGAATTTGCGCGACCGCGACAACCTCGACACTTACGTCTATCTGCGACGGCACTGCCAGGAGGGGATGCTCTCGCGGGTGAAACCGTCCGAATTCAACGTGCTGCACATCGCGCTCAAGCAAATCATCATCAGGCGGGTGCGCGCCACGTTCAAAGGGTCGCGGATGGAACGCGTGCGCGAGGCGGTGGTGGCGGCGCTCGACGAACGGCGGCTCATGGTCTCCCAGTTCTATATCGAATCGCGCGAGCATGCGCTGCGCGTTTCCGAAGAAAAATACCGCAACTCCATCGACCACGCGCCCGACCCGATGTACGAAATCGAGCCGCATACCTGGATCGTACAGGGCGCCAACGCCGCGGCCGAGGCGATGTACCGGCTGGTTCCCGACCATGAGGCCCGGCCGCTGGTGGGCCGTCGCCTGACCGAGCTTGGCCCGCCCGAGGATATTCCGCATATCCTTAAGCACGTGGAGAAGGTGGTGCGCGACGGTTCCGACCAGATCCGCGATTGGCCGGAGGCCGGGCGCTATTTCGACGTCAACTCGGCGCTGATCTCGTTTGGCAAGGTGCGGTTCGTGCACATGATCCTGCACGACGTGACTCAACGGCGCGAGATGCTGGACGAATTGCTGCGCACCGAACGGCTTGCGGCGGCCGGCACTTTCGCCGCCGGCGTGGCGCACGAGGTGAACAACCCACTCGCCTCGATCTCCTCCCTGGTGCAGTCGCTGCTCCCTGATGAGACCGACCTCGCGCGGCGCACCACGTTGCATACGATGCTCGCGCAGATCACGCGCATCTCGACCACGCTGAAGGATCTGGTCAATTTTGCGCGGCCGTCCCCCTCCCAGCGCAGCCGTTTCGATCTGAACGAACTGGTGCGCGAGACTTTGCGCCTAGTAGCCTACAACAGCCGCTTTCAGGGCATCACCTTCGAGCCGCAGTTGGCCGCAGACCTCAAGTTCGCGTTTGCCGATAGCAACGAAATCCAGCAGGTGCTGATCAACCTGATTTTCAACGCGGCCGACGCCAGCCAGCATCGCGGCGGCATCATCCGAATCGTGACCGAGAACCAGGCCGGCCGCGACAACGGCGGCCGGATCAAAAAGGTCCTGATGCGGGTCGCCGACAACGGCATCGGAATTCCCCCCGAGCATCTGAGCCGCGTGTTCGACCCGTTTTTCACCACCAAGGCGGCAGGCGCGGGCGTGGGGCTTGGCCTTTCGCTCTGCCAGCGGATCATTCTGGCCAACCTCGGCACCATCCGGATCGACAGTGAGATCGGCAAAGGCACCGCGGTGTCTATCTGCCTTCCCGTTTTCGACTCCGAGGTGGCCGAGGCGGCGACGTCGGCGTCATGAACGAAACCGAACCATTGATACCCGAGAGCCTGCCCGGACAGGATCGGCCGGCTCCGGCGTCGCAGCGCGGTCCCTACCACGTGCTGGTGGTCGAGGACGAGGATCTGATGCGATCGATCATCGCACAGCTTCTGCGCAGCGAAGGCTACACGGTGTTCGAAGCGCACGCGGCCGAGGCCGCGCTGGGAATCTTCGAGCGCGAAAAAATCGACCTTGCGATAATCGACGTCAATCTCGGCGGCGGCGGCAGCGGCCTGGACCTTCTAAGCCGCGTGCGCGGGCTCGATTCCGAAGTGATGGGCATCATCGTGACCGCGTACCCGAGCGTGGAGTCCGCGGTGCACGCGCTGCACGAGGGCGCGTACGACTACATCACCAAGCCGTTCGCCAACGATCATCTCAAGGCCGTGGTGCGCAACGCGGTCGCGCAGAAGGCGCTGTTCCAGGAAAACCGCTTCCTGCGCCGTGAGCTCCGCGAGAAGTATCGCTTCGAAAATATCATCGGCAAAAGCGACGCGATCGAGCAGGTCTTTCGCATCATGGAGAAAGTCGCGCGCACCGACTCGAGCGTGCTCATCATGGGCGAGTCGGGCACCGGCAAGGAACTGGTGGCACGCGCGATCCACTTCACTTCCGAACGCGCCCATGCGCGCTTCCTGCCGATCAACTGCGGCGCGTTGCCCGAGAACCTGCTCGAGAGCGAGCTATTCGGCTACAAGCGCGGTGCCTTCTCCGGAGCGGCGCAGGACAAGCTCGGCCTGCTCAAGGCGGCCGACAAGGGTACGATGCTGTTCGACGAGATCGGCGAGATGCCGCTGGCGCTGCAGGTCAAGCTGTTGCGCGCCTTCCAGGAGCGCGAATGCTATCCGTTGGGCTCCAACGATCCGGTGAAATTCGATGTGCGGATGATTTGCGCGACCAACCGCAACCTCGAACGCGAGGTCAAGGAGGGCCGCTTCCGCGAAGAGCTGCTCTATCGGATCAACGTGATCACCATCACGCTCCCCGCGCTGCGCGAGCGCCGCGACGACATCCCGCTGCTCGCCAATCATTTCCTGCGCAAGTACGAAAAGCAGCTCGGGCGATCCACGATGCGCTTTTCCAAGGGCGCGATGCGCCTGATGGTCGGTTATGCATGGCCGGGCAACGTGCGCGAACTCGAAAACACCGTCGAGCGCGCCGCTATCCTGGCCGAGACCGACGTCCTTCATGCTCACGACCTGCCCGACAAGCTTTCCGACAAGTCCGTGACGGCGCCGGCGTCGGAGGATGCTTCGGGGATGACGCTCGAAGAGCTCGAACGCGAGCATATCCGGCGCGTATTGACTCGCGTCCAGGGTGACAAGGTTCGCGCCGCCGAGGCCCTCGGAATCCATCTTTCGACGCTTTATCGCAAAGTCCAGCGGTACCGGCTTGAGAACGTGGGGATAAGCGAAGGAGCGGCGCAATAGGCGGTTTAGGCAGTGCGCCGGCTGGCTTGGGCCTAGAAATTGAGACTTGCGCGGCGTCCAAACCGCTGATAGCAATCGGCATAGGCACGCGATAGACTTTGAGTGCACGGTCGAGATCCCGCCGTGCGGAGATGGCCATGGATATTTTCGCTCCCTCTCATTTGCTGGTTTTGCTGGTGATCATCCTGATCATTTTCGGCCCGAGTAAGCTCGGCGACGTTGGCGGCGCGCTCGGCAAAGCGATCAAGGATTTCAAGCGGGCGATGAACGATCCCGACGTTCCCAACCAGCAGGCGCAGAAGGCCGCCGAGCCCAAACCCCCGGTCGAAGTCACCCCGATCAAGCCGTCCTGATTCGCCGCTGTTGCCGTGCGCCGGATGCCATTCCGGCGCCGGCGAAAATCGGGCGCTTGCAAAGAGCGCCCTGTCTCTTCTAAACGATCAGCCAATAGTTGCGCGCGTTTGAGTCCCGGCGCGTGCACTGCGTGGCATGCGCTGCGTGGCATGCGTTTGAGATGGACGGCGGCAGGAGCCGGCACGGAGGAATCTTGAAGGCAGCACGAGTCCTGGCCTGGATCGCGGTGGCCGCGCTCGGCGCGGGCGGTCTCGCCTACATCGCGCTCGCCCGCGGCGAGGATCGTCCGAGCGCGCTATGGTTCGTGATCGCCGCGGTCTGTATCTACGCCGTCGGCTACCGTTTCTATTCGGGCTTTATCGCGCGCCGCGTGCTCGAACTCGACGACTCGCATCCGACGCCCGCCGTTCGCCTCAACAACGGCCGCGACTACGTGCCGACTCCGCGATGGATCACCTTCGGCCATCACTTCGCCGCGATCGCCGGACCCGGCCCGCTGGTCGGCCCGGTGCTGGCCGCGCAATTCGGCTACCTGCCCTCGACGCTATGGATCGTGATCGGAGCGGTGCTGGGCGGATGCGTGCAGGATTTCGTAATCCTGGGCTACTCGCTCAAACGCGACGGCCGCTCGCTGGGCAAGATGGCTCGCGACGAGATCGGCCCGGTCGGCGGCCTGGTGGCGCTCGCCGGCGTGCTGTTCATCATGGTCATCCTGATAGCGGTGCTCGGCCTGGTCGTGATCAATGCGATGAAGGAGAGCACGTGGGCGACTTCGACCGTCGCCGCGACCGTTCCGATCGCGATGCTGGTCGGGGTGTACATGACCTACCTGCGTCCGGGCCGGATCGTGGAAGCCTCGGTGCTCGGCGTCGCGCTCATCCTTGCGGCCGTGCTGGGCGGACGCTACGTCGAGGCGTTTAGCTGGGGACATCTTTTCGCGATGGACGCGCCGCATCTTGCCACCTGGATTATCGGCTACGGCTTCATGGCCTCGGTATTGCCGATCTGGCTATTGCTCGCGCCCCGCGACTATCTGTCGGCCTTCATCAAGATCGGCACAATCGTCGCGCTTGCGGCGGGGATCGTCGCGATGCATCCGCCGACCTTGATGCCGGCGCTGACCCGCTTTACCGACGGCAGCGGTCCGGTATTCGGCGGCAAGGTTTTCCCCTTCGCCTTCATCACGGTCGCCTGCGGCGCAATCTCGGGTTTTCATTCGCTGATATCCTCGGGGACCACGCCGAAGATGCTCGAGCGCGAGGGCGACGCGCGCATGGTCGGTTACGGCTGCATGCTGATGGAATCGTTCGTCGCGGTGATGGCGATGATCGCGGCGATTATCATCAAGCCCGGCATCTACTTCGCGGTCAACGCGCCGGCCGGCGTGGTGGGCACGGGAGCGGCCGCGTGCGAGAAGATATCCTCGTGGGGCTTCGCCGTCACCGACCAGGAGATGCGTGCGCTGGCCGCGTCGATCGGTGAGCAGACGCTCTACGCGCGCACCGGCGGCGCGCCTTCGCTGGCGGTCGGGATGGCCCACATCTTCGCGCACTCGCTCGGCGGCGGCGCGGTGATCGCGCTCTGGTACCACTTCGCGATCATGTTCGAGGCGCTGTTCATCCTGAGCACGCTCGACGCCGGCACCAGGGTCGCGCGTTTCATGTTCCAGGACCTGCTCGGCCAGATTCATCCCGCGCTCGGCGACACCGGATCGTATCTCAACATCGTGGCGACCTCCGCGCTGATCGTCGCAGCCTGGGGCTATTTTTTGTATTTCGGCACGATCGATCCGCTCGGCGGAATCAATTCGCTATGGCCGCTGTTCGGAATCGCCAACCAGATGCTGGCGACGATTGCGCTATGCGTCGCGACCTCCGCGATGGTGCGGCAGGGCAAAGGACGCTACGCCTGGGTCACGCTCACTCCGCTTAGCTGGCTGGTCGCGGTCACGATGACGGCCGGACTGGAAAAGATTTTTAGCGCGGCGCCCAACGTCGGGTTTCTGGCCCATATCGCTCAACTCGCGGCGGAGCAGGCGCTCCCGGTAACGACCGCCGCGCGCGCCGCGACGCTTCAGCGGCTGATATGGAATGACCGCGTCGATATCGCGATGACCGTCATCTTTATCGCGGTCGTGGTAATCATCCTGGCGGACTCGGTGCGCGTATGGCTGAAGCTCGCGTTGGGGTATCGCGCGGGCGCGGCTACCGAGTCCGTCGCCGCGTGATGTGAACGATTCCCGAGTCGAAGCGGTTGCATGCTTGCGCCGATGGGAATTTAATTGAAGACTCAGCGGCTGGCCGCGAAGGAGTTGCCCGCCGATGATAGCTGGGTCCTGCGCAAGGGAAGACCGCGAACCCCGCCAGGTCCGGAAGGAAGCAACGGCACCGGTTGCCACCCTGTGCCGCAGGGGTGCCTAGCTATCACTCGACGGGCAACATGCCGCTTTTCCGTAATCGCTTGATGGCCGGTTATCGCTGATGGCTCCCGATCCGTCATCGCACCTGGTGCTGGCGCGCAAATGGCGCCCCGAGCGCTTCGCCGAATTGGTCGGCCAGGAGCACGTCACCCGCACGCTCGGCCAGGCCTTGCAAAGCGGCCGGATCGCGCACGCTTTTCTCTTCACCGGTATCCGCGGCGTCGGCAAAACCACCGCCGCGCGCATCCTGGCGCGCTGTCTCAACTGCGAAAAGGGCCCGACCCCCGAGCCGTGCGGCCAATGCGCGGCCTGTATCGAGATTCGCGAGGGACGTGCCCTCGACGTGGTCGAAATCGACGGCGCCACCTACCGCAAGATCGACGACGCCCGCGCGATCATCGAAAACCTGAGCTATCGGCCGGCCCGCGACCGCTTCAAAATCTACATCATCGACGAAGCCCATCAGCTAACCGACCAGGCCTTCAACGCGCTTTTGAAAACGCTCGAGGAGCCGCCGGCCCACGTCAAGTTCATCCTGGCCACGACCGAGCCGCAGAAGATGCCCGAGACGATTCTGTCGCGGCTGCAGCGCTACGACTTCCGGCGCATCCCGCTCACCACCACGCTCGACCGCCTGAAAGAACTGGCGGCGCGCGAGGAAATCGAGGCCGAAGAGGCGGCGCTCCGCCTGCTCGCGCGCGAGGCCGGCGGTAGCATGCGCGACGCCGAACGGATGCTCGAAACCGCGATCGCAGCGCTCGGCCGCAAGATAACCGAAGGGGAAATCGCTGCTTCGCTCGGCGTCGCGGGACGCGGCGCAGTGTTCAAGCTCGCCGAAGCGATTCTCGATCACGACGCGGCGGCCGCGCTTGGCGCCGTTCGCGAACAGCATCGCCGCGGCGCCAATCTGGAATCGCTCGGCCGCGACCTGCTCGAAACTCTGCGCAACCTGGCGGTGGCGAAATTGCCGGCTGGCGATGATCTCAATCCGCTCGCCGACCTGCCCGACCACGAGGCGGCGGAGCTGCGGCGTATCGCCGAGCGCCCTAGCGTGCGCGACCTGATGCGCCTGTTCAAGCTGATGGCCGATGCGCAGGAACAGATCATCCGTTCGCCCTATCCCGACCTGCTGCTGGAGATGATCGTTGTTCGTATGGCGACGCTGGCGCCCGTGATGGACGCCGACGAGCTCTTGCGCGCGCTGGGCGCTGGGGGCGGCGCGCCGCCCTCCACGCCGGGCACCACTTCCGGCACTTCCGGGTCGGGGACGCGCGCTGCCGCGCGCGTCCCCGACCCGGAAGCCGCTCCGTCCGCAGGCACCCGCCGCCTGCGCGTCGAGGGCGAGGTCAAGGCCGACGCGCCGCTGCGTGCCGTCGGCGCGCCGGCCTTGACTCCCGCCTCCGTCCGCCCCCGCGAGCGTACCCGCCGCGGCACAAGTGGCGGCCGGCCCGTCACGGTTGGCACCGCTAGGCGCGGCGCGCCCGACTGCCGCGCCTGTCGGTTCCGACTTGCCCGAGTTGCGCGAGCATATCCGAGCGCGCCGCGCCGCGCTCG
Organism: uncultured delta proteobacterium; assembly: GCA_963755905.1. Classification (GTDB taxonomy): domain Bacteria; phylum Desulfobacterota; class Binatia; order Binatales; family Binataceae; genus JAKAVN01. The sequence goes on from CAVWLM010000006.1 coordinate 451,604, forward strand.
CCGGCTTCATGGAGCAAGGCGCGTCGTTGGCGCTCGACGGCGATTTGTTGCGGGTCATCCCGCGCAACGACATCTACATCCGCTATCTCAACGATAACCGGGCGGCGATCGGCGAGCTGGCGAGCGGGCTATACGGGCGCAAGCTTCGAGTCGAAGTGTCGTTGAACGGTGCGGCGGGGGCGGCCACGGACGGCGCCGAAGCGCCGTCCGTGGCCGCCCCCGCCGGCACGTCTCCTACCGCCGCTGGCGGGGATGGCGCGACGCGAAGCGTCGCGCCATCCCCGCCAGCGGCGGCGGCTGTCTCAGCCGCTCCCGCGGCGGCGACTCCGGCGGATTCTCCGCCGCCGCGCGCCGCGCAGCACAACTACCGATCATCAGGCGCTGTACGCGGACCCCGTCGTGCGCCGCATCTTCGAGGACCTCCAGGGACGTTTGGTCGAAGTCCGCAAACGTCCGGCGGTCAGCCCATCCACACTACCGGCCAAAGCATCGACCGCACTCGGTGCGGCAGCGAACAATGATTCGGAGACGCCAGCGATGCGGCGCCCCTCAGAGGAGTAATACCGTGGCCGACGAATTCGATTTTGCCGCGATGCTGCGGCAGGCGCAGGCCCTGCAAGAAAAACTCAAACAGCTGCAGATCGAGGCCGGCGAAAAGACCGTCGAGGCGCAGGCCGGCGGAGGGATGGTGCGAGTGGTGGTGGACGGTGCGATGCGCGTGCGCAAGATCGATATCGACCCAACTATCGCCGCCGCCGGTGACAAGGCGATGATGGAGGATTTGATCGTAGTCGCAGTCAATGAAGGGTTGCGCCGCGCGCAGGAGCTGGTCGCTCAGGAGATGGGCAAGCTGGGCCCGATGGCCGGGATGAATCTGCCCGGCATCCTGGGCGGGCGCGGCTAGCGCGGCGAAACGCGCGTATCGGCGCAAAACCGGAACGATGGCCGAGAACAACCTCAAGCGCGCCGATGGCTTGCCGCCGGCGATGATGCGGCTGGTGCGTGAACTTTCCCGGCTCCCCGGTGTAGGCGAAAAGACCGCCTCGCGCCTGGCGTTTAACCTCCTCAACCGTCCGCGGGACGAGGTTATCGCGCTGGCCGAGGCGCTGCTCGAGATGAAGGAGCGCGTCGGGCTCTGCTCGCAATGCTTCGCGCTCGCCGACACGGCGCGCTGCCGCATCTGCGAAGACCCCGAACGCGAGCACGACGTGATCTGCGTGGTCGAGGGACCAGCCGACCTGATGGCGATTGAGAGGGCGCGCAGTTTTGGCGGTCTCTACCACGTGCTGCACGGTGCGGTCGCGCCGCTCGACGGTATCGGTCCCGACGATCTCAAGATGAAGGAACTATTGATGCGCCTCGAGGATCCGGCGGCGGTGCGCGAGGTCATAATCGCGACCAACGCGACCGTCGAGGGCGAGGCGACGGCGCTCTACCTGGCGCGATTGCTGAAGCCGATAGGAATCAAAACCACCCGACTCGCACGCGGCCTGCCGGCTGGCGGCGACCTGGAGTACAGCGACGCCGCGACGCTCTCGAGCGCGCTCAACAACCGCCGCGATTTCTAGTCTCTGCCCGCTGACTCGCCGCGCCAGGGGGGATGGTTAGCTATGGTCCGCCTCCTTCAGAATGGCCCGGTGTCCGTTGACAAATTACCGGGAGAGGGTCTCACCAAAGGCGGGGTCGAACCAGGCGGCGATGCCCCGAAACTTGCAAGCCGCGTGACGGGCGAGTTAGGCTGACTATTGTCGTATCTGCGCGCGTGCGTGCGGATTTTGTTTGCGTCTCCGGCGAAACCGCTGTGTAGTTAGGCGGCGGTCCCACAGGCTCAACTCTCCGAGAAGGAAGGTATTTCGATCATGGCTTTTGAACTTCCCAAGTTACCTTACGCGATAGACGCTCTGGCGCCCAATATCTCAGCCGAGACGCTGGAGTTCCATCACGGCAAGCATCACGCCACTTATGTCACCAACCTGAACAACCTGATCAAGGGCGGCAAGTTCGAGCACGCGCCGCTCGAGCAGATTATCAAAGAGGCTGGGCCGGGCGGCCTGTTCAACAATGCGGCCCAGCACTTCAACCACAGCTTCTACTGGACCTCGCTGGCGCCGAAGGGCGGTGGTGATCCGTCCGGCAAAGTGGCCGAAGGGATCAAGAAGGCCTTTGGCGACTTCGCCGCTTTCAAAAAGAAATTCTCGGAAACCGCGACCACTCATTTCGGCAGCGGATGGGCCTGGCTGGTTGAGAAGTCCGACGGCGCGCTGGACGTTATCGGGACTCACGACGCCGACACGCCGGTCGCCCACAACGTCAAGCCGATCCTGACCTGCGACGTGTGGGAGCACGCGTACTATATCGATTACCGCAACGCGCGCGCGAAGTACGTCGAAGCCTGGTGGAACCTGGTCAACTGGGATTTCGCCAACGCCAACCTGAAGTAGGACGGCGTCCGCGCTCGCGGCGCTAATCGCCGCGGGCGCGCATCGAGCCGACAGCGGCCGTGCCGTGCGCATCGCGCGTGACACGGCGGTGCCGGCCACATTTTGTGTCCGTGAGGAATCGGCCTTCGCCCGGTGTCTGCGCGGCCGCAGCGGGATTTGCCGCGCCGGACTCAAGATCTTGAATGGCGATTCTCTCGGCACGCGATCGTTTCCGACTATCTTCCGGGGGGGGAGGATACATCGATGGAACTTCTTGAAGGCCGCGTTGCGATCATCACCGGCGGCTCAGGCGCGCTCGGGCGCGCCGCCGTTGAGTACTTCCTGATCGCGGGCGCTAAAGTCGCCGTGCCTTACATCGTCGACGCCGAGGTTCCGCTATTGGAGCATCGCCTCGGCAACCGCTTTCCGAGCTCGCAGATACTGATGCGCAAGTACGACGTCGGCGTCGAGGAGCAAATCTCGAAGCTGGTCGACGAAGTGGTGCGCACCTTCGGCAAACTCGACATCCTGGTCAATCTGGTGGGCGGATTCTGGGGCGGCAAGCCGATCGCCGAGACCACGCTCGCCGAATGGCAATCGATGTTCGATCTCAATCTCAAGCCAACGTTCCTGTGCTGCCGCGCGGCGGTGCCGGCGATGAAACGCAACGGCTATGGCCGTATCGTCTCGGTCAGCTCGCGCAGTGGGCTCTCCGGGGCGGGCGACTACGCCGCGTACACGGTCGCCAAGGGCGCGATCAAAACGTTCACCGCTGCGCTCGCCGAAGAGGTGCTTGGCGATAACATCCTGGTCAACGCAATCGCGCCGAGCACGATCGACACCGAAGCAAACCGCCAGGCGATGCCCAAGGCGAAGCACGAAAACTGGGTCAAGCCCGACGACATCGCGCGGACGATCGCCTACCTCTGCTCGGAGGATTGCAGCGTGACCTCCGGCGCGGTGATCCCGGTATACGGCAAGGCTTAAAAAATCAGATTTGATACATGACCGCCGACTTGCGGCGTTCGGCGAGCGACTGGAGCGTGGCCCGGCGCAGGATGGCGACGACGCTGTCGCGCACCTCGCGCCATACGTCGCGCATCGGACATCCGCCGTCGCGCGGACAGAACGAATTCGCGCCGTCCTCCAGGCACTCGACCGGCGTGTAGTCGCCTTCGATTATCTCGACCACGTCGGCCATCGTAATCCGGGCCGGCGGACGCGCCAGCATGTAGCCACCGCTCGGCCCTTTTTGGCTGAGCACCAGTCCGCCGCGCTTGAGCTCGATTAGCAAGCGGCGAAGGTAGTTCTCCGGGACTCCCTGCACCGCCGCTATTTCTTCGACGCGTAGCGGCTGCGAGCTCGGATAGCGGTCCGCCAACATCAGTAGCGCTTTGAGCGAATAATCGACCCCGACGCCGAACTTCATTCGAATCCTCTTGTGAATCCTCTAGCGAGATTTTTAGCACGGCGGGCGACGACTTAGAATAGCTGACTCGGTTAGTCATCTAATTAATTGACTAAAACGCTTGATTAAGTCATATTTCCGCTTCACCCCCGTTTTCAAAGGATCTTTAGGGAGCCTTCCAGGTGACCAAAGAAATTCGTCTGAACGCTTTCGACATGAATTGCGTCGTGCATCAGTCGGCGGGTCTGTGGACTCATCCGCGCGACCACGCTGCCGACTACACCAGCCTGGAGTACTGGACCGAACTGGCACAGATCCTGGAACGCGGCTATTTCGACGGCCTGTTTATCGCGGATGTGCTCGGGGTCTACGACGTTTACGGCGGCAACGTGAACACCGCGATCAGCCAGGGTATCCAGTTGCCACTCAACGACCCCGTATTGGTGATTCCGCCGATGGCGCAGGTCACCAAGCATCTCGGCTTCGGCGTGACCTGCACGCTCTCATTTGAGCCGCCGTATCCCTTCGCGCGCCGGATGTCGACGCTGGATCACCTGACCCGCGGGCGAATCGGATGGAACATCGTGACCGGCTACCTCAACAGTGCGGCAAAGGGTGTGGGGATGGACGCGCAGAACGCGCACGACCATCGCTACGACATCGCCGACGAATACATGGAGGTCGTCTACAAGCTTTGGGAAGGGAGTTGGGAGGACGACGCGGTGGTGCGCGACCGCGACAAGCGCATCTTCGCGGATCCGGACAAAGTCCATAAGATTCACCATCACGGCGAAAACTATCGCGTCGACGCGATTCACCTGTGCGAGCCCTCGCCGCAACGCACTCCGCTGCTCTACCAGGCGGGCGCCTCGAACCGCGGATGCGAGTTTGCCGCGCGGCACGCCGAGTGCGTGTTCCTGCTGGGGCCGTCGAAGCAGGTGGTTGCGCCACGCGTCGCGGACATCCGGCGGCGCGCCGCGCGCTACGGCCGTAATCCGGCGGAGATCCTGATCTTCACCCTGATGACCGTGATCGTCGGACGCACCGAGGCGGAAGCGCGGGCCAAGTTCGACGACTACCGCAGCCATATCAGTCATGCCGGCGCGCTGACCCTGTTCTCGGGATGGACCGGGATCGATTTCTCGCGTTATGCGCTCGATGATCCGATCCGCTACCTCAAGAACGACGCGATCAACTCGGCGGTCGAGGCCTTCACGCTCGCCGATCCCGACCGGATCTGGACCGTGCGCGAGATCGCCGAATTCGTCGGCATCGGCGGGATGGGCCCTATCCTGGTGGGATCGCCCGAACAGATCGCCGACGAGCTCCAGTCCTGGATCGAAGTGACCGATATCGACGGCTTCAACCTCTGCTACGCGGTGACGCCGGAGAGCTTCACGGACTTCGTCGATCTGGTGGTGCCGGAACTGCAGCGGCGCGGAGTCTACAAACGCGAGTACCGCGAAGGCACGCTGCGCGAGAAGCTGTACGGGCCGGGTCGCGCGCGGCTGCCGGAGAGCCATCCGGCGAACGCTTACCGCCATCGCGCCGCCCCAGCCGCTGAAGCGCCAGCGGCTCCCGTCAACGACAACCAGAACGACAATCAAAACCTGGGTGAAAGCCTCGGCAGGTTATCGTAAGCGCATCGCGGTTCGAGCGCGGCGGACGCGCCTAAGGCCTGGCGAAACTGTCGGCGAGGTCGGCCAGTTCGGGGATCCGATACCGCTCGCCGATATAGGCTTTGTACATCAGGAAAATCCACATTATCGCCAGTCCCAGGTTGATTAGTCCCTGGAGCCCGCCGAGTAGCCGGCCGAGCGCGAAGGGCAGCACCGCGATAAACACGCTCAGGACGATATTGATCACGAACCAGGCGATCGAGAACGCGATCGACTGGCGCGCATGAAAGCGCACGAAGTCGTCCTTGTCATACGGCTCTAGATAGAGAAAGACGATTCCCGTCACCGGCCCCAATAGATAAGCCGCCGCCGCGATCACCTGGCTTTGCGGCGTGCCGCCGACGCCCTGTCCATCCATCTCGCTCTACCTCCTGTCCATCTCGCGAACGGCCGCGAGCACGATCGATCGCGAACGTCGCGACACATCGCAACTCCTAGGATAGCCGCTTTCCGTAGCGCATCTCGATAGCAGGGGTCGCTGCCGCGGCGCAAGACCGCTGCCAGAGCGCGTTTGTATCGGACCGCCGCGGGGCAGCTCCGCTATTTCTTGGAATTGCCGCCCTGGAGCTGATGGAGCGCCGCCTCGTTGGCGCGCGCGGTCGCGGCCATGTTGAGTTGGGCGCGGATACGGTTGGCGAGTTGCCGGCGAAAGACGGGCTTGGCGAGAAAATCGCTCACCCCGAGACGCATCCCCTCGGCGCGCGCGTCGAGGTCGTCGCGCGCAGTGATCATGATGACCGGAATCTCGGCGGTCGAGGGATTTTCCTTGAGCTTACGGCAGACCTGGAAACCGTCCATCTCGGGCATCATCAGGTCGAGCAGGATCACGTCGATCGGCATTTCGCGCACGAGCCTGATACATTCGGCGCCGGAGATGGCCTCGATGGCGACGAAGCCTTCGCGCTGCAGATGGCGCGCGAGAATCGTTACCGTGTCGGCATCGTCGTCAACCACCATGATCTGCGGCAGCCTGGCTGATTGCTCGGCCATACGAGTCCTCGCCTCACGATTCGTCGTTCCAGCCCGAGCCGGCAGGCGCGATCACGCCGCACCGCCGCAGCTTGGCTGAAAAAGTCGTCCGCTTGAGCCCTAACAGTCGCGCCGCCGCCTGTTTGTTGCCGCCGGTCTGGCGCAGGGCCTCGTTGATCATGCGGCCCTCGAGCTCGCGCACTATCGCGTTGAGATTGACGCCGCCTTCGGTCAGCGTCGCGGGAACGTGATTCTCGGAAGCCCGCGTGGTGGCTGCCATCCCGGGCGGCAGCAACTCGGCGTCGATCACCTCGCCCTCGCACATGATAACCAGCCGCTCGATCATGTTCTCCAGCTCGCGCACGTTGCCCGGCCAATCGTACGACCACAGGCTGACCATCGCCGCCTGTGAAACCGTCCAGTGGCGGCCGACGAGGCGAGCATGCAGGCGCGATGAGAAAGTATTCGACCAGCAGCGGAATGTCCGAGCGGCGCTCGCGCAGCGGCGGAATCGCGATCGGCACCACCTGCAGACGGTAAAAGAGATCCTCGCGGAAGCTGCCCTTCTTGACCCCGGCGACCAGGTCAGAGTTGCTGGCCGCGATGACGCGCGCGTCGATCCTGCTCGCGCGGTCGGAGCCCACGGGCCTGACGATCCCGTCCTCCAGCACGCGCAAGAGCTTCGCTTGGAGTTGCAGCGGCATCTCGCCGATCTCGTCGAGGAAGATTGTTCCTCCGTCGGCCGTGCTGAACAGCCCGTGCCGCGGCCCCGCGGCGCCGGTGAAAGCGCCGCGCTCATGGCCGAACATCTCGGACTCCAGCAACTCGTGGGGAATCGCCGCGCAGTTGACCGGCACGAAGGCGCGCGAGCGCCGGGCCGACAAGGTATGGATCGTTCTTGCCACGACCTCTTTGCCGGTGCCGCTCTCGCCGGTGATCAGCACGGTCGCATCGGTGACAGCGACGCGTTCGACCAGCGCCCGCAGTTTGACTACTGTAGGATGTTCGCCGACCAGCGCGCGCTCGGCGGGAAGCCGCGCGGCGGGATCGGTCCTAGCCTCAGCCGCGATCACTGATTGCCGATCCCCCACTGACATTTCGTGGCCTCGCGAAACAGCTTCAGCTTGAAACGGTCCCAGATTGTGTCATGCGGGGCAGTAGCCAAACAAGCTACAACGGTTTCCGAATACGCCGGTACTGCTCTGGCACTGAGATACGAGAGATAGGTTTGAATAGTAATAGTCTTCTCAGTGATATTTAGCGCGCCGCTGGCGAAGCCGCCAAATCCTATTCTCAGTCCACCTCGGCACGGTAAATCGCCGCCTGTCCGGGCCCTTCGGCCACTGATATTTCGATTGACATTATTCCCTGTAGCGCCTGTTGGGCGTTCAACGCCTCGCGTAGTTCCTTCCAGATGAAACGCGCGAGTTCCTCGGCCGAGCTATGCCCGATCGGCAACAGACAGGCGTCCTTCGCGGGCAAACGGAATTCATCCGTTCCGTAGCAAATCCTCAGTTGCCCGTTGTCCAGGTGTTCTATCTGCAAACAGTCGCTTTCGGCCGGCACCAGCGTGCGTTCATCGAGGCGGTCGACGATCTCCTTGGTCAGGCGTTTGATCAGGCCAAAGTCGAGGACGTAACCGGTCGGCGACAACCGCCCTTCGACCCGGACCCCAACCTGGTAGTTATGTCCGTGTAGCGGTTCGCGGAAGCCAGGGTAAGCGATAAAATGCGCGGCCGAGAACTTGAGGTTCTCCTTGGCGACGTAGATCGAAAATCCGGATGACACCCGCTCAATCCCTCCGATGATTTTCGACCGCGGCGCCGAGTTGGACCAGACATTCGTGAACGACGCCGCTGAACTGCGCGCGATAGCGCGCGTCGTCGAGCGAGGAAGCCCGCATGAACCGCTCGAGCTCGCCGGGCGCGGCCAACATGAAACGGCGCATCAGTTCGGTGCCCCATTCGGTCTCGAGATCGACGTCGGTCATCAGGTCGTCCACCGCCAGACCGTGCATCCCGCCCAGCACGCACTCGGCGAAATAACCGGCCTGACCCTCGCGATCGATCTCGAAACTCCGCACTTCCATCGCCTCGCGCATCGACAGCAGCCGATCCATCCCCAGCTCGTTGCGCTTCGAGCGCACCGCCGGATCGCCGCTGCCCTCGTAGCCCGATCCGATCGCGGCGATTCCGACGCGGCCGTCGTCGAGTGGCACGGGATGGAAGATGTAGCCGGGCGAGGTGTAGCCGAGGAGCTTGCGCAACTCGACGCGGTAAGCGAGCAGGTCGAAGGCGGTACGCTGTGCGATCTCGAGCAGGAACTCACCCAGACCGGCGCCCGCGGCGTCGGCGCGGTCGATACAGCTCGAGGAATTTCGCCGAGTCGTATTCTTCGCGCCGCGCGATGAGCGCGGCCCATTCGCGGTCGAACACCAGCCCCACCCCGCCGATCCCTTCATCGCCATCGACCCCCGCGCGCGCGACGATCGGTTCGCCCCGCCGCACCGGCTCGAGATCCATCGCAAGGTAACGCCCGTGGTTGGAAGGCTTGGCGAGACCGCGCCGCGCATTGCCCAGCCGCACCGCGAACGCGTCACGCGCGATAAGCTTGCTGCCGCCGCCGCGCCGCTCCGAGAGCAATCCATAGCCGCTCAGCAACGAGCCATAACCGATAACCAGGAAAGTGTCGTTAATCAGATTTGCCACCCGCTCAATCGTAGCGAAGCCTCAACCTCGTTCAAACACAAGTTCAAACCCGCATTTCAAACACACATCAGGACGCCGCGCGCCGGAACGCCCGTGCTCCGGCTTATCGCGTGCAGATAGAGCAGCAACTGCACGCGATATTCGTCCATTCGTCCCGCGATCCCGGCGTCGGTTTTGAAATCGGCGACGACCCATCGTTCGCCGCCGGCGACGCGCTCGGGAAAAGCCAGGTCAACCACGCCTTCGACGGTGGCGCCGTCTTCCAGCCTCAGCACCAGCGCGCACTCACGGCGCAGACCGGCTCCCGCGGCGGCCGCCGTCTTCATCAATGGAGCGTCGAGCGCGCCGGCCACGGCCTCGCACGCGGCGGAAACCTCGGCGTCGTCGGCGCCGAGCAGCCTCGCAAAAAATCGGGCGGCCTCGGCAATCGCGGCCGTGTCCGCGTCGAGGGCTACGCGCGAGAGGATCGAATGAACCAGCGTCCCGAAACGCAGCCCATGTGGACGTGCGGCCGCGCGCGCGACATGTTCGATCTCGATCTCGCCCGGACCGCCGAGCCATCCAGGAATTTCGCCGCGCTCGACAATTCGCGCGGCAAGCTCGGTCGCGGTGACAACCCGATAGGTCTCCGCCGCGCCGGCCGCGAGCATTTTGCCACGATGCGCCTGCCACTGTTGGTATTCCTGCGCGCCTTGCGACGCCGCGCGTTCACCCTTATCCGCGGTGAGCAGCCGATGCTGCCGCAGGCCCATCGTTTCGCGCGCATCCAGCTTGAGCCGGGCGGGATCCCACCACACGACATGATGGTCGCCGGCTTGTGCGCGATGGAGTCCCGGCGCAACGACGCGCGACTTCGGCGGGGCCTTGGGCGGACGCACGACGACGCTGTCGTCGCCAAACACCGGACATCCGGGCGGCGCCGCCTCCAGCGGCACGCGCCAATCCTTGGCCGCCGGATAGATCACAGGGTTGAGCCGGCCAAGCCATCCGTCCTGCGGCGCGCTGCCGACCGCGGGCACGATCAACAGATCGCGCGCGCGGGTCGCGCCGACATAGAGCAGGCGCATCGCCTCTTCGGTGTCGCGGCGGGTTTCCTCCTCGGCGTGCTCCAGCAGCTCGCTCGGCGCATGGCCGGCGAGCCGCATCGCGCAAAGACCGCTTAAGGGGTCGACCCATCGATGGGCGTCGCCGGCGGTTTCATTGCAGGTCAGATCGGCGAGCAGAACGATCGGGAACTCGAGGCCCTTGGCGCGATGCACGGTCATGATGCGCACGCCCTCGGCCCCTTCCTCCACCACCGGCGCATCGCCGCTCTCCTCCCGCTCGGCACGCGAGACGAGCTCGTCGACGAAGCCGCGAAACGAGCGCACGGCGCGCCGCGACTCGTAGCGCCGCGCGAGATCCATCAGGCGCATCACGTTCGCCAGCGCCTGCTCACCGGTGGGCCATATGGCGATTGCCGCATGCGCGCGCACGGCCGCGAGCAGGCGCGCAATCGTCTCCGCGATCGGCCGGCGGTTGCGTCCGCGGCTGAGCGCGCGCAGCACGCCGAGCGCGGACCCAATTTCTTCAAGCTCGGGGGGCAAATCGGCGGGAAGCTTGCGGAACGGATGCAGCGTGCCGGCGGCGGCGCGAAAGCGCAGCAGCGCGCCGTCGTCGAGCGCGAACAGCGGGCCGCGCAGCGTCGCGAACACTGCCAGCTCGTCATCGGGCCGCTCGATCGCGCCGAGCGCGTTGCGCAGCGCCTCGACCTCTTCGCGCTCGTTGAACGATCCGCCTTTGACCAGCACGTGTGCGATATGCCGCGCCTCCAGCGCGCGCACGTAGGGCCGCGTGACGTCGCGGCCGTAAGTGCTGAAGCGGCGAAACAGCATGCAGATGTGGCGCGGCTCGATTGGAACACGCAACGCGGGCTGGTCGCGCGTGGTTACCGTCCACCCGCTTTCTTCGACCAGCCATCGCACCAGCGCGCCCGCCGCGTCGGGCGTCGATTCATCGATCTGGCGCTTGGTAACGTAGCCCCTCTCGCTGTAGGGCGCGGGCACCGGCAGCACGATCAGCGACGGCTGGGTGGCGCAGTCCGCGCGAAACGGCATCAGCGGCGAATAGGCGGGCTGGGTCGGTGACTCCGACGGCATCAGCGGCGCGAAGGCGGCGTTGACAGCGCGCTGCAATTCGGGCGTCGCACGAAAGCTGACCGTGAGATGCTCGATCTCGGCTCCGCACTCGAGCAGGCGGCGCTTGACGTCCTGGTAGAGCGCGACGTCGGCGCGGCGGAAGCGATAAATCGATTGCTTGGGATCGCCCACGATAAACAGTTTGCCGCCGAGCGGACGCGCGCGGCGCCAATCCGACTCGGCGGGATCGGCGGCCGCGAGCAGCAGCAGGATTTCGGCCTGCAGCGGATCGGTGTCCTGGAACTCGTCGACGAAGATGTGGCTGATGCGCCGCTGCAGTTCGGCGCGCACCGCGGCGCTGTCGCGCACCAGGTCGCGGGCGATCAGCAGCAGGTCGATGAAGTCGAGCACGCCGGCGCGCTTCTTGGCCTCTTCGTAGTAGCCGACGATCGGCCATAACTCGTCGCGCAAAAGCGGTGCGAGGTTGGCGCCGGCGGCGTCGCGAAAGCTCACGAGCCGCGCGTGCAACGCGCCGCGCCGCGCCATCACTTCGGCCCGCGGCAGCGGCCCAAAATCGTCGCCCCACCCTTTCCATCGCCAACGCCCGTCGTAGCCGCGCAGCAGCGCGAGCAGCGCCGCCTCGAGCGCGTCGTAGTCGCGTCCGCGCACGGCCTCCAGGCGCGTCGCCTCGTCGATCGGATGAGCGATTTCGCCGAGCGCCTTGCCGAGCCAGTCACCGGGATCGACATGTTGGGCGAGCGCGCCGAGCGCGCGGATTTCCGCGACCATCGCGTCGATTTCGGGATCGCGATCGAACGCCTGATGGCGCCACGGCGTATGGAAGTCGCGCCACTGCAGGAGTTCCCACGCCGCGGAGCGGATGATCGGCCGCGGGCCGTCGCGGTCGAGGCCCTCGCGCCGGCGCAGAAGCCGGCGCAGGCCCTCGCCGGGCGCGGCGAGCGCACGCTCGAACCAACGATCGAAGGCGCTCTCGAACAATTCGCCGGCCACGTCGTCGGCCGCGACTTCGAACATCGGATCGACACCCGCCTCGACCGGGCGCTCGCGCAAAAGATCGGCGCAGAAGGAATGAATCGTCCCGATGCGCGCCTCTTCGAGCTGGGCGAGCGCACTGGAAAGCCGCGCTCGCTCGGCGGGGTCGCGCAAAGGATCGCCGCGCGCGTGCTCGATCTCGGCGCGCAGCCGGAGCTTGAGCTCGCCGGCCGCCTTCTCGGTGAAGGTGACCGCGACGATCCGTCCAAGTTCGGCGCGCCCACGCGCGAGCGCCGCGACAATCCGGTTGACCAGCGCGGTGGTCTTCCCGGTGCCGGCCGCGGCCTCAACCACGAGCGTGGTGTCGAGGTCGTTGCGGATCCGATCGCGCACGCGCTGATCGGTAATCTCGCGCCGCGCGCCGTTTGCTTTTTCCGCTTCGCTCATCGCAACCCGCGCAGCCGTTCGAGCGCGGCCAGGCGCGGCTGCGGCTTCTGGGCGACGCGCATCTCTTCGTACGGTCCGCAGACGATCCGGTAGTCGCACCATCGGCAGCCGCCTTCGGCCGGCGCGGCGGGCAGGAAGCCGTCCGCGATCGCGCCGGCGACGGTCGCGGCGAATTCGCGGGCCGCGGCGCGCGCCGCATCATCGAGCGGCACTACGCGCTCCTCGTAGCCGCCGCGCGACGAGCAATAGTAAAGCCGCCCCGACTCCACCGGTTCGCCGAGCAGCCGTTCGGCGGCGAGCGCATAGAGCACCGGCTGCAGCACGCGGCCGCCGCCGACAATCACGTCCTTGGGGGCGTCGGCCTTGCCGCTTTTGTGATCGGTGACGCGGAGCCGCCCGCCCAGGCCGCGCTCGACGAGATCGATCGAGCCGCGCAGGATCAGGCCGGCTTCCAGAGCCACCGGCTCGGCGCGGCTTGCGGGGTCGGCCTGATCGCGGTCCGCGAGTCCGAAGGCGAGCTCGAAGCGCTCGGGCGTCCACGGAACGGGGTCTTCGGCCGCGCGGCGGAGCCATTCGCGGAGGTCGGCGCGAATCGCGTCGATCCCGTCTTTCCATACGCGCTCGATCGCCGGCGCGAGCCGGTCATGCCAATTCTCGGCGATCGTCTCCAGCGTATCGTCCATCACGCGGAGCGCGTCATCCAGCGCCGCGGGCGTGACCGGCAGCCGTCCGGCCGCGCGCAAGCGGGTCAGCAACTCGAACTGGACCTCGTGCAGCAGCGCGCCGCGAGTGAGCGGATCGATTACCTCGATCGCTTCGGCCTCTTCGCGCGGCTGGATTCGATGAATCGCATGGAGCAGGAAGCGATAGGGGCAGGCCGCGAAATGCTGCAGCGCGGTCGCCGAATAGGAACGGGCGTCCGGGCGATGCCTGTCGAGGGCGGCGCGCGCCTCCGGCCCGGGATCGACCAGGCCGTCCGCCGGCAGTCCATCGCTTGAGCCATCGCCGCGCCCGCGCTCGCAGCGCGCGCGCAAGATGGGGATTGGCGTCGAGCAGATAATGGGCCGCGCCGGTCGTCGCCTCGTCGTCCTTGCCCGCCAGACGATTGAGCACGGCGAGATCGAACTCGGCGTCATCGATCGCACTCGCGGCGTCGCGCGGCGCGGGCCATCCGAGCCGCGCGGCCTGCTCGCCGGCCGCGCGCTTGTCGAGTTCGTCGAAGCCGGGCAGGCGGCCCTCGGCGGCGCGCAGCACCTCCAGCGCGTAGAACGAGGGCACCCGCGGCCGTCCCTGGTCGAGATCGACGCGCGGAAAGGAGAACAGCACGCGGCTGCGCGCCGCGCCGGCGGCCAGACGCAGCGCGAGGCGCTCAGCGGCGACGCGGGTTTGCTGGAGTTCGAGATTGTGGCCGAGGCGTTCGCGCGCGGCGTCGGGCAGAATCGGATCCTCGGTGAGCTTTTTCGGAAAGACGCGCTCGGTCAGGCCGGGGACGATCACGACGTCGAAATCGAGACCGCGAAGGTCCTGCGTGGGGGCGACCATCACCGCGCCGTAGCGCCGCCGGGGCGCGGGCGCTTCGAGCCTGCCGAGCCGCTCGGCCAGCACCTGGCGCACTTCATCAAGGCCGACCGGCCCCACCGGCGCCAGCGGCTCAAGCTCGGCTAGTGCCGCAAGGACCGGCGCCGAGTCGCGCACGGTGAGCCCGGTGAGCGCGCGCAGATGGCCCAGCCATTCGCCCCACGTTGCGCGCGGCGGGAGCGCCGCGAGTGCGGAAATCTGCGGGATCGCCACGTCGCCCAGATGCTTGAGATCGAGAAGCTGGCGATCGAGAACCGCCGCGTGAGCGTCATCGTCCTTTAGTTCGGAGCGCCGGAGTTCCAGCTCCGCGCTAAACCCGCCAAGCCGCCGCTCCCAACGCTCGCGATTCCCGATGACCGACGCGTCGACCAGCAGGCGCTCCCATCGCCACGGCGCGCGCAAAGCGCCTTCGACGACCGGCACCGGATCTGCCGCGAGATCGGCGAGGTCAGCGTCGGCTCCTGGAGCGGGCGCGGCGATCCCGGGTTCCTCGGACGGAGCGGCGCCCGCAAGTTCGAGGTCCGGCGCGACAAAACGCGGCCGTTCCGTCGCGATCCGGGTCGGGCACCTGCGCGAGCGAGAGGTACTCGGCATAGCGGCGCGCGGACAGATGCTCCGCGGCACAAGCCAGCAGCGCGAGCAGCGCGCGGCCGCCGGGCTCCGGCCGGGTGGCGCCGCGCGCAAAGCAGGCCGGAATCGCGGCGCGATCGAGCGCCTCTTCAAGATACGGCACGTAACGTCCCGGCGCATGCAGGGCGACCGCGATACGGTCGAACGGAACGCTGCGGTCCGCCTCGGCAAGGATCCGGCGCGCGATCTCGACGCATTCCTGCATCTCGCCCGGCGCCGAAACGACTTCAACGGTATCGTCGAGCGGGCGCTCGGGAGGTGTGTCCTCGCTGAAAAGATAATCCTGCAAGCGCAAGATCGATTTCGCCGTCGCGTCAGAGGCGCGTGACGGAGCCGGCGGTGCGACGCCGAGTGCCGCGCCGAGCATCGCGAGCGTAGTCGTATCGCCATGCGGCACGGTCGCCAGCATCATCGGCGCGCGGGCGGCGAGCGCCGCGTATAGCTCGCGCTCAAGCGTCGACGTGACCGCGACGTCGAGCATCAGGATCGGCATCGTCGCGCATTGCGGCGGTGGATCGGCGTTGACCGTCGCCGCCGCCAGGGTGAACATCGCCGCGCGGTCGACGAGACGCGCGTCCTTAAGCTCGGCCTCGAACTGCGTCAGCATCGCGGCCAGCGGAGGGCCGATCGAATCGAGCACCGCCAATTCTTGCGCGGCGATTCCCGCCAGGCGGATCTCACCGATCGTGCGCGCGAGCGCGCCCGGAAATCCGGGACGGTCGGCAACCGGGGCGAAGTAACCGAGCGCGCCGGTCGCCGCCAGTTTGTGGATCGCGCGCGCGGCGACCGCTTCGGCGGCGAGTCCGGCAGCCGGCGCCAGGCCGTCGCGAAACAGCCGCTCGGCGCAGAGCGCGCCGAGCAGTCGCGCCGGGGTCATCCGATGCACCCCGAAAAGTGCGCGGTGCGCGCTCAAACCGCGCACCAAGTCGTCGGCGGCCGGCTGGCGCGACGCCAGCACCATCACCTCCGCGGAAGGCTTAAGCTCCTTTAGCCATTGTGACGCCGACTCGAGACGATCGGCGGCGCGTGGCGAGCAAACAATTGAACGGCGTGCGAACATCTAGTCGGGGCGCCGGCACTGCGAGCCGAGCCCAGCAGTAATCGTCTGCCGCCGAGGCCTGCGCCGCAAGCGCGGACCCTCGGCTTCATGAACAGCGCGCGGCGGCTCCGCGACTTGGAGCAGGAATTCTCTTACCTGGAGAGATAGACCGGATCGCCGACCCGCACCGTGCCGGGAACTCCTATCTCAGCGAAGACGCCGAGCGTGGCCTTGTGATGCTTCGCGGCGGTACGGAGAATCGACAGGTCGCGCGGCAGGTCGGTTTGTGCGTGAGTCGTCATCACGCAGCGCAGCGCCGGCTTCATCGCGACAATTTTCACGCTCTCGCCGACCTCGAGCGTGCCTTCGAGCCATTCGTCCTCGACAAACCCGTCCGCGCCGGTGCCGCTGGTGTCGACAAAGATGTTGGGACGAAAGCGGCGCGGATCGAGCATTGATTCGCCGCCGCACAGCCGCCTCATATGATCGAGCGAGCCGCTGGCGAGGACGTGAATCGGCGCCGAATCGAAGAACGCGCCGCGCATCAGGCCGAACGTGTCCGGCATGGTTTCGAGGGTCAGGTTGGGAAGAATCTGTTCTATTGGGAGGCCGGCGAAAATCGTCAGCGGATCGATTTCTCCACGCGAGCGCTCGTCGGTTTTCGCGCGCTCGAGGCGTACCTCACGGCCCATTACCTCCGAGAGCCGCGCCGAAGCGTCGGGGTCGTCGGCGTGAACGCTACCGCCGCCGGGAAAAGTGATCGTGACCGGCGCAAGGCCGTCAGCTTCCGGCGGCGAATCGTAGCTCGCGCGAAACCCGAGCATCGCCGCCCACTTTTTGGCCGTCGCGATGCGCCCTGAGGTCTCGCGCACTGCCCAGGTCCGGTCGCCCAAGGTGCCGCGCATGGTCAACGCCAACTCGGAGGGATGCTCGCCCAGCATCGATTTGACCGGGTAACGAAAGAGCGCGCTCACGACTGCGACCTTACGCCGTTCCATCTCTGCCTCCTCGCGCGGCCACGCGGCTAAGAGAGAGGCCGCCGCTTCTCAATGCGCAGGGGTCGGTAAAGCACTCGGCGACAGACCGGGACTCGGCGCGGCAGAAAGCGGAGCAGGCGAGGCCAGAGGCGAGGATGCCGCTAGAGGGGTCGCGAGTGGACTGGCGGAAGCGCTCGGTACCGGTGAGAAGGTTGGACTGACGCTGGGAGTCGCAGTGGGAACGACGGCTTCCGGCGTCGCGGTCTCGGTCGGCACGTAAACTGTCGGGATCGGCGTGGCCGGGCCCGTGAACTCGGGCTGTGGAATGGATGGCGATGATCCGTTGTACAGTGCGGTGCCGATTCCGTATTCGTAGACCAGTTGGCCTCCAAGGTAGCCCTGGTAGGCGATCGCAATCGCGGCGAGCACGGCGACCGCCAGATAAAGCCCACGAGTGCGAGCTATAAAGCCAAGAAACTGGATCCCAATGCGCCATATGACCAGGATCAGGAAGACCCAAGGCAACCACTCGTCGCCCAGTTCGGCATGAAGCTTAAGAGTTCTAAACGCGGGCCCGCCGCCGGCCTGGACCGCCTGCCATACCCGATCAGCCTCCCATCCGCCGGTGACCCTGGAGCCCCAAGCGGCGGCCGTACCGGCTATTATCAGGGCCAGCGCCGAGTAGCGGAGCCACAGCCGCGTCGAGAAGACGCTGGCGAAGAGATCGGCGAGGACCGCCACGATCAGAATCGCGACCGTGAAATGATCGACGGCCGGGTGTATGTGCCATTTTTGGATCGTTTCGAGAAGACCTTGCATCCGGATTTCCTTTGGTAAAGCTAACGCATCTGGCTCGCGCACGCCTTGCGGCGCTCCGCGCACCGGGCCGTGGCGACCCCGGTCTTTATTACAGAGCCGCGCACTCCACGCAAACCATAGCGGGGTGATGCAGACGTCGCATACGCGAGCGGAGCTTGGATATTGCTACCAATTAACGACGCGGGAGGCGACTTGAACCGTCCAGACCAGTGCCGACGGCCACATCGTCATCGCAATCAACGCAAGGATTGAAAACCAGATCGGCGTGTTGTGCAAGGAGGTGACGGCTGCCGCGGGTTGGGCGGAAACAACGGTCTTGTGGCCTGCCAGCGGCCTTGGACGGATTCGTGCGGGTGCGCGGCGAGCCACGCTCCTTGCGCGCGAGATCGGCACTACGTTGCTATTCATCCGCTCGCTGCCCATCGCGCTGTCATGGGCCAGGTCAAGAGCATTTACCAACCCGCGGTAAAATTCCACCCGACCATGCGAGCGTGTCAAGAGAAATCTCAACAGAAATTCATTGTCGGAGCGGCCGCGGGCGATTCAATCGGTGGTCCGATGGCGATGTTTGCTGGCTCGCGTACCCGAACCATTCGGGGAATGACCGCGTGTGGGTACGGCTGAGGGAGTAGGGGCGGGAACCGGGGTTGATGCCGCGACGCGCGTGGCGCCGGGAGTCGCGGATGTCCTGGCGAGCGGAGTGGCAGCGGGGGTCGCCGCGGGGAGTGAAGCGGGATGTCCGTCAGCCGACGGGACAGGGGCCGGTGTCGCCAACGCTGACGGAGTGGGAGAAGCTTCAGCGGACGGCGTGGCGGAGGCGACCGCTTCTATCGCTGGCGAGGGCTCGACCGGCGCTAAAATCACCGTCGGTGCGAGCGTCACGATGGGGCGCACGGCGACAGTCACACGACGCGACTCCAGCGGCGTCCACGCGTGGGCGCTCAGCAGGTACTTCAACGCGAATCGCGGCGAGAGCGATCGCCACGTTGGATGCCACAGGTCGCTAAGCTCGAACTCGTAGGTCGAGAATCCTTGTGCCTGGGACAGACTCGCCGGTGCGGAACCGTCGATGATCGCGGATGCATTTTCGGGCGTCGCAGCCGGAGTCAACCCACGCAGGTACCATCGGAGCACCGGGGAGTCGGTGGCAAAAAAACCGGTGGCGCCGTGAGGCGGAAGCTGGTCGGCAACCTTCGCGCATTCCACCGGTGCCTGCAACGTGGTCGCCGGCTCGGTCCAATACAGCAGTGCGGTGCGCGCCCACGGCGCCTGGCTGGCGTCGGGCGCATACCAGACGAAGTTGTTCGCCACCTGCACATACAGTGTCAGCAGGACCAGGACGGCGAACGGATAGCGCATGATGGTCCAAGCTGCGGAATGATGCAGATAGCCGATCACGAATGCTCCCAGCAGCGCCATCGGTACGAGCATCTGGAGCACAAACGCAGGCGAGCGCGCCGGCGTCCAAAGATAGAAAGCGATCGCGAGAACACTCCACACCAGTGCGCCTGTCGCCAGTCGCGAGCGGATGCGTAGCGTCAGCACGCCGATTGCTCCGACGAGCGCGAGCAACACGATGAGAAACTCGTACAGCGAAAGAATAGGCAGGTAGAAATCCAGACCGGCACGGAAGCCGCGACCGCTGACCGACTCCAGGTTGGACAGGTTCGATTGGAAGGCGGCCACGATCAGACCGACCGGCGAGCGGGTGAAAAGGCCGCTCAGGCATCCCAGCGACACCGCCGCCGCGACCAGAATCGCTATCAGGAACAGCGCCCTGCGCCGCGTCCACCAAACTCGCACCTGGAGCCGCACCCGCGCGCCCGTCAAAGCCACTGTCAGGCCCACGAACGCGAGCGCCAGAAGCATAAATAGCGCCGTCATCGGCGCGGCTTCGCTGCTGGCGAGACTCAGGCCCGCCGCCGCGCCCAATCCGGCCGCGACCAGCCGCCCCGGCTCGTCCACGACCTGGAGAAAGAGCGCCAATGCGAATACGGCGAAGGCCAACGCGGGTACGAGGCTGTCGGCCGCGCGCGAAAAATAGGCCACGGTAGGCGAGATGACGAGTAATGCCGCAAAGGTCATCGCACCAGCGCGGCCCAGCCGGCGGCGCATCGCAAAGCACGCCGCGACCAGCAACAGCCCGCTCAAGGCAAAAATCAGCCGCGCACCAAAATCGCCGGCGCCGACCGCCGCGAACACGGCGGCTTCGAGCAGATGAACCCAGGTGAGATGCGCTCCGATGGGAGTGCCGCTGCGCAGCAATGCCAGCGCCGCAAGCGCGTGACCCGCTTCAGCCGGGTCCAGCGGTCGCGCGCCCAGCAGCACGAGCCGGCTCGCGAGTGCAAGGAGGCCGACCGTAGCCCATCCGAGATGCTCCACCGTGACCACGCATAGTGGCCGTTCCAGCCGCTCAGCCGAGTAGTTGCGGGGCGCGTCGGGTTCTTCCGGAGTTTCCGGGATGTAGTGGTCACTTGCGGGCTCGAGACCCAGCCGCCACTCCTCCGTTTCCTTGCCGCTGACTGACATGTGGTGAAAACCGGTATTTGGCCCGGACTCGATTGTCAACGCGAGTAGCGGCCCGTCGGATAAGTTTACCAATTCAGGTTCATCGTAACATCGCGTTCATACAGGCGGCGTTTGAGCCAGCGCGCCGGATCGTTATGCTGGGAGGCTTGGCGGCGGCGATGGAGCAAGGGGACAATTCGCGCAGAGGCATCGGTGGCGTAGCCTCGATCCTGATCGTGGCGGCGCTGCTCGCGCTGTTCTTCGGCTTCAGCAAATACATGCCGGTTCTGCACGGGCCGAGGCTTAGCGTTTCGGCGCGGCATCTACCCTACTACGCCTTCTGCTCGTTCAACCGGATGCTCGCGGCGTATCTGCTCGCGCTCGTCTTTTCGATTGCCTACGGGATGATGGCGGCGCGGGGCCGGATGTGGGAGCGGGTGATGATTCCGGCGATCGACATCGCGCAATCGGTGCCGGTGGTCGGGTTCTTTCCCGCCGCGGTCTATTTTTTCGTCGCTCTCGCTCATGGCAGCCGCCTGGGCGTCGAAATGGCGGCGGTCTTCCTTATTTTCACCAGCCAGGCGTGGAACCTCGCGCTCGGCGTATTCGAATCCATCCGCACGATCCCCGATGATTCACGCGAAGTATTGGAAGCCTTCGGGGCCAGCGGGTGGCTGCGCTTTCGCAAACTTTCGCTTCCCGCATGCGTGCCCAAGCTCGTCTATAACTCGATCCTGTCCTGGGTGGCAGGATGGTATTTCCTGATCGCCTGCGAAATCATCACCGCCGGTCCTTCGACGTACAGGCTTCCGGGGCTGGGCAGCTTCCTGATGGAGGCTGCCAACCGTGGCCGCAACGGCGAGATGGTGCTCGGCCTGCTCGCGCTGCTTCTGATCATCGTCGCGATGGACCTGATAGTCTGGCAGCCGCTGTCGGTGTGGGCGGAGAAGTTTCGCTATGAGTTCACCGCCGGCGCCGAGGCTGAACGTTCGCTGGGAATGCTGCATGCGATAGGCCTGCTGGGTCCCAGCATCTATCGCGTGATGCGCCAGGTCGTACGCCCCCTGGTCGTCATCGTGCAGGGCCTGCTCGACGCCATCCCGCCGCTGAATCCGCGCTCGCGCGAAGGGGTCGAACCGCGTCGCGCGCCTGGCCGGATACGCGACATTGATCGCGTTCACGGTCCTTTTCATCTACGTGATGGTTCGCGGGCTCGAGGCGCTTGCGCGGGTTCTGATGATGCCATGGCCGCGCGAGGTGCGGCAGATTCCGGCGGCGACGGTAGCCTCGACCATCCGGATGGTAGTCGCTTATGCGATTTCACTCGGATGGACGCTGCCGTGCGCGCTTGCCGCAACCAACAGTCCGCGCTTCAAGCGATGGCTCTCGCCGATCGCCGAGATCGTTGGCTCGATGCCGGCGACCGCCCTGTTCCCCGTGATCGTGGTCTTCGTGATTCAGGTGACCGGCGGGATGAATCTGGCGTCGATTCTGCTGATCCTGACCGGAATGCAGTGGTATCTGCTGTTTAATCTGCTGGCGGGGGTAAACCAGATTCCCGAGGAACTGAAGGAGTTTGCGCGCGCCTACCGCCTCGGCCGATGGGCCACCTGGCGCAAGCTCGACGTACCGGCGCTGGTGCCTTCAATCGTGACGGGAAGCATCACGGCCTGGGGCGGCGGATGGAACGCGCTTATTCTGTCCGAGTACTTCGTCTACCGCGGCCATACCTACAAAGTCCTCGGGTTGGGGGCGCTGCTCGACGTCGCAACCTATGAGACCAGCAACAACCTGATGATTCTACTTAGCCTGCTCTCGATGGTCGTGGTAGTGATAGGGCTCAACCGCCTCGTATGGCGCAGGCTGTATAACCTCGCGACCGAACGCTACAGATTTGACTGATCCTGTAAGAAATCCATTCAGACTCGCGGTGTATCGATGATCCCTGATTCCGACCCATCCGACCCATGGCCCTGCTCGAACTCAAACAGGTCTCGAAAAGCTACCCTCATGCCAAGGGCAGCCTGCGCGTGCTCAACGAGATGTCCCTTAGCATCGAACTGGGCGAGTTCATCGCGATCGTCGGGCCGTCGGGATGCGGCAAGTCGACCCTGTTGCGCATCATCAACGGCATCGTGCCGGCGACCTCGGGCCAGGTGCTCTACAATGGTCAGCAGGTCGACGGAATCAATCCCGAATGCGCGATCGTCTTTCAGTCGTTTGCCTTGCTGCCGTGGCTCAGCGTGAAAGCCAATATAGAATTGGGGCTGGAGGCGCGCCGCGTTCCTCCGGCCGAGCGCGAACGGCTGGCGACACACTACATCGACAAGGTGGGGCTCGACGGGTTTGAGGAAGCCTATCCGCGCGAGCTGTCCGGCGGGATGCGCCAGCGCGTGGGGCTCGCGCGAGCGCTGGCAGTCGAGCCGGAGGTGCTATTGATGGACGAACCGTTCTCGGCACTCGACGCACTGACCGCTATCGGGTTGCGCGAGGAACTGCTCGATCTGTGGCAGGCCGCCGACAGCCCAGTCAAAACCATCATCATGGTCACCCATATTATCGAAGAGGCGGTCGAACTGGCCGACCGCATTCTGGTGCTCTCGACCGGCCCTGGACGGCTGGTCGGCGATATCAAGGTCGAACTCCAACGCCCGCGTGACCGGCGATCCGAATCCTTCAACAATCTGACCGACAAAGTCTTTTCGCTGATCGAGGAGCGAGCCTGATGTCCCCGACCGCTCGTCCTTTGATTTATCCGATTCCCGACGCCCAGCTCCCCTGGGTCTTCGGCCTGCTCGAGATGCTCGAAGATCGCGGCGGGCGCGAGGACGGCTACAAGATCGCGCGCGACCTCAACTTCAAGTTCTCGGACCTCCTCAAGGTGATGAAGGCGGCGGAAATCCTGGGGCTGGTCTCCACCCCGGCCGGCGACGTGGTGCTGGAGCCGCTCGGCCGTGAATTTCTAGCCGCCGACATGAATACGCGCAAGCGCATCCTCCGCGAACGGCTCTCCAAGCATTCGCTCTTCAGCTATTTCGTGCGGCTGCTGCGCGGCCAGGAAGATCGTTCATTGTCCAAGGAAGTGGTGCTCGAGCATCTCGCGATGCTCCTGCCGGACGAGCGGCCGGAACGGATGTTCGCCACGATGGTCGGTTGGGGCCGCTTCGCCGAATTATTCGGCTATAACAAGGACGACGACCGCTTCTACCTGGATGAGGAACCGGACAAGTCCTGAAATTCCAAACAGTCCGAAAGGAGAATTCCACGATGGCTACCGACAACGAACGGCTGGTGAGCGAATTCTGCCGGACCTGGGAGACCCTGGACATCGACAAGGTGATGGAATTCTTCACCGATGACGCCGTCTACCACAACATTCCGCTCAAGGTCGCCAAGGGCAAGGCCGAAATTCGCAAGACCATCGACGGCTTCATGCCCGGCACCACGAAGATCGAATTCAAGATACTCAGCACCGCGTCGGCGGGCGCGAGCGTGTTCAACGAGCGAGTCGATTCCTTCATCGTAAATGGCCGTCCCGTGGCGGTGCCGGTGGCTGGGGTGTTCGAGATCAGCGGCGGCAAGATCAAGGCCTGGCGCGATTATTTCGACCTCGCCACCTACGTGAATCAGCTCAAGGGAAAGTAACGCGAGCTGAGCCGCATCGAACGGCGACCGTCTCGAACGCCAGCCGCGTCGAAGCACACCCCGATCGCTGGCGTTGCGGATAAAGCGACTTCCCTTTGGAAATGAGAGGGCGGCGCGACGGGAACGGTATCGATTAAGACGAAAAATCGCTTCGCGTAGATCCTTCACTACGGCAACCTTCGTTCAGGATGACAAAAAAGCTTTCAGGATGATTTTCTTCCTATCATCCGGAGCCTCAGCGAAGGATCCTACCTATCTACGCGAAGCGATTGATCTTCTTGGCCGCATTTATCGCCATCCTCTCAAGGGGAAAGGGGTTTGTTCGTACGAGGAGAAGCATTCAAACGGCATCGTGAAGTAGAGTCTCCGCATGGGGATAGTTGGGACAAGGACCGGAAATCAAAGTCACCGCGGCAGCTACTTAAAGCTCTCTCGGAAATGGAAAGCGCGGCGTAGAAGGTTAAATCGGGAAAGTCTTACAGCACTCTCCTGCAATCGTTACCCGTCCGGCGCTACCGGATCGGGAAAGCCGCCATCGAAGCCCAAGTTTTTTCGGTGAATTTATTCGAGCCGCGGGAAGGCACGAATCCTGCTGTACCTAATTAAGTCCCGCGCCCAGTCGGATGGGCGGGCTCGGCTAAACCCCCCTCCGAGTCCGTCCACCGCTGGGCCCTTCCAGAAGGGACATTAACAAGACGGCAGCGGAGAGGCTAGCGATGGATGATTACGTAGAGCGATTGCATTTACGCGCGTATTTGATCTGGGAGCGCGAAGGACGGCCCGAAGGCCGCGAGCTCGATCACTGGCGTGCAGCCGAAGAGGAGCTGGCGAGGGAAGAGGTGGATGGGGCGGGGCTGCAAGCAGGCCGGGATTACGATAAGGGCGTCAAAGAATTCGAAAAGTCGGGTCGGGTCGCCGAAGCGGCCGAAAAAGCGAGGAAGGCTCTCGATAGCCCGGAAAGGGACGAATTGGAGAGAGCGCAAGAAACCGCACGACGGAAAGGTCGTGGCGACGACCGCGCCGCTGAGCGGTAATTCCCGGCCATCGTCGAGCCGATAGTGTGCAGGGAGGAAATTCGGTCAAATTTTCCGAATTTACTACCTGATTGTCCAAGGACGACCGAGTGAATTCCGTAAATCTTACCGCCCATACGCGCGCTTTTTATTTTTGTCGAAGCCTGCGTTAGAAAAAGCGTAGCTGGGCTAGGCTCTTTCTTGCGAAGCTTTCATTAGGTACTGAGCGGCACGAAATCTGCTATCTTGATAGCTCGTTCTAACGCCCATCCGGATGGGCGGGCTCGGCTTTAACCCCCCCTCCGAGCCCGCCCGTTGGGCTTCTTCCTCAACGCCAGCGTCAACATCTCAGAGCGCGCACGCGTTGACTCGCCACAAGCGCAACGAGAACGTGAAACGCCAAACGTAAATCTCTTTTTGCTATAGCGCTTCGCGGGAGTAAGCTCTTCTCTCAGTTTCGCGTTATGGCCGCTATCGTCACTCATCACACCGTAACTCATGCGATCATCGGCACCGCCGGCCACATCGATCACGGCAAGACCGCGCTCATCAAGGCGCTTACGGGACAGGACACCGATCGTCTAAAGGAAGAAAAGGAACGCGGGATATCGATCGATCTCGGCTTTGCCTATTTCACACTCCCCGACGGCGCGCGCGCGGGCGTAGTCGATGTCCCCGGTCACGAGCGCTTCATCCGCAACATGCTGGCCGGCGCGCACGGTATCGACCTGGTGCTGTTCGCAGTCGCGGCCGACGATGGCGTGATGCCCCAGAGCGAGGAGCATCTCGATATCCTTCATTTGCTCGGCGTCAAAAGCGGTATCTTCGTCATCACCAAGGCCGATCTCGCCGACGCCGCGCGTCTGGGCGAAGTTCGCGACGAGATTGAACTGCTGGCCGACGGCACACGCCTCGCGGGTGCACCAATCGTCGCGGTCTCGTCGGTAACCGGGGCCGGAATGGACGAATTGCGCGCAGCGATCGCGAGCCAACTCGAGGGTTTCGAGGCGCGGCGGCCGACCGGCCTTTTCCGCCTGCCGCTCGACCGCGCGTTCACCATCAAGGGACACGGCACGGTGGTGACCGGAACCGCGATGGGCGCCGAGGTCCGCGTCGGCCAGAAGCTTCGCGTGCTGCCGGCGGGGGCCGAGGTCCGGGTGCGCTCGATACAGGTCCATTCGGAGCCGGTCGAACGAGCCGGGCTCTGCCAGCGCGTCGCACTTAATTTAAGCGGCACCGAGCGGATGGAACTCAAGCGCGGCGACGTGGTGGCGGACGACCGGTTGGAGCTGACGACGACGCGGCTCGACGCGCGGCTAGAAATACGGCCATCCGCTAAACGTCCGCTCAAGAACAATGACCGCGTGCGCCTGTTTATCGGCACCGCCGAGACTATCGGCCGCGTGATCGTCCTCGAGAGTCCGGGCGAGGTCGCGCCGAAGAAGAATGCGCTGGTGCAGCTTGTGCTGAACGATCCGATGGTCGCGCTTTCGGGCGACCGTTTCGTTATCCGCGATGAGACGAGCCGTCGCACGCTCGGCGGCGGAATCGTCCTGAATCCGATGGGGCGGCGAGTGCGCAAGCCGCTTGAAACCTACCTTGGACGTCTCGGCGCGCTGGAGCGACCGCTTGGCCCCGGCAATATCGAAGCGCTGCTCGACCTGCAGGAAAGCTTTGCCGTCACCGCGGCACGGGTGGCGCAAATTCTGAACGTCCCTGCGCTCGAAACTGGCAAGGCGCTCAAAAACGACCGCTTCGTCAAACTGTCTCTCGGCGACGAGGAAGGCTTCACCACCACAGGCAAATGGGAGGAGCTCAAGCGCTTTGCGATGGCCGCGCTCACGGCGCATCACCGGACTGAACCGCTCTCGCCGGGACTCGAGATGGAGGCGCTGCGCGAACGATTGCCCTATGAAGTCGGCACTCGCGCGTTTCGTGCGCTGATCGACCGGCTGGCGCGCGAGTCCGACCTGGTGCGCGAGGAAAGTCTGCTTCGGCTCAAGTCGCATCGGGTCAAGCTCGGCGGCGACGAGGAGCGGCTCGGCGAGCGGCTCGCGCAGGCGCTCAGGAACGCCGGGGTCCATCCGCCCGATCTGAAACAGCTCGCCGACGAGCTCAAGCTTGGGCCAGCCGAACTCGCGCGGATGCGCACGCTGCTCGCCGCGCTCGAGCGCGAGGGCCGGGTGGTGAAGATCGCGACCGATTTGTATTTCAGCCGCGAGGCGATGGAGATCGCACGCGAACGCCTACTCGACCGTCTGAAGACCGCGCCCGAAATCACCGCGGCGACGTTCCGCGACCTGCTCGGCGCCTCGCGCAAGTTCGCGATCGCACTACTCGACTATTTCGACCACTCGGGCCTGACCATCCGAGTCGCCGACGCACGCCGCCTGCGCGCGCGCCCGTGATGGGGCGATGATGGCGCGGCTGGCGGGCTTGCGCCAGAATAACGGACGATGCCTGAAGAGCGGAACAATAATGCCACGCGCGGCGAGCTGATCCGGCTCACCGCGCGCTGCAGGGCGGCGGGTTGAGCCGGCAAGCTAGGTCCGGAGGACCTCGCAGCCGCGCTTAGCCGGTTCGATCCGGGAAGCCATCCCGACCTGCTCGTCGGTATCACTACCGGCGATGAC
The DNA here is from genome assembly GCA_963755905.1 of uncultured delta proteobacterium. Classification (GTDB taxonomy): domain Bacteria; phylum Desulfobacterota; class Binatia; order Binatales; family Binataceae; genus JAKAVN01. The sequence goes on from CAVWLM010000006.1 coordinate 479,187, forward strand.
GCCGGAGTGTATCGTCTGACCGACGAGATTGCCGTCGTCAATACGGTCGATTTCTTTACTCCGGTGGTCGACGATCCGTTCACCTATGGCCAGATATCGGCCGCCAACTCGCTCTCCGACGTGTACGCGATGGGCGGGGTGCCGAAGACCGCGCTCAATCTCGTGTGCTGGCCGCAAAGCGGGCTGCCGGGCGAGATGCTGGGCGAGATTTTGCGCGGCGGCGCGGAGAAAGCGCGCGAAGCCGGCGTCGTGATCGTCGGCGGACACAGCGTCGCCGACGAAGAGGTGAAGTACGGGATGGCGATAACGGGAGTGATCGATCCGCGGCGTATCGTGCGCAATGTCGGCGCGCGCGTCGGCGACGCCCTGCTGCTCACCAAGCCGCTCGGCACCGGCGTCCTGATGACCGCGTTCAAACGCGACCGCTTGCCCGCCGGAGCATTACGAGGCGGCGGTGCGTTCGATGACTGCGCTCAACGCCGAGGCGGCGCGCGCGATGCTGCGTCATCAGGTCCACGCGGCAACCGATATCACCGGCTTCGGCGTGGCCGGCCATGCGAGCAAAATGGCCGACGGCAGCGGCGTCACGCTGCGCATCGAGGAATCCGACCTGCCGCTGCTGCCTGGCACGCTGGATTGCTGCCGCGAGGGGATGATTCCCGGCGGCGGACGGCGCAACCGCGAATTCTATGAGGCGCGAGTCAAAATCTCCGACGAAGTGGCGTCCGAGATGGCGGAAATCCTTTTCGATCCGCAAACTTCGGGCGGTCTGTTGATCGCGGTGCCTGAATCCCAGGCGCTGCCGCTGCTTGCCGAGCTCCAGGCGGGCAGCAGCCTCGAAGCCGCGGTGATTGGCCGGGTAATTGAGCAGAGCGGCTTTGCGATCGAGCTGGTTTGAACAACTTGTCGCGAATTTACCGACTCGCAGCCGAGTTCGCTTCCGAAGCGGTCGAGCGCGGCTCCCGGCGTTTCCCTCCCCCAAGCAAAGAGAGGCCCAAGTTCCATGTATGATTTCGACCTGTTTACGATCGGTGGTGGCTCAGGCGGGGTTCGTGCGAGCCGGATAGCGGCGCAGTACGGCGCAAAGGTCGCGATGGCCGAGGAACGCTACCTGGGCGGGACCTGCGTCAACGTAGGCTGTATTCCAAAGAAGCTTTTCGTTTACGCCTCCGAATTCAGCGAGGCTTTTTCCGACAGTGCCGGATTCGGATGGACGTTGGGCGAACGCCGCTTCAACTGGAGCACGCTCGTCGCCAACAAGGACCGCGAAATCGCGCGGCTCAACGGTATCTACGAGAAGCTCCTTACCGACAACGGGGTGCGAATCCTGCGCGCGCGGGCGACGATCGCCGACGAGCACACGGTCGTAGTCGCGGGCGAGCGCTACACCGCGCGCTACATCCTCATAGCGACCGGAGGCTGGCCGACCACGCCATCGATTCCCGGCGGTGAACTGGCGATCACCTCGAATGAAGCTTTCTTTCTTCCGCAATTTCCGGCGCGCGCGATCATCGTCGGCGGAGGTTATATAGGTCTCGAATTCGCGGGAATCTTCCACGGCCTGGGCGCGAAGGTCTCGGTGGTGCATCGCGGCGACCTGTTCCTCCGCGGCTTCGACGACGACCTTCGCTGCGCCCTGGCGACCGAAATGGGGAAGCGGGGAATCGAGCTTCGTTTCAAAAGCAAGGTCGAGCGAATCGAAGAGCTGCAGCCCGGGATTCGCGCGACTCTGAACGACGGAACTACGTTGGAAGCCGACCTGATCATGTTCGCGACCGGAAGGATTCCCAACACGCACAACCTCGGGCTGGAGCAGGCGGGAGTCAAGCTTAACGACGAGGGTGCAGTCGCCGTGGATCAGTATTCCCGCTCGTCGGTGTCGAATATCTACGCGGTTGGCGATTGTACTGACCGGATGCAGCTAACCCCGGTGGCGATCGCCGAGGGCCAGGCCGTCGCGGAGACCCTGTTTCACGGAAATCCGAAGGTTCCCGATTACGAAAACGTGCCGACCGCGGTCTTCAGCCAGCCCAATATCGGTACCGTGGGCCTCACGGAGGCCGAAGCGCGCAAGCGATATCGAGCGATTGACGTTTACAAGGCAAACTTTCGGCCGCTCAAACATACGCTCAGCGGCCGCGACGAACACAGTTTTATGAAACTGGTGGTCGATCGCGAGACCGATCGGGTGCTCGGATGTCACATGCTGGGGACGGACGCCGGCGAGATCATCCAGGGCCTGGCGATCGCGCTCAAGTGCCGGGCCACCAAAGCGCAGTTCGACGCGACGGTCGGAATTCATCCAACCGCGGCCGAGGAGTTCGTGACGATGCGGAACAAGATGGAAGAACTCCCGACGGAAGAAGTTCCGGGCTGACCTGGACATCATTGGCGGCGCGATCGAATTTTGACCTAGTCAGATCAGGGAGATTGCGTTAGCCTCCAGAAAAGATTTTGTTTGACTTCCGCGCATTTTGGCTTGAAATGATAGTTCAAGAGCGGACGGATTTGAACGTCATGACGTGATTAGTCACGCTAAAGACGCTATTAGCATTAAAGTACACGTATAACACCGCCAAACGGAGGACAAATGGGCAACCCATCGGCTGACGAATCGGTGATCACCCTGGATCGTTATCTGCGTAGTTCCAGCCCTCGAATTCAGCAAGGACTGAGCACAACGCTGAGACAAGTGGCGCTGGCCGTCAAGCGAATCTCCAATGAGCTTGCCATCGCGGCCCTCAAGGGGAAGCTGGGTCTGAGTGGCGCGACCAACGTGCAGGGCGAAAAGGTCGTAAAACTCGACGAATGGTCGAATAACGTATTCCTCGATTCGTTCGCCGGCGGCCACCCGATCTGCACGCTGATTTCAGAGGAGGAGGAAGAGGCGCATCACCTCGGAGAGCCGCACACCCACGAATCCCATGCCTTGCTATTCGATCCACTTGACGGTTCGTCCAACACTGACGTCAACGGCTCCCTGGGATCGATTTTCGCGGTGCGCCGGCGCAAGCCGGGCCATACCGACGATATCGCGGACGTACTCGGCCCCGGCAGCGAGCAGGTAGCGGTGGGGTACGCGCTTTATGGGCCTGCCACGATGCTCGTCTGGACGACGGGCCATGGTGTGCATGCGTTCGTGCTGGAGCGCGAGATCGGCGAATTCGTGCTGTGGCGCGAGAATATCCGGATGCCGGCGCGCGGCAAGACCTACGCGGTCAACCAGGCCAACGCCGCGCGATGGAATCCGGGCGCCCGCGCGTTGGTGGAGCGGCTGAGCGGACCCAAGGACAAGGGTGGCGGTTACTCTCTGCGCTACTGCGGCGCGTTCGTCGGCGATTTCCATCGTTGTCTGCTGAACGGCGGAATCTTTTTTTATCCGGGTGAGCTAAAATCAGACGGCAAAAGCGCGGGCAAGCTGCGCCTGTTGTACGAGGTCGCTCCGCTCTCGATGCTGGCGGAGCAGGCCGGCGGCGCCGGCTCGACCGGACGCGGGCGCGTGCTCGACTTTGTTCCGAGCGGTATCCACGAACGCGTGGCAGTTTATATAGGCAGCGCAGAGGAAGTCGCATTGGCCGAGCAGCTCAAGGTTGAAGGCGGGTAGTGATGGCCGTGCGGAGCAAGGCCGCCGTTTTAGCGGGAGACATCGGCGGTACCAAGACGCTACTGGGCCTTTACCGCGTCGAGGGCGGAGCACCGGCGTTGGTGCGCGAAAAGCATTACGCGACCCGTGACTTCAAAACTCTGGAAGAGGTCGCCAGTGATTTCCTGAGCGGCGCGTGGGCGATCGACGCAGCCTGCTTCGGCGTGCCGGGGCCAATCATCGGCGGCGTCAGTCACGCGACCAACGTTCCATGGACCATGGAAGAGGGAGCGCTGGCGCGGGCGCTCGGGGTGCCCGGAGCGCGGCTGATCAATGACCTCGAAGCGACCGCTTACGGGATGCTCGAACTCCAGGAGAGCGAAATCGTTGTGCTCCAGCGCGGCGATCCGCCGCCCGCGCGCGCGCCGATCGCGGTGATTGCGGCGGGCACCGGCCTCGGCGAAGGGGCGTTGGTGCCGCTGGAGGAAGGGCGCTGGCGTTCGATCGCGACCGAGGGCGGGCACTCGGACTTCGCGCCGCGCGGGCGGGAACAGATCGAACTGCTCGAGTACCTGGGCAAGGAGTTCGACCATGTAAGTTTCGAACGCGTGCTGTCGGGGCCAGGCCTGGTAAATATCTACAAGTTCCTCAAGGCGAACGCGCCGGAGACCGAGCCGCAATGGCTGGCCGACGAATTTGCGCACGCCAGCGACGCGGCGGCGGTGATAAGTGAAACGGCGCTTAACGGCCGCGACCCGCGATGCGTCGAGGCGCTGAGAATCTTTACGGACATCTATGGCGCCGAGGCGGCGAACCTGGCGTTGAAGTTCATGGCGCTCGGCGGCGTTTACATCGGCGGCGGGATCGCGCCCAAGATTCTCCCGACGCTGAGCGCGGGCGGGTTCGTGCGCGCCTTTCTCGCCAAGGGCCGACTCGATAAAGTGTTGGCAAGGATTCCGGTGCGGGTCTCGCTCAACCCTGGGACAGGGCTGATAGGAGCGGCCCGCTGCGCGATCGAGATGCTATAGTTGGTGGCGCGTGGGCGCCCCGCGCGAGGGGCGTTTCAGCCAGATAAGGCCGAATTGTGAATCGGAGGGGGCTATGACCAAGCGTGCGAGAGAAATTCTGGACTATTACCGCTCGGAGAACGCGGGCGTATTGAGCAATCTCGCCCGGATGATCAATCACGGGCGACTCGCGGGGACGGGGACGTTCGTTATTCTGCCGGTCGACCAGGGCTTCGAACATGGCCCGGCGCGCAGTTTCGCGCCCAATCCAGCGGGCTACGATCCACGCTACCATTTCTCGCTCGCCTGCGATGCCGGATGCAACGCTTATGCGGCGCCGCTCGGATTCCTGGAGGCCGGTGCGGCCGAGTTCGCCGGCGAAATCCCGCTCATCCTCAAGCTCAACAATCACGACCTGTTGCACGACTCGCCCGACCCCGAGCCCGCCGTCACCGGCAGCGTGAAGGACGCGCTGCGCCTGGGATGCGCCGCTGTCGGCTTTACCATCTATCCCGGATCCTCCGCGTGCGTGCGGATGTACGAGCAGTTGCGCGCGATCGCCGAAGAGGCCAAGGCGCACGGCCTCGCGGTGGTGGTATGGTCCTACCCGCGCGGCTCGGGCATCAGCAAGGAAGGCGAGACCGCGCTCGACGTGGTCGCCTATGCGGCGCAGATAGCGGCGCAGCTCGGCGCCAACATCATCAAGGTCAAGTTACCGACCGCGCATCTCGAGCAGCCCGAGGCGAAGAAGGCCTACGAGACCAACCGCGTACCGCTCGATTCGCAGGCCGCGCGCGTCGCCAATGTGGTGCAGAGCTGCTTTGACGGCCGCCGGATCGTGATTTTCTCGGGCGGCCCGAAAGTCAGCGACGAGAAGCTGCTCGACGAAGTCCGCGCGATCAAAGCCGGCGGCGGTTTCGGTTCGATCATCGGGCGCAATTCGTTCCAGCGCCCTCGTGCCGAGGCGATCAAACTGCTCGGCACGATCATGGATATTTACGCAGGCGCTTCGGCGCGCTGAGCGCGGCACGCTCGGCGCTAAGCGCGGCCGGCGAGGATTCCAGCGATGCAGCCCGACGATGGCAAACAGGCTACCCTTGGAATCCTGGTCGGCGGCGGACCCGCTCCCGGTATCAACGGCGTAATTTCCTCGGCCGCGATCGAGGCGATCAATTGCGGCCTGCGCGTGGTCGGCCTGCGCGACGGTTATCGATGGCTGGTCGAGGGCGACACCTCGCACGTGGTCGAACTCAAGCTCGACGAGGTGAGCCAGGTCCATTCCACCGGCGGTTCGATCCTGCGCACCTCGCGCACCAACCCGGCGAGCGACGAAGCCAGCCTCGAGCGCGCGATCGGCGCGCTGAAGAAACTCGGAATCCGCTACCTGGTCTGCATCGGCGGCGACGACACGACCTACGGCGCCTTCAAGATCGCCGAACGCACGCGCGGCGAGATCGGCGTGGTGACGGTGCCGAAAACGATCGATAACGATCTCCCGCTGCCCGAGAATGCGCCGACCTTCGGTTTCGAAACCGCCCGCGCTGTCGGCGCCACCATCATCGAATCGCTGATGCTGGACGCGCGCACCACCAGCAGATGGTACCTGGCGATTTCGATGGGGCGAAAATCGGGTTCGCTCGCGCTCAGCATGTGCAAGTCCGCCGGCGCCACGCTGGCGGTGATCCTGGAGGAGTTCCACGACGAGCGTTTCGAGCTCTCGCTGGTCGTCGACACGATCGTGGGCTCCATCGTCAAACGCCGTGCCGAGGGCTACAGCGACGGCGTGGCGGTAGTCGCCGAGGGTATCGCCGAGCGCATGGACCCCGACACTCTGCCCACGGCGCCGCGCACCGAGGCCGACGCCTACGGCCACGTGCATATCGCGGACATCCCGCTCGGCTACCTGTTGCGCGACAGGGTGCGCGCGGCGCTGAAGGAACTCGGGATTGGCGCGACGATCGTCACCAAGGACATCGGCTACGAGCTGCGCTGCGCGAAGCCGGTGCCGTTCGACGCCGAATACACGCGCACGCTCGGCTACGGCGCGGTGCGGTACCTGCTCAGCGGAGGTTCCGGCGCGCTGATCGCGATCGCCGGCGGGCGGGTGACGCCGGTCGATTTCGACGAGCTGGTCGATCCGGCCACCGGGCGGATCAGAGTGCGGCTGGTCGACGTCAGCACCGAGTCGTACGAGGTCGCGCGATCGTATATGACCAGGCTTGAGCCGCAGGACTTCGAGGAGCCCGCGCTCTCGCGTCTCGCCGCGTCCGTCAATCTTTCGGCCGAGGCGTTCAAGGTGCGCTTCCTGCCGGTGGTGCAGGCGACAACTTCGCTGCCGCGGGTGACGCTAAGCTCGCCCTGACGATTTGATCCGGCCAGCAGGTCCGTATTGCGGCTGCTCGATTTCTCCTACAATTGCGCATCCGTCCGCCGGATCTTCAGGCCGCCCCGCGGCGATGTCTCGCGCAGGCGCTTTGATGAAACGCGCGAGCTGCGCTAAGGAAACACCAGCCAATCGATTCGGAGGCCCCGATGAAGTACGAAGAATATCAGCATCTGCTATTCGAGCATCGCGACGACGGAATCCTGCTCGTCACGATCAACCGTCCCGACGTCCTCAACGCCACCAACAGCCGCCTGCACTGGGAATTGAGCCGGGTATGGAAAGATATCGACGAAGACCCGCAGACTCGCGTGGTGGTGATCACGGGTAGTGGGCGCGCGTTCTCGGCCGGCGGCGACCTCGATATGATCGAACTGATGGCGGGTAACGCCGCCAACATCGGGCAGACCTGGCGCGAAGCCGGCGACATCGTCTACAACATGATCAACCTCGACAAGCCCATCATCTCCGCGATCAACGGCGTCGCCGTCGGCGCCGGCCTCGCGGTGGCCTTCATGGCGGACATCTCGATCGCGTCGGAGAACATGCGCATCACCGACGGCCATATCCGTTTGGGCGTGGGCGCCGGCGACCATGCGGTGATCATCTGGCCGCTGCTCTGCGGGATGGCCAAGGCCAAGTACTACCTGCTGACCGCCGACTTCATCGACGGCAAGGAGGCCGAGCGCGTAGGACTGGTCAGCCTGTGCGTGCCGGCCGACAAATTGATGGACAAGGCGATGGAGGTCGCGCAGAAGCTCGCGCGCGGGCCGCAGCAGGCGCTGCGCTTTACCAAGCGCTCGCTCAACAACTGGCTCAGGATGTTCGGGCCAGCGTTCGACGCGTCGCTCGCGCTCGAAATGATGGGATTTTTCAGCGACGATCTTCACGAGGGCGTGGCGGCTCTCAAGGAGCGGCGCGCGCCGTCGTTCCCGAGCACGCGAACCAAGTGAAGGCCTGCGTATACCAGGCGCCCGGCGCTCCGCTCCAGATCGCCGAGGTGCCCGATCCGATCGCCGGGCCGGGTGAACTCGTGGTGAGGGTGAAAGCCTGCGGCATCTGCGGCTCCGACCTGCACGCCGCGGGACGCAATTTCCGCATGCCGCCGGGAACTATCCTGGGCCACGAATTCGCCGGCGTCGTCGAGACAGTCGGCGATGGCGTCGAAGGCTTCGAGCGCGGTGATCCGGTGGTGGCGATGTCGTATGTGGGATGCGGCGCGTGCGAGTCCTGCCGAATCGGCGAGGCGCAGCGCTGCCGCGAGGTCAAGCTGGTCGGCTTCGGCGAGGTTCCCGGCGCCTACGCGGAGCTGACGAAAACGCGGCCGTCAAGCGTGTTCAAGATGCCGCCGGGGATGAGCTTTCGCGAAGCCGCCACCGTCGAGCCGCTGGTGGTTGCGCTGCACGGGCTGCATCGCGCGGGCTTCCAGGCGGGCGAGAGCTGCGTGGTGATGGGCGCGGGGCCGATCGGGATTGCCACGATGCTGTGGGCGCGCTTCGCCGGCGCGCGCGCAATCGCCGTCTCCGAGTTGAGCGAGCATCGCCGGCGCCTCGCGCTGAAGATGGGCGCCGACGCCGCGGTCGATCCACGGATGCACAATCCGGCCGGCAAAGTTGAGCAGCTCACGGGCGTGGGTCCGCAGGTGATCTTCGAGTGCATCGGCGCTCCCGGCGCGATGGCCGAGGCGATTGCGTACGCGCAGCGCGCGAGCCGCGTGGTGATAATCGGCGTGTGCACCGAAGACGACGGCTTTGCGCCGATCACGGCGATGAGCAAAGAGCTGGACATGCGCTTTTCGCTCGGCATGGAGCGGGCGGAGGTCGAGATGGCGATTGCAACGCTTGCGTCGGGCCGCGTCGCCACCGCGCCGATGATCACGCATACGCTGGGGATCGACGATCTGCCCAGAGCCTTTGCCTCGCTCGCGCTTCCGACCAATCAGAGCAAAGTGATGGTCGAGTTCTAGCCGGCCCTTGATTCTTTGGAGACTTAGACGTTTTTTGAGATACTGCGGCAGGTTTTTCGATCGGGTTCTTCAACGCGGAGGAACGTCATGAAAAGAAAACTGTCTCTGGTTGCTTCGTTCGCGGTCGCGGCCACGTTGAGTTTTCCGCTCAGCCTCTCTATTGCGTACGCCGCCAGCAAGGTCGATTGCTCGCAAGTGATGACCGAACTACAGGGCGGCAAGAAGGTCTCCGAAGTCGCCAAGGAAATGAAGATCTCCAGGAGCAGCGTCTACCGTTGCCGCAGAGCCGCGGCGAAGGAAGCGAAGGCCGGCGGAGGCATGGCGAGCCCCGGCGCGATGGCTAGTCCGGCGGCGATGGCGAATCCCGCCGCGGCTCCCGCGACGCACTAGGGTCTCGGGCCCAGGCTTTCGCGCCGCGGCCGCGCGGTTGCGCCGTTCAGTCTCGCAGCGTCCGCGCATCCCGGGTTGGCGCGACACAATATATTCCGCGCGCTCTCTCATTCTCCGGAAGAGACGCCGGATAGTTGCGCCCCGGGCGCCAGTTCTCTTGTCGGCCGAATCGCGAGCGGCTAAGTCTTGAGATATGGCCAAGTGCGAACTCTGCGAACTGCGTGAGTACACTCAACATTACGCCCGTTTCGTGCATCCCGTCGCATTCACCATTCTCGATTGCGACTCGTGCGATACGCCGATGGCGGTGCTCGGCGAGCATCGCGCCACCGCGACCGAGTCCGAGCGCGCCCTGATGATCGACGCGCTCTCGGCGGTGGCGCGCGCCAAATTTGGTGAGGACAAGTTCGTGATCGATGGGGTGATGCGGCAGATTCCCGACCACTGCCATATCCATGCCCGCCCGCGTTTCTGGCGCGGCTAGTTTGCTGCGCGGCCGCTAATCTGTTCCAAACATTTCCGCGAAAGCTCATCAATCCGCTTGGTTTACGGCGCGCCTTCATGGTATATGCGCGCCGGTGTCCATGTGGGCAGGAGCCCTTGCGGGCTAATCACAAGGAGGCACGGATACGGTCAGGAGGTCTCGGGGGAGATGTCTACTACTGGTGTAGTCAAGTGGTTTAGTTCCAAAAAAGGCTACGGCTTCATTACCATGGAAGACGGGCAGGAGGTTTTCGTCCACTACACTTCGATCGACGGCAACGGCTTTCGCTCGCTGGAACAAGGCGAGGAAGTCCAGTTCGAGGTCGCCCAGGGACCCAAGGGACTTCAAGCCGCCAAGGTGTTGCGCCGCTAAACGCAGCGACCACAGCTCTTTCCCACTTGGGGCGGGTCCCTGATGGGGCCCGCCTCGGGTGGCTGAAATAGGCCGGACGCACCGAAGGTGAGTTGCGGTCATCGGGCCGGGTCGGCGTGCAGTCGCCGCGATGGTTCGCCATTGGGTCGCGAACGAATAGGATCGGCGACGAGATGGCACTCGTGGCTCATGGCGCCCCGCTTGCGCAAAGCTATCCCGAAGGCTCGGCCGGCGCCGATCGCCTTACCCGGTGGCTGTCCCGGTACTCCGAGCGCCGCGTAGTCGGCACCATCGCGGCCGCCGCCGCGCTGATCCGTCTTTATCTGTTGCTCACCAGCTACTGCATCGCGGCGGACGGCGTCGCCTACATCGCGATGGCGCGCGAGTTCCACGCAGGCCGCGCTCTGGACGCGCTCGCATGGGTTTTCTCGCCCTTGTACCCGTGGCTCATCTCGATCGCCTACCGCGTGATTCCCAACTGGGAACTCGCCGGCGAGTTGTTGTCGATGGCCTTCGGCACGGTTGGCGTCGTGCTCCTCTATTACCTGATGCGCGAGGTCTACGGCCGCCGCGGCGTAGCGGCCGGAGCGGCGGCGCTAGCGGCGATCCATCCGATGCTCGCTGGTTTGTCAGCCTCGGTTCGCACTGAGGCTGGATACATCACCCTGGTGACGGCGGCGGTGCTGTTCCTGGTCCGCGGTGTGGAACGCAAACGGATCGCGAGCATCGCCGCCGCCGCGATACTCTGCGGGCTCGCCTACCTCTATCGCACCGAAGGAATCGGGGTCCCCGCCCTCTTTGCCATCGTCCTGGTCGGAGGCCCGTTAGTATGGCGGGGATGGACGCTGCGCTGGGGTCTAAGCGCAGCCGCCGTTCTCACCGTCATATTCTTGCTGCTCGCCGCGCCGTACCTGCTATGGATGCGCTCATACACGGGCCACTGGACGGTAGGCCGCGAACTCGGCTCGGCAACGATGGAAGCGACCGGCTCGACGACGGACCGAGTAGAGCAATGGCGCGAGATGGGCTTTCGGCCGGCGACTTCATGGTTGACCGCGGTAAGACTCGACCCGGCGGCCTATCTGAAAAAAGTCGCGCGCGATTTCTTCGGCTCGTGCTACTCGTTGGTGCAGGCGTTGGGACCCCTGCTTTGCGTGGGACTGATTATCGGACTGTGGGCCAATGGCAAAGCGATCGTGTCGCGATGGGCCGAAGCGACGCTCGCGATGCTGGTCGTGATGTACTTCGTGGGATTCGTCCTGACCACTACGGGGCCGCGCCTTTTGCTTCACATGGTTCCCTTTATGCTCGGATGGGTCGTGATCGGGCTCGTTGAAGCCGCAACATGGCTTGATACGCGCCTATCGCTGACTCACTCGCCGCTGGGGCGTATGCTGGCGGGACCGGCGGTCGTAGCAATGATCGTCATCACATTACTGCCGCGCACGCTGTTCCCACTGGGCTACGACCAGCGAGGGCTACGCTACGCAGGGAGAGAGATCGCCCGGCGAGGCCCCGCGGTGGCGACCGTGGCGGGGCTCGACACTCGCGTGGCCTTTTATGCCGATGCTGGCTTCATTAAGCTGCCGGCCGAGCCTGCCGCGGGCGAGAACCTTTGCGGGTGGCTTGCGGCGCATCGCGAGGCCGATTATCTCATGATCGACAACCGCGATGAGCGGCGATGGGGCAGCGCCGTGGGGAGGCCATGCCTGAATCTGATTAAGCGCTATCCGCGCGTCGGAATTACCTACTACGATCTGTTCGCGGTGCGCAATCCGGATGCCATCGCACCTCGATGAGCGTCCGACGGGGACCGCGTAGCGCACGCACAGGGCAACGATGAAGAGGGCGTTCGAGCAGACACATCTGGAGCCCATTGCCGTCGCGGAGCGCACGGGCGCGTCCGCACGCCTCGCGGAACCCTCCCCGGAGCTCTCGATAATTGTGCCGATGTTCAACGAGGCGGCGGGCCTCGATCGCTTGTTCGAGCGTCTCGGCCAGGTGATGGAACGCCTGGGACTCAGCTACGAAATTGTCGCGATCGACGACGGCAGCACCGACGAAACGCTCGCCGGCCTGATCGCGCATCGCGCGCGCAACCCGGCGATCAGACTGATCAGTTTCTCGCGCTCCTTTGGCAAGGATATAGCGCTCAGCGCCGGCCTGGAGCGGGCGCGCGGGCGCGCGGTGGTACCGCTCGACGCCGATCTGCAGGATCCGCCCGAACTTATCGAACAGATGATCCCGCTGTGGCGCGCGGGATACGACGTGGTCTATGCGACCCGCAAGCTCAGGCCGGGCGATACCTGGCTCAAGCGCGTGACGGCGCATTTTTTCTACCGCGTCTTCGACACGGTCGCCGACGTGCCGATTCCGCGCGACACCGGCGACTTTCGATTACTCGATCGGCGCGTGGTGGACGTCGTAATCCGTCTGCCGGAACGCACGCGTTTCATGAAAGGGCTGTTCACCTGGGTTGGTTTCAAACAGACCGCGATCTTCTACGAACGTGAGGAACGTCAGACCGGCGGCACCAAGTGGAACTACTGGCAACTGTGGAACTTCGCGGTGGACGGCATCACTTCGTTCAGCTCGGTTCCGCTCAAGGTCTGGAGCTACTTTGGCTTCGTGATTTCGGGCTTTGCCTTTCTCTACGCCGTGGTGCTGGCGGTAAGAAAGCTGCTCGACGACGTTCACGTGCCTGGCTACACATCGTTGATGGTGGTGCTGCTGTTCCTGGGCGGCGTCCAGCTCATCACGCTCGGTATCCTGGGCGAGTACATGGGCCGGGTTTACAACGAGGTCAAAGGCCGTCCACTTTACGTGGTCCGCGAGATGCACGGATTCGACGACGATTGAGCGCATCGGACTGACCGCGCCGGACCTGGCAGTCCCGGACCTCGCAGTCCCGGGCGAGGCAAGTTTTCGGACGGAGTTGAGGGATCCAGCCGGACGCAGGCTATCGGGAAGCGATCGCGCGCTCCGGGGGAGTCGGGACGACGTTCAACTCGCGATCGAGCGCCTCGATGTCGGCGGCCGAGAGGCTGAAGTACCGCGCCTCCGGATGATGAAAGACCATCGCACTGACCGCGCTCTCCGGGTCCATCATGTAGCCCTCGGTCAGCTTCAGGCCGATCGAATGCTTCTCGACCTCGAGCAGGCGGAAAAGCTTCTCCTGGTCCTCCAGCCGCGGACAGGCCGGGTATCCGAATGAGAATCGCTTGCCGTGATAGTGCGCCTGATGCAGTTCCTTCATCGTGATCTCAGGCGGATCGCCGAATCCCCACATCTGGCGGATCTTCTTGTGCAGCAGCTCGGCGAACGCCTCGGCTCCTTCGAGCGCGAGTATCTGCAGGATGTGCGAGCGCAGGTACTCGCCGCGGTCCTTCCATTCATCGGCCAGCGCGCGCACGCCGGTCCCAATCGTGGTCACGAACATGCACAGGTAGTCGGTCTTGCCCGATGACCGCGGGGCGATGTAGTCGGCGAGGCAGAGTCCGGGCTCATCGCTCTGGCGGCCGAAAACCAGGCTGTCGAGCACCGTTTTGCCGTCGGACGAGTAGATCATCACGGTGCGGTCGCCGTCGGAGCGCGCGGGAAAGAAGCGGTAAATCGCGTTGGCGGCGATGTCGGCGCGCCCAAGCATCACCTCTTCGACCGCCGCAACCGCGTCGCTCAATTCTTTTGCGCGCGGGTCCCCGCCGGCAAGCGCGGTTTCGTAGTTGCGCAGGCCCAGGTGGCGGGTAAAGAGCATCACCGGGTTTATGTAGCGAAAAACCTCGCCAAGGTCGTATCCGCGCACAACATGGGGCTTCAAGTCGGGCGGCGCGGGGATTTCGACGTCCTGGCGCACGGTGGACACGCGCCGGCCGGCGCGGGGCGCGGGCGCAGCCGGCTTCACCGCGCTTGCGAGCATCCTTTGCGTCTCGGCCTCCAGTGTCCGGCAAAGCGCGGCGCGCCTCTCCTCGTCCATCAACTGGTTGGCGAGGTCGAGCCCTTCCATCGCGTCGTTGGCGTAAGCGACCGGCCCGTCATACTCGGGCGCGATTTTCATCCGAGTGAAGCGGGCCGAGAGCGCCGCGCCGCCGACCAGGATCGGGCATCCGATGCCCGCGCTCTTCAAGTCCTGCGCCGTCGCGACCATCATCTGCGCCGACTTCACCAACAGTCCGGAGAGGCCGATCGCGTCCGGCCGATGCTCGTTGTAGGCCTTGATCAGCTCCTCGGGCGGCACCTTGATGCCAAGGTTGACGACCCGATAGCCATTGTTGCTCAGGATGATGTCGACCAGGTTTTTGCCGATATCGTGGACGTCGCCCTTCACGGTAGCGAGCACGATGGTTCCGCGGCTCGCGCTATCGGCCTTCTCCATGTGCGGTTCGAGATGGGCGACCGCGGCCTTCATCGCCTCGGCGGATTGCAGCACCTCGGCCACGATCATCTGGTTGGTGTTGAACAGGCGCCCGACCTCGTCCATCCCCTTCATCAAGGGGCCGTTGATAATCTCCAGCGCCGACCGCGACCCGAGTGCTTCGTCGAGGTCCTCGACCAGCCCTTCCTTGGAGCCCTCGAGGATGTAGAGTCCAAGCCGCTCGTCCAACGGCAGCGAGCGCCGCTGCTCGACGTTGGGCTTGGCCTTGCGCGTCGCGGAAGTAGTCGGCAAAAGCCGCGATCGGATCGGCGCCACGCCACCAGATCAGGTCCTCGGCCAGGCGGCGTTCCTCTTCGGGCACCGAGTGATAGCGCTCGAGCTTCTCCGAGTTGACGATCGCGAGATCCAGTCCGGCCTGCACGCAGTGATAGAGCATCACCGAGTTCAGCACCTCGCGGCCCGCCTCGGGCAGGCCAAAAGAGACGTTGGAGATGCCGAGCACGGTCTTGCAGCGCGGCAACGCCGCCTTGATGAGCGCGATGCCCTCGATGGTCTCGACGGCGGAGCCGATATAGTTGCGGTCGCCGGTGCCGACCGGGAAAACGAGCGGATCGAAAATGATGTCCTCGGGCTCGACACCGTAGCGTTCGGTGAGAATTTTGAATGAGCGCTCCGCGATCGCGAGTTTGCGTGCGCGCGTTATCGCCTGCGCCTGCTGCTTGTCCTCGTCGATACAGCCGACGACCAGCGCCGCGCCGTAACGCCGCGCGAGCGGCACCACGCGCTGGAAGCGTTCCTCGCCGTCCTCGAGGTTGACCGAGTTGATGATCGATTTGCCCGGCGCGCGCTTGAGCGCCTCTTCGATCGCGACCGCGTCGGTCGAATCGATCATCAGCGGAACTTTTACTTTCTTGACCTCGATTTCGAGGAAACCGGTCAGGTCGGCGATCTCGTTGCGATCCGGATCCTGCAGACAGACGTCGAGCACGTGGGCGCCGCGGCGCACCTGCAGGCGGCCAACCTCGGCCGCCTCCTCAATCTTGCCCTCGGCCACCAGCCGCTTGAACTTGCGGCTTCCCAGCACGTTGGTTCGCTCGCCGACGATCACCGGGCGCGTGTTATCGTCGATCACCAGCGCCTCGATTCCCGACACTACCGAACGGCGCAACGTCGAGAGCCGGCGCGGCCGCTTGCCCTCGGCCATCTGCGCCAGCATCCGGATATGCGCTGGCGTAGTCCCGCAGCATCCGCCGATCAGGTTCACCCATCCGGCGTCGACAAAGCGCTCGAGCTTGCGCGCCAGCGACTCCGCCGATTCGTTGTAATGGCCTTCCTCGTCGGGCAGGCCCGCGTTGGGCACGCAGGCGACGTCGAAGCGGCAAATCTCCGAAAGCGTGCGCAGATGGTCGGTCATGAAGTCGGGACCCGTCGCGCAGTTGAGGCCCATCCAGATGAGCCCGCGATTGGCGAGCGAGGTATAGAAAGCCTCGATATCCTGCCCGGCCAGCAACGTGCCCATCGTCTCGATCGTGCCCGAGACGGCGATTGCGACCTCGATGCCGGTGCTGGCGATCGCGCGCTCGATTCCGACCAGGCCGGCCTTGCAGTTGAGCGTGTCCTGCACGGTTTCCAGCAACAGCAGGTCGACGCCGCCCTCGATCAGGCCCTCGGCCTGCTCCTGGTAGGCGGCCACAAGCTGGTCGAAGGTGATACCGCCGGTGACCGAGATGGCCTTGGTCGTCGGCCCCATCGAACCCGCAACGAAGCGGGGCCGCTTGGGCGTGGTGGCGGCGTCGGCGGCGGCGCGCGCGATCGAGCCGGCAAGGCGATTCATCTCGCGCGCATGTTCGGCCAGCCCGTACTCGGCGAGCACGACCGAAGCGGCGCCGAAGGTATTGGTCTCGATAATATCCGCGCCGGCGTCGAGAAAACTGTCGTGCAGCTCGCGGATTTTGTCGGGCCGCGTGCGGATAAGGTTCTCGTTACAGCCCTCTAGTTGCGGACCGCCGAAATCGGCCGCGTTCAGATGCATGTCCTGGATGGAGGTTCCCGCGGCGCCGTCGATCACGACGATCCGCTCCGCCAGCAGATCGCGCAGAAGCTCGATTCTATCCAAAGTGCCTCTCATAATTCGGTCGAAAGGGCGCTGCCACCCCGCATAAGCCTATCCGACTGGCACGCGGTGGGCAATTTGGCGGCGCGATGCAGGAATGTTTTGTATTTGCTTCGCAATTCCTTCACTAATGCTGGATGCGATGTGTGGCGAAACTTGCGTGTCGCCGCTCAGCCAAGGAGAAGCGACGATGATCCCGGCCTGGCTTTCCACATTTGACGCGATTCTAGCCCTGCTCCTGGTAACCATGGGCGTGGCGGGAGCTCATCTGGGCTTCATCCCGCCGATGACCGGGTTCCTCGCCTTCCTGCTGAGTTTCGTGGTCGCGATTCTGGCGGTGCTGCTGGGGCTGATAGGCCTCGCCCGCACCTCGGCCCCCGAGCGCCGGTCCGCGCGGCCCAGGGCCGTCAACGGCCTCGTGCTGGGCCTCCTGGTCGCCGTCCCGGTCGGGTTCACGATGTGGCACTGGATGTCGATGCCCTATCCGGAGATCAACGACGTCACGACCGACTACGACAACCCGCCCGCGTTCGTTCAGGCGCCCGGCCTTTCCCCCGACTCGATGAAATACGACCGCGCCAGGTTCGAGCCGATCCAGACTAAAGAGTATCCCAGCCTCGGCCCGCTACGACTCGACGAGAAGCCCGACGACGCCTTCGCCAGAGTGAAAGCCGCGGCCGGCACCATGCCGGGATGGGTCATCGTCTACGCCGATTCCGCGACGCGGACGATCGAGGGAATCGAGACTTCCTACGTGTTCCGCTTCAAAGACGATTTCGTGATCCAGGTGCGTCCCGGTCCCGACCCGAACAGCAGCCTGGTCGAGATGCGTTCGCGCTCGCGCGAGGGCGCCGGCGACTTCGGCGGGAACTACAGGCGCGTCGAGGGGTTTTTCGGGATACTAAAGCCGAACGGCGTCACCGGCGCCGCGCCGACGCCATAGCCGCATGCGCGCTGGTACGCGCCTGACCTGCACCCCGCCGTCAGGGGCGCAGCGCGCGCATCAGCCGGCGAACCGCCGCTTCGCGCGGCTCGTTCACCGGATTGACGAACACGATCGCCGTGCCGATCCCCGGTGCGCATAGCTCGGCCAGCCGCTCGCGCACCCGCTCTTCGGATCCGACCAGCAGTGTCGCATCGATCATCGCGTCGCTCACCGCGGCAAGCGCCTTGGCGGCATCGCCCCGCGCTCCGCGAATCGCCGTTATCTCCTGCTCGAACCCCGCCTTGGCCATCATGTTGCCGTAAAAGCGCAGCGCCCCGTAACGCGAGAGCAAGGTGCGCGCGGGGCGGCGCGCCGCCTCGAGATCGTCCGCGATGAACGCCGTGGCGAACAGCGCCGGCTCGATCTCGCCCGGATTGCGCCCGGCCGTGCGCGCGCCCTCGGCAATCTCGCCCAGGGCTTCGCGCACGCGGGCAGGCGGAAAGAAATTGAAGATTACTCCGTCGGCGATCTCGCCGGCCAACCTGACCATCGGCCGCGACACGCCGGCGAGGTACAGTGGCAGCTTGCCGCTGATTTTCGGCCCGGTGCCGCCACCTTCGAGCATCTTGCGTAGCGTCGCGACGGTCTCGCGCATCTTGACCATCGGCTGTCCCATCTCGATTCCCAGCCGCGAGTTCATCTCGCCGTGACCGGTGCCGAGGCCCATGACGAAACGTCCGCCGGTGAGCTGATGCACGGTCGCGGCCTCGTTGGCCAGCAGAGCCGGATGGCGCAGGTAGATGTTGGTAATCGCCGTGCCTAGCCCGATCCGCTTCGTCTGCATCCCAAGCGCCAGCGAGCAGGCCAGCGAATCGTTGTTGGCCTCGGTCATGAAGGCCGCGGCAAAGCCCATATCCTCCGCGTCTTTCGTCCACTCGACGATCTTTTCGATCGGGCTGTCGGGCATCACCGAAAATGCAAGCGCCGTTCTCACCATCGCAACACGTCCTCTCGGATCCAGGATGCAGCAAGGATCGATAGCCCGAACCTTCCCCACTCCGCAACGGCCCAGGTGGTGGCACGATGGCTATCGATCAAACGCACGGCTTGATCTCATGCCGCGGCGGGAGTGATAAGAGAGACGGCAGGAGATGGAAAATTACGATTTCATAGTCGTGGGTTGCGGAATCGCGGGCGCGTCGGCCGGATATGCGCTGGCGGCGCACGGCCGCGTGCTGGTGCTCGAACGCGAGAGCCAGCCCGGCTATCACACCACCGGCCGCTCCGCCGCGCTTTTCGTGCAGACCCATGGACCCTCGGTGATTCGCGCGCTCGCCCGGGGTGCGAAAAGTTTTTTCCTCGATCCGCCCGCTGGATTCGCGGAGCATCCATTGCTGACGCCGCGCGGCATGCTGCTCATCGGGCGGGCTGACCAATCCGCGCTGCTGGAACAGAATTTCACGCAATCGTCGCGTCACGTCGCGGGGGTCCGGCGCCTCGGTGTGAACGAAGCGTGTGAGCTCGTCCCCTTGCTCAAGAAGGACTACCTCGCCGGGGCCGTGCTCGACCCCGAAGCGATGGACATGGACGTGCACGCGATTCACTGGGGCTTCATTCGCGGGATGCGCGCGCGCGGCGGCAAACTCGCGACTAGCGCCGGGCTGCAAAATCTGGAGCGCGATACCAAAAACGGCGGCGGCAACGGCAGCCAATGGATCGCGCGGACCGCGGCGGGCGACTTCGCCGCGCCGGTCGTGGTCAACGCCGCGGGCGCCTGGTGCGACGTGGTGGGTGCGATGGCCGGCGCGGCGGCGGTCGGTCTCGTGCCAAAGCGGCGCACGGCGTTCATCTTCGATCCGCCGCCCGGCGCCGACATCACGAAATGGCCCTCGGTGATCGACGTAGGCGAGGAATTCTACTTTAAACCCGACGCAGGCAAGTTTCTCGGATCGCCGGCCGATCAGACGCCGATGGACCCGTGCGACGCGCAGCCCGACGACTTCGACGTAGCGCTGGCCGTCGATCGGATTCAGCGCGCGGCGCAAATTCCAGTCACGCATATCAGCCGCAAATGGGCGGGCCTGCGTTCGTTCGTCGCCGACGGATGCCCCGTCGTCGGCTATGATCCGCAACTCGAAGGATTCTTCTGGCTGGCCGGCCAGGGCGGCTATGGAATCGAAACTTCGCCGTCGATGGGGCGGCTCGCCGCGAGCCTCGCGCTCCGACGCGGCGTTCCCGCCGACCTTGCCGAGCAAGGCGTAACCGAGTCCGCGGTCTCGCCCGCGCGTTTCGCGCGCGCTTAGGTTTACGGTACCTGGCAGGGACTTTTGACGATGACCGACAAGCGATGGGACCTGGTCATCCGCGGCGCGCGAATCTTTGACGGCACTGGCGCCGCGCCCTTCGCCGGCGATCTCGCGGTGCGCGGAGATCGAATCGCGGCGGTCGGCGAAGTCGACGGCGCCGCGGCGTTCGAAATAGATGCGCGCGGGCTCGCGCTCGCGCCCGGGTTTATCGACGTCCATAGCCACGACGACTTCGCGGTGCTGTCCACGCCCGCGATGGACTTCAAGCTGATGCAGGGCGTAACTACCGAGGTGGTCGGCAACTGCGGCATGGGGGCGGCGCCCTATCCGGCGGTGCGCGAGCATTTCGGCGTGTTCTTCGGCGACGCGACGGTGCCCGGATGGGAGGGTTATCGCGGCTACCTCGAAGCGGTCGAGCGCGCGCGGCCGAGCCTCAACGTCGCAATGCTGGTCGGCCACAACACCATCCGTACCGCCGTGATGGGGATGGAACGCCGCGCGCCAACGCAGGACGAACAGCGCGCGATGCGCGAACTGGTGCGCGAAGGGCTTGAGGCCGGCGCGGTTGGCCTCTCCACCGGGCTCATCTATGAGCCGGGCCGTCACTGCGCCACTGAAGAGGTAATCGAACTGGCCCGCGGCGTGGCCGAAGCCGGCGGGCTCTATGCGACTCACATGCGCAACGAGGCCTCGCACCTGCTCGACGCCGTGCGGGAAGCGATTCGCATCGGGCGCGAGTCCGGGGCGCGGGTCCAGATCTCGCATCACAAAGCGGCGGGAAAGAAAAGCTGGGGCCGCGTGCGGGAGTCGCTCAAACTAATCGAAGAGGCGCGCGCCGAAGGCCTCGACGTGACCGCGGATCAATATCCCTACACCTCGGGCAGCACGATGCTGGCCGCGGTGCTGCACAACAACGCCTTCAACGCCGAGGGTGATCGCGGCGGAATCGCGCAGGTCGAGCCCGAGCGCGTGCTGATCGCTTCCGCGCCGCTGCATCCGGAATACGAGGGCCACACGATCGCTGAACTCGCGGTTAAGCTCGGTCTTTCGCCCGAAGACGCGGCGCGCAAGGTCGACTCCGATGAGCGCCATCGCGCGATCGCGATCCTCGACATGATGGACGAGGGCGACGTGCAAACCGTGATGCGCCATCCGACGACCATGATCGGATCGGACGGAATTCCGCTGGGCGGCAAACCTCATCCGCGCCTGTATGGAACCTTTGCGCGAGTGCTCGGACACTACGCGCGGGAACTCGGCCTGCTCACGATGGAAGACGCGGTCCATCGCATGACCGGAATGCCGGCGCAAAAGTTCGGCCTCGCCGACCGTGGAGTGCTGCGCGCGGATGCATACGCCGACCTGGTGATTTTCAATCCGGCGACGATAATCGACACCGGGACTTTCAGTGAGCCCAAGCGTTACCCGGATGGTATCGCGCACGTCTTCGTCAACGGCGTCGCCGTGGTCGCAAACGGGCGGCATACGAACGCCCGCCCCGGCCGTCCGCTTCGCCGCGGCTGACGTATCCGGAAAGCTCGCGCGAGAGGCGGTGTCGCACGGACGGGTCGCTCAGGCTAAGATGCTTACCCGGGTCGTGCAGCCCCGGAATTCTCATGATCGCGATAGTCGACTACAAGGCGGGAAACCTTACCAGCGTGGCGCGGGCGCTCGAACATCTCGGCCATAGCTGCGAGATAACCGATCGTCCCGAGCGCGTGCGCGCCGCCGACCGCGCCATCCTGCCCGGCGTCGGCGCCGCGGGCGCCACGATGGAAAACCTTCGCGCCCTTGGTCTCGACGAGGTTTTGCGTAACGATGTGGTCGGCGCCGGCAAACCCTTCCTGGGCATCTGCATCGGAATCCAGGTGCTGTTCGATTGGAGCGAGGAGGACGACGCGCGCTGCCTCGGAATCATCGCGGGACGCGTGGTGCGCTTTCCGCCGGCAGTCGACGGCCGCCCGCTGAAGGTCCCGCAGATCGGATGGAACCGCGTGCGCCAGACGCAGCCCCATCCGGTGTTCCGCGGCGTTCCCGACAATACTCATTTCTATTTCGTAAACTCCTACTATCCGGTACCTGACGATCCGGCGCTCGTGATCGCGGCGAGCGACCATGGCGTTCCGTTTTGCGCCGCGGTCGCCCGCGACAACGTCGTCGCCACTCAATTTCATCTCGAAAAAAGCGGCGCGGCGGGACTCCGCCTGCTCGACAACTTCTGCCGCCTCGAGCCGTAGCGCCGTGATCGCCAAACGCATCATCCCCTGCCTCGACGTACGGGCGGGCCAGGTCACCAAGGGCGTCCGGTTCCTGGATAACGCGGACGTCGGCGATCCGGTCGCGATGGCGCGCTACTACTATGAACAGGGCGCCGACGAACTGGTGTTCTACGACATCACGGCTTCCAACGAGCGGCGCGGGATCATGATCGACGTGGTGCGCGCGGTCGCACGCGAAATTTTCATCCCGTTCAGCGTTGGCGGCGGCCTGCGTACGCTCGAAGACATGCGCGCGGTGTTGCTGGCCGGAGCAGAGAAGGTCTCGATCGACTCCGGCGCGGTACGCGACCCAAGCCTGATCGCAGCGGGCGCGCGCGCCTTCGGCAGCCAGTGCGTCGTGCTCTCGATGCAGGTCAAGCGCACGGGGCGCGCGGGGCTGCCCTCGGGACACGAGGTGATAATCGACGGCGGCCGCACGCCAACCGGGCGCGACGCGTTCGAGTGGGCGCGCGAGGGCGAGCGGATGGGCGCCGGCGAACTATGCGTCAACTCGATCGACGCTGACGGCACCAAGGCCGGCTACGATCTCGAAATTACCCGGATGATCGCGGACGGGGTGGGAATCCCGGTGATTGCTTCGGGCGGCGCCGGCGAGCCGCGCCATCTGCTGGACGCGTTTACCGCGGGCGGCGCCGACGCCGCTATCGTCGCGTCGATCGTCCACTACGGCGAATGTACGATTCCCGACCTCAAGCGTTACTTGCGCGGGAGCGGAGTCGAGATTCGCGAGGCGATCAACCTGGACTTCCGCGACGAAGAAACGAAAAGGAGCGGCACGTGAAAATCGCGATGGTAGTGTCGGAGTTCAACTTTGACGTGACCTCCGCGATGGAAGAGCGGGCACGGCGTCACGCCGCCTTCCTCGGAGTCGAGGTGAGCCACGTGGTCCACGTTCCGGGCGTTTTCGACATGGGCCCGGCGATCAAGAAACTGGTGCGCCGCAAGGACGTCGACGCGGTGGTGATAATCGGCACCGTTATAAAGGGCGACACCGGACATGACGAGATCGTGGCGCAGGCGGCGGCGCACGCCGCCGCCGACCTGGCGCTGCAGTTCGACAAGCCGGTCGCGCTCGGGATGACCGGGCCCGGGATGACCCGCGAACAGGCGCTCGACCGCATCGACAACGCGCGCAACGCGGTCGAGGCGGCGGTTCGGATGGTGCGCACGCTCAAGGAAATCGGCGAATAGCCGCGCATCAGCGCTGCCATGTCATCTGGCATGGCATTCGATAGACGGCAGACGGCGCGCGAATATCGCGCCACGCGCGGGTCACCAATCAAAGGTCGCCGACAGCCTCTCAACAGGGCGCTGTTCAAAGATCGCAGCCGCGTGCGTTGAGCGGCCGCGGGCGAGTTTTTATACTCGGGCCGTGGTGGGGACGTTGGACGATGTGTCAGTGAGGCGCGCGCACACTTTTTCGACGCGCGCGGCGGCGCGTATACTCGCGATCTCGCCGGATCGGATTCGCTACTGGGTCAAGCGCTCGCTGGTGCGGCCGTTAAAGGGCGGCCGCCAGATGCGTTTCGGCTTCGACGATTTGCTGGTGATGCGCCTCGCCAAGGAGTTGCTGCCGACGCGGCATCATCTGGACCCGGTGCGGCGATGTCTGGATCGGGTGCGCGGGATGTTCGGACCGGCGCGGCCGGTCACCTCGCTCAGGCTCGCCAATTACGAGGGACAAATCGTGGTGCGCGACGGCAGTGTGATGGTCGAAGCGATGAGCGGCCAGATGTTGCTCAACTTCGACGCGCCGCTCGCACAGGGCAAAGTCGAGGAGCGTTTCGGCCCGGCTCGTGTGCGCGAGCGGTTCGAGGAAGCGCGCCGGATGGCTGAGAGCGACCCGCTGCGCGCGCTCACGCTATACAGCGAGCTGTTGGGCCGCGAGCCGGGGAACTTCGAGGCACATCTCGATCTTGCCGGCCTGCTCGAACGCGAAGGCGATCTCGCGGGCGCGATGCGCGCCCTGCTCGGCGCCGCGGCGATCGTTCCCACGAACGCCGAGGTCCATACCCGGCTCGGTCTGCTCTATCGCCGGCGCGAGGACTTGCAGAACGCGCTCGGGAGTTTCCTGCGCGCGGCCGAATGCGATCCGCTCTCACTCGCGGCGCATCGCAATCTCGCCGAACTGTATGAAGCGATGGGCCGCAAGCGGGAGGCGCTGCGCCATCTCGGCATGGTCCATCGTCTCACCCGGAGCTAACCGCGGCGCGTCATGTATCCGCGCCGCTCCCCGTCCAGGGCGGCACCCCAGAGACGACATCAGGCGGTGAAAATCGCTTTTCAGCTCTCCGCTAAGTGAACGGCAGCGCCTTGTTGGCTTGCGGATGCTTCTGGCGCGCGCGACTCAGCAGATCACGCAACTTGGCCGGATTAACCGGCTTTTTGAACAATGCGCCCTCGAGACCCTTCAGGCGGCTGCGCATTATGATGTGGTCGCGGTCATAGTTATACGCGGTCATCAGGATGACGGGCAGATGCGGCATCTCTTCCTTGATCCGCGTGTAGAACTCGTAGCCGTCCATCTCGGGCATCACGACGTCGGAGATGACCGCGTCGATGCGGACGTTGCGCAGGATGCCGAAGGCGGCGCTGGGCCGCACCGCCGTGTAGACCTGGCAGCGCTCGGCTCGCAGAACGTCGGCAAGCGAACTGACCACCGAGAGGTCGTCGTCGAGCACCAATATAGACATCCCGGCCAGCGGCCAGTCGCATCCGTTGTTGGACGCTTCAGGAACCGCAGAGCGCTCTTCGGTCTCGCCGCTGCGCGGTCCGAGGTCGGCCATCTTCTTGCCCGCCAGATAGATGCGCGTCTCGTAGATACCCTTGCGAGTCATCTCGTCGAGGCGGCGCACGATGCCCTGCACGCGGCGGATGCCGCCGCGGATCGAGTCGAGACGCTCGTGTTCCACCACCAGCTCGGCGTCGGACAGATGGGCTTCGACGCAGCGCGCCAGCAGGTCGAGATTATTGGTGATGGCTTCCAGCGGATTGTTGATCTCGTGAGCCAGGCTGACCGCGATTTCGCCGGCGGTCGCGAGCTGCTCGCGATGGCGCATCATGCGGATGTCGCGGGCGAACCCGATCGAGCCGGCGGCGGTGCCGTCCTTTTCGTAGATGATCGAGCCCGAGATCGCGACGGGGATGAGATCGCCGTCCTTGCTGCGGAGCACGGTCTCGAAGTTGGAGATTCGCCCGGAGTCTTCACCGGCCGCGCGCATTGCCTTCATCACGCGGCGCGCTTCCTCGAGCGTCGGATAGATAGTGGTGATTTTCTGGCCGACGATTTCTTCAGCGGAGTAGCGCAGATTTTTGCGGGCCCCGTCGTTGTAAAAAATGATCGTGCCACTGCGGTCGACCGCGATGATTATGTCGGGAGAGCTTTCGACCAGGGTCTGAAGATAGTTTTGATCCAATGATGACAACATGATGGGGTGCCGCGGAAGTTCAAAGTCTCGTCGCCAGGACGCGGCACGCCGGGCGACTGGTCTGCGATTTCATCTTTATTTGCTTATCTGGAAGCGTTATGTTTGCCGGCGCGCGGCCGAAAGCGCGATAGCGCGGCCTCCTGGGGGCACGTACATAATGTAACCATCGGCGGCTCGTGCCGGGGCTCCCGCGACTCGATGCTCCTGAAGGCCGGGAACTGTCTCCGTGATCTCCTGCATCTCCACCATCAACGCGGCGCATGGCGCGCATCGCGCATACATGCGTAACGTCAGCCCATTTTCCATGGCTGCGGCCACAAGAGAGGCAACCTGTGGCGTGTTTATGACCACAGGCTTCTGGGCTCCGGATACCATCCCGAACTGTTGGTTAGTCTATCCTGCGTCGAAGTGCAATCTATTGCTTTGGGGGGAATAAACACCCAGCAGAGACGCACATATACTAAATGGACTTATGTAAACATGCAATAAGTGTCAAAAGCGGACATCCGGAAGGTAAAGAAGGGTCAGGAAATAACTTGATTAAGACCGATGAGTCACTCCTTTTTTCCATCCGTTCGAGTTATTCCAGTTGCGGCGCTGACCGCTCAGCGACGGCCACAGACGGGTCGCGGAGGTTGAGTCGCCTCGAAAATACGGCGGCCGCGTTGCTCCCGAAAGCCAGCTTGTGTCCGCTCGAAAGTGGATCGATGCAAAACCTGTATCCGTAGTAGGTTCAAACCGTATAAAGTCATGGCAGCGCAGTTTCGGGGGTTCTGGGACATTAGACAAGCGGCTGGACGCCACCGGGCTTACCGGGTTCGCGGATTTGCCGGGCTAAGGAGCAAACCGGTTGGCGGAGAGTCTCAATAGGCGATGCCCATCGGCTTGGGCAGCGGTTCAGTTGCCATAGCGGCATCCTTACACCTACAATTTGTGCCGGAGAGCATTTTAAATGGCAGAACCTCTTAGCTTCGAAGCGCAGGCGAGCCGCGAGTACGTGCTTTCGAGCGCGGAAAATTTCGTTCTGTACGTGTTGCTGGAAGCGATCGCGCAAGGCGGCGGAGGCGCGGGCGGCGGCTCGCGCCTGCCCTTGAACCTGGGCCTGGTAATCGACCGCTCGGGTTCGATGTATGACGAGCGGCGGTTGGAATTCGTGATCGAGGCGGTCAAGTTTCTCGCCGAGAGCGTCGCGCCCGAGGACAAGGTTGCGGTCGTCGCCTTTGCCGACCGCGCCAAGCTGATCGTCGGATCAGACGAGATCCATGACAAGGGCGCGGTGCGGCGCGCGATCGATGATATCGATCTTTTAGAGATCGGCGGCGGCACGCAGATGGCGCTGGGGATGCGGGCGGCAATCGACGAGGTCAAGAAAAATCTCGCCCCCAACCGGCTCAACCGCGTCCTGGTGCTGACCGACGGACAGACCTACGAGGAGACCGCCTGCATCGATCTGGCGAACCAGAACCGCGACCAGATGTCGTTCTCGGCGATGGGCGTGGGCGTCGAGTTCAATGAGAAGCTGCTGATGCGGATCTCGCAGGACTCGCACGGCAACTATCACTTCATCGGCAACCCGGCGGACATCCCCGGTATCTTCGAGGACGAGTTGGCGGGCTTGCGCGCGGTCAGCGTGCGTAACGGACGAATCGAAGTCACCCTCGCGCAGGGCGTGCAGGTGCGCGAGGCCTTTCGCGCCAGTCCCGAAATTTACTCCCTTGGCGCGCCGCTGGTCGGCGAGGATCGCCATATCAGTTACGAGATCGGCGACCTGGGCGCCAATGTGCCGGGCTCCGTGCTGCTTACCCTGGTGCTGCCGCCGCGCAAGCCGGGACCCGTCCGGATTCTACAATCGAACCTGCGCTATGAGGTGCCCGGCGTCGGCGAACGCAGCCTCGGCCGCGATCTCACCGTCGAGTACACGCTCGACCGCACGCTCACCGGCAAGGTCAATGGACGGGTGATGAACCTGGTCGACCAGGTCTCGATCGCCAAAATGCAGTCGCGGGCCGAAGAGGAGCTCAAGGCGGGCAACGTGGATCGTGCGACGCGCCTGTTGAGCAACGCGATCCAGGGCACCCAGCGCCTGGGCAACGTCAAGGCGACACAAGCGCTGGTCGGCCTGATGGACGAAGTCAAGAAAACCCAGACGCTACAGACCAAAGCGGCCAAGACCACGCTGTTGCAGGCCCAGGCCGTGGTGCGTAAGACCCAGATGCTCGATCCGGACGCGCTAAAAGATTTTCCCAAACCCGACTAAAGAATGACTTAACCTACCCGGAGAGTCGGCCTAAGATTGCAACTCCATGATGCCGGCCAGTGAGGTGCTGAAAAGATGATCAAGTGCAGCGAGTGCGGCTACGAAAATATCGACGGGCTTGACTACTGCGATGGATGCGGTGCGAAGCTGACCGCCGCGCCGGCCCCGGCGGCCGAGAGCGGCGGAGCCGCCGCCCCCGAACCAGTCGCGCAACCTGAGCCGGCGGCCGAACCCGCGCCTGTGGCGGCGGCGGAAGAAGCTCCCGCGGCGCCGCCTCCGTCCGAAGCGCCGACCGGCGAGATAAAGCCGCCACCCGAGCCGAGCGTAACGGCTGCGGCTGCGGCCCCGGCGGCGGAACCGCCGCCCGCATCCGCGGCGGCGGGATCCTCCTCACGCGCCAAGTTGCAAGTCGTTCGCGGCGGGCGCAAGGGCCAGGAATTTCCGCTGGAAAACGGTAACAACCTGGTTGGCCGATGGGATCCCGAGACCGGCGCGTTTCCGGAGGTCGACCTGGATCAGGACGATCCCGAGGCCAAGATTTCGCGCAAGCACGCACTCATCCGTTTCGAGGCGGGCAAGATCACGGTCGAGGATATCGGCTCTCTTAATGGTACCTACGTCAACCGGCAGCCGCGCCTGTTGCCCGGCAATCCGGTTGAGCTGAAGTCGGGCGACGAGATCATCATCGGTAAAACATTTCTCAAGTTGGTCGTCGATCCAGTTTCCTAGGTCGGGGCATGTGAGATGTCACGTCGTGAAGGTCCGGTCGGGGAGCCGGACCTTTGCTGTCGCTGCGCCAACCTCGATCGCTAAGTCATCATGAAACCGGGTGAGCAGCTTCCCGCCGGTCAAATGCTCGATGGCCGTTATCGGGTACACAAGGTGCTCGGCCAGGGCGGGATGGGACGGGTATATCTCGCCAACGATACCCGTCTGGCCAATCGGCCAGTCGCCGCCAAGGAAATGATCATCGGCGACGGGATCGCGGAGAAGAAGGCGATCGAGGACTTCGCGCGCGAGGCCCGCGTGCTCGCCTCGCTCGCGCATCCCGGCATCCCCAACGTCATCGACTACTTCGCCGAGAACAACCGCCACTACTTGGTGATGGAGTTCGTGGCGGGCGGCGATTTGCAGGGCATGCTCGACAAGCTAGGGCCCAAGGGCAAGCTGCCGGAGACGCGGGTGCTGCGCTGGGCGCGCCAGATGCTCGACGTGCTGAGTTTTTTGCACGGCCAGACGCCGCCGATCATCTACCGCGATCTCAAACCTGGCAACATCATGATCGACAAGGACGGCCGCGCGATGCTGATCGATTTCGGGATCGCGCGCTTTTTGCCGCCCGGCGGCCGCGGCACGCAAATCGGCTCGGTCGGCTACGCTCCGCCCGAACAGTACATGGGCAAGGTCGAGCCGCGATCGGATCTCTACTCGCTCGCCGCCACGATGCATCATCTGCTGAGCGGGCGCGACCCGCAGCTCGAGCCGCCCTTCAGCTTTCCGCCGCTGCGCGATCTAAGTCCCGAGGTGTCGATCAAGACCGCCGAGATCGTGATGCGCGCGCTCGACAAGGACATCGAAAAACGTCCGCCCTCGGCGCGCGAGATGATGCACGAGCTGCCGGATCCCGGCCCGGAACCGAAGGCCTCCGGCCCAATCGCGCCGAGCGCCGGCAATGCCGCGCCGATCGCCTCGATGCGAACGGTGGTGCTCGACCGTCCTCAGTCGGCGGGGTTGCCCGATGCGAGCGCGCAAGCTCCCGCAACCATGCAGGCTCCGGCAAGAGTACAGGCCCCGGCAAGCGGCAAGCGTCTGGGCGCGACGCCGTCCGCAGGCGCGGCGCCCGCGAAACCTTCACCGACCAATATGCCGACGGTCGTGCTGGGCCGCTCCGAGCCTCCGGCGGCGGCTCCGCCTTCGGGGAGGATGATAACGGCGCCGACTCTCGCGTCGAGCACGGCGGCGGGTGTCGCCAAGATGAAGTCGCTGGCGCGATCCGCGAGAGCTATGGCGCATCGGGCCGCCGCCAAGATCGAGGCGCAACAGCAATCGCTGTTCGCCAAACCGGTCGAACCTTCGTCAACGGCGAAAACTCAGGACCTGAGCGGCAAGGCCAAGGCGGTGGCGCAGGCGACACCCGTGGCCGCGCCCTCGAAAAGCGAGTCCATCTCGAAGACCATTCCCGAGGTTTCCAGACCCGAGGTCTCCAGGAGCATTCCTTCAGGGACGCAAACGGCATCGTCAAGGGCAGTCCCGGCGCCTTCCGGCCGGCCGGGCGCCTCGTCAGGCAAGTCTTCGAATGCATCTTCGAATGTTTCTTCGAGTGTGTCTTCGGGCGCGGCGCCGAGCACTCGCGCCGCGGCCGGCGCGAAACCCGGCCAAAACGGTACAGCGCCGAAGCCGGCGGATGTGCAGGTCAACGCGGGCGCATGGCTGGTCGCGAGCGGCAGCGCGCCACGCTTCGGGCTGGTGCAAAGCCGCACTATCATCGGGCGCGCGCTGGATGGCGACGCACCCGATATCGACCTGGGAATGCTCAAGGGGATTGCCGACCGCGTGTCGCGCCGCCATGCCGAGATTATCAAGCATGGCGCCGACTATTTCATCCGGGACCTCGGCAGCCTCAATGGCACCTATATCACCGGCCGTGGACGGCTGGGCCGCGATCAGCTCTACAAACTAAAGGATCGCGACCAGGTAGTGTTCGGCAGCGCTAAATTGGAGTTTCGAAAGGGCTAAATGCCCCAAGGGCTAAGTGTGATGATAACGTGCCCCGAGTGCGGACAGGCGGCTCCCGACGACGCAAAGTTCTGCGATCGCTGCGGCCAGGGACTGGTTAAGGCGGCCGCGCCCAAGGTCGAATACGCGATTGCCGCGCTGCAGCCGGGCGTCGTCGTGCATGGTGAATTCCGCATCGTCGAGGTGTTGGGCCGCACGGCGCTCGAGAATCGTTATCGGGCGGAGCGAGCGCGAGGAGGTGCCGCTACCGAACGCGTGCAGCTACGTGAGCGGCTGAGCCCGACGCCGGCTGAGAATGCGCATCGCGAAGCGCCCCAAGGTGCTAACAACGACGCCTCCTCGAACGAGGATCCAACCGGACCTCACGCCAAGACGGCCGAGCTGAAGCGTGCCGCGCCGCCGCCTGATGCCACAGGCGCCGCGGGCGTGGCGGTAACCGTATCGTCCGTGACTGAGGCCGCCACCACTGCCGCAGGCTCAAACGGCGCGAGCGTCGTCGCCTCCGAGCGTACCGCTCCCGCTGCTCACGCACAGGAGACCGCTGTGGGCGAGGGCTCGAACAACGAGGTTGCGCAGGCGCCGGTGGCCGCGCGCGCTTCGGGAGTGACCGAGCCACTCACCCTCGATGACAGGCCGGCGTTCCTCGATGAGACGACCGCGCAAGTCGAAGCCGCGGCGGCGGGAATGCTCTCCGGGCAATCGCCGGCGCCGGAAGCCGCCGCGAGCGAAAGTGTCTCCTCCCAGATAGCCGCTTCAGAAGGCCCGGGCGAAGACTTATCCGACGGTCGGCACGAAGATCGGGAAGACCTGGGCGATCTGTTCGGGCGCGTGCTCGCACTTTCCCTCACGATCAACCATCCAGCCTTTCAGCGAGCGGCCGAGGGCTTCGCCGAAGACGGACGCGTCTACCTGGTCTACCCCGACGAGCAGTTCACCGTGCTGGCGCAGCGCCGCGGCGGCCTCAGGATGAGCGAGGGCGAGGCGCTCGGCGTTGCGATTCAGGTCTGCCAGGCGGTTTCGTTCCTCAACCGGCGGGGGCTCCGGTTGAACGACATCTGCCCGCAGTCGATCGCGTATGGCTCCAGCGGACGCGTCAAGCTCCTGGGACTCGATTACGTTAGCAACGACAACGAGCTCCAGAGCGAACCGATTTTCAACGACGGCTATACCGCGCCCGAAGTCTATCGCGGCAAGCACGTCGACAAGCGGGCCGACGTGTTCTCGATAGGCGCGTTGCTCTACAGTTGTCTGACCGGCGAGCGGCTGGAGTCCGAGACCTGGCGCGAAGAGGCGGGCCCGGTGCGTTTCTATCCGCCGTACGTGGTGTCTCCAGAGCTGGAGCAGGTGGTGCGCCGCGCGCTGCTGTTCGATCCGCAGGGGCGATGGCCAACCGTGGATGCGCTCAAGGCTGAATTGGTAAGGCTGGGCGCGGCGATACGGATTCGCGCCGCCGGGATGACCGACGTCGGGATGGTGCGCGAGCATAACGAGGACGCGACGATGATGCTCGAGTTCGTGCGCCAGAGCCTGGTCGAGCCGTCCGAGTGCCATCTCTACGTCGTCGCGGACGGGATGGGAGGGGCGGAGGCGGGTGAAGTCGCAGCCGGAATTGCTGTCGGCGCGATTCGCAACTATGTTGAGAGCGGGCTCGGTGGCGGCGAGGCTCAAAATCCGAGTCAACTTCTGACAGCGGCGCTCGAGGAGGCCAACCGCAAAATTATCGAGTACCAGACGGCGCATCCGGAGTCCCGCGGCATGGGGTCGACCGCGGTGAGCGTGCTCATCGTGCCGCCGGACGGAGCAGTGGCGTGGGTCGGCGATAGCAGGATCTACCTGTCCGACGCTTCCGGCCTGCGCCAACTGACGCGCGATCATTCTCTAGTGCAACGGCTAATTGAAATCGGGCAGATCACGCCGGAAGAGGCGCTCCATCACGAACACAAAAACGTGATCACGCGCTCGCTTGGCGCGCGCCAGAGCGGTCCGGCCGGGGCCGAGGGCGCGGCGCTCCGGCTCAAACGCGGTGATCGCGTGATGCTGTGCAGCGATGGGCTGACCGCTCACGTCAGCGACAAGACTATCGGCGAAGTCCTGCGCCGCTACGACGATCCGAATGCGGCGGCTCGGGAATTGGTGGTGGCTGCGAATGCGGGGGGTGGAACGGATAACGTCTCGGTGATTGTTGTGTTTGCCGACTGATGGCGAATACTGGAACATCCGGGGCTCTGCCCAACGAGCCGCTGACGCCCGGTACGGTTCTGCAAAACCGCTACGAGATCGAACGCCTGCTCGGCGGCGGCGGGATGGGGATGGTCTACCTGGCCCATGACCAGCGCCTGGCCAATCGTGCCTGCGCGGTCAAGGAGATGGTCGATCACTTCATCGATCCGCAGCAGCGAATCGAGGCCAACGACTACTTCGCCCGCGAAGCCGATACCCTGGCTCAGCTCAAGCACGCCGCGATCCCCGCGATCACCGACCGCTTCGACGCCCAGAATCGCCACTATCTCGTGATGGAGTACGTCGAGGGCCGTAACCTCGAAGAGGAGATTGCGGCTCGCGGCGGTCCGCTGCCCGAGGGCCTCATCGTCGACGTCGCGCGCCAGCTCTGCGACGTGCTCGCCTACCTGCACGGTTCCACGCCGCCCGTGGTTTACCGCGACATGAAGCCGTCCAACGTGATGCTGACGCCGAAGGGGCGAGTGGTGCTGGTCGACTTCGGTATCGCGCGGCTGTTCAAGAGCGCGCGCAAGGGCACCATGATCGGCACGCTCGGCTTCGCGCCGCCCGAACAATACCAGGGCGTAGTCGATCCCCGCAGCGACATTTATTCGCTCGGCGCGACGCTGCACTACGCTCTTACCGGGCGCGACCCCGAGAAATTTCCACCCTTCAGCTTTCCGCCCGTGCGCGACCTGCGTCCGGAGGTCTCCAGCAACCTGGCCGGCGCGATCGACCACGCGCTCGCCTACCAGGCCGATGCGCGACCCGCGAGCATCCAGGATTTCCGCGAGATGCTGCTCTACGGTACCGGCCTCGGCGATATCGTCGGAAAGACCGCGGTCAGCTCCCAGGGCGGAACCGCGGACCTGGTAGCGCCGCTCGACCTCACCGAAGTTATAGCGCCGCCGCATCGCCGCCGCCGCAAGCATCGCGTCGTGGCTATGGTGGCGTTCTTCGCGATCGTGGCTGGGGGCGCTTTCGGCGCGACCTACATCTATAACAACCCGCAGTTGCAGCAGCAGCTCGGGGTCAAATCGTTCGTCGACAGTCTGCCCTGGAAAGTCGAGGAGCGCATGGACGCCGCCGAGGCGCATCCGCTCGATTTCCAGCGGATGACGCTTCTGCTCTCGACCCGCTCGGGCACGCCGCTCAGTTCGCCACGGGCGAGCTTTACCAATATCGAACTGTCCAACAACCGCTACCTGCAGTGGAATGTCTCGTTCGTCAACCGCCTGGCGGGACTCAAGGGACAAGATGAGAAAATCGAGGCCCGCTTCTATAGCCCCTCGGGTCTGCAAATCGCCTCCAGCGACGCGAGCCGGTTTGTCGGACCGGGAGAGAAGACGGCCGATTTCAGCGGCGTGGCGCTGATGCCCGACCTGAGCGCGCTCCCGGTGGGCACCTACAAGGTTGGGATCTACGCCAACGACCAGGCGGTCGCCGAGCAGGCGTTCACGGTCAGCCAGGATCTCGAACGCACTCAAGGCCGCCGAGGCCGCCACGGAGGCCGAGAAGGCGCGCGAAGCGGCCGACAGGGCCAAGGCACACGAGGAGGCCGAGCGGCTCGCGATGCTCGAGTTGCGCAGGCGCAAGCCGCTGCAACTCGCCGATATCGAGTTCGTCAACAGCACCAAGTCAGGCACGCCGCTGGCCGCGCCGGCTTCGAGTTTCAACGCGTCCAAGGTATTGTTCGTCAACTGGCGAATAACCTTCGAAAATCGGCTGTTCAATCTCGACACCGGCCAATACCGCGTCGATGCCGCCTATATCGCACCCGACGGTCACACCCTGGGTAGCGTCGACGACATCCGCATCGTGCCGCCCTCCTCGCGCAGCGCGACTTTCAGCGGACGGGTCGGCAACTCGGCCGGCGGCGCGTTTCTGCCGGGGCAGTACACGGTCAATTTCTACCTCAACGGCCAGTATGTGGCGCAGAAGAAGTTTCGCGTCCTGGCCGATAGCTCGCAACCCTACCCTGCACCCGCATCGCTGGGCGCGCCGCCGGGCGTGCCTAGCGGCGGCACAGGCGCGATCGACGTGCCGACACTCGCCACCGGACGTATCGACGGGCTCTCCGGCGGCACTAATATCCCGCTTGAACTCCGGCTACGCCCGCAGCCCAACGGCTTTCTGCATGGCGAGATGGTGATTCATCAGCCCGGCTATGGCGCCACGCCGATCCAGGGCTTTATCCGGGGCAACCACGTCGAGTTCCAGGTGCCATACGGGACCAAGACGCTATATTTCGACGGCCGGCGTACCGCCGATCAGCTCAACGGCACGTTTTCGGCCTCGCCAACCGGCGAACGCGGCACCTGGACCACCGTCACCAATTGAGCGTCGCGAGCGTCGCGAATAGCGTCTGACGAACCGCCGGTTAATTAACACGACAGCAACAATTTTGGGCGTCAACCAGCGTGGCATGCTTGAACACTTGAGCGCCACGCGCAATGCTCTCTGACTGGATCCGCTATGGCGAGTAACGTCTCTCGTGAAAAGCTTCTGTTCTATGCCGCCGCGGGCGGCCTCGGCGGATTCGCCGGCTGGGGAGTGCAGGAATCGTTTACCGGTATCCGTTCCTATCTCCTTCGCGACGCCGTACAGGGGCTGATCATAGGGCTGTTCATTTGCGTTTTCCTGGCCTCGATCGAGGCGCTCAGCGTGAGCCAGTGGAACCAGGCGATCCGCGGGGTCAAAAGCGGTGCGATTTTTGGCGCAGTTGGGGGCTCCATTGGATTTCTGATCGCCGAACTCTTGTTTCGAATCCTGCACGGCTACGTAGGTCGGACTCTCGCCTGGGCGCTACTTGGCGTACTGGTGGGATTGGGCGTTGGATGGGCCTCCGGGTCGTCCGCGCGCAAGCGCAACGGCGCGCTCGGGGGTCTAATTGGCGGCGGGTTTGGGGGGTTCATTTATCAGGCTCTGACAGTCAACTTTTCGCAGTCCTTCGGCCGCGCGATCGGATTCATCGTGCTGGGGATGCTGATCGGCTTTTTCATCGGATTGGTGGGCGAGCTGCTCAAGCGAGGCTGGCTGATGGTGATTCGTAGCCAGAGCCGCAACGCGCGCGAGGGCCGCGAGTACCCGCTGACCAAGCCGGTCACGAGAATCGGACGCGCCGAGGAAAGCGACATCGGGTTGTTCGGCGATCAGGCCGTGCTTGCCCTTCACGCTATCATCCGGCGCGAAGGCCGGGATTTCATAGTCAGCCCGGCCGGCGGCGGCCAGGTGCTGATCAACCGCCGCCCCGTGGCGGGCCGTCAGGCCTTGCGCAGCGGCGACCGGGTAGAAGTCGGCGGGACACTTTTCATTTTTCGCGAACGTGCACAAGCCGCGCAGAGTTGAGGCGCGGATCTAAGGAGCGTCGTGGGGCTACGCGCCGGGGGGTCGCAACTGCTTATCGCCGCGATGGCGGCGATATTGGCGGGGCTTATCGCCGCGTGCGCCACGACTGTCCAACAGGAAATCGCGGCGGAGCCCCCGACCTCGATCGAGACGCTTTCTTATTTTCCCTTCCAGGTGAAGGGTTATCAAAACAGCTACCCTCGACGGCGAATCCTGGTGCTGATGCCGGTCGACGCGCGGGATTTCAGGGACACCGGCGGTCAGACCCATGCTCCGGAGGACGGCAATCCGGCGACCGGCGTGATGCTGGGACCCGACGGCGCCGTGGTGCAACGCGTCTATAGCTCGCCGCTTGGCCCGATCCTGCAGGGCGCAATCGTGCGCGCGGCCGACGAGGCCGGGATGCTCGCGACCGCGTCCAACGACAGCCTGGACGCCGCGCTCAAGGAGACCAACGAGGACTACGTCCTCGCGAGCACCATCAACCGATGCTGGGTGAACAAGCATACCGGCACCGATGCGAGTGCCTCGCCGTCCGCAGGTCCTGGCTGGTTCACCACCGCCGATGTGGCCGTGGGCGTCACCATCTACAAGCCTCCCTTCGACGTGGCCTTCTGGCAGGGCGAGAGCGCCGCGACTTACAACGACCCTCCCGCTGACAATGGCAGCGGGATGGGCGACGACGTTCCGATCTACGACCGGCCCGGAGAAGTCCTGTCGGTGGCGCTGACACGAGCGGTCGCGGGAATTTTCAAACGCGAGGCGCTGCACGCGTTGATCGTGCAGGACACCTCCCGTATGCACTGAATTTTTCCGCGCGCGGGCTGACCAGCGCGGACCGGAAAGCGGGAGGGGCCGCGCGCCTTTTAGGCGCGCGGCCCCTCCCGCTTCAATCATGCCGCGGCCCTCGGGCCGCGGCGCATCGAAGGTAGCGTGGACGGCGTGCGCGGCGATGACTCGCCGCGCACGCCGTCTACGCTACTTTTTGCCTCCGGCGCGGCGGCGCTCGCCGCCGCCCGCGCGACTCGCGCGGGCGTGCGCCTTGGCGCCGCCGGTGCCGGTCGCCTTCGCCGTCTCGGCCTCGGCGGTCGGCGCGGCGTCGCGTTCGGCGGCGCTCTCCTGAGCGCGCCCCGCGCCCGCGCCGCGCTTTTCGAGCGAGGCCTTGAGTGCGGCCATCAGGTCGATGACCTGGCCGCGATGCGGTTCCTCGTGCGCCTCGGTTACCTGCTGCCCGGCGATCTTCTGCTGCGCCGCCTCTTCGACCTTCTCGCGGAAGGTGTCGTGGTATTTCGAGAGATCGATCTTTTTACTCGTCAATTCGCTTATCAGCCGCTCGGCCAGGACGAGTTCGCTCTCTTTGGCGGCTTCGTTGGTCGCGCGGTCGATCTCCTCGATCGGCCGTACCTCGTCGGCGTAGTAGATGGTGTGCATCATGAGCCCTTTCTCGTAAGGCCGCAGCACCACGACATGCTCCTTGCCGCGCAACGTGTAACGTCCGAGCGCAACGCGCCCGGTCTTGGTCATCGCGTCGGTCAGCAGCCGATACGCCTTCGCCGACGCCTGCTCGCATCCGAGATAGTAGGAAGTCTCGAAATAAATCGGGTCGATTTGTTCCAGCGGGACGAACTCGGTTATCTCGATCGAATGATCGCCGCCGCGCGCCTCCAGCGCTTTCAACTCCTCATCGGTGAAGGTGACATAGCGGCCCTTGGCGACTTCGTACCCGCGGACCAGTTCGCTGCGGTCAACGATCGCGTCGTCGACCGGACAGTAAA
The DNA here is from genome assembly GCA_963755905.1 of uncultured delta proteobacterium. Lineage (GTDB taxonomy): Bacteria > Desulfobacterota > Binatia > Binatales > Binataceae > JAKAVN01. Next base: position 517,131 of record CAVWLM010000006.1, read on the forward strand.
TCTTCTGCTGAATGCGGCTTTGGTCCTTGCCATGGAGCAGATTGAAGCTGACCGATTTGGACCGCGTCGCCGGGAACAGGCGCACAGGGATCGAAACCAGGCCGAAGGAGATGTTGCCGTTACCGACGGGACGTGATGCCATTTCGTAGACCTCCCGATATTCCTAGCTTAGCGATATGGACGCGGCGGAGGCCATAGCGCTTTAGCTGGAAATCGTCAGACGAAAATAGAGCGAAAGAAAATGGCCCTCGAAGAATATCGGCGCAAGCGCAGCGCCGACAGCACCCCGGAACCGTTCGGGGAATCGCCTCGGCTGGGCAGGCGCAACGGCGGCATGTTCGTCGTGCAGATGCACGCGGCGACCAGGCTCCACTACGATTTCCGCCTCGAGATGGAGGGCGTTCTGCGCTCGTGGGCGATTCCCAAGGGGCCGTCGCTCAATCCCGCCGATAAGCGGCTCGCCGTGATGGTCGAGGACCATCCTATCGAGTACGGCGATTTCGAGGGCATCATTCCCGAGGGCAACTATGGCGCGGGCGAGGTGATCGTGTGGGACCGCGGGGTCTACCGCGTGACCGATCCGCCTGACGATGTCGCCGGAGCGGTGCGCGCGGGCAAGCTCGATATCGAGATGTTCGGATTCAAGCTCAAGGGCGGCTACGCGATGGTGCGGACGAGCGGGCGTAATCCGCGCGCTCGCGAGGATCGCAACCAAAAGCCGCAATGGCTGCTCATCAAGCGGCATGACCGGTTCGAATCGGCCGAAATCGATATTGCGGAAAGCCGCCCGCGCTCGGTGCTATCCGGTCTCACGCTCCAGGAACTGGCCGGTGCGTCCGCTCTCGCTTCGGGTATGGTCGCCGAAATCCAGAAGCTGCACGCGCCCGAACTCAAGGGATCGCTTGCGCCCGGCCAGTTTCCTTTCGCGCTCGCGAAGCTGGTGACTGAGCCGGTCGAGGGCGCCGAGTGGCTATACGAAATCAAATACGACGGAGTGCGCGCGCTGGCGATCCGCGACGGCGGTTCGGTGCGAATTTTTGGCCGCAGCGGCATCGAGGCCACCGCCAACTATCCCGAGGTGGTGCTGGCGCTCGGCAAGCTGCCTTTCGTGCGCTTCGTGATCGACGGCGAGATTATTGCGTTCGGTTCGGAGGGACGGCCGAGTTTTCAAGCTCTCCAGCGGCGCATCCAGGCACACGACCGCGGCCAGATAGCGGCGATGGCCCTGGGCAACCCGGCCCCGTACTTCGTATTCGACCTGCTGGCCTTCGATCGCTTTGACCTTCGGGGCCTGGACCTGGAAACCCGCAAAAAGCTGCTGCGCGAGATGATCGGGGACGAAGGCCTGCTGCGCTATTCGGACTATCGCACGGGCAACGGGCGCGCATTTTACGAAGCCGTCGCCGAACTCGGCCTGGAGGGGGTGATCGCCAAGCGCCGGCGCTCGCCCTATCAGGCCGGCCGCGGTGGCGGATGGCTCAAGATAAAGTGTCCGCACGTCGAGCGGTTCGTGATCGGCGGATGGACCGAGCCGGCCGGCTCGCGCACCCATTTCGGCGCGTTGCTGGTCGGCCAACACGAGGCGCCGGGCGTGCTGCGCTTCGTGGGGCGTGTGGGCACCGGCTTCGACGACGATCGGCTGCGCACTATCGCCGCGAAGCTGCGCGAACGCGCGGTCGGAGAGTCGCCATTTCGACGCCGTCGCGACGGCGAGCCCACCATTCCGGCCAGCGCGGATTTTTGCGCACCGGAATTGGTCTGCGAGGTGCGGTTCACCGAATGGACCGAGGGCGGAGTGCTGCGCAATCCAAGCTTCCTCGGCCTCGTGCCCGAAGCGAATCCGGCCGCGTGCGCGTATCACGGCCCGGGCGCATCGGGTGACGATTCGGCGGAAGGTCTGAACCGTGATGCGCGCAACGACCCGGCCCCACCGCCCTCCTCGGACAAGGAAAACGATAATGAGTCTCCGGAGATGTTTGAAATCGTGAAACCCAAAACTCGCGATTCGCATCGCTCAGCCCAGGTCGAGATCACCCACCCCGATAAGATCTTCTGGCCCGCCGAGAGTTATACCAAGGGTGACCTGATTAAATACTACGAGACTATCGCGCCCTGGATGCTGCCTTACCTGAAAGGTCGCCCTGTGATGCTGACGCGCTATCCCGACGGAATCGAGGGCAAGAGTTTTTTCCAGAAGGACGCGCCAGGTTACGCGCCGCAATGGATTCGCCGAGTACGTATCTATTCCGAAGATTCCAAGCGCGACATTTCGTACTTCATTCTCGAGAGTGTCGAGGCGCTGAAGTATATCGCCAACATGGGCGCGATTCCGGTACATATCTGGTCGTCCCGGGCGCCCAGTCTCGGCAGCCCCGACTGGCTATTGTTTGACATCGATCCCAAAGGATCGACAACCCCCGCGGCCGTGCGAGTCGCGCAGGAAACGGCCACAGTGCTGCGAAGCGCCGGGATGCGCCCTTACGTCAAAACCTCGGGCCAGGCGGGGATTCACGTCGTGGTCGGGCTCAGGCCGGGCTACACCTACGACCAGGCGCGGATGTTTTCCGAGGCGGTGGCGCGGGTGGTGGTGGCCAGGATCCCCGACCTCGCGACCGTGGTGCGCACTCCCGCCGCGCGCAAGGGCAAGGTGTATATCGATTATCTGCAACTGGGACAAGGCAAAACGATCGCGGCGCCCTTCGCCGTCCGCCCGCAGCCCGGCGCGCCGGTCTCCGCGCCGCTCAAATGGGATGAGCTGCGAAGCGACCTCGAGCCGCGCAAGTTCAATATCAAGACGATGCCGCGGCGGATGACGCGGCTCCGGGAGGATCCGTTTCTCGGAGCGCTTACGGATCAGCAGGAGATCGAGCCCGCGTTGCCGCAGGTCGAATCCATGTTGCAAAGGGGAAAATGACTATGTCGACGTTCGTCGCGGGGTCACAGATCAGTAGTGTTCCAAATAGTAACCGGTTGACACGATATTCGCATCTGCGCGGGAGCCGTCGGAATCCACTCGCGGAGCCATTTCAGCCATGAAATGACCCGCTCTTGTACGCAACTTACTATCGGGACACTACTCTGAATACACTCCAGGAAGGCCGCACGCAGGTTCGGTTCAAGCTCGAGTACGACGGCACCAACTACTCGGGCTGGCAGTTGCAAAACGGCCAGGATTCGATTCAGGCGAGACTGGAAGAGGCGCTCGCGCGAATCTTCGGCGAGCCGATACGCGTGCGCGGAGCGGGACGCACCGACGCCGGCGTGCACGCGCGCGGACAAGTTGCCGCGGCGCGGCTGCCGCGGCCGTTCGACCCCGTCGAACTCGCGCGCGCGCTCAACGCCATATTGCCGCGCGATATCACAGTGCTCGACGCGGCGTGGGCGAGCGACAAATTCGATCCGCGCCGCGACGCGCGGCTTCGAATCTACGAATACCGCGTGCTCAACCAGCCGCTGCGATCCGCATTTGAGCGCGACTCGGCCTGGCTGGTGCGCGAACCGCTGGACGTGGACGCGATGAACGTGGGGGCGGCGGCCTTCGTCGGGGAACACGACTTTGCCGCTTTCCGCTCGCTGGGATCCGCCGAGAAAACCACCGTGCGCCGAGTCGCGGTCAGCCGTTGGCGAGGCAATAGCGAAGCGCACGACGCCGGGCGTCTCTTGATCTATCGCGTCGAGGCGACCGCGTTTCTGCGCCACATGGTGCGTACGATGGTCGCCGCGATGGTCGAAGTTGGGCGCGGCAAACCCGCGGGCAAGCCGCCCGCCGATACTATCGCCGGGTTGCTCGCGAGCGGCGACCGCGCGCTCGCGCCGGCGCCCGCGCCGGCCGCCGGACTCTATCTGGTCGAAATCTTGTACTAGGCATACGTCGAAAAGCACGTGTGGGGACGGCTATGAAGAGCATGTGCAGCAAAAAGTGCCTCTGCCCCAAGGGGTCGAGCCGCGAGCTGTTGAAAAACCGTCACGATTCTTAAGAAAAACGCTGGTTTTGCTCACATGCGAGCTTGCAAATGACGTGGCGCTCGTTCACGCTCGGTTTGCGATACACGCAATCGCACAAGGAGGAGGATGATGACGCAGTCGCAGGTCGCGGCGCATCTCGCCGACAAAGTTAAGATTTCCAAGAAGGACGCCAAGGTCGCGCTAGAGGAATTGACCGCCCTCGTGGTGCGCGAGCTCAAGAAGGAAGGCTCGTTGCGCCTCGCGGGATTGGGAATTTTCCGCAAGCGGAAGACCAAGGCCCGGATGGGGCGTAATCCGGCCACTGGCGAAGCGATCAAAATTCCGGCGCGCACCCGCCTGCGTTTCACACCTGCCAAGGCGCTCAAAGATTCCGTGCTCGGCGTACGCTAAGCGCGGATTTCCAAAAGTTTGACGATCGCGAGGCCGAGGCGCCGCTTCGACCTCGCGATTCATTTTCCGGCACCCTTCGCAAGCTCCGTTGGGGATGACAGCAAAAGGGCTCCTTTTCTGTCATGCTGAGAAGATCGGCGAAGGACCTCCGCGAAGCGATGGATCTTCATTACCCACTCGTCAACGCTCGATTAGGCCCGGTTAGACCGGCACGATTGTGAATCCGGCTGACCGCGTTCGGCATCTGCTCAGGCGTAGCCGCTATTACGTAGCGCTACGGCGTATTCAGCGCGAGGGTCCGCTCGTCGCCTTGCGGCGCAGAGCGCTCTGGGCGCGCATCCTCGATACGGCTCCGGTAAGAACCGAGCCTCTAAACGATAGAGCAGTGGCGGAAGTTCACTTGCTATGCTCGCGGCGTGACTATCTATGTGCAATCTGGGCCCTCAAGAGCTTTTACTGCTTGTCCGGAATGACCTGTCCACTGGCTATTCATCTGCAAGGCCAATCGCCAGCTCGGATGGTCGCGAGAATGCGCCAACACTTTCCCGACGCCCGTATCGTACTTCAGGACGAGGCCGATGCTTTCGTCGAACCGGTGCTGGCGCGCGCCGGATATGACAGGCTACTCGCGTTGCGGCGCCAAACTCCTTTTATGCTTAAGCTGACCGACTTCGTGCTGATGTGCCGGGCCCCGCGTCTTTTTCTACTCGACTCCGATGTCCTCTTCTTTGGGCACGCGCGCGACCTGATCGAGCAGGCGGCCTCTCCCTCCACCGCGGCCCTTTTTCAGCGTGATGTCGAGAACAAGTACAACATCTCCGTCGAGCGTGCCTACGAGCGGTTTGGATTCCCGCTTGCGCCGTGCGTCAATTCGGGTATCGCGCTGTTCCCGCGCGCCGCGGTGAATCTCGCCCGCTGCGAGTATTATCTGTCCGATGAAGAGGTCGCATGTCCCAATACGATGGTCGAGCAGACGCTATACGCTCTCGCTTTCAGCGAGCGTTCCGAAATCGAGTATCTACCCGATAGCTATCTCGTTTCCCTTAAGCCATGCGCCGATATGCATAATCTGGTCGCGCGGCACTACGCGGGAGCGAGTCGCTCCCTGTTCACCCACGAGGGCCTGCCTGCCCTGATCGAAGCCGGCCTTTTCACGAAGCTGAATGGCCCAAATTGAATCGCTACTGTCGATGGCACGAAGGCCGAAGCATAGGAGCGCCACGGAGGTGACGGATGCTTGAGGCAATAGCCAACAGGCTGTCGGAGATGCTGGGCCGCGATTCATCGCTGATCCGCCAATTGCGGCCGGCTTACGAGACCCTTTTAAGCTGGTCCAGTGGCGGACACGGTATCCCATGCACCCTGAATGGGATCGATCTGCGTCGCGATCCGCGTTGCCGAAATTACTATCCTGACAAGTTCGACTACGAACCCACCGTCGCCGCCTATCTGCGCGCGATGGTCAAAGCGGATTGGGTCTGCTTCGATGTGGGTGCCAACGTCGGTTACTATGTACTTCAGTTTGCGTATTGGATCCGTCCTTCCGGGCGGGTGGTGGCTTTCGAGCCCAACCCGGGGCCGCGCGCGGTGCTCGAACGGCAGATAGCGGTCAACGACCTGTCTGGCCGGGTTGAAGTGGTCGCGGCGGCGATAGCCGACGCCTCGGGCGAAACCGCTCTCTACCTGCCCGCGAGCGATCGGCAGGGACTGGACGGACTCAGCCGGCTGGGAACCCCCGACCGCAGCCTCGCGAGCGCTTTCCGCGCTATCACGGTTCCAATGATCTCGTTGGATGAGTTCTGCGACGCGCGTCCGGAACTGCTGCCCGACTGCATACTAATTGATATTGAAGGATTTGAGATCGCCGCGCTCAGGGGCGCGCGGCGGCTGATTGCGAATCGGCGAAGCAATCTCGAACTGATCGTGGAAATGCATCCGGACCTCTGGGAGAGTGCCTCCACCCCGCGCCCGGATGTCGACGCCTTGTTTGCGGAGCTGGGACTTCGGCCGCTGCCGCTCACCGGTCAACAAGACCCGTTGAGCGAACGCGGCGTTGTCCATCTGCTCTGCGAGTGATCGCATACCACGGCATCGGGTTCATGCGTTGGCAACGTGGCACGTCATCAGCGGCGAGTATCCGCCTCAGCGGGGCGGAGTCGCGGACTATACGCGGCGCGTCGCGCAAGGGCTGATCGCGCTCGGCGACCACGTTCACGTTTGGGCGCCGATAGTAACGGATACGGAGCCGGCCGAGGCCGGTATCGAGGTCCATCGCCTACCCGCCGGTTTCGGCCCGCGCGCGCTCTACGCGCTCGGCCGCGGACTCGACGCCGCGGGCTCCGGACGAATACTGGTGCAGTACGTTCCGCAGGGCTTCGGCATGAAGGGGATGAACCTGCCCCTATGCTTGTGGCTTTTCGCGCGCCGCCGCGCCGGCATCATGATTATGTTTCACGAGGTCGCAGTGGCGCTTAGATGGCGACAGCCGATGCGACATAACGTCATCGGGTTGGTTAATCTTGCGATGGCTTTCGTGCTCACGCGCGCCGCCCGGCGATGCCTGGTCGCCTCCGCGGCATGGGAGCCGCGCCTGCGAGCGCTCGCGCCCGCGAGAACTCCGATTTCGTGGGTGCCGGTACCCAGTAATGTGCCGGTTGTCGATGACCCTACGGGAGTGCGCTCCGTCCGCAAGACGCTGGTGGCCGAAGGTGGCATGGTGATCGGACATTTCGGCACCGCGCGCGAGACCTGGATAGCCGCGCGACTTATCGCAGTCGTGCCGCGGCTCCTGCGCGAGCGCCCCGAAGTGACATTTCTGCTCGTGGGCCGCGATAGCCGCGAGTTGCGAACCCGCCTGCTGAGTGACGTGCCCCAACTGGCTAAACGCGTACATGCCTCCGGTCCGCTCGCGCCCATTGACGTGTCGCGACATCTGGGCGCCTGCGATTTGATGCTGCAGCCATACGACGACGGCGTCAGTACGCGCCGCGGCAGCATGATGGCGGCGCTCGCGCATCGACGTCCCGTGGTAACCACCTCCGGCGTCTTGACCGAACCACTGTGGACGCGAAGCGGCGCGGTGGCCCTGGTGGACGTCGACGATATTGCGGCGATGCGGGCCGCGCTCACGCATCTGGTCGATGATGCCGGCGAACGTGAGCGGCTGAGCGCCGCCGCCGGCGCGCTTTATCGCGAGCGCTTCGCCATCGCGCACACTATCGCCGCCCTGCGCGAGAACTGCTGATGCCGGTCTCCGGCGCTCCCTTGGTCAGCGTGGTAATCGCGACCTACAACCGTCCCGCGTACCTGGAGAGCGCCATCGCGAGTGCCGTCAACGGCGACTATCGCAACGTCGAAATCATCGTGGCCGACGACCTCGGCAGCGACGTCAATCGCGAAATCGCAGAGCGCTTCGGCGACCCGCGCATCGTCTACCATCGAAACGAAACGAATCTCGGGATGGCGGCCAATCATATCCATGCCTTCCGTCATCTCGCGTCGGGCGAGTTCATCGCGATTCTCAACGATGACGACGAATGGGAACCGCAGTTTCTCGGCAAACTGGTGCCGCATCTGGCGGACAACCCGGACGTCGTGTTGGCGTTTTCCGACCATTACATAATCGACGAACACGGTCGCATAGACCTGAAGGCGACCGAGGAAAACACCCGCCGATGGCGCCGCGATGTTCTTTCGCCCGGGCTCCATCGCCCCTTCTGGCGCTGTCTTGTGGAACTGAGTATCCCGCTGGCCCAGGCGAGCGTTATCAGGCGCGACGAGATCGATTGGAGCGACTTCCCGGCGGCAACCGGCAGCGCCTATGACCAATGGCTCGGATATCTTGCCTGCCGCGGTGGCAAAGCTTGCTATTATCTCCCGGAGCGGTTGACGAGGTATCGGGCTCATGGCGGTTCCTCCACCGCCAGCCCCGGCGACGACGGAAGCCTCGGGATGATTCTGATGTACGCGCGGCTCATGGCGATGCCGGAACTGGCCGGTCTGCGTGGCGAGATCGGGTCGCGATGCGGCGCGACGCATCTTTCGTACGGCCTGTTCCTGATGCAAGTGGGACGCGTGCGCGAGGCGCGAACCCATCTGCGCGACGCTATTTCCTTGCGGGGACTGACGCCGAGGGCCGCGCTCGCGTTCGCGCTGGCGAGTGTGCCGGACGCGCTTGGAGTTGCGGCGCTGCGGGCGCTGCGTCGCTTTCACAGGCGATTTCAAGTTTGGAAAAGTTTAAAGGACCCGCCGGAACATAAATGAGAATCGCGATTGCGAACTCGCATCGCCAGCGCGTCGGTGGCGCCGAAACTTACCTCGACACCGTGATCCCGGGACTCGAGGCCGCCGGTCATCAGGTCGCCTTTTTCTCCGAACTGGAACCCGCGCCCGGACAGCAACAAATTCGCCTGCCCGCCGCCGTGCCGGCCTGGTGCGCATCCGCGATCGGAACGTCGCGCGCGCTCGCCGCGCTGCGGAATTGGCGTCCCGACGTGATCTACGTGCACGGCATGAACGACCTGCCGATCGCCGGTCGAATAGTCGAATGCGCGCCTGCCGTGCTGTTCGCTCATGGCTACTACGGCACCTGCATCAGCGGCAACAAGATGTTCGCCGCGCCACGTCCGCGGCCCTGCGCGCGCCGCTTCGGTTGGCGATGCTTAATCCAGTATTATCCTCATCGATGCGGCGGCCTGAACCCGCTGCGCATGTGGAGCGACTATCTGACACAGAGCGCCCGTTTTGCCCTGCTGGATCGCTACGCGGCGATCCTGACCGCTTCGGCATACATGCGCGCCGAGTTTATACGCCACGGTCTCCTGCCCGAGCGGGTACACGCATTGCGGCTTCCGCTAGGTTCCGAGCGGTCGCTCCGATCCGCCGGCGACGAAGATAAGCGAACGATACCACCGGAAAATCGCGCGCTTCGACTGCTCTTCGTTGGCCGGATGACCAGGGTTAAGGGCGGACCGATCATGCTCGACGCGCTGGCGCTTGCGGCGGCTTCGCTTGGGCAGCCGCTTCGAGCAACTTTCGTCGGCGACGGTCCCGATCGCGTGGATTGGGAAATGAAGGCGCGGCGGCTGCAGGCGGCAAATGCAACTCTCAGTATCGAATTTATCGGACCGTTGAATTCCGCGAACCTGGGACAACTCATGCGCGATTCCGATCTCCTGGTGGTGCCGAGCACCTGGCCGGAGCCGTTCGCTCTGGTGGGACCGGAGGCGGGACTTTGCGGTCTCCCGGCGGTGGCATTCGCCGTGGGTGGAATTCCGGAATGGCTGACCGACGGGATTAACGGATATCTCGCGCCGGGCGATCCCCCGACCGCCGCGGGATTGGCGCGCGCGATCGTCAAATGCGTGCGGGATCCGGCCGAACTCGCGCGGCTCAAAACAGGCGCGCGGGAGTTGGCTTCCCGTTTCGAACTCGCCGCGCATCTGAACGCCTTGCTTGCGATCCTCACCGAAGCCTCGGGTCTCCGATACGCGGCTCTGACGACGTCCCGCTGATCGCCAGACGCCGATCCACTGGACAATAGACGAGACCGGCATCGCGGCGTAAGCTTCGACAGGGCGGCAAGGTTCTCATTGTGGATCTCCTGGTCAGGCTTATAGGAAAATTGCCGAGAACGTGGCTCTTGCGCGCGACGCATCTGCGGTTTCGCTATCCTATAATCGAGCCTGCGCTTGATTGGTGTCTCGATTTGGGCCTCCGCGGACGCGACAGCGAGATACAGCGCGGCGTCGGGAGAGGGCTACGCTTCAATTGCGATCACGGCCCCATCAGCTTCATCTTCGGGACTCACGAACCCGGCGTACAGCATGCGTTCGAGCTGCTCGCCCTGCCCGGAATGACGGTCTATGACATCGGCGCCAACCTTGGGTTTTACTGTGTGATCCTGGCCCGCCTGGTCGGACCGACCGGCCGCGTTGTCGCGTTCGAGCCACTGCCTGAGAACGCCCGCTGGATCGCACACAACGCGAAGCTTAACGCCTTCGAACAAATCGAGGTCAGAAGCGAGGCCGTTGGCCAAGGTCAAGGCAAGGCGGAATTCATAGTCTCTGAAAAGTCGATGTGGGGTAAACTTGCCGCCGCGGGGCCGGCGCCCGCGGATGCGGTCGGCCGAATCACGGTCGCGCTTATGAATCTGGATGCCCTGGTGAGTGCGGGAGCGATTGCCCCGCCCGGCCTGATGAAAATCGATGTCGAGGGAGCCGAGGTGGATGTTCTTACTGGCGCCGCTGACACGTTGCGCCATTCCCGGCCCGTCTTGATCATCGACCTTCACAATACCAACGCGTCCGTAGCGGCACTGCTCGAGGAACTGCACTATCGCCCAATCGTTCTCGGAAGCGCGCGCGGGATCCTGGAGTCCTCATGGGATGCCTGTGTGATAGCGGTGCCCGCGGAGCGTGACGATTTGACGCCCACGCTGCGGCAACTGGCTACAGCGCCGGAAACCCATTGATCGAGCCTCTGTCTGAATGACGGCCGCTGGCCATCCGCGCTGCCTGCTTACGATCGCGCATTCTTATTGCGTCGCGCTCAACCGCCGGCTCGCCCATGAGATGGCCCGCGCGGGTGGCGAGCGATGGGAGGTGACGGCGGTTGCGCCACGTTTTTTCCCCGGCGATCTGCGTCCGGTTCCGCTGGAGCCGCAGCCGGGCGAACTCTGTCGGGTCGAGGCGGTCGACGTCCATCTGAGCCGCATCCCGCAGCTCTTCTTTTATGGCGGTTTGCGTGCCGTGATGCGTGAGCGCTGGGATCTGGTGCATTGTTGGGAGGAGCCTTACGTGGTCGCCGGCGGTCAGATCGCCATGATGGCTCCCGCCGCGTCGAAGCTGGTCTTTTATACTTTTCAGAACATCGCCAAGCGCTACGCTCCGCCCTTCTCGACGATCGAGCGGATGTGCGCGAAGCGTTCAGCCGGATGGATCGCGAGCGGCGAGACGGTTGCCCAGACGCAGCTCGGGCGCTGCTGGAGCGGCAAGCCGTATCGCGTGATGCCGCTCGGCGTGGACCTCGAAATGTTTCATCCCGATGCAGCGAGCGGCCGCGCAACGCGCGCGCTGCTTGGATGGAACCACGAAGGGCCGCCGGTAGTCGGTTTTCTCGGACGCTTCATCGAGGCCAAGGGGCTCGCGTTGATGATGCGATTGCTGGACGAGACGGCAGTGCCGTGGCGCGCGCTCTTCGTCGGCGGAGGGCCGGGCGAGCCGGCGCTTAAGCAGTGGGGGTCACGTTATGGCGACCGGGTGCGGGTTGCCGGCGGCGTTCCTCATGACCGCGTGCCGGAGTATCTCAATGCGATGGATCTTCTTCTGGCGCCCAGTCAAACGACGGCGGGATGGCGCGAGCAGTTTGGACGTATGCTGATCGAGGCTTTCGCATGCGGCGTGCCTGTGCTCGCCAGCGACAGCGGCGAAATTCCTTACGTGGTCGCCGACGCCGGCATGGTCGTGGGCGAGCGCGACGAGACGGGATGGCGTCACGCGCTGGCCGATCTGCTCGAGAGCCCGGCGCGCCGCGCCGAGCTGAGCGCCCGCGGACTCGATCGCGCACATGCGCTTTACGCGTGGCCGGTGATTGCTCGCCGCCATCTCGAATTCTTCGATGAGTTGCTCGCCGGCTGAAGCCCTGTGCAGCGTCTGCGTCTAGCCGTAATCTGCGATTACGCCGAAGAGGATTGGCCCAGCATGGATCTGGTCGGCGAAATGCTTTGCGCCGAGCTCAAAGCGCGCCATTCGGCCGCGCTCGAAGTGACGCGCATCCAGCCGGCCTTCGTTCGCCGCCTGAGCCGCGCCGCCGGCGAGCGCGAGGCTAACGTGCGTTTCAGCTCGGCACGCTTCAATGCGGACCGCGCGCTCAACCGCTTCTTTGACTACCCGCGCGCGCTGCGACGTTTGCGCGACAACTTTGACGTTTTCCACATCGTGGACCACAGCTACGCTCATCTCGCGCTCGAGCTTAGGGGAGAGCGCACCGTGGTGACCTGTCATGACCTCGACGCGTTCCGGTGCCTGCTCGCTTCGGGCGCCGAGCGGCGCTCGATGCCGCTGCGCATGATGGCGCGGCGGACTCTCGCCGGGATGCGTAGGGCGGTACGCGTATGCTGCGACAGCGTGGCCACGCGCGATGCGCTCGTCGCCAATGAGCTGGTTTCGTCCGACCGTCTCGTGGTTGTCCCCAACGGCGTGCATCCCGCCTGTTCGCTTGACCCCGATAGCGGGGCCGACGCCACGGCCGCGCGTCTGCTCGGTCCCGCCGGTCCCACGGATCGCGCCGCTCGCGCCGATCGTGCCCACTCCGGCGTGATCGAACTTCTTCACGTCGGCAGCACCGTCCCGCGCAAGCGAATCGATGTACTGCTGCGCATCCTGGCCGCCGCGCGCGAACAATTTCCGAACCTGCGCCTGGTCAGGGTGGGCGGCGCGCTTACTGCCGATCAAAGCAGTTTGGCGAGGAGCCTGGGGGTGGAGGAGTCAATCGTCACGATGCCGTTTGTGGATCGCGCCGTGCTGGCCGCCGTGTATCGCCGCGCGGCGCTGGTGCTGTTGCCGTCGGAGGCCGAGGGCTTTGGATTGCCGTTGATCGAGGCGATGGCCTGCGCGACGCCCGTGATTGCCAGCGATCTCCCGGTGCTACGCGAAGTCGGCGCCGGCGCGGCTGTCTACCGCACCGTGGCCGACGTGCCCGCGTGGAGCGAGGCTGTCGTCGCGATGCTGCGCGAACGGGCCGCAAATCCCAGGCGATGGGCTGAGCGGCGCGCCGCGGCGGTTCGCCAGGCTTCGTGCTTTTCGTGGGCCGCATATGCCGGCCGTTGCGCGGCGCTCTATTCCGAGATCGCCCTCTGAAATGACGCACGCGCCGCTCAAGGTACTGCACGTCGGCAAGTTCTATCCTCCCCACCCCGGCGGTATGGAATCGCATCTGCAGACCCTGTGCGAGGAGTTGAGCAAATCGATCCAGGTCGAAGTCCTGGTGGCGAGCGATCGCTGGCGCAATGAGCGCTCGCGCGAAGGCGGAGTTGAACTCGTGCGGCTCGCCACCGCGCTGATGCTTCACGGGACTCCGATCGTGCCGTCGATGGCGCGAGCGATACGCCGGGCGCGGCCCGACGTGATCCATCTGCATTTTCCCAACCCGATGGCCGCGCTGGCCTGCCTGATGAGCCGCCTCGAAGCACCGATAGTCGTCACCTGGCATAGCGATGTGGTGCGCCAGCGGCGCGCGGCGGCGGTCTTCGCGCCGCTGCTTTCGCTGCTGTTGCGGCGATGCGCCGCGATAATCGTCGGTTCGACCGCCTACGTGGAAACTTCCGCCGTACTCAGCGCGCGGCGCAAACTGTGCCGCGTAATTCCTTTCGGCATCCGCGCCGGCGCCTTCGAGCACCCCGACGCTCCCCGCGTCGCCGAACTGCGTCGGCGCTACGGCGACCGCGTCGTGCTCGCCGTCGGCCGCCTCATCTACTACAAGGGCTTCGAATATCTGGTCCGCGCGATGGCGGACGTTCGGGCGACCGCATTGATCGCGGGCGACGGACCGCTCGGCGACGCGTTGGCAGCCGAGGCCGCCCGGCTAGGCGTCGGCGATCAGGTGGTGTTCCTGGGTCGCGTCAGCGAAGCGGACTTGAAGGCCCTGTATCATGCCTGCGACGTCTTCGTGCTGCCGTCGGTCGAGCGTAGCGAGGCATTCGGTATCGTACAGCTCGAGGCAATGGCCTGTGGAAGGCCGGTGGTCAATACGCGACTCGATTCGGCGGTGCCCCACGTCTCACTCGACGGGCTTACGGGTTTGACCGTGCCGCCGGGTGACCCTGCGGCTCTGGCGGCAGCGTTGCGCGCGCTGCTCGACGACCCGGCGCGCCGCGCCGCGATGGGCGCGGCGGGGCGCCAGCGGGTGCGCGAAAATTTCAGCGCGGAGCTGATGGCCCGGCGCACGCTCGAGGTCTACCGCGACGTTGTGGGCGCTGCTCGCGAGCGCCGCGCGTAGTAAATTGAGTCGAGGACAAAACCTGTGACGCTTCGAATCGAGGACTACGCTCTCATCGGCAACATGCACACCGCCGCGCTGGTCGGAATCGACGGCTCGATCGATTGGCTGTGCATGCCGCGCTTCGATTCCGCGGCCTGCTTCGCGGCGTTGCTCGGCACTCCCGACAACGGGCGCTGGTTGATCGCCCCGCGCGACCAGCCGCATCAGACAAGCCGCCGCTACCATGGCGATACGCTGGTGCTCGAAACGGAGTTCCGATGCGCCGGCGGCACCGTAGCAGTGATCGACTTCATGCCGATTGCCGAACGCGTCGGCAAAGTCGACCTGGTACGCGTAGTCGAAGGACGCGCGGGCCGGGTGCCGATGAGAACGGAAATGATTCTGCGCTTCGACTACGGCCGTACCGTTCCATGGGTCAGACGGCGCTCGTACGGACTGCGCGCGATCGCCGGCCCGGACGCGGTACAGTTACGCTCGCCGATCGATCTGCGCGGCGAAGACTTTCGCACCGTCGGCGAGTTCGAGGTAGCAGCGGGTGAGCGCGTCGCCTTCGTGATGACGCGTTACGCCTCGCACCTGGGCGAACCACGCGTCCAGGATCCGGACGAGATGCTGCGCGCGACCGAGGGATGGTGGCAACAATGGTCCTCGCGATGCAAGATTGGCGGACAGTGGCGCGAAGCCGTAATGCGCTCGCTCATCACGCTGAAGGCGCTGACCTATGGCCCGACGGGCGCGATTGTCGCCGCGGTGACGACCTCGCTGCCCGAGAAAATCGGCGGCGTGCGCAATTGGGATTATCGCTTCTGCTGGTTGCGCGACGCGACCTTCACGCTCTACGCGTTGCTGATCGCGGGCTACACGGAGGAGGCGCAGGCGTGGCGGCGGTGGCTGCTGCGCGCCGTCGCGGGCCATCCCGAGGAGTTGCAGATATTGTACGGCCTCGCCGGTGAACGCCGCGTCACCGAGTTCGAAGTGCCGTGGCTGCCCGGCTATGAGGAGAGCCATCCAGTCCGAATCGGCAATGCCGCTCACGAGCAGTTCCAACTCGACGTCTACGGCGAAGTCATCGACGCGATGCACGTCGCGAGCCGCTATGGCCTTAGAGCCGACGATGACGCCTGGCGGGTACAGGGCGTGCTCGTCAACTTTTTGGAGACGGCCTGGGAAAAGCCCGACGAGGGCATCTGGGAGGTGCGCGGCCCGCGCCGTCCCTTTGTGCATTCGCGCATGATGGCATGGGTGGCGGTCGATCGCGCGGTCAAGACCATCGAGCGCACGGGAGCGGTAGGGCCGCTGGAAAAGTGGCGAGCGCTGCGCGCGCGCATCCACGAAGACGTGTGCCGGCAGGGATTCAACTCGTCGCGCGGCGCCTTCGTCCAGTACTATGGATCTAACGCGCTCGATGCGGCGCTATTGTTGATGCCGCTCGTAGGCTTTCTGCCGGCGAATGATCCGCGCGTCGTTGGCACGGTCGAGGCTATCCAGCACGATTTGATGAACGACGGCCTGGTCGCGCGTTACCTGTCAGAAGGTTCGGTCGACGGCCTGCCTCCGGGCGAAGGCGTCTTTTTGCCTTGCACTTTCTGGCTGGTCGATTGCCTGGAGGCGATGGGCCGCCACGAGCAGGCCCATGAGATTTTCGGCAGGCTGCTCGAATTGCGCAACGACGTAGGTCTGCTGTCCGAGGAATACGACCCGAAAGCTAAACGCCAGCTTGGCAATTTTCCGCAAGCGTTCTCGCACATCGCGCTCATCAACAGCGCCTACAATCTCACGATGGCGCACGGGCCGACCAAGCATCGCGCCTCGCGCGACCGAAACCATCATCCCGTTTAACTCCTATATCGCCGCCGGTCTTTGATACGATAGGCGGTCCGAAAGACCGAACCGAAGAATACCGACACGAATCATACTAGAGAGGACGAATCATCATGGCGGAACAAAAATCCGCTCCAACTCCCGAAACCCTGGTGCGTGAGCTTTCCTCGTTTCCCCTGCTCGGCGCGATGTTCGGCCGGCGCGCGCGCCGCTTCGGCCTGGGGATGGCAATTCCCGACGGCCCGCTCGCCTACCAATCGCCACACGAGCCGGTCGCGCTCAGCGAGACGGAGCGGATGCTGCTGGTGATGTGCGGTGCGGGAATAAACGGATGGAACACCGGGATGGAGCATACTTCGGCCGGCGAGGCGGACGCGGGATGCAACTATCCGGTGCGGCTGCTGGGGCGCACCTATCCGAGCGGCGCGGCGATCTACGCTTCCGAACTCATTTTCACCGATGACGACGGGACCTATCTGACGCAGTTGCGCGATCTCGATCCGCAGGACATCCTCGACGGCAAGCCGCCGTCCGATCTGGCCGCGCTTTTCGATCGGGTCAAGCAGCACTGCGTCAAGCTTGCGCCACAACGCGTCACCGTCCCCGCCCAGCCGCCGCATACGAGCGCCCATAATCTATGGAACGCGAACAAGCCGGGCACCACGCTCTTCGTTCCGGTGATCGATCTGACGCAGCAGATGATGGACCTGATGGCGGTGTATCTCGGAATGGGCTTCACCCCGTTCGATCCGCAAAACAACCGGGTGTGCGGCGATCTCGAGCGCTTCATGCGGACGGGGCTGATCGACGGCGCCAAGCGGTTCTCGATTTTCGAATTCGACCAGTACTGCCTCGCGACGGGCGCGATGGAACTCGCGCTGATGTGCCACAACATCGTGCTCGCGATGCAGGCGATGGGGCTCGGCGGATGGATGTACACCGGGATCAATCCGCCAAGCCTGATGGGCGCTTTCAGCGAGAAAGGGATTCCCGGGCTCGGCTTTCGCTTCGCCGCCGACCCGCGATGGGCGGTGCCAAATCCGGTGGGAATCGATCGGTATTTCGAGGGGCTGTGCCCGCCCTACTGCGCCGACATGAGAGCGGGGGTACAGAAATTCGCCGACCTCAAGTTCGGACACAACGGCGCTTTCGATCCCGAACGGCCCGGACCCTACCGCGAGAGCGCGCGCATCAAGGCGAGCGTCGAGCGCTATACCCCCGAGTTCATCGAGTTGTTGGGCGAGGTCGCGCAGTACATCTACGATACCTTCGGGCGTTTCCCCGCGACGGTGCCGAGCTTCTATATGCGCCCGTATGCGCAAGCTCAGCACTGCGAGATGGAATTCTACGACCGCTTCTTCAGCCCTGACTTCTATCTGGAGACGCACGTCAATCACATGGCGAAGTGGCATGGCGCAAAGTAGCTCGGAAAGCGCGAATCGCCGGCACGGCGTC
Source organism: uncultured delta proteobacterium (assembly GCA_963755905.1). GTDB lineage: Bacteria > Desulfobacterota > Binatia > Binatales > Binataceae > JAKAVN01. The sequence goes on from CAVWLM010000006.1 coordinate 534,762, forward strand.
GGTCGGGGAAGGAGAAAAGGGCGATAAGGGCGGTCTCTGAGGAGGCCATCAGGGCCGTCTCTGAATTACACCTGATGTTCCAACCGCGACGGTCCGGCAACGTGCTTCCGAAGCCGGAGAATCCGGAACTGATGGCGTCCTGATTTCCGATTACGGTTGCTCTCACTGTCACAGCGGGGATGTGGTGCAAAGGTGGGCCGAGGCCCACCCCCGAAGATGGGCGGTGGATGATTTTTTCGACTTCCTGCTACAGTCCCCTGCTGACACGATGCCCGGTCGCCGAAAGAGAATACTGCACATAGGTGTAGGCAACGTGTATGGCGGGGTCGAGACCGTCATGACCACACTCGCGCGCCATCGGGATCTCTGCCCCGACCTGGAATTGGAGTTCGCGCTCTGTTTCGAGGGCCGTCAGGCGGCCGCGCTACGCGCAACCGGCGCGACCGTCCATATCATCCAGGAGCCGAGGATCAGAACTTTCTGGCGTGCGCGCCGCAATCTTTGCGATATTCTTCAGGCGCGCCAAATCGCCGGCGCTGTGTTGCACGCTCCTTGGATCTATACGTTGCTCGCACCAGCGGTCCGCTGGGTGCGGCTGCCGGCCATCTTGATCCAATACGATCCGGCCGACGACCGCCGCTGGATCGATCGATTGCTCAGTCCGGGCAAGCCCAGCCTGGCGATCGCGATCAGCCAAGCTGCCGCGTCAAGCCTGCCCAATCTCTTTCCTCAGACTCGCTGCGAGATAATCTACGTCCCGGCGGAGCTTACCGATCAGCTCGTTTTGTCCACCGCCGAACGTGGTGCCGTCCGCGCTGGACTCGCAACCGCCCCCGGCGCGACAGTCGTTCTCCAGGTCGGCCGGATTGAGCCGTACAAGGGCCACAGGATCAATCTACAAGCGCTCGTCCAACTCAGCGAATTGACTAACTTGGTTTGCTGGTTTGCAGGGCGGGCGGACCTTGACTACGAGCAGCGATACCTCGATAGCCTCAAGGCCGAGGCCATCACACTGGGTATTGCGGACAGAGTCAGGTTCGTCGGCTACTATGATGATCTTCCCCGGCTGCTCGCCGCTGCCGATATCTACTGCCAGCCGAACACCGGACCCGAAGGTTTCGGCCTGACCTTCATCGAAGCCCTGTGGGCGCGGCTGCCGGTGATTGGGACTCCCTTATCAGGCGTAATCGATATCCTCGACGATGAATGCGCGATAATCGTCCCGCCGGATGACTCCGACGCGGTTGCGGGCGCTATCAGAAAACTCGCTGGCGACCCCGATCTGCGCGCGCGCATGGGCTCCGCAGGACCCGCACGAGTCACACAATACTGCAACGTCGAGCGCCAGGTGATCAAGCTAGGCAAGGCGATCCTCACGGCCGTCGAAGACGCCGCACGGACATAGCTATCGCCGGCTGGTATTTCCCTGGCGACGCCGGGACGGACACGGCGGACCGTCTCGCTGAAGCCGTGTTGAAAAAGCCTGGCGCGAGCGGAAGTGCGCAAAAACTGGGCACTGAAGCCGATGCGATGAGCGTGCGTCAGACGGTCGACTGCGATAAAACCAACGCTGCGTAGCTGAAATTTCACTCGGAGGAGGAAGGGGCCCGGTGGCCCCACCGGTCTTCAAAACCGGCTTGGCGGGCATTGCGCTCGCCGGAAGGTTCGACTCCTTCCCCCCTCCGCCATTTTCATTCCCGAACCGAGCATTCGAAACGTCCGTGCGCGCCGTAAGCCTGCGAACTTTGCACCCTTGTGCGGAGCGTGATAGCTGATGCCATAACTTTCAGCGTGTTTCGCCGTCCGGTGGAACGCGCGACGGGTTGCCAAGGAGGATCGTCATGGCCGATCGGGTAAAAGGCAAAGTGGCTCTGATAACCGGCGGGGGTTCGGGTATCGGACGCGCAACCGCGCTGCTTTTCGCGAGCGAAGGTGCGCGCGTGGTCCTCGCCGACTACAGCGTTGAAGGCGGCGAGCGCACCCTGCGATCAATCAAAGAGGCCGGCGGCGACGCAATATTTCATGCGGCCGACGTCGCGAATCCGGGCGAAGTCGAAGCGCTCGTGCGCAAGACGGTCGAGCACTATGGCAGGCTCGACTGCGCGTTCAACAACGCTGGAATCGAGGGGCAGTTCTCCTCCACGCCCGAATGCACGCTGGAAAACTGGCAGCGCGTGATCGCAATAAATCTGAGTGGCGTATTTTACTGCATGAAGTATGAAATTCCGGAGATGCTCAAAAATGGCGGCGGCACCATCGTCAACACGTCCTCGATTTGCGGCCTGGCCGGAATCGCCAATACTTCAGCTTACACCGCCGCCAAGCACGGCGTGGCGGGGTTGACGAAAACCGCCGCCCTGGAATTCTCGAGCAAGGGGATCAGGGTGAACGCCGTCTGCCCCGGATTTATTCGAACGCCGATGGTCGCGCGCGTGATGGATCGCGGAAGCTTCGACGAAAAAGCGATCATCCAGACTCACCCGATCAATAGACTGGGCAATGCCGAAGAGATAGCCGAGGCGGTGCTGTGGCTATCCACCGACGCGTCGTCGTTCGTCAGCGGCGTGCCGATGCCGATCGATGGTGCGTATCTCGCGCAATAACCGAGGGGATGCCTATTCGTCGCCGCAGGTCTCGCAATCGAGGCAGCCGCCGTGGATAAGGCTCAACTGCTTCGCCAGCACGGGATCGGGGAAGCCGACATGTTCGACGACCCGGTGCCCGCATGACCCACAATTCTGCTGGGCGCGGAGTTGAAAAAGCGGTTGCCGAGGGACAAACCGCAACGCTGTGGCCGGTTGATTCATCATAACTTATGAAATGACTCCAAGGCTTTCAGGCAGGAACCCCACGGCGAGGCTAATTTTAGAGAGCATCTGCTCCGCCGAGGGCGGTCGGAGGTTAAAAAAGTTACAACTCACGAAGCACATTGAACTGAAACGACGGCTCATCTCCGACAATCAAGCACGTCAAAAAGCACTTAATGTGCCATCGATCGCCATCTAGAAACCCGAACATTTACCTTGGCTTTTCGCGGCGCCGCCCGATTCCGCGCAATGATGTGTTGCAGCTATGCAATAGCCGTTGTCGAAGCGCTCTCGACTATGGCGACGCAGCGAGCGCTTTTTGGGCAGTCTCGGATGCTGGGGTATTCAGTCTCAAGCCATTTTTGCCACAACTGCGCGGGCGGCTCGATTGACACCTGCGCGGCCAGCCTTCTAAGTTACGCACGACCATTCCTGATAATCATCAACCGTGGAGGACCGCGCCCATGAAGGCCGCCGTGTTATATGAACCGCACAAACCCCTCGTTATCGAGGACCTGAAGCTCGCCCCGCCGAAAGCTGGCGAGGTTAGAGTCAAGGTCGCCGCGAACGGCGCCTGCCATAGCGACCTGCACGTCATGACCGGCGACATGCGGATGCCCCTGCCCCTGGTACTGGGCCACGAGGGAGCGGGAATCGTAGTCGAGCTTGGTCCGGGCGTAGCTTCGGTGAAAGAAGGCGACCACGTGGTGCTGACCTTTTCACCGGTATGCGGCCACTGCCGCTACTGCACGCAAGGACAGGTTAACCTGTGCGAGACGCGCCCGAAGGGCCTCGGAACGCTCCTGGACGGCACCACTCGCCTGAGCAAAAACGGGACCGAGGTCTTTCACTTCGCCTACGCCTCGACCTTTGCCGAGGAGGCCGTGGTGCCCGAGAGTTGCGCGATCAAAATTCGCGACGACGTCCCGCTCGATCGCGCCTGCTTCGTCGGCTGCGGCACGATGACGGGGATCGGCGCGGCGATCAACACGGCCAAGGTGCGGCCGGGCGCGAGCGTCGCAGTAATCGGCTGCGGCGGTGTGGGCCTCAACGTGATCCAGGGCGCGGCGTTGGCCGGAGCCCACGAGATCATCGCGATCGACCTGCTGCCGAACAAGCTGGAACTCGCCAAAGTGTTCGGCGCGACGCATTTCGTCAATCCGTCGCAGGACGACGCCTACAAGGCGGTAATGACGCTGACGCAGGGCCGCGGGGTGGATTATGCATTCGAGGTAATCAGCACGCCGAAAACGATCGAACTGGCGTTTCGGATGACCGGACGCGGCGGCACCTGCACCATCGTGGGAGTCTCTCCCGAAACCGCGCGTATTTCGCTCAACCCCAACGTCTTCACGATGATGGAGAAGCGTCTGGTCGGCTCCTTCTACGGGTCGACCCGGCCACGAGTCGACATGCCGCTCCTGATCGACCTCTACATGGACAAAAAGATCAAAATCGACGAACTGGTCTCGCGCACCTTCCCGCTCGAAGGCGTGAACGAGGCCTACGATCTGCTGCGCAAGGGCGAGGTCTCGCGGAGCGTAATCAAGTTCTTCTAGATTCCGCGTCAGCGGAGCGGTTCAACCAGCAAAAGGAGTAATCGCATGTCCGTTCAGATGCCGACCCGGGAGCAACTGCGCGCGGTGGCGCGGCAGTGTGGACTGTCGCTGGATGACGCCGGCGTGGATTCGTTTCGCGCGCTGTTTACCACCTACGTGGACGCCTACAACACCGTCGCCGCGATGCCCGACGAGGTGCCGCGGGTCAAGTATCCGCGGACGCCGGGTTATCGGCCCGGTCCCGAGGAGAACAAGTACAATGCCTGGTACTTCAAATCGTCCGTCAAGGGTGCGAACGAGGGCAAGCTGAAGGGCAAAACGGTCGCGCTCAAGGACAATATCATGCTCGCGGGCGTGCCGATGATGAATGGCGCAGCGACGATGGAAGGCTACGTGCCGGACTTCGACGCCACCCTCGTCACGCGGATCCTGGATGCCGGCGGAGAGATCGTCGGCAAGGCCCATTGCGAGTGTTTCTGCCTTTCCGGCGGAAGCCACACCAATGCCACCGGCGCGGTGCACAATCCGCGCAAGATGGGCTACTCGGCGGGCGGCTCTTCCTCCGGCAGCGCGGCCCTGGTGGCGGCAGGCGAGGTCGACATGGCGATCGGGGGCGACCAGGGCGGCTCGATTCGCATGCCGTCGTCATTTTGTGGCGTGTACGGCATGAAGCCCACCTGGGGGCTCGTTCCTTACACCGGGATCATGCCGATCGAGATCTTCGTCGACCATACCGGCCCGATGACCGGCAACGTCGCCGACAATGCGTTGCTGCTGGAGGTCATCGCGGGCGACGACGGCTACGATCCCCGGATCAAGGCGCCGCAGGTGCATCCTTACTCGCAGGCGCTGGGCCGCGGCGCGAAGGACTTGAAGATCGCGATCGTCAAGGAAGGCTTCGGCCATCACAATTCCGAACGCGCGGTCGACGAAAAAGTCCGCGCCGCCGCGAATCGCCTGGGCACGCTGGGCGCGCACGTCGAGGAAGTTTCGATTCCGATGCATCTCGCGGGCGCCGCGATTTGGACGCCGATCGGTATCGAGGGCCTCACGCAAACCATGATGTACGGCGACGGCTTCGGGGTGAGCCGCGACGATCTTTATTCGACCTCGATGATGGACTTTCATCGCGGATGGCGCCAGCGAAGCAACGAAATGTCGGAAACGACCAAGCTCTTCCTGATGCTCGGCACCTACGTGCGCGAGAACTACGGCTCGCGCTACTACGGCAAGGCGATAAATATCGTGCGCCGGCTGCGCGCGGCCTATGACGAGGTGCTCAAGAAGTACGACCTGCTGCTGATGCCGACCACGCCGATGAAAGCGACGCCGTTGCCGCAGCCGAACGCCAGCCGGGAGGAATACGTCACGCGGGCGCTCGAGATGATCGCCAATACCGCGCCCTTCGACCTGACCCATCATCCGTCGATGTCGATCCCGTGCGGAATGATCGACGGTCTGCCGGCCGGACTGATGCTGACCGGCAGGCACTTCGACGAGCCGACGATCTATCGCGCGGCGGAGGCCTTCGAACAGTCGGCCGACTGGAAAAAGCTGTAGCCCCGACCCTCCGCGAAGGCGGGCCGGCCTCGATTCGTGGCCGGCCCGTTCGACGCCAAAGGAGCGGCGGCAGCTCATTCCTGAAAGATGTTGATCTCCAGCGCCGTGTACGCCTGATCGCGCAACGGCAACACCTTGCGATAGTCCGGATCGTTATACCAGCCGTCGGCCGCTGCTTTGTCCGCGAACCGCAGCACGATCGCGACCTGGTAGTTGCCCGTGCCGTGAAGGCTTCCAAGGCCGCTGCCGCGCGCCACCACTTCGCCGCCATGCTTTGCGATCACGGTGCGGGCGGCCTGCTGGTACTCGGCCAATATTTCCTTGCGATCGGGATTCGGAGTCCCCTGAACCAGAACGATCACGCTCATAGACATTTGTCTCCTCGGGATTTGGACCAGAGGCTACTGCATCGCCGGGACTTTTGCACCTTCGATTTATATTTTCAGGCAAATTTTCAGAAGCCGCGGCAACGCGAATCGTCGTGCCTCCCCGCATATAAACGGAAATCCCGTTACCTCCGAAGTATTTGGCGCTCGCGGGTTGCACGCTCAGGCCGTAGCGTTAGGATATCGGCCTGCAGGATCGCCGGCGAAACGCATTCGAGGAGATTGATCATGAGCAAGCGCACGAACGTCGTTCCGAAAGAAATGGAAGTGATCAAGCAGCGCTTTCACTACAATCCCGGAGTGAAGGCGGGCAATCTGCTCTTCATCGCCGGACAGGTGGGACGCGACGAGCACCTCAACGTGGTCGAGGGCAAAGAGGCGCAATTCGTCCAGGCCTTCGAAAACCTGAAGAAGGTGCTGACCGCGGCCGGCGTCACTTTTGACGACGTGGTCGATATGGTGACTTACCATACCGACATGCGCGACCTTCAACTCTTCATCACCGTCAAGGATCGCTACTACACCGGCGAGTATCCGGCGTGGACCGGAATCGGTGTCACCGCGCTGGCGATGCCTGGCCTGATGGTCGAAATCAAATGCGTGGCGCTGCTCAAGGAATAGAGAAGGGGGCTTTGCGTAACGAGGAGAGGTAGTAAAAGTGCACGCCGGCGAAATAGGTAGCAGCAAGCGGAGAACTCACTCGCGGGCAACCTCCCGATTCGAGGGAGTGGTGCGATATTACCTTCAAGGGCGCACGTACGGCTCGCCCAGCGCGCTTGGCGCGTCGGCCTGACCGCCAAAGACCGCCAGTACCACCAGCGTCAACACGTAGGGCAACGCGAGGAACACCTGGTACGGCACCGCCGTGCCGAGCGCCTGCAAACCGTACTGCAATGCCATCGCGGCGCCGAACAGCACCGAGGCCGCGGCGCATCCCCACGCCTTCCAGCGTCCGAGAATCACCACCGCCAGCGCGACGAAGCCGCGACCGGCCGACATTCCCTCGACGAAGGTGCCCGCATAGGCAAGAGTCAGGAACGCGCCGCTCAATCCCGTCAGCACGCCCGCGGCCAGGAGCGCCTCCCATCTCAGCCGATATACTCCAAGTCCCAACGCGTCGGCCGCCTCGGGCCGTTCGCCGGCCGCGCGCAGGCGTAGCCCATAGCGCGTGCGCGAGAGCATCAGCGCGAGCAGCGGCAATATCGCGAATGCCAGGTATACGAGCGCGTTCTGGTCGAAGAGCGCCCGTCCGACGATCGGGATACGCGCAAGCGGTCCCAGAGCCACCGTGCCGAATTGCCTGACTACGAAGGCGCTCCCGGTCACGCCGAACATCTGGCGGTAGAAAACGCCGGTCAACCCGAGCGCGAGGATGTCGAGCGCGGTGCCTGCTACGACCTGGTTCACCGCGAGGTTGACGACCAACAGCGCGAGCAGCGCGTTGAGCGCGACGGCCGCCCCGACTCCGGCCAGCAATCCGAGCGCGAGACTGCCGCTGAAGTAGGCTGCCGCCAGCGCAAAAAACGCCCCGGCCAGCATCGAGCCCTCGATACCGATATTGATTACGCCGCTTTGCTCGACCCAAAGCTCGCCGAGCGCCGCGAGCAGAATTGGCGTCGCCATCGCGACCGTCGAAGCCAGGAACGCCTCAAGCATCGCCACCGCTCCCGGCTGGCGCGCCGGCTTCCGGAGCCCCCGCGGGCGCCGTGGGATCGCCGCCAAGCCATAGCGCGCCGCTCAGTCCCGCCCATGCCCTGGTGTCGAAAGCGAGCAGCACCAGGATCACCATCCCCTGGATCACCTGCACCAGCTCCGGCGATACGCCCTGGCCGCGTTGCATCGCCTGCGAGCCGTTGTCGAGCGCGCCGAACAGCAGCGCCGTCAGCAACACGCCGAGCGGGTTGAGCCGCGCGACCAACGCTACCGCGATCGCCTCGTAACCCCATCCCGGCGAGAAGCTCTCGTATAGCCGATGGGTGATCGCCGAAACCTGGACCGCCCCGCCTAGGCCGGCCAATGCGCCGCTGAGCGCCATCGTGGCGATACCGATTCGCGCGACCGGGATGCCGAAGAAGGCCGCGACGCGCCGGTTGCGGCCCATCGCCCGTAACTCGAAACCGCTCCGGCTGTGGAAGAGCCATAGCCACGACGCTAACGCCAGCGCAGCCGCGAGAATCATCCCGGCGTTGAGCCGGCTCGGCGGCGCGAACATCCATAGCTCGGCGGCGCGCGCGATAGGCGCGCTCTTGGGATAGGAGCGCGAGGGCTCGATCAGCGGGCCGTGCACGGCGTAGCTCAGGACTTGCACCGCGACGAAGTTCAGCATGATGGTGCTGATGACCTCGCTGACCGCGCGCCGCTCTCGAAGCCATCCGCACGCCGCGCTCCAGATAGCGCCGCCCGCCGCGCCGGCGAGGAGCACCAGCCCTGTCGCCAACGGCCGGGGCCATCCGCCAAGCGCGATTCCGAGGGCGCCCGCGGCCAGCGCGCCTATCAGCAACTGGCCCTCGGCGCCGATATTCCATAGTGCCCCACGAAACGCGATCGACACGGCGAGCCCGGTGAAAACCAACGGCGTGGTTTTGACCAGCGTATCGGTGGTGGCAAGCCAGTTGCCAAACGCGCCCTGCCATAGCGCGGCGAAGACGGCGAGCGGCGCGGCGCCCAGCGCGAACAGGATGAGCGCGATGAAGGCGGCCGAGAGTACGAGCGCCGCAAGAGGCTTGCCGAGCCAGGCGAGCATTACGGCGCGACGTTAGCCGGATCGCGTGATTTCACCAAGGGACCCTTGAAATTCTGAAATCGAGGATCGAGGAGGAAGGGTACTACATCTCGAAATACGTGACGACGTTGACGTGGCGCGCGCCGCCGCGATGCGCAAGGAGGACTGTCGGGACCCGGGTGATGTGAGTGGCGACGGTAGGAGTCGAACCTACGACACTGCGGATATGAGCCGCATGCTCTAACCAACTGAGCTACGTCGCCACCGAACCGTCAACATTAGCCGGAGTGGCGCGAGCTTAAAAGAGCAGCTCAAACCCGAAAGGGCCTCGGTTTTTATTGGGACGAGCCTCAACTCAGGGATATGGCGCTGGTCTTAGCCTGCCGGCCGCGACGGGCTACCTGGTAGATCACGCCCTCGGTAAGTTCGACGCAGCTAAGCTTGCCGCCATAGACCAGCCCGGTGTCGATGCCCAGTTTGTACGGCAGATCGACCATCACTGCCCGCATCGGAGTGTGGCCAAAGATCACGGTTGAGCCGAGCTTATGCGGGCTGAAAATAAATTCCTGTCGAATCCAGAGCATGTCCTCGACGCGCTGCTCCTCCAACTCGAGCGCCGGCACCACCCCGGCGTGGACGAAAAGGTACGGCGGACGCAAATAGCTGGTGGCCAGCCGTTTGACGAAGTCGAGATGCGGGTCGGGAATATGGCAGCGCGCCTCCGGCAGTTCGCGCTCGGTCACCCCATAGCTTTCGAGCGTGGCGGAGCCGCCATTGAACAGAAACGAATCGCCGTAGTTTCCAGGTAAGCCGAGAAACGAGCACATCATGTCTTCGTGGTTGCCCTTCAGGAAGACAAACTCGGCGCCGCCCTGGCGTTCGCGGTCGAGCAGCAGTTCGATCACGTCATGCGCCGACGGTCCGCGGTCGACGTAGTCGCCGACAAACACCACCGTGTCGCCGCGCACGGGCTTGATGGCGTTGAGGATGACGCCCAGCTCGTCGGGGCATCCGTGGATGTCGCCGATTGCGAACAGGCGGCCCGTTGCCGGGGGCTGAGGTAACTTGTTTCGTGCCATCAATACGAGTCCGTTTGACCGAATGCCGCTGTCGGCTAGTCGCGTCCGGCCGATCCCTCCGCGAGCAATTCGCCAAGCGCTTTGCGATCTTCGATCACGCGGCGCGCCGCGGTGTACGGATTGAGGCTTCCGGCGCGGACTTCGCCTACGACAACGTCCGCGCCGCCGTTGCGGACCGCGCGTGCGGCGCGCTCTTCCATCTCGGCGGTCAGCACCTCGACGAATTCACGCGTGCGCCGCTCGCGCTCACGCTCGGGAGTGCGATGGGCCGCGACGTACTCGGCATGGCGCGCGATAGCCGCCACCAGCGCGTCGACGCCCTGGTCAGCCGCCGCCTGGGTCAGCAACACCGGCGGCAGCCATCCGGCATCCTGGCGGCTCAGATGCACGCTCAGCTCGAGCTCGGCCTTGACCCGGTCGGCGCCCTCGCGGTCAGCCTTGTTGACCACAAACAGGTCGGCGATTTCATTCAGTCCGGCCTTCATCACCTGCACGCCGTCGCCGCCCTCGGGCACCGTGACCACGACGGTGGTATCGGCAAGATCCATCACGGCGAGTTCGGTCTGGCCGACGCCAACGGTCTCGATGATGATGATATCGAAGCCGAAAGCGTCGAATACCTTTACGACCTCGCGCGCGGCCCGGCTCAGGCCGCCATGGCTGCCGCGGCTGGACAGGCTGCGGATGTATACGCCGGCGTCGCGGTAGTGGTCCGTCATGCGTACGCGATCGCCGAGCACCGCACCGCCGGAAAAAGGGCTCGAGGGATCGATCGCGAGCACGCCGACCTGCTTTTGCAACGCGCGATACTTGGCGATTAGCCGATTGACCAGGGTCGACTTGCCCGCTCCCGGCGCGCCGGTTATGCCGATGACGTAGGCATGGCCGAGACGCGGATAGATGCGCTCCATCACGGTGTTGACGACGGGGGCGCGATTCTCGACCAGCGTTATAAGACGGGCCAAGGCCAGCCGATCACGAGCCGCGAAGCGCTCGAGCAGTGAGTTCAGACGCGCGTTATCCACCTGGATCGAAGGGTATCCTGTTTCGACTATCGATGATAACCGCTGGGACCGGACGGGCGCAATTCAAAAACAACCCGCGGCGGCCGCGCGAGTTCGTTCGCGGAATTCCGGCCTGGTTGTCTTCACGCGGTCAGCCGCATATTGTTCAGCGAAATACTAATGAAACTGCCCGATGTTTACGGCGACTGGCGAATCGTGGCCGGCTTGGCGCTGATCGTGCTCGGCGCGGTCAACTGGGAGATCGGCCGCGCGCGTACCGAGGAATACAGCCGCGTCGTCGTCGGCCATGCGGATCTCGCGGCCGACGAAGCCTATCGCAGCTTCGACGAGCTCGACGCGCGCACCGACCGCGCGGTATTGGCGCCATTCACCAACGCCCAGCGGCAGGTTTCCTACGCGACCGCGCGGATGGACTTCTACCATGCAACGTTTCTCACCGGGCAGGCGCTGGTGCTGGCCGGCGTGGTGCTAACGCTGGGCGGCTTCATAGTGATAATCCAGCGCGATAACCGCCGCGTACATCGCAGAGTCCGCACAGCTCCAAGTGGCAATGCGCCCCCGCCTGCGGGCTAGCGATTTAATGGCCGCGCACGGGCTTTGGATTCTCGACGATTTTAGGAATGCACGATGGTCAAGCTGCTCGCGGAGCCGGCGCCGGCCAAGATAAATCTCTTCCTCCGCGTCGTGGGACGGCGCGCCGACGGCTATCACGAACTCGATTCGGTGTTCATCCCGGTCTCGCTGTACGACCAGGTCCGGGTGGAAATCCGCGTGGAGCCTGGTAGCGCATCCGATACCGTGATCGCCCTGTTGTGCGATCGGGACGATATTCCCGCGGGCGACAAAAATCTCGCATGGCGCGCCGCCGACGCGTTCCTGCGCGAGTTCGGCGCGACGATCCATCGGCCACGCCACGTCGGGATCCACCTGCGCAAGGAAATCCCAATGGGGGCGGGACTGGGCGGCGGGTCGAGCGACGCCGGCACGGTCTTACGCATGATGGCCGCGCTATGCCGGGTCGACGACGCGCCGCGGCTTGCCCGAGTCGCGCTCGAACTCGGCGCCGACGTCCCGTTTTTTCTAAGCCCGCGTGTCGCGCACGTCAGCGGCGTGGGCGAGCATATCGCGCCGCTTGAAGGTACGGCGCCGGGTGAGCGGACGCGGCTTTCGCAGGTCCCCTTATGGATGGTAATCGCGGTGCCGCCCGTCGAAGTGTCGACGGCGGAGATTTTTCGCGCCCTTTCGCCCGAACAATGGAGCGGCGCCGCGCCGATCGAGCATCTGCACGCGATCGCCTCAGGCCGGATAACGCCGTCCATGCTGCAGAACGACCTGGCGGCGGCAGCGATGGCGCGATATCCGGAAATCGCGGAGCTTCAGTCGGCGCTGGTCGCGGCCGGAGCAGCGGGTGCCTCGATGTCGGGTAGCGGCGGCGCCGTCTTCGGAATCTTCCCTGACGCCGCGGCGGCCGCGGAAGGCGCCGCCAAAGCACGCCAGCGTGCCCCCCAAGCGCGATATTACATCGCTAATTCACTTTCTTAAGTCGAGTCAAAAGGGTCGCCTCGATCGTTTACGGCTCCACGTATTCGCAGACCGCCGATGGTCGAGGAATAGGCGCACCATCCTGGCGCAGACCCTCGAGATGGAGCCGAATGGCTTCCTTGATTTCGTGTTCGACTTCCGCAATCGTCGCGCCCGTTGCGACGCATCCGGGCAGGTCCGGTACATAAGCAGAATAGTTGCTGTCGGCCTTTTCGATTACGACTGCGTAGCGCATCCTATTGTCCTCGCTTGAGTTGGGCCTGCTTGAGGATACTGTTCAACGTTCCTGGTGCAAGGTCGTCGGACGGCTTGCCTGGCACGGTGACCCGCCCCGGCTTCGTAGGGTGCTTGGACTGACGATGGCTGCCGCTCGTTCCGACGAGGTACCACCCATCCAAATCAAGCATAGCAAGAACGTCACGTATCTTCATTTAATCCAACCGAGTTCCGCGAACGCCGTTCCCTCAAGGTACAGAGGAGAATTTCCCCGTCCACGATATTACGTCGTAAATTCGCTTCCTTAACCGCGCGAGACAGACGCCGCGCCTCATTGATCCTGCCAAAATTAGCCTATGGGGCGACCGGTTTGTGGAAGTTAGTCGAGGGCCGCGATTGACAGTGAAAAACTCCATCAATTAACATCCTCGTCACACGCCGCAGCGCGCCGCCCGCTGCGGCAAATGATTTAGGCCGAATCCGTTGGCAATAGTTTCGTGTCACAGCTCCATCACGTCACATCTTCCATCGGATGACCGGGCGGCACGGGGCGGCCATACGGGGCGGACGGTCCCGAGCGGCGACGTCCTATGCCACGGGCTTGTGATATGCTCTATCGCCCTTCGATAGGGTCGGGATAATCAGCGCGGCAGGAGCCCCTCGGCGGCGTACTCGCGCACATTGGCCTGCGGGAGCGGATGGAAGGGACGCGGCCCGTGTTGGGCGGTCGCCAAGCTGGTAAGGCACCAGGCTTTGGACCTGGCATTCGAAGGTTCGAATCCTTCCCGCCCAGCCATCAATTCTGATTTGGCCTGGCCGCCTGGATGAGTCCGGGCAGGGCGGGCGTGGAGACCGAGACATGATGCGCGAAGAGCTGCGATTTTGGCTAGGCCGGAGGGGCCGCGATGCCTGAACGGGCGAAAGACGAACTGCAGATTTTCACCGGCAACTCCAACCCGGCGTTGGCGCGCGAGGTGTGCGAACATCTTGGCGTGAGGCTGGGCGAGGCCGAAGTCAGCCGTTTCCCGGACGGCGAGGTGATGGTCGAAGTGCGCGAGAATGTGCGCGGCGGCGATTGCTTCGTCCTCCAGTCGATCTGCACTCCGCCCAACGAAAACCTGATGGAACTGCTGCTGCTGATGGACGCGCTCCGGCGCGCCTCGGCCAAGCGTATCAGCGCCGTCATCCCCTACTTCGGCTACTCGCGCCAGGACCGCAAGGTCGCTCCACGCGTACCGATTAGCGCCAAGCTGGTCGCCGACGTGATTACCGCCGCCGGCGCCTCGCGCGTGCTCACGGTCGACCTGCATGCCGGCCAGATTCAAGGCTTCTTCAATATCCCGGTCGACAACCTGTATGCGATGCCGGTGCTGATCCAGTACTTGCGCAAGCGGCTGGAAGGCCGCCGCATCTCGGTGGTCTCGCCCGATGCCGGTGGCGTGGAGCGCGCGCGCGCGTTTGCGCGGCGGCTCAATGCGAACCTCGCAATCATCGACAAGCGCCGGCCGCGTGCGAGCGAGGTGGCCGAAATGCAACTGGTCGGCGAAGTGCATGACTCCTCGGCGCTGCTGGTCGACGACATGATCGACACCGCCGGGACCATCACGGAGGCGGCCAAAGTGGTAATCAACGCGGGGGCGACCGAGGTGCTGGCCTGCGCGACCCATCCGATCCTGTCCGATCCCGCCTGCGAGCGCCTGAACAAGTCGATGCTCAAGGAACTGATCACCACCAACACCATCCCGCTGCGCGCCAAGGCGCAGGCGGAACTCAGTTCGCTCAAGGTCCTGTCGGTGGCGAGCCTTATAGCGGAAGCCGTCCGGCGCATACATAATGAAGAGTCGGTAAGTTCGCTCTTCAATTGAGCGGACGCCCCAACCGGCCAAGCCGAATGATTTTTAAAACGAGGACGTGATGGAGACTGTCGAACTGGCCGCCGAAATCAGAGAAACGCGGCCCAAAAGCCGCCGCAGCGGCCTGCGCCGTGAAGGAAACATCCCCGCGGTGCTCTATGGGCCCAAGACCAAGGCGACGGCGATCGCGATAAGCGGCGCCGAGCTGCGGTCGCGCGTGTCGGCCAGCGCCCGCCAGCGCCTGATGCGGCTCAAGTCGAGCTCGCCGGAGCTCAACGACCGCCACGTCATCGTCAAGGAAATTCAGCGTGCGCCGGTAAGCGGCAACTTCGTCCACGCGGATTTCTACGAGGTCGATCTGACCAAAGCGCTGCGCGTTTCGGTGCCACTGCGTTTCATCGGCAAGGCGCACGGCGTGGGCGAGGGCGGCATTCTGGGGCCGCTAGTGCGTGAGGTCGAAGTCGAATGCCTGCCGCTCGAGATTCCCGACGTGGTCGAGGTCGACGTCAGCGCACTCGAAATCCATGACGTAATCCACATTTCAGCGATGACCTTCCCCGGCAACATCAAGCCGATTTTCGACACCGACTATCCCGTGGTGACCGTGCTGCCTCCGACCGTCGCCGAGGCGGCGGCTCCTGTCGCTGCGGAGGCGGCGCCGGCCGAGGGCGCCGCTGGTGCCGAAGGCGCGGCAGCGCCGGCCGCCGCGGAAGCGGGGGCCAAAGAGGGCGCGAAGGGCGGCAAAGAGGCCGCCGAAAAAGGCGGCAAGAAGGGCTGACGCGGCGGGGCGCGCCGCTCGTGCGTCGATCCGCGCGTCTCACGCGCGCATCGACGGCTCCGGTTCAGGCTAGCCGTCGCGAGACCGCTGCCGGGTGCGGCAGCTTCGTTGCGGCGGCGGTGGTTGTTGTTGCGAGGAGGAGGTTACGTCTCCGATGAGCTTCGCCCATCTTCACGTCCATACTCAATACAGCCTCCTCGACGGCGCCAACAAAATCGAACCGCTGCTCGAGCACGCCCACGCTTCGGGCATGTCCGCGATGGCGATCACGGACCATGGCAACATGTTCGGCGCGGTCGAGTTCTTCAGCAAAGCCACTCACCACGGGATCAAACCGATCATCGGTTGCGAGGCGTATGTCGCGCCCGGCAAGCGCACCGATCGATCGCAGGCGCCCAAGGGCGACGACTTCGACGGCGGCGGCAACTTCCATCTGATTTTGCTCGCCGCTTCGCGCACCGGTTATCGCAACCTGTGCCGGCTGCTGAGCGCCGCCTACCAGGAAGGGCTCTACTACAAGCCGCGCATCGACAAGGAAATCCTGACCGAGCTCAACGAGGGTATAATCGCGCTCTCCGGTTGCCTGTCGGGAGAGGTCGCGCGATGGCTGCGCGCGGGACGCGTCGACAAGGCCCGCGAGTCGGCCGAGAGCTACGCGCGCATTTTCAAGGACCGCTTCTACCTCGAATTGCAGGACAACCGGCTGCACGCGCCGCTCAACCAGGCGCTCCGCGAGATTGGCCAAACCGCCGGCCTGCCGCTGGTCGCCACCAACGATTGCCACTACCTGCATCGCGGCGACGCGCGCGCGCACGAAGTCCTGCTCTGCATCCAGACCGGCAAGACGCTCGCCGACGAATCGCGATGGCGTTTCGATACCGACGAGCTCTACGTCAAGACGCCCGAAGAGATGGCCAAGGCGTTCGGTGCGGACTCCGAGGAGTTCCGCAACACGATGGAGATCGCGCGGCGGGTCGACTTCGACTTCGAGTTCGGCAAGTTCCATTTCCCGATTTACCAGGACGCGCCGCCGGAGAATCTGGACCAGGTGCTGGAAACCCGCGTGAAGGCGGGGCTCGGCGCGCGGCTCGCGGAATTGCACGCGCGGCGGGGTGAATTCGACGAGGCGCCGTACTACGAGCGCCTTGGCCGCGAGTTACCCGTCATCCGCGAGATGGGCTTTTCCGGCTACATGCTGATCGTCGCCGACTTCATCGACTACGCGCGCAGCCAGGGCATCCCGGTCGGGCCGGGCCGCGGTTCGGTGGTCGGCAGCCTGGTCTCTTACGCGCTCAGGATAACCGAGGTCGATCCGATCGAGCACAAGCTCCTGTTCGAGCGCTGGCTCAATCCCGGACGCAAGTCGATGCCCGATATCGACGTCGACTTTTGTTGGGAGCGGCGCGACGAGGTGCTGAACTACGTGCGCGCGAAGTACGGCGCCGACCGCGTCGCGCAGATCATCACCTTCGGCACCATCAAGGGAAAGCAGGCGATCCGCGATGTCGGCCGCGTGCTCGGGCTCTCCTTCGCCGAGACCGACCGCATCGTCAAGCTCTATCCCGCGCCCAAGCAGGGCCGCGACTTTCCGCTGAGCGCCGCGCTTGAGATGGAACCCCGGCTCAAGGCCGAGCGCGACAGCCATCCCGATCTTTTCGAGTACGCCTTCAAGCTCGAAGGGCTGCTGCGCCACGCCTCGCGACATGCGGCTGGCGTGGTCATCTCCGACGTTCCACTGGCCGAGGTCGTTCCGCTCTACGCCGACAAGGAACGCGCCGACGGCGCGATGGCGATTACGCAGTATTCGATGAAGGGAGTCGAGGAAATCGGACTGATCAAGTTCGACTTTCTGGCGCTCAAGAATCTGACCCTGATAGTCGAAACACTCAACCTGGTCCGCGCCGGGGGCAAGACGCCGCCGGACCTGAACCGGCTGCCGCTCGATGATCCCGAGAGCTACCGCCTGCTCGCGCGCGGCGACACGGTCGGCGTGTTTCAGATGGAAGGGTCGGGGATGCGCCGTTTCCTGACCGAGCTCAAGCCCTCGAACTTCGAGGACGTGATCGCGGCGATTTCACTGTTCCGCCCCGGCACACTGGATTCCGGGATGGTCGATCCGTTCATCAAGCGCAAACACGGTAAGGAGCCGGTCGAATACGATCATCAACTGCTCGAACCGGTGCTGCGCGACACGTACGGAGTAATCATCTACCAGGAGCAGGTGATGCGCGCGGCGCAGGCGCTGGCCGGCTATACGCTCGAAGAAGCGGACATCCTGCGTGCCGCGATGGGCAAGAAGAACAAGGCCCAGATGGAGCGCGAGCGCGAGCGCTTTCTCGACGGGGCCAGGAAGAACGGCCTCGACAAGGCCCTGGCCAAGTCCATCTTCGAGAAAATCGAAACCTTCGCCTCCTACGGCTTCAACCGCTCGCATGCCGCCGCGTACGCGCTCACCACGTACACCACCGCGTACTTGAAGGCGCATTATCCGAACGAGTTTATGGCCGCGCTGATGTCGCTCGATATGGACGATGTCGACAAGGCCTACAAGAACATCGCGGCGCTGCGCGAGATGCGTATCCGTCTGCTGCCGCCCGACGTGAACCATAGCGGAGTGAAGTTCACGGTCTCGGGCGACGCGATCCGCTTCGGCCTGGGCGCGATCCGCGGGGTCGGCGCCAAGAGCGCCGAGGCGATGATCGCGGTGCGCCAAAGCGGCGGCTCGTTCAAGGATCTGCTGGATTTCTGCTTGCGCGTCGGCAGTCAACTGGTCAACCGGCGGGTGCTCGAGGCGCTGATAAAGTGCGGCGCGTTCGATTCGATCTCGGCCTCGCGCGCACCGCTGATCGCGATGGTCGAAGACGCGCTCAAGGTCGCGCAGAAGGCCGAGAGCGACGCGGCCAAGGGCCAGCATGGACTGTTCGGCGCCGCCGCGCGTCCGCAAGCGCTGCCGCCGCCGCGCGATCCGGTCGCCGAGTGGGATCAGAAAGAGATGCTGCGCAATGAGAAGGAGGCACTCGGCTTTTACATCACCGCCCATCCGCTCGACAAGTACGATCGCGAGTTGCGCCGTCTGGGCGCCGTCTCGACCGCGGATCTGACCTCGATTCCCGACGGCAGCCAGGTTCGCATCGCCGGCGTGGTGCAGGCGGCCAAGCTCAAGAACAACAAGGCCGGCAAGCGCTATGCGACGTTTTCGTTGGAGGACCGCGAGGGCGCGGTCGAGGTCATCGCGTGGCCGGAGACCTATCAAAAGCACGAGACGCTAATCATGGGCGACGAGCCGGTGGTGGCGCGCGGCAAACTGGACGTCGACGACGAGCGCGCGCAGGTGATCCTCGACGAGATGCGGCCGCTGGGCACGGCGCTGGTCGACGCGGTGCGCGAAGTGCATATCACGGCGCCGCGCGAGCGCCTGGCCAACGGCGCGCTGGAGGAACTCAAGGCGCTGCTCGGACGCCATACCGGCCGCGCGATCACCTATTTGCATCTGTCGCTCGACGACGCGCACGAGGCGATCTTTCTGCTCGGCGACAGTTATCGAGTCGCGCCAACCGACGACTTCGTGACCGCGATCGAGCACACGCTCGCGCCTGCGTCGGTAATGCTGCGCTAGATTTTCGGCAGTTCTAGCGGGGAGCGCGGGGCGCGAAATCTTTTCTGAGCCGGGCGCGGGCTGGGAAAAGCAGCGTTCTAAATCGTTGGCTCCCCTACCAGATGCCGGGGATGAAGCACTCGGTCTCGTCCAGGTAGCGCGCGTACGGATCGCCGAACTGCGCCAGCATCTCCGCCTCTTCCTTCGCGGCGCGCATCCAACCCATCACGACTCCGAAGATGATGGTCAAAACCGCGCTGACAGGTGCGCCGAACTCGAGCGCCCACGCGAAGACGACGAGGAATTCGCCGAGCCAGATCGGATGGCGGATACTGCCGTAGAGCCCATTGCGCACCAGTGCGCGCGGGCCACCGCATATCGGCGTCGAGCTGAAAAAGCCGAGCTGGATACGCGCACCGAGCGCCAACCACAGTCCCAGCAGCTCCATCAGCAAGCCGAGCGCCTGCACCCATCGCGCCACTTCTCCGCCATAGAGGAACGTGCGCTCGAAGGGCGCCGCCGCAAACAGCAACAGCACTGGCAACTGGCGCAGGATCGATCCCGAAAGCAGCGCGGTGTCGGGTGGCGGTTCGAAATCCTCGCGCACCATGACGTCGGCGAAACGAAACCCGGCGTAGGCGATCAGATATGCCAGGGTGTATGGATGCTCGCCGAAGTAGCTGGTGATTCCCAGTCCCAGCCCGACGGCGCCGACCACCGCGACCAGAAAAACGACAAGCTCGGAGACCCGGATATCTATCCGGCGCCAACGCCGCGGCTCCGTGCTCGCTAGGGCAGGGTCAAGAGAGCCGGTGGGCGCTTTATGCTCGCCGGCCGGCTTCAGCGGCTCAGCCTGCGTTCCGTCTCCGACTTCCATCTGGGCAAATCTTGGCAGGATGGGGGCCGCGATTCAAAAGGTAATGCCGAGGCGCGCGTGCCGTTCGCGCTGACGCGCCGTGCTTGTATTAGTGTCCAATTGCGGAACTCGGAGACCCGGGCGCTTCCTCAGTGCCGGCGCAATCGCGAGCTATGTCGGCGTTGCGCCACGGCTGCGGCAATCAGGGCGATGCGAAAGCTGCCTCGCAGCGGTGTGGAGCGTAGCTGAGCACCGGAGGCCTTTGGCCGCGACTTTCTTACCAACTTGCTTGACGCAAGCTGATCTACCCCGGCCGCTTCACGCCCGGAATTGTCCACGTGCCGTCCAACAGCGAGGGAGGAGTCTGCCTGGGCCAGTACAGTCGCAGCATCAGAATGAACTTGCCTTCGGGAGCTGGCAGCCAATTGGGCTCCTTGTTTTTGCCGGGATTTTCGTTTTGCAGGTAGAGGTCCACCGATCCGTCGGTGTTGTGTTTCAGCTTGTTGCGAGCGCTGAGCGTGTAGCGGTTTAGCGGATTCGCGACGAAGAAGTACGCTGCGTTATACATCGTCAGCGACCAGAACCCGTTCGCCGGGGGCAATTGCCCTTTATCGAAATGCATGACGTATTTGTTGCTGCCTGAGTACGGCTTTCCGTCCGCATCAACCTCTGACGTCGGATAGACGGCATCCTGCGGCCGATTGGCGCCTAGGCCCACCGCAGTGATCACTGCACGAACCAGATAGTCGGTGCCGTAGACCCCTGTCTTGGTGGTAAATATCCAGCCATTCTCGAATTTCCCGGTTCCTTTAAAGGAACCCATGATCTTCTCGAAAGCAGCCTTGGGTACCGCCTTTAAGGCCTGCTGTGTGTCGGGCGAAAGCTTGCTCATATCGAACGGTTGGCCGGGTATGATCCCGATTTTCGCCATCGTCGCCACGATCGGCGCGTCTTCCGCGGCGGGAGCATTGTCCTTCATCAGCCGAGCCATCAGATTGAAGTACGCCACTACGTCGAGCCCATTCACTTGGTTGCGCACGGCGGTTTTTAAGTCGATGTTCGGATCGACCATTCCTGCGGGCGGCCTGTAGGGCTTCCCGTACGAGCTTAGCGGGAGCAGTTTGATCTCGTCCTGCATCTTGTGGACTGCCGCGTAGTCGCTGGGCGTGCCGGTGCAATAAATGCGTCCGAGAATCCAAACCAGTGCGGTCGGCGATTTGTAATCTGTCACACCAGGCGGAAGCGTGCCCGACCAGTTGGGGCCAGTGATCGCATAGGTCTGCGGACCGGTGCCTGTCGTTCGCTTGCCGGGTACTTCGAACACCGTCGTCCATGCGTCCAGCATCGGAAACAGGTAATAACGCCCGTGAGCGTCCGGAATGCTGAGCACGTATGGCTCCTTGCTAACGTCGATCCACCCGTTCGTATAGAGAGTATCGGCATTTGGAGCGGTAACGTCATGAAAAGCAGCGCTCGGGTAGGTTCGAGACTTCGCTAATTGCCCCATTGGCGCTTTCAGTCCTTCAGCCTCTCGCACGTTGGTCAGAACGCGACGCGTGTATTCCATCGTGACCAGCGGATAGCCGTAGACGTAAGCGTCGGTCGCGATCTTCGCAGCCTCGTCCGCGCCGGGAGGAGCCGCACCTTGCTGCGCGGAGGCTTGCGGGCGACCGAGCGCGACTAGTAGGAGCGCGAGCGCTAAAACGCGCGAGCCGAAGCCAATTCCTGATGTGTTGGAATTCCTCTTCATAACGGCATCCTCATGACCTGTCCTGGAGGATCGTTCTCCGCGCCCCTCTTGGAATCAGGTCGCGCCGATAATGCCTATCGGACGCCGCATCTGCAATTGGACTTTGGTCCAAGGTTCAGTCGCCAATGCTGATTCAAAGCGGCGGGAAATGCTACGTCGGCAGCAGTCTGACTCGGCCGCAATGCAAAACAATCTCAGGCCTTGCTCGACACCCCGGTATTTAGCCCAGGCGGCGCAGAGTGTCGCGCTCGCCAATCGCGACCATGAAGTCGCCCGCCTGTACCAGGGTCGCGGGGTCGGGAATCAGCGTGCTTGGGCCGTCGCCCCGCTTGAGCGCGACGATTCGCAGCCGCGTCGCACTCCGCTCGACCGCGGCGATTGGTTGGCCGACAAGCGGGCTGCCCTCGGCCACGCGAATTTCTTCGAGATCGATCTCGGCGCCGCGTCCCGGAAACGATAACTCCAGGAAGTCGACCACCGACGGGCGCATGACGCTCGCCGCCAGTCGTAGCGCGCCCCATTGGTAGGCTGCGACGGCCTGATTCGCCCCGGCCATCCGTAGATGTTGCAAGCCGAGTTCCGACTCGCCGCGCGCGTGGATGTGGATTTCCGGATTCATCGAGCGGGCCGAGAGCGTGATAAAGACGTTGTCGGCATCGGCGGCGGTGACTATCACGATCGCGCGCGCCCGCCGCAGGCCCGCCTCCTCCAACACTCGATCCTCGAGCGCCGATCCCATCACGTAGAGCAGGCCGGAGGCCGCCAGCGCGGCTTCGCGCGTGGGGTCGCGCTCGATCACCACCGCCTGACCACCACTGCGCACCACCTCTTCGGCTACCACATGGCCCATCTTGCCGTATCCGCAAATTACGACATGGCCTTTAAGTTGTTCGATCTTGTGATTCATCGCGGCCCTCCCGACGACCTGGCGCAACTGACCTTCGACCACGAACTGTGTCACGACTGCGAAGAGGTAAAACGCGGCGCCGACGCCGGTCACGATCAACCCCATCGTGAAAATTCGGCCGCCCTCGCTAAGCGGCTTAACTTCTTCGTAGCCGACAGTGGAAATCGTAATGACGGTCATGTAGAGCGCGTCGAGCAGCCCCATGTGTTCGATCGTCATATACCCGACGGTGCCGCCGGCCGTGAGCGCAATGACGCCGAGGATCGCCAGCAGGAACTTGCGTACCGGGCTCATCGAAGGCGTCTCCCGCGCTCCCGACACGCGGGTAGTTTCCCCTCTAGGCGGAATTCAGACCACCTCGTGCGCTTCGAGCCAACGCTCGGCGTCGATTGCCGCCATGCATCCGGTGCCCGCCGCGGTGACCGCCTGGCGATAGACCTTGTCGGCGACGTCGCCGGCGGCGAAAACACCGTCGACGTTGGTGTAGGTGGATCCGTTGCGGACCTTCAGATAGCCGACCTCGTCCATCTCGAGCTGACCCTTGAACAGGTGGGAGTTGGGCTGATGGCCGATCGCGACGAACACCGCGTCGGTGCGGAACTCGCTGGCCGCGTTGGTCTTGAGGTCCCTCAGCCGCACGCCGCTCACTCCTGTTTTGCGCTCGCCGAAAACTTCGTCGATTACGGAATTCCAGATGAAAGAGATTTTCGGATTGGCGGCCGCGCGATCCTGCATGATCTTGGAGGCGCGAAGCGCGCTGCGCCGATGGATGATCGTCACCCTGGTGCAAAATCGCGTAAGAAACGTCGCCTCCTCCATCGCGGTATCGCCGCCGCCCACCACCACCGCCTCCTGGTTTTTGAAGAATGCGCCGTCGCAGGTTGCGCACGCGCTCACGCCGTAGCCCATCAGCCGCTTTTCCGATTCGATCCCCAGCAGCTTGGCCGACGCGCCGGTGGCGATGATGAGTGCTTCGGCGCCGATGGTCATGCCGCCTGCGATGAGCTCGAAGGGCCGCCGGCGAAGGTCGACCTCGGTCACCTCGTCCACCAGGAATTTCGTGCCGAAGCGCTCGGCCTGGGCGCGAAACACATTCATCATCTCGGGACCCTGGATGCCGTGCGGGAAGCCGGGATAGTTTTCGACCTCGGTGGTTATCGTGAGTTGTCCGCCGGGCTGAGCGCCTTCGATAAGTAGCGGGCTCAGATTGGCACGCGCCGCGTAGAGTGCGGCGGTGAGGCCGGCCGGACCGGAACCAAGAATCACGAGGCGATAATTTTCGTATGCCATCTATTTTGCTATCGATTCTGTTTGCGCACGGCGGCGCGCCCGCGCGCGACTCGTCATCGTTTCCATTGCACCGTCCATTGTAGCGGTTTCTTGTATCTGCGCATCGCGTCAACATAAGCTCTTAGCCGCCGCCCCCGATGCCACGCAAGAAGCCGACCACCAAACCTACCGGCCGCGCGACGCGCGCCGCGCTCACTCATCTGGACCGCCGCGGCCGCGTGCGGATGGTCGACGTCGGTGGAAAGCCGGTAACCCGGCGCGAGGCGCTGGCGCGCGGCGCGGTCAAAATGGAACCCGCGACGCTGGCAGCGATCGTCGGCGGGACGCTTAAAAAGGGCGAAGCGCTGGCGGCGGCGCGCCTCGCCGGAATCATGGCGGCCAAGCGCACTCACGAGTTGATCCCGCTGTGCCATCAGATTCCGTTAGAGGTGGTCGAGGTCGAATTCAGGCCCGATCCGGCCAGCGCGACGCTCCATATCCAGGCGCGCGCGGCCACCGTCGCGCGCACCGGGGTCGAAATGGAAGTGCTGGTGGCTTTAAGCGCCGCGGCGCTGACTATCTACGATATGGCCAAGGCGATCGATCGCGCGATGACGATCGAAACTATTCGGCTGGTCGGCAAATCGGGCGGCCGCAGCGGTACCTTCAAGCGCGCGGGCGAGCCGCGATGGCCGTCGGCGGACGGTTGAGCGACACCGCCTCCGAAGTTGGAAAACGCTCGACAGAACCGCGCAGCCGCTCGCGTGTTCATCAAAAGAGGCCGCGAGGGACCGGTTCGCGGCGGCAATCCCTGGGTCTTCTCGCAGGCTATCGATCGCGTCGAACCAGCGGCCATCGAACCCGGCGCGCGCGTGTGGGTTCTCGACGCGGCCGGGACGACGCTGGGACACGGCTATTACAATCCGGCGACCACGATCGCGGTCCGAATGCTCGCACTTGGCGGCGAGCCCGGTCCCGCCGAAATTGTTAGCTGGCGTATGCGGCGCGCGCTCAGGCTGCGCGAGCAACTGATCGGCCCGGACACGGATTGTTATCGTATGCTCAACGGCGACGGCGACGGCCTCTCGGGCGTGATCGTCGACCGCTACGGCGAGGTCGCGGTGGTGCAACTGCTGACCGCGGGCGCCGAGCGGATGCGCGCGGAGATCGTCGAGCAACTAAACCTGACCATCTCGCCGCGCGCTATTTTCGAGCGCAGCCAGGGCGCCGTGCGCAGACAGGAGGGCCTCGAAGATCGCGTGGGTCTGATCGCGGGTTCGCCGGCCGGAGAAGTCCTGGTGCGCGAGAACGATCTGCGAATGACCGCCGACCTGGAGCACGGGCAGAAGACCGGCGCGTTTCTCGACCAGCGCGAGAATCGCGCCCACTTCGGCCGGCTGGCCGCCGGCGCGCGCGTGCTCGATTTATGCTGCTACGGCGGGGGCTTCGCGCTGAACGCGCTCAAGGGCGGCGCAAACGAAGTCGTCGCCGTCGACACTTCCGCGCATGCGCTCGATTGGGCGCGGCGCAACCTTGAGCTCAACGGCTATCCGCCCGACGCCGTCCGCTTCGTGCACGGGGAGGCGGGCGAATTGCTCGCCAGGCGGGACGGAGTTTTCGATTCGATCGTGCTCGACCCGCCGCCATTTGCGCGCAGTCGCGGCGACGCGCGGCGCGCGGAACATCTATACGTGGAACTCAACGCGCTCGCGATGGGCGCGCTGAGCCCCGGCGGCTTCCTCATGACCTTCAGTTGCTCGTCGCACTTTCGCGGCGAGGATTTCGTCCGCGCGGTGAGAATCGCCGAAGGCCGCTCGGTGCGCCGGATGCGCCTGCTCGCGCGTCTGGGTCCCGGCCCCGACCATCCGGTGCTGCTGGGCCATCCCGAGGGCGAATATCTGACTGGAGTGTTGTTGCGCGACCTCGGCTAAACGCATCTCTCGCTCACTCATGCGCGTGCAAAGGTGGATGGCGATCCGCCCAGGGCGCGGCCTGCTCGATTTGCGCGGCCAAGCGCAGCAATAAATCCTCTCGTCCATAGGCCGCCACGAACTGCACGCCGACTGGCAGCCCGTCGGGCGTCATGTGCAGCGGCCGAATACTAAACAGTTTATTGAATAGTCACTTGCCACCTCTTGCTGTTTCTAGCGGAGGAACCGCATCGTGGTTCCCGGCGGATACGTACCGCGCCTCCGACCATCCTTAGCTCGCACAATCTGGAGCTGCTCTGCCATCTCTAAAGGTTTCAACGTCCGGGTCTTAACGTGCGATGGTAAGTAAGGCGTCTCTGTAAGTGCGTAGTGCTCCGCATCATAGATGCTGAAGGTCCGGTCGCCGAAATGAATTCTGAGAGCGTTGCGGAGTTGTGTCGTGTCCGGCTCCGGCTGGAATAGCGTTATCTGATCCGACGATGTCGAGTCGGCAAATCGCTGCCCCGCCGCGGGGTCGGTCTTCCACATAGCCTCCTTCATCTTCTGCAGGCCGAGCTCATGCTTCGTCCCGAAGAAAAGGTGGTATCCCGAATTCCTGTGCGCGGTGACAATCTCAAAAGATCGAACGTAGTCGAGACCGCATACACGTTTGAGCTGCGCCTGAAAAAGATTGTGAAGAAGCTGTAGTCGGGCCGCGCCTTTCAAACTGCGGGCGGCCGTCCATTCGTCGGTTCCGAACAGCGTCGTTAGAGCATTCTCTTGATCAGGGTGCGACAAGAACCGATTGATGAAAAGAAGCGGGACGTAAATCAAAACCTCGCATCTGGCAAACTGAAGGAACCTTCCAGACAGCTGCATGCTGGCCTGAGCGTAACCAAATGGATCGATGAATGCGAAAGTAGGCGCGAGGATCTTTCCCGCTTTTTCAATGTCGTCGAGGGCCTCCCCGAAAATATCTTGATATGCGCCAAGCTGGATGTCGATCTTGACGTTAGCCGGGAACTGGGAACGCAGTTTGTCTACCTCACTATTGAGTCGCTCAGCGCGATCCCTATTTTCTTCAATAAAAATATAAACGAGTTCAGCGGTGATCTTTTCTCTGTACTTGTGCTCAAGAAATGACTTCAACGCGACGATCGGCGAGCCGGGCTCTCCGTCAGCATAGACACCTGGTCCCGCGAACCCATCGATGTAAATCAGGCGGCCGTTATTCGCAGACATGATGGGCAACCACGCGTCGAGATAGCCGCGAAGGATCCTATGTTTCGCCTTGGTGTGCGCTTCGATCCGCCAGACGGTTTCTGTCGGCTTAGCCATCGCTATCCCTGGTATTGTTTTATGGGTTCGGGATGACGACAAAACTCGTGTTCACACAAGGCACGATCGCAATCTAAACCCGAAGGCCGTCGGCCATCTGACCAGGGCCGCGGCGCGTGACTGCCGATCCGCCACGGGTAGCCGAGGTTCTCTCAATCTCCTCAAGCCAATGGACGTGCTGGCATTGGCGCCATCAACGGATCATCTGGGACTTAGCCTGCGATCGCTTCCAGCGCGGCTCCCTCACCACGCATCGTGCGTACCAGCGCAACTCTTCGCGGAGTGGGATCTAACCATCACGCGGCCTGCTCGATTTGCGCGGCCCCACAATCTAACAGCACCGCGCTGTCCCTGATGCGCGCTCGTGAGTACTCGATGCGATTTCGCCCGCACCAGCTCGAATCGGAAATCCAAGTTACTCCGCCTAGCCGAATTCCAATCGAAGCCGCATGCCCAGAACCTTTGCCGCCCGCGCCATCGTGCGCAGGGTAACCGATTCGTTGGCGGGATCAAGGAGTCGGTCGAGCGCTGCGCGGCTGGTCCGCATCGCACGCGCCATTTCCGACTTGGACATCCGCTTCTCTTCCATCCCGCGCGAAACTTGCCAGGCGATAACTCGCTTGAGCGCCGCGGCTTCCACTTCGGCGAGGCTGTCGTCCTTGGCGAGCATCTCGTCAAGCGAAGAGCCCATACGCTTGTGCCGTTTCATCGTTCCCGCTCCACAAACCGCTTGCGCTCGATTGCCAAATTAAGATCCGGCTTCGCCGTCTTCTGCGATTTCTTGATGAAGCCGTGCAGCAGTATCATCTGGCCTTCGCTGATGCAGAACAGCACCCGAGCTGTTCGATTCCCGCCAAGCCGGTCCTTATCTTGTAAAGTCCCATTCCCATGGGCCGACAGACCGGCATTCCAATTGGCCAGCCGTATTCGACGGTTTTGATGTCCGTGCCGATGAGTATCCGCTCCGCCCTGTCTAGCGACCTGAGCCACTCCCGCACCGGCTCGCTGCCGTTCTCATTCCGGTAAAAGCGCGCTGGTATTCGCTTGCGCTGTTCAGGCATTCAGCGTCGTACCACAAATGGTACAGCATACTCGAAGTGGTTGCCAGTGGCAGAAAGTCCAGCGATTTTACGCGTGCAAAGGTGGATGGTGATCCGCCCAGGGCGCGGCCTGCTCGATTTGCGCGGCCAGGCGCAGCAACAAATCCTCTCGTCCGTAGGCCGCTACGAATTGCACGCCGACCGGCAGCCCGTCGGGCGTCATGTGCAGCGGCAACGAGATGGCGGGCAGGCCCGCGATATTCCACGGCGCCGTAAAGGGGCTGACCTCGTTGAGCCGTGTGCCGACGTTGCGCGGATGCTCGCCGGGGCGGACCTTGAAAATTCCCAGTTCCGGCGGCGGCTGAGCCATCGTGGGCGTCACCAGCACGTCGAACCCGCCACTCCACCATCCCGCCGCCGCGCGCGAAAAATGATTGAACCATTCGCACGCGGCCATGTATTCAACCAGTTTCAAGCGACGGCCGCGCTCGATCAGGAACCAGTTCCATTCGTCGAAATCCTCGGGACCGACCGCGCGCCCGAGCATCGGCTCGACCACAGCCGCCTGGCGCGCGACGCCGCCCGCTACAACCCGGCCGAAGGCGGAGCTGAGAGTGGCTTCGTCGAGCACCGCGGGAAAACTCGGCTCGACCGTGTGGCCGATCGCCTCCAGCAATTTCGCCGCGTTGCGCACCGCGGCGGCGCATTCGGGATGGATTCCCGGATGGGTCAGCGGGGCGCGATCCATGAAACCGATTCGTAGCCGGCCCGGCGCCTCGCCGACCTCGTCGCGGAACGGACGCGCCGGCGCCGGCGCCGTCCACGGATCGCCCGGCATGTAACCCGCGACCGCGTCCAGCGCGGCGGCGGCGTCGCGCACGGTGCGCGCCAGAGCTCCTTCCTCACACAGGCCATGCCAGAACTCCGCGTGCGCGGGTCCGAGCGAGGTCCGTCCGCGCGAGCCTTTGAGCCCGACCAGTCCGCAGAAGGAGGCCGGAATCCGGATCGATCCGCCAGCGTCGTTGCCATGCGCGATCGGCACGATGCCCGAGGCGACCGCGGCGGCCGCGCCGCCGCTCGAGCCGCCGGCCGTCCGCGCCGTGTTCCACGGATTGCGCGTCGCTCCCCACGCTCGCGTCTCGGTCGAGAGCGTCGCGCCCCATTCCGGCACCGTGCTCTGCGCGAGCGTGATTAGCCCCGCCGCACGAAATTTCGCCGCCACGTACGAAGTCGCCTGCGCAACCATTTTGGCGTCCTTGAAGGGCTTCCATCCCCAGCTAAACGGCTCGCCCTCCGTCGTCTGGAGCAGGTCTTTCATCAGGAACGGCACGCCGCGGAAGATGCCATCCGGGATGGCGCCGCGGTCGTGCGCTTCGGCCCGCGCCTTGTCGTAGCGCTCGAAGATGACGCAGTTGAGTTGCGGGTTAAGCCGCTCGATCCGCGCGATCGCGGCGTCGGCCAGTTCGGCCGGCGTGACCGCGCCCTGGGCGACGAGTTGGGCCTGCGCGGTCGCGTCGAGCCAGGTAAGTTCGTCCTTGCCGATCATCCTAAGACGCCTCCCCCAAGCGTTTTCTATGATCTGGAAGCCGCGGCGTGAAGCTCACTCGACAATTGTTTCCACGCCGGCGCCCGCGCTCGCGGGCTTCAAAAGCATGCACCAGGGCGCGAGGAAAAGTACAACGGCCGCGAGCATCAGGTACACGTCGTTGTACGCGAGCAGCCAGGCTTGAGCGGCGGCCGCCGCGGCAGTGAGATGACCCATCGCGCCGGAAAGCGGCATCGCCAGCAGCCGCGCCAGATGAACCTGGCGGCGTGCGGCCAGCAGATTGGTGGAGACCGCGATCCCGGTGGCTGCGCCGATATTGACCATCATGCTGAACAGGCTCGAAGCGAAGCCCATGCGCTCCCGCTGGATCTGGCCGAGGCCGAAAGCCGTCACCGTCGGAAAGACCGAGCCCAGCCCCAATCCGAACAGGAAAATTGGCAACAGGACCCCATGCATGGTGACGGCGAGGCCCCAATGCGACATCCGCCAGACTTCGTAAGCGGCCAGAACGAATCCGCAGGTGATAAGCGGACGCATATCGGTGCCGCGGCGCGAAAGCTGGCCTACAGCTAAAAGCGCGATGACGACGCCCAATCCGCGCGGCGCTACCGCGAGGCCGGCCTTCCACGCGTCATAGCCGAGTAGCGTCTCCAGGAACAGCGGATTCAGCAGGTTGATGCTGAACAGCGCCAGCGCCTGGATCGAAATGATCGCCACGGCCAGCGTGAAACCGAAAATCTTGAACATCCGAAAATCGATGATCGGTTCGGGAAAGCGCAACTCGTGGAACACGAGCGCAACGGCCGAAAGCGCGGACAGCACGCACGCATAACGCACCCACGGCGCGGCGAACCATCCGTCGAGTCCACCCAGGGCGAGTACGACCTGAAAAAGTCCAAACGCCACCGCGACCAGGATTATGCCGAAGTAGTCGATACGGCCGCTGCCCCGCTGCCGGCGCAGATAAAGCGGGTCGTGTACGAAAGCGTACACCATCAGCATCGCGACCACGCCGGTGGGCACGTTGATAAAAAAGACCCAGCGCCAACTCCAGTTGATCGTGATCCAGCCGCCGAGCGTGGGACCGAGCACCGGCGCCGCCATCAGGCCCATCCCGAACGTCGTCATCGCGAGCGTGTGCTCGTCGGGTGAAAAGGTCTCGATGAGAATCGCCTGCGCGAGCGGGATCATCGCGGCGCCTGCCGCGCCCTGGAGCAGCCGGAAAATCACCATCTCGCCAACGCCGCCGGCCAGCCCGCACATCGCGGAGGTAACTACGAACGTCAGCACCGAAGCGAGGAAATAGCGCTTGCGCCCGAAGCGTACCGCGCACCACCCGGTCATCGGAATCATCACGCTCACGGCGACCAGGTAGCTGGTGACCACCCAGGTAATCCGGTCGATGCCGGCGCCGAAGCTTTTCTGCATGTACGGCAGCGAGACGTTGACGATCGAGGCGTCGAGCACTGTCATGACCGCGCCGATCATCACCGCGCCGGCCACCAGCCATTTACCAACGGCCAGCGGATGCGTGTCGGCGGTCGCCTCGAGCGAAGGAGTAGTCATAGGTCGGAAGCCGCGGCCGAATCAGCCTCGCCGCCTAGCCCAGATTGCCGGGGTCGAGACGGTCGCGCAGATGGTCGCCGAGAAAGTTGAAGGACATCACGGTCAGGAAAATGAAAATACCGGGGATCAGAATCCACGGATAACGCGCGAGGTTCTGCACGTCCTGCGCCTGCGCCAGCAGGTTACCCCAGCTTGCGGCCGGCTCCTGGATACCGAGGCCGAGCAGCGAGAGCGCGCTCTCGCCAAGAATGAAGCCCGGGATCGACAGCGTCGCCGCCACGATCGCGTAGCCGATCACCGAGGGGATGATGTGCAGAAATATCACGCGCGCGCGCGAGGCCCCCAGCGCGCGCGCCGCCTCGACGTAAGGGCGCGAGCGCACCGAAGCCGCCATCCCGCGGATGATCCGCGCGAACCCGGCCCAGCTTATGAAGCTCATGATCGCGACGATCATAAAGAAGGTCAGCACCGGGCTTATTCCGGAAGGAATCACCGCCGCCAGCGCGAGCAGAAAGTAAAATGACGGCAGCGACATCTCGATCTCCGACCAGCGCATGATCAGATTGTCGGTGAGCCCGCCGACATAACCCGAGAACGCGCCCACCGTGATGCCGAGCGAGAAACTGATCAGCACGCCGATGAGGCCCACGCACATGCTGACGCGCGAGCCGTAAACGATGCGCGAGAAGAGGTCGCGGCCCAGCCCGTCGCTGCCCATGATGAAGTAAGGCGCGTCGGCCGACTCGGTGGTGAAGAGATGGCCGCGGCGCAAGAAGCGCAGGTAGGTCTTGCGCGAGAAGTCGGGGGTGAACACGCGCGCCGCGGCATCGCTCATTCGCATCGGATAGGCATAGAGGAAGCCGTGCGCCCACTCGGCGGGGCTCGCCAGATGAATACGCATCGGCGGACAGTCGGGCAGGTCGCGATACTGGCGGATCGGATCGTACGGCGCAACGAAGGGCGAGGCCGCTGCCAGGAAGTAGAAGAGCAGCAGGCAGCCGACCGAAAGCCGCACCACCCATGAGGCGCGGCGCCATTCGCGGGCGAGGCCCTCGCGCAGCGCGCGGGCGCGCGGCGCTCGCGCGGGCGGACGGCCGGCCGCCGGGTAGTCGTGCGCAACTGTCGCGTAGGACGCCGGCATGTTCACTCACTCCGTGCTAAGCGAGGAGAAATCGACCCGCGGGTCCACCAGCACCAACGCGATGTCCGCGAGCAGGTTGCCCAACAGCAGCAGCACGGTTCCCATCAGCACCGATCCCATCACCAGGTAGATGTCGAGCGAGCGCACCGCGTCGAGCAACAGCAGTCCCAGACCCTGCAGGTTCATTACCGCCTCGATCAGCGCCGCACCACCCAGTAAATCGGCGAGGCCGTAGCCGGCAAGCGTAACGAAGGGATTGAGCGCGTTGCGCAACACGTGTTTGTACATCACGACTCGTTCCGGCAGGCCCTTGGCGCGCGCCGTGCGTACGAATTCGGAGTTTTTGATCTCGAGGATTTGCGAGCGCATCAGGCGCATCAGCGACGCCATCCCCGCGACGCCCAGCACGAACACCGGCAGGATGAGATGGTTGATGCGGTCGGCTATGCGGCCCCAGAAGTCCAGGCTCTCATAGTAAGGCGAAAAGGTTCCGCCGACCGGGAACCATCCGCTGCGCAGCGCCAGGTACATCATCAGGAACGCGAGAAAGAAGTTCGGCACCGACATTCCGAAGAACGCCACGAACGACAGCACGCGATCCCAGATCGAGTTCTGCCGGACCGCCACGACGATCCCGATCGGAATCGCGACCACCCAGGCGAAGATCATGCTCGCCAGGGCCAGGATGACCGTGTTGAACGCGCGCGCGGCGATGAGCGAGGTCACGTTGACCCGATAGCTCATCGACATCCCGAGATTGAGATGGAGCAACTGCCAGAGCCACTTCGCATAACGCGTCAGGAGCGGCTGATCGAGGCCGAACTGCGCCTCCATCTGGTGAATCACCTGCGGCGAAATGGCCGGGTTGAGCTTGAGGTTGGTGAGAAAATTGCCCGGCGCAAGCGACATCACCAGGAACGACAGGAAAGTGATCCCGATGATCAGCGGGACCATGTTGAGCAGGCGCTTTATCAGGAACCTGGTCATCGCTTGCGCGGGACGCGATCAGTTGGGCCGGAATTCGATCCATTCGGGCTTGTAATTGCCCCACACGGTGGGCTGGAAGTTCTCCAGCGAATTCTTCCAGGCCTCGTAGCGTATCTGGCGCACCGTCTCGATAACCGGCAGTTGCTGGTAAAGGATTTCCTGGATACGCCAGTAGTACGGCGCGCGCTTCATCGGATCCATAACCGCCGTGCCCTGTTCGAGCAGTTGATCGATTTCGGCTTCCCACGGCGTGGCCGGCTTGGGCTCCTTCGGATACCACAGGTGCAAGGCCCCCGACGATCGCAGAAAGTCGGCGCCGTTGTTCGGCTCGACTCCGCCGGTAAATCCGATCAGCACCACATCCCAGTCATAGGTTGAATCGAGTTTGTCGACCAGCGTGGTGAACTCCAGGGGGCGGTAGTTCACCTTGATGCCGATGCGCCGGAGGTCCTGCTGCAGGATGACGCACATCTCGTCGCGCACGTTCACCCCGGTGTTGGTCGCGAGATTGAACTCCACCCGGTTGCCCTGCTGGTCGACGCGCGCGCCATTGACCAGATGATATCCCGCCTGATCCAGCAGGTCCGCCGCCTCCTTGAGATTGTAATCGTAGTCTTTGAGGTTGGGATTGTAGAAAACCTTGTTCGCGGGCGAAATGTCGGAAACCGCCGCCACGCCCAGGCCGTGAAAGCAGAGATTGATCATGCCCTGCTTGTCGACCGCGTGGGCGATCGCGCGCATGAAGCGCAGATCAGTAAACCAGCGGTATTTCGGGTCGGTCACGCCGTTGCGGATGTAGTGATTGGGGTTGCGATTGAAGGCGAAGAACAGCGAGCCGGTGTCGATGCCGATTTTCTTGAGCGTGATACCGAGTTGCTTCTGCTTGCCCTCCAGATCGACGACTTCCTCGGGACGCGGCGCGTAGGTGTCGATCTGTCCCGCGAGAAAGCGCAGGTACTGGGCGTTGCCGTCGGGCACGATTTGCAGCGTCTCGCCATGCAACCGCGGCAGCCGCTCGCCCTTTTCGTCGCGCATCCAGTAGTCCGGATTGCGATCGAAGCGCACGAACTGCGCCTGCACGTAGCGAGTCATCTCGAACTGGCCCAGGCCGACGATTTTTTCCGGCGGCGTATTGATTCCCCAGGTATGATTGAACTTGCCGGCGTCAAGCGCCGGTCTCGAGCAGATGCGCGGGCACGATCGGAACGCCGATCGCGTAGAGCAGAGGGGCGAACACGCGCGGCATCGTCATCCGCACCGTGTAGTCGTCAAGCGCCTCGACCTTTAGCGGCTTGCCGTCGACGGTGAGGCTGGGCTCTTCGATATTGGGCACGCGCGGGTCGTAGATCACGCGCATCGTGAAAAGCACGTCGCGCGCGGTGAACGGTTGCCCGTCGAACCATTTTACCCCATGGCGCAGATGGAAAACGATTACTTTGCCGCCGTCCCCAAGCTCCCAGCTTTCGGCAAGGCCGGGCTCCGGCAGAGTGGTGAGCGGATTCATCCGGACCAGCCCCTCGAAGATATCGCCGACCACCTCGCCGGAGGCGTTATCGGTGACCAGGATTGGGTTGAAGGTTTTTGGATCGCTGATGGTCGACTGGTAGAGAATCTGCTCGCGCTCGTGCTGGCTGGGCGGTTGTTGCACGCGGCATCCGCCCGCCGCCACGGCGGCCAACGCGGAGCACAGCAGCATCGTAATCGCGCGGCGAAGATTCATCGGGCGCGTTCAGCCCGCCGCTCCCGGCGCGGCGCTGGCGCCGGCGTCGATCGAAATCTGCCGGGTGCCGGGAACCGGCGTCAGCACGAACAGCGTGGGCGCGAGCGCCGTGTTGAGCGCCGGCGCTTCGTAGCGCAGGGTGACGCGGCTTGCGGGAAATTCGGCCGCGAGCTTATGGGGAAAGCTCATCCCATCCACATCGCGCCAGTCGCTGTAGCGCACATCGTAGCGCGCGGCCCCCGCGCCGTCGCGCTCGCGCACCATCGCCAACTGCCCCGCGGAGAAGCCGATCTCACGCGTGCCGCCGTCGTTCAGACGCCACTGCGCAACCGTCATGCCCTCCGTATCGGCTACCGAGTCCGGCGGCAGGTCAAGCTGCGCCGGATCCGGCGCGAGGCCCATCAAAAGATCGACCGCGGCCGGCGGCGCGAGCGGGATCCGCGCGTAGCGTTCGAGCGTCGCCGCATTGGCGCCACCGCTCATCAGGACATTCCGCGACGGATCGAAGATCATCAGCCGGCCGGCGTCGTCCGCCGCCAGCACCATCGTGGCGCCGAACGGCGCGACCGCCTCGACCCGCATGCTCGCCGGGCGTGCGAGCGCGATCTCCTCATGCGTGCGGAAGTGATGGCCGTCGGCGGCGCTGTATTCCATGATCGCTCCGCTCTGCAGCGAGCGCAGCAATCGCCCGCGCTCGGCGAGCGCCGCGATCATCGCGGTGGCAGCCGGCGACGCGGGCGCACTGGCGGCCGGCGGCGACGCGAAGGGCATTCTGCCGACCAGAGCGCACGCCGAAAGCTGGCAGATTGCGAGCGCCAGGGCGGTCGAGCATACGGCGGCGCGCCATCCCCCGCGCAACCGGTCAATGACTGGCGCTGCCGACATTACTCAGGGCTTGCAACTTTCCCTTGAGCCGCGCGATCTGCTCCTGGTCGGTAGTCCGCCGCAACGCGTCCTCGTATTGCTGTCCGGCCTGTTCGGAGCGGCCCAGTTTATAGTAGGCGTCGCCGAGATGTTCGGTGATGGTAGGGTCGTCGCCGGTCAGATTGACGGCTTTTTCGAGCTGTTCGGCCGCCTTGCCGTATTCGCCTTTCTTGTAATAGACCCAGCCGAGACTGTCGATGTAAAACCCGTCCTCAGGCTCGATCGCGAGCGCGCGCTTGACCAGCTTTTCGGCCTCGTCCAGGTGTTCGCCGGATTCGGCATAGGTGTAGCCGAGGTAGTTGAGCGCCTGCGCGTTTTTCGGATTCAGATCGATCGCCTTGCGCATCTCGTCGATGCCGGCGGAGCGCTGCTTGCTCTCGTCGTAGAGCGCGCCGAGCGTGAAGTGGTACTTGTCGTTCTTCGGCTCCAGCACGATCATCTTCTGCGCGAGCTTGATCGCGGTAGGGTAGTCCTTCTTTTCCTGGTAGACGCCGACCGTGAAGCCAAGTATCTCCGCGTCGTCGGGCTTCTTCGCCAACGCCTGGTTGAGCGCGGTGATCGCCTGGTCGTAGTCGTGCTGCTTGTCGTAGATGTAGGCGAGCTGCAGGCGCGATTCGACATAATGCTCGTTGCTCTCGGGTATCAGCCGGAACTCCGAGGCCGCCTTGTCATAGTCGGTCAGTTCGCTGTAGGCAGTGCCGAGATAGTAATGAACGCGGTAATTATCGGGCTCGGCGCCGAGCACCAGGTTGAACTCGGTGGCGGCGCGATCGAAGTCGCCGCGCTCGAAGTACAGCAACCCGATCTTGGTGCGGGTGTCGCTCGGGCTGATGTCGATTTTCTCGGGCGCGGGCGCCGGCTTCACCGGCGCGTCAGCCGAGGCATGCGCGGCGAAGTACAATTCTGCCAGGCGCTGATGCGCGCGATCGTCGTTGGGATTGATCTGCAGGATCTTCTTGTAAATCGTGACCGCGTCGTCACGCCGGCCCTGGTCCTCGCGCAGTGCCGCCAGGTCGAGCATCGCCAGCTCGGATTGGGGATTGAGCTCGAGGGCCTTGTCGTAGTAGCGCTCGGCCGCGGAATAGTTGCCTGCCGCGAGCATCGTGCGCCCGGCGTAGTAGTAACCGAGGAACGACTGAGGATCGAGCGCGATGAGCTGCTCGAAAACCTTGCGTGCCTGCTCGTATTCGCCGCGCTTGGCGTACAGCGTGCCGAGGAACAGGTAGGC
Organism: uncultured delta proteobacterium; assembly: GCA_963755905.1. Lineage (GTDB taxonomy): Bacteria > Desulfobacterota > Binatia > Binatales > Binataceae > JAKAVN01. The sequence goes on from CAVWLM010000006.1 coordinate 572,066, forward strand.
CTCCTGGTTCTTGGGCGAGAGCTTGATAACTTCCTTGTAATCCTGCTCGGCGCTCGCATCGTCGCCCAGCGCCGAATCGATACCGGCCGCGAGCAGCAGTCCGCGCGATGACTGGGGATCGAGCTTGATCGACTGGTCGGCCTGCACCCGCGCGTCAGCCAGACGGCCGTCACGCACGTAGAGCGTGGCGAGCGTCACGCGCAGCGTGGCGTTGTCCGGGTCGTACTGCACCGCTTCCTCGAGCGCCTTCAAGGCCTCCGTGCGGTCGCCTTCCTCCGTCGCGACTTCGGCCTGCAGGAACGCGCCCATCGCCTTGGCCTGCGGCGGAATGTCGACGGCCGGCTTGCCACCAAACGGCGACGGCTGCTGGTCGGCGTCGCCCGGCGCGCTGGCGGACAAGGCGCCCGACGGCAGAAACCTGGGCCCCTGCACCTGCTCGCATCCCAGGCCGAGCAGCAGAGCGGTCGCGGCGAGTGCGGCTATTAGCTTATGTGACGACAATTTAGGCGTGCTCGAGCGCCCGCCTGGAACAGATTGATTTGGATTTAACACAAAAGGTTGACCGTCCGCGCCGGCCTAATCGTCAGGCGGAGCCCGTGTACTATACGTGGTATCGAGACCATTTATAAGTCTTGCCCACGAGCCGACCTCCGCGCAATCCCCGCCGCCTTGTGCCGGCCCCGGCGCTCGGCTACAGCGTAGCCCTGATGAAACGTTCGAGCCTCGATTCCGACGACGATAGGCGCGTCTCAAACACCGCGGCGCCCCTCAATTCGCGTGCCGTGATCGCGATGCAGGGCGGGAAGCTCGGCCTCCTCTCGCTAACCTGCGTTATCTATCTGGTCGTAAGCGGCGGCGCCTATGGAACCGAGGACGCGGTGCGGATGGCCGGGCCGCGGCTCACCCTCCTTCTGTGCCTGCTCGTACCGTTAACATTAAGCTTGCCGACGGCGTTGATGGCGGCTGAACTCAACGCGCTGATGCCGGTCGAGGGCGGCTTCTATTTCTGGGTCAAGGAGGCGCTCGGGCCGTTTTGGGGTTTCGCTGAAGCCTATCTGACTCTGCTTTACACCGCGGTGGACATGGCGATTTACCCGGTGCTGTTCAGTGCATACCTCGTTTACCTGTATCCGCTCGGCAAGGGCGGGCAACTCGTGGTAGGGGTCGCGCTGGTCTGGCTCGCCGGGTTGCTCAACTTTCTCGGCGTGCGGCCGGCTGGCGACAGCGCGGTCCTGCTGACGGTGCTGCTGCTGGCGCCCTTCGCGGCCCTGGTCGTGCTCGGCTTTGGTCATCTGGTGCATTGGCATGCGCCGGGCGGCCGGATCTTCGGGCCTGACTTCGCGCTCGCGCTGGGCAGCGGCCTTACGATCATAATCTGGAATTTCAGCGGATGGGAAAACGCCAGCGTGGTCGCGGGCGAGATTCGCGACCCGCGCCGCACCTATCTGCGCGCGCTCGCGATCGCGCTGCCGATGGTGGTGCTGGGCTATCTGCTGCCGCTCGCGGTGGCGCTCTCGGGCACGCACGGCGGCGCCAACTGGGAGATCGGATGGTATTCGGAGATCGGCCGTCAGATTGGCGGACCGGCGCTGGGCGCGGCGCTCGCGATGGGCGGGATGGTCTCGGCGTTTTCGATCTTCACGGCCGCGATGCTGTGGGTGTCGCGGATGCCGTTCGTGCTGGCGCGCGAAAGCTATCTGCCCCGATGGCTGGCGGAGGTCTGGCGCACCACCGCGACCCCCGGCAAGTCCATCCTCGCCTGTTGCGTGCTCTTCACGATGCTGGTGCCGTTGGGCTTCGTCACCCTGGTGATTCTCGACGTCTTCTTTTACATGGGCGCGCTGATGCTCGAGTTGAGCGCGCTGGTGGTGATGCGCCGCAAGCGGCCCGCGCGCGAAGGTCTCTTTATGATCGGAGGCGGCAGCGCCGGACTCTGCCTGGTCGTCGGGCTCCCGATGCTGACCTGGTGTGCCACGTTTGGTCTCGCGTTAACCGCGGGCGGTATCAAGGAGGATTTCCTGATCGCGGTTGTGTTGGCGACGACGACTTACCCGGCCTACGCGCTCTGCCGTAAGCTGTGGGGCGGCCCGCCGCGCGGCCAGAGCGTTTTCGACGAGCCGGCGAGTTCGGCCGGGGAATCATGAATGGCTTTGGACCGGGGATTTTCTGATGGCTAAGCGGGCGGTTGTAAAGGCCTACTTCAATCACGGCGGCCTCGCCCGACCGTACGAGCGCGTGGCTCGGCGCGTGCGCACGGTCGACCGCGAATACGCGGGTCTGCTCTATAGCGAAGCCGGCTCACGCAGACTCGACGCCATCGATGGACGAGGCGCGAACGGCGGCGTGTTCGCTGGTCGGCGCGGGCGAGAACCGGCGGCGGTGTCTCGCTCCTGCCCAACTCCTCGACCGCGCTGAATCTCGCGATCAGCATCCTTGGCGCAAAGCTCGAACCGGGCGAAATCGCCGTCACCACCAATCAGGAGCATTCGTGCGTCATCTGGCCGCTTGCGCGGCTCGGCACGCGCGGGATCGAGATTGTGGCGCTGGGCGGCGGCTCGGAGGACGAATTTCTCGAAAATTTGCGCGCGCTAATTCGCCGCCGGCGGCCGGGTTTCGCCGTGTTTTCTCACGTCTCGTGCATGGACGGCCGCGTTCTGCCGATCGCCGAAGCCGGGAAAATCCTTGCCGAGCACGAGATTCCGTATCTCGTCGACGGCGCGCAGGCGCTCGGGCAGGTTGCGGTGGACGTGGCGCGGTTCGAGGCCTGGGCTTACGCGTTTACCGGTCACAAATGGCTGTTCGGCCCGATGGGCACCGGGGGACTCTGGGCCAGCGAGCGATTCCTCGCCTCCAACACGCTCGCCTGGACCGGGCCGATCGGGTTTACCCGCAAGGGCGGCGGCGAACTCGAAAACGGATCGCTCAACTGCGGGCTGCTGGCCGGGATGACCGAAGCGATGCTCGCGTGCGGCGAGGAATTTCAGTCGCGGATCGAGGCGCTGACAAGGCTGCGGGCGCGAATTCGCGGACTTCTTGACGGGCTCTACGAAAACGCGGCGTCCAGATGGGCGGGTCCTCACGCTCCCGGCATCCTGTCGTATGGGCTGCCGTTGGAGACGCGCCCGGAGAAGCTGGCCGAGGCGGCACTGCGGCGCTTTGGCGTCGCAATCAAGCCGCTGCGTCCGCCGCGCGATCCCAACGGCTTTCGCGTGACGTTTTCGCCGTGGACCACCGACGACGAAGTCGAATTGCTGGGCGAAGCGATGCGCGCCATCGCCCACGAGTCGCGCTGACGCCACCCACGTTGGCGCCATCATGATGACGAGGTCCATTCACCGGACCTGACGCTAGATATCGAATATCTCGCGCATCTTCGCCAGCAGCCGGCTCGAGCGGCCGCGCGCGCCACCGTCCACCTGCTGTCCGGCGTCGAGCAACTCGCGCCGCTGGCTCAAGCGGGCCGTGATGATCTCACTCATCTGCGCGGCGGCCTCGGGATGGCTCTTGAAAAGCTCGGTGAAGCCCTTGCGGTTCATCTCGAGAACCTCGACGTCGGTGCGCGCCCGGATGGTGGCGTTGCGCGGCTCGCCCGTCATCAACGCCACCTCGCCGAAGAAGGCCGGATGGGTCAGTTCGGCGATATGGACCTGCTTGCCGTCGGCGCCGTTGGTAGTTACGTCGACCACGCCATGGCGGATGATGTAAAACGTATCGCCGGCCTCGCCTTCGCGCATCAGCGTCTCGCCGAGACCGAACTGACGCACGCGGACCGCGCCGGCCAGTATCCGCACCTCGTTATCGTCAAGCTCGCGCAGAAAATCGACCCCGCGCAGCTCGGATTCTATCTCGCGCGCGGCCTCGGACTCTTCGACCAGGCTCTCCTGCCTGAGCACCATCGTGCGGACGGGGAAAGGAATTTCGATCCCGTGGCGGCGCAACGCGTACCACAGACCCGATACTACGCGGGCGTGGATCTGCTCGCTGCGTCCATAATCGGCGAACCAGTATTTTATCCGGTAGCGGATCGCGTAGTCGCCGAACTCCCAGGCTAAAATCTCGGGCTCCGGATGGTGCAGCACTTCGGGCACGTCGCGCAGCACGGCCAGCACCACGTCGCGCACCCGGTTGGGCGGCTCGTCGTAGCCGAGCCCAATCGAAACCTCTTCAGCCACCGCGCCCTTGCCGTAATTGAACACCAGGTCCTTGGCCAACTGCGCGTTGGGAATGTCGAGCCACTCGTGCGCGCGCGTCACGATCGTCGTCGCACGCCATCCCACGTCGTGCACGCGTCCGACCTTGTCGATCGTGCGAACCCAGTCGCCCGGTTGGAACGGCCGCGAGATTTGCAGCGTCAGCCCGCTGAAGATGTTGCCCAGCGTCTCCTGCAGCGCGAAGCCAATCACCACGGTAAGGACGGCGGGAACCGCGAGCAGTGCGGTTACGTCGATTTTGAAAAACGTGCGCAGCACGACCATCACCACCACCGCCCACAAAATTATGGTGAGCAGGTCCCTGAAGATGGTCGAAAAGTGCTCGCGTCCGCGATGAGTCGCGGCGTCGGCCAGTTCCAGTCCGATGCGGACTACGCCCCACATGAACAGGATTACCGCGACGGTATCGAGCAGGTAGACGAACCGCGTATGGCCGAGCAGCGGAGTCACCACGTCGACCAGCAACCCAACCCCAGCTATCGCGACCGGCCAGGCCCGCAGACTGCCCCGGCGATGCCGTAACGCGAGCGCATAAAGCAACGCGACGATCGCCGCTATCGATTCGACGAGCGTGCGCGTGTCGAAGGGCACGTAGTCGAGCCCGAGCAGCAACTGAAGTTGGGTTACGTGAGGCATCGGCTAGAGCCCGATTATCTCCGCCATCTCGCCCAGCAGGCGTTGCGCGTCGAAGTACTCGCGCGCGATCTCGCGCGCCGCGCGCGCATGATGCGCATAGCGGGCGCTGACCGCGCGGAGCGCCTCGACCGCCGAGGCGTCGTCGGCAAAGCCAACCAGTCCGTCGCCGGCCGGGATGAACTTTTCAAAGCCGGTGAACTGGGTCACTACCGGCCGTCCGGCGGCGAGGTAGCAGGCCGTGCGGTCGCTGAACCATCCCGATCGCGTGCTGACGTAGAGATCCTTCGCGACCGTGAACTCGCCGCGCGAAGCGCTGATATAGCTGCGGTAGGTGTCGATATCGAGCGACATCGGGACCACCGGCCGGAAACTGAAACCGCCAGCCAGCGCCCGCTCGTAGTCGGGGCCCGAATTCAGGTCGGTGGCGAGCTCGACAGCCTGTCCGGCGCGCCGCGGAACCTCGAGCATTTTGCCAAAGTTCAAGTGCTTCGACCAGTAGTAGATTCGTCCGCCAAGCTCCACGTCGTTGCCCTTGTTGCGCCAAGTGCCGACGGTGGTAAACGCGGCCGGCATCGGGATGGCGCTTTGCTCTGGCCACTCGCCCAGCAGCACCGGAGGGCGCGTCGGATGCCAGCGCAGGTCCGCCGTCGGCAGCACGCAGTCGGGCTGACCGATATTGGCGGCGTAGGTGAAGTGCACGCGATGCGCATCGAGCATCCGCCGCGCGCTGTCGTCACCTTGCGCATAACGCACCTGGTACACGCCCGGATCGGTTTCCAGGTAGACCAGGCATCGCGCGCGCCGATGCTCCTCGCGCGGATGAGTCGCGCCGCACAGGTTTATCACCGCGTCGGCCTCGGCAAGCAACCGCAGGCTGCGCTCGCGGCCCATCCCGACATACTCGCCGCTGGTGACGTCGAGGAACGACCATCGATCGTGAAACCCGAAGCGGTCCATCACTTGTCCGAGCAGCTTGAGATTGCGGCCGGCATCGGGCGAGACGGCATCCGCGATTGGGTCGTAAACCCACGCGCCGTGATCCTCGAGGTAGTAGACGTCCAGCCCCAGATCTCTCAGGCCGACCAGGTGATGGATGAGCTGCCACATCACTCCCGCAAACGGGTAGCGCGCGGCCAGATGCAGCAGGACAACTTTGCCCTTGTGCTTTTTTTTCATCAGGCGGGAGCGGAAATTCCCGCCCCTGGACTCACAGCCTGCGCACGGCGCGGCAACGATGCAAGTGCGCGCGCCATCTCACCGTGAGTCCGCGATTAGGAGCAGCTCGGCGCGGAGACCCTCGAGCGCCGCCCGGCGCTGGCTAAAGCGTGCAGCGTCCTCGTCGGAAAGCTCGCCCAGGTAGCGCCCACGATCCGGCAAAATAAGCACGGCGCGGTAAGGAAAGCCGGCGCGCATCCGCGGCCAGACTCGATCGGCGATGATTCCCTCGAGCACGGCTTCGCTAACGCGCTCCCGGACGCGGCCGCGCTCGTTGTAGATGAGGGCGGCGGCCGCCTGCAGGCGCGCGCCCACGGCGTGCCGGCTCCACTCCGGCCATCCGCCGAATCACTTCCTCGGCGAGCGCGCGGTCGAGGTCGCCGTGCGCGATATCGGCGCCGCCGCCGGCGAGCCATCGATGGGAGCGGACCCCGGGCTCGCCGCCGAGCGCGTCGACTACGAGGCCGCCGTCGTCGGCGAGAGTTGGCAGATTGGCGCGCGCGAAATAGAAGCGCGCTTTCAGCAAGGCGTTCTCGATAAAAGTGGCGCCGGTCTCGTCCGGAACCTGATCGTCGACCGAAGCCTCGCGCAGCGATATCGGCGCGAGCCCGTAGTCGCGCAAGAGCAGCCGGTATTCGTCGAGCTTGGCGGGATTGGTGGTGGCAACCAGCAGCGGCTTCATCGTGTGAATGGAGCGCGACTCTAAGAGCCCTTGACCGCGTAAGTGATCTTGAGCGCGGCGCGCTCGCGATGCTCCTCCAGGGCAAGCTCGATCAGCCGATCGATGAGCCGCCCCAGCGGCACGCCCGAGGCCTCCCATAATTTCGGGTACATGCTGATCGCGGTAAAGCCCGGGATGGTGTTGACCTCGTTGATGTAGATTTCGCTGAGCGTCGGGCGGGCCAGAAAATCGACCCGCGCCATCCCGCGCAGCCCCAGCGCGCGAAACGCTCCGCAGGCAAGCTCGCGCAGGAGTTCGCTCTGCGCCGTGTTCAGCGCGGCGGGAATCTTGACCTCCGCGCCGTCGGGGTCGACGTACTTGGATTCGTAGCTGTAGAACTCGTGGGAACCTTTCAAGATGACCTCGCCAGGGATCGAGGACTCGGGCCGTTCATTGCCGAGCACTGCGCATTCCAGCTCGCGCCCGACGCAGGCGGCCTCGATCAATACCTTGCGATCGTAGGCGAAGGCCTCTTCGAGCGCCGCGCCGAGCGCGCTTTCACTCTTAACCTTGCTGACCCCGACCGACGAACCCAGCGCATTGGGCTTGACGAAGACCGGATATCCGAGCGGCCGCGCGAGATCAGCCGCACGCCCGCGGATCCTCGCGCCATTGCCAGCGCTCGACCACCGCATAGCGCACGACCGGCAATCCGGCCTCGCGCAGCAGGCGCTTTTGAACATCCTTGTCCATCCCGACCGCCGATCCGAGCACGCCCGCGCCGACATAGGGAATACCCGCGAGCTCGAGCAATCCCTGCACGGTGCCGTCCTCGCCATAGCTGCCATGCAGGACTGGAAATACGACGTCGAGCGGACCCGGCAAGCCGCGTTCCGCGCCGCCGCGCCGCGCGCCGCGGGTCGCGCCGGATTCGTTGCGCGGCGCGTTGCCCGGCGTTTCGACCAACGAGTGGCCGGCGGGATGCGGCAGGAGACTTACTTCGAGACCGCCGCCAGCGAGCGACTCGAGGCGCGGCGCCGTTTCGGTTAGCATCCGGATCGCATCGGCGCGCAAATACCAGCGGCCATCGCGTCCGATCCCGATCGGCACCACTTCGTAGCGCGCCGGGTCCATCGCCGACATCACGGTCAACGCCGAGCGCAGCGAAATTTCGTGCTCGCTCGAACGTCCGCCGAATAGCACACCGATACGGATTTTCTTCTGCTCAGCCATTTTCGTGAGTCGCCCCGCCCGCGCGCGCCTCCGCCCGAAGCGCTTTCCGCCACCTCAGCCTTCGATCGCGCCGATTGTGCCACGCCGCCGCGATTGCATCGAGCGCCGCGCCGACGCCATCGCACACGCGGGCGCGCGCAACGATTTGCATCCGCGAACCGGCGATCGCCGTTGACCCTAAGGACGATAGTTGGGCGCTTCCTTGGTGACGAAGACGTCGTGCACGTGGCTCTCGCGCTGGCCGGCGTCGGTTACCCGGATGAAGCGGGCCCGCCGGCGCAGTTCGGCGAGATTCGCCGCGCCGATGTATCCCATCCCGGACTGCAGGCCGCCGACCAGTTGCTCGATATTCGTGGCGAGCGGGCCGCGATGGGGCACGCGCCCTTCGATTCCTTCGGGCACCAGCTTGCTCTCCTCGAGATTCGCTCTGGCCGTAGCGGTCGCGCACGCGCTCGCTCATCGCGCCGAGCGATCCCATGCCGCGATACAGTTTGTAGGTGCGGCCCTGGTAGAGAATCGTTTCGCCGGGGCTCTCTTCGGTGCCGGCGAACAGCGAGCCGATCATGACGGTCGCGGCGCCGGCCGCAAGCGCCTTCACGATATCGCCGGAGAAGCGGATTCCGCCGTCGGCCACTAACGGGATTCCGCGCGGCTCGGCAACCGAGACGCAATCCATGATCGCGGTTATTTGCGGCACGCCGACGCCCGAGATTACCCGCGTGGTGCAAATCGATCCGGGTCCCATCCCGATCCGCAGCGCGTCGGCGCCCGCGTCGATCAGCGCCTTCGCGCCCTCGGCGGTCGCGACGTTGCCGGCCACCACGTCGATCTCGGGATAGTCGCGCTTGGTCGCGTGCAGCGCGTCGATCACGTTGCGCGAATGGCCGTGCGCGGTGTCGATGCACAGCACATCGACGCCGGCGCGCACCAGTGCCGCCGCGCGCTCCTCACGTTCGGGGCCGACCCCAATCGCGGCGCCGACTCGCAGCCGTCCCATCCGGTCCTTGCTCGAATGCGGATGGCGCGTCGCCTTGTCCATGTCTTTGACGGTGATCAGCCCGCGCAGGCGGTGGTGTTCGTCGATCAACGGAAGCTTCTCGATCCGATGCGCCTGCAGGATGTCCTTGGCCTGCATCGAGGCTGATGCCGGGATGGGCCGTGATGACGTTGGTGGTCATCACTTCGCGCACCAGCTTTCCAGGTGTTTCTCGAAGCGCAGGTCGCGATTGGTCAGGATGCCGACCAGGCGGCCGTCGGCGACCACCGGCAGACCCGAGATACCGTGGCGCTCCATCATCGCGAGCGCGTCGGCGATTTTCTGTTCGGGATGAACCGTGACGGGATCGGCGATCATGCCGCTCTCGTATTTCTTGACCGCCGCGACTTCGGCCGCCTGGCGCTCGACGGAGAGGTTGCGGTGGATAAAGCCGAGACCGCCCATTTGCGCGATCGCAATTGCGGCGCGCGACTCGGTCACGGTGTCCATCGGACTCGAGACCAGGGGGATGCGCAGACGAATATTGGGCGTGAGCATCGTAGCGACGTCGCAGCTGGAGGGGAGCAGGTCGGAAGCCTGCGGCAGCAGCAACACGTCGTCGAAGGTGAGCCCCTCGCGAAGCTCCGAATGAGGCATAGGGAGTCTCCTTATGCAAAAAAGCCCGCGGATATCCGCGGGCCTTCAACCATGTTTAAGGATGCTGCCGTTTGATGCAGCGCCATGCAACAATCTAACAAAATGGGCTCGCGGGATCAATTCGACTGATTGGTAAGGCGATTCCCATTGGAATTTTTCGCGCGGACGGAATCCGCCGATGTTCAGCGCTCGTCGTTCGGTTCCGGCGATTGTTCAGGATTGAGCAACAACAGATCGCCGCCGAGGTTGCGCACCAGAAAGCGCTGGACCTCCGCCACCGCGCGCTCGAGCGCGCGGCCCCCGATAAGCCAATGGCCGCGGCCCGGTAGGACACGAATTGCCGCTCCTATTCGGGCGGCGAAATCGCTGGTTTTATCCAGCGGCGCAAACGGATCGGAATCGCCCGCCACGATCAGCCGTGGCACGGCCCGGCCGCCTTCGTCGAATTTGATCCGCCCATGCATGATTTCGAGCGCCGCGCGCGCGTCGTCGGCCACCAGAGCGAGCGTCAATGCCTCGCGCTGGAACGGCTCGGCATCGGCCAGCAAATCGAAAAGCCGCGCGCCACGAGGCGGCTTCAGCGCGCGGCCGAGCAAACGCGCCGGCCAGTTCGCAACGCCCGTCACCAGCGGCGATCGAAACCCGGGGAGCATCGGTGCCAACGCGACCGCCGCTCGCACCCGCGGATGTCCAGCGGCGTTCAGCGCCAGTAATCCGCCCAGTCCATGACCGACGACAATCGCGTCGCGCTCCAGCGCCGCGACGGCTTCGGCGAGCGTCGCGGCGAGCACGTCGAAGGCGGCGGCGCCCGGATTCGATCCGCGCGGCGCGGTGCGCGCTACTGCCGCCGCCGCGCGAAGATCTGGCGCATAGACCTCCCATCCGATGCTTGCGAAATATCCGCGCGCGACTGCCAGATGGCGCGCGGTAGTGAAAAGCTCGGGCAGCAGCAGCAGCGGCCACGCGAACTTCAGCGGTTCCGGGCGTTCGCACTCTGCAGGTATTCGGCCAAGCCGCGTTTCCATCGCATCCACGTTGCGCCGCGCGCCCGACGTGTCGCAAGGAAAAGGACTGCTATCGTTGTGGGGAGTCCGCGCCCCACACGTTTGTGACCGGGTCCTGGACGAAAAAAAGAGGGCCCCCTTTCAGGGGCCCTCTCGCGGTACGGGGTCGATTCACCCCGGCTTATCCCAGCAGCATGTCCGGCATCTTCGCCAGCCTCCGGTTTCCCGGAGGGAAACTTACGTGGTTACTTCTTCTTTTTCTTGCCGGCTTTCTTCTTCATGCTCGTCTTTAGCTTGGGTTTGGATTTTGTAGCTGAACTTCTTTTCTTTGTTACTGGCATAGACACCTCCTTACAGTGCTGCTGCCGGACAAGCTCTGAAAACCCCGCTAGCAGGGCCGCTATGGCCTCGCTTCGGGTTGAATTATAGAAACCCGTTATTCAAAAATCAAGCGGAACGCGCATCATTTATAAAGAAATTTTAAAATCGTAAGAAGCCTTTGCTTGTCTGATCTTTGCCAGGATTAGAATGGTGTTCAGTCATAAGCCCGCTTGAAGTTCAGGGCAAGTCTTTTTACCATGCTGCTTGTGAAACGTTTGAGTCTCTATCTACGCCGCCAGTGGCTGACGCTGGTCCTGGCTGCCGCCTGTGGACTGCTCGCCCTGGACTTTGCAATGGGGCCCTTGGGTGTTCGGGATCTGACGCTGCTGCGGGCACGGCGCATCCAGCTCGAAACCGTCCACAAAAAACTGCTAAAGTCCAACGCGGCGTTGAAGCTCAAACTAGGCCGGCTGGGCAATGACGACCGCTATCTCGAACGCCGCATCCGCGAACAACTGGGCTACGTGCGTCCCGACGAACTGGTCTATCGTTTCGCCACCGAAAGTCCGTCCCAGGCTTCCGACGCCCAAGCTTCCGACGATCGCTAGGCCGAAAAGCCGCCGCTGAAAATTGCCGCGGCCGCGAACGGCGAAGATCAGCGATAATCGAACCCAACCGCTACGAAGACAAAGGCCATCGGAATCATCGCGCGCGAACGAACGCCGCGCGAATCCGCGCGGATTTCGGGGTTACCGCGCGCTTCGCTACACTCACATCGAGTAGCGCGATCGGATGACGACAAGGCTGCACGCGCCGCGCTTGCTTGACTGCAAAGCCGCCATACGATTTCCTTCATCGCGCGCCCAGGCCAGGTCCAGATGCCGACTTCGCAACCATCCCAACCACTCGCGTCCAGCGCGGCGCCCGGCGGCAAATCGCGCCTGATTCTCTTCGCAACCGTCTTTTTCGACCTGCTCGGCTTCGGGATCGTGATTCCGTTTCTGCCGATGTACGCGACGCGCCTGGGCGTGGGCGCCGGCGCGATCGGATTGATTCTTTCCGCCTACTCGATAATGCAATTCATCTTCGCTCCGGTGCTCGGACGGCTCTCCGATCGAATAGGGCGGCGTCCGGTCATCATGCTGGGGCTGCTCGGCTCCTCGCTGAGCTATGTGATCTATGGATTTACCGATTCGTTCGCGGGCCTGTTGATCTCGCGCGCGGTGCACGGAGCGTGCGCGGCGACGATCTCGACCGCGCAGGCCTACGTCGCCGACACCACCGAGGAATCGAAGCGCGCGCATGCGATGGGAATGATCGGTGCGGCGTTCGGATTGGGCTTTGTGCTGGGACCGGCGGTCGGCGGTCTGCTCGGCGCGGTGAGCCTGCGTACGCCGGTTCTGTTCGCGGCTGCGTTGACCTTCATTAATCTCATTTTCGCGGCGATATGGCTGCCCGAGTCGCATAATCCGCAGGCATTTTCGCGTGATGCGGTGGCGGGCGGACGCGGAGGATCGCGCGCAGGTTCCCGATCGTCGTTCGATCTGCCGCGCCGGCTGGGCCGTCATCGCGCGCTCACGCCGTTGTTCCTGATAGCCTTCTTATTGACCCTTGCGATCGCCGTGCTGGAGGCGACCTTCGCCCTGACCCTGCCGGCGGTCTACGGCTATGCGGCGGCCGGCGTCGGCGGTCTACTGGCCTTTGCCGGATTGGCGCAGGCGGTTGCACAAGGCTACCTGGTGGGCAAACTGGTGCCGCGCACGGGCGAGGCCGCGCTGGTGGTGGCCGGTGCGGCGGCGCTCGCGATAGGATTGGCGCCGCTGGGAAGCTGGGCCTCGCGCGGAGCGCTGTATGGGATGCTTATTCTGATCGCGTCGGGTTACGGTATCGGCACGACTGCGGTTGCCACTCTGATTTCGCGGCGCACGGGACGCGAGTTACAGGGCGAAGCGATGGGGCTCAACCAGTCGGTTCTCTCGCTGGCGCGCGTAATCGGCCCAATCGCAGGCGGCCTTATCTACCAGGCGAAGGGTCCGGCGGCGCCGTACCTTGTCGGCGCGATGGTGGCGGCGGCGGCGACGGTACTGGCGACGCGGATAGGCCGTACTCGAACGGCCTGAGGTAAGGAGCGGCGCGATGTTCAATTCGGCGGGCCTGATCGGCTGGATAATCGCTTTTCACCTGTTCGCGGTGATCATCTGGATTGGCAATTTGCTGGTAGTGGCGTCGATCCTCTCGCTGGCCGCCGAAGAGGTCGGCGCGGCGCGCGAGCGGCTTATCGGTGTTTCGCGACGCTTGTTTCAGGTCGGATGCAATATCGGGGCGCTGGCCACAATCATCTTCGGCATCATCCTGATCCTGCTGGTTCCCTCCACGCTCACGAGAGGCTGGCTACATGCGAAGCTGTTGCTGGTGATCGTGCTGCTCTACCTGCATTACCGCCTGTACCGGCGCATCCTGAGCCTGGAGAAGGACCCGTCGGGAGCCTCGGCCGGCGAGTTCAAGATGATTCACGGACTCGTCAGCCTGCTGCTGCTCGCGATCCTGCTGCTCGCGGTGATCCAGCCGTTCTAGCGAGCGGCACGAGGCGTCACAAATGAAGACGCGGCCGCGCCAAGGCGCGGCCGCGGAAGGGCATTTTCGGATTTAACGCCGGAACTGGGCGACGCGATCGCCGCGAATTTCCTGTATGACAGGAGCGGGAGCCCTGATTGGAACAGGGGCGCGAACCGGGATTCTTCGGTTGATCTTCGGCACGACCGGAAAGGGATTGCGAAACTTCAGAACTTCGCCGTCGAAAGACTCGAAACAGACCGCGGTCGCGACGTCCACCGTCATCTCGAGCGCCGGACCCTCCAGCACCATCGGCTGCGCCCAGTGAGGAGTGCCGTCAAGCGACGTTATATAGTGCCAGGGGATCGGGTCACCGGCGCGGGCAAAAGTCTTATACAGGAACGTGGTGTCGCGCGGTTTCAGGGCCACGTAGACCAGTATCGCCTTGGCCCCGCGCAGGCCCGAGAGGACGTAACCCGCGTGCCTGGCGAGGCGCGCCGCTCCTGGCGCCAGCGCCCACAGCTCTCCGCATTCATAAACGTGCTCAGGAGCTAGATGAGTCAGATCGGGCCGCGGATAGCTCTGCGGAAACATCGCCAGATTGTGAATAACAAATCCGGCGAGCATCTCGTCAGGCTCCGGACCGTCCTCATCGTAGAGGCCGCACACCTCGCCATAGTTGAGGTGGATCTCGCCGAGGACCGACTGGGGCGACTCGCTAAAACCGGCCCCCTTACCGGCTCTGGCGCGCACCATCCGATTGGCGAATTCATCACGTTCGGTTTGCGTTTTTAGGATTCGCAGTTCCAAGACAATACCCCGGGTTCGTAGGCGCGACCAATCAGGCCATCTTTGTCACTAATGTTTTAGCGTAATGTTGCACGTTTGCAAAGGTCTGATGCAGGATCGCCTGCTTTTAGATGCTTACGGCTTCAATTAATCGTGAATTAACTCGCTTTTTTCCAGGGCACACTATTTGCGTGCTAGGCGCTCCTGAGCACGAAGAAGTTTGTAAATGCGCCAATCTTTATCCGAACCAATTCGAGGTCCGAATACTGACGGTTTCGAAGCGAAGCCGACTCTGCCCGACGACGCGTGGGCCGTTCTGCTTACGCGGGTTGGAATCGCCGTCATCCTCGTCACCCAGCCGTTTTACATAATTTCCGAACTCCGTCTCGGCCATGGTGGGGAAGTCGATCCATGGCTGCTCACCGGTTTTCACCTCCTCAACTTCGCCGCCGCTCTGGCTGGACTCGGCCTAAGCTGGACGCAAGGCTTTCGCGAGCGCTGGCGTTTGGCCGCGTTCGCGTTGTGCGGGATGCTCATTGTGAGTTCGACGGTGATGAGCATCACCGCGGGTGGGCGTCACGAGGCCTTGTTCCTTTCGCTCCAGCAAATCGTTCTGGGTTCGGCGATGCTGGTGCCGTGGGAATCGCGATGGCAATTCGGCCTGGGCGCGCTGAGCGTCCTGGCGCTGCTGGCTAATACGTTGCTGGTGCCGCACGTCGATCCCAACCTTCTCTACCACTGGCTGGGAGTAATCACCGCGGCAGGTCTCTCCCAGTGCGCGACGAGCTTTGGCGTGCGCTATCGCGAGCGCACTCAACAATACCGGGCGTTGCGCGAGCGCGAGCTTCAACTTGGGGAGAGCGAAGAAAAATTCCGCCGCGTGTTCGAGACCAGTTCCGACGTGATCGTCATCACCCGAAACGCCGGCGGCCATATCATCGACGTCAATCGTGAGTTCGTCGAGCGCACGGGCTTCAGCCGCGAGGAAGTGATCAATCGCCATCCGGCGGATCTGGACTTGTGGGATAGCCGCGAACAGGCAAAGCGATTGTCCGACGCGATCAGGGCCACCGGCTTCGCGCGCAATATCGAGGGCCGCTTCCGGATGCGCAGCGGTGAATCGGTCACGGCGCTGATCTCTTCGGTTAGGGCGACGATCAACGGCGAGGAATGCGTGATCAGCGCGGCGCGCGACGTGACAGAGCTGCGCAAGGTACACGAAGCATTGGTTTCGGCGCGAGAGGTTGCCCTGGCGGCGTCGGAAGCCAAATCGCAATTCCTCTCCTGCATGTCCCACGAGATACGCACTCCGCTCAACGTCATCCTCGGTTCCGCCGATCTGCTGACCGACACCCAACTCGGCCCCGAGCAACGCCACTATGTCGATCGTGTAATCAACAACGGCTCCAACCTGCTCGATCTTCTCAACAGCATTCTTGACCTCACTCGGGTCGAGAGCGGACAGCTTAACCTCGAACTCGCGCCTTTCAACGTCGCGGAACTGGCCGAGCGCGTCGTCGATACGCTGGCCATCCGCACCCGCGAGACCGAAGTCGAAATAGTGGCACGCTGCGCGCGGGATTTGCCCGCGGTTCTGCTTGGCGATCCGCTGCGTCTCAACCAGGTGCTGACCAACCTGGTCGGCAACGCGCTCAAGTTTACGGAGCGTGGCGAGGTCGTCGTCACAATCGAGCGCGATACGCAAAGCCGCGACCCCGGCGCGCTGCGCTTTTCCGTAAGCGACACCGGCATCGGCATCCCGCCCGAGAAACTTGCCTCGATCTTCTCACCCTTCGCCCAGGCCGACTCCTCGACCACGCGCAAGTACGGCGGCAGCGGCCTCGGCCTCGCGATCGTGGAGCGGTTGGTGCAGTTGATGGGCGGTCGGGTGTGGGTCGAAAGCGAAGTCGGGCGGGGCAGCACTTTTCACTTCACCGCCAGCTTCGGCGTGCCGCAGGGCGCGACAGATGCGGCCCCCCGGGTCGATCTTGGCGGAGTGCGCGTGTTGTTCATGGATCGCAATGCGACCTGTCGCGCGACCGCGCGCGATATTTTCGAAACGCACGGCGCCACCGTCGTCGAAGCAGCATCGGCGAACGAGGCTTGGAAAGCGGTCGAACAGGCTAAACAGGCCGCGCGGCCGTTCTCGCTCGTGTTCGCGGACTGTTCAAGTCCGGATGCCGGCGGTTTCGAACTCGCGCGGCGCATCGACGCCAGCGCGGACCGCGCGGCCGGGTTGACGGTAGCCACCGTCAGTTCGTACGACCTTTCGAAAGCGTTCGTAGGGTTGCGCGAGGCTGGCCTCGATCACTATGTGGTCAAGCCGCTTAAGCGTGCCGATCTGCTGGCTGCCGCGGCGGATTTCGCAAACCGCGCCCCGCTTGCACTCAAATCCGCGGCCGGCTCGGCAGCGACGTTTGTCGCCGCGCTCGACCAATCCGCGCAGGCTTCGTCAGATAGTCTCGTAGCCGCGCCCGCCCAGTCAGCTCCGCCAATCACGACGGCTGAGCCTGCCAGAGCGCCCTGTCGAATCCTGCTCGCCGATGATTCGATCGATAACCGCCTGTTGATCCGCGCCTATCTCGGCAAGACCGGTTACGGGCTCGACGAGGCTGAGAACGGTCAGATCGCGGTCGATAAACTCTTGAGCGGGCGTTACGACCTGGTCCTGATGGACATCCAGATGCCGGTTATGGACGGCTTCTCGGCCGTACGGCGCATCCGGCAATGGGAGAAGGAAAACGGCGCCCGCCGCACTCCGATTATCGCGCTGACCGCATCGGCCTTCGACGAGACCGTACGCAAGGCGACTGAAGCGGGATGCGATTCGCATCTGGGCAAGCCGCTAAGGCGCAGCACCCTGATGCGCGTCATTCGGGAGACCGCGTTCGGCGACAATCCCAATCAGCCCGAATCCGCCGCCGCCTGAGGTTTAGCCCGCTCCGGATCGAGGTGTGGTCAGGCGGTCGAGCCGCTGTAAGCGCGGTCGGCTGCGGCGAGCGACCTGCCACGCGCGATCTCGAATCCCATCGATTCCAGGATCGTCTCCAGCGCGCTCAGCACGAGCATCACGTTCTCGCGCTTGCACGACTCGCCCATGAGACCGATGCGCCATATCTTGCCCTTGAGCGGTCCGAGCCCCGCGCCAATCTCGATATTGAACTTCTCCAGAAGTTGCGAGCGTACCTTCGCTTCTTCGATGCCTGAAGGCACTGCCACCGTGGTGAGTTGTGGCAGCCGAAAGCCTTCCTGAGCCGCTAGATCCAACCCCATCCCGATGATTCCCGCCTGTAGCGCCGCGGCGTGGGCGCGATGGCGCCGGAAGCGGGCCTCGAGCCCTTCCTCGACCACGATCCGCAGCGCTTCATACAAAGCATAGTTCATCGTGACCGGTGCGGTGTGATGGTAGACGCGGTCGGGTCCCCAGTACTTCTCGATCATCGAGAGGTCGAAATACCACGAGGTGCACGGCGTCTTGCGCTTCCCGATAACTTCCATTGCGCGCGGGCTCAAGGTCACCGGTGACAGTCCCGGCGGGGCGCCGATACCTTTTTGCGAGCAACTGTAGCAGGCATCGATTTGCCAGTTGTCGATCTCCAGCGGTACGCAGCCGAGCGACGTCACTCCGTCGGCGACCATCAGCGCGCCGTGTGCATGCGCCAGCTTCGCGATCTCCTCGATCGGCTGATGGATCCCGGTCGAGGTCTCGGCGTGCACGATCGCGACCAGCTTGGGCGCCTTGGCCGTTTTGAGCGCCTTCTCGATTAGCCCGGGCTCGACAATTCTGCCCCACTCGGCGTCGACCCGATGAACCCGTGCGCCGAGCCGCGTCGCCAGTTCGACCGGACGCACGCCGAATATGCCAGCCGTTCCGATCACGACCTCGTCGCCCTTTTCGATCAGATTCGACAGCACGGCTTCCATCCCCGCCGAGCCGGTGCCCGAAATCGGAAAGGTGACTTCGTTGGTGGTCTGGAAGACAATCCGCAACATCTTCCTGATGTAGTCCATCACCTTGAGGAAGTCGGGATCGAGATGGCCGACCACCGGCGACAGCAGCGCCTTCATAACTCGAGGGTGAATGTTCGAGGGGCCCGGCCCCAGCAGCACACGGGCGGAGGGTTGCAACTCCGGAAAGGAGGAACTTGACAAAGGCGGTCTCCCTTTTCAGCCTGGGCGCGTCTATCCGCGTTTCATAGCGCGGGTACGAGCCAACGGCTACCTTGCATTGCCATCATTATGACTGGAAGGGCGCGCATGGCAAAAGCATCCGGGTCAGACCGGATCGAATCCCCGCGATCATGCTAGAGTAGCTCGCCGTGGAACACCGAACCTCCGCCTCGCAACTTGAACCGGGCCTGGCCGCGCTCGCCGCGGAGCTAAGAAAAATCGTCGGCGCCGACGGAGTCGTCGCGCGCCCGAGCGAGCTCGCCGTCTACGAGTGCGACGGATGGACCATCGCCAAAAGCGCGCCCGACTTGCTGGTGCTGCCGCGAACCACCGCGCACGTGAGCTCAGTGCTGACCGCGCTCGAGCGGCGCGGGATCGCCTTCGTGCCGCGCGGCGCCGGCACGGGCCTGTCCGGCGGATGCCTGCCGCTCGACGCGCCGGTGATGATCTGCACGTCGCGCATGAACCGCATCGTCGCCTGCGATCTCGCCAACCGGCGCGTCGAAGTCGAAAGCGGCGTAGTCAATATCAATGTGACCAACGCGGTCAAGGCCGCCGGCTACTTCTATGCGCCCGATCCCTCTTCGCAAGCCGCTTGCACCATCGGCGGCAATATCGCCGAAAACTCCGGCGGCCCGCATACGCTGAAGTACGGCGTCACCACCAACCACGTGCTTGGAGTCGAGTTGGTGCTCGCGGGCGGCGAAGTCGTCGAGCTGGGCGGTCCGGCCGATGAACGTCTGGGCTACGACCTGGTCGGCGCGGTGGTCGGCGCCGAAGGCACCGCCGGAATCGTGACGCGTGCGACGTTGAGGCTTTTGCGCGAGCCCCAGGCGCATCGTACGCTGCTGGGGATTTTCCCCAACGTCGAGCTCGCGACTACCGCGGTCACCGCAATCATCGCCGCCGGCATCATTCCGGGTGCGATCGAAATGATGGACCAGCTCATCATTCGCGCGGTCGAGGAGGCGTTCAAAGTCGGGTTTCCGGCCGACGCCGGCGCCGTGCTGATCGTCGAGATCGACGGGCTGGAGGCCGGGCTCACCGAACGCGCCGAGCGCATCGCACGCATCCTCAGCGAGGCTGGCGCGACCGAGGCGAAACTCGCGCGCGACGAGGCCGAGCGTGCGCTCTTGTGGAAAGCGCGCAAGCGCGCGTTTGGCGCGGTGGGGCGGCTCGCACCCAACTATGCCACCCAGGACGGCGTGGTGCCGCGCACGCGGCTGCCGGACATCCTGCGCGTCATCTCGATGCTCAGTAATCACTACAAACTTGCGATCGGCAACGTCTTCCATGCCGGCGACGGCAATATCCATCCCATCGTGCTGTATGACGAACGCGATCCGGACCAGGTGCGGCGCGCGATCGAAGTCGGCCGCGAGATCCTCAAGGCTTGCGTCGAAATGGGCGGCACTCTCACCGGCGAGCACGGCATCGGAGTCGAGAAGCAGGACGAGATGCCGCTGTTGTTTACGCCCGACGACCTCATCGTCATGAGCGAGCTGCGCCAGGTGTTCGATCCTGACGGGCGCGCCAACCCCGGCAAGGTTATTCCGCAACCCGGCGGCTGCGTCGAAGTTGCCGCACCGCGCCGCCAGGCCCCGCTGTAACCGGTGAGCGACGCCCAGGTCGACAAGGTCGAGAACGCGATCCGCCGGCTGATTGGCCCCGCGGGCGTGCGCCCGCCACGCGGGCGCGAAGCTCTGGCGGCGCGGATAATCGCCGAGCCCCGCGACGGCGACGAAATCGCCGCGATCGTACGCCGATGCGAAACCGGCCGCATCGCGCTCGCGCCGCTCGGCGCGGCGCGCACGCTTGGCGAGATTCGCCGCGCGCCCGCGACCCTCGGCATCTCGCTCGCGCGCATGGACCGCCTAGTGGCCTACGAGCCCGAGGACATGACCGTGATAGCCGAGGCCGGGATCACGCTAGGCGCGCTCAATCAGCGCCTGGCGGAGCATGGACAGCGTCTGCCGCTCGATCCGGCCAATCCCGGCGCAGCCACGATCGGCGCGCTGATTGGCGCGGCGCACGCGGGCCCGCTCAGACTTTCCGAGGGCACGCCGCGCGATTTGCTTATCGGGGTGCGCTTCGTCGGGCACGAGGGGCGCGCGGTGCACGGGGGCGGACGGGTGGTCAAGAATGTCGCCGGCTATGATTTGATGAAGGTGATGACAGGATCGTTCGGAACGCTCGGAATAATAACGGAAGCGGCTTTCAAGCTGCGGCCGATAGCTGAAGGCTACACGATAGGGATCGCGCCGTTTGGGCGCGCAGCCGACGCGTTCGGCGCGGCGCACAAGCTCTACGACGCATTACCCCTGGTGCACGCCGAAGTGCTGAGCCCGGTGCTCGCCGCCCGCTTCGGCCATCCGGACGGATTTTTGCTGCTGGCGGCGATCGCCGGCAGCGCCTCCGAGTTGGATTATCAACGCGCCCATTTCGGCGGGATCGCGAGCGCGGTCTTCATCGATGGCGCGCAAGCCGTCGAGACCCACCGGCAATTGCGCGACCTCGAGTTCGCGCCCGCCACGCTCGCGGCCCAGCTCGCCACCGCGCCGGCGGAGCTCGATCGATGCGTCGAGGCCACGGGCGCGGAGTTCCGCGCGCACGCGGCCTGCGGCGTCGCCCAAATCTTCATCGATGGTGAACTCGAACCGGAAAAGGCGCGTGCGACGCTCGCACGATGGCGGCTCGCGGCGCACGCCGCGCATGGTCATCTGCGGCTGCTCGCGGCCGCCCCGGAGCTGCGGCCGCATCTGGATTTTTTCGACGAGCCGCCGGCGGGAGCGTTCAAGCTGATGCGCCGGCTCAAGACCGCGTTCGATCCGGCGGGAGTTTTCAACCCCGGATGTTTCGTCGGGGGACTTTGATGGCGGATATCGGGAAATCGGAACCGATCGCGGCGGCGCGTCCCGGCCCGATAAGCGACGTAGTCGAGTACGATCTGCTGTTCGACTGCGTGCACTGCGGCCTCTGCCTCGAGTCGTGCCCAACCTACCTGGTGACGCGGTCCGAGATGGATTCGCCGCGCGGCCGGATTTACCTGATGAAATCGCTCGCCGAGGGGCGGATGATGCTCGACGACGATGTCGTGCGCCATCTCGACTCGTGCCTTGGCTGCCGCGGATGCGAGACCGCCTGTCCTTCCGGCGTTCACTATGGGCGGCTCCTGGAGCGGGCGCGCAACTTCGTCGATCGGAACCATCGGCGCGGATTCTTCGACGCCCTGCGGCACGCTGCCGTCCGTTTCATATTTCCGTATCCAATGCGGCTCCGGCTGATGCTGTGGCCGTTGCGCGTCAGCGAGCGGCTCAAGCTGCGCGGCGCGGTTCGCAGCGTCCTGCCGGGCGCGCTGCGCGAATGGATCGACCTGGTGCCGGAGCTGACCCGGGCCTCGCCCGTCTATCCCGATACGGCAACACCGAACTCCAGCGGCCCCATTGCGGTAGTGCATCACGGATGCGTCGCGGAGGTGCTGACGCCTTCGGAGAATCGCAACACGGAGCGCGCGCTTCAGGCGGCTGGTTATCAAGTCGCGCAACTCTCGCCGACAGTCTGCTGCGGCGCGCTCGACCTGCACGACGGCAATCTGCCGCGGGGACTCGAGTTCGTGCGCCGCAATGTGCGAGCGATCAAACGTTCCGGCGCCCAAGCGATAGTTTCGGCGGCGTCCGGATGCGCCGCGGCGATAGCGTCGTACGGCGAACTATTGAAGGATGACCCGGAGTTGGCCGCCGATGCGCGCGAAGTCTCGGCGCGCGCGACCGATCTGAGCACGCTGTTGCTTGCACGCGGAAAAACACCCGCGGGCCGGCTCGAATGCGTCGTGACCTATCACGACTCGTGCCATCTTGTGCACGGGATGGGCGTGCGCGAAGGGCCACGCAAACTTCTGGCCTCGATCCCAGGTGTGCGATTGGTCGAAATGGCGGAGTCCGACCTGTGTTGCGGATCGGCTGGGAGCTACAACCTGCTCGAAACCGCGATGGCGCATCAACTGGCGCGGCGCAAGGCCGATAATATCGAAGCTACCGGCGCGGACTACGTGGTGTTGGGCAATCCCGGCTGCGAATTCCAGATAGCGGAGGAGTTACGCCGGCGTAACTCTCGTATCAGAGTGATCCATCTGGCGGATTTTCTCGCGCTGGTGGCAAGCTCCGGCAAGTAGATCAGCTTTCCTGGCCGGCAGGAGAACTTGCCAAGGTAAGCGTCTCCGTTATGGCGGTAGCGAGTCTGTCTCCTCCTGTCATCCTGAGCGTCAGCGAAGGATCTACGCGAAGCGATGAATCTTCTTTGCCGGACTGGCCGGAGGTACTGATAAAAGCGAGCGGAGAGGAGCGAGCCGTCAGACGGGCCCGCGCCGGGAAATCTTAATTGCGGCGAAATCCTAATTACGGAAATCTTGGCTACGAAGGATCGAGATCGATAATCTGACCGGGCTGCGGTCCGGGAACCATGTCGGCGAGGTCGGCGTCCTTATCTTTTGGCGCTCCGGGAGTCTGCCGCTCGTTCACGCGTTTGACCCGGCGCTGTTCTTTGTCCTGCTGCTTTTGCCTGCGAAGCTGTTCTCTTCGGCGTTTTTCCAAGTGGTCGCCCCTGCCGTACAGCCGACGTCATGGGCTCACGCGAGCAGCCGGTGCCGTCGGGCTCGGAAATTGTGTGCGGTAAAAGACAAACGGGGGCGGGGCTCGGCCCGCCCCCGTTATGATCGACTGTTACCAGCGATCGCGACCGCGATTTCCGCCGCCGCCGCCACCGCCCCGGTTGCCGCCGCCGCCGCCACCGCCGAAGCTCGACTCACGAGGCTTGGCCTCGTTGACCTTGATGTTGCGGCCCTTCAGTTCAGTCTCGTTGAACTGCTGAATAGCCTTGGCAGCATCATCCGCACTAGCCATCTCGACAAAACCGAAACCCTTTGACTGGCCCGAAAACTTGTCGGTGATGATCGCGACGCTCTGCACTTGTCCCACTTGTGAAAAAAGTTGCTGCAGATCGTCATTGGTTACCGCGTAGGCCAGATTGCCTACGTACAATTTGCTGGGCATCAATTGCCCTCCGTTGGTATTTGTCGGGAAGCTCTCGAACAGAGAACCCGGGCTAATTCCCGGGAGGTTGATAGGGAACACTCCGACCGTTACAAGTTAAAACTGTATGCTTTTCTGCTACGCAATGGAAGGGCCTCTAATACCCGGGTCGTCAGGAGACGCTATGGGTTGCGCGTGACCACGATTCCGCTGCCGCGCATCATCGGCGATCCGTCGAGCGCGCATACCGCCGCCGCGCCCGGAATTTGCCGCCGTTCCGCGCGGTCAGTCACCTGGAACACCGCCTCGGCAATGTGTCCCATCCCGTGCAATCGCCCTTCGCTCAGGCTACCGCCGAACGTGTTCACCGGCAGTTCGCCCTCGAGCGCGATACGGCCGTCCTGGATGAACGCATAGGCCTCGCCCCGCTTGCAGAAACCGGCCGCCTCCAGCCAGTAGAGCGTGGACGGGCTGAAGCCGTCGTACAACTGCGCGGCGTCCATGTCGGCCGGGCCGAGTCCCGCCGACGACCAGAGCTTGTTCGCCAGCGATTGTCCGTTGGTGACGTAGTCGTCGAACGTATAGTAGAGCAGGGTCTGCCGGCTGACGGTATTCTGGCCGTGCCCGGCGATGTAGGCCGGCGGACGGCGCAGATCGCGCGCGCGCTCGGCGCTGGTCATCACCAGCGCCACGCAGCCTTCCACTGGCACGTCGCAATCGAACAGGCAGAACGGCTCGGCGATTGGCCGCGCGGCGAAGTAGTCGTCGCGGGTCATCGGCTTGGTATAAAAGAACGCGCGCGGATTGAGATTGGCGTTGCGCCGCGAATTCACTACGAAGGTGCTGAGATGCTCGCGGGTGGCGCCGTACTGATGCATGTATCGCCGCCACGCCATCGCATGCGACTGGATCACGCCGACGCATCCGTAGGGCGCGAGGAACTGCGCGTCACCCGCGGCTCGCGCGCCGCTGAACGCTCCGTAGCTGCGCGGCTGATGCAGCGCGCGCCAGATGAGCACGTAATCGCATGCGCCGGCGATCAGCGCGTGCACGCCCTCGATCACCGGGGCGGCGATCATCCCGGTCTCGATCTGCGCGTACCATCGGATGTCGGGCGCGAGCGCGAGATGGTTGATGATCCAGGCGACGCTGACGATATCCACGCCGTCGCGCGTGCCCGCGCCGAGAAACGGCGCTTCGGGATAAGTCGCGAGTCCGTCGATCTGCTGCGGGGTCAGTCCGGCATCGGCGATCGCTTCGCGGCACGCGTCGAGCGCGAGCAATCCCAGCGGCCGCTTGGACTGGCGCACCAGCTCCGAATAACCGATCCCGACGATCGCGGTCTTGCCCTTGCCGTGCCACTTCGCCACGCCATTCTCCTCCGCTTCAGACCGGCCTGAATTGCGCGAGCACCAGGCCTGGACCGCGCTCTTCGAACCAGGCCTCGACGCGGCCGCCGATTTGTATTTTGTCCAATTCCGTGCGCGGCAGGTTGGAAACCATGAAGAGCATCGGCTGCTCTTCCAGTTCGACCACGATATTGACGTAGGGAACCTCGCCTTCGAAACCGGCGACGCTCGGCTGATGCATCACGGTGAAGCTGTAGATTGTTCCGCGGCCGGAGACCGGCGCGAACTCCAGGCGCTGCGAGGAACAGCGGTCGCAACTGGGGCGCGGCGGATGATTGTAGTATCCGCACTCGGCGCATCGCTGCACCGCGAGCCGGCGCTCCTTCACCGCGTCCCAGAAAGGCTGCGAGAGTTCGTCGGCAACGGGAACCGGTTTTTCGCTACGGGCCGCCATCAAATCGTCTCTTTCGCGAGGCCGCGCTAGAGTGCGGCAATCACGCATCGTTTTCAACACCGTTTCCTATATCAGGCAATACGGTTTTCTATATCAGGTTTGACGGCGCGAGTGTCAGCGCCGGGCAACGCCAACCGTGTCGCAGCAGTCCACCGCCACGACGGTCGCGCTCGACGCAGGAAAATATCTCAGCCGCGCCCATAGCGCCACATTCACCAGGCCGATCATCACCGGGACTTCGATCAGCGGTCCGATCACGGCGGCAAACGCCGCGCCACTGTCGATCCCGAAGGTCGCGACTGCGACGGCGATCGCGAGTTCGAAGTTGTTCGATGCCGCGGTGAACGAGAGCGTCGCCGTCTGTGGGTAGGTCGCCCCAGCTTTGAGGCTCAGGAAAAATGACAGCGCGAACATGATCGCGAAGTAGAGGATCAGGGGAATCGCGATGCGCACCACGTCGAGCGGCAGATGCACGATCGCGGCACCTTTGATCGAGAACATCACGACGATCGTGAAGAGCAGAAAAATCAGGGTCAGCGGGCTGATTTTTGGCACGAAATGATCGCGATACCAGGCCTTCCCCTTGAGCCCCGCCAGAACCTTCCAGGTAATAAAGCCCGCGGCGAACGGAATCCCCAGATAGATTCCGACGCTTTCCGCGATCTCGCCGATCGTGATGTGGACGACGGTTCCGCCAAGGCCGAGCCATCGCGGAATAACCGTGATGAAGACGAACGCGTAGATCGAAAAGAACAGCACCTGGAAAACCGAGTTGAACGCGACCAGACCCGCGCAATAGTCGTTGTCGCCGGCGGCGAGGTCGTTCCACACGACCACCATCGCGATACAACGTGCCAGGCCGATCATGATGAGCCCCACCATGTATTCCGGCCGGTCGCGCAGGAAGATAACCGCGAGCACGAACATCAGGATCGGCCCGATGATCCAGTTTTGCACCAGTGAGAGGCCGAGAATCTTCCAGTTGCGGAATACGTCGCCCAGTTCGTCGTAATTCACTTTCGCCAGCGGCGGATACATCATCAGGATCAGTCCCACGGCGATCGGGATCGAAGTCGTGCCGACGCTGAGCCGGCCGAAGGCCGCTCGAACGCCGGGCCACGCGTAGCCCAGCGCCACGCCGCCCGCCATCGCGAGAAAGATCCAGAGCGTGAGAAAGCGATCGAGAAAGGCAAGACGTCCAGCCGTCAGGCTCGGCGCTGGATCGGATTGGCTGGCATTGCCGCTCTCGCTGCCTATCGATGCCGCGTCTCGCAACATGAACTCTGCCATTGCTTATCGCTCCCGGTCGTGGTCGCTTGTGACGGTCGCGCGGGTTTCTCCGATTTCCGCCGCTCGCCGCGCGATACCGTCGCGGTCGAGCGAATCGATCGGCAGGCTGATGAAGCGCCTGATGAGATCCTCGAGTTCGAGGTAAGCGCGCTGGAAGGCCGCGCGGCGGCTTTCCTCGGGACCCGCGAATGCGGCGGGATCCTCAATGCTCCAATGCGCGGTGATCGGCTGGCCCGGCCAAAAAGGACACACTTCGCCTGCCGCGTTATCGCAAACGGTTAAGACGAAATCGAGGCGCGGACTATCCGGCTCAGCAAATTCGTCCCAGCTCTTGCTGCGGAGGCAAGCCGTCTCATAGCCATGCTGGCGTAGGAACGCGAGCGCCATTGGATGGATCTCGCCCCGGGGATGGCTCCCTGCACTGAATCCCTTGAAGCGTTCCTTGCCCCAGCGGTTGAGCAGGCACTCGGCCATGATACTGCGCGCCGAGTTTCCGGTGCACAAAAACAGAACGTTGAATCTACGACTAGGTACGGCGCATTCAGGCATCGCGCGATTTCCCTTTGGCCGCCGCTTTGCGGAGTTGGCGCCTAGGTGTGGCGATTTCCACCGTCGCCGCAGCCGGCGTGCAAGCGGCCGGCGCGCATAGCTCGGGCCGCCCGCCGCAACAATTCTCGGTCAGGTAAGCCAGCAGACCGGTCATCGCTTTGAAATTGGCGCTGTAAATGATCGAACGGCTGGCGCGCCGCGACGTCACGAGGCCGGCGAAGCGGAGTTGGTTCAGATGAAATGAGAGCGTGGGCGCCGGCAGTCCCAGGCGTTCGGCGATCTCGCCCGCCGCGAGTCCATCGGGGCCCTGCTGGACCAGCCGGCGAAAGATCTCCAGGCGGGTTTCCTGGGCCAGCGCGCCAAGCGCCGCGACCGCGGTTGATATTTTCATATTTTCACATATATGGAAATGTGATGATATGGTCAACTGACGCAAGCACCGCGGACCTGGAACAGCCACCCGCACGGCGGTATTGGAGCGAATCGGCAATGAGCGACCGCTCGATTAAAGAACAGGTCAGGGAAAACTACGCGCGCGCCGCGCGGCGGGTCTCGGGCCAGGACGGCGGCTGCTGCGGCACTGCCCCTGTGGCAATCCAATCAGCTCGAATCTGTATGCCGAAAGCGAAAGATCGACGCTGCCGGCCGAGGCGGTTGCCGCGTCGCTCGGATGCGGCAATCCGCACTATCCAAGCCACCGTTCAAAGGTGTTTAAATGGCTGGCTCGGCTAGCGTCTTTTGCCACACGCCGAGCCGCAGGAACGCCCTTTCATGCGACGCCGGTCTCGGGCATCACGTCAGACATGGCCAGCGGCATCCTGGTTAGCTGTCAGCTTCTGACCCACAGCTCCCGCAGCCCCCGGGTCTGCTAACGGACAGACTTTTCCGATGTCATCGAGACCTAGCGCCGCGGACAATCGTCCCCAGCCCACAAAGATCGCGATCCGCCAGCCTAATGCCAAAATCTCCGGCTCGGAAAAATGCTGGCGCAATTCGTCGAACAAATCCTGCGAGATCTGTTTGTGGTCACCTGCCATCATTTCGGCAAAATGCAGCGCTGCCTTCTCGCGTGGAGTAAACAGCGGACTGTCCTGATATTGAGGAAGAGCCGCCAACATCTCGTCCGTTAACCCTTGTTCCCTCGCCGACGGATAAACCAGGCGAATGCACAGTTGGCATTGGTTCTTTTCGGCCACTACATGGCGCATTAATTCGGTCAATTTGAGGCTGATTCCGCCGCGATCAGTCATGAGGTATTCGTAATAGAAGCGGACGAAGGGTACGAAGATGTCGGGGGCGTGCGCATAGGCCTGAACCCACTCTGATCCTCCGGCTATCGCATCACTGGTCCTGACAATCGCACGCATATCCTCGTTCATATCTTCAAAGGGAACCGGACTGATTCGCAACATAGAGACTCCCCTGCACGTTAAGTTTTTCTGATGCGCGTCACAATTCCAAATAATGTCTCAGTGGCGGCGGAAGCTAGCATGACCGCGGGATTCCAGCAAATCGCCAGGGCTGCGAAGCGGGGCATTCTGATGCGCCTGTCAGGGTGATTATTCGCGTTCGCGGGGCGCGCTGTGGAGCAAAATCCCGGCGCCAAATTGACATCATGGGGTGCCGGCGGTTACTAATTATTGTGCGGTCGTTCTCAGATTTCCCCGGTTCTAAAAAACAGTCCGCCCCGGAGTCGCCTCGATGGACGCTGAAATAGTCGGCGTCATCCCGGCGCGTTTCTCTTCGACCCGGCTGCCGGGCAAAGCGCTGGTCGACATAGAGGGCTTGCCGATGGTGGTGCGGGTATGGCGGCAAACCGCCAGGGCGCGCGTGCTGAGCCGCGTGGTCGTCGCCACGGACGACGAGCGGATCGCGCGCGCGGTTGGCGCCGCGGGCGGGGAAGCGATGATGACCTCGCCGGCGCATCAAAGCGGAACCGATCGGATTGCCGAGGTCGCCGCCAAAGTGCCGGCCGCGATTTATCTCAACGTGCAGGGCGACTTGCCGTTTATCGATCCCGCCGACCTCGACGCGCTGGCGGCGCCGATGCGCGCGGAGGAAGATATCGCGATGGCCACGTTGGCGACGCCGATTACTGACGCCGGCGAATGGCGTAACCCCAACGTGGTGAAGGTGGTATGCGACGGGCGCGGCGACGCGTTGTATTTTTCGCGCGCGCCCATTCCGTGGCCACGCGAGGAGACCGCGCCGCCTCTGCAGGCGCGCCGCCATATCGGTGTGTACGCCTATCGCCGCGACTTCCTGCTGCGCTTTGCGCAGCTTGAGCCGGGCGTGCTCGAAGGACTGGAAAAGCTCGAACAACTGCGTGCGCTCGAGCGTGGCTTTCGTATCCGGGTGGTGGCCTCGGTGGCGCCTTCGCTCGAGGTAGACACGGCCGAGGATCTCACGCGAGCGCGCGAGCATGCACGGCGGCTTGGTGGCTGAAGCCGGGGAGGGCCCAGGAAGTGGATCGCGACAACAAGACCAAGTTCATTTTCGTGAGCGGCGGCGTGGTCTCTTCGCTGGGCAAGGGCCTGGCGGCGGCTTCGCTCGGCGCGCTGCTCGAGGCGCGCGGGCTGCGGGTGACGCTGCTCAAGATGGATCCGTATATCAACGTGGATCCCGGCACGATGAGCCCGCTGCAGCATGGCGAGGTTTTCGTGACCGACGACGGCGCGGAAACCGATCTCGATCTAGGGCACTACGAGCGGTTTCTCGAAACCCGGATGAGCCGGCGCAACAACTGCACCACCGGGCAAATCTACGACACCGTGATCCAGAAGGAGCGCCGCGGCGACTATCTCGGCGCGACCGTCCAGGTCATCCCGCACATCACCGACGAAATAAAAAAGCGCATCCGCGAGGCCGCCGAAGGTTTCGACCTGGCGATCGTAGAAGTCGGCGGTACGGTTGGCGATATCGAGAGCCTTCCATTCTTCGAGGCGATCCGCGAGTTCCGCTGGGACTACGGGCGCGACAACGTACTCTATGTCCATCTGACGCTCGTGCCGTATATCCCGGCCGCCGGCGAGCTGAAGACCAAGCCGACTCAGCACAGCGTCAAGGAATTGACCGGCCTCGGCATCCAGCCCGACATCCTGCTTTGCCGCAGCGACCGGTCGATGGACAAGAAGGTCAAGGCGAAAATCGCGCACTTCTGCAACGTCGAAGACAACTGCGTGATCTCGGCACGCGACGTCGAATCGATTTACGAAGTGCCGCTGTGCTTTCATGAAGAGGAATTCGACCAGCGCGTGGTCGAGAAACTCAACATCTGGACCGGGGCGCCCAATCTCGCCAAGTGGCGCCGGATCGTCAAGACCGTCCAGAATCCCAAGACCACCGTCAACGTCGCGGTGGTCGGCAAGTACGTCAATCTGGTCGATTCCTACAAAAGCCTGCACGAGGCGATCGCCCATGGCGCAATCGCCAACGAAGCCCGAGTCACTATCGACTACGTCAACGCCGAAGAACTCGAGAAGGGCAATCCCGCGGGACGCCTGGGCGCGGCCGACGCGATCATTATCCCGGGGGGCTTCGGCGAGCGCGGGATCGAGGGCAAGATTCGCGCGGTGCGTTATGCGCGGGAGAATGGAGTACCGATACTCGGCATCTGCCTGGGCCTGCAGATGATGGTGATCGAAATCGCGCGTGACCTGGTCGGACTCAAGAAAGCCAACTCGAGCGAGGTGCAGGAAGACACGCCGGATCCCGTGATCGACATAATGGAGAATCAGAAGACAGTCGATCGCAAAGGCGCCACGATGCGCTTAGGTGCGTATCCGTGCGTCATCAGCTCCGGCTCGATGGCGCTCGCACTCTACCGCCGCAGCCGGATCTCCGAACGACATCGCCATCGGTACGAGGTCAACAACGCATATCGCAAGGCGCTGGAGGAGGCCGGATTCAAGGCCACCGGCACCTCGCCCGACGATCAACTGGTCGAGATCATGGAACTGCCGGGCCATCCATGGTTTCTCGGCTGCCAATTCCATCCCGAACTGCGCTCGCGCCCCTGGGACTGCCATCCGCTGTTCCGCGGGCTGATCCGCGCGGCCGTCCTACGACACTCGGAGGCCGCTCCAGAGCGCTCGGCCAAGGTCCGTCCGCTCAAAGCGGTGTCGTGAGCAAGCTTCAGGTATCGGCGGGCACGGCGGTTTTCGGCGGATCGCGTATCGTGCTGATCGCGGGGCCGTGCGTGATCGAAAGTTCCGAGTCCTGCCTACGGCACGCCGGGCGGTTGGCCGCTATCTCCCGCGCGAGCGGCGTTCCAATCGTTTTCAAATCCTCCTTTGACAAGGCCAATCGCACCAGCCAGACCTCGTTTCGCGGCCCTGGGTTGCAGGAGGGCTTGCGGGTGCTCGAGCGGGTCAAGCTCGAAACCGGGCTTCCCGTGCTGACCGACATCCACGAACCCGCACAGGCGGCGCCGGTCGCCGAGGTGGCCGACGTGCTGCAGATTCCGGCTCTGCTTTCGCGCCAGACCGACCTGATAGCGGCGGCGGCCAGGACCGGTGCAGCGGTCAACCTGAAGAAGGGGCAATTTCTCGCCCCGTGGGACATGCGCGCGGTGGTGGCCAAGGCCGAAAGCTTCGGCAGCCACCGGCTGATCATAACCGAGCGCGGCTTCTCGTTCGGCTATAACAACCTGGTGAGCGATTTCCGTGCCCTGGTGATCATGCGCGCCTTTGGCTACCCGGTGGTCTTCGACGCTACGCACTCGGCGCAGTTGCCGGGCGCGGGCGGCGAGCGCTCTGGCGGCCAGCGCGAATTCGTGGCGCCGCTGGCGCGCGCGGCGACGGCGGTCGGAGTCGACGCCCTATTCATGGAAGTGCACGAGGACCCCGACCATGCGCTGAGCGACGGTCCCAATTCCTATCCGCTCGATTTGCTGCCGGCCCTGCTCGGCGACGTCACCCGAATCGACGCCGCGGCGCGCGAGGCGGCAAGCCGCGACTAGCCAATTGCGGCGCATCAAGGCGCGGCCGATCGAGGGCAGTTCCCGTTCCGCCTGGATGGCACTGGCGGACAATCTGGCTACGGGGATGGTGTTCCTGAGCTTTTTCGTCGCGCATTGGATCGCGCAGGCGTTGGCGTGGGCCAATTCTTCACGCGACATGGAATGGCATCTGCTGTTCGGGTTGCTCGGAATGCCGCTGGTTCATCTGGCCGGGTCGCGAACGGACGATTTTTTCCTGCTGCTGTCGGTGCCGAATAGCCTGTTATGGGCCGCTGCGCTGACTTATTTGGCGGCCCGCTTCAGGGCGCGGCGTGAGCGATAGCGGCGCGCCAACAAAGATTGATTTACACCCCAAACCGCCGCTGATAGCCTCATTAAGGGAGCGAGGCGATGAGTCCGAAACGGGTGGCCAAGGCGATGGGACTGTTCGGCGCCGCGGCACTTGTCGTTGTGCTCGGGGTCACCATTTATGTCGTTCGGCATCGCACGCCGGCCACGACTGTGCAACAAATGGTAGACTTGGTGCCCAACGCATTTCTTCATGCGCACAATCTCAAGTGGACGCAAATGAGCGGAGGATTAAGCCAGTGGCATCTGGTCGCGCGCGACGCGAGTTACTCGCACGACAAGACTTCGCTGGTATTGACTGACGCTCAGTTGTCGATGGTTGCGAAGGACGGCAAGAATGTCGAGGTCAGCGCTCCGCGGGCGGAAATCTCGGTGACCGGCAATCATATCAACCAGGCCCACTTGAGCGGCGGGCTCCGAATCAATTATGGCGACTACGTGCTCACTACCGACGAAGCGACTTTCGCCCCCGACAAAGATCTGGTGAACGCTCCAGGTCAAGTCGAGGTTGACGGCCAAGGGCTGACCGTGACAGGCGTGGGCCTGACCGGTCATCCGAACGAACGTAGCTTCAGCCTACTGAGCCAGACCAATACTGTTGTGGCTCCCAAGAAGAAAAGTGCTCTCAAGTCGCGCAAATCCTAAGCGCGCGGCACGCGCGAAGCGGGCGGCGTGGCGCGAGTGGCGCTGCGCCGCGTCGGTTTTGATCAGGCTGATTGGCGCGCCAGCGCTGGCACTATACGCGAGCGCGCCAGCGGCCGCGCTCGCGCAAACGTCGTCCGCTGCGCCTGACACCGCGGCGGTACCGTCCGCCGCGGCGTCAGGCGCAGCCCAGCCCGGCGCGGCCGCGGCGCAGAATGCGCCGTCGGCCACGGTCGGTTCCAGTATCCGCAAGGCGCCTGGCGCTTCCGCGAGCAGCGGCACGTCAACGGCTTCGGATACTACGGCGGCGACCTCGGCATCGAGTGCCACGTCTTTGAGCAACACGACAGGTCCGGCGACGTACACCGCGCCGCTCACAACAGAGGACGTCAACGCGCCAGCGGCGCTTGCCACGCCCGCCAAATCCAGGCGCCGCAGGCATGTCTCGACGGAGTCCGCATCGGCGAAAACTGGTTCAAGCAGCCACGCTACCCATGCGAAGGCGGACAAGGACACCCAAGGCGGGGATAGCCCGTTCTCTTCGCTCCAGTTCTCGGGCAACAAGGGCCCGATCGACATCAAGTCGGACGCGCTCGATCTCGACTATAAGGGCAACGTGGTGACGTTTCGCGGCCATGTCCGTGCGACCCAGGGCGACGCTACCCTGACCAGCGACATGCTGAAGGTGACCTACGGCAAGGACTTCCATGAAGTCAAAGACATGGTCGCCAATGATAACGTGCGGATGAGCCAGGGCACGCGCTGGGCGACCGGCGACAACGCAGTGCTCGATCAGGCGAAGCATACAGTGATACTGACCGGCAGTCCCGTGGTGCACGACGGCGAGGACCAGGTTACCGGCAGCAAGATCACCGTGCACCTTGACACCGGCAAGAGCGAGGTCGAGGGCGCGCGCGCGGTGTTCTTCCCTAAGGATCAGAAAACCCAGGATAATAAGACGACCGTCGCTAAGTCGCCTTAGTCAGCGGCGTTCGATATGGCACCCGAACTCAAATTAGGACAGGACCTGCGGCTGCGGCAGCAGCTCGTGATGACGCCTCAGCTTCAGCAGGCGATCAAGATACTGCAACTGTCGCTGCCCGAGCTGGAAGCCGTCGTCCAGACCGAACTCGAATCCAATCCATTGCTCGAGATGGTCGAAGAGCGCAGCCCTACGGCGATTGCGGCGGACGATGGGATGGCCGCCGCGCCCGATCCCTTGCCCGGGTCCGAACCCGATCTGTTGCCCCCCGAGCCCGAGCCGGGCGCGGCGGCAGCCGAATCGGAATGGAACGGCAACGGCGACGAGCAACCGATCGTCGAGGGGATGACCAGCGAGGCGCGCGACGCCACGCTCGAGATCAAGGAAGATGGCCGGCTCGACAAGCTCGACTGGCGCGAGTACCTCGAGAACTATTCCAACAACTGGCAGGACAACCAGGAGTCCGAACAGGACGACGAACGCCGCCAAACTTTGGAGAATACGCTCACCCGCCGCACTTCACTCGAAGAGCATCTGATGTGGCAACTCCGAATGTCTTCGCTAGAGCACAACGAGCAGATCATCGGCGCGACCATCATCTACAATCTCAACGACGACGGCTACCTGGAAGTGCCGGTTGAGGACCTGGCGGCTCAGCTCGAGACCGACGCCGACAACGTCGAGCGGGTGCTCAAGCGCGTACAACGATTCGATCCCCCGGGAGTGGCGGCGCGCAACCTGCGCGAGTGCCTCTACCAACAGCTCAGGAACATCGGGATGGAAGAGTCGCTGGCCGCGCGTATCGTGCTCAACCATCTGGACCTCCTCGAGAAGCATCGCTACGCCGAGATCGCCCGCTCGCTCGGAGTGACGGTCGAGGTGGTGGGACAGGCAGCCAAGGTAATCTCGCTCCTTGAGCCTAAGCCGGGACGCGATTACGGCGGGCAGGAACCGGCCTACATCGTGCCCGACGTGTTCATCCATAAGATGGGCGAAGACTACGTGGTGCTGCTCAACGATGGCGCGGTGCCGCGGTTGCGCCTGGCCGGCTACTACCAGCGCGTGCTGAGCGATTCCGCGGTCGCCGAGGACACCAAGGAGTATTTGCAGGAGCGGTTGCGTTCGGCGCGATGGCTGGTCAAGTCGATCTACCAGCGCCAGCAGACGATCTTCAAAGTAGCGAGCTCGATCGTAAAGTTTCAGCGAGCGTTCTTCGACCATGGCATCACCCATCTGCGGCCGTTGGTGCTCAAGGACGTGGCCGAGGACATCGGGATGCACGAGTCGACCATCAGCCGCGCCACGGCCAACAAGTACGCGCACACCCAGCAGGGCATTTTCGAGATGAAGTTTTTCTTCACCTCGGGCGTCAAAGCTGTCAGCGGCGAAGATATCAGCGCCGAGACCGTCAAGGAAAAAATCCGCGCGATGGTGGCGCTCGAGCAGCGTCACGATCCGTTGTCCGATCAGGCCATCGCCGAAGTTCTGCGTCAGGATCAGATCAATATCGCGCGCCGCACGGTGGCCAAGTACCGTCAGGCGCTCGGTATCCTGCCCTCGGCGCGCCGCAAGATGGTCAACTGACCTGCTGCCGGCGATGGTAAAGAGGTGGCGAGGATGGCGCTGAAAAAACCAGCGAGCAAACGCGACCGGGTGGCTGAACGCAAGCTGCATCGCCGCGAGGTGCTCAAGGCGCGGCCGGTCGCGCAGGTCACCGTGACCTTCCGCCATGTCGAACCAACCGAAGCGATCCGGCAGTACGGAGAACGCAAGCTCGGCCATGTGGCGAAGGCTTTGATGCGCCCGTGCACGGTGCATTTGATTCTGTCAGTTGATAAATACCGCCAGTGTGGTGAAGTTACGGTCAAATCGGGCCGGTTGGCGGTGGTCGCGGCGCAGCAGGAGACCAAGGACCTCTACTCAGTCATCGACCTGCTTGCGGACAAGGTGCAGCGGCAACTCAAAAAACATCTGGAGAAGATCGAGGCTAAGAAATCGCGCGCACAATCGGCGGGCGAAGTCCTGAGCGCGGCCGAGGAAGCGGAGAGCGATTCCCGTTCGTAGGCGTGTGGCGGTGCCCCGTACCTACAGGGTGCTTTGGCAATTTTCGGTCAGGCTGCGCTCGCTCGGACCCTCCCTTCGATGCAATAATCGGGTGTGCTGAATAGGCGATGAAAATTACCGATATTCTGAGTCCTGAGATGGTGCTGCCTGAACTCAAAGGCAATACCAAACCCGAGGTGTTGCATGAGCTGGCGAGCTACCTTGCCAGCAAACACCGCGAGATCGATCCTGCCGCGCTCTCCGCGGTGCTCGCCGAGCGCGAGCGGCTGGGTTCGACCGCAATCGGCGACGGAATCGCGATTCCTCATGGCAAGCTTCCCGGCGTCAACAGCATCATCGGCGTCTTCGGGCGCCACGTGCGAGGCGTCGACTTCGACTCGCTCGACGGTGGCGCCACTCACCTGTTCTTTCTGCTGGTAGCGCCAGAGGACTCGGCAAGTCTTCACCTCAAGGCGCTCGCGCGCGTCTCGCGCCTGATGAAAGACCCGGCTTTTCGTGAGCGCTTGATCGCCGCGCCCGACGCGGCTGAGATTTTTCGCCTGATCAAGGAGGAAGACGC
Source organism: uncultured delta proteobacterium (assembly GCA_963755905.1). GTDB lineage: Bacteria > Desulfobacterota > Binatia > Binatales > Binataceae > JAKAVN01. The sequence goes on from CAVWLM010000006.1 coordinate 608,716, forward strand.
CCGGCACTGAGCGATGGTGCTGCCGGCGCGCCTTGACTGCGATGGCTGTGGGGCGGCGGGCGCGCACACTGGGACCGGGCGCAACGGCTGTATCGGCCACGTCTTCCCGCAGTTCGCGGCTCATTATCGTGACCGGGGTTTCGGGCTCGGGGCGAGTCTCCGCGATGCGCGTGCTCGAGGACCTGGGCTTCTACTGCGTCGACAACATGCCGGTCGCGCTGGCCGAGTCGGTGATGCGGCTCGCGACCCGGCGCGACCCCCAGATTGCCGGCGTGGCGCTCGGCATCGACGCGCGCGAGCGCCTGTTCTTCCCGCAGTGGCCGCGCGTTTTCAACCACCTCGAGCATGCGGGCTTCCATCCCGAAGTCCTTTTTCTCGACGCCTCCGACGAGGTCCTGGTGCGGCGCTATTCGGAAAGTCGCCGGCCGCATCCGATGGCCGAAAGCGGGGCTTCCGTGGCCGACGGTATTCGCACCGAGCGCCTCGCGTTGGCCGAGATGCGCGAGCGGGCCGACCGGGTGATCGATACCAGCGCGCTCACCGTACACGAGCTGCGCGAGGTCATCACGACCGCGGTTTTGGGCGCGACGGGCGGCGTATCGATGACGATCGCGCTGGTGTCGTTCGGCTACAAGTACGGGATTCCGGTCGGGATGGACCTGGTGCTCGACGTGCGTTTCCTGCCCAACCCTTTTTTCGTGCCGGAGTTGAGGCCACTGGACGGGACGAACGAGCGGGTGCAGTCGTACGTGATGGGACAGCCGGAGGCGCGGCGCTTTGTCGATGAAATAGTCCGCCTGCTCGGCTTCCTGGTGCCGCTATACCGGCGCGAGGGGAAAAGTTACCTGACGATTGGCCTGGGATGCACCGGCGGACGGCATCGATCGCCGACGCTGGTTACCGAACTCGCGCATCGCCTGGGCCTCGAGGGCGTAGCGGTCCAGGTCCGCCACAACGACATCGCACGCTGAGCCGACGGCGCCGGCGTCAAATTAAGCCGGCCGTAGTCCCCACGACGCAACCCGATAACCAAACTCCTGCTAGCTACGCCTTGTCTGGGTGCCATGATGGCCCGTATCATGGATAGTTGGTCTCGACGGGTTTTTGAAGATGGCTGCGATCAGTCCCATACCACCTACCGACGAGCGGCGTCCGCTGCTCACTCCGTTGGGGGTCGTGAAGGTCGCACTCGTGCTGATCCTGTTGCTGGGGTCGGCATGGCTGCTATGGGAACATACCGAGTGGTTTGAGAATCCGAGCCTGGTCAAAGTCGAGGTCCTGAGCTGGGGCATCTGGGGACCGGTCGTCTATATTCTGCTCTACGCGGTTGGGCCGTCATTCCTGGTGCCGGGCGCGGTGATGACAATCGCGGGCGGACTCGCGTTCGGCGCGTTGTGGGGAGCGGTCTATTCGCTGGTGGGAGCTGATGCGGGAGCGCTGATTGCGTTTTCGGCGGGACGATTTCTGGGACGGTCGTTCGTGCAGCGCATCGTCGGCAGCGGACGCTTCGAGAGATTATTGGCGCACATCGGCCGCCACGGCTTCCAGATCATTTTCTACCTGCGGCTGGTGCCGCTGATTCCCTACAATGCGCTCAACCTGCTGGCCGGCGCGTCGCCCATAACCTTCCGCGACTATTTCTGGGCGAGCATGATCGGAATGATACCGGGGACCATCCTGTTCGCGTTCCTGGGCGACGCGTTATGGCATCCGACCTCGCCGCGCTTTTTCGTCGCGCTAACGCTTATCGCGGTATGCTTCGCCGGCGGCGAACTGGCGCGCCGGCGCGGCTGGCTGCCGAGCAGTTGAGCCGGGTCTCGCTCGGCAATAAAGCTGCGAAGGGCGCGGCCGTTCCGATCGGCTCTTACGTTCCGCTCTCCCAGCTTGCCAGGTAATGCTTCTGCTCGGCTGAAAGCTTGTCGATTTTGATCCCCATCGCGGCGAGTTTCATGGCCGCGACTTCGTCCTCGATCTTCAACGGCACGTTATGCACCGCAACCTCGAGCTGAGCTTCAGAAGCCCACGCCGCCGCCATCGCCTGGGTGGCGAAGCTCATGTCCATCACCTGCGCGGGATGGCCGCCGGCGCAGGCGAGGTTCACAAGCCGCCCCTGGCCGAGCAGATAGATCTTCTTTCCACTGCGCATATGAAAGATCTCAACTTCACGCTCGGCATAACGGTCGACCTTGCGTGCCAGCTTGCGTAGTGCGGGCAGGTCGATCTCGACGTCGAAGTGGCCCGAGTTGCAGATGATCGCGCCGTCTTTCATGGCGGTCATATGACTCGGCCCGATGATCTCCTTGTCGCCGGTGACGGTGACGAAGATATCACCCACGCGCGCCGCCTCGGCCATCCGCATCACCTGGTAGCCCTCGAGCGCCGCTTCCAGGGCCCGGATGGGGTTTACCTCGGTAACAATCACGTTGGCGCCGAGTCCGCGCGCGCGCGCCGCTACGCCGCGTCCGCACCATCCGTAACCGCACACCACGAACACCGATCCCGCCACGAGCACGCCCGTTGCGCGGATAATCGCGTCGAGCGTCGATTGCCCCGTGCCATAGCGGTTGTCGAACAGGTACTTGGTCTGAGCGTCGTTGACGGCGACCACCGGGATGCGCAATGCCCGATCATGCTCCATCGCGCGCAGGCGGATGACGCCGGTGGTGGTCTCTTCCATCGAGGCCCGCACCTCGGAAGCCTGATCATGAAAGTCGGTATGCAGCAGGCTCACCAGGTCGGCGCCGTCGTCCATCGTGATGGTCGGATGCGCTTCGAGCACTGCGCGCAGGTGGCTGTAATAGGTGTCGCGATCCTCAGCGTGGATGGCGTAGCTGGGGATGCCGTATTCCTTGACCAGGGCGGCGGCGACGTCGTCCTGGGTCGAGAGCGGGTTGGAAGCGCAGCACAGCACCTCGGCGCCACCCGCCTTGAGCGTGCGCAGGAGATTGGCGGTTTCGGTGGTGATATGCAGACAGGCACTCAGGCGTTGGCCGCGCAACGGCTTTTCCTTGATAAAGCGCTCGCGGATAATCCGCAGCACCGGCATCTGCTCGTCGGCCCACTCGATCCTGCGCCTACCGGCCTCGGCAAATCCGAGGTCGCGAACGTCGTGGGGCAGGGCGCGCCCGTTGTGTGACGCGGCGGACGTCGCCTTACGCTTGCTGGCTTTCGCCTCCATCTGAATCTTCTCCGAATTTTAAAGGGCGCGCGTGCGCGAGTGCGCCGCGCGCCCGAAGGTTGTCGTTCGACGGTCTCTCAGTTTAGCGGCCGGCGTCGCGCCCGAATGCACTGCGCAATGCGTCGACCATGTCGGTCTGTTCCCAGGGAAAGAGCCCATTGCGTGGGGTCCGGCCGAAATGGCCATAGGCGGCAGTGGCCTTGTAAATCGGCCGCTTCAATCCGAGGGTCTTGATGATCCCGGCGGGCCGGAAATCGAACAGTTCGCGCAGCGCGGATGACAGTTTTTGGTCCGGCACCGCGCCAGTGTCGAAAGTATCGATAAGAATCGAAACCGGCTCGGCCACGCCAATCGCGTAGGCGACCTGGATTTCGCACTTGGTTGCAAGTCCCGCCGCGACCACGTTCTTGGCCACGTAACGCGCCATGTAGCAGGCCGAGCGGTCGACCTTGCTGGGATCCTTGCCCGAGAACGCGCCGCCGCCGTGGCGTCCATAGCCGCCGTAGGTGTCGACAATGATCTTGCGACCGGTGAGTCCGCAATCGCCATGCGGACCGCCGATCACGAAACTGCCGGTCGGATTGACATGGATAATCGTGTCCTTGGTCAGGAACTGCTTCGGAATGGTCGGCTTGATCAGTTCCTCGATCACTGCCTCGCGCACGGTCGCGTGGCCGACGTCGCGGCGATGCTGTGCCGAGACCACCACGGTGCTGACCTCGACCGGACGCCCGCCCACGTAGCGCACAGTGACCTGGCTCTTGCCGTCAGGCAGCAGGAAATCGGCTTTGCCCTGATGGCGCAGCGCGGAGAGGTTCTCCATCAGCCGATGCGCGAGTGCGATCGGCAACGGCATCTGTTCCGGTGTCTCGTCGCAGGCGAACCCGAACATCAGGCCCTGATCGCCGGCGCCTTGCTCCTTGTGAAGTCCCTCGCCCTCGGTGACGCCCTGCGAAATATCGGCCGACTGCGGCTCGATCGCGGTCAGCACGGCGCAGTTGTTGCCGTCGAAGCCGGTGTCGATATGGTTGTAGCCGATTTCAACAGCGGTATCGCGCGCTATCCGCACGAAATCCGGATGGGCACGGCTGGTGATTTCGCCGGCCAACACGATAAGTCCGGTCTTAACCAACGATTCAAGCGCCACCCGCGAGTTGGGGTCCTCGGCGATAAGCGTGTCGAGCACGGCATCCGAGATCTGGTCGCACATCTTGTCGGGATGGCCTTCGGCAACCGACTCCGAAGTGAAGAGAAAATCCTTGAGCGGCATTTAACGATGTCTCCTTGGGGGTGCCGGTTTTGGCGAGCTTCCGCTTCAGTCCTCAGCAGGCTCGCCCGGCCCAGCGGGAACTTGATTTTTGGGTTTGTTGCGGAGCGAGCGCGCGCCGCACAACGCTCGATAGGTGCAGGTATTCCATCCGGGACAAAAAGAGCGATGCCTTGGTATATCCAACCGCTGACGCGCGATCAAGATATGAGCCAACTTAACGTAGCGCGCCGCCGCTCAGCCATTCGGCCGGCTCGGTCGCGATGTTACCGCCCGGGCGTTCCCGCCGATACGGCCGGCCTTCGCCAAACCGATCAATCTTCGCCAAAGCGATCTTGGAACAGATGTTGTACCGCGTCGAGCGCGGCGCGCGCGTCGGGGCCCTCGGCGCGTATCTTTAGCCGCGCCCCTATTGCAGCACCAAGCATCATCAGGTTTATCACGCTGCGCCCGTCTGCATGCCCGTCTTTGCCGGTAATCGTTACCTTGGATTGAAAGCTGCGCACCGTTTCGGCCAGCTTGGTGGCGGCGCGCAAATGGAGCCCGAGACGGTTGCTAACCTCAACTGTCCCCTCCAGCACGCTCATCGCCACCACGATAGACGCTGGCGCATCGCCGGTAAACCAGCCATGCGCGGATTGAGGCAAACAATTGTCTCGCTGCGGTTGCGCTGCTCAGTCGTGGGCGTCGTTCTCGCCGCCGATTTGCGCTTCGAACAGTTCGCGCAGACGGGCTTCAATCGCTCCGTCGCGCAGCGTATGCTCGCGCGCTTGCCAATCTTTCAGCGCGATAACCGCCTTGGACATGTTGCGATGCCCGCCGGCGCTGCCGATTTCGCCAAACAGCTTGCGCACCACCTCGCCCGCGTTGGCCCGTCCGATGCCGTGATTGCGCACCGCAATCACCAGGTTGTCATCGAGCTTGCCCGACACCACCACCCATTCGACGCCCTCGAACTGGAGGCAGAAATCCGCCATCTGCACGATCAGGTCATCGCGCTCGACGCGCCCGAGATGCAGCAACGCGATGCCCTCGTGGACCTCGAAGCGGCGCATCACACGAGCGAGCACCCGCGCGAAGCGCGCCGGGAGTTCGGGCCGGTCGATCTGACGCAGCAGGCTGTAGTTGGCGTGGGGGTAGAGCTGAGTGAAGGCCTGAATATCGCTGTCGGTAACCCGCCGCTTGAGCATCAGCGTGTCGCTGCGGATGCCGTAGAGCAGCGCGGTCGCCAGGCGCTCGCTTATTCGTTCGTCGGCCGCCACCAGGTATTCGGTCATGATTGTGGCCGTGGCGCCGTAGCCGGGGCGCACGTCCTGGAAGGCGGCGTTGTTCGGCGCATAGCCCTGATGATGGTCGATCACAATATCGGCGCGCCGGAGGCGACCGTTGAAGTAGGGAGGCTGGACGTCGACCATCGCCACCCGGTCAAACGACACGAGTTCCTCGGTATCGGCCGGGGCAATCTCGATCTCCAGCAGATGCATCATGGTCTTGTTTTCCGGACGGGTGACCGGAGTGAAGCTGAAGATCGGCGTGGTGAGCTTGTTGCGGCCGAGCAGCGTGCGCAGCGCGATCGCGCTCGACATCGCGTCGGGATCGGGATCGTCCTGCAACAGGATGGCGACCCGGTCTCCTTCCGACACCAGCGCGCGCAGTTCCTTGATTTTATGCTTTGTCAGATTGTCTTCCATGAAGCGGAAAATCCCGTCCGTGAGGCCCAGCGCTGCTTAACCCATACAGCTCAATTCCAGATCCGAGGCCCCGACTTTCCGGATGCCGCCGCATCGCAGGTTTAGGGTAGTATGTAGGCCTAAGGTTTTGCAGGGCCGTTACTGACCTGGAGGAAATCCTCTAACACGCCCTCCCCGCCCCTATCAATGATATAACCATTTAACGCCTCTGTGTCTGCCAACGATGAGTGAGAAAAGTTGCGAAATCTGCCGGCGTCCGATAAACGAATGGTTCCTGCACCTGGCCGTGGAGGACCGCGCGGGATTCAGCCAGGATGCCTTTATTTGCGCCAATTGTGGCGTGAAATTGCGCCTTGCCTCGGAGAAGAATCGCGACCTCCAGATCGACCCCTGGCTGCATGAGGCGATGGCGCGCGTGCTCAAGGGTAAGCTATGACCCTGCCAGCCCAGAGAATGCTCGCGAAGCAGAGAACTTTCGCAGAACAAAGTGAGGATTGACGGCGGATGGCGGCACCCGAGCGAATCGGACTCGAGCGGACCGAACTCGACCTTTGGCCCTATGAAGAGGCGCGGCGGCTTGCCGAACGGGTTGGCAAGTATCCCCCCGAGCGCGAGGTAATTTTCGAGAGCGGTTTCGGCCCCTCGGGTCTGCCGCATCTGGGCACGATGGGTGAGGTGCTGCGCCCCGCGTACGTGCAGCACGCCTTCAAGGTCCTTGCCGACGGCGACCCCGGCAACGCCGCATTCCGCCGCCCAACCCGGCTGATCGTTTTCATCGATGACATGGACGGGCTGCGCAAGGTCCCCGAAAGTATCCCCAACCGCGAGGCGACCGCGAGCTTTCTGGGCCAGCCGGTATCGCGGATTCCTGACCCCTTCGGCGATTGCCATCCAAGCTTCGCCGCGCACATGATCGGGCTGCTCGAAACTTTCCTGGAGCCGGTCGAAGTCAGCTACGAGCTGATGCGCTCCAGCGAAATGTATTCGAGCGGCCGTTTCGACAGCGCGCTCAGGCTCATCCTCGAAAAGCACGCCGAGATAATTCGCGTCGTCACGCCGACGTTGCGCGAGGAGAATCGCGCCGGATGGTCGCCGGTGATGCCCCTCTGCCCCTCCTGCGGGCAAGTCAACTCGACCCTGGTGACGGCGTACCACCCCGAGCGCGCGACCGTCGAGTTCTCATGCGAGCGCAGCTTCGGCGGCGCGCACGGATGCGGGTTCAGCGGCGAGCAGAGCGTGCTCGGCGGCAGGGCTAAGGCGCAGTGGAAAGTCGACTGGGCGCTCAGATGGTACGTGCTGAGGGTCGACTACGAGCTTTACGGCAAGGACCTGATCGATTCGGCGCGGCTCTCGGGCCAGATTCTGCGTCTGCTCGGCGGACGCCCGCCGCTCGGTTTCCCGTTCGAGATGTATCTCGACGAGGAGGGCCACAAGGTCTCGAAGTCGATCGGCCGCGGAGTCGGCGTCGAGCAGTGGCGGCGCTATGCGCCGATCGAGGTGCTCAAGTATTTCCTGATTCTGAATCCGCGGCGCGCGCGCAAGTTGTTCCTGGAATCGATTCCGCAATACACCGACGAATATCTCGACGCGTTGCGCGCGTGGAGCGCGGCGAACGAGAACGAGCGGCGCAACTCGCCGCTCGAGTTCGTGCTGCAAAGCCAGAGCGCCCGGCGTTTCGATTCGACCCTCAGCTTCGGCCTGATGATGAATCTGGTCGGCGCGCTGGGGACTCAGGATAGGGATCTGATCTGGAAGTACGTCGTAAATTACGACCCAAAGATCGCCAATGATTCGGCGACCGAAAAGATGGCGCGCACGCTTATCGAATGCGCGCTCAATTTCTACCGCGACTTTATCGAGCCGGGCAAAAAGCGCTACATCGCTGACCGGACGCGAGCCCGCACAGGTGCAGGAATTTCAGCGACTGGCTCGTCGCCAACCGCGAGGCTGGCGCCGAAGAGATTGAAAAGGCGATTTACGAAATCGGCCGCCAGCACTACGACAAGCCGGGCAAGATTTTTCCGCTGTTCTACCGCGTGATCTTGAGCCAGGAGCGCGGCCCGCGCCTCGGCGCGCTTACCACTATCGTGTCGAACGACAATGTGAGCGCGCTCCTTACAAAAGCCCTGGAAGAAGCGGAAACTCCCGGACCAAAAGACGGCTAGTGTGCCGTTCTAAAACTTCGTAATTCGCCGCGCTAGATGAACTCTGCAAATACCGAGTCGGCGAGTTCCAGGCCGCGCTCGCTCAGATAAATCCGGCCCTCGTCGCGAACCAGTAACTCGCCCTCGAACAACCGCGCGGCGCGCGCACCAAAAACGCGATCGAAACTTTCGCCGAAGCGCTCCTCGAAATCGGCGAGCGCAAATCCGGCGCGCAGCCGCAGATTCAGAAACACGAACTCGCCACGCTCGACGGTACTATCAACCGTCTCGCCGCCCGCTTCCGCAAGGCCGCCCTCAAGCGCCTGCTCGACGTAGCGCGCGGGCATACGCTCGTTCCACCATCGCCGCCGCCGCCGACGCCGCTCCCGGCGCGCGCGAAGCTGTGCGCTCCCGCGCCCAGTCCCAGGTAACTCTCCAGCCGCCAGTAGCTCAGATTGTGGCGAGCCTCATGGCCGGGCGGCGCATAGTTAGAGATTTCATACATTTTATAGCCGCGCCGCGGCAGCTCCTCGCGCACCGCCGCGTAGAACTCCGCCTGCCGGTCGGAATCGATCGGCCGGATTCGCCCGCGCTTCATTTCGGTGAAAAACGCGGTGCCTTCTTCGAAGGTCAGGTTGTAGGCCGAGATATGGTCGGGGCCAAGCGCGGCGGCCTCCGCGATGTCGTCGAGCGCTTCATCGACGGTCTGTCCCGGGACCGCGAAAATGAGATCGAGATTGAGGCGCTCGAAGCCCGCGCGATGCGCCAGCCGGGCGGCTTCGCGGATTTCCGCGGCGCCATGGATGCGGCCGAGAAACTTCAGACGTGCCTCGTTGAACGATTGGGCGCCGAAACTGATTCGATTTATCCCGGCGGCGCGCATCCCACCAAGTTTGGCCGCGTCGACCGTTCCCGGATTCGCTTCCAGCGTGACCTCGGCACCGCTCTCGATGCCGAAATTGCGCTCGGCCGAGCCCAGGACCGCCGCGATCGATTCCGGCCGGAACAGCGACGGCGTGCCGCCGCCGAAGAAGATCGTCTTGAGCCGCCGTCCCGCCCAGGGAGCTTCGCCCGCGCGGCGCTCGATCTCGGCGATCAGCGCGCGCACATAATCGTCCTCCGGCCAGCTCGCCACGGCGTGCGAATTGAAATCGCAATATGGGCACTTGGCTTGGCAGTAGGGGATGTGCAGATAGAGCGAAAATGACTTCGCCCCGCCGCCATTGTCGCTATCGGTGAGCATCGCGGGCCGCTCAGGCCCAGTTCGAGTTTATGCCCGCGCGGAGCGGGTTACCACGGGACAGGAATGAGCCGCGTCAGCGCCTGAGCGATTTCGCCGAGCGGCTTCGCCAATCGCGCCGGGAGATAGATCTCGGCGCAGGACGAGGGGCCTGACGAAGGGAGTGACGAAGGGGCTCCGGTCGCGGTATGCGGCTGAATGATCGCCCGTCGATTCCACAGGTAGATAAACATATCCCAACCGAAATACAGCAGCAGCCCGATCAGCACGACGTCGTCGATGATGACCACGATCTCGCGTACCAATCCATGAGGCAGCAACCAGATCGCCAGCCGCGCAACGAAGGCGAAGATCACGATCGCCGCGATTACAGAGCTCGCGTGATGGACGAGAAGCTGGATCGCCTCGACATTGATCCAACGCTCGATTGCCCAGAAGCTTCCTACCGGATTGCTGACGGCGAACGTAAAGCTGTCCTCCCCCTACCTGCTATCGGCCGCGCCGAACCTGAGGAGCTTAGACACCCCCGCCAGACGGCACAAGCGAGGCCGGTGACGATAGCGGCGATGCCGCGCGGTTGTCGCGCGCGACTGCCGGACACCGCCTACAAGCTGGCGCGGCGCGCCGCTATACTCTAGCGCGACATTCCAAAGGAGCGCGCTTTACATCGTAACCGGCTCGAACAAACAGCAAGCAGCGCCAGTGCCGCCCGCCGCGCCCGTGGATTCGGCGGCTGGCCGGCTGCTAGCGGCCCGCCTCGGCCCCAACCTGGCATGGCTGGTCGCGGCGGGTATCCTGCTGAGCCGTATCGCCGGGCTGGTTCGCGAGAGCGTCTTCGCCCACTACCTCGGCAATTCCAACGCCGCCGACGCCTTCAAAGCCGGCATTCGCATCCCCAACATCCTGCAAAACCTCTTCGGCGAGGGCGTGCTTTCGGCCTCCTTCATCCCGGTTTACAGCAAGCTCTTGAGCGAGGGCGACGACGAGACGGCCGAGACGCTGGCGTGGAGCGTGGGCGCGCTGCTCGGACTCGGAGTGGCGGTCCTGGTCGCCCTCGGAGTGTGGGGCACGCCGTGGCTGATCGCGGCGATCGCGCCGGGATTCACCGGGGCCAAACGCGAGCTTACGGTCAGCCTGGTACGCATCATGTTCCCCGGCGCCGGACTGCTGGTGTTGTCAGCCTGGTGCCTTGGCGTGCTCAACAGCCACCATCGCTTTTTCGCTTCCTACACCGCGCCGGTCGCATGGAATCTCGCGATCATCGCCGCGCTCATCATTTATGGCCCGCGCCGGTCGCAGGACGGGCTCGCGATCGATCTCGCGTGGAGCGCGGTAGTCGGCGCGCTGCTGCAAATCGCGGTGCAGGCGCCTCAGACGCTGCGGCTGGTTGGCCGGATGCGAATCGATTTCGCACGCACGCGCACGGCCCTCGGCACGGTCTTCCGCAACCTGACGCCGGTGGTTGCCGGGCGCGGCGCGAGCCAGATTTCCGGCTACGTCGACAATCTGCTGGCAAGCCTGCTGCCCACGGGCGCGGTCGCGGCGCTGAGCTACGCAAGTATCCTCTACCTGTTGCCGATAAGCCTGTTCGGGATGTCGGTCGCGGCGGCTGAGTTGCCGAGCATGTCGCGCGCGGCCGGCACCTTCGAGGAAATCTCGCAGCTTTTGCGTTTGCGCCTGGACGCGGGCCTGCGGCAGATCGCGTTTTTGGTCGTGCCGTCGGCGGCGGCGTTTCTGTTTCTCGGCGACGTGGTCTCCGCGCTCATCTTCCAGTCCGGCAGCTTCACCCATCGTGACGCGATCTACGTATGGGCGGTGCTGGCCGGGTCGGCGGTGGGGATGCTGGCGGCGACGATGGGCCGGCTGTACAACTCGGCCTTCTACGCGCTCGAAGATACGCGCACACCGCTTAAGTTCGCGCTCGTCCGTTTCGCGCTGACGCTGGTCTTCGGCTACCTGTGCGCGATTCCGCTGCCGCCAGCATTGGGAATCGCACAGCGCTGGGGCGTGGCCGGCCTGACCGCGTCGGCCGGAGTCGCCGCATGGGTTGAGTTCGCGCTGCTGCGATGGAAACTCAATTCGAGAATCGGTCCGACCGGATTGAGCCGCGGCCTGGTCGCGAGGCTATGGGCGATCGCGCTGCTGGCGACCGCGGCCGGATGGGCGGTCAAGCTTGAGATGGGGCATGCCGGCCCGCGCCTGATGGCGCTTGCGGTGCTGCCCGTTTACGGCGCGGTCTATCTCGGGATCGCGTGGTGGATGCAGCTACCGGAGCTTCGGCGCGCGACCAATTACCTTGCCGCGCGGTTTGGCCTGCGCTCCCTTAAGCGCTGACTCGGCGCGGGCGTGCGGCGCCGCGGTGTTGCGCAGGCGATCGATCGTCAACGTCGTGCCGTAGCCGGGCAACAGCGGCGCGAGCGCCACCCGTCCGCCGTACGACTCGACGAAGGTCTGGCCGTCGACGACCTTGTCGCGCCAGTCCTCGCCCTTCACCAGCACGTCGGGGCGCACGGCGCGCACGATACGCTCGGCGCGCGTTTCGTCGAACACCACCACGTGATCCACCGCCTCGAGCGCGGCCAGAATCAGCGCCCGCTCGGCGGCCAGATAGATCGGGCGGCTATCGCCCTTGATCTGCCGTACGCTGCGGTCACTGTTGACCCCCACCACCAGCGAGTCGCCCTGCGCACGCGCGAACGCGAGCATCTCGACGTGCCCTGCGTGCAGCAGATCGAAGCATCCGTTGGTGAAGACGATCCGCCGGCCCGCGCCGCGCTGCCGCTGGAGCGCCGGGCGCAATTCCTCGACCGATACGATCTTGCGCTGCGCGCCTTCGGGTCCGGGGCTGAGCGCTCTTGCGAGGTCGTCGCGCGAGATTATTTCGGTGCCGAGCCGGCTGACTTCGATTCCCGCGGCGAGGTTCGCAAGCCGCGCCGCCGAGGCGAAGCTCAGCCCGGCGATCGCGAACAGGCCGAACACCGCGAGCACCACGTCGCCCGCGCCGGTCACGTCGTAGACCGCACGCGGCGTGGTCGGGATGTAGGTGTGCGGGCCGCGGCGCTCGGTGAGGTACATTCCGTCGCGGTCGAGCGTCACCAGGCAGGCGTCGAGCTTGAGCCGGTGCATCAATTCGTCCGCCCCACGCATCCACGCATCGCGATCGACCATGCGCGCGCCGGTGGCGAACTCGGTCTCGTACCGATTGGGCGTAAGCGCGGTCGCGCCGCGATAGATCGAGAGATCCTCGCTCAGGCGCGGGTCGACGATAACCGGGATGCCGCGGCGGCGCGCGCCGTCGATTAGTGCGCGCAGGAGTCCCGGCGTGAGTAGGCCCTTGTTGATGTCCGAGATGAGAACGCCGTCGGCTTGCCTGAGTTCGCGCTCGAGATGGCGCGTGAGCGCGCGTTCCTTGGCCGGGCTGAGCGCGTGCGGCGCTTCCCGGTCGACGCGCAGAAGCTGCTGGGTCGCGCGGTTGGCCGATTGCACCGACCCCAGCATCCGCTCCTTGACGATCGTCGGGCGATCGGGGTCGACCAGCACCGAGCGCGTGTCGATACCCAGATCGCCAAACATCTCGCGGAGCAGTTCGCCGTTGCGATCGGCGCCGACCACGCTGAGCGCGCTCACCCGCGCCCCCAGCGCGCGCAGATTAGCCATCACGAAGCCCGCGTTGCCGGGACGTTCCTCGATTCGGCTGACTTGCAGTATCGGGATCGGCGCTTCGGGTGAGACGCGCGCCACGTCGCCCATGATGTAGCGGTCGAGGATCACCTCACCGGCGACCAGCACGCGGAGCGGCTTGAGTACTGGAAGCTCGACCCGGCCGCTCGCCGCGCCGTCCGAGCGCGATACTCGGGTATCGCGGCCATCTACGATCCGCGTATTGCCACGCTGCGTGTGCTTCACGATACGAACGGCGACCTCGACATGATGCGGGATGATACGCGCTTGCGCGCCGGCGGTTAAACGCTCGCGGGAGTCAGTTCCACGCCTCGCCGTCACTCACCGGCAGACTGCTGCCCCGGCTCAGCGAATCGCGTAACCGCCGTCGACAAAGATGGTCGCGCCGGTTACGAAATCAGAAGCCCGCGAAGCGAGAAACACCGCCGCTCCAGCGCATTCTTCGGGCGTGCCGAAGCGGCCGGCGGGCGTGCGCCGGATGATGTCGTCGTAGAATGGACGCCCTTTGATTGGCGCCGTCATCTCGCTCTCGATCCATCCCGGCACGATCGCGTTGACCTGGATATTATGCGCCGCCAGCTCGACCGCCATCGATTTGGTCAGTTGGACGAGCCCGCCCTTGGAAGCGGCGTACGACGGCGCGATCGGATTGCCGAAGCGCGCGTACTCGCTTGCGATGTTGATGATCTTGCCGCGTTTGCGCGGGGCCATCGATCGCGCGGCGATTTGCGAGAGCAGGAAGCCCGAATTGAGATTCGTCTCGATCACGCGGTCCCAGATCGCTGCGTCGACCTTGAGCACACCGCCCGGAAGCGCGACTCCCGCGTTGTTGACCAGGATATCGACCGGGCCGAGCTTATGCTCGACCTGATCCATCGTAGGCGCGAGCGCGGCGCGATCGGTCACGTCGAGCGGCATTGAGATCGACGCGGGGCTCAGCGCACGCAACTCGCCGAGCACCGCCTCGTTCTTTTCCTCGTTGCGCGCGAGTACCGCGACCGCCGCGCCGGCCGCAGCCAGCCCGAGCGCGATTCCGCGGCCGATCCCGCCATTGCCGCCGGTGACCACTGCGACGCGGCCATCAAGATTGAACATTTCAGGCGCCGCCATAACTCTTATCTCCTCGAACCACTCGCGCTTCCGCGGCGTGGCCCAATCATCGAATCGAAAATCCCCCATCGATCAGAAAATCCGCGCCGGTCATATTGTCCGAGGCCGCGGAGGCCAGGAACACGACCGCGCCCTTGAGCTCTTCGGCTTCGGCGAAGCGGCCGCGCGGCGTGCGCTGGATCATCTCCTTGAGCAGCCACTCATACTCGGGCCCGGTGCGGAGCCATTCGGTCATGTCGGTCGAGACCCATCCGGGCGCCAGCGCGTTGACCTGGATATTGTGCGGCCCAAGCTCGATCGCGAGCGAGCGCGTGAGTTGCGCGAGCCCGCCCTTGGTGACCGCATAAGACGGAAAGACTCCGCTGCCGAAGGCGGAGGCCAGGCTGGTGACGTTGATGATTTTGCCGCCCTTGCCGCGCCTGATCATCGATTGCGCGGCATACTTGCAGAAGAAGAAAGCGGCGTTGAGGTTAACCGCGAGCACGCCGTCCCAGTCTTCCTCGGAGGTATCGACCACACTGGTGAGCGTCGCGTACGCGGCGTTGTTGACCATGATATCGACCGGCCCGAGCCTGCGTTCGACTTCGTCGAAGGCGGGCTTGAGCTCGCGGCGCTGCTTGAGGTCTACTCTGAGCGCGATTGCGGGAACGCCAAGCGCCAGTAGCTCTTTGAGCGTGGCATGGCTCTTTTCCTCGTCGCGAGCGAGGATTGCGACCGCCGCGCCGGCTTCGGCCAGCCCCAATGCGAGTCCGCGTCCGATCCCGCGATTCCCGCCGGTGACTATCGACACCTTGCCGCCAAGATCAAACATCTTCATGGACGCCATCGCCTGACCTCCATAGCAAAAGTGTTTTCTGGCACGTGGCCGCCTGCCCGGTGCGCCGGCGCGAATGGCCGAGCGTGACATGGACGTTGATGCGCCCGTTGGACGTGGCCGCCGCGGGCTCCTATATTGGCCTGTCGAAGTTGAGCAAGTCGAGCGCCACGGGGCGCGCGGCCGCAGGCGCGAAATCTGCAGGGCAGGTGATCACAAATGGGATTGAGAACAGCGGAGCAGTACAAGGAATCGCTGCGTGACGGACGGGCGGTCTATCTGCGGGGCGAAAAAGTCGCCGACGTGACCAAGGATCCGGTGATCGGAATCGCGGTCGAGCACGCCTGTATCGATTACCGGATGGCGGACGATCCCAAGTATCGCCCACTGGCCGTGATGCACGATAGCGGCGGCGAATACAGCCGCTACTTCCATCTGCCCCGCAACTCGGATGACCTGCTCAAGCGCAGCGAGCTTATCGCTGCTTCAACCCGCGAGGGCGCGACGCTGGTCGTGCTGATCAAGGAGATCGGCACCGACGCGCTTTACGCGCTCCATATCGTGGGCGAGCGGATGGCCGCGGCGGGGAAGCCCGAGTACCGCGAGCGCATCGCCAAGTATCATCGCTACTGCCGCGACAACGATCTCGCGGTCGCGGTGGCGCAGACCGACGTCAAGGGCGACCGCTCGCTAGGACCCACCGCACAGGACCATCCCGATTACTACGTGCGCGTGGTCGAGGAACGTCCCGACGGCATCGTGGTGCGCGGGGCCAAAGTCCACACCTCCGTCTCGACCAACACCAACGAGGTTATCGTGCTTCCGACGCGCGCGATGCGCGCCGAGGACAAGGCCTACGCGGTGGCCTTCGCACTGCCGATCAACACGCCGGGCCTCAAGCTGATCGCGAGCCCGCACGGCTCGAGCCACAAGAACGAGTTCGAGCATCCATTGAGCGCGCGGCACAAGATGATGGAGACGCTGACGGTCTTCGACGACGTCTTCGTGCCCAACGAGCGGGTGTTCCTCAACGGCGAAATCGATTTTGCGGGGCTGCTGGCGCTAACCTTCGTCCGCTTCCATCGCTTCACCGCGGTCTCGTACAAGCTGCCGTTGCTCGAATTGCTGGCGGGGGCGGGCTACGCGATCGCCGAGGCCAACGGCGTGCTGCGCGCGGCCCACGTCCGCGACAAGCTGACCCATCTGGCCGCCTATCACGCGACCGTGCGCGGGCTCATCGAACACGCCGCCAGCGCGTGCACTATCGAGGACGGCCTCGCGGTGCCCAATACCCTGCTCACCAACATCGCCAAGTATCATTTCGCGCATAACTATCATCAGGCGGTGCAGATAGTGCAGGATCTCGCCGGCGGATTGCTGGTGACGGCGCCGGCGGCGGAGGACCTGACCAGCGAAGCGACGCGCGAATACGTGCTGAAGTACATGGGCGGCGCCAAAGGCTTCGACGCCGAGAAGCGGCTGCGCCTGCTCAACCTGATCGGCGACCTTACGGCGTCGGACTTCGGCGGATACCAGGAAGTGCTGGCCGTGCACGCCGAGGGCGGCTTCGAGGCCGAGAAGCTGCAGGCCTACCGCGAGTACGATTTCAAGAGCGTCGCCGCTTACGCGCGCAAGCTCGCGGGCGTTTGAGAGCGAAGCGAACTATTAAATGCATCGGCGGCGCGTTTCCGAGTTCTACTCGGTGGCGATCAGCCGCAAATCCGCGGTAACCGGCAACTCAAACAGGCTAGTGCGCAGAAGGCGAGCCGAGAAGAACAGCACCTCGACATCTTCGACCTCGCCAGTCTCGGGGTTGGGGCGGGCGACCACGTCGTCACCGAGTTCTTCCGATTCCTGTTCCGGGTACGGCGCGCACTTGCTGATGTGCAGGATGTCGGCCTCGCGGTCGTACTTGAAGGTCAGTTTCGCCGCCATTCGATCTCTCCTGCCGCGAGCCTTCTTGCGATGTACGCCGTTACGATCCAATGACGCTCCCTGCTTGGTGAAGAGACCACTACTGGTACGAGATGCTTCCCGGGCAGGGGAACCTCTCCATTCGCCTTCCAGGCGATCGCTCGTTGAACCGTCACGTGCTTAGCCGCCGTTGCGCGGATCTGCCCTGCATATGACCGGAACGGAGCGCGACAACAGCGAACCCCCGTGAGAGGCGCTGTAGCGAACAAGTGCCAAGGAAGCCGGCGCGCTTGAGCTACACGTCGCTCTTGCGCAACTCGACCGTGTTGCCGTCGGGATCGAGCACCCAGATCTGACGGCCGAGGCGGCGCTGGTCCTCTTCCTTGAGTTGCGCGCGCATCGAGTCGCCGTCGAGAAACGGCACGCCCATCTCCTTCAACGAGGCCTTGGTCGCGTCGAGGTCCTCGACTTCGATCGCGATATGCGGACCGGTCGGATCGGGGCCGCTGCGCTTTTCGCTGACGATCAGGTGAATCTGCCCGCTGCCGATTCCGTACCACATCCCCTTGAAACTGAAATCGGGACGCGGGATCGGCTTCAGACCGAGCACCTTCTCGTAGAAGGCGCGACTCTTGTCGACGTCGGCGATCCTGAACGCGGAGTGCGACAGGTCAACTGGCTTATTCATGTGGATCCTCCTGCGCGGCGCCCAATTGCGCGCGAACCGCCGCATGACGCCGCTTGCGATGCGCAGTTCCCATGATGCACTTCTAATGAATTTCCGCGCCGCCCGCTACCACCACCGAGGTCCCCGTTACGTTGTCGGCGCGGGCCAGGTAAACCACCGCCTCGCCGATGTCCGCGGGCGTCTGCTCGCGGCGCAAGTAGCACATGCTGCCGACGGTGTTGTCGAACAATGACTCGGCGTTAGCACCACCCCACGCCTTGCTCAGGTACTGGTTGAGCACGTCGGTCCACATCGCGGTGCGCAGCAGCCCCGGGCATACCGCATTGACCCTGATGTTGGCCGGACCGAGTTCCTCGGCGAGCGCCTGCGTGAGCGCCATCACCGCGAACTTGCTCGCGCAATATGCCGACAGACCGCCGCGCGAAGTTTTTCCCGCAATCGACGCGATATTGACGATCGCGCCCTCCTTGTTGCGCAGGAGATGCGGAATCGCGGCCTTCGAGCACAAAAACGGCCCCTTGGCGTTAACCGCCATCACGCGATCCCACGCTTCCTCGGAAAATTCCGCCACCGGGCCGGCCGCGATGATGCCCGCGTTGTTGACCAGGATGTCGACCGATCCCAGCGCTTTCGCGGTCTCGGCGGCCATCCGCTCGCAGTCCGCCAGACGGGTCACGTCGGCCAGGATCGCCACGGCCTTGATGCCGTGCGACTTTACCTCGTCGACGGCGCTGGCGAGGTCGCCATGTGCCGCGAGATTGTAGGTCAGCGCCGGATCCTTGGGACTCCCGAGGTCGACCAGGGCCAGGTTCGCGCCGGCCTCGGCGAGCTTGAGCGCGATGCCGCGTCCGATCCCGCGTGCCGCGCCGGTGACGATCGCGTTTTTCCCTTTTAGTTCCATCGCGTCTGACCTCCGTCACGCTATTTAGCACGCCGAACGTGCGCTTGGGCAAACCGCACGAGGCGGCGCGCACCGTGCAAAATCCGGCGGCCTGAGGTATACCCGAGCCAGCCAGCGAACAAACTCCAACGAGGAACAATCAAGATGGACATCGGCTTCCTGATGGCGGCGACGGCCCAATGCGGCGACCTTGCCGAGATCGCACGCAGTGTCGAGGCGCACGGTTACGAATCGCTCTGGATGGCGGAGCATCCGGTCATCCCGATCGGCATGAAGACTCCGTTTCCGTTCACTCCGAACCACAAGCTTCCCGACCATTACGCGCGATGGGCGGATCCGTTTATTGCGCTCGCAATAGCCGCGGCGGTGACCAAAAAGATCAAGGTCGGGACGGGAGTCTGCCTGCTGCCGGAGCGCGAGACGTTGATTACGGCGAAGGTGGCGGCGAGCCTCGACGTTTTTTCCGGCGGCCGGCTGCTGATGGGCGTGGGCGCCGGATGGCTGCGCGAAGAGACCGAGGCGATGGGGGCGAACTTCGGCTCGCGATGGAAGCGCACGCGGGAGACGGTCGAGGCGTTGCGCGTCTTGTGGACCCAGCCCGAGCCTTCCTACCAGGGCGACATAATCAAATTCCCCGCGGTGCGTTTGGAGCCCAAGCCGATTCAGAAGGCCGGACCCCCCTTTCTGCTCGGAGCGCACGGTCCCAAGGCGCTGGAGCGCGTTGCGCGCACGTATGACGGATGGATGCCATTGATCGCGAGCGCCGAGGAGCTGAAGGCGAGCGTCGCCCAACTCCGCAAGCTCACGGCCGAGCAAGGACGCGACCCCGATTCGATCCTGATATCGCCACTCGTCGAGCCCGGCGAGCATGGTCTGTCGGCCGACGAGGTCAAGCGCTACCGCGACGCCGGCGCGACCAGGCTGATTTATCTCTCGCAGAAAACGATCGCGGAAGCCGCCGACGGAAAAGCGCTGGAAGCGGTGCGGCGATTTGCGCCCTCCGTCGAGCGCGCAAGCTCCATCTGAGCCTGGGCGCGCGCGGCGGCGTCCCGCTAGGCTATCGCGTCTGGCCGGCCTGTCCGGCCAGACGCTGATGCTTTTCGCGGTTCCACGCGGCGAGTTGGTCATGGGCCGCGCGCTCGTATCTATCCAAGGTCGGGTCGGACGCCGGGATGCTTGGCGTGGTCAGCTCCAGCCGGATGCCGTTGGGGTCGAAGAAATAGATCGACTTGATGAAGTGATGGTCGGTCGGACCCAGCACGTCGATTCCGGCGGCGCCAAGCCGCGTGCGCGCGGCTTCCAGTTCGGCTATCGAACCGACTCGCAGCGCTAGATGGTTTACCCACTCGGGGGTGTTCGGCGAGGCCTCGGCGGACTGGTTATCGCCCAGGTCGAAGAATGCGATACACGAGCCGTCGGTCATACGGAAGAAAATATGCGCGTGCGGACAATATTCCTGCGTACTCGGCACCCGGTCCTGGCGGATCACGTGGACCAGCGGCAAGCCCAGGATGTCCTCGTAAAAATGCCGGGTCTCCTCCGCGTCACGGCATCGATAGGCGAAGTGATGCAGCCCGTTGATTGGAACGAACGAGGCCATAGGTCACCTCCCGCGCGTAATTCGTGAGTGGATAAGCCTAAATCAATCTCGGCGAATGGCCTCAATCGAACGCGCTCAGCCCGGTGATGTCGCGGCCCAGGACGAGCGTTTGCACGTCGAATGCGCCCTCGTACGTGTTGACCGTTTCGAGATTCAACATGTGGCGGATGACCGGGTATTCGTTGACGATCCCGTTGGCCCCGAGCATGTCACGCGCCATCCGCGCGACCTCCAGCGCCATCCCGACGTTGTTGCGCTTGGCGAACGAGACCTGCTCCGGCCGCATCTTGTTCGCGTCCTTGAGCTGTCCCAGGCGCAGACATATCAGTTGCGCCTTGGTGATCTCGGTCAGCATCGTCACCAGCTTGTTCTGGACCAGTTGATAGCCGGCGAGCGGACGTGCGAACTGCTTGCGTGACTTGGTGTAATCCAGCGCGCAATGGTAGCAGCTTCGTGCCGCACCGATCGCGCCCCATGAAATTCCGTATCGCGCTTGCGTCAGGCACGAGAGCGGAGCCCGGAGACCGCGCGCCTCGGGCAGCCGCGCGGAGTCATCCAGCCGTACGTCCTCAAAGACCAGTTCCGAGGTGATCGACGAACGCATCGAGAACTTGCCGTGGATGTCGCTGGTGGTGAAGCCGGGTTTGTCGCGCTCGACCAGGAAACCGGTGATACCCTCGGGAACCTTGCAATAAACCACGGCGACGTCGGCGATCGAGCCGTTGGTGATCCAGCGTTTGGTCCCGTTCAGTACCCATCCATCGCCGTCGCGGCGCGCTCGCGTCTCCATTCCGCCCGGGTCCGAGCCATGGTCGGGCTCGGTCAGTCCGAAGCATCCGATTAGCTTGCCTTTGGCCATCTCGGGCAGATATCGGCGTTTCTGCGCTTCCGAACCCCAGGCGTAGATCGAGTACATCGCGAGCGCACTTTGCACCGAGGCGAAGGAGCGCAGGCCCGAATCGCCGGCCTCGAGTTCCTGCATAATGAGGCCATAGGCGACGTTGTTCATCCCGGCGCATCCATAGCCCTTGAGGTTGGCGCCGAAGAAGCCGAGTTCGGCCATCTGCGGCACCAGTTCCCTGGGAAAAGTTTCGTTGGCAAAGTTGCGTTCGATAGTCGGCAGGACCTCACGCTGGACAAACTGGCGTACCGTGTCCCGGACCATCCGTTCCTCATGGCCCAGCATCTCGTCAAGGTCAAAAAAATCCAAATCCTTCAATAAATCCGCCATTTTATAGCTCCCAAGGGAACACGGAAGCAAAGCCTGCGAAGCCGCCGGGGCCGCTCCCAAAGCCATATTGCCTCAGCTCCGGGTATCAATTATCCTTATATCAATACGTAATTGGTATGCACATCGAAACACTAAAGGTCTTCTGCGATATCATCGAGAGCGGCAGCGTTTCTTATGCCGCTTCACAGAACTTCGTCACCCAGTCGGCGGTCAGTCAGCAAGTCCGCAGCCTGGAAGAAAAGTACGAGTGTCGATTGTTAGAACGGGCGCGCGCGGGTGTCAAACCGACTTCCGCCGGACAGATTCTTTACAATTCGAGCAAGGAAATCGTGCGCCGGTTCATGGAGTTGGAGAATCGGCTGCGTGAGATCGGATCGGTGGTCGCGGGATCGATCCGGGTCGGCACGGTCTACAGCGTCGGACTACACGAGTTGCCGCCCTACCTGACCGAATTTTTGCGCACTTATCCACAGGTCAACGTGCATCTGGAGTATCTGCGCTCCAACAAGATTTATGAGGACTTGGTTGAAGGCAAAATCGATCTCGGCGTGGTGGCTTACCCGGCCAAGCGCAGCCAGATCGTCACGATCGCCTTTCGGCACGACGAACTGGTGTTGGTGGTGCCGCCCGACGATCCGATGGCCAAACATACCAAGGTTAGCGTGAGCGACCTGGTCGGGCAGAAATTCGTCGGCTACGAGCGCGACATAGCCACCCGCAAGGCGTCGGACCGGATTCTGCGCGAATACGGAGTAAAGCCGCAATACACGATGGAATTCGACAACATCGAGACCATCAAGCGCGCGGTCGAAATAGGGCAGGGCGTGGCGATCGTGCCGCTCTCGACGGTTGAGCACGAGACCGCGAGGGGCTCGCTCAAAATGCTCGAGTTCGCCGAGGGCACTTTCACGCGGCCGCTCGCGATCATCTACAAGCGCGGCCGGGAGCTTTCGCCGGCGGTGCGGAAATTCGTCGAAGTTCTGACCACCGCGAAGATTCATTCGCCTGGCACCCGCGCTGACAAGGGCGAACGCGGTGACGGCAGCAGCGGCCGCAGCGAGGCTCGCGCCGAACGCGCCGAAAAGCCCGATCGTGCCGAGAAGGCGGAGCGGGCCGAACGCGCGTAGCGGCGCGCGTGCAAGCCGGTCCGCGCCGAATTTCCATCCGGAGAAGAAATCTTTCCCGCCAGGATTAGTTCCCGCCAGGAGTTTCTCGAGCCGAAAGTCCGTCCAGACCTCTCAGAAATCCCGTTGACCCAAGAAATCCCTGAGAAATCCTACGAGAGTAATGCGCGTAGACGCTCGCGGTCGAAGCCCGCGACCATTTCACCGCCCGCCACCACCAGAGGGCGCTTGATCAGGTTTGGCTCCTTCGCCATCAAAGCCAGCGCCTCGACCCTCGTCAGGTTCCTGCCCTTAAGCCCCATCGCCTTGAATGCCGGGCTCTTCGGGTTGACGAAGTCTCGCGGGTCGCGTCCGCTAAAGAGAGTCTTGAGCTCGGCCGCGCTGAGCGGATTTTTCGCATAATCGCGCTCGTCGAGTTCCACCTTTAGTTCGTCCCGCAGGAAATTTCGGGCGTTGCGGCAGGTGGAACAGGTCGATTTCCAGAGAAAACGCGCCTGCTTCACGATAGTCTTTTTCTGCTCTTATTGTTGTAAATCAATTTAACTCGTATACGACTTCGCGAGCTTCGACACCTCTCCCGCGATGCGAGAGCAGCCGGGATTCACGGGAAGCCCGGCTCCGATCCGCTCGATACCGCCTATTCGATGCTGCTCGGCAGTGGCGGCACGACTACCCCACCGTTGGGAGCCGGGGCGGTCGGGCTGCTCGGCATGACCGGCCCCGTTCCATGGTCCGCCGGCTGAGCCATCGTTGAGCCTGTCGTGGCGCTACCCGCGATGGGCGCGCTGCTGACCGGACCACCGACCTCCGCCGACGCCGTCCGGGTCGATTGAATGGATTGCGTCGAGTTCATCGCCGTCGGCGCCCCCGATGACGCCGCGGGTGGCGTCACAGTAGGCCCGCTGAAATGTATCGGCTTGTCCCCGCTCACCATGTCCGGAGTGAGCACGTAATCGCCGCCGAGTGAACTGCGCCAAATCGTATTGGCGGTCTGAGTATTGCCGCCGGTCACGAGGTAGCTGGCTCCGCCGGTGATGCCACCGAGAATTCCGTAGACCACCTTGGCGGGCACATACAGAATGTTGCCGGCCACGGTGCCGGCGCCGATTCCGACACCCTTCCAATTGACGCTGTTGTCAGGCGGTTGCGGAACCTGCGCCTGGCCGGTCTGCGAGTTGCCCACCATGTTGTTGGAGCTTTGCGCCATCGCCGGCAGCGCAATCGCCAACGCTGCCACCACTGCCATCAAACACGTAATCTTCCTCATCGCCGTTTCCTCCTCCCCCCATAGACTGAACAAAAAAACTATTCGGTCCTCACCACCACCACATCGGGCAATAGACTTATCAAATGCGCAAACGCCTTCTCCAGATAGTCCCGGTCCTTGGATTCGAGCGTCAACTTCACTCGGTAATCCGGATCGCCTATCCGCGGATAAGAGCCGAGCAGAAGATCGGGGTAGCGCGCAAGACACTCGTTGAGATGCTCCGCAATCGCGCCTTCGCCGGCTGAAGTATAAATCGTCCGCATATAGTAAGGATCGGTCGCGAACCGGCCGAGTAGCGCAGTCAGTTTAGCCTCGAAAATTTGCGGGATACCCGGCAGAATGTAGACGTTCTCGAGCTGGATAGTCGGAAAGCGCAGGTCGCCCGCCGAATTCAGCACCGCGCCCTCGGGCACCGCCGCCATCTTGAGGGCGGCCGGCGTCAGCCGATCCGCGAACTGCGTGCGGATGAGACGTTCGAGTTCGGGATGCATCGCGAGCTTGCGGCCAAAGGCCGCCGCGATGCCGTCCATCGTAACGTCGTCGTGAGTTGGCCCGACGCCACCCGAGGTCAGCACGACGTCGAACCGGCTCGCGCAGTAACCGACTTCTTCGGCGATGAGCGGAATTTCGTCGGGGATGACCGTGATACGTTGTAATGCAACGCCGACCGCGCGGAGTTGGCGGGCAGCATAGTACGCATTGGAATCCTGCGTCTTTCCCGACAGGACTTCATTGCCCACCACCACCAGGGCGCACGTTCGCTCTCGCATAAAACTTAACCAGCCGCGCCATCCGCCTCCCCGTAGCCATTATCGCGCCGGCGCCGCCGTAGGGCAACTAGGGGTAAGGTCGGATCGTCAGGTCTCCCAAGTCGCGCGCGCGGAAACGCTATTCTGAATAACCTCGATCCTTCCGCAGGAATAGCAAATCACGGCGAACCGCATAGCGTGCCATTGATGTCGCATTGCGGTTCGATACCCCGGTTGCGCTGCTGCTGATTCAACTTTGCGATGGTTGCGTTGGTTTTGCCGTCGGGAGTACATCCGCAGAGTTGACTAGCACAGCAACTGCATTCGGCCGCGGTTTCGGCTTTGACTATTTCCGAGATGTCGCACTGCGAGAGCCCTGAGCAGGCGTCTCCGACCAGGTCCCTGTCGTTGCATTCATCGGTGCAGAGCGTCGCGTCGCAGGTATAACCCGTCTGAACACTTCCCGTCTGGAAACAAGTATCGTACTCATGGCAGACGGTGGTGCAGTTAACCCCACTATTCGGCGGCAGCATCGTGGTTCCGGGCACATAAAGAGGACATTCCACCCCGCCGGCGGCGTCCGGCAGGCAAGCCGCCGGGCTCGGCACTGTCGCTGGTACGGTGCTCTCCGCGGCAGCGACGGCTAAAGAAGCATCCACGTCGGCGGTAGGCGTCGGGGTGGGCGGGGCGTAGGCGGCCGACCACACCAGGTCATCTCCCAATGTGCATGCCTGCTCGTTTTGGCCTACCTGGTAAAGACCATCGAAGACCGGGCACGAGCACTGCACTATTCCGGGCTTGTTGGTTTTGAAACAGGGCGCGGTCATGCATCCGGCGTACGGCATCTGCGCGCAGTTGGTTTGGCCGAGTCCGTTGCTGGGGACGCAATCGAAGCTGAAGGTGGAAAATAAATTCGCCTGGGGAATCAACGTTCCATTGTTTACCGACTGGCACACCGGGGCGGCGTTAGTCGTCTGGCACAGGCTGCCATCGATCCCGCATTGCGCGACGGTTTTTTCGTACACCGCATGATTGAGGATCGCATTTATATCTACGAAATATACTCCGTAGGGTATGTTGTAACAGTTGCAGTCTGCGTAAAGCCCGTTCTGGGTCAACGTGCAGGAGAGGTCTTGCGGGCCGGAACTCGGACCCGAGTAATAGCAAAGCGCAAAGGGTCCGCCTCTGCACGGCAGAAAATTGGTGCTTGTCAGCAGGATGTTGGCGTAAGCCGGGCCATTGGCGGTAGTCCAGTTGGCGGGGTTGCTCCAGAATGCATGCGAATTGGGGACAAAGTGAATTATTCCCGACGTAGGTGTCGGCGTAGGACTGGGTGAGGGTGAGGGCGGCACCGGCGTGGGAGTCGATGGCGGTGGGGCCGGCGGCTGCGACTCGCCATTGTCTCCTCCGCAGCCCGCCACGAATGCTACCGTAAGTAGCATTAGTAGAATCAGATGTATGGCCTGGATCGGCCAGACAGAACCGGTCTTGTTAAAGCTATGGGCGCGAACGTGTCCTGTGGCTTCCTTCTTCGTGTGAGACAAGGCCGGTTCCCCCCGGCGCCAGTCTTAGTCTCGCGCGGATCCGATATCAAGCGGGAGGTAACGGAATGAAGTTCGCGGTTAGTGCGAATTGACTAACATAGAATATGACTAGTTAGTAACGAGTAAATGAGCCGACGAAAGAATCGAGGCTACGGTCCCGCCTGTTCGATATCGGAAGCCTGCGATTTGAGAAACAGCTTGAGCCGCTTCTTCAACCGCGCTTCGATCTGGCGCACGCGCTCGCGGCTGATCCCGAAGCGGGCGCCCACCTCCTGCAGGGTCGGCGGATCCTCGGAGAGCAGGCGGCTGCGAAAAATCTCGAGTTCCTTGTCTTTAAGCGTCGCCGCGAATTGATCGATCTTCTCGTGTGCGAAGTTGCGCCATTCGTCGTGCGCCGCGGCCTCTTCGGGAGTGTCGCTGCTGTCCGGAATCACGTCGAGCAACTGGACCGCGTCGTCCTCGCGCGCCGGCTGATCGAGCGAGACCTCGCTGTTCGCCATCCGCTCCTGCATTTCGCGCACCTCGCTCTCCTTGACTCCCATACGCTGGGCAAGGAGGAGCGGTTGCGCGGTGAATCCTTCGGCCTCCAATCGCGCGGTCTCCTTGCGCAGGTTGAAGAAGAGCTTGCGCTGGGCCTGAGTGGTGCCAATTTTGACCAGCCGCCAGTTGTTGATCAGGAAGCGATAGATGTAGGCGCGCACCCACCATACCGCGTACGAGGGAAAGCGGATGCCGCGGTAGGGGTCGAAATTGCGCACGGCCTCCATCAGGCCGACGTTTCCTTCCTGGATCAGGTCGAGCAGATTGCGCGAGGCGTGCGCGAACTCGCTGGCGATTTTGACCACCAGGCGCAAATTGGCCGTGACCAGCCGGTAAGCGTCGGCAGAGTCTTTATGTTTGCCGTAACGCTTGGCGATCTCGATTTCTTCCTCGCGGCTGAGCAGCGGGAAGCGGCGAATCTCGGCGAGGTAGCGGCCCAACGGATCGAACGCCACGAGCGAACCGCTGTCGGCGCTGTCTCCGTCAGCGGGCAATGCCGCTTCCGGAGCGGCCGCGCCGTCGCTCTCGTCCGTCTCTTCGCCCGTTCGGGCGCGCGCAAACCCGTGGGGCAGCTCACCTATGCCATCGAGATCGGCCGGCGGCGCCACGCCCGGACTGTCATCATCGATAATTTCGGGTTCGACCAGGGGTGCTTTTGCTTCGTTCGCCGACGCGCCGCGGCGCCGGCGCGTGGCGCGGGCGGCAATTCGGACCGGGTCGCCCTTCGCGGCGATTTTCGCATCGGCCGCGGATCGGCTTTCCAAGTCGATTTCAGGATCGATCACTGGATCGACCTGGGGATCGATCTGGGGTTCGATCGTAGGTTTGCGAGGTTTGCGCGCCACCTGATGCTCCGCGGACTGGTCCGGATTTCGGCAGGATTTCCGCCGGACCCTCGCTGGATTTTCCGCGCCCGCTAATGCCTGGAAGGTGGCCGAGGCAGGGTATCGAGGCAACCCGACGGCGCCTGCTCGTCCAAAGATTCAGGCGGCGGTCAGGCCTCTTCAGGCCGTTCGATTGAAACCTTGCCCGCGGCGATTTCGCGCAACGCGGTAACGACTTCCTTGTTGTCGGTTTCCACCAGTGGACGCGCGCCCTTGAGCAGTTGCTTGGAGCGCTTGGCGGCTCCCAGCACGAGTTCAAAGCGGTTGGGAATCTTTTCCAGACAGTCTTCTACGGTGATTCTAGCCATCGGTATGATCTTCCGGCCGAACGGCTCCTTTGTCAACGCATGCGAAAAGGAGCGAACCGCGCGCTTGCGCAATACGGCGAACTACTTTTCGACGGGAAGCCCGGCGCGGGCCCATTCCGCGAACGACCCGTCGAACAGCCGCGCGTTGTAGCCGGCCTGGGTGAGGGCAAGATAGCCGAGCGCGGCGCGCGGCCCGCTGCGGCAATAGGCGACGACCTTTTGCCCATGGCCGATGCCGGCCGCCGCTATCCGGCGCTCGAGCTCTTCGCGCGAAGCGAGCAGCCGATCCTCCGCCCCGTTCAGATCGCGCCATACGAGATTGACCGCGTGCGGAATATGGCCGGGACGGCCGTCCAGGTCGCGCTCACCGATAAACTCCTCGCGCGATCGGAAGTCGACCAGGCGATCGGTGGTGTTGGCGCGCACCTCTTCGAGCGTCGCGCGCAACCGGGAGTTGAGCCGCGGCGTAAAGCTTCGCTTCACCGGTTCGACCGGCCGATAAACGACCTCGCGCCCCTCGGCCTTCCAGCGCTCGTAGAAAATGTCGAGCAGGAACACCTCCGGTGCGCCGAGGTACTCCATGATCCAAGCCAGCATCGCCGCATTCTGGCCTTGCGGCGAATCGTACAGTACCGGCGTGACGCCCTCGCCAACGCCGCCCGCGCCGAGCCATTCGGCGAGCGCGGCCGGGTCGAGGAGGCCGCCATTGTCGCCGAAAGCGCGATAAACGGGCAGGTTGACCGCGCCCACCAGATGGCCCGACAGATATTTCATCGGGCGGCGCGGGTCGACGATTACGAAATCGGACTTCTCGGATTTGCCGGACTTGTCGGACTTGCCGGAATTGCCGATTCGCTCGGCGACCGCTTGCGCGCCGGTTAGACGTATCATCGGTTGCGGGTCAGACCTTCTCGAACTCGGGGATAATTTCGGTCGGGCGCGCGATCGTCTGGGTTACGGGCGAGCCCTCGACGGCGAGCCGCCACAATTCCCTGAGCGTTTTTTCGTCGGCGTCGGCGCGCACGAACAGCTTGGCTTTGATCGAGGGATAGCCGGGATTGCCGGTCGTGCTATGGCCGGCCCACTTCAGGATATTTTCGAAGTTGCCCTCCAGCGCGACCTCGAGGTCGTGAATCTCGCACGCCGCGCTTGGTCGCGTTCAGCACGAAGCCGACCGTGAGACAACTGCCCATCGCCGACAGCAATTGCTCGTGCGCGCTGGCGGCGGCGTCGGTTGCGTCGAGGCCCTCGGGCTCGTCCATCTCGACCACGTGCTTGCGCATGTAGGCCTTGGCGCGAAAGCCGCCTTGCCATACCACGCGCGATTTCCACGGCCCGGTGACTCCCTTGAGCACTTCCGGATCGTCGCGCATGGAATCCGTGATCGCCTTGATCTTGTCGGCGCGCAGGCCATTAAGGGTTTTTTCGTCGGCCATATTCAGAAGCTCCTGCGATAGGTTTCCTTGTCGGGTTCGCGGCCCGTTTGATTTTCCGCCGCCTGATTCTCAGCCGCACTCTTTGCGCAGCATCTCCGCCGCTTCCGAGATCGCCTGCAGCTTGTGGTAGGCGACCGGAGAAGTGTTGACGCAGCGCTCGGCGAAGGTGCCGAATCCGCAATCGGGGTTGAGATAGATTTTGTCCGGGTCGAAGTAGCGCAACACTTCCTTGACCCGTTTCACGATTTCCGCGGGCGATTCGATCTCGTCGGTGCGCGGATTGCTGACGCCCAGTCCCAGCTCTTTTTCGTTGCGATATTCCTTGAAGACCTCGATCTCGCCGGCCCGCGGCGTGGCCATCTCGAGCACGAGCTGATGGACGTTCATGCGCATCAGCCAGGGCAGCAGCGGCCCGTAGTTGCCTTGCAGCAGCACGTTCTCCTTGCGGCTCCAGTTGCCGCGGCAGACGTGCACGCCGAAGTGCACCCCGTCGATTCCATCGACGGTCTCGTTCATCAGGCGCACCGCGAATTCCAGCTCGTGGGTCGGATCGGTCCGCGATCCGAGCGCCGCGCACATGAAGGTCTGCTCGGCCTCGTCGCCGTACACCACCTGCGAGATCGACGGCTCGTCAAGCTGGATGAAGTCGATGCCAAGCTCCTTCAAGCGCGACATCTCGCGGCGCAGGATTTTCACCACGTCGCTCGCCAGGTCTTCGCGCGTCGGGTAGGCCTTGTCGGAGAGCCCCTCGAACCAGCTCGAGCGGGTGAGCAGGTAGGGCCCGGGAATCGGAATCTTGGTCTGCGTGCTTCGTATGTTCCTTGAGGAACCTGGCCTCGTCGACGCAGAGCCCTTCGCGTTCGCTCACTTTCTCGACCGCGATCGGACTTTTGATCGCGAACGCCGGAACGTCGAGGGCGCGCAGGATCTCTTCGAAGCCGGCGCGGTCCTTCACGTAGTCGAGCAGTTGCGAGAGCTTCATCAGGCGCATCCCGTTAAGCTTGTCGACCACAAAGGAGTAGAAGTTGTCGCGGCGCATCTCGCCGTCGGCCACGATATCGACGCCGGCGTCCTCCTGGTACTTGATCGCGGCGAGCACGGCGTCGTCGGCTACCGCGTCGAATTCGGCGCCGGTAATTTCGTCGGCCTGGCGGCTGACGCAGCGCCGCGACCAACCATGCTGGGCGCGTCCACGAACCGACCACGGTTACCGGAAATAGCTTCGTCTTGGGCATCGGTTAGACAATCCTCATGAGAGAAGATGCACGCTACTCTTGCAGCGCTGTCCGATTGAGGCAAGCAGAGTCTTGCGCGGGTTGTTCGAGCGCCAGGGCCGCGCTTTTGACATCCTCCGCCATAGCTTCGGAGAAAATGGTGATTACGTATGGTGTCTGGCCTCTGGTCTCTCCGCCCGCGTTTTGAGGAGGAAGAGCGATGGAAGTCTGGCGGGGAAGCGCCGGATGTCTCTCCGTTGCGGTCCGTTCTCGTACTGGATTCTACCCTCTCGCGTTGAATCCCTTCACAAATCAAGAATCGCGCACGAGCGCCGCCGCGAGTCTAGTTAGAACGCGCGCGACCTCGGCGGGGCTGTCGACTCGCCAGCGCGCGCGCGAAGGGCGCGCCTCGCCGACCAGAATCCCGACTCCGCGCGACTCCACTTCGGCGAAGGCGTCCTCGTCGGTCTGGTCATCGCCAAAGTAGACCGGCACAAAACTGGCGCCGGCCTCACTGCCAAGCACGCGAAGCGCTGCGCCTTTCGAGGCCGCGGCGGGCAGCGCTTCGATCACCATCTTGTTGTGCGCGGCGCGCAGATGGGGCGCGTCCTCGCGAATGAATTCCTCGTATTGAGCGCTCAACGCGGCGGCCGCGGCAGGTTCGGCGTTGCGAAAGTGCAGGGCCACGGCGAGCCCCTTGTCTTCGACCTCGAACCCCGCGCCATTCGGGACATTGTCCGCCAGCCAGGCCCGCATGCGATCCAGCTCGGGAGCGAAACGCGCCGCGTGCGCGGCAATCCGGATGCCATCGCCGCCACCACCACGCGAGCGCCCGGCGATTTCGAGTCCATGTACGCCGGCGTACATCACCTCATGCCCGAGCCCGATCATCCGGCGCAACTCCGCTATCGGCCGGCCGCTGACGATCGCGACCGCGACTCGTTCGCCAAGCGGGGTCATCGACTTGAGCGCCGCCACGACCCCCTCGACCGGGCGCGCCATCCCGGGCCGGCTGACCAACTCGGAAATCGTGCCGTCGTAGTCGAGGCAAAGCAGGATTGCACTGCGGGCGGCGAGTTGCTCGAGCGTACCGTCCGGCAGGAGTGGCGGCGGCTTAGGAGCCGGCGGAGGCTTCCGCGGCAAAGTTCCGCTCCGGCAGCAGCGCGCTCAGAAAGAGCTCCGACCAGTGCTCGAGATTGTTGCGATGCACCTGCGTGCGCATCGCGCGCATCCGAGCCGCGCGTTCGACCGGGCTCATTTCGAAGGCTTGTTTGATGCGCGCGGCGATCGCGTCGATGTCATACGGATTGACCAGCAGCGCTTGGGTCAGCTCCTCGGCGGCTCCGGCAAACTCGCTCAGGATGAGCGCGCCGTTGTCGTCCAGGTGCGAAGCGACGTATTCCTTGGCGACGAGATTCATCCCGTCGCGCAGCGGGGTCAGCAGGGCGACGTCGGCGGCCTGGTAGTAGGCGACCAGGTCCTCGGCGCCGAATTGCGTATAGAGGTAGCGAATCGGCACCCAGCCTTCGGAAGAGAAGTGGCCGATGATGCGACCGACCAACTCGTCGAGCTCGCGCTTGAGCGCCGCGTAGTCGGCGACCTTGGTGCGCGAGGGTACCGCGATCAGCACCAGCGTGACGCGCCGATGGTAGGACGGATTGGCCTCGAGAAATCGCTCGAAACCGAGCAGGCGCTCGAGGATGCCCTTGGTGTAGTCGAGGCGGTCGACCCCGAGCACGAGGTACGGCGTGCGCAGGGCACGGCGAATGCGCTCGGTGCGATCCCGGACGCGCGGGCTTGCGGCAAGCCCCGCGAAGTAGTCGGCCGGAATGCCGAGCGGGAAGACTCCGACCCGGACCGGACCGCGATGCGTCGCGACCTCGTCGCGCGTGCGGTCGACGCGCAGGCCCAGGATTCGCTCGCAGCAGTTGAGGAATTGAATGACGTAGGAGCGCGTATGAAAACCGACCAGGTCGGCGCCGAGCATCCCCTCGAGCAGTTCCGTGCGCCACGGAAAGACCCGGAAGATCTGCTCCGGCGGAAACGGCACGTGCCAGAAAAGCCCGATCGGCACGCGCGGCCGCTGCTCGCGCAACAGGCGTGGAACCAGCGCAAGATGAAAGTCCTGCACCCACACCACGTCGTCATCGCCGGCCTCGCTGGCCGCGGCCGCCGCGAAATTGCGGTTGACGGCTTCGTAGTAGCGCCAGTTGAGCGTGCTGAAGTGGCAGCTCGCGGTCATGAAATGCATCAGCGGCCACAAACCGCGGTTGCACATCCCGTAGTAGTAGTGCGAGATGTCGCGTTCGCCCAACGGACAGAACACGATCTGAAAACGTGGCGGATCGCTCCCGGGCGGCATCATGAGCCGGCCCGGCGTCTTGGCCTGAGTCCCCGACCATGCGATCCAGAGGCCGCCCTGATGCTCGAGCAGGCGTAAAAAGGTGGTGCCGACACCGCCCACAGTGGGCTCGATCCGCTGCTGGCCGCCTTCGCGTATCACCCTGATCGGTGCGCGATTGGACATCACGATCAGGCGGCCGGGGCCGAGTGGATGCGGTCCGCCAGCCGCGATCACAGGCTGCTGGGATGCATCGTCTGTGCTTTTTTGCTCCATCGGGCCTCGCCGCACGCTCGAGCGGGGATCGAGCGCGATCGGCTGCTGCGAGAAGTGAGGGGCGGTGCCGTCGCACTTTGAATCTAACGCCGCGCTCGCCGACGAGGCAAGCGCGGAGATCGGGACCAGGCGCGCGGCTTATTAAAACACGCGCCCGGCGCAACCTTGAGGCTGCACCGGGCGCGTTACGAAACTTACGGCGATTGCTCGGAGCTTATGTGAGCGAGGCCGCGGCCTTTACTTGTGCGGCGGCTGCGAGGTCAGCCGCAGATATGGCTTCAGCTCGCGGTAACCGTTGGGAAATTTCTCCTTGAGCACTTTGGGATCGGTGAGCGAGGGAACGATCACGCAATCCTCGCCCTGTTTCCAATCGACCGGCGTCGCGACCGAATGATGTTCGGTGAGCTGGAGCGAGTCGATCACGCGCAGGATTTCCTCGAAGTTGCGCCCGGTGCTCGCCGGATAGGTAATCGATAGCCGCAGCTTCTTGTTCGGGTCGATGATGAAGACCGAGCGCACCGTCAGCGTATCGTTGGCCTCGGGATGGATCATGTCGTAGAGCTTGGAGACCTTGCGGTCGGCGTCACCGAGGATCGGGAAGTTCACCTTGGTGTGCTGGGTCTCCTCGATGTCACCGATCCAGCCCGCATGCGATTTAACGTCATCGACGCTGAGCGCGATCACCTTGGTGTTGCGCTTGTCGAACTCGCTCTTGAGCTTGGCGACGCGGCCGAGTTCGGTCGTGCATACCGGCGTAAAATCCTTGGGATGCGAAAACAGCACCGCCCAGTGATTGCCGATCCATTCATGGAAATGAATCGGTCCTTCGGTCGACTCCTGCGTGAAATCGGGAACCACGCTTCCTAGATGTAAAGCCATCGCCGCTACCTCGTATTTGCTGATTTTTGTGCGCGCTGGCTGCGACATCGCTCCAGTTGGAGCCTGGCCTGCCATCCGAGCGGTCCAATTTGACGCCGCCGCGCCGCTCTTTCACTCGTTCGATTCTTATCCGCGCGACCGATTAAGAGATAAAGTAGACTCTCTAAGTTCTCTACTATAAATCCAATACTCGAATCACGCAAGCACTCGACGAGATCGGCGCGGGCGCCTGCGTTTTAGCGTTTCTTTTTGTGCTTGCGAGCCTCGCGGGTCCTCGCCTTGAGCCGTTTTTCGCGCCGTTTGCGCCGCCGCTTGATCTCGCGCTGTCGTTCCGTCGCCATCGCTACCTCTTTGTCGTTTTGATGTCCGCGCGCGGGCGCGCCGCGGCTTTCCTGAAGACCCAGGCTTGAACACTCGGGATCGTCGGACTACAAGCGACCTTAAACGGAGCGGCGAGCGAGCGCAAACCGCCGACGCGAGGGCGGCCCAGGCGCAAGGAGTCCACCTGATGTCCAGAATCATCATCGAAAAAGACGTCGAGATCCCGATGCGCGACGGATGCGTGCTGAAGGCCGACCTCTATCGGCCCGAGGGACCCGAGAAGCTGCCGGTGCTGCTCAACCGCACGCCCTACGACAAATCCTTCCCGCCGATTACGCTCAACACGCTCGACGCGGTGCGCGCGGCGCGCGCCGGCTACAACGTCGTGGTCCAGGATTGCCGCGGGCTGTTCGCCTCGCAAGGGACCTTTCGATGCTTCGTCGACGAGGCGCGCGACGGATACGACACGATCGAGTTCGTCGCGCGGCAGCCGTGGGCCGACGGCAAGGTTGGCACCTTCGGCGCGTCGTACATGGGCGCGACGCAATGGCTCGCCGCCTCGCAGCGGCCGCCAAGCCTGAAGGCGATGGTGCCGTCGATCACGGCGAGCGACTATCACGACGGATGGGTTTACCAGGGCGGCGCGTTCGAACTGTTCTTCAGCGTGAGTTGGCTGATGATTACGCTCGGGCTTAGCCGCCTGATGCGCGAGCGCGCGGACAATCCCAAGGCGGCCGAGGAGTTGAACGCGCTGATGGGCAGTATCGACGTTATGCGCGAGCGGATGGACTTCGCGCCGCTCGACGAGTTTCCGCTCTTTCGCCTCGGCGCGCCGTACTTTTTCGACTGGCTCGCGCATCCCTACTACGACGACTACTGGCGCGCGATTAGTATCGAGGAGCAGCACGACAGGATTGACGTGCCGGCGCTCAACGTCGGCGGATGGCACGACATCTTCATGGGCGGGACGCTGCGCAACTATCTCGGGATGCGCGCGCGCGGCGCGTCGGCGCAAGCGCGGGCGGGCCAGCGCCTGCTGGTCGGTCCGTGGCATCACGCGGTGCCGTTCTCGAGCCTGGTCGGGCAGGTCGACTATGGATTTCGCTCCGGCCCGGTCGCGATCGACTACGACGGCACACAACTGCGATGGTTCGACCATTGGCTGAAGGGCGCCGACAACGGCGTCGACAAGGAAGCGCCGGTCAGGCTGTTCGTGATGGGCATCAATCAATGGCGCGAGGAGAAAGAGTGGCCTCCGCCGGGGGCCGAGATGCGGCGCTACTACCTGCACAGCCGCGGCAAGGCCAACAGCGCCTATGGCGACGGCGCGCTCGCGGCCGAAGCGCCGGGCGCCGAGCCGCCGGATTCGTTCCTCTACAATCCCCTCAATCCGGTGCCGACCGTGGGCGGCGGCCTCTGCTGCTATGCCAACTCGCTGATGGGCGGAGCGCTCGACCAGAGCATGGTCGAGCATCGCGCCGACGTGCTGGTCTATTCGAGTGAACCGCTCGGCGAGGACCTCGAAGTCATCGGTCCGGTGACGGTGACCCTCTACGCGTCATCGTCGGCGCCCGACACGGATTTCACCGCCAAGCTGGTCGACGCCGGGCCGTGCGGCTTCGCGCGCAATCTCACCGACGGGATTATCCGGGCCCGCGTGCGCGAGTCGCAAAGCGAGCCCAAGTTGATGGTCGCGGGCAAAGTCTACGAGTTCAAGATCGATCTGTGGGCGACCGCCAACGTGTTCAAGGCGGGGCATCGCGTGCGGCTCGAAATCAGTTCGTCGAATTTCCCGCGCTTCGATCGCAATCCCAACACCGGACACGAGCTGTTCACCGACGCCGAGATGCGTCCCGCATTGCAGAGCGTGATGCACGAGCGCGGCTTCGCCTCGTATATCAGCCTGCCGGTGATGCCACGCCGCTCCTGATTCAGGGCCGAAGCGATACCGCGCGCCCGCTTCGTCTCGAGGGCTGATCCCCTCCCGCTTGGGCGGGAGCGGGCAAACCTGTCTGGCGCATTCACAGCTAACCCAGTAGACTCAAAGAGTCCTTCAGCCGCCGCCCGCGAGCGGCCTGGCAAGGGCGGTTTATGTCCGACCGGGAATCGATCCTCGAAGCAAATCGCGCATTCTACCGTGCCTTCGAAAGCCTCGACGCGGAAATCATGGGTGAGGTGTGGTTGCGCGACCAGCGTATCGTATGCATCCATCCCGGATGGAACAGGCTCATCGGATGGGGCCCGATCATGAATAGCTGGGAGCGAATCTTCGAGAACGTTTTCGAGATGAAGGTCGACCTCGGCGACGCGCTGGTGATGACCAGCGGCGATCTGGCGATCGTGGTGGTCGAGGAAAATCTCCTCCAGCGCGGCTACGACGGCACCGCACGGTCGCGGGTGTTGGCGACCAATGTTTTCGAACGCGCTCAGGGGCGGTGGTGGATGGTATCGCATCATGGATCGCCTGTAATGGAGCCGCCGGAGAGCGAGGAACCGCCCTTACAATAGGAATCTTGGCCGCGGCGGATCACATTCGAACCGCCGCCTGCAGCCGGACGCCCGGGCGTCCGCAGAGGAACCAAATGAAGCCGGTATCGCTGTGCTGGGCAATGAGTGTGGTGTTCGCAATCTGGATAACGCCCGGCTTCGGCAGGTTCGTGCGGACCGGCGCGATCTCGCATCCGACGATGCTTGCGCAAGACGACGGATCGGTTGCGCTTCCCGGTTCGGCGGATTCCGAGGGATCTGGCGATGACGACGATTCCGCACAGCCGGGAATGGATGGCCAGAAGCCCGACGACGATTTATCGCAGCCACCCGCAATTCTGCAACACCCGTCCGACGACAATTCGACCCAACAGACACCCGACGACGGTTCAGCGCAGCAATCGCCCTATAGCGATTCAGCCCAGCAGGGGCCTGACGACGATTCGACCCAACAGGAGTCGCAATCGCCTGACAGTGATGCGGCGCAGCAGGCGCCAGACGGCCAGGACGACGATTCGACATCCCAAAAGCGCCCTAGCGATAACGACGACGACGGCGATACAAACGCGTCGTCCCCCCGAAGCGACGATAATTAGACCCGGCTAAGCGGGGTGTGCGCCCGCGATCTTTCGCGCCCGTTTGCGCCAGCGCCTGAGGATTCTTCTTCGGGATGGCGTTCAGGATGGCGGCGAAACGGCTTCGCCTTCCGCAATTCCGAGCGTCAGCGTCAGTGTGAGGCTACCGCAAGGCCAGCGGCCGCCATTGATCTTTCGCCGCGTCAGGATGATCCGTTTCAGGACGATCCGTTAGAGATTCGCTTCGCGAGCAAGAGACTTGCCGCCTCAGCGAAGGATCTGAGTGAAGCGATTGGTCACTGCCCGGAGCCGTCCGAGCCGGAGTCACCGGAGCCCGCGGGAGCGGTCGCCGCGCTCGGCTGCGGCGGAGCGATATCGTTGCGCGCGAGCTGGAGCTTGTAGCTGCGCCAGTTGTCCAGCACCTGGATAGCGCGGTCGAGTTGGACGTCGGCCTGCT
Source organism: uncultured delta proteobacterium (assembly GCA_963755905.1). GTDB lineage: Bacteria > Desulfobacterota > Binatia > Binatales > Binataceae > JAKAVN01. Next base: position 646,577 of record CAVWLM010000006.1, read on the forward strand.
CCTTGGGAGCGCCCGTGCTGGTTGCCTTGGAATGCTTTTCGGGTTCCGCGGCTGGGGGTACGGTGCCGTCCTTGTTCGCGGGCGCGGTAGGCGCTTTCAGGACGCCATTGTTCTTGAAGTGATGGAGTAGGTCGCTTTCACGAATCTCCGTATCTTCGTTGATAGTCGCGCCTTCCTGCTCGAGTGAAGCAAGAGTGGTCTTGGGCGGTTCGGAGGTCACGTCGGGCGTGATGCCGACGGCCTGAATCGAACGGCCATTGGGCGTGTAGTAGCGCGCCGTCGTCAAGCGCAGGGCGGAGTGATCGTCCAGCGGCAGGATGGTCTGCACCGAGCCCTTGCCGAAGGTCTGCGTACCGACGGTGATCGCGCGACGCTGATCCTGCAGTGCGCCGGCGACGATTTCGCTCGCGCTCGCGCTGCCGCCGTTGACCAGCACCACCATCGGGTAGTCCACGAAATCCTTCTTGCGATGCGAGAAATACTTCTGTTGCTGATTTTCCTGGCGGCCCTGGGTGTAAACGATAAGCCCGCCGTCGAGGAATTCGTCGCCGACCTGCACCGCCTGGTTCAATAACCCGCCCGGGTTGTCGCGCAAATCGAGCACCAGTCCCTTGATTTGGCCGTTATGCTCCGCGCGGAATTTGTCGAGCGCTTTTTGCAGATCGTCCCCGGTGCCCTCTTCAAAGCTGCTGATACGGACGTAATCGTAGCCGTGCCGCAGTTCCTTGGCCTTGACCGATTTTATCTTGATCACTTCGCGGGTCACGGTCACCGTGAACAGCTCGGGCACGCCCTTGCGATGGATAGTCAGGTGAATCTTGCTGCCCTGCGGCCCGCGCATCCGCTTGACCGCGTCGGTCAGCGTCATACCCTTGGTAAAGTCGTCGTTGATCTTGACGATCTGGTCGCCCGCTTTGACCCCGGCCTTGTAGGCTGGAGTGTCTTCGATCGGCGAAACGACGGTCAGCAGGTCGTCTTTCACGGTCACTTCGAGACCCAGGCCGCCGAAGCTCCCCCGGGTTTCGACCTCGAGGTCGCGATAAAGGTCGGGCGTGAGGTAGGCGCTGTGTGGGTCGAGCGACGCGAGCATCCCGGTAATCGCGCCGTTGATAAGCTGCTTGGTGGTGACGGGCTCGACGTAGTTTTTCTGCACGATCGCGAGCACGTTGGCGAAGGTTGCCAGTTCCTTATACGTGTCGTCGGGCAGCGCGTCGGCGCGTCGCACCGCGATCTCGGCGATCAGGATCAGGATCGCGATTGCGCATACGCCAGCGAATAAAAAGGGTGAACGATTGCGTTTCATTACTTGCTCGCAGCTAGAACCCGCCACGGTGAGCGCGCGGGCAGATTGTTTAGCATATTCTTTGCGCACCCAGGACGCCACTACCTTTCCCGTTCGAACAGTGCTCGCCGTGTAGTGCCCGTCAGGACTCGACGGCCTCGCACCTGGGGAAGCGTCGTCTTCTTAACCCTTATTGTCCTTGAGCAGTTCCTCGAGTGCATCCCGAATCGCAGGATCCGACCAGTCGAACGCCCCCGAATGATGGGCGACGATCCGGCCCTCGCGATCGATGATGAAAGTCTCGGGAACCCCGCTCACGTTATAGGCCTCGGCGACCACGTTTTTCGGATCGAGCAGGACGTCGAAACGGTAGCCGTGCTTCTTGACGTAGGCCGCGACCTCGTCGCGGCTGCTGGTATCCTGGCTAATCGCCAGCATCACGAAGCCCTTGTCGCTCTGCAACCGCTCATACAGTTTTTCCATCGAGGGCATCTCTTCGCGGCACGGTGCGCACCAGGTGGCCCAGATATTAAGGAACACGACTTTGCCCCGCAGGTCGCCCATCGAAACCGAATCACCTTGCAAATCGGTTAATTTGAACGGAGCGGCCTTGGCTCCGGCGGCCACCGGCCCATGATCGTTGGTTCCGGGAATGCCGCTGGTCTCCTCCATCGCGGGCGAAACCGGAGCGCCCGTGCGCCGAACCTGCGAAAGTGCGATCAACAGCACGCTCGCCAACAGGGCCGTGCCGGCGACTGCCGAGAGCAGCTTTACCCGCGGAGTCATTCCTCTGTCGCTTCTTTCACTGCTCTCGCGCCTGCGCTACGCATGCGCCGCCACTTTGGCACTGCCGCGGTTCTGCGCCGGCTCAGCGCGCGTCCATCCGGAGAACAGGCCGCCAGTCAGGTACAGTGCGACGGTCCCGGTCACGACCATCGCGAGCGCGATTATCTGCGCCTCGCTCAGTCCCCACATCACCCGCGGGTTGATCCGCAGAAACTCGACCATGAAGCGGCAGCCTCCCAGAAGCACCAGGTAGAGGAAGAAGATGCGGCCCGGAGTGCCGGCCCGCTTGCGCATCGACCACAGAATAAAAAACACGCCCGCGTAAAGTATCGCCTCGTAGATGGGCGTCGGATGGACTCGAACGCCGGGAAAAAAGCCCGATACCAGGTTGCCATGAGGATCCAGCTTGAGCACGGTCTGGGGGCCCCATCCCACGATCGCTTTTGGATAGGCGACCGCCCACGGCAGGGTCGAAGGAATACCCCAGTCGCCGTCGCCCGACAGATGGCATCCGATACGGCCGAGCGCCTGACCGATAGCTAACGCTGGTCCGCACATGTCGGCTGTCGCGCCGACGGAAACCTTGTAGTAGCGCGCGACGAAATAGGCGGCCGTTATACCGCCGATGAAACCGCCGAACCAGACGAACCCCGAACCCGACCAGATGATGGTAATCGGGTTGGCCATGTAGAGCCGCCAGTTGTCGAGGACGTCGTACAACCGCGCGCCGATCAGGCCTCCGAGCGCGCCCCACAGCACGACCGCCGTCGCGTAATCGGGGTCGATACCGCGCCGGGGGCAATCGGCGGCGATCACCAGATCGGCGGCGATAAAGCCGAGCGCCATCATCAGCCCATAGCTGTAGATGGTGAGCGTCAGCGGATGGCCCAACAGATTGACGGGTCCCAAACGCAGCAGAATGGGAATCATTGCACTCCAACTATAGTACGGCGCGAAGCTGGCAAACCAGCGCGAGGCTCCCAGGCCATATCGTCGTTCGACATCAAATCAGGACACTGGCGCTCAGCGCCGCGTTTTGCGCGAGACGCGGCGCCAGTATATATGACGCCGTGATGCGAGCGATTCTTCAACGCGTGACCCGCGCCGAGGTCAGCGTCGCGGGTGAGTCCCTCGGCCGTATCGGCCTCGGCTTCGCCGTGTTGCTCGGGGTGGCGCGTGACGACGCGGAAGCGGACGCGGAGTTTATCGCCGATCGCATTCTGGGTCTGCGCGTATTCGCCGACGCCGCGGGCAAAATGAACCTGGCGCTGAACGCGGTCGGTGGCGAATTGCTGGTGATCTCGCAATTCACGCTGCTGGCCGACACCAGCGGCGGACGGCGTCCGTCGTTCATCAAGGCGGCGCCGCCCGAACTCGCGCGCCCGCTTTACGAGCATTGCGTGTCGCTCGTACGCGCGCGCGGTGTTAAGGTTGAGACGGGCAGGTTTGGCGCTCACATGGAACTGGCGCTGGTCAATGATGGGCCGGTGACGATCATTCTGGACAGCCGGGTGCGTTGAGATGGCACGGGCAGGCTTTTACGCCGTCGAGTCGGGCAAAATCTCGTTTCGCCGCGACGGCAACTGGTATAGCGACGACGAGCGTATAGACAACCCGCGTATCGCGCTGCTCTTCAGCCGCAGCGTGCGCCAAAACCCTGACGGCAGCTTTTATCTCCAGGTCGCCGAGGAGCGCGCCTCGATTACCGTCGAGGACACGCCCTACGTGGTCAAGGCGATCGAGGGCGACGCGCAAAGCGGCTTTACGATCGTGCTCAACGACGATGAACGCGAACCGCTCGATCCCGCCACGCTCGAGGTCGGCCCGGACAACGTTCTCTACTGCCGGGTCAAGGGCGGCACGATGCGCGCGCGCTTTCTGCGCAACGCCTATTACCATCTGAGCCCCAGCTTCGAGGCCGACGAGCGCGGCGGTTTCTCGATCTCGATACTCGGCCGGCACTATCCACTGCTTCGCGCGGACTCGGCGCGCCGAGACGATTGAGTTCGCCGCGCGATCCGGGGGCCCGGTTGAGCCCTCCGATTTTTCATATAGTGCTGGTACGCCCGGAGATTCCGCAAAACACGGGGTCGATTGGACGGCTGGCGGCTGCCACCCGCACGCGGCTGCATCTGGTCGGCCCGCTCGGATTCTCGCTCGAGGATCGCTATCTCAAGCGCGCGGGGCTTGATTACTGGCCGCTGGTTGATTTGCGGACTTATGCTGGGTGGGACGATTTCGCGGCGGATGGGAATCATCAAGGCCGGGAGCGAATCCCCGCCACTTCGGATGAGTCGCGTGACGACGGCGAGCCGCGCCTTTTGTATTTTTCGGCGCGCGCGGCGCGGTCCTATCTCGAAGCGGATTACGCGCCGGGAGACTTCCTGGTCTTCGGAAGCGAGACCAAGGGCCTGGGCAAGGAATTCCTCGCCACGAGAACGGAGGCGACCTACAGGATTCCGATTTTGGAACCCGGCGTGCGAAGTCTCAACCTGGCCAACGCCGTTTCGATCGTGCTCTACGAAGCGCTTCGCCGGACCGGACAGCTTATCGCGTAGCGGCCGGCCCGGGCGGCGGCCGAATTCCGTTATCGACCCAGATATCGAGCCGCGTTTGTCCGCCCGGACTTATCGAGACGATTGCGGGCAGGTTCCGGGCGGCGCCCGGGAATCCCGCGCCGCGCTCCGCGCGGTAGTTGCCCGCCGGCAGCGGCACGCGATAAATCCCCTGACTGTCGGTGCGCGCGGTCGCGATCACTTTGCCGTTGAAATCTCGGATTTTAAGCTCGGCTCCAACGACCGGCGTAGGAGAGGACGGAACGCCGGACCGGCTCACCGAAGAAGTCGGGCCTCGCGCGATTCCACCCGTGAGAGTGCCGTATGAGGTTTCGGACGGACCGCCGCCCCGCGTGCAGCCTGCCACAATGAGCGCCAGCGCGACCGCCGGTATAGATCACTCGCGCCCATCCGAATCTCGCGGCCATCGTCCTCATGCGCGCGATCCTAGCGCATCGAGGAGTTGGTGGTCTGCCGCTCATCCCAACTTCTTAAGGCGGCAGCCGCGCATATCAGGGGCGCCTATAAAGATTGCCTTCAGAAAACCTCAATTCGTCACGTCGCCCGGGATTCCGATGGACTCGGCCGGGGCCGGTGCCGGCCGCATGAATTTGAAGCCCTCGTAGCCGCGCTCCACGACTCCATCACAAATACGTCGGTAAGTTCCCACTCCGCCCGCATACGGAGTGAACATTCGTACCTTGCCGGATATGTTGGTGCCGGTGTACCAGGAGTTCGCCAATGGATAGAGAGTCGAATGACCGACCTCGTGAACGGTTTCCACCCAGGCATTTTCCGCCTCGAGCGAAGGCTCGATACTGTCCAACCCGCTGCGGCGCATGAACTCGATACAAGCCGTGATCCAATCGACGTGCTGCTCGATCGAAACAATCATGTTGCTCAGCACGCAAGGACTGCCCGGCCCGGTAATCATGAAGAAGTTCGGGAAGCCGGCTGTCGCGAGGCCGAGATAAGTCCGCGGGCCCGCGGCCCACTTGTCGCGCAGTCTTTCATCCCCTTTGCCACGGATATCGATCTTGAGCAGCGGGCCGGTGATAGCGTCGAAACCGGTGGCGAATACCAGCACGTCAAATTCGTAGGATGCGTCGGCGGTTCGCAGGCCATCGGCGGTGATGGCCTCGATCGGCGAGCGCCGGATGTCGACCAGCGTCACGTTGTCGCGATTGAAGGTCTCGTAATACCCGGTGTCGACGCACAGCCGCTTGGTGCCCAGTGGATGGTCGGTCGGGATAAGCATCTCGGCCAACTTGGGATCCTTCACCTTCTGCCGGATCTTGCGCGCGACGAAATCGGCCGCGGTCCGGTTCGACTCCAGATCGGTCAGGATATCGGGATAGGCCATAACGAAGTTGAAACCGCCGGCCGCCCATTGGGTCTCGTATTCACGCTCGCGCTCGTCGGCGGGAACCTGCTTGGCCGACTTGCCGTTGCTGACAAAGGGAATGCCGATCTGCGCGTAGCGGCCATCTTCGCGCAGCCGCGGGTAATCATCTTTAATCGATCGGGCCGCGGCCGGATCGAGCGGGCCGTTCCAGGCGGGGATGCTGTAGTTCGGGGTACGCTGGAACACGAACAGATGCGCCGCCTCTTTGGCGATCGCGATCGTTGACTGGATGCCCGAAGAACCCGTACCGATTATTCCTACCCGCTTGCCCGTGAAGTCCACCCGTTCATGGGGCCATTTTCCCGTGTGATGGCGCTCACCTTTAAAATCGTCCACCCCGGGGTAATTCGGCGTCGTAGCGGCGGAGAGGCAGCCAACCGCGGTGATACAAAACCGCGCCGACACCGCGTCGCCGCGATCGGTAGTTACATTCCATCGCTGCGTGGCTTCGTCGTACCGGGCAGCCGTAACGCTGGTCTCGAACTGAATGTCCCGGCGCAGATCGAAGCGATCGGCCACGTGGTTGGCATACTTGAGGATCTCCGGCTGAGTGGCGTAGCGCTCGGTCCATTCCCATTCCTGCTCGAGATCGCTGGAAAAGGAGTAGGAATAGGTCATGCTTTCGGTGTCGCAGCGGGCGCCCGGATACCGATTCCAATACCAGGTGCCGCCGACGCCGTCGCCCCGTTCGTAAACGCGCGCCGTAAGGCCGAGTCGGCGCAGCCGATAGAGCATGTACATTCCGGCGAACCCGGCGCCGATTATTACCACGTCGTAGTTCGAATGCTGCTTTGCAACGGGAGCCGATAGTTGTGTGTCCGACATGGGATTCCTTCCTTTGTTCGAGCGCATCGCCGCCGCCTGTCGCGCTGGTTTAGCCACGAGCAAGCGCCGTGCCGCTGGCCCCAGAGGGTCTCGATTGTTCTCGACGATCGAAAACCCTGCGATTTTTATCCAGCGTCCGAATCGCGATTCCGCCGATTCGGTCCCGTGGAGCGCTACACATGTCCCATTTCCGGCTCTTGACGAGAATGGGTCGGCGAATGATGCTGCAAGCAGTCGAGAAAATGGATTCAGTCACTTCGACGCCGCAGTCGATACGCCGCGCCTGGTCGCAGTTTTGCGCGAGCGGGAACGAAGAATTCCTGGCCGGTATCCCGCCAGGCATAGCTGAATCATGGCGGCGCAGCCGCGCGAGTGGCGTAGATCCGGGCCTTAAGCAATTTCCCCTGGATCCCCAGCATTCGATACCCGACACGGCCGGTATCGAGTTGCTTGAAATTGCGCGACCGATCCTTGAGCGGCTGCGGACCGACCTCTATGCCACTTCGGCTCTGCTGACGATTACCAATTCGGCCGGCCGAATCATTTACCGCGACGCCAACAATCTGATGCTGAGGTCGGCCGACTCGATAAATTCGGTTCCCGGCGCCCTCGACCGCGAAAGTGTAATCGGTACGAATAGCGTCGGGGTGAGCCTGGCGCTGCAACAGTTGGCCAGGGTGGACCTCTGGCAGCACTACTGTGAAAGCCTTTGGGAATGGGCTGATGTCGGGGCGCCGCTGATTCATCCGGTGAGCCGGCAACTGTGGGGCATAATCGACCTCGCCGTCTATCGCCAGGACCTTTCGCCCGAAGTGGTACTGGCGACCAAAGCGGCCGCGAGCGGAATCTGGGGGCTGGTTGTCGAGCATGAAGCGGAGTTGCACCGCTTTCTGCTCGAGCGCCTGGCAAAGAATGCCAGGTTCGCCACTGCTCCGGCGCTGGCCGTCGATCGCAACGGGACGATCGTATGCGCGTCAGAGCCCGCCAGGCGGCTTTTAGGATCGGCGCACGCCAGGCTCGAGGGACGACCGCTTACCGAACTGCGCGGGGCCGAGCCGCTTGCCCGATCGCTCGCGGACGTGCAAGCAAAGGCCCTGACGCTGAATCTTGATAGCGGTGCCACCGACGCTTTGCTGGAGCCGATACGCAGAGACGGTAATCAGGCGGGCACGCTGGTCTGGTTGGACCCTCCCACGGTATCTCGCCCGGCCGTACTCTCAAGCAGGACGGAGTGGCGATCGCATCACAGTTTCGCCGAGCTGGTCGGCCGGAGTCCGGAATTCGAGAGCGCCAAGCTGGCGGCGATGCGTGTGGCACGGACCGATCTGCCCGTGATGCTTGCGGGAGAGACGGGAACAGGCAAGGAACTTTTCGCTCACGCGATTCACGCCGCCAGCGCCAGGCGGGATGGTCCGTTCGTCACCGTCAATTGCGGCACGATTCCTCAGGAACTGATTGCCGCGGAACTCTTCGGATACGAAAAAGGGGCGTTTACGGGAGCGAGCACCACCGGCAAGCGTGGCAAATTCGTCCAGGCGCATGGAGGCACGCTGTTTCTCGACGAAATTACCGAGACCACCGCCGCCTTGCAGGTCAATCTCTTGCGCGCACTGGAAGATAAAGCGGTCGTGCCGGTCGGAGCGGAGCGTGCCACCAGTGTCGACGTGCGCGTGATCGCGGCCACCAATCGCGACCTGAGGCTGGCACTGCAGGACTGCGCTTTGCGTCGCGACCTCTACTACCGGCTGAAGGGAGTGCTTATAAAACTGCCGGCGCTGCGCGAGCGGACCGCTGACCTCGAGCTGCTCGTGGAACACTTCCTTGCTCAATCGGGAGCGGATACCCAGCTCAGCAACGACGCGGCGGAACTGCTCCGGCGCTATTCATGGCCCGGCAACGTGCGTGAGCTTCGCTCCGTTCTGACGAGCGCCTCGCTGATGGCCCAGGGATCGATGATCGAGCCTTCGGATTTGCACCTGGACCAGACTGAAGCGGTCCCCGAAACTCGAACTCACGTGAGGCCTTCCTCGTCGGGCAAGCTCGAAGAGGCCGAATTTATTGTTGTGCGCCAGGCTATGGATGAATGCGGAGGCAACGTAAAGGAAGCCGCCAAATTGCTCGGGATGGCGCGAAGCTCGCTCTATCGCAGACTCCGCAGATTCGAGCTCCAACGTTCGTCATCCTGGAAATAAGCGGATGCGCTAATTTGAATCGAACCTCGCGAGCCGTCGACGGTAGGGCGTGCCTAATGGCCGCGTGTCCCGCACGTCCCGCATCCGCTGCCGCATCCCCCGCCTGCCGCGCCCTTTTTGGGCGGCGGTCCAAAATAGTAGCCTTCCTGTTCAAGCTCGCCGGCCTTTACCCAGCGCACCGGCGCCAGGATCTCGGTATCGCAATGCACGCAGCATCGGCGTTCGCGATCGTTGTCGTCGAGGATGACATGCACCAGCACCACGCGAGCGCACCCGGCGCAATGAGCGGTGGGGAAGGCCGACGCGTTAAGCGACAAATCCTTCATTGTGTACGTGAATCCTTCATTGCCACGTATGGTAGCTTAATCCTCAGCCGGCGCCAGGTCATCACCGCGGCAATGGAATACGCGCTATAGAATTGCGATGGACTGGAAGGACCCGTGGCTTTGGATCGCGGTGGCAATTGGTGTCGCCGGCGGAATCGCGATGTTCCTGCCGTTCGGGCGGGTGCTGAAATGGCGCGCGCGGATGCTGGACCGGATGGAAGCCGCGCCCAACCGGACCGCGCTCTCGATAAAGATGGAAGCGGGGACGCTCGGATGGACGGTCGCGGGAGCGATCGTATTCCTGTTCCTGCCCACCCTGCTGCTGCCCCACGGCACCGGGATCTTTTACCTGGCCGGATTCATGATCGGGATGAGCTACAAGCGCCCGCGCTTCAACCGGCAGATGGAAGCCATCGGACTTGCGCCGCATGCCACCCGCCGCCGCCCGGGCGATGCCGAACCGCATTAGCGAGAGAGATGCGGCATCAGCCGAGCGCGACCGGCGATTGTCGAGGCGGCTACGTCAGAGTCAGTTTGATGACGATCGCGATCCCGCCGAGAATCACGCCCGGCAGCAGGAAAGCGGTCAGCGTGCGCCAGACCGAAAACCGATGCACCTCGCCGACACAGAGCAGCATCAGGATGAACGACCAGATTGAGATGACCGTCTCGATTCCGTCCGTCAGCGCTAGCGGGTCCGCCGCGGCTTCCAGCAATCCGTTGGACGGTGGTATCGAGCGGGCGGGGACGTGCCAGGCTACCGCTCCCACGAGGATTATCAAGGTCAGGATGGAGACGCAGATCTGCGGCACCCCGGACCAGGCGACCGCCGCCCGCACCGTGAGCGCGTTACCCACGCCGCCGAGCGCGCGCCCGCTCCAATCCATCACGAACGCCGTCGCGTAAAGCCCGAGTATCCCAAACGCCGCGCCCAAAAATGGGCTCAGCAAAGTCAGGATCGGCAGGTACTGGAGCACGCTCGCCGGCAATGGAAAGGGAGCGGCGCCAAGCGTCATCCCCAGCATCGAATTGAGCGTGGTGAGCGCGCCGGCCAACGCCGCGAGCGTAATAACGCGGTAAGTCGGGTCGCGATCGACGATCTGCCTGATCGTTTCCCGCGGGCGCGTCCATATTCCGATCCATGGATTGTCCAATATGGTGGGATTGTCCAATATCGTGGGCAGACGGCCAGCTTCCTTTTGTGCCGCCGCCTCCGGAAAGAATATCCGTTGTGTCGCGCGGATGGCACAGTTTGAAAACGAATTCCCGCTCCCCTATCATCGCTGCTCGTACGACTTCCGCCGGAGCCAACTTCGGATCATGGCAATTGGAAGAACGATTTTTTCGTCAGGGCGCCGGCGCATGGTCGACAGATGAGTGAGCGCGGCGCGCTGGCCGGTCTGCGCGTCCTCGATCTGACCGACCTCAAGGGGCATCTGTGCGCCCGGCTGTTGGCCGACATGGGCGCCGACGTGATCAAAGTCGAACCGCCCGGAGGCGACGCGGCGCGGCGCGTCGGACCGTTCGTCGACGACCGGCCGCATCGCGACCGCAGCCTCTGCTTCTGGTTTTATAATCTCAACAAGCGCTCGTTGACGCTCGACCTCGACCATCCCGAGGGCGCGGCTATTCTGCGCCGGCTCGCGGCGGGCGCCGACCTCGTAGTCGAAAGCTTCAAGCCGGGTGAGATGGCGCGCAAGGGCCTGGGGTGGGACGTGTTGCACGCGCTCAACCCGGCGCTGATCCTGTGCTCGATCGCGCCGTTCGGACAGACCGGCCCGTACCGCGATTTCGAGGCTGACGACAGCGTGCTGACGGCGCTTTCGGGGATGCTCTACGTCAATGGCTTTCCCGACGCCGCGCCGGTGCGTCCGTTCGGTTTGCAGGCGTATCACTCGTCCTCGTATTACGCCGCGATCGCCACGATGTGCGCGCTGTTGGCGCGCGACTCGACCGGCGAAGGTCAATGGATCGACCTCAGTATGCAGGAGGCGACGGCATCCGCGGTCGAGCATGTCGCCGCCGATTTCTTCGGCACTGGAGTGATCGAACGGCGGCAGGGCACGCTCCATTGGAGCCGCTTCTTTCGGGTCGCGCGCGCCCGTGACGGCTACGTGATGCATTGCACTCTGGGCGATTGGACCTCGCTGATCGAATGGGTCAGCGGCGACGGCAAGGCGCAGGATTTGACCGCTCCCGAATGGGAGGACGTGGCCAAGCGGCGCGCGGACGCCGAGCATCTGTTCGACGTGCTCGACGAGTGGGTCAAAGACTACTCGCGCGACGAGCTCCTGGAACGCGCGCAACTTCTGCGCCTGCCCTACGCCTCGGTGCGGAATCCCGAAGATCTGTTCGGCGACGAGCAGCTTCTTGCACGCGGCTATTTCCACGAGGTCGAGCATCCCGAGCTGGGCCGCACCTTCCGCTATCCCGGCGCGCCCTACCTTTTCAACGGCTCGCCGTGGCGCGTGACGCGGCGCCCGCCGCTGCTCGGCGAACACAGCAGCGAAATTCTCGGTGGCGAGCTCGGGATGAGCGCGCAGGAACTTGCCGCCCTGGCCGCCCAGGGAGTGATCTGACGATGACGCGGATGGCGATTGCGGGGGTGCGAATTCTTGATTTCACCTGGGTGGTCGCCGGCCCCGCGGCAACGCGGATTCTCGCCGACCAGGGCGCCGAGGTGATCAAAATCGAGCGCGGCGACGCGGACGCGACGAACGTGATGGGCCCGCGCAAGATCGGACTGCAGGGCGAACTGCATCGCAACAAACGCTCCGCCGCCATCAACATGACCAAGCCGCGCGGCGTCGAGCTCGCGCGCCGCCTCGCCGCGATAAGCGACCTGGTGATGGACAACTTCTCGGCGCGCGTGATGCGCATGTGGGGGATGGACTACGCGAGCCTGGCGAAAATCAAACCCGACATCATAAGCGTCAGCATGTCGGGGCTGGGACATACCGGGCCGCGCTCCAACTACGTCAGCTACGGGCCGACGCTGCAGGCGCTCGCGGGATTCACCCGCATGATGGCCGACGATCGCGGCGAGCCGGCCGGCTTCGGCTACTCCTACGCCGACATGGCCGGCGGCTACAGCGGCGCGCTGGCGGCGTTGATCGCGCTATGGCATCGCAGGCGCACCGGGGAAGGGCAGTTCGTCGATCTCGCGCAGTTCGAGGCGCTGGCGAGTCTGGCCGGTCCGGCTCTGCTCGACATCGCGGTCAATCGGCCGCACGCAGGAGGCGCCCGGATGGCATTCGCAGGAAGCTCCTGCCGCACCGCACGGCGCCTATCGATGCCGCCCGCGCGGCGACGATGACGATCGATGGATCGTGATCGCGGTGCGATCGCAGGCGGAGTGGGAGCGCTTCGCGGGTGTCATCGGCAATCCTCCCTGGACGGCGGATCCAAAATTCCGCACGCTCTACCTGCGGATGCGCAATCGCGATCAACTCGACGCGCACGTCGCGCGATGGGCCATCGCGCAGGAAGCCGAGGCCGCGATGGAATCGCTTCAGCGCGCCGGCCTCGCCGCCGGCGTCGCCCTCAACGGGCTCGATCTTTCGACCGACCCGCACCTTGCCGCGCGCGGCTTCTTCGCGCCGGTCGAACTTCCCGACGGTGGTTCCACCCGCGTGACGGGAATACCGATGCGGCTTTCGGCGACCCCCGGATCGATTCGCACCGTGGCGCCCAACGTCGGCGAGGACAACGATTACATCCTGGGCGAATTGCTGGGGCTCGGACGCGCCGAGCGCGCGGAGCTTATCGCCGAAGGCGCCGTCTGGGGCTGATCGTTTTACCGTATGGCCGCGCGCGAGGTTGCGCCGGCTAATCCGTGCAAATTCACCAACCTGCTCGCGCACAGGCCGAAAGCGCTATTGCGCGCGCGCCGCTATCGGAATGTACTTAGGCATCACCGTCAGCCGCTGTGCAAAAAACAGTGAGGCATCGGAGTATGCATTAGCGCGTGTCAGCCAGCGTTCTCTCAAGCGCACTTGCGGGAGTCGATGCCTTCCCGGTCGAAGTCGAGGTCGATATCTCGGGTGGAATGCCGCAGCTCAGGACTGTCGGCCTCGCCGAGGGCGCGGTGCGCGAGGCCCAGGAGCGGGTCAAAGCGGCGATCAAAAATTCCGGCTACGAGTTTCCCAACCGCAAGATAACCATCAACCTGGCGCCGGCCGACACCCGCAAGGAAGGCTCGTCGTTCGATCTGCCGATCGCGCTCGCCATCCTCGCCGCCAACACCGGCGCGCTCAGCGCCGAGCGGATACGGAACTATCTGATCCAGGGCGAACTTGCGCTCGACGGCCGGATCAAGGGGATTCGCGGCGCGCTGCCGAGCGCGCTGCTTGCGCGCTCGAAACATTACGCGGGTATTATCTTGCCGCGCGAAAACGCCGCCGAAGCCTCGGTGGCGAGCAACGGTACGGCGGTGTTGGGAGTCGAAACCTTGCGCGACACGGTCGATTTTCTCGAGGGACTCCGCGAGATCGAACCGTACGCCTCCAACGTCGGCGATTTGTTCACCGCCGCCAGCCACTACGACGTCGATTTCAGCGAAGTGCGAGGCCAGGAGCAGGCCAAGCGCGCCCTCGAGGTTGCCGCCGCCGGCGGGCATAACGTCCTGATGGTCGGGCCGCCGGGTTCGGGCAAGACGATGCTGGCCAAGCGGCTGCCGACAATCCTGCCGCAGATGACCTTCGAGGAGGCGATCGAAACTTCCAAGGTGCATAGCGTGGCGGGCCTGATGGACGGGCGGGCGCTCATCGCAACCCGCCCCTTCCGCGCACCGCATCACACGATCTCCGACGCCGGCCTGATCGGCGGCGGCACGGTGCCGCGCCCCGGCGAGGTCAGCCTCGCCCACAACGGGGTGCTCTTCCTCGACGAGCTGCCCGAGTTCCGCAAGAACGTGATCGAGGTCCTGCGCCAGCCGCTCGAGGACAACCTGATCACCATCGCGCGCGTGATGGGCACCATGACCTTCCCGGCGAGCGTGATGCTGGTGGCGGCGATGAACCCATGCCCATGCGGCTTTTATACCGACACTCAGCATGAATGCACCTGCATGCCGCTGATGATCCAGCGCTATCGATCGCGCATCTCGGGGCCGCTGCTGGACCGCATCGACATCCACGTCGAGGTCCCCGCGGTCAAGTACCGCGAGCTGACCGCGCGGACGCCGGGCGAAACTTCGGCCGCGATCCGCGAGCGGGTCAACCGCGCGCGCGCGGTGCAGCTCGAACGCTTCGCCGGCAGGCGAGTCTTCTGCAATGCGCAGATGGGCGCGCGCGAGCTGCACGGCCATTGCCAGGTCGAGGCCGCGGGCGAGCGGCTGCTCGAACTCGCGATCAATCGATTGGGCCTGAGCGCGCGCGCCTATACACGTATCCTCAAGGTCGCGCGGACCTGCGCCGATCTCGAAGGCAGCGGGACAATCGAAGCGCCCCACGTGAGCGAGGCGATCCAGTACCGCTCGCTCGACCGCCCCGCCGCGTAGGGGCTTCGGCCAGCCCCACTCTCGCGGGGCTTTTCGCTATCTCCACTTTTTTCGCTATACCTGCTTAGATTCGGCGTGGCCATGATGGAGGCGCGCCGACACCCGAGATGCCAGCTGACAAGTTAGCCGAATTCCTCCTTGCGCATGCGCAGGCGATCGTGCGGCTGCATGGTCGCGGCAACGCCGAGGGCTTCGGCCTCACGCCCGCCGATCTGGGCACGGCCCTGCATCGCAGCGTGAGCGCGTGGAACACCGAGGCCAAGCCGGCCGAGATTGACGAATACCTCGACAAGCTTCGCGCCGACGATCTCGTGCTCGCACTCGCCTGCGCGGCCGGCAACGAGCGCGCCTGGGAGAGTTTCGTCGATAAGTACCGGCCGGTGCTGTATAGCGCGGCCAATGCCCTGATCCGCGAGGAGGCCGCCGCGCGCGACCTTGCGGATTCGCTGTGGGCGGACCTGTACGGGATGGACCTCCACGCGGACCAGCGGCGTTCGCTCCTGGTCTACTACGGCGGACGCAGTTCGCTTGGTACCTGGCTGCACGCGGTACTCTCGCGGCGTTTCGTCGATTTGACGCGCGCCGCGGCGCGGACTAGGCCGCTGGACGCCCGCCCGCACGAGCCCGCCACCGAAGGAGACGGGCCCGATCCCGATCGCTCCCGCTACGTGAGCGCGCTTAGCGCGGCGCTGGGCGAGGCACTGCGCGCGCTCGAGCCGCACGACCGCCTTCGCCTGGGATACTACTATCTGGAAAACCTCACGCTGCGGGACATCGCGCGGCTGCTGGGCGAGCATCCCTCGAGCGTGTCACGCAGGCTTCAGCAGACCCGCAGCGATCTGAAGCGGCGAGTCGAACGATCGCTCCGCCGCGAACAGCATCTGAGCGAGGAACAAATCCGGCTGTGCTATGACTACGCGGCCGAGCAATGGCCCTTCGATCTGGGGCGCGCGCTTTCGGAATCGAAGTGAGGCTCAAAAAAGATTGCACGTTTTGCCGCCCGGCCCGTTCTAAGTTGATGGAGTCCGACCATAGGGAGTTCCGGTTTGGCGCTCGATGATTTCGAAGAACGGTTTGCGACCACGGTCAAGCTCACGCTTGACGCGTTGCGCAATCGCGGCGAAGGCCAGCCGGACGGGGCTGACGACGCCAAGTGCCCCTCGGCCGACGGGATCGCCGCCTACTACGAAGACACCCTGAACCGGGCGGAGCGATCCTACCTGGAAGCCCACTTCTCCGTCTGCGCGTTGTGCCAGGGCACGCTCGCGGCGTTGCTGCGGACGGCGCCCGCCGTCGAGCCTATCCCGGAGACGGGACGATTCGCCGGCCGCGGACGAAGTTTAGCGGCGCGCCCCGTATGGCGCCTCGCCGGGATGACCGCGGCAGCGGCGATAGTGGTCGCCGTCGTGGCCGGGCTGCATATTCGCCACGACAGGCTTATGCGGGAGAGCAGACAGATGGCTGCTCTCGCGACGGCGCAGCGTCAGCTCAGCAAGTCGCAGACCGCGAGAGACGACCAGTTGGCGCTCAATGAGAGCAGGTTGGTGGCACCCGCCGCGGTGAACACACCCTCAGCGGGCGCTGCGCGTGCGGCGGTAGCTGGTCAGTCAGGCACTCTTTCCGGCACTCCTGCCGGCACTCCCGCGTCCATGCCTACGCCGAGCACATCATCAGCCATGCCTGCGGCCGCTGCCACGTCAGTCCCGACCGGCGGCGAGGTGACAACCTTGTCCGCAACGACCGCGGAGCCGGCCCTTCCCTCCCAGGCGGTTGCTCCCCCGGTGGCGCCTGCTAATACGGAGCAAAGCGTGACTGGCGCAGCGCCGGCCGCTCAGGCGGCCGCAGCCTTGGGTGCATTGGCTGCCGCGCCGGCTCTGGCCCCCAGCGGCGCGGCGCCGGGTGGCCCCGCCGTAGCACAGCGGGCCGCCACGCCGCCGCCGGTCACAACACCGTCGACGGCGCCCGGCGCAAGCGGGCTCGAGTCGCATATCGCCGCCGTCGCGACGCCTAACAGTCTCTACCAGAGGCAGCAGGAGGAAATTGGAGCGCCTGTGCCGCAGGCGGCAGCCCCTGCGGCTGCGCCGGGCGTAAATTCCCGCGATTTGGGTACCGCCAGCGCACAGGCGGCCGCCAGCGCGGCAGCGCTATCCGCCAGGCAACGAGCGCGTGACCAACTGGCGAAGGAAGAAGTCGCATTGCAAAAGCGCAAAGCGGCCCTGGCGCTGAAGGCCGAACTGGCGAAATTGGACGCGGACATGAAGCGGCTGATGAATCGGGCGAAAGGCAATGCCCAAGCCAAATCAGCCCGGCTTTCATCCGTTAAAACTCCGTCCGTCATAGCGTCCGCGCGGCCGCAGCCGAGGGCTCCGCTGCATCGGCAGACGGCGCCCGCCTCCACTGAAACGTTGATGGCAACCGCTCAGCGCCATAGGCAGGCAGCGGCCGTCCCTACTCCAATGGAGATGGAAGCCGCGCCCCGCCCCGCGCCTCTCTCGGACTCAGCTAATCAGATCGCGTTGGCGGACCGTCCCGCCGAGGTCATGCCGGCGCCGGCGCCGATAGGGCGCGGCGTTCCGATTGCGCCGCATGGACTTCTCCTCTCTTCGGCGGATCATTCGGTGTATTGGTCGCTACAGAATTCCGGAGTGATATATCGCAGCAGCGATCGTAAGAGCTGGACTCCGGCGTTCACCGGCGTGCAGGCCGATCTGCTTGCCGGCATAGCCCCGTCGAACACCGTATGCTGGGCGGTCGGCCGCAAGGGTGTCATCCTGTTGACCGTCGACGGGATACATTGGGATCGAATCAGCTCGCCCACTTCCTCCGACATTATCGGGATCAGCGCGGCCAGCAAGGATGTCGCCACCATCTTCACCGCGAAGGGCCCGAGCTACAGCACTTTCGACGGCGGGAGCAACTGGGAACCGGTGAACTGAGCCGATCGCCGAAGCCCGCGCCGCGCGCGCGATCCGGCTGCCGGAAAAAATCGCGCACAAAAAAACTCGGCCCCAAAGAAATCCCGCAAAGGATCGCGTCCTCGCCCGTTCCAAGCTTCGAGGAACGGAGTCATGGAGCCTGGCGCGATCGCGACGTCCGCTGATTCAGCGGCGATGGATAGGCCGTCGATGCGGCCCTCGACGCGGGTGTCCAAAAAACTACGCGCGCCGAGCGCCGCGGCGCCGGCATCGCTCGACCCGCGGATTTTACAGATCGCGTTCCTCGGAATTCTGCTCGCGTGCGGCGCGTGCCTTCGCGACTTCAGCCTGCGCCCGGCGCAAATCGGATTGACGTTGGCAGCGGCTCTTGGCGTCCAGCGCCTGCTCGACCGGCTTGCGCGCAAGCCCGCGCCCAGCCTGCTGAGCGCCACGATCACCGCTTTCAGCCTGACCCTGCTTTTACGCGCGGATAACCTATGGGCTCCGCCCGCGGCGGCGGCCCTTGCGATCGGATCGAAGTTCATACTGCGCGTGCGCGGCAAGCATCTGTTCAACCCGGCCAACTTCGGTGTCGGCGCCGCGCTGCTGGTATTGCCGGGAACCTGGATTTCGCCCGGCCAGTGGGGCAGCGACGTCGCGCTCGCGGGATGGATGGTGATGCTTGGCGCGACGGTCGCGAGCCGCGCGCGGCGCGCGGACATCAGTTGCATGTTCCTCACGTTCTACCTTTTCGCCCTGGCGGCGCGGGTCGCATGGCTCGGCCAGCGTTGGGCGGTGTGGACCCATCAGCTCAGTAGCGGAGCGCTGCTGCTGTTCGCGTTCTTCATGATTTCAGATCCGATGACCACGCCGGGTCACGTCAAGGGCCGCGCCGCGCACGCCGCGCTGGTAGCGGCCATCGCTTACGCGTGGGGCTTCGGCCTGTTTCGCACCAACGCGATCCTGTGGGCGTTGTTCGTCGCGGCCCCGATGGTCGCGGTGTGGGACTGGCTATGGCCCGCGCCCAAATTCGACTGGACATCTGAGCCAGGCAGCATCGAGCGGCAAGGAGGCATCGATGGTATCGAGGACATCCGCATATCGGCTGGCGGTGGGCGCCCTGTTGGCCGCGATATTGACGTCGTGGCCGCCGGCTGAGGCGCGCGCCTTTTGCGGCTTTTACGTCGGGCGCGCCGACGCTCATCTTTACAACCACGCTTCCCAGGTCGTGATGGTGCGCGACGGCGATCGCACCGTGCTGAGCCTGATGAACGACTACCAGGGCGAGCCGAAAGAGTTCGCGCTGGTGGTGCCGGTGCCGACCGTTTTACAACAGGACCAGATTCATATCGGCAACCGCGAACTGTTCCAGCGTATCGATAGCTACAGCGCGCCGCGGCTGGTTGAGTATTACGACCCGAGCCCGTGTCCGCTGCCGCTGTCGCAGATGCTGATGGGGATGAGGGCGGCCGCGCCGACCGGCGCGCCTGCCGATACGGCGATGCGCAAGGAGGCGAAGGCTCTCGGCGTGACGGTCGAAGCGCAATACACGGTCGGCGAGTACGACATCGTGATTCTCTCGGCCACGCAATCCGACGGCCTCCAGACCTGGCTTGGGCAAAACGGCTATCACATTCCCGAGGGTCTCGGCGCCGCGCTGGCGCCCTACATCCGCCAGGGGATGAAGTTCTTCGTCGCGCGGGTCAACCTCAAGGAGCATCAACGCACCGGGCTCAGTTACCTGCGTCCGATCCAGTTCGCTTTCGAGTCGCCCAAGTTCATGCTGCCGATTCGCCTCGGCATGATTAACGCCAACGGGCCGCAGGATCTGATCGTATATGTGCTGTCGCGCGAGGGCCGGGTCGAGACGACCGACTACCGCACGGTGAAAATGCCGAGCGGGATGGACGTGCCCGAGTTCGTGCAGGACGAGTTCGGCAAGTTCTACCAGGCGATGTTCGATCGGCAGGTCGAGCGCGACGAGATGCGCACCGTGTTCACCGAGTACGTGTGGAACATGGGATGGTGCGATCCGTGCGCCGCGCCCCCGCTCAACCGCGAGGAGTTGCGCCAGCTCGGCGTCTTCTGGCTCGACGGCAACTCGCAGGAAGGGCCGCAACCCGGGATGTCCGGAGTTCCTAAAGCTCCCGGAGTTCCCGAATCTCCGATGATGAATCAGCCAATCTTTCCGCCACCGCCGGGCGCTCCGGTGCAGGTGATTTTGACTCGCCTCCACGTGCGCTACTCGGCGGCGACTTTTCCTGAGGACCTGACTTTCCAGCAGACGCAGGACCAGGAGAATTTCCAGGCGCGCTACGTCATCCGCCATCCCTGGACCGGATCGCCCGATGCGTGCGCGGCCGCATCCGACTATTTCGCGGGACTCAGACATCGGCACGAAACCGACGCCGTCACGCTCGCGGGCCTGACCGGATGGGACCTCGCGGGCGTGCTCAAGCAGGCAGGGCTCGATCCCGCAGATCGCCCGGAACCGTGGTGGCGGGAGTTGTGGGACGCGGGGCAAAACTGAGCCTGAACGGAGATGGCGGCGGAGCCGGAAACAGGGAATTTTGTGCGATCTGGAAAGGCTTCAGGTTACCGGTGCGGCGGAACGAATGTGTTGATATCGCGCCTTCATCCGCAGGAAAGGGCTCTCCAACCATCGATAGGACGCCGCCGCCACCAGGATGGTAGCAGCCAAGGCAACCAGGGGACATGCGGCGGCCTTTTGCCATCCCGGCAGCGACTCGAGGATCGCGTTCGACGCGACGAGCATCGCCTCGTGAAAAACGTACAGGCCGTACGAAATCCGGCCCAGGTAGACCAGGGGTCCGCTTCTCATGAATGAATTCGAGCCCATCGTTGCCAGCAGGAACGCGCCCGAGCCAAGCGCGACCGCCGGATAACCGATACTCACGAGCAAAGGATCGTTCATGTACTGCCGGCCCCTGTAGAACAGGCAGAATGCGGCCCCTAACCATAGGAGCACGCCGGCGAGGTAGAGCGTGGCGCGAAGCCCCCGGATCCAGTCGGGCGGCGCTGTCCCGATCAGGGCGGAGATAAGGAGACCGCAGGCCAGCGGATCGAGGCGTCCGAAAGTGGAGTAGGCGATCGTCAGATACGAGGAACCCGCCAATGCCAGGACCAGGCGAACAATTATTGAAGAGAGCCAAATGACAACGGCCGCGACGGCTACTCCGCGCCGGGATAGATGACGAACGGCCAGCGGCCAGGTCAGATAAAACTGCTCTTCGATAGAGACGCTCCATAGGGGTCGGATGAAGTCGGCCGGTTGCGTGGGCAGCCAACACATCGCGAAATTCCCCACGAACAACCCGAATGCGACGAAATATGTCCAGGAGATGTTCAGTCCGGGATATATCAGGCGCGCGATCAACGCCGTCCCGAGAAACGCAAAGTACAACGGCCAGATTCGAAGTATGCGGCGCAGGTAAAACGACTTGACGTCGATCGTTCCGAGGGCCTCGCGCTCGCGCATCAACAGCTCGGTTATGAGAAAGGCGCTCAGCGCATAAAACAGGTCGACGCCAAAAGCGCCCATGCGGGAAAACACGGTCGACGCGCCCACTATCAGCAAAGCGTGGCAGATGAATACCGAGAGAAAGGCGAAAAAGCGCAGGCCGTCCAGCTCGGGCAGATAGAACCGATCCGGACGGGTCCGAGATTCCGGCGTGCCGATCGGGTCGATAATAGCGGCCACCGGACGATACTGGTATAAATCGCTTCGGAGCGGCAAGGACGCACCAGGAGAAGAGAGACGCGAGATAGCATCCGTTCCACCCGGGCAATCATTGCGCCAAGCTGCGCTTATGCCGCGCTTAAGCGGCACTTCTGCCGATTTATCGTTCCGCCAAGCTGCGCGGATGCCAATTTGTTGACTTGACCCGGTAAGGTGTCTAACTTTCTCTGACCAGGCGGAGTAATCTCCGCAAAGCCAATTCCGCCAACGGCACGACATCATCCCTCTTCATGTTTGACACCTTAAGCGACCGGCTCGAAAGCGTCTTCAAAAAGCTCAAGGGCCAGGGCCGGATAACCGAGCGCAATATCGAAGAGGCGTTGCGCGAGGTCAGGCTGGCGCTGCTCGAGGCCGACGTAAATATCCGCGTCGTCCGCGATTTTATCGAGCACGTCAAGCGCAAGGCTCTTGGTCAGGAAGTGCTGGCTTCGCTGACGCCCGAACAGCACTTCATCCGCTTCGTCGCGATCGAGCTGCGCGAAATGATGGGCGGCAGCACTCGCGAGCTCGACCTCAAGGTCAAGCCGCCGGTCAAGATCATGATGGTCGGCCTACAAGGGTCCGGCAAAACCACCTCGTCCGCAAAACTCGCACGGTTTCTCAAGGAAGAACGCAAGCGCCATCCGCTGCTGGTCTCGACCGACGTGCGGCGGCCGGCCGCGATGGAACAGTTGCGCGTGCTGGGCGCTCAAATCGGCGCGCCGGTGCTGGAGACGCGCGAGACCGAAGATCCGGTCGAGATCGGTAGCCGCGCGCTCGCGCGTGCCGAGACCGCCGGTTACGACGCGATCATCTTCGACACCGCCGGCCGGTTGCAAATCGATGAGGAATTGATGGACGAGCTGGGG
The DNA here is from genome assembly GCA_963755905.1 of uncultured delta proteobacterium. Lineage (GTDB taxonomy): Bacteria > Desulfobacterota > Binatia > Binatales > Binataceae > JAKAVN01. The sequence goes on from CAVWLM010000006.1 coordinate 668,971, forward strand.
CGCCTGCGCGCCGTCGTCCAGCCCCATCATATTTTGCTGGTGGCCGACGCGATGACCGGCCAGGACGCGGTCAACGTCGCGCAGGGCTTCCATGAACGGCTCAAGATTTCCGGGTTGGTCCTGACCAAGCTCGACAGCGACGCGCGCGGCGGCGCGGCGCTCTCGGTGCGGGCGGTCACGGGTGCGCCGATTCTGTTCGCCGGGATCGGTGAGAAGCTCGCGGCGCTGGAAGTTTTCCATCCGGACCGTTTGGCCTCGCGCATCCTCGGGATGGGCGACATGCTCAGCCTGATCGAAAAGGCGCAGCAGAGCTACGACCATACCAAGGCCAAGGAACTCGAGCGCAAGTTCAAAAAGAATGAATTCACCATCACCGACTTCGCCGAACAGTTGCGGACGCTGCGCAAGATGGGATCGTTGGGCGAGCTGTTGGGGATGATCCCGGGACTCAAGAAAATCGCTGGGCAAGCCGACTCCGAGGAAGCCAAGCGCGAGCTGATCCGTATCCAGGCCATCATCGATTCGATGACTGTGCAGGAGCGCAACAATCACCTGGTCCTCAACGGACGCCGTCGCGCACGGATAGCGGGCGGAAGCGGGACCTCGGTCCAGGAAGTCAACAAGTTCGTTAAACAGTTCGAACAGACCCGCAAAATGATGAAAAAGATCACCAGTGGATCGGGCCGCGGCATGATGCGCGGACTGGGTCTTGGGAACTAGTATAGATTTAGGAGTATAGATCGTTTATGGCACTTGTTATCCGGCTGCGCCGTCATGGCAGCCGCAAAAGACCCTTCTACCGCATCGTGGTCGCGGATAGCCGCTCACCGCGTGACGGCCGCTGTGTGGCCCAGATCGGTACTTATGATCCATCCTTCGATCCGCCGAAGGTCCAACTGCAAAAAGACCAGGCGCAGCGATGGATTGGTTCTGGCGCTCTTCCCTCTGCGACGGTAAGGAAGCTCATGTTGCAAGTAGCCAGCACTACCTAACCCCGGTCTAGGAGCCAGCCATGAAGGAGCTTGTACAGTTCCTGGCGCAGCAGTTGGTCAACAATCCTGACGCGGTCGAAGTCAAGGAGACCCAAGGCGATACTGCGTCGGTGCTCGAGCTGCGGGTGGCAAAAGAAGATCTGGGCCGGGTGATCGGCAAGCAGGGGCGCACCGCCAAATCGATCCGAACAATTCTCAACGCGGTAGCCTCGCGCACGAACCGCAAGGTCGTGCTGGAAATCATCGAAGACAAGTAGTCTGCACAAGCAGTCGATCAAGTCATACCAGCAAGTAACTCCAGAATGCCCAGTCGCCGATCGCGCCCGCGAAACGACAGGCGCTCGGCGGCGGCGCCTGCGACGGGTGCGGCGCGGCGGCCGCCGCTAATCGGGCCAACCGCCGACGGCCTGCTGCGCGTCGGCTATGTAGCGGGAAGTCATGGCCTGCATGGCGCGCTGCGGGTACGCACCGACGATTCCGGCTCGACTACGCTCTCCGCGCTGAAACGGCTGTTCCTCGAGACGGCGGATGGCCGGCGCGAGTTTAAAGTGCTCGGCGCGAGCACCCTCAGCGCAGGCAACCAACGGGTCATCCTGGAGGGCGTCGACGACGCCAACGCCGCCGAGGTGTTGCGCGGAAGCGTCGTTATGGTTGTTGCAGCCGAGCTGCCGCCGCTCAAGGAAGGCGAATTCTATTACTTCCAGCTCGCCGGCGCGGAAGTGAGGCTGACCGACGGGCGCCGCCTCGGCACTATCGAAGACATCATGTCGACCGGCGCGCACGATGTATGGGTGGTGCGCGACGGCGAGCGCGAGGTGCTGGTGCCGGTCATCAGCGACGTGGTCAAGGCGATGGACCTGGACGCGCGGAGAGTTACGATCGAAGCAGTGCCGGGGCTGCTGGATTAGGCCGGGCGCCGGATTCGCCAGCGATGGAATTCCACGTCATCACGCTGTTCCCCGAGCTGTTTGCCGCCGCTAACTGGCCGGGGATGGTCGGGCGCGCGCTCAAGGCGGGCCTGGTCACGATCGAGGCGTATGGGCTCCGCGAGCACGGGCTCGGAAATTACCGCCAGGTCGACGATACGCCCTACGGCGGGGGCAGTGGGATGGTCCTGCGGCCGGAGCCGCTGTTCGCCGCGATCGAAGGCGCGCTCCGATCGCATCCGGGATTATGGCGCGTGCTGCTCACGCCGCAGGGCGAGCCGCTTGACCAGTCGATGGTGCGTGAGCTGAGCGCCCGGCGCCCCGGATTGCTGCTGGTCACCGGCCGTTACGAGGGCGTCGACGAACGCGTGCGCAGCCAGGCTGATCAGGAGATCTCGATCGGCGATTACGTGCTGAGCGGCGGCGAGCTGCCCGCGATGGTGTTGATCGAGGCGGTCGCGCGGCTGGTGCCGGGCGTACTCGGCAATCCCGAGTCCCTCACTGAAGAATCGTTTGCCGACGGCCTGCCTCGAGTACCCTCACTATACGCGTCCCGAGGAGTTTCGCGGGATGCGTGTGCCGGAAGTGCTCCTAAGCGGCGATCATCAAAAAATCCATGAGTGGCGCAAGGCCGAGGCCCTCAAGCGCACCGCGCGGCGGCGCCCAGACCTGCTGAAGCGCCGGCGTCCATAACCGGTTGGTGGCCGCATCGTGGCAGAAATTTTCCTCGCGCTCATCCATCACCCCATCATCAATCGCAACGGCCGCGTCATCACCTCGGCTATCACCTCGCTCGACCTGCACGACCTCGCCCGCTCCTCGCGCACCTATGGCGTGCGCGCGGTCTACGTGGTCCATCCGATTCCCGAGCAGCGCGAGTTCGCGCGCAGCGTGATCGACCACTGGCGTATCGGCTACGGCCGCAGCTTCGACTCGCGCCGGGTCGAGGCGCTCAACCTCCTCGAGATCGTTGAGGATCTCGACGCGGCCGTCGCCGCGGCCGAAAGCGCCGCGGGCCGGCGGCCGGAGATCGTGCACACCTCGGCGCGCGAAGCGCAGGGTATCAGCTTCGCCGCGATGCGTGACCGGATCGCGCAAGAGGGGGCGCCGCCAGTCTTGATCCTGCTCGGGACCGGTTTCGGGCTGGCCCCGGCGGCGCGGGAGCGGGCCGACGTTGCGCTGGAAGCGATTCGGGGCACGGGAGACTACAACCATCTTTCGGTACGCGCCGCCGCCAGCATCATTCTGGACCGCTTGTGCGGCCGCTGAGCGATCGCACGTCCGCAACGAACGCGGTAACGCGTCACGCCCGGCTGCAACAATGAAGCGCAGCGGGCGGGCGGGAGTTACTGACAGGCCAGGTATTAGCCCGCAAAAAGCGGAGGTGGTATCGTTTTTCCATGAGTAAACTCGAAGCCCTCGAGAAGAAAGTCTCCGGTCTCTCGGCTGAGGAACTTGCGCAGTTCCGGCAGTGGTTCGCCGAATTTGATGCGGCTGCTTGGGATCGCCAGATCGAGCGGGACGCAGAAGCTGGGAAACTCGACGCGCTTGCCGATGAAGCCCTTCGCGACCATGCGACGGGTAAATCCACCGAGTTTTGAGGCATTTCGCCTCTCCAAAGTTTTGTCCCCGGCTCGTTTTGTTGTGCAATCGGTGTCAGCTAGAGGTTAACCTCACTGGCGTCCAATACGATTTGCCAAGGTCGAAACGACGAAGATAAAAACACGCCTGAAATACGACCGTTATCTGCACAGCCGGCTCAATGGATGCAACTGGACGGGCTCGCGCTGGCGAACTGGTTTCCGGTCCACAGATTAGTCGCGCACTTGGGGTTGCCGTCGAAAGCGTCTATCCCGAAGCTGCCATTGCCGTTACCCGAGCCCTGGATGCCGACGATGCGGTTGCCTACGTTGCCATCCGCGACCGCTATTCCATAGGCCTGCTCGGGCGGGGTCGGCCCGTCGGCGCTGCTCGGGTCGCCAATCGAGGCCAGGATATTGCCGTTGCTCGGCGCCACAGGCGGAACGGTCGTGCAGAGCTTGCCCAGCAGACCGCCACTGCGGAAGCATCCGAGATATATCCCGGCGATGGTGTTGCGCGAGACGCTGAAGTTGGCGATCACGTTGCGCGAGGAGGACAGCAGCCATATGCCGTAAGTCGCGCTGCCGGTGACCGTCAGGTTGCTGAGGAACGCCCCCTGCACGCCATTGAGCTCAATACCGGCAAAGCCCAGCGTACTGTCCACGCTGACCCCGGTCAGATAGGGACCCGGGGCCGGTCCGTTTATCAGGATACCGGTGCGCGAGCTGTCCTGCACGGTCAGCGCGCTGCCGTAGGCCGCTCCGCCGTTAATCTGGATCCCGACGACGTTGGCTTGCGCGATCAGATTCTCCAGCGTCGCGCTAGCCGCGTCGATTTCGATTCCGATTGTGAACCCCGTGACCGTAGCCGGTGCATTCAAGGTTCCGCTTACGACCGCGTCCACCGCATTCGCCAGCACGTGCACGCCGACGCTGGAGCCGCTGGACGGGGACGAAGAGATGACAGTATTTGCCAGGTCGAGCGTGACGCCCGGCACAGTGACGTTGATACAATTGCCGGGCGGATTCGCGATCAGTCCCGGGCCGGAAACGGAATAGTTACCCGCCAGCCGAATCGCGCATGGGCAGGCCACGATCGGATTGGTGCAGGTGTTGTTCATCGCCGCGCTCGCCGAGCCCGCCGCGGTTAGCGCGACCGCGACGATCAATACCAGCAGAACGGGAGCGCATCGATTTGCCGGCCGCAGTGTGCCGCGGGGAATTCCTGCAGACGATACGGGAAGCTGTGAATATGCGTGTCCGGGCAATGTCCGGTCTTCCGCGAAAAAACATTCGGGTTCCGCCCTGGTAACTGCGCGGAGGTAAAGGCGGCCATCACCGATACGTGACGATCTACAACCACCGTAGCTAGGAGACGAAACTTTTTCGACGGCGGGCGCGGAAGTAGCTGGTCAAAAAAAACTCAGTATCGCCGAGCGCCGGCTAATCCTGTCCATCGTCGGTTCGGCGTTGCCCGAAAAATTTGAGCGGACCGCCGATACGCTTATCGACGGTCCGCTCGTCAACTATGTGCGCCCGCGCAAAGCCGCGTCCTGCGCCATACAACCAACTCAGTTGAGGCAGGTGAAGGTCGTATTTTTGGCCGGGCTGACGGTCGTGAAGCTATCTCCAAACCATCGGTTATTGCCGCAGTTCGGATTCTCATCCAGCGCGTCGTCGTCGACGTTGCCGGTGCCCGTGATCGTGAGAAAATGGTTGTGCAGATTGCCCAGGCCGACCGCTACACCGAAACGCTGATTGAGAGGACTTCCGGTATTGCTTACTGCACTCTGCGTTGACCCATAGACGGAGCCCATGAGAGAATTCCCGTTGCTCGAGGACACTCCGGCAGGACACGCCGTGCCGTTCGGACCCGCCGAATTGCATCCCAGGTAGACGCCCGCAACGCCGTTGTCCTCGGCTTCAAAGCCGGAAATGACGTTGTCAGAGGCGCTCTTCAGCCAAATACCAAAGGTTGCATCGTCCGCAGCCGAAACGTCAGTCAGGAATGCTCCGCTTACTCCGTTCAGCTCTATTCCCGCTCCAGCTTCTTCCTCAGCGATGCCTAACACCATCACGAAGTCCGTCGCTGTGGGGTTGACCTGGATGCCAACGGCGTTGTCCTCCTCAGAGATGTCGTAGATTAGGAACGCGTTCGCGCCGTTGACGACAGTTCCTTTGTTGTTCATTTCGGTTATGACAAAGTAACCCGTCGTGTTAGGGCCGTCCATTCGGACCCCTTGGCCAAAATCCTCGATTTCGATGTCCTCCAAGGTAACCTTGTTTGCTGTCGGTTCGATATGAACCCCGTAAGCTAAACTTGAGGAGCCCGGACCCTGAATCAATGGGCCTCCCTCGAGGGTCACGTTGCTGGCTGTGATATCCACGCAGGTTCCCGTCGATTTCATCGGGCTGGTGCCGGCGAGCACGTAGTTGCCCGGCGAGCTTATGGTGCAACCACAGGTTAGTATCGACAACGCGCATGCAGCGGCGTCCGCCTCCGCCGGAACCAGCGCCAGCGCGAGAATCGTCGCGAAGGCTGCCACGATTCCGAAGCCAGCCGCTTTCTTGGACAGTCCAGTAATTTTCATTATCATTCCCCCTGTAGCCTTAATTGTCTCTCGTTGGTCGTGTTTTGCACGCGCTAAGCGATTTGCATGATCTGAACGGCGGACGCGACCGAGCTAATTCCTATCTGATTCAGGATTGATCCAGGCATGCTCGTTTTATCTAGCGCAATAGCGCGAGACAAGAGGAAATGTGAAATCTCGCAAATTACTAAATCAAGATATAGGATAAAATAGATAATTTAGGGAAGGATTTAGCAGTTAAGGCGTGTCGGATGGATTGGCTGCGCGCTCCCCGTCTGGCCCCTCGGGGAGCATGAGGGAACGGTGCTTGGGGCGGTGCCACGATTGAGTTAGGGGAAGCGTTCCGGTAAGCTTGGCGGCTCGTCTTTGAGGAACCGATCCCCTATGAATTCAACCATACAGAAGCTTGAAGACCGCGAATTGCGCAAAGACCTCCCTAGTTTCCGCGTCGGCGATACGCTGCGACTTCAGGTCAAGGTGGTCGAGGGCGAAAAGGAGCGCATTCAGTCCTTCGAGGGTATCGTCATCAAGATGAATCGCGGGGGCAATCGCGCGACTTTCACGGTGCGCAAGGTTTCTTACGGAATCGGCGTCGAGCGTATCTTTCCCCTGCATTCGCCACGGCTCGAGAAAATCCAGGTGCTGAGCCATGGGCGTGTGCGCCGCGCGCGGCTGTACTACCTGCGCGACCTTTCGGGCAAGGCCGCCCGCGTGGCTTCGGCCTGAAACTCGCGGCTACCAACCAACAGAATCTGTTATCTCGAATCGAGTGCGCCGGGGCGAATAGCTCCGGCGCTTGGGTTTAGCGCGGGCGCGAAGTCTCGTTCGGCGCGGTTGCGCGCTAGCGCGCTGCCGGTTCGCCGCTTGGCACCCGTACGTCGCCGTCGAGCAGTGCGCCTTCGCATACCCGCAGGACATCGGTTTCGATACGTCCGAAAACTCGTGCGCGGGGCCCGAGCACGACCAGGCGCGTGTCGATAATGTCGCCGCGGAGTACGCCCAGCACCAGCAGCCGCGGCGTGCGCACGCGACCTTCGACGCTGCCGTGGTCGGAAATCACTACCATCTCGCTGGAGCTGACCTCGCCGCGAAAATTACCCTCGATCCGCACGGGCTCTTGAAACGCCAGCCGTCCTGAAATGTTGACGTTGCGTTCGACCGCGATCCGCGTGCGCTCTTCAGCCCAGTCGGCACTGGGCATCGGTGGGATGGCTATCCGGGGCTGCCCGGCCGTAAAGTCCGTCCCGCTGTGAGTGTAATCAGAAGGCATCAGCCGACACCGTATCCGCGCCTATGGCGCCGGGAAAACGTGACAGGCAACCGCGTGGCCGCTCCGGCCCGTCTCGAGCCGCGGCTCCACGGTTCTGCAAATATCTTGCGCATAAGGGCAGCGCGGATGGAAGCTGCAGCCGGGTGGCGGATTGAGCGGACTCGGCATCTCGCCGGGCAGCTTGATACGCTCGCTGGCCGCGGCGCCGTGCAGAGCCGGGATCGCCGAGAGCAGCGCGCGAGTGTATGGATGGCGCGGGTTGGCGTAGATCTCGTCGCGGCCGGCGTGCTCTACGATCTTGCCCAGGTACATTATCGCGGTGCGCTGGCTGATGTGCTCGACCACGCGGAGGTCATGCGCGATAAAAAGATAGGTTAGATGGAGCCGCTCCTGCAGGTCCTGCAGCAGGTTGATAATCTGCGCCTGGATCGAGACGTCGAGCGCAGAGACCGGCTCGTCGAGCACCAGGAAACGCGGATCCACGGCGAGCGCGCGGGCGATCCCGATACGCTGGCGCTGGCCGCCGGAAAATTCGTGGGGATAGCGTTCGAGCGTGTCGGCGCCCATCCCCACCATCTCGAGCAGACTGACGATACGCTCCTCTTTCTCCCGGCCGCGCGCGAGCCGATGAATCTCGATTCCCTCGCCGACGATTGCGCGCACGCGCATCCGTGGATTGAGCGACGCGTAGGGGTCCTGGAAGACGACCTGCATCTGGCGGCGCAGCGCGCGCAGCTCGCCCCGCGAAAGCGTCGCCAGGTCGCGCCCGTCGAAGAGCACGCGCCCGGCCGTCGGCTCGAGCAGCTTCAGCACCAGCCGCCCCAGCGTCGATTTGCCCGATCCTGATTCGCCCACCAGTCCAAGGGTCTCGCCGGGCATGATCGCCAGATCGACGCCGACGACCGCGTGCACCACCAGCCGTTTGCGGCCGAGCAGGTCGAGCGACCCGGCGGGAAATTCCTTGCCCAGGCCCTCGGTCCTCACCAGCGCGCCCGACGGCCCGGGCGCGGCGGCCGTAGGACGGTCTCCCGCGGCGGTCGGGCTAGACACGGATACAGGCGACCAGGTGTTGCGGAGTCTTGGCTCTTAGCGGCGGATCGACGTGGGCGCATTCGTCGATCGCCATCGGGCAGCGCGGATGAAACCGGCATCCCGAGGGTGGATGGAGCGCGTTGGGGATAGTACCCGCGATCGCCCGCAGGCGGCGCTGACGGCCTCCGGCGGTGCCGGGAATCGATTCGAGCAACCCGCGCGTATAGGGATTGAGCGGATTGCTAAACAGCTCCGCGGAGGATGACTGCTCCATTACCCGCGCGGCGTAAAGGATAGTCACGTCGTCGGCGTACTGGGCGACCACTCCGAGATCGTGCGTGACCAGGATTACGGCGAGCCCCAGGCGCACCTGGAGCTCGCGAATGAGGTCCAGAATCTGCGCCTGGATGGTTACGTCGAGCGCGGTGGTCGGCTCGTCGGCGATCAGCAGTTTCGGCTCGCACGCAAGGGCCATCGCGATCATCACCCGTTGGCGCATCCCGCCCGAAAGCTGATGAGGATAGTCATTGACCCGGCGCTCGGGATCGGCGATTCCGACCAGGCGCAGCGCCTCGATCGTGCGCTCGAGGGTTTCGCGCCGCGCGGTGTGCTGATGGAGCCGCACGGCCTCGCCAATCTGGCTGCCAATCGTGAAAACCGGATTGAGCGACGTCATAGGCTCCTGAAAAATCATGGCGATCTGCCCGCCGCGCACCGCGCGCATCTCGGGCTCGCTCAGCTTCAGCAGGTCTCGTCCGCCGAACAGCGCGACACCGCCAATCACCCGCGCGCGTTCGGGCAACAACCGCATCACCGAGAGCACGCTCGCCGTCTTGCCCGACCCCGACTCGCCCACCAGGCCCATCAGCTTGCCCGGCTCGACCGCGAAGCTCACGCCGTCGACGGCGCGCACCTCACCCGCATCGGTGAAGAACGAGGTCCTCAGATCTTTGACTTCCAACAGCGGCTGCACGCGGGCTCTAACCTATCATCCGGCCCGCCGCCTTTTCACCATCTGCGGGCGCAGTCGCAAAGTCCGCTCACCTGAACCCTCTCCCGCCTGCACGACTTTTGAATGAGATGTTACGCTTCGCGTGCGGGAAGTCTGAATAACCGGACGGCGTTGTCGCGGATGCGCGCGGCGAGAACCGCAGTGTCCGTGCCGCGCAACGCGGCCATTGCTTCGAAGGTGTGCCGGACGTAGGCCGGTTCGTTGCGCTTTCCGCGGTAGGGCTCGGGCGCGAGATAGGGAGCGTCGGTTTCGATCAGCACTCGATCCTCCGGCACGACCCTCGCGGCCGCCCGCAAGGCCTCGGCCTTCCTGAACGTCAGAATTCCGGAGAACGAGATATAGAAGCCGAGTTCGACGAACTCCCGCGCCGCGTCGGCGTCACCGGTAAAGCAATGAATCATCCCGCCGCGCGGCGGCAGACCGGTTTCGCGAACGATCTCGCACAGCCGCCGCTCGGCGTCGCGGCAATGAATCATGACCGGGCGATCGAGCGCGCGGGCAAGTTCCAGATGCCTTCGGAACGCCTGTTCCTGCGGGCCGGCCGGGGAGCGCATGTAATGAAAATCCAACCCGGTCTCTCCGATCGCGACCACTTTTGGCGAACGCGCGAGCGCGGCGAGTGCCGCGATTCGTGCCTCGTCGCAATCGGCCGCGTTATGCGGATGGACTCCGACGGCCGCGAAGATGCCCGGATGACGTTCGGCGATTTCGACACTCAGCCGGTCGGTCTCGATGGTGTCGATCGCGCCCACCGCGACGATCGTCTCCACCGCGGCGTCGGCCGCGCGCGCAAGCGCGCCGTCGAGATCCGGATAGAGCCGGGGATCGGCGAGGTGGCAATGCGCGTCGAGGATATTGTCCATGTTAGTTTTCGATCAGCACTTTGTGGCCGTGGGCCGCGAGCGCCTCGCGGATGCGCTCGACATGATCGGGGCCGCGCGTTTCGAGCTCCAGCGTGACGCGGGCGCCGCTGATCCGCACGTCCCGCCGCGTGCGATCGTGCTGGATCGCATGCACATTGGCGCCCTGCTCGGTGATCACGCTGAGCAGCCGTCCCAACTCTCCCGGCCGATCGCGCATTTCCACCATCAGGCGCATCCGCCGCCCCGTCTTGGCGAGTCCGTGTCCGATGATCCGATCGAGAAGGTTGACGTCTATATTCCCGCCGCTCGCGACGATAACCACGCGGTGTCCCGCGAGCGCGCCGCCCAGCTTCAGCGCGCCCGCCAGCGCCGCCGCGCCCGCGCCCTCGGCAAGCAGCTTCATCCGTTCGAGCATCAGCAGTACCGCCTCGCCAATCTCGAAGTCGTCGACCGTAATGACTCGGTCCACGCGGCCGCGCACGATCTCGAACGGCAGGCGTCCGACGCGTCCGGTGGCGAGGCCGTCGGCGATGGTGTCGAGCGCGGTCGGCACGACGGAAGGCGCGCCCAGGCTGAGGCTCAAGCTCAATTGCGCGGAGCCCGCCGCCTCCACGCCGATCAGCTTCGCGCCGGGAGCGCGCGCGGCCAGCGCGAGCGCCATTCCGGCGATAAGCCCGCCACCGCCCACCGGCGCCATCACGAAGTCGGGCTCGAGTTCGGCGGCGATCTCCAGACCCACCGTGCCCTGCCCGGCGATCACAAATGGATCGTCGTAAGCGTCGACCAGGAGGGCACCGCTGCGCGCGCTGATTTCCTCGGCCGCAAGGCGGGCCCCCGGATAGTCGATGCCCGCAAGCTCGACCGCCTGGCCGTAGCTGCGAGTCGCGTCAATTTTGGAGATCGCGGCGGTCGTCGGCATCACGATCGTCGCGCGCACGCCCGCGCGCGAGGCGGCCCAGGCGAGTGCCTGGCCGTGATTGCCGGCCGACGCGGCGACCACGCCACGCGCGGCCTCGGCCGGCGAAAGCGCCGCGATCCGATTATACGCTCCGCGAATCTTGAATGAGCCGGTCTTCTGCAGGTTCTCGGGCTTGATGTACACCTCGGCCGCAAGCATCCGCGAAAGCGTCTCGCTATGGATGAGCGGGGTCGGCTTGACGACTCCCGCCAGGCGCTCGCGGGCAAGCTCGACGTCCCGGATCGTGACGCCCTGGGAATTCGCCTCGCTCATTTTATTCGGGGATCCGCCTCGCTCATCCGGGAAATTCGTCGCGATGCGCCGGCTGTCCCCGCATCCGCATCGCCGGGTCGTGGCTTAATGCTTATGCTGATGGGGAGTGAAGCGATGGTTGCGGGCCGCGCCGAAGGTGCTGCCGTCGAACCCGACCTGGACGCATTTGCCGCCCTGCCAATCGAGGTCGAGCGAGAAATAATGGACCGCGCGCTGCGTGATCGCGTTTGCGGCAAGCGCGCTCAAGCCGCCTCGATCCTGAGCCGGCCCGCGCGCAACGCCTCGGCACGCTCGTGGACCAGCGCGGGGTAAGTATAGTAATGGTCGCCGCTCAGGCGCAGGAACGACTCGATGTCGACGTCGTCGAGACTCATCTCTCCAATCCGCGCCTCGGCCACGTCGCGGCTCGGGGCTTCCAGGATAATCTCGTAAATTCTGCTCGCCTGACCGGAGAGAAAATCCTCGCGCGGCGGCAGCGCCGTCGGCGGAAGTTTGCCGGCGTGAAAGTTGTCGAGAATATAGCGCAACGCCTTGAGTTCGTGGCGTAGCACGTCGATTTGCTTCAAGGTCTTGTCAGGCATCGTGTAAAGCTTATCGCCGCCGCGCGGGTCAATTCAAACAGCGGCTAGCGAGCTAGCGTTCGGGTAAAAACCGGCGCGGGCCGCTTTACCCTGGACGCGCGCGATCGGACCGTGACGCGCGGGGCGTGCGGCTTAGCCCGTCGCGCTCGCGGGTTGGGCGTTGCCGCGCAAGGCGCTGACGAAATCGATAACCTCGGAAGCCACGCGTTCCTTTTCGCTGTCGACCGTGATCACGTGGAAGCTCTCCTCGAGAATCACGGCGCGCTTCTGCGCGCTGCCCAGGTGGCTCATCACGAACTTGACGTTGGTGCGCATCGGACACGTATGGTCGCGGCGGCTATGGATGACGAGCGCGGGCTGGGTGATTCGGTTAAGCCGCGGCCGCACTGCCGCCGACAACTCGCGCAGTTGGAGCGCGGCGCCGAGCGGCCACAGACGAACCGACGGACTCGTGCTACGGGCAGCGGCATCGTGGATATCGGAGCCCTTGCCGCTCACGTAAATGCGGTCGACGAGAGGACCAACCGCGTGCATCGCCCTGAGCGTTCCGCGAACCCACAGCGGCAGGTAAAACGCCGGCGCCAGCATAGCCACTCCAGCCACCGCGTCGCCCTGATCGGCGGCCAGGCGCGCCGTCAGCACGGCGCCCATCGAAAGGCCCACCACGGCCACCGGATCGCCGTAACGATGCAGCCGCTCGAAGCCCTCGACGACGCTTTCATACCATTGCGCGTGAGTGGCGGCGCCCAGTTCCTCTGGAGTGCCGGCATGACCGGCCAGCCGCACGCCGCAGACGCGCGCGCCGGACGCGGCCAGCCGCTCTCCCAGGTAGCGCATCTCGTACGGCGTGCCGCTTAGCCCGTGGATGAGCAAAGCGCTCACTCGCGTGCCGGGAAAGAAGAACTCGTTGGTGTCGATAGCCGGGTTAGCTGGGTGGGGATCGTCGTCTGACGAACTCATTCGTTACTCCGTCTTAAGAAGTGCCCATCGTGTGCGTTCGCGTATCGAGTGTTGCGCCGTCCGCGGCTACATCTGGACTTCGGAACCCTGCCCGCCGACAAGCTCGGGGCGCACGAATATTTGAGCGCGAGCGCGCAACTCCTGCACGAAACTTTCCCAGGCTTGCGCCTGGCGCTGCTTGAGCAACTGGTCCTTGAAACCGGCCTTCGCCGCCTTCCATTGATCGTCACCGGGCGGCGTCCGGCTGGTAACCTCGAAGACGTAGGCGTTGCCGTCGAGCGTTAGCGGCCGGTCGATGACTCCCGGCGTTCTGGGCAACAAGGAGGCCGCCTGCACCGCCTCGTGAAACTCGCCAATGCCGGGGATTGTGCCGTCGGCGCGCGAGAAATCGCCCGTGCTATGTAGCGGGAGCTTGGAGGCCGCGGCCGCCGCGCCGAACCCGGTGGGATCCTTCACCTGTTTGAGGAAGGCGGTTGCCTGCTCCAACGCCTTGGCCTCCGCCATCTGCCGTACGAGCGCGGCGCGAACATTGGGCTCGATATCGGCAAGCTTGGGCAGATAACTGGGCTTCCGTTCGACCAGCTTCACGATGTACTGCGCGTCGTGGCCGTTGATGACGCGGGCATCATTACTGTTTAGTTTGAACGCGTCCTGCAAAAGTTGCGGGTCGGTAATCTCGGGTGTGCGCTCACCAACAGCCAGCAGCGGGGTCTTCACGAGATCGAGCCCGCGCTTGTCCGCCGTTTCCTGCAAACCCTTGCCGTTCAGCGCCGCTGCGAGGTCCTGATCGATCGCCTGATGAGCCTGCTCGGCGCCGGCCCGATGGCGGAGCGCCTCAATGATCTGCGGGCGCGCCTCCGCCAGCGTGTCGACGTGGGCGAGCTTGTGATCTTCAACCTGAATCACATGGTAACCGAACTGAGTCTGGACCACCGTCAACTCGCCCGCCTTCATCATGAAAGCCGCGTCGGCGAAGGGCTTCACCATCTCGCCCTGGCCGAAGTAGCCGAGGTCACCGCCGCTATTCCTGGTGCCGGGGTCATCTGAGAACTGCTTTGCCAGTTTGGCAAAGTCGGCTCCGGCCTTGATCTGTTTCAAGAGATCATCGGCCTTGGCCTTGGCGGCGGCCTTTTGAATGGGCGTGGCGTCCGGGGGCACTGCGATAAGAATGTGCCGCGCGCGGACCTGCTCAGGATGAGTCAGCCCGGAGTCGCGATGGCGATTGTAGTAGTTGAGGATATCCTTGTCGGAGGGATTGACCTTGGCCGCCAGCCTGTCGGGGTCATAGCGGATGAAGTCGAACGAAATCCGTTCGGGCTCGCGGAATTGTTCGCGATGGGCCTCGAAGAAGTCGGCGATTTGTTTCTTAGTTGGGAGACTAGTCGCCTCAAAGCTGCTGTAGGGCAGTTCGACGTAGGACATCGCGAGCTTCAGATTGGTTTGGTCATAGATCTGGCGCATTTCCGAGTCGCTGATCTGAACCGTCTGGGTAACCATCCGCTGCATCAGTTGCTGGAGCATCTCGAGCCGCACCTCGGACTCGAAATCCGACGGCCGCATATTCTGGCTACGCAGGGCGGTCTGATAGATGGCCAGGTCGAAGTGGCCGTCGACCTGAAAGGCAGTCTGCGCTTCTATCATCTGCTCCAAAGCAGCATCGCTTATCCTGAGTCCCAGACGGTTGGCTTCGTCCAGCACCAATTGCTGATCGACGAGTTGCTCGAGCGCTTGCTCGCGAACGTTATAACGCGCCAATGCCGCGGCGGCGTCGGGTCCGTAGATCTGTTCGAGGCGCTGGCGCAACTGCTGGGCCTGTTGGTCGAGGTCCTTGGTCAAGATCTGATGACCATTGACCGTCGCCACCGGCTTTATACGATTGAACATGCCAGTGCTGACGCCCCAGAACGCGAAAACGCCAATGAGAAGGATGACAACCGCACGCGTCATCCATGAGTACGCATGCTTGCGCATCAGGTCGAGCATTGTGTGCCCATCATATTTTGCGGCATTTGATCGCGCAAATCGGGATCGTGCCTTGCCTACGGCGATACGCGCCTGTAAGCTTCTCGATGGGTTTCGGGCACGGCCAATAAATGGTTCTTTATACCGCGCGAAGTCCCGACCTCGTTCGACCTGACTTGAGGGGCGGTGCGAAAGCCTGGGTGAAAATACTCGGGCTGGCAGGGGGGTGATCCAGTGGTACTCAACTCCATATTCGGCTGGTTTTCAAACGATCTCGCGATAGATCTGGGAACCGCGAACACCCTTATCTACGTTAGAGGCGAAGGGATCGTGTGCAACGAGCCCTCGGTGGTTGCGGTGCAGAAGGATTCGCGTGGGGCGCGGCGAGTGCTGGCGATCGGCGCCGAGGCCAAGAAGATGCTGGGGCGAACGCCGGGCTCGATCGTGGCGATCCGTCCGCTCAAAGATGGCGTGATCGCGGACTTCGAAATCACCGAGAACATGCTGCGCCACTTCATTCAAAAGACGCACAATCGCCGCTTCCTGGCGCGGCCTCGGATAGTTATCTGTGTGCCGTTTGGGATCACCGCGGTTGAGAAGCGCGCGGTGCGTGAGTCGGCGGAGGCAGCTGGCGCGCACGAGGTCTATTTGATCGAAGAGCCGATGGCGGCAGCAATTGGCGCGGGGCTGCCGATCACCGAACCCTCGGGCAACATGATCGTCGACATCGGCGGCGGCACCACCGAGGTCGCCGTGATTTCGCTCGCGGGTGTTGTCTTTTCGCGCTCCGTGCGGGTTGCTGGCGATAAGATGGACGAAGCGATCATCCAGCACATCAAGCGCAAGTATAATCTGCTGATTGGCGAGCGCACCGCCGAATTGATCAAGATAACCATCGGATCGGCCTATCCCGGCAATGAGATCCAGACCATGGAAATCAAAGGCCGCGACCTGGTGGCCGGCGTTCCAAAAATCATCGAGATAACAGACGAAGAGATCCGCGAGGCGCTGATGGAACCGGTCCACCAGGTGGTCGAATCGGTCCGCATCGCTCTCGAACGCACGCCACCCGAACTCGCTTCTGACATCGTGGACAAAGGAATCGTGCTGGCCGGCGGGGGCGCCTTGTTGCGTAACCTCGACGTTCTGCTGCGTGAGGAAACCGGGTTGCCGGTGACCTTGGCCGACGATCCGCTGACCGCGGTTGTGATGGGTGCGGGCAAGGCGCTGGACGAGCTATCTTTGCTGCGTGACGTGACCGTCGACTAAACGGCCATTAAACGGGTAGACGAGCCTCCCAAGGGCCCCCGAGGCATCGCCAAAACACAAAGCGGTGAAGAACTACTTCCTGTGGCGCAATCGCGTACCAATCACGGGCGCGGTTCTGCTGCTTATTTCCGCCCATTTTCTGTGGAGTGGAGTCCGCCCCGACCAGCGGGCAGCTAGGCCGCGCAGTCTGGTAATGGAAGGTCTGGCTCCCGTACAGATTGCCGCAGCGCGCTTGACCGAGGGCGGGACCGGGATAATCCATGACTACCTCGACCTGGTCGGCGTGCAGCAGGAGAACACGCGGCTGCGTGCCGAGCTTGCGCGCGAGGAGACCCAACGCGCCCGGCTGGCCGAACTGGAGGCCGAAAATCTCCATCTGAGCGATCTGCTCGAGCTCAAGCAAGCGCTGGCGCTCAAAGCCGTGGCGGCCAACGTGATCGGTGCCGACGCCTCGGGCCTGGCGCGCACGGTAGTGGTGGAGGGCGGTTCCGACCAGGGCTTCGAGGCGGGAATGGCGGTGCTGTCGACCGAGGGCGTGGTCGGTAAGCTTATCGCGGTGGGACCGACTTCCTCGCGCGTGCTGCTGATCAACGACCATAACTCGGCACTTGACGCTTTCGACCAGCGTTCGCGCGTGCGCGGCATCGTGGCAGGCATGGTCGACGACGGCTTGGTGATAAAATACGTGGATCGTTCGGAGGACGTGAAAAGCGGAGACACGATCGTGACGTCGGGCTTGGACGGAATTTTCCCGCGGGGGCTGCTGGTAGGCGAGGTCTCGGCGGTGTTGCGTGAGGGACCGGGACTGTTCCTTACCGTAAACGTAGCGCCGGCCGCCGACTTTCGCCGCCTCGAACAGGTGCTGGTACTGACCCAAAAAATTCCTCAACCGCCACCGGCCGAGCCCAAAGGCTAGAGGTTCGTGCGCTTGGTCGCATTGTTCAGCGTTTTAACCCTGATTGCCCTGGCGATTCAGACCACGGCCATACGCTGGCTGCCGCTCAGCGCGCTGATGCCTGACTTGGTGCTGGTCCTGGCGGTCGATCTCGGGCTGCGGCATCGGCGCGCGCTCGCGCCTATAATGGCGTTCGCGATGGGTTACGCGATGGACGCGTTTTCGGGCTCGCAGCTCGGAATCAATACTTTCGCGGTGACGTTGACTTATCTGGGCGCATACGAGGTCGGAGTTCATACGTCCGCGACCGGGCCCGAAGCAGGCGCCGTGCTGGCCTTCGTAGCCGTGCTGGTCCAGAACCTGGGCGGGTTTCTCATCAGCACGCAATTCGGAGCGCCCAACCAACTCGGAGTGCTGTTACCAGCCGCGCTGTTGCAGGCGACCGTGACCGCAGTGGTCGCCCCGACAGTGTTACAGTTTACCGCTGCCGTCCAGCGGACAATCGGTCTGACCCAGCAACGGCGCACCCGCGGCTGGACTACACGAGGAGCTTGAAAGTGGCGCGCTGGCGTTATTACAACAGCAGCAAACGCACGCGCGCGATCCCCCGCATCGAACCACGTCTCATTATCCTCTCCGTATTCATCGCCTCGGTACTGGCGGTGGTCACGGTGCGGCTCTATTACCTGCAGATCATCCGGCACAAGGAATTCGTCGAACTCGCCGACCGTAACCGCATCCGCATCAATCGGCTGCCGGCCTTGCGCGGCCTGGTTTTCGACGTTCGGCATCGTCCGCTCGTCGATACCCGCCCGTCGTTCGATGCGGTGATGGTGCCTGAAGACGTGCGCAACGTTAACCAGACCGTCACCCGGCTGGAGGGTTTTCTCGGCGAGGACAACGTCGCCGCCAAGCTCTCCCAGGCGGAGGACGACGGACGCCCGCCGTTCGATCCGGTCACGGTCGAGGAGCATCTGGATTGGCAGCAGGTGGTGTCGCTGGAGACCCATCAGCTCCAGCTACCGGGCGTCAGTCTCGAGGTGATGCCGCAGCGCCATTACATCTACGGACCGGTCGCGGCGCATCTGTTGGGCTACGTCGGCGAAGTCGCCGAGGGCGATCTCCGCCACGCCAGCGACTACCGCATGGGCGACGAGATCGGCAAGTTCGGCCTCGAGCGCGTATTCGAAAGCCAGTTGCGCGGCCAGGCCGGGGGCCAGGAGATCGAGGTCGATTCGGTGGGGCGCCGGCTCAAGCTGCTGCGCGAGATTCCCGAAATTCCCGGTCAGAGCGTGGTACTGAGCCTCGACCTTGATCTCCAGCAGGCGGCCGAGAAAGCGATGGGCAACTGGTCCGGCGCGTTGGTCGCGATCGATCCCAATACCGGCTACGTCCTCGCGATGGTCTCGCATCCGACGTTCGACCCCAACGTGTTCGCCAACGGCATCACCTCGGTACAGTGGCGGACGCTTACCACCGACCCCGCACATCCGCTGGCCAACCGCGCCATCGCGGGCACCTATCCGCCCGGCTCGACCTTCAAGTTGATCGACGCCATCGCCGGGCTGGAAGAACGCACGCTCACTCCCGAAACCACCTACTTCTGCCCCGGCGGACTGTACTACGGGAACCGCGAATACCATTGCTGGCGCAAGCAGGGCCACGGCACCCTGTCGGTGCATCACGCGATCGTGGCCTCATGCGACGTCTTCTTTTACCAGGTCGGTATCCATCTCGGCATCGATCGCCTGGCTCAGTGGGCGCATCTACTCGGCCTGGGTGAGAAGAGCGGAATCGACCTCGACAACGAACGGCCGGGCGTGATGCCGTCGTCGCTGTGGAAGGAAAAGCGCTTCCGTCAGCGATGGTATCCGGCGGAGACGCTGTCGGTCGCGATCGGCCAGGGCTACGTCGCGGCGACTCCGCTGCAGATGGCGATGGTCGCGGCTGAGATCGCCAACGGTGGCATCCGCTACAAGCCTCAGTTCGTCAAAGAAGAAGAAGCGCTCGACGGCTCGGTGGTCAGGAAGTTTCCGCCAATTGTCGAACGGCGCATCCCGCTCGATCCCGTCGTGCTCGACATCGTGCGCAGCGCGATGTGCGACGTGGTCAATGGCGGAGGCGGAACCGGCCACGCGGCTCATCTCGACAACATCACCGTGTGTGGTAAGACCGGTACCTCACAGGTGGTCAAAGAGGCGGGCAACGCGCGTATCCCCGAGGACAAGGAGCCTATGAAATATCGCGATCACGGATGGTTCGTGGCGTTTGCGCCGCGGGACCATCCACAAATCGCGATCGCCTGCGTGATCGAGCACGGCGGCCACGGAGGAAGCTCGGCCGGACCGGTCGTGCACGATGTGCTGCAGAAGTTCTTTGAGCTTTATCCTCCGCCGGGCAGCAAACCGGCCGCACCGGCGAACGGCGAGCCGCAGGCGGCTCCGAGCGCGGCGCCCGAAAGTCCACCTGAAGGCTCTGTGGCAGAGCGCGCGGACTGAGCGGCACCGCGATGGCGCTGGACCGGCGGCTCGTCTATCACTTCGACTGGACCCTGTTCGTAATGACGCTCGGGCTCGCAGGGCTCGGCCTGTTGAGCGTGCTCAGCGCGTCCTGGGGTGGTCCCAAGCATGCGCTCGATCCCCTCGTGGTGCGCCAGCTCATCTGGATCGGGGTGGGCACGGCAATGATGGCCGGGGCGGCATTCTTCGACTACCGCGCGCTCGCGAGCTATGCCTACCCGCTCTATGCGATGACCGTCGTGTTGCTGGCGGCGGTGATGGTGTCGGGTCATGTGACCGGCGGATCGCGCCGCTGGCTCAACCTGGGCGTGCTGCGGCTGGAACCGTCGGAGCTGGCCAAACTCGCGCTGGTATTGGTGATGGTACGCTACCTGCGCGAAGAGCCGCCGCGCGGAGGATGGAGCTTTCGTCAGATGATCATTCCGGCGGTATTGTTGGGCTTGCCGATGGTGTTGGTGCTCAAGCAGCCCGACCTCGGCACCGGAATCATCCTCGTGCTGGTGACCGCGACGCTGGTTTTCGCCGGCGGGCTGAACGGACGCGTGCTGCTGATCGTGAT
This sequence comes from uncultured delta proteobacterium, assembly GCA_963755905.1. Taxonomy (GTDB): domain Bacteria; phylum Desulfobacterota; class Binatia; order Binatales; family Binataceae; genus JAKAVN01. The sequence continues at coordinate 689,213 of CAVWLM010000006.1, forward strand.
GCTGGCGGGGGCGCTCGCTGCTCCAGCCGGATGGCATTATCTCAAGCCCTACCAGAAGCAGCGCCTGGTGAGCTTCCTCAACCCTGAATCCGACCCGCTCGGCGCCGGCTACCATATAATCCAGTCCGAGATCGCGATCGGCGCGGGCGGTGCGTGGGGCAAGGGCTTTCTTAAAGGCACCCAGGCCCGGCTGAATTTTCTTCCCGAGCAGACCACCGACTTCATCTTTTCGGTTTACGCTGAGGAGTTCGGCTTTGCCGGTTCGATCCTGCTGATGGCGTTGTACGCGGGAGTAATCGCGCGCGGAATCTGGATCGCGCGGCACGCGCGTGACCGTTTCGGCCAACTGCTGGCGGTGGGACTCACGGCCATCGTGTTCTGGCAGGTCGCGATCAATATCGGGATGGCGAGCGGGGTGTTGCCGGTGGTAGGAATTCCGCTGCCACTGGTGAGTTATGGGGGCTCGTCGCTGATTGCGATGATGGCGGCGATGGGCGTGATGATCAGCGTCAACACCCGCCGCTACCTTTTCTGAGGAATACAGAGCAGGCTTGAGCAGGCTCGGGTCGGTACGCGGGATCAGGCGCGTTTCTCCAGCGGCGAACGTTCCCGGCAGCAGGGAGGAGAGATTGCCTGATGAAGGCGCTGGCGCTGATGGTGCGCGTGGTCGTAACGGTGCTGCTAGCCGTGGCGCTTACGGCGGCGACGACCAAGGGATGCAATATGGTCTCCGCGGCTAACTCGTCCCGCGTGCTATTCGGGCTGGTGATTCTCGCGGTCTCATGGGCGATCGCGATCGCTTACATCACCTGGCTCTATATCGCGATCGCCCGCTGGGCCAATCGGATGAAGTGGGAGAGGCCTGAATGAAGCTGGGACGCTCCATCGTTTTTCTCCTGGCCGTCGGCGCGCTAACCGCGGCGGGATGTACCAAGGTCGAACCCGGTTATGCCGGGGTGCGGGTGAATCTCTACGGCAGCCAACGTGGCGTCAGCAGCCTGCCGTTGGTTACCGGCCGCGTCTGGTACAACCCGATGACGGAGGAAATCTATCAGTTTCCGACCTTCATGCAGAACGTGGTCTGGACCCGTACCGCCAACGAAGGGCAGCCATTCGACGAGAGCTTTACCGCCAACTCGCGCGAGGGCGTCCCATTCAATTTCGACGTGGGTGTGAGTTACCAGATTCAGGCCGACAAAGTGCCGTCGATCTTTCTCAAGTTCCGGGAAGATGCGCACACGCTGACCACTGTCTACATCCGCAACCAGGTGCGGGACGCCTTCAGCATTGAGGCCAGCAAAATGGCGATCATGGACATCGTCGGCCCCGGCAAGCCGCATCTGCTCGACGCCGTGCAGCACGACCTCGAGGGCAAGCTCGGCCCAGACGGCATCCACTTCGACAACGTATCCATCATTGGCAAGACTCGTCTGCCCGAGCAGGTCGAAGCCTCAATCAACTCGGTGATCGAAGCTACCCAGCGCGCGCAGGAGGCGCAGAATAAGGTCGCTCAGAGCAGAGCCGAAGCGGAACAGCGCGTCGCCGAAGCCAACGGTATCGCCCAGTCGGTGCTGATCAAGGCCAAGGCGCAGGCCGACGCCAATCGCATCCTCAACGAATCCCTGACCCCGATGCTCATCCAGTACGAAGGCTTGCAGCGATGGAACGGGACGCTGCCCCTGATGACCGGCGGCGGCGCGATTCCGATGGTTCAGTTGCCTTTCAATACGAGCAAGCCGGAACCGTAGATTCGGGAGGCCACGACGCGCAAGTGCCGAGCCCGGTTCGTCGCCTGACGCGTAAGGCTGGTATACTTTCGCACTGGCGCGCGCAGCGCGCCCAATCCATATAGGTGCATCAGCGATGACCACCAAGGGCAGGACATTCGATCGGCCCAATCCGTTTTCGGACCCCGTCGACCGCGAGATTTACGAGGCCCATCGCCGCTTCGTCGAAGTCATGGAGGCCGCTCGGCTGGCCACTATCAGCGCCGAAACCAAGGTGCAGTACCTGCGCATCATGCAGTCGCTCGCCGAGAAGCTCGCAATCCCGAGCAAGCCGCTCTCGGAAATCGTCGGCGAGGTGATGTCGGAGGCCGCGCCGCTGCTGTTCCAGGCGATGCAGCGCTAGAGCCCGCTCGCACCGGTGCGGACGGGTGCCCGCCTCAACCCTTCGGTAGTTGCAGTATGCGTTCGCCGATCATGTTTTTCTGCACCGGCGAGGTCCCGCCCGCGATCGTCAGGCTCTCGCTGTAAAGGATACGCCGCAGCCAGTCGCCATCGGGGGCGAACGGCGAGCGCCGTTCGAGCAGCGCAAACTCGCCCAAGAGCCTTACCGCGAACTTGACCATCCGCTGCGTCAGTTCGGTCGAGACCAGTTTGCCGATCGAACTTTCGGGGCCGGGCAGTTGTCCCTTGAGCCGGCGGGTCAGCGAGCGCAGGCCGTTGTATTTTTTTGCCGCGACTTCGATCGCGAATTGGGCGAGCTGCTGGCGGACCTCGTCATCCTCGGCCGCCAGGCGCCCATCGATGATCGCGCCGCGCGCCATCTCGACCAGTTGCGCGAGCGTCTGCTCGGTGCCGCCGAGCGTCTCGCCGATCCCGAAGCGCTCGTGCATCAGCGTCGACACCAGCACCTGCCATCCCTGGTTCAGTGGACCGAGCAGATTGGCCTTGGGTACGCGCACGTCCTCGAAGAAGATTTCGTTGAACTCGGACTCGCCGGTTATCTGCTTGAGCGGACGCACGGTGACGCCGGGGCTCTTCATGTCGACCAGCAAACAGCTCAGTCCCTTGTGCCTGGGAACCTCGGGATCGGTGCGCACGAAGAGTTGGCAGAAGTGCGAGCGATGGGCGAGCGTGGTCCAGACCTTCTGCCCGTTGACGATGAAGTAATCGCCGTCGAGCACGGCGCGCGTCTGCAGCGCGGCGAGGTCCGAGCCCGCCGCCGGCTCCGACATCCCCTCGCACCAGATCTCCTCCGCGCTCAGAATCTTCGGCAGGAAACGCCGCTTCTGATCCTCGGTGCCCCATTGCATCAGCGCCGGGCCGGTCATTATTACGCCCAGCACGTTGCAGCCCATCGGCAGGTTCAGCCGCCCCAGTTCCTGCTGGAAGATGACCTGCTCGACGAAGGTCGCACCGCGTCCGCCGAACTGTTTGGGCCAGGTAAGTCCGGCCCATCCGCCGTCGTGGAGCTTTTTGTGCCAGAGCTTTACGCGCTCCCACAGGAAGTTTTCGTCGACGCGCTCCTTTTCCTCGGGCTTGAGCGGCGGCGGCTGATTGGCTTCCAGCCATCCGCGCACTTCCATCCGATAGGCTTCCTGCTCGGGCGTGTAGTTGAAATCCATCGCTCGGCCAACTCCCGTCAGCGTCGGTGATCGTTGGCCGATGCTAGCGAACCGGCGTCCTTCGGGGTAGTGGCGCGGGACGCTGTCGGTGGACAGCCAGCGAATCACTCAGGTGAGAGCTTCGCGCAGCACTTCTTCTAGCGTCCCATGCTCGTAGCAACTGATCAGAAACGACGCGAGCGCGTCGACCAGGTTGTGCTCGGCCTCCTCGCGCGTGTGCCCCTGCGAATGAACGTCGAGCAACGGACACGACGAGATGAACCATTTGCCCTTCTTGCGAATCCGGGCAGGCACTTTGAATTCCATCGCGATCCGCATGTGTGAATGTCTACTAGTCCGAGGTGGCCGCAAGCAAGATACTAGCAGTTAGAAAGTCCAGCGTCGCATGAGCGGCGATGGCCCGAAGCCGCGGCCCCGAAGCCACACTGCTATGCAAGCGGAAAGCAAATTCTCCTACGTCTGTAATCAATGTGGCCGCTGCTGCCGCGACAAGGTGATCACGCTCTCGCCTTACGACGTGATTCGAATCGCGCGGGCCGTCGGGATCAGCACCGGCGAGGCGGTCGCGCGTTATACGCTGCGGCGCGGCTCGCTTCTGCGCTTCCTCCCTGACGGGCGATGCGCCGCGCTCGACGGCCTGCGTTGTACCATTCATCCAGGTCGCCCGCTCGCCTGCCGGCTCTATCCGCTGGGCCTCGAACGCGTTCCCGCGGTCGACGGCGCCGGATACCTCGATCGCTTTGTGACACTCGATCCGGCTCCGGGTTCGCTCGGCGTCTATGGAGTAGCGGGCACGGTCGCGGACTTTCTCGACCGCCAGGCGACCCCACCGTATCTCGACGCGGACGCGCGCTACCATCCGCTGGTCGGAAATCTTCGCGAGCGAGTCGCCGCGACCGTCGATTTCGATCGCGTCGAGCCGCGCGAGTTCTGGCGGCGTGCCGCGCGCGAGGCGCTGGCCGAGACCAACTACGATACCAATCCGCTGATCGACGCGCTGTTCGATCCTGACAGTCTCGGAAGCGGCCGCCCGAGCGCCGAGGAAACCACCTTCGCGCATGTCGCGGCGCTGGGCGAGATGGCCGCGCTGGAGCGCGACGGAGCGGTCGTTGCCGCCGCGGCGGTGATGCTCGCGATCAGTCTTGGCCGCGCGCCGGCTGAGGTTACCGCGCCGTGCGCTTGAACTATGTCTTTATTCTGGAATCGATTTGAATTCCCGCGCCCTTGGCGAACCCGAGCAGGATTTCGCGGTCGCTCTCGAGCCCGCCGCCCTGAACAGTCTGCGCATCCTCGAATTCAGCGCGCACGTGTCCATTTTTCATGTCGATGAGCGTGACCTTCAGCGTAATCCCGGTGGCTCCATGATTATTCGAAGAGGTATCGGGCTGATAGCCGGTCAACTCGCACTTGATCAGCAGCGGCTCTGATTCCGGCGGCGCGTTTGCGACAATGTTGTAACTGCGGTTTCTGAGCTCGGCGGCTATACCCTCGCCGATTATTTGCGCCGCGTCCGCGCCGGCTGGCTGTCCGCTATGGTTAGCAACCGGCGGCAACTCGAAGACCGCGTAAGAGGAAAGCGGGATATCCGGCACTTCAGGAGGCGGCTTGCTGGTCGCCGCGCAGGCCGCCAATAGCAGCGACGCGAGTATCGCGGTGGCCGCGCCGATCGCGCGGCGGCGCATCGCGATCCGGATCGCCGGTGTCAATTTTTGAGCGCCCGAATCATTCGACGTCGCCCCCATCGCCCGGCTGCGGTGTCCGCTTTGTTTGCGGCGGCGTCTCGCCGCCCGCGGCGCTCGGCGGCAGCCCGGCGGACGCGGCCGGCGAAGCGGACGGCTTCGGGGTGGGCGGATGGTCGGCGCCGAGGTCGTGGATGATTTGTCTCGCGTGGATGCCCGGATCGACCGACGGGTAGACGTTCAAGATATGTCCGTCCTCGCCAATAACGTAAGTGACGCGGCGGTCGAGGCCCAAAATCGGAACGCCGTTGTCGGCGCCATAGGCGCGCGCGATGCTATGGTCGGGGTCGAGCAGCAGCGAGAACGGCAGGCCGTATTTTTTGATGAAGGCCTTGTGCGACTCGGCCGTATCGATACTGCATCCGAGCACCGCGATGCCGGCGGCCTGGAAGCGCGCATAGCCGTCGCGGAACGCGCATGCCTCCTTGGTGCATCCGGGCGTGTTGTCCTTGGGATAGAAATAAAGCACCAGCTTGCGGCCGTGGTAATCGGCTAGGCTGATCGGAGTGACCTGGTCGCCGGTGACCATCTGGCTGTGAAAGTCGGGCGCCGCGGCTCCCACGGAAAGCATCGCCGCGCGCGCGATTCGTGGACGAAAGCAGATGAGTCCCGCGCCCGCGACTGCGAGCACGACCACCACGATCAAGATGACCCGCATCGACGCTCCCCTTTTCGTTTAATTGTTGTTGCAGCGCCGCTGGCGCATCCGTAGCGGACTAGACGTAGTGCAGCCAGTCGCGGTAGCGAGCGTCGCGGCCATGCAGCGCGTTGCGGAAAATTTCCTGCACCTTGATCGTCACCGGCCCCGGCACGCCCGCGCCGATTACGCGGTCGTCGAGTTCGCGCACCGGCGTGACCTCGGCCGCCGTGCCGGTCATGAAGGACTCGTCAGCGATATAGACCGCATCGCGCGGAAAGTTTTGCTCGACCACTTCGATCGACGCGTCGCTCAGAATTTTCATCACCGCGGCGCGCGTGATCCCTGGCAGCACCGAATTGAGCGGCGGTGTCTTGACCACGCCGTCGCGCACGATGAAAAAGTTCTCGCCGCTGCCCTCGGCCACGTAGCCGTGGACGTCGAGCAGGAGCGCTTCGTCGTAGCCGTTGCGGCGCGCCTCGTAGCCGGCGAGGATCGAATTGACGTAGTGGCCCGAGGCCTTGGCCAGCGACATCAGGGAATTGTGATGGAACCGCACGAAGGACGAGGTCTTGAGCCGCACACCCTTTTTCGCCCCGTCCTCACCGAGATAGGCGCCCCATGGCCATCCCGCAATCGCCACGCGCACCTTGTTGCCGCGCGCCGACAGCCCCATTTCGCCCTCGCCATAGAACGCGATCGGCCGCAGGTAACATTCCTCCAGCCGGTTGATCCGCACCACGTCGCAGCAGGCCTTGAGTAGCTCTTCCTGGCTGAACGGGATCTGCATCTCAACGATATGGGCGGAATCGAAGAGGCGCCGGATATGCTCGGGACCCCGGAAGATCGCCGAGCGGCCGTTGTCGGACTTGTAGCAGCGCATCCCCTCGAAGACCGCGAGGCCGTAGTGCAGGCTGTGGCTGAGGACGTGGACATTCGCCTCGTCGTAGGGAATCAGTGCGCCGTCCATCCAGATTTTGTCCGTGCGTAAACCGTTCGATGCCAAAACCGACCTCGCTATGTGGCTTCTCGTTGGTTGATGAGACGCGTTATCGAATCCGCCCCGTCCGAAACGCGAGCATTTAGCGTAGTCGAAAGCGGGTGACCCCGACAAGCGGGTGGGGTCGGGTGTTTGAAGATCCGGTCTTATCCGCGTGGGCGTTATGGCTCGGACCAGCATGGCCGAAACTCGCAAGAAGCGACCGCGCGATCCGATTCGCAAGCTCGTCGGCGACATCGTTCCCGGCTTAGTGGAGTCGAATGTGCATTGAGAATCCGATTGGCTCAAAATCCGGATAGTTTGCGAAACCATAATTTCTGAAACATTGCGTAATGTCGCTGCCGAGAGACTGCAACACAGCCAATCGATGGTTCAAATCCTTATCGAATACGACATGAAGCTGGCTGTGGTAGGTGGTAGGAACTACGGGAATAATATCGATATCATAGTTTTTATTGGCCCACTGTGCCAAGTCTTCAAGAAAATATTCACTAATGTCAGTACTTATTTTGTTTGTGACGGCGATACTCGTCGTAAAGTTTCCGAAGTAAGTGATAGTCATCGCTTCGATAGTATATCGCCTATTCTCGCGTGCAATGCTGCCGAAGATAAAATTCGATGGCTGATTAGCGCTCGCCCCTGTCGAAATCTCTTGCAGAGTTGGTGTTTGGCGAAAACCATAACGTTCTTTAACAGCCTCAACCAGCTCGTAAGAAGATACCGAGTCGAATAATCGGGGCTTTAACATTTTAGTGGCGAGTGCCCGGATAATTTTCAAAGATTTCATACCTATCAACCATTGCCAAGCGATTGATGTTGCATATTATGAGTAATAATCGCTTGCTGGGAGGGTTCGCCCAAAGTCGCGGAATGAAAGCGAGAGCCATTGAGTCCGCCTATCTCTGAAGGACGAGCCTCGCCGGGTGCGCCAAGTAGATCCAAAGCGGCAGGAGGACGCTCCATTAAGTCCTCCAGAAAGACGAGATTGACATCCAACTCAGCACGCAGACCCAGTAACAAATCAGCGACTGTATTAAGCGTCCAATTCCCAGGCAGTCCAATATGGCGATTTATTACCGCTGTCGAACGGTGAATCAATCGCGCGAGATCTTTCTGTTTTAACCCTCGTTCGTTGCAGCGTTTGCGATACGCTTGTAGCAACAACGAATGAACACGATTCAGCAAGCGTCCACGAAAATAAACAAAGGCACTGTCCGGAATATTCTCGCCGTCTAAAATCTCAGATAAGAATTCCATTTGTGAGGTAGTCATCGACTGTAACTCCAGAATGTCCAAGCGAGCCACGTCCTGGTTGAGTCTCACCCGCGTCCGGATTTGCGCGGTATGCTCCTAGCCGCGGGGCCGGCTTGACGGATCGAAGGAGTCCGGCAATCGCTCGAACGGCTCCGGTGCGGCGGACGGTTCCGCTGTCTCGCCATGCGTTTGCGCCGTTTGTTCGCCTTCCGCGCGCGAGGGTGGTTCACCATTGTGCGACCCCCCCGGCGCGGACGCCTCCGCCCCGCTTCGGCGCCGACGTCGCGAGCGGCCGCCGCGCCGGCCGCGCCGGCGCCGCCGTCCACCACCGCCTGGACCGGACTCGCGCGGCTCGACGCGCCGTTGCTCCGCCTCGCGGCCTTCGATCCAGGCCTCCGGATCGCTGACGAAGTTCGCGAGCACCTGGGGTTCGCCGCCGCAGGTGGGCGCGACGATTTCGAACACCGCGCGCGCCTCATCGAAATACGGGCGCTGGATCAGCCTGCGTGTGCGCCGCGACGGCGCTATCAGATACGGCAGCGCCTCCATCACAAGGCGCATCCGTTCCGTGTCGCCGCGCGCGAATCCGCGCAGTCTCAACTCCGCCAGCAAATCGATCCGCTCGCCATCGGGCATCCCGCGCAAACCAAGGTCCGCGAAGAGGCAGGCCAGCACGACCGAGTGCGCGGGTTCCATCCCCGCGGAGATACGACGGCCCATCGCGGCCAGGTTCCGCGCGGTCGCACTCTGAGGCGCCGGACCTTGGCCGGCGCGCAGAAAACGCGCGAGCGGCGCCAGCAGAAGATCGAACAGCGCGAACTCGTGCATCAACTCGAAGGCGCGCGCGGCGGAGGCGATGCCCAGCGCGCGATAAATCTCCTCGACCACGCGCGGCACCGAGGCGTTGAGCAGGTCCTCGCGATGGCGTTCGATGGCGGCGCGAGTGGCGGGCTCGATCTCGAAGCCGAGCTTGGCGGCAAAGCGCACCGCGCGCAGCATCCTGACCGGGTCCTCGCGCATCCGGACCTCGGGATCGCCGATAGTGCGGATGAGCCGTGCCTGGAGATCGGCGACTCCGCCGGCATAGTCGATCACGTGAAACGTGCGCGGGTTGTAGAATAGCGAATTGATCGTGAAATCGCGCCGAAACGCGTCTTCCTCGGGCGTGCCGAAAGTGTTGTCGTGACGAATCAGCGGATCTTCGGACTCGGGCACGTCCTCGGCACGGCGGCGGAAAGTGGCGACCTCGATGTTCTGCTGGCCGAAGAAGACGTGGACCAGGCGAAAGCGCCGGCCGATTAGCCGCGAGTTGCGGAAAAGATCGCGCACCTCCTGCGGATGCGCCGACGTCGCGACGTCGAAGTCCTTGGGCTTTCGCCCGATCATCAGATCGCGCACGCCGCCGCCGACCAGGTAGGCGACATGGCCGGCGTCAATCAGCCGGTAGAGCACTCTGAGCACGCGCGGATCGATATCGCGGCGGGAGACCGGATGCTGTGAGCGTTCCAGGACGCGAGGCTCGGTGGGGGCCTCCGGAAGGCCATGGCCGGAATCAATCATCAGGGTCGGCCCAATCTAGCACGCAAACCCCCGGGCTTCATCGTGGTCACTTCTGACGGTCTCCGGCCCCGGCTATCGCTACCGGCGGCGCGATGCCATAGGATTTCGGCCACCATGAACAAGTCCTCAACGCGCCGCGCTATCCAGGTTGTCAGCCACGGTCCGTCGTGCCTCGACGGGGTTATGGCGGCGGCGGCGGTCGCGCGCTTTTATGACGGGCAGCGTGTGATCACGCGGCTGGTCGCCAACAATGACAGCGACCGCGTCCTCCAGGAGCTCGAGCTGCGCACCGGCGGCGAGGACGACGAGGTCTGGATCACCGACCTCTCCTGGAACTCGGCCGCAACCGGCGAGCATCTGACCGAGCTTGCGAAGAAGGGTGCGCGCATTTACTGGATCGACCACCATCGCACGGCCGTCGGCCGCGCCGACGCACCCGAGTTCAAAGTGCCGTTCGCCGCTCGCGTGCTTTCCGAGCAATACTCGGCCGCGCGGCTGACCTTCAACTACTTGCGCCGTCGCGCCACCACGCTTCCCGCAACGAGCGCGCGCGCCTTCGATGAGTTTTCCGTCTTCGCCGCGATCGCCGACGATCACGACCGCTGGGTTCATCGCATCCCCGAATCGAGCGACTGGGCGCTCGCCGTACAGACGCTCGGCGGGATCGAGGCGTACCGCGAAATTTTGCGCCTGCGCGAGCCGAAGATGCCGCGGCGGATGCGCGCCGCGCTGGAGGCCGGGCGGGAAGCGATGGCGAAGTCGCTCGATCTGGCGCGCTCCACGATGGTCGACCGGATGCTCGATAACGGCATCAAGGTGCGTAGCGCCTGCTGCTTCGGCTATAGCAGCGAGGTCGCAGCCGCCCTTTACGAGGGGCAGACGCGCACGGTGATCGCGCTGTTCGACCTGCGCAGCCAGGGCGTAAGCCTGCGCCGCAGCGCTGACTGCGAAATCGATCTCTCGGCGCTCGCGCGAATCTATGGCGGCGGCGGCCATGCGGCGGCGGCCGGCTTCGCGACCTCCGACCTCAAGCGCGCACCGGCCGAACGGCTGGCCGAGCTGCTGGGCGACCGCCTGACCACGGCTTGATTCATTTTGTCGCTTTCCGGGGCCTCTCCTTATCTGAATCCACGCACGGAATACTCTTACGCGGGCCGTGGCGCCCTCTATTTCACGTAGATCACACCGAACTGATTGTCGGTCACGTGGCCCGCTTCGTCCAACGTGAAGTTCGAGGTGATGTATCCGCTGGCGCCGGCAAACTGACCCTCGCCGCCATCGACTCGCCACATCACGGCTCCCGACTTGAGCTTCGGCTCGGGGCTGTCGCCCAGATACCCTTGTCCCACCGTACTGAAACGCAAGCGATTGCCACCGTCGCCGAAGCTGATACTGCCCGACTCCACAAATGACGTATCCCCGATGACCGTCACCTCCGACTCGAACGAGGCCTTGCCCCCCGGCGCCGCCTGCACGCTGCCATGGACGCCCTCGGGACCGACCACGGTCGTCAGCGTGGAACTCGGAGAACTCGTCGTGGCCTTCAGCACGTTCGGCGATCCGCCCGGTCCGCCCTGTCCCTTGAACTGCAAGGCATAGATGATTTGTTTCATTGCTCGGTCTCCTCGACGGTGGTTTTTCGCGCCTGATGGGTCAATAACTGCAAATCTGGTGAAAAGGCAAATCGTTTCTTCAGGATCGGCCAGGTTTACCTCTTGAAAGCGACAATCTTTTGTGGAGTTGTCTTTTCGGACGCTTTTCTGAGACAAGCTTGATGCGAGGGCGCAGCCGTCGTTCTTTGTCGGCAAAGCCCGGCGGACAGGCGCCGATCGACGCGTAATCCAAGGGGAGAATCGACATCATGGCGGAATATATCGAAGTAGCAAAGGCGCGTGCGATGACGGGGCTCCGGCTGGTGTTGACGCCCGGAGTGCCGGGACCGTGGAGCGAGGCGGCCAAAGGCATTCTCCATGTCAAGAAAATCCCCTACGTCAAAGTGAGCCAGGAACTCGGCGGCGCCAATCGCGAATTGCTCGAATGGACCAAGCAGGCGAGCGCGCCCGTCATGGTGTTCCATGACGAGCGTCCACGCAGCCTTTGGAGCGACCAGCTCTATCTGGCCGAACGGCTTCAGCCCCATCCGCCGCTGATTCCAGCCGATCGCGACGATCGCATCCTGATGTTCGGTTACGCCAACGAAATCTGTGGCGAGAACGGATTCGGATGGACGAAGCGCCTATTGATCATACGTCAGGGTCTCGAAAATCCGGACCCGGCCGGACGCCAGCTCTTCATCTACCTGGGCGAAAAATACGGATATACCGATGCGACGGCCGAGGCCGCGCCGGCGCGGCTGGTGGGAATTCTGGATGCCCTCGCCGCACGCCTCGAAGCGCAGCGCAAGCGCGGCAGCCGGTTCTTTATTGGCGACGCGCTTACCGCGCTCGATATCTACTGGGCGACTTTCGCGGTGATGAACGATCCAATGCCTGACGAACTATGCCCGTTGTCGCCGGCGTTCAGGCGCGTGTACACCAACACCGATCCGACAATAAAGAGCGCAACCGTGCCGATCCTGCTCGAGCATCGCGACTTCATCTATCACAACTTTCTCGAGCTGCCGCTGGACTTCTAACGCGTCGCGGCCGGCAAGATATTCTGGTCGCAGTGGCGCCGGGCAGGGTCGGTGTCCCAACGGCCCTTATCCCCTGGCGCGCAGCAACCCGGCGAACTTGTCGAGCTCCTGCTGATTCAAATCCGACACCACCCAGCAATTCATCCCTGCAACAATTAGTCGCTCGACGTTGTATCCGTTTTCAGTATCGATTCTCCGCGCGTTCGTTGTGCTGCCGGCGCTCGGCCATATGAAAACGTTGATCACGTGCTTTCCGTGCTGATAGACCAGCGCCGCAACCTGTCGTCCGTCGATATAGTCGAGACGCCCGCCCACCAGCGGAAATCCGTCTTTCGCGAAATCGTTCACCGGTGGCGAGAAGTCCAGCCTGCCGTTGAACCATGGCTTGACCGTATGCTGATCGGTCGAAGCGACGTCCATCAGATGCGTCGCCATCAGCGACCGCACGTGGCTCGCAACCACCTCGCTCGCCACGCGCTGCTCGAGTGTCGGAGCGATTATTCGCGGAGCGAGAACCAGCGCGAGCATTGCGCCAACTGCCATCGGTACTGCGAATCTGATTGCGCTGGGCACCCAAGGTCCGCGCTGCGCCTTATACCCACCTGACCACCTTGGTACCGACTGCCTCTGTGGCGACGCGGCGACTGCGCGGCGGATCTTCTCTCGCAATTCCGCGGGCGCCTCGAATCGAAACTCTTCATCCTTGAGCCGCGTACGCATCGCGCGCAATGCGGCATACTCGCTCGCGCATCGCGGACATTCCTCGATATGCCGCTGAACCTCCAGGTCGGCAGCAAGGTCGAGCTCGCCGTCGACATGCCCATGCATCAGAACTCGAGTGTCGTCGCAGTTCACTTCCGCTCCTTGGCGACTCGCTCATTCAGCGAACGTGCGAGCTTCCCGCGGGCGCGAGCCAGCCTCGACATAACGGTCCCGATCGGCAGGTCGGCCGCGTCGGCGATTTCCTTGTACGAGAGTCCCTCGATGTCGCGCATCACAATCACCTCGCGAAACTCGTTTGCCAGTTCGTCGAGCGCCGCGCGGATCATCGCGCCCTCAGCCTTGCGGATGGTGTCGGCTTCCAATCCGGTTTCCTCGATCGCCCCGTGCACCCGCTCGTCGAATTCAGTTGGCGGATCGGATCCGCGGTTGCGCTTGAGCCAGGTGAACGCGGCGTTGCGCACGATCGCGAGAATCCAGGCACGCGGATCGCCGCCGCGAAATCCGGCCGCAAACCTCAACGCGCGCAGGTAGGCCTCCTGGACCACGTCCTGGGCGTCGTTATCGTTACGCACCAGCCATCGCGCGAGGTTGTACGCAGCATCCATATGGGGGAGGAACGTGCGGTCGAAGTTGACGGCTTTGCTTTCGTCAGGCAATCGGGTCTCTTTCGTTCGCCGTCCTTGTTCAGTTCCAGACTGCGAGGCGGCCAATTTTATTCCCGGCCGCCTTTGTGCCTCAAACGCGGGAATTTTCTGGTGTCCGCCGAGTCACCCACATTGAAAGCGCACATCAACGCGAGGTGATTCTTGATGGAAACCAAATTTGATCGTCGATCGTTCCTGCGCGTCTCGGGCACTGCCCTCAGCGTCGGCGCGCTCTATACCGTGTTCCCCGCGCTAACGCGCAGCGCCGGCGCCGCGGGAATCACGCGCACTCTCGCCGAGCTCAACGGCGAGGCGCCCGCGCCATTCTCGTTCATTCAACTGAGCGATACGCACGTCGGATTCAATGGCCCGCCCGACCCGCTCGGCACCAAAGCGTTCGCGAGCGCGGTCGCCACCATCAACGGGCTGAAAAATCGCCCCGACCTGGTCATCGTAACCGGTGATCTGACCCACGACGCCGACTCTCCCGACGAACACGCCAAGCGCTTCAGGCTGTTCAAGGAGATCGCCGGCAAAATCGGCGGGGCACAGTTGAAAGTGGTGCCCGGTGAGAATGACGCCGGACTCGACGGCGGCGACATGTTCCGCGAGTTCATGGGCCCGACGCATTACTCTTTTGACCATCGCGGCGTTCACTTCATAGCGCTCGACAATGTATCCGCGGGCCGGCCCGTGGTAGGAGCCCAGCAGATCGCCTGGATGAAGTCCGATCTCGCCCGGTTTCCGAAAACGGCGCCCATCATCGTGTTCACGCATCGTCCGCTGTTCGACCTCAAGCCCGAGTGGGATTGGTCGACCAAGGACGGCGACGACGTGATGAACGCGCTCGCGCCATACGAGAACGTGACCGTGCTCTATGGCCATATCCATCGCGAGAACTTTCGCCAGACTGGCACCACGAAAATGTATGCGGCCCGGTCGCTGATTTTCGCCTTCCCCGACCCCGCGACTGCGCTCGCGAAAAAGCCGCTTCCTTTCGACAAGGCGCATCCGTTCAAGGGCCTGGGCATTCGGCGCGTCAACGGCAAAGCCGATGGCAGCGAGTTGCAGATCGAGGAAGTGGAACTGGCGATGGCCGAGTTCTCGGGCACGGTCGGAATGGACCAGATGATTAAACACGGAAACGCGGACGCACGGGATGAATGAAAAATGAAAACGTCAACCCTCAACAAAATTGTCAATACGATACTGCTCGCTGGCGTTTGCGAGATCGGGCTGATCGGGGTCCCACCGATGATCAATCTCACCCTCGCGAATGAAAATCCAAAGGTGATCGAGATAACCGCCAAGAAATTCGAGTTCACACCGAATGAGATCACGCTCAAGAGAGGCCAGCCCGTGATCTTGCGGCTGACCAGCACTGATCGGGTACACGGCTTCTTTTCGAAAGCGCTCAAATTCGACACCGATATCCCAACCGGCAAGACTACTGATGTCGCGATCACGCCCGACATCGTCGGCGAGTTCACGATCATCTGCGATCATTACTGCGGCACCGGGCACGGCGACATGAAGATGAAAGCCATCGTTGTCGAGTGAGCGTGGCCGACGGCAGTGTTGGACGAGAATGGACGGGCAGACCGTAAAATCGGTATGGCAAAGAGCGAACGCGGTCAGGTGGGAGCAAAACGGCGGGCTGTCGGCGGGATAACGGGATGCTCTGACTTCAGCGTCAGCAGCACGTCGCGCACTCGCACGCTTTCGCGCCTGACTTTATCTAACATCAGGGTCGCCTCGTCGAGTGCGCCGCGACCGCCGATTTTTTCAAGGGTCCCGCACAACTCGTCGAAATGGCCGGCGCCGAAATTGGCCGCACCACCGCGCAGGGCATGAGCCTGAAGCGCAAGGGCCTGCGTGTCGGCGCACTCGATGGCCCGTGCGATCGCGCTCAAGCGCTTGGGCAGGTCGGAGACAAAAAGGTCGATCAATTCGTCCAGCAAGGAATCATTGCCCGGTATCGAGTTGCGCAAGCGATCGATCCGAGAGAAGCTCACGACGCCTTCGTCGTCCGTATCTTCACCGCCTTTTTTTTCGCCGATCGCTTTTTCGCCGATCGCCTTTTCCCGGATCAAGCCTGGGCCGGACGCCGCGTCCAATATTGACCCCGGACTATTATTCGCCAGGCTCATTGTCGCGCTGCTCGCCGATCGACTCGTTCCCGAGTCGCCGCATGAAACGATACAAAGTCGCGCGGCCGATACCGAGGCTGCGTGCAGCTTCGGCCCGGTTGCCTCTGGCTTTGGCCAGCGCCCGTGCGATCCGCTCACCGGCGGCTTTATCGAGATACTCGCTGAGGCCGACGTCGCCGCTCTTCTCGAGTGCTGCCGCACGCTTGGCCCGCAAGTCCGCTTCGTCGACCGCCGGGGAGAGCGCGGCGTTGTCGGCGGGCGCGACGTTCGTGGCCTGGGCTGGCAGGGAGCCGCGGGCACGGTCGAGCATCAGGTCGGCCGCGGTGATCACGTCGGTGCGGCTCAGAACTACGGCCCGTTCGATCGCGTTCTCGAGTTCGCGTACGTTGCCCGGCCATGAGTGTTTGTAAAGAACCTCGGCGGCCTCCGGATCGAGCGTCATCTGGCGGCCGGCCTCGGCTGCCATCCGGGCCAGAAAATTACGCGCCAGCGCCAGGATATCCTCGCGCCGTTCGCGCAGCGGCAGAAGCTGGATGAGAATTACGTTGAGCCGAAAATAAAGGTCCTCGCGAAAGGTGTTCGCCGCGACCTTTTCCTGCAGCGAACTATTGGTGGCCGCTACCACGCGCACATTAATCCGCCGTGGCTCGACGCCACCGACCCGTAGCACTTCGCCCTCCTGCAACACGCGCAGCAGCTTGGCCTGGAACTCGGGGCTGATATCGCCGATCTCGTCGAGAAGCAACGTCCCGCCCGATGCCCGTTCGAAGCATCCCTGACGCGCCGCGATAGCCCCGGTGAAGGCGCCCTTTTCATGGCCGAACAATTCGCTTTCGAGCACACTTTCAGCGAATGCTTTGCAGTTGACCGCGACGAAGGGACGCCCGACCCGGTCACTCCAATAATGCACCAGCCGCGCGACCAGCTCCTTGCCGGTGCCGCTCTCGCCCTGAATCAGCACCGTGGAATGACTCGCTGCGATCCGCCGTACCAGCTCCATCAGCTTGCGACTCTCGATGCTTTCGGCGACCACCGAGTCGGGGCCGAAACGCCCGGAAAGCTCGTGGCGCAGGGTATCGTTTTCGTGTTGTAGCTGATCGATCTCGAGCGCCCGCTTTACCCGCGTCTGCAATTCGAAAACCTCCACCGGCTTGGTGACGTAGTCAAATGCACCGGCGTGCATTGCGGCCACTGCGGCCGGGATACTGCCGAAACGGGTCACCAGGATGACCGGCAGGCTGGGAACTCGGCGATGCAACTCATTGAGCAGTTCGATACCCTCCATGTTGGGCATCATGATGTCCGAGATCACGACGTCGGCGGCCCGGCGCTCGAAGGCGGCCAGCGCTTCGCGTCCGTCGTTGCAGACTTCAATTTCGCGCGTGGGATCGGTCAGAGCCTGCTCGAACAAACGCTGGTCAACCGGATTGTCCTCTACGATCAGTATTCGATGTCCCATATCGCGATTTCGTCCCCGCACTCAGGATGAGCAACTTTCAAGCCGTTGTCAGTGTGAAGGACGAAAATGGAAAACCCATCACCAGCGGCTTCATTCGGACTCGGAAGCGCGAGTGACTCGCCGTAGAGACATATTTTTGCCACTGGGTAGGCAAAAGGGTGGCGTACCCGCGCGGCGGTACGTCGCGCGGATCGCAATTAACGCCTGCGACGCGCGACTCTGAGCGCGCCACACGCCTGCGGCTGGCGTCTTGCGGCCTAGCGCATCGCCTTGATGATCTCGCGAGAAAAGGTCTGCAGCGTGGTGCGGTTATCCACCACGGGCTGGATCGCGACCTGCCGGATTCCCGCTTTCTTCATCGCGTGAATCGAATCGACGATTTCCTCGCGCGTTCCGGTAAGCGTGGTCGCCCGAATCATCCGCTCCGTCACCAGCGCCTCGTGTTCCTTGCGAAAGCCGCGCAGATAGCCCGAGTAGAGCTTGAGATGGCGCGTTTCGGCGGGCTCGTTTTCGACCTTGTAGGCGGCGGCAAACTTGGTGATGTCGTCGCGCAGATCCGCGGGCAGGTCGCTCTGGTCGGGAGCGGCGAGCGCGAAGATGTTCGACGAGGAGGAGACAAACGGCCCCACGGCGCGCCGTACCTGCGTGGACTCGAGTTTCTGGCCCGGGCGCGTCAGATGAAAGGCGGTCATGCAGAGCGTGTAGATACTGGAGAATTTGCGCCCCGCGCGGTCGGCGCCGGCGCGCACGCGGTCCATCACGAAGTTGATCAGGCTCGGTCCCACGGCGCCGAACAGGATGACGCCGTCCGCAATCTCACCCGCCATCTCCAGGCTGCGCGTGCCGCTCGCGGCGACGTAAATCGGCACCTTCTTGCGGATGTTGATAAAACCGCCACCGGGATTGAGGAACCGGATCATCCGATGGCGCTCGCCTTCCTGATAAGGGACGGTTTTTCCACTCAGCAGCCCGCGGCAGATCTCGATATGCTCGCGCATCTGATCGACTCGCGCCGCCGGCATCCCGAGCGTACGCCGCGCCGTATTGCCGGTGCCGATTCCGAGCACCGCGCGGCCGGGCGCAAGCGCGTTGATCGTCGCCATCGCGCAGGCGGTGACTGGCGCGATGCGGGAGAGCGGATTGGTCACGCCGGGTCCGATGATGAGCCGGCGCGTATTGACGGCGCACAGCGCGAGCGCCGCGTAGACATCGCTGCCGAGCATTTGCGAGTCGTAAAGCCAGCCATGCGTGAAGCCCAGTTTCTCCGCCAATGCGGCGTCCTTGTAAGCTTCGGGGCCCGCGAAAAAGACACAGCCGAAATCCATCGTCTACCTCGCTTTTGCCGGGTCAGGATCGGAATTCACGCGGATCCGTTTCGAATGCGAGCCTCGCGGTCAAAGTCCCGCCAGATGTGGCCGTACTTCGCTCGCGAACAGTTCCAGCGAGCGGCGCGACTTGGCCGTATCCATCCCCGGCAACGGCGTCGCCATGATGAAATGCGTGCAGGCGTACTGGCGGCTGAAAGTCTTGAACTTTGCGATAACCTCCGCCGGCGTCCCGACCATCATGTGCTCGGCATACGGCGACGTGCGCAGGTCCTCGGGGCGCTTCAATTCCCAGACCGCCTTGTCGCCGGCCACGTCGTTGGCTTCGCCCAGCCACTGCGCGTATTCGCCCATCATGTAGTTCAGATGGTCTTGCACCTCGTGCCAGGCCCGGTCGGCCGATTCGGCGACGTACACGACCCGTAGCTGCGCGATCGAAAACTTCGCGGGGTCGCGCCCGAGCAGCTTGAGTTCGTCGCGGTACGGGATTGCCGGGTCGGGTCCGATCGTGGCGAGCAGATGATGCCCCAGCCGGGCGGCGCGGCGAGCGGCCTTGTCGGTTCGCGCGCCGATCCAGATAGGCGGATGGGGCTGCTGCACTGGCTTTGGATAGAGCGACATCGCCTCGACCTGGTTGAACTTGCCCTGGAAGGTCACTTCCTCGTCGGTCCACAGCCGCCGGATAAGGTCGACTCCTTCGGCCAGCCGCGCCGAACGCTCGGGACGCGGAAGTTTGAACGCCGCGAATTCCTCGGCGCGATAGCCCTGACCGACGCCAAGATCGAAACGACCGTTGGAGAGGATATCAACGCAGGTGGCGTCTTCGGCGACGCGCACCGGGTTATGGAACGGGAGCAGCAGCACGAAGGTTCCGATACGGATTTTCTTCGTGCGCGCGGCGACCGCCGCGGCGGTCGGCAGCACGGCTGGGTTGTAGCCGTCGTCGACGAAATGGTGCTCGGTCAACCACACGTTGTCGTAGTCGAGTTCGTCGAGCATCGAGGTCTGATCGAGCAATGCGGCGTACAACTCCGTGTTGGGCCGCCGCCATTGCTTTGGATTGCGAAAGTCATACATCACGCCAAACTTCATCGCCTGTCCTCCCGTGTCCCGCGTAGCGAAATTCGATGGCCGCGCGCTTTGCGTGCCCGCTGGGCCGCATAGGTACCGCATTCTGTGTAGACTTTATTGCGCGAGGAGGCAAAGGCTTTTTCGGCTTGCGCGACGCGTCGAATCCTCGCTTAAGCCCGTGTGTGATCGAGCCTGGCCTCGCCGCTTGCGCCTGGACGCCGAGTGGAGCATAAAACATTCACGGGCAGGAACGTGGCTATCGTCATTCCGATCCAGCGACGGCGACCAATAAAGGCCGCGGCTAATCTGCACTCGGCAGAGGCGTTCTGGCGCAAATCGATGGTGCCGGCGTCGATCGGGATGGGCGTCATCATAGTGGCGTCGGTTGTGACGTTGAGCGTCGGGGTAAAGACCGGATGGCTTGGCCACGGGTCCTCGAAGTGGATTCTGGTGGCGGCGCTGGTGTCGGTTATCGGGCTGACCAAGATTGTCATCGCCAATATGTTTTTCTTTCTCCTGATGCAGGACGACGCGCGATTGGACCCGCCGCCCGCGCCGCCTCCGCCGACGCCCGGCACGCGCATCGAACGCCAGACGCGTCCGCTGCGGATGGCGTCGCGGAAGACTTCCGTACGGCCGCGACGCGTGCCGGGCCATCGAAGGCGGGCGGCGAAACTGTCCGTCGATTAGCGCCGTCGGCCGGTCAGCGCTTCCGTCTGATTTCTCGCAGGAGCCTCTTATTCAGCCGCCAGTGCACTACGCTTTACGATGACAACCGAATTGCGAGCGGAAGAGCTTGAGCTTGCGCGCTATATCCGGCCGGGCGACACGGTGGTTTGGGCGCAGGGGGCAGCCGAGCCGCTTACGCTGTCCGAGAAACTGGTCAAGCAGCGCCATGCGTTCGGTCCGGTGACGCTTTTTCTCGGCCCGGGATATTCGGAGACGCTGCGGCCGGAACATGCCGACTGCCTGACTTTTCTCGGCATGAGCGCGATCGGCACGCGGCGCCGCCTGATCGACGCCGGAGTCCTGCGCATCATCCCGTGCCAGCTTTCCGACGTCGAAACGCTCTTCGACAGCGGCATCCTGAAATGCGACGTGCTGATGCTCCATCTGAGCCCACCGGCCGAGAGCGGCGGCGAATTCAGCATGGGGCTGGTGAACGATTACCTGAAGATAGCGATGCGCCGCGCACGCACGGTGATTGCCCAGGTCAACGATCGGCTGCCGTGGACTTACTCCGACGAACCGCTCGACATGAGCCGGGTCGATTACCTCGTGCATAGCTCGCGTCCGCCGCTGGAGCAGTCCACGCGCGTACCGAGCGAAGTCGACAAGCTGATAGCGCGGCAGGTCGCGGAGTTGGTGCCTGACGGCGCGGTAGTCCAGATGGGAATCGGCGCGATGCCGAGCGCGATCCTCGACTCCCTGCACGGCCATCGCCGGCTTGGGCTGCATTCGGGGATGTTCACCGACGCCGTGGTGGACCTGATTAAGTCGGGCGCGGTGACCAACGAGACCAAGCCGTTCGACCGCGACGCGAGCATCACCGGCACGTTGCTGGGCACGCGAAAGCTGTACGACTTTGCCCATCGCAACCCGGCGCTCCGGCTGGTGCCGGTCAGCAAAACACATAACGTCGAATTGCTGGCGCGAATCGACGGGTTCGTGTCGCTCAATTCCGCGATCGAAGTCGACCTGGGCGGCCAGGTGAACGCCGAGGTAGCGGGCGGGACTTACATCGGCGCGGTCGGCGGCCAGGTCGACTACGTGCGCGCGGCGCGGCGTTCGCGCGGCGGAAAATCGATAATTGCATTGCCGGCCACCGCGCGCGGCGGCAAGGTCAGCCGAATCGTCGCGACATTGAACGATCCGGTGGTCACGACGGCGCGCTCCGACGTCGATATCGTGATGACCGAGTACGGCGCGGCCCATCTGCGCGGCAGGAGCCTGGAGGAAAGGGCGCGACGGCTGATCGCGATCGCGCATCCGGATTTTCGCGAGCCGCTCGAGCGCCAGGCGCGCGCAATCTTCGGTCCAATTTACTAGCCCTGTTAAATTAGCCCGGCTATCGAGATGGCGAGTCGGCTTCGAGGTACGCGTTCATGAAATTCGGCACCTTCATCACCAAGCAGAGCGGCGAGGCGATTGCCGCCGACGTCCGCCATGCCGAGCAACTCGGCTTCGAGTCAGCCTGGATCGCCGAGCATCTGATCATGCCCGTCAAGCAGAACTCGGCCTATCCGTATTCGGCCGACGGCCGGTTCCTGGTGCCTCCCGACGCGCCGTTTCACGATCCGTTGCTCGTGCTTTCCTACGTCGCCGCGGTGACCACCAAGATTCGCCTGGCCACCGGGATTTTCGTGCTGCCGCTGCGCAACGTTTTTGTCACCGCCAAGTCGATCGCCACGCTGGACAATCTGAGCCACGGCCGCGTCATCTTCGGCGTCGGCATCGGATGGCTCAAGGAGGAGTTCGAGGCGGTCGGAATGAATTTCGAGGACCGCGCGCTGCGCACTCGCGAGTACCTGGAGTTGATGATCGAGCTGTGGAGCAAAAGCGATCCCGTCTACCAGGGCAAGACGGTTGCGACCCAGGGGATGAAGTTCATGCCCAAGACCGTGCAGCAACCGCATCCGCCGATCGTCTTCGGTGGCACCAGCGAGCCCGCGCTCAAGCGCACGGTCAGGCTGGGCGACGGATGGTATGGAATCGCGCATAGTCTGGACGAGGCGCGCACGCTGATTTCGCGCTTGCGCGATTATGCGCGCGTGGCGGAGCGCACGCGGCCGATCGAAATCACGCTCAGCCTGCGCACCGGCAAGCCGCTCACCGCCGACGACGTGCGCCGGATGGCCGAATTGGGCGTCGATCGCACGCTCGTCGGACTTCCGATCAAAGCGCTCGAGGGCGAGGAACTCGAACGCTTCCACGCCGAAGTGATCGACAAGGTTTAGCGCCATTGGCTCACGCGAATTTGAAATTGTGGGAGCCTTCGGCCGAGCGAATCGCCGCCGCCCGGATGACCGCTTTCATGCGTGCGGTCGAGGCGGAGCAGTCGACGCCGATTCCCGACTACGCGGCGCTCTGGCGATGGTCGGTCGAAAATCGTGAGGCCTTCTGGCGCACGGTGTGGAACTTTTGCGGCGCGATCGGCGATCCGGGAGATGCACCCGTCGCCGGCGGCGAGCGGATGCCGGGTGCGCGATGGTTTCCCGAGGGGCGTCTCAATTTCGCCGAGAATTGCCTGCGGTTGCGCGGCGCGGAAGACGCGATTGTCTTCTGGGGCGAAGACAAGGTGCGCCGGCGGCTGAGCCGCGACGAGCTTTATGCGCAGGTTTCGCGCACGGCGCAGGCGCTGCGTGCGGCTGGAGTCAAAGAGGGCGACCGCGTCGCCGGCTACCTGCCCAATTTGCCCGAAACGATCATCGGCGCGTTGGCGGCGTCGGCGATTGGCGCCATCTGGTCGTCATGCTCACCCGACTTCGGCGTAGAAGGAGTGGTCGATCGCTTCGGGCAGATCGAACCCAAGGTCGTATTCGTCGCCGACGGCTACTTCTATAACGGCAAAGCCTTCGACACGCTGGACAAGGCCGGTGAGCTGCGTGCGCGGATAAAAGGCGTCGAGCGGATAGTGGTCGTGCCGTACGTCAACGCGCCATCCGACCTGCACGCGCCGGCCGGGGCGGTCACGCTCGACGAATTTCTCGGACCCTTCACGGCGGGCGAAATAGAATTCGCGCGACTGCCGTTCAGTCATCCGCTCTACATCCTTTATTCGTCGGGCACCACCGGCGTTCCCAAGTGTATCGTGCACGGCGCGGGCGGCGTCCTGCTGCAGCATCTGAAGGAGCATCAGCTCCATACCGACGTACGGCCGGGCGATCGAATTTTTTATTTCACCACCTGCGGCTGGATGATGTGGAATTGGCTGGTCTCCGGACTTGCGTCGGGCGCGGCCTTGCTGCTCTACGACGGCTCGCCGTTCCATCCGCATCCCGGAATTCTTTTCGACTACGCGGAGACCGAGCGGATGACGGTCTTCGGCACCTCGGCAAAATATATCGACGCGATTCGCAAGGCGGGACTCGCGCCCAGGCGGACGCATCGGCTGGAGCTCTTGCGCACGATGTGCTCGACCGGTTCGCCGCTCGCGCCCGAGGGCTTCGACTACATATACGAGGCGGTCAAGGACGATCTCTGCCTGGCGTCGATTTCGGGCGGCACCGATCTGGTTTCGTGCTTCGCGCTGGGCAATCCGATCGCCCCGGTATGGCGTGGCGAACTGCAATGTCGCGGCCTCGGGATGTGCGTCGAAGTGTGGGACGAACACGGAGAGCCGGTGCGCGAGACCAAGGGCGAGCTGGTATGCACCGCGCCGTTCGTCACGATGCCACTGTTTTTCTGGAACGATCCCGACGGGTCGAAATACCGCGCCGCCTACTTCGAACGGTTCCCGGGCGTATGGTGCCACGGCGACTGGGCCGAACTGACCGCGCGCGACGGGATGATCATCTATGGGCGTTCGGATGCGACGCTCAATCCGGGCGGCGTGCGGATCGGCACGGCGGAAATTTATCGCCAGGCCGAGCAACTCGACGAAATAATCGAATGCATGGCGGTAAGCCAGGAGTGGGACAACGACGTCCGGATTGTGCTGTTCGTGAAGCTGCGCGAGGGGCTCGAGCTCGACGACGCGCTCAGCGACAAAATCCGTGACACGATACGCCGGAATCTCACGACTCGCCACGTCCCGGCCAAGGTGATCCAGGTTCCCGACATCCCGCGCACGCGCAACGGCAAGCTGATGGAACTGGCGGTCCGCAATTTGATCCACGGCGTCGCGGTCGAGAATCGCGAGGCGGCGGCCAACCCCGAGGCGCTGGATTTCTACGCCGATATTCCGGAGCTGAAGAAACAGCCGCCCAAGCGCACCGCCGCGCGTGCCCGCCGTTCGTCCCGCCGCGTGTGAGAACAAGGAGGTGCATCGATGACCCGTGAAGAGGCCGTCCTGCGCGTGTCCTTTCAAATGGATGATGCGCACGATCGGCGCGAGGCCACGCCAGACGACGTTACTTCGGAGCATCGCCTGGTTGGTTTTCACCAGGATCTCGAAATCGTTTTTGTCGCGGTGCGCAGCCATCTTCCAGGAGTTAAGCTGACCGACGAGGTGGCGAAGGACCTGGCTCGCGATTATCTGACGGAGATCGGCTGGTTTGGCGAGGAATCGCTGGAGGCTATCTTTGTCTTCTAGAGATTTGGTCTTCTAGAGATTTGTCGCTGCTCTAAATTTCGTCGGAGCCGCTATTGGGCCGGGGCTCGGGCTTGCGGTCGAGCTTGCACGCGGCTGGTTGCGGGTGCGCGCCTGGACTATGATTCGGAGCGCCTGCGCCACGGCGCGCAAGCAAAAATTCGCGCATATTCGCGTTGGGAGCGATCACGATGGGCAAATATTTCGAAGAGTTCAAAGTCGGGGAGACGTTTAAGCATCAACCCGGCCGCACGGTCACCGAGACCGACAACCTGCTGATCACGACGCTTACGATGAACGTTCAGCCGCTGCATCTCGACGCCGAGTTCGGCAAAAAGGCCGAGTTCGGGCAGATCCTCGTGAACTCGATCTTCACCCTTGGCGTGACGGTCGGGCTTTCGGTCGGCGACCTTACGCTCGGCACCACGGTCGGCAACCTGGGTTTTGAGAAGGTTGAATTTCCCAAGCCCGTCTTCATCGGCGACACGCTCTACGCCGAGAGCGAGGTGCTGGAGGTGCGGCCGTCGAAGTCGCACCCCAACTGGGGCATCGTGATTCTCGAGCATCGCGCGCGCAACCAGCGCGATGAGACCGTGATGCGCTGTAAGCGGGCAGCGATGATGCTGCGCAAGCCCAACAAGTAGCGGATTGGAGTAGCTGATGATGGAGACGCTCCGCCGCGCCGTGCATTTCGTGCCCGGCGCCAATGACAAGATGCTGGGGAAGTCGATCGATCTTCCGGCCGATGCGCTGGTGCTCGACCTCGAGGACTCGGTCACCCCCGACAACAAGGCCGCCGCGCGCAAGACCGTCACCGAATGGTTGCAGAAGGTCGACTTCAAGGGCCGCGAGCGGATGGTGCGGATGAATCCGCTGGACACACCGTGGGGAGTCGCCGACCTGGAGGCCACGATGGCCGGGCGGCCCGATTCCTACATGGTCCCCAAAGTGCGGAACTTTGCCGACGTGGAAAAGGTCGATTCGATCCTGAGCGGACTCGAGCGTCAGTACGGCTATCCCGAGCGCAGCGTCAAGCTGCTGCTGCTCGCGACGGAGACTCCGCAGGGCTTGCTCAACATCAAGGATCTTGGCCTGCATCCGCGCGTCGACAGCATGTCGTGGGGCGCCGAGGATCTTTCGGCGGCGATCGGCGCGCGGCGCAATCGCGACGAGCGCGGCGAGTTCCTCGAAGTCTTCCGCTACGCGCGGATAATGACGCTTCTCGCCGCCACTGCGGCCGAGGTGCAGCCGATCGACACCGTTTTCGTCAATATCAAGGACCCCGACGGATGCCGCCGCGATTGTATCGAGGGTGCCTGGATGGGCTTTACCGGCAAGATCACCATCCATCCGACTCAGATCGAAATCGTCAATGAGATCTTTTCGCCCTCGAAGCAGGAAATCGCGGACGCCGAGGAACTGCTCGCGGCCTTCGAGGAAAACAGCAAGGCCGGGCGAATGGCATTCACCTTTCGTGGCGAAATGGTCGACGTGCCGCACCTGACGCGCGCGCGGCGCGTCCTGGAGGTCGCTCGCCGCACCGGCACGCGCTGAGCGCGCGTTTGGTAGAACTTGGCGGACTCGATTAACTCCCGTTCCGCCAAAGGGTGAAAGACGACGGTCAACGAAGCGACGCGCGCGCTTTCTTGAACACTCTCTGGGCGGCTATACCCCTTACCTTGCCATTTGAAAGCTCTGCGGCGCGCCTTTCGGCCTTGGAGATCCAAAGCCGCTCTGCGTCGGGATCCGGAGGTTCCTCGAGACTCGTAATAATTCGCGCTGCCAGGCGAGCCCGCGAACGAACAGAGCGCTTCATCACTTCGTCTTCGAGTTTTTTGAGAGCAACCGGCATCGCCAAACCTCGGGCCGCGATTCTATCAAATCTTTCAGTTCATCGCTTGGCCGAGTTTCAATATCCCGCGAAGCCCATGTCCGTCGTTGCCTGCGCCTCGGGATCGGTGCATACGTTGACCAGCGCGGGCTTGCCGCTTTTGAATGCGCGCTCGATTGCGCCGCGGATGTCCCCCGGCTTTTCGACGAACTCGCCGTACCCGCCGAGCGCCTCGACCATCTTGTCGTAGCGCTGCCATCCCAGCTCACGGCCGACGGTGCCGCCGGTCTTGCGCGAGGTAAAGCCGGCGTTGTTCGACATTACCACGACGATCGGCAGTTGATGGCGAATCGCCGTGTCCATCTCCATCCCGTTCCATCCAAATGCGCCGTCGCCCGAGAGCACCAGCACCGGCGCGTCAGGCTTCGCGACCTTGGCCCCGATACCGAATGGCACCCCCACGCCCATGCATCCATGTGGCCCCGCATTGAGGCTGCAGCCGGCCTGGTAGATCGGGATCGATTGGCGCGCGAAGTTCAAAATCTCGTGGCCGTCGACGATCAGGATGGTGTCGCGCGAGATCACGTCGCGCACCTCCCGGCACAGGCGCAGCGGATGAACCGGTACCGCGTCGGAATGGAGCAGCGGGGCCGAGCGCTCCTGGTTGGAGCGATGCTTGGCGCTAAGCTGCGCGACCCATTCGCTCTCGCGATGTCCGTCGAAGCGGCCGTCGGCCTCCTCGGTCAATTGGCGCAGCACCAGCTTGGCGTCTCCGATGATCCCGACCTCGACGCCGCGGTTGTGGCCGATCTCGCGGCCGTCGAGATTCACGCTGATAAAACGGGCGTTGGGCGAAAATCGCGGCGCGCGCAGAAACGAGAGCATCGAGTTCGCTCGCGCTCCCACCACCAGCACGACGTCGGCCTCTCGAAATGCCATCGAGCGCGCGCCAGGAAATGATCGCGGATGATCTTCGGCAATAACGCCGCGGCCTTGCGGCGTGGTGTAAAACGGCAGCCCGGTGCTCTCGATGAAATCACGCAGTTCGGCGGCTGCGCCCGACCACAGCACGCCGCTGCCGGTGACGACGATCGGGCGTTCCGCCGCCGCGAGCAACTCGATCGCGCGTTCCACCTGAGCGGGATCGCCCGCGGGCCGGCTCTCGACGCGGTAGTTGGCGGGGAAAAGGAGTTTCTCTTCGTCGACCTTGTGATTGAGAATGTCGCCGGGCAGGTCGAGGTAGACCGGTCCCTTCTTGCCGTCCAGCGCTTCGCGAAACGCGACGCTGATGTACTCGGGGATGCGGTTCACCAGGTCGACTCGGTAGGCGGCCTTCACCACCGGCTTCATGATCGCGACCTGGTCCATCTCCTGGAAGGCGTCGAGCGTCGTCGCGCGCATCGGTGCGGAGCCGCCAATCGCAATTATCGGCGTGGCGTCGGCCCACGCGTTGGCCAATCCGGTGAGCGCGTTGGCCGTGCCGGGGCCCGACGGCGTTATGCAGATGCCGGGCTTGCCGGTGACGCGCGCGTAGGCGTGCGCCATCATCGCAGCCGCCTGTTCGTGGCGCACGTAGATGCCCTTCATCCCGAGATCGAGGCATGCGCCCGCAGTGCCGCCGGTCGGTCCGCCCATCATGAAAAAAATCGTGTCGACGTTTTCGTTTTTGAAGCAGCGCGCGATTATCTGCTCGCCCCTGATGATTGCCATATCGGTGATGCTCTCCTCGTTGGCCTCGCGAATGGTTGGAGCAACAGAGCTGCCGATCTGTCAAGAGCGATGCGCGCGAAGTCGAAGAATAGCCACGCGGCCCTAGTGCGACAGCCGCGATTGAAGGGCAGTTCGGTGGTGTAGCAGCTCCGCCAGGTTACCTGTCGGCCAGGACGAGCAGGCCCTCTTCAAGCCATCGCGCGAGTAGCCGGTTGATAAGCACTACCGGATCTTCATCGGCAGAGACCGCGGCGATCGCTTCGCATATCGCCGCGAAGCCGGCCTGAGCGCTTGCCAGTTCGAGCGCCGCGCGCTCGGCGCGCTCCAACGCGCGATAGTGGACTCGGGAGTCGCGCCGCCAGACCAGCACGCTGACCGGCACGTGAGGAGGTTCGACGCGGACGCTTTCGCCGTTCTGGCCGGTGGTGGCCTCGACTTCGCGCAATAGCTCGTCGACGCGCCATTCGCAATCGACGATCGCGAGCGCCGGATGCGTTCGCATCGCTAGCTCCGGCCAAGTGTCAGGCGCGATCGCGCGCAATGCTTCGGCGCTCAGCGGCTCGGCGTCCGCGGCATGGAACACCTCGATCAACGTCCGCTCAAGCCGCGCCAAATCGCCGATGAACGGCCACTGCCCGCGCATCGGATGGTGGAGCAGGAAGTCGGCCAGATGACGGCCGGCATAGGAGATTGACGGTTCGCTCGGCGGGTATTCGATCAGGTAGCCGGTTACCAGGTTGTGGAAGTTGTCGTCACCGAGCGTGGCGAGCGTCGCCGGAAAATCCTCCTTCAGACAATCGAGGATGCGATAGAAATAGGCGTTGGCGTAAATCTCGAGCCGCTCGGTTGCCGAGAGGCGGTCGTCGCTCTCGATCAAGCTTTCCAAGTCGTACAAATCATCGATCACGCCCGGTTCGTTCGCGCGTTCCGCTGCCAGGCCCGCGGCTACGCCCTCGGGCGCGGTTATCAACCGGTAGAGCAGCGCCTGGAGGTTCTTGAGAGCGGGGTTTGTGAGATTTTGGCCCACCTGCATATCATCGGAGGATTCTCGGGGCGCGCGCAAGGAGTGCGGAGCGTTCGCGATGAGTTCGAGGAGTTTCCGATGGGGATGATGATCGACGGCAAATGGCAACGCGACGACCTTCGCTCGGCGGGGGCCAGCTTCGTGCGTCCGCAGACCGTGTTCAGGAACTGGGTGACGGCCGACGGCAGTCCCGGTCCGAGCGGCGAGGGCGGTTTCAAGGCGCAGCGCGGACGCTATCACCTGTATGTCTCGCTCGCCTGCCCGTGGGCCCATCGCACGCTCATCGTGCGGGCGCTGAAAAAACTCGACGACGCTATCACGGTATCGGTGGTCGATCCGTTCATGGGCGATGACGGGTGGGCCTTCGAGGCGCCGGACGGTTCAGTCACCGCGGGTGCGACGCGCGACGACCTCAACGGCGCGCGCTACCTGCATGAGATTTACACGCTTGCCCGCACTGACTATACGGGCCGCGTCACGGTGCCGGTGCTGTGGGACCGTGAGACCAGGACCATCGTCAACAACGAGTCGTCCGAGATAATCCGGATGTTGAACTCCGCATTCGACGCGCTGGGCGCGGCCGGCGACGACTTCTATCCGCAGGCGCGGCGCGCGGAGATCGACGAACTCAACGCCGTTATCTACGATACGGTCAACAATGGCGTCTACAAGTGCGGCTTCGCCAAATCGCAAGAGGCCTATGAGACCGCTTTCGATCCTTTGTTCGAGACGCTCGACCGTCTTGAGCGGAGCCTGGCGAGCCGGCGCTATCTCGTGGGCGCGCGCACGACGGAGGCCGACTGGCGGCTGTTTACCACGCTGATACGTTTCGACGCCGTTTACTATAGTCACTTCAAATGCAACTTGCGCCGCATCATTGACTATCCAAATCTGTGGGGCTACACCCGCGATCTATACCAGGTCCCCGGCGTCGCCGAGACGGTCAGCCTCGCGCATATCAAGCGTCACTACTATGCGAGCCACGCGATGATCAATCCGACCCGCATCGTGCCCAAGGGCCCGGCGATCGATTTTGCCGCGCCGCACGAGCGCGCGCGGCTGGCCAGCTAAGTCCGGGAAACCGCCGGTCGCCTGTCGCGGTGGCCGGCGCGATCCCACATGGAGGTGACTCGATGCTCTTCAAAGGCCAGGTGGCGCTGATTACCGGCGCCGGACGTGGAATTGGCAAAGCTATCGCGCTCGCCTTCGCACGCGAGGGTGCGAATATTGCTTTTGCCGAAATCGACTCGGAATCGGCACGCGGGACAGCAAAGGAAATCGCGCGGCTCGGGCGAAAGGTTGTTTTCCGCGAGGTCGATATCGGCGATTGCGCCGAGGCGCAGCGATGGGTCGCCGATGCGGCGCGCGAACTCGGCCGGATCGACATCATGGTGAACAACGCCGGCGTCGCCAAGAGCGAACCGTTTCTGGAAGTCAGCCGCGAGAGCTGGGAGAACCATCTGCGGGTGCACCTGTCGGGCGCGTTCTATTGTTCGCAGGCCGCGGCGCGGGAGATGGCGCGGCGCAAGTACGGCCGGATCGTCTCGATGGCGTCGGTGGCGGGCCTGATGGGGCCGCTGGATCTCGCGCCCTACGGCGTGGCCAAATCCGGCATCATCGGGCTGACCCGTGCGATGGCGTTCGAGCTGGCGGACTATGGGATTACCGCCAATGCGATCGCGCCGGGGCCGATCGATACCGAGATGGTGCGCGCGGCCTGGCCGAAGGAGGCCTACGAGGAGCGCGCCAATCACAGCCCCATCAATCGCTTCGGACGAGTCGAGGAAGTCGCGCATGCGGCGACGTTTCTCGCCTCGCCGGAGTCGTCGTACATCTCGGGCGCGGTGCTGGTGATTGACGGCGGCGCGGTAGCGGCGGGCGCCTACATGGTGGAGAAGTACCGCCGGCGCAAGGCCGCCGCCAAGCCGTAGCCAGCGGCGGCCTGTATTTTTGGAACGCCGGAGCGCGGCGTCAGCGATGCATCTCCTCCAGCTTGCTGATGTCGTAAAGCGAGGTCACATTGGCAGGCACCGCGTTGGGATAGCCGCTGCCGTAACCGGCGAATATCGTGGCGCGTTCGTTTTGCACGTCAATAATATTTTCGCCGTTCAGCATTCCCGCCTGCACGCCATGATTGATTTCCGCGAAGGCCTTAAAGTCCTCGCTCCAGCGCGTCTGTAGTTCCCATAGCTTCCACAGCTTGCCCTCGCGGTTGAACGCGATCGACATCCATGGATGCCAGTTCTCGGCGTCCCAGAACATCACGACGGTGCTGTAGGGATGATGAGATTCGGTCGGGGTGCGTTCAACCACCGCGAAACGCCGCACCGACCAGGCGTCGTTGGGAACGTCGCCGTTGGGTCCGAACAGATGCGCGTAGTCGTCACGCGAATCCATCACCGCCAGCAGGTCCTTCCAGCCAAGGAACTTCCAATGCCAGTGCAGCTCGCGGCCTGAGAAAGTATAGAAATCCTCCTGCGTGGTATCGGTACCCTCGACCGCATCGGATTTGACCTCGACCGAAACGCGGCGGACGCGGCGCGATTGCGGGTCGTAAGCCCAGGCGTCGTCGGCGCGATGCGGGTCAGCGTAGCGATATGTGATGAACACCTGCCCGCGCACGTCGTAAGGCGAGAAGAAGCCGGTGAACTCCTTCCACAGGAATTCAGCCGAGTCGGGTGTGCCGAGCAGGCCCTGGTTGTCTGCACGCTGCGCCAGATGACTGAAATAAACCCGTCGATAGAAGCTGCTCAAGGTGCGAAGGAAGGTGCCGCCGCCGCCGAAATACTGCGCCGCGTCGGTCGGCAGCTTGCTGTGAAACTCGACTCCGCCGACCCAGTTCGAGGGCGGCGAATCGATCACCGTGGGCGCGCTGCCATTGTGATTCCCGCCGAAGCGGGAAACGATAAAAAGGTAGTTGAGCGAGAACTCGCCATAATTCTGCCATCGATAGTCGAAGTCCCATGCCGCCTTGATTCCCGAGAGCGGATCCGAGGTGCTGAGCGCGGCGTCGGGAAACGGTTGCCCGCAGACGTAGTTGGCTAGTGCGCCGTCAGGCTCGAGCCTGACCTGCGCCTGGTATTTCTCGGTGCATTCCTGGTAGTCCTTGCGCGGAATATGGCTGCGCGCGGCGATGATCTCCATCTTGAATTCCGGGAAGTTGAGTTGCTCGAACCATCCGGGCGGTACGAAAGGCCGGATGCGCTCGAGGTCCTTGCTTCCCAGCACGTCTCCCGGCTTGAAGTCGGGTTTGGCGTCAGCATACTTGCTCAACCACTGACCGAGCGTCGCTCGCGTGTAATTCTTGACGTCTTGTGCCGCGGCGCGCGAGGCGCCGAGCGCGATAGTTGTGACAATTGCGGCGAACATCGGCGCGAGCGGGATGTATCGCCCCCAACGGCGGCTTCGAAAACTGGTCCCCACTTGGTATCTCCTTGGATTGGCAACCGTCCCCCAGGTTGCCATTTCGGCATCTTGCAATAGCCCCATCTTTGTACGCAAACGGCCGATACCGCCGAGGTTTAGCGAGATTCAGTCTCGTGGGCGAGCCCCTGTTGGTCTCCAGGAGCACGGACGCGCACGATGGCGATGAAAACCCGCAAAAGGCAGTGTTCACCGAGAAGATTCCGCCGCGAAAGTTGTAAACAGGCCGTAACAGTTGGCGATTGAAGAATTTACCGCATTCGGGTTACCCTTATTTCCGAAATGAGACGGAATTAACGTAAACTGCATCTATGGCGATTCAAACCGAGACTGCTCCGGCGCTTCCGTCGATCTCATCAGAACCGCCGACGGTACAGAACGCTGCGGCCGGCGCCGAAACATCCAACGGTGACGCGCTCGCGGAAAACCTCCACGGTGTCAACGGCGGCATTGCGCCGGCGATACGGATTGACCCGGATCTCAAGTCGCCCGAGCTGTTCCTCAATCGCGAGCTAACCTGGCTTGCATTCAACCGGCGGGTCTTCGCCGAGGCGCTCGACGAGAGCAATCCGCTGCTTGAGCGGGTGAAGTTTCTGGCCATCACCGCTTCGAATCTCGATGAGTTTTTCATGAAGCGGATCGGCGGGCTCAAGCAGCAGGCGATCGCGGGGATGCAGGAGCTTACCGACGACGGGCGCACGCCGCAGCAACAGATCGCGGAGTGCCTCGCCGAGGTGCGCTCGTTCGAGGCGGAGCAGCGCGCGCTGTTGCCCGAATTGCTCAAGCGCCTGCGCGACTCGGACATCGACATACTCTATTTCGAGCAGCTTAGCCCGGCCGAGCAGGCCACCATCCGCGAACACTACTTGCGCAACATCTTTCCGCTGATGACTCCGCAGGCGATGGACCCGGCGCATCCGTTCCCGTTCATCTCCAACCTCTCGTTGAATCTGCTGGTCACGCTGCGCGCCCCCGATGACACCGAGCCGTCGCTCGCGCGAGTCAAAGTGCCGGTGGGATTGGGCATCCCGCGTTTTCTGCGCGTCGACGGCACCCGGCGTTTCGTCCGGCTCGAGGACGTGGTCGCGCACAATCTCGACCTGCTTTTCCCGGAAGCCAAAATCGACGGCTACGAGTTCTTTCGCGTCACCCGCAACGCCAACACCGAGCGCGACGAGGACGAGGCCGACGATTTGCTGGCGCTTATCGAATCCGAACTGCGCGACCGGCGCTTCGCGCCGATCGTCCGGATGGAGGCCCTCGCGGGCATGAATCCCGCCCATCGCGGGATGCTCGCGGCTGAACTCGGGCTGGACGAACGCGACGACGTGTTCGAGATCGGCGACGGAATGTTGGCGATGCGCGACCTGATGGAATTGACCGCGGTCGACAACCCGGCGCTACACGATCCGCCGCACCATCCGGCCGACCACGCGCGGCTGACGCCCTCGCGCAACATTTTTCACGTGATTCGGGAAGCCGGGTCGATCCTGCTGATGCATCCGTACGAATCGTTTCCGACCTCGGTGGGACGCTTTCTGCGTGAGGCCAGCGAGGATCCCAAGGTGCGGGCGATCAAGATGACGCTCTATCGCACCTCGAGCGATTCAGAGGTGATCGGATACCTGTGCGACGCGGCGCGCAACGGCAAGCAGGTCGCCGTGGTGGTCGAGCTCAAGGCGCGCTTCGATGAAGCCGCCAATATCCAGTTCGCCGAGCAGCTCGAGGAGTACGGCATCCACGTAACCTACGGCGTGGTGGGGCTCAAGACTCATTGCAAAGTGATCCTGGTGGTGCGCCAGGACTACAACGGGCTCCGCCGCTACGCGCATATCGGCACCGGCAACTATCATGCGGGTACCGCGCGCCTGTACGCCGACTTCGGGCTGCTGACCAACGACGACGCGATCGGGGCCGACCTTACGCAGTTGTTCAACTTCCTCACTACCGGCTATCGTGCCGGCCGCACCTTCAAAAAGATCCTGCCGGCGCCGGCTCTGCTTAAGAAGGCCCTGCTCGAGCGCATCGACCGCGAGGTCAAGCTCCAGCGCGCCGGCACGCCTGGACTGGTCCAGATGAAGATGAACGCGCTCGAAGACGTCGACATCACGCGCGCGCTCTACCGCGCCGCGCAGGCCGGAGTGAAGATCGACCTGATCGTGCGCGACACCTGCCGGCTACGCCCGGGAATCCCAGGCCTTTCCGAAAGCGTGCGCGTGGTCAGCGTCGTTGGCCGCTTCCTCGAGCACGGGCGCATCTACTACTTTCGCAATGGCGGCGCGGAGGAATATTTTATCGGCTCGGCCGATTGCATGAAGCGCAACCTGGAGAGCCGGGTCGAGGCGGTCGCGCCGGTCGAGGACCCGACGCTGCGCAAAGAGTTGCGAGCGGTGTTCGAAGCACAGCTCAAGCCGAATCACGCGGCGTGGGAGATGCGGTCCGACGGCAGTTACGTGCGGCTGCCTGGAGATCCGAAGAACAACTGCCAGCTTGCGATGATCGACATCATAGAGAAGCGCGAGCTGGAAGAAGTCAAAACCCGGCGGCGGCGCAGGGGCTTCGCCCGCCGCGTGATGAAGTAGCCGCGCGCATCAGGCCCGGAATCCGAGAGGGGAAAATAGTATGAAACGCGCACTTCTGGTGATCGACGTACAGAATGAATACTTCACCGGCAAAATGCCGGTCAGCTACCCGCCGGGCTCGCTCGACCACATCCTGCGGGCGATGGATTCGGCACGCGCGCACGGGGTTCCGGTTGTCGTGGTCCGCCATGCGGCCAAAGGCGATCGCGGAGTATTCAAGGAAGGAACCGAGGGATGGAATCTGCATAAGGACGTCGCTGCGCGTCCCGCCGATCTGCTGGTCGACAAGAACCTGCCCTCGAGCTTTACCGGTACCGACCTGGAGAAGTGGCTGCGCGAGAACCAGATCGACACTTTGACCGTGAGCGGTTACATGACGCAGATGTGCTGCGACAGCACCGCGCGCGAGGGCTTCCATCGCGGCTACAAAGTGGAATTTCTCTCCGACGCCACCGGCACGCTGACGGTCGGCAACGACTCGGGCAAGGTGGCCGACAAGGATTTGCACAACTCGGTCCTGGTCACGCAGGCGTCGATGTTCAGCAAGGTAATGAACACCGACGATTGGATAAAAAAGCTCGACGAGAAGTGACGGGACGCCGCGGCCTTTCCGTGCCTTGCCGTCCCGGGCGCCGGCGCGCGACAGGCGTCGTTCAATCGCCCTTGAGGCGAGCGTAGTGGCGATGGGCCTTAGCACGGTTTCCGCACGCGCTCATCGAGCACCAGCGCCGGGTGCCATTCTTACTCTCGTCCAGGAATAGCCAGACGCATTTGTCGTTCGCGCATTCGCGCACCCGGCCCAGTTGCGCCCCGGTCAGCAAATCACCCGCCGACCATAACGCCGGGGCCAGTATCGCCGCGGCGTTTACGATTCGGGTCCTCTCGACTCGCCAGCCAAAGCCGCTGCCGGCGCGCTGAAGGGCACTCCGTGCCGGAGTCTCCTTCAATGCCCGGTTGAACGCCGCCAAATCGTCGTCGGCTGGCGCGGCGCCGTTCGCGACCGCATGGAAAATGCGGTAGATCGTCTCGCGGATCGCGATCGCGCCGCGAAAGATTGCCGCCGCCGCCGCCGGATGGCGCTCCGTCCAGGCCTCGCCTCCTTCGATTACGCCCGCCAGCAGGCCTCCTGAGGATGCACACCATCGTGCGAGATCCGGCAATCCGTGCAGGCTTTCGCTCGGCGTGCTCCCACGCCAGGCGAGCGTGTTCGCGAATTCGAGGCAGAGGTCGCGGCGGGGAACCAGGATCAGCGCTTCATTCCGTCCGATGGGGTTGGGAGTCGTCACCTGATCTTCACCATACTAACCGCCTTGGCGGTTGACAATCGTCTGTCGATCGTTTACTAACCATCATGCAGGTTGTTTCAACCTGTAAGACAGTTAGAGAACCGGGAGCCGCGCAAGCGCTTCCACCAACGAAAAGAGGAGCAGGCCCATGATTCATCACGTATCGATTGGAGTGAGCGACATCGCCAAGGCGCGAAAGTTCTACGACGCGGCCCTGGCGCCGCTTGGCGCCAAGTGCCTGAGCGAAGACGCAAGCGCGCTGGGCTATGGGGGCAGTGACGGACCGCGCCTGTGGCTGCTGGCGGCAGGTAGCGTGGCGAGCAATATCCCCGGTCTGCACATCTGTCTCGAGGCCGGCAAGCGTGCCCAGGTGAACGCCTTTCATGAGGGAGCGATCCGTGCGGGCGGCGGCGACAACGGCAAGCCGGGACTGCGTGCCGACTATGGCGAGAACTATTACGCCGCTTTCGTCACCGATCCCGATGGCAACCGTATCGAAGCGTACTGCGGGAAAAAGGAATAGCCGGCACACGGGGCCGTGCCGCCGTCGTCGGGAGGCGCGGCCCCCATAAATCGTGTTAGGCTACTTTCAGTAAGAGCTGTAACGGTTGGGTCCAGCAGCAGGAGAAGCCTCGACCTCACCGAGCCCGGTTTCCATAGACGAGGTCTGAGGTGGGAAACGAGAGTTTGCTGAGCCACGACGAACCGCTCCC
Source organism: uncultured delta proteobacterium (assembly GCA_963755905.1). Taxonomy (GTDB): domain Bacteria; phylum Desulfobacterota; class Binatia; order Binatales; family Binataceae; genus JAKAVN01. The sequence goes on from CAVWLM010000006.1 coordinate 726,579, forward strand.
GTTTCAGATTGTCCAGGAGCACGGACGGTCGGCCTATTTCCTGACTTGCGACCATGCCGGAAGCCGGCTGCCGCGAGCCTTGGGTACGCTGGGTCTGAACGCTCTCGAACTGCGGCGTCATATCGCCTGGGACATCGGAGCAGCGGCGGTCGCCCGGCGCCTCGCCGTAGCGCTCGACGCTTTTCTGATCGTTCAAACCTACTCGCGGCTCGCGATCGACTGTAATCGCCCGCTGCATTCGCCGTCTTCGATCACGCCGCTCAGCGAGTCGACTCCGATTCCCGGGAACAAGGGGATTAGCCCGGCGGAAGCCGACGTCCGCCGGCGCGAGATTTTCCAGCCCTACCACGACCGAATCGTCGCCGAACTGGACGCCCGGAAGGCCTCGGGGCGGCCGACGATCCTGGTGGCGGTACACAGCTTCACGCCGGAGTTTATGGGCGAAAGCCGGCCCTGGCACGTCGGAGTCCTCTACAACCGCGACGCGCGCCTCGCTCATATTTTGCGCGAACTCTTTCGGAGCGAAGGCGGACTCGTCGTTGGAGACAACCAGCCGTACGCCGTCAGCGACGAAAGCGACTACGCCATTCCGGTCTACGGAGAAGGGCGATCGATTCCGCACGTCGAGCTGGAAATACGCCAGGACCTCCTGGCCGACGAGTCCGGCCAGACGGCTTGGGCGCATCGCGTGGCGCGCGCCCTGGTCCGCGCCGAAGAACTGCTCGTCAGCCCTCGATGATCTCGTCGGTGACGACCTTAAACCCGACCAGCGTATTAGGGCCAAATGCGTGACTGATTGGTACGTCGGCCGCGTCGCGGCCGCGGGCAATCAGCACCCGCCCGATCCGCGGAATGTGGTTGCGAGGATCGAAGGTGTACCATCGGCCACCGAGATACGCCTCGAACCAACCCGCGAAGTCCATCGGTAAGGCAACCGGCGGTACGCCAATATCGCCGAGATAGCCGGCGCAGTAGCGCGCGGGAATATTCATGCAGCGGCAGAATGTGATCGCGAGATGCGCAAAGTCGCGGCATACACCCTGACGTTCATTGAATGCCTGTTCCGCCGTTTTGCTGGGACGGGCGTGCTCATAGCCGAAGGTGATGTGATTGTGGACGAAGTCGCAGATGGCTTGCACCCTTGGCCATCCGGGCGGTGTCTGACTGAACAGGTCCCACGCAGCCTGCGATAATAGGTCCGTTTCGCAATATCGGCTGCCCAGGAGAAAAACGAGGGTGTCATCCGGCAGATCCTCGACTCGATCCTGAGTGGCCGAAGGAACGACCTCGTCGGGCTGGCCGCTGTCCTGGACGACGCCGGTGCTGGCGATCCGAATGCGTCCCTTGGGAGCGATGATCCTGGTACACCAGTTCCCGAACCCGTCGCGATACGCGGTGATCGGTATGGCCGGGTCGGTAGTCATCAGGTCGGGAGTGAGGAGATCGGGCGCTCGCGTGTGATGGACGCTCAGAGTGAGAATCATGGGGGTGGGTTGGGGACACTCGTAGATCAGTTCATAGCCGACTCGGATTTGCATGCTCGGGTCCTTTCATACTGCCGCAGCCCCATCGGGAGCCGGATCCGAGGCGGAAAACTCCTGAAGCCTTTGTCCGCCGTTCGAGCGTTCTCGTGAGGAACGAGTCCTGTCGAGAATATTCAGGCGACCTCCGTGCCCCGGATAGCTGACCGCCAGTCAATTAGCGCCCCCCAAAGCGCATCCATTGTGCTCTTCTCTCTTCCGCCCCAAGCGGTATTCAGCGCGCGAAAATCCGTTTATGTTGTCGGTCGGCCGCGCATCGGCCGATCGCGCTTCGAGTCACCTGACGCAACGAGATGATCTTATCCTAGAGTGATACCCGACCGCATGCGCTTCATGCCGATAGTTCTGGCCTCGGTCACGCTCATCTCCACCGGGCTTGGTGGAATGGCTGCCCTGCGGTTTCGCGATCACCTTCATCTCCTGCTCGGCTTCAGTTCCGGGGCCGTAATGGCCGTGGCCCTCTTCGACATACTTCCTGAGGTCTTCGCGCTGGACGGCGGGTCCTCGTACATGCCGTTCGCCGCGCTCGGCTTTCTGGCCTTTTTCGGGCTGGAGCGCTACACGGCGCTGCACCGCTCTCGCGAGCACGTCCACGCGGCGGCAACTCACGAGCAGGAACTGGGCACGCTATCCGCCGCTGGATTGACGTTCCATAGTTTTCTTGATGGCGTCGCCATCGGAGTGGGCTTCCAAACCAGCACGCAAATTGGCCTGCTCATCGCATTCGGAATAATTGTGCACGATCTGAGCGACGGCCTGAATACGGTGACTGTCGTTTTGGCCCACGGCAACGCGCGCAAGCGCGCGATGTTCTGGCTCGCGGCAGACATGATCGCTCCGGTGTTGGGCGCCGCTACTTCGCTAATTATCAATCTGCGCGGACTCCTGCCCTGGGTACTCGCATTTTTTGCAGGGTCGTTTCTTTACATCGGAGCGTCGGACCTTCTGCCCGAGGCGAAAGAGCACGATTCGCCGCTGGTCGGCGTGGCCACGGCCGCGGGGATGCTTGCGATCTATCTGGCTACCCGGATGCTCCGGCACTTTTGACCGGCCGGCGGCGCGGTCCATTGGATGCGCGCAACCGCAGGCCTTTCGGCCCGGGCCACGAGCCCACTTCCCGCTCGACGCGCCTTTGTGTTAGGTGCTCGATTGATCCGCGCGCGCAGCCCGAGAGGAGAGACGTCGATGCCGAACATCAAGTCGATCTTCCACATCAATATAAACGTCACGGATTTTGACCGCTCGCTGAAATTTTACGAGCTGCTGGGGTTCCACGTCGTTCGCGACCTCGGCGACTTCGGTGACCCACAGTTGGCGCGCGGGCTCGGCGCTCAGGAATGCCACGGGCGCGCAGTATTGATGATACTTGGCGACGATTTGCATGCGACACGCTTGGATCTCATCGAATGGAAGGTTCCGCCGACCGAGGGCCGCGCCTATCCGCATCTGTTCCACGCCGGCGCCTGCCGCATCGCCCTGCGCACCAAGACGCTGCTCGCCGATTACCAGGAGCTCAAGGGCCACGGCGTGCCATTTCTCTCCGAACCGCAGACCTTCGATGCGCGAGGCCGTGAGGCCGGCTTCGTATGCATGACCGACCCGGACGGAACGGTGATCGAGCTGATCCAGACCTGAGGCGCCCGAAACATCATGAGCAAAACTAATCCGATCCCTGCCGGCTTCCACACGGTGACGCCCTACCTGATGGTGGCCGACGTCCGCGGCTTCATCGATTTCGCCCGCCGCGCGTTCGGCGCCGAGCAGACCGAATTCGTCGATCTTGGAAATGGCCACGTCCACGCCGAAGTCCGCGTCGGCGACTCGATGCTGATGCTTGGGCAGTCGGCACCCTCACCGGCCTTCATCTATCTGTACGTTCCCGACGTCGATGCGGTCCACGCAAGCGCTGTGGCCGCCGGCGGTCGGGCGACGGAAGAGCCTGGCGACAAGCCATTCGGTGACCGCAGCTCCACGGTGATCGATCCGTCGGGGGTCACCTGGTATATCGCGACCCGAATCGAAAACGTGCCGGCAGCGGAGGTCGTGCGCCGGATGGCGGCGCGCGGGTAGGGCGGCAGATTCCGCGCTACAGGGGCATCGATGAACGACGAATGGATCGAAAAACTCGCCATCCAGGAGCTATGTTCGCGCTATTGCCAAACAATCGACGCGCAGGACTCGGAGGGCTGGGCGCGATGCTTCGAGGCGGACGGGGCGTTCGAATTCGACGGACATGTCGTGCACGGTTATGAGGCGCTGCGCGAGTACGCCGAGGCGCATACCCGCGTATTGCGTGGCCGGCATATGACGCTCAACCATCTCTATGAGGTTCGTGGCGACCGGGCGACAGGTCGCGCGACCACCGTCGTCTCGATCGCGACGCCGGGCGGCTACAAAATCATGGGACAGGGCGTCTATGAAGACGACCTCGTAAAGCTGAACGGAGCATGGAAGATTCGCCTTCGCCGGGTCAAAAACGACTTCTTAGTGTCGGATCCCGCGAAACCGGTCAACCTTGCCGACCCGGACGTCGCTACCGTGGTGCAAGCCCTGATCGATACGGCCGAGAACCTCAGCCAGCGAGGTCATAAGAATTCAGGAACGAGGTAATCCAACCAGATTTCCGCGCCGCTATCCCGGCCGCGGCGGCTATTGAGTGTCCAATCGCGAATCCTTGAACGCCAAGGATCCTCCCGGCGAGGCGAGGGGAGGCTTTACGAGGCGCTATTGGACTGCAATTGAATGTAATTTTCCAAGCCCATGCTGCCGATCAGATCCAATTGCACTTCGATGAAATCAACGTGCCGCTCTTCGTCCTTGAGGATGCTTTCGAATAGATCCCGGCTGACGTAATCGCGGACCGTTTCAGCGTAGGCAATCGCGTCGCGCAGGTCGCCCAGCGCTTTCGTTTCCAGCGCCAGATCGCAATCCAGAACTTCCTTGACGTTCTCGCCGATCAGCAACTTGTCCAGGTCCTGCAGATTGGGCAGCCCCTCCAGGAACAGCACCCGTTCGACGAGGGAATCCGCGTGCCGCATTTCCGCCAGCGACTCCTTGTATTCGAACTCGCCCAGCTTGGTGGTTCCCCAATGTTTCAGTTGGCGGGAATGAAGAAAGTACTGGTTGATGGCGGTTAATTCATTGCGCAAGACCAGGTTCAGAAACTGGATGATCTTGGGATCTCCCTGCATCTAATTGCACCCCCGCAATCGCCAATCTAACACAAAATTGCGGGATTGAATTGGCCGGAAGCAGGGAATCAGCTTCCGTGAGTCAGGGAATCACTCTTGGGATGCCTGCTGGAGTTCAGCCTGTGCTGGCCGGGCGTTGGTGAGGATGGTCCGCACGCAGGGGACGCATTTGCCGCACTCGGGGCGTATCCCAAGAGAGCGATACAACTCGCTGATGGAACAGGCTGCGACCGCCTGTTGGCGGATTTGGCGATCGGTAAGTGCGTGGCAGACGCAGACGAACATGCTTGGGCACCTCGGATATTGATAATCATTATCATTTCATTACCGCCTTGCCAAGCCCCCGCGTGGCGTTTGACAGCTCGCTACGGGATCTCCGTCAGAACTGGCGTTTCGGCTTAGGGCCGGAATAGGCGACGCGGCCTTTCAACAATTGGAAGCGGAACTGGACGTGGTCGAACTCGCGGCGGAGGTTCGCAACCGTTGGTGAGTCGCCAATGAACAATGAGCGGCGAATCGATGCGTTGTGGAGAGATCAGATCATGGATATGCTTGCGAGCGACATGTTTTCACCTCGACACTTTACTCCGAACAGACAATGCGCATCCTAGTACTCCAGCACATCACAGTGGAGCATCCGGGAGTCTTCCGTGAATTCTGGGCCGAGAGCGGCCACGAAACCGTTGCTGTCGAACTTGACGCGGGAGATTCGATCCCGTCGGCGGTTGGCTTCGATTTGCTGGTGGTGATGGGCGGTCCGATGGACGTATGGCAGGAAGACGTCCATCAGTGGTTGATTCCCGAGAAGGCTGCCATCCGCCATTGGGTTAAAGACCTCGGCCGGCCTTTCCTGGGCATCTGTCTAGGGCATCAGCTTCTTGCCGAGGCCTTGGGCGGCAGAGTCACTCCGATGGCCCGGCCCGAGGTGGGCCTGGCTGAAATCGAACTCAGACCCGCTGGACAAAGCGACCCGATTCTTGCCGGCTTCGCCTCCCGGATCGAAATTTTTCAGTGGCACGGAGCCGAGGTTTCAAGACCGCCCGAGGGCTCGGAGATTCTCGCCACCAACACCGCGTGTCCGGTGCAGGCTTTTCGTTGGGGCCGTCATGCATACGGCTTCCAATATCATTGCGAACTTACCTCCACGACCGTGTCTGACTGGGAGAAGGTTCCGGAATACAAAGCGAGTCTCGTGCAGGCGCTGGGCGCGGAAGAAGCGGAGCGCCTTGCCAGCGTGATCGCGCCCAAGCTACCCGCTTTCCGCGCCGCGGCGAAGCGGATCAACGAGAACCTTTCGGCTATTCTCGCGAGTACTCACGCGGCGTCCGGCTGACGAACTCCGTCTTTGCCATTCGAAGAGGAAGCTTTTAGTAGAGGAAGCTTAAATGACGAAGACCAAGGAAGACGGCTCTCCGGTCCCTACAACGCCAAAGCTTGCGCTCGCCACGCCGGAGGAGGCGGGCGCCTTCGTCGAAAAGGTCAAGGCGGCCGGCTTCGACTTCGTGCGATTCGAGCTAGCGGACATGGCCGGGATGAGCCGGGGCAAGACGATCCCGATTAGTCACATCGCCGGCTACCTGCGCACCGGTCTCAATCTCTACGGAGGCGCGGTCGCGCTCGATAGCTATTCGATCCCGATCCGCAATTCCGGCTACAACGAGGAGATGAACTATCAGGACGGCGTGATGGTCGCGGACTACGATACCCTGTCTCCGGTTCCGTGGTTGGAAAAAACCGGCAGGGTCCTCTGCGATATGATGTGGTACGATGGACGTCCGCAAATGGCGGCCCCGCGTCTTCTCCTGAAGAAGATGCTGGCGGTGGCTGATGCGCTTGGCTACGTTGTGAAAATGGGGCATGAGTACGAGTTTTACGTGGTCGACGCGGCGACACGTAAGCCGATTTACGGCGGGCAGCCAATCTTCGCGACCGCGCGGACTCACCAATTCCCGGCTATAGACAGTTTGATCCGGGTGCTTCAGGCTCAGGGTATCGACATTATTACCTACAATGTCGAGCACGGACCCGGACAGGTAGAAATCAATTATGGACCTCTCGACGGCGTAGCCGCCTCGGACCGCGCTTTTGTATTCAAGGGCACCGTTAAAGAGTATCTCGCCAGGCATGGGCTACTCGCGACTTTCATGACTAAACCCTACAAGGGAATCTCTGGAAGCTGCGCGCACTTTCACATCTCACTGCTCGACAAATACGCGGACTCCAACGTCTTTCTGGATCTCGACGCGGAAAACGGCCTCTCCGCCATCTTCAGGAGTTTCATCCAGGGCGTCCTCGACCATGCGCCGGCGGCGATGGCGGTGTGGAGCCCGACGCCGAATTGTTATCGTCGGATCCGCCCTCGCACCTATGCGCCATCCAATATTTCCTGGGGCATCCAGGACCGGTCGGCGAGCGTGCGCGTCAAGGCGAGCCGTGACCAGGCGACCCATATGGAGCTCAGGGTGCCTTCCGCGCTGTCGAATCCCTATCTTGTCGCCGCGGCGACGATCGCCGCAGGCTTGTTGGGGGTCAGAGAAGGGCGGGAGCTTCTGCCGGCCGGCTCCGGCCCCAAGGAAGACGATTCGCGCTACGCCAAACTGCCGACGGAAATCGATGCCGCGCTGGACGCTTTCGAAGCGGACGGGGCCTTGCGCGAAATGCTCGGCGAGGAATTCGTTCGCGTCTATCTCGCGATGAAACGGCAGGAAGCGGCACGTCTGCGCGATGAGATTCCTGCGGCCGAAATCGCCGAATATTTCGAGTTATATTGAGAATCACTTCATGGCGACGTCGGATCGATCGTCTTCGGTAAGCGCGCCCGGAGACGATGTAGCGTTTCTTACCGCCGCCACGCTGGCCGAAGCCTTCCGCCGCCGAAGCCTGTCGCCGGTCGAGGTAGCTCGTGCTTTGATCTCACGCATCGAGGCGCTCGACGCCCCGGTTAATTCAATCGTTCATGTCGATCCCGTTCTGACGCTCGCCCAGGCCAAAGCGGCGGAGGCTCGCTACATAGCAGGAATGCCACTTTCGGCTCTCGACGGCGTGCCGGTCACTATCAAAGACCTGTCGGCCGTTGCGGGCTGGCCGCGCCGACGGGGATCGCTCGCGCTCGATCCTGTCAAACCCGCGGCAGAAGACACTCCGTGTGTCGCACGGTTGCGGGAAGCCGGCGCCGTATTCCTTGCCAAGACGGCGACTCCGGAGGCTGGTTGCAGGCTCGTCACTCGTAGCCGCGTTCATGGCGTGACCGCCAATCCCTACGACCTGACCAAGACTCCGGGAGGGTCGTCCGGTGGAGCGGCGGCGGCGCTCGCGATGGGTTTCGGCCCGCTCGCGGTCGGCAGTGACGGCGCAGGCTCGATCCGCATTCCAGCTTCGTACACCAACATTTTCGGCTTGAAGCCCGGTTTCGGCCGCGTACCGGCATTCCCGCCGGATGTCGACATGCCCCATTCGGTGGTCGGCCCGATGTCTCGAACGGTTGCCGACGCCGCCCTCATGCTCGAGGTGATGGCGCGCCCGGAGCCACGAGATCCGTTCGCTTGGCCTGTGCCCTTCGCGGCGCCGAAGAACTTGGTCGCGTCCGACCTATCCGGCCTCCGAATCGCGATCTCGGCCAGACTTGGCTGCACCGCGCCGCTAGCGGATCAGGAAGTCGATGCGCTGGTTGCCGGGGCGAGTCCGATTCTGGCGGATGCCGGCGCGGAGGTTATCGACGAGAGCCCGATGTGGCCCGTCGATCCTCTCGAACCGTTCAAGGTCTTCTGGGAGACCGGATGCGTGCCTATAGTGGACGGTTTTGAGCCCGACAAGCACGCCTTGCTCGACCCCTTGCTGGTGAGCGTGGCCGCCGCCGGCCGGGCAACATCGCTCGCGGCTTATTGCCGTGCGCAGGAACAGCGGATCGCGATCGCGGTCGCGGCTAAGGCGTTCTTCAACCGTTTCGATCTGCTTGTGGGGCCGGTCATGCCGGTACCGCCATTCGCGGTGGAGCGCTATGTTCCCGAAGGGTTTGACGACGAAGACTGGCGCTGTTGTCCATACACCTACCCGTGGAACATGACGGGACAGCCCGCGGTATCCGTGCCGATCGGCTTTACCGGGAGCGGTCTTCCGGTCGGCCTTCAGATCATCGGATGGATGGGGAGCGAGGATCTTCTGTTGCGTGCCGCGGCGGTCATCGAACGCCGCCGCTCACTCCATTTCCGGCGTCCGGCCGCGCTCGGCTGACGGTTGGTTCGTGGCCAAGCGGGCCGCGATGATCGCGATCAGTCAACGGCTATGTGCTCGCTTGGGCGCGGTTCTTCCGTGATTCCTCCAAAAATAAAGCGCGGGCGCGCCCAGGCGACGTATGCGGGCAGTATCGAAAGTCCCATTACCAGGTTGGTGAACATCAATATAATCAGAAGCACCGCCATCTGGTGATGGAACATCACCGGCGAGAACATCCACGGCGCCAGCCCACCCACAATCACCGAGAATGTCGCAAGCACGGCGGCGCCAGTGCCTCTAAGTGCGGTAGTTATTGCATCTTCGAGATCTCTTCCCTTGGTACACTCGTCGACAACTCGCGATATAGTATATATTCCGTAATCGACGCCCAGCCCGATACCCAGTGAAATGACCGGGATGGTATATATAGTGATGCCGATGTCCATCGCCCGCATGTAAATAAACGCGGCGAAATTCGCCGCGATGCAGGAGGTCACGAAGAGCAAGCCCGCTACCATCGAGCGGTACGTCACCGCGCAGAAGAGAAACACCACTGCCAGCACGAACGTGATATTCAGAAAGTCAATCTTATACAGAACGTCGTTGGCCGCCGCATAAAGTCCCGCGATACCGCCCAGGTAAAGAACATCGACGCGCCGGAAGGCCGGATCCGAACGGCTTCGCTCCGTGACGAACGCGTCCAGCCGATGCTGCAGGCGGTTCAACGTCTCGTAGGTATGGTCACGCAAGAGCACCCGCATGCAGGCGTCGTTGTTCAGCATCGACAGCCACCAGTCGGCCTCGCCTGGCGCCGTGCCCATTACGTAAAGCGTAAACAGCCCGTAGGCGTCGTCCGTGGTCGCGGGCACCGTTCGATACTTGGGCTCGGCGTAGTGAAACATCCGGTTAAAGGGCTCGAGGATGTCCGGGACCACGGAGATGACCCGCGCGACATCTTTGTCCAGCATCAGGTAGTTCACCAGGTCGCGCTGAACGCGAATAGCTTCGGGCGAAAGTATATCGCCCACCTCTTTGAACGCGGTCGTTTGATCCTGGCGGGCCCGGATGATGACCCAGCCTTCGTCGATCGGAAACACGTCGCTGACCGCCACTATGTCCCGATTCACCTTGGCGCTTTGTCTATATAGCGGCGTGCCGGGTTGGCTGTAACCGATCTTGGCGCGCACGCCTGCCACGAGTCCAGTGACTATCAGGAGACCGACGGCTGCCAGCGCCCAACCTCGCGCGGGTCCGGCAGTCACCGGGAATTCCACCAGGAAATCGACCACCTTCCTGGTCCATTGCGATGCGGCGGCCCCTCGGCGGCTTGCCACCCTGCGTGGTTGAGGGGTCGGGAGATAGCTCATCATGATGGGCTGAAAAATGAAGACCATCGTGAGACTTCCGCCCAGCCATACCGCGCCGGATGACGCGACGTGTTGCAGGGACGGAATGCCGCCGAAGGAGATGAAAACGATGCCTGCGATGTCGGCCAGGATCGAAAGCAACCCCGGCGCGAGCATCAGGGTCGTGGTCGCGGCGATTGCGCCGTTCTTGTCATAGTCGCGCGCATCGAGTTCATCGTAATAGCGGCCTTGCCACTGGATGGCGTGGCCCATGTCGCGCGCGGTCAGCACGAAACGAATCACCAGCATCACGGGGTCGAACTCGAAACCTTCGAGACCGATGAAACCGAGGCCCCAGATCGTCGCGAGCGTGCCGGTCACCAATGGCGCCCACCAGGTGCTGCGGTTTCTGAAAAAGATGTACAGAACCAAAATCATCATGCCGTCGGAGATGAAGAAGATCGCGATAATGACCGGCAGATAGTAATACCCATAACCGCGGATCACCGGCTCGCCGGCAAGATAGACATTCGTATCGTCGTCTGAGTATTTCTTTACGAGCCGCTGAAGCTCGTAGAACAGATCGTGATAATTCAGGCGGCTCTCGGTGAATGAGGCAAGCACGGCGGCGCTGCGGCCGTCGTCACTGACGAGATATTTGATCTCCTGCCTGTGGATGTCGAGCTGGCGTTTGAGTTCGTCGATCCCGGCCTGCGTCGTCGGCACTTTGGGATACATGTAGGTTTGCGAGATCAGATTGCCGGGCACCGGCGACGCATAGGTGACGCGGTAGGAGGCCAGCGAACGGACGGACTGATGGATGATGGCGGGCAACAGGTCGACTTCAAAAGTGAGATCCTGGATTTTCTTCAGGATCTTTTCGTTATAGATGTCCCCATGTTTGACCTGCATCATCAGGGTGAGGGTCTGCGCCTCGCCGTAGCGGTTGTAGGTATGGTAGAGCTGAACGAACGGATGATTGCGCGGAAAGAAATCGACGAAGCTGGTACCGATCGTAAGTTTGCTTATTCCGTAGGCGAAATACGCCGTGATCGCCAACAGGGCGATCCCTATCGGGGCGCGATACCTGAGTATCTTGTCGCCGATCATTCCTCGACACCTGCTCCGATACCCGCTCCAATATAAGATCGAAGAATCGCGCGAATATTTGCCGCCTGAACATCGGTCGCCCTGTTTGCGCGGTCGTCACGACTCATAGTTTTCGCTACGAACAAGAGCAAATCTCCTCGTTTGTTGTGCAGGTCGATGCAGCAGGGCCCGGAATGCAAAGATCAAACCATCGTTTTCGACTGGATCTTGGGATGCACGGAGAGCGAGACAGGCTGTAGTCCGCCGTCCGTCTTCTTTGGCACCCCAAAATATAAAAGACGAAGCTCGTCCTGCCAAGAGGCTCGAAACCGCGGCGCGGGCAGCGAGCCGGCTGAGCCCGGAGACCGAAGAATGAGACCCGGACTTCGCCGTGTCATTTCACGACGTCGTGAACGTACGGTCGCTGGCGGACGCCGTGGCCACGCTTCGCGGTCCCAGTCCTGTTTGACGTGCCGCATGCTTGGAGTTATCGCTTGAGCTGGCGCGTGAGGCGCCAGGACATAGCGAGGCGACATCGAAGCAGCTTCGCTCCGTGCGCGCTAATTTCGATACGACCTATTCGCTAATGACGAGGAGAAACCGACATGGCTAGTCTGCAAGTCTCCAAAGAAGAGATGATCAAACGAGTGGCGCGCTTCAAACAGTTGCGCCCCAGCGAGCAGGCCTTCGTCGACAGCAAGATTCCCGGCCATGAACGCCTCATCTACAACGTTATCGGCACCGGCGTCACGGAAGACGCCTCGCTTAAACCGGCGATCACCGACGCGCGCGATTTCAACCTGACCTACATCAAGGCGGAACCCGGCAAGGGAGCGGCCTTGCACAGTCATACGACCGTCGAGGTGTTCACGCCGTTGTCGGGCCGATGGGCAATCATCTGGGGCGACCAGGGCGAGAACGAGCTGGTCCTGGAGGCGTGGGACACGATTTCGGTGCCGCCCGGAGTGATGCGCGGGTTTCGCAACGTAGGCACGGAGGACGCCCATCTGATGGCGATCCTGGGCGGCACGGATGCCGGCAGGGTATCCTGGCAGCCGGAAGTGCTCGAGAAGGCGAAACGGACCGGACTCGAGCTTGACGGGCAAGGCAACGTCGTCAGGGCATAAGCTGAATCTCAGGCTGGGATGAGGATTCGGCTTTCAAGGATCGAATCGAAGCAGATCAGTTCGATCGAAGGCGCCGAGAGCCGGAGAGCAACTCGTTCTTCCTGTCACGTGCGTGGGTTTAGCCCAGCGACTTGACGCAGCGGGTTAGACCGGGTTGCTGCGATCATCGCGCCAGATTCTTTTCAACTTTCATCGACTGTCGGATGCAACTTCATCGGTGAATTGCTGCATCATGCGGCAGCAAGTTGCCCATTCAATAACCCAATTGTTAACTACTGGGAGCGCCGCGGGCCTACTCCTCAGCCCCATCTCGGACCAACTCGACGATCGAAAAACCGAAGCGCGATGATCTGTGTGATCGGCAGACCAACCGATCCCGGAACTCATCTCGACCACCGCGCCAGTGAGCACGCCGGCGCTCCGAACGTGCGTCCGGCGGCAAGCTTGATAGCGGCCATGGACGGCATCGAGAAAGAGTTCAAATCATCGCGATCCAACAAGCGATTCCTGCATTGTTACGGATCGGGCGGGGTCGCTGAAGTGCTTGCGGCAGCGCGCCCAAAAACAGGGCACAGTTCTGTGAAAGGATTGACGGCGACCTCGTCGAGCATTTCGTTGCGCTGCCCGAATTCGAAGTCGTGCGGTGGCTTTACGCATATAACCGATTGAGAGTATCGCGAATACTACGAAATGTTCTTAACCTTCGAACGTGTAATTTTTGGCGTAATAATTGCTTCCGATTCCCACGACTTTCCGCCTGTGAGCGACGAACGTTGAAGAACGTCAATCGTCCGGGCGACTCATCGATCGGTCGATAGTACGTCGATGAGCTGGATGTTGAGTTGAGACAATTTTAGAGAATCCGCTTTTCTTTTTTTTTGGTTCGCGCTAGGAATGACGAGTTTACGAACGAGCAAGGGAGGCTGGAACGAATGGGCGCGCGTGGAGCACCGACCTCGATTACTGTCACACTCTTTCTGGTTTTTTCAGTTCTGTGTCTGTTCAGTGGCAGGGCTGGTGCCCAGCAGACAGCGGCGAACAGTACGCTGCTAGTATGCACGGCGTGTCACATTCCAAAGGACGGCAAGCTCGATTCTATCGAATCCGTGCGCATGACGCCGGAGGGCTGGCGGATGACGCTCAGCCGCATGATTCGCAATCATGGCCTGCAGCTCAAAGAGGATGAGGCTCACAAGATTCTGAAGTACCTCGCCGACAACTATGGATTGGCGCCTTCGGAAATAACCCCCTTCGAGTACGCTCTGGAAGAGCGCAACAGCACTTTGCAGGACTTCGACCGGAAAGGTTTGCCGCCGAATGTGATCGGCTCCTGCGTACAGTGTCACTCCTTCGCGCGTATCGCCCTGCAGCGGCGCACACCTGAGATGTGGGCGCGGTTGCCTGACCTGCACGAATACTTCGTGCCGTTCGTCGCTTCAGATACTTCGTCGGCCGGAGAGCTGAATGACCCCTGGCGTAAAGTCGCCACCGGGGAAGCGGTGCCGTACTTCGCCAAGCGCTTTCCCTTCCAGACCGCGGCTTGGAAGGAGTGGCAGGCCGGTCCCAAACCGGACTACTCGGGAAAATGGCTGGTGGTGGGTCACGATCCGGCCAAGGGCGGAGATTACACCGGAGTTCTTACTGTGACCTCGTCGGGAGACGACCAGTATAGCGGTAAGTTCACTCATGACTTCTCGGATGGCTCGTCCGTGTCGGGCACCACCGACGCCGTCCTGTATGCGAAATACCAGTGGCGCGGGAGAGCCCAAATAGGTGACAGTCAAGAGGTGGAGATCTTCTTCGGCAACGAGAACGGCACCGAAATGCACGGTCGGCGCCTGCTGACACCGGTTGGCGACCTTGGGATGGAGGAGACGCTGTACAAGGCTGTCGGAGGAGCGCAGCTACTGACCACGATCCCGAAGGCGATCCAGGCCGGTACGACGATCAAAGTACGCCTGTTCGGTGTCAGCTTGCCCGCGAATATCAGTGCGGACGCAATCGGCGTGGGCGACGGGCTTAAGGTTCAATCCGTCGCGCAGTCAGATGACAACACGGTGACTGCGGAGATCGTGGCCGATTCAGACGCGAAAGCCGGGCCTCGAAGCATCAAAATCGCCGGCGTCGAGGGCGAGCAACCTTTCTACCTGTACAAAAATGTCGACTACATCAGCATCACGCCCGAGCGGGGGTATGGACGCCCCGGCGGAGTTCGCGGTCCCAAGGTTAACCAGCAGTTCGAGGCTTTCGGATTCACCTACGGACCCGACGGCAAGCCGGTGAACATCGGGCGGGTGGGTCCGCTAACCTGGGACACGGCGGAACGCGTCAGCCGGATTAGCGACGACGACGTGCTGTACGTCGGCAAGGTCAATCAGTACGGGACCTTTATCGCGGCCAGCGATGGCCCGAATCCCGAGCGAATCCATAGCGAGTCCAACGTCGGCGACGTATGGGTCGAGGCATGGTACAAGCCGGATCCGTCGAAGCCTCCGATGGGCGCGCGGGCTTTCATGTTGCTGATGCCGCCGAAGTTCGTATTCATGCCCATTAACTGATATAGGTCGTTTGAGGAATTAAACCTGTGAGACCTGACGAACTCGAATTTCGACCCGAGAACGCGCATGTAGTCAACCATAGCGGGATGACCGTGTTGGTGGCGGCGAAGACCATGTCGTTGTTCACGATGGATCCGCTCTCGAAAGCAGTGCTCGACTACTGCGAGACTAAGCGCCGTTTTACGCTGGAGGAGGTTGTCAACCAGCTTTCGAGTGACTTCGTCGGTGAAGATGTCGCGCATGTCGTCAGAGAATTCATGAACGTTGACGTGCTCGTCGGCCATCAGAGCAGCGGCGCGTTGGCGCTTCCATTCGTGGACACCGAGCACTTTCCGATGAGTTCGCTGGTCCTTAATGTCACCAACAAGTGCAATCTGCACTGCACCTACTGCTACGAGCCCGACGGCGCGAAATACGGACCCACGCCGGTCCGCATGGAATGGGAGACGGCCCGTACCAGCGTCGACTTTCTGTTCCAGAAGGCGGGCAAAAATCCCGAGGTCAACATCGTCTTCTTCGGCGGTGAGGCGCTGCTCAATTTCAAATTGATGAAGCAGGTCGTCGAGTACGCCGAGAATAAGGGCGCGGCGGTCGGCAAGAAGGTGGATTTTTCGATTACCACCAATGGGACGCTGCTGGTCGACGAGATAATCGACTTCCTGCAGGCCCATCTTTTCGGTGTGACCATCAGTATCGACGGCCCTAAGGACATCCACGATCGCCGGCGTTTCTTTCTCAGCAACAAGGGCGAAAGGAAGGGCTCATACGATCAGATCATGGGCCGTGTGGAACGGCTCCTGGAACGGTATACGGCGCGTCCGATCGTAGCGCGCGTCACGGTGACCAAGGGCGCCGTTGAGATCGTGCGGATTTACGAACATCTGCGCGGGCTTGGATTCTTTGAAGTGGGATTTTCTCCGGTAACCGCGAAGCCTGGTCTCGACTACGGCTTGGACGCGGCCGATCTGAGAGAAGTTGTGACCGGCTTCAAGGAACTTGGCGCAATTTACGTCAATCGCGCGCTACAAAACCAGTACACGGGCTTTTCCAATCTGAGCACGATGTTGACGGACCTGCATCTTGGCACCAACAAGATGTTTCCGTGCGGCGCGGGCCTCGGCCTGTTGGATGTCGACGGCAATGGCGACGTGTATCTGTGCCATCGCTTTCCAGGCAGTGAAGAACACAAGTACGGCAATGTGAAGGCTGGCATCGAGTACGGTCGCCTGACCGAGTTCGTCAACAGCGTACAGGTGGGCAACAAACCAGTGTGCCAGACCTGTTGGATTCGCGGAATCTGCGGTGGCGGCTGCTATCACGAGGCCCTTCAGGAATTTGGCGAGGCCGCGTTGCCCAACCTCCATTATTGCGTGTTTCTACGGGAATGGACGGAATACGGTATTGGAGTGTTCACCGAGCTCGAGCAGAAGAATCCTGGTTTCGTGGAGAAATACATCATACGAAGCCGGGGAGATGTACCGAAAGAATTGAGTTAGCATGACAGCGGGCGCACAGCCGCATGGTGCGGCTTGCACTCGTGGCAGGAGGAGATCATGAAGCACTTGAAGGCGGCGAATCGTAAGGCACATGCAGTCGAAGCTGTGCGCACGAGCGGGGACGTAGTCGGCATGGTTCAGCCGATGGGCTGCACCACGATTTTCAATCCCGGCTGGGAAGCGGACCCGTGGGGCGGCGCGCACGCGATGTGCAGTCCTACTGAAGCTGACCTCGCGGGTTGCTCCGGTGTCTGTTGGTGGCCGGCCCAGGTGCCGGACAGCCTGCAGAACTATCCGGAATGGGCGAAGGGATGCTCGGGCGTCAACATGGAAGACTGGAGAAGTCTGAACGTCGAGTTCCCGAAGGTTAAGTAGTCGTCCGTTCGTCCGCGAGTTCTGATTTTTAGGTTCGTCGGCTCTCCGAGCGCCGAGGTGGAGTTGTGCGTAAAAGCACCTCTCCGCCTCGCTCGGAGGTCAAATTCCAAAGGTCGAGATCTGTCAGACCGGGGAGTCGCCCAAGAAGGGGATCGCTATGAGTAAGAGGGACGGTTGGTATCTGCGACTATGCTGTTCTTGGATTTTTGGGCTCGCTCTGATGTGGGCGGGGAGCGCGTCGGCCAAGTGGTACATGGTCGTTGGTACGTTGCCAAACCTCGTCCAGATAGTCGATACCACCACTGACAAAGTGGTCAGGACTATCCCGCTGGAGGGCCAGGGTCCGATTCTTCAAATTTCGACGGATCCGGCCGCACCGCGCTTTGCGTACGCTACGACCAATCTCGATCAAGCCGTAGCGGTCATCGATCTTGAACAGGGCAAGCAGGTTGCGACTTACAAGCTCTCGAGCGATACCGAGACAGTACGAGTCTCGGCGACCAACCTGAATCCAAAGGGCGACCTGCTCTATGTCAGCGAGCTGCCGCTGAAGGTGAGCCCGGGGCGCTACGAGCACGAGGAGCAGCGGTTTGTCGTGTTCGATACCGCCACCAATAAGCAGGTCAAGTCATTTCCAGCGCCGGCGCAGACTCTATCGTTCGCGTTCTCTCCGGATGGTACGAAGATTTACACGTTCTGCGTAGGTCAGGACATAGTGATATTGGATTCCAGCGACGGCCGCGTGCTGGGAACCATTCCCCTGGCTCATCGGAATATAACCGGGATTCGTGCGACCTACGGCCTGCCATTGCTGGCGAATTACCAGGAACAGAATTACCTGATCACCTTCGCGATCATCGTTGAAGACTCGATCACCGACACGGATACTCTTTCGCTTGGCCTTCTCGATCTGAAGCAGGAGCATCCGACTCTCAACGTTATTGAAACTGAGCCTTTCGTCGAAGACTGGTACACTGTGGAAGGCATTGCCACTCCGCCCGACATCCACAAGGCGTACTTTGTGTGGAATGACCTGTGGAAGATCGACTACGTCACGAGAAAGAGAGAAGCCATGACTGTCCTGCCAAACAGTCAAGCGGTTCCACTGCTCTCCCCTGATGGCAAGAAAGTGTATTGCGGCGGTCAGTGGCACGCCCTGTATGTATACGACGCCGAAACTCTCAAGCACATCGACGACGTGGAGATGGGTCACTCGATGGCCGGGATCGGGATGAGATTCGTGAGCAGTGACAAGGATCTGGCAGGACCTTCGTCCACAAGCGTCGATCCGTGATCCAGGGCCGCGCCTCCGGGTTGGCTAAGATCGGTTTTCGGAACGAGTTGAGTTGAACTGCGAATCGTTCGGCCACAACGAGCGGCGACGCGCGCGAAAACAAGTGTTGGGTGAGTACGCTGGAGGGCCGAGAGTCCGGCGCCGGTAAGCGCAGGTCCGACCGGACCGGTCCAGCCAAGTCGAAGAAGGCGAAGCCCAGGGCTACGCGTTCTCCTCGAGAGGCGGATGCCACGGCGGACTTCGATGTCGAGTCGCTGCGGATGCGCGGCGGCGAAGGCGTGCGAATCGCGCTTATCGACAGCGGAATCAACCCTGGCCATTCACACGTAGGTCCGATAGCCGGCGGAATCGGCTTCGATTCCGGTCCAAAGGGTGAGGTGATTGAGACCTCCGATTACCGGGACACCCTTGGACATGGCACCGCGCTTGCCGGAATCCTGAAATTCAAAGCTCCTCAGGCCGCAGTGTTCGCGGTCAAGGTGTTCACCGATCGCCTCGTGACCTCAATTGAAGTTCTCGAAGAGGCTCTCGTTTGGGCGATCGAGCATAAGATGCATGTGATCAATCTGAGCCTGGGCACCGCCAATCTGGAACATCGGGCCAGGATGGCCAGGATAGCGGCCATGGCTAAGCGGGCCGGGACTTTGATCGCGGCCTCGTCTCCGCCAGAAAGAGCGGACATGTTGCCCGCTGCGCTTGACGGGGTCTTCGGCGTGGCCGCCAGTGACGAGTGCTCGTGGACCGAATACGGATACGTTTCGGAGGACCCGATTCACTTCAGGGCGCATCCGTCGCCGCGTCCGCTGCCCGGTCTTGACCAGTCGCGCAACTACCGCGGACACAGCTTCGCCTCGGCGCATCTAAGCGCACTGTTGGCACTGCTTATTCAGGATAACTTGGGGTTGGGATTCGCGGGTGCGCGCGACCGCCTCATCAAAAGCGCCGGAGTTCCGCTGCCGTTGAGAAAGCCCTGATGAAGGATCGTCAACCGAAAGAGGCGATCGACTTTACGTCAGCCGCTCTCAACATCTTCTTAGGCGACCCGTTCCTGCGGCGGTTCAATGATTTTCTGTGACAGGCCGTCCGGATGGTCGCAGTAGCGGCCGCTCCACAGTACGCGTCCTTGCTCGAGCACCATAACCTGGTCGTCCTGCCGGATCGAAGACAGCCGATGCGTTATCATAATCACGGTGCGGCCGGGCAAAGCCCGCTCCACCGAGGCTCGAATTTCCGCCTCGCTGACGACGTCCAGGGCCGAGAGCGCTTCATCGAGCACCAGGATTTTAGGATCTTTGAGCAGCGCGCGTGCGATAGAAATGCGCTGCCGTTGCCCGTCCGAGAGCGTTGCTCCGTGCTCGCCGACCGGGTTTTCGTAGCCGCCGGGCAGGGAGGCTATGAAATCGTGCAAGCCAACCGCGCGTGCCGCCGCCATCACCTCCTCGAGCGAGGCATCAGGGCAGGCGTAACGGAGGTTTTCGATCATCGACGCGTGAAACACGAAGGCCTGATGTCCCGTGACCACCAGTTGGCCGCGCAACCAGGCCAGGTCGAGATTGCGCAGGTCGTGGCCGTCGAGAAGGATGGATCCGGCGCGGGGCTCGACGAGGCGCGTCATGAGGTCGACCATCGAGGTCTTGCCGGCTCCGCTTGGTCCGACGATTGTGAGTCTCCCGCCGGCGGGAATTGTGAAGCTCAAGTCCTCGAGAATCGGTACCGCCGGGTTATGGCTGAACGAAACGTGACGAAATTCTATCTCTCCGCGAACTTCGGGCAACCGGCGGGTTCCCGGCGCACTGTCACTCTCGGTCGGCAGGTCCAGGAACTCGAAGATGCGGTCCACCGATACGCCGGCGCGCTGGAGGCGCAGGTACAGGTCGATAAGCGCCTGCAACGGACTGAACGCGCGCATCTGGTAGGCCGAAAACGCCACCAGGCTGCCGATCGTCATCTTCCCCTCGATCACCAGGTAGCCGCCGTAAAGCGTCACCAGCGCGGAGCCGAGAAAGGTGCTCGCGGCCGAAGCACTGCTGCCGAGGTACGAGAGCATTTCGAGCCGCGTGACAGACTTGACGAAAGAGACGCCCAGGGCGGAGAGCCTCGCGTGCTGAACTTTTTCGGCCACGAAGAGCTTGACGAACTTTATCGCCGACAGCGACTCCACCAGGAAGGACGAAATCGCCGCGTTAAGCTCGCGCACGATGCGCGTCTGGCTCACGATCATCGGGCGGAACTTCGCCACCCCGTACAGTTGCAGGGGTACCAGGGTTAGACTCAGCAGGAAGAGCTTCCAGTTCAGCCACAGGAGAAAGCCAGTCGCGGCGAACAGCGTGAATATGTTTGCGATAAAATTGAATCCGGCGTCGGTCAGCATCGATTGCACTTCGGCGATGTCCGTGTTGAGCCGCGAGAGCAGGTCGCCGACCTTGGCCCTGACATGAAATCGCATCGGCAGCGCCTGCAGATGCTCGAACAGATGCTGGCGCAGATTGAAGAGCACGCGTGCCGTGACGCTGGTGTAGTAGTAGCGGTTGAACGCACCGAGCACGTAGCTTACGAGCGTAACGGCTATCATTATGCCGCTGAGTATCCAGAGGAGGCGCAGATTGTGCGCCTGAAGGACGTCGTCGATAAGAATCTTGGTAAATATAGGCCCGAGAAGGCCCAAAATAGTGTTGGAAAACGACAAAAGAAATATGAGGACCAGCTTGTAGCGAAATCCCGAAATGAAGGGCAGCAGGCGGCGGACTCGCGACAGGCTAACTTTGCTGAGCGGCCTCAACCTGCTCCGTCTTTCCTCAAGCGATCCTTCTTTACTCAAGGAATCCTTCTTTACTCAAATGAGTCTGTTTTTCCTGAAGCTGCGGGGACGGCATCAATAACGCGGCTTCTGAGCCCGGTTTTCTGCAAGTTTCGATGCCCCGTCATTCCGCGGGCAGCCATGTGATCGTGACGCAGCCATCGACTTTAACGTGCGCAATGATAGTAATCCGATTGGCGGGAAAGCAAGTTAGAACAATTTATCGGAGGAATGGCCGGGTGGACCGAACCTGATGGAAACACTGACTGAGATTACCAATGAAAAGGACGGTTCGGATTTGGTGCTGATTCCAGAGGGCGAATTTCTGATGGGCAGCAACCAGGGCTATCTCAGCGAAGGCCCGGCCCATCGGGTGTTCGTGAGCGCCTTCTATATCGCGAAACACCTCGTTACCAATTCCCAGTATCGACGTTTCGTCCTGGAGACCGGTTATGCGGTCCCGTATATGGACGATCCCAGGGCCGAGTGGGCGAACTGGGACCGGGATAGCAAGACTTTTCGCGCCGGTTACGAGAACCATCCGGTGGTGCTCACCGGCTGGGTTGACGCAATGGCCTATTGCGAGTGGGCGGGGACCAGACTGGCTACCGAGGCTGAGTGGGAAAGGGCGGCTCGGGGAGGCTTGGAGGGCAAGCTTTTCCCGTGGGGAGATGAAGAAATCTCACACGAACTCGCCAACTTCGACAATCTGGACGGCACCACGCCGGTGGGTGCGTATCCGCCCAATGGCTATGGTCTTTACGATATGGTGGGCAACGCCTGGGAGTGGGTGGCCGACTACTACGACGCTAAGTATTACGCCCGCTCGCCGCCGCGCGATCCTCGCGGGCCGGAACAGGGATCATCGCGCGTGCTGCGCGGGGGATCGTGGATGCTCTTTTCCCGTTATTGCCGGATTTCCTATCGGTTCAGGAACAGCCCCCATTTTCGCGCCAGCCTTATCGGGTTTCGTGTGGCTCGATCGCCATGACAGCGCCTTCCCGATAGAGCCGGACGAGCGCTGCCCGCACCATCCCTGAATCGGCGTTCCTTGCTTCGCGCCGACTCAGATAACCGGCCACGATATCGACGATCGCCGGCTTTTTCTTTATCTCCTTGAGCAGAGAAGGCACGCACACGTTGTGAAGATATCGAAGGCCGCGAACGTTGCTCTCGTTGACGAGGACTTCGCGCGTCGCTACGTAGGGCCATTCCAATACCGGGCGCCGCTCGATTCGAGCGTCCGTCGACACGCGAACGTGTGATACTTCGGTCGGCGGCTTGAGTGAGGCACCCACACCGTTGCCATTTATGGCCGCCGCCTTGTCGGCGGTGAAGAGTCCGCTGCGTCTGCGCCAGAAAATCGAATCCGGCCATCGCCGTTCCTGATCGTAGTACTCGGCGGATTGGCGATAGTGCGTCGAGTAGGCGTTGTTCTGCGCGTCGCGATAGAAGGCGAGGGCGCTTGTGGCCGCCTCTGGACGGCTCAGTATCGTGTTGATCACGGCGGCGCCTGTGATCGCCGAGGCCATCGCGGTTTGCACGCCCTCCGATGACAGGGGATCGATGAACAGGCCGGCATCACCCAGGAGCAGGAAGCGCTCGCCGGCGAACTGACGAGCGGTATATAAGGTCGCGTCGGTAACCTTGGGAGCGGCGGGCAAGCTGGCCGTGGAAAGAAATTTGGAGACGTACGACAGCTTGTTCATCTCGGACAGATAGAACTCGCGCCGGCCGAGCTCGCGGATTCGCCGGCCCTGGCTCCAATCGACCAGCACGGTGACGTTGCGCAGTCCATTTTGCAGCGGTACGGACCACACCACGCCGTTTTCGTAAGCCTCCAGCAGGGTATTGCCGAAGTCATCGCCTGCGGGCGCCGCCGCATCGTGCCAGTAGCCGGTGACCGCCAGCGTCTTGAAGTCCGGATCGCGCGTACGAAAGCTCTGACGCGCTAGAACCCCGGCATGGCCGGTCGCGTCGACGAAAAACCGTGTCCTGATAGGCTCCTGGCCTTTGGCATGTATCGTCACGCCCCGGCGGTCTATGGCGACTTCGTTGACGCTCACTCCGAGCCGGGCTTCAATCCCGCGCTGTTCACGCGCATGTTCCAGCAACACCGTATCAAAGGTTTCTCGCCAGACCTGGAAACCCATCCTGGATTTGTCCGGGCT
Source organism: uncultured delta proteobacterium (assembly GCA_963755905.1). Lineage (GTDB taxonomy): Bacteria > Desulfobacterota > Binatia > Binatales > Binataceae > JAKAVN01. The sequence goes on from CAVWLM010000006.1 coordinate 749,776, forward strand.
ATAGTAACCAGTGCGCGGCTCCGGGCTGCCCCAGCATACTGTGTGTCCCTGCATCCGCAGGAACCCGGCCTTCTCCACCAGTTGGCGTACCTTGACAAAATCCAGGACGGGCAGGATGCTCGGGGTCAGCGATTCGCCGATACGATAGCGGGGAAACTGAGTCTTCTCGAGCAGCAGAACTCGAAAGCCGAGGCCCGCGAGCAGATAGCCGGCGGTGCTGCCTGCCGGCCCTGCTCCAGCAATGACTATGTCGAATTTCGTGGCCACGCAAGAATCCTATGCATTCATTGGGTGCCGCGCAAAGAGTCCTCAAACAATTCGCATACCTCCGAAAATACCAGCCTTCAAACGGTAAGCGTGATGTTCAAAGCTTCAGCGGATGCTATTCGCGCGTGCATCGGAGCGTAGGCTTCTCCAGCAAAAACGCGAGCAATTTCGATGGCCCCGTCCTTGCTTTCACGTCCGAAACAGGAGTAAAAACACGCCCGTATGGTTTCGGCGTGTGACATTTCGTTTTCCGACCAACTATCGAGCGTAGTAGAGATGCGCGCAAGGTTCAAAATAGAGAGGTGCGTCATGAGCGGACGTGAAGCTCCGATTAATTGGCTGCGGGGTTTCCTATTGGCTGCGGTCCTATTTCTTGTCTTGCCGATTGGCAACGTACCGGCCGCGGATACGATTCCGCCAGGGACGGTGGTCAATTTTTCGAATTGGCAGCAATACAAAGACAACCTGACCGTCGGTATGATCACGCTTTTCCAGGGGGATCACTTCTGGTCGTTCCCCAAGAATGCCGAGATCGTGGTCGGTCCCACTGTGCCGATCGGACGACCGAAGCTGTATATCGAAAACACCGAAAAGTATGGCAGCCAGACCCGAATAGTCCCCACGGGCAGTGACGGCGGTTATACCGTCCAGAACTACACGGCCGGCGCTCCTTTCCCGGACCCTCTAAGCGAGAAGAATCCAGACCTCATCGGTCAGGAAATCCATTACGACTGTTACTACCGCCCTCAGGCACGCACTGAATTTGCGCCTAACTGCACCACGGCGGTCGACAGATACGGCAATATGACCCGTACCTCCGACACCAACGTTGTGTTCACGCAGATGACTCATCTGAGCTCTCCTACTTACCCGCTCGAGCTTCCCGACAACGGCGGCTACTACCGGGCCGCTTACATCGAGCAGACGGCGCCCGAGCAGGGTAAGTACACAGCGACCTTGCTGCTGTCACCGAACGATCCGACCCGGATCGATGAGCTGTACACCTATGTTCCCAGCCTCCGGCGTTCACTTCGCCTATCTGAAGCGGCCCGTTGCGCGCCTTTGTTCGGAACGGATTTCACCTGGGAAGATCTCGACGGCGGCCCTCCGGGACTGCCCCAGCTCTTCAAGATTACGTACGTCAAGAGCATGAAGCTGCTGGCGCTGGTGCATCAGAACCCCAAGGCCTATGAGAGCTGCGGTACCTCGACCGGACTGCCTCCGGAATACTACGAAAATGCCGGCAAGCAGGTTTTGTCCTTCCCCACCAGGGCGTCGGGCGCCTGGGAACTGAGAGACACCTTCGTAATCGACTACACCCGGCTGCCTGCGTTCTCCACGGGCTATTGCTACGGCCGCCGTACGGTCTACATCGACAAGGATACGCTGTTCCCGATCGCGGTCGATCTGTATGACGCTGGCGGCAAGCTCTACAAAATGATTCTGCTGTTCAACCTGGTCGTTAAGATTCCGAATACGCAGGATAATCTGCTCACCCTGGCACCGGCAGCCGGATACGCGGCCAACTTCCAGGACGAGCATGCCAGCACCTACATCGGCACAATCCCGTGCATCGACCACGACTGCGACTCCGCTGGATGGACCAACATCAGCAGGTATGGGACCGCTGACGGTCTGATGAAGATCGCTCAGTAGCCGAGGCCTTGATACCAAAAGTGGAAGATCGCGTGAGCGACGGAAAGCCGGGCACCAGGGGATCGGGTTTGACCAGCATAGGCGGAAACATGCGGCGGATACTTGCAATGTTGGTGATTACGGTCGCAAGTCTTGTCGCCTTGGCCGCGACCGGTCAAACCGCCTCTGGGGTCTTCGGCTCTACCGACGCGTTCTATAGTGTGCAGAGTCTTCCGTCAGGAAGATGGCTCGTGGTAGGCGCCTCCGGCGCGCTCCTCACGTCGGACGACAATGGCAAGACGTGGACGCGCACGCAGCTAGCGAAAGTCTATCCCTATAGCTGGCTCGATCTGTTTAGCGTCCGCTTCGCTCCCGACCGGGTGAATGGATGGATTTCCGGCGAGCAGGGGTTGATCCTCCGAACGGCGGATGGAGGTAAAACCTGGCAGAAGCAGCAGTCGGGAATTGTTGACAACATATATCGCGTAGCCCCGATCGATGCGAAAAATGCCGTTGCGTCAGGCGTCAACGGGGCCCTTCTGTATACCCACGATGGCGGGCAGACCTGGCAGGTGGCAAGACAGAAGATCGGGTTTGCGTTCTTCGACATAGCCGCCACAGACGCTTCCAATGCGTGGGCGGTTGGAGAATTCGAGACAATCCTGCACTCCTCCGATGGCGGAAAGACGTGGACTGCTCAAAGCGGTGGCACACGTGGAAACTTTCGCCAACCGGCCTACTTCTCAGTCACCTTTCGCGACAATCTGCATGGTTGGGTTACCGGTCAGGGGGCGACCCTCCTCGTGACCGCGGATGGTGGAAAGACCTGGCAGCCGTTGGTTTCGCCCACGAAATCCTCGATGTTTGGGACGGTGTTTACACCCGCGCGCTTCTGGATGGCGGGCGACGACGGCGTGCTGCTCAATACGAGCCTGGATGGCAGCGGGAAGGCCGCCACGGTGCAGCCGACATTCTCCGTCCTCAACGACGTGGCATTTGCAGGTCAGACAGGCATCGCTGTCGGGTTTAATGGAACGATCCTCAGAACAGATGATGGCGGCAGCCATTGGCAAAAGGTTAGTCAAGAGTGATCGGCGAATTTATATTAAAACACCGGGCGTCAATCGGCATACTTTTGCTGGCCATTACCGCCTACTTCGGCTACGGGGTAAGTAAACTTACCATCGCTACCAGTTTCGTCGACTTCTTTCCGCGCAACCATCCATATGTCCGGCTATACCATGACTATGGACGATACGGCGGTGCTCAGACGCTGACCTTGATGGTGCAGGTCAAACAGGGTGACATCTATAATGAGAAGACCCTGAAGAAGATCCAGGACATCAGTCTCGACGTTGATCTGCTTCCTGCCGTTATCCACCAGTCCATCCGCTCGCTCGCTTCTTATCGCGTCACCTACGTCACTGCGCTTCCCGGCAACTTGGTCTCCAAGACCTACATGTATCCGGATGTGCCCAAGACCAAGGCCGATATAGATGAGCTTCGGCGGCAAATAAATATCCATCGGCAGGAAATCAGATACCTCGTCAGCGACGATGGCCGCAGCGCCGCGATCGTCGCCTCTTTCACGGAAGGACGGCTGAGCTATCACGAGCTGTTTAACAAAGTTCAGGATATCGTAAAGAAATACTCGGATAGCAACACGGACGTCTTTGCCGCTGGCGAGCCGATGATTCGCGGCTATGGGTATTACTATCTACCCACGCTGGTCACGATCTTCTTCGTCTCTGACGGCATCATGATCCTTATCCTGTATGCCTTCTTTAGAGGCCGCAGTACCTGGTGGGCGCCTCTGGTGACCGGCACCCTGGCGACCGTCTGGGGCCTCGGATTCATCGGACTCGAAGGGTTCGAATTCGACCCCGTGATGCTGGTCATTCGCTTCATCTTGACTGCCCGCGACATGAGTCACGGCATCCAATGGCAGGGACGTTACTACGACGAGTTGGAAGCCCGTAACTACGACAAGCACAGCTCTATCGCGGCCACTACCACCTTGATGTTGCCGCCGGGCATGCTCTCGATTCTCGCCGATATAGCCGGCATCGTTTTCATCTCATTCGGCGGCATTCCGTCGCTGCAACACGTCGCTTCGTCGGGGGCCGTGTGGCTGGGCGGAAGTCTCACCATGGTCTTTATTTTCCAGCCGATCATGATGAGCTATCTCAAGACGCCGCCGCCGCTCAAAGTGAGCCAGAAACGTAGCTGGGGATGGCTGGACAGATTGACGGATTGGTCCGTAGAGTTTCCGGTCACACCCGGGCTTGCTCGAGAAGGAGCGCTGGTAGGGGTTGGCCTGATCATCGTCATCGGATTTATTGCGGGCATACGCGCCAAGATCGGATACAGCCAGCCCGGAACGCCGCTCTATCGGCAGGACGCCAAGGTCAACCAGGACATTAATGCGGTCCGGCGCGTCTTCCCTCTTGACGAAGGCTGGGTCATCATCCGCGCCAAGGAGAACGAAAAACACCTGTTCAGAGAGGCGGGCGACATCATGTCGCCTGACGTGTTGCGCGTTCAACGCGACCTTACCAACCATCTGCTGCATGATCCGGATGTGGACCGCGTAATTTCGGTCGTCCCGGATATCATCGAACCCTTCAGCCGGATGTTTCATTACGGCGAGCCCAAATACCGGGCCATTCCGGCCAGCACGGATGACGCGTTCGCGCTCTTCACGCTGTTCGTGGCGGGAACCGCACCCGGCGAGTCTGATGCCTGGTTGTCGCTCACCAACAATGATGCGTGCATGCGGGTACTGCTTCGGGACCACACCTTTTCCACTTTGACGCGAATTCAGCAACAACTTGCGGATTTTGTCAGTAGCCGCCAACACACGGATCCAGCTTTCGACAAGATTGAGGTTCTATATCTCGGAGGCATCGCGGGCCTGTACGCCTCGGCCAACGACGTCCTCTACGAGATCGACTTCCTTAACATAACATTCGTTCTTGGAGTGGTGTTCCTGTTCTGCGCGGTTACCTATCGTTCGATTACCGCCGGACTATTGTTCGTCATCTCGTGTATCGCGGCGAACTTCGCGGCGTTCATCTACATGCGCGCGATGGACATCGGCATAACCATCGATACGATTCCGGTCATCTCACTTGGTATCGGCCTTGGCGTCGACTACGGAATTTATACGGTCTCGCGGGTGATGGACGAGTGCATGGAAGGCAAGACCCTCGAAGACGCCATAACAACGGCTCTTAGAGGCACGGGTGCCGCGGTGCTCGCGACCTTCTCGGTCATTATCGGCGGCCTCGCGCCCTGGGTTTTCTCACCAGTGCTATTCCACAATGAAATGAGCGTACTGCTGATCATCCTGATGTTCACCAACGTTATCATGGGTCTTTCAATTCTTCCTGCGTATATCGCGTGGGCTCGTCCGAAGTTCATTTTTGGCGGTGTCGAAGACGTAGGGCGTCACAAGGAGCAGGCGGCTGTGGACTAGGAGTACCGATGGAGTGCGTGTCGTCGCGGAGATTAAGTCCACTCCTAAGGATTAACCAAAGTGTTGGCAGGGCATGAGGCTATGAAAAAGACAGGACGACTAATCGAGTGGTTAAGTACGATTGGCTTGGTGGTTCTCGCGATGGTTGGCCTTTCCGCGAGCATAGTCCTCGCGCAAGACCAGGATCAGGGAGTTTCGGGCTTCTTTCACAATGCGGTGGTCGGCAGCAACATGCCGTGGCTCGATTTCAGCGAAACCCCTGGACCTCTACAGGGGCTCTCGGTCTCGGGCTTCGTCAGCAATACCACGGGAATGTGGGTTCAATCGAACAACATTCGTTACAACAAAAGCAAGAATTCGCTGGCCACCGAGCGCAACTGGCTCCAGGTCGATGTCAACTACATCCTGAACGGTGATAATAGATTCTTCGTCCGCGGCTGGGGGGTTTACGAACCCGCGTATCCATACGAGTACAATTCCGGCCTGAAGGGAATGAACGACTATTACAACCAGTATAACGTCAGAGACGCGTACTGGAAGAACACGACTGGACCGCTCACATTATTCGTTGGCCGTCAGATCGTGACCTGGGGTGAGTCGCTCGCCTTCCGCGTGGGCGACGTCATCAATCCGCAGGATTTTACCTGGAACTTCGGCTTCGCCAACCTAGAGCAGTCTCGTATGCCTCTCTGGATGGTGCATCCGATTTACAAATTTGCCGATTTCGGGCCACTCACTGCCAACTTCGTCGAAGGAGTTTGGACCCCAGCTTGGCAGCCGCTCTATAATCCCTCCGTTGACGTGCCGAGCGAGGATCCCACAAACCCCCACGCCAACTGGTATGACGGACAACATGACGTCGCCGGATCCGTCTCGATGATCTCGCCGTTCACCCTGGTCTCTTCGGGACGTTTTGAAACGCAACCGGCTCCAATTTCGTTCGGAACACCCGGGGTGCCGGCTAACATGACTGCCTTTCCCCAATTGTGCGGGAAGATTGTTGCCGGACACTGCGTGGCGGCCGGAGACTTTGCTTCGCCGTATTTTGGCTATCGTCTGCCGGGCGATCAGCTAGGCAGTTCGACCGAGGGCTTCCGGCTTCATACCCTGGTGGATAACGCCGAAATCACAATGATCTACTGGCATGGCCACCAGTTTAACGAGTATAGCACGCCGGGCGCGCAGGGCTACGTGGTGGGGAAGCCTGGCGGACCTCAATACATCCAGGTCAGTTTTCCGCAATTTAATGACATCGGCGCCACGCTGAATCGGCCAATCTATCTGCCGGGCGCGATACTCTCCAACGTGCCCTTCGTCCTCAGGACGGAAGGGATCTTTCAAGATCGGACGCCATTCAACACTACCGACATCAATGTTCCCAATGCGGTGGTAGACAAGAGTACGATCAACACCTTGGTTGCGCTCGACATGGACGGCCTTTACGTTCCGTGGCTGACCAACACCGGCACGTTGACCACCAATCTGGAATGGAACCAATACACCATCGCTGGCTATGGCAAGAATTTGGTCTATTCCACGTACGCCGAACGCTGGCGCCACAACGAGGAACAGGTTCTGTTCAGCGCTAACACGAGTTGGTGGTGGGGCGCGATACTGCCGACCTATACCATGATCTGGAATCCTTCGGGGGCCACTACTCTGCTGTTCCCGACTATTGTGCTGACGCCGCCGTGGTCCAACAAATACTTTGCGACACTCGGCTACATTGGCATTCTCGGGAATGACCGGCTCAACTCGTTTTCTGGCGGTACCTTTAAAGGGAAGAGCATATTGCTGGCGTCGTTCCAATATAACTTTATCCTGGCCAAAGGTAAGCAGTAGAACACGACAGATCAACGCATCGATACAGTGGAACGGGCGGCGGAGCGAGGACGGCTCCGTCGCCCGTTCGTTTTCTGAGCGTTCAACGGAGATGGAATTAGCTGGCGAGTTCTAGTTAGTGCCTTCAGATGGTTCGCGGCCTCGCCAACCGTAACTGAGCATCCGCTCGAGAATCGCCAGGAGATAAAAAGTAGCTATGAACGGCGATGCTTCACGGATCAATCTGCCGGGCCATCGAGGATACGGCGCGAATGCGAGGAGCAGAACCAGCGCGAAATTGACGACACCGCCCCAGTGCCCGAGCCGGCTTTTTATGAGACCGGACGAGTGGCTAATCAGCACCGAATCGACTGCATATTGAACAAACGAAGCAGCGATCAGAAGAGGTATATAAGCGGGAATGGCTCCCGCGAAGGCTTCGCACGTAAGCGCCGTCAGCACGAAAGTCACGTCGGCCAGGCTATCCAGCCAACGTCCGAACGCGCCTGCGGAACGCGTGCGGCGCGCGACATGGCCGTCGACGAAATCAGAAACCGCCGCGCTCAGAGCAATTGAGCCGAGAACTTCGGAGCTTTGGGCGCCGTAGGCAAACGCGGCGAGCCACGCGGCGGCAAGTACGAATCGCGACGCACTTAGTACGTTCGCGATCGGCCACGGACGCATCAGTACTGCGTGCGCACAGGATTCCGAAGCGCCCTTGCGGACGGACGCACGTCAGGGTTTCTGATGTTCGCCATCGATGCTCGGCGCGGGTGTGCCGGGCGAGGATGAGAAGCCGTCCGGCAGATCCCGGGCCGGTGTGATTTTGATGGAAATGACCTGGCCCGTGTCGAACATCTCCTGGGTGGGACGATTCAACCCCAATCGCGCCATCAAGTACTTCTTGGGATAGTCTTCTACAATTTGACGGCCCACCGCCGGATCGGTGGTTATCTCCGCTTTGCCGATAAAGGCCGGTCCGTGCTTTTTTCCTATCCAGACGATTACCGGACTGCCGCGACGGATGCGCTTGGCTTTCCATGTCTTGGGCTGCGTCTGAATAAGCACCAGATGGTCTGGCGCGAGGGTGAACCATACTGGCGCCGCCGTGCTTTGGTTGCCGTCTTTACGGACCGTGGCGATGTAAAGAACACTCGCGCTTGAAAGTGCGTCGAGATCGCGCTGAGAGACCGGTACAGCCGTGTCCTTGCCGCCCGGATTCGATTCAGCGGATGCATCCGCGAGGGCAACGCTGCCTGTTATAGCCAGACTGCTCAATACGATCGCGCCCAAGCCGATCATTTGCCGCCGTGTGAGTGCGCAGCCGATATCCTCTGCTGCGCCGCGATCGCTTACAGGGGGTTTCCGATTCACTGCTTCTCCTTCGGTTGCTGGTCGGGGCAGGCACGTCATGAGGACGGCACGATCATTAGAATCGCATTTATTGAGTCGCGTCCGATGTTCGCTGCTACAGCGCCGGACTCGTGTCCTAGTTTGCCGCTTCGAGCTTCGGATCATCCATCGAGATACAGCGTGCGTCCTTGACCTGTTCCTTGTCGCCTGCGCTGCCTTGTTTGAGAACGAAGGAACTCAGAAAGGCTTGAAGTTCTTTGCATTTCTCACGCGAGCCCGTACCTTCCTCGATCTTCCATTTCGACAAGGGAGCCGAGGTGTCGTAGCTGCTGCTGCTTTTTGGCGGGGTGATCAGAAACCAGCCGGCCGAAGCTTTGGGGCTCGAAAGAGGTACGATTGTAACCGAGGACAGGAGCTTTAGAGCTTGCGTTTTTTCGGGAGGCGGCAAGTTGTCTGCCGGGCTCATCGAGGCGTAAGTCGCTCGGAGCTCCCAGTCTTTGATGAACGCGATTCGCTGCAGCAGATAGTGCTCGCCCGTTTGGCCGCCGCAGTCATAGCCCCGTAGCTCGAAGGTCAGATCGTCGCTGCTTTTCCGAATTGCATTCGCGCTGACCTTTTTACACTGCTGCTTCGCCGTTTGAACGATGTTGTCGAGGATTGCCTGAGGCGAATCGAAGCTCGGCTTGGGTCCCTGCACGAGCACCACGCGTACTTTTGCGGTGGCGGGCGCCTCGCCTTTTGGCACGAGTACTCTGATCGTCCCGTGTTGGGCATGCTGGTCTCGAACCACTTGCCAATTTTCCCAGCCGATCCCTTGTGGCAGGCTAAATTGACCACTTTGTGGTACTGCCGCGCTGTCGGCCGGCGCCGCCGCGACTGTCAAAGGCCGAGCGAGCATCAGCAGATAGCACAAAAGTGCGGCTTTGACGCAGGCGCCGGACGATACGCGGAGTCGATAACCCGCGCATGCAACATATCTGACCAATGAAGGGTTCATCGAATGCTATCCTACTTAAGGTAAGTGTCGATTCTTGCCGAAATTTCCATGGACGGACACCCTCCATCCGAATCTCGACTATGTTTATGACAACATATCAAAAGCTTTAACTTAGCACACTCTCCTTCGGTCGGTTCTACTTCTTCGCGTGGATCGTATCCGCCCGCGGTCATTTCCAGAAGACGCGGGTCGTCCATTCGGGACGCACCGGGCGTCCTTCACCGCTTCGATGCCGCTCGGCCGGCATGCGGCGCTGTCGTTCCAAGCGTACTCAGTTCGCGGCTCGCGCGTGGCAGGTAAAGCAGACCGATCAATCCGTTGCATAACATGAAAGTAAAGTGCGCGGCGAGACTGTATGCGAGAATCTTCGCGTTCGATGCTCTACCTGAAAAGAAAAGCAGCCAAGCCGCCTGGCTGGTGCCCAGGTGGGCGACCGAAATCGGCAGCGCCGCGGCCAGAAATACAAGTGGAAGAAAAAGCACCAACTGGGCGAATGGAATCGGGATGCTATACAGCGAGAGCGCGAAGTATTGCGCCAGCACCGATAACATAAAGCTGGGCGCCTTGATTCCGAGCACGATTGCATAATCGATCGGCCGGGCCGCCATAAAAGTCGTGGCGATGGCCGCTGCCCTGCCTCGGGTGAGCCAGCCGGGCGCTCGCTCGCTTCGCCGGGCGTATGCGAAAAAGGCAATCACCGCGGCCAGCACAAGCCAAGCGATGAGGTAAGCAACGCGGAGCACGCGAACTATCTCAGACTGGGTGTGCGAACTAGGTCGATATAGGAATACGCCCAGCGTGGAAAAAAGAAATAGCTGGTAAACCTCCATGAGGGCGATGAACAGGATCGAGCTCAGCGTCTCCAGAAACGGAACTCCCGTTTTGCGATGCAGATACCAAGCGACTCCGCCTTGCCCGAGATTGCTGTTGACGAGCGACAGTAGGTACATGCTCGCACGGATGGGCAAGATGTCGCGCAGCGAGAGAGCGGCGTTGAAGCGGCGAACCACCCATGTCAAACATAAGGAATCGATTATCCAGTAGAATATGCTGAAGGGAAGGAATACTCCGAAAAACTCCAGCACCGGAACGTGCTTGAGCGCTTCTCCAACTTTGGCGACCGGAATACGCCAGAAGATGAGCGCGAAGATGGCGAGCGTTCCGAAATATGGGAGCGCGCGTTTCCAAAACGGATTGCCGGGCACCGGCGGTTTCTGTTCGGGAGCAGACGCGGTACCCGATGCGAAACCGGCGTTCATCCTGCCGTCTCGGGAGGTCTCGAGTTGCGAGGCCGTGGCGCTCTAGCCACTTTGGCTTCCGGAGGGGTCCGCGGGAGGCCTCGACGGATCCGACTTGCTTCTCGCGAATGCTCGCGGGCCGACCGAGCGATCAGACAGGGTGTCGATTTGAACGACTTGCCGGCGGCGCGCATTTTAGCGGCTGCGCTATAGATCCTTGTCGCTCTTTATAAATCTCATTCCTGACGCAGCCATCGAATGGTCGAGTTCGACGTCAGTGATGTGTTTCAAAGTTTCGGTGTCGTACACATTGAGCGAGTGCCACTGACCGCCGCAGTAAAGCTTCTTGCCGTCGGGATGGATCAGCGGGATCGCCTGGCTGTTCGCCAGGATTGCCACCGCCTCGCGCTTCTTCGTCTTGTAATCCACCTTCCACAGGTCATTCCATACAAAGAACGCCTTATGCAGGTCGGGCGCGGTGCCGATTCCTTCGACTGCGTACCAGTTCTCGACGAAGGGCTCGAGTTCCACGATCTGCAACTGCGGATTTTTCTGCTTCAGATCGATGACTCCAAGCGACAAGGTATCGGTATCGGTAATCGAGTCTTCGACGATTATCGCGAAAGACAGCAGGTAGTCCTGCTCCTGGTAATTCGCCAATATCGGCAAGCCATAGGTCGCGCGAATGCCGGTGATATTCCGATGGGCGAGCGGAATCGTGCCGAGGAGATGGCCGTCTTCAGAATCAAGCACCATGATGTCCTGGCCGATACAAAAAGCATATATCCGCGTGCCGTCGGGCGAGAATGCAAACGACATGGTTTGTTCGGGCGCTGGAATGGTTTTGAGCAGTTTGTTGGTGGTGGTGTCGAACACGCGAAACCGCTGCGCTTCGTGCTGATAGCGCCCCGGACTCTGTTTCAAGGGCAGCTCGTAGACGTAGAGCCGATCGCCCTTCGGGTTCAGGTTGATTGTTCCGACCCGAACGGTCTCGGTATCGCTGGAGAGTTTATACGTCGCGACCTGCTTACCCTGCTCCAGATCGACCACCGCAATAGCCTGGTCGAGGTTGGTGGTCGCATAGGCGTAGCGGGGCGCAGTCGGGTCGGTGGCTACCGCCAGCACCGGTCCTTGGCCGTCCAGTGGGATGGTCTTGACCACCTTGTCGGTAGTGGTGTCGACGAGCTCGATATTGTTCGGCAAAGTGCCGACGACCATGTACCACTTGGCGGACGCACTTGTTGCCCACATCGTCAGGGCGAGTCCTAGAACCCAGGAACACAGCAGCGGCAGATGCCGGACCTCTTTCTTACGCACTTAAATCCATCCCACCCGCGGCCATCGCCCGCGGTCTCCAGTCGTAAATCCAGTCCCGGCACAAGGGAATCACCGGAACGTTGAAAACCCGCCAACTCTCCGGCGATCCCCGGATGCCGAAGAGTTGAAAGCATTATCCGGACCACCGATCCTTTTTGCAAAGCCCCGGTATAACACCATCCATTTTCGCCTTCGTGCCGCCCTTCATAGTGAGGCGAATCACAACTGCCGGGGTATATTGGTGATCAACGTCGGATCCCGCTTGAATGCGACACTGACTTCGAGATGATCCTTCGAAACAATCGGTGTCAATCGGAACGTCAGCGTCACCTCGATCGAGTCGGATATTTCCTTTCGTTCGCCTACCGCTTCCGCCGCCGTCAACAGTATATTCTCCATTAGCTGCTTTCCCCAATTGTCCAGCGAGATTTCCTGTGACGATTCGATATTCATCGTGTTGTTCCTCTTCCGCCCTGGTCCCATGATGTTCAGGGCGCGGGTGCTTAGTATGCGCCTGCGGACCGCATACAACTTGGGGGTTTCTGAATTTAGCCGCTACGCAAAGCTGCCGAGGCTCTCAAGATCCGAGATGGCGGCGGTCATGCGTTTGATCATTTCGAGCGACATCTCTTCCGGCTGCATATCGGGCGTCGTACGCGTATGAACCAGCGTCGGTGTCCACATCAACAGCGCAAGGAAGATTTGCTGCCGGTATAGATCCCACGCCTCGTCGAAAGTGATGCCGAGACCGCACTTTTCCCGCATCTGCTCCAGATAGCGCTTGAGCAGGTCGCGTTCCCAGGCGCGCCGGTCCTCGATCGCCAACGTTGTGGATATAGCGTAGGAAATGTCGCGCGCCCAATGCCCCTTGCCAAGACATTGCCAGTCACACAGCCCCATGCGGCCTTCTCCCGTGACGTACCAGTTCCCGAGGTGTACGTCGGAATGCAACAAGGTGCGCGTCCCATTCGCGTGCAGCTCCAGCGCTTTGATTGTTGAAGGCCAAATTCCGGCACGACGGCGGCTGACGTCCGGAGGGATGACCGCTACGGCCTGGATCATGGCTAGCTCATGACACTCGCGAAGGCCGACCCTTTCGCCGGCTCGAAAGAAATCCTCAAAAGTGAGTAGCCATTTCAGGTCCGAGCTGAAGCGCGGACTGCCATAGTAGCGACCGTGCACATCGGCAAGGGTATCTACGACTTGTTCCGCCTGTTGGCGGGAAATGGGCGTGGGCCACTTGCAGAACTGAGCCGCCTTGTTCGCAATCAGATCATCGAAAAGATGTACTGAACGACCAGACTTGCGGTCATATGCCGAGTGATAGCAGATGGGTGCTTCAATATTCAGTTCGGGACGAATCTGGCGATAGAAGCGAGCTTCACCCGCGGCGGAGAGGCCGGTCGCAAGCCTGGTCAGGACGGTCGGAGTTGTCTTGCAGAACAGATTTTCCGGCAAGCCCGCATTCCTGCCTTCTTCGTTGTATGCGGCTTTGAGCCGCCTGCGAACGCTCGAGCCCTGATCGCCTCCGCAAATTTCAACCGAAGTTACCCGCGCGCCTCCGCTATCGCCGCATAGAACAGCGGTGAGCCAGTCGGGAGATATCGCTTCCGCACACCAGGGGACGTCGTCGATGGTTTTGGCGATCGGGCGAGTGATGAAGTCCCATATCGTATGGACAGCCATCCTGCCTCTGGCTCTGAAGTGGACGCCCATCGGACGCGAATCATGTGTCATTTACGTTTACCGACGGCCGTGCGACTCGGATGGGTTTTCGACCATGCGCCTGTCCGGTACGGCCCGAGATTCAAAAAACGTGGAGTATTGGTGGAGCTGACGCGGATCGAACGCGCGACCTCCTGAATGCCATTCAGGCGCTCTCCCAAACTGAGCTACAGCCCCACCGCTTCGGGAGATAACAACCCAGTTAATCGGAAGCTATCGGTCGGGTCAACCGACGATGGCTGACCGCGCCTGAGCCACTAGATTGAAACGCGAAGAGGCGGTGAATCAGATCGTGAACGTAGGATGCGGGGACATCACTTCAGCTTCTTGCGCCATTCGGTCCAATTGACTTCCGACGACTCGATGACTTCGAGGTCGGCGACCGCGATCTGATCGGTGAACAGGATCAGATTGTCGCACGACCAGCGAGCGTTCGGGGCGATGATACTGTCGAAACCCAGGAAGTAAGCCGCGTCACCGATTGCCTGAGTGGACTCATAGAGGATCTCGCGGTATCTGGCGGGATCGACACCAAGCAGAACCATCGCGTCTAAATCTGGCAGCCAGAGGGTCTTCGCGGTCCTGACCCTGATGCGGTGCAATCCGTACTTGATTTGTGATGGAAAGACCGGCTGACGTGACAGATGAAAGTTGACTTCTGCAACAGCTCCCTCCGAAGCCAAGGAGGTGTAGAGTACGTCAAACAACGTGGGATCCCAGCGTCCTCCGGAAGCACTTCCCTGCAGCGGATCTCGACCGCTGCGTACCGCCCGCCAAGTTTCTCCGGAATAAGGAACTCTTTGGAAGGAGTCGAGCGCGTCGAGCAGTGCGGGATCGCGCGGCTTCCGTCCTCCCGGCATCGCAGTTCAAGCCCGCGCAATCATAGGTAGGCGCCGGAGTCTAGGCGTTCGATAACGGCAAGAACTTCCTGCGTGCGGTCGGCGATGATCAGATCGATCGCGCGTTCGTTTTTAAGCAGCGGATGTTTCGCATGAAGCCATAGCCGGGTCTCAGCCGGTGTGTAAAAGTCTGACAGTCGATCTACGACATAGCGCAGGTCGGCAATGATGGCCTGGGTCGCGAGCGGCGGCGAGGCCTTACCGCTCTTCCATCGAGACACACTCGGCCGCGACGCATTGACGATATTTGCGACATCGGAGCCTTTGAGCCCCCCTCGCTGCTCAAGGTCCTGAAGAATTCGGGCTACTGCGCTCTTCACGAGCCGACTAGCCTTTTCCTTCGGCCGATTGGCCGCGATTCGGATGCCGCCGCAGTGAGAATTCTGGCACTCATATTCGAATATATGAGCATGTTGCATAAAGGTTTCGCAATAGGTCCCGAATGAAACCGAATCGCACACAATCGTCGACATTGCGATGTCCGCTAGCATCGCGGTCATTACCAGAAATCCGAACCTAAATTTTTGGATCCCTGAAAAGGGCGTTGCAGAGGGGCGAGGCCTCGACCAAAGCGGACAAAAAGCGGAATTTCGATTATTCGCCTATGTCCGGAAACGCAAAAAGGCTTGATTTTGTTGGCTGAGCTGACGCGGATCGAAGGCGCTACCATTCGGTCGGTCAACCGACGATGGCTGACCTCGCCTGAGCCACGGCGCGGTCAATCCGCTCCGCGTTTCAAAGGCGAGCGCGCTCGATCAGCTCGCGCGCGGCGCGTCGGAATTTATCGCTGACTTCGGCGCCGCCGAGCATCCGCGCGACCTCTTCGATTCGCTCGGCCTGTGCCAGCGCGTTCACACGGCTACGGGTGGCGCCGCGGCGCTCCTCCTTTTCCACCAAAAAATGAGTATCGGCGAAGGCCGCGACCTGCGGCAGATGAGTTACGCATAATACCTGGTGAAAACGCGCGAGTTCCTTCAGCTTGAGTCCGACGACCTGGGCGACCGCGCCACCTACGCCGGCGTCGACCTCGTCGAAGATCATCGTTGCGACGCCGCGGCGCTGAGCTTCCAGGCGTTTGAGTGCGAGCATCACGCGCGATAGCTCGCCGCCCGACGCGATGCGCGCGAGGGCCATCGGCGGCTGCCCCAGGTTGGGCGATAGCATAAATTCGATCGAGTCGGCGCCGCTCGGCCCGAGCGTGACGCGGTCGTGCGTGAACGTACTTTCCGACGCTTCCAATGGCGCGAACCGGGCCTCGAATACGGGCGCCCGCATCCCCAGCGTCTTGAGCTCCGTCTCCATCCGGCGCTTGAGTTCGGCCGCGGCGCTCCGCCGCCGCGCGCTGAGTTCGCTCCCGGTTCGCGCCAGCCGATCGAGTGCGTCGCGAAGCCGCGCTTCGGCCTCGGCACGCGAGTCGGAGACTCGCTCCAGCTCGGCGACCTCGACGCGCGAGCGCTCCAGGGTTTCGATCACGTCCGCGAGCGTGCCGCCATACTTGCGCTTGAGCCGAGCCAGCTCGGCCATCCGGGTTTCGATCTCTTCGAGCCGCGCCGGGTCGGCCTCGACCCGTGCGGCGTAGTCGCGGAGCGTGTGCGCCGCCTCTTCCAGGCCGAGGCGCGCGGAGCTGATTAATTCAAGCGCGTCCGCGAGCTTGGGATCGATCGCGGCCGCATCGCGCGACCCGCGTCTGCGCGCGCGCGACCGCGTCGAGCGCCGCGGCGCTCTCGCCGGAGAGCATCTGCTCGGCTTCGGCGGCGGCCGCGCCGAGGCGCGCCGCGTTGGCCAGCACCGTGCGCTCGGACGCGAGCCGCTCGTCTTCGCCGGGCTGCAGCCCGGCGCGTTCGAGCTCGGCGATGCGGAAGCGCGCGAGCTCGAGTTGC
This sequence comes from uncultured delta proteobacterium, assembly GCA_963755905.1. Taxonomy (GTDB): domain Bacteria; phylum Desulfobacterota; class Binatia; order Binatales; family Binataceae; genus JAKAVN01. Next base: position 766,386 of record CAVWLM010000006.1, read on the forward strand.
TCGGCGCGAGTGCGCTCGCGCTCGCGCAACTCGTCGGCGCGCGCCCGCGACTCGGCAGTCGCGCGGTACGCCGTGCCGTATTCCTCGAGCGCCGCGTCGAGGACGGCGTGCCGGTCCAGGAGCTGAAGATGGCTCTCGGAGCGAAGCAGCGTCTGATGCTCGTGCTGTCCGAAGACCTGCACCAGGCTCTGCCCCATGCGTGCGAGGGTCTGCACGGTGGCCATCTCGCCGTTGACGTAGGCCCGCGAGCGGCCGCCGTCGGCGGCCAGCGTGCGGCGGATCAACAATTCGCGATGGTTGGAGTCCGCGAAGTCGGGAGCGCCCTCGGGTGGCGGCGCTTCGCCCTCCAGCTCGAACAATCCTTCGACGACGGCTTCATTCTGCCCCGCCCGAATCATGTCGGGCGAAGCGCGGCCGCCGAGCAGCAGGCCGAGCGCGGTCATGATGATGGTCTTGCCGGCGCCGGTTTCGCCCGAGAGCACGTTGAAGCCGGGGCCGAAGCGCAGCGCCGCGCCCTCGATGATGGCGAAGTTGCGGATACGCAGTTCGACCAGCATCGGCTTCCGCGCGCTCAGCCCCAGCGAAGCTTGTTGCGCCAGATCTCGAAATAAGAGTGGGACGATCGCACGAGGACCACCGGGTTTTTGCAACGCCGCACGCGCATCGCATCATTGCTGGCGATGCGTGCGGTTTGCTGGCCGTCCACCGTGAGCATCGCGCCGCCGTCATCGCTCTTGACGCGTACTTCTATCTCGAATGAATCGGGCAGCACCACCGGACGGTTGCTCAGCGTGTGCGGGCATATCGGCGCGAGGACCACGACGTCGAGCGAAGGAAACACGATCGGCCCGCCGGCGCTAAGAGCATAGGCGGTCGATCCCGTTGGGGTGGCTATGATTAGGCCGTCGGCGCGGTAGGAGCAGAAGCGCTCTCCGTTGGCGACCACGTTGAGTTCGAGCATGCGACCGAGCGCGCGCTTGTTGATCACGACGTCGTTGAGCGCGCGAAAGCTCTCGCGTTCGACCGCTTGCGCGCCCGCGGTGTGCGCCTCAACGGTCGCCTCCAGCGTGATGCGCCGGTCAACCTCGTAATCGCCGGCCAGCACCCGCGCGAGCGTGGCCTGCGCTTCCTCGGTGGTGATCTCGGTCAGGAAGCCGAGGCCGCCGAGGTTGATACCGAGAATCGGTGTTTCGCGTTCGCCCACCAGGCGCGCGATACTCAGCAAAGTGCCGTCGCCGCCCAGAACCACGATCAGGTCCGAGCGCAGGGCGAGCTGCTCGCGCTCGACCGCCTCGGCGCCAAGCTGGTCGGCGGCTTCGGGCTCGGCCAGGGTCACCAGGTGACGCGCGCGCAGCCATGTCGCGAGCTCGTGCGCGATGGCAATCGCGCGCGGACGCTCGCGCCGGACGACCATCCCGACCGTTTTCAGCGAATGCTTTTCTTTTGGCGCTCACGCGCGTCACGGTCGAACCCGCGCCAGCCGCGGGGCCGCGATCGCGCGCAGGCCGCGGACGCGTGGCTGTGCCTTGGATTCGATGACTGATTTGGGCGCCGAGGATGAAATTGCGTTCAACGCGTCGAACCGCCGTACCCTGTTTCCGGCTCAAGGTTAGCTAGGGCGACGCGCCCGGATCAACCTCGATGGTTTTGGGCAATGCGGGACCGTCGGGCGTGACCGTGATGCTCTTGGGCACCGGCGATGGATCGACGGGCGGTTTTGGGCTTCCGACTATCAGCGCGACCGCTTCGATATGGTCCACCTCGATTCCCTCGACCCGTGTTTGGCCCATGCTTTTGATTACCATCGCGTTAGCGCCGGCCTCGCATGCTTTGCGCTTGAGCAGCGACAGGATGTCTTCGTGCTGAGCCGGCGCGCCGTCGATTTTGAGCGTCGCGACCTCGCGCGTTTCGCCGGCCGGCAGATGATTGAGGATTCGTACTTCGCACCTGGCGGGCGATGCAGAGCCCTCGGGGCTGTCATCTCTGACGACGCCCATCGTCGTTACGACGATCGCCTTGTCGACGCTTAGCCTGGGCCGCGAGGGCGGGACGGGGGTAGCCTCCGCGGAGACTGTTGACGGCGTGACGCCCGGAGGTAGGGTCGGCAGCGATGGCGTCGCCCGTGCGCATCCGCAGAGCGCGCAACAAAGAAGGATCAACTCCGTCAGGCGCCGCACCTCAGTGAGTATCCGCGTGGCATCCACGTCTGTCACGCGCAAACAAGCCTCGCTTTCCGGAACGGTTGATATAAGATCGCGGCGTTGGCGGCGTGCGAGACGCGCCGCCGTGGAGCGAATCGTAATGGCTTCGGGCAATCAGCAGCGGCCGCTTGTCGGCGCGCACGTGTCGATCGCGGGGGGCGTCAGCCAATCGCTGGCGCGGGGCCGGCAGATTGGCTGCGATTGTATCCAGATTTTCACCAAGAGTTCGCGCCAGTGGGCGGCCAAGCCTTACCCGGGCGAGGAGATCGAGGCATTCAAAAGCGCGCAGGCGGAGACCGGAATCAAGATGGTCGTCGCGCACGACTCCTATCTGCTCAACCTCGGCGCGCCCGACGAGAAACTGCGCAAGCGTTCGGTCGAGGGCCTCATCGACGAGCTCGAGCGATGCGAGTCGCTGGGGGTGCCGTTTCTGATCGCGCATCCGGGCTCCCACGTGGGCTCGGGCGAAGAAGCCGGCATCGCGACCATCGCGCGCTCGATCGACGAGGCCCACAAATCGTGCGCAGGTTTCAAGACCAGGATCGCGCTCGAGATCACTGCGGGGCAGGGGAGCAACCTCGGGTATTCGTTCGCCCAGATGGGGCGTATCTTCGACGCGGTCAAGGAAAACGAACGGCTGCGGCTCTGTTTCGATACCGAGCACGCTTTCGCCGCGGGCTACGACCTGCGCAGTGCCGAGGGTTACGAGCGCACGTTCGCGGAACTGGACCAGCACGTCGGAATCAAGCGCGTGGTCGCGTTTCATCTCAATGATTCGCTCAAGCCCTTTCACTCGCGCGTGGATCGCCATCAGCATATCGGCAAGGGCCACCTCGGCGTCGAGCCGTTTGATCGCCTGCTCCACGATCCGCGGTTTTTCGGCCTCCCGATGTGCCTGGAGACCGAGCCCGGCCCCGACATGAAAGACATCGCCGAGGATCTCGTCACGCTGCGCAAGCTGCTGGAATCGCAAGACGACAAAAAAGACTGACACGATGGAGAAACGAATCCTGACCGGCGACCGGCCGACCGGCCCCCTGCATCTCGGACACTACGTTGGTTCGCTGCAAAACCGCGTCCGTCTGCAACACGACTACGACACCTACATCCTGATCGCCGATATCCAGGCGTTGACCGACAACTTCGAGCATCCGGAGAAGCTCGAGGCCAACGTCTTCGAGGTCGCGCTCGATTACCTGGCGGTGGGACTCGATCCAGAACGGGTCAAAATCGTCGTGCAGTCGATGGTGCCGGAGCTGAGCGAGCTTACTACCTACTTCATGAATCTCGTGACGGTGGCGACGCTGGAGCGTAACCCCACCGTCAAGGACGAGATCAAGCAGCGCAATTTCAAACGCGGCGTGCCGGTGGGCTTCTGGTCCTATCCGATTTCGCAGGCCGCCGACATCACGATTTTCAAGGCCGAGCTGGTGCCGGTCGGCGAGGACCAGTTGCCGATGATCGAGCAGGCGCGCGAGATTGTACGGCGCTTCAACTCGCTCTATGCCAAGGTGCTGATCGAGCCGCGTGCGATGCTCGGTCAGATGGCGCGGCTGCCGGGCACCGATGGCGGAGCCAAGATGTCGAAGTCGCTCGGCAACTGCATCTATCTTGGCGATCCCCCCGAAGCGGTGCGCAAGCGAGTGATGTCGATGTTCACCGACCCGACGCGGATTCATCCGACCGATCCGGGCCACGTCGAGGGCAATCCGGTTTTCACTTATCACGACGTGTTCAACCCGGATAAGTCCGAGGTCGAAGAGCTCAAGGAGCGCTATCGCAAGGGCACGGTGGGCGACGTCGAAGTGAAACAGAAGCTATTCAACGCGCTCGATGCGTTCCTGAAACCGATTCGCGAGCGGCGCGCCGAGTTCGCGGCGAAGCCCCAGCGAGTGCGCGAGATCATAATGGAAGGCACGCGCGAGGGGCGGGCGGTCGCGCAGTCCACGATGGACGAGGTGCGCGCCGCGATGAAGCTCAACTACAAGTTAGGCTGATGGCATGTTGATTTCTGTCAATGCCCGAGGCGTCGACCCGCCAAGCGGCATCAGCCGATAGCGGCTGTGGCGAGTCTCCTTTACCGATCGCCATGCATCAGGACGCCCTTCTTTTCCAGTTCGCTGATCCGCTCCGCCGAGTAGCCCAGACGGCCGAGAATCTCGCCGTTGTGCTCGCCCAATAACGGGGCCTGCAGATCGAGTTCGGTCGGAAAATCGGAGAAACGCAGCGGCACGCCCGGGATGTCATACTCGCCGATGATGCGGTCGCGAATTTTCCGCACCGTTCTGCGCTCGCGCAGATGCGGATGGTTCACCGCCTCTTCGATCGACAGAATCGGCGCCACCGGGATCCGATATTCTTCGAGCTTGCGCAGGATGGTTGCGTTGTCCGGTTGCACGTCGAGCCATGCCTGAACGATGCCGGTAATCTCGACGAGGTTGGCCGCGCGCGCGACCACGGTGGTGAAGCGCGGGTCGGCTGCCAGTTCCGGCCGCTCCATCGCGCGGCATAGCGCCGCGAACTGATGGTCCACCGGCGCCATGATGAAGAAGTAGCTCTCCGCCCCTTTGCCCTTGAAGATTCCGATGATCGGGACCGCCGTGTGATTCGAGCCGGCGCGCTTGGGCTTCACCTTGCCGCCGCTCGCACTGTACATCTGCACGTTCAGCTCGTGGCAATGGAAGTAGCTATCGAGGAGCGACACGTCCAGATGCTGGCCGCGGCCGGTCTTGTCGCGGTAGAGCAGGGCGCAGGTGATCGCGGCGAGCGCGTGGACGCCGGTCGAGACGTCGCCCAACCCGAGCATCGGAAATGAAGGGGGCCCGTTGGGGTCGCCAATCATGTAAGTGACCCCCGCGTAACTCATCCCGATGTAATCGTAGCCCGGGCGATTGGCGAGCGGCCCGGTCTGCCCGAATCCCGAAACCGAGCACATGATGAGCCGGGGATTGATTTTGCTGACCTCGTCCCATCCAAGACCCATCCGCGCGATCGCTCCCGGCGAATAATTTTCGAGCAGGACGTCCATCGTGGGCAGCAGTTCCTTGATGACCGCGAGACCTTCGGGCTTTTTGGGATCGAGACAGAGGCTCTTCTTGCCGCGGTTCTGCTGCACGAAATAGGCGCTACGCCCATCCTTCAAAAATGGAAACGAGCGCGAGAAATCCCCCTTGGGTGGAATCTCGACCTTGATGACGTCGGCGCCGAGCTCGGCCATCAGCCGGGTCACGGTCGGGCCCGCGAGCGCCTGGGTGAAGTCCAGTACCTTGTAGCCGTCGAGGACGTGGGCTGGCTTGGATGTGGGCATAGTCAATTATCCTTTCCTGATAGCTGGACGCGAACGACCAGGAACAAGCTGGTCAAGAAATTTGGATCGTTCGCGCGACGACTCGAAACACCTCATTAATACGCCTTCGCGAAAAAGGCGCGCTCTTTCGCCTCTTCACCGCATACCAGGCATCGGCCGGCGGCGTGGTTCTGCTCCAGCGGAATCGCGCGGCAGGTAGCTCGCGTCTCGTCCCGAATACGGGTCTCGCACGCGGCGCTTCCGCACCAGTAGATGTCGGCCATCCCGCCGCCGCCTTCGCCCTCCATCTGCGCGCGAAATTTCGCGTAGTCGTCGAATTCGCGCGTGTTGGCGCGCATCGCATCGCGCGCCTGCGAGTATAGACTTTTCTGCACCTCGCCGAGCAATGCGCTCAGGGATGTCGCAAGGCCGTCGAGCGACGCGATGGATTTCCCTTCCTTGCCCGAGCGGTCGCGGCGCGCGAGCACCACGTGGCCCGCGGCAACGTCGCGCGGCCCAATCTCGATCCTGACCGGCACGCCGCGCATCTCCCAGTCGTTGAACTTGAAGCCGGGCGTCAGTCCCTCGCGATCGTCGAGCCGCACGCGTAAGCCTGCCGCTTCCAGCATGTCGCGCGCCGCGCGCGCCGCCGCAAGCACCGGCGCGCCCTCGTCGGCCTTGCGCCAGATCGGCACGATCACCGCCTGAAAAGGCGCGACGGCCGGCGGCAGACGCAATCCCTGGTCGTCGCCGTGGCTCATGATGATCGCGCCCAGCAGCCGCGTCGACACGCCCCAACTGGTCTGATGCGGATACTGGAGCTGGTTTTGCGTATCGAGGAAACGAATCTCGAACGCGCGCGCGAAGTTGTCGCCGAGATAGTGCGAGGTGCCGCATTGCAGCGCCCGGCCGTCGCCCATCAGCGATTCGATCGAGTAGGTCTCCTCGGCGCCGGGGAAGCGTTCGGCCGCGCTCTTGCGTCCGGTCACCAAAGGGACCGCGAGGTAGTCCTCGACGAAGCCGCGGTAGACCTCGAGCATCGTGAGCGCTTCCCGTTCGGCTTCCTCCCTGGTCGCGTGCGCCGTATGGCCTTCCTGCCAGAGAAATTCGCTGGTGCGCAAAAACGGCCGCGTGCGCATCTCCCAGCGCACCACGTTGCACCACTGGTTGATCATCAGCGGCAGGTCGCGATGCGAGTGGATCCACTGCGCGAACATGTAGTTGATGATCGTCTCGGAAGTCGGCCGCACGATGAGCGGCTCTTCCAGCTCCTTGCCGCCGCCGTGAGTGACCACGGCGACCTCGGGCGCGAAGCCTTCGACGTGCTGCGCTTCCTTTTGCAGAAAGCTCTGCGGGATGAATAGCGGGAAGTAGGCGTTGCGCGCGCCCGTCTTTTTGATCCGGCGGTCCAGTTCGTCGCGCAGCGCCTCCCAGATCGCGAATCCGTCCGGGCGGAACACGATACAGCCGCGCACCGGCGAATGATCGGCGAGTTCGGCACGCGCGATTATCTCGTTGTACCAGGCGGCGAAGTCGACGCTTCGCGGGGTGACTTTCTTTTCGTCCTGCTTGTCGGCCATGCGATGGGGTTCCAACCGAGAACAATACACTGAGCGGCCGCCCAAAGCATCGGCGCGCAACGCTCGCGCCCTGACGGCCTTGCCTTTCGCCGCGGGCTCCTCAACTATTGCGCAATGGAAGACCGTCGGCCCGCAGCTTAGGCGGTGACACACGGCCTTGGCAACAGTTCTGGACCGATCGAGGAGCAGGTGCGGATGAAAACGCTTCATATCGCGGAGCCTGGCCAACGCGTGCGATTTGCCGGCAATCGCCGCCGCGCGCGCGGCTTGTCTATGCTGGTGGCTGGCGCCGCGATCGTTTTCTCGATGACGCCGATTGGCGTCACGGCGGCGGGGCCGATGAACCCGGCGCCGCTCCCCCTTCCGTCTCCGCCGCCGCAGGGCCCGCCCCCCCCTCAGCAGCGCCTGCGTACGATCGAGGTCGCCGGCACCGGCGAAGCGCACGTGGCCCCGGACGTTGCCTCGCTCAATCTCGCAATCGAAACGCATGCGCCGACCGCCCAGCAAAGCGCGGGTCAGAACGCGGCACTCGCGCAAAAGGTCGTCGACGCGCTGACCAAGAAGCTTGAGGGCAAGGGCAAAGTATGGACCGGCGGCTACTCGCTCTATCCCGAATATAGCGAGCCGCGCCCCAACGAGAAGCCGCTAATCACCGGTTATCGCGCCGAGAATTCGATCACCGTGGAGACCGGCGAGATTAGCCTGCTCGGCGGGCTGATTGACACCGCGATCGAAGCGGGCGCCAACCGGATTAACTATCTCACCTTCACGCTCCGCGACGAGAGCCAGGCCCGCAGCCAGGCGATCGCGCTTGCCGCCAAGGACGCGCAGGCGCAGGCCGCTTCGCTAGCCAAGGCGCTCGGCGTCACGCTCGGGCCCGTGATCAAAGCTACGACGGCGCCGCAAACCGGACCCGCTCCTATGATGCGGATGACGGAATTCGCCGCTTCGAATCTCACGGGCGCGCCGACACCGGTGCAGCCCAACGAGGTCACGGTTCCCGCAACGGTGTCGATTACCTATCAGATTCAGTAAGCGGTGCGCGGCGGCCACTCGCGCTCGAAGTTGATGCACCAAAGCCGAGTCCCGGCTGGGCAATTTGTCGCGCACGGCTTGTGCGCGTCTTCATAATATTAGCCGCCACGACGCCCGCCGCGCGCGAAACATCCCGGCGAACAGGTTACTCTGCATCGCAGATGTCAGTCCCAATTGAAGCGGTTGCGACGGACAGGTCCGAAGTTCAGGTGACCGAGCTCAAGGCTGGGCGCAAGCCTCTGCTGGGCGCGCTGACCGCCGAGCTCAGTCCCGCGCTGGTCGCCGGCAGGCCGACCCGTACGATCGAGGTCGTCGGTAACGGCGCGTGGCGGGTGGCCCCGGATCGAGTCCTTTTCAATCTCACAATTGAAACTCATGCGCTCTCCGCCCAACGGAGTGCGGAGGAAAACGCCGCGCTCGCGCAAAGGGTCGCCGGAGTGCTGGCCGAAAAGCTCCGCGGCATGGGCAGGCTGCTGACCGGCGGCTGTTCGCTTTATCCGGAATACGAACAGCCCCGAGGGCGCCACAAGCCGGTGGTGACCGGTTACCGCGCGGAGAATTCAATTACGGTCGAAACCGGCGCCGTCGGGATCGTAGGCGCGTTGATCGACGCGGCGCTCGACGCCGGCGCGAGCCGTATCAGTTATCTCGACTTCGCGCTCGACGACGAGACCCAGGCCCGCAGCGAGGCGGTCGCCCGGGCCGCGTTCGATGCGCAGACGCAGGCGGACTCGATCGCGCGGTCGCTCGGGATCAGGGTGATGCGCGTGCTCAGGGTCGTCAGCGAGGCGCCCGCGCGGCCGGCCCCGGCGTTCGCGGCCGGCGGACCGGGCGAAGTCACGATGCCCGTAACCGTTTCGATCACTTACCAGATCGAGTAGCCTTAGTCTCCGCACCGGTGCGGAGATGCTGAAGCCTGGGGATACTGCGCCGCCATTCGATCTCCCGTGCGCGATCGGCGATCGCGCCGGACGTCTGCGTCTCTCCGCGATCGATTCCGAGATGGTCGTGCTGTTTTTCTATCCGCACGATTTCTCCTTCATCTGTCCGACCGAGGTCGTTGGCTTCCACAACTCGCGCGAGGCGTTTGCCGCCGAACGCGCCAGTGTCGTCGCGGTCAGTATCGACGACGCTCAGACGCATCTGCGCTGGGCGCGCGAGCTCGGCGGAATCGGCTATCCATTGTTGAGCGACCAGGGCGGCGCGCTCGCGCGGGCCTACGGCGTGTTCGACGAAGGCGCGGAGAAGGCGATGCGCGCGACGTTCATCCTCGATTCCAAACGCACGATTGTCTATTGCGTCGCGAGTACCGTGAACGTCGGCCGCAGCGTGAGTGAGACCCTGCGCGTGGTACGCGCGCTGCGCTCGGGGCGGATGTGCCCGGCGGATTGGCAGCCGGATAGCAATCCCGCCTCGCCGATCATTCCTGGACCCAGTTCCCGCTGAGCGAGCGTGGCGGCCCTCGACTCAACCGAAAAGAAACGCGTCATCGAGCGTCTCTCCAGCGTCCGCGAAATCGTCTTCGGGACGCAGGACGGAATTCTCACCACGGCCGGCGTGCTCGCGGGCCTCAGCGGCGCCGTCTCGATCCATCGCCAGGTGATTCTCGCCGCGCTCGCCTCGACCGCCGCCGGTGCGCTCTCGATGGGCGCCGGGGCGTACCTGGGCACGCGGGCCGAGACCGAGGTGCTGAGCAGCGAGCTCGAACGATCGCGCGAGGAGGCCGCCGCCGAGCCCCATGTGCTCCAGGAACGGCTGCTCCACGAACTCGAGCATGAGGGGTTGAGCCGCGAGGCCTCTTACCGTGTCGTCCAGCTTCTCAGTGCCGCGCCCGGCGCGCTGCTCTCGACCGCCGAGGTCAAAATGTACGGTCTGAGTCGCCAGGCCCTGGGCAGCGCCGCCGTCGATGGCGTTACGATGGGCGTCGCATTCCTGATCGGCGCGATGGTGCCGCTGCTGCCGTTCATCCTTATTCCGTCCGCCGGGCCCGGCGACTACCTGGGGCTCATCGCCGCGATGGCGACGACGGCGTTGGCGCTGTTCGGGGTAGGTTATTTTCAGGGATGGCTCGCGCAGCGCAAATGGCGATGCCTTTCGGGGCTGCATTTTCTGGGGGTCGCGATGGGCGCGGCGGTGATCGGCTATCTGATAGGTCTGGCGATCGCACCGCTGGGTGGCGGCGCGCCCATTCCTGCCACGCCATGAAGCTCGACACCTATTCCTCGCTGGCCGCATTTCTTGCCCATTGGCGGTCACTCAAGCACGCGGCCGCGGGGACCTTGGCCGCGGACGACGTTGCCCGTAGCGCGGAGATGGAGAAAATTATCGCGGTTCTGCGCCCCGAGGAGCGTGCCGCACTGGAGGCGGCGAAGGATTATGACAGTTCCGCCGATCACAGATCCGCCGGCGATCACGCCGTGCGGCGCCATCGTGAGCGCGCCGAATTCAGGCTCGCGCGGGAACTGCGCGTCCGCGGCACGCTCGCGACTTAGAGAGCGAACGTGACGGGCGTCGACCTAGCCTCCGGCTGGAAAGGACGGGCGGCATTATCTCCGCTCTGCGCGGGCGCGACAGCGGAGCGGTGTCGCGAGTGTCGGTGAAAGCGCGAGTGTCGGTGAAAGAATGATCGCGTACATCATTCGGCGAATCATATATGGCGCCGGGGTCCTGCTTGGCACTTCGATCATCACGTTCACCATCGCGTTTGTGATCCCGGCTGACCCGGCGGTCGCGATGGCGGGTGCGAAGGCCGATCCGCAGACTCTCGCCACCATCCGCCATCAGCTAGGACTGGATCAGCCGGTTTACCTTCAGTACGCACACTACCTCGGCCGCGCGATCCACGGTGACCTCGGCCGCTCCTACATCCGGCGCGCCAGCGTGACGCAATTGATCCTTAGCCGGTTTCCCGCCACCGCTATCCTGGCGCTGTGCGCGATGGCGCTCTCGCTCGCGCTTGGCATCCCGATGGGAATGGTCGCGGCGGCGTGGCGCGAGCGCGCGGTGGACAACCTTCTATTGGTCTTTTCGCTGGCGCTGATTTCGGTGCCGGTGTTCTGGCTCGGCACGATGCTCCTGATCGCGGGCGGCCTTTATCTGCGCTCGTTTCCGCTGGGCGGCTTCGACGGACTCAAGAGCCTGGTGCTGCCGACTATCGCGCTCGCGCTAGGCTCGGCCGGCTACTACTCGCGCATCCTGCATACCAACCTGGTCGAGGCGCTGGACCAGGATTATATCCGGACCGCGCGCGGCAAGGGGCTCTCGGCCGCGCAGGCGCTGGTCCGCCATGCGATGGCCAATGCGACGCTGCCGCTGGTGACGCTGGCGGGGCTCGATCTGGCGGGATTGCTCTCCGGCGTGGTGCTCACCGAGACCGTGTTCAACTGGCCGGGAATCGGGCGGCTCGCGTACGAAGCGGTATTCAACCTCGACATTCCGCTTATCATGGGCACCGTGCTTTTCTCGGCGTTCCTCGTCGTCGTCGCCAATCTCGCGGTGGACCTGCTGTACGCGTGGCTCGACCCGCGAATCCGGCTGAGCGAGATGGCATGACGCGGCGGCTCAACGCGATGGAACTGGTGGGCGCGGCGATGGTGCTGAGCCTGGTGCTGACGGCGATGTTCGCCTCCCGGCTCGCGCCCTACGATCCCACCCGCGCGGTCGCGCCGACTTACGGCGATCCCGGCCGGCCGTCGGCCGCCTTTCCGCTGGGCACCGACGAGCTGGGCCGCGACGTGCTCTCGCGCATCATCTGGGGCGCGCGAGTGTCGCTCATCGTTGGCGTGGCCGCGATGGTCATCACGCTGACGATCGGGGTGACGATCGGACTGGTCTCAGGTTTCTTCGGCGGCGTTGCCGATTTCGCGCTGATGCGCTTCACCGACGTGATGCTGACGCTGCCGGCGTTGCTGCTGGCGATGGCGTTTGTCGCCGTGCTGCATCCGAGCCTGCTCAACGTGTTGCTGGTGATTGGACTCGTATCGTGGACCCAAATCGCGCGCGTCGTGCGAGCCGAGACGCTAACGATGGCCGAGCGCGACTTCGTGACGGCGGCGCGCGCGCTAGGCAGCACGCCGGCGCGCCTGATCGCGCGCCACGTGCTGCCCAACGTGATGCCGATTATCGTCGTGATGGCGGTGCTCGGGACCTCCGGCACGCTGCTGTTGGACGCGGGGTTGAGCTTTCTCAGCCTCGGCGTGCCGCCGCCGACGCCGAGCTGGGGCCGCATGATCGAAGAGGCCTTGATCTATTTCCGCACCGCGCCGTGGCTGGTGGCCTTTCCGGGGCTGGCGATTTTCTACGCGGTTCTGGCGTTTAACCTGCTCGGCTACGGGTACCTCCGCGCGCGCGGCGGGAGGGCCGGGCGATGAGGCGGCGGCGCGGGACGCGCCGCCGCCTCGTCGCCCGGCGCGCCAGCGCCGGCGGAGCCGGCGATAGCCTGCGGCGCGCGGGCGACGCCCGCGACCGCCGCAAGAAGCGCGGTGGCGGCGGCGCGCTCCGCGCGCTCGCCGCGGCCGCGCTATGGATCGCCGCGGCATCCGGCGCCGCCGTCGGCGGCGCCGGATGCCGCGGGACGGGGGCGCCCGCGATGCCGCGCTTTCCGCGCGGCGCGCAGGTGCTCCATCTCGCCGTGCAGGACGACGTACCGACGCTCGATCCCGCCGCGGGCTACGATACCGCTTCGTGGACTTTCGAGCAGATGATTTTCGACACGCTGGTCCGCTACAGCGACGGCGGCGTCGACCTGGTCCCTGAGATCGCCACGAGCTGGGAGGGATCGCCCGACGCGCGCGTGTTCACGTTTCACTTGCGCCGCGACGCCTTTTTCACCAACGGCCGCGCCGTCACCGCGGCCGACTTCAAGTACGAAATCGAGCGCGTGCTCGATCCGGCGACGCGCTCGAAGGGGATGGAGTATTTTCGCGAGATAGTCGGGGCGCCGGAGTTTCAGGCCGGGCATGCGCACGAGGTCGGCGGCATCGCGACGCCTGACCCCTGGACGATCGTTTTTCATCTCGAGGCTCCCGATCCGATTTTCGTGCAGAAGCTCGCGATGCCGTTTGCGGCGGCGGTGCCGCACGAGGTGGTCGAACGATGGGGTGAGGATTTTTCCAGCCACGTGGTCGGCAGCGGGCCGTTCAAGCTCGCTCAGTGGATCGGCGGTCAACGGCTCGTGATGGTCAGGAATCCCGGCTACTTCATCAAGGATGTCCCGCGCCTGGACGCGGTGGTCGAGGAAATCGGCGTCAGCGACGATCTGCAGTGGCTCAAATTCGAGGCCGGAACGATCGACGTTTCGAGGATCCCGTCGGCGGAGTTTCTTTACGTGATGAAGAAGCCGCGACTGCGCGCGCTCACGCTTCATATCGTGGATATCGCGACCGAGTACCTCGGGATGAACTGCGGGATGAAGCCGTTCGACGATGTGCGCGTGCGGCGCGCGTTCAACTACGCGGTCGACAAGCACAAGATAATCGCGCTGCTCAACGGACGCGGCGTCGTTGCCGACGGCGTTCTCCCGCCCGGGTTGCCGGGCTTCAACCCGAACTTGAAAGGCTATCCTTACGATCCCGCCAAGGCGCGGCTTTTACTCGAGGAGGCGGGAGTGGATAAGGACTTCTCGCCGACTCTCTGGATGCGCGCGGATCGTAGCGAGATGATGATCGGCCAATCGATCCAGCAGGACCTCGCGCTGGTCGGTGTCCACGTCGAGCTCAAGCCGGTGGCATGGGCGCCGCTCCTCGAAGCGATTCGTCAACCCGATACGGTGCCGCTGGTCGACCTGGGATGGGAGGCGGATTTTTCCGACCCGCAGAACTTCCTTGAAGTGCTGCTGTCGCGCAAGCAATGGGGCGGCAACAACGACACGTTTTACTACAATCCCGAGGTGGATAAACTGTTGGCCGAGGCCGCGCCGCTGGCCGACCTCGCGCGGCGCTACGCGCTCTACAACCAGGCCGAGGAACTGGTGGTTGCCGACGCGCCCTGGGTATTCCTTTACAATCCGGTGGCCTACATGATCCGTCAGCCCTGGGTGAACGGCTACGTGCTCAACCCGATGCGCCCCACGCGCCTGGAACGGGTCTGGCTGTCCCCGCACGCCGTCGGCCGGGATTAGGGCGTGGTGTGCCGATATAGCTATAATGGCCACATGAAAAAGGCCGGAATCGCCGATCTGAAGAACAATCTTTCCCGGTACATCAATTACGTGAAAGGTGGCGAGACGATTCTTGTGCTTGATCGCAAGGTGCCGGTCGCGCGGATTACTCCAATTCCCCAAGGTCCCGCGGAGGGCCGCAAGCTGACGGACGAGCAACGGTTGGATTTCCTCGAGAGTATCGGTGTACTTCGCCGCGGCAAGGGCAGCATGCGCGAGTGGCTCAAGCACCACAAACCGATCAAAGTGCGTGGCAGCGTTTTGCAGGAACTTTTGGATGAGCGGGAGAGCGGTTGGTGAGATTTTGGGATAGTTCCGCGTTGGTACCACTGTTTCTTGTCGAATCCACCAGCGACTGGGCTCGAAGCATTACCAACAGCGATTCCGAAGTAGTTGTCTGGGCGCTGACTCGAGTCGAGTTGATGTCCGCTATAGAAAGGCGCAAGCGCCAGGCTCCGGACATGACTGCCCGTTTGTCTGCCGCCGGTTCGGAAGTTATGCGGATGTGGAACGTTTGGAACGAAATTCGGGACGTCGAAACGGTCCGCGAAAACGCCGAGCGGCTCGTCGCGACGTATCCGTTGCGCGCGGCCGACGCGCTTCAGCTTGGAGCCGCGCTGGTTGCGGCCGACCGAAGTCCAGCCACGCTTCCCTTCGTGACGCTCGATCAGCGCCTTGCGGTTGCTGCTGGGCGCGAGGGGTTCCCGGTCGTCGGTCCGGACTGATTTTCTCTACTGCGCGACGTAGCCGCCATCGACCGGAAAAATACTGCCCACTACGAAGGTCGCTTCGTCCGAGCACAACCACGCAACCGCCTGAGCAACCTCCTCCGGGCCGGCCATTCGGCCGATCGGCAGCCGGCTGATGATCGCGTCGATGATTCCGGGCGTGTCTTTAGTCACGGCCTCCACCAGCGGGGTTAAGGTCGGACCGGGGCATACCGCGTTTACCCGGATTCCGCGGGCCGCGACCTCGATCGCCGCGGTTTTGGTAAGGCCTACCACGCCGTGTTTGCTGGCCGAGTAAGCGGGCATCTCCGGCGAACCCACCACTCCGAAGTTCGAGGCTATATTCACGATTGCGCCGCTGCCACGGCTGAGCATCTCTCGCAGTTCGTACTTCATGCACAGAAAGACGCCTTTGAGGTTGGTGTCGACGATACGATCCCAGTTTTCCTCAGTGCACTCGGCCGTGGAGGCCAAATCGCCCTGGATTCCCGCGTTGTTGACCGCGCAGTCGAGCTTCCCGAAGGTCCGAATCGTAAAGGCGATAAGTTGCTGGACCTCGTCGGTTTTGGAAACGTCGGTCCGTTGCGAGACCGCTTCGGCTCCTGACTGCTTCAGCTCCGTGCAGATTCGGGCGCCGGCTTCCTCGTTGAAATCCGCGATCACGACCTTCGCGCCCGCCGCCGCAAGTCTCAAGGCAACCGCGCGGCCGATGCCAGATCCCGCACCCGTCACCAAGGCCACGTTGCCCGTGAGATTCATGGCATTTTTCTCCCGATAGGCAGGTTTCAGGGATTAAGCTCGCGCATCACTATAAATCGCTCCGGATCGCAACCCCCGGTGACTTTTGGCTCGTGGAACAGTTCCACCGCGATCGTGACTTCAGCCAATGACAGCGAGAGAAACATAAGCCGTAGCGCGTCCTGCGGCATTTCCTGGAGGGAGAACTGATCCAGGTACGCGAGTATCTCTTCGAGCCTGGGCAGCATCGCGTTGTAAAACGCGTTAATCTCGTCCATCGAACTCGTGCGGCGCTTCCTGTTCCGCTCGATGCTCGTCGGCAGCACCCACTGTGCAAATTGCTCGAGATCGGAAAATCCGGCGGGCAATTGAGTATTCATTTCAATCCCAGTTCCCCCGCGTCGTGGCCATTGGTCGTAGCGAGGGCGGACGCGCCATTACCTTCACCGAAGATGTGTCTGCGCACTTCCTTGTGGAAATGCCTGATCTGGATTTCCTCGTCCTGTAGCTGGAAGTGAGTCAGCGCTCCCGAGTTCAGACTGGCTTGGATAGCCTCGTGATTGCTCGCGTCTTCCTGCAGGAGATCGCGAAAACGGCAGCGGATGTACTCCTGCGCGAACCGTTCGCTCGGCTTGCTGGTGGCTGGTTGATAGAGGCTAACCTCCCACACGCTGCGGTCGACCGCGATGGGCCAGATGTTGTAGGTGACATACGTTCCGGCCAGGAACAGCATGCAGAAATTCGGAAACACGGTGTAGAAATCGAACCATCCGATCATCGACGGATAGGTCTGTCCTCCGCGGGGATTGGCGTTTGCGGCGATTGCTTCGACCGGCGTCATTTTGTGATCGGGGTTCAATTCGACTGAGTAGACGGTATGGCGGCCGAAGCGGCTGAAATTCTGAACGCGGCTGAAGTTCTGCTCATTCAGCGGACAAAAGTCGGGATAGGTAATATGCAGGAACGGAAGATGGTAAACCTCGTTCTGCGCGTCCAGCATTACTTTCCAATTCGCCCTTTCCTCCACGCGATAGCGGCTCATCAGCCGCTGCTGATCGAAAGGGTATCCATGAATCTGCTGGACCATCCCCGCCATGTACTGGGCGAGGGTCTCCGTGGGATGAGGATCAAGGTTGATGAAAATAAACCCTTCCCATATATCCGCGGCGATTGGTTTCAAGCCGAGAGCGCTCTTGTCGATGTCGTAAAAGTTGGCCTCGTCGGACACCCAGGTTAGCTTCCCCGCCGTATCAAAGGCCCAACTGTGAAAACGGCATACAAACCGGCCCTTGCACAGTCCTTTCTCGTTGTCGACCAGCCGGTTGCCGCGATGAACGCAGATGTTGTGAAACGCTCTGACCGTTCGATCCTTGCCGCGAACCAGCAGCACGGAGGTGTTGGCGATCGCAAGATCGCGGACCACGTAACTGCCCGGCTCCGGCAGGTCTTCCTCCCGGCCCATGTTGAGCCAGGACTTGCGAAAGATGCGTTCACGCTCGAGCTCGAACAGTCTGGGCGACGTGCAAGTGTCGGTAGGGACCGGGCCCGTATCAAGGTCGGGATTTTCCTTTATCCAGCGCCTGTTCGCCATCACTGTTTTCATGCTTGAACCTCTCAGGGTCGTGGCCTCGTGAATTCCATGAGCGGATAGATGCAACTAGGTGCAAAACACGGCTCCATTATGTTCGAGCCGGTCAAACTTGCAAGGATCAAGCATAGCTAAAGGGCGCGGAACCTCTCGGAACGTCGCGATAGTGACAGCGCGCCAACGTCCGTGGGTTGTGCCGCGATGACGCGGCGCCCGCCGAATGGGCTATAATCCGCGCGCGATGGCTAACAAGGGTGTTTCTTATGCGAGCGAGGCGATGGCGCATTTGCGTGGCGCCGATCCGGTCATGGCGCGCATAATCGAAGCGGTCGGGCCGATCGAAATCGCTCTGCGCCGCGAGCGTTTCCAGTCGCTTAGCCGCGCGATCATTTTTCAGCAGCTCGCGGGCGCCGCCGCGCATACTATCTACACGCGGTTCGTCGCGCTTTTTCCCGGTCGGCGCTTTCCCAGCCCGCGCCAGGTGATCGACGCCTCGAACGAGGACCTGCGGCGAGTAGGGCTTTCGCGCCAAAAGAGCCTCTATCTGAAAGATCTCGCCGCCCATGTCGATAGCGGCATCCTTAACTTCCATCGCTTCCACAAGATGGAGGACGAGGAAATCATCCTCGACCTGACGCGCGTGCATGGGGTGGGAAGATGGACCGCCGAGATGTTCCTGATGTTCAATCTAGGGCGGCCCGATGTTTTGCCGGTCGACGATTTGGGAGTTCGTAACGCGGCGCGGCGGCTGTACCGGATGCGCAAAATGCCCGACGCGAAGCGGCTGCGCGCCTTGGCCGAGCGATGGCGTCCATATAGATCGGCCGCGTCCTGGTATCTGTGGCGGAGCAGCGACATCGTGCTGCCCGGCGACGACTCGCCTAAACGCCGCCCGCAGCGCAAAAAACCCAAGCGCTGATTACTTCGGAGCCATCGCCTCCAGGATGCGTTCGTCGGGCCGATGACCGCCCGAGGAGTTGAGCGGGGAGATCACGACATGATTCGCGCCGGCGTCGAGATGAGCGTCGAGGCATTGCCGCACGCGCCGCTCGTCACCCCAGGCGACCAGCGCGTCCAGCAGCCGGTCGCTGCCGTCGTCGGCGAAGTCGGCGTCGCTAAAGCCGATCGCGCGCAGATGCATGCGGTAGGTTGGCGAGCCCAGGTAGAAATGCATGAACTTGCGCGCGGCGGCGCGGGCACGCGATGCGTCGGTCTCGAGCATCACCACCTGCTGCGCGCAGATCCATTTGCCGGGCCCGATGGCCGCGCGCATCGTGGCGATCGCGTCGGGCGGCATCAGCGCCGTTATCGTTCCCATCGTCTCGCTCACCGCCAGTTCGAGCATCCTGGGCCTGAGCGCCGCGAGAATCACCGGTGTCTCGGCGGCGGGGCGAGGACCGTAGTACGGCGCCTCGCGCATCCGGGTGAGATATTCGCGCATGTAGGTGAGCGGCTTCTGATAGTTGAGGCCATGACGTTTCATGAACGGCCCGCCGCTTACGCCCATCCCCAGAATGAATCGCCCGGGATGCATCTCGCCCAGCGTGCGCGCCGCCCCGGCCATCGTGGCCGCCTCGCGTTTCCATACCACCGCGACCGCCGCTCCCGCGATCAGGCGCTGGGTGTTGCCGAGCACGTGTGCCGCGCAGACGAATGGATCCCGCCCGAAGGTCTCGGGAAACCACAGGGCGCTGTAGCCCAGATGCTCCATCTTGCGGGCGAAGCCGGCGACCTCGCCGGCGCTGAGCGTGTCGAGGTAGGAAAAGACGCCAAATTTTCCAAGTTCCATGCGCACTCCTGTGATGGCCGCACGCTATCGCGAAACGGCGGCGCGCTCCAAGCGCCGCGAGGCGAATCGGCCGCGTTGTGAGGGGTAAATCGCTTGTGAAATGATGGGACCGCGATGGATTACTTCTCCGAGCGACTGCTCGAGGCCCAACGCCGCAAGGGGAGCCTTGCGATGCTCGGCGTCGACCCGCAACTCGACGCGCCGGGGATCCCAGGGGTGCCCGAAGGCTATACGCTCTCGCGTTTCTGCTGTGCGATCGTCGAGGCTTGCGCCGGCTCCATCTGCGCAATCAAGCCGCAACTCGCGTTTTTCGAGGCACGCGGGATGGACGGGATGCGTGCGTTGACCGAGGTCATCGGGTTGGCGCGCCGGCTCGGGCTGCTGACCGTTGCCGACGCCAAGCGGGGCGATATCGGATCGACTTCGGCCGCTTACGCCGAAGCCTTTTTGGGTGACGGCGATTTCGGATGCGACGCCATTACCGTGAATCCTTACCTCGGTAGCGACGCGATAGCGCCATTTTTAACCTACGTGCGCGACGGCCGTGGCCTGTTCGTGCTGGTCAAGACTTCCAATCCGTCCTCCGGCGAGCTCCAGGATCGCGTGGCCGATGGCGTGCCCGCATGGGAATGGGTGGCGCGGCGGGTCGAGGCGTGGGGCGGCGAATTTGCCGGTCCGAGCGGGCTAAGTCCGGTGGGTGCGGTGGTTGGTGCGACCTATCCGCAACACGCCGTGCGCGCCCGCGAGTTGATGCCGCATGCGACGGTCCTCGTGCCGGGCTATGGCACGCAGGGCGCGGGCGCGGCCGATGCGGTGCGCGCGGCGCGTCCCGACGGCACTGGAGTGGTGGTCAACGCCAGCCGAAGCCTTATGTACGCTTATCTGAAGCGACCCGGCTCCGCGCCTGAAGAGGCGGCGGCCGAGGCGGCTAACGCGATGAGGGTGGAACTCAATGCCGCCTTGGGTGCGCGCGCGGCTTGACGGCTCGCCGCTATCTCGACGAGATGACGAAAAAGGAGTGGGTAACCGGAACGCGATGCGCCTACTGGATCAGGTGCGCATCAACTCGACTTCATCGGCCGCGAGCGTCGCGTACACCTCGCGCTCGATCGAACGGTAACGGTCCAGCGCCTCGTCCGCCTTGGCTTCGGAGCCTTCTTCCTTGGCGATCTCGCGCATCTTTTTCTCGATCCACGAGAGATGCCAGGTTTCATCCTCGGTGACGGCCTTGAGCACTTCGCGGGTTTCCTCGTCGACGTTGGGCAGTGCGGCGTGGGCCATGTAGCGGCTTTGCGCGCGCTCCTCGACGACCACGGTCAGCGCGAGCAATTCGATCACCGTCTTGGGCACGCCGATACGCAGGCCGAGACGGCGCTGATAGCCGTCCGCCAGCATCAGGGGCGTGCCGCCGAGGTCGGCGATACGCCGGGTCCATAGCCAGGCGTGACGGGTTTCGTCGGACAAATGCTTGGCCATCTTGAGCTGCGAGTCGCCGTCCTTCATATGTCCGATCAGATTGAAGAGCAGGCGCGCTCCGCGCAATTCAGCGTCCCGGTAGACGCTAAAAATCAGAATCTGCTTATCGACCGCCGACATTCGGCCGTTTTCCGTCACCTGGCTTGATTCCATCAGTTTTGTTGCTCCTCCGCCCACGCCCCCCTTGCTGCTAGCGCCCGCGCGATCGCGAAAGCGACGCAATTCATATTATTTTAACAAGCGGACAGCACTGCGGCGGCAAATAGAGCGGTTCGCTTTTAACTATTTCATTGAGCGCGCGCGGTCAAGCTGAGCCACGCGCCGTCGGCCATCTCCGAGTGGCCGAGGTTTGCGACTTAATATAGATATACGCTAATCGCGGCCCGAGCGCTTCGTCCACTTCCTCGCTTCCTCGAATCTGCCTCGAATCATGGCCGCGCCGCCGGGCACTATGTCTGCGACTTCCGACGCCTATTGGCTCGCGCTGCGACGTGTCCATGGCGCTGGACCGCGCACCTGCCGGCTGCTGCTCGAACGGTTCGGTTCCGCCGAGCGGATTTTCAAAGCCACCGAAGAGGAGATCATTGCCGCTGGAGTCGGCCGGAACGTCGCCCGCGCCATCGCCGGTTTCGACGGCTTCGCGCCGCTGGAGAAGGAATTGTGCGAATTGCCGCGGATCGGCGCGCGCCTGGTGCGATGGACCGATGTCGAATATCCGCCCAATCTGAAGCAGATTGCCGACCCGCCTCCTTATCTCTTCGCGCGCGGCCTGCTCGAGCCCAACGACACTGCATGCGTAGCGGTGGTCGGAGCGCGCGCCGCCAGCGAAGCGGGGTTGCGGATGGCCCAGCGGCTGGGTTTCGAACTTGCCGCGCGCGGCTTCGTCGTGGTCAGCGGACTTGCCCGTGGGATTGACGGCGCGGCCCATCGCGGCGCGCTCGAGGCCGGCGGCCGTACAATCGCGGTCCTGGGATGCGGTATCGACGTCGCCTATCCGCCCGAGCATCGAGGGCTCGCTGACTCGATCGTCGAACGCCGCGGCGCCGTTCTTAGCGAACTCCCGTTGGGTACCGCGCCGCTGCCCGAGAACTTCCCCAGCCGAAATCGTATCCTGTCGGGTCTTTCGCTCGGCGTCGTGATTGTTGAAGCCGCCGAGAAGAGCGGCTCGCTGATCACCGCCCGGATGGCGCTCGAGCAGGATCGCCAGGTCTTCGCCGTTCCCGGCAGTCCACTGAACGGCAAGACCCGAGGAAGTAATCGTCTCCTCAGGGAGGGCGCGGTGCTGGTAGAGTGTGTGGAAGACGTGATCGAAGACCTTGCGCCCCAGATGGCCGGTAAGGTGTCGGCATCGGCAGAGAGCGATACGGCGGCCGCGTGTGATGCGGCGCCTGCGGCCTCGGCCACGATGGAGCGCCAGGCCGCCGCGGTGATGCCTCATGGCGGCGAAGCTCCTACGGCGCGAGCCGTCGCGATGCAAACAGAGATGATTGTTGATCGATCGTCAGATTTGACCCAAGAGATGACCAAGCAAGTTCAAGCAATTTTAGACTGTTTAACAGATGTTCAAAAGCTTCACGTCGACGCGGTCATTGAAACGTGCCAACTTCCTCCCCAAACTGTGCTTAACTTATTGCTGGAGCTTGAGTTGCGCGGGCTCGTCGTGCAGCATCCCGGCAAGCTCTTCACACTGCCCTAGGCCCGGCCCTTAAGTTGGCGGGCGGTTCTGGGACTGATTTCCGAGGCTGGAGGAAGGGTGGCAAAAAACCTCGTAATAGTCGAATCGCCTGCCAAGGCGAAAACGGTCAAGCGCTACTTAGGCTCCGACTTCCAGGTCATTCCATCCGTTGGCCACGTGATGGACTTGCCCAAGAGCACCTTGGGGGTCGCCGTCGACGACGATTTCAAGCCCGAGTACCACGTCATCGCCGGCAAGGCGAAGGTGCTCAAGGAAATCCAGGCGCAAGCCAAAAAAGCCGACAATATATACCTGGCGACCGACCCGGACCGCGAGGGCGAAGCTATCGCATGGCACATCGCCGAGCAGCTCGGAAAGATCAAGGGCAGCGTCCGCAGGGTACTGCTCCATGAGATAACGCAGGGCGCGGTGCGCCAGGCGGTGGCGAATCCCGAGGAGCTCAATCATGACCTGTTCGACGCCCAGCAGGCGCGGCGGGTGCTCGACCGGCTGGTCGGCTACCAGATAAGCCCGCTCCTGTGGGACAAGGTCAAGCGCGGAATCAGCGCCGGGCGCGTGCAGTCGGTGGCGCTTCGGATAATCGTCGAGCGCGAGAAGGAGCGCGAGGCGTTTCGCGCCGAGGAATACTGGACGCTCGACGCGCGTCTGGAAGCCGGCAATCCGCCCCCGTTCAAGGCTCGCCTCTATAGTCATCGCGACCAGCGTATCGACAACAAGGCCTACAAGCTGCCCGAGGCCGAGGCGCGCGAGATCATCGCGGCGTGCGAGCAGACGCCTTTCGTCGTGCGAAAGGTCGAGCGCAAAGAGGTGCGGCGCACGCCGACACCGCCTTTTATCACCTCGCGCCTGCAGCAGGAGGCCTCGCGCAAGCTTTATTTCTCGCCCTCGCGGACGATGAAGATCGCGCAACGCCTGTACGAGGGCGTCGAGCTGGGCGACCAGGGCGCGGTCGGCCTTATCACTTATATGCGCACCGATTCGGCGCGGGTTTCCGACCAGGCGCTGGCCTCCGTGCGCGAGTACATCGTCAATCGCTACGGCGCGAGTTACATCCCGGAGCGCCCGAATTTCTATCGCTCATCCAAGTCCGCGCAGGACGCCCACGAAGCGATTCGCCCAACCGCGGTCGAGCGCGACCCCGAATCGATGGCTCGCTACCTGGGCAAGGACGAGCTGGCTCTCTATACCCTCATCTTCAACCGCTTCGTTTCGAGCCAGATGAACCCGGCCGTCTACGACCGCACCACCGTCGATATCGAGGCCACCGAGGCGGTCTTTCGCGCCACCGGCCAGGTGGTCAAGTTCGACGGCTTCATGCGCGTGTACACCGAGGGTCAGGACGAGGTCGCCGCGGACGACGACGAGTCGGCGACGCTGCCCGCGATGAACGAGGGCGAGATCTTAAAGCTGTTGGGTTTCGATCCCGAGCAGCACTTCACGCAGCCGCCGCCGCGCTTCAGCCAGGCGACGCTTATCAAAGAACTCGAGGAGAAGGGTATCGGCCGCCCGTCGACCTATGCGGCTATCATGACCTCGATCCTGAACCGCGAGTACGTCGAGGAAGACCCGAGCAAGCGGCTGCGTCCGACTTCGCTCGGCCGCGTGGTCGCCGAACTTCTGATAAAGGCCTTCCCGGACATCCTGGAGGTGAGCTTCACCGCGCAACTCGAGGAGGAACTCGACGGGGTCGAAAACGGCAAGGAAAACTGGGTCAAGACGCTGCGCCGCTTTTATGGGCCGTTCAAGAAGTCGCTGGGCGAGGCCAAGAAGAAGATGCCGACCGTCAAGCGCAAAGGCCTGCCGACCGGGCTCAAGTGCGAACTCGACGACGGCGAGATGGTGATCAAGTGGGGGCGCAACGGCGAGTTTCTCGCCTGCTCCAACTATCCCAAGTGCACCAACACCAAGGAGTTCAGCCGCGACGACCAGGGTAATATCGTGCCGCAGGAGCGCCAGGCGCTCTCGACCGAGCCGACCGACGAGGTATGCGAGAAATGCGGCAAACCGATGGTGCGCCGGCGCTCGCGCTTCGGCGAGTTTCTCGGATGCTCGGGCTATCCCGACTGCGACGGTATCAAGCGCCTGAAGTCGGACCCGGTCAGCACCGGCGTCAACTGTCCCGATTGCAAGGAAGGCGACGTGCTGGAACGGCGCAGCCGCCGCGGCAAGCTGTTCTACGGATGCTCCCGCTATCCCAAGTGCAAATTCGCGAGCTGGGACAAGGTCGTGGCGCATCCCTGCCCGCAATGCGGATCGACCTACCTGGTCGAGAAGGTCACCAAGCGCGAGGGCGCGCGCTGGCAATGCCCGAATAAGGAATGCGACTACCGCATACCGGTGCCTGACGCCGCCAGCCCCGACGGCGGCGCTCCCGCTCCGGCACCCGCGAGCGCGTAGGCGCGCGGCATAAGATGCCGCGCGAGATCCTTCGACTCGCGCAACGCTCGCTCAGCATGATTTGCTCCTGGGCGAGTCCGGCAAGGAAGACTCATCGCTTCGCGTAGATCCTTCGACTCCGCTCGCGGACTCGCTTCGCTCAGGATGACGGGAAAAAAAGCGCACTTTGGGTCACCTTGCTATCGGTGGAATTTTTCGACCTCGCTCCTGGGCTCGTGCATGCTCCCTCAGGAGGCCAGCAAAAAAGCCTTATTTGTCATCCTGAACGAAGGTTGCCGTAGTAAAGGATCTCGCGGCCGCGGTCTTCGCGGCCGTGATGGTTGTTTCTGAGAAGGCCCGGCAAATCACGCGGCATAAGATGCTGCGCGAGATCCTTCGACTCGCGCAACGCTCGCTCAGGATGACTGAAGAGAGAGCAGCGGCGGCCTCCGCATTTTTGCGGCGCTTCCGCGTCTGATTTCGCGATCGGCTTGCCGTCGTGTGAGTCGGCACGCTAGCCTTTTGCGGTGACTCCTACAATCGTCAACGTGATCGGCGCGGGCCTGGCGGGCAGCGAAGCCGCATGGCAACTCGCCCGCCGCGGCGTGCGCGTGCGGCTTTTCGAGATGCGCCCGGTCCGCATGACCGAGGCCCATCAGACCGCGCTCTTCGGCGAGTTGGTATGCTCGAATTCGTTGCGCAGCGACTCGATGGATGCCGCGGTCGGCGTACTCAAGGAAGAGATGCGCCGCCTCGGCTCGCTGGTCATCGCCACCGCCGATCGCGCCCGCGTTCCGGCCGGCTCGGCGCTCGCGGTGGACCGCGACGAGTTCGCGCGCGCGCTTACAGAAGCCCTGACCGGCCATCCCATGGTCGAGGTCGTGCGCCAGGAGGCGACTTCGATTCCCGATGGCGTAACCATTCTCGCGAGCGGCCCGCTCACCAGTCCCGCCCTGGAAGCCGACCTTAATCGGCTCGTCGGCGCACGCCATCTGTATTTCTACGACGCCATCGCGCCTATCGTGAGCGCCGATTCGATCGACATGGAAGTCGCTTTCCGGGCCTCGCGATGGGGCCGGGGCGGCGACGACTATATCAACTGCCCGCTGAACGAGGCCGAGTACGACGCGTTCGTCGCCGCGGTGCTCGCGGCCGACAAGGTCGCGGCGCATCCCTTCGAGCGTCCGATGTATTTCGAGGGCTGCATGCCGATCGAGGAGATGGCGCGGCGCGGGCCGCAGACGCTGGCCTTCGGCCCGATGCGTCCGGTGGGGCTCGACGATCCGCGCGGCGCGCGCCGTCCGTTCGCGGTGGTCCAGTTGCGCCAGGACGATCGCGCGGCGCGCCTGTACAACATGGTCGGCTTCCAGACCAAGATGACTTATCCGGAGCAACGGCGCGTGCTGCGGATGATTCCGGGGCTGGAGCGCGCCGAGTTCGTACGCCTGGGCTCGCTGCATCGCAACACCTTCATCGATTCGCCGCGGTTGCTGCGTCCCACGCTTCAACTGATTGGCCGCGACGACCTGTTCGTGGCGGGACAAATGATCGGCGTCGAGGGCTATGTCGAGTCGGCAGCCGCGGGTCTGCTCGCGGCGCTCAACGCGGCCAACCTGCTAAATGGTCGCCCGCTGGCCGTACCGCCGCCCGTGACCGCGCTCGGTTCGCTGGTGGCCTATATCACGGATCAGGGCCGGCGTGACTTTCAACCGATGAATGCCAACTACGGTCTGATGCCGGAGCTGACGACGCGGGCGCGCGGCCGTCAGAAGAAGCTCGATATGGCGGCGCGTGCACTTGGCGCGATCGACGAGTTCATCGTCGAGTACGCAGGCGCCGAGTCCGCGGCGCCATCCATCTTACAGGAGGCTCCATGAGGATTGGCGCGCTCGATGTCGGCACCAACACGGTCCTGATGCTCGTGGCCGAGACCACGCCCGACGGCGGCGCGCGCCGGGTGATCGATCTCGCGCGGATTACGCGCCTGGGACAGGGCGTCGACCAAAGTCATCGGCTGGATCCGGCGGCCGCGCTTCGCACGCTTGATACCATCGCCGAGTTCGTCGAGCAGGCGCGGGCCGCCGGCGCGGAGAAGATCGTGACGGCCGGCACGGCGACGCTCCGCGATGCCGCCGATGGCGAAAGCCTGATCCGGCGCGTGCGCGAACGCACCGGTATCGAACTGGAGATCGTCTCGGGCGAGACCGAGGCATGGCTGTCCTACCTGGCGGTGGTGCGCGGCTTGCGCCTCGACCCGTC
Source organism: uncultured delta proteobacterium (assembly GCA_963755905.1). GTDB lineage: Bacteria > Desulfobacterota > Binatia > Binatales > Binataceae > JAKAVN01. The sequence continues at coordinate 793,295 of CAVWLM010000006.1, forward strand.
CCAGCGGCTGCTCATCATCGACATCGGCGGCGGTTCGACCGAGTTCATCCGCGCGGGCGGCAATGCCACCGAGTTCATCAGCACCGAGTCCAGCGTGAAGTTGCAAATGGCGAGCCTGCAAATCGGTTCGGTGCGTCTGACCGAGCGGATTCTCCATCACGATCCCCCGACGACGCGCGAGGCCGCCGACCTCCGCCTGGCCATCGATGCCGAACTTACGGGACTCGGATGGAAGTTCGACGCCGACTTGCTGGTCGGGATTGCGGGCACCGTGACCACGGTATGCGCGATCGCGCTCCAGATGGATACGTACGATCCGGACCGGGCTCATGGCTACGAGCTCTCGCGCGACGACGTTGAGCGCGTGCTGGCATGCTTGGCTCGATGCCGCTCGCCGCGCGGCGCAAGCTTAAGGGCCTCGATCCCGCGCGCGCCGACGTCATCTTCGCGGGCACCGCCATCCTGGAGCGCGTGATGAGCGAGGCCGATGTGAACAGCGTCACGGTCAGCGACCAGGGCGTGCGATGGGGCCTGGTATGGCGCGAGTTGGGCGCTTTGGCGCAACCGCCGTCAGAGCCATCCTGAGCGGCCCTATAGGCCAGTCCCGCGGCTGATTTCGCGCTCGTCCCGTTCTTGTCGCAGCGTGCCTCCGCGCTATAAGGGTGAGACGGGGGAGGCACGAACTCATGACCAAGGCCGAACTGATCGAGACCGTGGCGCGGGCGACGCACCTGGAGAAGAAGACCGCCGCGCGAGCGATCGAACTGACCTTCGATCAGATCGCGCGCGCGATTCGCAAGGACAAGCGCTTCTGGGTACCGGGCTTCGGCACCTTCTCAGTACGCCGCCGCCGCGCGCGTCCGGGCTACAATCCGCGCACGCAGGCTCCGATGACGATCCCGGCCGCGCGCACCATCGGTTTCCGTCCCGCGCCCAAGCTTAGAAAGGGTCTATAGCAACTGGTGCGAAGGTCCGCGATGGCCCTGCTCGCGGCCGCGATAGCGCTCGGGGCGTGGCTGCGCTTCGCCACGATCGGCGCGCGCGAGATGTCGGCCGACGAAGGCGCGTCGTGGGCGGCGGCCGCCGCGCCGCGTCTCGCTGGAGTCGTTCACCTCCAGGCCGTACTCAACCCCGGCAAACTCGCCGTGTACGAAATTCTTCTGCACGGCTGGATGAAGATCTTTGGCGACGGGCTCGGCGCGATGCGGGCGCTCTCGGCGATGTTCGACACGATGAGTATCGTCGTGGTGTTCGTGCTCGTACGCGAACTGATCGGCGCGCGATCCTCGACGCCGCGGATCGAGAGCCTCGCATTTGGGGGGATCCCGCCGGAGGAGGCCGAGACGGTCGCCGCGCTCGCCGCGCTGCTTTTCGCCGTCAACCTGGTGACGATCAAGTACGCACGGGAGCTTCGGATGTATCCGCTCGCGCTGCTTCTCGTGCTGCTCCAGGTATGGGTTTTCATTCGCGCCGCGCGGCGCGGCAGGCGCTTCGAGCTTGCGCCGCTTGCCGTGCTCACCGCGCTCGCCGTCGCGACGCATTTCAGCGGGGGCTTCATGATCGTGGCCGAGGTGCTATGCCTGCCCGCCTTGCCCCGGCCGGCCGCTGGCGATGCCCGGCCGTATCGGAGGGCGCCGAGGATCGAGATCGTCGCGGCGCTCGGCGCGGGCGCCATCCTGTTTCTGATCCTGGCCCTGCCGGCCCTGCGCACGGGCGCCAGCGCGTTCGCCAACGGCGCAACGGCGTGGATCGAGCGGCCGCGATGGTGGGCGCCGTTCACGTTGTTCAACAAGGGCGTCGGCAGCTTCGCGTTTCCGCTGATGGCCGGGCTTGCGGGATGGGGCGTGTGGCGCGGATGGGTTCGCGCCCGCGCGGCAGTGACGTTCGCGCTCGCCTGGATGTGGCTGCCGCCACTGTCGATGCTCATCGCTTCGTACGCGTTCTCGCCGATGTTCGTAGAGCGCTATGCGCTGTGGTGCTTCGTCCCGTTCTTCATGCTGGCGGCGCTCGGCGCGTGGGAGTTGGGCGGCGTACCGATCCGCGCGGCCGCGGTTGGATTGGCAGTGGCGCTGGCGCTCGGCCATCTCCATGCCTATCGGCAGCGTCCGCACGATACTCAGTGGCGCGAGGCCGCCCAAGCGGCCACCGCCGCGATCGGTCCGGGTATGAAGGTCATGGTCGCGCCGCCGTTCGCGGTCAACGTGGTGCGCTACTATCTGCTCGACAGCCAGGCCGCCGAAGCCGTTATTCCAGCGGTCGACTTCGAGGCAGAGCGCTCCGGCGCGAAGATTCTGGTGGTGGGCGACCAGTGGAATGGGCGGGAGAAAGCTGCAAACCTTCTCGCGCAGTATCCGCGTCCGCTCGCCGGCTTTCGCGGGGTACGGATATATGGCCGCGGCACGGGCGCACAGTGAGGTAGCCTGGTGAGCGCAGATTGTGAGATCGATCAGCGGGGGACGATGACATGAGCGCCAAAGATCAGCCGGTTAGCCAACTCAAACAACAGCAACGGGTCGACTGGGACGCCGCGGCCGCGGGATGGAAACGATGGTGGACCACCTTCGAGCACGCCGCGCAGCACATCAGCGACCGCTTGGTCGAACTTGCCGCGGTGCGCCCGGGCTATCGCGTCGCCGACCTCGCTACCGGAATCGGCGAGCCCGCGATTACCGCCGCCCGTCGGGCTGGCACGGCGGGGCGCGTCGTCGCAATCGATCAGTCGCCCGGGATGCTCGCGGTGGCGCGCGAGCGGGCGGAGTCGCTCGGCCTGAACAACGTGGAATTTCGCGTCGGCGATATTGAATCGCTCGAGGCGGAGGAACATTCCTTCGACGCCGCCCTCTGCCGCTGGGGCCTGATGTTCGTGCCTGACCTCGATTCGGCCGCGCGCGGAATTCACCGCTCGCTTAAGCCCGGCGCGCGCCTGGCCACCGCGGTATGGTCGGTGCCCGAGAAGGTCCCGATGATAAGTCTTGGCGGCGAGACCGTCCGCGCGCTGGCCGGACTGCCGCCGAGGCTGCCCGACGCTATCGATCCATTCCGGCTCGCCGACATATCGATCCTGGCGCGCGCGCTCGAAAGCGCCGGCTTCAGCGAAGTGCGTAGCGAGACGCTCGACGTGGTTTTCCATTTTACTTCGACCGACGAATTCACGCGCTTTCGGGCCGACGTGTCCACTGTGATGCGAACGGCGGTGGAGCAAAGCACCCCCGAGGTACGCGAGCGGATCCTGCGCGCCACGGCCGAAGCGGCGGCGCCGTATCGCCGAGCCGACGGCTCGCTTCGGTTGAGCAACCAGACCATCTGCGTCGCCGCCCGCGCCTGAGGATCGAAGCCGGCCTGGATCGGAAGCGATTTCATCGCGACGACGATACGCTCCGTTACGGCATGACAGCACCCGACTCAGAGCCCGAATCATCGCGCGAGTCGTCGCGCGAGTCATCGCACGAATCATGGACTGACCGGAGTGCCGCGCGCGTCGACATTGCGCCTTCGGCGGTCTCGCTCACGCGCTACGCGCCCGCTGCCGTTCTGATCGCGGTCCTGCTCGCCGACTCCAACCGCCACACCGATCCCGACCTTTGGGGTCATCTGCGCTTCGGCCAGGTGTTTATCGCGGGCCGCGGTCTACTACATTACGATACATATTCATACTCCGCGGCGGGTCATCGATGGCGCGATCACGAATGGCTTGCCGAGGTCGTGATGGCGGCCATATATAACGCCGCCGGGGTCGTCGGGCTCAAGCTGTGGAAATTCGCCTGCACGGCGGCGGCCTTGCTGTTCGTCGCCGATACCGAGGCTTCGGCGGGCGCGCCGCCGGCCATCCAGCTTATCGTCCTGTTCGCGGCGGCGTGCGGGTTCGTGCTGCAGTCGCAATTGCGGCCGCAGATGTTCACTCTCGTGCTGCTGGGTGCGCTGCTCGCTCTGCTGGCGCGCGACAACTACCGCCGCCGCACTCAACTATGGCTGGTGGTTCCGCTGATGGCGCTGTGGGCGAACCTGCACGGGGGCTTTTTTATTGGCCTTGCCACGCTGGCGCTCTACTCCGCCGTCGCGGGGCTATGCGATTTCGTCGCGGGCGAGGGATGGTGGCGAGGGGCTAAATTATTCATGTTGACCGTGGCCGCCGCGGTGGCCACGCTGGTCAATCCATACGGCCTCGGGATGTGGGAGACTGTGGCGCACGCGCTGCGCAATCCCTATACGCGCAACGCGGTCGATGATTGGCATCCGCTTTGGTCGACGATGCTGGTGCAATGGCATACGGCCCCCTCGGGCATCGTGCCCTATCTTGCGGTGATCGCGATGATAGCCGTGCTCGCGGTCGCAATAGCGGCGGCGCCGCGCGGGAAGGATTTGCCGCTGGTCGCGGTGGCGGCGATGATGGCGCTTGCGGCCTTTCTTTCTGTGCGCAACATGGCGCTCGCCGCGATGGCGATGAGCGGACCGTTGGCGCGACGTCTCGGGGTGCTGAGCGCGCGAAGCACCGGCGCCCGCCCGCCCGTGGTGCAATGGCATCGGGCAAGCCATTTTGTGATCCTTGCGTTGGCTTGCGTGATGGCCGTCAGGGGCGGACTGTTTTCGCGTCGGCTCTCGCAGGATCGCGGGTATCCTGCCGCGGCGCTCGCGTTCATGAACGCGCACGGGCTGCATGGCAACGTGCTGGGCGAGTTCGGATGGGGCGAGTATCTCATGTGGCACGCGGCGCCGGCTGACAAGGTATTCATCGACGGCCGCTACGACACTGTCTATCCGCTCAAAGTTATCGCCGACTACCTCGAATTTTATTTCTACGAACCCGGCGCCGCCGCGGTGCTCGATTCCTATCCCCACGATTTCGTGCTGATTGGTCCGCATGCGCCCGTGCGCCGCCTGATGGAGCAGCGGCGTGACTGGAAGCTGATCTATCGCGATGAAGGTGCGCTCCTTTACGCGCGGGCGAACGCGCCCGTCGCACGCGTGCGCGGCCTGCCGGCAATCGGAACCACGCTGCCCGGAGGATTTCCATAGTGGGCGACGCACGCACGTGCCGAGCCTGAACCGAGGGCGGCCAACGATTCGATGAGACCGTCCGAGGCACAAACCGAACGGGAGCGCGAACAGGCGTTGATGCCGCCCCGGGCGCTTTCGCTGCTGCGTTACTCGCCCGCGTTCCTCGCCTTCATCATAGTGATCGCGGACGCGGGTCGCTGGGCCGACCCTGACCTCTGGGGCCACTTGGTTTTCGGCCGTCTCATCCTGATGCGCGGCCATCTGCCGCCGCGTGACATCTACTCTTACAGCGCGGCCGGCCTGCCGTGGCACGATCACGAATGGCTCTCAGAAGTCCTGCTGGCGCTCTGCTGGAGCAGCTTCGGAGTGGTCGGACTAAAGCTCATGAAACTTGCCGCCACGGCGGCGACTATCACGCTGCTCGCGATGGGCGCGGCCGAGACCGGCGCGCCGATATCGCTGCAGATGGTGGTGTTGACGACGGGCGCAGTCGCGCTCGCGCCGATGATGCAATTTCGCCCGCAGTTGTTCGACTTCATCGCGCTGAGCCTGCTGCTTCTGTTGCTTGCGCGCGATAGCTACAGGCGCGCGGGGCGGCTGTGGCCCGCTATTCCGATGTTTGCGCTGTGGGCCAATTTGCACGGCGGCTTCTTCGTCGGTCTCGCGGTGCTGGCGGTCTATGCGGCGGTTGTTGCGATCGAGGATTCAGTGGCAGGCGAGGGACTCGGGCGCGCGACCCATCTGGGCGGCGTGACCGCCGGCTGCATACTGGCGACGCTGCTCAATCCCGACGGTATCGGCGACTGGCGCACCGTGATGCATACGATGCGCAACCCGCTGACGCGCGCGGTGATCAGCGAATGGCAGCCGTTGACTTTCAAGATCGCCGAGCTGTGGCAGAAGTCGCCCGGCACCGCGATCAACTTTGCCGTGGTGATTGTTCCGGTGGTTGCGTTGGCGGTCTGCTTCGTGATGCGCCCGCGCGGGGGCGACCTTGCCCTGGTGGTGATCGCGGCGATGATGGGTATAGCCGCGTACCTGGTGGTGCGCAACCTGGCGCTCCTGGCGATCGCCTCGGTAACCCCGCTCTGCCGTCATGCCGCACTCGCGCTTGAGTCCACTCGGTTCGGCAAGCCGGCTCCGCTGGCGCCGAGAAAGCGGTCTCGAGAAATGCTCGTCGGCGCGATCGCGCTGGCGATGGCGGTTTCGACCGGGCTCTTTTCGCCAGGCTTGCCCGACAGCTTCCCGCAGCCTCGCGGCGCGGTCGCATACATGCACGCGCACGGATTGCACGGCAACGTACTGTGCGATTTTGGCTGGGGCGAATACCTGATCTTTCACTTCGCACCCGAATCGAAGGTCTTCATCGACAGCCGCTACGACATGGTCTACCCGCAAAAGGTGCTCGCTGACTATTTCGATTTTTTCTTTGATGGCCCTCGAGCCACCGCGGTGCTCAGCGCATATCCGCACGACTTCGTGTTGATCCCGCCGGCCGCGCCGGTGCGCGCGGTGATGGAACGCCGGCCCGAGTGGAAGCTCGTCTATAGCGATTCTGACGCTATGCTCTTCGCGCGTTCGGACTCGCCCGCGTCGCGGCTTGACGGCGTGCCGCTACGAGGGGTCCCGCCGCCGGACACGTTCCCCTGAGATTCGCGCCTGCGACGGGTGTGCATTCGCCCGCTTATCTTTGCGGATAGTGCTCAGTTGCGAGGAGACGCGCCATCAGGTTACTCCGGCTCGCGGTGGCGCGGCGGCCGACACCGCCAGTGGCAGGCCGGCGCGCGCAAATGGCATACTGGCTGCCGCACGCGGAGAGGTGGCCGAGCCCGGTTTAAGGCGCACGCCTGGAGAGCGTGTAAACTCGGAAGGGTTTCGGGGGTTCAAATCCCCCCCTCTCCGCCACGCAGTCTCGTCGCGCGGGACGAATCTTGACAAAGCCCCTGGCCGAAATGCGCAGTGAGAGCTGCTTAGTCCCCTCCCCTGGCGGAGCCGGCTAATGGCGCAGTTCCTGTCCAACAATCGAGGCAGCACGATTTCTATAACCTGGTAAACTTGTCGCCACAGATTCTCTGCTGCAGCTGATCGTCGGTGTCGTAGTATCGACCATCAGGCGTGAAAAATGACCGCACGAAACGCGCCTGCTGATCTCTCGCCTTGACGCATGAAATTTCACGATCGGATGATGCGAAGAGAGAACGGAAATCATGCGCCCGAGCGCTGCGAACCATCGTAAAGCCGGAATTTCACGCGCACGTATTAATTTGAGGATAAATGATGAAAACGACTGAGGATTTGGTCCGTGAGCTTATCGACCGCGAGGCCATCCGCGATCTTCAGGTCCTCTACTGCGAGTTCTTGTCGAGAAAAGATGTTGACGGCCTGCTTAGTTTATTCACAGACGAAGCAACTTTTGTCATTAAAGGCATCGAGGTTGAGGCTGTCTCGCAAGGCCGCGCCACACTTAAGAAGATGCATGAAAAGGCGCTTGCCGAGACGACACCTCAGTTGTTCATCCACAATCAAATCGTGAATCTGCTAGGCGGAGATCGTGCCACCGGCCGATGCTGCGTGGAAGTGCGCAATATGAGCATCACCATGGAGTTGATCGGCGTAGGTTACTTCGAAGATGAGTATACAAAGGCGGCGAACGAATGGAAATTCGCCAGGCGTTATCACACCTTTGACGGACTGGACGACAAGATATATTTGAGGACTTTCATACCATAAGTTCCAAGTAGGCGTTCGCACAAAGTAACCCGCGCTACATCCAGGAGATTTGTCAACCAGGCAGCCGGGCGCGGCGGTGAGGCATAAGGTGCTGCGCTGGTTCGGGCTTGCGCGACGATTGCCTTAACGAGCTATCTACGGCCCTCGCTGAACCGGCTGCCCTTCATCTGTCCGTCTCCTTTTAGTGACGGACTCTACCTGTAAACTGTTGGGCGCGCGGGAGGCACTCCAATTTCATCCCGATTCGACGCTGAAATAGCTCTTAAACCACGAAATTCCCTGTATTTACCCTGTCGATCAGGGAATCCTTCAGTGGACACTACTTCGCATCAGAGTGCGTCATCCGCTACGCAGTCCCTGCCGTCGGAGTCTTTCTGCAGAATTCGCCAACAATCGGCGCAAATCGGACCAATCTACGCTTTCGTGGCGCCAGAGAAGGAGCAGGAATGACCGAGGTGACGATCGAACGAACCTGTGACGGACGCTTTGAGCGCGTGCGCAGACTAAGTCCTATGAACAACTGTTCTTAGGAAGATGTATTCGAGCCGAACAACGGTGCGAAAGCGTCCTGATAGCGCCATGCTAGAAAGACTTCCATGGCGACCACGATAAAAGCGATTGCCAATCCGCCAGGGGCCAGAAACAGATGAAAGAACAAGATGTTAACGACGATTGGAGCGAGAATGACCAGCGCAAGCGGAACCGCGACTCCAGTTAACAAGAGCACGCCGCCGATGAGTTGGCCGAAGAAGATCAATCGAATCATGTAACCGGTAGCGACAAGTGCGCCGAAGAAGTCGGTCGCGGGCTGCGGCATCGGCTCCATCGGGATGAAATGCAGAAAGCCGTTAAGTCCGAAGACCGTGAAAATCGCACCAAACAGAATACGGACTAACGTGGTAATTGTTTTCATTAATTCGACCTATCCTGTTCTTTTTTCGACTGCGCTGTGACGGCGCCAAACTAAGCCGTGCTTGTTACACCGCTAGATCCAACCCTGAATTTCCTTGATTGCCCAGTTCAGCCATCGGGTTTTTGCTTTCCCAGATCCGAGCGGACTGATTTCCTATGCTCTTTCCAACTGGAATTTCCAATCGACATTGAACGCAACGAAATTAAGGTAGTTCGTTGAGTAATGCCCTTGCAGTGTTCCAGCGAACGGCCCGCGATTAGCACTGAAGGGACCAGGTCCAGCGTCCATGAGTTCCCACGCGGCCTCGGCTGTTACGCGCGGCCTATTGCATATTGGATACCCGTGCCATATCGCAACTGGCGATCGACAGGAAGGAAATCAATACGGTTCGCTTGCGATACTGGCGAACTGTCATACGCAAAGCCTGCCGAACACAGCCACTTGCCAGCGATTCGGTATTGCTGCCCGATCGCTATCTGATATGTGTCTGAGAAATGCAAATTGGCCTCGATAGGTTTTTGGTTTTGAGCTGAGATTCCGACCGGGAACTGCCCGAACGCTGGAGCAGTATGCCGACGTATCCCGCCAAATGCCACGTCCCACGACTCGAGTGCGCGGCGGGCATCTGACACGCGCGGAAGAATATTGTTGACCTTCGATTGAAACTCGAGGCGCCCGACGGCAACAGGTTCGTCGCCAAATACGACTAAAGTCCAGCTTACTGAAGCATGGCGGATGTGAATTCAATGGCGGTGGGGTTTACCAGAATGCTTCGCGTCTCCAGACCGTTGAACGGGTTTATCGAACAAGTGTCGGCGACGATCCGAGCAGCGGCGATTATCGCGCTCATGCTCATCGCGGGATGCGGCGTGCCGTCGGTCACAAATGTCACACCTGAGCGCCTGGCGACGGGCGAGGCTCCTGGCCCTGCTGGGACTCAATTTTCCGCCGGCGGCGAGCCCGTCGCGATCGCAATAACGCCCACCGGTGGCAATCTTTACGCGGCGAACCTGCTCGACGGCACCATCTCGGCTTTCGCGGTCCAATCGACTGGCGGCCTTGCGGCGGTCACTGGAAGCCCGTTTCAGACCGGGCTTCATCCCCTGGCTATATGCGTCACGGGCAACGGCCGCTTTCTTTATGTCGCGAGTTCGGGAGGACAGAATGTGTCCGGCTACGCGATTTCCGCAGGCGGCACGCTGACTCAAGCCGGAACGCCGAGTCCCGCGGGGTTCAGCCCGGTCGGCGTCAGCGCCGATGCGACTGGCAGTTTTCTCTATGTTACGAGCGCAATTGACAACACCCTGTCGGCGTTTCGCATCGACCAGTCGGCTGGCACGCTGAGCCGAATTGCAGGTTCTCCGCTGACCATCGGCAACGCACCGGTTGCGATTGCCGCGAATCCGATTGGCAGGTACGTTCACGTTTTGAGCGCAGGCAACTCAACTCTGACGACCTACCTTATCGGAGCGCAAACCGGACAGCTCACCCAGATTGGCCAAAGCCAGACCGGGTTTCAGCCATCCGCTCTGGCAATCGCGCCAAGCGGGGGATTCATCTACACGGCCAATGCTGGCGACGGCACGATTTCGGAATTTGCGCTGGACCAACAAACCGGCGCGACGACACCGCTCGCGGGATCGCCGGTGCCAACGGGCGTGAACCCGGCCGGGATCGCGATTGATTCACGCGGAAAGTTTGCCTACGTAGCGGACTTCAACAGCAATGAAATCTGGGCGTACGGTATCGGCGCGAACGGAACACTCCAGGTACTGCCGGGCCCCAAGACACTGGCGGTGCCACGGCCGAAGGCTATCGCGGTTGCCCCGAACCGCAACGTTCTCTATGTGTCCAATTTCGACGCAAATGCGGTGAGCGCTTACGCTATCGGTGACGATGGCCTGCTGCAGCCGCTGTTTCACTAGAGTCTTCAGCGGCCTTTGCAGACTGTCACTGGATGCTGCGAGACATCTGCGTTGCAAATCGCGATGCCGCCGACGCGCTTGTTGACCGTTCGAGTGATGGCAGCGAGCGTCTAGAATATGGAGGCGGGTTGGACCCAAATGAAGTTATTGATCTGCAGGTTCGAGGCCGACGCAACCACGTTGGCGGCGCGCTGCTTTTCACGCTGGCTGGTGACCTTGCCAGAGAGATAGACCTCCGGTCCGACAACTCGCACCTGCACGTCGTTGAAGCCATTCATTTGGAGCTGAGTATTGATGCGCTCCTCTTCCCGGAACCATTTGCCGGTCTTGGTCCGCAAGTTGTCGACAACTTGGCTTACGCCGTTGACTCCGTTTGCGGTCTCCTCGGCCAGTGCGCGATCCTTGTCGTCGAAGACCATACCGTAAAGCACGACAACTCCCGGCGCCGCCGTATATGCCTTGGCGCCGTTGAGCCGATCGTTGCCGCGCAACGCGGCGTTCAGCCGGTTCATTAGCGCGACCTCGCTGTCGGCCCACGCGAACGATGCCGCGCAGGCTATGGTTAAAAACAAAACAGAGACAGCGAGGATTGTTTTTGAGCCTGGGTGGGGGTTGCTTATCCACGTAGCCAGCATTTTCGTTTTTACTCTCCGGATTCCAACTCGTCAGATAGACCGAACGGCCTCTCGCGGCAAGGATTTTAGCCGTCGAAGGTGCGTCGCAATATACGACCAAAGTCCAGATGAGCGGTAGGACGCGAGCCGCGGATCGGAAAACGTTGCGGTGCCGTGCCCCATCGCCCGCTTCCCATGACCGCCTGGCGCACCGATCGCGACTGGCGCATATTGCTTCGGATGCACGGCCGGCGCGGGTTCGAGCCGGGGCGGCGCGCTGGTCGATCAATAGAAGATCGAAGTCATAGATTGCATTATAAAATCCAAGTCGTTGCGATGAAGAAGTAAAGTCGTTGCGATAGAAAACCAGCGTAATTGCGCTCGCAAGAAGTCAGAGGAAGGAATGACCGAGGTTACGATCGAAGGAAACTGTGACGTACGCTTTGAGCGCGTGCGCGAGGCTTTTGCCGACAACTTCGACATTTGCCGCGAGACCGGAGCCTCAGTCGGGATCGAGCTGGAAGGCCGCCTCGTCGTCGACCTGTGGGGCGGATGGGCCGACAAGGCGCGGACGCGCCGGTGGATGCGCGACACGATTGTCAACGTCTTCTCGGCTACCAAGGGGCTCACCGCGATTTGCGCGCATCGGCTCGCCGGCGAGGGCCGGCTCGATCTCGATGCGCCGGTTGCGCAGTACTGGCCGGAGTTTGCTGCCAACGGTAAAGACCGAATCGCCGTCCGCGCGTTGCTAAACCATCGCGCCGGCCTCCCCGCGATTCACAAACCGCTTGCGCCCGAAGACCTTTACGACTGGCGGACGATGACCGACGCGCTGGCGGCTGAGGAGCCGTGGTGGGAGCCGGGCACCAGGCATGGTTATCATGCGGTTACTTTCGGCTACCTGGTCGGCGAAGTGATTCGCCGAATCACCGGCAAGAGCGTCGGCAACTATTTGAAAGACGAAATCGCCGCGCCGCTCAAACTCGATGCGCATATCGGCCTCGATGCGAGCGAAGACCGTCGCGTCGCCGAGATGATCGGCGCGCCGCCGCTCGCGCCGGGCGAATTCAACCTGTTCGCCGAAGCAGCCAGGAATCCCGAGTCGGTCACCGCGAAAACCTTCATGAACCCGATGGTACTGTCGATGGCGACGGCGAACTCGCGCGGATGGCGCGGCGCCGAGATTCCAGCCGCCAACGGCCACACCAACGCCCGCGCGCTGGCGCAGCTATACGGCGTTCTCGCGCGCGGCGGTGAATTCGACGGAGGGCGCCTGATGGAGGCGCGCGAGATTACCGCCTGTCACCGCGAGGAGTCGAGCGGCCCCGACGAGGTGCTGCTCATTTCGACCCGTTTTTCCTCCGGCTTCATGCTCTCGCAGGCGGACGAGGAGATGGGGCCAAACGCCAGCGCGTTCGGCCATCCCGGCGCCGGCGGATCGCTCGGGTTCGCGGACCCCGAGGCAAAAATCGGGTTTGGCTACGCTATGAACCGGATGGGCGGGCGAATCCTGCTCGACCCGCGCGCCAAGGCGCTCATCGCCGCTGTATACGAATCGCTGTGATCGCGAGGTGAACGGCAGCGATCTGCCAAACTCGATGCGGCGGCCTTAATCGGAATCGCCACTTCGCCAAAAAGCACAAGGGCCGTGATCCGTTTGGCAAGACGACCGTCATTGGCGCTATAAGCCGCAACGTCAAAAATCGCGTAAACCACGGCCGAAAAAAAGGAGCATCTAACATAATGTCCGAAATAGAGGTGCCACCCCCCAGGTCAAGTGAGCCCTTAAACTCAACAAATCAGCAAAACAATGATGGACAATTTAAGACAGCGGACCCTTGGAGAATAATAGAGATCTGCCTCACCATCTGTATCTTTATCTCCTACATCGTCTTGGGAGTCGTTGGATATTTTCAATTTGACGCTGCTCGCAAAGCAGCCCGCCGTGCAATGCAAGCCAATCAAATCGCTAAGAAAGCCCTGACGGAATCGAACAAGGCTTTCGTATATGTATCGTCTGTGACTTTGGAACCAAATCCGCTCCCAACGGACTTGCCTTCGATTCTTAATGGCCAAGGGGAAATTATTGTCGGCTTTGCCAATAGCGGTAACACTCCAGCGCTCCGGTTTATGCCAGAGGCAAACTTCATCTGTACGAAACCGGGGCCAAATTTCGACTATCCAGATTTCAGCGTTCAACCACAGGGTTACGAACCTTCGTTTCTTGCGCCCAAACAAGAAATTTTCGTCAGACTCCCGATTAGAGCCGATAGTATTTTGGGCATACGTGAAGGTAATGCACCTCTGATGGTTTACGGACACGTCGAATACATCGATGATGTTTTGAAGCGACCGCATCGAACTTGGTTCTGCGCAAATTACATCCCCCACTGGAATGCTATTAAATTTACTGGCGTCGATGTGTTTGGGACCTGCGAGCAGCATAATTGCGCTGACGATGATTGTACCCAACCATGGACTTGGCACCCCCGAACTGATGAAAAGAATTCGTGTATGATACCAATCAGTATTCCCATGCCAAAAGCCGCACCATAGCAACGCACCATCCTTGTCAAAGCCTGAGTAAATAGAGTCGGTCTGTCACGTCTCAGGCATGTTAGCGTCCGTCTTCATATGGGTGTCAATTTGTGTGGGGCCTTACCTAATCTATTGTCCCGTCGAAGTCGGGGATATTGTCGCACTTACCCGGCCAGGATTCTAAAGTCCTAACTGTTGTCCGACGAGGTGCGCGTACAGCCCGCCTGTCTCGAGCAGGCTGGCGTGGGATCCGACTTCGACCAATGCTCCCAGGTCGATAACAAAAATTCGATCGCAGTTTTGTACGGTCGATAACCGGTGGGCCACGATGAGAGTAGTGCGGCCTCGGCATGCGTTGTCCAAATTCGCCTGGATAGCACGTTCCGATTCGGTGTCGAGCGAGCTGGTGGCTTCATCTAAAATGATCAGGTCGGGATCCCGCAGCAACGCACGGGCAAGAGCAACCCGCTGACGCTGCCCTCCTGAAAGACTCATCCCGCGCTCTCCCACCTTGGTGTCGTAGCCCGCTGCCATATCACTGACGAAATCGTGGACGCCCGCGACTTGCGCGGCGGCGACGATTCGCTCGAAGTGTATGTCAGGATCGCCAAACGCGATATTCTCGCGGATCGTCCCGCTGAATAAAAATACGTCCTGAGGCACGACTCCGATTTTCCGCCGGAGGTCGCGCTTCGAAAGCGTGCGGATATCGTGTCCGTCGATAAATACTCGTCCTTCCGACGGTAAGTAGAAGCCCAGGATCAGTTTGGCCAAGGTCGTTTTTCCAGACCCCGAACGGCCGACGACGGCGATTCTTTCTCCCGGGCTGATTTCAAAAGATAGTCCGGCGAGCGTCGGCCGATCCTGACCCGGCGTATAGCGAAACGTGACATTCTCGAACCTGATACCGCCCTCGATTCGCGGCAAGGACATCAGCGAACGGGTTTGGCTCTCTTCCGGCGAAGCATCGAAAATGTCGTTCAATCGATGCACCGCATTTCTCACGTCCTGCAGGCCGGCCCATGAATCGCTGAGCCGCAACACCGGCTGTATCAGATTACCGGCGAGCGCGGTGAAGGCGATTAGCTCGCCGATGGACATTCTATTTTCGATTACTTGACGAGCGCCGTACCAAAGCATCAGGACCGACGCCAGGGTTGACAGGAAGCCGGAGCTTACCGAATAGGCAGTTTCCAGGTGAGCCTCGCGGCGTCCGAGGATCGCTGAATCGACGAACAGGTTCTCCCATTTCCATCGGACAGAAGCTTCGACGGCCATGGTCTTGATGGTTGCGATTCCCGCGATCGACTCGATTAGAAATGACCATTGCTCCGCATTCTTGGCGAACCACTCTTTGCGATTTCTGCGTAATGCGGGAGTAAAGGCGAGAGTGAGAAAAACGAAGAAAGGAATCAAAGATACTACGAGTAAAGTCAGTCGCAAGTTGTAGTAGACGAGAAAAAGCAGATAGCCGAGCGCCAGAAAAACATCGAGCACCAAGCCCGGGATGGTCCCCACCATCGCTCCACGGATTTTGTCGTTCTCTCCTACCCGCGAGACTACGTCACCGACGCGACGGAGGTCGAAAAACCGCATCGGAAGACTCATTACGTGGCGCAGGAAGTCGGCTAATAGCGAAACGTCCACGTGCGTGGCGATATGTATCAGGAGCAGGCGGCGAACGGCGCCGATGGCGGTCTGCATCAGGACCACTAGTAGCATCCCGACAAGTAGTGTATTCAGCAGGTCGACGGCGTGCAGTCCGACCACGCGGTCTATTATCACTTGCGTGAACAACGGTAGTGCCAGACCGAAAAGGTTTAGGAAGAGGGAAGCTACTATCACCTCAACCAGCAGCGCTTTGTAAGGGCCGATTGCGGCGCCGAAACGGGCGTAAGAACTGCGGATGGGCGTGATGCTTTTGAGGCGGACGGTGGGAATGATTTCGAGTACGCGGCCGCTCCAACCTCTGCGAAATTCGTCCAACGAGAGCTTGCGTATCCCGATCGCGGGGTCGCCCACGATAACGTGGTTTTTT
The DNA here is from genome assembly GCA_963755905.1 of uncultured delta proteobacterium. Lineage (GTDB taxonomy): Bacteria > Desulfobacterota > Binatia > Binatales > Binataceae > JAKAVN01. The sequence continues at coordinate 809,048 of CAVWLM010000006.1, forward strand.
CCCGCCTCGTACAAAACCATGTAGTGGAAGCCTTCCCAATGGATGATCGCCGGGAGGGTGATTTGCCTCAAGGCGTCATAAGTCAGCCTGAGTCCGCGCGCGCGGAAGCCAATCGACTCTGCCGCTTGCGCGACAGACCACAGAGAGGCGCCTTCCTGATCGGTATTCGCGAGATCCCGGAGCCGCGCTACTCCGACCGGCGTGCCATAGTAGGTCGTGAGCATCGCCAGGCAGGCCGCCCCACAGTCCGTCTCATCATGTTGCGCGACGAAGGGATAAGCCCGAAACAGACGTCGCCAATAAGGCCTGGGTGAGGAGAGCCGGCCTTCAGCGTCGTCGCCGGTCAGATGTTCGTCCGGCGGAAACTGGATAATCTTCGGCGGCGACGGTTCCCGGCGATCGCCCGCGTGGATATAGGATGTCCTTACCTGTTCGAGACGGCGGCGAAACTCTTCGGACGCTTCGACAATTTTGAGGAAGGCTTCCCGCGAGAGAGAGTACAGCTCGGTTTTGGTTTTGGCGACCACAGTGGCCGAACGCCGGCCATTGTTCAGGAGGGCCAACTCGCCGAAGAATTCGCCGGGGCCTATCGAGTTCAGTAGCCGCTCCGCGCCCGCTTCATTCTTGAAGGCGTCGAGCATGCCCTCGCGAACGACATAGAAGCGGTCTCCAGGGTCACCCTCGTGGAACACGATCGTCCCGGCGGCGACGCCTTGTTCCTCCAGTTGCTCGAGTATCTGTCGTAGTAGTGGGGCCGGCACGGCGCCCAGCGCGGTAAAACGCTTCAGAAAGTCCCGAATCGCGAATTCCTTCAGGTAGCGCTCCAACGCAACGCGGAGATCCGGACGGCCAGCCACAACCTCGAGGAAGTCCTTTCGATCCAGGCGTAGCAGCACCAGGTCGTCCGCGGCGCGGACAGTCGAACTGCGAGGCACATCCAACATCAGCGCGACTTCGCCGAAATGCTCGCTGCGCTTCAGTACCGCTAGCGACACCTCCCGGTTCGCCGAGTCCTTCGCCACCACGCGCGCCCTGCCTGAGGCCACTACAAAAAAAGCATCCCCGACCTCTCCCTCCTCAAACACGGTGTCGCCGATCCTGAAAAAACATTCAGTCATCCGCGCGGCCAACTGCTCCAGTTCCGCGCGGCCGAGTAGCGCAAACGGACCGGCCGCCTCCAGGATCAAACACCGTTGGTCAATCTCCATCGCGCAAAAACCCCCTGCAAAAAGCCCGAGTGTAACGGTACGGAGCCTCGCAAACTATCCGCTACCAGTTTATTAAAGGTCTTCTGGCGCGCTATAGTTACTCTCGCATCGTCAAGCACAGGAAACGCTCACGAAACCATCCGTGCGCAGGAACATTCCAGTTGAGCGGCGAAAAAGGAAACTTGGGGCAGACAGAGTGGCTGAGGGTGTGCGGCATTGCAGTCACCGATGATGCCGTGATGATGGAGCTTAAGCTCGGGGCGAGCGCCCAGCTACTGGAGAAGCTCGCACTGCGGAAGGCTGCCGGCGCGATCGCTCGGCGGATGGAAATCACTGTTTCCGAACTGGAACTCAGCGAAGCCGTGGCGGCCTTCTACGCCGAACACAAACTTTTCGACCGCGACCAGATTCGCGATTGGCATCGCTCGTTGCGACTGGAGGAATCGGCACTGCGCGAATACATCCGCGAGACGATGCTGTCGCGTCTTTTGCGCAGCCGGCTGTTCTCCGACCAGGCTGTACGGGAACGCTTCGGCATGAACCCGCATCGCTACGCACGCGCGGAGGCGGAGGTCTTCACTTTTTCGAGCGAAGGAGCAGCCCGGGAATTCGTGTTAGCGGTTCGTGAGCAGGAGACCCAGCCCATATACGGCGCAAGACGCTGGATGATTCGTTGCGAGACACCGGATGACGCTGCGGCGCTGATTTTTTCCGCCCGGCCAGGAGATCTCGTGGGACCGGTCGAGATCGATTACCATCGCTACGACGTATATCGCATTCTAGTTTGTGAAAACCCGACTCTCAGTGCGCATCTCCAAACTCAGATTCGAGACGAACTGTTCGATGAAGTACTCCAGGCTGAACTAGCGCGCGACCAGCTTACCTTTCTCTTGTAGGTCTTATTTCAGTTCTAGGCAGCTTATGACCGCAATTGCCTCGCGTATCAACTACTGCGAGAACTCGAATCCCTGTTTAAACCGCCGGAAAGGATCGAGTAGCACGCTCATAACAGTCCGGCGTTCAACCTCAATCTCTGCGGTCAGGGTCAGACCGGTTCTTATGGTTTCCAGGCCGTGCGAGCCTTGTAGCGTGGTGGTATCAGGTCTAATCCAGGCTCGGTAGGCGCCTGAAGAGTCGGCGTCCGGGTCGACCGAAATCAACCTCCCCGATAACAGGCCGAACCGTTGATAGGGATACGCGTCCAACTTCATACGCGTTCGTAGCCAGGGCTTCACCTGTCGCATCGAGTTGTTCGGTATCCAAACCTCCGCGAGTAGCGGTTCGTCGCTGGGGACTACCGTTGCCGCGACATCACTGGCGGCAAGATAGCGGCCCGGTTTCAAGGAGTTGACATAGCTAATCGTGCCAGCTATTGGAGCAATTAAGACCGTTCTTTTTTTTGCCTGGATGTCTCGTTCGAGCTCTATCGTGAATCCTTTCACTTTTTCATAGGCCTCAAGCGCGGCCGACTGGTCTTTTCGACGCTCGGCCTCCGTGCGGCTTAGATCCGCCCTAAGCTGAGCCATCTGCGACTGCGTTTGCGCAACGACAGCTTCCCTTTCCTGAACATCGAAAAGCGACGCCGCGCCTGCTTTAAAAGCCTCGTTCAATGCCCTGGATTGTCTCATAGCCAGGCCAAGAACTTCCTCCGAACTGACGAGTTCCTGCTTGATGTAGGCAGCAGTGGTGGTGAGTATTCGAGCGCTGTCCTTGTAGCCGTCGCCTTCGGCTTTAGCCTGGTCCAGTTGGTGGCGAACCTGTGCGACTTCGGCGGTCTCGCGAAACGAATCTATCTCGAGGATAGGATCACCCGCGCGCACCTTTCCGCCAACTTGGACCAGCACCGCGGAGATCACTCCTCCTGTAGGCACCGAGAGGCGTACAGGCTCGGCGCGCGGCGCCATCCGGCCTTTGGCCGACACGACGACGCTCACGCGTGCGAGGCAAGCCCACGTAAGGGCGGCTACAGTCCCGCAGACGACAAGATAGAACAGCGCGCGAGAGACAAGGATGCTCAAGCGCGGCAGCACCTTATCGGTCGACGCAATTTCCATCGATTCGCCCATCAGCGCTTCCATATGCAATGCCTCTAATAGCGAGTCGTAGCCAACTGCGAGGTCCGTTCTATCGTGATTACGAGGATTAGCCTAACTGTCGATTAGCGACTATCTGCATCGTCATGAACGCTTTTGTAACACTAACAATGAGACAAAAAAGATAAACATCTGCAATCCTTCTTACGATGCAATATCAAATCATAGAAATCTTTTAAATTCTAAAATATCTTGAAACAATTCGTTTACATTAACGTTTGCATCAAAATGACTCTTGAGCTAATTAAAATCTCGACTACGACACAATCGTAGTGATTGCAGCGTCAGTCGGCGATTAAGGAGGTGAGAGACCAATGGCAAAGTTTGACGAGTCAGAGGGTGAAGTTCTGAGCCGTGATGAGATGAAAACCACCAAGGGTGGCGCGGGTGCTGCCGCGGCGGCTTCTCAGGCAGGAGTGAGCGCGTCGCAGTTGAAGAGCGTGGAGGCCAGTGCGTTAGACGCAACCCTTCAACAGGAAGCGCAGAGCGCTTCTATATCAGCAAAGCGTGTCGAGGTCGGGGTCAACGTCCCGCCGAGTGCACCGGTGAAGAAGTAATTCCCGCGATCTCCAAAAGTGCTGAGCGGCTCTGGGCCTTCTGGCCCAGAGCCGCTCGATACTGCCCTTATCTAGTCGATTTTTAGTGAGATCTACAGCCCTTCGAAAAACTAGCCGACCTGACGGGCGCGGTTGCGAACTCTTCCTATCATCAGAATAAAAGCGAGCAAAGGGCCATCATAACGAGGTCTCTGGGTTATAAAGCATCTCGACGGTGCCGCAAGAATTAGAGCGGTGATACCGACATGATTATAGGCCAATCGGGAACAGTAACGCTGTTATTCAGCGATCTGATTAATTCTACCGAGCTTTTACAGCAAGCCGGCGATGAAGCCGGCCAGCGACTATTTCAGGCCCATCACAAGTTGATAACCGACGCTGTTAACGGCAGCGGCGGGGAGGAGCTTGAGTGGTTGGGTGATGGCGTGTTGGCTGCTTTTTCGTCGGTGGCCGACGCTGTCCGCTGCGCGATTAGCATCGAGCAGACGGCGCGGCGACCGATAGCTGGCGCGCGCTTCGAGATAAGAATCGGCCTTCATCTGGGGGAAGTGCTGCGGCGCGACGGCGGCTACTTCGGCATGTCGGTCGTGACCGCGCGCCGGCTGTGCGATCGGGCCGCCAGCGGTCAGATCCTGTGCAGCAAGATCGTCGCCGACCTACTGGCAACGCGGCAAACCTTTAGCTTCGGCGAGCTTGACCCGATGAGTTTGAAGGGTCTCCCTGCACCCGTGCAGGTTTGCGAAGTGCTGTACGAACGCAACGAGCCGGCCGCGATGTTGAACCGGACGCCGTTCGTGGGGCGCGCAAAGCAACTGCAACGACTTTCCGCCAAGCTCGAGGAGGCATGTAACGCCCAAGGTTCCATCGTGATGCTCCGGGGGGAGCCAGGAATCGGTAAAACTCGCACGCTTGAAGAGTTTACGGATCTGGCCAGGCAACGAGGAGCGATGGTTCTGACCGGAGCCTGCTACGACGGCGAATGGCAACCAGCGTATGGTCCATTTGCGGAGGTGATCGTCGAGTGCTCGCGACGCCTGCAACCTGCGGAGCTTGCGGCCGCTTTGGGTAAGCGAGCACAAATAATCGCGCGCATCGCGCCGGCACTCAATGAGATTCTGGGAGATGTTCCGGAGCCGCCTTCCCTGGACAAAGAAGAGGAACGGATGCGGTTGTTCGATGCGATATCGCAGGTGCTTATCGCGATTTCGCGCCGGACGCCTCTCGTACTGATCCTGGACGACCTGCATTGGGCGGACCGTGGTACGGTCACGATGCTGAGTCACGTCGCCCATTTCGTCTCCGGCAATTCGATTCTGTTGATCGGCGCCTACCGCGACGCCGAAGTGGACCGCAGGCATCCGCTCGCCGTCGCCCTGCTGGGTATCAGCCGGCAACGGAATTTCGAGCAGCTACAGTTGAGCGGTCTTCAAGAATCCGACCTTTCCGATTTGCTCTGCATGATCGGGGACGAGGATGCCCCCGATGCGCTGGTCAAGGCCCTGGAGAAGGCGACCGAAGGCAATCCACTGTTTATCCGCGAAGTGCTCCTCCATCTCATGGAAGAGGGCAAGATACTGCAGCGCGGCCAGGGTTGGGTCTGCCGACTCAGCGTGGAGGAACTCGGCATCCCCGAGAGCGTACGCCAAATAGTCGGCCGGCGGCTGCTCAAGCTTTCCGACCAAGCCAATCGCTTGCTCGCGGTCGCGTCCGCCTTCAAAGGCGAATTCTCGTTTGACGTAGCCGCGACCGTTGCGGAGCTGGACGAAGACTCCGCGCTCAGCGCCCTGGACGAAGCGCTCGACGCGCAGATTCTCAAGCCGGGCTCCAATTCCGAGAGCTTTGACTTCAAGCACGCGGTAATTCGGCACACCGTATACTCCGAACTGAACTCGGCGCGGCGCGTGCGGCTGCATCGCAAGATCGCGGAAGAGATGGAGCGCGTGTGGGGCGAGCGGGCGGCAAGTCACGCGGCCGAAGTAGCGTTTCATTTCTGGCGCGGCGCAGCGGCTTCCGGCACGGAACGTGGCGCCAACTACGCGCTGGCCGCGGCTGACAACGCGGAAGCCGCGTACGCACATGACGAGGTCGTCGCGTTTTTGCGCATCGCTCTGGAACTGATTCCGGCCAACGATCCCAAGCGGCCGCGGCTGCTCGCGCGTCTCGGCTTCGCCCTCATCTGGACCCTTGATGGTGACGAAGCGGTCAAGGTGGCGACGGAGGCGGCGATGCTTATCGCCGCCGGCGAAAGCAGCGATGCCGCGGCGGAATATCTCGAAGCCGCGGCGCGATCGACGCTGCGAAGCGGGCTCATGAGCTGCTCCTGGAAGTTGGCGCAAGAGGGATTGCGCTATATCGGCGAGCGCCGCGATATGATTTGGGCCAGCCTCGACGAGATCGACACTTATCGCGCCGACGCCGAGGATCCGAACAATCCAGGTATCATCATCGATTCGCCGCGGCTGCGCGAGCGCAGGAGAGTTCTCAAGAGCATTTCGTCGGTCGAAGCCAAAGCCCGCAGGATCGACGAATACCCATACGATTCACGACAGGAAATAATTCAGGACCCTCATTGCGACAATATCGCGCTGGTCTTCCTCGCGGGCGACAGTCAACGAAGTCTGCCGCTCTGGCAGGAGCGGGCGGCCGACGCGGAACGCAGCGGCCGGATCGCGCTAACCATGGAATCGTGGGCGTACGTCGCCCGTTGTCACCTCGGGCTCGGGGAATTGGATGCCGCGCGCGCGGCGTATGACCGCGCGATCTCGTTTGCCGGACGTTTCAATCGCCCGTCATTTCAACTTCTCAACGTACTCGCCGTGAAGAACGACTTTTTGCTTATTCTCGACAGCGACTGGGCCGAGATCATCGGCATTCCCAGGGCAGCAGAGCTGCTGAGCAATCCTCCACCCGAATTCAAGTGGGCCTTGGCTGCCTCCTGCGCGGGCACCGCCCACCTTCTGGCGTTACAGAATCGAGTCGAACAGGCGATGCAAATGCTCGCCATCGTGCCCGATGCTCTGATGCGCGGTGCACCTTGGGGACTGGTGTATTCCTTGACCGCATGTGACGCCGCCTCAGTACTTTGGCTGACTGAGCGGACAGACCATATTGAGGTTATCGAGAGGAGCCTGCTCGAGAAGGTGCTGGTGCCGGACTTCCGTTTCCCGATGCGTGACGCCCGTTTGTCGATGGCCCGTCTGTGCGTGCTCCAGGGCCGGTACGACGAGGCGACCGAGTGGTTCGCCAAGGCCCGCGAAGTTCTGGCGGAAATGCGCGCGCGCCCGCTCCTCGCACTCGCGGACTATGATGAAGGTCTCTCTCATTTGCGGCGAGGTACGGATAGCGACAAGGCGAGGGCGCGCCCGTTGCTCGACTCGGCCCGGATCCAGTTCAGCGATATCGGGATGACCGGATGGATTAAACGTGCGGAACAGCGTCTCGCCGGTCTTGGGGCCGAGATCGAGAAAAGCCCTGCCCACTTAAAAACTGCGTGAACCACACTGGTGTCCCAGTAGTAAGTTGACCAAGCCATGAATGACCTGCGCCTGGATGCTGTCCTCACCGACCGCTTAAGGCCTAACGCTGATTCAAGCTTAACTCCTTTCCGCGGTGACGGCGCCGGGTTTGGCCGCTCAACTGGCCGACTAGCAGTAGTGGTCTGGGACATAGCGGCCCCGCAATCGCCACTGATTTCGTCGATCCGGCGTGGCCCAGCAATGATATTTTGATTTGGCCCGCCTCTAGCGTGTTAGTTTCCGGGTTTTTCCGCCGCCAGCTTTGAGGCGGCCAGCGGCGAGTTATTGCTACTCGAGTCGCATCCGCCGAGCTTCCGGTACGTAATTTTGCCGGGCCATCGATTTGCGCCCCTCGCAGAATTCGAATCCGCGGCCCCGGGATCAATCGGCCTCCGCTCCATCAGACTAAGAGGAGAATAGGAACCTCAGCTCCCAGTCTGGTCGCTCCTGTCGCAGCTTTTGCAAGAGAGGAAAGAGTGTTGAGGCGTCGCTGGATCCTATAGGTAATCGGGGGCCGGAATAGCGATTGCGAGATAGTTCGTCGCCGGCTCCCATGCAGGAAACCTCCGTGTCGCGAAATCTTGTTAGTCAACGAGAGGCGAAGGTGAAATACATTAAAAAAATTGACGCAGCGGTTCTGAATATCTTAAGGCTGTCGCGCGATCGTATCAAATAGATCGCGAACTGTTATTCAATGTTGCGATGGAACTGTATATTGGACCAGTCAAATAAGAGGATTGGTACCTCGGATCTTAAGGGAAGCATAACAAGAGATGCACTTAATAAGGTATGGCGACGGTTGGACGCGCCGCCATTTTCTCGAGCAACTCGGCAAGGGAGTATTTGCCGCAGGGATCTTGTCGCCTTTGATAGATGTGATTGGGAAGGATGGGAACTGCGAAGCCGCTTATCCTCCCGAGCTGCTCTCGATCGAGGCGTACACCAAGGGCAAGCTCAAGCCAGGTGACGTGCTTAGTGCGGACAACGTGGATATCGTCAAAGATCTTCTCGATCCTGCCGCCTATTGGCAAATCAAACACGATGGCCGATTAGTAGATCTCGCACCTACCGAAACCGACATGACCCGGCTGATGCCACTGCCCTATCTGAAGGCGACACTCGCGAATCAGGGCAAGCACAAAATCTCGCCCGAAGGAAACGTCTACACGCTTGACGGCAAGCCATGGATCGGCGGCAACCCGTTTCCACAACCGCAAAGTCCCGCGGAAGTCTTATGGGCAAATAATCTCAGTTGGGGGAAGCATGACACCCAGTCTCATCCCGTGTTCGAATTCGACACTGACGGGGACGGCAATATCTTATACGAGTACGCTTCCTACAGTGTGGAATGGCAGACGGTCGGTCGCTTGACGCTCGATCCGCATCCCTACATGCAGGGCCATGAGCATCAACTGCGCATTGCGGCCGGGACCATGGTGGCGCCCAAAGACGTCGCCGGCGCCGGCTTCCTCCAGGTGTGGGCATACGACCAACGCAAACTGCCTGGATTCTATGTTTACCATCCGACCACCAAACGCGTCCGTTCCTATCCGGTAGATCAGCGCTTCGAGCCTCTGTTTCCGGGCAACACCGCTTTCACCACGGAGACTTACATGGCGGGCGATCCGCTACTCACCTGGGGTAACTTCAAGCTGGTGGGTAAAGGTCCTTTACTCGCGGGCCCGCATCACAACGCGGACCTCGACCGGCCGAACTGGATACATAGAACCTGCGGCGGCAAGAGCGGTGTCAAGTACTGGCGGACGCGAATGGAACTTTTGCCGGAGACGTATATTGTCGAATTGGAGCCAATCGCCTATCCGCGCGCGCCGATTAGCAAGAAGCGCATCTGGTTTGACGCACGGACGCTCTACCCTATGACCATGATCAGTTACGACCGGCAGGGCCAGGTTTGGAAGCAGTTCGAGGGCGGCGGCGACTACTATGAGCGCAAGCCCGGCATGAAGTGGATCGAGGGAACTCCAGATAGTTTCGTCAGTTGGTCGCACACTCACGCGCACGATCTGCAAAGCAATCGGATGTCCCGCTCCTATTATGCGCAGACGGTGCCGGGTGGATATTCGGCCGCCATCGACAAGGCCAGCCTGTTCGACGGTTTCTGCACGATAGAGGCGCTTGAGCGCCTGGGACGATAACGTATGGAAAATTTCGAGCGTTGCACTGCATCCGTCGCGACGCCTTCGGGGTGAGTGCAATGATCCTCAAATAGTCAGTCCGTTCAGCCTTAAGGGCAAAATTGGATCAGCTAGAGGCCGATACACCGAGATCATTCTCGTTCCGAGACATCAGCCTCGCGCTGCCGCCGCTCTTGATTCCCGGCGCCCGGTAGCCACGAATTGGGTTCGACCAATCGAGCCGTGTCTTTTGGACGGCGCTGCTCGGATGATAATCCGGGCACTTTTTCTCCAGCTCGCGCTATTGCTCCTGCAGTAGAGACCACTTCTTAGGACGATTGACGTTGACTGATTTTGTCCGCCATTTGTCGGAGAAGCGGGCTCGGATTATTCGGCAGGTCACTCGGCGACAGAATGCGGGGGAGGACAGATCCGCATTGTGATTGCTGGTCAACGCGGCGAGGACAGTATCGCGGAGTCCCCGATGATGCTAATGTCTGGCGTTATCGAGCCGGCGGTTGCCGGCTGGTGAGCTTATATCATTCAGTTTACGAGGCCTCATGTCCCTCCAGCGTTTTTTCGTTTCCGCTATCCTTCTCGCATTCGCCGCAGTGCCGTTGGCTTCCCAGCCCGCCCAAGCCGCCGGCGAGGTCACCACGCCCAGTGGCCTGCGCATCATCGACGTCAAACCGGGCACCGGACCGGTGCCGCAAGCCGGCCAGACCGTGACGGTCAATTACACGGGCTGGCTGTTCGTCGACGGCAAGAAGGGCAAGAAGTTCGATAGCTCGCTCGACAGGGGGCAGCCGTTTTCCTTCACGCTTGGCCAAGGCCAGGTCATCACGGGCTGGGACGAAGGCCTCGCCACCATGCATGTCGGCGGTAAGCGCACGCTGATCATTCCGCCGGACCTGGGCTATGGCGCGAGCGGCGCCGGCGGCGTCATCCCGCCGGGCGCCACGCTGATCTTCGAGGTCGATCTGCTCGGCGTTAAGTAGCTCTCGCTCGCCCGCCGGGCGAGTAAGGGAAGACCGCCTCGCCAGCGACCGCTTGATCGATATCGCCACGGCCAGAACCGTGGGGACGGCATTGCTATGGCGGAAACCAGCTTCTTTTACATCGATTACAGGCCGCAGATCACCTGGCATTAGGAAATCTACAATCACCTAAATCGCACGCACAGGGGCAGGTCGGGGACCAACGACGACGATTTCACGAGAGCGATAAAAGCTGGTATGACGATTGTCCACGTCAAACACCGAACTGCGGCTAGCGTGGTGACGGGAAATCGGCGAGGCTGGCGGCGCAGCCAAACGAACTGACGTCCTACAAGATCCTCCCGGAGGTGGTCGAGACTGTGAAGAAGGTGGTTGGTTCGCGGTTGGAGTTATTCAAGTCCGGGTAATGGGCTATTTAACCAAGCCATTCGCTTACCCTCGTCGAGTCGATGCGATGCTTGGCCGTAGCGAAGCTCTCAGAGAGGCGGATTCCGAGCCATTCGGGCATTGTTCTAATTGCGGGAGATTCTGAATCACCAAATGAAACTACAGTCCCGAAGGACTTTCGTAGAAAAGTGTTTCGAAGCAGGGTCAATTGCGATAATGCAACAACTCAAATGACGACACAAGAGCGCCAGTATGGAAGCCGAACGCTTAAAGACAAGCCAGCATGACTCGAAGGAAGCCCGCAAACCTGCGGAAAACGAGACTAGCATAGCCACCAGGAATCAGCGTCTTTATGATCTCGTCATAGTATTCAACGGCCTGCTCGCTATGTTTACAGTCCTTGTTTTTGGCCTCATTGTCTTTGTTTTGTATTTAACTGCGATCCCCCAGGTGGTTATCAGTCCTGACATTGTAGACAATTTCGGAGTAGGTAAAAAGCCTACCATGTACGTATCTTTGGACAATACCGGCCGTACCGACGCTAAAGCAGTTCGCTATGGTATTGCTGCCGGATTGCTACCCTTCCCATTGAACAGCGCGGACTTAGAACCGGTTCCGGCATGGTCTGGTCCGACCATCAGATTGTTTCCGGACGTTCGTCTCAGTCTTAGCGCGACGTTGCCAACATTGGCTGCTAATCAGGTGGATGCGATTCGCGATGGACAACATTGGGCCCTGTACATCTGGGGCACTGTAGAATATCGAGACTTTTTATACGTCTGGGGTCACCGGAGAAATTTTTGCTTCTCTTACAGCGGTCCCAATTTAAAGCAGGCAGGGATCTGTGCTGTGAACCGAGCCGGAACGTTTGTTCGATTGGACGCACAACAGGAGCGTCAGACACCATTTGCGAGTCTACCAACCCCAACTCCGCTCCCTCCTGAATAGTGAGTTATGCTCCTGTGCTGCGACATCGTGCATGACAAGGTTCTCCTGTACCTAGTAAAAACCCTGTATCTGCAAATCGGCATCTGAAGCTAGTAGCGGGCACGGCAGACCGTTATCATATTAGTCCGCCGATGAGTATTGAGGCACTGACGACGCGGCGGACGTCGGTATTTTTTCGAAGCGAACTCGCTCGCCGTTGGTAAATGCAGTGCTGAACGTACTGACAACTAGATCGTCGGCATTGAGTCCCGAAGTAATCTCGACGTTGGAGCCGCCTTCGAGCGCGGTCGTTACCGATACTTGATTAAGATGACCATTGTGGACCAGTAATACGTGCGCTGCGCCAGCCGAGCTATCAACCGCCGCGACCGGCAAGCTGAGAGCGTCAGGGTGGCGAATCAATTCCATTGTCACGTGCGCGTAACTTCTCGGATATAGCAAGTCACCTGGATTATCCAAATCGATCTCCGTCAACATCGTGCGTGTAGCAAGATCCAAAGCGTTGGCAAACCGGCTTACCGAAGCCGTGAACACCCGGCCAGGAAATTCGTCGAAACGCAGGACGGCCGGCGTGCCTCGTCGAATTAGCGGATAGGAATTCTCTGGCACGTAGACGTACACACGCAATTTGTCGACATCCGCGATCGTGAGAACGGGTCCGCCACCTGTGCGATGGCCTCCGGCTCCCTCGGTCGCACCGGCCGAGATCATGCCGGAGGTCTCGTCGACGCCGATGTCACCGCCGCCAGCGCGGATCAGCGCACCGGGATCGACAAAGCGTCCCGTTATAACTCCATGGAAGGGCGCGATAATCCGGGTATATCCCACCATCGTTTGTAGCGTTCCAACGGTTGCCTCGGCTTCATGATACTTGGCTTCTGCCAAATCCACGTCTTGTTGGGAGATCAATCGTCGGTCGCTCTGCTGGACCTCTTTCAGACGTTCGTAGGTGATACGTTGGAACGCCAAGTCGGCCTGCGCGCGCGTGAGGTTCGATTGCAGTTCCGGCACTTCGATTTCCGCCAGCACTTGGCCCGCTTTGACCCTGTCGCCCTTGTCAACCTTGATGCTTTTTAAGTATCCAGTCACCTTGGCGTGTAACGCGGCTTCATAAAAGCCCACGACATCGCCAGGCAGATCGATGGTCTTGGTCATTTCCCCTCGACGCGGATGAATCACATCCACCATCGGTCTTTGCGCCCTGGTCTTCGGAACGATCGGACCGGAGCACGCGCCTGCAAAAAGAGCGAGCAAAACCGATATGCTCAACCAAGCGGGCCAAAAACTCCTCACGACATTACCTCGCTGTTGCTCCCGGTGCGCATTGGATGATCGTAAAAGCAAAGTCTTCATATTGTTGTACCTCACTGATTGCTACGCCCGGTGTTAACTATTCGGTGATCTCTCGATCCACCCGTAGAACAACTCGTAGACACAGGGGACGAGGAACAGGGTGAGCGCGGTAGACACGGTGAGACCGCCGATGGCGGCTCTCGCCAGAGGAGCCGAAGCTTCCGATCCTTCTCCCAGCTTGAGCGCGATAGGCATCAACCCTGCCACAGTTGCCAGCGCGGTCATCAGGATTGGCCGCATCCTGATGTGTGCGGACTCGATCGTGGCGCGACGAAGTTGCTGGCCTTGCCGTCGTCGCTGGTTCGCGAAGTCGACTAGGAGAATCGAGTTCGAAACTACTATGCCAACCATCACGATGATGCCCATGAAGGACTCGATGTTCAGCGTCGTTCCGGTCGCCCAAAGCGTCCAAATTACGCCGATTATCCCCATCGGCACCGCGAACATGATGATTGTTGGATCGAGAAAGGAGCGGAACTGGGCAACCATGACTAGGTAGAGCAAAATCACGGCCAAGGAAAGTCCAAAACCAAAGCTCGAGAAAGATTTCTGCATAGAGGCTACCGCGCCATGGTACGTGACAGATACGTGCGGCGGCAGTGTCATCCCGCTCACTTCTTCCTGGATCTTTGTCTGTGTGCCGCCGAGATCTTCGGTCGCAGGTGCGACGAGCAGATCCACGACGCGTTGAATGCTGTAATGATCGGCTTCGGAAGGATGGAATTCAGGAGAAATCGACGCCACATCCCGCAGCAGCAGGCTGTGCGCGTGTCCAGTTTCCCTATTCACACTTTCAATGGGGATGTTCTCCAGGACTTGTGAAGAATCAAACCCGTTGTCGGAACCCGGATACTGGACCGTGAGAAAATAGTCATTTCTGTTAGCGTGATCGATCCAGATCGACGGCTTGATATACAGATTTGAATCGAGTGCCGTGATCACGTTTGAGATGACTTCTTGTTGCGCGACGCCGAGGCGCGCCGATCTCACCCGGTCGACCTTGATGTTCAGTGTCGGATAGTTCACTTCCTGCGCGATGAAAGTTTGGGACACCTCCGGCAGACGGTTGATTCTCCGCTGAAGCTCCTTTGCGACTTCATCCAGCTCGTCAAAGTTGTTACCCGCAAACTGAACGTCGATTGGCGCCATCTTCCCGAGATCGAGAACCGAATCGACGATACTTCCGGACGCAAAGAGGGTCCGGGCATCCGGCAGTTCAGTAGGGAGAAGCCGTTTCAGCCGGGTCACGTAGTATGCCGTGGAACGCTGGTGATTCGGCTTGAGCGCGACCTGGATGAAACCCGAGTCCTGAGCCGCGTTCGGTGAGTAAATCGCGGAAATGCTGGGAGCAATGCCGATATTTGAAACGACCGTGTCAACGTCGGACGGCGGGATCACTTTTCGGACGATGGATTCGATTTCGCGCGCCATATCAGTGGTCAGTTCAATGCGGGTACCGGCCGGCGCACGAAAGTTGATGGTGAACATCCCGGCATCGGTTTCCGGGAAGAGTTCCGTTCCGAGCATCGGAAACATGGCAAGACTGCCCACGAACAGGAGTGCCACGCTGGCGATGACGACGAATTTGTGGTCGAGCGCACGTTCCAACAGACGCTCGTAAGCTGCTGCGAAGCGTTCGTAGCTGCGATTGAACAGGGCAAAGAGCCTGTTGCCGCCGCCGTGTTCAAGCTCCAGCGCGGCCTCCCCGGTGAGCAAATGCGCACAATAGATCGGTATTATGCTCATCGCCACCAGGTACGACGCGGCCATCGAGAGCACGACCGCAAGCGCCAAAGCGCTGAACAGGTACTTGGCGACCCCGAACAGAAACATGACCGGAAAGAAAACTATGCATGTGGTGATCGTCGACGCGAGAACCGGCAGTGCGACTTCTTCGGCGCCTTCGCGCGCCGCGACAAGTGGTTCTTCGCCTTCGCTCAGGTGACGGTTGATGTTCTCCAGGACCACGACCGAATCGTCGACCAGTCTGCCGATCGCAAGAGCGAATCCGCCCAGGGTCATGATGTTGAGCGTGGAACCGTTAATGTAGAGTCCAAAGGCACCGGCCAGGATCGAGAGCGGAATGGACAAGAAGATTGCGAAGGTCGAACGGAAGCTGCCAAGGAATATGAGGATCATGAGCGAAGCCAGCACAGAGCCCGATATGGCCTCGTGTTCGAGGCTGTGGACCGCTTGCCGAACGTACGTGGACTGATCGAAGATCGTTTTCAACTTCATGCCGGCAGGAAGACCGAAGACTTTCGGCAGCAGCTCTTTGACTCCGTCGACGACCGAGATGGAATTGGCGCCGACCTGTCTGAGGATGGGGATATATACCGATGGTTGGCCGTTGATTAGCACCTTGTTGTACTGAATCTGCGACGCGTCATCGACTTTCGCGACGTCATCTACCAGCACCGGTGCTTGACCTCGCCCGATCTTGACGGGCACCTGGCCGATCTCCGGCACTTTTTCGATCATGCTATTGGAATAGAGATAGTAATCCTTGGAACCGATTTTGACGTCGCCGGCGGGTAGGATGAGGTTCGACTTGTCGAGCGCGTGGACCACATCCATCAATGACAGACCTCGCGCCTGCAAGGCCTGCGAATTTGCGTAGGCCATGATCTGTCGGAATTTTCCGCCAAAGGGGATTGGCACGGACGCGCCAGGCACCGTCGCGAGTTGGTTGCGAATGTTGTACCGGGCTTGATCTTCGAGATTCGTCTCGTCATAGCCCTTGCCCTCTAGCGTAACCAACACTACCGGAAGAGAAGATGCGTCATACTGCAGCACGAGCGGTGGGAGCGTGCCCGGCGGCATGATTCCGAGATCGGCCATCGCCAATGTGCCTATTTGGGCGGCGGCCGCTTCGATATTGGTTCCGGGCTGGAAGAAAACCTTTATTATGCTGACGCCCGAGAGCGAGCGCGACTCGATATGATCGATGTTGCTACCCAGTGTGAAGAACCGTTCGTAGCGGAAGGTTATGTTGTCTTCCATGTCCAGGGGCGGCATACCCTGGTAGAAGGTTGCGACCACGACCGCCGGAATCTTGATATCGGGGAATATGTCGACCGGCATCCGCGTGAACGCGGTCACGCCGAGAATCAGGACGATCAATGCTCCGACGATTATCGTGTATGGATTTCGCAGCGAAAAACTCGGCACCAGACGTACCTCTGGGAAAGCGCACTAACTGTTCTCGGCGAAGATGTGGCTTCGCCAGCGGCTGCGTGCGGACCACGGTGTCCGCGCGCAGTTCGACGCGCGCGATCTCAGACGAGTGGGTCTTGGCTGTCCGTTCGGGAAGGAGCGAGCTTTAAACGCTTGGTCAGGCGAGGCAATGGAATAGCGGCAATTTCCAAAAGATGGGGCCGCTGAGCGTTTCGAAGATCAGCCACTGCGACGACATATCCCAGCACCCGCAGGTCGTACTTACTGGCATTGACCATCAGTTGACCAGCCGATGAAACGTCGCAGGTGAACCGCTGCATCGCCGCCACGCCGACGTGGCTCGCACTGCAGGAGGTTCTGAAATGACGAAGTCGGGATTTGGGGATCATCCCGATGATCGTGAGGCTTAGCATCAGACTCACGAGGAAAAACAACAGTTTTTGTCTAAATATCTTCACGCCACGGTCGCACTATAGCTAGACCGGTTTCTTGCTCAATGCAAGCTGCCGGTCATCGACCACTGAAGGTTCGGGGTGGCGCAGCGCAGGGCCAGCATCGCAGTGCGCTTCAAGCGGCCACCCAAGGAGTTCGAAGATGCGATCGCGGCGAACCACACGCCGGCAGTCACTACGATTCGGAACACGCTCCGGCGCCGATATGCGCGATGCCTTCGATCTCGACCTTGATAGCGGGTTCGGCCAGTGCGGCTACCTGCACCAAAGAGCTGGCAGGGAAATCTCCGCTGAAGAATTCCCGCCGCGCACGCCACACCAGTTCGCGCTTCGAGATGTCGACCACAAAGATGGTCAGCTTGACGATATCGGCGATGCTGCCGCCCGCCGCTTCCGCAAGCGCTTTCAGTTTGCCGAAAATGACCACGCTCTGATGGTACTCATCAGCGTCTTGCAGTGCTTTGAGTTCCTGGTCACGCGCGGTCATGCCGGAGAAATAGGCGATGCCGTTTACAAGCAGGCAGTTGGACCACAGACCGGGCGGGGCTTCGGTCACTGCTGGGCTGATGACACGCTGAATGGTCGCCATATCCACTCCGTTTTGACGAGGGCGAACAGGAATCGGGACGCGTTGCGCGCTAAGCGCGCCTTGCGCCGGCCGTTGACGCACTGTGAAGAGCGAGCTTGCCGCTGGACTCCACCTTGTGGAAGGTCCGTTCGAGATGATCGTCGATCAACGAGAGCGTGAGTTCGACGTCGCGAGCCAGCGCGGCATCGCAGAGCTTGCGGTGTTCCGCCTGCACGTCGCGGCTCACGGTCCTGATCGAAAGGCAAATCCGCCGGTAGCGTTCGGTGTAGTCATAGACGATGCGGCGGAAGTTCAGCAGCCAGGACGACGGGCAGGCCGCGACCAGGGCCTCATGGAATTCCGCGTTCATCGCTTCCCAGTTTTTCACGCCCGAGTCCAGATCCCGCTTGAGCCGTTGCTGCGCCTTGCTCAGCCGATGGTACGCCGCGAGGACTTCGGACTCCCAGGCGTCGTCACCGTGCCGCAGGGAAAGGCGCAGGATCTCCTTTTCGAGCAACTTGCGGGCGTCGGTCAGATCGCGAAAATCCGCCAGGGACATCGGAGCGACGACGAACCCGCGGCGATCCAGGCTGATGACGAACTTGTCAGCGACCAGGCGCGACAGCGCCTCCCGCAGCGGGCTCGCGCCGACGCCATACATGCTCCGCAGTTTCGCGATACGAAGCCGTGTCCGTGGCGCGAGCTTGCCGGAAATGATGTCGTCCCGCAGCATCTGCCATACGGTCTGGGCGAACGACTCCTCCATAGCCTGGTCCTGTGCGTTGGTCGCGGCATCCCCTCCGGGCCGCCCTATCGACGAAAGGCCGGAATTGGTCATCGAGCGCCGCCCTTTCGCGAGGCTTCCTCGCGGTACATCCCGAGCGTCTCCAGGACTGGCTGGTCGGTGACGGAAAAGAGGAAAGACTGTCCTCCTCCGCCGACATGCTCATGCCAGGCCCAGGTCGGGACGACGAAGACGTCGCCGCGGTTCCAATTGAACTCGGTGCGATTGATGATCGTCGTTCCGCTGCCCGCTATCACAAAATAGATCGTGCTGGAGGTCGCGCGATGCGCCGCGGTGTGCTCGCCGGCACGCAGCATCTGCGAGCGGCACGACATGGTGGGCAGCGTCGGCCCCGAGGTGAGAGGATTGACGTATTCCAGGATGATCCCGTCGTACGGGCTGCCGGAATCTCCAGCGCTCACACAACGCAGCAACGCCGCATGCATCTCCGTCCAGGGATAGCGCAGCACCGGATGGGATTCGGGATACTTTCCCCAGCCCGCCGGCCGATACATACCAAGGCGATCGCGAGAGAAGCCGTCCGGCTTCGGCGGCGCGACCCCATCCTCGCCGGGCTCGAAGATGCTCGCCTGCAGCAGGTTAACCAGCGGGAAATCGAGCGCATCCAGCCAGACGATATCGTGCTCGGTCTCATTAGTATGTTCGTGCCAGGTCCATGCCGGAGTCAGGAGCAGATCGTTCTCCTCCATCATCAGCCGCTCGCCCTGCACCACCGTGTATACGTTGCCGCCCTGGCTGCGCGCGGCGAATCGTATCGCCGCCGCCGCGTGCCGATGCGCGGGCGCGCGTTCACCCGCCCTTACCAGTTGCATGGCCGTCGCAATCGTATGGCTGGTGCTGTAGTACGGCACCAGGTCGGGGTTCACATGCTCCATTGATCGGCGCTCGGCGCCGCGTTCGGGTGTGATCAGATCGCCCGCACGCATCAGGAGCGGCAGCACATCATCCCAGCGCCATAGCCACGGACGGTAGCTGACGCGCGGCTCGCGTGACACAAACTCCGACACGTACTTCCACGTGGGCGCCAGATGACCCGCGGCGAGGTCTCGATGCAGAAGTTCCAGCGAGTCATTTCGTAGATTGACGTTAGCCATTGGCTTCTCCACGGTGGCCGTCACGGCGCATCATCATTGTCACCTCGCGCACGAAGCTTGCGGTCGGCGTGGGCTGGATCGGGAGTGACAGCAGCAGGATGCGGTGCCGCGGTTGCCGGCCTGTAGAGCCAGGTCAGGCGATCGAAGGCCTGGTCGGCGGTACGCCACTGGAAATACCGCGCGCGTGCCAGGGCAAACCGACCCCTCGCCTGGCAGACCTGCACGAAACGTCGGGCGCCAAGTTGAACGCGCGCTGTGCGATCGTGTCGCGCGTCGCTGTAGGCGCGAAAGGCGGAGGCGAGGTCATTGTGGTTGCGCTCCACCTCCTGCGTGAGCTGCACAGCATCCTCGATCGCCTGGCAGGCGCCCTGGGCCATGTATTGAAGCATCGGATGAGCCGCGTCGCCGAGCAACGTCGCGCGGCCGCGTGCCCAGTTCCGCACTGGCGCACGGTCTGTCACCAGCCACTTGCGCTCCACCGTCAGCAGCTCCAGCAAACGTTGCACCTCCGGCCGATAGCCTCGATAAGGCCGCATCAGCTCGTCGCGGTTACCGCGGAGATCGTTGAGATCCAATCCAGGCTCCGGAAGGAAAGTGGCAACCAGGTTGAACAGCTCGCCGCTGCGCAGCGGATATTGCACGAAGTCCGCGCCCGGACCGGCCCACATAATAACGTCGGGCGACCACAGGACATCCGGCAACTCACGCCGCGGGATCACGCCGCGATAAACCACCAGTTGCGGCGGTCTCGGCTGACCATCGCCGACGATACCTTGCCGCACTACGGAGCGAAGGCCGTCAGCACCGATTAGGGCGATGCCCTGTGCCTGGCGGCCGTCCTCGAGGGTCAGCGTCACCTCATTGCCGTGGTCCTCGAAACCCGCCGCGCGTGACCCGGTATGCAAGGCGATAGAGGGAAACCTGCGGCATTCCTCCAGCAGCAGTTCCATCAGATCGGCGCGATGGATGACTCGATAGGCTTCGCCGAAGCGGCGCAGGAAACCGTCGCGCAGCGGTAGCCGGTAGATGTCCTCGGCATTGAACGCGTCGCGCATCACAAGGGCGTCCGGCTGCCAGGAGTAGCGGTCGACTTGCGCCTTCAGGCCAAGCGCGGCAAGCGCCCGCGTACCATTCGGTCCGAGCTGAACACCGGCGCCTACCTCATGGAAGTCCTCGGCCTGCTCGAAGACCTCGAGGCGGAAGCCCAGTCTCGCGAGACCGACGGCTGCCGCAAGACCTCCAATACCGCCGCCGGCAATGAGTATCGTGTCGTTGACGCTGCCAGGACTCATCGCGTTGCCATCACGGTACCAACTGATTCTAACGATAGTCAACGATTTTATCGATAAAATGACCTCTGGCGCCAGCGCTATCTTGCTCGACCCGCTTGAGCCAGCCTGGGATGCGAGCGTTTCATACAGTCGCGGCGCGGCCTCGAGTAGCGGTCGTGCGCGATCGTCCTCGCCCGCCTGCACCACGAAGCAGGTACATCAGCGCTTCATCATCAGTCGGTGATCGCGCGCAGCGGCCGCTGAACGCACCCGTGACTTAGGCCGGCTCAAATTTTCACGAGCGACAGGTGCCTGGGAATGTTCCTCGCCCGTCACTCGCGCTCACGGGGGTGGGGGTGGAGGGGGTAGGGGTACGATGCCCGGGTAGCCTACCTCGGCGAATGCGGGAATAAGGACGCCGGTCGCGTCCATACGCGTCATGCATGCGCACCAGTAGTAATCACCCGGTGGTCCGTTGACGATGAGGTCTCCAGCGCTCTGGATCGTCGGAACTGTGATCACGTTCGTAATCGGTGACGAACCGAGTTGAAACGCCGGTTCCTTGGGCGGATTTATCGGCGGCCCGAGCTTGAGCTGCGGCGGAATCGGCTCGCCCGGCTGTACACTCCAAGTTGGCTCATATGGAACAGTACCGCCCTCGACCAACACCCCGAAGTCACTTGACATTCTGATTCCCGGACCACCCCAGCCGACCAGGCTTTTGCCCTCGGGCATGATCCATGGTTCCTCGTCGGTCGCGGCTTCATCCCAGAACCCGTGACCCGACAGAGTGTTGTATTGGGGGCCCTGCGCTCCGAAGGAGGGATCGCCCGGTCTCCCTGGCCCCGAGACGTCTCCCGAGTTGGCGCCATGCGTAGCGTCTTCGTCGAGCGACTCGTCCAGTGTATCGGCCACGGGGGAGTTGAGCTCGAAGGGCGTCGTGTCCGCTGCTTCCTCGTCGGGCGTCAGCGGTGTCGGCATCGTGCCGGTCACGATGGTCGGCCCCTCGTCGAACTCCTGGACCTCCTCGACCTCGGAGGTGAGATCGGGGATGTCTTCCAAGTCAGCTAGCGGTGCCGCCAACGGCGTGATCTCTGACGCGGCCTCCTCCTCGTCGATCGATAGAGCGCCCAGATTCAGCACGGATTCCGTGACCAGCTTGGCGGTGGAATCGTCGATGGCCTCTTGAGAGGCCATGCCCGTCGGATCGATTCGCGTGAGCGGCATGCCCGCCGCGAACGCGTAAAGGTTGTCGCCGCCATTGAAGCCGGCCGGATCCAGCGAGAGAAATCGGCCCAATGCGGGCGAGTACTCGCGCGCGCCCATCGCGTACATCGCGAGCGCGGGATCGTAAAGCTGCCCTTGATACAGCACGCGCATGCCCAACGCCGACGTTGACCGCGGCTGCCCGCTGCCGTCGAAGATGCGCATCGTGCCGAAGCCGTCGTAGAGGTAGCCCTCGGCGAGTCCGTTGTCGCCGCTCAGCGCGAACACCGACCGCTCGCCGCCCTGATGTACATAGTGCGTCGCGCCCGCACCAAAGCCGTCGAGAATACCCAGAACATCCTGCGGTCTATTCCCGCTGACGTAGACGCGGGCTTGGCTGGCGTCCGTGGCGGAGCTAGTCGTCGCGCGAAGAATGCCGCCGTCCCAGACGAAGTACGTCGATGTGGGCGACTGTCCCTTAGCGTTCACCGTCTCGCCGACGCGCCGTCCTAGAGCATCGTACAAATACGAGACCGAGTTTGAGCCGCTGGTCGCCGACACCAGGTGGCCGAGGCCATCGAAGACGAGGTTGGCCTGTCCCGTCGATGTCGTCTCGCCCGCGGCATTCGTCGACAGCGGCACGCCGCCGACGGAGGTGTAGGCGTCAGTGGCGTCGATCTGGTTGGTCGAGGTTCCAGACGCGGTGGCGACAGACATCCAGTCGGTCACGCCGTCGAGCGTGAGGAGCATCCGATCCGAATCTGCGGAGAGCGCGGCCTGTACGTCGGCGTTCACGAGCTCGCGATTGGGGAGAGGCGATGGCAGCGTGGCGTCGTCACCTTCGGCGAATAGGGGACCGGCCGCGTCGATCTCGTAGAGGTCGGTGTGCGGAGCGCTCGCCGCGAGCTGGCGCACGCGAGCGCGGGGGATTCCTTCGAGGCCGACGTCGTCGTTCCAGTTCGCGACCACGGCGTCTGGTCCTGAAGTTCCGTACGAGACGTTGATGCCGCTTCGTCGGCCGCGCGCGTCGTAGCTGATGTGTGCGGTGACGCCTGGACCCTGGCCTGGCGACGACGCGCGTCCGCCAAAGTCGATTGCCACCGGGCCGCCCAGACCCTCGTACGTGAGATGAGCAAGGGGCTTGCTGCCGACGCTGACGTCCGAGAGGCGTCCGAGCTGATCGCGCGCCGTCGCCAGGACCAACGGTGTGCCTGATGTCGGTGTAAGTGTAGTCGACGTCAGGCCGCCCATGTCGTCGTAAACACGGGCGATCGCCAGCGGCTCGAGCGTGCCGCTGTTCTCGGTGATCTGATGACCGTCCGAGTCATAGGTCATCGTCACCGTCGACCCGCTGGCCGCATCGGGTGGCACCGAGTTTATCGCAGCGGTGTTCAGGCCGAACGCCGAGTAGGTGAACGATCTTGTGATGGTGCGGGAGTCGAGCCCGGGCGCTGAACCCGGCGTTACGATCTGACTTACCGCTCGTCCCGCGTTGTCGTAGGTGTAGGACATGGTCGTCCCGGCAGGATCGACAAGTTTGCTCAGCCGCGAGGAGCCCGGAAGGAAGTTCTGCGTGGTCACGCGTCCGAGCGGCGCATCGGTCTGGATGATTCGATTCAACCCGTCGATGACGAAGTTGGTTGTTTGATCGCCCAGCGCGTTGGTCGTTGTGATCCCGGTGCGGCGGTCGTCGCCGTCGTAGGCGAAGCGCGCGATCCGGCTCGGCCCGGGCGCGCCCACGATGGTATAGCTGGTCCGGCGCCCGTAGTCGTCATAAGAGAAGTTCGTCGTAATGAGCTGGCCAACGACGGTTGAGACGAGCTGACCATACGAATCGTAGGCCTTCGACACGAGTTGATCGGTCCCCTGGCGCGTTCCGGTGCCGAGACCGCGATCGTCGAAGTGCTCTGTGAACGTTAGCTGCGTGCCGTTGGCGTCGGGCGCGGTCACGTCTTGCTCGTCGCCGTCGGTTACCTCGCGCCAAACCGCCGTGCGGACCGAACCGTTGGGCAGTTGATCCGACACCGGCCTGCCCAGCGTGTCGAAGGTGGTGACGCGCGGCGGATGGCTCCCGATTGTGGTCGTGAGCGTTCGGTGCGTGTCGTCATACACGTACGACGTGTGAACGGCAAGCTGAGCCCCGAGCGGCTGCCCGTTCGCGAAGCGCCAATTATTCTGGCCCGTCACGCGGCCCGTGCTGTCATATTGCTGTTCGACCATCGACTGCAGGCCCGGGAAGAGCCCGGTTGGCTCGGCGTACGGTGGCAGGTTCGGACCGGACAGCACTGCCTCCCAGATCACGCGATCGAGCGTGTCGTATCCACGCCAGCGGTGCACGATCGTGGTGGGGTCAGCGGTCGATGGATCGGCGTTCATCTCGTCGATTATTCGACCGAAGCCGTCGCGCACGTAAAACTTTCCGACGCCTGACCCGTCGACATCGCTTATGATCGCGCCTCCGGGAGCATACTTTCGGACCGAGACGGTCTGCATCCCCGGATCGTTCTGAGGAACCATCGTCGGCCATTGAGGCTGCGGCGGCGGTAGGGGGCGCGGCCAATGGTAGATGCCCGCTATCGGCTGGGCGATGATCTTGTAGGTCGCCGGCGGCAGTTTCAGTGCAATCTGTCTGTTCGTGATCTTAGTCCGCGGGCCTGGCGTTGACGCGCTCGCCATAATAACGGGGCCTATCGGCACCGGTGGCGGAAGCGGGCGCCGTGGCAGCGGCGCCGGCGCCCCGGCAATGCATGCGTTCGTCCATGCTGTAAGGTTCGACGGATGCCCGAGATCGACACGCACGATCCGGTTATTCGCGTCGTAGATGTTGTGCGTGACGATACCCTCGGGGTCGATGGAGTAATCGAGGCGCCCGTCCGAGGAGTGCCGCTCGCAGCGCGACTTCCACGGCGTGCCGTCCTTCGGTACCTCCACTAGCGTCTGCGGATGATCGAGCGCGTCGAAAGTGAGCCACCGATCGAGGCGAGGGTTGCTCTCATGGAAGCGCTGACGGCTGCCATTATAGTCGATAGTCGTCCCAATCCATTGCCCGGCGTTGAGGATGTCGCCATACGCCTCCCAGGTTACTAGGCTCGCGGCATCGTAGGCCTGCGCCGAGTTGCTGCCCCAGTGACCGGTGCGCCCTTGCTCGACCATCCGGCCCAATGCGTCATATTGAATGAAGCGCTGCAGCGATGACGAACCGGGAACCTGGGTAGTGATCTCAGTAGGCCCGGCGCCACTGGGGTCGTAGGCCAGCGTCGTCGATGTCCCGTCCGGCGCGACGATGCTCGTCGGAAAGATAGTGTGTCCGTTGTAAAGCGGAGATCCCGGATATGAATAGGTCGTGCGCTCGGTCGCGGAGCCGCCGACCTGCGTGTCGATCCAGAGGATTCGATCCCAGGCGTCGCGCTCGCGATGAATGCTCGCCTGAGTCGGCAGCCCAGGGTCCCTGACGTAATCCACGAGGGCGCCGGTCGCCGTGTACGAGTATTGGGTAACGTGCGACGTCGTATCGCCGGGTGCGTTGGGCGCAGGCAGCTTGGTCAGGGTGAGCGGCTTGCCATAATTGTCGGCCTCGATACATGTGCGTGCGCCCGAGGCGTCGCGCATGCCGTGCAGCGTCCCGTTGCGATAGTTGTAATCGATGGTCTCGCCGCTCGATCGGTTGACGTTGCGCAGAAGTCGCCAGGCGTCGTCGTAGTACTCGGTGCGGACGACACCATGGAGATCGTGCACGACAACGGCATAATCCGGGGACTGCACTGCGGTCACCGTCGTGCCGGTCGCCGCCGACCCTTGGTTCCAGCGGAGGCAGGCCATGGCGGGGGTGATCAGACCCTGACTCAACTCCTGGTCGACTGAGGTATTCACTCGTTGGTCGCCGAGCACGGCGGCGAGCGGCACGACGGCCAGCTCGCCATCAGGCAAACTGACTATGCCGATGCGTCCACTGCCGTCCGCGGCCGCGGCCACGGGACCCGCGAGCGCGAGCGTCCGCGACGTGGCTGTAGCCTTGATGGTGATTTGCCCCTTTGCGGATGACGCGGTCGCGAGCTGCGTGCCTGCAGCCGGCGACACGAGCGTGGCAACATTCCCCTTGCGTTGAAGAACCAGCGGCGCGGTGCCGATTGAGATTCCGTCGCGGGCCATCGCAGTCGAAAACAGGCCCGTCGGCACAGGTGCAGTCGGCGGCTCAGTCATATCGATCGAGCGGCGACCAGTAAGTTTCTTTGCGACCGGTCTGGGCGGCGTGACCTTGCCCGGGACCGGCGCAGGAGGAACCTTCGACGGCGCCAGCACGACCTGAGCCTTCGTCGTATAGTTCAGCCCCGTCCCTTGTTGCAACTCGAGCCTGGAGTCCGGGCCGAATACGGCGGCGATGGCCGCATCGTTTCCTTCGATGTTGAAGGTATCGGGCGCCGCCGTCGCGCGCAGGCGCACGCTTCCGGCTTTCAGGACCGACGCCCATAAAACTTTCCCCGCGTCGACCACTCGCGGCGGGCCGGAGACAATCGAGTACGTTCCGTGTCCGTCGGGCGACAACACGATCGGCTCACCCACCCAGATAGTGCCGGTCTTCTTGGGGTCGACCGCGCTCAATTGCAGCATCCCTGCGGACTCAATCCCGGCCAAAGGCAGCGGGATAATTGGGCTGATGCAGGAATCCTGGCAGATGTCGACGGAGCCGAACTGTGCCAAGGGCACGACATTCGCCGGATCGGGGTGGACGGAGTACACCGGCGTGCCACCGTCGAGCGACAGCGCCTCTTCCAGAATCTCGTCCGGGCTAAGACCCAGCGCCTCGAAGAAGGCGAGAAAGTTGACGCCGCTGATTGCCTGTTCGCCAAGCAGGTCGTGATATTCGTAGGTGATGTTGGCGTCGGTCGCGGTGCCGGCCTGGTTCTTCACGACGCGATCGAAATCAACCTCAAACGGATCCTGCCCGTAGTCGTTGTGGACGACGAGGCGCCCGTCGCCATCGTGAATTTCCACCAGATCGTGGTTCAAATCCTGGGGCCGTCCGAAGGAGTAGCGGCGGTCGCCGTTGGCGTCCTTCGCGCCGTCGTTCTCGTGGCAGTCCTGGAAGCACTTCGACGAGCAATTCGCGTTGTCCGTGTTTACTTCGGCTCCAATCTTCGCAAAACAAGCATCGCTGAACGACGGACAGACCTCTGCGTGCTTGACGGACGCGGCCGCATTGGACTCAACGTCGTTGCAGAAATCTTTAGAGCCCTGCGAAAACGGGGGTATGCCTATTTGCTGGTTAGACGCAATGTCCGCTTGGGTTTGAGGGTCCGTGCTGTTGCAGAGACCCAGGTCGCTGGCGGCGTCGCATTCGCAGAGCGCGTGCCAGAAGTCTTTGTTGGGGCCCGGGCCGAAGTCGGCTTCCTCGCCGCACGAGAGGTAGTTCAGGTTGACCTTGCCATCGAAGCCGTCGGCGAAGCAGGGCTGGTTCGAGTTGTCCTGACAGGCTTGCCCGCAGTAGCTCCAGCATGAGTAGCCGTTCGCGGGCACGTTGAAGGGATGGTTGATCCCGTTGCACAGCGTATTGATCGTGTTGTCGATAGCGTTCGTGCAGACATCCTGGTTGTGGCACGACCACGTGCCGGGCGCCGCGTCGCTCTGGTCGTCGCAGATCTGATGACATGCAGGCGTGAGCTGGTCGTCCTCTACGTAGGTGGCCTGGGGAAACCCGCTCAAGTATGAGAACGTCGGTCCGTGGCCGTCGGCGTCGAGCACGCTCGTGAGATCGAATTCGTTGTTTTCGTCAGGAAACGTCTGCTTGAAGGACATGAGCGGAGCAGAGCAATCGTTCTGCTTCTGGCTGACGCACCTCAGCTGCGCGGTGGTGATGGTGCTGCAGGCATCCTCGAACCACGACCCAAGCAAGCCACCCAGCACGCACAGCGCCGGATCGCGGTAACGCGTCCACTTCGCGTAGTTGTAGAAGAAGTTCCGCCCCGAGGTGTCGATGACCTTGGTCACGATGCCGCCGTCGTCGTTGGTGACCGAGTTGTCCCACCCGATCGTTAGTGTGTTCCCGGCGGCGTCGGACACCAGCGTGAGGCTGGCCCACTGGCCGCCCACCTTGTTGAACCCATAAGAGAGGCCCGACCCGTCGGTGACCACATAGAGGCTCGGCCCGTTGATGTTTCTTACCAGTCGCAGCGGAACGTCGGCGGTCGTTGCTTGATAGAACGTGACGCCGTTCCTGTAGGACGCGCCGACCGGACGGAACGTGATTCGCTCCATCGCATCGGTAACGTAGGCCACGTCGCCTTCGCAGTCATGGCCGCCCGAAGGCAGCACGTCCTCGATGTGGCGGGCGTAGTTATGCGACCAGCCGAATCCGACGCTCGACTGGTGATTAGCGCGGCTGCGGTAGGTTAGCGCGACCTCGAACGGGACGCCGTACCCCGGCACGTGCAAATGGGTCTTGCGCAGGATGAACTCGCCGTCGCCCAGAACCGGATCAGCCGTCAGGTTGGCGACGGGTCCAATGACTTCCGACGAGTCGGCGACCGCGTCGTCCGCCGCCGTGGTGAAATCTCCAAGGATCGGCACGAGGCCCACCTCGGTCGCGGCTTCCGCTTCGGAGGCGACCACCTCGACCTCCGCCGCTGCCGCAGCCTCGGCGGCTTCGGCGGCCAGGATCGCGTCTACTTCATCGTCCTGAGCCAGGGCCCGGCTCGAGCAGCCGAAGATCATAAGGCACATTACGACCGCGACGTATCCCCATCGCAGCGCAGCTCCGATTCCCGCCATCGAGCCTACCTCGCGCGGAAATTTACCAGAGGTACCAGATACTGTCATCCTGGAACTTGCGCCGCGGGTGCCCACCAACGGTCGGGGCCGTTGGTGATCATTACCGCCTACCCGATAGACGTGTCGAACGTACCGGTATTAGGTAGGCCACTCTCGCCTCCGCTCCTTCTACCTCGAATAAGAAGCCCGATTTTCCCGGCACCGGGCACTTCCGCTTCCCCGCGCGTCCGAAAAACGACCGTTTTCCGAACACAGTAAGAACTCAACAGAGCCTGTCGATATTTGCGGACTTTATGTTTACGGTCAGTGCGAGGCGTTGGCGCTGGCCGACGAAAGTCAAAAAGGAAATTAGTCTTAATGATTCTGACGACCTACAAAAAAGTAATGGAAACAGATATGAGCGTCTTCGATTTGCTTAAAGAAGCGGTAGATTCGATCGCGAGAGAAGAGGCATCCGTCTGGGGGAAGACGCGTCACGCATCGGTCGGAATACTCATCGCGGGAGCGAAACAGAATCCAAGCATTTGCTTCATCCGGCGAGCAAAATGGGACGGCGATCCCTGGTCAGAGCATATCGCCTTTCCCGGCGGTTCCCGAGCGGCCGATGAGGACGCGTTGCAGACCTTGCGACGGGAGCTAGAGGAAGAGATCGGATGGGTCGTCGAGGACCGCCAACCCCTGGTGCGATTGCCACAACTTCGCATTCGATTGGCTGGGCGTGAGCGCCTGCTGCTGCTGGACGCGTTTGTCTATCGTGTGGAAGGAGCCCCACCGGCACTGCAATGCGGTCCGGAAGCGGAATCAGCCTTCTGGATTCCAGTTGCCGAGCTGTGGAGTCTCAATAATCTCGATCATCACAGTCTGGGCGACGGGAGTGAAACGCTCGTCTATCCGGCCATTAGGACCTCACAGGGAATAATCTTCGGTATAACCCTGCGTGTCTTGACTCTGCTTTCTGATCAGTTTGGAATTCCGCTGCGATATCTCGAAGAAATCCCGATGCTGCGACGAGCCTCCGCGCGGTGATCGCGTTCCTACAGGACTTTCAGAAGGTGGGCGAGGGTGAGTGGGCCGCTGTGGATGCGCACCTTACAGCTGCTCGCAAGGCTAGTCAGCCGATCTATTAATAGATAATTCATTCACTCTAAACGCCAGAAAAGTAGCCGCAACTATAAGACTGGCATCACCGGCGGACGACGTATCCGAATAGCAACGGTGCCGTTACAGTGAGCACGCCGCGCGGCCCGGCACGTTAGCCGACGGCGAACAACTTTGCCTCATCACGTTCGGTCAGAACGCTGCGACCTGTTGCGATGTATTGCTCGCCTGTCTCGGTTAGCTGCAAAAGCGGTCCGCCGGCGCAGCGATCTTTTCAAGCCGGCCGTTTAAATCGAGAGCAGCGCAAAACTGGCACGGGTGTCGGTTCAGCAAAAACGACGGGCTGGACCGCAAACCGCAGCTCAGCGGGAAATTCCGGCTTGAACGTTCATCTTCCCCTGGGAATGAACCCCGGGATGCCCGTGTCAACAACCGAATTAAGCCTGACTCGCGTACCGATCCCTTGAGTGATCTCTTCGATGGCGTCATCGGGAAGAGCCGAGACATCAAAATTCTCCTCGATATGGCCCTTGCTTGTAGCTGTGGTGAGAGGAGCCGTGCCGCGCTGGAGCGCCCACGCCAGTAAAACTTGAGCGCGGGTTTTGTTGACGCGCTTCGCAATGCCGGTGATCACCGGATCCTCGATCAACTTGGGTTCAATCCCATGACCCAAAGCGGCGAAGGCCTGCATCACGATGCCATTCCTCTTGCAATACTCGAGCAGATCCCACTCAGGGAGATATGGATGAGATTCGACTTGAACAACCGCTGGCTTTACGCGAGCGATATCGAACACCTCTTTCAGCTGTACCAGATTGACGTTCGACAATCCGATCGCCTTGCACCGACCTCCGTCGATTAAGCTCTCCAAAGCCTTCCAGGTATTGGTCAGAATCGTCGCATCGTCATAAATCACATTGCCGTTCTTGTCTCGCGGGTCTTGCTCCTCTCCGGCTTTGAAAGCGAACGGAGTATGGATGCTATATAGATCGACATAGTCCAGTTGCAGTCTTTTCAGACTTGCCTCGAAGGCGGGTCTAACGCGTTCGGGACGATGATTGTTGTTCCAGAGCTTCGTACCTACAAAAACGTCCTTCCGTTTGACCTTGCCATCCTGGAATACCGCTCGCATCGCTTCGCCCACCTGTTCTTCATTTCGGTATCGCTCAGCGCAATCGAATTGACGAAAGCCTACCTCCAGAGAAATCCTAACTGCCTCTTTTGTTGCTACCGGATCAGGAATCAGCGTCCCAAACCCGAGCGCCGGAATCTCATCAGAGCCATTATTGAGCGGTATTTTTGAATACCGAAGGGCGTGAGCGTCACTCATAAAACCGCATCCCTGTGTGCAAATCGCTTCTGACCCGATTGTAGCAAAGCTCTCCGACGAATGGCGAATAGTTGCCGACCGCCGCGCTCGGTACGCTCCCAATGGTTGGTTCAGGCCGGCAGCCTGATGATCCAGACAGGAAAAGTCTTCGCGCGCTGGATCCGTGATCCTTCGGCTCTGGGGAGCCCTGACGTACTATTCCGAATGGCTAAGAGAATTTGCGCCTCGTCTGACGGGCGACGCCGAAGGTTACGGCGACGTGCGCCGTAACCGACCCCGATTATCAGCGTTTGACCGTCGCGACCGGAAGAGCCACACTACCGAAACGGGACTGGCCGCACCGTTCCACCGGGAGGGAAGCGATGAGTATTATCGATAAGGCGCTAGAAGCAAACCTCAACTATGCAAAAAGTTACGATCCAACGCTGGGGAAGCGTCCGGCCCCCAAAATCGTGGTTGTAACCTGCATGGATCCACGGCTCTCAGACCTCCCTGGAATCCTGGGTTTGCCGCAAGCCGATATAGACGTTATCCGAACCGGCGGACCCGCGGTAACAGAAGATGTACTCGGGGAACTTGTTGTTTCGACCCATGTGCTCGGAACCACAGAGATACTGCTTCTCAACCACACCGGCTGCGGGTTCACCACATTCACAGATGGCGAACTGAACGCGAAGCTGAGTGCTTCGACCGGAGATGCTTCGCCGGCTCCAATGCGCTTCTTTTCGTATAAGGACCCCGAGCAAAATACCCGGGAGCAGATCAAGAAAGTCAGGTCGCATCCGTGGATTGCCAAAGACATCCCCGTGCGCGGCGTCATTTTCGACGTGGACACCGGCAGATTACGGGAAGTTAAAAGTACTTGAACACGAGCGCGCCGGCGGCGGCGCAGTAAATGAGTAAGGTAGTGACAAGGCGAGTGCGTCTGTTTAACTTCCTCTAGCGACATGGATCTGAAAGGCAAAGTGGCGCTAGTCACCGGTGGCGCTCGCATCGGACAGGTTGTAGCTCACAGCCTCGCGGAACGAGGGTGCGACCTGGCGCTGATCTACCGCGGCTCGCGCGAGGCGGCGGAAGTTTCCGCCAAAGCCGCGATCAACGCAGGGGTGCGGGCCATCACCGTCCGGGCCGATGCGACCGATGAGAATCAGATCGCGGCGGCGGTCAAAGAAACCCATCGCGCGCTGGGACGCATCGATATCCTGCTTAACATGGCATCAATTTATCTGGGCACACCCGAACCCAAGGAGGCGGATTGGTCGAATACGATCGACGCCAACGCCCGCAGCGTCTTTCTTTTCTCGACCGCTGCAGCGCCGATTATGAAGCAAAGCGGTGGAGCGCGAATTATTAACTTCGCGGACTGGCTGCCTGTAAGCGGCCGCCCCCGCTACAAAGGCTTTGTGCCTTACTATTCAT
This sequence comes from uncultured delta proteobacterium, assembly GCA_963755905.1. Lineage (GTDB taxonomy): Bacteria > Desulfobacterota > Binatia > Binatales > Binataceae > JAKAVN01. The sequence continues at coordinate 841,427 of CAVWLM010000006.1, forward strand.
CCAAAGCCGCCGTTGTCGGACTGACCGAAAGTCTCGCGCTGGAACTGGCGCCAGAAATTCTGGTCAATGCGATCGCACCGGGGCCGATGCTTGAGCCTCCAGGCCTGACCGCCGAAGAGAACCTGGAAGTGATCGAAGCCACACCGCTTCGGCGATGGGGCGGTGCCGCGGAAATCGCCAAAACGATACTCTTCCTGGTCGACAGCGATTTCATCACCGGTGAATGTATCCGCGTCGATGGCGGTCGGCATCTCTTTTGACCGTCCATCTGCTCGAGCCCACCGTGACTGATCCCGATTAGCGGCATTTGACCCCAACCGCGGTTGTAACAATCGAAGCGATTGTCGGGCGAAGCGCGTGGGAGGATTCGTAGAGCAACGGTTCGGCATCCAACGACCATTTGTCTGGTTGGATCGATTCGAAGCGCTAGTCGCTCGCGAACTTGCTCCTAGCACCCGCAAGATCCGCTCCGCCTTACGCATCTCCACGATTGTGACAGTCGCAATTGGGCTGGACGCGAGCTGTCACGTCAATACTCAACTGGGTGCGATAATCGTATGGCTGCTGGCGGGCGCAGGGCCGATGATGTCCATTCGCAGGGCCCTCGCATGGCAAATCGCGGTGACGTTCGCTCTAATCACGTCGGTGGTAATGGCGCGCGCATTCGCGGAGACGCCGTGGTTGATGCTGCCGTTTATTTTCGTATGGATTTCATTTTCAAGCTATGTGGGAGCGACGCGTAAGCTCGGCGTGGGCATGCTCGTTATTCAGATAGTGTGTCTCATTACATTCTACGGAGTGATATTTTCACCTAAGGAAATCGGTTGGAACGCGGCAGCCTCGTTCGACGGTAGCGCGATTGCTTTCGCCGTGACCGTCCTGTTCGACAACTGGTTGTGGCCGGACCCGGGCGAGCCGATCTTGATCGAGTCTCTCCGAGCGAGCGTCGCGCGTGCCCGTTCGCAGCTTCTCGGGGCTTCGAACTTTTTTCTCACTCGCGAAAGCGTGCCTCGACCACCATTGCCGGCACCGACTTCCGACCTACCTGCACACATGGCGCTTCTTAATCAAGTGCTGGCCGAGGGCGCGTCCGAGCATCGCCGGGCGATCCTGCTTGCAGCGATCACACGCGCGGCGCGCATCAGTCTCGAAATGGATCGTCTAATCACCGCGGCGCGCGAGAACCTGCCTCGAGAAATTCGCACGTTGCTCTCACGCGAAGTTCAAGTAGCGGTAAATGCGATCGCCGCCGCGCTTGACGAGATCTCTCACAATCTACCGGCGCGCATCATTGTAGGCGCGGACGAGCAGGCTCCGGCTACGCGGGAGCATCTGCGCTTGGCAATGGACAATCTGGCCGCGCGCGTCGTTCAGGTCAGAGCAGCATACATCGGCACAAGCAGTCCGGAGGAAATCGAAAATTTCGCGGAATTTATCGATTCGCTGGCCGTGCTGACCAAGCACATCGAGCGCCCGCTGGATGAACCTCCGAGGCCACCGACCACGGATCCGTCGAACAATGCTGTTCCCCGGAACAGCGCTGTCTCTCGATCGAACGACCCTGCAGATCGCGGGCTTGTGCGCTATTGCCTGAAAGTCGGCCTATGCACCGTGGTCGGGTATCTAATCGGCCTCATTAGCCAGCGTCCGGACCTATTCATTATCCTGATGACTGTAATAACGACCGCGACTCCCACCTATGGGGCAACCTTGCACAAGATGTGTCTCCGGATCGCCGGCGCTATAATCGGGGGGACGGTTTCCCTTCTCGCTATCATTATAGTTTCGCCGAACTTCGACACGCTCCCAGTCTATATGCTTGCTGCCTTCGCGGTCTTCTATGCGTTTGCATACTGTTCGCTCGGCAATGCGCGGATGTCGTACGCGGGTAAACAAATGGGGATCATTTTTTCGTTGGTGTTCATTGGGTTGACCCCATCTGACAATATCTACGAGCCTCTTTGGCGCATTTGGGGCGTGCTGCTTGGTGATTTGGTCGTCGCGACGGTCTTCTTCATCCTCTGGCCGGAATACGCCGGTGATTCCCTGGTCCCCAGACTGCGAAGAGTCCTAGCCAATATGCTGGCGCTAGCGCCAAGCGGCTCAGCTTCGAGCAGCGAGGATAAAATCCTGAAGACGAACTCGGAAACGATGAGCGTGCTTACTGAGTTCCTCGAGATCGCCGATGACGCGCGGATGGAAGGACGCACCTGCGCCGTCTACCATGATGGGATCGTCGAAGCGGCCGGGACTCTTCGCCGGATTGCAAACCGGCTGTCCTCGATCGCGACAGCGCGGGTTCTTACTCAAATGCCGCAACTCGACCCTGTAACGGAGTTTGCGCGTGAACGGGTCTTCAACGCGATTCGTGGCCAGCTTCTCTCGTGGCTGGATTTCTTTAGCAGCTCTGAATGCCTGAGCGCTTCCGCTGCTCGCGCGGTCGCGCAGAAACACTCAGGCGGTGAGTTGGCGGAACCGCTCAACGAGTTCAGTTCATATTTGGAGGAGGGAGGGTTCGCCCGATTGGAATCGTGGCCGCTCGAGCCGCGCCGTACGATGATCGCGGAACTCCAGTCGATGCGACGACTTGAGTTTCTATTCTCCGAGCTGAATCGGTATCTGGCGGATGTTCCCAGCCCCCCATGACACGCTTCACGCATCGAAGGGTGATTGCAGGCGGCGCCACGTGAAGCCGAGAAGAAAAGCAAACGACTCGCGCTCGAAGCGTAAATTGCCGGGAACCTCCGCGACTTGATCAATCGAGTACAACTGGAAAGCGCGGCATCCGAATGGCACTCAAACTAAAGAAGCGGATCGCGAAACCGATCGTTAGAAGTGGCCTATGGCATGGAACGTGGCTACGATACCGGCCCGACGGAATTAATGCGGTTGTGAATTAGAAAAGGATCGCGACAATGCCTGATGGAAACTCAGTAGAGTTCGCTGGCGAATCCCTCCACGAAGCGGCGCCATCTGTACACACGCCGAAGACCGATACACCAATCGCGCAGGCCTCTACTGGCAAGCAGCCTCAAAGGCGGCCACTGTGGATGTGGATCGCCGGCGGCGTGCTTGTGGGTTTGGCGCTATACGAGGCCATCCCGTGGGCCATCACTGCCTTTAGAACAGAGTCAACAGACGACGCTTACGTCAACGGACACGTGACCTTTGTAGCGGCGCGGGTGCCAGGTCAGGTCGTGCGTGTGCTGGTGGACGACAACAATAGAGTGCACAAGGGCGCCCTACTTGTGCAACTTGACAAGCAACCGTACCAGGTCAAGGTCGATATCGCACAAGCTGCGCTGACGGTTGCGCAGGCCGGGATTGTCACGGCAGAAGCGAAAGTTCGGGGCCTTGAGAGTCTGGCGCGCAGCCAACGGTTTGATCTGGCAAATGCTGCGCACAACCTTAACAACCAAGTCGCCGATCTGCATTCCAAAGTAGACGCTCTTCAAGCCGCGAATGCCACGCTCATCAAGGCCCGGGCCGACTACGGGCGAGAGCAGCAGCTCTACCAACAAAAAGTTATATCAAGATCTGAGTTCGATGCGTTCCAGGAAGCCTTTTCGGTAGCCCAGGCACAGCAACAGAAGGCTCAGCATGACGCCGCGAGTGTTCGTGCTGAACTTGGGCTGCCACCGACACCCAGGAACGGCGATGAGTTAAGCGGCATCCCGGCGAACCTCGACCAGACCTATTCGGCGGTCAAGGTTGCCCAGGCGCGACTCATGCAGACCGCGGCTCAGCTCGGGTCTTTTCATTCATTCAAGGAGTCTCCCGACGAGATGCTCGCGGAGTTCTACAAGCGCGACGCGTCCGGCAATATCGATACGATTTTCGATGAGATTTCCAAAAATGCACCCGACACCAAACAGGCTGAGGCCAAGTTAGATGAGGCCCAAGCCAATCTCCATCAAGCCCAGTTGAACCTTTCCTATTGCGATGTCGTGGCCGACATTGACGGTGTCGTGACGCGTCGCAACGTCAATCCAGGCGATCAGGTTCTCGCCGGGCAGGGGCTGATGGCGTTGCGATCTCTCACCGATATCTGGGTCGACGCTAACTTCAAGGAGACGCAACTGGCGAATCTGCGAATCGGACAGCCGGTGGAACTTGACGTCGACATGTACGGCAGTCACCGGCATTTTCAGGGCCGGGTTTCCGGATTCACAATGGGAACCGGATCTACACTGGCGCTGTTGCCGGCCGAGAATGCGACCGGAAACTTCGTCAAGGTTGTGCAGCGGCTGCCGGTGCGAATCGAATTGACCAACTATAATCCTGACGTCGCTCCATTGTTCATCGGGCTATCGGTCACGCCGTACGTGTACATCTACGAGAAGGCTACCGGTCCGAACGCTGGCAAGATGCTTCAAGCCTCAGTCTCCGCGACTGGTCCCGTTTCTGCGCCCGCAGCTCAATGAGTGCCGCAACGCTCCAGGCTCCGCTCGCGAGGCGATCGGTCAATCCCTGGCTGATAGCGTTTGCGGTGGTAATCCCGACCTTCATGGAGGTTCTGGATACCACAATCGCGAATGTTTCCTTGCGTTACATCGCCGGCGGTTTGTCGGCTGCAAATGTCGACAGCGAGTGGGTAATCACCACATATCTCGCATCCAACGCGATCGTTTTGCCGATTTCCGGATGGCTCGCGTTGCGGCTCGGCAGGCGAAACTATTTCCTGCTCTCGATAGCCATCTTCACGTTGGCGTCCGCTTTGTGCGGAATGGCCGGAAGCCTGGGTTTTATAATCGCATCTCGAGCGCTACAGGGTGTGGCCGGGGGTGGGCTACAACCCTCGAGCCAAGCCGTACTGCTGGATGCGTTCCCGCAAGAGAAACAAGGCCAGGCGATGACGATCTTTGGGATGGCGGCACTTCTCGCGCCGGTTGTCGGGCCAACGCTCGGTGGCTATATCACCGACAACTACGGCTGGCGCTGGATCTTTTATCTGAACGTGCCTGTCGGCCTGTTAGCCTATTTCATGTGCCACGCGCTAGTCGAAGATCCAGAATATCTGCAAGTTGAACGGGCCAAGAATCGGAACCGACGCGAACCCTTCGATCTGCTCGGCCTCTGTCTGCTGACTGTCACCATGGTTTGCTGGGAGGTGATGCTGAGCAAGGGGCAGGAGTGGGACTGGCTAGGTGATCCGTTCTATCGCGTGCAGGGGCTGTTGATCCTGTTCTTGCTCGGCCTGGGCGGCTTGATTTACCGCGAATTGCAGCTGCGCAATCCACTAGTCGCGTTGCGGACGATGGCCGACCGAAACTTTGGAACCTGCTGCGTCATTATTTTCTGCGCCTACGCAGTGCTCTATGCCAACACCATTTCTCTTCCAGCTTTGCTGCAATCACTTTTTGGGTACGACGCAACCACTTCGGGTTTGGTTCTTTCGCCGGCGGGGATATTTGCGATCGTCATGCTCGTTGTCGTGGGCGCTGTGCTGTCGCGCGGGGTCGATGCTCGATACCTGATGGCGGGCGGATTAATCACGATGGCCCTGGGAAACTACTGGATGGCACTCCTCAACCTGGATATCAGTCCGTGGCAGGTGGTTTGGCCAAGAGTGGTGGTCATCGCCGGACTTTCGATGCTGTTCGCGCCACTTAATGTGGCGGCGTTTATCTATCTCCCGAAGGAAATCCGCGGCGCTGCCGTCGGATTGCTGGCTTTGCTGCGCAACGAGGGTGGCAGTGTGGGGACCTCTGTCGCCCAAATCATTCAGCAACGACGCGAGCAGTTTCATACCCTGCGACTGAATGAAAACCTCGATCCCCTGAACCCTCCGGTCAATTCTCTCCTGGCACGGGGCCAGGCGTATTTTCTGCAACACAACGGCGATGCTGTATTGTCACATCAAATGGCGCTGGGCGTTCTCGACCAGGCGCGAGCTCAGCAAGCCTCGTCACTGGCCTACTTTGACGTCTTCTCCTTTTCGGCTGCGGTCGGCATGATGTTGGTATTTCTTATCCTGCTCATGCGTCGTTCGGTAGCGGAGAAGGGAGCCCATATCGGCGGGGAGTAAGCTCGCGGCTACTGCGGCGCGTGGCACTGCGGGCAAACAGAGATGACGATTCCTTGCCCAGGTCCACCATCTTTATTAGCGTGAAACGAATGGCCAATTACACGGCACCGCCCTCCTCTAAGGGCAGAGTGCGAGCGGATTTCGGTCCGTTTAAGTGATCTAGCAATGACACTGCGATGGAAAACATGGTGCGGCGTCGGGATCGTGGCGGTGGTAGCCATGGGACTGTTGGTGCACTCGTATCGTGCACGCGCGAGGCGGCACATTGTCGGCTCCGTTGACACCGAGTTCAATCTGATCGGACCGGATCACAAAATCGTCCTCGAATCCTACGAGGATCCAAAGATCGACGGCATTACCGTTTTCATCAGTAAGTCGCAGACAGGCGGGATAAAGGGCGCGCTCGGGCTAGCTGAGGATACGTCCGACGCCTCCGTCGCCGTGCGTCAGACCGGACCGATCAAGGTGAAGGAACCGTTCGAAAACGGTGAGGACGCTTTCTCCGAAAAGCGCTCGATCCTGTTCAAGCGGCTGCATGTCAGCCGATTCTGGGATGCCCCGCATAAAAGTTTTGTGTATGTGGTTTGGACGGACCGGTTCATCAAAGGCTCGCCGCAAAACTCGATCTCCGCGGTAGTGGCGCAGCCTTGGGGATCACAGCCGCCCGATCTGTCTCTGATCAAAACTACCCCGACTACACTTCCTACAGTGCCACAATAAAAGTTGCGCGCTCTGTGGGCGTAGCGGTCAGTGTGCTTGTCCCGGTGTTCGCAGACTTGTCCGGGGGCGACCCGGCGACGCTCGGTCGCGCGGGTCGCCTACCGATTTACTTATGCGACTCCGACTGCGCTTTCTTACCATGCTCAACCGCAGCGTCGCCATGTTCACGAGCCTTGTCCGCATGATCTTTCGCCTTGTCGTGATCTGCGGCTTCATGATGAGTCGCGGCCGCATGATGGTGCTTGGCCGCTTCGTGATGGCGTTCTGCTGCGTCCATATGATGCTTCGAAGCTGAATGTTTCAGAGGCATTCCCTTTCTCCTATTTGTTTTACGGTTGCGGACGTTGCACGTTCTGACGAAGGTATAGAGGTGCAACAATCAAGCCACGAGTCGCGGCAAATGCTTCGCTGGAGAGAGATCGATAAGTCCGGCCGCATGGGTGCTGCTAGACGTACATGGCGAGGGATTTCCTGAAACAATTACAGAACAGAAGCCGTCGTTTGGCCTAAGTCCGTGCTGGCTTGATATTCTGATTCACGCGAAAGAAATTATCCGCGTCGTACTTCGCTTTGATCTTGGCCAGCCGCTCGTATTTGTCTCCGTAGGCCGCTCTGACCCGCGTCTCATCCTCTTGCTCGAGGCCATTGACGTAGACGGCCCCAGTCGCCAACGGTTGCATTGCAGCGAAAAATTCTTCCACCCAGGTCCATGACTTTTTCCGTTCCGCAGCCTTCTGCCAGTACGAGTGCACCCAAAATTCGTAACCGGTGCGGCGAAATCCGAAAGCGTTGTTCTGCGGTTTGGAACACCAGGGGCCGTGCCAGTACATCATCGTGATCCCGCTGGCTTCGCTCGGTGCCTTCGATGCGTGCTCCGCGATCACATCGATAATGCCGTCGGTAAGAACCTCGAAATGGCCGGACTTTCGATGACTCGCATGGTTGCCCATCGGAACATCAGAAGCGTCTCGTTGTTCGTCCAGATAGGATTTGGCCTTTATGGTGTCTTTGAAGGGTTTCAAATAGGTACGCAGTGGACGCAATAGGCGCTCGCCCTTCTCTAACTCACCGGTCCATACGACAGCGATATCGAGCATTCGTTCCCCAGGAAACGGCAGTATCGCGGCCAGCAGGAACAAGTCGGCCGATATTGTTGGTGCGAACTCGTTGAGAAAACGAAGGATTTTACGAGCCTGCCGAATCGGATAGCTGAGATGACCCGAGAGAACGCTTTCGATTGAGTTTAGGCGAAACGAGATCGACGTCACGACTCCAAAATTGGCACCCGCGCCGCGCACAGCCCAAAACAAATCGGGATGTTCATTTTCGCGTGCGGTAAGAACGCGCCCGTCGGCAGTAACGATTCTCGCCCGAGTGATGTTGTCACACGCATAGCCAAACTTGGGAGTAAGAGAGCTTTCTCCTCCGCCTAGCGCGTAGCCCGCAACGCCAACCGTCGGGCAGGAACCGAGCGGCACCGCCATCCTGAACGCCTGCGTGAGACAGTCAAGTTCAGCGGCTACAACCCCCGGCTCAATCGTAATTCTGCGAAGAACCGGATCGACCTCACTGCGTTTCATCGCCGAGAGGTCGATCACCATACCGCCGTCGCACACGCCGTGTCCGGCAAAGCTGTGGCCGCCCGATCGAACCGCCGTAAGCAGTTCGTGGCGACCCGCGAATTCAACTGAGCGCACGACGTCTCGCTCATTCGCGCATCGCGCTATGATAGCAGGGCGGCGACTGACGGCGTGATTCCAGACGCGACGGGCCATTCCATACTGTTGGTCGCCGGGTAGGATAACTTCTCCTGAGAGCGCCTGCTTGAATTTCCGAATGGCTACCGCACTTGGTTTAGACAAAGTTCCGCCTTTGGCCATTCATCTACTCTTTCGGTGGACCATCGCTGATACGGCGGCGAAGGTCTTTCAAACCACATCGGGAGGGGCTGAAGGTCTCGACCCACCAAGTAGCTCCAGCGGCAGCATAGGCAGCCACGGTTTCGCGAACCGCTCCGGGGCCGGCTCCGTTCTCCAGATGAACGACATCGAAATGCGACTCGGCTGTCCGCGCCGCTTCGATGTATTCGAGAAGTTCACGTAGCTGTACGGGAGAGATCGAATGTGTAAGATCACCCGCAACGGGAACAATTCCATCGTAACGGGCGGCCCGCCTGAAGGGGGCTTTTTTGGGCCACGTTCCGGCGACCCAAATTGGAATTCTAGGAGACTGGAGGGCAGCCGGCCTGAATCGCCCTTGCTTCACCTGGTAGTACTTGCCGGTGAATGAAAATTGCTCCCCAGTCCATAATCCAGTCAGCACGGCGAGGCCCTCATCCAACATCGCCGCTCGAATCCTATCGTCCAGCGGACCGTTGAAGGTAGTTATTTCGCCGAACACGTCGCTGCCGGAACCGACTCCCAGGATGAACCGCCCCGCCGATAGATGGTCGAGCGTAACGGTCTCGCGCGCCAGCTTCCACGGGTTGCGGCGGAACAGGGGCGTTACCAGCGTTCCGATCTTGATTCGCTCCGTGGCCAACGCTATCGCCGCCAGGGTGATCCACGAATCAGCAACGGGTTCCGCCGGCTCAAGCTGAACATGATCCCAAACGAAGCAACCGTCCCAGCCGGAATTTTCGGCCTGGCGCGCTAGGTCGGCAAGAAGCCGCGGATTACTAAATTCGCCAGAGGTCGGCAAATCGATGGCGAAGCGCATCACATCTCGACCCGCTGATCCGGCGAATTTCGAAGAACGTCCACTGCGACCTAAGGTTTCACGCCGCGCTCCCAAAAACGGAGCTGACGACAGGTTTTCACGAAGGCGGCAGCGTCTCCGGCAGAACTAATCTCCATGAACCCCTCGTCCAACTTCTCCTCTCCGATGATTGCTTTCAGGAGCGCGAAGGCAGATTCAGAGTAGGCGATGAACTTTGAGTGAGAAAAGGCGTCCGAGATAAAATCGCGCACTGGCGGCTGGTCGGTCAATTCAAGGACACCCTTCGCCGAAAGCAAAAGCGCGACTGCGTCGAAAAGGACCGAAGGCGCGCCGCTAATATTCTGATGGGCTTCGATCCACGAGCCGTCACACGCCTTGAGTCCACCTACCCGCGGCGCAAGTATCTCCAGCATAGCGCCTTCTTCTTCGAGCACCCGTCCGAATTCTTTTACCTGATCGGCGTCGGAACCATCTGAGACGAGTAGCCCGACCTTGCGTCCTTCAAAGCTCTTCGGACCATTGCGCAACATGCTAAGCGCCGGCGAGGCCTTGAGGTCGGTAAGCGGAGGACTCGCAGCCTCCGCTCGATTAGGCATGGTCTTCAGGCCAAGGGCTTCTGCGACGCTCTCGGCCAGGCCTTTATCGACATTGAGTAAATGGGACACCATACGGCTTCTGATTGCTGGAGTCTCGACTTTGCTTAACTCAAACGTGAACGCTGCGGCGATGTGTTCCTGCTCGACCTTGGTTTGGCTGATATAAAATTGGCGCGCCTGACTATAGTGATCGCCGAAGGTATCGGGACGGACACGCATCTTAGGACCGGCTTCTTCGGCGGGATAAGAATTGAACCCCCGATCCGGTGATTCCCGCGGACCACCAAGTTCGCCACCCCACGAGTTAGGTTCGTAGTTGGTGCGAGTCTTAGGATTGACCATAGCCATATGGCCATCCTGCTGAAGGGTGTGGAAAGGGCATTTCGGCGCATTGATAGGAATTTGACTGAAATTCGGCCCGCCCAGGCGTTTTACCTGGGTGTCGAGGTAAGAAAAATTGCGGCCCTGTAAGAGCGGATCGTTGCTGAAGTCAACACCAGGGACGATGTTCTGGGTGCAGAATGCGACTTGTTCGGTCTCGGCGAAGAAATTATCGACGCAACGGTCAAGCACCAGACGTCCGACTTTTTTTATTGGAACCTCTTCTTCCGGAATGAGCTTGGTGGCATCGAGCACATCGAAGGCAAATTTGTCGGCGAATTTTTCGTCGAATAGTTGAAAGCCGAGCTCCCACTCCGGAAAACTGCCTGACTGAATTGCGCTCCATAAATCCCGGCGGTGAAAATCAGGATCCGCGCCGTTGATTTTGACAGCTTCATTCCAGACGACCGACTGGAGCCCGAGTTTCGGTTTCCAATGAAATTTCACGAATGTGGATTTTCCGCGCGCGTTGACTAGACGAAAGGTGTGCACCCCAAATCCTTCCATAAACCGAAACGAGCGAGGGATTGCGCGATCCGACATGATCCACATCGCCATGTGAATGCTTTCGGGAGTCAGTGAAATAAAGTCCCAAAAATTATCATGTGCGGTCTGCGCTTGGGGAAATCCTCGGTCCGGCTCTTCTTTTGCGGAATGAATAAGGTCGGGAAATTTGATCGCGTCCTGGATAAAAAAGACCGGGATGTTGTTGCCCACGATATCCCAGTTGCCCTCTTTGGTGTAAAGCTTTACTGCGAAGCCGCGCACATCGCGGGCTAGATCAGCAGACCCTTTATTGCCGGCAACCGTGGAAAACCTGACGAAAGCAGGCGTTTTCTCTCCGCTTCTTTGAAAAATATCCGCTCGCGTGATGCTGGCTAACGAGTCGTAATTTTCAAAGTAGCCGTGAGCACCGAAGCCCCGGGCGTGGACGACTCTCTCTGGAATGCGCTCGTGATCAAAGTGGAAGATCTTTTCCCTAAAGTGAAAGTCCTCCAAAGCAGCAGGACCGCGCATTCCGATCTTGAGAGTGTTCTGATCATCAGCGACTGGGATGCCCTGTTGCGTGGTCAGGATGGGTACGTCATCGCTAGCTACTTGATGAGTCTCTCCACCATCGCCACGCGCGATCTTTTGGTCATTTAGTCTGGCGGGCTTTCTTTTGCCCGGTACTTTGGTCGTTTTATTCTCGTTGGACATAGGAGGCTTCTTTCTCCGAGATCAAAACTTTCCGAGGCTTTGAATCGAGCCGCCGCCTGAGAGCTCGGATTCCTATTACTAACGACGGCTGTTCCCTACATCGTTTGCACCTGAGCCGCGATAGCGAATAAGGGACTGAGGGACACGGCAGTTACACGCCGTGACGCACTGCTCATCGAAATGATCCGAAATCGGTCGCTCTGGCCGCCGAAAACACGCATTTAGCGTGCCAGATGAATTTCTGCGCGAAATCTCAAAAGATCCGCGTTGCAGCACCTTGTTTTTCAGGCATTAACCGCTAAATGGCAGGAAATACCGTCAGCGGTAGGTTTTACACGCGGAGCAAATAGATTAAAGGTTAAAGGAACCTTCGTTCCATTCTTTGGCACACACGTCCTAGTCCCTTAAAAAATGGCGAGGGCAGAGACGCGAGCCCTAAGAGTACGCGAGAAGAAAGATCGCTGTACCAATCAAAACAGGGTGATGCGGGCCCCGCTTGCGGAAGAGAATCCAACGCCATTTAAATGTTGAGCATTGGTCCTCATTTTGCTTCCGAACGATTGCTGCGCGCCGAAGGTCTATTTCCATGGGCGACCTTGGATGTAGGTAAATCAATAGCCACAATCTGCGCGCAGCACGTGTAATGTAGGCGGAGTGTCCGATCGTCTCCAAATAGGACCATGAACGACCGCATCCCCATTCGCCCACATCCGATGCTGGCGACGCAGGTGGCAGAACCGGTCGATCGGCCGGGTTGGGCGTATGAGGAAAAATACGACGGTTACCGGATCCTCGCGTATAAGGAAGGCGCGAAGGTGACCCTGCTTTCGAGAAACGGGAAGAATCGAAGCGAGACATTCCCGGGAATCGCCGCTGCTCTCAAAAGCTTGCGCGACGAAACCGTGCTTCTGGACGGCGAAGTGGTGGCTTTTGATCCGAAAGGAATCTCGCGGTTTCAACTTCTGCAACAGGGAGGCGTCGCTCAAGCCTTCGCGGTTTTCGACTGCCTATTCCGAAACGGACGGGATCTGCGCCGCGCGCCGTTGTCGGCTCGCCGACCCGAATTGGAGTCTTGTATCCCGAAGCCATCGAAGCAACTTTTTTTATCGCGCCGTCTCGCGAAAAACGGCCTCAGCGCGTTTCGGATCGCGAAGAGGAATGGCCTGGAAGGGCTGGTCGCCAAGGACACCGCCGCTCCTTACGAGGAAGGGCGCAGCAAAAAATGGCTCAAGGTAAAAATCCATCAAGAAGAGGAATTCGTTATCGGCGGATTCACCGCACCGCGAGGAGCGCGAGAGCACCTGGGGGCCCTCCTTCTTGGCGCCTACCGTAATAAAGACCTCCGCTTCGTGGGGAAGGTGGGAACTGGGTTTTCCGAAGCTATGCTGCTGGCGCTCGCCAAGGCGTTTCGACCCATTCTCCGCGGCAGCCCGTCTTTCGTTAATCCGCCGCGCGAGAAAGATACGACCTGGCTTGAGCCCTCGCTAGTTGCCCAGATCGCCTTCGGCGAGTGGACGGCCGATGAGAAACTCCGACAGCCGGTCTTTTTAGGTCTGAGGGATGACAAGAAGCCGCGTGACTGCGTAATGCCGGCGGCTCATGGACCCGCAATCGTAGAGGAACCCTAAGGTGCGTGTTGGCGGCACTGTCCTTGGCTTGCTGTTGCTTGCACTGATATTGAGTGACGCGTTTGAAGTAATGCTGCTGCCGCGCCGAGTTCGGCGCAAGATGCGTCTAGTGACATACCTACTTCGCTCGACCTGGTTTCTGTGGTCATCGGTGGCCGCGCGTCTACCGCGAACTCCGAGGCGCGACAGCTTCCTCAGTCTGTATGGGCCGCTATCCCTCTTGATGCTGATTAGTGTCTGGGTGGCGGGTCTGATTACGGCATTTGGCATATTGTCCTGGGGCCTGGATTTAGACCCTGTGCACGGAATACTCAACCACCTCTATTTCAGTGGAATCACTTTCTTTACCGTGGGCTATGGTGATCTGACGCCTAAGACTCCCTTCGCGAAGATCGGGGCGGTTGTCGAGGCCGGCACCGGGCTCGCTTTTCTGGCAACCGTGATCGGATATCTTCCCGTCCTTTATCAATTATTCTCGCGGCGCGAAGTACAAGTTATCATGCTTGACGCGCGCGCCGGCTCTCCTCCAACCGCGACCGTGTTGCTATCTCGCCATGGCCATGGCGAAAGTATGCCGGCGTTGCAGGAGTTACTGCACGAATGGGAATTGTGGTTCGCTCTGGTGTTGGAAAGCCACTTGTCATATCCGATGCTGAGTTATTATCGATCGCAGCATGATAACGAATCCTGGATAGCGGGTCTCGCCGCAATAATGGATACGTGCGCTCTTATCCTGGTGGGACTTCATGAAGTCTCCACTTTCCAGGCCCGCGTCACTTTCGCCTCCGCCCGGCTCGCACTCGTGGAAGTGAATAGGGCCCTCAGATTGTCTCCCGACGTCCGACTGGACATCCGTCTGACCTCGGGTGAATTCGACGAGATAAAATCTGAACTGGTCGGCGCGGGGTTGCCGTTCACTGACGAAGAGAATGCGGAAGAAAGACTCGCCGAGTTTCGCGCGACCTATGAGCCATTTCTGGCAAGTCTGGCCGCCCACCTTCTCCTCAATCTTCCAGGTTGGGTGGCTCCGAAGCAGCAATTGGATAATTGGCAAGCCAGTCCACGAGGTAGAAGCGCCAAGCAACTGGTCGAGTCGGCTCCGGTAAAGCCCACTTGATAAGTTGCAAGTGTATGCACCGGATGGGATATGGCGAAGAATAGAAAATTAGCCAGGTATCGGACGAAGCGTGATTTTAGCAAGACCGCTGAACCTAGCGGAGAAGCGACCGTCGCGTCATCGAACCGCTTACGGTACGTAATTCAGAAGCACGCGGCGTCACGGCTGCACTACGACCTGCGGCTCGAGCTCGATGGCGTTTTCAAATCATGGGCGGTTACACGCGGTCCGTCCATCGATTCCCGCGACAAGCGCCTGGCGGTCGAGGTGGAGGATCATCCGCTCGACTATGGAGACTTCGAGGGCACCATCCCCAAGGGCCAATATGGCGGAGGCACGATGCAGTTGTGGGATCGCGGCTTCTGGACGCCAGATACGAAAAATTCGCCGCAGGCACCACTCGAAGCAGGAGAGATGAAATTCACACTGAATGGCACCCGGCTTCACGGAAGTTGGGTATTGGTGCGGATGAAGCATGACCGAAGCGGCGGCAGCCGGAACAATTGGTTGCTGATCAAGCATCGCGACGAGTTCGCGCGCGAGGGCGAGACCGATGCTTTGCTCGCCGACGATCGATCGGTCGCGTCAGGTCGCACGATGGCTTCCATAGCTGCCGGCAAGGGTCGAGGAGCAAAACCGTTCATGCTCAAAACTAAAAAGTCCGCCAAGGCCGATGCGGTATGGGGTTCCAATAACGGGGACGTGGTCAAATCAAGGGATGCGGGCAAGTTGGCCTCGAAGCCCAAGTCTGCCCAGTCAGAAAAGGCCGTCGCAGCCGGCAATGCTGTTGTTATGGGAGTCTTGATTTCCAAACCTGACAAAGCATTGTGGCCCGACGATGGAGATGGGAATCCGATCACAAAAATTGACCTGGCGCGCTTCTATGAAGAAGTCGGCCCATGGATGATTCGGCACTTGAAGGGCCGGCCATGTTCGATTGTACGCGCGCCTGATGGCGTGCGCGGCGAGCACTTCTTCCAGCGCCACGCGATGGCAGGCTCTGCCAGCTTGTTCGCGATGACGAAGGTCAGCGGGATCGAAGAACCTTATCTGCAAATAGACAGAGTCGAGGCGCTAGCCGCGGTTGCGCAAGTCGCGGGGCTCGAATTGCATCCCTGGAACTGTGAGCCAGGGCAGCCAGAGATACCGGGACGGCTCATCTTCGATCTCGACCCCGCTCCCGACGTTGAATTTTCGGCGGTTATTCAATGTGCACGAGAACTACGCGATCGATTGGAGTCGCTGGGGTTAGTGAGCTTTTGCAAAACGACCGGCGGCAAGGGTCTACACGTGGTGACGCCGCTTGCTGGACAAAAAAAAGAACGCGTGAATTGGCCGGCCGCCAAGGCCTTCGCGCGTGAAGTCTGTAAGCAAATGGCAATGGACAGCCCGGCGCGCTACCTGGTCAAGATGACCAAGAAAGCGCGGATCGGCAAAATATATCTCGACTATCTCCGAAATGATCGTATGGCGACGGCGATAGCGCCGCTTTCGCCACGCGCGCGGGACGGTGCGCCGGTCTCGATGCCGTTGCTATGGACGCAACTACGAACCGATCTCGATCCCAAACGATTCACGCTTCGAACCGTGCCCCGTCTAATCGCCGCTAGCGACGCATGGCAGGACTACTGCGAGGCCGAACGTCCACTGACGCCGGCGATCAAGCGCCTGAGTGAAGCAAAGGCGGCGTGAGTTTGTCGTCGGTAGCGAACAAATCGACGAGCCTAGGATTTGTCACATTCGCGGTACCACTTAGCACTCGTCCGATGGAAGCACGCCTGTGGACGAGTTGCCGCGAGAGCGAGGCTGGCAATTCGAGCCGAAATGGGACGGCTTCAGCCACGCCTGCGCGATGCGTTGATTCTTCGCCGCGCGTGCTGCCGCGACGACCAGCAGGAGCGCAATGACTATTCACGTCTACTCTGCCTTGTAACCGGAATTGCTTTTTGTAGTGTGAGTAAAAAGCAATGCACCGGGGTGGTTGTAAAAAGTCTCGATGCATCGAAGACTTCGTTGCGCGTGAGCGCGCAGTTATTTAAGTTTGTTCGTACTGCACATATCCCGGGCCCACTTTAGAGTCGAGTATTCGGCCTCCGTGAAGAGGCGCAACGCTTCTTTGCTTTCGAGGTCTTCCATCAATTGCGCTGCAAAATCCTCTATCGGACCGATTACCGCGGCAGGATCACCGGTCTGTCGGACGAACTCGTTGATTTTTGCGAAATCACTGCGGTCTGGGTCCGAAAGGAAGGTTTTAAGTTGCTTATTCTCTTCCGAAGCGCCCGCTCTCCACTCCGCGCCGAGATCTTGCATCCGAGATTCGAAAAACTCGCGCGTGAGATTCCTCGCGTTCAACAATCATTCGAAGTGAGGTGCGGAGGTGGTCTGTAGTGCAGACTTCGGCCCACGCGCTGAAAGCCTCGGCCGCATTAGCCTCGCCGGCACTGATCTTGTCGATTAGACTCACCACCGCGGCCGCTCGGACTCGTAAATACGGCCGAATGCGCGAAACTCTCGGCCGTTCGCTTCGTTCGTTTCGTTAGGGTTTCGTGACTCTGAAAGGCCGGGGGCTTGTTCGGGTTTGCGCTTCACACTCGTCTCCAGTCTTTCCTTTCCTGGATATTGGAAATTCCATCACCTGCTCGGCGAACCGTTTCATACTCGCCGCAACCAAGGCTGGCGCGCGAGCTCAAGGCGGCTGAGCGTGGGTAGGACCCGGGCGCTTCCCATAGCAGCTTGTCACACAATGCACACCCGGCTTCCGCGGCGTCCCGTGCTTTCTACCGCCGCGCGGCGAAGGACACAGTGCGCGATTCCGCGATGAGGAAGTCACCCGGTTGCGAGTCAGATGGATGAAAAGTCGCCTCCGCGGTCCTTACCGCTGGCAAATGCCGCGGCTCCGCGACGCGCTTCTGCCAGCAATGGTCTTGCACCTTCCCGTCCCTCGTTCTTCAGCGCATCCGGAAGCTCTAGCCCCCACTGGGTATATGAAGAGAGCCGATCGGTTCTAAGGCAGATTTGGGGAAAGCGAGCGAGCACCTGTGCTATGCGATGCGCAAGACCCATCGCATGCGATTCAAGCATGTCTTCAGGAACCACTTCCAATATCAGGCAAAACACCACCGTGATCCCCAGGAGCGAGGGCGGGGGGTGAATCCCAAGGCTGCGTCCACCAACTCCACACCGCGGATGGGCGCAAGGTGCGGACCAAGGGGTGCAGCTTGCGCTTCCGTATTCGTTCGATCTCGTCCGTCTCCGCGGCGCTTGCCCGGTAACACCGTAATTCTCAAAGCTTCGGAGATGTGCCGCAACTCATTGCCTGGTCGGAGAGCTGACCCGTAATACTGGCATTCCAGTGGGCGTCATCAACGCTATGGCGTGGAGACGACCGTCCCGTCCTCAGGATTCAAAATCAACTGCCCCGTTTCCGGGGTCTGGTTGAAGTCAAACATTCCGTTGATCGGATTTGCCTTCAGATCGAACGACTGCGGATCGCCCAATCTGCCAAGGTCCCAGTTGTCCTCGATAAACCTTAGTACCGAGGTCTGGTCGGTCAGCGTGTGATCGACATAGTTTTTCTGAGCCCAGGGGGAGATCGCGAGTAGTGGCAACCGGGGACCATAACCGCATCGATACTGATGACCGCCCTCTTCTACTTTACCGCAAAGCCCGGTGTCACCCAGCAGGCGGTCCTGCGAGATACCGCTTGACTGATTGACGATCGGCGGCATCACGTGATCGTACCATCCGTCAGAGTCGTCCCAGGTAATGATGATGGCCATGTTCGGCCATTGCGGCGTCTTCTCCAGCCGGTTGATCGTGTTTACGAGGAATCTTTGCTCCTCGAGCGGGCCGGAAGTAAACGGATGGCCGGTCTCACTGTCAGGCGCCTTCAGAAACGTCACTTGCGGCATATAGCCATTACCGACTGCGGTCCAGAAATCGCTAAGGTCGTATTGATGATTGGCCTGATCCGCGTTGGTCCCGATCACCCACGGAGAGGACGGCGGCAGGTGGCGCGGATTGGCGGTCGACGCGTAGAACTGAAAAGGTTCGTAGTGACTATTGTAAGCGGGATTACACTCCATCCTTCCATCCAGCTTTATCTTGCCGAAGTTGCCATAGAACCATCCCCACGTCACTCCCCGCGAGCTCAGCTTCTCGCCGATATTGGGGCTGGTCATGTGCACTTTCGTGAGATTTGCCGGAACGCAGTCATCGTAACCGGCCTCAACGTTTTTTATTACCGTGCCATCAATTACTTTCCCCGGAATATTCTCCGGAACAGCGCCATGTATCTCGCCTGAGACCAGGTTCAAATGCCCAACGTCGGTCACCCCGAAATTGGTCCCGAACGAGTTGTCGCTCATCGCGTAGTACTGAGCATAGTTCCAGATCGCCGTGACGGTATTGCCGTCGTAGTAGCCCATCGGCAGGTTAGGGATCGACGGGCAGTCCTCGGTTTTGATTGGACTGGTGAACTGGACGAACATGTCGAGCAGGCCGCCGTGATAGGCTTGCTGCTCATTCATGTAGAAGTTGGTGTTGTCGCAAGTAAATGAATTGCGACGGATCGAGCCGGAATGGATTCACCAGGTTGAGGTTTTTCTTCATGATCACGCCCTTGATATTGTTGACCGAAGGCGTGTTCGGCAGCGCTGTGAAACGGATCTCGCCCGGCGGATTCGTGGCAATCGGATAGGTCGCGAAATAGTGATCGAAGGAAACGTTCTCGTCATCGATCACGACCAGGTACGAGATCGGCGTCTGCGCCGCGGGCCCGATAACTAGTGACGCCGCTTCGGAGCGGGGCGACCAACTCGCGGTCATCCACATGACCGCAACAATCGCGGCCATCAACGGTTTACGCATCGATTCCCTCCTAAAAAGCACCAGATAGGCCACAACTCAGTAACGATCTTAGAAACCCGCTCTGCCGCGCACGTTTCAGAGAACCGTGCGCGGCTCCGCGTGCGTCGTGCAATTCTCGGCTGACGCCTCGATGGCCGGAAGAAACACGTCGCCTGAGCAGGAAATGCTCACGGTTGCGATCCAAGTTCCGTCGTTTAGCATAGATACCGTATTCCGTCATCCTGGATGAGGTTTTCGACCGGTGCCCTTGAACTCGGATCGAGCTTGATCCGGATCCATTTCGTTCATCCGCGCGGGTGATGGGGCTAGAGGGAGTTCGGTAGAATGCGTCCGAGATCGCTCACTGCGACTCGAACCCTACGTGATCGCCTGCGTACCATCTTGCAGGGAATCAGGGCTTTGCCCCTGGTAAACGGTCCGTGCCATCAGGCTCGGCCGGGGGGTCCTGCCACGGACTGCTCCGCCGATTTACGGAACGTACCTCTTGGCGAGAGTGCCGCTAAGGCCGTGTTCCAAAAGCCGGCGCTGACTCTCTTCGATCGATAGTAGGAGACTCGGATCGTCGAGTGCGGGCACGCAAAGCACCTCGCCCATACGCAGTCCCGCCAATGAGGCTTCAACGACATCTTCGGGTGTCATTACCGTGTTGGCCGGAAACGAATCGGGGTCCATCCCTTGTATACGATGAAACTCGGTTCGTACCCGACCGGTACAGAGCGCCTGGACCTGGACCCCGGTACCCTGCAGCTCGGAATGTAGAATGCGGGTGAAAGTATTCACGTACGCCTTGGCCGCGGCATAGGTGGCGCGTTTGGGCAGCGGCGGCGCAGGCAGCGCCGCACTGAAAGCCAGCAGAGAGGAGACATTGATGATCGCGCCGCGGCCGCGCTCGATCAGGCCGGTCAGCGCGGCACGCGTCAGGCGCGTGACAGCCACGACCTGCAGATGGATCAATTCCTCTGCACGGTCGGGATCGAGCGCGACGAATGGCATGTAGGCGCCAAACCCGGCGTTGTTGATCAGCAATTCGAGAGCAGTATCGCCAGCTACTCGTTCCTCCACGGCCCGCAAATCGGCCGGCCGGGTTAGATCCGCAACAATCACCTCCACCCGGATGGAATATCTACTCTCCAAATGGCGAGCAAGGTCTTCCAGCCGGTCACGGCGGCGAGCGACGATTACCAGATCGTATTGATCGCGGGCGAAACGATCAGCGAACGCCGCGCCGATCCCGGATGATGCCCCCGTTATCAGGCCGCGAGGACGTGCTGTCTTTTCTGTTGTCACGAGCCCTCCTCTCTGATCGCGAATAGTTCGTGAACGGCCCTGACAACTAACAGCGCGGGCGTGTTCCCATCGCCATTACAGATCCATTTTCAGATCAGGCGGCCGGTTGGTCTCCCACGTAACGATCAGCGTGTATTTTGAGATTTTCCAGCCCTCGGCCGTCCGGTTCAGATGAAAGTTATAATAACCTCCAACATCCCAAATTGGTTGGGTGGGGCGGTCTTTGGGCGGAACGTGCCGCGCCTGCATGTAGCAGAGGGAGGTCGCTTCGTCACCTGTTACATCGATTTGATAATTGGTGAGCGAATGCTGCGTCACCGCAAAGACTTGGGCAATCAGCCGGTCCGCGGACCTCGTAAAACCGTCGGCGCTGACAATTTGGCGCGGACGATCGGCCCGCGACGCCACGCTCAGGAGGATGTCGATCTTGTCGGTGAAGATAGAGCGGAAGAGTTTCCAATCGCGTGTGTCGATGCCGACCGCATAGCGGTAGATGGTTTCCTTAATCTGTTCCCGATCCACTAGCCACTGAATTTTCTCGCTGTCTGTCATGATATATCTCCAATCCGCGGTCCTCATCTTAGATCTTGTGAGCCTGCCCATGCGACCGTCGAGGACACGGTCAAGGTCTGCGACGTGATGACCATCAACGCCCCGCTGCATCCTCGAATGCTGGTTCGAGGGCCGGCCGATTCGAAACGAATACCTGATCGTGGACGGCGGCAAGCTCGCGGGCACGGGAGCGCATTCCTATAGCGCGGGCAATGCCACGAGCGGCTCCGAGGACGCTGCTCGCTTCAAGACGAAAGCCTGATGGCTTCGACATCCGGCAAGTATCGAATGATCTTGCCGAATGTCTTTAACTATCTGCGTACTGACAACCCGAAACCTGCCGGAAAGCTACGGATACTCCTCTCCGGCGACGAAACAACCCGGCTTTCGCATCGATATGTAGCATTTTGCAGCTAATTCCGTAGGGTTTTTCTTGCGTGGCGCATCAGGTGGCAATACGATCACTATCGCAACAGAGGCGTCATCCTCGATGAAGAATTCTTCACATCAAAAAGAAACTCCCAAGGACCTCGAATGAACCCGGCAATCCGTATCGACCCTGAGACAGGCTTAAAAGTCTTCAACACGCGAGCGGCCAAGGCATCCGAAAAAATTACCGGCAAGGGCTATTCCGTCCTTACCGATCAGAAGCTGAAGGAGTTGCCGGAAATGCCGGCGGGCGCGACCTTCAATGCGGAAGAGCAGGCTAAATATCTCGCGTTCAAGGAAAGCCGCCGCGGCGCCGCGGATTACATCGCCATGGAAGGCACGTTCAAGAAATATCTGGACGATGTCTATTCCGAGCCGCCGATCCCGCGCGAGGCGCTGACCGACGAATGCGAGATCCTTGTGGTCGGCGCCGGCTTCGGCGGACTATTGCTCTGGCACAAGCTGAGCAAAGCCGGCTTCACCGACGTGCGGTTCTGCGAAAAAGGCGGTGACGTCGGCGGCACCTGGTACTGGAACCGCTATCCCGGCATCGCATGCGATGTCGAATCCTACAGCTATCTGCCGTTGCTCGAGGAGATGGGGTACGTCCCCTCGATGAAGTTCGCCTCGGGCTTCGAAATCCTCGAATACTGCCAGAACATGGCCCAGAGGTTCGGGTTCTACGACCACTGCCTGTTCCACACGACGGTCGTCGCGACGACGTGGGAGGAGGCATCCGGCCGTTGGATCGTCGAGACCGATCGCGGCGATAAAATGCGCGCCCGCTTCGTTATCCTGGCCAATGGCATCTTAACGACGCCAAAGCTGGCGCGCATCGCCGGCATGGAGAAGTTCAAGGGCGAGTCCTTCCACACCTCGCGCTGGGATTACAACATCGACCTGCGCGGTAAGACGGTCGGTATCATCGGCACCGGCGCGACGGCCGTACAGGCGGTGCCGGAGCTTGCCAAGATTGTCGGCCAGCTTTACGTGTTCCAGCGCACACCATCCTCCGTCGACGTCCGCGACCAGCGCGCCACGACCGACGAGGAGCGGGCGGCCTGGGCCAGGGAGCCCGGATGGGCCCGGGCAAGACGCGCGCGCTTCGCGAAGATATCGGCCGGCCGCACCGCCATCCAGGCCAATGATGACTATCTTGCGGGCAGAGTTCAGGACACCTCGAGGCAGAAGCAATATGACCGTAAGCTGACCCCGGAGGAGCTGACTCAGAAGCAGCTCGACGCCAACTTCCGCATCATGGAGCAGATCCGGGCGCGCGTGGACGCGATCGTGAAGGATAAAAAAACTGCGGCGGCGTTGAAGCCGTACTATCCTTATGGCTGCAAGCGGCCGACCTTCCACGACGAGTACCTGCCGGCGTTCAACCTGCCGCACGTCCATCTGGTCGACACCGCGCCGCGCGGCGTGGCCGAGATCGACGAGCGCGGCGTCGTCCATGAGGGGGTCGAATATCCGCTCGACGTGCTGATCTACGCGACCGGCTTCCAGTGGATGGGCACCTCGACCTTCAACATGGTCACCGGCCGCGGCGGCCGCACCCTGAAGGAGAAGTGGGAGACCGAGGGGACCAAGACATTCCTCGGCCTGCATAGTCACGGCTTCCCCAATCTGTTCATCGTCACCGGTCCGCAGGGCGGCGGCGGGAGCTTCAACTTCACCGATGCGATCGACGCGCATAGTGACTATCTCGTGTGGATGTTCAAGACCATGCAGGAGCGTGGCGCGCGCATCGTCAATATCCGCAAGGAGTTCGAAGATACGTACGCGGAGCATTGTCGCGTAGTCGATATCGCGACTGCTCCGTTGCGCGACTGCATTTCCTACTATAACGGTGAGGGCAACGCCGCACCGGGGAGCCTCGCCTATTACGGCGGCGGCAATTGGCACAAGCATCGCATCCCGGCGCAGTCGACGCTGGCGCCCTACGTGTTCGAAGATGGAGATTTAACTGCTTCGTTGACGGCCAAATAGAGAACGCAGGCAACCGCGTCGGCCAGCCCCCAGCACGTCGGTGCGGCAGGCCGGTTTTATATGCGCATTTGTCGTGCTGTGCCAAACCTAAATTCGGACGTATCGATGGTTGAGACCGTCTGGGAATGGTCTCAACCACGGATTTCCAGTTTCCGAGGTAGCCGAGGCGTGCCTCTTATCGAGTCAAACCGGAAAGCTAACGCACGGCATACAATTGCCATTCTCAGCACAACTCTCTAAGCGCTTGCGCCAATCGATAAACGAATTGCTTCTCCTCAGGACGTAGTCGAGTAAATATTCGACTACTGATATTTTTTAATCAGTCGAAGCAGCCGGGTAAATTCTACAGGCTTGCGCAATATTTTCTCGACTCCCTCGAGTGGCGCGGAGGGCGAAGAACCCGAGATTGCGACAACAGGGATCCCCAATATGATGGGATCTTGCGCGCGCACTCTAAGGAATCCCCTACCGTCCAATACGGGCATCGCTAGGTCCAGAAGAATTAGTTTTGGCAAACGCTTAGCCTTCGTCAGGACCTCGATAGCTTCTTTCCCATTCCTGGCTTCCAGAATCACAAATCCCTTGGATAGCAATAACGTCGATGTGGTCTCGCGTAGATCTTCGTCGTCGTCAACTAACATTACGATTGGCAGAAGGGAGGAATTAGAGCTCGTCACGTTCAACCTGAAGGAGTCTGTCGAGGCCAATAACTAACAGCAAGTGTCATGCCCCTCTTTGCCCCAGCTTCGGGCGAAGGCTGTTTTCTCGTCAAATACACGCAAAACGCGGACAGGTGTTCTCTACGGAACCTCGTACTATGAGTCGCCGCTTCCTTTCCCACCTAAAACTCAACGGACCATGATAGTTTGTAAAAGTTGGTGCATTCAACTCGCGTACAATACTGAACAATTTACCGTCTTCTCAGACCTCCGTCTGCGATAGAAAATTCCGCTTCGTGGTCTGAACGCTCTAATGGCGGTTGCTAGAGCCAGTTTTGTCGACGATCGGCCGCCATTGGTTATTGTCGGCCTTCGCTCAAAGGCATCGTGGCATAGGCGTTGCACTTTATCTATTTTGTTCGCACGTCACGCGATAAACTCGGAGGTTAGTAAATGCCCAAACAGGACGCCATCACATTACTGAAGGCGGACCACGCCGCAGTCAAGAAACTGTTCGCCCAGGAAGAAAAGGCGACCAAGGACGACGACAAGAAGCGGGATATTTTCAATCAGATAAAGGACGCCCTCACAGTCCACGCGACCATCGAAGAAGAGATCTTCTATCCCGCCGTCAAGAAAGCCAGATCGGAGCACGTCAAAGACGAAGTGCGCGAGGGGTACGAGGAGCACAAGCAGATTAAGACTCTGCTTGCTGCAATCGCCGGTATCGCACCGGCCGACGAAACCTGGGACATGAAGGTGAAGGTCCTCAAGGAAGACGTCGAGCATCACGTCAAAGACGAGGAAGGAGAAATGTTTCCCGACGCCAGGAAGTTCCTGGGCGAAAAGCGATTGATGGAACTGGGGATGGAGTTGGAAGAGCGCAAGCAAAATCTGGAAACAAACTCCGCTTCCGATCCAACTGCTGCGGACAAACAAAACGCGGCTCACGCGGGAAAGTAAACAAAGGGGTTAACCGATATGAAGTACGGAATTGCATGGCTACTGGGAGTTCCGGTCTCGATCCTCGTGATTTGGTTTGTTCTCAGTCACGTACTTTGAAATTGAAGAGGAGGTTATCAACTGTGAAACGAATAGCACTAATCCTGGTACTGTCCTCTGCCTTGGGGCTGGGGACCGTCGCAATGGCGCAAGAATCGGCACCACCCGTCGCACCCGACAACTCCGCGGTAAATGCTCGTGATCGAGCTCCGGGTGCGATGACGGCCGGCGAACAATCGAACGCCAAAAGCGACGTCAACCTCACTCGCGAGATTCGCAGGGCGGTGATGAAGGATCATTCGCTCTCAATGCTGGCGCATAATGTGAAGATCGTTACGGCGAATGGCAGCGTCACATTGCGCGGCCCGGTCAAAACCGAAAAAGAAAAGGACGTTATCGCGAGCAAGGCGCAACAGATCGCAGGCGCGGACAAGGTCAACAATCAACTCGAAGTCGAAGGACAGTAGTTAAGGAGATATAACATGTCGAAGAAAGCAGTATTCGGTATCGCGAAGAGCGAGCCCCAGGCTATCCATATGGCCGATCAGCTGAAAGCGGCCGGCTTTACTAACGACGACGTGTCGGTTCTCTTTCCCGACAAGCAGAGCAGCAAGGATTTTGCCCACGAGCAGCATACCAAGGCTCCCGAGGGCGCCGCGACTGGCGGCGTTGGTGGCGCGGTCCTGGGCGGAGCGCTTGGCTGGATGGTTGGGATTGGGGCATTGGCGATTCCAGGGCTGGGCGTCTTCATCGCGGCTGGACCTATCATGGCGGCACTGGCGGGAGCGGCCGGAGGCGCGGCGGCAGGCGGACTTGCCGGCGCGCTGGTCGGTATGGGTATTCCGGAATATGAGGCAAAGCGGTACGAAGGGAAGGTCAAGGACGGCAACATCTTGTTGTCCATTCACACTGAGGATAGCGCCGAGCGCGATCGTGCGAAAAAAATCCTCGAGAATGGGGGCGCGGAAGATATTTCGTATACCAGCGAGACCTCGGTTCCCAAGGAACAGAAGGCTGCGGACCTGCGCTAGCTACGCCCACGGGAAGTGAGGATGGCTGGCCCATCTTCATTTCCCGTGACTCCGCGCTGAGGTCGACTTTTATCGGAAGGCCGCGCGGTTAACCGCAAAGTTGGGTTCGAAAAGAGCGATGTCAAAGCCCCAGATGCGAGTTCCATTCCAATCGTGAGATCAATTGCCTACCCTCCGAGCGCGCTGTGACCCCCGGTCCAGGTTTAGCGACCCGCAGCGTGCAGCGAAAAACTGATAGCTTGGTGCATTGCCGCGATCGAGCGGCTGTTCTGACTGCGTGCCGAAATTTAAAGATGGCGCGGTCGGCCCAAGCGTATGTTCGCGGCAATACCCGCAAGTTTTATGAATGGCTCGAGAACGCGGAAGTCGGTAGGTTGCCGCGCGGCCCCGCGATCTGGATAGGTGGAGACTGCCACCTGGGCAACCTGGGTCCGCTAGCCGACGAAGCCGGTGACATCGATATCCAGATCCGGGACCTCGATCAAACTGTTATCGGAAACCCGGTTCACGATCTGATCCGGCTAGGGCTCTCTTTAGCAACTGCTGTGCGGGGCTCGGATCTGCCGGGGGTCACGACCGCCAAGGCACTAGACAACATGATGGTTTGTTACGAGCAGGCCTTCGGCAGAGCTTCGAAAGATTCCGCTTCCCGACGTGAGAAACCGGACTCCATTCGGGCCGTGATGCATCGTTCGTTGAATCGCTCCTGGAAACAATTAGCCAGTGACCGAATTGAGGACACCAAGCCGGCGATACCACTGGGAAAGCGTTTCTGGCCGCTCTGCAAGAAAGAGAAGCTCGAAATCAAAAAGCTCTTTGAGCAAGAGGACGTGCAGCGACTGGTGACTTCGCTGAATTCGCGCAAGGACAAGGCTCCGATCAAAGTGCTGGATTCGGCGTACTGGCGGAAAGGATGCAGTTCGTTGGGCCGGTTGCGCTTCGCCGTACTGGTGAGAATCGGCAAACCACCCTACAAGGGCAAGAATCTCTGCTTGATAGACATCAAGGAAGCTGTGAAGGCGGCCGCGCCACAATATCCGCACGTGCGGATGCCACGAGATAACGCAGAACGGGTCGTCGAAGGAGCGCGGCACCTTGCGCCCAATCTGGGCCAGCGGATAGTGGCGGCCAAGTTCTTCGACAAGTCCGTCTTCATACGGGAATTACTACCACAGGATTTGCAACTCGAAATCGAACAGCTCACGCGTGATGAGGCGATGAACGCCGCGGGATATCTCGCTGCGGTGTTGGGTAAGGCTCACGCGAGGCAGATGAACGCGCCGACGAGGAAAAAGTGGCGAGACGAATTAAAGCGGCATCGACCGAAGAAGAAGGACGCTCCCTCGTGGCTCTGGTCAAGCGTCGTTGAGTTGCAGGTTCTTCACGAGGCTGAATACCTGGAGCATTGCCGCAAATATGCAATGAATCCCACTTCATCCTGAACATAGGCGTCTACTGAGACGGCGGGGCGCACTCGATAACGGACCGTCCGCAGGTCGTCCTTCCAGTCCAAAGATATGGGCCTGACCGTCAAAAAGAAGCTGCGATCCGGGGTGCCCGTCTGGATGGCTTACCCACGCCGCACACCTTTGACGCAGCGGATAGAGCGGGATCTAAAGACGGATATCCTCGTTGTAGGTGCGGGAATCAGCGGGGCGCTCATCGCATATGTGCTCGCGCGAGAGGGTCATCGGGTTGTGGTGATCGATCGGCGTGGCCTATTGATGGGCTCCACGCCCGCGAGCACCGCGCTGTTGCTATTCGAGATCGATACTCCGTTGATTCACCTGAAGCGCGAGATTGGGGTCCGCCCAGCCGAACGTGCGTGGCTGAGGTCCCGAGCGGCGCTTAACGCGCTTTACCAACTGACTCGACAGGAGAGGATTCACGCTTCGATGAGTCTGCGACCGTCGGTTTATCTTGCGGGGGATGTTCTCGACGCGCGAGGACTCGCTAAAGAGGCGCGGGCCCGTGTACGGCTCGGATTGCCCAGCCAGTATCTCGACCGGGATGAGCTCCGCGCCCGGTTCGACTTGTCGCGAGCGGCGGCGATTGTGAGCACCGAGAGTGTAGCCGCGGACCCGCGGGCCCTCGCGTCTGGATTTCTCCGGCGAGCTCAACAGCTCGGCGCACGGCTTTTCGCTCCTCACGAGATCGTCGATATCCAATCCGGGAAACGCGCCGCACTGACGGTGACCAAAGATGGCTTCACGATCGAATCTCGACAAATCGTGCTCTGCACGGGTTACGAGTTGCCGAAAATCGTGCCCGCCGATGGACACAGCATCGCCTCGACCTGGGTAATTGCTACCAAGCCACAGCCGAAACATCTCTGGCCGAGCGAGTGCTTCATCTGGGAAGCGAAAGATCCATACCTCTATGTGCGCGCCACCATCGACGGACGCATCATTTGCGGCGGCGAGGATGAAGAATTTACCGACGAGCCCCGACGCGATGCCAAGCTCGGTGCAAAGGTAAGAATTCTTGAGAATAAGCTCGCTAAGCTTTTGCCGAAGGTCGACTCACGCGCGAAGTTCGCATGGACCGCGTCGTTCGGTCAGAGCAAAACGGGGCTGCCAAGCATCGGTTCAATTCCTGGTTACACGCGTTGTTACGCCGTAATGGGTTATGGCGGCAATGGAATCACATTTTCGATGCTTGCCGCGCAGATCATTTCCGCCTCCATTGGAAGACGACGAGATCCGGATGCGGGACTGTTTGCATTCCTCTGACGATCGCATCGCCGATTCTCATTGATTCTATACAACTGAGGCGGGCCTTCGAGCCGCAAAACTGTGGGATCGACTGACTAGTCAACGCCGATATAGTTGCTGAACCTGTGCGTCGTTCGGGTCGGGCGTCCCAGGGCGCTCGGCATACCCCTCCACGCTTATAAGACCAAAGTCCCATTTTCTCAAGTTACCGGCGCTGACATGATCACCGGCTCACCATGCTTTCACGGAGATGGCTAATGGAACACGAGCGCATTTGGAGAAGTCATAAAGGCAGGGTCGGTGGCGCGCTCGCGATGGCGACCCTCCTCGTCCTTCTCCTGACTGGATCGCCTCTCGCGCAGGACATCTACGCCTATCCCGCGAAAGGACAAAGCCAGACGCAGCAGGACCGTGATCGCTACGAATGCCATTCATGGGCGGTAAAGCAAACCGGATTCGATCCGAGCAGGGCTCAGGGTGTCGCTTCTGGTACGGGACCCGCGTCGAATCAACCGCCGGCGCAGGCGCATGTCGTAAAAGGCGCCGCGCGCGGCGCCGCGCTCGGCGTGGTAGGGGGCGCGATAGCGGGCAACGCAGGCAAGGGCGCCGCCGCGGGCGCGGCGATGGGTGGGCTGGCCGGCGGAATGCGCCGGCGCGATCAAAAGATCCAGCAGAATCAGCAACAGCAGGTCAACGCTCAAGCGGCGGCTAATTCACAGCAAAACCAACGCAATGCCTATCATCGCGCGATGGCCGCGTGCCTGACAGGACGCGGCTACACCGTTAACTGAGATCACTTTCCGATGAGCCTATCGATCCACTTATCGGTTGCTGCGGTTGGCAGTTCCTGGGTAAGCAGGACCAAAGTCTCATTGAATCATCCGGATTCTACAGCCACATAGGTTACATGAAGTAGGTCTTTTATCATCATCTCATGGATCTCATGGGCTGTGCGTACAACAGCCCTCCAAAGTCGCAGGCATTTTTATGAACGAAGCCAGACCCGTGCCATCCAACACGATGCCCCAAGGCAGACGGTCGAGCCGTCTCAGGAGGCCGCCGCTAAAAACTTTCCGCCCTCGAGACTCCCGAAAAGTCGAGGCGTGCGCGACGAACCAGAGTATCACGGTCGCAACGATTGAAGACGATAAGCGCGTTCGCCGGGCGATCGTCCTTTCGATTGCCACTGCTGGCTTTAAAAGCGAGTCTTACGCCTGCGCGGAGGAATTTCTGGACACCGCCAATGCAAAGGATTTTGACTGCATTCTGGTGGGCATCAATCTCCCGAGGATGAACGGCCTGGAACTGCAGGAGGAACTCAACCGAACAGTACCGTATGCGTCGATCGTTTTCATCACTGGCCATAACGATCTGCCTCTCGGAATGCGTGCGATGAAGAGAGGTGCCGTAGATGTCCTTGAAAAGCCGATTGACGATGAAACACTATTGAACTCGGTAGCACGTGGTGCCTATCTCTCGCGTAAGCGCCGTGCTGAGCATAACCAGCGTATCGAACTGGAAAAACGCTACGGCTGCCTCACGCCTCGCGAATGCGAAGTCTTCGATCTGATCACCGCCGGGTTGCTGAACAAACAGGTAGGGGCCCGATTGGGAACCACGGAAAGGACCGTGAAGGCGCATCGCGAGAGGGTAATGAGCAAGATGCTCGCCGGCTCGCTGGCCGACCTTGTACGTATGGCCGACGTCCTTCAGATTCACCCCGCTCGCGCGCAGGCCGCCCCAGCCGGATGAGCCAGACAGACGGCTGAATCGCGCGCGCAACGCCGCCTGGCGGCTGCTACGTGCCACGGATCAGCGTGGTCCTCCTCTGTTCAGTCAGTGAAATGTCAGGCCCCTACTTCGAAACGCACGAATCAAAAAATAATGATCCAGATCTGCTAGGACTGGCGAGCCGGCGCGCGACTCGAGGTTTACATTGAAATCAGTTCGGTGTATCGCAACCGGTTGGAATATGATGTGGCGCGAAAGCTTTTCATCCCGTGCGCATGGTGAAAATCGATCGGCAATTGAGTTTGGAGAATTAAAACGGAAATTCCAGTCAAGGCCGAGTCGGTCAGCGCCGGTATCTCCGAGCCCGGACCGGCAGGCTCCGGAGGACTGAGTAACCTCCAACTCGCCGTGATGGCGATAGCTGCGGCCGTCACGGCCGCCAATCTCTACTATTGCCAGCCGCTCCTGAGCCAGATCGCTGACAGCCTTCATATGACCGAGCGCCAGACCGCCGATATTCCCATGCTTACTCAGGTCGGCTACGCACTGGGACTTCTGTTCTTTGCGCCGCTGGGCGATATGGTCGAGCGGCGCGAACTGGCGACGGTTCTTCTGATGGTCGTTACGGTGTCGCTCGTGGGCACCTCGTTGGCGCCGAATGCGCAGGTGCTGCTGGCAACCTCACTGGTAACCGGGATGTTCTCCGTGGTTCCGCAAGTGATGGCGCCGATGGCATCCGCGCTGTCGAAGGCGCAAGCGCAGGGGAGAGCGGTGGGAATCGTGATGGGCGGCATGCTCATCGGAATTCTGCTCGCGCGCACAGTGGCCGGATTCGTCGGCACCTGGTTCGGCTGGCGCGCGATGTATGTGGTCGCGGCGGTGATGATGGTGGTCATCAACGCACTGCTGCGAGCGATTTTGCCGATTAGCCGACCCACGGCTCGAATCCGATACCGGGAACTCCTTTCGTCGCTAATACCGCTCGCGCGCAAGCTGCCGGCGTTGCGCCAGTCGGCGATCATGTCGGGCTTCGCCTTCGGGGCTTTTAGCGCTTACTGGACTACACTGGTTTTCTTTCTGGAGACGCCGCCCTATCACTATGGTGCGCAGATGGCCGGATTGCTCGGTCTGGCTGGAGTCGCCGGCGCGTTGGCGGCTCCGACGGTCGGATGGCTTTCCGACCGCGGCTATCCGCGGCTGGCATCGGGATGCGCGCTGCTAATCGGGATGATCGCGTTTGGCCTGCTCTGGACTGTTGGAGGAACGATTGTCGGGCTCGCCATCGGAGGCATCGTTCTGGACCTCGGCACGCAGGCCAACCTGGTCACCAATCAGACGCGCATCTACAGGTTGATCCCGGAGGCGCGCAACCGCATCAACACTGTCTTCATGGTCACATACTTTATTGGTGGCGCGCTCGGCACCTTCCTGTCCGGCTTCGCATGGAGTCTGTGGCAATGGAACGGCGTATGCTTCTTGGGCATTTCGTTCTTTGGCGCCGCGCTAATCGTATGGGCTGTCGGAAGCTGGGAATCAGAACACGGAAGCGGCGTCTCGCGACGGTCCGAAGCCATGCCGGCGACGTGACCGCGCGCGCAAGCCACCCCCGCTCGTCGCAAATGCCGCGAATTCCGCGCCTGGCGATGACCCCCGCTATTGTACCAAAGTACAATAGCGCCCCCGAAAAAAACGGACGACTCTTAATGCGCTGAGGAGCGCGATGGCGGGTTGCGCCCGCGAGGAGTCCGGGAATCGGAGACCGCGAGGCGGGCTGAGAGCGTTTGTGGTCGCAAGTGAATTGGAGCGGCGTCGCTTGGCGACGCGGCGGCGGAGCAAGCAGGAGAAAGAATGATCGAGAGTAATTCGTCGAACCGGTTGGCGACCCTGGTTGCCTTGCGCGTCGGAGCCTATGCCCTTGCGGCCGTCCTCTTTCTCGTACCTCAACTGTTGTGGGCCCAGGGGGCGGGCCAATTCGAACAGCCGCCGATCATTAACGCCTCTCAACTTTTGCCCCAGAGCGAGCTTTCTGGCCCCGGATTTCACGTCGAGCAACTGGTGCCGACCAACGGCGCGATGGGCCAATACACGATCGTCGCCGACGCGTCAGTGTTTCAGGACGATGCTGGAACCTACGAGGTCCAAAGCCTCAATCTTTTAAAGATACGACTGTCCGAGATACCGGCGATCGCATATCTGGAGAACGTAAGTAAGACCGGGGTATTTGCGAGCTCGCTGGCCCAAAGCGCGGCGCGCCCGGTTACGGCCGCGGCAAATATGGTTATTCATCCGATGGACACGGTAACCGGACTGCCCAGTGGAATTGGCAGTTTCTTCGACCGCGTCACGATGGGCGCCGGGGCAATAGCTTCGTCGGCTACGAATTCGTTCGGAAGCGGGAAAGCCGCGGGTCAGACCGCCAACGCTACGATGACCGCGCTGGGTTATGATCAGGTTCGCCGGGACCTCGCGAGAAAGCTGCACGTAGATCCTTACAGCTCCGATCCGATTCTCACTAAGAAACTGAATTCGGTTGCCTGGGTGATGTTCTCGGCCCGCCTCACGGTCGATGCGGCCATGATGGCTGTTCCCGCCTCGATCGTCATCAGTGGCGTGGAGTTCACTAACGACCTGGTCTACCAGACTCCGAAAGGGGATTTGATCATCCTGGTGCAGAACAGCCTTCAGAGTTTCGGCCTTAGCCAGGAGGAGATCGTCTCCTTCACAAGCAATTCCGCGATTCCATTGAGTCTGCAGGTTTCCGTGATCGAAGATCTCAAAGGCCTCGGCGAGATTCCTGGCCGCCGAGCCGCGGCGGTGGCTGTGGGCAACGTGATGACAGAGTACCAGGCACGCTTCCTGGCCACTTCCCTGCACATGCTCAATCAATGGGGCCAACAGAAGAGTCCGATCACGCAACTTCAAGCTCCCGGGGTGCTGGTTGCCCACGATCAGAATGGCACCGTGATAGTGCCCGCTCCGGTCGACTACGTGTCGTGGACCCCGCGGATCGCCGGCTTCGTGACCACTCCCGCACTGCTCGCTCTTCAGCATCGCGTGTTGTGGATTCCCGCTCAGATGACGCCTCTTGCACAGCAGCAACTGACGGCCAATGGCTGGACGGTACACCAGAGCGCACAGCCTTAGTACCCAGTACGTCTCTTCTTGGTCACTGGACCGGCGTCCTTGAACTTGGGGGCGCCGCTTTTCCCGATACTTAAGCCACTTGGTCGCTCTCTATTGTACTAACTATCTTTAGCAGCCCGATCGAAGGCCCAGTGCCGCAGCACAGCCATCGCGACAGTTACGCAAAGCACTCATTGAAGGTGACAGGTTCAGTTTGACTCAAGGCGCATAAAGTGTGGTTTGATGGGGCAATCGCCGAAACGTTCAAGCGAGGTAGTGTATGTCACTATGGGCCGAAGGTGTCCGCTGCTGCGCCGTCTTGAGTTTCGATCTCGACGCTGATCTGTTCTGGAAGGTTTGGCTCAACGGAAAGCCGTCCCTGCTGGACCGCTCGCAGGGCGAATACGGGCCCAGGGTTGGCCTACCCCGCATTCTCGCGATGCTCGCGCGCAACGACATTGAGGCGACTTTCTTCGTGCCGGGGCGCATAGCCGAACGATATCCGGACGCCGTGCGGTCAATTGCCGACGCAGGTCATGAGATTGCCCATCATGGGTACGATCATGAGGACTTCTCGAAGCTCTCGGCCAACGAGCAGCGCGAGGTTCTCGCCAGAGGATCGCAGGCGCTGGAGGCTGTTACGGGACGCGCGCCGCGCGGCGCCCGTTTGATACCGGGTGAGGATACCGCGGCCATCGTTCATGAGGCCGGCTACCTGTATTCGAGCATCATGATGGACGCGGAAACGCCCTACCGTTACGTCATCGATGGAAAGGCCAGCGATCTTATCGAGCTGCCAACGACGTTCGCCCTGAATGACTCTTCGTGTTTTGCCTACAGCTTTGGTCTGGCGAAGCCGCTCCTCACTCCCGGTATCGTAGAGGCTATGTATCTCGAGGAGTTCGAAGCCGAATACGAAGAACGCGGCTTCTGCATGTTCATGTTACATCCCCAGCTTATCGGACGTCCCGGACGGCTGCGCATGCTGGAGCGCGTGGTGACTCACATGAAGTCATACGGGGACGTGCTTTTTACGACGGCGGAAAAGGTAGCTGAACGATGCCGGCAGGTACTACCACGGGATGGTGCATAGTAGACGTGTATTAGATGTTCATCTTGGCCTAAGCGTTGCAGCCATCGTTTGGAGCGCTCAGGCTTCAAACCCGATTGCCAGTTTGCGTTTCTCCGCTTGAGCTTGCGCGACTTTGCGAAGCGGCAGCATAAAACGGGCGCCGCCGACTCGAACTGTGTGGCCGTCGATGCTTCCGGAGAACAATTCGCTGCGCCAGGGTTTTGAAGCGAGCGCCGAAGCCGCATTCGACGTGGTCGCCACCAGAAAGCTGGCAGCTTCATCCTCCAGAAAGACCAATGGGGCAAAGAGAAAGCCCGCCGCTTCGGCCCGCGGCAAAGAATAAACGCCTCATGTCCTTCCGCGCGCTCGTACGCGCGAGGCCCGCGCGCACATCGCGAAAGATTCAAAGCGGCTCGCGCGGCGGTCCGCTCATACGGTTGCGAAAAGCGGTATCGGGCCGATTGCGCTCGTCACGGCTGCGTAGCCAGGCCGGCCGCAGTCACGTCATCTCGAGCGGGCGCTTGCGGATTGGCCGGACGCTTTGATTGCAGGTACGGCAAGAGCGCTTTCGCCACCGAATCGACGAAATGCTCCTGCAGCATCGTCGAATGTCCACCATCAACGTCGACGCACGTGACGCCAGGCGCGACAATGCTCCAGCCGAACGTCTTATCGGCGTAGATATCCCGATATGGTGTGTCCGCCCCTTCGCCCGTCCGCGCGCGCACGAGCACGATAGCTGGAATCGATAGCGGCTTCGGCGTATAGCGCGCCTGGGCGGAATAATAGATCTGACTGACGTTGAGTTCCTGCACGAGCCTGGGCCAGGCGAGGTCGCGCCTCAGCACCTCGCGCAGCAAGCGAAAGCGGGCGCCGACCCACCACTGATTGCCGCGTTCCGAGACTTTCCAAAGCAGCGCACCGGTAAGCTTTTGCCTGATCGCGCGGGTCACCGCGAAGGCCCGCTTCAAAGGCGCGGGCTCGCTCTTTCGAGCATCCGCAATAGCCTGCTTCAGCCGGGCACGGCGCTGGTCGGCGAAGCGCCCCGGTCTCTCAGCGGTCCTTGGCAAAGCGCTTTCAAGCAAGGCCAGGAACTCGACCCTTTCGCCCGCGTTAACGAGTTGCCAAGCCATTTCGTAAGCGATCGTGCCGCCTGCGCACAGTCCCGCGAACAGATAGGGACCATGCGGCTGCTTGCTGCGGACTCTTTCGACATAAAACGCGGCCATATCTTCGATCGTGGTGTGAGCGAGCGGTACCCCTGCGATGCGCCGGGGCTCGATCGCGAATACCGCGAGGTCTTCTGGCATGCGACGCGCGAAATTCAAATAGAGCAGTGTTTCTCCGTCTCCATCGTGGACGAAGAAAAGGCTGCGCGGCCCGCCGCTCCTGAGCTCGATCAGTGCTCCGCTGCGGGAATTCGAAGGCGAGTTCGAGGGCGAATTCGGATGGATCGACGGATTTAATCCAGGCGTCTCGATCGACGACGGATATTCCCCAATCGTTGGAGTCACGCCTTCACGAATTCGATGGGCCAGCTTTTCAATCGTCGGAGCCTCGAAAATCGTGGCCGAGCTGAGTTGCACGCCGTAGGTTTTCTTGATTTTCGCGGACAGGCGCATCGCGGTAAGTGACTGTCCACCCATATGGAAAAAGTCGCTCTGCGGGGTAAGCGACTCCGCACCGAGCAGCTCCCGCCACCACTCCGCGACCGTGCGCTCGACTTCGTCACGCATCGCCTCGGCACTGTCCGGCTTGCCACTCGCGGCGAGGACCGCACGGAGAGGGCGCGCCCGTTCAAGGGCTGCAAAATCCGAGGGGAACACGACGACGTTCGCGCTGTATGCGCCATCGAGGACGCGCTGGAATGCCGCGATACCTTCAAGCGAAGAGATGCTGTCGCGCGATTCTCCCGTTTGCTTCCCGCTTCCGCTGTTTGCGATGACCGTCGCTCGCGCGGACGTCCTTTGAGCATCAAGGCTCAGGCCGTCGCGAATCTGCCGCATCATGAATTCCCGGATCTCGATCAGGACGTTGCCCTCGTCGTCCAGGATGTCGGCGTCGAAGATTGCGACCAGGCTATCCTCGACCGTGTCGGGACGGATACGAAGATAGCTGTGGCATCGAGCGGGCAGAGGCTTCTTCACGCTGATCCGCCCATAGCCCATCGGCACATAGGCGCGATTCAGGCTCTCGTAGTTGGGGACTAGAAATAAGGCGGCGCCGGTCGCCATATCGAGCAGCGCGGGATGGATCTGATGATCACCGAGGTCGCTATGGAATTCAGGCGAGAGTTCCAGGTCAGCCAGCGCTTCTCCATCACCGAAAGCTATTCGACTGAGCGTGCGCCAGCGCGGGCCAAAGTCGAAGAAACTTTCCTGTATGCGATTCTGCCGATGGGCGAAGGTCAACTCGCGCAGGGCGCATCGGCCTCGCAGTTCGGCGAGATCATAAGCGGTTGTCCCGCCGCCGCGATCCTGAACCACCCGCGCGGACGCACATTCCGACCAGCCCGTTCGAGTTTGCACCAGCGCCGCGAATTGATGATCCGAACCATTGCGGCGAAGTGACATCCGCAGCCGCCGTGTTTCGCCGGACGCGACCTCGAGCGGCAGCTTGAATTGGAGATCATGGATCGAGATTTGTTCGGGCGGGATAAGTTCCTGGGCCGCCTTCAGGATCATCTCGATGTAGCCCGTGCCGGGAAAGACCCCGACGCCGCCGCGGGTGCGATGTTCTCGAACGACCCAGTCGTCTGCCAGGCTCAGTGTGATATCAAAGGCCGCTTCATCGTCACTGGCGCCGCCGATCTTAAACCCCTCCGGTTCGAGAGATGGTTCGTCCAGCACCCGTTCGCGATCGGCAGCCATCCCAGCATCGGTCCAGCGGGGGAATTGCAGCGCTATCACCGGGTAGGACCTGTCTCCCGAACGGGTGCGGGCAAACGCGTCGAGAAAGGCGTTCGCTGCCGCATAGTCCACCTGTCCGGCGGGCGCGAGCACAGAACTCACTGACGAACACAGCATCAGATACTCGAGCGGTTCGCTGGCGAAAACGCGTTCGACCACCAAGGTCCCGCGGACTTTCGGGGCGAGAACCGCCGCCGCATCGTCGAAAGACTTGGTCAAGAGCGGGGCGTCGGCGATCGTCCCTGCGGTATGGATGACGCCCGTCACCGGGCCGAAATGCCGATGGATCGCGGCCAGTGCCGAGACCATAGCCGCTTCATCGGTCACATCGGCGGCGACCGCCATCACCCGGGTACCATTTCGTTCGATCGACTCGATTTTCCCAAGAGTGATAGCCAGTGCCCCGCCGGCTTCTATCAGCCGCGGCCATTCCTCTCTGGCAGGCAGGCCGTTGCGCGACAGTAACACCAGGCGCGCCTTCGCTGACGAATCGGCGATCGCATCGGCCAGCGCGAGGCCGATACCGCCCAGCCCACCCGTAATCACGTGAACTGCTCCGTCGCGCAGCCTTACCTGACTGCGCTTGCGCGCGAGTGGCTCGTAACGGCGCACGAAGCGCCGGCCGCGGCGATAAGCGACGAGGGGGTCGCGATCATTGGCGTCGAGTTCGGTGATGATCGGCCGCGCGACTTCGCCGAGCGCGCGGTCGCGCCTGCCGTTGCTTGCGGCAGCGACCGAAGGCATCAGCAAGTCGATCCGCAGGCATTGCAAATCGGGCAATTCTTTCGAAATTACGCCACAAGGTCCGGCGAGCAGCGCCTGCTCCGGACGATCGGATCGTTCTTCTTCCGGAGCCTCGA
Organism: uncultured delta proteobacterium; assembly: GCA_963755905.1. Lineage (GTDB taxonomy): Bacteria > Desulfobacterota > Binatia > Binatales > Binataceae > JAKAVN01. The sequence goes on from CAVWLM010000006.1 coordinate 880,045, forward strand.
GGCCGTTCGAGCAGGCGGCGAATCGCACGCCGCTCGTAGCTTCGAGTTCCGCCGCAAATGCCTGGGCGAAGAAAAGGACGCTCCAGAAGCTCGCGGCCTCCGCCTCTTTGAGATCGTCGAGACCGGTGTGCGCCGGCGACAGATCGCCAACGCTCCACAGGTGCAGAATCCGCCGGGGGAGAGAACCATCGACACCAAGGGCCGAGGCCAGTTGATCATAGTCTGCCCGGCGGGCCGGCGCGATTTGAATTTCGTCTTTGCCCTGCCGGGTGAAAGCCTCGCCGGCGCGGACAATAGTTACCTTTTCCCCTCGATCGCGCAGGATGGCGGCGGTGCAATCGCCCAATCCCTGCGCATCCGCGAAAATCAACCACGGACCGGTTGGACTACTGGCGGGACCATCGGACCCGGGCAACTCCGCTTCTTTCCATACCGGACGAAACAGCCCAATACCCTCCGCTGCCGCCAATTCCGTTGTGGAGGAATCCGGAATTGACGCCACTGGGGCTGACGGGTCGGGATCAATCCAGAAGCGCCGCCGCTCGAACGGATAGCCTGGCAGGGCCACCCGATGACGCTGCTCGCCGCGATGGTACCGGCGCCAATCGACGGGGCAGCCCGACGCCCACAGCACGCCCAGGGCACGCAGGAAACTCGCATCCGCCGGTGTGTGATCCCTCGCGCCAGCGAGCGTGTTGATCGTCTGAACGGCGGCGGGCCGCTCAGGATGTTGTGCGATCAGGGATGACAGAGTGCGGCCCGGACCGGCTTCCAGGAAAAGGGCGGCGTCCGCCTTTAGCAGTGCCGAGGCGCCTTCATAAAAGCGGACGGTGCCCCGTAACTGGCGCGCCCAATAAGCGGGCTGGCTCGCCTCCGCCGCGGCAATCCAGTTTCCGGTAGTGCTCGAAACCCAGCGCAGGGACGGCGGTTGAGCCTCAAATCCGCCGATGAAGTTGGCGAATGGCTCCACTATCGGATCCATCATCGGAGAATGAAACGCGTGGGAGACGTGGAGCCGGCGCGAGTGAAGCTGGCGCCGCTTGAACTCGGCTTCCAATTCTTCGACCGCGTCCGCCGGACCAGCGACAACACATTCGTCTTGCGCGTTCACGCTCGCGAGTGAGCAGCGATCATCGAGCAGCGGCGCGACCTCGCTTTCCGCCGCCGCCACTGCCGTCATCACGCCGGCCGGCAAACTCTGCATCAGGCGTCCGCGTTCGGCGACAATCCGCAAAGTATCATCGAGCGAAAACACTCCGGCAATACAGGCGGCCGCGAACTCGCCGACGCTATGGCCAATCATCGCGCTGGGGACGATTCCGAGTGAAGTCCACAACCGCGCCAGCGCATATTCGATGACGAAAAGGGCGGGCTGGGTAATTCGCGTCTGTGCCAGCAGAGCGGCGGCAGCCGGCTCGGCTTCGGCGGCGGGAAAGATCGCACCGAGCAGATCGATTCCAAGATGAGGCCGCAGAAATTCACAGCAGTACTCGACGGTCGAGCGAAATTCCGGCTCGCTCTCGAAGAGTCCGCGCGCCATGCCCGGATATTGCGCGCCCTGGCCGGGAAACATGAAGACAACGGCCTGCCGGCTCTCGGACGCCATTCGCGTGATGACCGCCGCTTCATCCGCTTGGCGTATCGCCGCGGCCGCTTCACGACCGCCGCGGCAGACGACCGCACGCCGATACGGTAGCGCCGCACGCCCCAGATGGCAGGTGAAGACAACGTCGCTCAGCGATGCTGACTCGCCGCTGTCGAGATAATCAGCCAGGTTGCGCGACATCGTTTCGAGGGCGGCCGGCGTCTTGGCGGAGAAAGTCAGCAACTCGCAATTTCGCGGCGGACTCGCGGCGATGGGCGGCGGCGCCTCTTCGAGCACCACGTGCGCATTGGTGCCGCCTATTCCGAGGGAGGTAACGCCGGCGCGGCGAACGCCGGCCGCCGGCTTCCATTCGCGCAGCGTGGTTGGGACGAAGAATGGGCTCTCGGCAAAATTGATTAGTGGGTTGGGCTGCTTCCAGTTGGGAGCCGGCGGAATCTGACGATTCTTCAAGGCGAGTGCCGTCTTGATCAGGCCCGCCACCCCTGCCGCCGCGTCGAGATGGCCCACGTTGGCTTTCAGGGACTCGACCGCGCAGACGCCGCGGCGGCTGGTCCTGCGAAAGGCTCGCGTCAGAGCCTCCAGTTCGATCGGATCGCCAACGGTGGTGCCGGTGCCATGGGCCTCGATATAGGAGATCGAATCGGCGTCCACTCCGGCCGCGCCCATCGCTTCAGCGATAACTTCGGCCTGGCCGGGGACGCTTGGAGCGAGAAACCCGACCTTGCGGGATCCGTCGTTGTTGATCGCGGTGCCACGAATAATCGCCGTGATCGAATCACCGTCGCGCAGAGCGTCTTCGAGACGGCGCAGCACGACGACGCCCAGGCCGCTGCCGAAGATGGTTCCGCTCGACTCCGCGTCGAAGGGCCGGCAATGGCCGTCGCGAGAGAGGATTTCTCCCTCGCGATAAAGGTAGCCGCGCCCATGTGGAATTTCGATCGTGACACCGCCCGCCAGTGCCATATCGCACTCGCCGCTAAGCAACGACTGGCTCGCCAGATGTACCGCCACCAGCGAGGTCGAGCAGGCGGTCTGCACCGCCAGGCTCGGTCCCGTCAGATTCAACTGGTAAGAAACCCGCGTCGCCAGAACATCCTTGTCGTTGCCGGTCTGCTTCAGCACAAAGAGCCCGGCTTCGCTGACCAGCTTGCGGTTCGCGAGCAGGTTGTGAATCAGATAGGTGTTCATGCCGGAGCCGGCATACACCGCGATTCGGCCATCGAATTGCTCGATCGCCCAGCCCGCATGCTCGAGCGCATGCCACGCGCATTCAAGGAACAGGCGATGCTGCGGATCCATGATCGCGGCATCTTTCGGGCTGAAGCCGAAAAACGCGGCGTCGAAAAGATCGATGTCATCGAGTATCGCGGCGGCTTTGACGTAGGCGGGATTGCGCAAATCGTCCGCGTCAACTCCCGCCGCGAGTAACTGCGCGTCGGTTGGGCGCGCGATGGATTCGATCCCGCCGGCCAGATTGCGCCAGAATTGATCGATATCCCGCGCACCCGGAAAGCGCCCAGCCATCCCGATGATCGCGATGCCGTCCTGGCTCAAACTTGAGGGTTCTTGCATTGGCCGCCGTATCAGGCTTCAGGTTTGATCTTTTGCGAGATCGGCCGGGCGTCGGCGCCGGGCCAGGGCGGCCCGTCGTGCGGCGCCGCGTTCCATGCCGCTCTCCGAGGCGGAGTCGCCCGCGGCGCGGCTGCTTACGAAAGACGCGAGCGCACTCACCGTGGGATGCGCAAACAGGTCGGTAATTTTAAGCGGCCGGTCCAACACCTCGCGCAAAGTGGCGGCGGCTTCAGCGACGATGAGCGAAGTGGCTCCGAGTTCAAAGAAATTCTGGTGCAGTCCGACGATCGCACCCCCGAGCACATCGCCCAGCACGGCCGCGACTTTTTTCTCGATGATCGTGGCGGGTGCGGCGATTGGGCTTACCGCGCCGGCGGCAGCGGCCGGATCCGGCAGCGCCTTGCGATCGAGCTTGCCGTTGGGCGTGGTGGGTAGGCTGGGCAGGAAAATGAATGCGGCCGGGACCATGTACTCCGGCAATTTGCGCCGCGCGAGGATGCTCAATTCGTCAGAGGTGATGGCGTGGCCTTGCTCCGCCACCACGTAGGCCGCAAGTTGAACGACCCCCGAGCGCGCGTACGAAATGACGACGGCCTGCGCTACAGCCGGATGCTCCCGCAAGACCACTTCGATCTCGCCGGGCTCGACCCGATAACCGCGGATCTTGATCTGCTGGTCCGCACGGCCAAGAAACTCGAGCGAGCCATCCGGCCGATAGCGGCCGAGATCGCCGGTTCGATACAGCCGTTGTTCCGGCGATGCCCCAAAGGCCATCGTCACAAAGCGTTCCGCGGTCAATTCCGGCCGCTGCCAATAGCCTCGCGCGACTCCGTCACCGCCAATATAGATCTCGCCGGTTTCGCCATCTGAACACGCGCTGCCATCTTCGCCGACGATGAATACCTGCGTATTGGCGATTGGCCGGCCGATGGTGACCGGCTCTTCGGGCGTGACTCGCGCGGTGGTCGACCAGATAGTGGTTTCCGTGGGCCCGTACATGTTGAGCAGATCGCCCGCGATGGTGCGCGACAGATAATGCGCCAGCGCGAGCGGCAAGGCTTCGCCGCCGAGGAGCAGTTTGCGAAGCAATCGCAGGGACTCAACCACCCGCGGCCGCCGAACCAGCAACTCGGCCATCGTCGGCGTACATTGAAGATGCGTCACGCGATGGCGCTCCATTTGCGCGGCGACGCCATATTCGCCGGCGGCCAGGAGCTTTTCCTCGTCGCCCTGAATCACCACGGTAAAGCCGCGCGCGAGCGTCCAGAGCAGTTCCAAAACGGAAATATCAAACGAGATACTCGTCACCGCCAGCCACACGCCCGGCCGCGTGCCCAGGACTTCATCCATTCCCACGAAGAAATTGGTGACGTTGCGATGCTCGACCATCACGCCCTTGGGCGTACCGGTCGATCCCGAGGTGTACATCAGGTAAGCGAGACTGGACGGTTGCGCGCCGGCGATTTCCACCGCTCCGAAACTGTCCGGTCGTTCGCGCGGCTCGTCGATTAGAATGATGCGGGCCGGGTGGTCGATGAAACGCGGCGCCAATCCGGTCTCAGTGATCACGGCGGCGGCTCGGCTGTCGTGGACCATGAAGGCCAGCCGCTCGGCCGGGAATGCGGGATCCAAAGGCAGGTACGCGGCTCCCGCATGCAGCACGGCGAGCATGGCGATCAGCATCTCGAGCGAACGCTCGAGGCAAACCCCAACCACGCACTCCGGGCCCACGCCGCGTTGCCGCAGGTGCGCCGACAGCTTTGTCACCGCGTCAATCAATTCGCCGTAGTTCAACTCGCGATCGCGGAAAATCGCCGCGGTGCGCGCTGGAGTAAGACGCGCCTGATGCTCGATTATTTCGTGAATCAATGGCGATTGATCTGCTTTCATGCTGGCTTCATGGTCGAATGCGGCCTCATCGGCCGCGTTTCAAGCGCGAGTGACGAGCGCGTCGCCGAGAAACAGGCAATCGATACCGGTTCCTAGGAAGGTTTCGATTGCTTCGCGCGGAGTATTTACGATCGGTTGGCCCTTCACGTTGAAGCTGGTGTTCAACACCATCTCGCGGCCAGTGACCGAACCGACCTCGCGCAACAGTTGGTGAAATTCCGGATTGTCTTCGCTCGCCACGGTTTGCACGCGCGCCGATCCATCCACATGAGTAATGGCAGGGAGCGCCGCGCGATACTGCGGACGAACCATCACTGTCGCAATCATGTAGGGCAGCGCCGTTCCCGGCGCGAGGTCGAACCATCGATCGGCCTGCTCGATTGAGACCGCCGGAGCAAACGGACGAAACGCCTCGCGCAGCTTGACCATCGCGTTGACCCGGTCGCGCATCTCGGGCCGGCCGGGGTCGGCAAGGATACTGCGGTTGCCCAACGCCCGCGGCCCGAACTCCATCCGCCCGCGGTACCAGCCGAGTACTTCTCCATCCCGGATCCGCTCGGCGGCGGCCTTGGCCACCCCGCGGAAATCATCGAAGCGGCGCACGCTCACGCGGCCGGAAAAATCGGCAAGCGCGGCTTCAATCGCTGTCCGATCGTAGACGGGTCCGAGAAAGGGCGTCGGCATGCGGCGCCGCTCGGGAAGCCCTCGCAGCGAGGCGCGAAACAGTGCCGCGCCGAGCGCGGCGCCATCGTCGCCGGCAGCCGGCTGGACGAAAATCTCGTCGAATAATCCTGACCGCATCAGCAGGCCGTTGGCGGTGCAGTTCAGGGCTACCCCGCCCGCCATCGCGAGTCTTCGCAATCCCGTCTGTTCGGTATAGTGACTGCAGATGTGGCGGACCACGCGGTTCAGGCAGTCCTGCAAAGCCGCCGCGAGGTCACGATGAGCTTGCGTGATTTCGCCGTCCGGCTCACGCGCGGGAATGAGCCTGTCGGCCAGCCATTCCCGCGTTTTCAGATAATTTTCGCGTTCATCACGGGTGCGATTGAGCCGCAGTATCGGAATCCGCACCGCGCCCGCGGGACGGTATTCCACCATCTCATCAAAGGCCGCCTGGTAGCGGCGGGGATCGCCGTATGGCGCCAGACCCATGATCTTGTATTCATCGGAATTGAAATCGAAACCGAGATGAAGCGTTATCAACGAGTAAAGAATACCGATCGAGTCGCTGGCCGAGATTTGCCCAAGGCGGCGCAGTTCACCATTGCGGGCGTGGAAGATCGAGGCGCCTTGAGTTTCTCCCATCGCATCGATCACAACGGTCAGGCATTCATCCCATCCTGAGGCGAAGCAGGCGCTTGCCGCATGGCATAGGTGATGGCTTACCTGGTGGACATTCTCGAGCGGAAAATCAGGCGCGAATTCCTCCACGCCGTCGAGAAAAGCTTCCTTCGAGAAGACTTCGGCGAAAAGGCGCTCGCTTACAGGGTCGAGCGAGTAAATTTCCTCGAACGGTTCGTAGTTGAATGCATGAGCGATTTCGCTCACGTCCGAGAGGCCTATACCGGCTTGTCGCAGGCAAAAGGCCGCCGCCTCGCGGGGAAAGGCGCCCGAGTGTTTCTGGCGATTGAAGCGTTCTTCAGCGGCGGCGGCGACGATCCGGCCGTCCACAATTAAGGCGGCGGCGGCGTCGTATCCTTGTGAGATGCGATATTCCCGTTCATCAAGATATGGCCAGTTCTCGCGTTTGAAACGAAGGGAATTGGCAAGCCCGCTGATTCCTAGGATGGCTGTCATTTGGCTTATTAAACGCTAGTGTTGGCCGCTTGAGCCAATCTAACATGAAATAAATATCATTGACCTTCTTATAATGCGCGTTGAGCGCGTCTGGGTCAAGACCGAAGTTTCTGGCTTAAAAATAGCGCGGATACAGCTTACGCGAGGCTATACGGAGGCACGCTTCGCGGCCGATTGCATAAGCAACTCTATCGGATCGAATTAGCTTGGTGTCTTTCGGTCCGGACACGTGCATTTTTTAGGGCAGGATGGGACTCGGACGGTCGACCCCGGATATGGTCTTCAGGAGGCGCATGGCGCCCCGGTATCGGCCGGGACGCCGTCCTCTAGGTTGCGTCAAGCGACGTGGCGGCGCGCAGTTCGATGGGATCAGTCGCGACAGGCACCCGCCAAACTGCATACGGCGACGCTTCTGCGGCCTTCGCGGAGATCGTTGCGGTCGTACCCATTGGTCAGATAGCCGAAGGAAATCCCGGTCGCCGGATCAGCCCATCCGATTTGCCCGCCGAAGCCCGGATGTCCGAAGGCTTCGGCCGAGTTCGTGCGTCCGAAACCGCGCAGATTCGCCTTGCCGTCACCGCCTGCGATCACGATTCCGAGTGCCCGATTCGCGGTTATGCCGCGCGCCTGATCGATCAAATTTCCACTGCGGATGCGCCGCGCCTCGCGCAACATCTCCGACTGCCAGATACGCGTGCCGTCATATGCCTTACCGTCATCGAGCAGGGCCTGGTAGAAGAGCGCGATATCGCCGGCCGTGGTCATCAGGCCCGCGGCCGGAAAATCCATCTCGCGGAGCTTCGGGTCGTTCATTTCCAACACCACGTCCTCGTTGATGGAGTCCAGGTTGCCGCGCGGGGGCGTTACACCGAGCTTCCGATACTCCTCCTCCTTGGCGGGTTCACCGACCCACTTCACGTCGGCTAGCCGGTGTTGGATCGAGCGTGGCAATCCGATTCGCAGATCGGGCAGTCCGAGAGGCTCTGCGATTCGTTCACGCACGAAGTCGCCGAGACGCTTCCCCGTGATGCGCTCGATCGCATCCGCAATCGGCCAGTAATTCGCGTGTATATGGTAAACGAACTTCTCGCCCGGCGGATTCACGGGACGCCACTGGGCGAAGCGTTCCAGCCGCAGTTTGCGATCGCCCCAATCCTTGAAAGAGCCTGGCGCAACCGGAATGCCCGCGGTATGAATCAGCAAGTGCTCGATCGTCGTGGACTCTTTGCCGTTGGTACCGTACTCCGGCACGTACTTGACGATCTTGTCCGCGGGACTGATTTTTCCTTCCTGGATGAGAAGCCATAGGGCCGACGAGGTTATCGCCTTGGTCGCTGACATCGCGACGAAAACGGTCTCGTCGGTGGCCGGCTTGTCCACGCCGCCTTGCATCGCGCTGCCGAAAGTTTTCATCGCCGCGATCTTGCCGTTGCGGGCGATTGCCACCTGACATGCTGGAAGAACGCCGTCTTTTACATCGCGCTCGGCGCGATCCATCAGCGCCTGCACCTTGTCCGGATTGAGACCTACTTCGGTCGCGCTATCAGCGAAGAATTTTTCCTCAGGCATCGGGCACTCCCTTTTGAGCGTTTCAGCCGCACGCGAGCGCGACGGCTAAGATGCGTGATTCCTGAAGTGCTGCATGAACACGCGCGTCCCGGAATGTATGCGGCGCCATTGGCGATCAGCAATAGGCTGGTGGCATCTCGGGATGCGGGAACAAATCGCTCCTTCTCACTTCCGTCTGTTCGCCACGCCGCTCGGACTATAGCAACGTCAATCTTCACACGGAAAATACGGCAACAAACCCGTGTCGGGGTGACAGTTGACGTATTCGAATAACTGGCCTTCAGCCGGCAAAACGGAAACCTCGTGCCAGAGCTTCAACTTGAGATTCGATCCGTGCTCCCGCGCCATCGTCAGGAATTTTGAAAAGATCGCCAGATGCGTGGGATGAGTCGAGGACCATTTCTCCAGGTGTCCCAGCGTCAGGAAATAGCCCAAACCGAAAGTCCTCTTCAGAGGCGAACCGTCGCGGTTCGTTTCTTCGGCGAAACGTAGGTCACAGCATCCGGTTTCGTCCGGGTGATCGCGCAGAAAGCTCATTCCCTCGAGAAGCGCCGGTTGCACCGACTCTCTATATTGGGCCAATTCGGGGCCTGCACAATTGGTCCAGTCCTGCCCGGAGCGAATGATTGCGAGATTCTCCGGGACCCTGACCCTGAGCCGACGGTTCGCCCTGGCCGTTGCGCCTAGCCGTGGAAGACGCTCGCCAAGAGGGCTAAGGAGACCGTCGTTGGCTGAGACCGGGATGCGGTCGCGCATGCTGCCCCAATAATTGTGCTCGCGGATGGGACCTATAACCGGACAACCGCCTGTCTTCGCCACACCGATCAGACAATCGTAAGTGAAGAGGGTCTCGAATCGGTTAGGCGGGATCTGAGAATCTCGCGAAAATGTCCTTGCCCATCGTTCAGACGGGCCGGATCGCTCCACCAGGCCGCGAAACCGGACTTGTCTTTCCATCTTTCGTAGCTGGCGGGATCTGTCCAGTACGCGGATAAAAGGAAATTGCGATATCCGGCACGATCGACAAAATTTGCGCTTTCGATGTTCGCGGGAGCGTCCGCGGAATCCAAGAACTCATCCATTTGCGACCCAGGTCGCCCATGATCGTGCGATTCAAACTGCGTCCCGAAGTATGCCATCACGACTGGCGTCGTCAGTTGCGCGAAACTGACCGACCAGGCTGGCGCAGGTGGCCTCCAATCCGGAGGCATGAATCGCGGTGAGGGCGAAAGAGCAACCAATTCCCGCCGCTCGTCCAGCTTTTTGCCCATGGCGCCCTTACCTCTTCAAACCTGGCCGGTCACCTTTGACTGAATTGCTCGAAGAGGCGCTTAACTAAAGACGATCGGGACGCGGCGCTCAGCGAGTTTCAGCCATCCGGAATCGGGCTTCTTTCGATCAAGAGTTTACATCTCTGCTGTACGCTTGACGTTCTCGCGCGCGAGATCGATTTGCAGTTTGGAATCGGCGGCCCGAACTTCTTTCGGTTTGCTGCCAAGTTCCTGGCGTACGATGTTTGCTCCCTCCACCATGGAGACGGCTTTATGAAAGGCGACCATACGATTGCAGCCCTGCCGGCCAAATCCACAATCCGTCGACAGGACGATCTGCTCAGGATCGATGAACTTCATCGCGCGTCTGATATCCGCCGCAACTTCCTGTGGCGTTTCAACTTGTATGTACCGATGACTGATAACTCCGAGCGCCACTTTTTTAGGCCACTTCCTGCCTTTGTATGTTCCAAATAGTTCGAGGTCCGCGAAGTTGCGCTCTTTCATTTCGACAGTCCAGACATCGCCATGCATTCGTTCCATGTAGGCCTCGAAAGTATGGGAGTAGGACGTATCGTCCACGACTTTCTGCATATTTGGGTTGCCCCAGCAGGTGTGGATCCAGACTTCAACATTCTCGAGCCCCTGAACTTCCCGATTGTGCGCATCAACGAGGAAGTCCAGGAAACCCTTGTCGGTTTTTGTCGTTGCGGCCAGATGAATCAGCGGATCTTCGATCTGGATCACCTGGCATCCAGCCGCAGCGAGCTCGCGCAGTTCCTCGTTAGCCGCCACACTCATATCCCAGATCAGCTCGCGTTTGTCCGTCTTGTACTTGTCGGTTTTGACTTCGAGCATCGAGGCGAGGACTTGTGCGCTTACCGTGCCAAACTTCACCGGCCGGGTGGTTTTAGCCTGCGCCACGCGCCAGATCTTGGCAAACTCCCACGACCGTCCATGCGAAAGCTTTTCTACTACCGCGGGATAGCGCCAGCCACCCATGACCTCGTTCAAAATGGATCCGGGTCGGTATGTCCATTCTTCACTCGTCGCATAGCTCTCTTCCCGCGAAACGCCCACCATGCGTTCGGCCGGAAACAATAGCCATGACAGCCCGCCGAGATCTTCGTCCAGGTGATAGTCGCCGTTTGTAAGAATATCCAGACCGGCCTGTTCTTGGTCGGACAGGACGGAAGCAACGGCGTCTAAAAACTTTTCTCGATAATCGACATCTTTCATCGCATCGGAAAGCCGCCTTCCCCAAAGGCTTTTGTCGAACCATCGTGGACGCGGCCATGAGCCCGTTACCGTGGTCGGAAATAACTGGTTCCGTGTGGCGTTGTACACTTCGTCCTTCCTCCGTTGTCTTGGTGCAGGTTTCAGCAACCGTTGTGGGAGCTGTGCCCAGGTCGATTTTCTAGGCCGCCAACTCGTCGCGTCGTGCGCGGACGCGCTGGAATGGCTTATAAAATGATCCGTCCTTCATGATCGCCAGCAAGTTTGCACGGTCCTGGAACAAGGTGAGATCATAGACGGGATTACCGTCCACCAGCAGAATGTCGGCGAGATAGCCAGGAGCTATACGTCCTAACTTCTCGCCCGATTGCCCAGCCCATGCTTCGCCGCCCCATGCGGTGGCAGCGCGCAGGGCTTCCCACGGCTCGTAACCGAACAGATACACGAAATGCTCGAGGTCGCGCGCCTCGGTGCCGTGGGGCAGCCAAGCGAAGCCATAGTCTCCGAAGGGCAGAACCTTGATACCGGCCGCGCGCATTTTACGAATGACCTTGATCCCTTCTTCGAGCTCGCGCTTGTTGCCGATCATCTCGGCGACATCCGTAGTAATGCCCCACGCGGAAGCCTCGTAAGTGGTGTTGTAGCGCGCGGCGATTGCCGGTGACACATAATGCTTGTGCTTCACCTGTTCCAACCGCTCGATCGTCTCATCCGTTGCGAAGGTTGCGTGCAGGATCAGCTCGACCCCATGCTTCATACATTGACGGACAGAAGAATCCGCGTGCGCATGAGCGGCGAGGCGCTTGCCGACATTAAGTGTGGTCTCGCAGATCGCCGCCACCTCCATATCCGTCATCGGATTCTGGTCGGCCGCCATCCGCGGGTAACAGAAGCTGTCACCTGAATTGTTAAACTTGATGAGATCGACGCCCTCGCGGATCATCGTGCGCACAGTTTTGCGAAACTCGTCCGCCCCATCGCATATAATCGAGATCGAGGGGTGTTCCTGAGCGTATTTGTTATCGTCGGCGAGACCACCGGTCACGGTAAGTTCGGGAGAGCACGCGAGCAGGCGCGGCCCCGGAATCTTCCCTTTGTTGATCTCATTGCGAATTACTATGTCCAAACGGGGCTTTGCCGAAGCCGCGCCGATCGCCGACGTAAACCCCATGTCAAGCGCGAGCTTGGCGTGGTGCATCGTGAGGAGAACGTGCTCTTCCACCGGCAGGGCGGTCAATTCGGCTACCGAGGCACCGTTGGCGTAGGACAGGTGAGAGTGAGTATTGACGAGTCCTGGCATGAGCGTTGCGCCGCCGGCGTCTACGACTTCACATCCGGTCCTCTGCAGGGTTTGCCCGGGCTTAGCAACTGCTTCGATCCGGTTCCCCTGTACCAACACTTCACCGGGGACGAGATTTGCCTCCGTACCCTCAAAAATCGCAACGTTCGTAAACAAGATTCTGGCCATGGTATTTTCTCCAATCCTGGGTTTTACCAGACCGGTCCTTTTTCGCTTTCCACCCGCAGCTTTATCGGCATCACCGTCGCGGCAAGCTTGTCCCGCAGCCGCAATGGCAATTGGTCGCGCGCTATATCTCCGTTTTCGGTTTCCGCGTAGCGCGCGGCAACTTCGAATAGAGCGGGAACGTCGCCAACGTCCAATCCCGAAAACCGCAGTGTCGCTTTGCCCGGCGTCCGTAAAGTCGCGTTGCAAGGAGTTGGGCACCCCATTAGACATTCAACGCATCGAATGGGCCGAGCTAATCCTAGATCTCGAGCATAGCTCTCCGCCGCATCGGCGAGGTCGCGACCGCGTCGTCGATCAGTGACCGACGCGGCATAGCGCGAGCACGTCACGCACACGTAGAGCAGAGGCGAGGCATTCACGACCTGATGTCCTGGGCGCGCCCTCGCTGCCGCAAGGTCGCGAAAAACTTTGCCAGCAAATAGTTCGAGTGGCTTGCGCGTTCAATCGTGGGCCAGTGACCGCAACCTGGCACGACCGCGAGTTCGACGTCCGCCAGGTTGCTCGCCATTGCGCGTGCGGTATCGACTGGGGCCGTCTTGTCGGAGTCGCCAGTTACTAATAGAACCGCGCATCGGATTCCCGTCAAATCAACAGCCGTTGCAGAGGCCAGCGCCTCGCAATTTTTGGCATAGCCCTCGGGTGACTGAGTCATGATCGATTCGCGTACGAAGGCCAAAGCGGCCGGTTGGTGGGTACGCACGTCCTCGGCGATGCCGTTGGCAACTATGGTGTCGGCGATCGGCCTCATCCCATGTTTTCGCGCGTTATCGGCGCGCGTGCGCAGGGCATCGCGGGCGGCTGATGGAGGTTCCGGAAAAGCACCGAACAACGCCAGGCTAACGACTCCCTTGGGCCAGCGCGCCGCGAAATGCTGACAAATGATAGTGCCCATAGAGTGCCCGACCAGATGAAATCGTTCGATGCCCAGTTGAGTCGCTACGTGGGCAAGGTCTTCGACATGCCGCTCGATGGTCAGTCGCTCGGGTAGCGGCGATCGTCCCGAGCCGGCCAGGTCGTAAGCGACGACCCGATGATCGTGCTTCAAGACATGAGTTTGCGGAGCAAAAGTGTTTGAAGTTCCGCCGAGTCCATGAACGAAGAGGATGAAATCGCCCGATCCTCCCTGGTCGTCGATAGAAAGCCCCCTCGCTGACTCCTGGACCATATCCCTTCTCCATTGCGACGGTTGTTGTTCCGCCGCATCGACCGGTTCAATGCACCGGCCTCAAGTCCGTTGGATACACGATGTCGGGCGATCTGGCAAAGGTGCCTCGGCTGCAAATGCCGCTCACGGCCGACAGGCGCACCCTTGGTCCCATCGTGTTACGGTTACGTCTCGAGAAAAAAGCGTGATGTCGGCCTGGCTGGGGCTCGATCAAGCGTCGAGATATCGAATATTCATCCTCGGTGCCCGACCCTCATTGACTTCCCCCAAGCCCAATTGTAGGCCATTGGTTGCAAACTGAACCAATAGAACACGCGCGTCTTGATTGTCAAGGCAATTTGGCGAATTAGGCTGATGCCTTGCTTGTGAGATGCTCCTGGCCGCGAGTATATTGGCTCATCATTGGATCATTTAATGAACCAGCAATGAACGCGACGAACATTCGACGGCGTGCGCATCAAAGAGTCGCGGACGTCCGGACTTTCATTTTGGCGAATATCGCAAAGGGCCTCTGGAAACCGGGCGACAAGCTGCCAACCGAACGCGAGCTAGGTGCGCGTTTTCGTTTGGCTCGAAATACCCTGCGCCGAGGGTTGACCGAATTGGTGGAAGAGAGGCGGATTACCCGCCAGGTGGGTCGCGGCACCTTCGTTGCCCCCACAGAGCCAAACGGCGCCTCCCAACTGACAATTGAGGCAGACCTTGCAGCGCGCATTCTACGCGCAAGTCCGGCCGAGGTTATGGATCTGCGATTGATGATCGAGCCCCAGGCAATCGAACGTGCAACCGCACGTGCCACAGGCGACGACCTGGACGCTATGCAGGAGTGCCTGAAACGCGGCCACGCGGCACGGTCAGTGATGGAGTTCGAGCACTGGGACGCGGCACTTCACAAGTGCATCGTCGCCGCCGCGTCTAATACTCTGCTCGCGACGCTCTATGATGCAGTCAACCTGGTCCGGCACCAGGCTGAATGGGGTCGGCTCAAGGAACGCACCCTGACGTCAGAACGCAGAAAAGCCTACGAGGCACAGCATCGGCGGATCGTAGAGATGTTGTGCGATCGTGATCCCGAAGAAGCGGTTGCGGCTCTGCGTAGCCACCTCATGTCGGTTCGCCGAAACTTACTGGGCGAGTGATTTTCCTGATTTGACGCACGATTAAATTCGGTCCGTCAGGCCCGGGATGAAAAGCGGTTCCATCGCATAGTTCGCAACGTCGGCTTCCATCGCCTCGCGCGCGGGCGCCGTGGGCGACTCGAGAGCGGCTTCCAGAATGTAGCGCAGGATCGTCGTGTCGCTCGACGTGTTGAGAAAGAGCCCTGGCCGGCTCAAGACAAAATGGACGGCCCGGCGCAGAGCATCGCGTTCGCGCAAAGGCTCGTACCAACTATATTTAGGCTCGTTCCCGTTATGCCATCGTCGTCGCGCGGCGGACTTGATTGTCTGAGTGGCGACCCCGCGCTCCTGGCACAGCTTAACCAGCGCCTCGACATCGGCTGCGTATTGCGGAATTGCCAACATCGTGAAGTTGTATGGAAACAAGACGGAGTCGAAAGCGAATCGATCAAGGCTGCGCAGATGCATCGCGGCAATCTGCGAGCCATGGCCTGTAACACCGATGAATCGCACGAGCCCCTCCGCGCGCGCCTCGATCAGCGCTTCGAGCGCGCCGTGCGATCCGAAAGCCGTTTGCCATTCGGCTTCCTCGGCCAGGTTGTGCAACTGGATAAGATCGATCTGATCGACCTTCAGGCGTTCGAGCGAGCGATGGAGGCTCGTCCGTGCGCCCTCGTATGTCCGATCCCCCGTCTTGGTCGCCAGGAAAAAATCTTTGCGATGCTCGCGCATCCAGGGGCCGATTCGCAGTTCCGAATCGCCATAAGAGGCGGCGGTGTCGATATGGTTGATGCCATACTCGAGCAGCAGATCGAATATCGGGTTGGCCTTATCCTGTGTCATCTTGCCGAGCGCCGCGGCTCCAAAAATAACGCGTGTGCTTCGATGGCCGGTGTTTCCGAATGGGTGTTTCGCGATCACGTTCCACCTCGGCTTTGATGTCTTGCGCGATTCCTATCCAGCATCCCGGATTGCGGAACCGCCCCGCGCGGGCTTATTTCGTGCTTTTCGCCTCGTCACTACGGCGGGCGTCGGGAACAAGGTATTCGCTGACGTGACTGGGCAATGCAATCGTCGGATCGAGTTTCTCATCGGCGATTGCCGGACCCGCTTCGAGCCGCAGCGGAATTACGCCCGCCCAGTGCGGAAGCGAGTAGTCGGCTTCTTCATCACCAGGGCCGCCGGTTCGGATTTTTGCCGAAGCTTCCGTCAGCGGAAGCTCGACGACTAGCGTTGCAGCGAGTTCCTCAGGCGATGGTTGGCGCACACCTGACCAGCGGCCGGGCACGACATGTTCGACCAGCGCACGCAGCACCTCGAGCTTTCGCTCGGCCTCGACGATTCGAGCCGGCCCGATAACAACCACTGACCTGTAGTTGATCGAGTGATAGAACGCGGAGCGTGCGAGTACGAGACCATCGATGTGCGTGATAGTTACACAGATTTCGCCGCCCGCCGTCGCCGTACGGAGCATATGATTCGCTCCCGCCCCGTGAAGGTAAAGGTTGTCGCCGATTCGCACATGCAGAGTCGGGATCACGCGCGGCACGTTGTCGACGATGAATCCCACATGACACACCAGCGCGCGGTCGACGATCGAGTAAATCGTATTCTGGTCGTAACTGGCGCGCTTCGCATAGCGGCGCAAGCGCGTTCGAGGAGTTGGTGCGAGTTCTTTCATTTTGATCCTATCGATCGGCATCGCGACGCACGAATATTAACGCGCATCTGGCGTGCGCAAGGAACAGTCCACATCGAAACTCACCGTTCCATCAGCGGTAGTCGTTGTCTTCGAGCAGCAGAGTATCCAGCGATTGACGGATCGCGTCAATTCGCGGGCGCAAGCCACGAATATTTTCTCGAAGTACTGACATACAACTAGTCGCTTCGAAGCGACCCTCTCCACTTGGCAGACGTTGAATCCCATTCAGCCGATGGGACAGGGGGCTTTTCGACTTTACGCCAGTTCCGAAACTGTGCCATGATAAGAGCGTTCTGCTTTCTAACATGGCAAGCGACAGGCTCAGCAAAACCATTCGACACGTACGGGCTCTTCGTGGATTGACGCAGGCCGAGCTCGCCGGACAGGTCGGCATTTCAAGGCAGGCTCTGGCTGCCATCGAGTCGGGAACCTACCAGCCGAACGTCGCCGTGGCGGTCCGGCTGGCGCGCGTTGTCGGTATAACGGTGGAAGAGCTTTTTGGTGACACCGAAGAAGATTACGAGCATCGTATCGACGCGTGCTGGAAGAAGTCTCCCGCCGTTACCGCCAATCGTCAGCGGGCAGTGCTCGCCCGGGTGGGTGGAAAGATCGTGGCGCTGGCCCAGCCGAGCGCCTGTTTGACGCTGCCGGTTTCGAGCGGCATCTGCGTAAAGACCGCGGGCGCCCGGGCATGCGTCTCAACACGCCTACTGGATAATGAAATCGACGCGACACTCATTATTGCCGGGTGCGATCCGGCGGTTGCGATCCTGATAGCGTGGATGGCCCGGGCCGGCTCCCAGATAAACGCCGTTGCTTTTCCCTGTTCAAGCGGTAGGGCTCTGGCGGCGCTGGCCGACGGATCGATCCATGTGGCCGGCGCGCATTTGCGCGACCCGGAGAGCGGAGATTACAACCTCGCGCCGGTGCGCACTGCTATTGGCAAAGGCCGTATATGCGTAGTCAATTTCGCGCGGTGGGAGGTGGGACTTGTCACCGCGGAAGGCAACCCGCGCGGAATTCGCGATTTCTGTGATTTGGCCCGGAGCGATGTGCGAATCATTAACCGAGAACAGGGTTCGGGAGCACGTCAGGCCTTGGACGAAGCACTTTCGGAAGCCGGCCTAAGGCCGAGCCTGATAGCGGGATACGAAGATGAGGTCGCGGGTCATCTCGAGGTTGCCGCGGCGGTGCAAAACGGAGAGGCGAACGCCGGCGTGACCATCCGGGTCGCGGCCGAAGCCTACGGCCTCGGCTTCATCCCGTTGCGGGAAGAGCGTTATGATCTGGCCATCCCTGAAGCCGAGCTTGAATCAGCGCCGGTGAGCCGAATGTTGGACGCGCTCAGTTCGCGCCGCTTCGCCCGCGAGGTGGAGCAGCTTTGCGCCTACGACACGACGCGAATGGGCGAGGAGCTCGCCCGAATCGACTGTTAGACCAGGATTTGAGAAGGAGGGTTCAACCAATGGCAGCGGCAGTTAAATCATTCGAGAGTGCCGCGGCAGGAGCGACTGCCGCATCTCGCGAGTTCCTCAAAGATTCACCCAAGAAGCTCCTGATCGATGGCAAATGGGTTGCCGCAAAATCAGGGAAAACTTTCGAAACGATCAATCCGGCAAATGAGGAAGTTCTTGGCTTGGTCGCGGAAGGCGACAAGGCCGATGTGGACGAAGCCGTAAAGGCGGCGCGTAACGCGTTCGAGACCGGCAAATGGCCGGCGCTGGGACCGCATAAGCGCGCGCGGTACCTGTTCACCATCGCCGATCTGATTGAGAGCCACGCTGACGAACTTGCCGAGTTGATAACGCTCGACAACGGAAAGCCGATCGGGGAGTCGATCATAGAGGTCGGCAGGACCGCTGACACGTTCCGCTACTACGCGGGCTGGGCAACGAAATTCTACGGCGAGACCAATCCTTCGGATCCGGGAATTTTCAACTACACGCTACGCGAGCCGATCGGCGTTTGCGGCCAGATTATTCCCTGGAATGGTCCGCTCGCCACCATCAGTTGGAAAATCGCTCCAGCCCTGGCCTTCGGCAACACTTTGGTCTTGAAGCCGGCCGAGCAGACTCCGTTTCCCGCGATTCGGTTGGGAGAGTTGATCTGCGAGGCGGGAGTGCCCGATGGAGTGGTCAACATCGTTACGGGCTTCGGTCCAACTGCCGGAGGCGCAATAGCGGCGCATCCCGATATCGATAAGGTCGCGTTTACCGGTTCGACTGAAGTCGGAAAACTTATCCTTCAGGCTTCGACCGGCAATCTCAAGCGGGTCTCGCTTGAACTGGGCGGCAAATCGCCGAACGTCATCTTCCCGGATGCGCCTATGGAACAGGCGGTCGCGCTCTCGGCGACAGGGGTTTTTCGTAACCAGGGGCAGGTGTGTTGCGCAGCTACGCGCATGTTTGTGCAGGAACGAATCTATGACGAGTTCGCCGAGCGCATCTCCGCCAAGGCGAACGAGATAAACCTGGGCCAGCCGCTCAATCCGGCGACCACCATGGGTCCGCTGGTTTCCAGCGAGCAACACGAGCGCGTGCTGGGCTATCTGAAGCTGGCAAGCGATGAAGGCGCAACGGCGAAAGCCGGGGGCGAGCGAGGGCCGCAGGCAAAGGGCTATTTCGTAAAGCCGACCATCTACACCGACGTCAAAAACGAAATGAGAATCGCGCGCGAGGAGATCTTCGGACCGGTCGCGGTGCTGATTCCGTTCAAGGACGAAAACGACGCGGTCCTGCAGGGCAACGATACCACTTACGGGCTGGGCGCCGGAGTGTGGACGCAGGACGTGGGCCGGGCGCACAAGGTCGCGCGCGCCCTGAAAGCGGGTTCGGTATGGGTGAATTGCTACGGAATCATCGATCCGATTTCACCCTTCGGCGGCTATAAGGAGTCGGGTTTCGGCCGCGAATTGGGCCGCCACTCGATCGATCTCTACACCCAAATCAAATCCGTTTACGTGAAGCTCTGAGCTTTGCAGGCTGCCGGCCCGATGCCGGCCGTTGGATTAATACAAAAAACGTTCGTCCTATATCGGAGGAGAAAAATGGCAGCAGCAGTTCCATCAATAGAAAAGGCGGCCGCCGGCGTCAGCTCGAGCGCGGTACTGGGATTCCTCAGGAAGCCCAAGCTATTGCTGATCGGCGGCAAATGGGTGCCCGCCAAATCGGGAAAGACCTTCGAAACCATCAATCCGGCCAACGAGGAGGTCCTGGCGCTGGCGGCGGAGGGCGACAAGGCCGACGTCGACGAGGCGGTAAAGGCCGCCCGCAACGCGTTCGAGAATAGCAAGTGGCCAAAAATCGGTCCGCATCAGCGGGCCCGTTACCTGCTCAAGATTGCCGATCTGATCGCGCAGAACGCGGACGAGCTGGCGACGTTGGAGACGCTCAACAACGGAATGGCTATTTCACTCGCCCGCGCGATGGTCGCCGGCGCGGTCGACGTGTTTCGCTACTACGCGGGATGGGCGACCAAGATCTACGGCGAAACCAATCCCTCCGACCCGTCGATGTTCAACTACACGCTGCGCGAAGCAGTGGGCGTCTGCGGCCAGATCATTCCATGGAACGGCCCTATCGCGATGTTCGCCTGGAAGATCGCCCCGGCGCTCGCGTGCGGCAACGTCTCGGTCCTTAAGCCCGCCGAACAGACTCCGCTCACCGCGTTGCGTCTGGGAGAGCTGGTGCTCGAGGCAGGGATTCCGGAAGGCGTGGTCAATATCATCACCGGATTCGGTGAGACGGCCGGCGCCGCAATCGCCAACCACCCGGATATCGACAAGGTGGCGTTCACCGGCTCGACTGAAGTTGGAAAGTTGATCCTGCAGGCCTCGGCGGGAAACCTGAAGCGCGTTTCGCTGGAACTGGGCGGCAAGTCACCCAACGTAATCTTCGCGGACGCCGATCTCGAGTCCGCGGTTGCCACCTCGATGTTTGGCTTCACGATGTTGTCCGGGCAGGTATGCTGCGCGGGAACCAGAGTCTTCGTTCAGCGCGATTTCCAGGATCGCTTCGTCGATGCTCTGACCCGTTACACCTCCAAGGTCAAGGCGGGAGATCCGCTCGATCCGAAAACCACCGTCGGCCCGCTGGTGTCCAAGGAACAGTTCGACCGGGTGAAAGGCTATCTCGAACTGGGCAAGCAGGAAGGCGCGACCACGTCGGTTGGCGGCGAGGTCGGAAAGGGCAAAGGGTTCTACGTCGATCCGACTATCTTCACCGGAGTGAATAACGACATGCGGATCGCGCGCGAGGAGATCTTCGGCCCCGTGGCCTCGGTGATCCCGTTCAAGGATGAAAACGACGCTATCCTGCAGGGTAACGACACGACCTACGGCCTTGCCGCCGCGGTCTGGACCAACGACGTGGGCCGCGCCCACAAGGTTGCGCGCGCATTGAAGGCGGGAACCGTGTGGGTCAATTGCTACAACAACATCGATCCGATCTCACCCTTTGGCGGCTATAAGCAGTCGGGCATCGGGCGGGAGCTTGGGAAGTACGCGATCGATCTCTACACGCAGATTAAGTCGGTCTACATAAAGCTCTAAACAGAGCTCTAACTTCAACACGCGAAGGCGGCTGTTTCGATTGTCGGCACAGCCGCCTTCGTTCGCAACGATCCTCTCGAACTCGAATAGCGGAGATTCTGACATGGCAGCCACAGTTCCCTCGATCGAAAAAGCCACGCAAGGCATAAAAGAAGCCGCGGTATTGGAATTCCTGAAGCGCTCGCCGACCAAGCTGTTGATCGGCGGCAAATGGGTGCCCGCCAAATCGGGCAAGACCTTCGAAACCATCAACCCCGCTAATGAGGAAGTGCTCGCGCTGGTGGCCGAGGGAGACAAGGCGGACGTCGACGAGGCGGTCAAGGCCGCGCGCAAGGCGTTCGAAGAAGGCAAGTGGCGGACCATCAGCCCGCATCAGCGGGCGCGCAATCTGCTCAAGGTGGCCGACCTTATCGACAAATACGCGGAGGAGTTGGCTGAACTCGAAAGCCTGGATAACGGCAAACCGGTTTCGCAGGCGCGCGTCATCGACGTTGGCGGCTCGGCCGGCATCTTTCGCTATTTCGCGGGATGGCCGACCAAAATCTATGGCGAGACCAATCCTTCGGATCCGTCGATGTTCAACTATACGCTGCGCGAACCGGTGGGCGTTTGCGGACTGATCATCCCGTGGAATTTCCCATTGATGATGGCCGTGACTAAGCTCGCGCCCGCTCTCGCGTGCGGAAATACGATGATCCTGAAGCCTGCCGAGCAAACTTCGCTTACCGCGGTCAGGCTGGGCGAACTAATCCAGGAAGCGGGAATTCCGGACGGCGTGGTCAACATCATTACCGGCTTCGGTCCTGGCGCAGGAAGTTCCATCGCCGAGCATCCAGATATCGACAAAGTGAGCTTCACCGGCTCGACCGAGGTCGGCAAGCTGATTCTCCAGGCTTCGACGGGTAATCTGAAACGGGTCTCGCTCGAACTCGGCGGCAAATCCCCGAATATCATCTTTCCCGACGCGGATATGGGACTCGCGGTGCGCAATGCGATGAACGGGGTGTTCTACAATTCCGGGCAGGTGTGCGCAGCCGGCACGCGAATCTTCGTGCAGCAAGACATTTACGACAATTTCGTCGGCGAACTTACCAAGGCGAGCGCGAGCCTCACGCTCGGCGATCCGCTCGATCTCAAGACCAAGCTGGGGCCGGTGGTTTCGCGCGAACAGTTCGACCGGGTGAAGGGCTATCTCGAAGTTGGCAAACAGGAAGGCGCGCGAGTGGCGATCGGAGGCGAAGCGAGCGGCGGGAAAGGGTACTACGTCAAGCCGACGGTCTTCGCCGACGTGAACAACGACATGCGGATCGCGCGCGAGGAGATCTTCGGCCCGGTTGCCGCGGCGATTCCGTTCAAGGACGAAAACGACGCCGTGTTTCAGAGCAACGACACGACCTACGGGCTCGCAGCCGCGGTCTGGACGCGCGACATCAGCCGGGCGCACAAGGTCGCCAGGTCGCTCAAGGCGGGCACTGTATGGGTCAACTGCTACGGTATCGTGGACACCGTGATGCCTTTCGGCGGCTATAAGCAATCGGGCTTCGGCCGCGAAGGAAGTCAACACGTGCTGGATTTGTTCACGCAGATCAAATCCGTCTACATAAAGCTGTAGCCGTTCGGGTGGAATCCAGTTCCCCGTATGTCACAATGAGGTTGGGCGCTAGCCATTGTGGGTGGCGCCCAACCTCAGTCCTTTATCGATTAGGTGTATGCCTGACAAATTGGGTGCATGAGCGATGCAGTACACGAAACTTGGAAACACCGGCGTCACCGTCTCGAGAATTTGCCTCGGTTGCATGAGCTATGGCGGCGGGGAACTGCCGTCGTGGACCTTGCGCCGCGACTGGGCGCTCGGCGCCGAAGAAGCGCGCGAGCACTTCGCGATCGCTCTGGAAGCGGGCGTCAATTTTTTCGATACGGCGGATGTCTACTCGGTCGGCGGAAGCGAAGAGATAACCGGGCGCTGGCTCAACGAGATGGCGTCGCGCGACGACATCGTGCTTGCGACCAAGGTCTTCGGCCCGATGGGTCCCGGGCCAAATCGCCGCGGACTCAGCCGCAAGCACATCCTCGAAGCCTGCGACAATTCATTGCGCCGGTTGAAGACTGACTATATCGACCTGTACCAGATCCATCGATGGGATTATTCGACCCCGATCGAAGAGACGCTGGACGCCCTCGATTCGCTCGTGCGCGCCGGCAAAGTCCGTTATCTCGGCGCGAGCAGTATGGCGGCCTGGCAATTTTCAAAGGCGCTCTACCTGGCGAAGGAACACGGTTGGCACCGCTTCGTGGCGATGCAGAATCACTACAACCTGATCTATCGCGAGGAGGAACGCGAGATGAATCCGCTGTGCGTGGATCAGGGCGTCGGGCTGATTCCCTGGAGTCCGCTGGCACGCGGGTTTCTCGAGGGCGGCCGCAAGCGCGAACGCGGCGAAGGGCCGACCAAGCGCGCCCAGACCGACCAGATGCAGAAGGACATGTACTTCCGTGACGATGATTTCGAGGTCGCGGCAGTGGCTCAGAAAATCGCCAAGGAACGCGGCGTGACGGCCACCCAGATCGCATGCGCCTGGATTTTACAGGCGCCGGGCGTGACCGCGCCGATTATCGGCGCCACCAAGACAAATCATCTGAAACAGGCTTTCGAAGCGGTCGACATCAAACTCAGTGCCGAAGAAGTCCAGGCCCTGGAAAAGCCCTATCGGCCGCATCCCATTCTCGGCCACGAACAGGCCTCGGCGGCAAAGTTGCTGAAGTAGCGGATTTCGCGAACGGCCGATCGGAATTCTTGCTCAAGGCAATAGCTAGGACGACAACTCTCGTTAGGCGAGGTCCAGCTACCTGAGCCTTCGCTACCTGGCCTCTTCCACCACGAGGGTGGTTACCTGGCGCACCCAGCGCGCGTGGCGCTTCTCGCCGGGGACGATCAGGCGAAAAGGCCCTTCCGGCGCGGCCATAGCGTGTCCGTCCCGTCGGTCCGCGAGGATGATAACCCGGTCCGTAAAGTCAGGATCGAATTCGGGCAGCGCGAACACGACCCGATAACCGTCAGCCGCATCGGCGATGACGTAGAGCCGCATCTGCGGTCCCCGAAGCCGCTTGCCGAGCGGTGCTCCCGCTCGTCGCAGAAGTTCGACCACAGGAACGCCGTCGTAGGCGACCGGGCTTCCCTTTTCGTCGGTGACTGCCACATGCTTGCGCGGCAGCGCCTGGAGGTCGGCCTCGCTCAGGACCAGAGTCCGCTCGACCTTTCCAGCGACGCGTAAAGATGCGCTCGCGGCCGGCGCGGGCTGGCCCTGGGCCGGCGGCGAAGCGATGAATGCTATCGCGAGGAAAATAAACGCGAGCGAGTGCCAGTTCATAACCGCCGCGCGTCGCCGCCAGGAACAGTAGCCAAACACTCGTTCAATCCTTCTGAATCATGACCTCAGTCGCTTTTATCACCGCGGTCACTTTGTCGCCTTTTTTCAGGCCTAGTTCTTCGGCGCTGCGTTTCGTGATTACAGACTCGACAAGATTGTCGCCGACCTTGACCGTAATCAGCGCGGTCACTGTTCCGAGCAGTACTTCGACGATCTCGCCTTTGAGATGGTTGCGAGCGCTAAGGGCCATGGCGGATCTCCTTCCTTCGAGGGCAGAGTTTCACTCACCGCCCATCGTTACACAGTCGCTCCAAGACATCCTGCGAGGGATGATCATAGCGAAATCCATCGGGGTTCATAAGCCCACGGTGGGGGCAGGGTTAACTCCAAGCCGTCATTTTTCGATTAGCATAGGGTGGCCTTTTTGCTATTGGGGTCCATAGGGAGCAGATGGCAGAGAGCCTATCGTCTCACCTGGGCAACATATGTGCACGGCGTGATCGAATACGAGCGAACCCGCTGAGCGGCAATTCGTGGCAACGCCGCGAAGCGTGCGCAATCGAAGGCGAGGGGAGAATCAAACGTGATCACGAATAACGACACTCCGAAGTACGCCCTCGTCGCGCTGATGCAGAACGTGTTGGCCGGCGCGTTTTCATCACCGGCGCCCCTAGCGAGCATCAAGTCGACCGACGGCAGCAATCTTTCGCAGGAGATACGCAGCGGGGTGGCGATTCCGCGGCATCTGATTCTGGATTGCACGCCGATGCTCGATCTCCTTTCGCTGACCCAAATCGGCAAGCTGGCCGTCCCCCCAAGCGAAGAGTTGTTCCCGGCGATTCTAAAGTTCCTCAAGGATCCGGCGGGCGAGGTCACGCGAATTTTCAGCGGCAACGATCCGGCCGATATCTCGGGCCGGCTGCTGCAATTTTTCAACGGCCGCAATGAGCTCAAGGACCTGTCGGGGATGCTTGGATCGTTCCTGGAGGGACAATTCGGAATCGCGTTGTCGTTGGTGACGACGCTCAAGAATCTCGCCGATCCGTCTCTGCCGCGCCTGGTGACCGACAGCGTGATGCAATACTTTTTCGGCCCCAATGGCTTCAGCACGGTAGACGAGATCAGTATCGCACCGCCGATGAATCTCAGCGGAATTCCGAAGAACCTGGGAGATCTGAAGGGGTTTCTGTCCGAAAAGAACGCGGAACGCTACGTGCGCGATGTAATCAGCGTGGTCGTGGAAGCCACCGGTGACTTTCAATACAAGCTGCGCGACCGTTACGGCCGGATGATTGCGCAACTCAGCGCGGCGCATCAGGAGACGGCCAAGCGATGGTTCAAGGGCTTCGCGGCGATGGCGGAAGCGGGGCTGTCCAGCGCGGTCGAGGAAACGTTGCTCGGCATCGGTACTTTCCAGGGCAACAAACTGGTGGCGGCTTCGGCCGGCGCCTACGCCGGGACGACGGCGCGCAAAATGACGCAACACGTTTTCCTGAGCGAGATGGCGGTGGGGTTGTAAGGCGATGCAGCGGATGATTTGCCGGCCGGCGCGGATACTTGACGTTTTTTCGTTCGGCGCGAAGGATGGCGCCGGACTGGCCGCTGGAGACTCCAGCGGCTTTTCGATCAGCGCAACAACGGAGGAACGGTGATGTCATTTTTGGCTGATCGCGCGCTTCAGGATCGCTTCGTCGCCGCGCTCAACGCGCATCCGGGCTTCAACGAACAGGCGCAATGGTTCGATGGATCGGTATTGCTTGAAGTCGGGACCGATTTGCTTTGGCTGAAGATCTATAAGGGCAAGGTAATCGACCATCAGCCGGCGGTCTCCCCTTTCGGCTACACCTTCAAATTCTCGGGCAGTGAGGCTTCCTGGAAATTGCTCGTCGGCGGGCAAAGGCTGTGGGCGGATCTCACTTTCCCCGGCAAGCGCTACTTCGACGACGACCCTACGCTTTCGACCGCGGGCACGCCTCACGTCGAAATCAGCACCGAAGGGAACCTGCTCGAAGCGGGGCGCCTGTCAGAAGCGATGTTCCAAATGGCCTACGTCCTGCGCGACTGCGTGCGCGGAAGCTCGCGCTGAAGGAAGTTGGTATTATGGCAAGCACCGAAGATATTCGCGGACACTATGTCAAAGTAAACTCGACCAGGATTTTCTACGACGAGATTGGCGAGGGATATCCAATAGTCTGTGTTCACACCGCCGGAGCGTGCTCGCTCGAATACACATATCTTTTGCCGTTGCTGGCCGAACAGGGGTTTCATGCCTATGCGCTGGATCTCCCGGGCCACTTCCGATCCTACCCGGTGAACTGGAAGCCGCATCGGACTATCCATGAGCACGCCGAGTTCGTTCACGCGTTCGCCAATACGCTCGGGCTGAAGAAGCCGGTAATCATGGGCTGCTCGATCGGCGGCGACATCACGCTCGATTACGCCGCGCATCACTGGCGCGAGATGGCCGCGGGCATACCGATGGAGGGTCTGTCGCGATCGCCGACCTTTCCGAGCCCCGCCGGAGTGACTCATCCGGCCTGGGGACCGGGATGGCAGGACCAGTTGGAGCGGGCGGCGACCGAATCGCTCAATCGTAACTGTTCGGCGGAAAAGATTACCGAGTTGCGCTGGCAGCATCGAGGTCCGCAGGTCAGCGCGGTGGGCGACCTGGTGGCCTGGGCCACGCATGACGTACGCGCGCTGCTCGGTGCCGTCGAGTGTCCGATGCTGGTGATATGTGGCGAGGACGATTTCTGGGTGCCAAAGCCGCTGGTCGAGGAGACCGTCAAGCTCCTGAAAAACGCGGAGGTCGCCTATCTCAAGGGTATCGGACACTATCCGATGTTCGAGGATCCGGCGCTTACCGCCAAATTGACTACGGACTTCTGCCGCAAACATTCTATATTGAAGTGATCCAAGCCGGGCATCCGATTCGCGCGATTCACTGTATCCGCACTGGCGCTGGCGACACTATATTTCAGGACGTTGGGGGACCGGTTAGTCCCGCGCCGCCGGCGTGGCCGCCGAAGGCGGCGCCTCGGATGCACTCGAGGCGGCGGGATGTGAACCGACCGGCACGACCTTCACTCGCGCCACGCCTTTGTGGGTGATCCCGATCTTCTCGGCCGCGCGCTTCGATAGATCGAGGTCGCGGCCGTGAACAAAGGGACCGCGGTCGTTGATTAGCACTTTGACCGAGCGGCCGGTGGCTGGATTAACCACCTCGACGGTCGAGCCGATCGGCAAAGTGCGCGAGGCAGCCGTCAGGCCGTTGGGATTGTATGGCTCGCCGCTGGCCGTTGGACGACCGGCGGTGCGGCTGCTTTGATATGAGGCCTTGACGATCTTCGCCGGCTTGGCGCTTGTCTCAGGGGGTGCTGACTGAACCACCGGCGGAGGCGTCGGCGGCACCGGCGGCAACGCTGTTTGGGTGGCGCACGCCGCCAACGACATCGCAAGGCAAACGCCGATACCCGCGAGCGTGGCGCGACCGTCGGCTCGCAAGCGGTTGATTCTCAATAGCTGGAGCATCGAGAAGCCTCCGCGGGCGAAGTTGTGCACAGGATCCATCATTCAGCTCTACCATGATCTCGCACCATTATGATCTCGCGCGACTCTGGCCGATGTCAGTTCCTGGCAACGCTGGACACTATGAGCGACTATGTGTAACTGGGAGTCTGTGGATGCTCGCGCGCCAGTAGAGCGCGTCGGCATGGGAGGATCGAAATATGGATCTCGAAGCAATCGAACGGCGGCTGACCCGTCTGGAAGACATCGAGGCGATCAAACAGCTTAAGGCCAGATACTGCGAAATCTGCGACGACGATCACAATCCGGAAAGAATAACTTCGGTATTCGCCGAAGACGGAGTCTGGGAGAGCGCCGAGTTCGGGACCGGCAGAGGGCATGCGGAAATTCGCAAACTTTTCCAGGGATTCCAAAAGCTGATCGAATTTTCGCAGCACAATGTCATGAACCCGATTATCGAAGTTCACGGCGACAAGGCCACCGGCGAATGGTACTTCATGGGTCCTTTCAAGTTTCGCCAGGGCGACCAGGCGAGATGGATAGCGCTGCAATACAAGGACGAATACGTAAAGCGCGACGGCCAATGGAAATACAAGCACTTGCGGATCAACCTGAGGTTGCTCGCGCCCTATGACGAGGGGTGGGCCAAGCAGCGTATCGTCGCAGTCAAGTAGAAGTCGCGCCCGGAGTTAGTAGCGGCCGAAGTAGTACCGCGTCGCGACCGAACTGTGACCGCAGGGCGAAGGCGACCGGCCTTATTCGCCTTGAGGAGAGACTCTATACAAAGAAAGATGAAACCGCGCCCGCAAGTCACTCAAAGGTCTCTCGCGGCAAGGGGAAATCATTGTGGACTCACAGCTTGAAGGATTTCTCAACACTTTGGGCGAGGCCGAGCGCGCCGGCGGCCGCGTCCTGCACGAACTGACCGCCGAAGCCCGCTCGCTGGAACTGCGCGAGTTACTAAAGAAAGCCGGCCACGATGAGGGCTACTACGCGGGCGAGCTTGCCGCCCATGTCCGCCGCCTCGGTGGCGCACCTTCCAACAAGACCGGCGACTTTGTCGAGAAAGTGCGCGCCGCGGGCGACTTCCGCGCGAAGCTTGAGCTGCTCAATCGTGGCCAGCGCTGGGTGATCCGTAAGATCGAGGAGCACCTAGCCTCTATTCCCGACCCCGGACTGCGCGCTTTTCTCTCGGTGATGGCCAAGGGCCATTACGTCAATATCGGCGCCCTCGAGGAGGCGCTGAAGGAGGGTCTGCTCTGAGCGCTTCCGCCCCGCGCGCCGCCACGCCGCGCTCTCGCATAGTTTTCTGTCTGATCGTGTTCGCCATCTCCATGGCCGCCTCCGCTCCCGCTGCGGATAGTCCTTCGCTCGGGCCGGGCAGCAATCGAGTGGATATCCAGTATGGCGGGATTGCCCGCAGTTATATCGTCCACGTTCCCCCGCAGGCCTCCGGCGAAGGCGCCTTGCCGGTTATCCTCAATTTTCACGGCGCCGGCAGCAACGCGACGCAGCAGGAGCATTACTCCGGGATGGACGCGACGGCCGATCGCGACGGATTCGTCGCCGTCTATCCGAACGGGACCGGGCGCGGAACGCGAATGCTGACCTGGAACGCCGGCGGATGCTGCGCGTACGCGGCCTTCCACGAGATTGACGACGTCGGCTTCACCCGGGCGTTGATCGACGATCTGGCGACGCGCGTCCGGATCGACCGCGCGCGAGTCTACGCGACCGGCATATCGAACGGCGGCATGATGTCGTTTCGGCTCGGGGTCGAGGCCTCGGATCGTATCGCCGCGATCGCGCCGGTGGAAGGCGCGCTGGTGGTTCAAACCTCAGGACCTGCGCGTCCAATGCCGCTGATGCTTTTCAACAGCCTCGATGACCGCTACGTGCCCTACAACGGCCGCGTCGGACTGCTCGGACGTCTGTCGCACAAGACGGCCTACCCGAGCGTCCCGAGCGTGGATGAAGAGGTGGCGCGATGGCGCGGCTTTGACGGCTGCCCGCGAGACCCGCAGGTCGCGCCGGCGTTGAAAGGTGCGCCTAGCTCGCCGGACGAGGGCAAATCCGCCACGCGGTACGAATGGGGACCATGTGCCGGCGGCACCAGGATCGTGCTGTGGAAGCTAGCCGGTTCGGGTCACGTATGGCCGGGCGCGGGGCTAAACGTGGTGTGGCTCGGGCCCGCCACGCAGGTGATCAACGCCAACGATCAGATGTGGCAATTCTTCCACAACTTCTCCGTGCCGTCAGGCAAGGGTTCGTAGGCGCGAGTGACGCGAGTCAGGGCCGCTTCAATGGCGGCAGCATCTCCGCCGCGTCCAGCCCCAATTCAAGCATCCCCACCGTACCGAGGCAGAAATCGCCGGGCGGAAATTGGATCGGCGCGGTCGCTCCGTCACGAAAAAGCCGCTCCAGTGGAGAGGTCTTGAAGATCGCGTGTGCGCCGCCCAGGGTCAACGCCGTGCGCGTGATGCGCGATACCGCCTCGCCCACGAAGTACTTCGCGCGGAACATCGCGGCAAGCGCGGCCGCCGTCGGCCCCTGCGTATCGCTCATCCACGCCGAGTTGTAGACCATCAGACGCGCCGCTTCGAGGTCGACGCTCATCTCCGCCACCCGCCGGCGCACGTCGGGATGGTACGCGAGCGGCTGCACGTAGCCGGGAGGAATCCTTCCCTTGAGCACCCTGACGACTTCCTTGTACGCCGCGGCCCCGACCCCCAGGTAGACCGCGGTGTAGGAGGCCCACAGCCAGTTTGCTCCGTCACGGATGAAAGAGGGAAAGTCGTCGGTGCTGTAAAGTCCGCCCTCCTCAGTTATCCAGCAATCCTCGAGTAGCACGTTTTCACTACGCGTCGCGCGCATGCCGAGCGTATCCCAGACATGCTCAATCCGCCGGCCCGGGGCGTCCGACGGGATGAGCACCAGGATGCCCGCGGTGGGGGCTTCAGACTCTTCCGGCCGGGCCAGCAGCGCGCAATAGTCGGCCGCCTCGATCATGGAAGCAAAGGACTTTTTGCCGTTGACGCGGTAGCCTCCCTCGACGTGGCGCGCGCGGGTCGCGGGGATGCCGTGCGAGGCGGCGAGGCCGGAGGTCTGCGGCTCGGAAAAATTCCCGGCGATAAGCTTGCGCTGCTTGACCACCAGGTCGGCGATATGGCTTTTGGTCGCCTCCGGCACTGCCGCAATCTCCATCAACGGACCGACGATCGACAGATGCATGTTGAACGCGAGCGCGGTCGCCGGACAGCCCCCGGCGAGTTCCTCCACCGCCATCGACCACGGGAGCAGTCCAACGCCCCCGCCGCCTCTGTCCTTGGGCACGTTCAGCTCGTAAAAGCCCTCGCGCCGCAGTGCTGCGTAGTTCTCCATCGGACTGCTTGCCTCGCGATCATGGGTGGCCGCCCGGGTGGCGAATTCCGCCGCCAGCCGCCGCGCTCGCTCTTGCAGTTCTCTGGCATCTGCAGTGATTTGAAAATCCATCGCTCGCGCCCCCTATGCCGGCCAGGATCGCCCGCTGGATTGTTAGCAAAGATCGTGCGAGAGCCGAGAGCAAAAACAAAAGTCGCCCCGCTCGGCGGACAGGTTCGGGCGCGGGCCCGCGCGCGCTATCGGTCCTTGAGTGGACGGCCCATCTGCGCGTCGCGCCGCCGTTCGCCGTGCGGCGACGAGGCCGCCCGGGCCCGGACGGCGCTCAGCAGATGCGCGACCTCGGCCTTAGTGTTCACGGCATAACGCTCGAAGTCCGCACCGCTCCTTAGGTCCGCGAACAAACCGCCCGGGTCTTCATGGAAATGCAGAAAGGCGGTCCCGCCGCGATAGAAAATGCCGCGCTTGCGTTCGACGAGGCCGGGAACCGTCCGTAGCGCTTCGAGCGCCGGTTCCAACGCTTCGAGCGCTCGTGGCCCGGCGTGCTTCACTGGATTCTCGCCGATTTGCTCGCGCTCGCCTCTCGCAGGATCCGCCCCGCACGGCGTAGCGATACGCCGCGGGACTCGCTGCGGGACGGCGCTCGGCTCTCAGCCGTGATGCGTTTCGATCACCATGTTGCCTGCCGCGACCTTGGCGTCGTCGGCCGTCCCGCCGCGCAGTAGGACGCCCTCGGCATAGAGCGCGGCAAGTTCGTTATCCGGTAGCGCGAGCATCTCGCGCAGCACCGCGTCGTTGTCCCCGCCGACGCGCGACGCTTTGACATCGGTGCGGTCGGGCCAGTCGGAGAACTTGACCGGCATCCCGGGCACGTCGAACTCGCCGAGCGCCTCGTCACGCACGCGCCGGACGGTCTTGCGGCCGCGCAGATGCGGATGCTCCATCGCCTCTTCCAGTTTGAGCACGGGAGCGCAGGGGACGCGCTCGCGGTCGAGCACGGCGATAGCGGAGTCGCGGTCGGGAAAAGTCGCGAGCCATCCTTCGATAATCTCGCGCAGAGCCGCGTTGTTCTTGACCCTGCGCCCGTTGGTCGAGAAGCGCTCGTCCTTCATCAGATCGGGATGGCCCATCGCGCGCAGCAGGCGCGGCATCTCGTGCTGTTGCGCGATCAGCATGATATGGCCGCCGTTGGCCTTGTACACACCGCACGGGCTGCCCGCCGGATGCATCGAGCCGGTGCGCTTGGGATGGTAGCGGCCGGGACGCAGCGACAGCACTGGGACGAACAGCTCGTGCATGTGAAAGTAGGTGTCCATCAGCGACGCGTCGAGATATTGGCCCCTGCCGGTGCGCTCGCGCGAGAGCAGCGCGAAGCCTACCGCCATCGCGGCCGCCACGCCGGTCGAGATGTCGCCGATTGCCATCGAGGGCACGATCGGCGCGCGGTCGGGCTCGCCGAGCTGGTCGGTGACGCCGGCCAGCGCCGACCCGATATAATCGTAGCCGGGACGGCGGCTGAGCGGGCCGTCCTGCCCGGCGGCCGAGATCGAGCACATCACCAGCCGCGGATTGATTTTTTTGAGCGCCTCGTAGCCGAAGCCCATCTCGGCGATCACGCCGGGCGCGAAATTTTCCACCAGCACGTCGATCTTCGGGATCATCGCGAGCAACAATTCCTTGCCGCGCGGATTGCGCAGGTCGACGCCCAGGCTGCGTTTGCAGTGGTTGTGCTGGAAGTAATAGCTGCTCATGCCGTCCTTGACGATTCCGAGCTGGCGCACGTGATCGCCGTCAAGCGAGCGCTCGACCTTGATGACGTCGGCGCCGAGTTCGCCCAGGATGCGCGTGCAGGTTGGGCCCGCCACGTAGTGAGTGAAATCGAGTACGTGGAAACCCTGGAGCATCTGCGGCTGTTCCTGCTGTGTCATGTCTGGTCCTTGCCTGATTGTGACCGGTCTTGGCCTGATTTCGGTCTGATTTTCGCGCGTCCTGAAGCCGTGCGCTTCAATCCTCTGCCGCGCGGACTCCGGACGCCATCATATAAACCCTTGGGCCGCGATGTCCAAGCGCGGGCGCGGCGGTCCCAAGAACGGCAACGCCAGAGGGCCCGACGTTCGTATCAGCGTATCCGCATATTGTCCGCGTATCACGCGCGCACCACCCGCGTCATCCGCGAGCGCGGCATTCCGGGCAAAGCCCATACAGTTCCATCTTGTGATGGCTCAGCGTGACGCCGAGTTCGCGCGCGACCGTCTGCTGGAGTTGCTCGATCGCGTCGTTTTCAAATTCGATGATCCTGCCGCAGCGCTCGCAGATGAAATGGTCGTGATGATGGCCGCCGGCCACTTCGTAGCGCGCCTGGCCCTCGTCGAAATGGCGCTCGTAGAGCAGGTCGCATTCCTTGAGCAGGCGCAACGTGCGGTAGATAGTGGCGTAGCCGACGTGCGGATTGATCTTTTTGACTTCGGCGTAGAGTTCCTCGGCGCTGATATGCCGATCCAGCGCGAAGAAAACGCGCGCGATATCGTCGCGCTGGCCGGTCGACTTGAGCCCATGCCCTTTGAGGCGCCTATGGAACTCCGCCATCCGCCGCTCGATCTCGCCGGACTCCGGTTGGCGCACGGCTGTGCGTTCCTCGAGGCGTGGCATAGTGGTGGCGCTAGGATCAGCCGGGGCCGGCCTGTTCGGGGCCGCCGGTTTGGTCCGATTGCCCGGACGGGCTGGATTGGTCGGACGGGTTGGAATGGTCGGCCTGGTTTTGCAGCAGGCGCCGCGCGGCGGGCGAGAGGTAGAGCGCTTCGAGATCGCGCGTGCGGAGCGCCTCGAGCAGCACCTCGAGCTGATCGGCGGGGCGCTGGGCGGAATCGATTATCAGCAGGTCTTTTTCGCGCAACCGGCAGGCGCCCCCGCGCGCTCGATAGCCGACCTCGCGCAGTAGCCGCTCGCGCCTTACCTGCAAGCCCAGGCGCTCAGCCGCCTGCGCAAGCTCCTCCACCATCGCCGCGATTCGCGCGCCGCCCCTTAGTTCACCCATCTTGCAAAGCACCTTGTGGCAACCTTATACGTGGTATCGACTGATCGATACGCGATAACGCCAGATCGAGCGGGAAGGCCGGACCGATGATCAAGCGCATCGTCGTAGGCGTCGACACCTCCGAACACTCCCGCGTGGCTCAGTCCTTCGCCTTCGCCCTGGCGCGCCGCCTGGGCGCCACCCTCATCGGATTGCACGTCGTCGACATCGTTTCGATCGAGGGCTCATTCTTCCATGATATCTCAGGCTCGCTCGGACTAGAACCCTACCTCGATTTCTCCTCCAAGATGCGCGAGATGCTGACCGTGCGCGGGCGGGCGGTGGTGGACGAGTTCTGTGCGGCGGCGGCGCGCGAAAAGATTGTGGCCGAGCCGCTTATCGACATGGGCGTGGTGGCCAATCAGATCTGCGAGCGGGCCAAAGCCGCCGACCTCGTGATGATCGGACATCGCGGCATCCACGAGCGTTTCTCGACCGGACTGCTGGGCTCGACCGCCGAGAGCGTCGCGCGCAAGAGCCCGCGGCCGTTATTCGTATCGCCCAAGCGCCTGCGCGAGATCAAAAGCCTGACCCTCGCCTACGACGGCAGCGATCGGGCGTCCAAGGCGATGCACGCGGCGGCGGAATTCGCGAGCGAACTCGGCGCGCCGCTCACCGTGATAACCGTCGCGCGCGAGGCGCGGATAGGCGAGCGGGTGCTCGCCGAGGCGCGCCATTACCTGGAGCCCTACCGCGTCGGGGCTTCGTTCAAATTGCTGAACGGCCATGCGGACGAGGAGATCGTGCGTTTCCTCAACCAGAGCGAGACCGACCTGCTGTTTATCGGCGCATACGGTCACAGCCGGATAATCGAGATGGTATTGGGCTCGACCACCGAGTACGTACTGCGCAATGCGCCCTGCCCGGTATTTTTATCGCGCTAGAACGTCTTAAAGGCCATAAAAGTTCCCAGGCAAGTTGACACTTTTTGCTTGACAGCATAACTTCAAATGCTGTTTTCAACCGTCGATTGCTCTGGGGGTTGGGCAATTCGCGCAGCGATTTGCAGTCGGTTTCGGCCTGGCAAATCAAGAGGAGTTGCGGAAGGTGCTAAGAAAAGTCGGAACCTACCTGCTTTGCGTGGCGATCGCCGGTTCGGCCGCCGGATGCGCATCGCGGACACAGAGCTGCCTGCTTGGCGCGGGCCTGGGTGCTCTCGCGGGCGGCGGCATCGCCGCGGGCGCGATCGCGGACGGCCATGGAGGCTCTAAATCCTACGAGATTGGAGTTCCAGCCGCCGCCGTTGGCGGCGCAATCGTGGGCGGGATCATAGGATGCATGGCGTACAAGGAACCGCCGCCGCCTCCTCCGCCTCCACCGCCGCCGCCGCCTCCCCCGCCACC
Organism: uncultured delta proteobacterium; assembly: GCA_963755905.1. Lineage (GTDB taxonomy): Bacteria > Desulfobacterota > Binatia > Binatales > Binataceae > JAKAVN01. The sequence goes on from CAVWLM010000006.1 coordinate 915,738, forward strand.
GCCTCCACCACCGCCGGCGCCGGAGAAGATCATCCTGCGTGGCGTGCACTTCGACTTTAATAAGTACAACATCCGTCCGCAGGATGCGGCAGTGCTTGACGAGGCCACGGAAACGCTCAAGTCACATCAGAGCGTGACCGTCAACGTCAATGGCTATTGCGACGCGATCGGTTCGGTCAGGTACAACCTTAAGCTGTCCGAGCGCCGGTCCAACGCGGTCGTCAAATACCTGGCAGACCACGGCGTCGCGGAAAGCCGCTTGAGCCCGCACGGTTACGGAAAGACGGACTTCGTTGCCACCAACAAGACGGCGGAAGGACGTGCCCAGAACCGCCGGGTCGAGCTGGTTCCGAACCAGTAGACTCTGACAGTCAAATCTGAACGGCGGCCGCAGCTCCCATCATGGGAGCTGCGGCCGGTTCCTGCGGGCACGTTCGCGAAGGTCCGAGGAACCGAAGTCTCTCTGGAAAGCGATCCTCCACAAAAAGTGCAGAGGCCGGTTCTCCGGTCATCCTCAGCGAAGCAGTCCGCGGGCGGACTCGCTAGTGCCACTACCATATGAGTGACCACGCCAAAGGTAGGAGCCTCAGTACCACTACCGTATAAATGGCCGCGCCGAATGCGCGGCCGCGCGAAGATATGTCGTTGTCTGCGGCAGGACGGCACCTCCCCGAACAATCCGTTTGCGAACAAGCTCCGCAGTTCCCTATGCTCAACGGCGGCGCATAGCGAAGGCATGCGACTTCAACAGAACGGATCGGTCCGTAGTAATTTTGTTTTCAGCCGAGGCAGCCCGCGCCTTGCGGTTCGGGCGGCCGACGGACCGCCTGGAATCCGCAAGGGAGACACAGACGTGAGCAGGGACCTTTCAACCAACCCCACAATTACAGCGTCGTTCGCGCGGCTGATTCGCACGGGCGGCATCCTGAGCGTGGCGCTGGCGCTGATAGTCGCATGCGCGGCTCTGGCGCGGGCGCAGGATGCCCGCGACACGACTCGCGCGGACATCGACCAATGGCTGGCGAAATATGGCGATGCCAAGCCCGACTTCAAACCCGGCGACGTGCTGACCGACAAGGATCTGGAGCGAATCCGTCCGTTCATCATGCCCGGATATGTCGAGCAATATAAATTTCCCGGAATGCACATGGAGATCATCGCGGCGCGCGACCACACTCCGCGCAAGGACTACATGGATTGCACCGAGAAATACCAGGCCCAAGTCCGGATGAATGCCGACGGATCGATGGACAATTATTTCTGTGGACAACCATTCGCGGACGCCTCGCTGAGCACGGCGGATCCGCTTGTCGGGATACAAAGCGGCGTGGAACTTCGAGGCCCGCTGGTGGAACTACGGACCAATCATCATGAGCGTTCTCTTCCTGTATGACCGATTCGGCGGCAACCATCAGGGAGAAGTTCCCAACACCATCGAGGCGCCACCGGCCGGCTGGATCAGCGGGCTGGACTACCATAGCAAGTTGCCTAGCGACGCGCCGAAATTCTTCGGCGGCGGCGGCACCTTTATCAAAACCGCGAATATCCTTTACGAGCGCGTCTACTTCAGCCACCTCGCGCCGCGCGCCAACGAGGGCGGACTGCTCCCGCTGCCGGAAGCGAAGGACGTATACTACAAGGAATTCTCCGGCTTCTTCTCGCCCTTCGACCTGCGAGGCCAGGTCTTCATCACCTATCGCTACAACGATCCGCATCGCGCGGACGATGCCTGGGCCTACGATCCACAGTCGCGGCGCGTACGGCGGGTCTCAGTCGAGGTCAAAGAGGATTCGCTCGGCGGAAGCGATCAGACCAACGAGGATTACTACACTTTCTCCGATCGTATCGCGCAATGGAAATTCAAATTCCTTGGATGGAAAAACATGCTGGTGGTTCTGGATGGGAAGAACGACTACGGACATTTCTATGGCCCCAACGGCAATCTTCCCGATGATGTCTGGTCAGTCCGCCGCATGGCGGTGGTCGAGCGCATCTCCAAAAAGCCCGATCATCCGTACAGCAGCGTTGTCATGTTTTGGGATTCTCAGAACTGGCATCCATGGATGGCGGCGACATTCAACCGCCAGCACAAATTGTGGAAGACGATCACCTACTCCGGGCGCTGGACCGAAGATTTCAAAGAGTGGGCCGAGATCAATCATGGCGTCGAGTCGACTCAGATCCAGGCGATCACGGCAACCGACTACGTGAACCAGCGGGCGACGCTGTTCGCGGATTTCGGGACCGGTTACCCGACGGCAAATCTTAAGCAGGTGGGTAAGATTTTCGATATCAGCAAACTCGAGGAGTTTCATCGCTGAGTTTCACGCGCGGCGGCCGGCGTACCGTCAAACGCGATGCGTCGGCTAGCAATCGATTTGTGAACTGCGCGGCTTTGCGAATTGTGCCGCTTTGACACATGACAACTGCTCACGGGAGTTATTTGGCAGGCTATATCAGATACACACTATCTCGGGCTTTGTTTCGCAAGTTTTCTTTTACTTTGTCTGTCTCTCTCTCTCAGTACGAGGCTATTTTATTTCGAGATAGTCTGGAGGATTTTTCCTCTTCCATTTGGGCTTCGTATCTTGTTATGCTTTCTCTCGCCATCAGCATAATCTTTAGTTGACCTCCAGAGTTGAGTAGTCATGACACTAAATAAAAAGAAGTTGTCTAAGAATATCAGCAACCTGCGGGCAGGCCGTCCCAATTCCCTGTCGTGGCTCTCCAATTCACAGTCGGCGAAAGAAACTGCCAAGGTCGCCGGTACCCTCTTTTCATTGAAGCCGGCAACCTCAGCCAGCAGTTCTTCCCGAGGAGCCTTTGGCTTCACAAGTTCAGGTACTGCTGAGCAGCGCGACTTTCGTGATCGAATGCGCTACGGGCGGGCACGGACGATGCGCGAATAGCGCGTGCCGATGCCGCTGTCACAAGTCGCGGCCGCGGGCGCGCGCCCGGCGCCGCTTGAGCATCTAAGCTTTCGCTTTCATTAAAACCGCTCACGCCGCTCATCGCCGCGAGGCCCACTTCGAGGCGGCGCCGCAGCGGGTCTCGAAGCCATCGCGGCTAAGTCATCGATGGCTTTGCGGTGGCCGTCCCGCTCTTCACCTTCGTAAGCAGCGCAAGCGACCTCGCCTCGAGCGGGAATTGCTCCGCGCCTTGAAAAAAAGCATCGGTAGTCGCGCTAGCCGTATCGAGAGCTATTCGCCACGCGTCGCCATCTTCAAGAGCCGGCAATAGAAATGGAATCTTTTCGTGGTGGCTGTTGAGCAGGAGCACGAAGTCGTCATCGACGACCGGCCGCCCACGGTCATCGTCCTCGTTGGTCGTATCGCCCTTCAGATAAAGGCCGAGGCACCGCGCCTCCGATTGATGCCATTGCTCGTCGGTCATCTCCTGACCGCCGGGAGTTAGCCATACGATATCCTTGGCGCCCGGCCCGCTGAAGAAACTGCGCCGGCGGAAGCTGGGATGAGCCTTTTTGAATTTAATCAGCTCCTTCACAAAGGCGAGCAGTTCATGATCGTCTTTCTCGGGGTTCCACGGCATCCAATTGATTTCGTCATCCTGACAATAGGCATTGTTGTTGCCATTTTGGGTGCGGCCGAGTTCGTCGCCGGCGAGGAGCATCGGCACGCCTTGTGAGAGGAACAAGGTCGCGAGGAAATTGCGCTTCTGGCGTGCCCGCAACGCCAGGACCACGGGGTCGGTAGTTGGTCCCTCCACCCCGCAGTTCCAACTGCGGTTATCGTCGGTGCCGTCGCGGTTATCCTCGAGGTTGGCCTCGTTATGCTTGCCGTTGTAACTGACCAGATCCTGGAGGGTGAACCCGTCATGGCAAGTGATGAAATTGATACTGGCGTAGGGACGCCGACCGCTTAGCTCATACAGGTCGCTCGAGCCAGTGAGCCGATAGGCGAGGTCCGCGATCAAGCCGCCATCCCCCTTCCAGTATGAACGCACGGTATCGCGATATCTGCCATTCCATTCGGTCCACAGAACCGGGAAATTTCCCACCTGGTAGCCGCCCTCGCCGATATCCCACGGCTCGGCGATGAGCTTGACCTGCGAAAGTACGGGGTCCTGGTGGATCACGTCGAAGAAAGCGCTCAGGCGGTTAACCTCGTGAAGCTCGCGCGCGAGCGCTGCGGCAAGGTCGAAGCGAAACCCGTCCACGTGCATTTCCACCACCCAGTAACGGAGGCTGTCCATCAGCAGTTGCAGCACCCGCGGATGCATCATGTTCAAAGTATTTCCGCAGCCGGTGAAATCCATGTACAGGCGCGGCTGATCGGGCAGCAGGCGGTAGTAGGCGCTGTTGTCGATTCCACGGAAGCTCAGCGTCGGGCCAAGATGATTTCCCTCCGCGCTATGGTTGTAGACGACGTCGAGAATGACCTCGATTCCGGCCGAGTGCAGCCGCTTCACCATCGATTTGAATTCATTGATTACGCCGGTGGCCGAGTAGCGCATGTCGGGCGCGAAGTAACCAATCGAGTTGTAGCCCCAGTAGTTTTTCAGCTTCTTCTCGATCAGCGTTCGATCGTCGACGAAAGCATGCACCGGCATCAGCTCAACCGCGGTGACACCGAGCCGCTTGAGATATTCGATAGAAGGGTCGGTCGCGAGTCCGGCGTAAGTTCCGCGCAAATGTGCCGGGATGTCAGGATGCAACTGGGTGAAGCCCTTCACATGTAGTTCGTAGATGATCGTATCGTGCCACGGAGCCCGCGGCGGCCGGTCGTCGCCCCAGGTGAAGGCTGTATCGACCACGCGGCATTTCGGCATCCCGGGCGCGTCGTCGCGCCGATCCATCGTCAGGTCTTCGCGCGCGCCGCCGACGCGGTAGCCGAACAAGGCGTCGCTCCACTTGATACCGCCCTCGATATGCTTCGCGTAGGGATCGAGCAGCAGTTTATTTGGATTGAAGCGGAGTCCCTGTTTCGGATCGTAGGGCCCGTGGACGCGATAACCATAGAGCAGTCCGGGCCGCGCTTCCGGGAGGTAACAGTGCCATACCTGGTTGGTCTGCCAGCGCATCGAAATCCGTTCGGTCTCCCGCCGGGTTCTCGAATCGAACAGGCAGAGTTCGACCTGCTCCGCATGCTCGGAAAAAAGGGCAAAATTAACACCTTCGCCGTCCCAACTTGCGCCGAGCGGCTGCGGTTGCCCGCGCCATACAGCAGTCTTTGAATGATTCATCGCGATTGTCAGTGAAGAACCTGTTATTCCGGTATTTTAGACGATGATCGGCACTCCGTGCCGGACCTCGAGTCCGGAGACCGATTAGTCGGCGGACAGTGGTGCAAACGCAGACGCTTCGAGCCGTAACCGCGTCCCGTTTTGCGGCACCGGACTATAAGATACTTTGTCCGCCAGGTAAGCAAGAAAATTTTTTGGACTCTCCAAGATCGCTCAGAACCGGCCGGATAGGCCCGGAACGGTCAAGCTCGCACCTCCCGACTTGGTCTCGCTTAGTGCTAAACTGTCGCACGATGAAGGGCGAGCTTAAGTCCCGCGCCAACGGCCAGCCTGGCGCACGATCGAGGGACGGGTCACGCGCGGGCCGTCTGGCTCATCATTTACAGCCGAAGCGCTCCGCGTTGATCTGTGGAGTGATCGCGCTCGCCGCCGTCGCCAGCGGATGCTGGATGCCCGCGATGGAATTGGCGCCGTACGCGATCCAGGCAATCGAAGCGGCCGGCGGCGGCGTCGCTCATCTCGCGGAAGGCGGCGCGGCGGCGCACGCGCAGAAGGGCAAGCCGCCGCCGGACACCGATGTTTGCGACGAACTGTCGCTCGAAATTCCGATGCTCGTCGAGTTGAGGACGGATGGGAGCGGCGTCACCCGGTATCGCGAGTTGAGTCTCGGCGGCGAAGACCTCGACGCCCAGTGGGAGGCGATGCCGAACCAGGACACGCAGAACGGCGGATGGAAACTGGCGACCAACTTCACCAAGATGAACTTTCAGCCGCCGCTGCAGAGCGAACTCACAGCCAATTCGGTCTCCTACGTCGCGTACGCCGCGTCCGATGCACGCGACGCGACCGAGCAGGATCAGTTAAACGCTCTCACGATCGGCTTTGGCCCCGCCCTGGGGACTTTCACGTGGAATGAGCGCGCTTTCCGCTACGCGCTGGTGCACAGGCTGCCATGCTTTCCCCCACCGCCCGAACCGATCGTGAGCCGGTAAGCAACCTGGCGCATCGGCGTCACCAAATCGCGCAAGCTTCAATGATTCGCGAGCGGGCGAGGGTGGGGCGGGGACTCGTCCTATCGCGGCAAAGCTATCTCGGCGCCGGCCGGCTCGACCGCAATTCGTTCGCCCACGCGTATCCGTTGCGCCACTCGCACGACCTCGTAATCGTGCTCCGCCACGATCGATGTAACTTCGCCTTCGCACCGCACCGTCTCTCCCGCGAAGACCATCGCGCGTAGACGAAAGCTCATCCGGCGAATGAACGCGCGCGGCCCCAGCCAATCCAGTAGTGCCTCGGCTAGAAGCGCGCCGAACATCTGCCCGTCCACGATCGGTCCCGCGATTTTGCGCGCGGCGGTGTACGCGGGTTCGTAGTGGAGACGATGCCAGTCCCAGGTGGCGCCGCCGTAGGCGACCATCCGCACCTGCGTCAACGTGCGCTCCAGCGGCGGGATGGGTGTTCCGGTTTCGATTGCTCCCGCGGCGGGTGACCGCAGGCTCATGGGAGAGCCTCCACCGGCTGGAAGATCAGCGTCTCGCGGTTCCGCGCGAGCATATCGCCCCGTTGGTTGACATAGGTGGCGACCGAGATCACCACCAGCATCGATCCGCCGCGCGACGACTCGTGTTCCGAAATGTCCTCCAGCAGCCAAGTAACGTTTATGCGATCCTCCGGCATTACGGGACGAAAAAATTCGTAGTCGTGTCCGCCACGGATCATCCGGCATCCTTTGATTGGCAATTCCCAGGTATGGCCGACATAGCCGTCGTGGTCGGGCGGCCGATGCGCGTACTGACAGGTCTCACAGACAAAGGTCGGTGGCGCGATGATCGAAGGATAGCCGGCAGCGCGAGCGTAGGCGTCGTCGACATAGAGCGGATTGTCGTCACCGATTGCGAGCGCGAAGTAGCGAATCGAGGCTCGCCCGATCTCTTCGGGCGCAGCGTAACTAACCTCGCGCCCGATCCATCCCCGAAGCTCCTCTGTCAGCAATGCGCCGATGGCCGTCACTCCTTTGAGCCGGCGCTCGCGCCGCGAGGGATTATCGCCAGCGAGTCGACTTCGATCTGGCACTCGGGACGCAACAACGTCTCGCACACGCATCCGGTGGAGGCTGGAAAAGGCGCGCGCAGAATTCGCGAGCGCACACCAGCCACCTCGCGATAGCGCTCGAGCGCGGCCGGCGTGATGTACTCGATGGTCTTCGCGAGATGCTCGGGACCGCCGCCAGCGGCCGCGACCACGCGCAGGATGTTGCCGTAAACGTAGGCGGCCTGCGCCCCGACGTCGCCCGCATGCATCGGCGCGCCACTCTCCGGATCGAGCGCCGTGTGCCCCGCGATAAAAAGCATGTCGCCGGCGCGCACCGCCGGGCTGTAAGTCAACTGTGCGTAACGCGCCCAACCCGGATTCACCGCGGTGGGCTGATGATGCGAAGCGATGAAATCGACCTGGATCAGCGCGTCGCGATGCGCCACGCGCCGCATTATGATGCCGGTCGCCGCGGGATAAACCGGCCCGAGGAATTCTCGGCGTACGTCAGCCGTGAGCTTGTAATTCGGCAGCGCCGCCGGCGCCAGGTAATCGACGGTTTTGACGACACGGTCCATCCCGAGGCCAAGCGCCCCGAGCACGCGCGCCGCTCGCTCGAAAATCGCACGCGTCTGCGCGACCGGATCGCCTGGCGCTATCACCGCGCCCGCGTCATCCACCGGCATGATCGAAGAGAGATAGACGAAGCCGCCGGCGACACGCGCCGGAGCCAACGCGGGCGGCCATCCGCTCGTCGCGTGCAGCGGCTCCGTGGACGGCTCCGCTTCGACCTCGATTTCGATCAGCGCCTGCGGACGCAACAGGCGGTTTACCACCACGGTGTTGAGCGCCGGACGATTGGCGCCAAACAACTCGGCGCGTGCCGCGGCCGCCTCGGCGTAGTTCTCTATCCCATCCGGCGTGACGTATTCGACCACGCGCACGATGTCGGCCAGGCTCTGCCCGCCCGCTTCAAGGATCGCCGCGATTTTTGCCCAGGCCGTGCGCGACTGTTCGCGCATACCGCCCTTGACCACCATTTCGCGCGCGGCGGCGTCGTACTCAGAGGCGGAATGGCCCGAGAGCAACGCGCGTTCGCCAACGGCGAGTCCGAGCGAGAACGTGTAACGCGAATAGTCGTACCACGGAAACTGACGCGGCTTCAGGGCTGAACGTTCCATCGCGCCATGATGCTCCCGCGCCGCAATGGCGCTACTTCTTGAGCCGGCGGGCTCGTGGCGGGCACGCCACTGCGCCGCGCCTCTTGTCCGCCAGCGCGGACCATGCGATTAGCTAGCTGTGTAGCTGTTAGCACTCCGATGAAGTCGAGGCCAGAACATGACGTACGACATTATCATCAAGGGCGGAACGATCGTTGACGGCACCGGGACTCCGCGCTTTAGCGGGGATGTCGCGCTCGTAAACGGGAAGGTCGCCGAGATCGGCCGCGTCAGCGAAGGCGCCGCCGAAACTATTGACGCCCGCGGCCTGGTCGTCGCGCCCGGCTTCGTCGATCCGCACACCCATTATGACGCCCAGATCTGCTGGGACCCCCTTATCACGTCGTCCTCGTGGCACGGCGTAACCTCGGTCGTGATGGGCAACTGCGGCGTTGGAATCGCGCCGTGCAGGCCCGAGGTGCGGGAGATAGCCGCCTGGGATCTGGTCAACGTCGAGGCGATCCCATTCGACGTCTTGAGCAAGGGAATCACCTGGGAATGGGAAAGCTTTCCGCAGTTCATGGACGCGGCCGCGCGCCGCGGGTCCGGCATCAACCTCGGCTTCTTGGCGCCGCTGACTCCGTTTCGCCATTTCGCGATGGGTGAAGAATCGATGGAGCGTGCGGCGACGCCGGCGGAGACCGCGCAAATCGCGGCGCTGCTGCGCGAGGCCGTGAGCGCCGGCGCGATGGGCTTCTCCACCACCATCTCGGCGCAGCATATCGGTTACAAAGGCCGTCCGCTCGCCTGCCGCAACGCCAGCCGCGACGAACTCAAGGCGTACGCCGGCGTGCTCGGCGAGCTTGGCCGCGGCGCGATGGAAGTGTCGCTGACCAAGGCGCCGGGGATCCTCGCGGAGGACGAGTACGAATTTCTCGACATGCTTTTGAGCGCAAGTGGCCGGCCGGCGACCTGGCTCGCGCTGCTCGGCCGCGACGACGATCCCGATGCCTGTCTCAAGTCGCTTGACCGGGCCGAGCCGTTGGTGCGCCGCGGCGGCGTGCCGCAAGTCACTTGCCGGCCGCTGATCGTACAACTCAACCTGCGCGAGCCGTTCATCATGGCCGCGATGCGCACCTGGAACCCGGTGTTCAACCAGCCGCCGGAAGTCCAGAAGAATTTCTACCGCGACCCGGGCTTTCGCGAGAGCTTTCGCCGTGAGCTCGAACGTCCGGGAATTTTCTCCGGCCGCTGGGAGCGCATGGAAATCAAGGAGGTCGGCAATCCCGCGCTGCGCGCGCTCGAGGGCCGCACGGTCGCCGAAGTCGCGCGCGAGCGCGGCCGCGACGGTCTCGACACCTTCCTCGACCTGGGGCTCGAAGACGATCTGCAAATCGAATTCAGTTATGCGGTGTTTAACGCCAACGAGGATCGGATTCCCGAACTGCTGCGCGATCCGCGCACCATGCTGGGATTGTCGGACGGCGGCGCCCACGTCGACATGCTGATCGACGCCGGCTACACGACCTACCTGCTCGGCACCTGGGTCCGCGAACGCCAGGCGCTGACCCTGGAACACGCGATCAAACGCATCACCTCGGAGCCCGCCGACTTCTTCGGGATGCGCACGCGCGGCCGCTTGAAACCGGGGATGGCCGCCGACGTCGCGATCTTCGATCCCAACACGGTGGGTTCGGCTTTGCGCGGCACGATGCGCAACGATCTGCCGGGCGGCGGGCGGCGCCTGGTCATGGAAGCGCGCGGCATGTACTGCACGATCGTCAATGGGCAGGTGCTCTATCGCGAAGGCAAGCCCACCGACGCGCGGCCGGGGACGGTGCTGCGCTGCGGCAACTGTTAAACCGCGCCGCATCTCGGCCTCGGGTCGAAGCGGCAAACTGAGGAGAACGCGCACACGATGGGCAAGCTGGACGGCAAGGTTACCTGTATCACTGGAGCGGCCTCCGGGATCGGCGCCGCCACGGCGCGTCTGTTCGCCGCCGAGGGCGCGCGCGTGATCATCGCCGACGTCGACGAAACCGGCGGCCACAACGTCGCCGCCGAGATCGGTTCCGCCTCGATCTTTCTAAAGACCGACGTGCGCGATCCGCGACAGGTCGAGGCGATGGTCAAATTCGCGGCCGAGCGTTTCGGCCGGCTCGACGTGTTGCACAACAACGCCTTCTACGCGACCTGGGGCGCGGTTGCCGAAACCTCGATCGACGGATGGCTCAAGACCATCTCGGTGACGCTCTCGGGCGTGTTCTACGGGATGCGCTTTGCGATTCCGCAGATGATTGCGCAGGGCGGCGGAACGATCGTCAATACCGCCTCGATCTCGGGGCTCTACGGCGACTACCGGCTAGCCGCCTACAACGCGGCCAAAGGCGGAGTGGTCAACCTGACCAAGGCAGCGGCGATCGAGTACGCCCGCAAGAACATCCGCATCAACGCGGTATGCCCCGGCGGAATCGAAACGCCGCCGGTGCTGGGCATGCTCGCCCTCGCGCCCGACCCGGCGCGCGCGCGCAAAATCGCCGACGAGCACCATCCGATCGGCCGCCTCGGGAAGCCCGAGGAAATCGCGCGGGTCGTGCTGTTCCTCGCCAGCGACGACTCCTCGTTTATGACCGGCAGTATCGTGGTTGCCGATGGCGGCGCCACTGCGTGGACCGGGATGCCCGGGCCGCGTCCGGAGTAGATCACCATGAACAGGCGGAGAACGGCAAAGAAATGCCCGCGGAAAAATTCTCGCCGAGATTTTCGGAAGGATATTCGGACGCATATTCGATGACCGACATGCTGCAGGATATCCGCGTCGTCGAGTTCAGTGACGGGTGCTCCGCCGCTTTTTGCGGCCGGCTCTTCGCGCGCCTGGGCGCGAACGTCCTGCTGGTCGAACGGCCGCGCTCCGGTAGCGCCGTGCGATGGGAGCCGCCGTTCCTCGACGATCTTCCTGGAGTCGAGCGCGGCGGCCTCTTCATGTATACAGCCTCGGGCAAACGCAGCCTCACGCTCGATCCGATAAGCCCCGACGGCGCGGCGATCCTGCGGCGCCTGCTCGAGCGCGCCGACGTGCTAATCGACGATCGCGAACTCTCCGCCAGCAGCGCGCCCGCGGAAGACGTCAATCCGCGGCTGGTGCGTCTTGCGTTTCGCCATTTCACTCTCGGCGGGCCGTATGAGAAATGGCTCGCGACCGAGCTTCAGCTTGCCGCGCTTGGTGGATGGGCGGCGCAGCTAGGCCAGCCGCGGCGCACGCCGCTGGTGAGTAACAGCCGCACCATGACGGCATTCGTCCCCGGCGTGGTCGGCGCAATCGCGGCACTGGCGGCCGTGCGCGGCGCGCGCGAACAAGGCCGCGGCCGGCGTATCGACGTGGCCGCGCAGGAAGCGATGGTCTTCACCACGCGCTTCAATGAAACCTTCCTCTCTTACACCGGCTACGAAATCAAACGCGCGGGCGATAAATTCGCCGGATGGGCCGCCTATCGCACGTTCAAAGCGGCCGACGGCGACGTCACCGCCGCCGCCGCGACCGACGCCCAGATCGAAAAGCTGATGGAAGTGGCGGGAGTCGACGATCCGCGCTTCAAGACCCGCAAGGACCGCGAAGCGCGCATCGACGAGTTCGGTGTGGAGATCGGCCGCTGGACCGCCGCGCACAGCCGTGACGAGATTTTCAAGCGATGCCAGGAAGCTCGCGTTCCGATGGGCAAGGTGAACCGGATCGACGAAATTGCCGCGATGGAACAGGTCCAGGCGCGGGGTTTCTTCGAGGAGATCGATCATCCGGTTGCCGGATGCCGCCGCTTTCCTGGCGGGCCAGCCAAATTCAGCGGCGAGTGGCCGCGGCCGCGCCGCGCGCCGCTGCTCGGCGAGCATACCTCGGAGATTCTGATCGATGAGCTTGGATATGCGGCCGCCGACCTCGCGACCCTCGCCGAGCTGGGTGTTATATGAGCGCCGCGCCGCTGCCGCTCGAGGGAATCCGCATTGTCGACTTTACCGCCTATTGGGCGGGGCCGCTGCCGTCCGCGATCATGGCCGACCTCGGCGCGGAGGTGATCAAGGTCGAATCGATCCAGCGGCCCGATCAATTCCGTATCGTCGCCGTCCCGGGCGACCCGGCGGAAATCTACGAGCTGTCGCCGCCCTTCAACGCTACCAATCGCAATAAGCTCAGCCTGACGCTCGATCTCGCGCGGCCCGATGGCGTACGGCTGTTCAAGGAACTGGTCCGGCGGAGCGACGCGGTGGTGCAGAACTATTCGCCGCGCGTGATGCCCCAACTCGGGCTCTCCTACGAGACCCTGCGCGAGGTCAATCCGGCGATCGTGATGGCGTCCGTGTCGGGCTTCGGCCAGGAAGGGCCGTGGCGCGACTACGTTTCGTTCGCCGCTATCGGCGAGGCGCTTTCCGGAATCTCGGGCCTGAGCGGATACACCGGCGAAGGCGCGCTGATCCATGGCGTGGGCGTCTCCGATCCATTCGCGGGCTACCTCGCGGCCTTCGGCACGCTCGCGGCCGTGCATCACGCGCGCGCCACGGGCGAAGGCCGGCACGTCGACGTCTCCCAATTAGAGGCGAGCATGCAATACATCGCCGACGCGCTTATCGAGTTCGAGTTCACCGGGCGCGGGCGCGAGCGGGCGACCAGCGACGACTCGGCGATGGCGCCGCACGGCGCGTTCCCGGCTCGGGGCGAGGATGCGTGGATAACGCTAAGCGTCGCGACCGAGCAACAATGGCGGGCGTTGCTGGCGGCGATGGACACTCCCGGATGGGCCGCCGACGCGCGCTTCGCCACGCCGCTGCTCCGGCGGCGCAACCGCGAGGCGCTCAACGAACAGGTCGCCCAGTGGACCGCGCGCTTCGACCGCCACGAACTCGCGCACGACCTGCAATCGCGCGGCGTTCCGGCGGCGCCGGTGCTGGCGCCTTCGGACCTGCTAAAGGATCCCGGCCTCGAGGCTTCGGGATTTTTCCAGTACGTCGATCATCCGGCCGCCGGGCGCCATCCTTATCCCTCTTTTCCCGCGCGGTTCGAGGGAGAGCATCCGCCGATCACAAGGGTCGGTCCGATACTCGGCGTAGACAATCACTACGTCCTGTCGAAAATCCTGGGACTGAGCGATGCCGAGATCGCGCGGCTGGAAGCGGAAAAGATTATCGGCAACCGGCCGCTCTATTGAACGCCGGGCCCGGTCGATTTCAGACCCTGTTTCATACCTGGCCGATCAATTCGCGCCCCGCTTCTTCGATCGCGCGCACGAACTTGCCGCTATCACGCGTGTGCGGCGCGACTACTATCCGATTGACGCCAAGCTCCGCATAGCGCCGTACCAGATCGCGCGCGGGTTGCTCCCTGGGTGTGACGCTTATCTCGATCTCCTCGAAACGGCGGCCGTGTTCGGCGCATGCGCGCCGGATGCCTTCGATACATTGCGCGGCGGCTTCCAGGCTGAGCCCATAGCCGAACCATCCGTCGGCCAGTCGCGCCGTGCGGCTGAAGGCATGCGGAGTCTTGCCGCCGAACACGATCGGCGGATGCGGCCGCTGCACGGGACGGGGCTCGGCGCGCACGCCGTCGATCCGAAAGAAGCGGCCTGAAAAGCGCGGCCGATCCATCGTCCACAACGCTTTCATCACGCCGAGAGCTTCCTCCGCGCGCAACCCCTTGTGGTCGAACGGCATTCCTAGCGCCGCGAACTCGACGCCCAGGTTGCCGATTCCGACGCCGAAGATAAGCCGTCCGTTAGAGAGCACGTCGATTGACGCCAATTGTTTGGCCAGCACAACCGGATTTCGCAGCGGCACGATGATGATGCCGGTCGCGAGGCGCAAGCGCCGGGTATGCGCCGCGGCGAACGCCATCGTCGCGCACAGGTCGACGAGCGGCGTGGCCGGCGGCAGCGGCGAGGGCGCCGCCTGCGGATCGGCGAGCACGATATGCTCTCCGCCCCATAGGCTGTCGAAGCCGGCCGCCTCGGCGGCGCGCGCGGCCGCCGCGATCGCCTCCGGCGTCGTGCAGGGCGGCAGGTTCATTCCGAAGACGCCGAACTTCATCGGATCGCTCCGTCGGCCCGCCGGCGCGCCGATCAGCCGCGGTCGAGCAGGAGATCGAGCCTGAGCGCGTGGCCGCCCCTGCTGACCGCGTTGACCGTCGCCTTGACTCCCATCACCGCGACCGGATTTTTCGCCGCTATCACGCTCGCCATCTCGCGCACCGCCGGGTAAAGCTCCTCCTTCTTCACCACCCGATTCACGAGCCCCATCGGCAACAATTCCTCCGCGGTGTAGCGGCGGCAGGTGATGATGATTTCCTTGGCGATCGCGGGACCGCTCTGCGCCGCCAGCAGCGTGGTCGCGTCCGGGCTGAGCGGCACGCCGAGATCGACTTCGGGAAACCAGAACTGCGCGCCGGCGACCGCGATTCGGATATCGCAGCCGAGCGCGACGCCCCATCCGCCGCCGATCGCATAGCCGTTGATCGCCGCGATCGTCAGCACCTCCAGGTTGGCGAGCAAGGTAAGCGCCCGCCCGATAAGACGGGTGCGGCGCGTCGAGAGCAGAGCAAACCGGCGTTGACGCTCCAGCGGGTCGGTTACATCCTTGAGGGTCGTGAGGTCGGCGCCGGCCGAGAAGGTATTGCCGCTGCCGGTGACGATCAGCACGCGGACCTCGCGGTCGTCGCGCACCTGATGCAACAGTCCCTCGAACTCCAGCACGACCTCTTCGTTGAGTGGATTGCGCTTCTCGGGCCGGTTGAAAGTCAGGGTTGCGACCCGGCCTTCTTTCTCGAGCAGGAAACTTCCCGCCATGACGCTTTCTCCTATTCGGCAAAGTCTGACGATCGCTCTGGGAGCGGCCGGCGCGAGAGCATCCGCCGCCCGGCGAGCGATTTCGCCGCTATCTTATCAACGATGCCGAGACTGCCTTAAAGCGGTCAAACTTGACAACCCAAAAGGCGCTTGTCTTACTGCTGACTGGACGTTTTGCCGCGTTTCGTGTGAAAGCGTGACGCGCCCTGTTCCGCCCGGACGACTGCATGAGCCTTAGCCACCCGACCCACGTACTCGACGGCTACAAAGTCCTCGACTTCACCCAGTTCATAGCGGGACCCACTGTCACGCGGATGATGGCGCAGATGGGCGCTGACGTTATCAAGGTGGAAATCGCGCCCGACGGCGACCGCACTCGGGTGCTGCCGTACTACCGCGACCATCGCAGCGGCTATTTCATTCAGCAGAACCTCGGCAAACGCAGCCTCTGCCTGGACGTCAAAAATCCCGCTGCGCTCGCGATTCTCAAGGAACTCGTGTCCAAGGTGGACGTCGTGGTCGAGAACTTCGCGCCAGGAGTCATCGCGCGGATGGGCCTGGACTACGAGACCGTGCGCTCGCTCAACCCGCGCATCGTGATGTGTTCGGTCTCGACCTTCGGCCAGCAGGGACCGCTCGCGCATCTCCCCGGCTACGACTTCATCGCGCAGGCGTATTCCGGCATCACCTACATGACCGGCGAGGCGGACGGCCCACCGTACTTTCCGGCCGCGGCGCTCGGGGACGTAAGCACGGGCGTGCACGCGGCGTTGGCCGTGGTGGCGGCCCTGCTGCATCGCGAGCGCACCGGCGAGGGCCAGTACCTCGACATCGCGCTGCTCGACGCCTACTTCCACTGCCATCACACGACAATCCAGATGTACAGTTTGAGCGGTGGCGAGATTAAGCCGGAGCGCAGCGGCCATCATCTCGCCTACTCCGCGCCGTGCGGGATGTTCAAAGGGCGCGAACACTACATCATCATCATCGCAGGCGTCGAGCATCAGTTCGCGCAGTTGTGCAACGCGATGGGGCAGCCCGAACTCGCGCGCGACGATCGCTTCAGGACCAGTCCGCGCCGAATGAAAAACCTACCCGCGCTGATCCGCGTCATCGAGGAATGGCTCGCCTCGATGCCGAGCGACGACGCGGTGATGGAGCGGCTGGCCGAGTATCGCGTGCCGGCCGCGCCGGTGCTCTCGCCCGACGAGGCGCTCGCGCTTCCGCATCTTCGCCAGCGCGGCACGGTCACCACCGTCGACGATCCGATCCTTGGCAGCTTCGATCTTCCGGGTTTTCCGCTGCACTTTTCGAGCTTCCCCGAGCCGGCCGGCGGCGGCGCGCCGCTGCTCGGTCAGCACAACGAAGAGATACTCACTGGCTATCTCGGCTATTCGCGCGAGAGGGTTGGAGAGCTCGAGAGCGCGGGCATCCTGCATCGCAAGCCGCGCTGACCGCGGCTACGATCGCATCACCTCGCGGTAGTGGCGCCAGATACCGCGCTGGGTGGTTTCATCGGTTTCATGGCCAGCAATCGTGCCTTCGCGCTCGCGATGTTCGCGATGGAGCCCGCGGCGCAACACCAGCCATTCGTTGGTTCGCGCGCGAAAGCCCTCCTGGTTGCGTTCGTACGCCTCGAAATCGTCGGGCGCCACGCGGCCCGCCGGCCCGTGAATCAGATAGGTCTCGGCCAGGCGCCGCCGATTCATCTCCTCGGGCGCGCCTTTTAGCATCGCCGGATAGTAACAGACGATCGTCTCGTCCACGCTTACCGGCTGGATGACCCGGAACTGATTAAGTATGAAAATGAGATTGGGGAATATGCAGAAGTGCGGTCCGCCAATTTCTATAATCTCACGCGCGCGATCAGCTCCGTAGCGCTCCTCCATCGCGCCTGTGTACTGCCGCCATGCCTCCACGCTCCATCCCTGAGGCACCACCCGCCCGCCACGCTCCCGGTTCACCGGCGTCAGGTCGAGTTGCGCGCTGCCGCCGCCCAGGTCCCGCGCGAGCGCGTCCGTGTGCTCCCCGAAAACCGATTCCATGTCGACCTTGCGCTCCTTGGTGATCAACATCATCGCCGCGTGGTGCAGGATGTTTGGATGGTAGCCGTCGACCGAGTTCTCGAGCGCCATCTTCCAGTTGCCCCTGAACGAATGCTTGAGCACTCCTGAGCGCAATACCACTTCGCCCTCGGGCGACAAATTCACGAACTGGTCGATTAGTCCCGCGGCCTTGCCCAGCCGCTCCTGAAGGCCCGGCCCCGACGCACTCATGCTGCCGAAGATGAGTCCGCGGTAGGTCGCCGTCCGCGCCACCCGCGCGAGCGGATAGTCGTTGCGGGAGAACGAACCGTCGTAACCGGCGGCATACGGGACTCCAACCAGCGCGCCCCGATTGTTGTAGGTCCATCCGTGATAGGCGCAACGGAACGCGTGCGCATTGCCGCGTTCGCTCTGGCATACGGTGTTCCCGCGGTGCATGCAGCGGTTGAGCAACAGATGAATTGCGCGATCCTCGTCGCGCGAGACGATTACTGGCTGTAAACCGATCCGGCGCGTCACATAGTCGCCCGGTTCGGGAATCTCACTTTCGTGAGCGACGTATATCCAGTCGCGATACCATATTTTTTCGAGTTCGTCCTCGAATACGCCGGGATCGTAGTAAACGCGGCCATTCACGCGGTCGTCTTGGACGAGTTCGTCATAGTGGATTTGGGTGGAAAGCATGGTCGTCATCTGGCCATCGCGCCGTCGTTGTCGGTCGTGAATAAATTAAAGACCTATGGCTAAATCAAAAATATATCGCTAAATCAGAAACATCAGGTTGGGCATCGGCTCGTCGTTATTGATCAGCACGACTTTCTTCGAGCGAATCCTGAAACCGCCGCCCTCCGGAATCAGCGTATGGGTCGAGGTCCCGGCCCATAGCAACTGCTGGTGGCGATGCAGTTGGGCGAGAATGAAGTTGGAACTGGCTGTAACTTCGCCGGGCGCTTCGCTTTCGACCTCGACGTTCGAGACTACCCGGCGCAGGCGCGGCGCCTGCTCGCGCAACCACAGCGTCTCGCGCAGACGCGCGATCCGGTTTCGCAACTGCGTGCGCGTGTCGTAAATGATCGAGACGTTGACCGTGGGATCGATGTCGTCGCCGTTGCACGGCACCCAGTAGGTCACCTGGCCGTCCTCGGCCCACAGCGCGAGCCAGTCGTCGTAACGATGGTTATCCATCAGGAGCGCCTCGTGGTAGAGAAATCGCTCGATTGCGGTTCGCTCAATTCCCATCACGCAGACCGTCGTCCATCCGGCGAAACCTTCCACAACCATTCGAATGCTATAGAAGTGTGCGTAAGCCCGGCGGGCGATAAAAGTCAAGCCGACAAAAATGGCGCGAGTTCTGTTGCGGCCCGCGAGTACGAGCGTTCACAATATGATCGTTCGCGGCGGACTTGAAACCGCGCGCCACTCGGGTCAAATCTTTTTGAGCCGCGGTTTGTGCGGCGACCGCTAATCCGACCGCGGGGTTTTACGGAGCGCAGCTTTGAACGCCACGCTACATCTGCTCGAAAAAGTCGCACGCGCGACCGTCGGAATCCATTCGATCGTGCCGGCTTCGCATCCGTCGGCCAGTATCGGTCTGGGCACCGACCGCAACGGCACCGGCACGCTGGTCAGCGCCGACGGTTTGATCATCACGGTCAACTACATGCTGATGGGCGCGCAAAACGTGACCGTCACGCTGGGCAGCGGCCAGGAGCTGCCGGCGGCGATCATCGCGCAGGACTTCACGACCAATATCGCGCTGCTCAAGATCGACGGCCACGGCCTGCCTTTTCTACAGGCGATTTCGTCACTGACCTGTACGGCCGGCCAAGAAATTTTCATGGTCTCGAGCCTCGGCGGCGACAAGCGATGCGCCGATGTCGGGCATATCACGTATCTCGGGCCGTTCGACGCGGCGTGGGAATTCGTGCTCGAGCGATGTATTTGCGTAACCGCCTCCGCGCTCAACATCGGGCTCAACGGCGGCCCTATCTGCAACTCGCGCGGACAGGTCATCGGCATTTCGTATCTGAACTTCGCCGATTTGAGCCGGGCGATCCTCGCGATCCCCGGCGAATGCTTCATCCTGAGCCGCGACGAGCTAGTGCGTCACGGCCGGCGCGTCAGCGTGCCTTCGCGGCTCTGGCTGGGGGTCCTCTCGTACACGCTGCGCGAGCACGTGGTGATCGCGGGGGTGATGCCGGGGAGTCCGGGCGAGAAGGCCGGACTCAAGCAGGGCGACGTCGTGCTGGCCGCCGACGAACGCGAGATTCACGATCGGCGCACGCTATATGAGGCGGTCAACAGCCATCACGCGGGCGAGATCGTGAAGCTGAGGATCCTGCGGGACAACCGGGTGCGTCAGATTCCAGTCATCGCGATTCGCGTCGAAGACTACCTCGGTTAGCGTCGGGCGCAGGAAAAATTCCCACCCGCCGTTTATTCACGGCTCGCCCA